>NZ_JBBPAC010000001.1:0-3725624 GCF_038008935.1 Bacillus sp. FSL R7-0166
ATGGAAAATATTTTAGATCTGTGGAATAAAGCACTTCAAAAAATAGAGACAAAATTGAGCAAACCTAGTTTTGAAACATGGATGAAGTCCACTAAAGCCCATTCTCTTCAAGGAGATACGCTGACTATTACTGCACCTAATGAATTTGCAAGAGACTGGCTCGAGTCAAGATACCTTCACTTAATTGCAGATACCATCTATGAACTGACAGGCGAAGAGCTCAGCATCAAATTTATCATTCCTCAAAATCAGGACGAAGAGGAAGCCATGCCAAAATCTCCAATCAAAAAAATGTCGAAAGAAGAACCCGTTGAAATTCCACAAAATATGCTGAATCCAAAATATACATTTGATACTTTTGTTATTGGTTCAGGCAACCGTTTTGCTCATGCCGCTTCACTTGCAGTCGCAGAAGCACCAGCAAAAGCATATAACCCGCTTTTTATTTATGGGGGCGTTGGTTTAGGAAAGACTCACTTAATGCATGCGATCGGTCATTACGTCATCGACCATAATCCATCAGCCAAAGTGGTCTATCTATCATCTGAAAAATTTACTAATGAATTTATCAACTCAATCCGGGACAACAAAGCAGTCGATTTCCGTAATCGCTATCGGAATGTAGATGTGCTTTTGATAGATGATATTCAATTTTTAGCAGGAAAAGAACAAACACAAGAAGAGTTTTTCCATACATTCAACACACTTCACGAAGAAAGTAAGCAAATCGTCATTTCTAGTGACCGGCCGCCAAAGGAAATTCCGACACTTGAAGACAGATTACGCTCTCGATTCGAATGGGGCTTAATTACAGACATTACCCCGCCAGATCTAGAAACGCGTATTGCGATCTTACGTAAAAAAGCAAAAGCAGAAGGTTTAGACATTCCGAATGAAGTCATGCTTTATATTGCCAATCAAATCGACAGCAACATTCGGGAACTGGAAGGTGCTTTGATTCGTGTCGTTGCTTACTCTTCTTTAATTAATAAAGACATCAATGCTGATCTAGCAGCTGAAGCCCTAAAGGACATCATTCCTTCATCAAAACCTAAGGTGATTACAATTAAAGATATTCAAAGAATTGTAGGGCAGCAATTTAATATTCGATTAGAAGATTTCAAAGCGAAGAAACGTACGAAATCAGTTGCTTATCCAAGACAAATTGCGATGTATCTCTCTAGAGAAATGACAGATTCCTCTCTACCTAAAATCGGAGAAGAATTTGGTGGACGAGATCATACGACCGTCATTCATGCTCATGAGAAAATTTCAAAATTAATCGTTGAAGATGAACAGCTTCAGCAGCATGTCAAAGAGATCAAAGAACAACTAAAATAATCAAGCTGATAAGATAAGTACGGGAAAATGTGAATAACTAGAGCATAGTCATACACAGTCTGTCCACATGTGGATAGGCTGTCTTTCCTTTCTTTCTACTGACTTATCCACATATTCACAAGCCCTACTAGTACTTCTACGATTTTTATTAAATAAATATATATACATGTCATTAAGAAAAATTAGGAGGACCACTATGAAATTCACGATTCAAAAAGATCGTCTTGTTGAAAGTGTCCAAGATGTATTAAAGGCCGTATCCTCTAGAACAACGATTCCTATTTTGACAGGGATTAAAATTGTTGCATCTGACGAAGGGGTTTCTCTCACAGGGAGCGATTCTGATATCTCAATCGAATCTTTTATTCCTCAAAGAGATGGAGATTTAGAAGTCATTACAATTGATCGACCAGGAAGTATTGTGCTGCAAGCCCGCTTCTTTAGCGAAATCGTTAAGAAACTGCCTATGTCTACTGTCGAAATTGAGGTAGAACAAAATCATCTAACCATCATCCGCTCTGGTTCAGCAGAATTTAATTTAAACGGCTTAGATGCTGAAGAATATCCGCATCTGCCACAAATTGAAGAGCATCATGCTTTTCAAATTCCAACAGATTTGCTTAAAAACCTTATCCGTCAAACGGTTTTCGCAGTGTCCACCTCAGAAACACGTCCTATCTTGACAGGTGTAAACTGGAAGGTTGAAAAAGGTGAATTAATATGCACAGCAACGGATAGCCATCGCCTGGCTTTAAGAAAAGCGAAGTTGGATATTAACGAGGAAAGCTCGTACAATGTGGTCATTCCTGGAAAGAGTTTAACAGAGCTAAGTAAAATTCTTGATGATGGACAAGATCTTGTGAGCATCGTCATTACGGAGACACAGGTTCTCTTTAAAGCACAGAACGTGCTGTTCTTCTCAAGATTGCTGGATGGTAATTACCCAGATACAGCTCGCCTCATTCCGCAAGAAAGTAAAACGGATGTAGTGGTGAATACGAAAGAATTCCTTCAAGCGATTGATCGCGCGTCACTTTTAGCAAGAGAAGGGCGTAACAACGTTGTGAAGCTTTCTGCTGATCCTGCGCAAAGCCTTGAAATTTCTTCTAATTCGCCTGAAATCGGTAAAGTAGTTGAAACGGTGCAAGCAGATGACATTAAAGGGGAGGATCTCAAAATCTCTTTCAGTCCGAAATATATGCTTGATGCTTTAAAAGTATTAGAGGGAACAGAGATTCATGTCAGTTTCACTGGCGCAATGAGACCATTCCTATTACGCACGCCAAATGATGATTCCATTTTGCAATTGATTCTTCCAGTTAGAACGTATTAATTTGGTCTAAAATGGCTGCTGTGTGAGCGCACAGCAGCTTTTTTCCTCGTTTCCTCTGTTTTCTTTCATCCCAGTTCGCTTTCCCCCTTTCCTTCTTGTCTTGTTTTTTAGTACAATTAGATATTAGTGATATTGAAAGAGGTCGATACAATGCCTAATCTGATAACGATTGAAACAGAAATGATTACATTAGGGCAGTTTTTGAAATTAGCCGAAGTCATTCAATCTGGTGGAATGGCGAAGTGGTTTTTAAGTGAACATGAGGTGTTCATCAATCAAGAGCCAGATAATAGACGGGGACGCAAATTATACCCAGGTGATGTTGTCGAGATAGAAGGTCACGGCACATTTCAAGTTGTGAATTAGAAACGGGTGACAATACATGTACATTCAAAGTCTGGCGTTAACTTCATACCGAAACTATGAACACACCGAGCTTCAATTCGACAATAAGGTGAATGTGATGATTGGTGAGAACGCCCAAGGTAAAACGAACCTGATGGAAGCGATCTATGTATTGTCGATGGCAAAGTCTCATCGTACGTCAAATGATAAAGAACTTATCCGATGGGACGAAGACTATGCTAAAATAGAAGGTAGAGTCATCAAAAAAAATGGTCCACTCCCCATGCAGCTCGTGATCTCAAAAAAAGGAAAAAAGGGCAAGGTCAATCACATTGAACAACAGAAACTCAGTCATTATGTTGGTGCCTTGAACACCATCATGTTTGCACCAGAGGATCTCAGCCTTGTGAAAGGTAGCCCGCAAATCCGCAGAAGATTCCTCGACATGGAGATTGGACAAGTGTCTGCTGTCTACTTGCATGATTTATCGCTCTATCAAAAAATCCTCACTCAGCGAAATCATTACTTGAAACAATTGCAAACAAGAAAGCAAATGGATCAAGCGATGCTGGAGATTTTAACAGAGCAGTTGATTGATGCGGCAGCGAAGGTTGTCAAAAGACGACTGACTTTTACGAAACAGCTCGAAAAATGGGCGCAGCCGCTGCATTTTGGGATTTCAAGAGAGCTGGAAACGCTCACGCTCCAATACCAGACGGCCATAGAGGTATCAGAAGCGTCAGACTTGTCGAAAATAAAAAATAGCTATGAAGAATCGTTTCAGAAACTAAGAGACAGAGAAATAGACCGAGGGGTGACGCTATGGGGGCCTCACAGAGATGATCTTCTTTTCTTTGTGAATGGTCGGGATGTTCAGACATATGGCTCTCAAGGGCAGCAAAGAACAACAGCTCTTTCACTAAAGCTGGCAGAAATTGATCTGATTCATGAAGAAATCGGTGAATACCCAATTCTTCTACTCGATGATGTTTTATCTGAACTTGATGATTACAGACAGTCTCATTTGCTCCATACCATTCAGGGACGTGTACAGACCTTTGTCACCACTACGAGTGTTGAAGGCATCGATCACGCCACCCTGAAAGAAGCGGAAATTTTCAGAGTAGCCAGTGGAAAAGTAATTGACTGATAAATGAGGTGTGAGTCTTGTATATTCATTTAGGTGATGATTGTGTTGTTTCTACACGAGAGATTGTCGCAATTGTTGATTACAAAATGAGGTCATCTTCTGTTGTAGAGGAATTTCTTCAAAAACAAGAAGAACAAATCATTTCGTTGTCACAAGGGACACCCAAATCCATCGTCGTCACAACTGAATCCGTGTATTACTCTCCTCTTTCCTCAAGCACGCTCAAAAAACGTGCTTCATTTGTGATTGAAATTGAAGTCTAAAAGCTCAATTCATATAAATATATCGTTTAAGAAAAGTGTAGGTGAATGTACGTGGCAATGGAACAGCAACATAATAGTTATGATGAAAATCAGATACAGGTGCTCGAAGGACTAGAAGCGGTTAGAAAACGTCCAGGAATGTACATTGGGTCAACCAGTGCAAAAGGACTTCACCATCTTGTATGGGAAATTGTCGACAACAGTATTGATGAGGCTTTAGCTGGTTATTGTACAGACATTACAGTGCAAATTGAAAAAGATAATAGCATCACAGTGAAAGATAACGGCCGCGGAATTCCTGTTGGGATTCACGAAAAAATGGGACGTCCTGCTGTAGAAGTCATTATGACGGTTCTTCACGCTGGTGGTAAATTTGACGGCAGCGGTTATAAAGTATCTGGCGGTCTGCATGGTGTAGGGGCATCTGTTGTTAATGCGTTATCTACGACCTTAGACGTGACTGTATACCGTGATGGAAAAATTCATTATCAACAATTCAAACGCGGTGTTCCAGTTGGAGATTTAGAGATCATCGGTGAAACAGATGTAACAGGGACAACCACTCATTTTGTGCCAGATCCAGAAATTTTCACTGAAACCATTGAATTTGATTACGACACACTTGCTAACCGTGTACGTGAGTTAGCTTTCTTAACAAAAGGCGTCAACATCATCATTGAAGACTTACGTGAAGGCAAAGAACGAAGAAACGAATACTGCTATGAAGGCGGTATTAAGAGCTATGTAGAACATTTGAATCGCTCGAAGGAAGTCGTTCATGAAGAACCAGTTTACATCGAGGGTGAAAAAGACGGAATCACCGTTGAAGTTGCACTGCAATACAACGATTCCTATACAAGCAATATTTATTCTTTCGCCAATAACATCAACACATATGAAGGTGGATCACACGAAGCTGGCTTTAAAACCGGTCTGACGCGTGTCATCAATGATTATGCTCGTAAAAATGGCGTATTCAAAGATGGTGACTCGAATTTGAGCGGAGAAGATGTACGAGAAGGCTTAACAGCCATTATCTCTATCAAACATCCAGACCCTCAATTTGAAGGACAAACGAAGACAAAGCTCGGTAACTCAGAAGCAAGAACCATTACCGACTCCCTCTTCTCCGAAGCACTTGAGAAATTCCTCTTAGAGAACCCTGATGCTGCAAAGAAAATTGTGGAGAAAGGTGTGATGGCAGCTCGTGCAAGAATGGCTGCCAAAAAGGCACGTGAGCTGACAAGACGTAAAAGTGCACTGGAAGTCTCTAGCTTGCCTGGGAAACTGGCAGACTGTTCTTCTAAAGATCCTTCCATCTCTGAGCTTTATATCGTAGAGGGAGATTCTGCGGGCGGATCTGCTAAGCAAGGTCGTGATCGACATTTCCAAGCGATCTTACCGTTAAGAGGGAAGATCCTAAACGTTGAAAAAGCCCGACTAGATAAAATTTTATCTAACAACGAGGTTCGTTCAATGATTACAGCGCTAGGGACTGGAATCGGAGAAGACTTCACTTTAGAGAAAGCACGTTATCACAAAATTGTGATCATGACTGATGCTGATGTTGATGGAGCGCATATACGGACGCTACTCCTAACATTCTTCTATCGCTACATGCGTGAAATCATTGAAAACGGTTATGTGTATATTGCACAGCCGCCTTTATATAAAGTACAGCAAGGAAAACGTGTTGAATACGTGTATAACGATAAACAGCTAGATGAACTGTTAAAAACGCTGCCTCAAACACCGAAACCTGGACTTCAGCGTTATAAAGGTCTTGGAGAGATGAATGCTACTCAGCTTTGGGAAACAACAATGGATCCTGATGCGAGAACACTTCTTCAAGTGACACTTGAGGATGCAATCGATGCTGATGAGACTTTTGAAATGCTAATGGGAGATAAAGTAGAGCCGAGACGTAACTTTATCGAAGAAAATGCACAATACGTAAAAAATCTTGATATTTAGATAGGTATCCCCCTTGAGAGCAACCTTATTTCTTGTTTGGAATAAGGTTGTTTTTCAAGAAACAGGGGCGTGAAACGAATGTCCTGGTTTTCTACGTTTCGTTGATTTTCTAGTAAATAAATGTGTATAAAGGCAAGATTATTGATATAATGGAGAATAGTCTTGTGAAGATAAATACATATTTTACTCCCACATAATTTATTTCATGTGATACGTAAAGGGAGGTTCTTATAGTGAGTGAACAACATACACCGAATGTACGCGAAGTGAATATTAGCCATGAAATGCGTACGTCCTTTTTAGATTATGCAATGAGTGTTATTGTTTCGCGTGCATTACCAGATGTGCGAGACGGATTGAAGCCCGTGCATCGAAGAATTTTGTACGCGATGAATGACCTAGGTATGACAAGTGATAAACCATTTAAGAAATCTGCTCGTATCGTTGGGGAAGTTATCGGTAAGTACCACCCTCACGGTGATAGCGCTGTATATGAAGCGATGGTTCGGATGGCGCAAGATTTCAACTATCGTAATATGCTGGTTGAAGGGCACGGGAACTTTGGTTCTGTCGATGGAGACGGTGCAGCAGCCATGCGTTATACCGAGGCACGTCTTTCTAAAATTTCGATGGAGATCCTGCGTGATATCACAAAGGACACCATTGATTATCAAGATAACTACGATGGCAGTGAAAGAGAGCCAGTCGTTATGCCTGCTAGGTTCCCGAACTTATTAGTGAACGGGGCAACTGGAATCGCTGTAGGGATGGCAACGAATATCCCGCCTCACCAACTAGGTGAAGTGATTGATGGGGTATTGGCAATTAGTCAAAATCCTGAAATGACGACACAGGAACTAATGGACATCATTCCAGGTCCAGACTTCCCAACTGCGGGACAAATCATTGGCCGAAGTGGTATTCGTAAAGCGTATGAAACAGGACGAGGCTCTATTACATTACGTGCAAAGTCAAATATCGAAGAAACATCTAGTGGTAAGCAGCGCATTGTCATCAACGAGATTCCTTATCAGGTTAACAAAGCTCGTTTGATCGAAAAAATCGCTGATCTTGTCCGTGATAAAAAGATTGATGGCATTACAGATCTTCGTGATGAATCTGACCGTAATGGAATGAGAATTGTCATTGAACTACGAAGAGACGCAAACGTCCATGTTCTATTAAACAATCTTTATAAACAAACGACACTTCAAACGTCCTTCGGTATTAACTTGCTTGCACTTGTTGATGGACAGCCGAAAGTGTTATCTCTCAAACAATGTCTTGAATATTACCTTGAGCATCAGAAAGTGATCATTCGTCGAAGAACGGCGTATGAATTGCGTAAAGCGGAAGCAAGAGCTCATATTTTAGAAGGCTTAAGAATTGCGCTTGATCACTTAGATGAGGTCATTGCCTTAATTAGAGGCTCTCAAACTGCTGAAATTGCAAGAAATGGTTTGATGGAAAACTATAGCTTGTCTGAAAAACAAGCACAGGCCATTCTCGATATGCGACTCCAGCGTTTGACTGGTTTAGAAAGAGAGAAAATAGAAGATGAATACAAAGGGCTTGTTGAATTGATTGCTGAATTGAAAGCCATTCTAGCAGACAATGAGAAAGTTCTAGAAATCATTAGAGAAGAATTAACAGAAATCAAAGAACGCTTCAATGATACGCGCCGCACAGAAATTGTGACAGCGGGTATAGAAACAATCGAAGACGAAGATTTGATTCCTGTTGAAAATATTGTGATCACACTGACTCATAATGGTTATATTAAGCGCCTGCCTGCATCAACATACCGCAGTCAAAAAAGAGGCGGTAAAGGTGTACAAGGAATGGGAACCAACGAAGATGATTTCGTTGAACAGCTGATCTCAACATCTACGCACGATACGATTCTCTTCTTCTCTAATAAAGGGAAGGTTTATCGAGCGAAGGGCTATGAGATCCCTGAATTCGGACGAACAGCGAAAGGGATTCCGATTATTAACCTTCTTGAAGTAGAAAAGGGAGAGTGGATAAACGCCATTATTCCAGTCAGCGAATTTGATGAAGATTCGTATCTCTTCTTTACAACAAGACACGGTGTATCGAAACGAACGTCATTGTCTCAATTTGCAAACATCCGTAACAACGGTTTGATTGCACTCAGCCTACGTGATGAAGATGAATTGATGGCTGTTCGTTTAACCAATGGTGAAAAACAAATTATCATCGGAACGAAAAAAGGAATGCTCATTCGTTTCGACGAGACAGATGTTCGTGAAATGGGACGTACAGCAGCTGGAGTTAAAGGGATCACACTTTCTGAGGATGACATCGTCGTTGGAATGGAAATCCTTGAGCCAGATGCAAACGTATTGATCGTAACGGAAAAAGGTTATGGTAAATTAACGCCTGAAAAAGAATATCGTGTCCAAAGCCGTGGTGGTAAAGGTCTGAAAACGTGCAAGATCACTGACAACAACGGTCCGCTTGTTGCAGTGAAGGCGACTAACGCTGAAGCTGAAGAAGACTTGATGATTATTACAGGTAGTGGTGTCATCATCCGTATGGCCGTTTCAGATATCTCCACAACAGGCCGAGTCACTCAAGGTGTCCGCCTTATCCGTCTAGGTGATGATGAACATGTCGCTACAGTGGCATTAGTAGAACAATCACCAGAAGACGATGAAGAGAATAGTGAAGAAAACGTAGAAAATGTAGAGTCAGATCAAGAGCAATCTGAGTAAAGATAAAGCCGGTTTTTCACCGGCTTTATTTTTTTTTGAAAAAACATGATTTTTTTTGAAGTTTATAATGCTTTTTTCATAGATATGTGTTAATCTTTCAAAGGAGCAAAAAGAGGCTCTATTTTTTATCTCTTTCATAACAAAAACTTCTTAAAAAAATAAAATGTTTTTCAAGAAAAATGTTGACTATTGATAGAGATATATGATATATTTAAGTGGTCGCTTTGAGAGAGTGACAAACAAGTTCTTTGAAAACTAAACAAGACAAAACGTACCTGTTAATTCGAGTTTTTATAAAAAAATCCTATGATACATCATAGGTAGTCAGTCAAACTGGCGAAAAACAAAACTTCGGTTTTGAACTTTTTCGGAGAGTTTGATCCTGGCTCAGGACGAACGCTGGCGGCGTGCCTAATACATGCAAGTCGAGCGGACAGAAGGGAGCTTGCTCCCGGATGTTAGCGGCGGACGGGTGAGTAACACGTGGGTAACCTGCCTGTAAGACTGGGATAACTCCGGGAAACCGGAGCTAATACCGGATAGTTCCTTGAACCGCATGGTTCAAGGATGAAAGACGGTTTCGGCTGTCACTTACAGATGGACCCGCGGCGCATTAGCTAGTTGGTGAGGTAACGGCTCACCAAGGCGACGATGCGTAGCCGACCTGAGAGGGTGATCGGCCACACTGGGACTGAGACACGGCCCAGACTCCTACGGGAGGCAGCAGTAGGGAATCTTCCGCAATGGACGAAAGTCTGACGGAGCAACGCCGCGTGAGTGATGAAGGTTTTCGGATCGTAAAGCTCTGTTGTTAGGGAAGAACAAGTGCAAGAGTAACTGCTTGCACCTTGACGGTACCTAACCAGAAAGCCACGGCTAACTACGTGCCAGCAGCCGCGGTAATACGTAGGTGGCAAGCGTTGTCCGGAATTATTGGGCGTAAAGGGCTCGCAGGCGGTTTCTTAAGTCTGATGTGAAAGCCCCCGGCTCAACCGGGGAGGGTCATTGGAAACTGGGAAACTTGAGTGCAGAAGAGGAGAGTGGAATTCCACGTGTAGCGGTGAAATGCGTAGAGATGTGGAGGAACACCAGTGGCGAAGGCGACTCTCTGGTCTGTAACTGACGCTGAGGAGCGAAAGCGTGGGGAGCGAACAGGATTAGATACCCTGGTAGTCCACGCCGTAAACGATGAGTGCTAAGTGTTAGGGGGTTTCCGCCCCTTAGTGCTGCAGCTAACGCATTAAGCACTCCGCCTGGGGAGTACGGTCGCAAGACTGAAACTCAAAGGAATTGACGGGGGCCCGCACAAGCGGTGGAGCATGTGGTTTAATTCGAAGCAACGCGAAGAACCTTACCAGGTCTTGACATCCTCTGACAACCCTAGAGATAGGGCTTTCCCTTCGGGGACAGAGTGACAGGTGGTGCATGGTTGTCGTCAGCTCGTGTCGTGAGATGTTGGGTTAAGTCCCGCAACGAGCGCAACCCTTGATCTTAGTTGCCAGCATTTAGTTGGGCACTCTAAGGTGACTGCCGGTGACAAACCGGAGGAAGGTGGGGATGACGTCAAATCATCATGCCCCTTATGACCTGGGCTACACACGTGCTACAATGGACAGAACAAAGGGCTGCGAGACCGCAAGGTTTAGCCAATCCCACAAATCTGTTCTCAGTTCGGATCGCAGTCTGCAACTCGACTGCGTGAAGCTGGAATCGCTAGTAATCGCGGATCAGCATGCCGCGGTGAATACGTTCCCGGGCCTTGTACACACCGCCCGTCACACCACGAGAGTTTGCAACACCCGAAGTCGGTGAGGTAACCTTTATGGAGCCAGCCGCCGAAGGTGGGGCAGATGATTGGGGTGAAGTCGTAACAAGGTAGCCGTATCGGAAGGTGCGGCTGGATCACCTCCTTTCTAAGGATATATGGAGCAGCGTACGTTTTTCGTCTTGTTTAGTTTTGAAGGAACTTGCAAAAGATCCTACAACATCATATCTTCGATATGAAAGATGGGCCTGTAGCTCAGCTGGTTAGAGCGCACGCCTGATAAGCGTGAGGTCGGTGGTTCGAGTCCACTCAGGCCCACCATCTTCTATTAAATCGGGGCCTTAGCTCAGCTGGGAGAGCGCCTGCCTTGCACGCAGGAGGTCAGCGGTTCGATCCCGCTAGGCTCCACCAACGTGTTCTTTGAAAACTAGATAACAATAAGTAATACATTCACATTGAATGCAATGCAAAGTTCATCACACATAGTGATTCTTTCTAAAGTAAGAAATGGTTAAGTTAGAAAGGGCGCACGGTGGATGCCTTGGCACTAGGAGCCGATGAAGGACGGGACGAACACCGATATGCTTCGGGGAGCTGTAAGCAAGCTTTGATCCGGAGATTTCCGAATGGGGAAACCCACTGCTCGTAATGGAGTAGTATCCATACTTGAATACATAGAGTATGAGAAGGCATACCCGGGGAACTGAAACATCTAAGTACCCGGAGGAAGAGAAAGCAAATGCGATTCCCTGAGTAGCGGCGAGCGAAACGGGAACAGCCCAAACCAAGAGGCTTGCCTCTTGGGGTTGTAGGACACTCTATACGGAGTTACAAAGGAACGATATAAGCGAAGAGGTCTGGAAAGGCCCGCCAAAGAAGGTAACAGCCCTGTAACTGAAATGTTGTTCTCTCCAGAGTGGATCCTGAGTACGGCGGAACACGTGAAATTCCGTCGGAATCCGGGAGGACCATCTCCCAAGGCTAAATACTCCCTAGTGACCGATAGTGAACCAGTACCGTGAGGGAAAGGTGAAAAGCACCCCGGAAGGGGAGTGAAATAGATCCTGAAACCGTGTGCCTACAAGTAGTCAGAGCCCGTTAACGGGTGATGGCGTGCCTTTTGTAGAATGAACCGGCGAGTTACGATCCCGTGCAAGGTTAAGCAGAAGATGCGGAGCCGCAGCGAAAGCGAGTCTGAATAGGGCGCATGAGTACGTGGTCGTAGACCCGAAACCAGGTGATCTACCCATGTCCAGGGTGAAGTTCAGGTAACACTGAATGGAGGCCCGAACCCACGCACGTTGAAAAGTGCGGGGATGAGGTGTGGGTAGGGGTGAAATGCCAATCGAACCTGGAGATAGCTGGTTCTCTCCGAAATAGCTTTAGGGCTAGCCTCAAGGTAAGAGTCTCGGAGGTAGAGCACTGATTGGACTAGGGGCCCCTACCGGGTTACCGAATTCAGTCAAACTCCGAATGCCGATGACTTATCCTTGGGAGTCAGACTGCGAGTGATAAGATCCGTAGTCGAAAGGGAAACAGCCCAGACCGCCAGCTAAGGTCCCAAAGTATACGTTAAGTGGAAAAGGATGTGGAGTTGCTTAGACAACCAGGATGTTGGCTTAGAAGCAGCCACCATTTAAAGAGTGCGTAATAGCTCACTGGTCGAGTGACTCTGCGCCGAAAATGTACCGGGGCTAAACGTATCACCGAAGCTGCGGACTGTTCTTACGAACAGTGGTAGGAGAGCGTTCTAAGTGCAGTGAAGTCAGACCGGAAGGACTGGTGGAGCGCTTAGAAGTGAGAATGCCGGTATGAGTAGCGAAAGACGGGTGAGAATCCCGTCCACCGAATGCCTAAGGTTTCCTGAGGAAGGCTCGTCCGCTCAGGGTTAGTCGGGACCTAAGCCGAGGCCGAAAGGCGTAGGCGATGGACAACAGGTTGATATTCCTGTACCACCTCCTCACCATTTGAGCAATGGGGGGACGCAGGAGGATAGGGTAAGCGCGGTATTGGATATCCGCGTCCAAGCAGTTAGGCTGGGAAATAGGCAAATCCGTTTCCCGTGAAGGCTGAGCTGTGATGGCGAGCGAAATTTAGTAGCGAAGTTCCTGATTCCACACTGCCAAGAAAAGCCTCTAGCGAGGTGAGAGGTGCCCGTACCGCAAACCGACACAGGTAGGCGAGGAGAGAATCCTAAGGTGATCGAGAGAACTCTCGTTAAGGAACTCGGCAAAATGACCCCGTAACTTCGGGAGAAGGGGTGCTTCTTAGGGTGTTAAAGCCCCGAGAAGCCGCAGTGAATAGGCCCAGGCGACTGTTTAGCAAAAACACAGGTCTCTGCGAAGCCGTAAGGCGAAGTATAGGGGCTGACGCCTGCCCGGTGCTGGAAGGTTAAGAGGAGCGCTTAGCGTAAGCGAAGGTGCGAATTGAAGCCCCAGTAAACGGCGGCCGTAACTATAACGGTCCTAAGGTAGCGAAATTCCTTGTCGGGTAAGTTCCGACCCGCACGAAAGGCGCAACGATCTGGGCACTGTCTCAACGAGAGACTCGGTGAAATTATAGTACCTGTGAAGATGCAGGTTACCCGCGACAGGACGGAAAGACCCCGTGGAGCTTTACTGCAGCCTGATATTGAATGTTGGTACAGCTTGTACAGGATAGGTAGGAGCCTTGGAAACCGGAGCGCTAGCTTCGGTGGAGGCATCGGTGGGATACTACCCTGGCTGTATTGACCTTCTAACCCGCTGCCCTTATCGGGCAGGGAGACAGTGTCAGGTGGGCAGTTTGACTGGGGCGGTCGCCTCCTAAAATGTAACGGAGGCGCCCAAAGGTTCCCTCAGAATGGTTGGAAATCATTCGCAGAGTGTAAAGGCACAAGGGAGCTTGACTGCGAGACCTACAAGTCGAGCAGGGACGAAAGTCGGGCTTAGTGATCCGGTGGTTCCGCATGGAAGGGCCATCGCTCAACGGATAAAAGCTACCCCGGGGATAACAGGCTTATCTCCCCCAAGAGTCCACATCGACGGGGAGGTTTGGCACCTCGATGTCGGCTCATCGCATCCTGGGGCTGTAGTCGGTCCCAAGGGTTGGGCTGTTCGCCCATTAAAGCGGTACGCGAGCTGGGTTCAGAACGTCGTGAGACAGTTCGGTCCCTATCCGTCGCGGGCGCAGGAAATTTGAGAGGAGCTGTCCTTAGTACGAGAGGACCGGGATGGACGCACCGCTGGTGTACCAGTTGTTCTGCCAAGGGCATCGCTGGGTAGCTATGTGCGGACGGGATAAGTGCTGAAAGCATCTAAGCATGAAGCCCCCCTCAAGATGAGATTTCCCATTCCGCAAGGAAGTAAGATCCCTGAAAGATGATCAGGTTGATAGGTCTGAGGTGGAAGCGTGGTGACACGTGGAGCTGACAGATACTAATAGATCGAGGACTTAACCTATATTCTAATGTGAAAAATGAACGTTGTTATCTAGTTTTGAGAGAACATTCTCTCCATCAGGTTTGGTGGCGATAGCGAAGAGGTCACACCCGTTCCCATACCGAACACGGAAGTTAAGCTCTTCAGCGCCGATGGTAGTTGGGGGTTTCCCCCTGTGAGAGTAGGACGCCGCCAAGCTTTTCAAAGGATCAGTTCCAGTCGGAACTGGTCTTTTTTGTGTTTTCTTCTAGCAGCATCATGATATAAGCCGGAAACTTGTCCTCTGCAATCTCCATATAACGTTCAATCATGACATAATCATCACTAATGTATTGAGATAAAAGCTCGTACCACCATTCTGTTTCGTAGCGGGCAATCATACTGAGGTTATACATTAACAAGTAATGGCTGATGATCTCAGGAATCCCTAAAAAGGCATCTCGTGTTGATGGAATGAACCATTGATTCATTTCTAAATCATAATGAAGGTGAGTAGCAAGAGCAGGGTTTTCTTCTGAAAATACATCAAATGTTAGTTTTTTAGCCTCTCGTTGCTTAAGCTTCCAAGTTGTATGGAACTCAAAATATTCAATAAAACGTTCGGCAGACATGTTATAGAGCAAGGGAATATGATCTTGAATCAACATGCCATTTGCTTGTTCTACTTTCACTAAAGTAGAGGGTTGTTTTTGAAACTCCAGAATGTGACCCATTTCAGGTATTTTTGAAAGGAGATTGATCATCGTAAATCGCTCATCTTCAAGACCATTTAAATGAAATAAGTGCTTTAATACATGCATACATAATCCGTTTCGCTGAATCTTTACTTCATCCTCACTAAAACGATAATGTTGCTTCTTTCTTTTTCTTGAGGTTACACCGTGAGCTAAGACAGAGGTTTGAGATGGATAGTCGGGATCTACTGTCAGTAAACATGCCTTTAACAGCTGTGCCATTCCATAAAATAATAAAATCGGTTTTAGTTCAAGTGGAGCTGATGCGGCTTGGTCATAAAATGTATGGCCATGCTTTAAAAAGTAAATAAATCGTTCACAGTTTTTATAGGCTTGTTGATTTGCATCCTGAATGTTCCGTTTCTCGTACTGTTGAAATAGAAACTTTTGGGAAGTTTCTAGTGAGTAAAAACGTTTTAAATCCTTCCATCCTGAACTTTTCATCTTCTTCCTCAACTCTCTTTATATTTTCTAAAAATTGCAACTGTTTGTTGCTTCCTTGACATGCTGTTTCCTAGTTGATAATCTACATATAATATTTTGCCGAAAAGAGGGGGATTTACTAATGTGGGAAAGTAAATTTTCAAAAGAAGGTTTGACGTTTGACGACGTGTTGCTTGTTCCAGCAAAGTCTGAGGTGCTTCCGCGTGATGTCAATTTATCAGTTGAGTTAACAAGCACTTTAAAGTTGAACATTCCAATTATTAGTGCAGGAATGGATACTGTGACGGAATCACAAATGGCGATTGCAATGGCACGTCAAGGTGGTCTTGGAATCATCCATAAGAACATGTCTATTGAGCAGCAAGCTGAACAAGTGGACAAAGTAAAACGTTCAGAGCGTGGTGTTATTACAAATCCATTTTTCTTAACACCGGATCATCAAGTATTCGATGCAGAACATTTAATGGGTAAATATCGTATTTCTGGTGTACCGATTGTCAATAACGAACAAGATCAAAAGCTTGTTGGGATTATTACGAACCGTGACCTTCGTTTTATTTCGGATTATTCAATGAAGATTAGCGACGTGATGACAAAAGAGGAACTTGTGACAGCTTCTGTTGGAACAACATTAGAAGAAGCTGAAAAAATCCTTCAGCAATATAAAATTGAAAAATTACCTCTTTTAGATGACGAAGGAACATTAAAAGGTCTCATCACCATCAAAGATATTGAAAAAGTGATTGAATTCCCTAACTCCTCTAAAGATGCACATGGCCGTTTAATTGTTGGTGCCGCTGTAGGTGTCACTGGCGATACAATGACTCGTGTGAAAAAATTAGTAGAAGCCAATGTTGATGTGATCGTCATTGATACAGCACACGGTCATTCTCAAGGTGTTCTAGACACTGTATCGAAAATCCGTGAAACGTATCCTTCTCTTAACATCATTGCTGGTAACGTTGCAACAGCTGAAGCAACAAAAGCATTGTTTGAAGCTGGAGCAGATATTGTAAAAGTGGGTATTGGACCAGGATCGATTTGTACAACACGTGTTGTTGCAGGGGTCGGTGTACCACAAATCACAGCGATTTATGACTGTGCAACAGAAGCAAGAAAACATGGTAAATCTATTATTGCAGATGGTGGAATTAAATATTCAGGTGATATCGTGAAAGCATTAGCTTCTGGTGGACATGCTGTTATGCTGGGAAGTCTTCTTGCTGGTACATCTGAAAGCCCAGGAGAAACAGAAATTTTCCAAGGTAGACGTTTCAAAGTATATCGTGGTATGGGTTCTGTTGCTGCAATGGAAAAAGGAAGTAAAGATCGTTACTTCCAAGAAGATAATAAAAAATTCGTTCCAGAAGGTATCGAAGGACGTACACCATATAAAGGACCAGTTGTTGATACTGTTTACCAACTCGTTGGCGGTATTCGCTCTGGTATGGGCTACTGTGGAACACAGGACTTACGTACTCTTAGAGAAGAAGCACAATTCATTCGCATGACAGGTGCAGGTCTTCGTGAGAGTCATCCACATGATGTACAAATTACAAAAGAATCACCAAACTACACAATTTCTTGATAAATTGTGACAATCAAATTACATTTGACAGGGTCTATGACTCTGTCTATTTTTTTTGTCTTTATTGTGATAAAATTTATACTGTTGTGTCGAAATAAGCCCTTGTGGATTAAATATATATGAAAAACGTCGAAAAAAGATGAATACGGAGGTATGACGATTGAACAGCAAGATGTTGAAACAGCTTATGGTCTCTATCCTTGCATTGGCATTGATTGTTACTGCATTTACCCCAATGTCCAAAGCAAAAGCGGCTGAAGATCCATTCAATGTGAATGCGAAAGCAGCCATCCTTATTGAAGCTTCTACAGGTAAAATTCTTTATAGTAAAAACGCAGAACAAAGACTGCCTATTGCAAGTATGGCAAAGATGATGACAGAGTATCTATTACTAGAGGCGATTGCTGAAGGCAAAGTGAAATGGGATCAAACATATACGCCAGATGATTATGTGTACGAAATTTCCCAGGACCGCAGTTTATCCAATGTTCCATTGAGAAAAGATGGTTCGTATACTGTCAAAGAACTTTATCAAGCAACGGCTATTTATTCAGCAAATGCAGCAGCAATTGGTCTAGCAGAGGTAATCGCTGGATCAGAATCGAAGTTTGTTGAAAAAATGAACGCAAAAGCAAAAGAACTTGGCTTAACCAATTACAAATTCGTGAATGCAACTGGATTAGAAAATAAAGACTTACATGGCAAACAGCCAAAAGGTACGGGTCCTGATGAAGAAAGTGAAGTTTCCGCAAAGGATATGGCTTTGCTTGCACAGCATCTCATCAAAGATCACCCAGAAATTCTTGAAACAGCAAGCATCGCGAAAACAAAGTTCAGAGAAGGCACAGATGATGAAATGGACATGCCAAACTGGAACTTTATGCTTAAAGGACTTGTGAAAGAATATGAAGGCGTAGACGGTCTGAAAACGGGCTCTACTGATTCAGCTGGTTCTAGCTTCACAGGTACAGCAAAACGTGGTGACATGCGTGTGATCGCAGTTGTCCTGAATGCTAAAGGGAATCTTCATACAGCTCGTTTCGATGTGGCGAAAAAATTGTTCGATTATGCCTTTAAAAACTTCACGATGAAAGAAATGTATAAAAAAGGCCAACAAATCAAGGGACATGAAAACATCGAAGTCGATAAAGGAAAAGATAAAGAAGTACCCGTCGTGACGAAAGAAGCTTTCTCTGTACCGGTTAAAAATGGTGATGAGAAGAGCTATAAAGCGAAAGTAAATATTGATAAAAAGAACCTAGAAGCTCCTATTAAAAAAGGAACAAAGGTTGGCATGTTGACGACTTCTTATTCTGGTGATGAGAAGGACTACGGCTATTTGAGTAAAGACCAATCAGGTGTTGAGCTTGTGACGAAAACAGGTGATGAAAAAGCAAACTGGTTCATCCTTGCAATGCGTGGTGTAGGTGGATTCTTCGCTGGCATTTGGGGCGGAATCGTTGACACAGTAAAAGGTTGGTTCTAATAAAAAAACTGCTCTCAAATATAGAGAGCAGTTTTTTTATCGTTAAAAGAAAAGAGATTGTTTGTGGTTTTGAGGTGTAGACAAGGCCTGCTGAAAAATACCACATAACTTTTCCATACCTTCTGTCAGTGCCTTTTCGTTCACATAAGAAAAACTGAGACGTATATAATTCTGCTTCGGCTCCCCAGGATAGCAGACAGAGCCAGGCAGGAAGGTGATTTGCTGCTTCCGTGCCTCATGTAATAGGGCACGTGTATCTACCCAGGAAGGAAAGCTAAGCCACAAATTGAGCCCGCCCTGTGGGATTTGCCACGTGACGTCCTTTGGCGCATGCTTTGTCAACACATCCATCATCAAATCGCGTCTCACCTTCAAGGCAGTTCTTAATTTTTTCGTATGATCGATCATTTTCTTGGATGTGAGAAACGGTAAAATAGCCTTTTGGGTGAGAAGTGGGCTCCCTAAATCATTATTGGCCTTTGCTGCTAATAAACGGTTAAATATAGAGCCTGACGCAGTAATAATTCCAATTCTGCATCCTGGAGCCAGTGTCTTGCTTAATCCTCGTAAATAAATGACGTGTCCATCGTGATCCAGGCTTTTAATAGGTGCCGGCGGTTTCTTTTCAAAATAAAGCTCACGATAAGGATCATCTTCTACAATGAGACAATCAATGCTTTGTGCCAGTAAAAGCAGCTGTTTTCTTCGTTTCAACGACATACTGGCGCCTGTAGGACTGTGAAAAGTAGGAATGGTATAGATGAGCTTTGGTTTATATTTATCACAAATGCTTTGAAGCTGTTTCATGTTCATTCCTTCATGATCGACAGGAACCGTAATAATTCGTGCCCCTCTCCCCATAAAGACATCAATTGCGCCTGGATAGGTGGGCGCCTCCATGACAACTACATCATCCGGCCCGATAAATGTACGTGCTACTAAATCAAGCCCTTGCTGAGAACCGCTAGTGACAAGGATATTTTCAGGAGTAGAAGGGACATCTAATTTTTCTAGAAATGATTGAATGACCTGACGAAGCTGAAGGTCACCTTGTATTTCTCCGTATTTTGACATGATTTGAGGATGCCGGGCTAGGACATGCTGCATTTCTTTTTCTAAATACCGGTTAGGTAAAAGACCAGGATCAATCATAGAGGAAGAAAGATTAATGGCTTCTTCGACATAGTGATACTGAGCAAATTGAGACCTTGGTAAATAATCAGGGATCGATAACTGCCAATCGAAAGAAGTAGATGACTGAACCGGGATGTCAGTGTGCTCATGCTGCTCATTCACAAACGTACCTTTTCCTTGTACAGTCGTTAAAAATCCGTCGTCCTTAAGCCGTGTATAGGCTTTTGCTGCTGTGACAAGACTTACATTCAGCTGTTTCGCTAGATCACGTACAGTCGGCAGCTTATCGCCTTGCTGAAGCAGACCTGATTGAATGTGATCAACGATGGAAAAGTAAATCTGATTCGAAAGAGATGTATCTGAATGTCGATGGATATCAATATGCATGAAAATCCTCCAATGGGTGTGGAATTGTTATAGATGTTTTCGAATTGTTATAGATGCATTATAACATGTTAATAACACTTAAAAGAGGGAATGATGCCTTTTTAACTATGAAACCTTGATATATAAGGGTTTCTTCTTTTTTGTGAGCTGATTGAATTGTTATACTATTCTCTTTATTGTTATACTCTATCGCTTGTATGATAAAGGTGTTGAATCAATCGAATAGACAAATGGGAGGAAACAATTGTGAGCAATAAGGGAACTGAACGAGTTAAACGTGGAATGGCAGAAATGCAAAAAGGTGGCGTCATTATGGATGTCGTCAATGCTGAGCAGGCAAAAATCGCAGAAGAAGCAGGCGCAGTGGCAGTAATGGCACTAGAACGAGTACCAGCTGACATCCGTGCAGCAGGCGGTGTTGCCCGTATGGCAGACCCAAGAATCGTGGAAGAAGTACAAAATGCAGTAACGATTCCAGTCATGGCAAAAGCACGTATCGGTCACATCGTGGAAGCTCGTGTTCTTGAAGCACTTGGTGTTGATTATATTGATGAGAGTGAAGTGCTGACGCCCGCAGATGAGGAATTCCATTTAAATAAAAATGAATACACGGTACCTTTCGTATGTGGCTGTCGTGACCTAGGTGAGGCGACTCGTCGTATTGCAGAAGGCGCTTCTATGCTACGGACAAAAGGTGAGCCTGGTACAGGAAACATTGTAGAAGCTGTCCGTCATATGAGAAAGGTCAATGCTCAAATTCGTAAAGTGGCGGCAATGAGTGAAGATGAATTGATGACAGAAGCCAAAAATTTAGGCGCACCTTATGAATTATTGGTTCAAATTAAAAAAGAAGGCAAATTGCCAGTTGTAAACTTTGCAGCTGGAGGTGTTGCGACACCAGCAGATGCAGCATTAATGATGCAGCTTGGAGCAGATGGTGTGTTTGTCGGCTCTGGTATCTTCAAATCAGACAATCCAGCTAAGTTTGCAAAAGCGATTGTAGAAGCAACGACTCATTTCACAGATTACCGTCTAATTGCAGAGCTTTCTAAAGAGCTTGGAACAGCGATGAAAGGAATTGAAATTTCAAATCTATTGCCAGAAGAGCGTATGCAAGAGCGTGGCTGGTAATTAAGGGAGCGCGACGAACATGCTAACAATTGGTGTACTAGGGCTTCAAGGAGCGGTGAGAGAGCATATTCAATCGATTGAAGCTTGTGGCGTAGCGGGAAAGATCATCAAACGGGTAGAGGAGTTAGAAATTGTTGACGGTCTCATTATCCCTGGTGGTGAAAGTACGACGATGAGAAGACTCATGGATACGTACCAATTCATTGAACCGATTAAAGCGTTCGCTGCTCAAGGTAAACCGATATTTGGGACTTGTGCCGGTTTGATTATGCTGGCAAAGCATATAGAAGATCGAGAAGATGCTCATCTTGGCCTGTTAAATGTATCTGTTGCACGTAATTCGTTTGGCAGACAGGTAGACAGCTTTGAAGTAGATGTAGAAGTGAAAGGACTGGATGCGCCGTTTACAGGAGTGTTCATCCGTGCGCCTCATATCATCAGCGCAGATGAGAGCGTAGAGGTCATGGCTGAGTATGACGGCAGGATTGTGATGGCGAAAGAAAACAATATCTTAGGTTGTTCTTTTCATCCAGAGCTGACAGACGACCATCGGTTAACACAGCTGTTTGTTGAGATGGTGGAGTCCTATAAAACGAAGCTTGCTGTATAAAACGGTTGAAAAGAGATAAAACTTATAGTACATTAAAATCACAATCAAAGATCGAAAAAGCGTTGACGGGAAATAGTAAGGAGCCCCTCTTTCTCAGAGAGCCGATGGTTGGTGAGAATCGGTGAAAGATGCATTCTGAATCCATCCTTGAGCGAAATGCTGAAACACGAAGTAAGCATTTACGGTGATGCCGTTACAGAGGAAAGAGGAAAGCATGCTTTTGGCGTGTTTTCAATCAGGGTGGCAACGCGAGAGCTCTCGTCCCTTTCATGGGATGAGGGCTCTTTTTATTTTTCGATAAAAAAGGAGTGTTACACATGCTGGATATTAAACAACTGCGCACGGATTTTGATCAAATCAAAGAAAAATTAGCCCATCGAGGCGAAGATTTAGCGGATTTTGATAAGTTTGGTGAGCTGGATCAAAAAAGAAGAGAATTAATCGGCAAAACAGAAGTATTAAAGAGCCGAAGAAATGAAGTATCACAGCAAGTGGCTGTTCTAAAAAGAGAAAAGAAAGACGCCGATCACATTATTCAAGAAATGCGTGAGGTAGGCGATGAGATTAAGAAGTTGGATGATGAATTAAGAACAGTAGAGGAAAGCCTGCAAACCATCCTGTTCTCAATTCCAAACATCCCTCATGATTCTGTACCAGTCGGTGAAACAGAAGATGACAACATTGAAGTGAGAAAATGGGGCGAACAGCCAGCCTTCTCATTTGAACCAAAGCCGCATTGGGATGTAGCCGATGAGCTGAAAATTTTGGATTTTGAACGTGCAGGAAAAGTGACAGGAAGCCGTTTCGTTTTTTATAAAGGGCTAGGCGCACGGTTAGAGCGTGCACTTTATAATTTTATGCTGGATTTACACGTAGATGAATTTGGTTTTACTGAAGTATTACCACCTTATATGGTAAACAGAGCAAGCATGACAGGAACTGGACAGCTTCCAAAGTTTGAAGAGGATGCTTTTAAAATTCGAGAAGAAGATTATTTCCTCATTCCAACGGCTGAAGTGCCAATTACGAACATGCACCGTGACGAAATTCTTGAAGGAGAGCAGCTGCCAATCAATTATGCAGCATTTAGTGCTTGTTTTAGATCAGAAGCTGGTTCTGCTGGCAGAGATACGCGCGGACTCATCCGTCAGCACCAATTTAACAAAGTAGAGCTTGTGAAATTTGTCAGACCAGAAGATTCTTATGAAGAATTAGAGAAACTAACAAACCAAGCAGAAAAAGTTCTTCAATTATTGAACCTGCCATACCGTGTCATGAGCATGTGTACAGGAGATTTAGGCTTTACGGCTGCGAAGAAATACGATATCGAAGTATGGATTCCAAGCCAAAATACGTATCGTGAAATTTCTTCTTGCAGTAACTTTGAAGCGTTCCAAGCGAGACGAGCAAACATTCGTTTCCGCCCTGAGCCTAAAGCAAAGCCAGAACACGTCCACACATTAAATGGATCTGGTTTAGCAGTAGGAAGAACTGTTGCAGCCATTTTAGAAAACTATCAACAAGAGGATGGAACAGTGATTATTCCTGAGGTGTTACGTCCTTATATGGGAAATAAAGAAGTGATAAAATAAGATGCCGTCATGGCATCTTATTCTTTTTACCTAAACTTCTACAGCTTTTCTAAAATAAGCCGATAAAAGAACTAAAAGCATCTAGGAAAGAAGGAATAACCTTGAATAGGCTTGACTATTATGTTGAAATGGCTCAATTACTCAGAAAAGTTCTAGATGAAAGTGTCCTTTTCGGCATCACTGATACAGAAAAGGTACTTTGCTATTATCCATCGACCACAGTAGATTTTGGCATTAAAGTAGGGGACGCTTTAAACCCAGAGGACCAAAACGTGGCGACGACATTAAGAGGACAAGAATATGATGGGCATTTGCCAGAGTCTTTATATGGTTATGAAATTGCTGTAAAAGGTTATCCGATTTTTGATGAAGATAGAAAAGTGATTGGCTCTTTTTTAGTGGCTTTTTCACATCATCGTGAGAAGAAATTAAGCGGCTATATGGAACATATCAACAAAGTAGCGAAAGAGTTACAAGGTGGAATTGAGCAAATTGCTGCTCATTCTCAAGAACTGGCTGCGACAAGCTTAGAAATTAGTGAGCAGGCCGGAAGAGCAGAAGAGAAATCCGCAAACATTGAAGAAGTCGTCAAAACCATTGGCGGTATTGCGAGACAAACAAACCTGTTAGGACTAAATGCTGCAATTGAAGCGGCAAGAGCAGGTGAAAATGGAAAAGGCTTTGCTGTTGTTGCAGACGAGGTACGTAAGTTATCAGATGGATCAAAGGAAGCAGCCGAAACCATTAATGCATTTTTAAAAGAAATCCAAGACAGCATTGGCACTTTATCTGAAAATATCTCACAAATCAGCAGTTCAACAAACGAACAAGCTAAACAAGTGACAGACTTTACAAAGATTATCGAATCATTAAACGATTTTAAAGAAGAGATGAATCTTTTTATTGAAGACATTAGACAGGATACGAAATAAATGAAGAGCAGCCGATTATCGGCTGCTTTTTATAGGCTAAACATCATACCAAAATCAAATGTTGAAATTTTTTTCGAAAAGATGTTGACTTAAAATAAGATGATATGATATATTAATTCTTGTCGATACGGAGGAATACCCAAGTCCGGCTGAAGGGATCGGTCTTGAAAACCGACAGGGGTGTCAAAGCCCGCGGGGGTTCGAATCCCTCTTCCTCCGCCATATTGATTTTACCTTAGTTGAATTGAAACGCATAAAAATTGGAAATTGTCAAACCGCTGCATTCGAGAAATGCAGCGGTTTTTTTTTATTTTGTGTTAGAGCGATTTTTTTGAATAACAGAAGCAATTTCATGAAGAATTGGATCAAGTGAGCTTTCATCATGAAGTAAGTCGTAATCTTCAATATTAATTTTAATCACAGGGCACAGATCAAATTGTTCAATCCATTCCGTATATCGAGTGTACATTTCTTCCCAATATGCTCGATCGGTTTGAGTTTCCATCTCTCTCCCGCGCTCTTCAATACGATGTAATATATGATCTAAATCCCCATGTAAGTAAATGAGGACATCTGGGTGAGGGAAGTAAGGTGTCATCACCATCGCCTCAAATAGACTTGTATACGTTTCATAGTCTACCTCTGACATGGTACCTTTGTCTGCGTGCATTTTAGCAAAAATACCAGTGTCCTCATAAATTGACCGATCTTGTACATAACCTCCACCAGACTCGAAGATTCGTTTCTGCTCCTTAAAACGTTCAGCTAGAAAATAGACCTGTAAATGAAAGCTCCATCTTTGGAAATCTGAATAAAAAGGCTCTAAGTATGGATTATCATCTACTTTTTCGAGAGAAGTTTGAAACCCTAGCTTGTCCGCTATTGTTTTCGTCATGGTCGATTTTCCGACACCAACTGTCCCTGCAATTGTAATGACAGCATCCTTTGGTATTTCAATATTTTTCATAGTACTTGCTCCTTTATGTTCTGTACAATTTGCTGGTAATCTTGCTGTGAGGAAACGAAGTCTGTATGATCGCCTTCAATTGTAATGATAGGAAGCCCTGGGTCAGTTTGTTTTAAATGCTCGATGGCCAACTCATAATCTTCAATCAAGGTTTTTAAATAAGCTGGATCAATGTCTTCTTCAAAAGATCGGCCTCTCATCTTTATTCTATCAAGTAAGGTGGGAAGGCTGGCTTTTATATAGATCATGGCATTTGGTTTAGGAAGATCATCTGTCAGCAAGTGATAGATTTTTCTGTATTTATCCATGTGCTTTTTGGATAAGGTTCTTTCTGCAAATATCATATTTTTATAGACATGATAATCAGTGACAATCGGCTGCTGTTTTTTGACATAGTTCTCTTCAATAGATTCTAACTGTTTAAACCGATTACATAGAAAGAACATCTCAAGCTGAAAGCTCCATTGTTCCATATCTTCATAAAATTTATCTAAGAATGGATTTTCTTCTACAATTTCTTTTACTAAAGGAAATTGAAATTCCTTTGAAAGCATTGTAGCCAAGGTTGTTTTTCCGGCTCCAATTGGGCCTTCCACTGCAATAAAAGGGGCAGGATACATAGGCGTTCTCCTCTATCTATAAAGTTGTCAAACCAATGTATATTGTACCATACCCCTTCTGAGAGATAGAGCGTATGAATTACGATGTCGTTCTTTTTTCAATATTAAATTGATCTGATAACAACAACCAGTTTTGTGGGAAGGATAGACCTAATTTCCAGTAAGCAATTCCATTTAGGTTTAACTCTTTAATGAGATTAAATTTGGCTTGAATGGATCTTGCATCTTCAAACCAAACCTCGTGTTCTTTGTTGTTAGCATCTATATAACGGAAATAAGGTGCTTGTGCTGTTTCGTCATATAGAATGGATACATTATTCTCTCTAGCAATGGCGATCGCTTGTTGAGGGCTGACGGCTTTGGCGATAGGGCCTCCTTGAACATAAGGAAGCGTCCAATCATAACCATATAAATTCTGCCCCATCACAATTTTATTGGCAGGTATGACAGTCAGTGCATATTCAATGACTTGGCGGACAGGGCCGATCGGAGAGACGGCTTGTGCAGGCCCGCCGCTGTAGCCCCACTCATAAGTCATTAGCACAACATGATCAACGATCTTACCGATTGCTTCATAGTCATGCGCCTCATACCACTTTCCTTTCTGTTCACTGCTTGTTTTAGGAGCAAGTGCCACAGAAATAGTCCAACCCTGTTGATGAAAACGAGTTGTTGCTTCTCTTAAAAATTGAAGGTAGGCTTCTTTATCAACAGGGCGTAAATATTCAAAGTCAAAATGGATTTCTTTTAATTGATACTTTTGAGCAACGCGGACGATTTCATTTAATAATGTCGTTTTGACAGCTTGATTTGTTAAAAGGATTCGCCCGAGTTCATCACTAAATTTATCATTCTCTAGATTTGTGACTACCATGGTTAAAACCGTTCTGCTTTGAGCGGCAATCTGAGGTAATTGATCTAACGGTGGCTCGCGAAGTGTGCCGTCTCTTTGCGCTTGAAAACTAAAGGCACCGAGATGGGTTAAGTATGGAGATGCCTCTCTGGCTGCTTGCTTTAAATTTTCGCTGACTTGGTTTCCGCGAGGTTCTATATAAGCATTAGAATTAATATTTCTTTTCGGTCTTTGTGGAATATAAAGCAAAAAACGAATAGGCAATATGGCTTCAGGCCGAATCCGATTCACACGTGCCAATTCTTCTACCGAAATTTGAAATCTTCTTCCAATTTGATAAAGTGTATCATTTTGTTTGACCTCATAAAATTGACCTCTAATAGGGATGACAATTGTTTGTCCAACGACTAGTTGATTTGGTGTTTCGATGTCGTTGGTCCGAATGATTTCATTTACCGTTGTTTTAAAACGTATGGCAATTTCATTTAATGTATCTCCTCTTTTGACAACATAAATTTGAATGGTCAACGCCCCCTTTGTTATTGCTAACAATTTATGAGGGTGATGGATAAATCATGTTTGATTTTCATCCGTGATCTCTTTAGTTGTTGTGATTTTGGCAAGAAGAACGTTCTCCATCATCGTTAAAGCGTACTCGTTGTCTCTATCATCATTTGAAGCAATACAATCTTTAGGTACAGTGAGGTTGTACTCTCGCATGTAAGCGTCATTTGCAGTGAACAGGACACAGATGTTTCCGGCAATTCCAGTTAAAATAAGTTCTTGCACACCTAATTCATTTAGGAGTGTCTCTAGTGCTGTTCCGTAAAAAGCAGAGTGCTTAGGTTTAATTAAGAAGTAATCATCTTTAGATGGTGCCATTTGTTCTAAAATAGGGGCACTTCTTTCGTTTTTGCATGTTTCCATAACAGCTTTGATATCAGCCTTCCAGAGTCCATAGTGGTCGTTGATATAGATAATTGGCCAATTTTTCTTGATAGCGTGTCGTTTAAGGGCTAAAATTTTATTGGTCATTTGCTCTGTTTTTTCAGCGAGCACATGTCCCATTTCGAAATCAAAATTATTGATCATGTCAATAATAAGAAGTGCCTTTTGTTGTTTTGGCAAATCAAGACCCCCTTTAAAAGATTGTGATAATATGTTAACCTCAATATCCTTTAAAAAAACATGAAAAGAGAGCCGTGCTATGACGAAAGATGAACAGTTTATGCAAGAAGCTATTTCTGAAGCTTTGAAAGCAAAACAAATAGGAGAAGTTCCAATCGGTGCCGTCATCGTTGTTGATGATCAAATTGTAAGCCGTGCTCACAATTTAAGGGAAAGTGAACAGCGATCAATTGCTCATGCGGAATTACTTGCTATTGATGAAGCGTGTAAAATGACTGGTAGTTGGCGTTTAGAAGATGCTGTACTTTATGTTACACTCGAACCGTGCCCAATGTGTGCAGGCGCTATTGTACTTTCAAGAGTGAAAAAGGTCGTTTTTGGTGCCTATGATCCTAAAGGTGGTTGTGCTGGTACTTTAATGAATTTATTGGACGATGAGCGGTTCAATCATCAGTCTGAAGTCATTGGTGGTGTGCTTGAAAATGAGTGTGGTGAGCTGTTAAGTCAGTTCTTTCGAGACCTCCGTCAGCAGAAGAAGCAAGCGAAAAGTAAATGAATGGATGTCGTTTGCAATTTTATCACTTAGAAGGTATACTTATGTCTGCGTCACCAACAATTTAATATTCATTTTGCCGTGCTAAGCGGGGAGGTAGCGGTGCCCTGTACTCGCAATCCGCTCTAGCGAGGCCGAATCCCTTCTCAAGGTTCGTTTACTTCAAGGTCTGCCTTAAATAAGTGGTGTTGACGTCTTGGTCCTGCGCAATGGGAATTCATGAACCATGTCAGGTCCGGAAGGAAGCAGCATTAAGTGAAACCTCTCATGTGCCGCAGGGTTGCCTGGGCCGAGCTAACTGTTTAAGTAACGCTTGGGGTAGCGAATCGACAGAAGGTGCACGGTAAATCAATATTAAATGTAACTCATCTAGTTTATCTAGGTGAGTTTTTTGTTGCTATTGAAAGAATATATCAGTTGTTTTGTTTATACAAATAGCAAAAAAGCCATTTTTAGGGTGAGGTTTTTTTGAAGCAATTCATATAGGGAACGAATGTTCTTATTGATCTGGCAGACATTTTCAGAAAGCAGGAAAACACGTTTTTTAATCAAGAAAAGTAAAAAGTCTTTAAAGGAAATGCTCTTTTTCGTTTATTAGAAAATAAAGGTGTACTTTTGAATTGATCGTTGCATCATGTATAATGAACATGATGATAAATGGAGGAGGGCGTATTTGTGAGTTATCAAGCTTTATACCGAGTGTTCAGACCTCAAGTTTTTGAGGATGTTGTTGGACAAGAACACATCACAAAAACGTTGCAAAATGCCCTTTTGCAGAAAAAGTTTTCTCATGCTTACTTATTTTCAGGTCCTAGAGGAACAGGTAAAACAAGTGCTGCCAAGATTTTTGCGAAAGCAGTGAACTGTGAAAAGTCACCTGTTAGTGAGCCGTGTAATGAGTGTGATGCCTGTAGAGGGATTACGACCGGTTCGATTTCAGACGTGATTGAAATAGATGCTGCCTCAAATAACGGGGTAGATGAAATTCGGGATATACGTGATAAAGTGAAATTTGCTCCTTCAGCGGTTACATATAAGGTTTATATTATAGATGAGGTACATATGCTCTCTATCGGGGCATTTAATGCACTTCTTAAAACGCTAGAGGAACCACCTGCTCATTGTATCTTTATTTTGGCTACCACAGAGCCTCATAAGATTCCTCTTACCATCATATCAAGATGTCAGAGATTTGATTTTAAACGGATCACGACAAAAGATATTGTTGGACGAATGGAGAAAATTGTAGATGCAGAAAGCCTAAATATACAAGAGGGTTCACTCGAGATTATTGCTAGTGCGGCAGATGGAGGCATGCGTGACGCACTCAGTCTCCTTGACCAAGCGATCTCATTTAGTGGTGAACAGCTCACAATTGATGATGCACTGCTCATTACAGGTGCTGTATCTCAGCATTTCATTAGTCAGCTTGCTGAAGCCATTTTTGAGCAAAATATTGCGATAGCGCTGGATACGTTAAATGAATTGCTTCAACAGGGGAAAGATGCCGCGAAATTAATAGAGGATATGATCTTCTACTTTAGAGATATGCTTCTTTACAAAACAGCACCGGATCTTGAAGGTGTCCTTGAAAAAGTCAAAGTCGACGATAAGTTTGTAGCTCTTTCAGAACGTGTGACACCTCAGTTTCTTTATGAAACGATTGAAGTGCTGAATAAAAGCCATCAGGAAATGAAATGGACAAATCACCCTAGAATTTTCTTTGAAGTAGCTGTGGTTAAGCTCTGTCAGTCAACGGCTGGTGCTGTATCATCTCCGGCTGATTCCGACCTAACAGCATTAACGAATAAAATAGACAGGCTGGAACAGGAGCTATCTAGGCTAAAAGCTGAGGGTGTTCCAATGACTCAGTCTCAGAGTCCTCAAGCAAAAACGGAAGCACCTCGACCTCAAACGAGTAATAAAAATGGCTATCGTGCACCTGTCGGTCGAATTCATGAGATTTTAAAAGAAGCGAAGCGACCGGAACTAGAAAAAATAAAAGGCAAATGGGGAGAACTTCTTGCCCAATTAAAACAGCAAAATAAGGTATCTCACGCTGCGCTATTAACAGATAGTGAACCAGTTGCGGCGGCAACTCATGCCTTTGTTTTAAAATTCAAATTTGAAATACATTGTAAGATGGTGGCCGAAGATAAAAGTGGTGTTCGAACCAATCTTGAGCAACTGCTAGAATCTATGCTAGGAAAAAGAGTGGAATTAGTTGGCGTTCCTGACGCTCAATGGGGTAAAATAAGAGAAGAATTTTTAAGAGATCATCAGCCTGAAGAACAAGCAGATGGTCAGGCAGCTTCTGCTGAAGAAGATCCATTAATTGCAGAAGCAAAGAAGTTAGTAGGAACCGATTTAATTGAAATTAAAGATTAACAATTTGAAAGAGAGTGGTGTTCATATGCGCGGTGGAATGGGAAATATGCAAAAAATGATGAAACAAATGCAAAAAATGCAGAAGGATATGGCTAAGGCTCAAGAAGAGCTTGCAGAAAAAGTCCTTGAAGGTACGGCAGGTGGCGGCATGGTCACTGTAAAAGTAAATGGACAAAAAGAAGTCGTTGATGTGGCGATTAATGAAGAAGTTGTTGATCCTGAAGACATCGATATGCTTCAAGACCTTGTACTTGCAGCAACAAATGATGCATTGAAAAAAGTTGATGAACTAACGAATGAAACAATGGGTCAATTCACAAAAGGAATGAACATGCCAGGTTTATTCTAGGAGGAATAACTGAAGATGCAATATCCTGAACCAATATCAAAGCTGATTGATAGCTTTATGAAATTGCCAGGAATCGGACCTAAAACTGCGGTCCGTCTGGCTTTTTTTGTTCTTAGTATGCAAGAAGATGTCGTGCTGGATTTTGCGAAGGCACTTGTTAATGCAAAGCGTAATTTAACTTATTGTTCTGTTTGCGGACATATCACCGACCAGGATCCTTGCTATATTTGTGAAGATACAAGAAGAGATCAATCTGTGATCTGTGTCGTGCAGGATCCAAAAGATGTGATCGCAATGGAAAAAATGAAAGAATACAACGGCTTATATCATGTGCTTCATGGTGCTATTTCACCAATGGACGGAATTGGGCCAGAGGATATTAAAATTCCTGACCTATTAAAAAGATTGCAAGACGATCAAGTCACAGAGGTCATTCTTGCAACCAATCCAAACATTGAGGGAGAAGCAACGGCCATGTATATCTCTAGATTGTTGAAACCATCAGGAATTAAACTCTCTCGCATTGCTCACGGACTCCCAGTAGGTGGAGACTTAGAGTATGCGGATGAAGTCACACTTTCTAAGGCTCTAGAAGGCAGACGTGAGATGTAGGAAGGAGAAGTACGGTACATGGGTTTTCTTCGCAGAAAATCAATTCGAAAAGAATTCGATGAGATATTAATTCAACAGCTTTTTAAGCAAAAGGAAGAATGGAACAGACAAAAAAAGCTTGTCGCAAACAGCGTTGAGCCTTCACCGGACATTCTATTCGAATTAAAGCTTGCTCAAGCGAAGTACTTTTTCTATCTGAGAGAAGCGAAAAAGAGAAATTTACGTTTAAACAACTGGAGATAGCAGGTCTATTTTCCATAATCCTCTCATATGCTTGTACTATTCATATGAAGAGGAGATGAGAGGATTATGGAACCTGTTATTGTGATTGGTTCAATTTTGTTAGCTGTTTTATTGTTGTTTATGTCGGGTGTTCAAGCGAATCCATTCAAATGGTTGGGGCTTATCGGAATAAAATTTGTCGCAGGCGCTCTTTTTTTATTTTGTCTCAATTTATTCGGCGAGAGTTTAGGGCTTCATGTTTCCATTAACCCTGTAACGAGCGGAATTAGTGGTTTGTTGGGCATTCCAGGTGTAGCAGCTTTAGTCGTAATTGAAAAGTTTATTATTTAATGCAAAATATTGTTGACTTTGATTATATATGGTGGTAAATTAATATACGTCGCTGATGACGAAGAAACGAAAAAACATAATAACAAAAAAGTTGTTGACACTAACAACTTGGATGTGATAAGATGTTCTAGTCGCTTCTGAAGCGGTAAACAAGTTCTTTGAAAACTAAACAAGACAAAACGTACCTGTTAATTCGAGTTTTTATAAAAAAATCCTATGATACATCATAGGTAGTCAGTCAAACGCTGACGAAAAACAAAACTTCGGTTTTGTACTTTTTCGGAGAGTTTGATCCTGGCTCAGGACGAACGCTGGCGGCGTGCCTAATACATGCAAGTCGAGCGGACAGAAGGGAGCTTGCTCCCGGATGTTAGCGGCGGACGGGTGAGTAACACGTGGGTAACCTGCCTGTAAGACTGGGATAACTCCGGGAAACCGGAGCTAATACCGGATAGTTCCTTGAACCGCATGGTTCAAGGATGAAAGACGGTTTCGGCTGTCACTTACAGATGGACCCGCGGCGCATTAGCTAGTTGGTGAGGTAACGGCTCACCAAGGCGACGATGCGTAGCCGACCTGAGAGGGTGATCGGCCACACTGGGACTGAGACACGGCCCAGACTCCTACGGGAGGCAGCAGTAGGGAATCTTCCGCAATGGACGAAAGTCTGACGGAGCAACGCCGCGTGAGTGATGAAGGTTTTCGGATCGTAAAGCTCTGTTGTTAGGGAAGAACAAGTGCAAGAGTAACTGCTTGCACCTTGACGGTACCTAACCAGAAAGCCACGGCTAACTACGTGCCAGCAGCCGCGGTAATACGTAGGTGGCAAGCGTTGTCCGGAATTATTGGGCGTAAAGGGCTCGCAGGCGGTTTCTTAAGTCTGATGTGAAAGCCCCCGGCTCAACCGGGGAGGGTCATTGGAAACTGGGAAACTTGAGTGCAGAAGAGGAGAGTGGAATTCCACGTGTAGCGGTGAAATGCGTAGAGATGTGGAGGAACACCAGTGGCGAAGGCGACTCTCTGGTCTGTAACTGACGCTGAGGAGCGAAAGCGTGGGGAGCGAACAGGATTAGATACCCTGGTAGTCCACGCCGTAAACGATGAGTGCTAAGTGTTAGGGGGTTTCCGCCCCTTAGTGCTGCAGCTAACGCATTAAGCACTCCGCCTGGGGAGTACGGTCGCAAGACTGAAACTCAAAGGAATTGACGGGGGCCCGCACAAGCGGTGGAGCATGTGGTTTAATTCGAAGCAACGCGAAGAACCTTACCAGGTCTTGACATCCTCTGACAACCCTAGAGATAGGGCTTTCCCTTCGGGGACAGAGTGACAGGTGGTGCATGGTTGTCGTCAGCTCGTGTCGTGAGATGTTGGGTTAAGTCCCGCAACGAGCGCAACCCTTGATCTTAGTTGCCAGCATTCAGTTGGGCACTCTAAGGTGACTGCCGGTGACAAACCGGAGGAAGGTGGGGATGACGTCAAATCATCATGCCCCTTATGACCTGGGCTACACACGTGCTACAATGGACAGAACAAAGGGCTGCGAGACCGCAAGGTTTAGCCAATCCCACAAATCTGTTCTCAGTTCGGATCGCAGTCTGCAACTCGACTGCGTGAAGCTGGAATCGCTAGTAATCGCGGATCAGCATGCCGCGGTGAATACGTTCCCGGGCCTTGTACACACCGCCCGTCACACCACGAGAGTTTGCAACACCCGAAGTCGGTGAGGTAACCTTTATGGAGCCAGCCGCCGAAGGTGGGGCAGATGATTGGGGTGAAGTCGTAACAAGGTAGCCGTATCGGAAGGTGCGGCTGGATCACCTCCTTTCTAAGGATATATGGAGCAGCGTACGTTTTTCGTCTTGTTTAGTTTTGAAGGAACTTGCAAAAGATCCTACAACATCATATCTTCGATATGAAAGATGGGCCTGTAGCTCAGCTGGTTAGAGCGCACGCCTGATAAGCGTGAGGTCGGTGGTTCGAGTCCACTCAGGCCCACCATCTTCTATTAAATCGGGGCCTTAGCTCAGCTGGGAGAGCGCCTGCCTTGCACGCAGGAGGTCAGCGGTTCGATCCCGCTAGGCTCCACCAACGTGTTCTTTGAAAACTAGATAACAATAAGTAATACATTCACATTGAATGCAATGCAAAGTTCATCACACATAGTGATTCTTTCTAAAGTAAGAAATGGTTAAGTTAGAAAGGGCGCACGGTGGATGCCTTGGCACTAGGAGCCGATGAAGGACGGGACGAACACCGATATGCTTCGGGGAGCTGTAAGCAAGCTTTGATCCGGAGATTTCCGAATGGGGAAACCCACTGCTCGTAATGGAGTAGTATCCATACTTGAATACATAGAGTATGAGAAGGCATACCCGGGGAACTGAAACATCTAAGTACCCGGAGGAAGAGAAAGCAAATGCGATTCCCTGAGTAGCGGCGAGCGAAACGGGAACAGCCCAAACCAAGAGGCTTGCCTCTTGGGGTTGTAGGACACTCTATACGGAGTTACAAAGGAACGATATAAGCGAAGAGGTCTGGAAAGGCCCGCCAAAGAAGGTAACAGCCCTGTAACTGAAATGTTGTTCTCTCCAGAGTGGATCCTGAGTACGGCGGAACACGTGAAATTCCGTCGGAATCCGGGAGGACCATCTCCCAAGGCTAAATACTCCCTAGTGACCGATAGTGAACCAGTACCGTGAGGGAAAGGTGAAAAGCACCCCGGAAGGGGAGTGAAATAGATCCTGAAACCGTGTGCCTACAAGTAGTCAGAGCCCGTTAACGGGTGATGGCGTGCCTTTTGTAGAATGAACCGGCGAGTTACGATCCCGTGCAAGGTTAAGCAGAAGATGCGGAGCCGCAGCGAAAGCGAGTCTGAATAGGGCGCATGAGTACGTGGTCGTAGACCCGAAACCAGGTGATCTACCCATGTCCAGGGTGAAGTTCAGGTAACACTGAATGGAGGCCCGAACCCACGCACGTTGAAAAGTGCGGGGATGAGGTGTGGGTAGGGGTGAAATGCCAATCGAACCTGGAGATAGCTGGTTCTCTCCGAAATAGCTTTAGGGCTAGCCTCAAGGTAAGAGTCTCGGAGGTAGAGCACTGATTGGACTAGGGGCCCCTACCGGGTTACCGAATTCAGTCAAACTCCGAATGCCGATGACTTATCCTTGGGAGTCAGACTGCGAGTGATAAGATCCGTAGTCGAAAGGGAAACAGCCCAGACCGCCAGCTAAGGTCCCAAAGTATACGTTAAGTGGAAAAGGATGTGGAGTTGCTTAGACAACCAGGATGTTGGCTTAGAAGCAGCCACCATTTAAAGAGTGCGTAATAGCTCACTGGTCGAGTGACTCTGCGCCGAAAATGTACCGGGGCTAAACGTATCACCGAAGCTGCGGACTGTTCTTACGAACAGTGGTAGGAGAGCGTTCTAAGTGCAGTGAAGTCAGACCGGAAGGACTGGTGGAGCGCTTAGAAGTGAGAATGCCGGTATGAGTAGCGAAAGACGGGTGAGAATCCCGTCCACCGAATGCCTAAGGTTTCCTGAGGAAGGCTCGTCCGCTCAGGGTTAGTCGGGACCTAAGCCGAGGCCGAAAGGCGTAGGCGATGGACAACAGGTTGATATTCCTGTACCACCTCCTCACCATTTGAGCAATGGGGGGACGCAGGAGGATAGGGTAAGCGCGGTATTGGATATCCGCGTCCAAGCAGTTAGGCTGGGAAATAGGCAAATCCGTTTCCCGTGAAGGCTGAGCTGTGATGGCGAGCGAAATTTAGTAGCGAAGTTCCTGATTCCACACTGCCAAGAAAAGCCTCTAGCGAGGTGAGAGGTGCCCGTACCGCAAACCGACACAGGTAGGCGAGGAGAGAATCCTAAGGTGATCGAGAGAACTCTCGTTAAGGAACTCGGCAAAATGACCCCGTAACTTCGGGAGAAGGGGTGCTTCTTAGGGTGTTAAAGCCCCGAGAAGCCGCAGTGAATAGGCCCAGGCGACTGTTTAGCAAAAACACAGGTCTCTGCGAAGCCGTAAGGCGAAGTATAGGGGCTGACGCCTGCCCGGTGCTGGAAGGTTAAGAGGAGCGCTTAGCGTAAGCGAAGGTGCGAATTGAAGCCCCAGTAAACGGCGGCCGTAACTATAACGGTCCTAAGGTAGCGAAATTCCTTGTCGGGTAAGTTCCGACCCGCACGAAAGGCGCAACGATCTGGGCACTGTCTCAACGAGAGACTCGGTGAAATTATAGTACCTGTGAAGATGCAGGTTACCCGCGACAGGACGGAAAGACCCCGTGGAGCTTTACTGCAGCCTGATATTGAATGTTGGTACAGCTTGTACAGGATAGGTAGGAGCCTTGGAAACCGGAGCGCTAGCTTCGGTGGAGGCATCGGTGGGATACTACCCTGGCTGTATTGACCTTCTAACCCGCTGCCCTTATCGGGCAGGGAGACAGTGTCAGGTGGGCAGTTTGACTGGGGCGGTCGCCTCCTAAAATGTAACGGAGGCGCCCAAAGGTTCCCTCAGAATGGTTGGAAATCATTCGCAGAGTGTAAAGGCACAAGGGAGCTTGACTGCGAGACCTACAAGTCGAGCAGGGACGAAAGTCGGGCTTAGTGATCCGGTGGTTCCGCATGGAAGGGCCATCGCTCAACGGATAAAAGCTACCCCGGGGATAACAGGCTTATCTCCCCCAAGAGTCCACATCGACGGGGAGGTTTGGCACCTCGATGTCGGCTCATCGCATCCTGGGGCTGTAGTCGGTCCCAAGGGTTGGGCTGTTCGCCCATTAAAGCGGTACGCGAGCTGGGTTCAGAACGTCGTGAGACAGTTCGGTCCCTATCCGTCGCGGGCGCAGGAAATTTGAGAGGAGCTGTCCTTAGTACGAGAGGACCGGGATGGACGCACCGCTGGTGTACCAGTTGTTCTGCCAAGGGCATCGCTGGGTAGCTATGTGCGGACGGGATAAGTGCTGAAAGCATCTAAGCATGAAGCCCCCCTCAAGATGAGATTTCCCATTCCGCAAGGAAGTAAGATCCCTGAAAGATGATCAGGTTGATAGGTCTGAGGTGGAAGCGTGGTGACACGTGGAGCTGACAGATACTAATAGATCGAGGACTTAACCTATATTCTAATGTGAAAAATGAACATTGTTATCTAGTTTTGAGAGAACATTCTCTCCATCAGGTTTGGTGGCGATAGCGAAGAGGTCACACCCGTTCCCATACCGAACACGGAAGTTAAGCTCTTCAGCGCCGATGGTAGTTGGGGGTTTCCCCCTGTGAGAGTAGGACGCCGCCAAGCTTTTCAAAGGATCAGTTCCAATCGGAACTGGTCTTTTTTGTATTTTAAAAAAGGAACAAACACTCGATCTGGCATGGATACATATACTAAACTATCATCTAAAACATTCTTAATTTTGTATACAATTGAAAGCGCTAGGGCATACTGAAGCTATAAGTGGAGGTGTCACAATGAGCAAAAAAGAGCGAGAAGCAATTTGTTTGATTTGTGAAGAGAAAAAAACAAAGGGAATTTATTTATATCATCAGTTTTTATGCCGAGATTGTGAACGGAAGTTAATTTCTACATCAACCTCGGATCCTAGTTATGCTGATTATGTAAGAAAGCTTAAAAATCTTCATACGCCGCCTTTGTATTCATAGACCATTAGATGGTCTTTTTTTATGGGCAATCGGGGATTGGGCCTGTTTTTTGGAACTTAGTTTGGACATCAACCGTAATAAATAATAAGATAAACAGAGAGCCTGATTATTCATAGGAGTCGATGAACATGAAATCAATTTTTTACACATTTGTATGGGCCGTTCTCTCTACTCTTTTTTCGCTGGTGATTTTAACTGTCAGTATTGGTGTTTTCCATCATCATGTTGGATTGTCGATACTGTATGCGATGATTGGGTGGGGTGTGATGTTTGCAGGAAGCCGATGGGCTGCCTTCCAGTTGTTTTTGAAGAAACACGGACTGTCTCGTAGTGATTATGTATATATTAAACAGCACTTAAAAGAAGCTGGGCAAAAGCTGGTTCGTTTGAAGAAAGCTTTATTTGCTGTGAAGAACGTACAGACGATCAAGCATAATTATGAAATTCTTCGGCTTGCACGACGCATCTATACGATAACAAAAAAGGAACCGAACCGGTTTTATGATGCACAGCGGTTTTATTTTGAGAGTTTGGATTCTGTTGTTGAATTAACTGAGAAATATGCACTGCTGTATAATCAGCCGAATCGTAGCCATGAGCTTGAAATGACATTAAGCCAAACTCGAGTCACGCTGACTGAACTGCAAAAGCAATTAACGAATGATTTACAGCAAGTTTTAGGAAGAGATATAGAAGCACTTCATATTGAACTTGAAGTGGCCGATAAAATGATTAAAAAATAGATATGAAAGGAGTCAAACTCGATGAAACCAGAAGATCCAGTCATACCACCAGCCCCATCTACTACAGATCTTCCGTTTCGGGTGTTTGATACCTTATCTGATGAGGAAAAGCAGGAGGCGCTACAGCGAGCTGAGAAGATCCCTGACCATCCACAAAAACTGCTTTTCTATGGCACACGTGTGCAGGAACGATTGTTAGAACAATCAAAACAAATGATGCAATATGTGGAAAAAAAAGATATTGAGCAAATCGGAGATGTTCTCGAGTCCTTTTTACAGCAACTGCATTTAGTGGAGCCAGAGGATTTATTGCCAAAGAAGCGAGGCTTTTTTTCAAGGTTGTTTCAGCGAGAAAAGCGTTCGACTCAGGAGATCATATCTCGTTTTAAACAAGCGGAAGCACAGATAGAGAGATTGTCAGCAAGGCTTCGTTACGCAAGAGGCGTGTTAATTTCGGACCATAAGTTATTGGAGCGTTTATTTGAAGAAAATCAATCATACTTTCAAGAGATGACGTTACAGGTTGCAGCAGTTGAAGCAAAATTGTCGCTGTTAGAGCAACATGCCCTAACAGAATCACAGTCACATGATCGGACATTAGAGGAACAATTGATGAGTCGGGAAGTCGATGAAGAAGAATATATGGAGAGATTAAAAGAACGGAAGTATGATTTGTTGTTGAGCCGTCAAATCGCACTGCAATGTAATGCCCAAATTCGAATGATTCAGCATACAAACCATACATTAGCCAATCATATTCAATCAACTGTTTCCGCATCAATTCCTTTATGGATCAACCAAATGTCGATTGCGTTCAATCATATTCAGCAGCGAGCCAATTCAGCGCTTGAGCAGCGTATCCAGCAAACATATGAACAGGTATCGAAGCAGCAAGGACAGCTGCTTGAAGATGCATCCTTAACGCCTATAGATACGTTGAAAAAGGTTCAGCGTCAATTGGCCGAAACATTGCAGGAAACGTTGCAGGTAAAAGAACATGGGAGCCAAGAACGAGCTCAATTAAAAAGTAGCATGCATGAGGCAGAGCAGAAGCTGGTGAATCATAAACCAATAAAGGAATGAGAATCCATCTTTCAGTTCACTTGTTTGAACGTTATAATAGATATAAGATATCGTTTAAGTGAAAAGGGTCGATTTGTTTGAAAACACCTTTATATACAGCATTATCACAACATGCGGAAAAGAAGCCCTACTCTTTTCACGTTCCGGGACATCACAATGGAGATGTCTTTTTTGATGAGGCACGGTCCTATTATGCATCCATTCTTCAGCTGGATGTGACAGAACTTGAAGGTCTAGATGATCTTCACCATCCGACTGGGGTGATTCAAGAGGCAGAGGATTTATTGGCAAAGCTATATGGAGCTAAACAAAGTTTTTTCCTTGTGAATGGCACAACCGTTGGCAATCTGGCGATGGTGATGTCTGCGTGTCAGGCTGGGGAGGGCATTTTCGTTCAGCGAAATTGTCATAAGTCTGTGTTCCATGCGATTGAGCTTGCGGGAGCGACGCCTATTATGTTAGAAACTGAGAGTGATCCGCACTTGCACGTCCCAACTCATGTGACGGAGGAAACAGTCAAACAAGCTATGGCGACACATCCCAACTGCCGGGCAATCGTTTTGACATATCCGAACTACTACGGACATGCAGCTGATTTATCAGGGCTCATTCAAATGTGTCATGAAGCTGGCATCATTGTATTAGTTGATGAGGCACATGGTGCTCATTTTGTATTAGGCGGTGCCTTTCCTCCATCTGCCCTTTCCTATGGAGCAGACGTGGTGGTACAATCAGCACATAAAACCCTTCCGGCAATGACGATGGGGTCTTATCTCCATCTTCAAGGAGACCGAATGGATATGAAGCGGATAAAGACGTTATTAACGATGCTTCAAAGCAGTTCACCTTCTTATCCAATTATGGCTTCGTTAGATTTGGCGAGAGCTTATGTGGAGGAGTTGAAGGGAAAAGGGTTAATGGATGAAATAATGAGAGACTTGGCAAAGCTGAAAGCACAGTTCAATATGATCTCCAATCTCGAAGTGGTTGAGTCTGACTCTTTACCTATGGATCCATTAAAATGTGTCATTCGTTCAACAAAAGGGCTGACAGGCTATGAACTCAAAAAGGTGCTTGAGTCGGTGGATGTTCACCCAGAACTTGCGGATGAACATCAAGTGTTACTCGTTTTTGGTCTAAGACATACAAAGGACATTCCTTTTACAGCTATAGAGCAGGCTCTTCAGCAAAGTGATTCATTGCTTGTAAAAAAAGAGCCTCAAACGGGAACGCTCTTCTTAGAGCACGATCAGCAGAAGCGAGATGTAGAAGCTGTTCCATTCGAAAAAGCAGCTGGCCGGATTAGTGCAGAATCGGTCATTCCCTATCCGCCTGGCATTCCTTTGATGATTAAAGGACAACCGATTGAATCAGATCAAATTGCGACGTTAAGCCGTTTGCTTGGGCATCAAGTTCATGTGCAAGCAAGTCAGGTGATTCACCAGAGAAAATTATATGTTTATATAGAAGAGGAGACACTATGAGCGGTATGTTTATTACGTTTGAAGGGCCTGAGGGTGCTGGAAAAACGACAGTGATTCGAAAAGTGTACGAAGAAATGGAACGTCAAGGCTATGCAGTGATGGCGACACGTGAGCCCGGAGGCATTGACATTGCAGAGCAAATTCGTGAAGTGATTTTAAATGAAAAAAATACAAAAATGGACGCAAAAACAGAGGCACTGCTTTATGCAGCAGCTAGAAGGCAGCATTTGGCTGAAAAAGTAGAACCGGCATTGAAGCGGGGGGAAACTGTTTTATGTGATCGTTTTGTCGACAGCTCCCTTGCTTATCAGGGCTATGCGAGAGGGCTTGGGATTGAAGAAGTCAAATCCATTAATGATTTCGCCATTGATGGCACGATGCCACAAATGACCATTTACTTTTCCATTACACCAGAGGAAGGTCTAAAGCGAATTGATGCCAATCAAGGAAGAGAAAAAAATCGATTAGACATGGAAACACTGAATTTTCATCAAATGGTCAGAGAAGGATATGAGCTTCTGATTGCGCAATCACCAGAACGATTCCGTGTAGTAGATGCGTCTCAGCCTGTTCAGGATGTCTTTAATGAAGTGTTTCAACTGATTCAGGACACATTAAAGAAAAATCAAATATGACCTCATTCCCAATCGTTGTTATAATATAGAGGAAGACATCGGCATGTCACCTGTGCCTAAAATGAAGGAGGCCATTCAAATGAAATTAATTGTTGCCGTTGTACAGGATCAAGATAGCAGCAAGTTATTGAAAATATTGACCGAACATCAATTCGGCGTGACAAAATTAGCTTCGACTGGTGGATTTCTAAAGTCTGGGAATACGACTTTTATCATTGGTTGCGATGATGTCCGAGTGGATAAAGCGTTACAGCTAATCAAGGAAAATTGCCGTAAACGTGATCAAATGATCGCGCCTGTATCACCAATGGGTGGAAATGCAGATTCATATGTACCATACCCTGTTGAGGTTGAAGTTGGTGGAGCTACCGTCTTTATTCTGCCAGTTGAACAATTTCATCAATTTTAAGGATGGGTTGCTGTGAAAATTAATCAAGATATGCGGCTGCTTTTAGAAAAGCGTGAACTTCAAGCGATGAAAGGAAGCCAAACTTCAGCATCGTTTAAATCATCGATGGAGACACAAAGTGGTAAAATGCGTTTAGAGCAGCTGACAGTCATGCTGAGCGATATCGAAGTCTTCGGCAAGAAACTGACAAAGTCACGAAACCTTAAAGATTTGGCTAGGTTTAAAGGACTTGTGAAACGCTTTGTAAAAGAAACAGTCGATAATGGATTAAATATAGAGACATCAAGGAGCTTTGACATTTATGGCAACACGCGAACACTCGCTTTAGTCAAAGCATTAGATGAAAAGCTGATTGAGTTAACAGAGGATATGATGAATCAGGAGAAACCCTCGATTGATTTGCTTGAACGTATTGGAGAAATAAAAGGTTTATTGATTAACCTTTACACATAGAGAGTGATAACATGGCAATTAGCTGGGATGACATGAATGATTTACAGCCGCGCGTCATGCGGCTGATTTTTAATAGTATTGATAAAGACCGACTGGCTCATGCTTACTTATTTGAAGGAAAAAAAGGGACCGGAAAGCTAGATGCTGCGATGCTTTTAGCGAAGAGCTTTTTTTGTTTGGAAGCAGGAGTGAAACCATGTGAGTCCTGTCAAAACTGCAAAAGAATTCAGTCTGGCAACCATCCAGATTTACATCTAGTGCAGCCTGACGGTCAATCAATTAAGAAGGCGCAAGTGCAGGCTTTGCAGGAGGAATTTACAAAAGCAGGCGTAGAATCGCATCGGAAAATGTATATCATTCTCCATGCGGACAAAATGACGGTCAATGCTGCGAACAGTTTATTAAAGTTCCTAGAGGAGCCCAACCGGGAAACGATGGCAGTTTTAATCACTGAACAATCGCATAAAATGCTGGATACGATTATTTCAAGATGTCAGATGCTTAGCTTTAAGCCGCTGCAGCCGCAATCTTTGGAGCAGCAGCTTTTACAAGAAGGCGTGTCTCAGGATCTTGCAAGGCTTTTGTCGAATTTAACCAATAATTTAGCAGAAGCACTCGAATTAAGTCGAAATGATCAGTTTGCAGAGTCTAGAGCGAAAGTGATAAAATTGTATGAAGTCTTACACCAGCGAAAAGAACATGCATTTTTTTATATACAAGATCAATGGATGCCTTTTTTCAAAGAGAAAGACCTTCAAGAAACTGGTCTTGATATGCTTTTATTTATATATCGTGATGTATTGTCGATTCAAATAGGAAATGAAGATAAAGTCATTTATCAAGACTTATTCCAGACAATGAAGCAGCACGCGCTGCATTCCACACAGCAGATGGTGACGAATCAGATCCTTGCTGTATTAGAAGCGAAAAAGAGACTTCAATCCAACGTGAATGCCCAAGGGCTAATGGAGCAATTGGTGTTGATGTTGCAGGAGGGATAAGCTTGTACAACGTAATTGGTGTTCGCTTTAAAAAAGCGGGCAAAATCTATTATTTCGATCCTAATGGATTTCATATAGAAAATGATAGTTGTGTCATTGTAGAAACAGTCAGAGGTGTTGAGTACGGGCAAGTGGTCATCGCCAATAAAAAAGTAGATGAACACGATGTGGTTCTCCCTTTGCGTAAGGTGATTCGCGTCGCAGACGAACGAGACCGGCTCATCGTTGAGGAGAACAAAGAAGCAGCGATGGCAGCCTTTGACACATGTCTTCAGAAAGTAAGTGAACACGGCCTAGAAATGAAGCTGGTTGATGTCGAATTTACATTCGACCGCAACAAGGTCATCTTCTATTTTACAGCGGATGGCAGAGTAGATTTCCGTGAGCTGGTCAAGGATCTTGCATCTATTTTTAAGACGAGAATTGAACTTCGTCAAATCGGTGTAAGAGACGAGGCAAAAATGCTAGGCGGCATTGGTCCGTGTGGACGTATGCTTTGCTGTTCAACTTTCTTAGGAGATTTTGAACCTGTGTCCATTAAAATGGCAAAAGATCAAAACCTCTCGTTAAACCCTACCAAAATTTCAGGGCTTTGCGGCCGTTTAATGTGCTGCTTGAAATATGAGAATGATGAGTACGAAACAGCAAAAGAACAATTACCGGACATCGGTGAAACGATTCAGACGTCTAATGGCTCTGCAAAGGTAGTAGGGCTTAATATTTTAGAACGAATTTTGCAAGTTGAATTAACCGGGCAAGAAAAAGTGATAGAATATACTTGGGAAGAATTATTACAAGAAGGCGTTGTATCTGCACAAACAACTGAGTAACGAGGTGTGCCACCTTGGATAAAAAGGAACTATTTGATACGGTGATTAATTTAGAAGAACAAATCGGTTCTCTTTATCGCCAGCTAGGTGATTTGAAAAATCATATCGGTGAAGTGATTGAAGAAAATCATCAGCTGCAGATGGAGAATCAGCACTTGCGTGAACGTCTGGATCAATCCGATCGAGATAAATCGTCTGAGGCAGAGCATGATTCTGCCCAGAAGCCAAGTCATTCTGATATAGGAGAAGGTCATGATAACCTCGCTCGTTTATATCAGGAGGGCTTCCATATTTGTAATGTACATTATGGGAGCATTCGGAAAGAGGGAGACTGTTTGTTCTGTCTGTCATTTTTAAATAAAAAATGAGAAAAGGCTTCCGCTGAATCGGGAGCCTTTTTCACAGGAAAAGAAAGGATACATCATGGTTTCGTTAAGAGAAGATGAACGTTTAGACTACTTGCTTGCAGAAGATATGAAAATTATTCAAAGTAAAACGGTGTTCGCCTTTTCATTGGATGCAGTGTTATTAGCAAAATTTGCGTATGTGCCGATTCAAAAAGGGGAGATTATTGATCTTTGTACGGGAAATGGCATCGTTCCATTGCTGCTTTCGACGAGATCTAAAGCCTCTATTACAGGGGTTGAAATTCAAGAACGCCTATATGATATGGCAAAGAGAAGTGTGGCGCATAATCAACTGGAGCAGCAGATTGAGTTGATCCATGGTGATTTAAATGATATGCCTAAACGGTACGGAAACCACAAAGTAGACGTGATTACTTGTAATCCGCCATATTTTAAGACTCCTTCTAAGGATGAAATCAATGAAAATGAGTATTTGGCGATCGCACGTCATGAGATTCATTGTACATTAGAAGATGTCATTCGTGTTTCTTCCACTTTGCTAAAGCAAGGAGGCAAACTGGCAATGGTTCACCGTCCTGGACGGCTGCTTGAGATTGTTGAAATGATGAAGAAATACCGAATTGAGCCAAAACGAATTCAATTTGTATATCCGAAACAAGGAAAAGAAGCGAATACCATTTTAGTGGAAGGCATGAAAGATGGAAAGCCGGATTTGAAAATTCTCCCGCCGCTTTTTGTTTATGGAGAAGACCAAGAGTATACAAAAGAAATCAGGACGATACTGTATGGAGAAGCATAGTCATTATTTCTATGTATTGAAATGTGCAGATGGTAGTTTGTACGCTGGGTATACAAATGATTTACAAAAAAGGCTGACTGCCCATAATAGTGGGAAGGGTGCAAAGTATACGAGAGCCAGACGACCGGTGGAACTTTATTATCACGAATGTTTTTCAACCAAAAGAGAAGCCATGCAACAGGAATATCGTTTCAAAACGTGGACACGTCGAAAAAAGGACATGTATATAGAAGAAAAGCGAATCAAAAAGGAGGCGGCACATGAAAAAGACACAGAAAAGCTTTGATGGTCAATCAGAAATGGGTATTCTTTATCTCGTACCAACCCCGATTGGAAACTTAGAAGATATGACGTTTCGAGCGATACAAACGTTAAAGGATGTAGACTATATTGCCGCAGAAGATACGAGACAAACGAAAAAGCTTTGTCATGTCTATGAAATTGATACCCCATTAACGAGTTATCATGAACATAACAAAGATAGCAGTGGTCACAAGTTAATCGAATGGTTAAAAGAAGGAAAGAATATTGCACTCGTGAGCGATGCCGGTTTACCGACGATCTCTGATCCAGGAGCCGAAGTGGTTCGAGACTTTACGAACATCGGAGGCTATGTCATTCCGTTACCTGGTGCAAACGCAGCACTTACGGCGCTCATTGCGTCAGGAATCGCACCACAGCCATTTTTCTTTTACGGTTTTCTTGATCGTCAAAAAAAGGAAAAGAAAAAACAGCTGGAAGCATTGAAGAAACGCCAAGAAACAATTATTTTCTATGAAGCGCCCCATCGGTTAAAAGAAACGCTGACTGTGATGAAAGAAGTGTGGGGGAACCGGAATATTGCCATTACGAGAGAACTGACAAAGAAATTTGAAGAGTTTATTCGTGGAGATTTAGAATACGCGCTGACTTGGGTGACAGAACAACAAATCCGTGGTGAGTTCTGTCTCGTCGTACAAGGAAATGATCAGGATGAAGAAGAACTGAATGAAGAAGCTTGGTGGAATTCTTTATCTGAAAAAGAGCACGTGATCCATTACATAGAGGAAGGGTTAACGTCAAAAGAGGCTATTAAACGTACTGCGGTCGAACGTGGTGTGCCAAAGCGGACGATCTATGATGCGTATCATATTGAACAATAAAGAAAGGTTCTTGCAAACGGTGCAAGAACCTTTTTATATAAAACTTATTTTTGTGATTGAAGTTGGTTTTGGATTTCGTTAATGATTTGCTCTGCACCTTCACGGCTAAGAACTAATTTACCATTAGCAAGTTTAAGGTTATCGTCTGATACTTCACCTGTTACTTGGCAAGTCATGTTTGGTTTATATTTTTTTAGGATAATTTTTTCATCGTCAACATAAATTTCCAAAGCGTCTTTTTCTGCGATTCCTAACGTACGGCGAAGCTCGATTGGAATCACCACGCGTCCTAATTCGTCAACTTTACGTACAATACCTGTAGATTTCATCTTCATTCTCCTCCCAAAAAGTTCTTATTCTTAATATAATATTATCTTCGTCATTATTCGACAAATTCCTTACATTCCTAGCATAACAAGGTTTCCATAAATCGTCAATCATTTTGTTTACTATTGTTTGTAAAATATGACTCTTAAAGTCAAAGGACCTTGAAACTACCGGTGTATAAGGATTTTTCAGAATTTATCTATAAAAATATGAAAAATGACGATAACAGATTAACAAGACTTTTGCCCTAATTTAGCCAATTGTAAATCTGGAAATAGATTTTATACGACAATATTCGACAAAATGTCGAGCGGTTTGTCGTTTTTTTCGAAAAACTCATCTTTTTCATTCATTTCATTCTGTTCTATGTATATATGCTTGATCTTAAAGGCTAAGATGGTATCATAGAGAAAGCACAAGTGCAAAACATAATGAAATGATCTGACACATTTTAATGAAGTATGATGACCGCTCTCGTCCATTGGGCGGGAGTTTTTGACATTTACACACAAGCAGGAGGTTCCGACATGCCGGAAAAGAAAAAAACGTTTTATCTGACTACACCAATTTACTATCCGAGCGGAAAATTACATATTGGACATGCTTATACGACAGTGGCAGGGGATGCCATGGCTCGTTATAAACGTCTGCAAGGCTATGATGTGATGTATTTAACGGGTACTGATGAGCACGGACAAAAAATTCAGCAAAAAGCTGAAGAACAAAATATTACACCGATTGAGTATTTAGATCCGGTCGTTGCTGACATTAAATCATTATGGAAGAAACTCGACATTTCCAACGATGATTTCATTCGTACAACGGAAAAAAGACATACGAAAATCATTGAACAAGTCTTTCAAAAGCTGCTTGATCAAGGAGATATTTATTTAGATCAATATGAGGGCTGGTACAGTATTCCTGATGAAACATTCTATACGGAAACACAGCTTGTTGATGTTGAGCGAAATGAGAAAGGGGAAGTCATTGGAGGGAAAAGCCCAGACAGTGGACACCCTGTTGAATTGATTAAAGAGGAATCATATTTCTTCCGTATGAGTAAGTATGCTGATCGCTTACTAGACTATTACGAAAAGAACCCGTCGTTCATTCAGCCTGAATCAAGAAAGAATGAAATGATTAATAACTTCATTAAACCGGGGTTAGAGGATTTAGCTGTATCAAGAACAACCTTTGATTGGGGCATTAAAGTACCTAATAATCCGAAGCACGTCATCTATGTATGGATTGATGCGTTATTCAACTACTTAACAGCGATTGGCTACGGAACCGATCAAGATGAAAAATATAAAAAATATTGGCCTGCCAACGTACACCTAGTCGGGAAAGAAATTGTACGATTCCATACAATTTACTGGCCAATTATGCTGATGGCACTTGATCTGCCGTTGCCAAAACAAATTTTTGCACATGGCTGGCTACTCATGAAAGATGGCAAAATGTCTAAATCAAAAGGGAACGTAGTAGATCCTGTTACATTAATTGATCGCTATGGTCTTGATGCTCTTCGTTATTACCTGCTACGCGAAGTACCATTTGGTGCAGACGGTGTGTTTACACCAGAAGGATTCGTGGAACGTGTAAACTATGACCTTGCCAATGATTTAGGAAACTTGCTTAATCGTACAGTGGCGATGGTGCAAAAATACTTCGACGGTACATTAAGCAGCTATAAGGGACCAGTCAATGAGTTTGATGAGGAACTAAAAGCTGTAGCTGAACAAACGGTGAAAGCCTATGAAGAAGCGATGGAAAACCTCGAATTCTCAGTGGCTCTTTCAAATGTTTGGACATTAATCAGCAGAACGAATAAATATATTGATCAAACAGCTCCTTGGGTATTAGCGAAGGATGAAACAAAACGAAAAGAACTGCATTCTGTGATGTACCATTTAGCAGAATCACTTCGAATCACAGCTGTATTGTTAACACCATTCTTAACAAAAACACCTGAGAAAATCTTCTTCCAGCTTGGAATTGAAGAAGAGAAACTCAAAAGCTGGGAAAGCATTCTTTCTTTCGGTGCGATTCAAAAAGCGACGGTACAAAAAGGTGAGCCATTGTTCCCTCGTTTAGAAGTTGAAGAAGAAGTGGCATACATTAAAGAGAAGATGCAGGGAAGTGCGCCTAAGGTAGAAGAAGAGACAGTTGAAATAGAAGAAACTGAATTACCTGAGCTGGGTGCCGAAATCGCCTTCGATGATTTTTCGAAAGTTGACCTTCGTGTAGCACAAGTATTGGAAGCAGCACCAGTGAAAAAAGCTGATCGTCTCTTAAAGCTTCAGCTTGATTTTGGATTTGAAAAGAGACAAATTGTCTCAGGGATTGCCAAGCATTATCAACCAGAAGAATTGGTAGGGAAGAAGCTCGTCTGCGTAGCGAATCTCACACCAGTTAAACTAAGAGGGGAAATTTCCCAGGGAATGATTTTAACTGGAGAAACTGGTGGTAAATTGCAGGTTCTTGAAGTAGATCAATCTCTAGCAAATGGAACAAAAATTTTATAATTCAACAAAGGTGTTCCACGTGTAACATTTCGTCGAACACCTTTTGTTTTTCAGAAGAATTGTCGAAAGGAGCAATCAACCATGTTATTTGATACACATGCCCACTTAAATGCTGAACAATATAATGAAGACTTAGAGCAGGTGATTGAAAGAGCCAAAAGTGAAAAGGTAGAGAAGATTGTGGTGGTCGGGTTTGATCGTCCAACCATTACGAGAGCGATGGAGCTAATTGAAGCATATGATTTTATTTATGCAGCCATCGGCTGGCATCCTGTTGATGCCATTGATATGACAGATGAAGATTTGGCTTGGATCAAAGAATTATCTCAGCATGAAAAGGTTGTTGCCATTGGAGAAATGGGTCTAGATTACTATTGGGACAAGTCGCCAAAAGATGTGCAAAAAGAAGTCTTTAGACGTCAAATTGCTCTTGCGAAAGAAGTGAATCTGCCAATTATCATTCATAACCGTGACGCTACGGAAGATGTAGTGACGATCTTAAAAGAAGAAGGAGCGGCAGAAGTTGGAGGAATTATGCACTGCTTTACTGGCAGCCTCGAAATTGCAAAAGCGTGTATGGAAATGAACTTTTATATCTCATTTGGTGGACCTGTGACATTTAAAAATGCAAAAAAACCAAAGGAAGTTGTAAAGGATATTCCAAGTGATCGTCTGTTGATTGAAACAGACTGTCCATATTTAACTCCAGCGCCATTTAGAGGGAAACGGAATGAGCCGAGCTATGTGAAATATATCGCAGAACAAATTGCTGAATTGCGAGAAATGAGCTTTGAAGAGCTTGCTGCATTGACAACAGAAAATGCGAAAAAAGTTTTCCGTATAAACTGACAGTATATGATGTCAATCCTTGTTTAAGCTTGTCCAATTGTGAAACATAACGAAAAAGTTCTACACCTTTGCGCCTCCTCATAGGATAAGTTGTCGATAAGTCTTTCTTCCCTTCCTTCCAAAAATCTCCCATAATAGGTTTACAATCGAGCAATTTTGTACAGTGGGTGGAAGGGTTGACAGGTTTTGAGATACTCTATATAATCTCTCCGAGGAGAAGGAGGCGTTTTTCATCGTACAAAAAATGAAAAATCTGTTTTCTGTCAAGCTAGGAAAAGGCAAGGTTTTATTTCTAGTCGCTTGCTTGCTTTTAGCTGGAACTGGGACGGCTTACGGTGCGCATGAGCTCACTAAGCAGTCTATTACCATTTCAATCAATGGCAAAGAGAAGACAATTCGTACACATGAAGAGACAGTAGCACAGCTGCTTTCAGACCTTGGAATAAGGACCAGGGCGGAGGATCATATCTCTCCAAGTCTAAATACAAAGATTCAAGACAACATGAACATTGTGTATGATGCGGCTATACCGGTTCATCTCACCCTAGATGGGAAAGAGAAAACGATATGGACAACAGATCAGACGGTTGGAGCATTATTGAAGAATGAGAAGATAGATATTGGGAAGCACGATCAAGTAACTCCAGGAAAGAATGACAAGATTAAAAAGAATATGGATCTTGTGGTTCAGCAGGCCTTTCAGGTCAGCTTAAACGATGGAGGAAAGGATAAGAAAGTGTGGACCACTTCGACTACGGTCGCTGACTTTTTAAAGCAACAAGAGCTGAAGCTCAAGAAGCACGATAAGATCAAACCTGCGTTACATAGTCACCTTTCTAAAAAAAGCGCAGATGTGAAGATCACTCGGGTGGAAAAAGTCACCGATGTAGTGGAAGAGAAAATTGCTTTTGATACCAAACATAAAAAGGATCGATCTCTTGAAAAAGGAAAAGAGAAGGTGCTTGAAAAAGGTGAAGAAGGTAAATTGAAGAAGCACTATGCCATTGTGAAAGAAAACGGCAAAGTGGTGTCTAAAGAATTAATTAAAGAGGTTACTGCAAAAGACAGTAAGGATCGTTTAGTGGCCGTTGGTACACAAGTGTCCAAGAAAGAACCTAAAGCGTCCCCTGCGGTTTCAAGAAGTAATGAATCGTCAGGAAAAGAGTTCTATGTGACGTCCACAGCCTATACAGCGGGCTGTGCTGGATGTACGGGTAGAACGTCTACAGGCTTTAATTTAAAAGCAAATCCGGGTGCAAAGGTCATAGCAGTAGATCCGAGTGTCATTCCGCTGGGCTCTAAAGTGTATGTGGAAGGCTATGGGTATGCCGTTGCATCAGACACTGGATCTGCTATAAAAGGGAATAAAATTGATGTGTTCGTCCCAAGTAAGTCGGCAGCTTATCAATGGGGAAATAAACGAGTGAAAATTAGAGTGCTCAAATAAACACATCAAATCATTTATATGAACAGAGGGCTTTGCGCACCCTCTGTTTTTTTGGTTATAATAGAAGCACTGTTTTCTAATTAATTAGACGCAAAAGCAGCATGGAAGGTTTCATTTTTTGACAAAAAAATGTAGATTGTTTTTGCAAGCGGAGGAATACATGAAAATCAAAGAAATCATTGTGGTGGAGGGTCGTGACGACACTGCTAGAGTAAAGATGGCAGTTGATGCAGATACGATTGAAACGAATGGATCTGCCATTGGCGATACAGTCATTCAACAAGTGCGTCTTGCTCAGGAGACGAGGGGGGTTATCATTTTAACTGATCCTGATTTCCCTGGGGAAAAGATCCGTAAAACCATCGCAGAGGCTGTCCCTGGCTGTAAGCACGCCTTTTTACCAAAACACCTTGCGAAAGCGAAGCGGGACAAAGGAATTGGTGTTGAGCATGCTTCCTTGGACAGTATTCGAGAATGCCTTGCACATGTCCATGAGGAAATGGAAGAATCAGAAAGCGAGATTACGTTAGACGATTTATTTGACGCAGGCCTTATCGGAGGCGAAGCATCAAAACGCCGCCGTGAACGATTAGGTGTGCTTTTAAATATAGGATATACAAATGCGAAGCAGCTGCAAAAGCGTCTTCACATGTTCCAAATAACGAAAGAGGATTTTATTGCGGCCTTAAAGACCGTCATGCAGGAGGAAGCCGATGAATAAAGATATTGCGACGCCCATCAGAACGAAGGAAATACTGAAGAAGTACGGTTTCTCTTTTAAAAAGAGCTTAGGTCAAAACTTTTTAATTGATACGAATATTTTAGATCGCATTGTCGATCATGCAGAGATTACGGATGAGACAGGTGTGATTGAAATTGGCCCTGGTATCGGTGCGTTGACTGAACAGCTCGCCAAACGGGCAAAGAAAGTCACGGCTTTTGAAATCGACCAGCGCCTATTGCCGATTTTAAACGATACGCTTTCTCCATATGATAATGTCACCATTATTCATCAAGACGTATTGAAGGCAGATGTAAGAAAGGTGATTGAAGAACAATTTGCTGACTGTAAAGAAGTAATGGTCGTAGCAAACCTTCCTTATTATGTGACGACACCAATTATTATGAAATTGCTTGAAGAAAACCTTCCATTGAAAGGAATCGTTGTCATGCTTCAAAAAGAAGTAGCAGATCGCATGGCTGCTGTTCCTTCATCAAAAGAATACAACTCTTTGTCGATTGCAGTGCAATTTTATACAGAAGCGAAGACGGTCATGGTTGTGCCGAAAACGGTTTTCGTCCCACAACCAAATGTGGATTCAGCGGTAATCAAACTAACTGTTCGTGAAACGCCTGCGGTCTCAGTAGACAATGATACGTTTTTCTTTCAACTGATTCGTGCGAGTTTTGGCCAGCGCCGGAAGACATTGATGAATAACTTGATGAACAATCTGCCAGATGGCAAGAAACATAAAGCCATCATTGAAGAAGCCCTTGTAACAGCTGAGGTTGATGGGAAACGCCGTGGTGAATCATTATCAATCGATGAATTTGCCCGTTTGTCCAATGTTTTACACAAAGCCCTTTCATAAGGGCTTTTTTCTTTTGGTTTTCACCACTTCACCTGTTCAGGCATAGGCTAGAAAGAACAACACACCTGAAAGAAGAACAAGTGTAGCGTAAGACGATACCAACAGGATAAGAGCCTGATTGTGGAGTGAAAAGCATGCAATTTCAAATAGGAGATATGGTGACGAGGGCATCCTATCAGATGGATATTATGTTTCGTATCATTCGAATTGATGAGACAGACCAGCACGAAGCCACCGCCATTTTGCATGGGAATGAAGTGAGGCTGATCGCCGATGCGAAGATGTCAGATTTGGTCTTGATTCAAAAAGAGGAGCAACTGACAAGAGAGAAAGACGATGAACGGAAAATTAACGAATCGCTCGACTTACTCAGGCAAGATTATCAGCTGCTTCGTGAAAAACAAGAGTATTATACGTCTGGACAATATCAGCATCAGGAGCAGTATTTTCATATGCCCGGAAAGGTTCTGCATTTAGATGGAGATGCTTCATACTTAAAGAAATGCTTAGATGTATATGAAAGAATTGGTGTACCTGTGTATGGTGTGCATTGCCACGAGAAGAAAATGCCAAGCATGATTGATTCATTAATTGATCAATACCGGCCTGATATTTTGGTCATCACAGGACATGATGCGTATTCTAAACAAAAGGGCGGTGTACACGATATCGGTGCATATCGTCATTCTCGTCATTTCGTTGAAACGGTTCAAAAGGCAAGAAGGAAGGTTCCGCATTTAGATCAGCTCGTGATCTTTGCAGGTGCCTGCCAATCTCATTTTGAATCATTAATTCAAGCAGGTGCTAATTTTGCAAGCTCACCCTCACGTGTCAACATTCATGCACTTGACCCCGTCTATATTGTTGCCAAGATCAGCTTCACTCCATTTGTAGATCGAATCAACGTGTGGGATGTGCTCCGAAATACACTGACGAGAGAAAAAGGTCTCGGAGGGATTGAAACAAGGGGTGTTTTAAGGGTAGGTATGCCATATAAAAGAGACCATGAATCGACATAACCCGACTGATTTCAGTCTGGTTTTTTTTATGCTCAAAAAGAAATTTCATATGAATACATAATTCACCGGAATTTGAGAAAAATAGGGAGGAGAAAAGGTAGAAGTTTGTCAAAATTATTTTGTTGACAATGGCTCGTGTTGGTTGATATAATTTAATTTTTATTTGACAAAAATGGGCCGTTGTTGTATAATTATCTCAGTGAGGTGGATGCAATGGCGAAGACTTTGTCCGACATCAAAAGATCGCTTGATGGTAACTTAGGTAAACGTTTGACGTTAAAGGCTAACGGAGGCCGCCGAAAAACAATTGAGCGTTCGGGCATTTTAGCTGAAACGTACCCTTCTGTTTTTGTGATTCAATTAGATCAAGATGAGAATTCGTTTGAAAGAGTTTCTTACAGTTATGCAGATATACTGACTGAGACGGTCGAATTAACGTTCGATGATACCGCTAGCTCAGTCGCCTATTAATGGGCAGTGAACTTTTTGTTTACTGCTTTTTGTTTTGCCTTTTTTCTGTATGGGAGGCTGTCCATTATTTGAAAGGGGTAAAAGGCAGGAATCGATGCAAAATAAGAAAGCCACAAATGAGTGGCGATGATTCGAATTCTCGACCAAAGGGGCTGTTTCGTTTGGGTAGACGCCGAGGCATTATGTCAGATGAGTTCAAATACGAGCTGGCGAAGGATCTTGGATTTTATGATACCGTCAAAAATGGAGGCTGGGGAGAGATTCGTGCGCGTGACGCAGGAAATATGGTCAAACGTGCCATTGAATTAGCTCAACAGCACATGGCTCAAGAAGAGAATCAACGATAAAGAAATGATCAGGGATACCTCGGGTGTCTCTGGTCTTTTTTGCTTGAAAAAGTGAGTGTGCTGGGGGCAAAAGCCAATATTCATCAGATCCATCAAATGTGATACAATATTGATACTTATGTTTAGATGGAGAAGTAGGTGAAATGTTTGCGTATTTTAGAAAAAGCACCGGCAAAAATTAATCTCTCACTTGATGTTCATGGAAAAAGACCGGATGGATATCACGAAGTGGAGATGGTGATGACAACAATAGATCTTGCAGATCGACTAGAGCTGACGGAGCTGGACAAAGACGAAATCCGTGTATCATCTCATAATCGTTTTGTGCCAGATGATCAACGGAATTTGGCTTATCAGGCAGCTAAATTATTAAAAACAAGATTCGGTATTCAAAAAGGCGTATCGATTGTCATCACAAAAGCAATTCCCGTCGCAGCAGGTTTAGCTGGAGGCAGCAGTGATGCCGCAGCAACGCTTCGCGGCTTAAACCGTTTGTGGAAGTTAAATCTCACGTTAGATGAACTAGCTGAGCTTGGAGCGGAGATCGGCTCAGATGTCTCTTTTTGTGTACACGGAGGGACAGCGCTAGCGACAGGACGTGGAGAGAAACTAAAGCATATTGCGACACCGCCGCATTGCTGGGTGATTTTAGCGAAGCCGGTGATTGGGGTATCTACAGCTGAGGTCTACAGACAATATGACGCAAGCAAAGTAGAACACCCAAATGTACAGCGTATGATTGAAGCAATTGAAGCGAAAGATTATAAAGAGATGTGCGGCTCACTCGGTAACGTGTTGGAATCTGTGACATTAAAGATGTATCCGGAAGTCGATATGATTAAGAGACAGATGAAGCGTTTCGGAGCAGATGCTGTATTAATGAGCGGCAGCGGGCCAACTGTATTTGGCTTGATTCAATATGAATCGAAGGTACAAAGAATATATAACGGACTGAGAGGATTTTGTGATCAGGTTTACGCTGTCCGCATGATCGGCGAACAAAATACCCTTGATTAAATCCGTATATTAAGTTATATTATTCATAAATTATTCGGGTTCTGGGGGTAAGTTCATGAAGTTTCGTCGAAGCGGCAGATTGGTGGACTTAACAAATTATTTGTTAACCCACCCGCACGTACTAGTACCTTTAACTTTTTTTGCAGAGCGATATCAATCTGCGAAGTCCTCTATTAGTGAAGACTTAACGATTATCAAACAGACCTTCGAACAGCAGGGAATAGGGACTTTACTTACTGTACCTGGCGCTGCTGGCGGAGTGAAATATATTCCAAAGATTCATCTAAAAGAAGCAGACGAAGTCGTCAACGATATCGGAGAGGCATTATCAACTCCTGAACGTGTGCTTCCTGGCGGTTATTTATATTTAACTGATGTTTTAGGCAATCCATCGATTCTTGCGAAAATCGGTAAGCTTTTTGCGACCATTTTTTCGGATCGACCGATTGATGTTGTCATGACTGTTGCGACGAAAGGTATTCCGATTGCCTATTCTGTTGCAGGTTATTTAAATGTGCCTGTTGTGATCGTTAGAAAAGATAATAAGGTAACTGAAGGATCAACTGTGAGTATTAATTATGCATCAGGTTCTTCTAACCGAATTCAAACCATGTCACTTGCAAAGCGGAGCTTAGATAAAGGATCCAATGTGTTGATTATTGATGACTTTATGAAAGCAGGCGGAACCATTAATGGCATGATGAATCTTCTAGAGGAATTTAATGCAAATGTTGCAGGGATCGGTGTTTTATTAGAAGATGAAGGCGTAGATGAACGTCTTGTCGATGAATATGTATCACTTTTAAAGCTTTCAACCATTGATATGAAGCAGAAAATCATTGAGATTAATGAAGGCAATTTCCACGAGTTTTTTCATTCGAAAGCTTAAGCTTTGATCAAACATGTATTTGAATGGGAGAGATTGATATGACAAAAGTTGTTCAAACCAAAAACGCGCCAGCAGCCATTGGACCTTACTCTCAAGGGATTATCGTCAATAACATGTTTTACAGCTCAGGGCAGATTCCGTTAACGCCAGCTGGAGATTTTGTGAATGGAGATATTAAAGAACAAACACATCAAGTGTTTCATAATCTTAAAGCCGTCCTTGAAGCAGCGGGTGCTTCCTTTGAAACAGTCGTGAAAGCAACGGTTTTCATTAAAGATATGGAACAATTCGCTGAAGTGAATGAAGTGTATGGTGAATACTTCCATACACATAAGCCAGCTCGTTCATGTGTAGAAGTAGCCAGACTTCCAAAAGATGCACTTGTAGAAATTGAAGTTGTGGCATTAGTGAAATAAACAGGCCATCTCTTTGGAGACCGTTTGGTTTCATTATATGTATGAAAAGGCATCGTCATGATGTCTTTTTTCACGCAACCGATGTAAGCGTCGTCATTAAAATGACAAAAAATGTATAAATATCCCGATATTTCAAAAAAAGTTTAAAAAAAGAGCAGGAGAATCACCACAATCGTTGAATACCTAATTAATGCTTTTATATTGGGAAAAGGTGGTGAACTACTGTGGAAGTTACTGACGTAAGATTACGCCGCGTGAATACCGATGGTCGCATGAGGGCGATTGCATCCATCACGCTGGACCACGAATTTGTTGTTCATGATATTCGTGTGATTGATGGAAACAATGGCTTGTTTGTTGCAATGCCTAGCAAACGTACGCCTGATGGAGAGTTTCGCGACATTGCACATCCAATTAATTCAAGCACTCGGGGTAAAATCCAAGATGCTGTTTTAAATGAGTATCATCGCTTAGGCGAAGAGGAAGAGACAATTGAATATGAAGAAGCTGGAGCTTCTTAAAGATATGTGAACCTAAAAAGACAGCTTTAAGAGAAAATGAATGTTTTCTTTTAAATGCTGTCTTTTTTGCGTTTTTTCTCTTGTTCCTTATGTCTCCCGTTCATTAGAAAATTAATGCACTTCCTCTTGTATCCTTGAAATCAGTCCTTATTTAGGATATATTTTTCTATGGATAATAGGGATATTGGAGGCCAATCAATGGATAAGCGGTTCGCAGTGATTTTAGCAGCGGGAAAAGGAACAAGAATGAAGTCAAAGTTATACAAAGTACTTCATCCAGTTTGCGGAAAGCCAATGGTCGAGCATGTGGCAGATCAAGCGTTAAAGCTATCTTTAGCCAAGCTTGTGACGATTGTCGGTCATGGAGCAGAGGACGTCAAGAAGCAGCTTGGGGACAGAAGTGAATATGCACTTCAAGAAGAACAGCTGGGAACAGCACATGCCGTCAAACAAGCCAAATCGTTCCTCGCGCAGGAAAAGGGAACAACCATTGTCATTTGTGGAGATACACCATTATTGACAGCGGAAACAATGGAAGCCATGTTAAGCGAGCATCAAAAACAACAAGCGAAAGTGACGATTTTGACAGCACACGCGGATGATCCAACAGGTTATGGACGTATTATTCGTGATGAAACAGGTGCTGTAGTAAAAATCGTCGAGCATAAAGATGCAAATGATGCTGAACGTCAAGTAAATGAAATTAATACTGGAACCTATTGCTTTTCAAATGAAGATCTCTTCCGTGTGATTGAGCAAGTGTCAAATGAAAATGCACAAGGTGAATACTATTTGCCGGATGTCATTGAAATTCTAAAGAATGAAGGACAGACGGTTGCAGCGTATCAAACACCACATTTTGAAGAAACACTTGGAGTCAATGATCGTATCGCTCTATCACAAGCAGAGCAATTCATGAAGCGACGTATTAATCATCAGCATATGAAGAATGGTGTAACCTTGATTGATCCTGAGAACACGTATATCTCGCCCGATGCAGTCATCGGTGAAGATACAATGATTTATCCTGGGACGGTCATCAAAGGGAATGTAAAGATTGGTGCAGATGCCACAATCGGTCCGAACACTGAAATTGTTGATAGCGTAATTGGAGATCGGACAGTCATTAAGCAGTCTGTTGTCTGCGATAGTGAAGTTGGGGTAGATGTGACAATTGGACCGTTTGCTCATATTCGCCCATTGTCGAAAATTGGCGATGAAGTGAAGATCGGGAATTTTGTCGAAATCAAGAAAACAGTTTTCGGTGACCGAAGCAAAGCGTCTCATCTCAGCTATATTGGAGATGCAGAGGTCGGAGCGGATGTAAACCTTGGTTGTGGATCTATTACAGTTAATTATGATGGGAAGAACAAATTCTTAACGAAGATTGAAGATGGCGCATTTATTGGCTGTAATTCAAATCTCGTTGCACCAGTCACTGTCGGAAAAGGGGCATATGTTGCAGCCGGTTCAACGGTTACAGAAGATGTACCGCAGGATGCATTGTCTATTGCTAGAGCAAGACAAGTCAATAAAGAAGATTATGTGAAAAATATTCATAAAAAATAATCCAAATACCCGGAGGTTTACCATGTCTAATCGTTATGCTGATGCGAATTTAAAGATATTCTCTTTGAATTCAAACCCTGAACTTGCCAAAGAAATTGCCGATCGTATCGGAGTTGATGTAGGAAAGAGCTCTGTTAAACGTTTTAGTGACGGTGAAGTCCAAATCAATATTGAAGAAAGTATCCGTGGCTGTGATTGTTATGTTATTCAATCTACTAGTGCGCCAGTCAATGAGCACATTATGGAGCTACTCATTATGGTAGATGCACTAAAACGCGCTTCTGCGAAAACGGTCAATATTGTCATCCCTTATTACGGATATGCACGTCAAGATCGTAAGGCGAAACCTCGTGAGCCAATCACGGCGAAGCTTTTTGCGAACTTACTTGAAACAGCAGGTGCTACACGTGTCATTGCACTTGACCTTCATGCGCCGCAAATCCAAGGTTTCTTTGATATTCCAATCGATAACTTAATGGCTGTGCCAATCTTAACAAACTATTTTGAACAGAAAAACTTGAATGATATCGTTGTTGTGTCTCCTGACCACGGTGGTGTTACGCGTGCGCGCAAAATGGCGGACCGCCTGAAAGCGCCAATCGCAATTATCGACAAACGTCGTCCGAAGCCGAACGTGGCTGAAGTGATGAACATCATTGGGAACATTGAAGGCAAAACGGCGATTCTCATCGATGATATCATTGATACAGCTGGTACGATTACACTTGCTGCAAATGCACTTGTGGAAAATGGAGCGGCTGAAGTCTATGCTTGTTGTACTCACCCAGTATTGTCTGGACCAGCAGTAGAACGTATTACAAACTCTAAAATTAAAGAATTAGTTGTGACAAACAGTATTCACTTAACAGATGACAAGAAAGTTGGAAAATTCATTCCGCTTTCAGTTGGGCCTTTGCTTGCAGAAGCCATCATCCGTGTACATGAAGAAGAATCTGTGAGCTACCTTTTCAGCTAATTTTCTGATTGAAAAAGGCCCTAGGCATCAGCTTGGGGTCTTTTTGCTGTGATAAATGAAAGTCAAACATGTTTAAAATGATTCAGTTATGGGTATTTATGAAAGTAGTGACAAAAAAGAAATAGGATGGTGCTGAATATGGCAACTTTAAAAGCAAATAAAAGAACTGATTTCAAACGTTCCACACTGCAAAAAATCCGTCATTCAGGACACGTTCCTGGTGTCATATACGGAAAAAATACAGACAACCTGGCTGTTTCATTAGACAGTATTGATTTATTAAAGACATTACGTGATGAAGGAAAAAACACAATCATCACATTAGACGTTGGCGGTGAAACAAAATCTGTGATGGTAACAGAACTGCAAACAGATCCGTTGAAAAATGAGCTTGTCCACGCTGATTTCCAAGTGGTCGACTTACAGCGAGAAATTGACGCAGATGTACCTGTACAACTCATTGGCGAATCCAAAGGTGTAAAGGATGGCGGTGTGCTTCAGCAGCCACTATTTGAGCTATCCATTACAGCGAAACCAAAGGATATCCCGCAAAATATTGAAGCTGATATTACAAACTTAGAAGTAAATGACGTACTAACAGTTGGTGATCTGACTGTTCAATCTACGTATCAAATTAATAATGATCCAGAAGAAGTTGTTGCTTCGATCTTACCGCCTCAGCAATCAGAGGTTCCTGAGCCAGATAGTGAAGAGGAAACGCAAGAGCCTGAGGCCATTAAAGAAAAAGATGACAGCGAAGAATAACTGGTCAATTAGAGACGTAACCCTCCCGCGGTTACGTCTTTTGTGCTAGAATGAAAAGAATTCATACGTTTTGCATGAGGCAATCACATTGGCTCATTTTTTAGGCGTGTGCATGTGCGACAAAGGAGGTTATTGGTTTCATGATTGCGTTCGTTGGATTGGGTAATCCAGGAAAAGAATATGAAAAAACAAGACATAACGTCGGGTTTATGACAATAGATGAACTATCAAAAAAATGGGACATCCCATTAAATCAATCAAAATTCCATGGACAATATGGAACTGGGTTTGTTTCGGGGCAAAAGGTTCTACTTGTGAAGCCTCTTACATATATGAACTTATCAGGGGAATGTGTGCGTCCGCTGATGGATTACTATGATATTCCCCTTGAACATTTGAAGGTCATCTATGATGATCTTGATTTGCCAACGGGCCGGATTCGTTTGCGTACTAAAGGAAGTGCAGGCGGACATAACGGAATCAAATCGTTGATTCAGCATTTAGGTTCACCAGAGTTTGACCGATTCCGTATCGGCATCGGCCGTCCACAAAACGGCATGAAGGTCGTCGATTACGTACTAGGACGCTTCTCAGAGGAAGAACAGCCTGATATCTCATCTGCTATTCAATCATCTGTTGAAGCTTGTGAAGCGGCTTTAACAAAGCCATTTTTAGAAGTGATGAATGATTTTAACAAGAAGGTATAAGAATGATAAGCAAAGCACATACTGATCATAAAATCTCAGCATGGGAGGATCACGTATGGCTTTGCACTATTACTGCCGGCACTGTGGTGTAAAGGTTGGCAGTCTAGATGAATCCGCTGTCCAAAGTGAAGCACTTGGATTTCATCACTTAACAAATGAGGAAAGAAACGATATGATTTCTTATAGGGAAAATGGTGATTTACATGTACAAACCATTTGTGAGGATTGCCAAGAGGCGCTCGAAAGAAATCCTGATTACCATCAGTATCATACCTTTATTCAATAAAAAGCTTTGGTGTAGATAATAGACCAAAGCGTTTTTCTGTTTTAAACAAGCAGGGAGGAGGAGCCAAATGAAAAATATACAATCATTTATCAAACAAAGTGATGATTTTCAGTCCATTTTTAATGGGCTAAAGGAAGGTTTAAAAGAACAACTGCTCGCTGGACTATCAGGCTCCGTCAGATCTTTATTTACAGCCGCCATATCAGACGAATTAAAGCGGCCGATGTTTATTGTGACACACAACTTATATCAAGCGCAGAAGGTTACAGATGATCTAGCAAGTGTGATGCCAGATCGCTCGGTCCTTCTTTATCCTGTCAATGAACTCATTGCATCTGAAATTGCTGTGGCAAGCCCTGAGCTTAGAGCGCAGCGTCTTGATGTATTGAATCGTCTCGCGAATGGAGAAAATCCGATTGTCGTGACCCCAGCAGCTGCAGTGCGTAGAATGCTTCCTCCTGTTGAGCTCTGGAAGGAGAGTCAGATCCACTTAAAGGTTGGTGAAGAAATTGATTTGGAGACGTTTTCAAAACAACTCGTGCAAATCGGTTATGACCGGACGTCCATGGTCGCTGCGCCCGGAGACTTTAGTGTGCGCGGAGGAATCATTGACATTTATGCGTTAACGGAAGACCACCCGATCCGTATAGAGCTGTTTGATACAGAAGTGGACTCTATTCGGTCCTTCCACTCTGACACGCAGCGTTCATTGGAAACACTTCAAGAAATCAAGATTGGCCCGGCGAAAGAGCTGATTGTAAGAGGGCCTGAACGAGTGAGAGCGATTGAACAGCTTGACGAAGGTCTTGCCAGTAGCTTAAAGAAATTCAACTCGGATAAACAAAAAGAACTGCTCCATCAGAATATTTCTGCTGATCGTGAGAAGCTGCTAGAAGGTATTGTGACACAAGAAATGACGAAGTATCTGTCCTATTTCTATGAAAAGCCTGCTAGTTTGCTAGATTATACATCGCAGGATACGATTATCATTCTAGATGAAATCAGCAGAATTCAGGAGATGGAAGAACAGCTTGAACAGGAAGAAGCAGATTGGACAATTAGTCTGCTGGAAGAAGGGAATATTCTGCATGATCTAGCCCTTTCCTTCCCATTTCAAGAGCTGTTCAATCAGCAATCGAGATCGATTCTGTACTATTCCTTATTTTTGAGACATGTTCAGCAGACCAATCCGCAAAATATCGTCAATGTATCTAGTAAGCAAATGCAGAATTTCCACGGCCAGATGAATGTGCTTGCAAGTGAAATTGAACGCTACAAAAAGCAGAATTATACGGTTGTCTTTTTAGGTGCGGATGAAGAGCGGACAGAGAAGTTGTCATCTGTCTTGCATGATTATGACATTGAAGCAGCTCTTGCTAAACCTGATGCTGAGCTTGTCAGCGGGCAAGTATATATTTTACAAGGTGAGCTTCAAACCGGTTTTGAACTACCTTTATCCAAAATTGCTGTCATTACAGAGGGTGAACTTTTCAAGAAACGTGTGAAGAAGCAGGCACGTAAGCAAAAGCTGACGAACGCAGAGCGAATCAAAAGCTATTCAGAGCTGCAAGTGGGCGATTATGTGGTGCACATTAACCACGGGATCGGTAAGTATTTAGGAATTGAAACGCTTGAAATTGGCGGCATTCATAAAGATTATTTAAATATTCATTATCAAGGAAGCGACAAGCTTTATGTCCCTGTTGAACAAATTGATCAGGTGCAGAAGTATGTAGGATCAGAAGGAAAAGAACCAAAGCTATATAAACTAGGCGGCAGCGACTGGAAACGTGTGAAGAAAAAAGTAGAATCATCTGTGCAGGACATTGCAGATGATCTGATTAAGCTGTACGCAGAACGTGAAGCAAGCAAAGGGTATGCCTTCTCGCCTGACCATGAGATGCAGCGCCAGTTTGAATCTGCATTCCCTTACCAAGAAACAGATGATCAAATTCGCTCGATTCATGAAATCAAGCAAGACATGGAGCGGGAGCGCCCGATGGATCGTCTGCTTTGTGGAGATGTGGGCTATGGAAAAACAGAGGTGGCGATTCGAGCGGCCTTCAAAGCCATTGCTGACGGGAAACAGGTGGCACTGCTTGTACCAACAACGATCTTAGCGCAGCAGCATTTTGACACGATTATGGACAGATTCCAAGACTATCCTGTTAAAATCGCTCAGCTTAGCCGCTTCCGTACACGAAAAGAAACAACAGAAACCTTAAAAGGGCTGAAAAATGGAACGATTGATATGGTCATTGGGACGCATCGTCTTCTTTCAAAAGACATTGTGTACAAGGATTTAGGACTGTTAATTATCGATGAAGAGCAGCGCTTCGGTGTGACGCATAAAGAGAAAATTAAACAAATGAAAGCCAATATTGATGTGTTGACGTTAACGGCAACGCCAATTCCTCGTACGCTTCATATGTCGATGCTTGGCGTACGTGACTTATCTGTTATTGAAACACCACCTGAGAACCGTTTCCCAGTTCAAACCTATGTTGTCGAGTACAATGGTGCGTTAGTTAGAGAAGCTATTGAGCGAGAATTGGCAAGAGGCGGTCAAGTGTACTTCCTTTATAACCGAGTGGAGGATATTGAACGAAAAGCAGATGAAATCTCGATGCTTGTTCCAGACGCAAAAGTAAGCTACGCACACGGGAAAATGAGTGAGAACGAGCTGGAATCCGTGATGATTAATTTCCTAGAAGGTGAATCGGATGTACTCGTTAGTACAACCATTATCGAAACGGGCGTAGACATACCAAATGTGAACACGCTCATTGTTCATGATGCTGATAAAATGGGGCTTTCGCAGCTGTACCAGTTAAGAGGACGAGTTGGGCGCTCGAATCGTGTGGCCTATGCTTATTTCACTTATCGAAAAGATAAAGTGCTTTCTGAAGTTGCAGAGAAAAGGCTTCAAGCCATTAAAGAATTCACCGAGCTCGGATCAGGCTTTAAGATTGCGATGCGTGACTTAACGATTCGAGGAGCAGGAAATTTACTTGGTGCACAGCAGCATGGATTTATTGATTCTGTTGGATTCGACCTTTACTCTCAAATGCTGAAAGAAGCCATTGAAGAAAGAAGAGGCGATACGACTGCTCAAGAAAAATTTGAGCCGGAAATTGATCTCCAAATTGATGCCTACATTCCAGATAGCTATATTTCTGATGGCAAACAAAAGATCGAGATGTATAAACAGTTTAGAGCGATTGGATCTATAGAAGAGCGGAAAGAGCTTCAAGATGAAATGATTGACCGATTCGGAGAATATCCGCAAGAAGTGGCTGATTTGTTTACGATTGCGACGATGAAGGTGTACGCTGTGCAGGAACGTGTCGAGTTGATCAAGATGGAGAAAGGCATTGTCAGACTCACTCTCGATGAAAAAGCAAGCAGCGACATCGATGGTCAAAAATTATTTGAGCTTGGCAGTCAATATGGACGTGATATCGGTCTTGGCATGGAAGGCAGCAAGCTGATTATTTCTGTCCAAACAAAAGGCAAGAAAACGGAGGAGTGGCTTGAAGTCGTTCTTCGTATGCTTCGAGGTCTTCAAGATGTGAAAAAAGAAACCATTCCATCTTCATAAAATTTTGTTGGTCTCTCGTGTATATTACGTTTGATGTGACGGATACTAATCTCAGGGTCAAGTGGTGAATGTTGCATAAAGTGGACGCTTTTGTTCCATTCACCCAACACATCATCAAACGAAAGAGAGGCAGCAGTGAATGAAAGCAACTGGAATTGTACGCCGCATCGATGATCTAGGTAGAGTGGTTATACCGAAGGAGATTCGCAGAACATTGCGCATCCGGGAAGGAGATCCGCTTGAGATTTTCGTCGACCGCGATGGAGAAGTGATTTTGAAGAAGTATTCACCGATTAGTGAGCTAGGAGACTTTGCGAAGGAATATGCTGATGCATTATTCGACAGTTTGGGTCATTCTATCCTCATCTGTGATCGTGATACGTATATTGCTGTATCCGGTAGTTCAAAAAAAGAGTATTTAAACAAATCCATTAGTGATTTACTTGAACGAACAATGGATCAGCGTAATTCTGTATTAGAGGACAGCAAGAAAGAAATTCAGCTTGTGGATGGTATTGATGATGATGTATCAGCTTATACCATTGCACCTATTGTTGCAAACGGAGATCCAATTGGCGCCGTCGTCTTATTTTCTAAAGAGCGTTCAATGGGAGAAGTGGAGCATAAAGCGGCAGAAACGGCAGCTGGCTTCTTAGCCCGTCAAATGGAACATTAGGTCTAATAAATCTATATCATTTTGATAAAACGAAAGAATGCCGATGAAATCATCTGATTTTGTCGGCGTTTTTTATATGGGATGAAACAAAACAATGAATGTATCGTCTACTCCTTAGAAAGAAACGGCTTGCCAGTCACGTATGATATAATGAGTGCGTTTAAATGCAGGTATATTTTTTGATTGAACATAAAGGAGTCATCCATGAAAAATGCTGTAAATCAGCCGCATTGGCTTTTCCAAGGTGCGGTGATTTTAACCATCGCAGGCTTGTTATCAAAGGTACTGAGTGCCGTATATCGTGTCCCTTTTCAAAATATCGTAGGAGACACAGGTTTTTATATTTATCAGCAGGTCTATCCCTTTCTTGGCATTGCGATCATGCTCGGCACCACTGGTTTTCCTGTGATGGTGTCCAAGCTCCTGAGCGAGCATGGTGAGGAGAATCGCCGAATCATTACAAAGGTATCCTTGGTGTATATCACTTTGCTGAGCTTGGCCTTATTTCTTTGTTTATACATAGGAGCAGGCACAATTGCGAATCTCATGGCGGACAGTCAATTAATGCTGCTCATCCAGATGAGTTCGTTTGTGTTTTTGTTTCTGCCGCTTACCGTGATGCTGAGGGGTGTTTTTCAGAGTGATGGGCTGATGCTCCCCACTGCGGTCTCTCAATTGGCTGAGCAGCTCATCAGAGTAGGCGTCCTGCTTGTTTTATCTTTCTATTTTGTGAGACATGGCTATTCGCTTTATGAAACAGGAGCGGGTGCGGTGTTCTCTTCTATAGCTGGAAGTGCGGCTTCACTCATTTTGCTTCTTTTCCTTTGGCTGACCTATCGGAAGCGGTCGTCAGCGAGCAAGACATTAAAACAGGCTACACTGCGGAAAAAAGATGTGCTGAAGAGTTTGGTGCTGTATACATTGACGATTTGTGTGAGTGGATTGCTGATCCTATGGATGCAAATGATCGATGCTTTTCACCTGTATGCGCTGCTGCGCAGTGAGGGACTGAGTGAAGCAGATGCAAAGGCGGCAAAAGGCGTGTATGACCGAGGTCAGCCGTTCTTGCAGCTCGGGACGGTGTTTGCAATTAGTATCGGGACGTCTCTTGTTCCGTTTTTGTCGTCGGCCTTAAGAAAAGGGCAGCATAAAGCAATTCGTGAAAAAGTACGTACATCGTTTAAGGCAACATCGGTGCTGGGGATTGGTTCAGCTGTCGGTCTTATATGTATTTTATCGTCTGTGAACATCATGCTTTTTCGTAATGACTTAGGGACAGATGCGCTGCAAATATTTTGCATATCCATTGCCTTTACATCAATGGCGATTACGCAAACCGCTTTACTTCAGGGTCTGGGACATACCGTGTACCCGGCTGTTGTGGTCCTGATCAGTGTACTGGTGAAATGGGGTCTGACGCTGGCTCTTGTCCCGTTATTCGGCATTTATGGAGCCGCATGGTCGACTGTTTGTGGGTTTCTCGCCGCCGCTGCGCTCAATGCGGTGTATTTGAAGCATAAAGGGTGGATTTCAATAAGAGAGCTATTCCCAGTGAAAATTCTTTTATCAGCAGCATTCATGGCTGTCGTTTTAATTGGATATCAGGCATTGTTTTCTTGGGTCATTCCCTTTGAGAAACGTCCGTTTTCTGTTTTAGAGAGCCTGACTTCAGTTTTTATTGGTGGTTTCGCCTTTTTATATAGTATTCTTAAGCTAGACGTATTTACGGAAGAGGAATGGAGACTCATTCCATTAGGAGAAAAGATTTTATATTTTAAACAGATGAGAGGGAATCGAAATGGCAGGTAAGATTACAGTCGTTGGTCTTGGGGCAGGCGACATGGATCAGCTGACGCTCGGTGTATATAAGCAGCTGAAGCAGGCGAAAGAAGTATACATGAGAACGCAGGATCATCCACTCACCGCAGAATTGATGCAGGAGGTCCCGTCTCTGACCTTTTTTGATGAGATATATGAAAAGCATGATCAGTTTGATGCAGTGTATGAGGAAATCACAGACATTCTCTTCCAAGAGGCTGAGGGGAAAGATATTGTGTATGCAGTACCAGGTCACCCGTTTGTAGCGGAAAAGACAGTGCAGCTTCTTGTTTCACAACAGAAGGAGCGCGGGGTTGAGGTGTACGTCGCTGGTGGACAAAGCTTTTTGGATGCGACGTTTAATTCCTTACAGATTGACCCAATTGAAGGGCTGCAATTCGTTGACGCAGGGGATATGAGAGCGGATGATCTGAAGTTGACCCAGCATGTGCTGATCTGTCAGGTATATGATCAGATGACAGCCTCGAATGTGAAGCTGACCCTCATGGAAAAGCTACCTGACGATTATGAAGTCTTTATCGTAACGGCAGCTGGAAGCAGTCAGGAACAGATTACAGGTGTTCCTTTATTTGAACTTGATCGAGATGTGTCGATAAATAACTTAACGAGTGTTTATGTGCCTCCAATCCAAGATGAAAAGCTACTCTATCAGCAATTTGACACTTTCCGCGAAGTCATTCGTACATTAAGAGGTCCTGGCGGCTGTCCTTGGGATCAAAAACAAACGAATGAGTCGCTCAAACCATATTTAATTGAAGAATGTTATGAGCTGCTGGAAGCCATAGATGAAGACGATCCAGATCATATGGTTGAAGAACTCGGAGATGTACTGCTGCAAGTTTTACTCCATGCCCAAATTGGTGAAGATGATGGTTATTTCTCAATGGATGACGTCATTCAGCATGTGACAGAAAAAATGATTCGACGACATCCGCATGTGTTTGGTGATACGGATGTGTCTGAAGCATCAGATGTCGTCGCCAACTGGGAAAAAATCAAGCAGCAGGAAAAACCGGAGCGTGCAGCATCTATTTTGCAATCCATTCCAACGACTCTTCCAGCTTTAACAAAAGCCTATAAGCTCCAAAAGAAAGCAGCAAAAGTGGGCTTCGACTGGACAGAAGTAGAGGATATTTGGAACAAATACGAAGAAGAAAAGCAGGAATTCCTTGTTGAAGTGGCAGATAAGACGGATGAAGGTGCAACAAAGCAGATGAAGGATGAATTTGGGGATCTTTTGTTTGTTCTCGTCAACATTGGCAGGTTTTATCATCTAGAACCTGAAACCGCCCTCTCTTCCGCAAACACAAAATTTATGCGGCGCTTTCAGCATATTGAACAAAAAGCAAAGGACATAGGGCGTTCACTAGAGGACTTGACCCTAGAAGAAATGGACGATCTGTGGAACGATGCTAAACGCATAGAAAGAGGTGAACATACATGAGACTAGATAAATTCTTAAAAGTGTCTCGTTTAATCAAAAGAAGAACATTGGCAAAAGAAGTAGCCGATCAAGGGAGAATCTCCATTAATGGCACGCAGGCGAAAGCCAGCTCTGACGTGAAAGAAGGGGACGAGCTTCAAATTCGCTTTGGCCAAAAGCTTGTGACTGTTCAAGTCAACGAGTTAAAAGACACAACGAAAAAAGAAGAAGCTGCTGGCATGTATACCGTGCTAAAAGAAGAAAAAACAGCAGAATAGGGCTTGTTCTAAATGTCCCGCCTGTCACATACAATGCAGTAACAATGCAAGTATGAGATATGGGGGATGTATAAATGAATCAATATTATAATCAACCTCAAGGCACGAAGTTGTCATCAGAAGCCGAGCATCATGTCACAATGCGCAATAGAAAGCATTTAGATATTACCGGGGTCAAACAAGTCGAGAGCTTTGATAATGAAGAATTTCTGCTTGAGACTGTCATGGGAGTCCTCGCCATTCGCGGAGAAAATCTGCAAATGAAAAACTTAGATGTAGAAAAGGGCGTTGTGTCCATTAAAGGGCGTGTCTTTGACTTAATCTATGTAGATGAGCAGCACGGGGAGAAAGCTAAAGGATTTTTTAGCAAGCTGTTTAAATGACACTGACGGTCCAGTTTTATACGATGCTTTCGATGGCGGCGATGGGCATCTGGCTGGGCGCATCGCTGGATACGTACAAGCTGTTTGTGAACCGGGAAAAAACAGCAAAATGGCTGCTGGTCATTCACGACCTCCTTTTTTGGGTGGTGCAGGGTCTCTTATTCTTTTATGTCCTGCTGCTGACCAATGAGGGAGAATTCAGGCTTTATATTTTTCTAGCTGTTGCTCTAGGTTTCTCGATGTACCAGGCATTGATGAAACAGCTGTATATGAACATCCTCAAGTTTGTAATGAGATGTATTTATCAGACTGTTCTCGTCCTGAAAAGGCTGATCATGTCGATGGTTTTCCAGCCTATTCGCTGGATCGTTGGTTTGATCATAAGTGCTCTTCTGTTCTTGTTCCACTCGCTCTTACGCCTTGTTCGTTTTGCGTTTCGACTCGTGTGGAAGGTGCTGTATATTGTTTGTTATCCGCTTATTTGGTTACTCAATGTAACCATTATTCATCGAATTCCCGAAAAATGGCGAACATCAATGAGGTTGTTTTTCTCAAAAGGAGCAGGAATTTTACAAGGGATCAAGAAATTATCTCGTACCATGAAAACGAAATGGAAACAATTCTGGACAAAGTAAGAGAGGAGGCCTTCATCCTTGAACGAGAGAAAAAGAAATATCGCACAAATTCAAAATGATTATCAAAAACAAATGGAACAGCAAGCGCAGCGCCTAAAACGCAAACGCCGCGGACTCCTTAGAAGGCTTACCGTGTTTGGAGTCATTGTGCTCATGTTTGCTGTTTTGGTAACAAGTGCCCTCTGGTCGCAATCGTCTGCATTGAAAGAAAAAGAAGAGAAGAAGGTTGCGCTTGAAAAAGAATTGAAGCAATTACAAACAAAGCAGGAAGATATTTCTGATGAAATCAAAAAGCTGAAAAGCAAAGAATACGTACTCGAACTGGCACGACGGGACTATTATATGTCTAAAAAAGGCGAAAAAATCTTTGATGTGGGCAATAAGAGCGATTAGCCTTGTTGACACTTAAAATTCAGTTTATGTATAATTGAACAAATGAGATTTTTTTATAAGTCTAAGGAGGAGCACTTTTTTTATGTCGATTGAAGTTGGCAGCAAGTTACAAGGGAAAGTTACGGGCATTACAAATTTTGGAGCTTTTGTGGAGTTGCCAGGCGGTTCAACTGGTCTCGTTCATATCAGTGAGGTAGCCGATAACTATGTAAAAGATATTAATGAGCATTTAAAAGTCGGTGAACAAGTTGAAGTGAAAGTGATTAACGTTGAAAAAGACGGTAAAATCGGCTTGTCCATTAAAAAAGCAAAAGATCGTCCTCAACAACAACAATCAAGACCGAGCAGAAATGATTTCCGTCCGAAGGAATCGTTTGAGCAAAAAATGAACAAATTCTTAAAAGATAGCGAAGATCGCTTAACATCTTTAAAACGTAACACGGAATCAAAACGTGGGGGGCGCGGAGCAAGAAGAGGTTAACTTGTTGCTGCTTTCTATATATTTTTCACAACAAAGCATCTGCTGTTTAGCGGGTGCTTTTTTTAATACAAATTCAACGTTTTTTGTGCATTTGCCATTTAATTTAAAACTTTCTATTGACGGACAAGCGAATCCTTTGTATTATAGTTCTTGTGCTTCTTAGCGCATTTTACATTATGGCGGTGTAGCTCAGCTGGCTAGAGCGTACGGTTCATACCCGTGAGGTCGGGGGTTCGATCCCCTCCGCCGCTATCCTTTTAAAAAGAACAATAAGCAAGGCCCGTTGGTCAAGCGGTTAAGACACCGCCCTTTCACGGCGGTAACACGGGTTCGAATCCCGTACGGGTCATCTTCAAAACAGCTTTCTATAGGAAAGCTGTTTTTTTGTGCTTTCGTAAAATTCTGATGAAAGACATCGACTTTCAAGAAAGTATGCCTTTTTGGCAAATAAAGCGTCGAACGTTTTATGGAAACGACAACTTCTTTTGACAAAATTTCTTTTTCACCTTCGCTATAATGACAAGCAACGAATATCAGGTGGGGGATGAAAAGATGGAAAAACTAGAAAGAAGAACTGATTTAACGGGAGCCGGGTTTGAAAGAATCAGTGCAGGGTTAAAAAAGATGAAAAACCTGTTTCTTCATCATACGCATTCTCTTTTTTTCTATAAAGGGTTTATTTATGTTGTTCTGGGCTTTTTATTGGGACGAGCCTTTATCTTATCTGAAATTATGCCGTTTGCATTGCCTTTCTTTGGGTCCATGCTGCTCATTAAAAGGGATAAAGCGATGCTTGCTTGTCTTGCTTTACTCGCTGGAGCGATGACGATATCACCTCAAAATGCATTATTCGTGTTTGCGTCATTGATCGTGTTCCTCCTCATGTCAAAGGTCGTTTCTTTTATCATCAAAGACCCGGTGAAAACATTACCGGTTGTGATTGTGCTCTCAATGCTGATGACCAGGGGAGCTTTTGTATACCTCGAGCAGGGTGCGGTTCAAAGTTATGACTATGTGATGGCGGGGGTTGAAGCTGGACTTGCCTTCATTCTGACACTGATATTTCTTCAAAGTTTGCCGATTTTTACAGTCAGGAAAATCAAACACTCTTTAAAGGTTGAAGAAATTATTTGCTTTATGATATTAATCGCTTCAGTTTTAACAGGTCTGGCTGGGATCACATTTCAAGGAATGCAGGCAGAGCATATTTTGTCACGATATGTAGTGCTGAGCTTTGCCTTTATTGGAGGAGCGAGTATTGGTTGTACAGTGGGTGTTGTAACTGGATTAATTCTTGGTCTCGCCAACATCGGCAACCTTTATCAGATGAGTCTGCTTGCCTTTTCGGGCTTATTAGGCGGATTACTAAAAGAGGGGAAAAAAGCAGGAGCCGCCATCGGCTTGATTGTGGGTTCTTTACTAATCTCCCTCTACGGTGAAGGGTCAGCAGGGCTAATGACCACGCTATATGAATCACTCATCGCAGTTGCACTGTTTTTGCTCACGCCACAGTCAGTAACGTCTAAGGTGGCAAAATATATTCCTGGTACGGTAGAGCATGTACAGGAACAGCAGCAATATGCCAGAAAAGTACGAGACGTGACAGCAAAAAAGGTAGATCAATTCTCTAATGTATTTCATGCGCTGTCTGAGAGTTTTGCGACATTTTACGAATCCATTCCTGAGGAAAAGAAGCAGGAAGAGGATGTAGATCTTTTTTTAAGTACGATCACAGAACGTTCCTGTCAAACGTGCTATAAGAAAAATAAATGCTGGGTGCAGAACTTTGATACAACCTATGAACTCATGAAACAAGTTATGCATGAATCTGATGAAAAAACGTACGAGCATAACCGGAAGTTGAAAAAGAAATTCAGTCAGCACTGCTCAAAATCAAAGCATGTAGAAGAATTGATTGAAGAGGAGATAGCTTACTATAAAGCAAATCAGACCTTAAAGAAAAAGGTCCAAGACAGCAGGCGCCTTGTGGCCGAACAACTTATGGGTGTCTCACAAGTCATGGAGGATTTTTCCCGGGAAATAAAACGAGAAAGAGAGCAGCATTTTATTCAGGAAGAGCAGATGATAGAAGCACTTCAGAATTTTGGAATTGAAATTCAGCAAGTTGAAATTTATAGCTTAGAACAGGGAAATGTTGATATAGAGATGAGAATTCCCTATTGCCAAGGTCATGGGGAATGCGAAAAAATCATCGCTCCAATGCTCTCGGATATTTTAGAAGAACAAGTTTTAGTCAAAGCAGAGCAGTGTGCGGAGCATCCAACAGGTTATTGTCATGTTGTATTCGGTTCTGCAAAATCGTATCGAGTGTCTACAGGTGTAGCACATGCAGCGAAAGGCGGAGGATTAGTATCTGGAGACAGCTACAGCATGATGGAGCTGGGTGCAGGTAAATATGCCGCAGCTATTAGTGATGGGATGGGAAATGGAGCAAGAGCCCATTTTGAAAGCAATGAAACGATCAAGCTGTTAGAAAAAATCTTGGCGTCTGGTATTGATGAAAAAGTAGCGATTAAAACGATTAATAGCATTTTATCTTTACGGACAACAGATGAAGTCTATTCCACATTAGACTTATCCATTATTGATTTACAGGATGCGAGCTGTAAGTTCCTCAAGATTGGCTCCACCCCAAGTTTTATTAAACGTGGTGATCAAGTGATGAAGGTACAGGCCAGCAACTTGCCTATTGGCATTATTGATGAATTTGAAGTAGAAGTGGTGAGTGAACAGATGAAGGCAGGAGATCTCCTTATCATGATGAGCGACGGGATCTTTGAAGGACCAAAGCATATCGAAAATCATGATTTGTGGGTCAAACGAAAAATGAAGAGCTTTAAAACAGAAGATCCGCAAGAGATTGCTGATTTATTAATGGAGGAGGTCATTCGCACAAGAGCAGGTCAAATCGATGACGATATGACGGTTGTCGTCATTAGGCTCGACCACAATACACCAAAATGGGCATCCATTCCGACAGGTACATTCTACCTTCAGAAACAAGAGATTTCTTGAAATATCGTATAATATGAATTTCTTCTGGCGATGATGGGGATATAAGCATTCAGTTACAATCCCAGGAGGAATGAAGATGCGAAAAGGTCACGTAAACCAAATCTTACTGATTACAGATGGCTGCTCAAATCATGGGGAAGACCCACTTGCGATTGCCGCATTGGCAAAGGAGCAAGGGATCACAGTCAATGTCATTGGCATTATGGAAGAGAACAGACACGATCATGAAGCGATGAAAGAAGTAGAGGGGATTGCTCTAGCAGGCGGAGGCATTCATCAAGTTGTCTACGTTCAGCAATTGTCCCAAACCGTACAAATGGTGACAAAAAAGGCGATGACGCAAACGTTACAAGGTGTTGTGAATAAAGAATTGCAGCAAATTCTTGGCAAAGATACTGAAATTGAAGAACTTCCCCCAGATAAGCGTGGAGAAGTGATGGAGGTTGTGGACGAGCTCGGTGAGACGGTTCATCTTCAAGTGCTTGTGCTTGTGGATACGAGTGCAAGTATGAAACCGAAGCTGCCAACGGTCAAAGAAGCACTCATCGATCTCTCTATTAGTCTAAATTCGAGAATTGGTGAAAATCAGTTTGGGATGTGTGTATTTCCCGGGAAAAACTCAGATGCAGAAATTGTGTTGAACTGGACGCCTCGGTTCGATTCGTTATCATCGATTTTCCCGAAGCTGACAACAGGAGGAATTACACCGACTGGACCAGCAATTCGAGAAGCACTCCAGCATTTCAAATCAGTTCGTTCACGAAAAGGGCTGCTTGAAGCGAAGGAAGAACATGATGAATTCGGCTTCTAACATCCCATTAGGTACAATGATAAAAGGAAAGTGGCATCAACAACATTACCGCATTGTAAAAGAGCTGGGAAAAGGGGCGAACGGTGTGGTTTATCTGGCCGAATCGTCAAAGGGGCAAGTGGCCCTTAAAGTGAGTGATGACAGTATGCTCATTGCATCTGAAGTCAATGTATTAAAATCCTTTTCAAAGGCTCCTGTGAAAACCATGGGGCCTTCTTTTTATGATATGGATGATGCTCTTTATCCTGGAATGTCAGAGAAACGGTCGTTTTATGTCATGGAGTATGTCAGAGGGCCATTGCTGCTTGAATTTGTGAAACAAAAAGGCGATGAATGGATCGTCGTTCTCATGATTCAACTGTTGTCTAACCTTGCTCACTTACATAAGGAAGGCTGGATCTTCGGTGACTTGAAGCCTGATAATCTCATCGTTTCAGGCCCCCCAGCTACGATTCGATGTATTGATGTTGGAGGAACAACGAAGGCAGGAAGGTCGATTAAGGAATACACCGAGTTTTTTGACCGCGGCTACTGGGGCTTCGGTACAAGAAAAGCAGAACCTTCTTATGATTTATTTGCTTTAAGTATGGTCATGGTGAACTGTGCCTATAAAAAAGAATTTAAAAAAGGGGCAGAACCAGAAAAACAGCTTTATCGAGCGATTGAAGGACATCCTTTATTAAAGCGATATGAGAGGGTGTTAAAAGCGGCTCTCCAAGGCAAATATCAATCAGCGGCAGACATGAAAAGCGCGATGCTGAAAGAAGGACAATTGCTTGCTTCAAGAAAATCACGACAAAAGAAGCCATCACAGCAAAATAGGCAAAAGCCAGCTGTTCCCCAACATCAACAGGCCGCACCTTCACGATCAAGAGTTGCTGCTGCGAAAAGAACATCAGTACGCAAAAAATCAGGCGGTCTTTTTGAAACCATTCTCATCTTATGCAGTGTGCTCGCTCTTTACTGTGCTTATGTGGTTTTATTCCTATTATAGAGCTGTAAAAAAGCAGGCTTCTTCTTTGCTTGGAGCTAATGAAAGTGATAGGATATGTATATCTTTAAATTACCTGCTCTCTTTGTGAGGAGGAAGTTGTGAATAGAATTGAATCTTTTTTGAAAAAACATGATGTTTTCCTTGAAAATACGACAGTCATTGTCGGGGTTTCTGGCGGACCAGATTCTATGCTCTTGCTGCATGAACTAAACAAACGTCGAAAAGGTTCCTTTCAGCTGATTGCAGCCCATGTAGATCACATGTTCAGAGGAGAAGAATCCTTTGCTGATTTGGCATTTGTTGAAGCGTACTGTAAAGAGCATGAGATCCTTTTTGAATCGGCTCGTATACAGGTCACCCAATATGCAAAAGAAAACCGCTTAAACAAACAGGCAGCTGCAAGAGAGTGCAGATATGCTTTCTTTCGTCAATTGATGGAACAGTACAACGCTCAATTTATAGCGCTTGCACATCATGGAGACGATCAAGTAGAAACAATGGTGATGAGGCTGACAAGAGGGACTGTTGGAATAGGACTCGCAGGTATGCAAGCAAAGCGGCCTTTTCAAGAAGGGTGGCTGATTCGTCCGCTGATTGGATATTCTAAGGATGATGTACTCACTGCTTGCGAAAAAGAACAAGTTCCTTATGTCATTGATCAAAGCAATCACACCGATGACTACTTGAGAAACCGGATCAGAAGACACGTTCTTCCCGTGTTAAAAGAAGAGGCACCTCATGTGCATGAAAGCTTTCAGTTTGTAAGTGACATGCTGACTGAGGATGAGCAGTACTTGCAGGCATTAACAAAGGATCAAATGCATCAAGTCATTACGAATCAAACGCCTAAGCAAATTGAGATCAAAACGAAGCCTTTGCTTGACCTGCCTTTGCCTTTACAAAGAAGAGGCATTCAACTAATATTAAACTATCTTTATGAAAACACTCAATCAGCGTTTTCAAACCAGCATATTCTAGGGACTTTGGACTGGTTATCTCATACTGATCAACCGTCTGGATCATTAGATTTGCCAAAAGGTTTACAAGCTGTCAAATCTTATGATCACTGTATGTTTACCTTTGAACGATCGCTTGTCATAGATCAGTCATATACTCATCATTTAAAAGGTGAGCTTGGCGAGGAACTTTTTCTCCCGAATGGACAGTCTATCTTGGTATCAAATCATGTTCCGAAGGATGCGCGGAACGGAAACCATTTTTTCTTGCTTCAAAAAGATCATGTTCGTCTTCCTTTGATCATTCGCTCACGAAAAAACGGTGATCGAATCAAACTTAAAGGGATGAATGGATCAAAAAAGGTGAAAGATATATTTATTGATAAAAAAGTGCCTCTTGCAGAAAGAGACAGCTGGCCGATCGTCACTGACTCGGATCATCAAATCATCTGGATCCCAGGTCTGAAAAAATCCGTTTTTGAAGAAATTGATATGACAAACAGCGATCTCATTGTATTACAATATAGACAGCACGAAAATTTGTAGGGGGCAAGCAAAAGCATGAAACAAGATATTGAAAAGATTTTGATCTCAGAAGAAGAGATCCAGCTAAAAGTGAAGGAACTGGGTGCAACATTAACCAGCGATTATGATGGTAAATTTCCCCTGGCTATTGGTGTTTTGAAAGGGGCTCTTCCATTCATGGCAGACCTGATCAAACACATTGATACATATTTAGAGCTTGATTTTATGGATGTATCTAGCTACGGAAAGTCTACCGTATCTTCTGGAGAAGTGAAGATCATCAAAGATCTAGATACTTCTGTTGAAGGAAGAGATATTCTAATTATGGAAGATATCATCGACAGTGGGTTAACTTTGAGTTATCTGGTAGAGCTTTTCCGATACCGTAAAGCAAACTCCATTAAAATTGTGACATTGCTTGATAAACCAAGCGGCCGCAAAGCAGACATCAAAGCAGATTATGTTGGGTTTGAAGTACCAGATGCATTTGTTGTTGGCTATGGATTGGATTTTGCCGAACGTTACCGAAACCTCCCGTATATTGGAGTGTTAAAACCATCTGTTTACGAAGGCTAATGAGCACACGTTTACATGAGGTTATTGGTTGTGTTGGAATGATTTTCTATGATACTATTGAACATAGTTGTGCTTACTGTGGGAGGAGGTAAGGAATGAATCGGGTTTTTCGTAATACGATTTTTTATATACTTATTTTATTACTTGTGATAGGGGTTGTCAGTTGGTTAGGATCCCCTAATCAAAAGCCTGAGAACATGTCTTACAGCAAATTTTCGCAAAATTTAAGTGCGGGAAAAGTGGAGAGTATCTCCATCCAGCCTGTAAGAGGGGTTTATGAAATTCGTGGTCAATTAGATGGCGCGAAGAAAGATGAATACTTCATTACCCACGTTCCAGATGGTCAAGGAGTTGACCAAATTTACAGTGCACTGAAGAATACAGATGTAAAAGTAGAACCAGCACCTGAAACAAATGGATGGCTGCAAGTTCTGACAACCATCATTCCATTCATCATCATCTTTATCCTGTTCTTCTTCTTGTTGAACCAAGCTCAAGGCGGTGGAAGCCGTGTCATGAACTTTGGTAAGAGTAAGGCGAAGCTTTACACAGAAGAGAAGAAACGTGTGAAATTTAAAGATGTTGCCGGTGCGGATGAAGAAAAACAAGAGCTCGTAGAAGTGGTTGAATTCTTAAAAGATCCACGTAAATTTGCGGAGCTTGGCGCAAGAATCCCTAAAGGGGTTTTACTAGTAGGACCTCCAGGTACAGGTAAAACATTGCTTGCGAGAGCATCTGCAGGAGAAGCAGGCGTTCCTTTCTTCAGCATCAGTGGTTCTGACTTCGTCGAGATGTTCGTCGGTGTCGGTGCATCACGTGTACGTGATTTGTTTGAAAATGCGAAAAAGAATGCACCTTGCTTAATCTTTATTGATGAGATTGATGCAGTGGGTCGTCAGCGTGGAGCAGGTCTTGGCGGTGGTCATGATGAGCGTGAACAAACGCTTAACCAGCTTCTTGTTGAAATGGATGGTTTTAGTGCCAACGAAGGGATTATCATCATTGCTGCAACGAACCGTGCAGATATCCTAGATCCTGCATTGCTGCGTCCGGGACGTTTTGACCGTCAAATTACGGTTGACCGCCCAGATGTCATTGGCCGTGAAGAAGTACTGAAGGTTCATGCGAAAAACAAACCGCTTGATGATACAGTCAACTTGAAAGCCATTGCAAGCAGAACACCAGGTTTCTCTGGGGCAGATCTTGAGAACTTACTAAACGAAGCAGCGCTTGTTGCTGCCCGTCAAAACAAAAAGAAAATTGATATGCGTGATATCGACGAAGCAACTGACCGTGTCATTGCTGGACCGGCTAAGAAAAGCCGTGTCATTTCGAAGAAAGAACGCAATATCGTGGCGTACCATGAAGCAGGTCATACCGTCATTGGGCTTATCCTTGACGAAGCAGACATGGTGCATAAAGTAACGATCGTTCCTCGTGGTCAGGCAGGCGGATATGCGGTCATGCTTCCAAGAGAAGACCGTTATTTCCAAACGAAGCCAGAGCTTCTTGATAAAATCGTCGGCTTGCTTGGCGGTCGTGTTGCAGAGGAAATTACGTTTGGTGAAGTAAGTACAGGCGCTCACAACGACTTCCAGCGTGCAACAGGCATTGCAAGAAGAATGGTCACAGAGTTCGGTATGTCTGATAAACTTGGTCCTCTACAATTCGGTCAAGCACAAGGAGGTCAAGTATTCCTTGGCCGTGATTTCAACAACGAGCCGAATTATAGTGAAGCGATCGCTTACGAAATTGACCAAGAAGTTCAGCGCTTCATCAAAGAAAGCTACGAACGTGCGAAACAAATTCTCACTGAGAATAAAGATAAGCTAGAAATCATCGCACAAGCTCTTCTAGAAGTGGAAACATTAGATGCTGAACAAATTAAATCTCTTTACGATACTGGAAAGCTTCCAGAGCGTGTATACGCAGATGACGAAGAGAAAAACGATGATGTGAAAGTGAACATCAAGAAAAAAGAAGAAGACGAGGAGATTTAATCTCCTTCTATAAAAAGCTGTCGGGCTCACCGGCAGCTTTTTTTATTTCGATTCATGAATGGATCGGTTTCGAATTGTTTACAAATGGAACTCAATTCGTGTATGGTATGATAGAAAGTCGAAAAATGCTCTTTTTGAGACACTATTCAAAGTGGTGATGAAGTTGTTACTCGTGATAGATGTAGGAAACACAAATACCGTTTTAGGTGTTTATCATAATGGCGATTTGAACTACCATTGGCGGATTGAAACAAGCCGTCATAAAACAGAAGATGAATTTGGTATGGCAATCCGATCCTTATTTGACTATGTAGGGCTGATGTTTGACCAGATAGAAGGGATTATCATTTCTTCTGTTGTCCCGCCAATGATGTTTGCTCTGGAAAGAATGTGCGAAAAGTATTTTCACATTACTCCTCAAATCGTTGGGCCTGGCATGAAGACTGGATTAAACATTATGTGTGACAATCCAAAGGAAGTCGGCGCTGATCGAATTGTAAATGCAGTGGCGGCCATTCATCTGTATGGGGCGCCTCTCATTGTGGTAGACTTTGGAACAGCCACAACCTACTGCTATATCAATGAACAAAAACAATACATGGGTGGCGCAATTGCACCGGGTATTACCATCTCAACAGAGGCTTTATATACAAGAGCGGCTAAGCTGCCAAGGATTGAAATTGTTCGTCCAGATCATATCGTAGGGAAAAACACGATCAGTGCGATGCAATCAGGTATCCTGTATGGATATGTTGGTCAAGTCGAGGGAATAGTGAAACGGATGAAGCAGCAAGCCAAACAAACACCGAAAGTCATTGCAACAGGCGGTTTGTCTACATTGATTGGAAATGAATCAGACTGTATTGATATTGTCGATCCGTTCCTCACATTAAAAGGGCTCCAATTAATTTATGAACGCAATCGTGTCGGTGTATTATAGGAGGGTTTAATCAAAATGGATTATTTAGTTAAAGCGTTAGCATATGACGGGAAAGTCCGTGCGTATGCTGCGAACACAACAGATACAATCAACGAAGCGCAGAGAAGACACCATACGTGGCCAACTGCTTCAGCTGCAATCGGCAGAACCATGACAGCGACTGTCATGATGGGAGCCATGCTGAAAGGCGAGAATAAATTAACTGTCAAAATTGAAGGCGGTGGGCCGATCGGAGCCATCATTGCAGATGGAAACGCAAAAGGTCAGGTGCGCGGATATGTCTCAAACCCACAAGTTCACTTTGATTTAAATGAACATGGGAAGCTGGACGTTAGACGTGCTGTTGGCACATCTGGAACGTTAAGTGTTGTCAAAGATATCGGACTGAAAGACCACTTTACAGGGCAAACGGAAATTGTCTCAGGTGAAATTGGAGATGACTTTACTTATTACCTCGTCTCCTCTGAACAAGTGCCATCCTCTGTAGGTGTGGGTGTTCTTGTCAATCCAGACAACTCCATCCTTGCAGCAGGCGGTTTCATCATTCAATTGCTGCCTGGAACAGAAGATGCAGTCATCGAAAGACTCGAAAAGAGATTATCAACCATTGAACCGATCTCTAAACTGATTGAAAAAGGGATGACTCCTGAAGAAATTTTAGAAGAAGTGCTCGGTGAAAAACCTCAAATTTTAGAAACTGTACCTGTCGAATTTTCTTGTAACTGCTCAAAAGAACGGTTTGCCAACGGTATTATCAGCCTAGGGAAAGCCGAAATTGAGGATATGATTGAACAAGACGGACAAGCAGAAGCTCAATGCCATTTTTGTAACGAAACGTATGTATTTACAAAAGAAGAGCTAGAAGAGCTACGTGAAGAAATAACCCGCTAAGCTCTAAGCAGCGGGTTTTCTTTTTAGAATGGAAAGGAGACGAAAGATGAGACTGAAAGCAAGAGTGGTATGGACATTTATCCTCGTTCTGCTCATGATTAATGCCGTTGTCATTGCATATGTATTAACAAAGTCACAAATGTCGCAAGCTTCTTCAAATGGGAAGAGCGGTGAAGAAATTGCTTCTATTGGGAAAGAGAAAGTCACACGTCAAGAATGGTTAAAGAAAATGGAAGACCGCTACGGAAAGGCAACACTTGAACAAATGATCAATCAGAAGGTAGTCAATCAGCTTGCGAAAGAAAACAAGCTGGAGGTATCTTCAAAAGAGATCAATCGTGAGCTGCTGATGCTGAAAGCGGTATCTAATAATTTCTACGAAGACGGTCATACAAGTGAAAAGGAATGGAAAGAGCAGATTCGTTATCAAATTTTATTAGAACAGCTTCTAACGAGAGATGCGGTCGTTTCTGAAAAAGAAGCCAAATCCTTTTATGAAAAAAACAAAGACTTGTATCAATATGATGACTCATACCGAATTCGCCACATTGTTGTGAAAACAAAAGACGAGGCACAAAGTGTATTAAAAGATTTAAAGGGCGGATCTAGTTTCGAAGCTGTAGCAGCTGAACGATCCACCGATCGATATACCTCTCCTTACGGCGGAGATCTTGGATTTGTCACAGAAGAGCAAGAAAGCATTCCAGCCCTATACATACAAGAAGCCCAAAAGCTTAAGCCAGATGAATGGACGAAAGAGCCGATCGAGATCAAAAATGGTTATGCCATCATACAATTAAAAGAAAAATTAAATGGCCGCTCCTTCTCTTATGAAGAAGTCAAAGATCAGATCAAAAGGCAGATCGCCATGGAAGATCTGGGTGAAAAGGCGAATGTCAAAACCCTGTGGAAAGAAGCAAAAGTCACATGGTTTTACGATGGAGAGCAGGACTAAAAGCATTGACAAAATTTTTCGAAATTGATAATTTAATATTAATACAATAAAATTACTCGGAGATAGAGGTGTTAGTGATGGCTCGTATTGCAAATTCAGTTTTTGAACTAATAGGAAATACACCAGTCGTTAAATTAAACCGTTTAGTAGATGAAGACAGTGCGGATGTCTACTTGAAACTTGAATATATGAACCCAGGCAGCAGTGTAAAAGATCGTATTGCGTTAGCGATGATCGAAGATGCTGAAGCAAAAGGTACATTAAAAGCTGGTGACACACTCATTGAGCCAACAAGTGGAAACACAGGAATCGGTCTTGCGATGGTCGCGGCTGCAAAAGGAATCAATGCGATTTTAGTTATGCCGGATACAATGAGTCAGGAGCGCCGCAACCTTTTACGCGCTTACGGTGCAGAGCTTGTATTAACACCGGGTGCAGAAGGAATGAAAGGTGCCATCAAAAAAGCAGAAGAATTAGCAGAAGAGCACGGATACTTCATGCCTCAGCAGTTCAGCAATGAAGCCAATGCTGAGATTCACCGCCGCACAACAGGGAAAGAGATTCTTGAACAGTTTGACGGCGACCTTGATGCATTTATTGCAGGAGTTGGTACGGGCGGTACGATTACAGGTGCTGGTGAAGTCCTGAAAGAAGCCATCCCATCTATTCAGCTTTATGCGGTAGAACCAACAGATTCTCCTGTACTATCAGGCGGGAAACCAGGTCCGCATAAAATTCAAGGCATCGGAGCAGGGTTTGTTCCATCTATCTTGAACACAGAAGTATATGACGGCATTATCCAAGTGAAAAACGAAGATGCATTTGAACTTGCAAGAAAGGCAGCGAAAGAAGAAGGAATCCTTGGTGGTATATCTTCAGGAGCAGCCATTTATGCAGCGCTACAAACAGCGAAGAAGCTTGGTAAAGGGAAAAAGGTTCTAGCGATTATTCCAAGTAACGGTGAACGATACCTTAGTACGCCGCTTTATCAATTTGATTAAACAATACACCCCAGCATTTGCTGGGGTTTTTTCATGAATTCTGAAGATGGAAAGCAAATACTATTTTCTAAATAAATTGGATTGCATTACAATAAGATTAATGAAAATGAAAAAGGATGATAACATGACACAACGTAGGCCGATGGGCATCAAAATTCCTTTTACGAAAGATGCATTCTTGAAACGATACGAACAATTAACGGCTCATGAATCACATCACGTCCTTCTTGAAAGTGCACGTGGCGGAGAATACAGTATTGCCGGCATTCATCCGATCGCTAAAGCGAAAGGGAAGGACGGGATGACCACCATCCATTATCAGGGTGAGGTGTTTTTCAAAGAGGGAGATCCTTTCAGGGCATTTGCTGATTGGTTTCAAACCCTACAAACCGAAACGAACGACGAATACCCTGACTTCCAAGGTGGAGCGATTGGATTTTTAAGCTATGATTACGCAAGATATATCGAGCATTTCAAAATGCTGTCCATCGATGATTTGAAGACGCCTGATTTGTATTTCCTCGTATTCAATGATGTCGCTGTCTTTGATCATAAAGAAGACGCCCTCTGGCTGATCACTCATACAGAAGGAGATGAACCTGTCAGTGAAGTTCATCAAAGACTCGAAGAATTAAAGCAAAGCTGGACAAGCACATCAGAAGAATCAGCACATTCACCTGTCAACGTGTCTTCTTCGGAATGTGTACCTGCTGCACCTTTTACTGAAGAAGCTTTCGGGGTAGCTGTAGAAACGATTAAACAATATATCGCGAACGGTGATGTGTTCCAAGTGAACCTATCCATTAGACAAGATGAACAGCTTCATACCCACCCATATCATTTATACAAAACATTACGTCACGTGAATCCATCTCCATATATGTCATATCTGCACACGCCAGATTTCCAAATTGTCTGTGGATCTCCAGAGCTGCTTATTAAGAAAAAAGGCATTCAGCTCGAAACAAGACCGATCGCTGGCACAAGATCAAGAGGCAAGGATGATGCGGAAGATCAAGCGCTGGCAAAAGAACTCATTGAAGATGAAAAAGAACGCGCAGAACATGTGATGCTCGTTGATCTTGAGCGGAATGATCTTGGACGAGTGTCTACTTATGGCTCAGTCAAGGTGAACGAATTTATGGCCATTGAGAAATATTCACACGTGATGCACATTGTATCAAATGTCCAAGGGGAGCTGCGTGATGATTGTGATGCGGTAGATGTCATGAGAGCTGTATTCCCAGGCGGCACAATTACAGGTGCGCCAAAAGTGAGAACAATGGAAATCATAGAAGAACTTGAGCCAACAAGACGTGGGCTTTATACTGGATCTATAGGCTGGTTTGGATTCAATCAAGATATGCATTTTAATATCGTCATTCGTACGGCTTATTGTACAGGGGGCAGAGCCTTCATGCAGTCAGGTGCAGGCATTGTCATCGATTCTGTACCAAAGCACGAATACAAAGAATCGATTAAAAAAGCCTATGCAGTGAAAAAAGCATTACAGTTGAGCAAAGAAGAGACTATTTTGAGTTAGAGGTGAGCAGAGTATGATATTAATGATTGATAATTACGATTCATTTACGTACAACCTGGTCCAGTATTTAGGTGAGCTTGGGGAAGAACTGATTGTAAAACGAAACGATCAAGTCACTATTCAAGAAATCGAAGAGCTTAAGCCAGACTTTCTGATGATTTCTCCAGGACCTTGCAGTCCGGATGAAGCAGGAATTAGTATGGAAGCGATCAAACATTTTGCTGGGAAGATTCCGATCTTTGGTGTCTGTTTAGGTCATCAATCCATTGCACAAGTATTTGGTGGAGATGTCATTCGTGCGGAGCGGTTAATGCATGGGAAAACATCAGAGATTGAACATGACGGCAAAGGTGTCTTCACGGGACTCCAAAATCCGCTCGTCGCCACGAGATATCATTCATTAATTGTTAAAGACGAGACGCTACCGGAGTGCTTTGTCAGAACAGCGAGCACAAAGGAAGGTGAACTCATGGCCATTCGCCATAAAGAACTTCCGATTGAAAGTGTTCAATTCCATCCAGAATCGATTATGACGTCCTTCGGTAAGGAAATGCTCAGAAATTTCATTGAAACCTATCGTAAAAAGGGGAATGAAGTAAACGCATGATCATTTACCTGAACGGTCAGTATATAGAGGAGAAAGATGCGACTCTTTCTCCTTTTGATCATGGTTTTCTATATGGCATCGGTGTATTCGAAACATTTACCTCTCTAGCAGGACAAGTCTTCTTGTTAGACTGGCATCTTGAAAGGCTCAATCAATCATTGCGTGACCTTTGCATCGAATCCACAATAGAGAAACCATTTGTACTCGACATCATTCATACATTATTCAAACAAAATCAAATAACGGGCGGTCATGCGAGGATCCGCTTCAATGTTTCTGCGGGCAGAGGCAATGGATTTTCTGCAGACCCTTATGAGGAGCCTGTTGTTTTTGTGATGATCTCCCCATTCCGGCCCGAATCAATAGTAGATGAAAAACAGGGAATCATTCTTGATACAAGAAGAAACACACCGGAAGGTCCAAGACGGCTCAAGTCGCATCATTACATGAACAACCTGCTGGCGAAAAGAGAAGTAGGGAACGATCCGTCGATAGAAGGGATCTTTTTAACAAAAGAAGACGATGTGGCAGAAGGAATTACGTCAAATCTATTTTGGCGAAAAAAAGATGTGATCTATACACCTTCACTTGATACCGGCATTTTAAACGGGGTTACCCGTCGATATTGTATCGAAAAGCTGCAAGCTTCGGGGATCTCACTAATAGAAGGAAGATATCCACTCTCACACTTGCTCTCAGCTGATGAGGCGTGGATGACCAATTCGGTTCAGGGAATTGTGCCTTTTAAAAATATCGGAGACACCGTCCTGCAAAACCACAACCGAACGATTTCGACCAAGCTGAGAACAGAATATACAAAAGAACGTCTAGAACATAAAGAGTAGGTGGACACAATGACACAACAATTGATAAAACAGCCTAAAATCATACAAGCCAAGCACCATACCCTTAGTTATGAAGAAAAGACATTGGTCATGGGCATTTTAAATGTCACACCGGACTCTTTTTCAGATGGAGGAAAATTCAATCAAATGGATAAAGCGCTGGCTCATGCAGCGCAGCTCATAGAAGATGGGGCGCATATTATTGATATTGGCGGTGAATCGACTCGGCCGGGGGCGGCACTTGTCTCAGAGCAAGAGGAGCTTTCAAGGGTCATTCCTGTCATTGAGAAGATCACAAAAGAATTGGACATACCTATTTCTATTGATACGTATAAAGCCCATGTCGCAGATGAGGCAGTGAAAGCAGGAGCCTCAATCATTAATGATGTATGGGGGGCGAAAGCTGATCCTCAAATGGCGCATGTGGCAGCGAAGCACAACGTGCCAATCATCTTAATGCACAATCGACCAGAGCGGAATTACACCCATCTGATTTCAGATATGATTGCAGATCTGAAAGAAAGTGTTCAAATTGTGAAACGAGCGGGTGTCCGTGATGACATGATTATATTAGACCCTGGTGTAGGATTTGCGAAAAATAAAACTGACAACCTCATGGTCATGAATGAACTTGAACATTTTTGCCACCTAGGGTATCCGCTGCTGCTAGCAACATCCCGCAAACGATTCATCGGTGCAGTTTTAGACCTGCCGCCTGAAGAACGTACTGAAGGAACGGGTGCGACGGTCTGTCTTGGGATTCAAAAGGGCAGCGCGATGGTCCGAGTGCACGATGTAAAAGAAATCGCAAGAATGGCAAAAATGATGGATGCCATGCTGAATAAAGGAGGCGCTTATCATCGATAAAGTATATGTAAACGGAATGGAATTTTACGGCTATCACGGTGTATTTGCAGAAGAGAATAAACTAGGCCAGCGCTTTCGTGTGGACCTAACAGCTTCACTTGATTTAAGTAAGGCAGGACAAACGGATGACCTAAATGAGACCATCAACTATGCTGAGCTCTACAACATCTGCAAAAATATTGTAGAAGGGGACCCAGTGAACCTCGTTGAAACGCTGACAGAAAGAATTACAAATCAAGTGTTAAAGGACTTTCCGACAGTTCAAGAATGTACAGTAAAAGTAATCAAACCAGATCCGCCAATTCCAGGACACTATCAGTCCGTTGCCATTGAAATGACGAGATCACGCGCATGAACAATACAGCATATATCGCTTTAGGCTCAAACATAGGAAAAAAGGAAACCTACTTAAAAGAAGCTGTCAAAAGACTTCACGAACATCCAGGTGTTCAAGTTGAATCCATTTCATCTATATATGAGACAACACCTGTAGGCTACGAGAATCAGGATGACTTCTTGAACATGGCTGTGAAGATTTCCACCTCGCTTCGTCCTGAAGAACTTCTATCACTGACTCAGAACATTGAGCAGGAGTTAGGTAGAACAAGAGAAGTGAGGTGGGGTCCACGGACAGCTGACCTTGACATTTTACTTTATAATCGTGAAAATATTGAAACAGAACAACTTGTAGTGCCGCATCCTAGAATGTACGAACGTTTATTCGTTCTTGTTCCGATGAGTGAGATTTGCCCAGAAATCGGCGAAGCCCAGATAAACGCCGTAACAGACCAAGAAGGTGTAAGCATATGGAAAAAGACATGTGGGGTAGAAGAATTCGTGCATACCGAAAGCTAAAAGGGTATACTCAGGAAGGGTTCGCCAAAAGACTGGGCATTTCTGTCTCTGTCTTAGGGGAAATTGAGCGAGGCAATCGATTACCAACAAACCAAATGGTTGGTCAAATAGCAGATGCTTTAAATATAACGGTGGAAGAACTTTCACCAATACTTGAAGAAGAAAGGAGGGGACATGATGTTTAAAATCGGAGATATCGAAATTAAAAACAAAGTAGTGCTCGCACCAATGGCTGGTGTGTGTAACTCTGCTTTCAGACTCACTGTGAAAGAGTTTGGAGCGGGCTTAGTCTGCGCTGAAATGGTCAGTGACAAAGCGATCTTGATTAATAATGCCAGAACGATGGGCATGCTGTACATTGATGAGCGTGAAAAACCGTTGAGCCTTCAGATATTTGGGGGAGAAAAGGACACGCTCGTAGAAGCGGCCAAGTTTGTAGACCAGAATACAACGGCGGACATTATTGATATTAATATGGGATGTCCTGTACCAAAGATCACGAAATGTGACGCAGGAGCGAAATGGCTGCTGGATCCAAACAAGATTTACGAAATGGTATCCTCAGTCGTAGAAGCTGTAGATAAACCTGTTACTGTGAAAATGAGAATGGGTTGGGACGAAGACCATATTTTCGCTATCGACAATGCCCGTGCTGTTGAACGAGCAGGCGGACAAGCCGTTGCTCTTCACGGACGGACCCGTGTACAGATGTACGAAGGAACGGCGAATTGGGATATTATAAAAGAGGTCAAACAATCTGTTTCCATTCCAGTCATCGGCAATGGAGATGTCAAAACCCCTCAGGATGCAAAACGTATGCTTGATGAAACGGGTGCAGATGCTGTCATGATCGGAAGAGCCGCACTAGGAAACCCGTGGATGATTTACCGGACGGTTCATTATTTAGAAACGGGTGAACTAAAAGAAGAGCCTAATGTGCGTGAGAAAATGTCTGTGTGCAAACTTCACTTAGACAGACTCATAGACCTGAAAGGCGAGCATGTGGCTGTCAGAGAAATGAGAAAACATGCAGCATGGTACTTAAAAGGTGTCCGGGGCAATGCAGATGTAAGAAACCAAATCAATCAAAGTGAAACGAGAGCGGAGCTTGTAAAAGTTCTAGATGACTTTACGATCGAAGCCGAGGCAAAAGAGCTTCAAAGAATAAAAGTAGGATAAGACTATCTTTCTTTTTGTAGCTCACTGCTAGTGCACGTACTGGCAGTTTTTCTGCTTTTCTCTGCAAAATAAATTATTGGAGTGATATAAATGAGTAATGAAGGGCTTAATAACGAAGAATTAAATGATCAATTCCAAGTAAGACGTGACAAAATGAATAAAATGAGAGAAGAGGGTATCGATCCATTCGGTGAACGATATGACCGTTCTCATCAATCCGCACAAATTATTGCTGAATATGACGAGTTTTCAAAAGAAGACTTAGAAGAAAAAGCAGCTCAAGTAACAATTGCTGGCCGTATGATGACAAAACGCGGAAAAGGGAAAGCTGGCTTTGCACACATTCAAGACTTAGAAGGACAAATTCAAATCTATGTACGTAAAGATAGTGTAGGAGAAGAAGCTTACGAATTATTCAAAAGCTCGGACCTAGGCGATATTATCGGTGTGACGGGAACCGTATTTAAAACGAATGTAGGAGAACTTTCAATTAAAGCGACTAGCTTTGAGGTTCTTACAAAAGCACTTCGCCCGCTCCCTGATAAATATCACGGACTAAAAGATGTAGAACAACGCTATCGTCAGCGTTACCTTGACCTGATTGTCAATCCAGAAAGTAAGCAGACGTTCATCATGCGCAGCAAAATCATTCAATCAATGAGAAGATACTTAGATTCAAAAGGATACCTAGAAGTTGAAACACCAACAATGCATAGCATCCCTGGTGGTGCATCAGCTCGTCCTTTCATTACTCATCACAATGCACTTGATATGCCGCTTTATATGCGTATTGCGATCGAGCTGCATTTAAAACGTCTAATTGTCGGTGGTCTAGAGAAAGTATACGAGATTGGTCGCGTATTCCGTAATGAAGGAGTCTCAACTCGTCATAACCCGGAATTTACTATGATTGAACTGTATGAAGCATATGCAGACTATAAAGACATCATGAACCTAACGGAAAACTTGATTGCTCATATTGCCCAAGAAGTACTAGGAACAACAACGATTCAATATGGAGAAGATCAAATTGATCTAAAACCTGAATGGAAGAGACTCCATATGGTTGAAGCAGTCAAAGAAGCAACAGGTGTAGACTTCTGGCAGGAGATGTCTGTAGAAGAAGCAAAACAGCATGCTGCTGATCACGATGTTGAAATCACAAAAAATATGACAGTAGGTCATATTATCAATGAGTTCTTCGAGCAAAAAGTAGAAGAAACACTGGTTCAGCCTACTTTTATTTACGGGCACCCAGTCGAGATTTCTCCATTAGCTAAGAAAAATCCTGAAGACCCGCGCTTCACGGACCGCTTTGAGCTATTCATCGTACGCCGCGAGCATGCAAATGCATTCACCGAGCTGAATGATCCAATCGACCAAAGAGAACGTTTTGAAGCTCAATTAAAAGAACGTGAAGAAGGAAATGACGAAGCGCATCTCATGGATGACGATTTTGTTGAAGCATTAGAATATGGCATGCCGCCAACAGGTGGACTAGGAATCGGTATCGACCGATTAATCATGCTGCTAACAAATTCTCCATCAATCAGAGATGTACTGCTTTTCCCGCAAATGAGAAACCGTTAATATATCAACAAAAGCGCCATTTGATCTGTGGCGCTTTTTATTTTTCATAAAATGAAACTTTTTTCAAAAAAACTATTGCAAGAAAAGAATCCAGATGGTATATTATTATTCGTTGCCGCAAAACAGCAACGAGGTTGAAAAAAGAAAATGAAAAAAGTTCTTGACTTCAACCAAAGCGAAGTGTTAAGATATTAAAGTCGCTTACGAGCGATAACGAAAATGATCTTTGAAAACTAAACAAGACAAAACGTACCTGTTAATTCGAGTTTTTATAAAAAATCCTATGATACATCATAGGTAGTCAGTCAAACGCTGACGAAAAAACAAAACTTCGGTTTTGTACTTTTTCGGAGAGTTTGATCCTGGCTCAGGACGAACGCTGGCGGCGTGCCTAATACATGCAAGTCGAGCGGACAGAAGGGAGCTTGCTCCCGGATGTTAGCGGCGGACGGGTGAGTAACACGTGGGTAACCTGCCTGTAAGACTGGGATAACTCCGGGAAACCGGAGCTAATACCGGATAGTTCCTTGAACCGCATGGTTCAAGGATGAAAGACGGTTTCGGCTGTCACTTACAGATGGACCCGCGGCGCATTAGCTAGTTGGTGAGGTAACGGCTCACCAAGGCGACGATGCGTAGCCGACCTGAGAGGGTGATCGGCCACACTGGGACTGAGACACGGCCCAGACTCCTACGGGAGGCAGCAGTAGGGAATCTTCCGCAATGGACGAAAGTCTGACGGAGCAACGCCGCGTGAGTGATGAAGGTTTTCGGATCGTAAAGCTCTGTTGTTAGGGAAGAACAAGTGCAAGAGTAACTGCTTGCACCTTGACGGTACCTAACCAGAAAGCCACGGCTAACTACGTGCCAGCAGCCGCGGTAATACGTAGGTGGCAAGCGTTGTCCGGAATTATTGGGCGTAAAGGGCTCGCAGGCGGTTTCTTAAGTCTGATGTGAAAGCCCCCGGCTCAACCGGGGAGGGTCATTGGAAACTGGGAAACTTGAGTGCAGAAGAGGAGAGTGGAATTCCACGTGTAGCGGTGAAATGCGTAGAGATGTGGAGGAACACCAGTGGCGAAGGCGACTCTCTGGTCTGTAACTGACGCTGAGGAGCGAAAGCGTGGGGAGCGAACAGGATTAGATACCCTGGTAGTCCACGCCGTAAACGATGAGTGCTAAGTGTTAGGGGGTTTCCGCCCCTTAGTGCTGCAGCTAACGCATTAAGCACTCCGCCTGGGGAGTACGGTCGCAAGACTGAAACTCAAAGGAATTGACGGGGGCCCGCACAAGCGGTGGAGCATGTGGTTTAATTCGAAGCAACGCGAAGAACCTTACCAGGTCTTGACATCCTCTGACAACCCTAGAGATAGGGCTTTCCCTTCGGGGACAGAGTGACAGGTGGTGCATGGTTGTCGTCAGCTCGTGTCGTGAGATGTTGGGTTAAGTCCCGCAACGAGCGCAACCCTTGATCTTAGTTGCCAGCATTCAGTTGGGCACTCTAAGGTGACTGCCGGTGACAAACCGGAGGAAGGTGGGGATGACGTCAAATCATCATGCCCCTTATGACCTGGGCTACACACGTGCTACAATGGACAGAACAAAGGGCTGCGAGACCGCAAGGTTTAGCCAATCCCACAAATCTGTTCTCAGTTCGGATCGCAGTCTGCAACTCGACTGCGTGAAGCTGGAATCGCTAGTAATCGCGGATCAGCATGCCGCGGTGAATACGTTCCCGGGCCTTGTACACACCGCCCGTCACACCACGAGAGTTTGCAACACCCGAAGTCGGTGAGGTAACCTTTATGGAGCCAGCCGCCGAAGGTGGGGCAGATGATTGGGGTGAAGTCGTAACAAGGTAGCCGTATCGGAAGGTGCGGCTGGATCACCTCCTTTCTAAGGATATATGGAGCAGCGTACGTTTTTCGTCTTGTTTAGTTTTGAAGGATCATTCCTTCAAACATGTCTCTAGCGAGACAGGATTGTTCTTTGAAAACTAGATAACAATAAGTAATACATTCACATTGAATGCAATGCAAAGTTCATCACACATAGTGATTCTTTCTAAAGTAAGAAATGGTTAAGTTAGAAAGGGCGCACGGTGGATGCCTTGGCACTAGGAGCCGATGAAGGACGGGACGAACACCGATATGCTTCGGGGAGCTGTAAGCAAGCTTTGATCCGGAGATTTCCGAATGGGGAAACCCACTGCTCGTAATGGAGTAGTATCCATACTTGAATACATAGAGTATGAGAAGGCATACCCGGGGAACTGAAACATCTAAGTACCCGGAGGAAGAGAAAGCAAATGCGATTCCCTGAGTAGCGGCGAGCGAAACGGGAACAGCCCAAACCAAGAGGCTTGCCTCTTGGGGTTGTAGGACACTCTATACGGAGTTACAAAGGAACGATATAAGCGAAGAGGTCTGGAAAGGCCCGCCAAAGAAGGTAACAGCCCTGTAACTGAAATGTTGTTCTCTCCAGAGTGGATCCTGAGTACGGCGGAACACGTGAAATTCCGTCGGAATCCGGGAGGACCATCTCCCAAGGCTAAATACTCCCTAGTGACCGATAGTGAACCAGTACCGTGAGGGAAAGGTGAAAAGCACCCCGGAAGGGGAGTGAAATAGATCCTGAAACCGTGTGCCTACAAGTAGTCAGAGCCCGTTAACGGGTGATGGCGTGCCTTTTGTAGAATGAACCGGCGAGTTACGATCCCGTGCAAGGTTAAGCAGAAGATGCGGAGCCGCAGCGAAAGCGAGTCTGAATAGGGCGCATGAGTACGTGGTCGTAGACCCGAAACCAGGTGATCTACCCATGTCCAGGGTGAAGTTCAGGTAACACTGAATGGAGGCCCGAACCCACGCACGTTGAAAAGTGCGGGGATGAGGTGTGGGTAGGGGTGAAATGCCAATCGAACCTGGAGATAGCTGGTTCTCTCCGAAATAGCTTTAGGGCTAGCCTCAAGGTAAGAGTCTCGGAGGTAGAGCACTGATTGGACTAGGGGCCCCTACCGGGTTACCGAATTCAGTCAAACTCCGAATGCCGATGACTTATCCTTGGGAGTCAGACTGCGAGTGATAAGATCCGTAGTCGAAAGGGAAACAGCCCAGACCGCCAGCTAAGGTCCCAAAGTATACGTTAAGTGGAAAAGGATGTGGAGTTGCTTAGACAACCAGGATGTTGGCTTAGAAGCAGCCACCATTTAAAGAGTGCGTAATAGCTCACTGGTCGAGTGACTCTGCGCCGAAAATGTACCGGGGCTAAACGTATCACCGAAGCTGCGGACTGTTCTTACGAACAGTGGTAGGAGAGCGTTCTAAGTGCAGTGAAGTCAGACCGGAAGGACTGGTGGAGCGCTTAGAAGTGAGAATGCCGGTATGAGTAGCGAAAGACGGGTGAGAATCCCGTCCACCGAATGCCTAAGGTTTCCTGAGGAAGGCTCGTCCGCTCAGGGTTAGTCGGGACCTAAGCCGAGGCCGAAAGGCGTAGGCGATGGACAACAGGTTGATATTCCTGTACCACCTCCTCACCATTTGAGCAATGGGGGGACGCAGGAGGATAGGGTAAGCGCGGTATTGGATATCCGCGTCCAAGCAGTTAGGCTGGGAAATAGGCAAATCCGTTTCCCGTGAAGGCTGAGCTGTGATGGCGAGCGAAATTTAGTAGCGAAGTTCCTGATTCCACACTGCCAAGAAAAGCCTCTAGCGAGGTGAGAGGTGCCCGTACCGCAAACCGACACAGGTAGGCGAGGAGAGAATCCTAAGGTGATCGAGAGAACTCTCGTTAAGGAACTCGGCAAAATGACCCCGTAACTTCGGGAGAAGGGGTGCTTCTTAGGGTGTTAAAGCCCCGAGAAGCCGCAGTGAATAGGCCCAGGCGACTGTTTAGCAAAAACACAGGTCTCTGCGAAGCCGTAAGGCGAAGTATAGGGGCTGACGCCTGCCCGGTGCTGGAAGGTTAAGAGGAGCGCTTAGCGTAAGCGAAGGTGCGAATTGAAGCCCCAGTAAACGGCGGCCGTAACTATAACGGTCCTAAGGTAGCGAAATTCCTTGTCGGGTAAGTTCCGACCCGCACGAAAGGCGCAACGATCTGGGCACTGTCTCAACGAGAGACTCGGTGAAATTATAGTACCTGTGAAGATGCAGGTTACCCGCGACAGGACGGAAAGACCCCGTGGAGCTTTACTGCAGCCTGATATTGAATGTTGGTACAGCTTGTACAGGATAGGTAGGAGCCTTGGAAACCGGAGCGCTAGCTTCGGTGGAGGCATCGGTGGGATACTACCCTGGCTGTATTGACCTTCTAACCCGCTGCCCTTATCGGGCAGGGAGACAGTGTCAGGTGGGCAGTTTGACTGGGGCGGTCGCCTCCTAAAATGTAACGGAGGCGCCCAAAGGTTCCCTCAGAATGGTTGGAAATCATTCGCAGAGTGTAAAGGCACAAGGGAGCTTGACTGCGAGACCTACAAGTCGAGCAGGGACGAAAGTCGGGCTTAGTGATCCGGTGGTTCCGCATGGAAGGGCCATCGCTCAACGGATAAAAGCTACCCCGGGGATAACAGGCTTATCTCCCCCAAGAGTCCACATCGACGGGGAGGTTTGGCACCTCGATGTCGGCTCATCGCATCCTGGGGCTGTAGTCGGTCCCAAGGGTTGGGCTGTTCGCCCATTAAAGCGGTACGCGAGCTGGGTTCAGAACGTCGTGAGACAGTTCGGTCCCTATCCGTCGCGGGCGCAGGAAATTTGAGAGGAGCTGTCCTTAGTACGAGAGGACCGGGATGGACGCACCGCTGGTGTACCAGTTGTTCTGCCAAGGGCATCGCTGGGTAGCTATGTGCGGACGGGATAAGTGCTGAAAGCATCTAAGCATGAAGCCCCCCTCAAGATGAGATTTCCCATTCCGCAAGGAAGTAAGATCCCTGAAAGATGATCAGGTTGATAGGTCTGAGGTGGAAGCGTGGTGACACGTGGAGCTGACAGATACTAATAGATCGAGGACTTAACCTATATTCTAATGTGAAAAATGAACGTTGTTATCTAGTTTTGAGAGAACATTCTCTCCATCAGGTTTGGTGGCGATAGCGAAGAGGTCACACCCGTTCCCATACCGAACACGGAAGTTAAGCTCTTCAGCGCCGATGGTAGTTGGGGGTTTCCCCCTGTGAGAGTAGGACGCCGCCAAGCTTTTCAAAGGATCAGTTCCAGTCGGAACTGGTCTTTTTTGTGTTTTAATAAATGATATATCTATTTATATTGAAAATAGTGGTCTTTCACTACATTCTCAATAACTCATTCATTTCATCCCCTTCACTGGAATTCTAGACATTCTATAAAATTCTTATCATCCAATCTCGTCGCTCGCTCATCTTGCTAAGAGTCAACATCGAACGAGTAAACATGTCTAAGAAGGATCTTCTCCTCTGGCAACCATATGTAGCGAACTGCGCTTGCTGCTAGATCATTGAAACCTACATAAGAGAGCAAAGGGCATCTTGGTTTGCTAATGAGAGAGGGGAGGAAGATTTGAGTTAAGCACCACAATGTTTGATGAGGCAAGGGAACATTGAGAAGAATTTTTGGAAAATGACCAGGATCAATTTAATATAAAGCAAATTTACAAAATGGTTTCTCGGAAAAATAAAATAATAAAAAAATTCGTTTCTATATGCACGTTACCTGAGGATTTAAGGAATAAAACAAACATTTTTCAGCTTTAAAAGAGCTGTTTTTACATTGAAAAAGCGCTATTAATCCCCTTTTTAACAAAAAAACATAAAAAAATGAAAAAAAGACTTTTAAAATGAAGAGACAAGTGGTAAACTTCTTTAGGTGCCTTAACGAAAAGATGTGAAAAAATAGCTTTAAAATAAATTCAAAAATTATTTTAAAAAAGTCTTTACAAACAATATCTTATCGTTATATAATACTATTTGTCAGATCGAGAGACATTCGAAACGACATAATATGGAGGATTAGCTCAGCTGGGAGAGCATCTGCCTTACAAGCAGAGGGTCGGCGGTTCGAGCCCGTCATCCTCCACCATATTTATTCTTACATAATGTTAGGATAGATAAAGCCGGTGTAGCTCAACTGGTAGAGCAACTGACTTGTAATCAGTAGGTTGGGGGTTCAAGTCCTCTTGCCGGCACCACTTTCATATGGTAAGATAGACAAGTCGCTTTAAAAGCGAGCCATTAGCTCAGTTGGTAGAGCATCTGACTTTTAATCAGAGGGTCGAAGGTTCGAGTCCTTCATGGCTCACCATTTTCATGCGGGTGTGGCGGAATTGGCAGACGCGCTAGACTTAGGATCTAGTGTCTTTATGACGTGGGGGTTCAAGTCCCTTCACCCGCATTGCCAAACAACATAAAGAAATCCTGTAATGCGGAAGTAGTTCAGTGGTAGAACACCACCTTGCCAAGGTGGGGGTCGCGGGTTCGAATCCCGTCTTCCGCTTATACCATCCACGCCGGGGTGGTGGAATTGGCAGACACACAGGACTTAAAATCCTGCGGTAGGTGACTACCGTGCCGGTTCAAGTCCGGCCCTCGGCATTATAAAATAAGCGCCCGTAGCTCAATTGGATAGAGCGTTTGACTACGGATCAAAAGGTTAGGGGTTCGACTCCTCTCGGGCGCGCCATTAAGATCGGGAAGTAGCTCAGCTTGGTAGAGCACTTGGTTTGGGACCAAGGGGTCGCAGGTTCGAATCCTGTCTTCCCGACCATCTTTTATGGGGCCTTAGCTCAGCTGGGAGAGCGCCTGCCTTGCACGCAGGAGGTCAGCGGTTCGATCCCGCTAGGCTCCACCAATATGATCTTTGAAAACTAAACAAGACAAAACGTACCTGTTAATTCGAGTTTTTATAAAAAATCCTATGATACATCATAGGTAGTCAGTCAAACGCTGACGAAAAAACAAAACTTCGGTTTTGTACTTTTTCGGAGAGTTTGATCCTGGCTCAGGACGAACGCTGGCGGCGTGCCTAATACATGCAAGTCGAGCGGACAGAAGGGAGCTTGCTCCCGGATGTTAGCGGCGGACGGGTGAGTAACACGTGGGTAACCTGCCTGTAAGACTGGGATAACTCCGGGAAACCGGAGCTAATACCGGATAGTTCCTTGAACCGCATGGTTCAAGGATGAAAGACGGTTTCGGCTGTCACTTACAGATGGACCCGCGGCGCATTAGCTAGTTGGTGAGGTAACGGCTCACCAAGGCGACGATGCGTAGCCGACCTGAGAGGGTGATCGGCCACACTGGGACTGAGACACGGCCCAGACTCCTACGGGAGGCAGCAGTAGGGAATCTTCCGCAATGGACGAAAGTCTGACGGAGCAACGCCGCGTGAGTGATGAAGGTTTTCGGATCGTAAAGCTCTGTTGTTAGGGAAGAACAAGTGCAAGAGTAACTGCTTGCACCTTGACGGTACCTAACCAGAAAGCCACGGCTAACTACGTGCCAGCAGCCGCGGTAATACGTAGGTGGCAAGCGTTGTCCGGAATTATTGGGCGTAAAGGGCTCGCAGGCGGTTTCTTAAGTCTGATGTGAAAGCCCCCGGCTCAACCGGGGAGGGTCATTGGAAACTGGGAAACTTGAGTGCAGAAGAGGAGAGTGGAATTCCACGTGTAGCGGTGAAATGCGTAGAGATGTGGAGGAACACCAGTGGCGAAGGCGACTCTCTGGTCTGTAACTGACGCTGAGGAGCGAAAGCGTGGGGAGCGAACAGGATTAGATACCCTGGTAGTCCACGCCGTAAACGATGAGTGCTAAGTGTTAGGGGGTTTCCGCCCCTTAGTGCTGCAGCTAACGCATTAAGCACTCCGCCTGGGGAGTACGGTCGCAAGACTGAAACTCAAAGGAATTGACGGGGGCCCGCACAAGCGGTGGAGCATGTGGTTTAATTCGAAGCAACGCGAAGAACCTTACCAGGTCTTGACATCCTCTGACAACCCTAGAGATAGGGCTTTCCCTTCGGGGACAGAGTGACAGGTGGTGCATGGTTGTCGTCAGCTCGTGTCGTGAGATGTTGGGTTAAGTCCCGCAACGAGCGCAACCCTTGATCTTAGTTGCCAGCATTCAGTTGGGCACTCTAAGGTGACTGCCGGTGACAAACCGGAGGAAGGTGGGGATGACGTCAAATCATCATGCCCCTTATGACCTGGGCTACACACGTGCTACAATGGACAGAACAAAGGGCTGCGAGACCGCAAGGTTTAGCCAATCCCACAAATCTGTTCTCAGTTCGGATCGCAGTCTGCAACTCGACTGCGTGAAGCTGGAATCGCTAGTAATCGCGGATCAGCATGCCGCGGTGAATACGTTCCCGGGCCTTGTACACACCGCCCGTCACACCACGAGAGTTTGCAACACCCGAAGTCGGTGAGGTAACCTTTATGGAGCCAGCCGCCGAAGGTGGGGCAGATGATTGGGGTGAAGTCGTAACAAGGTAGCCGTATCGGAAGGTGCGGCTGGATCACCTCCTTTCTAAGGATATATGGAGCAGCGTACGTTTTTCGTCTTGTTTAGTTTTGAAGGATCATTCCTTCAAACATGTCTCTAGCGAGACAGGATTGTTCTTTGAAAACTAGATAACAATAAGTAATACATTCACATTGAATGCAATGCAAAGTTCATCACACATAGTGATTCTTTCTAAAGTAAGAAATGGTTAAGTTAGAAAGGGCGCACGGTGGATGCCTTGGCACTAGGAGCCGATGAAGGACGGGACGAACACCGATATGCTTCGGGGAGCTGTAAGCAAGCTTTGATCCGGAGATTTCCGAATGGGGAAACCCACTGCTCGTAATGGAGTAGTATCCATACTTGAATACATAGAGTATGAGAAGGCATACCCGGGGAACTGAAACATCTAAGTACCCGGAGGAAGAGAAAGCAAATGCGATTCCCTGAGTAGCGGCGAGCGAAACGGGAACAGCCCAAACCAAGAGGCTTGCCTCTTGGGGTTGTAGGACACTCTATACGGAGTTACAAAGGAACGATATAAGCGAAGAGGTCTGGAAAGGCCCGCCAAAGAAGGTAACAGCCCTGTAACTGAAATGTTGTTCTCTCCAGAGTGGATCCTGAGTACGGCGGAACACGTGAAATTCCGTCGGAATCCGGGAGGACCATCTCCCAAGGCTAAATACTCCCTAGTGACCGATAGTGAACCAGTACCGTGAGGGAAAGGTGAAAAGCACCCCGGAAGGGGAGTGAAATAGATCCTGAAACCGTGTGCCTACAAGTAGTCAGAGCCCGTTAACGGGTGATGGCGTGCCTTTTGTAGAATGAACCGGCGAGTTACGATCCCGTGCAAGGTTAAGCAGAAGATGCGGAGCCGCAGCGAAAGCGAGTCTGAATAGGGCGCATGAGTACGTGGTCGTAGACCCGAAACCAGGTGATCTACCCATGTCCAGGGTGAAGTTCAGGTAACACTGAATGGAGGCCCGAACCCACGCACGTTGAAAAGTGCGGGGATGAGGTGTGGGTAGGGGTGAAATGCCAATCGAACCTGGAGATAGCTGGTTCTCTCCGAAATAGCTTTAGGGCTAGCCTCAAGGTAAGAGTCTCGGAGGTAGAGCACTGATTGGACTAGGGGCCCCTACCGGGTTACCGAATTCAGTCAAACTCCGAATGCCGATGACTTATCCTTGGGAGTCAGACTGCGAGTGATAAGATCCGTAGTCGAAAGGGAAACAGCCCAGACCGCCAGCTAAGGTCCCAAAGTATACGTTAAGTGGAAAAGGATGTGGAGTTGCTTAGACAACCAGGATGTTGGCTTAGAAGCAGCCACCATTTAAAGAGTGCGTAATAGCTCACTGGTCGAGTGACTCTGCGCCGAAAATGTACCGGGGCTAAACGTATCACCGAAGCTGCGGACTGTTCTTACGAACAGTGGTAGGAGAGCGTTCTAAGTGCAGTGAAGTCAGACCGGAAGGACTGGTGGAGCGCTTAGAAGTGAGAATGCCGGTATGAGTAGCGAAAGACGGGTGAGAATCCCGTCCACCGAATGCCTAAGGTTTCCTGAGGAAGGCTCGTCCGCTCAGGGTTAGTCGGGACCTAAGCCGAGGCCGAAAGGCGTAGGCGATGGACAACAGGTTGATATTCCTGTACCACCTCCTCACCATTTGAGCAATGGGGGGACGCAGGAGGATAGGGTAAGCGCGGTATTGGATATCCGCGTCCAAGCAGTTAGGCTGGGAAATAGGCAAATCCGTTTCCCGTGAAGGCTGAGCTGTGATGGCGAGCGAAATTTAGTAGCGAAGTTCCTGATTCCACACTGCCAAGAAAAGCCTCTAGCGAGGTGAGAGGTGCCCGTACCGCAAACCGACACAGGTAGGCGAGGAGAGAATCCTAAGGTGATCGAGAGAACTCTCGTTAAGGAACTCGGCAAAATGACCCCGTAACTTCGGGAGAAGGGGTGCTTCTTAGGGTGTTAAAGCCCCGAGAAGCCGCAGTGAATAGGCCCAGGCGACTGTTTAGCAAAAACACAGGTCTCTGCGAAGCCGTAAGGCGAAGTATAGGGGCTGACGCCTGCCCGGTGCTGGAAGGTTAAGAGGAGCGCTTAGCGTAAGCGAAGGTGCGAATTGAAGCCCCAGTAAACGGCGGCCGTAACTATAACGGTCCTAAGGTAGCGAAATTCCTTGTCGGGTAAGTTCCGACCCGCACGAAAGGCGCAACGATCTGGGCACTGTCTCAACGAGAGACTCGGTGAAATTATAGTACCTGTGAAGATGCAGGTTACCCGCGACAGGACGGAAAGACCCCGTGGAGCTTTACTGCAGCCTGATATTGAATGTTGGTACAGCTTGTACAGGATAGGTAGGAGCCTTGGAAACCGGAGCGCTAGCTTCGGTGGAGGCATCGGTGGGATACTACCCTGGCTGTATTGACCTTCTAACCCGCTGCCCTTATCGGGCAGGGAGACAGTGTCAGGTGGGCAGTTTGACTGGGGCGGTCGCCTCCTAAAATGTAACGGAGGCGCCCAAAGGTTCCCTCAGAATGGTTGGAAATCATTCGCAGAGTGTAAAGGCACAAGGGAGCTTGACTGCGAGACCTACAAGTCGAGCAGGGACGAAAGTCGGGCTTAGTGATCCGGTGGTTCCGCATGGAAGGGCCATCGCTCAACGGATAAAAGCTACCCCGGGGATAACAGGCTTATCTCCCCCAAGAGTCCACATCGACGGGGAGGTTTGGCACCTCGATGTCGGCTCATCGCATCCTGGGGCTGTAGTCGGTCCCAAGGGTTGGGCTGTTCGCCCATTAAAGCGGTACGCGAGCTGGGTTCAGAACGTCGTGAGACAGTTCGGTCCCTATCCGTCGCGGGCGCAGGAAATTTGAGAGGAGCTGTCCTTAGTACGAGAGGACCGGGATGGACGCACCGCTGGTGTACCAGTTGTTCTGCCAAGGGCATCGCTGGGTAGCTATGTGCGGACGGGATAAGTGCTGAAAGCATCTAAGCATGAAGCCCCCCTCAAGATGAGATTTCCCATTCCGCAAGGAAGTAAGATCCCTGAAAGATGATCAGGTTGATAGGTCTGAGGTGGAAGCGTGGTGACACGTGGAGCTGACAGATACTAATAGATCGAGGACTTAACCTATATTCTAATGTGAAAAATGAACGTTGTTATCTAGTTTTGAGAGAACATTCTCTCCATCAGGTTTGGTGGCGATAGCGAAGAGGTCACACCCGTTCCCATACCGAACACGGAAGTTAAGCTCTTCAGCGCCGATGGTAGTTGGGGGTTTCCCCCTGTGAGAGTAGGACGCCGCCAAGCTTTTCAAAGGATCAGTTCCAGTCGGAACTGGTCTTTTTTTGTGTTTTTGGGACGTTTGGCACCAGATAAATGTGGAAATAATATTGTTAGTTGAGCGATTATCTTGAAAAATCGATCGAAAAAATTTATAGTAAGATTAAAGTCAAATATAGTCAAAGTCAATGGAGGAGGAGGCGGAGTGGCACAAAATATTTCTGATATCATCGAGCAGTATTTGAAGGAAGTCTTGGATCAGAATGGTCGAGAAATATTAGAAATTAAACGCAATGAAATTGCAGATAAGTTTCAATGCGTACCTTCACAAATTAACTATGTTATCAATACACGCTTTACGAGCGAAAGAGGTTATATCGTCGAAAGTAAGCGTGGCGGCGGTGGCTATATCCGTATCATTAAAGTCAAAATAAATGATGAAGTCGATTTATTGAACAACATTATTTCCCAAATATATCATCGTTTATCACAGGCTGCATCTGATCATATCATCATGCGTCTTGTTGAGAACAACATTTTATCCGAAAGAGAAGCAAAGATGATGATTAGTGTCATGGACCGTTCTGTTTTACACATTGATTTACCTGAACGAGATGAACTGCGGGCTCGGATGATGAAAGCGATGTTAAATGCTTTGAAATTAAAGTAAAGCGGGTGAAAAGATTGATTTGTCAAGAATGCAATGAGAGACCAGCCACTTTTCACTTTACGAAAGTAATAAATGGAGAAAAACAAGAAATGCACATATGTGAACAATGTGCAAAAGAAAACAGTGATTCATATGCTATGAGTGGAAACCAAGGTTTCTCGATTCACAACTTATTATCAGGCTTATTGAATATTGATCCTAGCTTTACCACAAGTGCGAATAAAGGATCATCTATTTTTCAAGAGGCAAGAGAAGTGGATCAATGTCCTAAGTGTGGCTTAACTTTTCAGCAATTCAGGAAAACAGGCCGTTTTGGCTGTGCAGAATGTTATCGAACCTTTGATCAGTATTTAAATCCTGTTTTAAGGAAAGTCCATAGTGGAAATACAGTCCATAATGGAAAAGTCCCTAAACGGATTGCCGGCAGTCTGCATGTTCGCCGGAAACTTGAGTTAATGCAGCAAGAACTGAAGCAGCTGATTGAACAGGAAGAGTTTGAAAAAGCAGCGGAAGTTCGAGATCAAATTCGTGCGTTAGAGCATGAGCAATCTCAGCAGAGGGAGGGAGATTAACGACATGTCGCTCCAGCATTTTATTCAAGACGCATTAAGTCAATGGATGAAACAGAAAGGACCAGAAAGTGACATTGTTCTAAGCAGTCGTATTCGGCTGGCACGCAATCTAGAGCATGTTCGTTTCCCAACTCAGTTTTCTCAAGAGGAGGCTGAAGCTGTTCTTCAGCAATTCGAGCAAAAGTTTGCGAGCCAGGAAGTGAAGGACATTGGAAACTTTGTTCTGATTCGAATGAATGACACGCAGCCTTTGGCTAAAAGGGTACTTGTTGAAAAGCATTTGATTAGCCCCAATTTAGCAGAATCAAGATTTGGCGGCTGTTTGCTTTCAGAAAATGAAGAAATCAGTGTCATGCTGAATGAGGAAGACCATATTCGTATTCAATGCTTGTTCCCAGGATTTCAGCTGGCTAATGCACTAAAAGCAGCTAACCAAATAGATGACTGGATTGAAGAGCAAGTGGATTATGCGTTTTCTGAAAAGCGAGGATACTTAACGAGCTGTCCGACCAATGTAGGTACAGGTATTAGGGCTTCAGTCATGATGCACTTACCAGCATTAGCCCTGACAAGACAAATGAATCGCATTATTCCTGCAATTAATCAATTAGGTCTTGTGGTCAGAGGAATTTATGGTGAGGGTAGCGAAGCAATAGGAAACATCTTTCAAATTTCAAATCAAATGACACTGGGTCAATCAGAAGAAGATATTGTAGATGACTTGAATAGTGTGACGGCACAGCTCATTGAACAAGAGCGATCTGCACGTAAGGCATTATATCAGACGTCTAAAATTGAACTTGAAGACAGAGTGTACCGTTCCTTGGGGATTTTGGCTAATTGTCGCATGATTGAATCTAAGGAAACGGCTAAGTGTTTGTCAGATGTGCGACTTGGAATTGATTTAGGTATCATTAAGGGGCTTTCAAGTAATATACTGAATGAACTCATGATTTTGACACAGCCTGGCTTCCTTCAGCAATATTCAGGAGGAGCCTTGGAACCAAATGAAAGAGATATAAAACGAGCAGCAATTATTAGAGAAAGGCTGCGCTTAGAAATGCATAGGAATGGACAGGAGGATGAAACGATATGATGTTTGGAAGATTCACTGAAAGAGCTCAAAAGGTATTAGCACTTGCACAAGAAGAAGCCATTCGCCTAGGCCATAAGAACATCGGAACAGAGCATATTTTACTTGGTCTTGTACGTGAAGGTGAGGGCATTGCCGCAAAAGCATTAGAAGCACTGGGCCTTGTTTCAGATAAAATCCAAAAAGAAGTCGAGAGCTTGATTGGAAGAGGGCAAGAGGTGTCTCAAGCTATTCCTCATTACACACCTAGAGCGAAGAAGGTTACGGAGCTTTCTATGGATGAAGCGAGAAAGCTTGGTCATTCCTATGTAGGGACAGAACATATTCTTTTAGGTCTTATTCGTGAGGGAGAGGGTGTAGCTGCCCGTGTCTTAAATAACCTCGGAGTAAGCTTAAATAAAGCACGCCAGCAAGTATTGCAGCTTCTAGGCAGCAATGAAACGGGTGCATCTGCGGCAGGATCTAATAGCAATGCCAATACACCAACTTTAGATAGCTTGGCAAGAGACTTAACGGCTATTGCGAAAGAGGACAGCTTGGACCCTGTGATTGGCCGTAGCAAAGAAATTCAGCGTGTCATTGAGGTCCTAAGTAGAAGAACAAAGAATAACCCTGTCTTGATTGGAGAGCCTGGTGTTGGTAAAACAGCGATCGCAGAAGGCCTCGCACAGCAAATTATTCACAACGAAGTGCCTGAAATTTTGCGTGATAAACGAGTCATGACACTTGATATGGGAACCGTTGTAGCGGGAACGAAATATCGTGGTGAATTCGAGGATCGTTTGAAAAAAGTCATGGACGAAATCCGTCAGGCTGGAAATATCATTCTCTTCATTGATGAGCTTCATACACTGATTGGTGCAGGAGGAGCAGAGGGTGCGATTGATGCCTCTAATATTCTAAAACCATCTTTAGCACGTGGTGAGCTTCAATGTATCGGGGCAACAACGTTAGATGAGTACCGTAAATATATTGAAAAAGATGCTGCACTTGAACGTCGATTCCAGCCAATTCAAGTGGACCAGCCATCTGTTGATGAAAGTATTCAAATTTTAAGAGGGCTTAGAGACCGTTATGAAGCACATCACCGTGTGTCTATTACAGATGAAGCCATTGAGGCGGCGGTAAAGCTTTCTGATCGTTATATCTCTGATCGTTTCCTTCCAGATAAGGCGATTGACTTAATTGATGAGGCGGGTTCAAAAGTTCGTTTACGTTCTTTCACAACACCGCCTAATCTAAAGGAACTTGAGCAAAAGCTGGATGAAGTACGCAAGGAAAAGGATGCAGCTGTTCAAAGTCAAGAATTCGAAAAAGCCGCTTCTCTTCGTGATACGGAGCAACGTTTGCGTGAAAAGGTAGAAGTGACGAAGAAATCTTGGAAAGAAAAGCAGGGACAAGAGAATTCAGAGGTTTCTGTGGATGATATCGCAATGGTTGTTTCTAGCTGGACGGGAGTACCTGTTTCAAAAATTGCTCAAACAGAAACAGATAAGCTTCTAAACATGGAACAATTGCTCCACTCTCGCGTCATTGGACAGGATGAAGCAGTTGTTGCTGTTGCAAAAGCTGTAAGACGTGCCCGTGCTGGACTAAAAGATCCGAAACGTCCGATAGGCTCCTTTATTTTCTTAGGGCCAACAGGTGTTGGTAAGACTGAGCTTGCAAGAGCACTCGCTGAGTCTATCTTCGGTGATGAAGAAGCGATGATTCGTATTGATATGTCTGAGTACATGGAAAAACACTCGACTTCAAGACTTGTTGGATCACCTCCAGGCTATGTGGGCTATGATGAGGGCGGTCAGCTGACTGAAAAAGTGAGAAGAAAGCCGTATTCTGTCGTGCTTCTAGATGAGATTGAAAAGGCGCACCCTGATGTGTTTAACATCTTACTTCAAGTGTTAGAAGATGGTCGTCTCACTGATTCTAAAGGTCGTACTGTTGACTTTAGAAATACGATTTTGATTATGACTTCAAACGTTGGAGCTAGTGAGCTGAAGCGCAATAAATATGTTGGCTTTAACGTGCAGGATGAAAGTCAAAATTACAAAGATATGAAAGGCAAAGTAATGGGTGAGTTGAAACGTGCGTTTAGACCGGAGTTCATCAACCGTATTGATGAAATCATTGTCTTCCACTCACTCGAAAAGAAACATCTAAAAGAGATTGTGTCTCTCATGTCTGATCAATTGACAAAACGACTAAAAGAGCAGGACCTTTCAATTGAATTGACGGAAGCAGCAAAAGCCAAGATTGCCGACGAAGGCGTAGATCTTGAGTATGGTGCTCGTCCGTTAAGAAGAGCGATTCAAAAGCACGTCGAGGATCGACTTTCTGAGGAATTGCTGAAAGGCAATATTGAAAAGGGCCAACATATCGTATTAGATGTAGAAGATGGAGAAATTGTCGTAAAAGCAACGGCTGCTACGAACTAATATAGTAAGAAAAAAGTGTGAGGCATACCAGTAAGTTGGATGCCTCCCTTTACTTATTTTCTGACCAGTATAAGGAGTTGTATTCTTCAATCTATGGCTAAGTCAAAATCAAAATTTATATGCCAATCGTGCGGTTATGAGTCAGCCAAATGGATGGGGAAATGTCCCGGCTGCGGCACTTGGAACAGTATGACAGAAGAGGTCGTTCGTAAAGAGCCGGCAAATCGTCGAAGTGCGTTTAATCATTCTGTTCAAACCATTCAAAAACCTTCACCTATATCTGCAATTGAAACATCCGAAGAACCCCGAATTAAAACGAATTTAGAAGAATTTAACCGAGTATTAGGAAGTGGAATTGTCAAAGGTTCACTCGTTCTTATTGGCGGTGATCCAGGGATTGGGAAGTCCACACTATTATTACAAGTTTCAGCACAGCTATCAGATCAAAATCAGAATGTGTTGTACATATCTGGTGAGGAATCAATCAAACAAACGAAGCTTAGGGCAGACCGTCTCGGTATTGAAAGTGCCTCTTTACATGTTTTGGCTGAAACCGATATGGAGTATATAACGTCTGCTATACAAGAGATGAAACCCGCTTTTGTTGTGGTCGATTCAATTCAAACCGTTTATCAAAGCGATATCACGTCAGCTCCTGGATCTGTTTCTCAGGTGAGGGAATGCACTGCCCAGCTGATGAAAATTGCCAAGACGAATGGTATTCCTATTTTTATTGTTGGTCATGTGACGAAGGAAGGATCGATTGCTGGGCCGCGCCTTTTAGAGCATATGGTAGATACAGTTCTTTATTTTGAAGGGGAGCGCCATCATACGTTTCGTATTTTACGGGCAGTGAAAAACCGTTTTGGTTCAACGAATGAATTAGGAATTTTTGAAATGAGAGAGGAAGGGCTCACAGAGGTATTAAACCCATCAGAAATCTTCTTAGAAGAGCGGTCAGCAGGTGTATCTGGATCGTGTGTTGTTGCCTCAATGGAAGGAACAAGACCTGTTCTAGTGGAGATACAAGCACTTATTTCACCGACGAGCTTTGGGAATCCACGGAGAATGGCTACTGGCCTTGATCATAACCGAGTGTCATTGCTTATGGCCGTTTTAGAAAAACGGGTAGGGCTGCTACTGCAAAACCAAGATGCCTACTTAAAGGTCGCAGGTGGTGTGAAACTTGATGAACCAGCGATAGACTTGGCTATTGCCGTTAGTATTGCATCAAGTTTTAAAGATGCAGCGCCGCATCAAGCAGATTGCTTTATAGGAGAAGTGGGTCTGACGGGAGAAGTCAGAAGAGTATCAAGAATTGAACAGCGTGTGCAGGAAGCTGCTAAACTAGGATTTAAGCGAATGTTTATTCCTCAGGCGAATATAGATGGATGGAAAAAACCGAGAGGGATTGAGTTAGTCGGTGTAGAAAATGTAGCAGAGGCACTTCGTATTTCACTAGGGGGATCATAGAAATGGAAAAAGAGAAAAAAGGAGCGAGAGAAGTCGATCTCTTAGATATTGTCCAGTTTGTGGCACCGGGGACACCCCTGCGGGCAGGGATTGAAAACGTCCTAAGAGCCAATACTGGAGGGCTCATTGTTGTTGGTTATAACGATAAAGTGAAAAGTGTGGTAGATGGAGGATTTCATATTAATTCTGCTTTCTCCCCAGCACATTTATATGAATTGGCGAAGATGGATGGGGCGATTATTTTAAGTGACTCTGGTCAAAAAATCTTGTATGCGAATACACAGCTCATGCCGGATGCAACCATTCATTCATCAGAAACAGGCATGAGACACCGAACAGCTGAACGTGTAGCAAAGCAGACAGGTTGCTTAATCATTGCCATTTCTGAACGTCGGAACGTCATTACCTTATACCAAGGGAATCGACGATATACGCTGAAAGATATTGGTTTTATTTTGACGAAGGCTAACCAAGCGATACAAACACTTGAGAAATATAAAACCATTTTAGATCACGCCATTTCTGCGTTAAGCGCCTTAGAATTTGAAGAGCTTGTGACCTTTGGTGATGTATTATCCGTGCTGCATCGTTATGAAATGGTACTTAGAATCAAAAATGAAATCAATATGTATATCAAAGAGCTTGGGACAGAAGGACACTTGATCCGTCTGCAAGTCAATGAGCTGATTACAGATATGGAGCAGGAAGCGGCTTTATTTATTAAAGATTACGTGAAAGAAAAGATCAAAGATCCATATGTGCTGCTGAAACAGCTCCAAGATATGTCGAGCTTTGAACTTTTAGATGACTCTATTTTGTACAAGTTACTCGGCTATCCAGCATCTACAAATATTGACGAATATGTGTACACTAGAGGATACAGATTACTTCATAAAATCCCTAGACTGCCTATGCCAATCGTTGAAAACGTGGTCGAAGCATTTGGTGTGCTAGATCGAATTATGGAAGCAGATGTACAAGATTTGGATGAAGTAGAAGGAATTGGAGAAGTAAGAGCGAAAAAGATAAAAAAAGGATTAAAAAGACTGCAAGAAAAACATTATATCGACCGTCAGCTATAAAAAGAGAAATTTTTCTTAAATACGGTTAAAAATGGATGAATATGGGTATATTAATGATGGTTTTGTTTTCTGTTCATGATGATAGGAAACTTAAGCATATATCAATGTCAGATGAAGGTGGATTGACAGATGAAAAATAAAGGAGGTGAAGGTATGTTAAAAAGAATCGTTCAGGCGTTTTTTATCATTTTCGGTGCAGTTGTAGGGATTTTTATCATTCCAGAGTTATTTCTGCTGTTAAATGTGAAGGACATACCTTTCATAACAAATGCTTACTCTTCAGCACTAATAGGAGCCGCTGTGTTCTTTATCATTGGTAAATGGTGCACAGGCTATGTGGTTAATTGGGTGAAATGGATCGAGGATTCTCTATTGAAGGCGCCTCTTCCTGATCTTATATCTGGAAGTTTCGGTTTAGTATTTGGACTTATTCTAGCATATCTTATTGTAAACGTGATCCCGCTAAACAATATCCCATATCATATTTTTGGTACCATTATTCCGATTTTCCTGGCTTTCTTTTTAGGATACCTTGGATTTCAGGTAGGGTTTAAGAAGAAGGATGAAATGATGGGGCTGTTCTCCCGATCTGCAAAGGTCACAAAGAAAAAAGGAGCAGCTGATGATGAACCTGAAATAGAAGATAAAAAGCTGAAAATTTTAGACACAAGTGTTATCATTGATGGAAGAATCGCAGATATTTGTCAAACTGGATTCCTAGAAGGTGTGATGGTCATTCCTCAATTTGTACTCGAGGAATTACAGCATATTGCAGACTCTTCTGATGTATTAAAGAGAAATAGAGGCCGAAGAGGTCTTGATATTTTAAATCGTATCCAAAAAGAACTGGATATTAAAGTTGAAATTTACGAAGGTGACTTTGAAGATATTCAAGAGGTTGACAGTAAGCTTGTGAAACTCGCTAAGTTAACTTCAGGTGTTGTTGTGACAAATGATTTTAATTTAAATAAAGTATGCGAACTTCAAAAAGTAGCAGTGTTAAACATCAATGATCTAGCCAATGCAGTCAAACCGGTTGTACTGCCTGGGGAAGAAATGAAGGTACAGGTCATCAAAGATGGGAAAGAGCATAACCAAGGTGTTGCTTACTTAGATGACGGTACGATGATTGTGGTCGAAGAAGGACGCAATTATATTGGAAAAGACATTGATGTGCTCGTCACGAGTGTGCTGCAAACTGCTGCTGGAAGAATGATTTTTGCGAAGCCAAAACTTCTGGAGAAGGCGCTCTAAAGGGAGAACGAACATGTATTATGAAGTAGTTATTCCGGCTGCGGGGCAGGGGAAGCGAATGAAGGCCGGCCGCAATAAACTTTTTATTGAATTGAAAAGAATGCCGGTCATCATCCACACACTGAAGGTGTTTGACGCTCATTCACAATGCAGACGCATGATCTTAGCGATCAATGAAGAAGAGCGTCGTGACTTTGAAAGGCTACTGAAGGTACACGCTTTTCAAACGCCTGTTTCACTTGTCACTGGCGGTGAAGAACGGCAGCAAAGTGTATACGAAGGATTGAAGGCTGTGCAAGATGCGGACATCGTGCTTGTTCATGATGGCGCAAGGCCTTTTATTAAGCATACACAGATTGACTTGCTCGTTAAAGCAGCGATTGAAAAAGGCTCCGCAGTCGTAGCGGTACCAGTGAAAGACACAATCAAACGCGTTCAAGAAGGCAAAGTGGAACAAACCATTGAACGTCAGAGCTTGTGGGCAGTCCAGACCCCACAAGCTTTTCGTCATTCTATTTTAAAAGAAGCGCATGAACATGCGGAGCGGACAGGCTTTCTTGGAACAGATGACGCCAGTCTTGTGGAACAATTACACGGTGAGAGTGTGTATATTGTCCAAGGAGACTATACCAATATTAAACTGACAACACCGGATGATTTATTGGTTGCCAAGGCAATTATGGATGCGGAAAGAGGGTACTAGAACATGTTTAGAATAGGACAAGGTTTTGATGTACATCAATTAACAGAGGGAAGACCTCTTATTATTGGCGGTGTGACGATCCCTTATGAAAAGGGTCTACTTGGGCATTCAGATGCGGATGTACTGCTTCATACTGTGGCGGATGCCTGCCTAGGTGCGATTGCAGAAGGAGATATCGGCAGACATTTCCCAGACACGGATCCTGAGTTTAAAGATGCAGACTCTTTTAAATTACTTCAGCACGTGTGGGCACTTGTAAAAGAAAAAGGCTATACACTGGTGAATATCGATTGCACGATCATGGCGCAAAAACCAAAGATGGCACCATACATTCAGCCAATGTGTGAGAAAATCGCAGAAGCCCTTGAGGCAGATGTCACACAGGTGAATGTCAAAGCAACAACGACAGAGAAACTTGGATTTACAGGAAGAGGCGAAGGAATTGCCTCTCAAGCAACCGTACTTCTTCAGAAAAAGTAAAATCCATTTTGATGAGAATGGGTTTTGATGATAAAATACGTTTATAAAAAATTGGTGTCAGACAACATGATGCAGATGAAAGGAAGTTAAACTCATGGGAAATGAAGTGCGTGTTCGTTATGCACCGAGTCCAACTGGTCATTTACATATTGGGAATGCTAGAACGGCTCTTTTCAACTATTTGTTCGCACGCAGCCAAGGCGGCAAATTTATTATTCGAATCGAGGATACGGATCAAAAGCGTAATGTAGAAGGCGGAGAAGAAAGCCAGCTTCGCCACCTGCAGTGGCTCGGAATTGATTGGGATGAGAGCATTGATAAAGATGGGGGCTACGGTCCTTACAGACAATCAGAGCGTAATGATATTTACAAAAAATATTATGACGAGCTGCTAGAGAAAGATTTGGCGTATAAGTGCTATTGTACGGCTGAAGAACTAGAAGAAGAGCGTGAAGCACAAATTGCCCGCAGTGAAATGCCTCGATACTCTGGTAAATGCAGTCATTTATCAAAAGAAGAAGAGGACAAGCTGATTGCTGAAGGAAGAGAGCCAAGCATCCGCTTCCGAGTGCCTAAAGGAGAAATCATCAAATTTGACGATATGGTCAAAGGCGAGATTTCATTTGAAACAGACGGCATCGGTGACTTTGTTATTGTGAAGAAAGATGGTACACCAACGTATAACTTCGCTGTAGCGGTGGATGATCATTTGATGAAAATGACTCACATTCTTCGTGGTGAGGATCACATCTCGAATACACCTAAACAAATTATGGTCTTCAATGCATTTGGCTGGGATGTTCCGCTGTTCGGACATATGACGCTGATTGTAAACGAGAACCGCAAGAAATTAAGCAAGCGTGATGAATCAATTATCCAGTTCATCGAACAGTATAAGAACTTGGGCTATTTACCAGAAGCTTTGTTTAACTTCATTGCACTACTTGGATGGTCTCCAGTTGGCGAAGAGGAACTATTTACAAAAGAGCAGTTCATCGATATTTTCGATGTCAATCGACTTTCTAAGTCACCAGCTCTATTTGATATGCATAAACTAAAATGGGTGAATAACCAATACGTAAAAGCACTTGATCTTGATCAAGTTGTGGCACTTACACTTCCACATCTTCAAAAGGCAGGCAAGGTAAGCGAGCAGCTGTCAGAAGAAGAAAACACGTGGGTGCGCAAACTCATTTCTCTATACCACGAGCAATTGAGCTACGGAGCAGAAATTGTTGAGTTAACAGAGTTGTTCTTTAAGGAACAAATTGAGTATAATCAAGAGGCAAAGGAAGTTCTTGCAGAAGAGCAAGTACCAGAAGTGATGGCTTCGTTTGCAGGTCAGCTTGAACGTCTTGAGTCTTTCACACCTGATGAAATCAAAGCTGCCATTAAAGCGGTACAAAAAGAAACAGGGCATAAAGGTAAGAAACTATTCATGCCAATTCGTGTGGCTGTCACTGGACAAACGCATGGCCCAGAGCTTCCGCAAAGTATTGAACTACTAGGTAAAGAGACGGTATTAAACCGCATTAAACAAATATAAGGAAAATCGTTGCGAGGGAGAAGTACAATGTTTTCGCCTATCACAGAAAGAGTCTTCACCGGCTGAAAGAGACTTATGGGCAGACGTTGGAAATGCACCCTCAAGACCCTTGAGGAACACGTATGTTAGTATGCAAGGGCGGTACCCTCCGTTATGGGATGAAGTTGAGAAAGTTTGCAATAAGAGGCTTTCTAAACAGAGTGGAACCGCGTTTTCAAAACGTCTCTGTCATATGGCAGAGGCGTTTTTTATTTGTCCAAAAAAGAGAGCAAGTCCTAAGAGAGATTGATGGGGAAGAACGGGGGGAGCATGTGTTTTTCAAAATGCTGAAAGAAGATATTGATACTGTGTTTGATCAAGATCCTGCTGCTAGAAGCTATCTTGAAGTAGTGCTAACCTATTCAGGGCTTCATGCGATTTGGGCTCATCGTGTTGCGCATGCATTTTACAAGCGTAAGCTGTATTTTCTTGCGCGGATCATTTCTCAGGTCAGCCGGTTTTTCACAGGGGTTGAGATTCACCCAGCAGCAACCATCGGCCGGCGGTTCTTTATTGATCACGGCATGGGCGTCGTGATTGGGGAAACATGTGAAATTGGCGATAACGTCACTGTTTTCCAAGGCGTGACATTAGGGGGAACAGGGAAAGAAAAGGGAAAGCGGCATCCAACTATTTTGGACGATGCGCTGATTGCGACTGGTGCTAAGGTGCTCGGTTCTATTACCGTAGGAAAAGGGTCCAAGATTGGTGCGGGGTCTGTTGTGTTAAAAGACGTACCAGACCATTCTACTGTTGTAGGTATACCTGGGCGAGTGGTCGTTCAAAATGGAAAGAAAATCAATCGTGATCTCAATCATCAAGATTTGCCAGATCCAGTTTCTGATCGTTTCAAAGAATTGGAGCGAGAAATGGAAAAGCTAAAACGTGAGCTGGCTTCATTGAGCAGAAAGGAAGAACAATCATGACAATCAATATTTATAATACATTGACACGTAAGAAGGAAGAGTTTGTCCCGCTTGAACCAGGAAAGGTCAAAATGTATGTATGCGGACCAACCGTGTATAACTACATTCATATCGGGAATGCAAGACCGGCCATTGTATATGATACGGTACGTAAGTATTTAGAATATAGCGGCTATGATGTGAATTTCGTATCCAACTTTACTGATGTGGATGATAAACTCATCAAAGCAGCAAATGAATTAGGCGAGGATGTCCCAACGATTGCTGATCGATTTATCCAAGCATACTTTGAGGACGTCAGTGCATTAGGCTGCAAAAAAGCAGACCTTCACCCGCGAGTGACAGAAAATATGGATGATATCATTGCGTTTATCGCCACATTGATTGAAAAAGGCTACGCCTATGAAGCAGATGGTGACGTGTATTACAGCACACGCTCATTTGAAGGCTACGGAAAACTGTCTCACCAATCGATTGATGAATTAAAGACAGGTGCCCGTATTCGTGTAGGTGAAAAGAAAAGGGATGCACTCGACTTTGCATTATGGAAGGCCGCAAAGGATCAGGAGATTTCTTGGGATAGCCCGTGGGGAGAAGGGCGGCCAGGCTGGCACATCGAGTGCTCTGCGATGGTCAAAAAGTATTTAGGCGATACGATTGACATTCATGCTGGCGGACAGGATTTAACGTTCCCTCATCACGAGAATGAGATTGCTCAATCTGAGGCTTTGACAGGAAAACCTTTTGCGAAGTATTGGATGCATAACGGGTATATTAATATTGAGAATGAAAAAATGTCAAAATCACTTGGGAACTTTGTGCTCGTACATGACATTATTAAAGAACAAGATCCAGATGTGCTTCGTTTCTTTATGCTGTCGGTTCACTATCGTCATCCAATCAATTACTCCATTGACTTATTGGAAAGTACAAAGAGTGCATTTAACAGACTCAAAACATCTTATTCAAATCTACATCATCGCCTTGAGAGCAGTACCAATTTAACAGAGGATAACACGGAATGGCTGACAAAGATTGAAGAGCAGCGTGCGACATTTATTTCTGAAATGAATGATGACTTCAATACGGCAAATGCCATCTCTGTTTTATTTGAACTAGCGAAACAAGCGAATTACTATATGGAAAATGATCATACTTCCGAGGAAGTGATCAAGGCATTTATTGGCTTGTTCCAAGAAATCACATCCGTCCTCGGCTTCTCACTAGAAGAAAAGCACACGCTTGACGAAGAGGTAGAAGCATTAATTGAGAAGCGGAATGAAGCTAGAAGGAATCGTGACTTCGCATTGTCTGATCAAATTCGTGACCAGTTAAAGAGCATGAATATTGTATTGGAGGACACTCCTCAAGGTACGCGCTGGAAAAGAGGAGAATAGGTCATGTTGAATTTTGAAAAGCTGAAAGACGGAAAACAGTTGAACGGACTTGCGCTTGCTTATATGGGTGATGCCATTTTTGAAGTATACGTGAGGCATCACCTCCTCCAAATGGGGGCGACCAAACCAAATGAGCTTCATAAACGTGCAAGTAAGATCGTTTCAGCTAAATCTCAGGCCGCTATTTTATTTGAGCTTCAGCAGAAGGGCTTTTTCACAGAAGCGGAAGAAGCGGTGCTGAAAAGAGGAAGAAATGCAAAATCAGGCACAGTGCCTAAAAACACAGACGTTCAAACGTATCGTTATAGTACAGCGTTTGAAGCGCTCATGGGTTATTTATTTATCGAGAAGCAGGACGAACGCTTAGAAGAGTTGATTAGTCAGGCGATTGAAATCGGAACGTCAGGGAGGAAGACAAATGAGTCAGCAACATGATTATGTGATTGGGAAAAATGCAGTGATTGAAACACTGAAGTCAGATCGGGAGTTATACAAGCTCTGGATGGCAGAAAACACTGTAAAAGGACAAGCCCAGCAGGTCATTGAACTCGCGAAAAAGCAAAATATCACCATTCAGTATGTTCCGAGGAAAAAGCTTGATCAGATGGTAACAGGTCAGCACCAGGGAATCGTTGCACAAGTAGCAGCATATGAATATGCAGAATTGGACGATCTGTATCAAATTGCTGAAAAGCGGAATGAACAACCATTTTTCATCATCTTAGATGAAATTGAAGATCCGCACAATTTAGGGTCGATCATGCGTACGGCCGATGCTGTTGGTGCACATGGAATCGTCATTCCAAAACGACGAGCGGTAGGCTTGACGACAACTGTTGCGAAAGCATCTACTGGAGCCATTGAACATATCCCGGTCGCAAAAGTAACCAATCTTTCCAGAGCTCTTGATGAAATGAAAGAAAGAGGAATTTGGGTCGCAGGAACAGATGCATCTGCGAAGCAGGACTACAGACAATTTGATGGCACGATGCCTCTCGCTCTTGTCATTGGCAGTGAAGGAAAAGGAATTGGCCGATTGATTAAGGAAAAATGTGATTTCTTGATTAAATTGCCAATGGCCGGGAAGGTCACTTCATTAAATGCATCAGTTGCCGCTAGTCTATTGATGTATGAAGTGTATCGAAAACGTTATCCGTTAGGAGAATAGAGATGGACATCCTCTTAGTCGATGGATACAACATGATAGGTGCATGGCCTCGTTTGCAGCACTTAAAAGAAAACAGCTTTGAAGAAGCCAGAGACGTGCTGATTCAACATTTAGCAGAATATCAAGCATATACAGGGTATCGAGTCATTGTCGTATTCGATGCCCATATGGTCAAAGGAATCGAAAAGAAGCGGACAAACCACCGAGTAGAGGTCATCTTTACAAGAGAAAATGAAACGGCTGATGAGCGGATTGAAAAATTGGCACAAGACTTAAATAACATTCGGACGCAAATTCATGTGGCGACCTCTGATTATACAGAACAATGGGCAATTTTTGGTCAGGGTGCACTTCGTAAGTCAGCACGTGAGCTATTAAGAGAGATAGAAGTGATTGAACGAAAGATTGAAACACGTGTCAAAAAGATTACTTCTGATAAACCAGCATCCAAAATTGAATTGTCAGAAGATGTATTGAAAACGTTTGAAAAATGGCGGCGGGGAAACTTGGAATAGCTTGACGATATTTCAACCATTATTGTATAATATTTCTATCTAGGTGCGGTCGGGGGGATCGAAGTGAATCTAAACAACAGCAAGGGTAAGTCCATCAGAGAGCAATTTTGCCAGTTGGAAGATGAACAAGTCATTGAAAGGGTTCATGTCGGAGATAGTGATGCGCTAGATTATTTAATAACGAAATACCGCAATTTTGTACGTGCGAAAGCAAGATCTTATTTCTTGATTGGAGCGGATCGAGAGGACATTGTCCAAGAGGGGATGATCGGACTTTATAAGTCTATCCGCGATTTCAGAGAGGACAAGCTTACTTCATTTAAGGCTTTTGCAGAATTATGTATTACCCGCCAAATTATCACCGCAATTAAAACAGCTACTCGCCAAAAACATATCCCGTTAAATTCCTATGTATCATTAGACAAGCCGATATACGATGAAGAATCGGACAGAACATTATTGGACGTCATTTCCGGTGCTAAAGCGCTTAACCCAGAAGATTTAATCATTAGCAAAGAAGAATTTGATGATATTGAAATGAAAATGGGTGAATTACTAAGCGAGCTGGAAAGAAAGGTACTTGTGCTTTATCTTGATGGTAGGTCCTATCAGGAGATTTCTGAAGATTTAAACCGTCATGTGAAATCAATTGATAACGCACTCCAAAGAGTAAAGAGAAAATTAGAGAAATATTTAGAGCTGCGCGAGATCAGTCTCTAATCAAACCTATATTGACAGCTTTTTCGACACTGTGATAAGGTACTAAGGAAATGATGTCGAGAAAATAGGTGTAAATATGAGGAAAAAGATTACTCTAGCCTGTAAAGACTGCGGAAGCCGCAATTATACGACAATGAAAAGTGTTGCTTCAGCAGCTGAAAGATTAGAAGTTAAGAAATATTGCAAGACTTGTAATTCACATAAAACACATTTAGAAACGAAGTAGGATTTGCGTTCTTTAATCTGTGGAGGTCTTTTACATGCGTATTATCAGTTTCTTAAAAAGTGTCGGGAAAGAAATGAAAAAGGTCAGCTGGCCAAAGAAAAACGAAATGGTCCGCTACACGATCACTGTTATTTTAACAGTCGTATTTTTTGCCATCTTTTTCTCTTTTCTTGATATAGGAATCTCACAATTAATCGAATTAATTCATTAATACTTGAATAATGGTCTGCTGAACGTGCTATAATAGATCATAATATGACTTGCCAAAAAACCCGTTTTACGGGTTTTTTCAATTGCTTGAAAATATTTACCGGTACTCGAGATTCGTCAAATAGACATTACGAAATGTGGGGAGGGAAGGACTAAATAGTCCTGAACGAAAATGGAAAAGAATTGGTATGTTGTGCATACGTACTCTGGCTATGAGAACAAAGTGAAAGCGAACTTGGAAAAGCGTGTTGAATCAATGGGCATGCAGGATAAAATTTTCCGCGTTGTTGTACCAGAAGAAGAAGAAACGGACATTAAAAACGGTAAGAAAAAAGTAGTGAAAAAGAAAGTATTCCCTGGATATGTGTTGGTAGAAATCGTCATGACTGACGATTCTTGGTATGTCGTTCGTAATACACCAGGTGTGACAGGATTCGTTGGATCAGCTGGATCAGGCTCTAAGCCGACAGCGTTATTACCTGGCGAAGCAGAAACCATTCTGAAGAGAATGGGACTTGAAGAGCGCAAGACAGAAATCGACTTTGAACTAAAAGAAACAGTCAAGGTCATCGATGGACCATTTGCTAACTTCACAGGCTCTATCGAAGAGATTGATTATGATAAAAGCAAAGTCAAAGTATTCGTTAATATGTTTGGTAGAGAAACTCCTGTGGAACTTGAGTTCACACAGATCGATAAATTGTAATTTAAAAGAGCTTGAAATGAGTGTATAGAAGTGGTAATATAGCAAAGGTACGTCTTGAGTTCGCTCAAGATCGCTAGCTAGTTATTTCGTCATTCATATAAAGAATGAAGTTGTTGAGTGGGAGGGGGATTCCCCTATTACCACATCACGGACTTTAAGGAGGTGTGTCTCGTGGCTAAAAAAGTAGTTAAAGTTGTTAAATTGCAAATTCCTGCTGGAAAAGCTAACCCAGCTCCACCAGTTGGACCTGCACTAGGTCAAGCCGGTGTTAATATCATGGGATTCTGTAAGGAGTTTAACGCTCGTACAGCTGACCAAGCTGGTCTTATCATTCCTGTTGAAATTTCGGTTTTTGAAGACCGTTCATTTACATTTATTACTAAAACTCCACCTGCTGCAGTTTTACTTAAAAAAGCAGCTGGTATTGAGTCTGGTTCTGGTGAACCTAACCGTAATAAAGTGGCAACTGTTAAGCGTGATAAAGTACGCGAAATCGCGGAAACAAAAATGCCTGACTTAAACGCTGCTAGCGTTGAATCAGCTATGCGCATGGTTGAAGGTACTGCACGCAGTATGGGTATTGTCATCGAAGATTAATTTTTTGTCTTGTTGGGTTGCGAGTTTGGTTTTGACAAGTTCGCAACCCTTATTCGTGGGAGGTTATTCCGCTAAAACCACATAAGGAGGATTTTTATAATGGCTAAAAAAGGTAAAAAGTATGTAGAAGCTGCTAAGCTGATCGATCGTACAAAAGCGTATGATGTAGCTGAAGCTGTTTCTCTTACAAAAAAAGCAAATACAGCGAAATTTGATGCGACTGTAGAAGTTGCTTTTCGTTTGGGCGTAGACCCTCGTAAAAACGATCAACAAATCCGCGGTGCAGTTGTACTTCCTAACGGAACTGGTAAAACTCAACGCGTTCTTGTGTTCGCTAAAGGCGAAAAAGCAAAAGAAGCAGAAGCTGCTGGAGCAGACTACGTTGGAGATTCTGATTACATCACTAAAATCCAACAAGGCTGGTTCGAATTCGATGTAATCGTTGCGACACCTGACATGATGGGTGAAGTTGGTAAGATCGGTCGTGTACTTGGACCAAAAGGTCTTATGCCAAACCCTAAAACAGGAACTGTAACTTTCGAAGTAGAAAAAGCAATCAATGAAATCAAAGCTGGTAAAGTAGAATACCGCGTTGATAAAGCTGGTAACATCCACGCGCCAATCGGAAAGGTTTCTTTCGAGGACGAAAAGCTTGTTGAGAACTTTGCAACAATCTATGACACAATCCTTAAAGCAAAACCTGCAGCGGCTAAAGGTGTATACGTGAAAAACGTTTCTGTTACATCTACTATGGGCCCTGGCGTGAAAGTGGACCCATCTTCTTTCTCTGCAAAATAATTCTTGACTTGTCACAACCGTTTTGATAATATCAAAATGTTGTAAAATAGAATAATCATTTATACCGTAGACAGCAGGGGCCTTATGGCTTAATTAACCCGCCGAGGTGTATATGTCACAGTCTTACGTTAACGTATGCTTGTATATACAGCCTCCATGTCTTAATGGAGGCTTTTTATATGGAGAACCGTTCGTTAGGAACGTGATGGCCTGATCGGTATAAGTGTTACACAAAGAATGTACAGGAGGTGTAACCATGAGCAATGCAATCGATACTAAAAAAGTTGTCGTTGATGAAATTACTTCTAAATTTAAAGACAGTTTGTCTACTGTAATTGTAGATTACCGCGGTCTTTCAGTTTCTGAAGTGACTGAACTTCGTAAACAGCTTCGTGATGCTGGCGTAGAATTCAAAGTTTACAAAAATACTTTGACTCGCCGTGCAGTTGAACAAGTTGAACTAACGGGTTTAAACGATTTCTTAACAGGTCCAAACGCTATCGCATTCAGTAACGAAGATGTTATCGCACCTGCGAAAATCATCAACGAATTTGCGAAAAGCCACGAAGCTTTAGAAATCAAAGCTGGTGTTATCGAAGGAAACGTAGCGACTGTAGAAGAAGTGAAGGCTCTTGCGGAACTTCCGTCTCGCGAAGGCTTACTATCTATGTTGCTTAGCGTTCTTCAAGCTCCAGTTCGTAACCTTGCTCTTGCTACTAAAGCAGTTGCAGATCAAAAAGAAGAACAAGGCGCTTAATGCGTACTTGACGTAAAAAACTTAAAAATGGAGGAATTACAAATGGCTTTAAATATCGAAGAAATCATTGCTTCAGTTAAAGAAGCAACTGTACTTGAGTTAAACGACTTAGTAAAAGCAATCGAAGAAGAATTTGGCGTAACTGCTGCTGCTCCTGTAGCTGTAGCTGCTGGTGGCGGTGCTGCTGCTGAAGAAAAAACTGATTTTGATCTAGTACTTGCTGGTGCTGGAGACCAAAAAATCAAAGTTATCAAAGTGGTTCGTGAAATCACTGGTCTTGGCTTGAAAGAAGCTAAAGAACTTGTTGACAACACTCCAAAACCACTTAAAGAAGGTATTGCTAAAGAAGAAGCTGAAGAACTTAAAGCTAAGCTTGAAGAAGTTGGCGCTTCTGTAGAAGTTAAGTAATCTTCGCCTAATCTTTTGGGAAAGCTCGCTTTTACTGGCGGGCTTTTTCTTTTCTTATCTCCTGAAACGATTGAATCCAGAGGAGGTCCATTCACCATGAGTGACCACTATTATACGGAAAAGCCATCAGTGAAAAGCAATAAACAGACATGGGACTTCACCTTGAGAAACCGTAGCTTTACTTTTACAAGTGACAGTGGAGTGTTTTCTAAGAAAGAAGTCGACTATGGTTCGAGGCTTTTAATTGAAGCTTTTGAAGAACCTGACTTGGATGGCGACGTCTTAGATGTCGGTTGCGGTTATGGACCGATCGGCTTATCGTTAGCAAACGAAATGACAGGCCGCACCATTCATATGATTGATGTGAACGAAAGAGCAGTCGAACTTTCAAAGGAAAACGCTAAGCATAATCGCATTGATAATGTCCGCATCTATCAAAGTGATTTGTTCTCGAATGTTCATTCATCAGCTGCTTTTGCCTCTATACTGACCAATCCCCCAATACGGGCAGGGAAGAAAGTAGTACATGCGATCTTTGAAAAAAGTGCTGATCATTTATTGCCGGAAGGTGAGTTGTGGGTGGTTATTCAGAAAAAACAAGGTGGACCATCTGCGATTGAGAAATTAGAGCAGCTTTTTGGAGAAGTGACGGTCGTTATGAAAAAAAAGGGCTACTATATTATCAAAGCTAAAAAAGTTTGACGCAGTTTCCTAGCTGTGTTAACATTATAAAATGCCAATGTGTATATTTTGCTTGATAGGCTTAAAAAACAACTATTTTGTATAAATTATGCATACTTGGGAAAACTAATAAAATCGGTATTTGTTTTTGGATGTGGTTTTCTTATTTTAGAAACCCTTTTTTCTTTTGTCTTGTAAAAGTATTTCTTTACTGACATTTGAAAGACAGAAATACTTTTTACACATATAATACGCATGATTTGAGGGGTGAATCAGTTGACAGGTCAACTAGTTCAGTATGGACGACACCGCCAGCGCAGAAGCTACGCACGCATAAGCGAAGTGTTAGAATTACCAAATCTCATTGAAATTCAAACCTCTTCTTATCAGTGGTTTCTTGATGAGGGTCTTAGAGAGATGTTTCAAGATATATCCCCAATTGAGGATTTTACTGGTAACCTTTCTCTTGAATTCATTGATTACAGCCTAGGGGATCCTAAGTATCCTGTAGCAGAATCAAAAGAACGTGATGTAACTTACTCTGCTCCACTAAGAGTAAAAGTTCGTTTAATTAACAAAGAAACTGGAGAAGTAAAAGACCAAGATGTGTTTATGGGTGATTTCCCAATCATGACAGACACAGGTACTTTTATCATTAATGGTGCGGAACGTGTAATCGTTTCTCAGTTAGTACGTTCTCCAAGTGTATATTTCAGTGGTAAAGTAGACAAAAACGGTAAAAAAGGTTTTACTGCGACTGTCATTCCAAACCGTGGCGCATGGTTAGAATACGAAACTGATGCGAAGGATGTAGTCTATGTACGCATCGATCGCACACGTAAGTTGCCGGTTACGGTTCTTTTGCGTGCTCTCGGCTTCAGCTCTGATCAAGAGATTCTTGACCTCATTGGCGAGAATGAATACTTACGCAACACGTTGGAAAAAGACAATACAGAGAATGCTGATAAAGCACTTCTCGAAATCTACGAGCGTCTTCGTCCTGGAGAGCCGCCAACTGTTGAAAATGCGAAAAGCTTGCTAGACTCTCGCTTCTTTGATCCGAAGAGATATGACTTAGCAAATGTTGGACGCTACAAGATTAATAAGAAGCTTCATATTAAAAATAGACTATTCAATCAAAAATTGGCTGAAACGCTAGTTGATCCTGAAACAGGTGAAATCCTAGCAGAAAAAGGTCAAATTTTAGATAGAAGAGTGCTTGATAAAGTTCTTCCATACTTAGAAAACGGCATCGGATTTAGAAAGCTTTATCCAAACGGTGGCGTAGTAGAGGATGAAGTAGAACTTCAATCTATCAAGATTTACGCACCAACTGATCAAGAAGGCGAGCAAGTGATCAACGTGATTGGTAATGCATATGTAGAGGAAGCTGTGAAGAACATCACGCCTTCTGACATCATTGCTTCAATCAGTTACTTCTTTAACCTACTTCATGGAGTAGGTGACACAGATGATATCGATCACCTTGGTAACCGTCGTCTGCGTTCTGTAGGTGAACTTCTGCAAAACCAATTCCGTATTGGTTTAAGCAGAATGGAGCGTGTTGTTCGTGAAAGAATGTCGATTCAAGACACGAACACGATCACACCTCAGCAGCTGATCAACATCCGTCCTGTGATCGCTTCTATCAAAGAGTTCTTTGGTAGCTCTCAGCTTTCTCAGTTCATGGATCAAACAAACCCGCTTGCTGAATTGACACACAAACGTCGTCTATCAGCGCTTGGACCGGGTGGTTTGACACGTGAGCGTGCAGGAATGGAAGTTCGTGACGTTCACTATTCTCACTATGGTCGTATGTGTCCGATTGAAACACCAGAGGGTCCAAACATTGGTTTGATCAACTCTCTATCTTCATTTGCGAAAGTGAACCGCTTCGGATTTATCGAAACACCTTACCGTCGGGTTGATCCTGAAACAGGTAAAGTGACGCCGAGAATCGATTACTTAACGGCTGATGAAGAGGATAACTACGTAGTAGCACAAGCGAACGCTATATTAGGTGAAGATGGTTCGTTTATTGATGATAATATCATTGCTCGTTTCAGAGGAGAAAACACCGTTGTTCCTCGAAACCGCGTTGACTACATGGACGTTTCGCCGAAGCAGGTTGTTTCTGCAGCGACAGCATGTATCCCATTCTTAGAAAACGATGACTCTAACCGTGCTCTAATGGGAGCGAACATGCAACGTCAGGCTGTGCCTTTGATGCAGCCGGAATCACCAATTGTTGGTACAGGTATGGAGTATGTATCAGGTAAAGACTCTGGTGCTGCTGTGATCTGCCGCTACCCAGGTGTTGTAGAACGTGTTGAAGCGAAAAATATTTGGGTTCGCCGTTATGAAGACGTTGACGGACAACAAGTCAAAGGAAACCTAGACAAATACAGCTTGCTGAAATTTGTCCGCTCTAACCAAGGGACTTGCTACAACCAGCGCCCAATTGTAAGTGTTGGAGATGAAGTCGTCAAAGGAGAAATCCTTGCAGACGGTCCTTCTATGGAAAAAGGTGAATTGGCTCTAGGACGTAACGTCATGGTCGGCTTCATGACTTGGGACGGTTACAACTATGAGGATGCGATCATTATGAGTGAGCGCCTTGTAAAAGATGACGTCTACACTTCTATTCATATTGAAGAATATGAATCAGAAGCTCGTGATACAAAGCTTGGACCAGAAGAAATTACGCGTGATATTCCAAACGTTGGGGAAGATGCTTTACGCAACCTTGACGAGCGTGGAATCATCCGTATTGGTGCAGAAGTAAAAGACGGAGACCTTCTTGTCGGGAAAGTAACGCCTAAAGGTGTAACAGAACTAACAGCTGAAGAACGTCTATTACATGCAATCTTCGGTGAAAAGGCTCGTGAAGTGCGTGATACGTCTCTACGTGTACCACACGGCGGCGGCGGAATCATCCACGATGTCAAAGTCTTTAACCGTGAAGATGGAGATGAATTACCACCAGGTGTTAACCAGTTAGTCCGTGTATACATCGTTCAGAAGCGTAAAATTTCTGAAGGTGACAAAATGGCCGGACGACATGGTAACAAAGGGGTTATCTCCAAAATCCTTCCAGAAGAAGATATGCCGTATCTTCCAGATGGAACACCGATTGATATCATGTTAAACCCTCTAGGGGTGCCATCTCGTATGAATATCGGTCAGGTACTTGAGCTTCATATGGGTATGGCTGCACGTTACCTAGGCATCCACATTGCGTCACCAGTATTTGATGGTGCTCGTGAGGAAGATGTTTGGGAAACGCTTGAAGAAGCAGGTATGTCCCGTGATGCGAAAACAGTCCTTTATGACGGTCGAACTGGTGAACCATTCGACAACCGTGTTTCTGTTGGAATCATGTATATGATTAAACTGGCTCACATGGTTGACGATAAACTTCACGCACGTTCAACTGGACCATACTCACTTGTTACGCAGCAGCCACTGGGCGGTAAAGCACAGTTTGGTGGACAGCGTTTCGGAGAGATGGAAGTATGGGCACTTGAAGCTTACGGTGCAGCATATACACTTCAAGAAATCTTAACTGTAAAATCGGATGACGTTGTGGGTCGTGTGAAAACATACGAAGCGATCGTCAAAGGGGATAACGTACCTGAACCAGGTGTCCCTGAATCATTCAAAGTATTAATTAAAGAACTTCAAAGTTTAGGTATGGATGTGAAAATCCTATCTGGCGATGAAGAAGAGATAGAAATGAGAGATTTAGAAGACGATGAGGAAACGAAGAAAGCAGACGGATTAGCGTTATCTAATGACGAAGATGCTGCAGACCTCGCACCTGTCGATCTTGAACGTGACGCAGTCACAAAAGAATAGCAGAAACGATTAGAGCAAGTGACTAGGGTATAACCCGAAGATTAAAAGGGAGGTAGGCCCCTTGCTAGATGTGAACAATTTTGAGTATATGAACATCGGTCTCGCATCACCTGATAAAATCCGTTCTTGGTCTTTTGGTGAAGTGAAAAAGCCTGAAACGATTAACTATCGTACACTGAAACCGGAAAAAGATGGTCTCTTTTGTGAACGTATCTTCGGACCGCAAAAAGACTGGGAATGTCATTGTGGAAAGTATAAACGCGTTCGTTATAAGGGTGTTGTATGTGACCGTTGTGGTGTAGAAGTAACACGGGCAAAAGTCCGTCGTGAGAGAATGGGGCATATCGAACTGGCTGCCCCAGTTTCCCACATTTGGTATTTCAAAGGTATCCCAAGCCGTATGGGTCTTGTTCTAGATATGTCACCACGTGCGTTAGAAGAAGTGATTTACTTCGCTTCTTACGTCGTGACTGATCCGGGCAACACACCGCTTGAGAAGAAACAACTTCTTTCTGAGAAAGAATTCCGTGCTTATTTAGATAAATACGGTAACACCTTCCAAGCAGCTATGGGTGCAGAAGCAATTAACAAACTTCTTCAAGATATCGATCTTGTGAAAGAAGTAGATACACTCAAAGAAGAGCTAAAAACAGCTCAAGGACAGCGTCGTACACGTGCGATCAAACGCCTTGAAGTGTTGGAAGCTTTCCGTAACTCAGGAAACAAACCGTCTTGGATGATCCTTGATGTACTTCCGGTTATTCCACCAGAATTACGTCCAATGGTTCAGCTTGATGGCGGACGTTTTGCTACTTCTGACTTGAACGACCTTTATCGTCGTGTCATCAACCGTAACAATCGTCTGAAACGTTTATTAGATCTTGGCGCGCCAAGCATCATCGTTCAGAACGAGAAGCGTATGCTTCAAGAAGCTGTCGATGCCTTGATTGATAATGGACGTAGAGGCCGACCAGTAACAGGACCAGGAAATAGACCATTGAAATCTCTTTCTCACATGCTGAAAGGGAAACAAGGGCGTTTCCGTCAAAACTTGCTTGGTAAACGTGTTGACTATTCTGGACGTTCCGTTATCGTCGTTGGACCACATTTGAAAATGTATCAGTGTGGACTTCCGAAAGAAATGGCTCTTGAACTATTCAAACCATTCGTGATGAAGGAGCTTGTTGAAAAAGGATTAGCTCACAACATTAAGAGCGCGAAACGTAAGATTGAGCGCGTGCAGCCGGAAGTTTGGGATGTTTTAGAATCAGTGATTCGTGAGCATCCAGTCTTACTAAACCGTGCACCAACTCTTCACAGACTTGGTATTCAAGCGTTTGAACCTACACTTGTGGAAGGACGCGCAATTCGTCTGCATCCACTTGTATGTACTGCCTACAACGCTGACTTTGATGGTGACCAAATGGCGGTTCACGTACCATTATCTGCTGAAGCTCAAGCTGAAGCTCGTATCTTAATGCTTGCTGCTCAAAACATTTTGAACCCGAAAGATGGAAAACCTGTTGTTACGCCATCTCAGGATATGGTGCTAGGTAACTACTACCTTACACTTGAGCGTAAAGGTGCTATCGGAGAAGGTATGGTCTTCAAAGATACGAACGAAGCCCTTCTAGCTTATCAAAATGGGTATGTGCATCTTCATACACGTGTAGCTGTTGCAGCTAACTCGTTGAAGAATGTGACATTCACTGATGAACAGCGTTCTAAATTGTTGATTACAACAGTTGGAAAACTAATCTTTAACGAAATCTTACCGGAATCATTCCCATACATGAATGAACCGACTAAGAGCAATATTGAAGAAAAAACGCCTGACCGCTTCTTCCTTGAAAAAGGTGAAGATGTCAAAGCTGCGATCGAGAAACAAGAAATCAATGCGCCGTTCAAAAAAGGTATTTTAGGTAAAATCATTGCGGAAATCTTTAAGAGATTCCATATCACTGAAACATCTAAAATGCTTGACCGCATGAAAAATCTTGGTTTCAAATACTCTACTAAAGCGGGTATTACGGTTGGGGTGTCTGATATCGTCGTATTAGATGATAAACAGAAGATCCTCGAAGAAGCGCAAGCAAAAGTAGATAACGTCATGAAGCAATTCAGACGTGGTTTGATTACTGAAGAAGAGCGTTACGAGAGAGTCATTTCGATCTGGAGTTCTTCTAAAGATGTCATCCAAGGTAAACTGATGAAGTCCCTTGATGAAGTCAACCCTATCTACATGATGAGTGACTCTGGAGCGCGTGGTAACGCATCTAACTTCACTCAGCTGGCTGGTATGCGTGGTCTGATGGCCAACCCGGCTGGACGTATCATTGAACTTCCGATTAAATCTAGTTTCCGTGAAGGTTTAACAGTATTGGAATACTTTATTTCCACTCACGGAGCGCGTAAAGGTCTTGCCGATACAGCTCTTAAAACAGCTGACTCAGGTTACCTCACGCGTCGTCTCGTTGACGTTGCACAGGATGTTATCATCCGTGAAACAGATTGCGGTACAGACCGTGGAATCTTGGCGAAGTCCATTAAAGAAGGAAATGAAATTATTGAGAAACTTGAAGAACGTCTGATCGGACGTTTTGCAAGAAAACCAATTGTTCATCCTGAAACGGGCGAAGTCATTGTTGGCGAAAACGAACTAATTGATGAAGATAAAGCACTCGAAGTAGTTGAAGCAGGAATCGAGGAAGTATGGATCCGTTCTGCATTTACATGTAACACGCCTCATGGTGTATGTAAACGATGCTACGGCCGTAACCTTGCAACTGGTACTGACGTTGAAGTCGGTGAAGCAGTTGGAATCATCGCTGCACAATCGATCGGTGAGCCAGGAACACAGCTTACAATGCGTACGTTCCACACCGGTGGGGTAGCAGGAGACGATATCACTCAAGGTTTACCTCGTATCCAAGAGTTATTTGAAGCGCGTAATCCGAAAGGGCAGGCAACCATTTCTGAAATTGATGGTGTCGTTGCTGAAATTAACGATGTTCGTGACAAGCAACAGGAAATTGTGGTTCAAGGCGAAGTTGAAACTCGCTCTTACACAGCTCCTTACAATGCACGTCTGAAAGTTGTTGAAGGTGACAAAGTCACTCGTGGTCAAGTACTGACAGAAGGTTCAATCGATCCGAAAGAACTTCTTAAAGTGACTGATATGACAGCTGTTCAAGAATATCTGCTTCATGAAGTACAAAAAGTATACCGTATGCAAGGGGTAGAAATCGGAGATAAGCACGTAGAAGTAATGGTTCGCCAAATGCTTCGTAAAGTGCGTGTCGCTGATGCAGGGGATACAGATGTATTACCAGGCACACTTCTTGATGTACACCAATTCACAGAAGCGAACAAAAAAGTACTATTCGAAGGCAAACGTCCTGCAACAGGCCGTCCAGTTCTTCTTGGTATTACAAAAGCATCGCTTGAAACAGACTCATTCTTGTCTGCAGCATCCTTCCAAGAAACGACTCGTGTCCTAACAGATGCGGCGATCAAAGGAAAACGTGATGAACTGCTTGGCTTGAAAGAGAATGTCATCATCGGTAAACTTGTTCCTGCTGGAACTGGAATGCCAAACTACCGTAAAGTTAAGCCGGTTTCACAAGTGCAGCCGTCTGACGATATGGTTCCTGTAGAGTAATCTTTCTCTTAAGATTTCTATAAAAATCATCAAAAAATGGTGAAGGATGTCAAGATAATCTGTCAAACGATATTGACATCCTTCTGCCATGATGATAATATAACCAAGGTGCTCAAAATAAAACCTGTTACTTTGGAGGATATTCGATGTCTTATGATAAAGTATCACAGGCTCAATCCATTATTATTGGTACGAAGCAAACAGTAAAAGCTCTGAAACGAGATTCAGTGAAGGAAATCGTCGTAGCGAAAGATGCTGATCCTGCTTTAACCGCTAGTGTAATGAAACTAGCGCAAGAGAAGGGTGTAGACATTTTAGTGGTAGATTCCATGAAAAAGCTCGGCAAGGCCTGCGGAATTGAAGTTGGGGCAGCAGCTGTTGCCATTATGTTATAGCGTACTTGTTTTGTTTTTGCATGCTTAAAATGCAAAAGCATTGTTTTTTGCCTTTTGATGAACCACCTGGGTATGTGGGTTATAAAAAAAGTAATGAAGGGAGGAATAACAACATGCCTACAATTAATCAGCTAATACGCAAAGGACGCGTGAGTAAAGTTGAAAACTCAAAGTCTCCTGCACTTAACAAAGGATACAACAGTTTCAAAAAAGAGCACACTAACGTAACATCTCCACAGAAGCGCGGGGTTTGTACTCGTGTCGGTACAATGACACCGAAAAAACCAAACTCAGCACTACGTAAATATGCTCGTGTACGTTTGTCTAACCTGATTGAGGTAACAGCTTACATTCCTGGTATCGGACATAACCTACAAGAGCACAGTGTAGTACTTATCCGTGGCGGACGTGTAAAAGACTTACCGGGTGTACGTTACCACATCGTTCGTGGTGCGCTTGATACTGCCGGAGTTGACGGTCGTATGCAAGGACGTTCTAAATACGGAACAAAACGCCCTAAACAAAGCAAATAATATAAACAAACATAAGGGTTTTTAGAAGTTGAGTTCAGATCAGTGGAGTCAGGCAGCTGACAATGAAATTGAGATGAAAGACAGATAGAAATCCTTTTAAAAGAGAAGGGAGGCTATTCAGATGCCACGTAAAGGTCCTGTAGCAAAAAGAGACGTTTTGCCAGATCCAATTTACAATTCTAAACTTGTATCTCGTTTGATCAACAAAATGATGATCGACGGTAAAAGAGGAAAGTCACAAACTATTCTCTACAAGTCATTTGATATCATCAAAGAACGTACTGGTAATGAAGCGATGGAGGTTTTCGAACAAGCCTTGAAAAACATCATGCCAGTTCTTGAAGTTAAAGCACGTCGTGTAGGTGGAGCTAACTACCAAGTTCCTGTAGAAGTTCGCCCAGATCGTCGTACGACTTTAGGTCTTCGCTGGTTAGTAAACTACGCTCGTCTTCGTGGAGAAAAAACGATGGAAGAGCGTCTTGCTAACGAAATCCTTGACGCAGCTAACAACACTGGTGCTGCTGTTAAGAAACGTGAAGATACACACAAAATGGCAGAAGCGAACAAAGCATTCGCTCACTACCGCTGGTAGGATTTATACCAAACTAAAAAAACTATTCCCTAATAAGGAAGGAGAAATTACCCAATGGCAAGAGAGTTCTCCTTAGACAAAACTCGTAATATTGGTATCATGGCTCACATCGATGCCGGTAAAACGACAACGACTGAGCGTATCTTGTACTACACTGGTCGTATCCATAAAATTGGTGAAACTCACGAAGGAGCTTCACAAATGGACTGGATGGAGCAGGAGCAAGAACGTGGTATTACAATCACTTCTGCTGCTACTACAGCACAATGGAAAGGTTACCGTGTAAACATCATTGATACACCAGGACACGTAGACTTCACTGTTGAAGTTGAACGTTCTTTGCGTGTACTTGATGGTGCGGTTGCTGTTCTTGATGCACAATCAGGTGTAGAGCCTCAAACTGAAACAGTTTGGCGCCAAGCAACAACTTACGGAGTACCTCGTATCGTATTCGTTAACAAAATGGATAAAACCGGTGCGGACTTCCTTTACTCTGTAAGCACATTAAGAGATCGTCTTCAAGCGAACGCTCATGCAATTCAATTGCCGATCGGCGCTGAAGATCAATTCGAAGGAATCATCGACCTTGTAGAAAACGTAGCATACTTCTACGAAGATGACCTTGGAACTCGCTCTGATGCACAAGAAATCCCTGCTGAGTATAAAGACAAAGCTGAAGAGCTTCGCAGCAGCTTAATTGAAGCTGTCGCTGAGCTTGATGAAGAGCTTATGGAAAAATACCTTGAGGGTGAAGAAATCACAATTCCTGAATTGAAAGCTGCAATCCGTAAAGGAACGTTGAATGTTGAATTCTACCCAGTTCTTGTTGGATCTGCTTTCAAAAACAAAGGTGTTCAGCTTGTACTTGACGCTGTGCTTGACTACCTTCCTGCACCAACTGATGTTGCTGCAATCAAAGGTACATTGCCAGATACAAATGAAGAGGTTGTACGTGAGTCTACTGATGACGCACCATTCGCAGCTCTTGCATTTAAAGTTATGACTGACCCTTATGTTGGGAAACTAACTTTCTTCCGCGTATACTCTGGAACACTTGATTCTGGTTCTTACGTGAAGAACTCTTCTAAGAACAAGCGTGAGCGCGTTGGACGTATCCTTCAAATGCACGCAAACAGCCGTGAAGAAATCTCTACTGTATATGCAGGGGATATCGCAGCAGCTGTTGGTCTTAAAGATACATCTACTGGTGATACTCTTTGTGACGAGAAAAATCTTGTTATCCTTGAGTCTATGGAATTCCCAGAGCCAGTTATCGATGTAGCTATCGAGCCTAAATCTAAGGCTGACCAAGATAAAATGGGTATCGCTTTAGCTAAACTAGCTGAAGAGGATCCAACATTCCGTACACAAACAAACACTGAAACTGGTCAAACGATCATCTCTGGTATGGGTGAGCTTCACCTTGATATCATTGTTGACCGTATGAAGCGTGAGTTCAAGGTTGAAGCTAACGTAGGAGCTCCTCAAGTTGCGTACCGTGAAACATTCCGTTCTAGTGCAAAAGTTGAAGGTAAATTCGTACGTCAGTCTGGTGGACGCGGTCAGTTCGGACACGTTTGGATCGAATTCGAACCAAACGAAGAAGGCGCAGGCTTCGAATTCACAAATGCAATCGTCGGTGGGGTTGTTCCACGTGAATACATTCCAGCAATTCAAGCAGGTCTTGAAGATTCACTAGAAAATGGTGTATTAGCTGGATTCCCATTAATCGACATCAAAGCAAAATTATTCGATGGATCTTACCACGATGTTGACTCTAACGAAATGGCGTTTAAAATTGCTGCATCTATGGCATTGAAAAATGCTGTCAGCAAATGTAACCCAGTTCTACTTGAGCCAATGATGAAAGTAGAAGTCGTTATCCCAGAAGAATACATGGGAGACATCATGGGTGATATCACATCTCGTCGTGGACGTGTAGAAGGTATGGAAGCTCGCGGTAACGCTCAAGTTGTTCGCGCTATGGTTCCACTTTCTGAAATGTTCGGATATGCAACTGCACTCCGTTCTAACACACAAGGACGCGGTACTTTCACTATGCACATGGATCACTACGAAGAAGTGCCTAAGAGCATCAGTGAAGAAATCATCAAAAAAAATAAAGGTGAATAATTGATTTTGCCTTTAAACTAAAGTATAACTACTATTGAAGATCAGAAAGTGAGAGGTAACTCTTCACTTTCTATCACTCATACCAAATACAATGAACCTTTAAGGAGGATTTTTAGAATGGCTAAAGAAAAATTCGACCGTTCCAAATCGCATGCTAACATTGGTACAATTGGACACGTTGACCATGGTAAAACAACTCTAACTGCTGCTATCTCAACAGTTCTTCATAAGAAATCTGGTAAAGGTACAGCTATGGCTTATGACCAAATCGATGGTGCTCCAGAAGAGCGTGAGCGTGGAATCACAATCTCAACTGCACACGTTGAGTATGAAACTGAAACTCGTCACTATGCACACGTAGACTGCCCAGGACACGCTGACTATGTTAAAAACATGATCACTGGTGCTGCTCAAATGGACGGCGCGATCTTAGTAGTATCTGCTGCTGATGGTCCAATGCCACAAACTCGTGAGCACATCCTACTTTCTCGTAACGTAGGTGTTCCTTACATCGTAGTATTCCTTAACAAATGTGACATGGTTGACGATGAAGAGTTACTTGAACTTGTTGAAATGGAAGTTCGTGACCTTCTTTCTGACTATGACTTCCCTGGTGACGATGTACCAGTTATCAAAGGTTCTGCTCTTAAAGCTCTTGAAGGTGATGCTGATTACGAAGCAAAAATCTTCGAACTTATGGATGCGGTTGATGAGTACATCCCAACTCCAGAGCGTGACACTGAGAAGCCATTCATGATGCCAGTTGAGGACGTATTCTCAATCACTGGTCGTGGAACAGTTGCTACTGGTCGTGTTGAGCGTGGACAAGTTAAAGTCGGTGACGAAGTTGAAATCATCGGTCTTCAAGAAGAAAACGGTAAAACAACTGTTACAGGTGTTGAAATGTTCCGTAAACTTCTTGACTATGCTGAAGCTGGTGACAACATCGGTGCACTACTTCGTGGTGTATCTCGTGAAGATATCCAACGTGGTCAAGTACTTGCTAAACCAGGTACAATCACTCCACATAGCCGTTTCAAAGCTGAAGTTTATGTACTTTCTAAAGAAGAGGGTGGACGTCATACTCCATTCTTCACTAACTACCGTCCGCAGTTCTACTTCCGTACAACTGACGTAACTGGTATCGTACATCTTCCAGAAGGTACTGAAATGGTAATGCCTGGCGATAACACTGAGATGGAAGTTGAACTTATCTCTACTATCGCTATCGAAGAAGGAACTCGTTTCTCTATCCGTGAGGGTGGACGTACTGTAGGTTCTGGCGTCGTTTCTACTATCATTAAGTAATAACAGTTAAAAAGAGACTCCTTGCAAAAGGGTCTCTTTTTTTGCTTTTCCAGTGCATAACGGCTACTATAAGCTATAGAATCTAAATGGAACCGAGAGGATCACTGGAATGGCGAAGACAATGTTGAAAAAGTGGCTGATTGGCGGGCTTGATCAATGGATTATGATAAAAGAAGATCAAGCAGAAAAAACAAAACCTGTTTTATTATTTTTACACGGTGGCCCAGGCTCAGCTCAAATGAGTTATATCGATTCCTTTCATAAGGAACTTGATCAAGACTTCACTGTTGTTCATTGGGACCAACGCGGTGCAGGACTGTCTTATCAAAAAGACATTCCTGAGTCTTCTATGACCATTGGGCAATTCATAGAGGATACGATTGAGCTTACAGAAAAACTGCTTTCTTATAATGATCAAACGAAAATATACATTGCGGGTTATTCATGGGGATCATTAATTGCGATACAAGCTGTACATAAACGACCAGATTTGTATCATGCCTATTATGGAATTAGTCAGGTAGTTGATGTATTAAAAGAGGATATTGTATCGTACGAACTTCTTCTAAAAAAATATCAAGGCAAGCATTTCTTCACTAGATGTCTAAGATTGCTGACACCACCCCCTTGGAAACGCACCTCTGCTCATGCTTTGTTCTCTCTATATAAAGAGTTCGCAAAAGTAGGGCTCACGCATAGGTGGAAGCCACTTTTTCAAATGCTGTATGCATTTCTTGTTAGTAAGCATTATCAGCTAAAAGATAAGTGGAAATTCCTTATGGGACAGAAGTATAGCCAGGATATGCTGTGGGACGAGCTGATGAACGAAAGCATTCAATACCGAGTTTCTTCTATATTAATACCCTGCTACTTTATCATCGGGGAACATGACATGATTACACCAGCTGCTGTTTCAAAACCATATGTTGATCAACTTACAGCACCAATAAAAGAGTGGTTTACTTTTAAAGAATCTGCGCATTCTCCGCATATTGAAGAGCCAGAAGAATTTATTCGTATCGTCAGGAAGACAGCTACACATCATCTTCAGGGAAAGCTTGATTTATAGGCTGAACCCCTGTATAATATGAAAAGTGTGCAAATCATAAATTTATCCGATTTATTATTGCAACACGCAGGCCAATTTGGTACAATAGTGCATGTTGGTCTTTGACTGCGATGAAGTGAGAGGTTGCTGACACACCCGGCCGCTTTGCCATGGCAAGGTGATCAGGTTTTTCTCACGGAGAACTGTCTAACGTAAGTAGGCGAAAAGGAGGGAAAATAATGGCAAAACAAAAAATTCGTATTCGTTTAAAAGCATATGATCATAGAATTCTTGATCAATCTGCTGAGAAGATTGTTGAAACGGCTAAGCGTTCTGGTGCTAGTGTATCTGGTCCAATCCCGCTTCCAACTGAAAAATCAGTTTACACAATCCTTCGTGCGGTGCATAAGTACAAAGATTCTCGTGAGCAATTCGAGATGCGTACTCACAAACGTCTAATCGACATCGTGAATCCAACTCCGCAAACAGTTGATGCACTTATGCGTTTAGATTTACCATCCGGTGTAGATATCGAAATCAAACTTTAATTCAAATAGAAAACACATATTATAGGAGGTGTGACGAATGACCAAAGGAATCTTAGGTAGAAAAATTGGTATGACGCAAGTATTCGCAGAAAACGGTGATCTTATCCCTGTAACTGTTGTTGAGGCTGCTGCTAACGTTGTTCTTCAGAAGAAGACTACTGACACGGATGGCTATGAAGCAATCCAAATCGGTTTTGACGACAAACGTGAGAAGCTTTCTAACAAACCAGAGAAAGGCCACGTTGCTAAAGCGGAAACTGCTCCTAAGCGCTTCGTAAAAGAATTACGCGGTGTGGAGTTAGATGCGTATGAAGTTGGTCAGGAAGTCAAAGTTGATATTTTCGCAAATGGAGATATCGTAGATGTAACAGGAACATCAAAAGGTAAAGGATTCCAAGGGGCTATCAAACGCCACGGACAATCACGCGGACCAATGACTCACGGTTCACGTTACCACCGTCGTCCTGGTTCAATGGGACCTGTTGATCCAAACCGAGTATTCAAAGGTAAACTTCTTCCAGGACGTATGGGCGGAGAGCAAATCACTGTCCAAAATCTTGAGATCGTTAAAGTTGATGCAGAACGCAATCTTCTTTTGATCAAAGGTAACGTACCAGGAGCTAAAAAATCTCTAGTAACTGTAAAGAGTGCAGTTAAAACTAAATAACTCTCTTAGGAAAGGAGGAAACAAGTCATGCCAAAAGTAGCATTATTTAACCAAAACGGTTCTACTAACGGTGAAATCGAATTAAACGCTTCTGTGTTTGGAATTGAGCCAAACGAAAGCGTAGTATTCGATGCTATTCTTATGCAAAGAGCTTCCTTACGTCAAGGAACTCACAAAGTAAAAACTCGTTCTGAAGTACGTGGCGGAGGTCGTAAACCTTGGAGACAGAAGGGTACAGGTCGTGCTCGTCAAGGTTCTATCCGTTCACCACAATGGCGCGGAGGCGGTATCGTATTCGGTCCAACACCACGCAGCTATTCTTATAAATTACCTAAAAAAGTTCGCCGCTTGGCTATCAAGTCAGTATTGTCTTCTAAAGTAATCGACAACAACATCATCGTTCTTGAAGATCTTACTCTTGATGCAGTGAAAACGAAAGAATTCGCAGGCATCCTTAAAGGGTTATCTGTTGAGAAGAAAGCGTTGATCGTCACTGCGGATGCAAACGAAACAGTTGCTTTATCTGCTCGTAACATCCCTGGAGTAACAGTTGTTGAAGCTAACGGTATCAACGTTCTTGACGTTGTCAACCACGACAAACTTCTGATCACTAAAGCAGCGGTTGAAAAAGTAGAGGAGGGACTTGCATAATGAAAGATCCTCGTGATGTTCTAAAGCGCCCTATCATTACTGAACGTTCTGCTGATCTAATGACAGAGAAGAAGTACACGTTCGAAGTTGATGTCAGAGCTAACAAGACAGAAGTGAAAGACGCTGTTGAAGAGATCTTTGGAGTGAAAGTTGAGAAAGTCAACGTTCAAAACTACAAAGGTAAATCAAAACGCGTTGGACGCTACACTGGTATGACTAGCCGTCGCAGAAAAGCGATCGTGAAATTAACTGCTGACAGCAAAGAAATCGAAATTTTTGAAGCGTAAATCTTAAAAAGAAGGAGGGAAATTCAAAATGGCGATTAAAAAGTATAAACCAACCAGTAATGGTCGTCGTGGCATGACTACTTCAGATTTTGCTGAAATCACGACTGACAAACCAGAAAAATCGTTGCTTGCACCGCTTCACAGAAAAGGCGGACGTAACAACCAAGGTAGATTGACTGTTCGTCATCAAGGTGGCGGTCACAAACGTCAATACCGTATCATCGACTTTAAGCGTGATAAAGACGGTATACCTGGACGCGTTGCTACAATCGAGTATGATCCAAACCGTTCAGCGAACATCGCTCTTGTAAACTATGCAGATGGTGAGAAACGTTACATTCTTGCTCCGAAAGGAATCCAAGTTGGTACTGAAGTTACTTCTGGACCAGAAGCTGACATCAAACCAGGTAATGCTCTTCCACTTATCAACATCCCAGTTGGTACAGTTGTGCATAACATTGAATTAAAACCAGGTAAAGGTGGACAATTAGTTCGTTCTGCTGGTACTTCTGCTCAAGTTCTAGGTAAAGAAGGTAAATACGTTCTTGTACGTTTGAACTCTGGTGAAGTACGCATGATCCTTTCTGCTTGCCGTGCGACTATCGGTCAAGTTGGAAACGAACAACACGAACTAATCAACATCGGTAAAGCTGGACGTTCTCGCTGGAAAGGCGTACGCCCAACAGTTCGTGGTTCTGTAATGAACCCTAACGATCACCCACACGGCGGTGGTGAAGGACGCGCTCCAATCGGACGTAAATCACCAATGTCTCCATGGGGTAAACCGACTCTTGGATTCAAGACTCGTAAGAAAACCAACAAGTCTGATAAATTCATTGTACGTCGTCGTAAAAACAAGTAACGGGGTTGTCTACGGTTCATTTAGGACCGTAGTTCAATCACGAAGGGAGGTTCCACAATGGCTCGCAGCTTAAAAAAAGGACCATTTGTTGATGATCATTTGATGGCTAAAGTCGAGAAATTGAATGAAACTGACAAAAAGCAAGTCGTAAAAACTTGGTCTCGTCGTTCTACAATTTTCCCACAATTCATCGGTCACACAATCGCTGTCTATGACGGACGCAAACATGTACCTGTTTTCATTTCTGAAGATATGGTAGGTCACAAATTGGGCGAATTCGCACCAAGCCGTACTTACAAAGGTCATGCTAGTGACGATAAAAAAACAAGACGCTAATGAGAGGAGGCTTTTAAATGCAAGCTAAAGCTGTCGCAAGAACAGTCCGTATTGCTCCTCGTAAAGCACGTCTAGTAATGGACCTGATCCGAGGTAAGCAAGTAGGAGAAGCAGTTTCTATCTTAAACCTTACACCTAAGGCTGCTTCACCAATTATTGAAAAAGTATTAAAATCTGCTATCGCAAATGCTGAGCACAACTACGAGTTGGACGCTAACAGCCTAGTGATTACTCAAGCATTCGTTGACGAAGGTCCAACACTTAAGAGATTCCGTCCACGTGCTATGGGTCGTGCGAGCGCAATTAACAAACGTACTAGCCACATTACAATCGTTGTATCAGAAAAGAAGGAGGGATAATCCGTGGGTCAAAAGGTAAATCCAGTAGGTCTTCGTATTGGCGTCATTCGTGATTGGGAATCTAAATGGTTCGCAGGAAAAGATTACGCTGACTTCTTACATGAAGACTTGAAAATCCGTGAATTCATCAGCAAGCGTTTGTCTGACGCGTCTGTTTCTAAAGTAGAAATCGAACGTGCTGCAAACCGCGTAAATATCACAATCCACACGGCTAAACCAGGTATGGTAATTGGTAAAGGCGGATCTGAAGTTGAAGCACTTCGTAAAGCTCTTAACAGCCTAACTGGCAAACGTGTACACATCAACATTCTTGAAATCAAGAGAGCAGATCTTGATGCTCAGCTAGTTGCTGAAAACATCGCTCGTCAACTTGAAAATCGTATTTCATTCCGTCGTGCACAAAAACAAACAATCCAACGCACAATGCGTGCTGGAGCACAAGGAATCAAAACAATGGTTTCTGGTCGTCTTGGCGGTGCAGATATTGCTCGTTCTGAATATTACAGTGAAGGTACTGTTCCATTGCACACACTTCGTGCTGACATCGACTATGCTACTGCTGAAGCTGATACTACTTATGGTAAGCTTGGCGTAAAAGTATGGATCTATCGTGGAGAAGTCCTTCCAACTAAGAAGAATACTGCGGAAGGAGGAAAATAATATGTTATTGCCAAAACGCGTGAAGTATCGCAGAGAACATCGTGGAAAAATGCGTGGTCGTGCAAAAGGCGGCACTGAAGTACATTTCGGTGAGTTCGGTATCCAAGCTCTTGAAGCTTCTTGGATCACTAACCGTCAAATCGAAGCTGCTCGTATTGCTATGACTCGTTACATGAAACGTGGCGGTAAAGTTTGGATTAAAATTTTCCCTTCTAAGCCATACACAGCTAAACCTCTAGAGGTCCGCATGGGTTCCGGTAAAGGTGCTCCAGAAGGCTGGGTAGCTGTAGTAAAACCGGGCAAAGTTTTATTTGAAATTTCTGGTGTGTCTGAAGAAGTTGCTCGTGAAGCTCTTCGTCTTGCATCTCACAAATTGCCAATTAAAACGAAGTTCGTAAAACGTGAAGAAATTGGTGGTGAATCAAATGAAAGCTAATGAAATTCGTGACCTTACCACTGCTGAAATTGAACAAAAAGTAAAGTCTCTTAAAGAAGAACTTTTCAATCTTCGTTTCCAATTAGCGACTGGGCAGCTTGAAAACACTGCTCGCATTCGTGAAGTGCGTAAATCAATCGCACGCATGAAAACTGTGATTCGTCAAAGAGAAATCGCTGCTAATAAATAATAATTAGAGGGGAGGCCCCGCAAACATGAGCGAACGTAACCAACGTAAAGTGTATCAAGGTCGTGTTGTTTCTGACAAAATGGATAAAACCATCACTGTTGTAGTTGAAACATACAAAAAGCATTCACTTTATGGCAAACGTGTAAGATACTCTAAAAAGTTCAAAGCACATGATGAAAACAACCAAGCAAAAATCGGAGACATCGTAAAGGTCATGGAAACTCGTCCATTATCTGCGACTAAACGCTTTCGTCTAGTTGAAGTTGTCGAAGAAGCTGTTATTATCTAATAAAGTTCGGATTTCTTTTTCCGAAGGGAGGTAACATTAATGATTCAACAGGAGACTCGTTTAAAAGTAGCTGACAACTCTGGCGCACGCGAAGTACTAACGATTAAAGTTCTTGGTGGCTCTGGACGTAAAACGGCTAACATCGGTGATGTCATTGTTTGTACGGTTAAACAAGCAACACCAGGAGGCGTTGTCAAAAAAGGTGAAGTTGTGAAAGCAGTTATCGTTCGTACTAAGAGCGGAGCTCGCAGAAACGATGGATCTTACATCAGTTTTGATGAAAATGCATGTGTCATCATCCGTGACGACAAAAGCCCACGTGGAACTCGTATCTTCGGACCAGTAGCACGTGAACTTCGTGAAAACAACTATATGAAAATTGTTTCTTTAGCACCAGAAGTACTTTAATGAATACAATCCGCGACTCAAGGAGGTGCGATTAAATGCATGTTAAAAAGGGCGATAAAGTAGTGGTTATCTCTGGTAAAGATAAAGGTAAACAAGGTGTCATCCTTGCTGCTTTCCCTAAAAAGGACCGTGTTTTAGTAGAAGGTATTAACCTTGTGAAAAAACACTCTAAACCAACCCAAGCTAACCCTCAAGGCGGAATTTCTGAACAAGAAGCGCCGATCCACGTATCAAACGTAATGCCGCTTGATCCTAAAACGGGTGAAGTGACACGTATTGGATATAAAGTTGAGGACGGAAAGAAAGTCCGTGTAGCGAAAAAATCTGGGCAAGTTCTAGATAAATAGTAAATAAGGAAGGGAGGTCTTTCTCATGAACCGCCTTAAAGAAAAGTATGTAAAAGAAATTACACCTGCATTAGTTTCTAAGTTTGAATACAAATCAGTAATGCAAGTGCCAAAAATCGAAAAAATCGTGATCAACATGGGTGTTGGTGACGCCGTTCAAAACGCTAAAGCAATCGATACTGCTGTTGAAGAATTAACGTTTATCGCTGGTCAAAAACCTGTCGTTACTCGTGCGAAGAAGTCTATTGCTGGATTCCGTCTACGTGAAGGAATGCCAATCGGTGCGAAAGTAACACTTCGCGGAGAGCGCATGTACGATTTCCTTGATAAACTTATTTCTGTATCTTTACCACGTGTACGTGACTTCCGCGGGATTTCTAAGAAATCTTTCGACGGTCGTGGAAACTACACGCTTGGTATTAAAGAACAGTTAATCTTCCCAGAAATTGATTACGATAAAGTAACAAAAGTCCGCGGTATGGATATCGTTATCGTTACGACTGCCAACACGGACGAAGAAGCACGTGAGTTATTAACTCAAGTAGGTATGCCGTTCCAGAAATAATCAATGAAAGGGAGGCGAAATCGTGGCTAAAAAGTCTATGATTGCGAAACAACAACGCAAACAAAAGTTTAAAGTTCAAGAGTATACGCGCTGCGAACGTTGTGGACGTCCACATTCAGTAATTCGCAAGTTTAAACTTTGCCGTATTTGTTTCCGCGAACTTGCATATAAAGGACAAATTCCTGGCGTTAAAAAAGCCAGCTGGTAATCCCCATAAATGGGAAGGAGGTTATTAAATAATGGTTATGACAGATCCGATTGCAGATTTGCTGACTCGTATTCGCAATGCGAACATGGTACGTCATGAGAAGCTAGAAGTACCGGCTTCAAAAATCAAAAGAGAAATTGCTGAAATCTTAAAGCGTGAAGGTTTTATCCGTGACGTTGAGTACGTCGAAGACAGCAAACAAGGAATTATCCGTTTGTTCCTTAAATACGGCCAAAACAACGAACGTGTTATCACTGGTCTTAAAAGAATCAGTAAACCTGGTTTACGCGTATATGCGAAATCAAATGAAGTACCACGTGTACTTAACGGACTTGGAATCGCAATTATTTCTACATCACAAGGTGTTTTATCGGACAAAGAAGCCCGTGCTAAACAAGCTGGTGGAGAAGTACTTGCTTACGTATGGTAAAAAAAGTTTAAGATGAATGGAGGTGCTTGGTATGTCTCGTATAGGTAAAAAGCTAATCGAGATCCCTTCAGGAGTAACTGTGACAAACAACGATAACACAGTGACAGTAAAGGGACCAAAAGGTGAACTAACTCGTGCATTTCACCCTGATATGGAAATTAAAATTGAGGACAACGTCTTAACTGTAAGCCGTCCGTCTGAAAATAAAGAACACCGTGCATTACATGGTACAACACGTAGCTTAATTGCAAACATGGTTGAAGGTGTATCTAAAGGTTTCGAAAGAGGTTTAGAACTAATCGGTGTCGGTTACCGTGCAGCTAAATCTGGAAACAAACTTGTTCTTAACGTTGGATACTCTCACCCAGTTGAAATCGTTCCTGAGGCTGGAGTTGAAGTAGAAGTTCCATCTCAAACGAAAGTAATCGTTAAAGGTATCGATAAAGAGCGTGTAGGAGCTCTAGCTTCTAACATCCGCGCTGTCCGTGCTCCAGAGCCTTACAAAGGTAAAGGAATTCGTTACGAAGGTGAATTCGTTCGCCGTAAAGAAGGAAAAACTGGTAAGTAAGATCGCTTAATGTGAAGAAAGGAGTGACTCGGATGATTACGAAAACTAGCAAAAACGCTACTCGTCTTAAAAGACACGCTCGTGTTCGTGCGAAACTTTCAGGTACTGCTGAAAGACCTCGCCTTAACGTTTTCCGTTCTAACAAGAACATCTACGCTCAAGTAATTGATGATGTTAACGGTGTAACACTTGTAAGTGCTTCTACTCTTGATAAAGAGTTAAAGATCGAGAATAGTTCTGACGCTGCAGCTGCTACTAAAGTTGGCGAACTTGTTGCAAAACGTGCTGTTGAAAAAGGCATCTCTAACGTGGTATTTGACCGCGGAGGATACTTATATCATGGACGTGTAAAAGCTCTAGCTGAAGCTGCTCGTGAGGCTGGACTTAAATTTTAATAAAAGAAGGAGGGACACATCCGAATGAGTCGTATTGACCCAAGCAAATTAGAGTTAGAAGAACGCTTAGTTACGGTTAACCGGGTAGCGAAAGTTGTTAAAGGTGGACGTCGTTTCCGTTTTGCAGCTTTAGTTGTTGTCGGTGACAAAAACGGTCATGTAGGATTCGGTACTGGTAAAGCACAAGAAGTACCAGAAGCGATCCGCAAAGCTGTTGAAGACGCGAAAAAGAATTTAATTGAAGTACCAATGGTTGGAACTACAATTCCACATGAAATCATCGGTCGATTCGGTGCAGGAAACGTTCTATTGAAGCCTGCTTCAGAAGGTACAGGAGTTATCGCTGGAGGCCCAGTGCGTGCGGTACTTGAGCTTGCTGGTCTAGCTGATATCCTTTCTAAATCTCTAGGTTCTAATACACCGATCAACATGATCCGCGCAACACTTCAAGGTTTAAGTGAACTTAAACGTGCTGAAGATGTAGCGAAGCTTCGTGGAAAATCTGTAGAAGACCTGTTAGGATAAGGAGGGAACAATAATGGCAAATAAATTAGAAATTACCCTCAAACGCAGTGTAATCGGTCGCCCGGAAGATCAGCGTGTCACTGTTCGTACTCTTGGTCTAAAGAAAACAAACCAAACAGTCGTACATGAAGACAATGCAGCGATCCGCGGCATGATTAACAAGGTGTCTCATTTAGTTTCTGTTAAAGAACAATAAAACATTTTTAATCGATAAGGAGGTGCCCAAATGAAACTTCATGAATTGAAGCCTTCAGAAGGTTCACGTAAAGTACGCAACCGTGTTGGTCGTGGTATTGGATCAGGTAACGGTAAAACTTCTGGTAAAGGTCATAAAGGTCAAAACGCTCGTTCTGGCGGCGGTGTACGCCCTGGATTCGAAGGTGGTCAAATGCCTTTATTCCAACGCCTTCCAAAACGTGGTTTTACAAACATCAACCGTAAAGATTACGCGGTAATCAACTTAGACAGATTAAACAGTTTTGACGAAGGAACGGAAGTCACTCCTGAACTTCTTCTAGAGACTGGTGCAATAAGCAAGTTAAAAGCAGGAGTAAAAATTCTTGGCAACGGTAAATTAGAAAAAAAATTAACTGTAAAAGCCAATAAATTCTCTGCTTCTGCTAAAGAAGCGATTGAAGCTGCTGGCGGTACAGCCGAGGTGATCTAACTTGTTTAAGACAATCTCCAATTTTATGCGTGTGAAAGATATACGGAATAAGATTATATTTACACTTTTAATGTTAGTCGTCTTTCGTATAGGTGCTTTCATCCCTGTGCCTAATGTGAACGCCGAAGTTCTCCAGGCACAGGATCAAATGAGTGTTTTCGGAATCCTCAACACGTTTGGGGGCGGGGCACTTTTCCAATTCTCCATTCTTGCAATGGGGATTATGCCGTATATCACTGCTTCGATTATCATCCAGCTCTTGCAGATGGATGTTGTACCGAAGTTTACTGAGTGGTCAAAGCAAGGAGAGGTTGGCCGCCGAAAATTAGCACAATTCACAAGGTATTTTACAATTGTTCTAGGATTTATCCAGGCGTTAGGAATGTCATATGGATTTAACAATATGGCAGGAGGCATGCTGATTGAAAACCCAGGTGTTTCAACGTATCTCTTAATTGCGGTCGTACTCACTGCGGGAACAGCATTTTTAATGTGGCTGGGAGAGCAGATTACTGCTCACGGTGTTGGTAACGGTATTTCGATTATTATCTTTGCCGGTATCATCGCAGGTATCCCTCAAACATTAAAGCAAGTGTACGCTCAGCAATTTGTAGGTGGAGATGGACAGCTGTTCATGCAAATCCTGAAAATTGCCCTTATTGTGATTGCTATTCTTGTCATTGTTATCGGTGTTATTTACATTCAAATGGCAGTGAGAAAGATTGCGATTCAATATTCAAAAGGAACTGGCCGTGCACAAATGTCTGCTAGTCAAGCAACGCACCTTCCATTGAAAGTGAATCCAGCAGGGGTGATTCCAGTCATCTTTGCCGTTTCGTTCATTATTACTCCGCAGACGATCGCATCGTTCTTCGGAACAAATAATGTGACAACCTGGATAACTAACAACTTTGACTATACTAAGCCAATCGGTATGACGATTTATGTAGCACTGATTGTTGCTTTCACATATTTTTATGCCTTTGTCCAAGTAAACCCTGAACAAATGGCTGAAAATCTGCAAAAGCAGGGTGGCTATATCCCGGGAGTTCGTCCAGGGAAAATGACTCAAGATAGAATTACGAGCATTTTGTACCGACTCACGTTTGTGGGCGCCATTTTCTTAGCCGTGATTTCAATACTTCCTATCTTTTTCATTCAATTCGCTGGATTACCTTCCGCTGCACAAATTGGCGGCACAAGTCTTCTCATTGTTGTAGGTGTTGCACTTGAAACAATGAAACAGCTTGAAAGCCAATTAGTGAAACGAAATTACCGTGGATTTATGAAATAAAACAGAGGGCTGGGCTCCTGCCCAACCTCTCTAAGTAAGGAAGGGGAAATCCGAAATGAACTTAGTCTTAATGGGGCTTCCGGGTGCTGGTAAAGGCACTCAGGCAGAACGAATTGTTGATGATTATGGGATCCCTCATATCTCAACAGGAGATATGTTCCGTGCTGCTATGAAAGAGGAGACACAACTTGGGCTCGAAGCAAAATCCTTTATCGATAAAGGAGAGCTTGTTCCTGATGAGGTCACAATCGGTATTGTTAGAGAAAGACTTGGCAAGAATGATTGTGAACAAGGTTTTCTTCTGGACGGATTTCCGCGAACAGTCGCTCAGGCTGAAGCTTTAGAAGACATTCTAAAGGACCTTGGCAGAACGATTGATTATGTCATTAATATTAAAGTCGATAAAGATGCTTTGATGGAGCGTCTGACTGGCCGAAGAATTTGCAAAGATTGCGGAGCAACATATCATTTAGTATTCAATCCACCTGCGAAAGAAAATGTTTGTGACAAGTGTGGAGGCGAGCTTTATCAACGTGCAGATGATAATGCAGAAACTGTTTCGACAAGACTTGAAGTGAACTTAAAGCAGACTGAACCTTTACTGAATTTCTATTCAGAAAAAGGATATCTTGCAAACATTGATGGTGCGAAGCACATTAACGATGTTTACGCTGATATCAAGGACCTGCTTGGGGGATTAAATAAATGATTATCTGTAAAACTCCTCGCGAGCTTGAGATTATGAGAGAAGCTGGACGCATTGTCGCACTGACTCATGAAGAGCTGAAGAAACACATAAAACCAGGTATTTCGACAAAAGAATTGGATCAAATTGCCGAACGTTTTATTACAAAGCAGGGTGCAATCCCATCTTTTAAAGGGTATAATGGTTTTCGCGGGAGCATTTGCGTTTCGGTGAATGAAGAACTCGTTCACGGTATTCCTGGTAAACGGGTTTTACGTGATGGAGACATCATTAGTATCGATATCGGCGCAAAGTTAAATGGCTATCATGGTGACTCTGCTTGGACTTATCCAGTTGGGGTAATCAGTGATGAGGACCGCAAACTACTGGAAGTCACAGAGGAATCTCTATATAAGGGCTTACAGGAAGCAAAGCCAGGTGAACGTCTGTCAAACATTTCCCATGCCATACAAACGTATGTTGAAGGTGAGAATTTCTCAGTTGTTAGAGAATATGTTGGACATGGGGTCGGACAGGATCTTCATGAGGACCCTCAAATTCCTCATTATGGTCCGCCGAACAAAGGCCCACGGCTCAAACCTGGAATGGTGTTGGCCATCGAACCGATGGTGAACGCAGGCAGCCGATATGTGAAAACACTGGCTGATAACTGGACGGTTGTAACGGTTGATGGGAAAAAGTGTGCTCACTTTGAGCATACGATTGCGATTACAGATACAGGTTTTGATATACTGACTAAGATTTAGGTCTTCACTGAAGCCTTTCAGGCCCAAATCGGGCAGGTTGTCTGTATAGTCCAAGGAAAGAACAAGATCAGTATACAGTTGTCATCGGCGTGTTCGATGGCTGCCAAGTACTAATCGCAGACGGAGAAAAGCGTAAATTCATTCTCCTAAGAAAAAATATCAATCATTTAACCTTTTATGATTGCGTATCTCCGGAAGTTCAGAACAGTATATTCAAAACAGGTCGGGTGATAGATGGACAATTGAGAACATCTCATTTGGACATTTATCAGAGAGCAAGTTACTGATTTGAAGAAGGGAGAACACTTGAATGGCGAAAGACGATGTAATTGAAGTGGAAGGTACTGTAGCAGAAACTTTGCCAAATGCAATGTTCAAAGTTGAACTAGAGAATGGTCATACAGTTTTGGCTCATGTATCAGGAAAAATCCGTATGCACTTCATTCGCATTTTACCTGGAGACAAAGTTACGGTAGAATTATCTCCATATGACTTAACTCGTGGTAGAATTACGTACCGTTACAAATAAAGCAACTCCGGAAGAAGGAGGTTGGAAACACATGAAAGTGAGACCATCTGTTAAACCTATCTGTGAAAAATGTAAAGTGATTCGCAGAAAAGGAAAAGTAATGGTGATCTGTGAAAACCCAAAACATAAACAAAAACAAGGCTAATAACAAGGAGGTGCCCAAATCATGGCTCGTATTGCTGGTGTAGATATTCCACGTGATAAGCGTGTTGTCATTTCTTTAACATATGTTTTTGGAATTGGTCGTACGACGGCTCAACAAGTCCTTAAAGAAGCAGGTGTTTCTGAAGACACTCGCGTTCGCGATCTAACTGAAGACGAACTAGGTAAAATCCGTGATATCATTGACAAACTTAAAGTAGAAGGTGACCTTCGTCGTGAAGTTTCACTTAACATTAAGCGTCTAATTGAAATCGGAAGCTACCGCGGAATCCGTCATCGTAGAGGACTTCCTGTTCGTGGACAAAACACAAAAAACAACGCGCGCACTCGTAAAGGTCCGCGTCGTACTGTAGCTAACAAGAAAAAATAAGTAAAGGAGGTAGTTAAAGAATGGCTGCTGCTCGTAAACAAAATACGCGTAAACGTCGCGTGAAAAAGAATATTGAAGCTGGAATCGCTCATATCCGTTCCACTTTCAACAACACGATTGTAACGATTACTGATGTTCATGGAAACGCAATTTCTTGGTCAAGTGCTGGTGCATTAGGATTCAGAGGTTCTCGTAAATCTACTCCTTTCGCTGCACAAATGGCTGCTGAAACTGCTGCTAAAGGTTCTATCGAACATGGTCTTAAAACACTTGAAGTAACTGTTAAAGGTCCTGGTTCTGGTCGTGAAGCTGCAATTCGTGCGCTTCAAGCTGCAGGTCTTGAAGTTACTGCAATCAGAGACGTAACTCCAGTTCCTCATAACGGATGCCGTCCACCAAAACGTCGCCGCGTGTAATTTGTTTGTATAGATTTTGTGTCCCTGTCAATAATGGGTTATGATACAGTTATTTATGAGACGAATACACGACTCGTTGCCTGAGCACATACGGGACTAAACAATGAGGAATTTCGGATGGAATCTCATATGATTCTATTCGAGGTTTCGACGTTTTGAAGGAGGGTTTTATTAGATGATCGAAATTGAAAAACCAAAAATCGAAACGGTTGAAATCAGCGACGATGCCAAGTATGGCAAGTTTGTCGTAGAGCCACTTGAGCGTGGATATGGTACCACTTTAGGGAACTCCCTTCGTCGTATCCTTTTATCCTCACTTCCTGGTGCAGCTGTAACATCGATCCAGATAGATGGTGTCTTACACGAATTCTCAACGATCGAAGGCGTGGTTGAAGATGTTACAACGATTATCTTAAACATTAAAAAGCTTGCACTCAAAATCTACTCTGAAGAAGAGAAGACGCTTGAAATTGATGTACAAGATGAAGGAACTGTAACAGCTGCTGATATTACACACGACAGCGATATTGAAATCTTAAATCCAGATCTTCACATCGCAACTCTTGGCAAAAATGCGAGCTTCCGTGTTCGTTTGACTGCACAAAGAGGTCGCGGGTATAATCCTGCTGATGCAAACAAAAGAGACGATCAGCCTATCGGCGTGATTCCGATCGACTCAATCTATACACCTGTATCTCGTGTAACTTATCAAGTGGAGAACACCCGTGTTGGGCAAATCACAAACTATGATAAATTAACACTAGATGTATGGACTGATGGAAGCACAGGACCGAAAGAAGCGATCGCTCTAGGTTCTAAGATTTTAACTGAACACCTAAATATTTTCGTTGGGTTAACTGACGAAGCTCAGCATGCAGAAATCATGGTTGAAAAAGAAGAAGACCAAAAAGAAAAAGTGCTTGAAATGACAATTGAAGAGCTTGATCTTTCTGTTCGTTCTTACAACTGTTTGAAGCGTGCGGGTATTAACACTGTTCAAGAGCTTGCTAACAAGACAGAAGAGGATATGATGAAAGTTCGTAACCTTGGACGTAAATCTCTTGAAGAAGTGAAAGCGAAACTAGAAGAACTTGGACTGGGTCTTCGTAAAGACGATTGACTAGTTTCATTGTGAACTAGGATTTTCGTGTGTTTTTTATTCATACAGCATCTCTAATTAAGGAGGGGACATCACATGGCATACAGAAAGCTAGGACGCACTAGTGCACAACGTAAAGCAATGCTTCGTGACCTAACGACTGATTTGATCATCAACGAACGCATCGAAACAACTGAAACACGTGCGAAAGAACTTCGCTCTGTAGTTGAAAAAATGATCACTCTTGGCAAACGCGGAGATCTTCATGCTCGCCGTCAAGCTGCAGCTTACATTCGTAACGAAGTAGCTAACGCTGAAACAAACCAAGATGCACTTCAAAAATTATTCGCTGACGTTGCAACTCGCTACGAAGATCGCCAAGGTGGATACACTCGTATCATGAAGCTTGGACCTCGTCGCGGCGATGGCGCACCAATGGCTGTCATTGAATTAGTTTAATCACATATCGTGTATCTAAGAAAGGGCGGGACAGTTCATAACTGGATCTATGCCCTTTTTTAGATACTACGGCTTTTTAGCAATAGGCAAAGTAGAGGTTGAGCTGAGAGGAGGTCCGGTAGAGATGGAGAAGACATTAATTGACGTAAAAGACATTGTATTTCGTTATCACAAAGATGCGGACAAGCCCGCTTTAGACCAAGTGTCATTGCATGTGAATCAAAATGAATGGCTTGCCATTGTTGGCCACAACGGTTCAGGTAAATCCACACTTGCCCGTGTACTGAATGGGCTCATTTTACCGGATGCAGGAACGGTCAAGGTTGGTGAGATTGAGCTGAAAGAAGAAAGTGTTTGGGATATTCGCAAAAAGGTCGGCATGGTCTTTCAAAACCCAGACAACCAATTCGTTGGCTCAACGGTTCGTGATGATGTGGCTTTTGGTTTAGAAAATAACGGGGTTGAGCGGGAATTGATGATAGAGCGTGTAGATTGGGCTGTCAAACAGGTCAATATGCAGGAGTTTCTTGATCAAGAGCCGCACCATCTATCAGGCGGGCAAAAACAGAGAGTAGCAATCGCAGGTGTACTTGCCGCAAGCCCTGACATCATGATCTTGGATGAAGCAACATCAATGCTTGATCCGATTGGCCGTGAAGAAGTGTTAGAAACCGTCAGACTGCTGAAGGAACAAGGAACGGTCACGGTCATTTCCATCACACATGATTTAGACGAGGCTGCGAAGGCAGACCGCGTTATTGTGATGAATGGCGGGAAGAAATTTGCCGAGGGAACACCAGAGGAAGTATTTGAACTAGATGAACAGCTGGTTCAGATTGGACTTGATCTGCCATTTTCCTACCGGTTGAGTAAGCAATTGAAGCAGCAAGGTGTGCCGCTTGCAAATGCCCATTTGACACAAGAAGGATTGGTGAAAGAGCTATGGACATTACGATCAAAGAATTAGAGCATCGTTATCAAATGAAAACGCCGTTTGAGCGTCTCGCTTTGTATGATGTCAATGCTTCCATCAAAGAAGGCAGCTATGTTGCTGTCATCGGTCATACGGGTTCTGGCAAGTCGACATTGCTGCAACATTTAAATGGACTGCTCAAACCAACGAAGGGGAGCATTGCGCTTGGAGATACGGTCTTACAAGCCAATAAAAAGCAGAAGGAACTGAAATCTCTTCGAAAAAAAGTAGGTATCGTGTTTCAATTTCCTGAACATCAGCTCTTTGAGGAGACCATTCTGAAGGATATCTGCTTTGGTCCGATGAATTTCGGCGTTCCAAAAGAAAAGGCAGAAGCTAAGGCTAAAGAAATGCTGAAGCTTGTAGGCCTTCCTGAATCCTTGTTATCTCGATCACCCTTTGAATTAAGCGGTGGACAAATGAGACGTGTGGCGATTGCAGGTGTTCTAGCGATGGAGCCAGAAGTGCTTGTGCTTGATGAGCCGACTGCGGGATTAGATCCACGCGGACGTAAAGAAATCATGGACATGTTCTATGAGCTTCATCAAAAAGCCAACCTGACGACGATCCTTGTGACACACAGTATGGAAGATGCCGCTCATTATGCGGATCAAATGATTGTGATGCACAAAGGAACAGTAAAGGCGACAGGTACGCCGAGGGAGCTATTTGCCAATCGTACAGACATGTCTTCTTTCGGACTGGACCTCCCGGAAACGATCAAATTCCAGCAGGCTGTCGAAGAAAAGCTTGGGATGACATTTCCAAGACCGCTTCTGACCATGGATGAAATGGCAGAAGCCTTAACAGCTTTATATCAGGAGGACACGACATCATGATGGATAGTATGATTATCGGCAAATATGTGCCAGGTACATCCTTTGTCCATCGTCTTGATCCAAGGACAAAGCTGTTATCAATTTTCTTTTTTGTCTTTATTGTCTTTTTTGCGAATAACTACATCACTTACGGGCTTTTAGGTGTCTTCACTATTCTTGTGGTGATGGTGTCTCAGGTGCCGCTGTACTTTATTCTCAAAGGAATGAAACCCATCCTTTGGATTGTTCTGTTTACCTTTATTCTGCATATCTTCATGACAAAGGATGGCGCTTTGCTCTTTCACTTTGGTTTTCTGAATATTTATGAAGAAGGTCTAAAACAGGGGATTTTCATTTCACTCCGTTTTGTCTATCTCATCATGATGACAACACTTCTGACGTTGACCACAACACCTATTGAAGTGACAGACGGTATGGAGAAGCTGCTGCATCCTTTCCGTAAAATCAAGCTGCCTGTTCATGAGCTTGCTCTTATGATGTCTATCTCTCTTCGATTTATTCCGACTTTACTCGAAGAAACAGACAAAATCATGAAAGCACAAATGGCAAGAGGTGTTGATTTTACAAGCGGACCCGTGAAAGATCGTTTAAAAGCGATTGTCCCATTGCTTGTCCCGCTTTTCGTCAGTGCGTTTAAGCGTGCGGAGGAATTGGCGACCGCTATGGAAGCGAGAGGCTACCGCGGGGGAGAAGGACGTACGAAATACCGTCAGCTTGTCTGGGGCATGAAAGACACGTTCACGCTGCTTTTATTCATCCTGTTAACAGCACTCCTTGTGCTGCTTAGAAATTAGGTGATGCCTAGATGAAAGTAAAATGTACCGTATCATACGATGGGACACATTTTAAAGGTTATCAAGTGCAGCCAGGACAGCGTACTGTACAAACGGAGATTGAATCTGTTCTTGCTAGAATGCATAAACAAGACGAACTAATTCCGATTGTGGCTTCCGGCCGGACGGACAGTGGTGTTCACGCAAAGGGGCAGGTCATCCATTTTGACACCCCGCTCGCCATTCCGATGGAGAGATGGCCGTTTGCCCTCAACAGCTTGCTGCCAGATGACATTCGTATTCTAAAGGCTGAGGAAGTGGATGAGTCATTTCATGCTAGATTTGGTGTCGCTTCAAAGGAGTACCGTTATAGGGTCTCAACGGAAACGCACCAAAATGTGTTTACGAGACAGTATGCCTGTCACTATCCTTATCCGCTGGATGTCGACAAAATGAGAGAAGCCGCTGGGCACCTGGTTGGCACACACGATTTCACAAGCTTTTGTGCGGCCAATACAGAGGTTCAAGACAAGGTGAGGGAGATTTACGCCCTTGAGTGGAAAAACGTCTCAGACGGGCTTGAAATGCGTGTGAGAGGGAATGGCTTTTTATACAACATGGTGCGAATTATAGCCGGCACGTTACTTGAAATTGGTTCTGGTAAATTTCACCCTGAGGAGATAAAAGCCATGCTTGCCGCCCGAAATCGCGAAGCGGCAGGCAAGACTGCGCCCAGTCACGGACTGTATTTATGGGAAGTTTTCTATGACAACTAAACCAGGTGTAACATGTTCTTGACACAGGAAGCAGAAAGTTATAAGATATCATATGGTATGTATTTCAACCCCACAAATAAGCCCCGGAAGACTTATCTGTGTTTTGAAATAGAACGTAGCATTTGATTCAGGAAAATTCATTGATTTATTTAGGAGGGAAACTCATGCGTACAACACCAATGGCGAACGCAAGCACAATTGAGCGCAAATGGCTAGTGGTTGATGCGGCAGGTAAGACTCTAGGTCGTCTTTCTACTGAAGTAGCATCACTTTTGCGCGGTAAGCACAAACCAACTTATACACCACACGTTGATACAGGTGATCACGTGATCATCATCAATGCTGAGAAAATTGAATTAACTGGTAAGAAATTGACGGACAAAATTTACTACCGTCATACGATGCACCCAGGTGGTTTGAAACAAAGAACTGCTCTTGAGATGCGTACAAACTACCCTGAAAAAATGTTGGAGCTTGCTATCAAAGGTATGCTTCCAAAGGGTCCACTAGGTCGTCAAATGTTCAAAAAATTAAATGTGTACCGTGGTTCTGAGCATCCACATCAAGCACAACAACCTGAAGTTTACGAACTTCGCGGTTAATTATAAGGGAGGTTAACAATTTGGCACAGGTTCAATATTACGGTACAGGTCGTCGTAAAAGTTCTGTAGCGCGCGTTCGCTTAGTTCCAGGTGAAGGCCGTATCGTCGTTAATAATCGTGAAATTACTGAATACATTCCATTCGCTGCTTTAATCGAAGACGTGAAACAGCCTTTGAACATCACAGAAACAGCTAACAGCTACGATGTTCTTGTAAATGTTCACGGTGGTGGATTCTCTGGTCAAGCTGGAGCAATTCGTCACGGTATCTCTCGTGCTCTTCTAGAAGTAGATCCTGAGTACCGTACACCACTTAAACGTGCTGGACTTCTTACTCGTGACTCTCGTATGAAAGAGCGTAAGAAATACGGTCTTAAAGGCGCACGTCGCGCACCTCAGTTCTCAAAACGTTAATCAATTTTATATTGTATGGACGTTTTACAAAGGTTTGTACAGACAAACCATATATGAAAAGCATCAGCATCTTGCTGGTGCTTTTTTATTTGTGTTTTTTTCTGTCTGGAAACATATAAAATAGGATCATAGTCAGGTTTCTGTTTAACAAATGATGTTAAAGGGGGATGGCATTTATGAATCTAACAACAGAAAGATGTCTCATTCGACCATTTATTGAGGATGATTGGCAGGATGTCTATGCATATACATCTGATCTAGCGGTGATGAAGTATATGCCAGAAGGTGTTTTTTCTAGAGAAGAGGCGCAGGAATTTGTCAAAAATAATCGTCATAAGACGGCCAAGAATTTTGCTGTTCTATTAAAAGAAGATCATACATGCATCGGGCATATCGTGTTTCATCCTTACTTTGGTGAGCACACATATGAAATTGGCTGGGTCTTCAACTCTGCATATCAAAACAAAGGCTATGCATCAGAAGCTGCATTTGCTGTCCTACATCATGGTTTTCACACAATGAATTTACATCGAATCATTGCCACTTGTCAGCCTGAAAATGTGCCGTCATGGAGAGTGATGGAGAAAATGGGGATGAGAAGAGAGGGATATTTTAAAAAATGTATACCACAAGGAAATGAGTGGTGGGATGAGTTTTATTATGCCATCTTACAAGAGGAATGGTTTGTAAAGAAGGATTAATAAGTTTTTATAATATGAAGTGATTCATCATCACGAATATTCTCTGGCTTTTTTAATTGATATAATCAGGTCAAATAAGCAGAAGAGGGGCGTGGGCATGAGGATCTTTGATGCACATTTTCATATCATTGATTTTGATTTTCCTATTCAAGAAAACCAAGGATATACACCGCCGAGTTATGTAGTGAATGATTATAGGAGAGAGACGGCTGATCTGGGGGTTATTGGTGGAGCGATAGTATCAGGGTCATTTCAGGGCTTTGATCAAGGCTATTTGTTGAAAGCACTAGATGAAATGGGACCGGCTTTTTGCGGTGTGACACAATTACCTTTTACAGCAACTGACGATGAGATTGTTCATTTGGATCAACATGGGGTCAAGGCTTTACGTTTTAATGTGAAGCGGGGCGGTTCGGAGGATATTTCAAAGCTCGACTATTTTGCGAGAAGGGTGTATGAGCTGGTGGGCTGGCATAGTGAGCTCTACATAGACGCCAAGCATCTCCCTGACATCTCCTCTACGCTTGAACAGCTGCCGGCTGTTTCGATTGATCATCTAGGCTTATCGGAAGAAGGCTTGCCGCATTTGCTCAAGCTGGTTGAAAAAGGTGTTCGTGTGAAAGCAACAGGCTTTGGACGTGTAGATTTAAAGGTTGAACAGGCATTGACGTCTATTTATCAAGCGAATCCTGATGCACTGATGTTTGGTACAGATCTTCCATCTACAAGGGCGAAACGTCCATTTGAATACGGTGATGTTGAATTGGTTCAACAGATGTTTGATGAGGAAGCGGCGGATAAAATTTTATATGAGAACGCTATCAATTGGTATTTTAGCAAATGAATAAAGGTTTCCATTCCGTGATAGGAGGTGTGTTCATTGAATCTGAATCAATTGACATTTAGAGAAGCCGTCCAAGGAGACCTCGACAATATCGTTTTTATGCTTTCAGATGACAAATTAGGCCAAAAGAGAGAACGCTACACTCGTCCATTATTAGAAAGCTACCTCAATGCCTTTCATTCGATCGAAGCGGATCCCAATAATGAATTAATCGTCGCTTGTGATCGGGAAGAGGTAGTCGGTGTTCTCCAATTAACAATGATTCCATTTCTAACGTATCAAGGTGGATGGAGAGCTTCAATAGAAGGAGTTCGTACAGCCATGACTCATAGAGGAAGAGGAATTGGCACATTGTTGATCAAACGGGCTATTCAACGCGCAAGTGACCGCGGTTGTCATATGATTCAGCTGACAACAGACAAACAGAGGCCAGAAGCACGCCGTTTTTACGAAAAGTTGGGATTTGAAGCTACGCATGATGGGATGAAACTGCATCTTCTTCGTAAATAAACACACCAAGAAGCAAAGGTATTCACAACCCTTTGCTTTTTTGTGCCTTTGTTTCAAATTTTTGTTATATTGGAGACGAGAATCTATAGTGGTTTGGAAAGGAGAAACATTTGAAGAAAACAAAAGAGGATCTTTTGACATTTGTCAGGAAAAACAAAAAGAACGTATCAGTAACAATTATTGAAAATGAAGATGTGGTATTAGAATGGAATGGTAATCAAAAAACACCACTTGCAAGTACGATGAAATTAATGGTTTTGTTTCATTTTGTTAAAGCTGTATCCAGCGATGACATCAAGCTAGATGAAAAAGTGACATTGTCTGATATAGAGCGGTTTTATATTGATAGAACCGATGGCGGTGCTCACACATACTGGCTGGAGGTCAACGATTTTTCTGAGCATGCAACTTTATTAGATGTTGCCAAAGGGATGATGCAATTCAGTTCGAATGCTTGTACTGATTATTTGATTGACCTGCTGGGCTTAGAGAAGATCAATAATCAGATGAAACAAGCAGGTCTTACAGAACATGATGAACTCATGCCGCTGACACCCAAGGTTTTGTGGCCAGCCTATGTATCTGATCATGAGCAGGATGCATTAAAGCAAATAAGCGATGTAACTGATGAACAATACAAATCTCTGATGATTGAGATTTTTCATATCATGAAAAATGACCCGGAGCATAAAAAGGCGTTAGAAGAAAAATTGATGAAAAAGAACTTGTTAAGCTTGCGTATTCAATCTTTACTGACGCAAAAGATGACAAGGTCTACAACGAATCAATATGCACATTTTATGAAACGTCTACAGGATGAGCTGTTAACAACAGAAGAAAAGCGTCTTTTTAGCCAAATTGTGCTGGGAGAAATATTGAAGACGGAAACAGATCAATATATTTGGTATAAAGGTGGATCGACGTTGTTTGTTGTCACTGCTGCTTTATATCGAAAAACGGATACATCAACTATATCGATTTCTCTATTCATCAATGACCTGAAAGCGGAGAATTCTCACTGGATGGGGGAAGTGTTCGATGAATTTATACTTACCGTAGTAGCAGATCAAAACTTTCGACAACGATTGATTCAAGCTTTTACTACATAATTATCAAAAAACAGAGGGTGACGCCCTCTGTTTTTATTATTTCTTGATGGGAAACGCATTGTATACATCTAGACGTTTATCTTTTGACTTCACAACTCCATCAACCAGTTCCTTTTGCCAAAGCGCTGTATCGTCTTTGTACACTTTAAAAGAGTGAGGCAGCTTTTTTTGTAGCTGTTTTCTTTTAAACGTGACGGATGGCTCGTCTTTAGCGTTCATCTTGAGTGTCACTTGCTCCACGTTATCGATAAGAATAAAAAGTGCCAATGCATTATATAAGTAGTTTTTTTCAATGGTATCCTTCTTATCAAACCAAAATGCATCAAATTGTTCTTCTGTATCATTGGTATTTTCTTTCACGCCGTATGTCACTTTTAGCGCTTTTTCATCTACGATTTCATACTCGCGAATCACGTTACCTGGAAGATCTGATAAAATAGCGCCAACTGCTCCATTGTCTCCAATATAAGAATTTTTGTGTTTGGAAAGCTGTTTTAATGATATGTCTTCTATTTCTTTTATGTCGCTCTTTTGCTCGGTTGCTTGACTGTTGCAACCAGACAAGACGACTGTTAGTAGCAATAGGATATACATCCATTTCTTCATGAATTTTGCCCCTTTTCTATTCTTTCTATATATATGTTCATTTTATCACAATTTTCCAATCCGTTAGCTCATTGATTTCCATTTACTGAACTGCATGTTTTGTTCAAACCAACGAACAATACAAAGAAAAAAAGGAGTTCAGTCCATGGCAGAAGTTCTTTCATTTTATCAATTGAAAACAAAACGAGATGTCACGCTTGAAAAGAAGCTGTTGCGTACATTGTCTCTTCAACAGGTGACGGTCGCTTCCGAGAAATTCACGAAGAAGCTGTTCCCATTTGCAGATGATCCAGCTGGGATTATGAGTGATGGCTGTATTGATTTCGCCATTGAGGCTTTTTTAGCAGGTGGGAGATACGGTGAGTCGAGTAAGTATGGTGAATCATTCGATGATATAAAAAAGCGGTCAATTCATGAAGAAGATGAGCTGGTTGAGGAGCTAGCAGGGTGTTTGCAATCGTGGGGGAATATGTTCCGAATGGAGCGTAAGATGTCGTGTCTGTATCCATTTGCGAAGGAATTTTTAAGTAAATGGTGGCAGGAAGGCTTTCGGGAATCAGAAAAAAGGCATAAGCTTCGCCTGCACTAAGCATATTTCCAGCCCTTGTCCCATATCTATAAAATAATGGTGTATGGGAGGGACAGGGATGAAAAGAAAGCTGAAATGGACAGGGTTTTTAATCGGGTTTATTGTCCTCTTATTCTTATTCAGATTTCAGTTTCTAAATGATGATTCGTGGAAATCGTGGAACTTGCCTTTGAGCGGCAAGATCATCTATTTAGATCCGGGTCACGGCGGTCCAGATGGCGGGGCCGTAGGAGGAGAGCTGCTCGAAAAAGAGATTGCACTGGATGTGTCCATGAAGATAAGAGACTATTTGCAGGAGCAGGGAGCGCTTGTTCTCATGACCCGGGAAGATGATTCTGATTTATCATCAAAGAATACAAAGGGATATGCCCGGAAGAAAGCGGAGGATTTAAGAAACCGTGTGAAAGTCATCAATGAGTCTGAAGCGGATCTCTATTTAAGTATTCATTTAAATGCGATCCCATCGAACAAATGGAGCGGGGCACAGACGTTCTTTTACGGAAAGTATGAAGAGAATGAAAAAGCAGCGAAGTTCATTCAAGATGAATTGCGCAACAACCTTGAAAACACAGATCGCAAGGCGAAGCGAATCAATGGGATTTATTTAATGCAAAATGTCACGAAGCCAGGAGCGCTTGTCGAAATAGGATTTTTATCGAATCCAAAAGAGGCTGGTCAGCTGGCGACTCCTAAATATCAGGATCAAATTGCTGCTTCGATTTATAAAGGCATTTTAAGATATTTAACAGAGCAAAAAGAGCCGCCTGAATAAGGGGCTTTTTCCTGTTTATCGCAGGCAAAGAGGACAGACATTGTAAGGATATGTATGATATACTTGGATTGTAAACGAATTCAATAAAGGGTGAGGTTCTGCTATGATCGGACAAGATGATGTGAGAAAACTAGTTGGGAAGATGGACGAACCTTTCCTTCATATACCGCTTGGTGAGCTGGATGCCATCAAGGAAATCAGCCTAAAGCCTGAAAAAGAACATGTGAGCTTAAAAGTGGCGATTGCCAAGACAGGCACTGCTGAGCAGATGAAGCTGCAGCAAGACATCGTACAAGCTTTAAAAGCAGCGGGCGCGAACACTGTAGGACTTCGTTTTGAAGAACTGCCTCAAGAAACGCTTGAAAAATTTATGCCGTCACAGGATGAGGAAGAAAATTTGCTCAACTCTAAAAATCCGCCTGTGTTCTTAGCGATTGCGAGTGGAAAAGGCGGAGTTGGGAAATCAACTGTTTCCGTTAACCTGGCTGTGGCACTGGCTCGTCTAGGGAAAAAAGTGGGACTGATCGATGCTGATATTTACGGCTTTAGCGTACCGGATATGATGGGAATCACCGTCAGACCGACAGTTAAAGGGGAAAAGATTATTCCTGTGGAACGCTTTGGCGTCAAAGTGATTTCAATGGGCTTTTTTGTTGAAGAAAACGCACCGGTCATTTGGAGAGGACCGATGCTTGGTAAAATGCTAAATAATTTCTTCCACGAAGTAGAGTGGGGAGAATTAGATTACTTACTATTAGACCTTCCGCCTGGAACAGGTGATGTGGCACTTGATATTCATACGATGCTTCCGAGCTGTAAAGAAATCATTGTGACAACACCGCATCCAACAGCGGCTTTCGTTGCTGCTAGAGCAGGCGCAATGGCACTGCAAACAGATCACGAGGTGCTAGGGGTCGTTGAGAATATGAGTTACTATGAAAGCAAAAAAACAGGTGAGAAGGAATATGTCTTTGGAAAGGGCGGCGGGGACAAGCTGGCGGAGGAGCTGCGAGTATCAGTCCTTGGTCAGATCCCTTTAAGACAGCCTGATTGGAATGAGGACGATTTTGCACCTTCTGTCTATGATGCGAGTCATCCGACAGGGGAAGTGTATCAACACATTGCCAATAAAGTCATTGAACAATTAGCAGTGAAATCATAATGAAAGCCCGAGTGGACCTTGTGCCACTCGGGTGATGTTTAACTGCCGCTTCCTTGTGAACCGGAATCATTGTTGCTTTCAGAGACTGCTTTTTTTAGCTCATCTTCGAATTTCTTCTTATAGAGAGGGCTGCTCAATGTTTCTGTGATGACTTTCTCTAAGTGCTTTCTGAACTCTTTGCTTTTGACCAGTTCACCGTATTTCTTTTCCATTTCAGGATCCTTGAGAATATCCATCATCATTTGTTGATAGTCAGGGTCCTTCATCAATTGTTTTAACATTTTTTCATGCTGTTGCTGCATGGATTTTGCGAAAGTCTCGGCAAATTTAGAATCCTCAAAGACCTTCTTCCAGAACTCTTTGCCTTTATCAGAAGTCAGTGTTTTCTCTATTGTTTTTTTCACAGTTTGTTCATCCATTACCAAAGCTTCATTCATTGCCTCGTCATTTAATAACTGTTGAATGGCCTTTTTACCGTCATCTGTTTTCAAAATATCGACGACCATTTTTTTCGTTTCGTCATAGTCCATATTAGATGAGGATTGGGTTTTGGGAGCACAAGCTGTTAGAGATAAAAGAAGAAAACAGCTCATTATACGCAAGATGCCTTTTGACATACTGTGGCTCCTTTCGTTACATGTCTTACTTTTAATATGAATGTTTCACGTGAATTTATACATAACAAAAATAGGGGTTGGGTCAATTCAATGAAAAGTCGGGATTTAGTTCGTTTTTTCTTCTCTGTGCTGGCTGTTGGAGCGGTCATTACAAGCGTGGTAGGTTTTGCGCTTGAGTGGGGGAAATATCAGAAGCTGTTTGTATCGTTTGAGATTTTAGAGATTGCGTCTGTGTTATTCTGGTTTATTGGTGTGGGGATGATCTTTAGTGTAATCAGTCAGATGGGGTTTGTTGTCTTTTTGACAGTGCACCGGTTTGCGCTGGAGATTTTCAGGTCGCATTCTTTATGGAATACCATTCAGTTATTCCTTGTGATTTTCGTGCTGTTTGATTTAGCTTATTTGCGGTTTTTGTTTTTCGGGGAGAATGAATCATTTCTTCCATACTTGTGGCTGCCTGTTTTTATCGGTGTGTTTGCATTGATCGTGTCTTATTTTAAACAGCAGCAGTCCTCTAAGAAAACATTTATTTCTGCAATGTTTCTCATGGTCGTCATCACTTCGTTAGAATGGTTTCCGGCGCTTAGAGTCAATGAAGAGGACTGGCTGTATTTAATGCTATTCCCGCTATTAGGTTGTAATGCGTTTCAGTTATTAGCTATGCCGCGGTTTTCAAAAGCAAAAGCTACTTAACCTCAGTTGACTTTGTTTTTGTATTAGAGATAAGTTCGCCAACCGTGACGTTTCTTAAATTTTGATCTTTTAAGTGTTTTAAAATGGCTGGTAAGGCTTGAGCGGTTTGGGTGGCTGAATCTGAGGCGTGAAGGAGAATAATGTCTCCGCTTTTCATTCGATCATTTACATTATGAACAATCTGGTCGACGCCCGGGTTCAGCCAATCTTGAGAATTGATGCTGTAATGGACAACGGTATAGCCATACTGTGTTGCAATTTTCAATACCGTTTCATTAAATTGCCCAGTTGGCGGTCTTAATAATTGAATGTCTTCCAGTCCAAGCTTTTGGAATGTATTTTGTGCACGGACAAGATCACGCTTAATTTCGTTTTCTTCAAGCTGGCTATAATTTTTATATGCATAGCCAAGGCTGCCAATTTGATGGCCGTCCTCTTTAATCCTTTTCACAATATCCGGGTGACGCTCAGCCCAAGAAGCAGACAGAAAGAAAGTGGCGTTCTTTATATCGTACTCTCGGAGGACATTTAAAATAGGAACAGCCTTCTCGTCTCCCCAGCCAATATTAAACGTAAGGGATGCATGTTTTGATGAGGTCTCTCCTTTATAAATCGCTCGGGGTCCTTGTTCTGTTTTAAATACAGACAGCGGCGGTGCCTTTTGTACATAAAAAAAGGTTGCAGCTGCAAGGGCTGCTACAAGAATAATGACTACTTGCTTCAGCCGTTTAATAGGCAACACATATAATCGACTCAATTCAAACACTCCTGCCTTGTCCAAGATTGTTACTTGATTGTATGCAGGACAAGGGTTTAACATGCACGATAAAACTATTTTAAAAAAAGTTCTGAAAAGGCGTTGACCAACAGAATGTTTTCGTGATATATTATTAATCGTCGCTGACACACAGTGACAAACACAAACGCTTCGGGAAATAAACTTGAAAAAAGTTGTTGACATAAGATGAAGCGAAATGTTATATTATTAAAGCCGCTAAGAACGGCGAAGATGATCTTTGAAAACTAAACAAGACAAAACGTACCTGTTAATTCGAGTTTTTATAAAAAAATCCTATGATACATCATAGGTAGTCAGTCAAACTGGCGAAAAGCAAAACTTCGGTTTTGTACTTTTTCGGAGAGTTTGATCCTGGCTCAGGACGAACGCTGGCGGCGTGCCTAATACATGCAAGTCGAGCGGACAGAAGGGAGCTTGCTCCCGGATGTTAGCGGCGGACGGGTGAGTAACACGTGGGTAACCTGCCTGTAAGACTGGGATAACTCCGGGAAACCGGAGCTAATACCGGATAGTTCCTTGAACCGCATGGTTCAAGGATGAAAGACGGTTTCGGCTGTCACTTACAGATGGACCCGCGGCGCATTAGCTAGTTGGTGAGGTAACGGCTCACCAAGGCGACGATGCGTAGCCGACCTGAGAGGGTGATCGGCCACACTGGGACTGAGACACGGCCCAGACTCCTACGGGAGGCAGCAGTAGGGAATCTTCCGCAATGGACGAAAGTCTGACGGAGCAACGCCGCGTGAGTGATGAAGGTTTTCGGATCGTAAAGCTCTGTTGTTAGGGAAGAACAAGTGCAAGAGTAACTGCTTGCACCTTGACGGTACCTAACCAGAAAGCCACGGCTAACTACGTGCCAGCAGCCGCGGTAATACGTAGGTGGCAAGCGTTGTCCGGAATTATTGGGCGTAAAGGGCTCGCAGGCGGTTTCTTAAGTCTGATGTGAAAGCCCCCGGCTCAACCGGGGAGGGTCATTGGAAACTGGGAAACTTGAGTGCAGAAGAGGAGAGTGGAATTCCACGTGTAGCGGTGAAATGCGTAGAGATGTGGAGGAACACCAGTGGCGAAGGCGACTCTCTGGTCTGTAACTGACGCTGAGGAGCGAAAGCGTGGGGAGCGAACAGGATTAGATACCCTGGTAGTCCACGCCGTAAACGATGAGTGCTAAGTGTTAGGGGGTTTCCGCCCCTTAGTGCTGCAGCTAACGCATTAAGCACTCCGCCTGGGGAGTACGGTCGCAAGACTGAAACTCAAAGGAATTGACGGGGGCCCGCACAAGCGGTGGAGCATGTGGTTTAATTCGAAGCAACGCGAAGAACCTTACCAGGTCTTGACATCCTCTGACAACCCTAGAGATAGGGCTTTCCCTTCGGGGACAGAGTGACAGGTGGTGCATGGTTGTCGTCAGCTCGTGTCGTGAGATGTTGGGTTAAGTCCCGCAACGAGCGCAACCCTTGATCTTAGTTGCCAGCATTCAGTTGGGCACTCTAAGGTGACTGCCGGTGACAAACCGGAGGAAGGTGGGGATGACGTCAAATCATCATGCCCCTTATGACCTGGGCTACACACGTGCTACAATGGACAGAACAAAGGGCTGCGAGACCGCAAGGTTTAGCCAATCCCACAAATCTGTTCTCAGTTCGGATCGCAGTCTGCAACTCGACTGCGTGAAGCTGGAATCGCTAGTAATCGCGGATCAGCATGCCGCGGTGAATACGTTCCCGGGCCTTGTACACACCGCCCGTCACACCACGAGAGTTTGCAACACCCGAAGTCGGTGAGGTAACCTTTATGGAGCCAGCCGCCGAAGGTGGGGCAGATGATTGGGGTGAAGTCGTAACAAGGTAGCCGTATCGGAAGGTGCGGCTGGATCACCTCCTTTCTAAGGATATATGGAGCAGCGTACGTTTTTCGTCTTGTTTAGTTTTGAAGGATCATTCCTTCAAACATGTCTCTAGCGAGACAGGATTGTTCTTTGAAAACTAGATAACAATAAGTAATACATTCACATTGAATGCAATGCAAAGTTCATCACACATAGTGATTCTTTCTAAAGTAAGAAATGGTTAAGTTAGAAAGGGCGCACGGTGGATGCCTTGGCACTAGGAGCCGATGAAGGACGGGACGAACACCGATATGCTTCGGGGAGCTGTAAGCAAGCTTTGATCCGGAGATTTCCGAATGGGGAAACCCACTGCTCGTAATGGAGTAGTATCCATACTTGAATACATAGAGTATGAGAAGGCATACCCGGGGAACTGAAACATCTAAGTACCCGGAGGAAGAGAAAGCAAATGCGATTCCCTGAGTAGCGGCGAGCGAAACGGGAACAGCCCAAACCAAGAGGCTTGCCTCTTGGGGTTGTAGGACACTCTATACGGAGTTACAAAGGAACGATATAAGCGAAGAGGTCTGGAAAGGCCCGCCAAAGAAGGTAACAGCCCTGTAACTGAAATGTTGTTCTCTCCAGAGTGGATCCTGAGTACGGCGGAACACGTGAAATTCCGTCGGAATCCGGGAGGACCATCTCCCAAGGCTAAATACTCCCTAGTGACCGATAGTGAACCAGTACCGTGAGGGAAAGGTGAAAAGCACCCCGGAAGGGGAGTGAAATAGATCCTGAAACCGTGTGCCTACAAGTAGTCAGAGCCCGTTAACGGGTGATGGCGTGCCTTTTGTAGAATGAACCGGCGAGTTACGATCCCGTGCAAGGTTAAGCAGAAGATGCGGAGCCGCAGCGAAAGCGAGTCTGAATAGGGCGCATGAGTACGTGGTCGTAGACCCGAAACCAGGTGATCTACCCATGTCCAGGGTGAAGTTCAGGTAACACTGAATGGAGGCCCGAACCCACGCACGTTGAAAAGTGCGGGGATGAGGTGTGGGTAGGGGTGAAATGCCAATCGAACCTGGAGATAGCTGGTTCTCTCCGAAATAGCTTTAGGGCTAGCCTCAAGGTAAGAGTCTCGGAGGTAGAGCACTGATTGGACTAGGGGCCCCTACCGGGTTACCGAATTCAGTCAAACTCCGAATGCCGATGACTTATCCTTGGGAGTCAGACTGCGAGTGATAAGATCCGTAGTCGAAAGGGAAACAGCCCAGACCGCCAGCTAAGGTCCCAAAGTATACGTTAAGTGGAAAAGGATGTGGAGTTGCTTAGACAACCAGGATGTTGGCTTAGAAGCAGCCACCATTTAAAGAGTGCGTAATAGCTCACTGGTCGAGTGACTCTGCGCCGAAAATGTACCGGGGCTAAACGTATCACCGAAGCTGCGGACTGTTCTTACGAACAGTGGTAGGAGAGCGTTCTAAGTGCAGTGAAGTCAGACCGGAAGGACTGGTGGAGCGCTTAGAAGTGAGAATGCCGGTATGAGTAGCGAAAGACGGGTGAGAATCCCGTCCACCGAATGCCTAAGGTTTCCTGAGGAAGGCTCGTCCGCTCAGGGTTAGTCGGGACCTAAGCCGAGGCCGAAAGGCGTAGGCGATGGACAACAGGTTGATATTCCTGTACCACCTCCTCACCATTTGAGCAATGGGGGGACGCAGGAGGATAGGGTAAGCGCGGTATTGGATATCCGCGTCCAAGCAGTTAGGCTGGGAAATAGGCAAATCCGTTTCCCGTGAAGGCTGAGCTGTGATGGCGAGCGAAATTTAGTAGCGAAGTTCCTGATTCCACACTGCCAAGAAAAGCCTCTAGCGAGGTGAGAGGTGCCCGTACCGCAAACCGACACAGGTAGGCGAGGAGAGAATCCTAAGGTGATCGAGAGAACTCTCGTTAAGGAACTCGGCAAAATGACCCCGTAACTTCGGGAGAAGGGGTGCTTCTTAGGGTGTTAAAGCCCCGAGAAGCCGCAGTGAATAGGCCCAGGCGACTGTTTAGCAAAAACACAGGTCTCTGCGAAGCCGTAAGGCGAAGTATAGGGGCTGACGCCTGCCCGGTGCTGGAAGGTTAAGAGGAGCGCTTAGCGTAAGCGAAGGTGCGAATTGAAGCCCCAGTAAACGGCGGCCGTAACTATAACGGTCCTAAGGTAGCGAAATTCCTTGTCGGGTAAGTTCCGACCCGCACGAAAGGCGCAACGATCTGGGCACTGTCTCAACGAGAGACTCGGTGAAATTATAGTACCTGTGAAGATGCAGGTTACCCGCGACAGGACGGAAAGACCCCGTGGAGCTTTACTGCAGCCTGATATTGAATGTTGGTACAGCTTGTACAGGATAGGTAGGAGCCTTGGAAACCGGAGCGCTAGCTTCGGTGGAGGCATCGGTGGGATACTACCCTGGCTGTATTGACCTTCTAACCCGCTGCCCTTATCGGGCAGGGAGACAGTGTCAGGTGGGCAGTTTGACTGGGGCGGTCGCCTCCTAAAATGTAACGGAGGCGCCCAAAGGTTCCCTCAGAATGGTTGGAAATCATTCGCAGAGTGTAAAGGCACAAGGGAGCTTGACTGCGAGACCTACAAGTCGAGCAGGGACGAAAGTCGGGCTTAGTGATCCGGTGGTTCCGCATGGAAGGGCCATCGCTCAACGGATAAAAGCTACCCCGGGGATAACAGGCTTATCTCCCCCAAGAGTCCACATCGACGGGGAGGTTTGGCACCTCGATGTCGGCTCATCGCATCCTGGGGCTGTAGTCGGTCCCAAGGGTTGGGCTGTTCGCCCATTAAAGCGGTACGCGAGCTGGGTTCAGAACGTCGTGAGACAGTTCGGTCCCTATCCGTCGCGGGCGCAGGAAATTTGAGAGGAGCTGTCCTTAGTACGAGAGGACCGGGATGGACGCACCGCTGGTGTACCAGTTGTTCTGCCAAGGGCATCGCTGGGTAGCTATGTGCGGACGGGATAAGTGCTGAAAGCATCTAAGCATGAAGCCCCCCTCAAGATGAGATTTCCCATTCCGCAAGGAAGTAAGATCCCTGAAAGATGATCAGGTTGATAGGTCTGAGGTGGAAGCGTGGTGACACGTGGAGCTGACAGATACTAATAGATCGAGGACTTAACCTATATTCTAATGTGAAAAATGAACATTGTTATCTAGTTTTGAGAGAACATTCTCTCCATCAGGTTTGGTGGCGATAGCGAAGAGGTCACACCCGTTCCCATACCGAACACGGAAGTTAAGCTCTTCAGCGCCGATGGTAGTTGGGGGTTTCCCCCTGTGAGAGTAGGACGCCGCCAAGCTTTTTGTTTATATCCTTCCAATGGAAGAAGTTACTTTATCCATTCCGCAGTAGCTCAGTGGTAGAGCTATCGGCTGTTAACCGATCGGTCGTAGGTTCGAGTCCTACCTGCGGAGCCATGCTTCCATAGCTCAGTAGGTAGAGCACTTCCATGGTAAGGAAGAGGTCAGCGGTTCGAGCCCGCTTGGAAGCTTTCCTCTAAATATTGTTCTGACAAGGTTTCTCGATGATGAGAAGGCTTTTTTTTATGTCTTTTTTAATTGCTGGGGGACGCAATGGGGACGCATTATCGAATTTGCAATAAGTTTGATATAGCTTCTGCATAACCTAAACGATGATAGACAGATTTGATATTAAACCCAGATATTTTGCCGATTTGATTTATTAGCATAGTAGCATGAGTGTGACGCATATCATGCAAATGAATTTTCTTATATCGTGCTTTTTTGCGAATCGCTCCCACTATTTATTTAAATATAAAAAGGTAGTTGAGAACGTACAATGCTAATTCGTCTAGTTGATGACAGAGCAAGGCATTCCATTGGTCAACGTTGTGCCACATAAAAGATGGAACGGTTCGAAGATAAAAGCAGCTCTTCAAAAAGCATTGAAAAAGTGAAAAAGGTAAAGCCTCTGATCATAGAGAACAGGGGCTTTTTTGATGTTATTTTTCAACGTTCTTTTTTTGAAGTGAATCCTTATCTCAAAATCCTTTTTCTTTTCTCTGTTACTTTATCGAGTGATTCTAGGTATATGAAAAAGTATTGTTTCCACACAATTTTACACTAATTATGTTTCTCCTCCTGAAAATGTAGTTGATAGAATTTCATCTTCCTTTTATGCATTTTAAATGTGTCGAATTTGTGAAATAAACAATTTCCACAAACTAAAATATGTGGTAGGTCTGTCTATAGTAGGTAACACGCTACTCATTGTTATGGTGAGTATTAATAGAAGGAGTTTTCATGATTATTGCCATAACTGGTGTTGCAGATAGTAGTAAAGTTAGAGAGCCAAAAGGTGATCTGCATTATTACTGTAAACATGCCTTAGAAATCGGAAATTCTAAGGAAGAGCTTCTCATCTAAATGGACTTTGTAGACAAGCTCGAAAAAAATTACATGGAGGTAATAGGAAATGAGAATTAACCACAATATCGCGGCACTTAACACACTGAACCGTTTATCTGCTAACAACGGTGCGAGCCAAAAGAACATGGAGAAGCTTTCTTCTGGTCTTAAAATCAACCGTGCAGGAGATGACGCAGCAGGTCTTGCAATCTCTGAAAAAATGCGTGGACAAATCCGCGGATTAGAAATGGCTTCAAAAAACGCACAGGACGGTATCTCTCTTATCCAAACAGCTGAGGGGGCATTGACTGAAACTCACTCAATCCTTCAACGTGTTCGTGAACTAGTCGTTCAAGCTGGAAATACTGGTACACAGGATAAAGAGTCTGACCTTCAATCTATCCAAGATGAAATTAAAGCTTTACAAGAAGAAGTAGATGGAATTTCAAATCGTACAGAGTTTAACGGTAAAAAATTATTAGATGGTTCGTTTAAAGGAACCCCAGGAACACCAGCAATTCCGCCGACAGATCCAGATGATCCAGATACAGGTACACCTGCAGTTCCAGCAAGTGGTAATGCTTTAGTGTTCCAAATCGGTGCTAATGCAACTCAACAAATCTCAGTTCATATTGATAAAATGAGTACAGATGCATTGGGAGTGAAAGGTGCTAATGGAATTGTAGCGAATCAAGCGATTAAAGACATCGATGTAAGAAAGTTTGCTGATAATGCAGCAGATGCTACTGACGTTGGTTTTGATACTCAACTAAGTATTGTTGATGCAGCTATTAACCAAGTATCTGCTCAACGTGGAAAACTTGGTGCAGTGCAAAACCGTCTAGAGCACACGATTAACAACTTGGGTGCATCTGCTGAAAACTTAACTGCTGCTGAGTCTCGTATTCGTGACGTTGACATGGCGAAAGAAATGAGTGAGTTCACAAAGAACAACATTCTTTCTCAAGCGTCTCAAGCTATGCTTGCACAAGCGAATCAACAGCCGCAAAATGTACTTCAATTATTACGTTAATCAACCAAAAGCCCCTTTTATATAGGGGCTTTTGTTGTTTGTTTTAAATGTTGGACATGCTCAGTGACAAATAGACAATAGACTCATGAATGGAATAAATCGATTGGTAAGTAAGCCTTGTATCAATTTTCTATACATTCCTTCTTTTTGTGCTTGATTCCTTAGTTCCTTTCTTATATTCTTACTAAAGTGAAGATAATCCTCTCTAACAAAAGACTCTGTACGTTCCTCTTTTTCCCCGAAATTGAATGGTTATTGTTTGTTCCTTTCTGTATCTCCGGGTTTTATTCGCCTTCTTTTTCCTTGTACGGTATGTATATAAAAAGGAGTAGATGGTTTGAAAGATTTATTTGTAAAGCAAGAATGGTTTGGATATGTGCGTCAGGATGTGCTGGCGGGTATTTTAGTGGCTCTGGCTTTAATTCCTGAGGCGATTGCGTTTTCGATTATTGCGGGCGTTGATCCAAAGATTGGGTTGTATGCTTCGTTTTGTATTGCCATTGTCATTTCGTTTGTTGGTGGACGGCCAGGTATGATTTCGGCCGCTACAGGGGCTATGGCTCTGGTTATGGTTAATTTGGTAGCCGATCATGGATTGCAGTACTTGTTTGCGGCTACGATTTTAACAGGCCTGATTCAAATTGTGTTTGGAATGTGTCGTGTTTCTCGTCTGATGAAATTTATTCCGAGGTCTGTGATGGTTGGTTTTGTTAATGCATTGGCAATTATGATCTTCATGGCACAGCTGCCGCATTTCGTTGGGGAATCCATGGCTATGTATGTCATGACAGGTGGAGCATTGTTGATCATTTATGTATTGCCGATGGTCACAAAAGTTATTCCCTCTCCACTTATTGCAATTATTGTGATGACGATGATTGCTGTATTTGGGCATATTGATGTCAGAACGGTTGGAGACATGGGAGAGCTTCCTAGCTCTTTGCCAACTTTTCTTATTCCCAATGTACCGTTTAGCTGGGAAACACTTGCTATCATTTTTCCTTATTCCTTAGCACTTGCGATGGTTGGTTTACTTGAATCTTTATTAACAGCACAAATTGTAGATGATATGACGGAAACGTCTAGTCGTAAAAATAAGGAAGCGAGAGGCCAAGGAATTGCCAATGTGGTGGCAGGATTTTTTGGCGGTATGGCTGGCTGTGCGATGATTGGTCAATCTGTGATTAATACAAAGGCAGGGGGACGAGGCCGGCTTTCTACCTTTGTGGCTGGTGCATTTTTAATGGTATTGATTTTTGTGCTTGGTGATGTGGTTGTTCAAATTCCAATGGCTGCTCTTGTTGCTGTCATGATCATGGTTTCTATTGGTACCTTTGATTGGAGTTCATTCCAGCAGCTGAAAAAGAACCCAAAAACAGATTCTCTTGTGATGCTTGTCACGGTCGTGACGGTGGTGTTCACTCATGATTTATCCAAGGGTGTTTTTGCAGGGGTGCTGCTTAGTGCCGTATTCTTTGTGGCTAAAATATCAAAACTGCATATTACCTCTACAGAAAGCCAAGCTGGTACATGGGTTTACCGAATTAAGGGTCAAATTTTCTTTGCTTCCGTGACTGAATTGATTCAAGCCTTCCATCATGGAAACGACCTGAACACGGTTGTGATTGATTTGTCTGAAGCGCGTATATGGGACGAATCAGGTGTGGCCGAAATTGAACGTGTGAAGGGAAAATATCGTACAGCTGGTGTAGAAGTGGACGTAGTTGGAATGGATACGTCTAGTCAAAAACTTATGAAACAAGTGATCGGATCTTAAAGAGACTGTTCTGTTTGTTACAATAGAACAAGGAAGAAAGTGAAGGATGGAGGTGGCCGGCATGCTTGTCCGTTTGAATCAGGTGCTCGGCCGGATGATGCCGCTCATTACGCCTGTCAGCGTGCTACTTGGTGTATTATTGGCGGCGTATTTAAAAGATTTCACCTTTTTGGTGCCTTGGGTGTTTGCTGTGATGACATTTTCAGGGAGCTTGTCATCTACTTTTTCAGCTTTAAAACATACGGTGATGCATCCATTGCCTTTGATTTTATCGTTTATGATTTTGCATGTGCTGATGCCCCTTTATGCATGGTCGGCGGGGCATTTGATATTTGCAGGTGATGCTATGACGATCACCGGTTTGACGCTTGCGATGGTGATTCCGACAGGTGTGTCTAGTTTAATATGGGCGGCAATGTATAAAGGGAATGTGGGGTTAACGTTATCTATCATATTAATTGATACATTGCTTTCGCCATTGATTGTGCCAGTAAGCTTGTCAATCTTCGTTGGTACACAGGTCCATATGGACATGGCGGCGATCATGAAGGGGCTGTTTGGTATGGTGGTGCTTCCATCTATATTAGGGATGCTCGTTCGTCAGTATGCAAAGCCATCGGTGACAAAAGCAATGAGTCAGACCTTGGCTCCTTTTTCAAAATTAGGCTTGTTTGTTGTCGTATCGATTAACAGTTCTGTTGTCGCCCCATATTTGCGTGAACTGGATGCGGCGTTTTTTAGCAAAGCAGCGACTGTCTTTTTCATTGCGATGAGTGGGTATGCGTTTGCGTGGTTGATTGGAAAGGCGATGAAATGTACCCAAGGAGAAATTGTGGCGATTGTGTATACGGGCGGTATGCGGAACATTAGCGCGGGTGCTGTGCTTGCCATTAGCTTTTTCCCGCCTGCTGTTGCTGTTCCTGTTGTGATTGGCATGCTGTTTCAGCAAGTGCTTGCAGCCTTGTTTGGCTTTTTACTTCATCGTTTCGAGCTGAAAGTACCTGCTGTGACTAAGTCTTTATCATGAAAAAACCTCCATCCTTTAAGGTGGAGGCTTTTTTGCAATTAATAGATGAGGTATTTCTTCCGTTTCTTTTCGAATGTCTTTATGTCATGGTGGTATTGTTTCATGATGTGTTTGATGGAAGTGCCTTTATTGATTTCTTCTTTGATCCAGCTATTCCCGATGAGTTTATCAAAGCTGCCTGTTTGTAGGAATTGAAAGTCATTAGGATACAAGTCATGAATTGCTTTGATGATGGATAGACCTGTTTTGACTGCTTCGAATGATTTTCGGTCTGTGACATAAAGCTGTACCCCGTGAGACAAAGTCCCAGCATGTTTTGAAAAGGTAGGGGTAAATGAGACAGGTCTAAATTGAACGCCTTTTAGTTTTAACCCATTTAAATGGTCTGCTATCTCATTGCTATTGATATATGGAGCGCCAATGAGTTCGAACGGTTTTGTTGTTCCTCTGCCTTCAGAAACGTTTGTGCCTTCGATTAATCCTGTTGCTGGGTAAACAAAGGTACTATCAACGGTTGGCATGTTAGGTGAAGGGAGGACGAATGGCAGCTTCGTGTCATCGAACGTCATGGATCGTTTCCAATGTTTCATTTTGATCACTTTTACATCAGCGTTGATATGAAACTCTTTGTTAAACATGTATGCAAGTTCTCCAGTCGTCATCCCATGTCTTAATGGGATGGGATAGAGACCTACAAAAGAGGCGTGTTCTGGCTCTAATACAGGTCCTTCTACTTTTAGCCCGCCTATTGGGTTTGGACGATCTAAGACAACAAATGGAATGTTGTTTTCCTTAGCTGCTTCCATTGCATACGCCATCGTGTAAATATAGGTGTAATAACGAGTACCAACGTCTTGAATATCGAATAGCAGGACATCTACATTTTTGAGCATTTCAGGAGTTGGCTTTCTTGTTTTTCCATAAAGAGAGTAAACAGGCAGGCCTGTTTTTTCGTCAGTATACGATTCGACGCCTTCTCCTGCTTGTGCATCACCGCGCACGCCATGTTCAGGCCCATACAAGGCAGTCAGTTTAATATTGGGGTGTTCAAATAGCAGATCGACACTGCTTTTCATGTTTGCATCAATGCCTGTAGGATTCGTAATAAGCCCTACTTTTTTCCCTTTAAGCCAAGAGAGGTTACTTGAGAGTAATGTTTCGATACCTGTTTTGACTGTTGCTTTTTTTCCTTTTGTATCTGTTCGTTCTGAATCTGCGGGGGAGGCGGCGGTCAATGTGCTGATCATGAGAATGCTAGCGAGTATCAAGCTTGCTGTCTTTTTCAAGAGAATCCCTCCTATTTGATCTGTTTTCCTTTTAAATTGAGTCCATAGCCAAATGGGTAAAGGGTTTGATTAGGATGAGTGACTGATGGGATAGCGACGGGTAATTTCCCTTTAGGTGAGGCCGCTCCAAAAATCACTTCTAGTCCCGCAGGAATATTCGGTTGATTGAATTGTCCGTTTGAGTACCCTTTAAAACCGTACACAGCTAGTAAGGCATCGGCTTCTTCAAAATTTGCCGCATCATAAGGGTTTCGGAGACTCATGATGACCAATTTTTTGTTTTGTGCTGCTGCTTCTTTCATGACAGCACGAGGGAAGGCCGTTGCCCATTTTTTCGGATCCTGTACACCGTCATCAATGACGCCATCATTCACAGCCGGGTCATTTTGGACAACGTAAGAGCCGGTAATGACATAGTCAGCATCTTGAATGAGTTTGGCTGTTTCTTTGGAGAAGCTCTTATCTGCAAATGCGTATGATTGGATACGCACAGGTTTGATCTTTTTTTGTTTGATTAGTGATTCAATTGTGACGGACATTGCTTTTGTTTGATCTTCGTACGGTGCCATGAGTACGATTTTGTCATTCTTTTTAGACTTAAAAGGCAAGGTTTTGTCGTTGTTTTTAAGGAGAGTGATTCCTTCACGTGCCATTTTTTGTTCTGCTTTTCGGTGCGACTTTTGACCAACGAGCTGTGTGGCTTTTTTGATTTTCTTCTCAAGGCTTACTGATTTATTGGCGGAAATGATGCCGCGTTTGATCTTTAATTGAAGGATTTTTTCGACAGATTGATTGATCTGAGATATCGGGATTTCTTTTGTGAGAACTGCTCTTTTTAAAGCATTGAACACATTCTCTAGGTTTTTTTCTGTCTTTAAGGACGTGACAGGTGCTGGCATGAGGGCAATGTCGACGCCTGCTTTAATAGCCATTACCACAGCTTCTTCCTGTCCGAAGTTATCTGCAATCGCTTTCATATTGAGGGCGTCTGTTACAACCACTCCTTGAAAGCCCATGTCTTCTTTTAATAAATTTGTGATGACTTTTTTTGATAAGGTCGCTGGAACCATAATGTCCTCGCCATCTTTTTTGCTTTTATACGTTGTGTCATCAATGGCTGGGAATTGAACATGAGCAGTCATGACCATATCTGCCCCTGCGTTGATTGCTTGTTGAAATGGATACAGCTCCACCTTTTTAAGACGATCTAGATCATGTTCGACAAGCGGAAGACCGTAGTGACTATCAACAGCTGTATCACCATGTCCCGGGAAATGCTTTAATGTGGAAATGGTCTTTTCCTTTTGAAGTCCTTTCATGGTTTGCAGACCAAGTCTTGTGACAAGTTCAGGGTCAGAGCTAAAGGAACGGACACCGATGACGGGGTTATTCGGGTTATTATTTACATCAAGAACAGGAGAGAAATTTGTATTGATACCTAGAGCGTTTAATTCTTTGCCGATGATTTTTCCAGTGTCATAAGCATTTTTCTTACTTCGAGAGGCACCAATCGACATATTTCCTGGGAAATGTGTTCCCTTTTGTAGTCTTGTGACGATTCCGCCTTCTTGATCAATGGAAATGAGTAAAGGAATGTTGGGTGATGCTTGTTGAAATTCATGTGTGAGTTTGACGGTTTGTTTCGTATCAACGACATTTTCTGCAAATAAGATGACACCGCCTAAATGATATTTCTCTACAAGGTGAGAAACTTCTTTATTCATTTTTGTGAAGCCTGTAGGAGCGGATTCACCTTCTGCTTGCCAATTGCGAAAGTCTGGCATGAGCATTTGGCCAATTTTTTCATCCAAGGACATGTCCTGAACCATTTGTTTGGCAGTTGGGAGAGGGGCGGAGCTCACCTTTTCCGTTGGAATGGAAGAGGTGAGCAGGGCCAAAACGAGTGCAGCGGGGAACAGAGCTTTTAACATCGAATTCCTCCTTTTACTTAAAAGATTCGTAGATTGCAGTCATGATGCTTCCATAAGTACCAGTTGGGAAAAGGTCACCTTCAAATTGATTTGGGTTGACTTCAGGTGAAACGACGGGTGAATGCTTTTTATTTGTCAGCAAGACGACGCCTAGATTGTGTTTTGGATCAATCAATGTCATCGTTCCGGTCCAGCCTGTGTGTCCATAGGCTTCTTTACTTGCGTATTTTCCAAACATCCATTCCATGTCAGTATTGCCGTTTTTCCGCCAGCCTAGCCCGTAAGTTGGGTTCGTGTCTGATGATTCCGTAAAGAGATCGATAGAAGCTTGGTCAAAGATGGTTGTTTTCCCATAGCCTCCTTTATTGAGCATCAGTTGAAGCAGTACGGCCATATCTGATGTATTAGAGAAAAGTCCAGCATGTCCGGAGACACCTGCCATTGAGTAATAGGCTTTCTCATCGTGGACTTCACCTAGCAAGGTATACCTGCGAATGTTTTCAAAATCAATGACGCCGTCGCGTGTATTGCCTAGACGCTCGGTTGCTGCAAAATGCTTTGGCTTGAATCCCTTTTTCAGCGGATTGAACATGGTATGTTTTAGACCAAGCGGTCGATAAATCGTCGACTCTACATATTGATCAAGTGGCATACCGGTTTTTTTCTCAATGATCATGCCTAACAGCATGTAATCAATATCACTATAAATATGCTGAGTGCCTGGCTTGTATTGCAGAGGCACCTTTGGTAGCCATTTCATGGTTGTTTGTCTATCTTGAGAGAAAAAAGAGCCCGCTTGCTCTTTGCTATAAAATAAAACACTGGAAGGCAGTCCGGCAGAATGGGTGAGAAGATCCTTGACTCGAAGCTGATCTTTGCCGGTTACCTTTGCATCTGGTTCATCTTGAAAGTCAGGTAGGATGGTTTGTATTTTTTCATTTACATCTAGTTTTTGTTCATATACTAGCTTTTGCAGGGCATAGTTGGTGGCATACATTTTTGTGTTGGATGCCAAATCGAACAGTGTGTTCTTTTTCATTTTCTTATAGAATTTGAGTTCTGTTGTCCCTTTATATTTTTGTCTGTAGCCATAGGCTTTTTGATGGACGATCTGACCATCCTTGATAATGATGAGTGCTGCCCCTGGAAATCCTGCTTTGATATCGTTTTGAATCATGTGACCAACCTTCCTAAGCTGCCTAGAAGAAAAACCTACTTGTTCCGGTCGTTTTGCTTTTTTTAAGACGGGATATTCTTCAGGTGCTGTTTTAGACAAAGACGATACAGGATGGGAGCTAGTTGCAAATGTTTGTACTGGTAACCCAAGGAGCATGAACAGACTTGTGATGATGAGAAAATATTTCTTCAAGAGCTAGACCTCCTATTGCTAATTTTCCTCGAATTCAACAGCCATATCATCATGAAATCCAAATAAGTATGTGAAGATAAATCCAGCGACATATGCAATGAAGAGTCCTATTAAGTAAAGCAGCATTTGATGTGTGTGAACGATAAAGGTTAATGGGAGACCTGATACCCCGATTGCTTTAGTGGCGATTTGGAAATAGGCTTGAAATGCTCCGCCGATTCCAGCGCCGAGACAAGCAGTGAGGAAGGGTCTTCCGAGCGGGAGTGTGACACCGAAAATGAGCGGTTCTCCAATTCCAAGCATTCCTGAAGGAAGTCCGCCTGCAATGGCTCTTTTCAGCTTTTTCTTTTTTGTTTTCATATAAATGGCAAAGGCAGCACCGACCTGTCCTGCGCCTCCCATAGCGAGGATTGGCAGAAGCGGGTCATCTCCAATTGAATTAATCAGTTCCATATGAATAGGTGTTAGGCCTTGGTGAAGTCCAGTGACAACAAGAGGAAGGAAGGTCGCACCAAGAACAAATCCGGCAAAAATACCGCCAATGTTTAATAGATAAGTAAGTCCAGAGGTGATGGCATCAGATATAAATCCGCCGACTGGCATGAAGATAACGTACGTGAAAATGCCTGTAATGAGTAGTGTGATGGTTGGTGTGACGATGATATCGAGTGATTGCGGGACGAAGCGTCTGATCCGGGTTTCAACAAGTGCCATAAAAATAGCTGCAAGAAGAACACCGATAAGTCCGCCTCTACCTGGTAGAATATTAGTGCCAAATAACATAATATCAGCAGCAGCTGGGTTAATGATGAGAATACCTGCTAATGCGCCTAATGCAGGAGAGCCATCAAATTCTTTTGCGGCGTTTGTTCCTACTAATATACCGAGATAAGCAAACAAACCTGAGCCTATAACGGTTAGGATAATCGCAGCTTGAGATTTTTCATCGAGCCAGCCTGCTTGCACGACCGCTTTTGTAATACCCGTTATAAGACCCGATGCAACGAGTGCTGGAATAATGGGAATGAAAATGCTGGCGATCCGCCGTAAGAACAGCTTGAATGGTGTGCGGTTCTTTTGTGAAATGGCTTGTTTGTTTTTCTGTGCTTCGTTGTTTAAGTCATATGAACCTGAGGCGTTGAGCAGCTGTTCAAACGCACTTGATACTTGGTTGACAACACCTGTGCCTAAAATGATTTGCAGTGTTTCCGCTTCGACGACGCCAATGACGCCATCGAGTTCTTTGATCGCGGTGGTTTGCACTTTTTCACGATCAATGGGTGTAATTCGGAGACGTGTCATACAATGTGTGTGGGAAGAGATGTTTTCAGAACCACCACAGAGTGAAAGGATTTCTTTCGCCAACTGCTGATATTTTTTTTGATGACTCATGTTGAATCCCCCTTTGTTTTTCGTTTCATGGAGCGGATGGCATGCCTTGTTTTGTCAATATATTGTGCTGTCTGTTCATATTGACGGGAGGCTAAACTGAGGAACAAGACATCGATTAAATAGAGCTGTGCCATTCTAGAGGAAGTGGCAGCACTGCGAAAAGGTGCTTCATTGGAACCGGACGTTGATAGATGGACATCACACAATGCAGAAACGCTTGTATGACCTGGGTGCGTTAAAGCAATGGTTTTTACTTCATTTTCTTTGGCGAGCTGAAGCGCTTGGATGATGTCTAATGTTTCTCCTGAGAAGGATATACCGAACACAATGTCATTCTTTCCAGCATTTGCGATGACCGTAGATGCGATGTGCATGTCAGTGAAGGCGGTGGCTGCATAATTGATTCTGAGAAATTTCTGCTGGGCATCAGCTGCGACGATGCCAGATGCACCCACACCGATAAAATGGATTTGGTTTGCATTCAGCAGCAGTTGCACAGCTTTTTCTAAAGCTTCTACATTTAAAATAGAGGCTGTATCTTTGATCGATTGAATGGTGTTTCCTGCTGTCTTTTGAATAATGGATTGAAGTGGTTCATCTTGTTCGATATCCCGGTAGCCTTGTTTATCAGTGTGCATTAAGTCTCCAGCGATCCGCATTTTCAAATCGTGATAGCCATCCAGCCCGAGAGACTTACAGAGACGGATGACGGCAGAGCTGCTTGCACCGGCAGCCTGACTGATTTCATGCACTGTGCTTTTAATGACTTTGTCAGGATGGGCAAGGATATAGTCTGCAATGATTTTTTCAGATTGGGGAAGCTTTGATTTCATTGTGTGTAGTAGGGTGAGTCCGCCTGCTGACATGAGTTTCCTCCTTTAAGATTGATGACGTAAGATGGCTTTGTCGATGTGACCATCTGCTTTGTTGAGCAGGTCTTTGGCTGTCTTTTTATCTGTTTTGGTTTGGAGCATGACGATGGCTGTTTTAACTTCTAAATCGGCTGCTTCAAGGGCTTTTACGGCTTGTTCGTAGGAAGCATTGGTCACATGCTGAATGATGGTGATGGCGCGTTCTTTTAGTTTATGATTACTTACTTTTACATCCACCATCAGGTTTTCATATACTTTGCCTTGTCTGATCATGACAGAGGTGGAAAGCATATTTAAAATCATTTTATGAGCGGATGCGGCTTTCATTCGTGTTGACCCAGTGATGGCTTCTGGTCCTACGACGACTTCAATGGCGCAGTCTGCTAGTTCGCTAATCTCTGCTTGTTCATTGCAACTGAGGGCTACTGTTTTTGCTCCAATGGTTTTAGCATAGTTTAAAGCGCCAATGATATAGGGTGTTCTACCGCTCGCCGCGATGCCGACAACTGTATCTTTTGATGTCAGGTGAATGTGTTCTAAATCTTTTTGACCAGCTTCTTCACTGTCTTCCACATCTTCTGCTGCATGTGAAAAGGCAGAGTCACCACCGGCCATGATGCCTACGATGACATCAGGTGAAATGCTATAGGTAGGTGGACATTCGACCGCATCCATTACCCCAATTCTGCCGCTTGTTCCAGCGCCTAGATAAATGAGTCTGCCTCCATTCGAGATGGATTCAAAGGCAAAGTCACTTGCTGTCTTTACGTCTGGAAGGACACGGTTGACGGCTTGAGCGACCTTCATATCTTCCTCATTTATCATTTGGAGCATTTCTAGCGGGCTTGCTTGTGAAATTCCCATGGTGTTAGGGTTTCTTGATTCTGTTGTCAAAGAACGCAGTTGAGATGGCTGCATGTGACATACCTCCTTATTTCTTCATTTTCAATATATTGAGTATGACATGAAATTTCAATATTATATTTAAATACTGAAATTATATTTCAGTCAAAATGTTGTGCTGATGAGGGTTGAATAGTTAGAAAATAAAAAAAATAAAAATCCCCTTTACAAAAGGGGGACAACCTGTATATAATAACTTTTGTCAGCTTCACGGAAACAGTAAACTTGACAAACTGGCCCGTTGGTCAAGCGGTTAAGACACCGCCCTTTCACGGCGGTAACACGGGTTCGAATCCCGTACGGGTCACCATCATGTGGAGGATTAGCTCAGCTGGGAGAGCATCTGCCTTACAAGCAGAGGGTCGGCGGTTCGAGCCCGTCATCCTCCACCATATGCCGGTGTAGCTCAACTGGTAGAGCAACTGACTTGTAATCAGTAGGTTGGGGGTTCAAGTCCTCTTGCCGGCACTGTTTTTCTTTTATCAATTCCATATGTGGAGGGGTAGCGAAGTGGCTAAACGCGGCGGACTGTAAATCCGCTCCCTCCGGGTTCGGCGGTTCGAATCCGCCCCCCTCCACCATTTTTGGGCTATAGCCAAGCGGTAAGGCAACGGACTTTGACTCCGTCATGCGTTGGTTCGAATCCAGCTAGCCCAGTTAAGACACCTTTTTTAAAAAGGTGTCTTTTTTTTATTTTGACGATTGGAATGTATAACTATTCAAAATATTGTTGAGTTGAGTCAGAAGGCACCGAGAAAGTAAAATATAAGCATGAACGGAAAGGGGATGTACATATGGGAGATCAAAAGAAGGTCACGATTGTTGGGGTGCCGATGGATCTCGGTCAAATGAGAAGGGGCGTTGATATGGGGCCGAGTGCCATTCGCTGTGCTGGTGTAAAAGAAAAATTGGAATCGCTTTCATTTGATGTCGAGGATCTAGGGGATATTCCCGTTGAGCAAAGAGATGATGAGAAAGGTCTCTATACAAGTGAAAAACTGAAAAACTTAACGGAGAATGCTGGCGCGAACCAGCTTCTTGCTGAAAAGGTTAGCAGTATTGTGCAGTCAGGTTCGTTTCCGCTGATTTTAGGCGGGGATCATAGCATTGCAATTGGTACACTAGCCGGTGTAGCCAAGCATTATAAAAGTTTGGGTGTCATTTGGTATGATGCGCATGGTGATTTAAATACAGAGGAAACCTCTCCTTCTGGAAATATTCATGGGATGCCACTTGCTGTCAGTCTCGGCTTTGGGCATGATGATCTAATCAATATCGGCGGTTATACACCTAAAGTAAAGCCTGAGAATGTGATCTTGATCGGTGCTCGTTCTTTAGATGAAGGAGAGCGGGCATTGATTAAAGAAAAAGGCATTAAAGTGTATACGATGCATGAAATAGATCGATTAGGGATGACGAGAGTAATGGAGGAAGCCATTGCGTATTTAAAAGAAAGAACAGATGGTGTGCATTTGTCGCTTGATTTAGACGGCCTTGATCCAGCGGAGTGCCCTGGCGTGGGAACGCCGGTTGCTGGCGGCATCAGTTATAGGGAGAGTCATCTAGCAATGGAGCTTTTAGAGGAAGCAGGTATTTTGACTTCTGCTGAGTTTGTTGAGGTGAATCCGGTATTAGATGAGAAAAATAAAACAGCAGAAGCGGCAGTTGCATTAATTGGTTCTTTAATGGGTGAAAAGCTATTATAGAGCGGGACTTGTTCCCGTTCTTTTTTTAATTTTGGGGAAATTTAAGGATATGTTAAGGTTTTTACCGGCTGATAAGCGTAACATGCTGTCAAAAATTTGTTACACTATTTTTTAGAGGAGAATGAAACCTTTTGGAACGAGGTTCGTATACATAAAGACCGGTGAAGGCAGAGGTTGAATATACTATGGAAACAATGATTAAAAAGAGAATTAAGCAAGTGAAAAAAGGCGACCAGAACGCATTTGCAGACATCGTAGACCTGTATAAAGACAAAATTTATCAGCTGTGCTACCGTATGCTTGGGAATGCACATGAAGCAGAAGATATTGCGCAGGAGGCGTTTATTCGTGCCTATGTGAATATTGAGAGCTTTGATGTGAATCGTAAGTTTTCCACGTGGCTGTACCGCATTGCAACCAACCTGACCATCGACCGTATTCGTAAAAAAAAGCCGGATTATTATTTAGATGCAGAGGTGGCAGGGACAGAAGGACTGAATATGTATTCTCAAATTGCGGCTGACGGCATTTTGCCAGAGGACGAGGTGGTGTCGCTTGAATTATCGAGCACCATTCAGCAAAAAATTTTAAGATTACCCGATAAATATCGCTCGGTCATCGTATTAAAGTATATTGATGAACTCTCGTTAAAAGAAATTAGTGAGATTCTGAATATACCAGTTGGTACGGTGAAAACGAGAATACACAGGGGTAGAGAGGCTCTCCGGAAACAGTTGAGAGACCTTTGAGTGAGGTGATTTTGATGAGCTGTCAGGAAAAAATCGTCCTGCTTATGCATCAGTATTTAGACGGGGACATAGAGCCCGAAGATGAAAAAGAATTAAAGAGCCATCTGCAATCGTGTGAGGAATGCCGTACTCATTTTCAACAAATTGAGAAATCCATCGCGCTCGTGCAGAGTACATCTCATATAGAAGCACCATCTGATTTCACTGCAAAGGTGATGGCAGGTCTTCCAAAGGAGAAAAAGCGTGTGTCGATTCAAAGATGGATCAAAGCTCATCCGCTAATGGTCGCCGCTGCCCTCTTTGTCATATTGATGGGAGGCAGTCTGTTTACAAGCTGGAATACGGATCATAATTTCAGTGTGTCAAAGCAGCCGAATCTCGTGGTTGAAAATGATACAGTGACGGTACCTAAAGGGGAAACCGTCAAAGGTGATGTCACTGTGAAAAATGGCAAGCTGATTGTAGAAGGCAAGGTTGATGGAAACGTAACAGTCGTCAATGGAGAACAGCTGACTGCTTCTGCCGGACAAGTCACTGGTCAAATCAATGAAATTAATGAAGTGTTTGATTGGGTTTGGTACAAAATGAAATCTACAGCACAAGATGTGATGCGGGTCATTGGTCCAGAGGAGCAAAAGTAAATCAAACAGTTTGAGAGCAGTCTCTAAGGGGACTGCTCTTTTTCTATTGATGGACAGACTTGAATGCCAGCCAGATATGGCAACTATTTTCCTTGCTGAAACAAAATGTGGTATAATAGCCACGCTATGTACTTACACATAGGCTCTTTTTTTATAAAAAATGAATCGAACGAAGAATAACTGAAAATTCTGGAGGACGAGGAAATGGCTTTAGGGGATATTCCTTTTTTGCAGTACCTCGGTAATGCTGTTGATATTCTCGTTGTTTGGTATGTGATATATAAATTAATGATGGTCATCCGCGGAACAAAAGCTGTTCAGCTTTTAAAGGGAATTGTCGTCATTGTTCTCGTCAGGATGGGAAGTGCGTATCTCGGTCTTAACACACTTCAATGGCTGATGGATCAAGCGATTACGTGGGGGTTCCTTGCGATCATTATTATTTTTCAGCCAGAGCTAAGGAGAGCGCTTGAGCAGCTTGGGCGCGGCCGTTTCTTCTCTAGAAGCGGAACACCTGTAGAGGAACAGCAGCAGAAAACGATCGAGGCAATTACAAAAGCAATTAACTATATGGCAAAACGAAGAATAGGCGCGCTGTTAACGATTGAGCGCGATACTGGAATGAATGATTACATAGAGACCGGAATTCCTTTAAATGCAAAGGTCAGTTCTGAGCTGCTGATTAATATCTTCATTCCGAATACACCGCTTCATGACGGCGCTGTGATTATGAAGCGTGATGAGATTGCAGCTGCAGCGTGTTATTTACCGCTGTCTGAAAGTCCTTTTATCTCTAAGGAGCTCGGTACACGTCACCGCGCGGCAGTTGGTATTAGTGAAGTAACGGACAGTTTAACCGTTATTGTCTCCGAGGAGACAGGCGGCATTAGTGTCGCAAGAAATGGTGATCTCCATCGAGAATTGACAGAAGAAGCGCTTGAAGAAATGCTGATTGCTGAGTTTAGTAAGAACAGCAAAGATGCTTCCTCGACCAAATGGTATTGGAGGGGCAAGAAAAATGGATAAGATTTTGAATAATCGCTGGGCCGTTAAGTTTCTTGCATTGGTCTTCGCTTTATTGCTGTATGGTGCAGTCAATTCAGCGCAAGCGCCCACGCCGAAAAAAATCGGTGAATCCTTTTTCCCAACATCGACAACAGACGAAGCAACCTTAACGGACATTCCTGTTAAAGCATATTATGACGACGAAAAGTATGTAGTCACTGGTGTGCCGCAGACAGTCAATGTCACGATTAAAGGATCAACTAGTGCTGTGAAAACAGCAAGACAAACGAAAAATTTTGAAATTTACGCAGATATGCAAAACCTGACGACAGGTACACATAAAGTCGAATTGAAGGCAAGAGATGTATCGAAAGGAATCACGTTAACGATTAATCCGTCTGTGACGACTGTGACGATACAAGAAAAAACGACAGCTGAATTCCCTGTTGAAACGGAATTTTATAATCAAAATAAAATCAAAGACGGCTATTCACCAGAGCAGCCTATTGTGAATCCGAAAAATGTCACGGTTACTGGCTCAAAAGACGTGATCGACAAAATTTCTGTCATTAAAGCATTTGTGAACTTAGAGGATGTCGATCAGCAAATTGAGAAAGAAGCGAAGCTCACTGTGTATGATAGCAGTGGGAATGAGCTACCAGTCGAAGTGAGTCCGTCTGTGGTAGATATTACGGTCCCGATTACGAGTCCAAGCAAGAAAGTTCCGTTTAAGATTGAGCGGACGGGCAGCTTGCCAGATGGGATTAGTATCTCAAGCATCGAGACAAGCCCAAGTGAGGTGACAGTCTACGGTTCTCAAAAGGTGCTGGATGCACTTGATTTTATTGACGGCGTTCAGCTGGACCTAAGCAAGATTAAAGATGATACAGAGATTGATGCCGACATTCCACTGCCAGATGGTGTGAAAAAGGTATCGCCTGAAACTGTTAAAATCAAAGTGAAGGTTGCAACAGCTGAAGAAAAAAAGATCGATAATGTCCCAATTTCTGTCGTGGGTCTGAGCAAGGATCTTAGCTCTGCATTTGTGAGTCCGTCTTCTGGGCGTCTCACACTAACAGCAAAAGGATCAAAGAGTGCAATTGATAAACTAAAGGCTTCAGATATTGAAGCCTATATCAATGTCGGGGACTTAAACGAAGGAACACATGAGGTCAAAGTACAAGTGAATGGCCCTCAAAATGTGACATGGACATTATCTAGATCGAAGGTCAAAGTGAAACTGACTTCTACTGATACAGAAGATCAGCCGGCTTCTACGAATGATCGGAAAGATCAATCATCCGATGATGATCAGGAAGAGAAGAGTCAAAAGGAATCAACACAAGATAAAGCAAAAAAAGAATCGAGTCAAAGACAGCGGGTCAAAGAAGATAATAAAGAGGACGCAGCGTCCTCTTGAATGGTAAAAAAGGAGCGATTGAAACATGGGCAAGTACTTTGGAACTGATGGTGTAAGGGGTGTGGCTAATAGCGAATTAACGCCAGAGCTCGCATTTAAAATTGGGAGATTTGGCGGCTATGTGCTCACGAAGGATAAAGAACGTCCAAAGGTACTCGTTGGACGAGACACGCGTGTATCTGGTCATATGTTAGAAGGAGCACTCGTAGCAGGCTTACTTTCAATTGGTGCTGAAGTCATGCGTTTAGGTGTGATCTCAACACCTGGTGTGTCTTATTTAACGAAGGCAATGGATGCAGAAGCAGGTGTCATGATTTCAGCTTCGCATAACCCAGTTCAAGACAACGGAATTAAATTTTTCGGTGGTGATGGTTTTAAACTGTCAGATGAACAGGAAAATGAAATTGAGCAGCTAATGGATCAGCCAGTTGATGAATTGCCACGTCCAGTGGGAGCCGATCTTGGAACCGTGAATGACTACTTTGAAGGCGGTCAGAAGTACTTGCAATTCTTGAAGCAGACAGCGGACGAGGATTTCACAGGCATTCACGTAGCGCTTGATTGTGCACATGGTGCAACATCTTCTCTTGCAACACATTTATTTGCAGATTTAGATGCAGATGTGTCAACAATGGGAACATCACCAAACGGATTGAATATCAACGATGGCGTAGGTTCTACTCATCCAGAGGCACTTTCTGCTTTTGTGAAAGAAAAAGGAGCCGATATTGGTCTTGCGTTTGATGGCGACGGCGACCGCTTAATTGCAGTCGATGAAAAAGGTGATATTGTAGACGGCGATCAAATTATGTACATATGCGCACGTTATCTAAAGGGTGAAGGCCGATTGAAGGATGACACGGTCGTGTCAACGGTCATGAGTAACCTTGGTTTCTATAAAGCGCTTGAGAAGCAAGGCATTAAGAGCATTCAAACCGCTGTTGGTGACCGCTATGTGGTCGAGGCGATGAAAAAGGATGGCTATAATGTCGGAGGCGAGCAGTCAGGCCACTTGATTTTCCTTGATTACAATACGACAGGTGATGGTATGCTTTCTGCGATCATGCTGGTGAATACACTAAAAGCAACAGGAAAAACATTATCAGAGCTTGCAGCTGAAATGGAGAAATTCCCGCAGCTTCTAGTGAATGTGAAGGTATCTGATAAGTATAAAGTGGAAGAAAATGAAAAAGTAAAAGCTGTGATCCAAGAGGTTGAAAAAGAGATGAACGGTGACGGACGCATCCTTGTTCGTCCATCAGGAACAGAGCCGCTTGTACGTGTCATGGCAGAGGCGAAAACAAAAGAGCTGTGTGATGAATACGTGGCTCGCATTACGGCTGTTGTCAAAGAAGAAATGGGTATAGAGTAATTGATCAAAGCAAATCGCAAAGTAGCGGTTTGCTTTTTTTTCGAATAAACGTCATAAGAGGAAAGTTCTATACGAATCATATAATCGAGGGCAATTTGCTGCTTGCTTTCATACATAAGAGAGCACATCAAAGGTAGAACGTGACAAGCCTCATCGCATATAGTGTAGGGAGGTCTCACTTTCTCACATGAAAGGGATCACCCGCTAAATTGTGATTGACGGAGGTCAGACCTTATAGTACAATCATCCTTGTGTTACTGGATTTTTATTCTAGCAGGAAAGGCAGGGTAGATGTTCAGCCACTCTTATAATTATAGCGCCCGAACTAAGCGATCGAACGAGACAGATGCTTAGTTGACGAGGATGGAGGTTATCGAATTTTTCGGCGGATGCCTCCCGGCTGATCAAATATAGAGATCACAGCCGTAAGTGTTTCTTTAAAGCAAAGAGGTGACTCTTTGTACAAAGGGAATACACATGATCTCCCAAAATAAACATGTAGAGAGGGACGAAGAAATGTCCCTTCTATTTTAGTAGGCTTTCTTTGTCCCTTTCACATGATCGGGAGGAAGAATATTTATGTGTGGAATCGTAGGTTATATTGGTCAGAATGATGCGAAGGAAATCTTATTAAAAGGTTTAGAGAAGCTTGAGTACCGTGGGTATGACTCAGCAGGTATCGCTGTGGCAAACGAAGATGGCGTGCATGTGTTCAAAGAAAAAGGACGTATCGCTGAACTTCGTGAAGTTGTTGATGCAAACGTGGCATCTTCAGCAGGAATTGGACATACACGCTGGGCAACACACGGTGTACCAAGCCATCTAAATGCGCATCCGCATCAAAGTGCTTCTGGCCGTTTTACGCTTGTTCATAACGGTGTCATCGAGAACTATGTACAATTGACACGCGAATATTTACAAGACGTCACACTAAAAAGCGACACAGATACAGAGGTTGTTGTTCAAGTCATCGAACAATTTGTGAACAGAGGTCTTGATACAGAGGAAGCTTTCCGTCAAACGCTTCTTCAACTAAAAGGCTCTTACGCAATTGCCCTTTTCGATAACGAAAACAAAGAAACAATCTATGTGGCGAAAAACAAAAGCCCATTATTGGTTGGTTTCGGCGAAGATTTCAACGTTGTGGCTTCTGACGCAATGGCGATGCTTCAAGTAACAAACGAATATGCGGAATTAATGGATAAAGAAATGGTCATTGTCACAAAAGACGAGGTCATCATTAAAAACCTTGACGGTGATATTATGACACGTCCTTCTTATATCGCTGAGCTTGATGCAAGCGACATTGAGAAAGGCACATATCCTCACTACATGTTAAAAGAAACGGATGAACAGCCGCTAGTGATGCGCAAAATCATCCAAGAATATCAAGACGCAAACGGCAAGCTGTCAGTCGCTGGCGATATCGCAAGCGCAGTAGCAGACGCAGACCGCATTTACATCGTGGCTTGCGGAACGAGCTACCATGCTGGACTTGTTGGTAAACAATACATTGAAGACTGGGCGAAAGTACCTGTAGAAGTCCATGTAGCAAGTGAATTCTCTTACAACATGCCGCTTCTATCGAAAAAACCGTTGTTCATCTTCCTTTCTCAATCTGGAGAGACTGCGGACAGCCGTGCTGTACTTGTTCAAGTCAAAGAGCTTGGTCATAAAGCATTAACGATCACAAACGTACCAGGATCTACGCTTTCCCGTGAAGCAGACTTCACATTGCTTCTTCATGCAGGACCAGAAATCGCAGTGGCTTCAACAAAAGCTTACACAGCACAAATCGCTGTTCTTGCGATCCTTGCATCCGTTGCAGCTGAATTAAATGGTCAATCTCTTGACTTTGATCTTGTGAAAGAGCTTGGGATTGTAGCAAACGCAATGGAAGCCCTAGTCGATCAAAAGGATGAAATGGAACAAATCGCTCGTGACTTCTTCACAGTGACACGTAACGCATTCTTTATCGGAAGAGGACTTGATTACTATGTGTGCCTTGAAGGTTCACTAAAATTAAAAGAGATCTCTTACATCCAAGCAGAAGGCTTTGCTGGCGGAGAACTCAAACACGGCACCATTGCTTTAATTGAAGAAGGCACACCGGTCATTGCCCTTGCAACACAAGAGCACGTAAACCTCAGCATTCGCGGTAACGTCAAAGAAGTCGTTGCACGTGGCGCAAACCCATGTGTCATCTCACTAAAAGGCCTAGAAGACGAAGGCGACCGTTTCGTCCTTCCAGCTGTACACCCAGCACTTGCACCACTTGCATCTGTTGTTCCATTACAGCTAATCGCTTACTACGCAGCCCTTCACCGTGGGTGTGATGTGGATAAACCACGTAACCTTGCGAAGAGTGTGACAGTGGAGTAGGTTTCAATAAAATCGGAGTTCGAATAGTAAAGTTGTTTAAATATGGAATTTTGGCACCCGTTCGCTTATAATTAAAATAAGAGAGCGGGTGTTTTTTTTATTTTAGGAGGAAAATAATGGTTAATACTAGACAAAGATTGAATAAGAGAAGAAAAACTTTAAATGAAATTCAAAATCTAGTTAATAATGCTGCTAACTTACTAATAATACATTATTCTTGCGAAAGTTTTTATCATATTAAAGACGGACGCACTCCTAGAATAACGTCAATTGCAGTTCGTTATTTTCATACAGGTCAAACAGAAACTTTTTCTATTCATAAAGTAGCTGAAAAAAAAGGATTTTTAGCAGAAATTGAAGCGAGGTATGACGAGTTAGAAAAGGTAATGTTAACTGAATTTTATAAGTTCATAAAAACTCATCTGAATTACAATTGGGTTCATTGGAACATGAGAGATATTAATTATGGCTTTCAAGCTATAGATCATAGATTTAGTGTATTGGGTGGTAAGCCAATTTCAATACCAGATTCTCAAAAGTTTGATTTAGCAAGAAAACTAGTTGATATTTATGCAGATTATGCCGATCATCCGAGGTTAGAAAAATTAATAGATTTAAACAATATAACTAAAAAAGATTTTTTAACGGGCGCAGAAGAAGCGAAAGCTTTTGAAGAATTAAAGTATGTTGAGTTACATCGTTCAACGCTTAGGAAAGTAGATATTTTTCATGCCATACTTGAAAGAGTTATTGATAAGAGTTTGAAAACTAAAAGTAAATGGCATCATATTTATGGATTTACACCACAAGGAATATTCGAGTCTATAAAAGATCATTGGATATTTGCGCTAATTTCTATAGGAGTAGGTGCAGCGTTATCAGCAGTATTTGGTATTGTGTTTCTAGAATTTTTGTAAAGGTAGGTAATCTACATGAAAAACGTCAAACAGTGGAACTAAAAACAAAAATCTCTAGTTGTATTAAAAAAGTTGAGGGCAAGGTGAACTTGCTCTTTACAAGTCCTTGTTAACAATTCAAGATGCACTTTCTCGAGGACGTGTGCATCGTTTCGGTGTTTGAAAGCATCGAGTGAACACATTTATTTTCGTATTTAATAAGAAATTTTCAACTAGTATTTCAGTAGAAAGTATTAATAAACGACATTAAGCTTTCAAAAAAGATGAAGGAAATAAAAAGGTATATATGATTGTTTATAGATAGAGCATAAAAGGACTTGTAAATTTTATGACTGTGAACAGCGTAGGTTAAGAAATTTAGGTAGAACGTCTATTTTAGAGCTTTAAAAAGAGCTAATCATGCTATCTCCTTCAAATGTTTAATACTGAGACTGCACCAAAATAAAAGGAATAGACATTTTATATAGTGGGAGTAGAAACTTTTGAAGACCTGGCAATATCAATATGTAACGAAAGAAGAGAGCAGATACATGACCAAACCTAAAATCTACACAATGAGCTTCGCAAAAGTCTATCCTCTCTATATCGCAAAGGCAGAGAGAAAGGGTCGAACGAAGGCTGAGGTTGATACGATTATTTGTTGGTTAACGGGGTACAGTCCAGAAGAGCTACAGGAACAGATAGATAAACAGATAGACATTGAAACCTTCTTTGCTGAGGCTCCTGAGCTTCATCCTTCCCGCAGTTTAATCAAAGGAGTCATCTGTGGTGTACGGGTAGAGGACATTGAGGAAGAAACGATGAAAAATATTCGGTATCTAGATAAGTTGATTGATGAGTTAGCCAAGGGAAAGAAAATGGAAAAGATTTTGCGAGATTCGTCATGATCATTACAAGCAAGCCCAGTGAATAACCTTCACTGGGCTTTTTTATATTTATAGACCATTCGACCAATAAAAATAAAATCCATTTGAACGAATTCTCTCTTCATGTCGTCAAAAGAAGTAATATCAAAACAAATTGACGTTTGAAAAGGGAGTGGCGTGTATGGATATGAAGATGATTTTACCTCTTATTTTGCTACAAGCGATTTTAATGGTGATTGGTTTGTTTGATTTGTTGAAAAGAGATCCGTCGAGAATCAGGGGAGAGGTGAAGTGGGTTTGGGCTTTGGTGATTGTGTTTGTGGCGAGTGCCGGTCCTATTGCGTATTTCATTTTTGGTCGTAAACAATCTTAGTAGGGGGGATTCGCTTGAATATCTTGGAGTGTTACGGGCTGACGAAATCGTATGGACGGCATGAAGTGTTAAAAGATGTCTCGTTTTCTGTTGGGGAGGTTGGATGTGTTGGCTTTTTAGGAGCCAATGGAGCGGGAAAGACAACGACGATCCGGATTTTGACGGGGCTTGCTCGTCCTACGTCTGGCATTGTGAAGGTGGCAGGTTTTGATGTCACAAAGGACATGGATCAAATCAGTCAGGTGATTGGGTACTGTCCTCAGCATCCTGCATTTTATCAAGATATGACGGGGCAGGAGTGGATGCATTGGGTTGGCGGGTTATTTCATTTAGAGAAAAACATCATTCGTTCCAAAACAGAGGAGCTGTTGAAGCTTTGCCGTGTGTATGAGGCGAAGGATCGCGTTATTGGCAGCTATAGTGGAGGCATGAAGCAGAGGCTTGCCATTGCACAGGCGCTGATCAATAGCCCACAGGTTCTGATCCTAGATGAGCCTGTGTCGGCACTTGATCCCATGGGGAGAAAAGACGTCCTGACTTTGATTGAGCGTCTAAAGCATGAGATGCTGATCTTTATGTCGACCCATATTTTAGATGACATTGAACGTGTGGCCGATCATATTATCATGATCAACAGCGGCAAAATTGAAATGTCCTCTTCGATGAAACAGATCAAAGAAGACTATATCCAGCCCGTGATTGAATTTCAATTAGAACAACAGAATACGAAACTAGTGGCTTTGTTAAAGGAGCGGGATTGGGTGGAGGAATGCATGGAGACAGGAGACGCTTATCAGGTGCGAGTCAACGATCAACAAGCGGCATTGAAGGAGCTGCCGGGTCTCATCACTGAAACTGGTGGTGTTCTTCTCCAATATCGACTATCTAAGCTAACGCTTGAAGATATTTTCATGAAGGTTGTGACGGCATGATGATGTTGAAAAAGGAATTTAGGGAGTTATTCACTAGTTATAAAATCTTATTTGTGCCGATCATTTTTACGATTTTAATGATTACACAGCCTATTACGCTCAAAATGCTGCCGGATCTTTTATCGAATTCGGCTAATTTACCTGAAGGGTCTACATTTTATATACCAGAGCCTAGTGCTGGAGAGGCTTTAGCCAGTGCTTTGAGTAAATTTGATTCGCTTGGCGTGTTTATCCTCATTATGATCGTGATGGGGACAATTGCTGGAGAGCGTGCCTCTGGGGTGACGGCGATGATTATGGTGAAACCGATCAGTCGAATGAGTTATTATGCCTCAAAAATATGTGCCTATGCCTGTTTAACTTTGTTTAGTTTGGTAGTGGCGGTGCTTGCTTCCGTTTATTATGTGGACATCCAATTTGGGCATGTAGATTGGGGCAATGTGTTAAAAGGAACGCTTTTGTATTATCCAAACCTACTGCTCATTGTGGTGTCGACCATTTGTGCATCGGCGTTCTTTAAGCGCTCAGTGACTGCGGGCGGCGTTTCCCTTTTGCTCAACCTCATCCTGTTTACCGTTCCTTCGTTTTATGAGGATATATTAGGGAAGTTTGCACCTAAAGGCGTCACAAGTGCGGCTGAGGAGATGATTCATAGAGGGACTTATTCGGATCAGGCACTTACAAGCTTTCTAGGTGTATCGGTATTGATTGGTTTCTTTTTTCTCATCGGATGGTTTCTTTTTAGAAAACAAGAATTATAGCATGGTGTACCCTTTGGATATGAAAATCTAAAGGGTTTTTTATGTATTTAGTAAGTAATAAATAAGATGTGAATACATATTATCATGATTTAAATGTTGAAATAATATATACTTAGTATATAATTACTCCGTAAAGGGATGGGAGGAGTTTGCAGATGATTCAGATCAAGAATGTGAAGAAGGAATTTTTTCAAGGTCAAGAGCGGACTGAAGTGTTGAGGGGCGTTGATTTGACGGTAGAAGAAGGGGAGTTTGTAGCGGTGATGGGACCGAGTGGTTCTGGAAAAAGTACATTACTTCAGCTGTTAGGCGGGCTTGATCTGCCTACTGATGGAGAGATTTTGATAGATGAGCATCAGTTGAGTGAGATGAATGAGAAAGAGAGAACGATTTTTCGCCGAAAACAGATTGGGTTTGTGTTTCAAAATTATCAGCTGCTGCCTACATTAACTGTCGAAGAAAATGTGGCGTTTCCGCTGCATGCAGATGGACGTTTAACAAAGGAGAATCAACAGACGGTTGTAGAGCTGTTAGAGGCTGTTGGCTTGAATGGACTTGGACGGAAACGGGCTAGTTTGCTGAGCGGCGGGCAGCAGCAGCGTATAGCGATTGCAAGAGCTCTAGTCAATCAGCCGTCAGTGCTGTTAGCAGATGAGCCGACAGGGAACTTGGACCGGCATAGAGCGGAGGATATTTTGGCGTTAATGTGCAAGTTCAATCGAGAAAGCAAGCAGACGATTATCATGGTGACGCATGATATTTTCGCAGCAGGATTTGCGGATCGAATCATCCTTTTTAAAGACGGTGTCATTGATCAAGTGATCTCTAGAAAGGATGATGATTATGCTCAGTATGTGGCGAATTTCATGGCGTAACATGATTCAGCATAAAAAGCGGTTCGTCATTTCTGTCTTAGGCATCATGGTGGGGATTGCTTTTGTCACGTCGATGCTCATTGCCGATCGAACGACAAATGATGTGTTTCATTACTATGAGCAAATGTATGTCGCTGATGCAGATTATTGGGTGTTGAGTGATGATCATACGTATGATGAGGAACAGATCTCCTCCATTTTAAAGCATCCTGATGTGACAGGATCATTATTAGCGCTGGATAAACAGACGTTTTTTGATGTAGAAGGTGATCACTCTCTTAACCAACGGGCGGTACGAATTACCGGAGTACAAGATCAAACGAGCTCTTTACTGAAGCTGCCTGTGATTGAAGGGCGTTTGGATAATCAGGGGTTGGTCATACCAGATGTTGTGGCGAAGCTGCTGAATAAAAAAGTGGGAGATACCATTCGTTTTTCTGATTTGGGCGAAGCGAAGGTATCTGCCATTGTGGAATATACACAGCTGCTTTCAAGTCCGAGTGACTGGGAGGGTGCAGAATCATCGAGTTTTCGTGTGATGGCGCCGCTTGATTTATTGAGAGAATGGACGGGACTCGATCATCAGCTTTCTTATATGAGATTTCAGACGAATGATGGCGGAGAGCAGCTCTTTCAATCTTTACAGAAAGAGTTCAAGGATGCCGATGTTTTTGTCCAGCCTGTGGTGGCGGATGACCGGCAAAGTAATGACATTGGCGGGTTGTACACGTTCTTTTACCTCATCGCAGGGCTGTCGATGTTTATGAGCGGTTTTATCGTGTTTAATATGATTTATACGAGTGTGATGGAACGGAAAAAGGAATTTGCGATTATGAAGAGCTTTGGTTATACGCAGGGCTCTGTTTCTAAGCTGATGTTGATTGAGGTTTTGATCTTGGCATGTATTGGAACAGCCATTGGGGTGCCGATTGGCGTTTGGCTTGGAGATGTGTTCATGCAAACACTGCTTGGTGTGTTCGCTTTTGATATGGTGTATTCGTTAGATTGGCAAGTGCCTGTTGTAATTTCCGTGATCATTGGTATTGTGTTCCCTGTGCTGTTTTCGTTATTTCCGATCTATCATGCAGGGAAAACGTCTGTGCTGCTGACTTTAAAATCCACTACCCAAACTTCTACACCGAAAAAACAATCGGTCATTAGAGCGGTGATAGGGATAGGCTTGCTTTCATTTGTATGGGTGGATCATCCAGCTGCTTATCTTGGCATTTTAGCCAGCATGGTTCTGTTATTCCCATTTTTTCTGCTCTTTTTGAACCGGTTGTTGGCGCCTCTTTTGAAGTTTATCTTTGGTTACCCGGGCCATCTATCCTCGCAGCATGTCACGCAGCAACTGAATCGAAATGCCAATACGGCGGCGATTCTAGCTGTTGGGATTGCTGTGATCTTGCTTTTAAGTGCGGTCATTGAATCGGCTCCAGACGGCTACGAAAAAGAGATTCGTCAAACGTACGGCGGTGATCTCAGGGTTACTTCTGAAGCGTCATGGACGAAAGCGGATCAAGAAAAGCTGTCATCCTATGAGGCTGTTGAACGGGTGGAACCGATGATGGAAGCGGCTCCTTTGACATGGGAAACGGCTGATGGAGAGAAAAGACAATTTTCTCTGATCGGCGTAGAGGAAAAGGGACCGTCTTTTATAGAAGGTGACAATAAAGGCGATTTGTATCAACGATTATCAGAAACGCCTTCTATCGTGTTAGGAGAGCGTGCGTTTGATGAATGGGGTGGGCGTATTGGAGAGAGTGTGTATCTCAATGCACCTTCTGGCCGGCAACAGTTACAAGTCATTGATGTGGTCAAAACTTCTCATCATTCTGGTTATGTGGCATTTGTCGATCAGACATTTTTACAAGACGATTTAGGGTGGGCGCAGCCCCTTGATATCCTGCTTACGTTAAAAGACAAAGGTGCCGGTGAGTCTTTACGAGATCAGCTATGGGAAGACTTTGGACATCGGCTTTCAAAGGTGAAAACAGTAGAGGATGAGATTAAATCAACGACATCGGCTTTCACTGGTATGAACGAGTTAATTTCTATGATGCTCATTTTCATTATGGGGCTCGCGAGCATTGGAACAGCCAATACACTGCTGATGAATACGCTTGAACGTACATCTGAGATTGGCACCATGCGGGCGCTGGGGCTGACAAAGCAGCAGGTGAGAAAAATGATCGTCGGAGAAGGTGTGCTCATTGGGTTAACAGGTGTGATTGGCGGCATTTTATTTGGTGTGATTCTTCTATATATTTCAAGCCAATCTGATTGGCTGGGTGGATTTGTTTCATTCCAATTGCCGTTTGTGCATCTATTGCTGGCAGTGATCGCAGGAATTGCACTCAGTTTAGCGGCTTCGTGGATTTCTAGTGCGACAGCGAGTAAAATAGAGATGATATCATCTCTCAAAGAAGGTTAAATCATATGTCAGTGAAATACGGAATTTTAACATCGCTCTGTCAGCAGCAACATCATGGATATGAATTAAAGCTAGAGCTGGAGTCATTGCTCGGAATAAAAGGAAAAATCAACCCGGGTCAAATCTACACGACGCTTGATCGGTTAATTCGTGATCAATTGGTGACAGCAGTGGGAATAGATGACCAAGATCGAAAGTTGTACGACGTGACGGAAGAAGGTAGACAAGAGCTGGAATCATGGCTGTTGGCACCTGTTCCATATCATGCTGCAAAGGATGATTTTCACTTTAAATGGGGCTGTGCACGGAAAATCAGATTTCATCAAGAAAAAGAAATGCTTCAGCAGCAGAAAGCCGTCATCATGAAAGATGTGATGGAACTCACGAAGCTGAAAACGGAATGTCTTGTGCAAGGTGATGAGAGTCGGTACTTATTGATTTCTGGCACGCTGCTTCATTTAGAGGCGGATTTGAATTGGATTCATCAAATTGAGCATCGGAGCGGGTCATCATTTTAGAGAGGTCTTTCTTTTGAAGAAAGGTCTTTTTTTGGCTTCGTTCGGAGCATACGCAGATAGGATGGGAAGAAAGTTTGGTATGATAGTTATAAATTGATTGTATTTTCAGAAAAGGGGTTTGATCAATGAAAACATCACGTAATCCTGAGACCATTCATGCGCCAGTTGCACCGTACATCCATCAAATAGAGACAACAGGGCCGCAGCGGTGGTTAACCTTATCAGGGCAAGTGGGGATGGAAGTCGATGGGACCATCCCAGCGAGCCCGATGGAACAGCTCGAGCTAGCGTTAGAGAATGTAAAACGCAATGTAGAAGCGGCAGATATGAAAGTGGAAGATATAACGAAGCTTGTGTTTTATTTGGTAGGTGAGTTTGATGCTGAGAGTAGAAAACGAATCATGGGTCAGTTTTTAGGAGATCACCTGCCTTGTATGACGATGATTTATGTGGTGGCTTTGGCTTCACCTGCTTTAAAGGTCGAGGTGGATGTATGGGCTTGTCGGGATATGGACTTGGTTTAATGATTATCTTGATGAGGTAGATAATGAAAAATTTTTGCATATGGGAAGTATGGGCTAAAAGATTGGATTTTCATATCCAATCTTTTTTATATTTAGTTCTCTCTAATTTATTGATATAAAAACCTTTTAAGTATATTTTTAGAATATTTTACACAATTCCCCTTACTTCGACATTTTTCATATGGTAATATCAGGGTGCATAGCTATTGGGTCTATTGACACTATGCAAATTTTGAGAGGAGGTTTTACTTATGACAAGAAACCAAAAAGAATGGGAATCTGTGAGTAAAAAAAGCCTTAAGCGTCCAGGTGGTACTTCAATTGTTAAGGCGGCTGGATGTATGGGGTGCTGGGCCTCAAAAAGTATTGCAATGACACGAGTTTGTGCACTGCCACATCCTGCAATGAGAGCTATTTAATGAATAACATAGGGAGTTAAGCATATATTGCTAGCTCCTTATTCTATAAAAGGGGTGTCTATTTATGTCAAGTAATCAACTAGCAGAATACGATTTACCTGAACTAGCGATTCATTTGCAGCCTCATGGCGCAGTTATGATAGATAGAAAATCAATGTATTATTTTAGATTGAGTGGAAGAGGGGCTCAGCTTGCATTTTTATTATCTAAGAATAAAGACGTGAGCAAAACTGCTCGTATCTGGGAAATCGTTAAAAAGGAAGAGCTAACAGCTGATCAGTTGCGTGAAGAATTGAGTGCCCATCCTTTTACAGAAGCTTGGACACAAGGGTTATTGAATCAACCTATTCAATTTACAGGATCTTTACAGTCCTATTTGCCAATTAGCTGTACTCTCCAATTAACAAACGCTTGTAACTTAGGTTGTTCCTTTTGTTATGCTAGTTCCGGTAAGCCCTATCCTGAAGAATTAACATGTTCCCAGTGGATTAATGTGATGCAAAAACTAGCTGCGCAAGGTGTGGCTGATGTCACTTTAACAGGGGGCGAAGCCAAACTCATAAAAGGTTTCAAAGAAATTGTGATGGTTGCGAGTTCATTATTTACGAACGTAAACGTTTTTAGCAATGGCTTAAACTGGAGACAAGAAGAAGTGGAATTACTCAGTCATCTAGGAAATGTATCTGTACAAATTAGTATTGACGGTACGAGCGACACTCACAATTCCTTAAGGGGAAGGAAAGGTGCTTTTCAGGAAAGTATGGAAACCATCCAGCGGTTAACAGAAGTGAATGTTCCTGTAATTGTTGCAATGACCATCAATGAAATGAACGCTGATCAAGTAGCAGAGGTTGTTGATCATTGTGCAAAAGCAAATGCCTCCATTTTCCGTGCTGGTAAGACATTATCCGTAGGACGTGCTACAAAGAATTTTAAAGCGCTAGAAACTTCGTTTGAGCAGCGTGTTCAAAGCCAGTTACAGCAGGCACGTTCTAAGTGGGGACACCATTTGAATATAATTGATTGGGAGCATGAAGAGAGTTCTTTTACAACTGATTTTTGTACACCGGGTTATTTGGCTTGGTATATAAGGGCAGACGGTTATGTGACACCTTGTCAATTAGAGGATATTCCTTTAGGTCACATTCTAACGGATTCTTTTTCTGATATTGGTTCACCAACACGTCTATTGAAATTGAAATGTGAAGCGAAAAACTGTAAATGTATAGGGAAAGTTGAACTATCTGAGCCAGATCTCCCCTTTGAAAATGAAATGAGAGCAGGCATCGCTCATGAATAGTATGACTTTTATTTTGTGGTCAGGTCTTGGAGTGATAGGGCTCTTCCTGTTTGCGAAGTATAGAGTTTCAACAATAGAATCAAACCTTTTAGATAAAATTGAGGCAAGAAAAGTTGGTATCGATTTTATTAGAGAGTTTGTGGGCATAGACGTGGAAGCTTGGGAGGTATATTCAGTCTATTGGTATGATCATGAAACAGTGAATAAGTTACATCATTTAGGTTTACTTAAAAAAAATCGACATATACTTCATGAAATGGGATTGGTTGAGTCTTGGCGTGTTCGTTTTGTTCACCAAAACCAATCATTCGTGATAGGAGTAAACGCTAAACGGGAAGTGACCTTTTTTTATGCAGATGTAAGGCAAACTTCATTATCTAAAAAAGACGGTCAGATTTCACTAGAAGGTTTAAAAGATCAATTGACTTGTTCTTCAAAGGGGTTATGGGCTAAGACAAAACCAACTGGTTCTGGTTCAAAAGAAGAGGATTTTCGTGAAATTAAAACATATTGGTATCTTGCTGAAAAGGAAGATATCCGACTTAAGGTAACAGTTGAAATGCAATCTGGTGTGATCACTTATATAGGCACAGATACAGAGATTTTAACGGATCGGATGAATAAAGTAATAAGAGATGAACAAGTTGAGTCTACTTTTGGTCTCTCAGGTATGTTAGGATCAGCTGCTGCGATGATCATGGCTATATTAGTTTTAGTTTTAATGAATGTTCAAATTCACCTCACATTAAGTCTTATGCTGGGTTTCATGATTGTACTAGTGCAATCTCTGACAATTAAGGAGGATATACAGTTAACGATAGTAAATGCTTACGATGCTAGGATGAGTGTTCAAACTGTTAAATTACTTGGTATACTCTCTACTTTGTTTGCAGGATTATTGACAGGATTTGTAGTATTTATATGTTCATTGGCAGGAGGCGCTCTTGCGAATGAATTAGAAATGAAATTTTTAGATGAAATCGTTGGACAAACTTTTATTGGTCTTAGCGCTGGGTTAATTAGTCTAGGCATCACATCACTGGTCTTTTACCTGTTAGAGAGAATGAATAAATTACGTATTTCTCCGGAACTATCAAATAGAAGTATGTTTTTATCTGGATTTACTTTAAGACAAGGGCTTAATATGAGTCTGCAAAGTTCTATAGGGGAAGAAGTAATATACCGACTCTTAATGATTTCTCTTATATTTTGGTTTAGTGGGAATGCGATATTGTCCATTTTAATATCATCTTTTTTATGGGCAATTATGCATCAGGTCACTGGGTATGATCCAAGATGGATTCGCTGGGCGCATCTTTTTGTTTTTGGATGTTTTCTTGGTTTTCTTTTTATGCATTATGGATTTATTTGTGTACTGGCGGCACATTTTATTCACAATTTTGTGCTCGTTTGTATGCCCTTATGGCAATTTAAACTTCAAAGATATCTACATACCAAAAAGACTCAGCATACATCACTCTAATAAAAGGGAGAGATTTGATGCCATTCATGGAGGTTCAGAATGTAAGCAAACGATATAGCAATGGTGATGGGATAGAGGGTCTTTCATTTTCCGTTGAAGCAGGGGAGGTTGTGGCGCTGCTTGGGCCTAATGGTGCGGGGAAGACGACAACCATTCGATGTTTAACAGGTCTCTATCAACCTGATCAAGGGGAAATACTCATAGAGGGATTTCCTCCTGGTCATTCCCATGTCCAAAAACAAGTAGCTCTTATTCCAGATCAGCCATATTTGTACCCAGATTTAACGGTTGCTGAACATGTTCAATTCCGTGCAAGAGGCTATCATAAAGGTTTAAAACAGATCAAAGAAAAGGTATTTGAGGCGTTGAAAGAAGTACATATCGAAATGAAGATGAACGAATTGTGCGGAAGGCTTTCAAGAGGTCAAAAACAGCGTGTCGTCTTAGCAGGGGCCATTGTGCAAGATGCCTCCCTTTTTATTTTAGATGAGCCGACTGTTGGGTTAGACATTCCTTCAAAACAATGGCTGTCAGATTGGCTGATACAGAAGAGCCTTCAAGGTGGTTCGGTTCTTGTGTCCACTCATAGTCTAGAGTTTGTTCTTGATACGGCTAGTAGGGTGATATTGATTCGAGACGGTGCCATCATGAAAAGTATCGCTGTTCCTAAGCGGCAGGAAGAACAAATGAAGTGGCGGGCAGAAGTCATTCAACTTCTAGGGGAGTGGTCTAGTGAATAACACGCTTTCCCTTTTATGGATGAAATCCCAAAGGCGCTTGATCAGTAAAAATCAAGAAAAGAAAATGCCCTTTTTGATCTTGCTGCTTATGATTGCTGCCATTGGTTTTCAGCTGAGCGCAGTCTCAAGTATGGGCGATTGGAATGCGAGTACAGCTGGATGGTTCATTGTCGTTTTATTTGTTCTTTATACTGGCTTTGGCTTGTTTTCGAATCGATTGCCTAGTCAGATGAACGATATCATGTGGTTGTATGGAAGTGGTGCTTCCTTATGGACGGTTGTGATGAGTGTATGGGTATATCACATTTTTTGGCGATGTGCTCTTCTCATTGTTTCTGCTGTGATGGCTGATATCCTCCTTCTTTGTTTAACGAAGCAGTACTTTTTTCTACTTGGTAAATCACTCCTGTTAACAGCGCTGTTATGTATGATCGAAACATGGATGATTGCGGTATCTTGTGCAAGAACCATTCAAGTATATAAGCGAGTGCTCTTCATTGGTTTTATACTGATGTTTGGTTGTCTTTCATTGCTTATTATGAATCAATTGATATTGAAACAGTCGTCAATGATGGAGATATCTGCTTCTTTGATGTATCAAGTCGGACGCATGATAGTGGAGTTTTCATTCATTTCTGTATTGATATTACTTGGAATGATGATTTTATCTTTCATGATGATGTACAGGTCGAGTCATCGTATAGAGATGATGGAGTCGTTAGTCAAAGAGGCGGCATTTTGGGAGGAATTTGAGGGGAAACAGGTTCATGCAAATCCAATAAGTCCAAAGAAAAGCAAGACGTGGTGGGGGCTTTCAACATTAACGGGCATCTGGGCTTTCCTTTGGCTAGAAATATTGATGATCAAAAAGTATGCTGCCTTCCATCTGTTATCTACCATGCTGTTGATCGGTACTTATTATGTCGTCAGTTCTTATTTTTCAAATTGGTTGACTCTATTCTTTCTGGTCATTGGTGCATCTGTCCTGCTCAGTTCATATTACGCGGGGATTGTAAGACACGGGCAAACGGGAATGCTGTATCTTTTTCCGGGTGCTTTATATCAAAAAATTCTTCTATTGGAAGTGTTTCAAACCTTTTGGTTGTATGGTGTCTACTTGGTTTCTCTTATCTTGTTAGAGATTCATGATGTATTGTATTGGGCCATTTATGGGGTAGGGGTTTATATTTGGTTTTTGACCATTCGGCTCTTTGCCTTTACGCAGCCTTTGAGACGAGAAGCGAGTCTTTCTTTGGGCATCTATTATCGATCATTGCTCATCGGATCTGTCATAAGTGCTGCAGTCATCATTGGGATTCATCTGTTCACTAATGGCTGGTTTACAACGATGACATGTGTATTTGCTGGATGTGTATGTTATGTGATGTGTTATCGATGCCGTGGGACTCATTAAAAAGAGGAGTTGATTGTCATGAAACCAGAAGATAAGCTATCCCAATCGGTTCAACGTTTAGTCAATACGAATGAAGTAACAATCGTTCAAGCCATGGGAGAATTAAGGAAATCAGGAAAAGAGGCAGTGCCAGTGCTTGTTGAAGCCTTAAAAGAAGAGGGTTCTTTGCGGAATATTGCAGCAGCGGTTCTTGGTGAATTTGGAGCAGATGCAGGGGATGCAGCAGAAGCTCTTGCTAAACTGTTAGAAAGTGAAGAAGAGGAGACAAGAATGGCGGCTGCGATCTCACTCATGAGAATTGGTCAGCCTAGTTTGCCATTTCTTCTGTCTTTGGCAAAGCGTTATGAGGGTCCTTCTTGTTTTTGGGCATCGTGGTGTATCTCTTGGATTGACCCATCAAAAATCGAAAAAAATATGTACGAGTGCCTAAAACAGGAACAAGAGAATCCATCAGGAAATGTGGCCCCTTTTGCCGCAGAAGAGGCACTAGGAAAAATCATCGCTTTTCAATTAAAAGAAAAGGGGGATGAGTAGTGGAAACGCAAATACTTAAATGGCCTGAGCACCTTCCTTGGATTCATTCTTCACATCAGCGGTGTTTACCTGAAGGGCATACTCAGCTTCTTTATTTTTGGTCAGTTAACTGTCCGCATTGTGAAGAATTAACCGACCACATTCTACATAGTGTGGATCAGTTGAGTATCCATTTAACCTGTGTCCATGTTCCATATACGGAAGAAGAAAAATCGATAGAGGTTGTTTCGAAATATGCGGAGGAAAAGAATCTCATTGCTCCCATTGTTTTGGATCAAGATTATGAGATTGTCACAAAATATAAAATTCAAGGATTGCCAAGTTTTTGCCTCATAGATAAAGAGGGACAATTAATTGATCGGAAAATGGGAGATACCGGCTGGGAAAAGATATTAAAAAAACTAGAAAAACGATCATAATTAGAGTTATGGAGGAGAGCGTTTTGTTTCAATCAAACCAAGAATTAAAAAAAACGGTGGTCTTTTATGCAGGTGTGGGAGCTGTTTTGCTGATTCTCATGATGTTGACATGGCTGCCGGTTTCTGCAGACTGGGAGTTGCCGTTGATTTTGTTTGGATTGGGGATTTTGTTTTATGTGAAGCGTGTGCTTTGGAAGGATGAAAAGAGTCATTAATCATAAGTAGGTTACCTAGAATATAAATTCTAGGTTTTTTTATTAAATTTACCTTAAAACATGATTTTTCACATGGGGATGAGATCCAATTTTTTAAAAGTGTGGTAGGATAAATATGCTTTATTTTTATATTTTCCGAAGGAGCTGTCGTGTTGAAGGGATCTAGGGTTGAGTTTATTGATAGTTTACGTGGTTTTAGTTTATTAGGTATTTTGATAGTGAATATGCTTAATTTTCAATATGATTATGATTTTGAGAAGATGTTTGATCCGAGCATATGGGGACAGGAATTTGGGGTATATGTGACGGAGATCTTGTTCCAGGGGTCATTTTATCCGATTTTCTCCTTTTTGTTTGGGTATTCTTTTATCAAACTGATTGAATCTACAAAGGCCAAGGGGCTGAATACGAATGCCATCGTCGTTCGCCGCGGCTTTGGTCTTATTGTGCTTGGGATGCTGCATTACATATTCATTTGGAATGGTGATATTCTCTTATATTATGGAGCATGTACGTTTTTCTTGATGATGTTTTTAAGCAGCCGGATCAAAACAATGCTGATTTGGTCAGGTGTGTTAGGTGCTTTGTCATTAGTGGTTTTACCATATCTGATGACCTTTGTTTATGGAAATGATGATTTGTTAACTGATGTGTATGCGAAGGGTGCATACGGTGAGATTTTATTGAGCCGGGTGACGATTGAAGACGATATGATGATTGTGACCATTATTATGGCGATCGTGACCATTACGTTGATGCCGATCTTAGGTTTTCTATTCGGTACGATCATGGTGGGGCCATTTGCACTGCTTGGCATGTCCATCGGGAAAAAAGGTCATCTGACAGAAGAAGATCGAGGGATGGCGTATCGTAAAGGCTGGATCTGGATGATTTTGATCGGGCTCGCGCTAAAATGTGCGACGTTCAGTGATGCTCCTTGGAGTGAAATGGTGTTGACGTTAGGAGCCTATGTCCTGACGATCGGTTATATTCAAGCTTTTATTGTCTTCTACTATTCAAAGGCTGCACAGGGGTTGAAACGTCTGCTTGCAGGACTGGGCCGATTGTCTTTATCAAACTATTTAGCACAATCTATTATTTGTACAACGATTTTCTATTCTTACGGACTTGGGTTATTCGGACAAATGGGCTCAATGTTTGGACTGCTACTTGCTGTTGGACTTTACACAGCACAGCTCTTCATCAGCTATCTCTATTTGAAAAAATGGAGAAGAGGGCCTTTGGAATGGCTTATGGGAAAATGGGTATATTGGAGATAAGTTGATTTGTTGAGGAACCGCATGGCTGAAGAGCTGTGCGGTTTTTTAGTTGGATCGCATTCAAAAAAGTTCATAAAAGGAGTTGAATATTTTCTCAATGTGTATATAATGTATATATAGTGTATATACAATATTTCATTGCGAATACCAGTACAGAAAAAAGAGGTTTTTATATGCAAATTACGATTTCTAACCATTCTAAGGAGCCTATCTATGAGCAAATTACGACGCAAATCAAATCGTTGATCTTAACGGGTGAGCTTGCAGAAGGTGCGGGACTGCCGTCTATCCGAAAGCTGGCGAAGGATTTACAAATCAGCGTCATCACAACAAAACGTGCATATGAAGAGTTAGAGAAGGCAGGATTTATTTATTCGATTGTCGGTAAGGGATCATTTGTTGCCGAGCAAAACCTAGAGGTCATGAGAGAGAAAAAATTGAAGGTGATTGAGGAACAGCTTGGAGCGGTTGTTACAAACGGCAAGGAATTAGGCTTATCTTTTGATGAATTGCAGCAGTTATTAAAGTTCTTGTATGAGGAGTGAGATGAGTGGAGCACGTGATTGAATTCAAAGGAGTATCAAAACGGTTCAAAGACTTTTCTGTGCAGAATCTTGATTTACAGGTCAAAAAGGGCTTTGTTACTGGGTTTATTGGAGAAAATGGAGCCGGTAAGTCGACCACGATTAAAATGATCATGAATTTGTTAAAACCAGATTCTGGTGAGATTAAAATTTTTGGATTAGATTATCGCACGCATGAAAAAGAGATTAAGGAACGAATTGGCTTTGTTTACGATGCTAACGTTTTTTTCCCAGGATTGAATTTAAAAGACATCAAACGAATTGTGGCACCTGCCTATAAACGCTGGGATGACCAGCTTTTTTATCAATATATTGAACAGTTTGGCCTACCGCTGAATAAAGCGATTAAAACATTTTCAAAAGGGATGCAGATGAAGGCGTCACTTGCGATTGCGCTGTCGCATCATGCCGAGCTGATTATTATGGATGAACCAACTGCTGGGCTAGATCCGGTATTTAGAAGAGAGCTGCTCGGCACGTTACAAGAATTGATGATTGATGGAAACCGAACGATTTTTTTCTCAACGCATATGACGACTGATTTAGATCGCATCGCGGATTATATTGCGTTTATACAAAATGGAAGATTGGTCTTTCAACAGTCGATTCATGAGGTGGCGGAGAATTATGCGCTGGTGAAGGGGAGCCTTGATTTGCTGGATCGAGACACAGAAAAGGCGTTTATCCATATTCAGCGTACGGCAGCCGGATTTGAAGCATTAACAGATCGGATTGATGAGGTGAAACTTATTTTTGGGGATGCGGTTGTGATTGAACCGGCGTCGCTTGGGGATATCATGTTTTATTTGAAAGGCGGGGTTGCGCATGTTTCATTTAATTAAGCGTGATGTGATTTTGCAAAAGAAGCAGTTACTTATTTTTATTCCGTTTATCTTATTTTTTATTTTCATGGATGTCCATCCAGTATTAACGTTTCTAGTCGCTAGTGTTTTCATTCCATTTAACACATATGCTTATGATGAGAAGGCAGAAACGAATATTCTATTAAATTCCTTGCCCTATACACGTAAAGAAATTATCGCATCACGTTATCTTGGCGCCATTTTCTATATGAGTATTGCGATCGTGCTGACAAGTGCTGCATTATTTGTGTTTGGGAAGCTGTTTTCGCTGTCAGATATTGCGATTGGCAGCGGGTTGTTTTTATTGTTCGCAGCATGTACGTTTCCATTGTTTTATATCTTAAAGCCTGGCTATATCACAACGGCAGTGATTATTGGCTTTATCGTATTATCTGCTATGGGACCGCCTGTTGTTCTCTATTTAGCAGAGCAATTCAGTGGGATCACTGATTTTATCATGAATTTATCGATCCCTATTGTATATACGGGGTCAACTGTACTGATTATGCTCATCTACTTGCTGTCTTGGGGACTTTCTACTGCGATTTACCAGAGGAAAGTGTTTTAAATCAGATGATCACATCATTTATAGAGAATCATTCATTTTGAGGTAGGCCTTTCAAAATGGATGATTCTTTTTTGCATCCGGTGAAATTGACATACAGAAGAAAACAGGTTATTGTTATTTAACATAATGTTAATTATTTTTAACATTATGTTAAATAAAACATCCTTTAAGAAAGGAATCTGAAATGGAAATTAAAAATAGAATGAAAGTATTACGGGCAGAAAAAGACTGGACACAAAAGGATTTGGCAGAGAAGTTAGGTGTGACTCGTCAAACTGTGGCAGCGATTGAAAATGGTAAATATTCTTTGTCTTTAAAACTAGCATTTCAAATTGCGAGAACATTTGAAGTTGATTTATATGACGTTTTTCAAGAGGTCGACAAGGAGGAACAACAGCGATGATGACAACGATCATACTTTATTCTCTGATTATCCTTTCTATCTTAAGTACGGTCTTTCAATTTAAGAAAAGCCGTGAATATAAACAGGATGAACGGGGTCAATTTATTTTAGCGAAAGCTGGAAGTTTTTCAATTGTAGGTGTGGCATTAGCCTATATATTGGTGGCTGTCATTCAAGCTTTTGTTCATGAATTATCATCTCCAACGGAATGGTTTTATATAGCGATTACGTTTATGTATGTATCAAGTGTTTGCGCAAATACCATTGGCATTATCTATTGTGAAAGAAAATACTAATCTTTCATCTGCGGATGCAAGCTAGGGTACTTCATCATGAAGGGAAGAAAAAATATTGAAAAAATTACTGAAAATAATGCTGATTGCTCTATGTACCATTCTGACTGTCTTGGTTGTATTTGTAGCCAGTGTTTATGTTGTGAATCTAATTAGTAATGAAAGAGAACAGGGGAAAATAGAATATTATGGGCAAAAGGTCTTGGTAGATGGGAAGCAGATGAATGTGCTCATTCAAGGCGATGGGAAAGAAACGATTGTCCTTCTCCCAGGCTATGGAACTGCTTCACCAGTGCTGGATTTTGAACCGTTAGTCAAGGAGTTATCGCCAGATTATAGAGTCGTTGTGATTGAACCGTTTGGTTATGGTTTAAGTGACGACACAGATAAAGTAAGGACAAGTCAAAACATTGTGGATGAGATTCATGAATGTTTGCAAAAACTCAACATTAAAAAATATACGCTGATGGGTCATTCGATTGCTGGCATTTATGGATTAGAATATGTGAATCAATATGAAAAAGAAGTCCAAGCCTTTGTTGGAATTGATACGAGTGTTCCTAAACAGGAAACGGATGAATTGCCAGTCTCCAGCTTACAGCTGCTTCATCAATCCGGCTTTTACAGATTGATAGTGAAAATGAATCCAGATCAACTGGTGATGCCTAAAGTAGATGATCAAACGAAAGCTCAGATTAAAATGCTGACTTTCCGAAATTTCTTGGATGAAAGCCAAGCGAGTGAGGCAGAAAACTTTAGAAACAATTTTAAAAACGCTCAACGCCTACATTTCCCTAAGAAGCTCCCTGTTGCTTTCTATCTAGCGGATCAAACGGAGGAAGAAACACCAAGCTGGAAACCAATGCATGAAGAGCTGCTGAAACATGTAGACCACGGAAAAGTCGTTACTTTTAAAGGCGGCCATTATTTGCATCATACGAAATCAAAAGAAATCGCAGATGATGTGAGGGAGTTTCTATCGAACAACGAGCGCTCACGTTAGCGGTTTTCCTCCTCAGCTGGACAGATGAAACATCGCAATTTTGATCAAAACGAGTGAACTGATTTGTTTTATGATCAAGAAGAGGTGAGGGAGATGATGTATAGTCGGGTGACGCAAGAGGTGATTTCTTATTTGGAGTCGCATTTGATGGATGAGCTGTCGCTGAGACAGGTGCCTGAGAAAGTAGGATATTCACATTTTCATTTGCTGCGTGTGTTTAAACGAGAAACCGGGCTGTCGATGGGGGAATATGTGCGGAAACGAAGATTAGCTACGGCTGCACAGCTTCTTTTGTATACGGATCAGGGGATTTTAGACATCGCTTTTTCGTTACAATTCCAATCGCAGGAAGCCTTTACGCGTGCTTTTAAGCATCTGTATTCCTTACCTCCCGGAATGTACAGGTCCATGATGAGAGACATGCGAATGAAAAAGGAGGAAGATTCGATGACATTACATGAAGCAGTACCTGGCTGGGGTTTGAGTGGTTCACATCCGCATATGTATGAGATGGGTGTTGATACAGCAGAATTTCATACGGGAAAGCAATCAGGTGTTTTATCATCTAAAGAAGGCGTACAAGAAGGACAGTTTGCGACGATGATGCAAGGGTTTCAAGCAAAAGAGTATGTAGGCAAGCGATTGAAGCTCTCTGCTTTCTTGAAAACAGAGAATGTATCTTCAGCAGGAATTTGGATGCGGGTAGATGACGGAAAGGGTGATACGGTGCAGTTTGATAATATGCAGAATCGACCTGTGACAGATTCTACGGAATGGAATCAATATGCGATCGTATTAGATGTTCCTACGCGCAGTGAATCCATTCATTTTGGAGTGCTACTCAGCGGACATGGAACAGTCTGGGCTGACGGTTTTCGATTTGAGGAAGTGGATGAGAAAACACCTACGACGAATATGGAGGAGGCCTCGGCTTTGCCAGATGTGCCGATGAATTTGCATTTTGAGCTTGAGAAGACCGTGTGAGCGGTCTTTTTTTGGTGTATACAAATCTGCATGAACCGTTTATAATGAAAAATATAAATAAACATACCGACGGTCGGTATGTAAAAGGGGGCGTTTGAACTGGCGCGAAATAAGTATCCAGAAAAGACGATGCAGCAAATTTTGGATGTGTCGACAAAGTTGTTTCAGGAAAAGGGATTTGAAAAGACAAGTTTGCAAGATATTATTCATGAGTTGAATATGTCTAAAGGGGCTATTTATCATCATTTTAAATCGAAGGATGAAATATTACGCGGCGTGATGGATCGGCAGTTTCGTTATGCAACCGAGAAGCTTGAGGAGTTAATTGAGCATACGGAGGCAGCTCATGCGAAAGAGAAGCTGCAGCTTATCCTGGAGCAGCTTGTGGCAGACCCTCAGTCTCATTCGATTGATGGGATCTTGGTTGATCAGATGAAAAATCCGCAATTTGTGATTGAAGGCATGAAGACAGGTGTCAATCAGGATGCTTTGAGAATCAAACAGTTAATCATTGAAGGGATTGAGGATGGTTCGATGGAAACTAAGTTTCCTGGTGAAGTGGCAGAAGTATTTTTGCTTCTTGTGAATATATGGTTGAATCCCACATTGTTTGTACGCAATCATGAAGAAACTGTCCAGCGTTTGTGTTTTTTAAAGCAGATGATGAAGGGTCTTGGCGTGGATATTGTGAGTGATCTATTTATTCAAAAGGTGACAGCGCACTATGCTGAAATTGGCGGGTATGATCTGCCCGAAAGATAAAGAATGCCAACTGATAGGAGGATGACGTATGATTCATTTTATGAAGGTTGAGCTAAGAAAAGGCCACATGAAGCAGTATATTCAAGCTAGTTTTATCGCGAGTATTGTGCTGCTAGTATTCATCTATTTTATTGCGTTTGCTGCAAAAATTGAACGCGAACCGGGTTTTCAGCAATATACGAATATTTATTTGTTAACGAGTACAGTATGGATGATCTTTTTTTCTATCATCACAGCTATGCTGTATTGGCGTGTAGGCAAGACTGTTGATCAGGAACGCACATCCAATTCAGTGAGATTCCTTTCTCATATGATATGGATGGTGTGCCTTTCAACGTTTGCGATGATGTGCAGCATCATTCCTTCATTTGTTGTGTTTAGTGTGTCTGAAATGTTCTTCCCTATTGTTCATGATACGCTGACGGCAGGTGCTCTGTTTCAATTGATGAAAACATTCTTTATGTTGATTGTTTGTGTTCAAGCGATTGGTTTGATGGCGATGAGAATCGGGTTGAGGAAGAAATCTGTTTTGATGACCGTCCTGACTGCAATTGTTTTATGTGCTGTTTTAGGAAATGTATCGCTGGCCATTTATGGAAATGATCAATTGAACCTCGTCCTGTCAGGAGTGATGATCTCGGCAGTGCTCATTGTGATTTTGGAATTGTGGAGCCGCATCGGCCGGATGCAAACGAGGTAATTCATGATGGGAAAAGGAGGGAGACATGTGAAGCATACGGTTCGAATTGAAGAAGTCATAGCGCAACTTTCTTTAAACTGGCTGGTGGGAGATGTTCGCCTTCATCACCATGATCATCCTTATGTATTGATAAAGCAGACCACCAATCATGTATTCCCCCATCGGTATTTACTGCATCATCAAGTGCAGGGAGGTAGGCTGGTCATTCAAGATAAGAGAAAAAGAGCGGTCAGCTTGGGTCTTCATCTTCATAAGACGGATTTGGAGATTTACCTCCCACGGACACAGTTGCAGTACTTGTCTATTCATTGTAAAGGAGCAAATCTATTCTTGGATGGACTGAAGGTGAAGGAGGCTAACTGCCAATTGATTTCTGGAAAGTCCATGTTTACGGGAGAAATCAAGCATCTGCGCTTGCAGACAGTGGGTGGATTTATCTCTAGTCAACAGCTCAACACGCAGACATTGAGCCTGCGTACTACTTCGTCAAAAGTGGAGATGGCAGGTGCTTTTTCGGATATTGATTTGAATTTAATAGGCAGAAGGGTACAGATACATTCAAAGGCTATGCTGGATTCACTCAAATCGACGTCAACTGGATCATCTGTTAAAGTGGCGATTCCGGAAAATGATGGATTTATTTGTTATGTGAAGAAAAGATCAGGTACTTTTCACAATGACTTTCCCTGTGTTGATGATCAGGAGAGAATGGTTTATAAAAATGGAGGGAAAAGCTTTGAGGTCGATATAAGGGGAGGTTCTTTTCTATTAAGTGATGGTCATTGAAGCGATGATGATCCTCTGATTCAATATATCAATATAAAATAATTTGAACATCTTCTTATGTCAGAATATTTTGCTAATATTGTTTTCCTCAAAAAAACAATTGTTTTTTAAGGGTAGATTTATTATGATAATATACATCGAAAGATTGAAGATTTTGAATCAGAATGAAAATTCTGATTTTTTATTTTTTATGTTGTTTGTTGATGAGGGGGAATAGAAGTGGCTCAAAAGGAATTAAAGAGAGGGTTAAGTGCTCGTCATATTCAAATGATTGCGCTTGGCGGCACAATTGGTGTTGGCTTATTTATGGGGTCAGCTAAAGCCATTCAATGGACAGGTCCATCGGTTCTTCTAGCGTACGCAGTGTGTGGTATTTTTATCTTTTTTATTATGCGTGCGATGGGAGAAATGTTGTATCTTGAACCGAGTACGGGATCTTTTGCTACATTTGGGCATCAATATATTCATCCGCTTGCGGGGTATATGACAGCTTGGAGTAACTGGTTCCAGTGGGTCATTGTTGGAATGTCTGAGATTATCGCCGTAGGCGCTTATATGAAATATTGGTTCCCGGAGTTACCGGCGTGGATTCCCGGATTAATCGCCATGATCATTTTAGGTGCGGCCAACTTGATTTCGGTTAAGTCATTCGGTGAGTTTGAATTCTGGTTTGCGATGATCAAGATTGTGACGATTATTTTAATGATCATTGCAGGTTTAGGCATTATTTTCTTTGGGTTTGGCAATGGTGGAACAGCGATTGGTTTGTCTAACCTTTGGGCGCACGGCGGATTCTTTACAGGTGGATTTAGTGGTTTCTTGTTTGCATTGTCCCTAGTGATTGCTGCCTATCAAGGGGTAGAGCTCATTGGGATTACTGCAGGTGAGGCGCAAAATCCGCAAAAGACGCTTACAAATGCCATCAAAAGCATCATCTGGCGTATTTTGATTTTCTATATCGGTGCGATCTTTGTCATCGTGACGGTGTATCCGTGGGATCAGCTGAATACGCTCGGCAGTCCATTTGTGGCGACGTTTGCGAAAATTGGAATTACGGCAGCAGCAGGTATTATTAACTTTGTTGTCATTACAGCAGCGATGTCCGGCTGTAATAGTGGAATCTTCAGTGCGGGACGTATGCTTTATACATTAGGTGTGAATGGACAGGCACCTGCTTTCTTCACAAAAATTTCGAAGAATGGTGTACCGTATTTTGGGACATTTGCTGTGCTGATTGGTTTAGCGGTTGGGGTGGTCTTAAATTACGTTTCGCCGCCAAACATTTTCGTTTATGTGTATAGTGCGAGTGTCCTTCCTGGTATGGTGCCTTGGTTTGTCATTTTGATTAGTCATATTGGCTTCAGAAAAGCGAAGGGGGCAGCGCTTGATCAGCATCCATTTAAGATGCCGCTAGCACCAGTTTCTAATTATCTTACGATTGGCTTCTTATTGATGGTTCTTGTGTTTATGCTCATTAATCAGGATACGCGTATTTCTCTTATTGTGGGGATTGTTTTCTTGATTGTTGTAGCGCTTAGCTTCTTCATATTTGGGATTGGAAAGAGAAAACCGATCCAAACTGCTCCATCTAATCAAACGGTGGAATAATCAAAAGCCTTGCGGAACAACCGCAAGGCTTTTGTCGTTTACAGAGAAGCTTTGACACGCTGAAAGACATCTGGAAAGTTGGTGAAAAGACCGGTGACGCCGTATTGCAGAAGACGTGTCATGTCTGCTTCGCTGTTTACCGTATATGGGTGAAGGAGGAGTCCGTGGCTTCTGACCTGCTGTACATTTTCAAGTGTCAAAGCTCTAAAATTCGGTCCGACCCCCACTGCATACGATTTGATGAAGTCGAGCTGATCATCTGTAATAGACGTCATTTGCGCTCTATCTAATAGCTGTACTTTTGGAAGCCGAGGGGCGAGTTTCTGCAATTTTAATAGACTTTCTTGGCTGAAAGATTGGATGATGACCTGCCCTTTTCTCGTATGTTTTCCAAGAAGATGATGTTTCTTTAAGACGGCCAATAGTTTTTCTTCCATTTGCGGATAGATGTCTGGTTTTTTGGTTTCAATATAATAATTTTCTCGTTTACCGAAGTAGCGTAATACCTCATCTAATGTGAGGACTTGCTGTCCAATAAAGTGGGCATTTTGTTTGTCGGGGTTGGCTTCGTTAAACCATGCACCGGCATCAAGCTGTTTGATTTCGGCAAGTGTGAGGTCTTTGACCCAGCCGGTTCCGTTTGTCGTCCGGTCAACCGTTTCATCGTGCATGACGATGAGGTGTCCATCCTTTGTCATTTGAAGGTCGAGTTCGAGGTAATCTGCATTCATCTTTGTGGCGAGCTTGTAGGAAGCTAGGGTATGCTCTGGGGCATACCCTGATGCTCCGCGGTGTGCAACGGTTAAAATGCGATCTGGAGATAAAAGATGTTCATGTGCCGATATGGTGGTCGGCACCCAACCAAAAGACAGTAAAGCAAAAGAGAGTAACACGAAAGCAAGTAATCTACTTTTCTTCATATTTTATCCTCCTTTTACGGTAACTGCCTCCATCATAAGAAATAGATGTAAAGGGCATGTTGGGCGGAGATGAATCTTTTATGTGATTTTCATTAAGCTTGCTCTACGCGCTTTCCTGTATTCCATGTCATGGCGAGGAACACAATCGCAAGGATACAAGAACCAACTAGTAAAATGAAACCTCCTGTCCAGTCATAGTGATCGACGACGACGCCCATCATGGCATTAGCAAAAGCAGAGCCACCAATATATCCAAAGAATCCTGTCAACCCGGCAGCAGTGCCAGCGGCTTTTTTCGGAGCGAGATCAATGGCTTGCAGTCCAATGAGCATGACGGGTCCGTAAATTAAAAACCCGATGCTGATGAGGGCAATGTTATCAACCATTGGATTGCCAGCAGGGTTTAACCAGTACACAAGAACCGCAATTAATACGCCAATCATAAAGAGGACGCCAGCAGGTGCGCGGCGGCTTCTAAAGAAGCGGTCACTAATCCACCCGCACAATAATGTACCAGGGATGCCTGCATATTCATAAAGGAAATAAGACCAGCGTGAATGCTCTGGTGAGAATCCTTTTGCTTCTGTTAAATAGGTAGGTGCCCAGTCTACGACCCCATAACGGACAAAGTACACAAAGACGTTGGCAATGGCGATATACCAAAGGAATTTGTTGTTGAGTACATATTTAAACAAAATCTCTTTTACGGTTAATTCTTTTTCTTGATCTTCATATTGTTGTGCCGGATAGTCATTTCGGTATTCTTCAATTGGCGGAAGACCAGCGGATTGCGGGGTGTCCCGTACGAGAAGAATGATGACGAAGGAGACGATAATGGCAATGATGGCAGGGAAGAAAAAGATACTTTTCCACGTCGCAAACAAAACAATTCCTAATGTAATAAGCGGTGCAAGAATCCCCCCGCCGATATTGTGAGCGACGTTCCAAATGGACATTTTCGTTCCACGTTCACTCACCGAAAACCAATGTGCCATCGTTCGTCCGCATGGCGGCCACCCCATTCCTTGAAACCAGCCGTTTAAGAACATGAATAAAAACATGATCCATACACTGGATGTCACCCATGGAAATGAGACAAATAGAATATTGATAAGAGCTGATAGAAAAAGTCCAGCGGCTAAAAAGTATCTTGGGTTACACCGGTCTGAGATCATCCCCATAATGAATTTACTAAAGCCATAAGCGATAGAAACAGCCGCCAGTACAAAGCCTAATTCACTTTTTGTGAACCCCTCTTCCTGTAAATAAGGGATGGCAAATGCGAAATTTTTGCGCAGCAAATAGTAGCCCGCATATCCGATAAAGATTCCCAAAAAGACTTGCAGCCGCAGCCGTTTATAGGTTTCGTCTGTTTTGGCATCATCGAGCCTGTCGATATGCGGAGCTGGTTTAAACCATTTGAACATAAACATCCTCCTCTTGTAGATATGACTAAAACAAAAGTACGAGATCTGTCTTTGATCTTGTACTTTTTCAGAGACAAAAGAATTGATAACGCTTTCTTTTGTACTCCCATCATATCGGATGGAGAAGATGTTTATGATGAGGCTTTTGTCATTATTTTGGAAAAACAGTTCATGAAGTGATGAAAAAAATCCGCACAATGGCGGATTTTTAATAGTGGTTAAATCGATACATCAATTTTGGCAGATTTCTTTAGTTGATCAATTTCTTTTTGTACTTCTTTTTGCTTTTCTTGAGATTCTAACTGCTTCTTGATTTGTGATTTGACGTCTTTGAAATCAGGTGCTTTTTGTTTTTGTTTTTTCATTTGTTCGGCGTATTGGTCATAGTACGCTTTGACGTCTTTTTCAGACACAGAGGCTGATTTAATTTCTTTGTCGACATATTGGCTGTATTTGATGCTGTCGGCAATATCACTTTTCAGCTGATCCATTGTCAGTCCGCTCTTTTTGAGTGCTTCTTCAAATTGAGCATTGTCTTTAAATTGTTTCTTTTCTTCTTTTAGCTGCTTATCGACTTGCTTGTCAGAGGCTTTATAGCCCTTCTTCTCAGCATCTTGCAGGATGAGCTCTTGACCTACTAGCGCATCAATGGTTTGCTTTTTGACAGCTTTTGCGCCTTCTTTAGATGTTGGGTCTTGTCCAGACTGCTGAAGTTGACCTTGAATGGTTGATAGGGCGCTATTGTATTCACTTCCTGTGATTTTATCTTTGTTGACGGTCGCAACGACCTTTTGATCATCAATTTTTTGTGCGTCTAATTTCTTTTGCATCTCTTCCATTTGCTTTTGCTGCTCTTTTTGGTCAGCCTGTGTTGTTTCCTTGCTGTTGGCTGAATCGTTTTGCTTATCCTGTTTCGCATCGTTTGATGAGCAGGCTGCAAGCCCCACTGATAACAGACAAGCAATGAGTGTATATGATACTTTTTTCAATTATTTTCTCTCCCTTCGGTATGAGAACATCTAGTGCGCATTCTAACCGTTTTAGAGGAAAAATAAAACCGTATAGACGAATTGTTAGCGGATTGACATGTTTTTTATCTGTTTGTCCTCATTTTGTCTTCTCATAGTCATCATATGACAGCTCAAGTTTGGAATAATTGTTCCATCGCTTCGTCGAGATTGGTGATCGGCTGGCGGCAACTGTAGTTTTCACAAATATAGACCGTCGTGCTGTCGTTGATCGTTTTGTAATCTTTTGCAAAAGGTGCGAGCCTTGCTAATTCTTGCCCTGTTTCGGCAGTTAAAATGAGATCAAATGGCATGAATCGTTTTTGCAATGCTTGTAGAAGCTGTTCTTTTTGCGGATCGCCCTTTTTCCCGAGAATAATGATTTCTCGTTTGACGGCATATTGGCTTAATAGTCCTTGTAAAAAGGCGGTATGTCCGCTTGGATAGGAAGAGACATCGACGTAAAAGGCGCTGAACATCTTCTCTAGTGTTTCGATCCAGTCTTGACGTTCGATCATTCTGCTTAGTTTCAGAAGCTGTTGGAGTGCAGTACTGTTACCAGACGGCATGGCCCCGTCGTATACTTCTTTTTCCCGAACGATAAGCGTTTCTGCATCTGAGCCTGAGAAGAAAAAGCCCCCGATTTGCTCATCCCAAAACAGTTCAAACATATTTTCAGCAACGGCTCTGGCTTTTGTCAGCCAATCTAGGTCAAAGGTCGCTTCGTATAAAGACATATACGCTGTGAGCATGTGCGCATAATCCTCGATAAAGCCTAGATGCTTTACGTCCCCTTCTCTGAAGCGGACCATGAGGCGTCCCTGTTGGATGAGGTGTGTTTCGAGAAAAGACATCGCCTGTTTTGCCATGCGGATGGCCTCTTTTTCATGAAAGACACTCCCTGCTTTGGCAAGTGCGGAGATCATCAGCGCATTCCACGAGGTGAGTACCTTGTCATCGATTAGCGGTGTAGGTCGCTGCTGTCTTACAGTGAGTAAAATGCGTCGAGCGGATTGCAGTTTGGAATGAAGGGTTTTGTCGTCGATTGAATATGCTGCTTTGATGTCATCAAATGAGGTGGAAATGGTATGAGGGATGTTCTGTCCTTCAAAATTTCCTTCCTCTGTGATGTGGTAGACCGCACAAAATAAAGTGCCGAGGTCATCACCTAAATGGGTCATGATCTCCTCTTTTGTCCAAACGTAATATTGCCCTTCTTTTCCTTCTGAATCGGCATCGATTGCGGAATAAAAAGAGCCGTCACGATTCATCATGTCTCGTTTAATAAATTGAATGAGGTCTTGGACAAGCTTTTCGTACTCATGGTGTTGAGTGATTTGATAGGCTTCGGTGTAGGCATCTATCAGCAAGGCGTTATCGTACAGCATCTTTTCGAAATGCGGCACAAGCCATTTTTCATCGGTTGAATACCGAGTAAATCCAGAACCAATATGATCATAAATACCGCCGTTTGCCATACCGTTTAACGTTTTTGTGACAGCATATAACGCATTTTCTTGCCCTGTCCATTCAAAATAACGCATGAGAAACGTGAGCATATGAGGTGCGGGAAATTTAGGCGCAGAACCGAAGCCGCCATACAGCGTATCAAAGCTGCTCATGAGCTGATAATAGGCTTTGTGAATCGACTCCTGAGTGAGCGTATTTTCTGTCTGCCCTGCTGCCTTGATCCGTAAATTATTTGTTGCCTTTTCTGCCAATGATTCAATATGATCACGATCGTTGTGATACGCATCCAGCAATTGCGTCAGTGCTTCAATGAAGCCGGGACGGCCGTAAGCACTTCTTTTTGGAAAGTATGTCCCCGCATAAAACGGCTTTTGATCAGGCGTGACAAACACGTTGAGCGGCCAGCCGCCTTGCCCGGTCATCATCTGACAAACGGACATATACATCGAGTCAATATCTGGACGCTCCTCACGATCAACTTTGATTGAAATGAAATGCTCGTTTAGGATGTCAGCGACTTGTTGATCTTCAAAGCTTTCGTGTGCCATGACGTGGCACCAGTGGCAAGTGGCGTAGCCGATGCTGACAAGCACCGGTTTATTTTCACGTTTCGCTTTGTCGAATGCTTCTTGCCCCCACGGGTACCAGTGAACTGGGTTGTGGGCGTGTTGAAGGAGGTAGGGTGATTTTTCCGTGATGAGTGGGTTGGGTGTTTGGTTGTTTGGCATGGGACACCTGCTTTCGCATTACTATTTAAGGTGCTGTTGATATAAAAGGTGTACATTTACATCATTTATAACCGTTTTTAATTATTTTAACTCTGGAATAAAATTTAAAACTACTATATCGAGCTAAATATTAGCTAAAATTTCAACTGATTTGTCAAAACTGTTTGAGTCAAAAAAATGTATTTTCCTTTCAGGGAAGTACGCTCTAATTCTTTCGGAAATTGACTCTTTTTTATCTAATTCATAAATACCATACGCGATAACTTCAACTTTAGATTTGTTAATCGCATCTACTATATGTTTGTCCGCAGATTCACTTAAATCATGTCCATAAATAGTTAGATGTCCGTCTATTTCTGATAGTGCTTCGTGACAAAACCTTAAATATTTATTTGACTGAATTTGCTCTAACTTATCTTCCCAATTGCCCTCTGAAACATAGAGCGGTATATTATTATTTTCCATAGAATCAATGACTGCATCAATTAGGTAGTTCTGATTATTTTTTTTAACTTTTTCAATTAAGTCTACCTTATTAACAAATATGTGTAGTCCGCCATGTAAATAATATAAGTTTAAGGACTTGGTATTTTTTGAAGGTGCAAAATTTAAGAAATCTAATCCATTCAATCTGAAAAAATCATTGATTGCCCTTTCTTTTTTAGACAATTTAATATGTAACCAATAAGGTATAAGATCATAATTAGTTGTGAAGATACTCTTTTTAAATATATTAAACGTATGATTAGCTCCTATTTTACTATATAACTGTCTATCAAAATTATTGGGGTGAACATTTGCAACTCCATTTATTAATGCCTGTTTAACATTTTCATAACTGTACGAAAGTTCTTCATTATTATGATTGAATATTTTATTTATACTTATAGCTCGCTTTAAGTTCTCTAAGACATACTCAAAGTTTGTTGTTTCTAATTCACTAAATAATAATCTATCTTGTTTTTTGAGTGACTCCTTTTGGTTATCATATAGTGATTTATAATTAAAGTCCTGCCAAATGCCTATTGAAAAACCATTCCCAATAAGTAAGTGATCAGTTTTTATTCTTTTAGTTTCGTATAAATCTTGAAAGCTTTCAATCATCGATAACTCTCCTCTTCCTTGGAGCCAATTTTATTATTATTGTAACAGAAGTATTTCAATTATTCCCAAAAATTTCATATAAACTAATAGCGAGAATTTTAACATAAAGCTCTTATTAATAATTTTCTGATTTATTTTCTTCCAAAACAGCACAACTTGACATATCGGTATTTCTAGATATACAATGTCTGCCATGGAACCTATTGATGTGTTTAAGGCATTATCGAATGAAACAAGGTTGAATATTTTAAAGTGGCTTAAGGAACCTGAGAAGCATTTTCCTAAGCAAGGCGCTCATTTACCGAAGGAGGTTAGTTATAAGGGGGGCGTTTGTGTTGGGGATATTCAAGAAAAGGCGCAAATTTCTCAATCAACGGTCTCTAGCTACTTACATTTGATGCAAAAAGCTGGTCTGCTTGAATCGGTACGGCATGGACAATGGACATACTATAGACGAAATGAAGAATTTATCCAACAGATCGGACAATATATGAAAACAGAGATCTAAAGGATGTGTGATTTCTGTTTTTTTCTATTCTATATATCTGTTTATCTAGATATATAAATATTTGAATCAAAGGAGATTTGATGATGCGTTTAATTTTTTATGTGCTTGCACTATTAGCCGGTGCGGCACTTAGTTTTGAAGGAGCCATCTATGCGGAGCTTGGGAAGTCAATTGGACAGTTAGAAACGAGTTTTTATAACTTTTTTGTCGGTTCAATTATTATGGGTTTATTGTGGCTCTTTGTTGGCAAAGGTGACCTTTCCTATACGTTGAAGGCACCGAAATGGTCACTGCTTGGCGGAGCGATGGGGGTTGTGTATTTAACGTCTATTGTGGTGAGTGTTCCATTTGTTGGTGTGGGGGTAACGATGGTTGCTGTCATTATTGGTCAGCTGATGATGAGTATGGTGATTGAGCATTTTGGCTGGCTTGGGAGTCAGAGAACGAGAGTAAACAAAGAGAAGGTATTTGCGGTCATTTCGATGATCATTGCCCTTATTCTTATTCATTAGGAGGAAACTCGATATGGCATTATTGTTAATTTTATTTACTTTCATCGGAGGCATTACGTTAAGTGCGCAATCTTCCATAAACGGTACGTTTAGCAGGAGAGCGGGTACGATTGAAACGACCTTTTTGACCTTTTTAACGGGTACGATGTTTTTGACCATTCTGATTTTATTCTTTGGGAGCGGCCATCTGTTGAATCTCTTGCATGCGCCGAAGTGGCAGTTGAGTGCGGCTTTTCTTGGAACGGCTTATTTAATTCTGACAGTGATCGCTGTTCCGAAAATCGGTGTCATTGCTGCGAATATTGCGGGGATTGCTGGGCAGCTTGTCATTGGAATGGTCATTGATCATTTTGGCTGGTTCCATAGCTTGGTGATTTCACTTGATCTCAAACGCATATGGGCATTGTTCTTTATGCTGATCGCTCTTTATTTTATTTACAAAGGAAATAAGCGCTCTCGAGAGGAAGCGAGTGCTTAAAGAGAACGTGCTGCTGCGACATTTGCTCTCAGCAGCTCTTTTATACTGATTCATCATGTTTGACTAAATACCTGTCAGGGTATACTATCTGATCATAGGGAAAAGAGAAAGGAGTGTTAAACGTGGAGTATAATCAGCAGATGAAGAATCGTCTTCGCCGGATTGAAGGGCAGATTAAAGGGGTTCTTGCCATGATGGAGCAGGGAAAGGATTGCCGTGAGGTGGTGACGCAGCTATCTGCATCACGCAATGCCATTGATCGGGCGATGGGTGTGATTGTGAGTACAAACCTTGAACAATGTGTCCGTGAAAGTTTTGAACAAGGCAAGGATACAGAGGGGCTTGTCAAAGAAGCGGTTGAACTCTTGGTGAAAAGCCGGTAAAAAATTCCTCAGCCTTTGGAGGTTGACGAATTTTTTTACTTGTTATAATATACCCTTACCGGTATGTGTATATATTTTTTTGTTTTCAATATACCCCCACGGGTAATTTATAAAAGGAGGATCATGATGGAGGAACAGAAAAAACGAACAACAATTGTTTTATTTAGTGGAGATTATGATAAAGCGATGGCCGCTTATATTATTGCAAATGGCGCAGCAGCTTATGATCACGAGGTGACTATTTTTCATACTTTTTGGGGGCTGAATGCCTTGCGTAAGGAAGAGATGGTGCCACTGAAGAAGGGATTTTTAGAAAAAATGTTTGGCAAAATGATGCCGCGCGGCGCTGATCGAATGGGGCTGTCAAAGATGAATTTTGCAGGAATGGGGCCGAAGATGATCAAGCATGTGATCAACAAACACAATGCCATGACCTTGCCGCAGCTCATTGATATGGCAAAGGAACAAGAGATCAACCTCGTGGCATGTACGATGACGATGGATCTCTTAGGGCTACAGGAGAATGAATTACTAGCAGACATTCAATATGCCGGTGTGGCAGCGTATTTAGCAGAGGCAGAAATCGGGAATGTGAACTTATTTATCTAGGGGGTCCATACATGATTCAAACGCTTTTGCTCATCATTTTGATCGCTTTGCTTGTGAGCCGTTTTCTTCCCGTACGGGGTGTGAAACAAATGGACGCAGCTCATCTGAAACCTAAATTGCATAGTCGGCATCAACAGCTGATAGACGTGCGATCACCTTTAGAATTTCAAACAAATCATATAAAAGGCTTTCAAAATATCCCCTTACCACAGTTAAGGAATCGAGCGCATGAGCTTGTGAAAGACAAAGAAGTGTATGTGATCTGCCAAAGCGGGATGAGAAGTATGCAGGCGGCTAAATTGTTAAAAAAACAGGGATTTACCCACATTACGAATATCAAGGGTGGCATGAATGCTTGGCGATTATAGGTATCAATAGGCTTTATAATATACCCCCACCCCTATAAAAAGGAGGAAAAACAATGCAGCAACCAACAGCAATTCTAGATGCAAAAGGATTGGCATGCCCAATGCCCATTGTCAAAACGAAAAAACAAATGAATGAGCTCTTGCCAGGAGATGTGCTTGAAGTGCAAGCAACTGACAAAGGGTCTACAGCGGATTTAGCAGCTTGGTCAAAAAGCGCCGGTCATGAATTTTTAGGAACAAAAGTAGAAGGGCAGGTGCTTCATCATTTGATTCGTAAAGGTGGAGCGAAACAGGAGGAGCAGTCAATGATTTCGGAAATGTCGTTGAACATGTTTCAACAGAAGGTAAAAGAAGATCAGTCATTGTTTATTTTAGATGTACGAGAGCCGGATGAATATGAAGCGGGTCATATACCAGGAGCTGTTCACATCCCTCTTGGCGAGGTGGAACAACGTGCTGAAGAATTGAACCGAGAGACGCTCATTTACCTCATCTGTCATTCAGGCAGAAGAAGTGAATTAGCCGCACAAAAGTTAAAAGAAAAAGGATTTCATCAATTGATCAATGTAGTGCCAGGCATGAACAGCTGGACAGGAGAGATTGAAAAATAGGAGCTGATTGAAACGATGACTGTAAAATCAATGACAGCAGAACAGTTAACAAAAAAGATCATCAACAAAGAGCCGATCTTTTTGTTGGATGTACGAAACGAATCAGATGTGCAGGACTGGAAAATTGAAGGGAAAGCCGTTGAATATTTAAATGTGCCTTACTTTGAGCTTCTTGATGGCGTAGAGGATATGGTGGAGAACATACCGGATGACCTAGATGTACTGGTCGTTTGTGCGAAAGAGGGCTCTTCTATTATGGTGGCAGAGATGCTGTCAGAGGCAGGCAGAACGGTCCATTATTTGCAAGGCGGCATGAAGGCATGGAGTGAGCATTTAGAGCCAGTGAAGATCGGTGATTTAACTGGCGGTGGAGAGTTGTACCAATTTGTGCGAATGGGCAAGGGGTGCTTGTCCTATATGATCATGTCGAATGGGGAAGCTGCGATTATTGATGCGGCTAGAATGACGGAGGTCTATACGCAATTTGCTAAAAAACATCAAGTCACAGTGACGCATGTGTTTGATACGCACCTTCATGCGGACCATATATCTGGCGGGAAAAAGCTGTCTGAACAGACTGGTGCTATCTATTGGCTACCACCAAAAGACGCCGAAGAGGTGACATTTGATTACAATCACCTTGAAGAAGGGCAGCGTGTGACGATTGGAGCGACGGAGATTGATATTCATGCCCTTTATTCACCGGGCCATACGATTGGTTCAACCTCTTTTATCGTAGACGGCCGTTACCTCCTTTCAGGTGATATTTTGTTCATTGATTCGATCGGACGACCTGATCTAGCCGGTATGGCGGAGGACTGGGTAGGTGATTTGAGGGAAACCCTTTATACACGATATACGGCGCTTTCGGCAGAATTGATTGTGCTGCCTGCACATTTTATGATCGTGGATGAGCTTAATGAAGACGGGAGCGTTTGGAAGGAGCTAGGCGCTTTGTTTGAAGAAAATCACGGGCTGAACATTGAAGATGAAGACGTATTTAGACAAATGGTCACGCAGGATCTCCCTGCACAGCCAAACGCTTATCAAGACATTCGGTCTACCAATATGGGGAAGCTGCATCCAGACGAGGAAGCACAGCGAGACATGGAAATTGGTCCAAACCGTTGTGCAATTCGATAATGTTCAATAAAATAAAGAAGCGAGGGATGATCAGATGACATCAGATCACATTTTAGACGTAACCGGGCTTGCATGCCCGATGCCAATTATTCGGACGAAGAAAAAAATGAATGACTTGGCTGAAGGCCAAGTATTAGAAATACATGCAACAGATAAAGGAGCTAAAGCTGATTTGGCTGCATGGGCTAAGTCAATCGGACATGAATTGATCACGCAGACGGATGAAGGACATGTGCTGAAGTTCTGGGTGAGAAAAGGGTCCTAAAGGGGAGAGGGGTATCTATGAGGGAGCCCCTTTTCCTTTTGCAAAGGAGGAGACCAGCGTGGATTTTGCATTTTTCATTACTTTATTTATCATCGGATTTATTGGTTCCTTCTTATCAGGAATGGTCGGAATAGGAGGATCGGTGATCAACTATCCCATGCTGCTTTATATCCCGCCTCTAGTCGGAGTGATGGCATTATCGGCACACGAGGTTTCAGGGATTGGTGCCATTCAAGTCCTATTTTCGACACTCGGCGGTGTGCTGGCGTATCGAAAAAGCGGATTTTTACATCGACCATTGATTTTATATATGGGGAGCAGTATATTGGCAGGGAGTTTATTAGGGAGCTATTTATCACATTTTCTTCCAGAAAAAGGCATCAATGTAGTCTATGGTCTGCTTGCCATTGTCGCTGTCATTTTAATGCTTGTTCCGAAAAAAGGTCAGCGGGCAGAAGCAGATGGAGAGGTGACCTTTCATAAAGGACTGGCGGCTGGTATTGCCTTTGTGATCGGAAGTGTATCGGGCGTATTAGGTGCAGGCGGTGCCTTTATTTTAGTACCGGTGATGCTATCGATTCTCAAAATCCCTGTGCGGATGACGATTGCCTCGTCTCTGGCCATTACGTTTCTCTCTGCGATCGGCGCATCTGCTGGGAAAGTGCTGACGGGTCAAGTCATGTTCATGCCTGCTCTTGTCTTAATGGCGGCCAGTTTGATTGCTGCGCCGATTGGGGCGAAGATTGGTCAGAAGATCAATGCCGTTTATTTGCAATGGGCGCTTGCCGTGATGATTACAGCCACAGCGATCAAAATCTGGGTAGATTTATTATAAGAAAAAGACCAACAACTGAGAGCAAGGGCTCTTTTCCATGTGTTGGTCTTTTTTATTTCATGTCATCGTGCTCGATATACGTTTCAAGTGCAGGGTGGTACTCTTTTTGATAATGAAGATTGGGGCATGTTTTCACGACTTTGCCTTGCAAGGCATTGGACTTCGAGACATCTAATGCTGTTTTACATTTTGGACAACGTTCGTTAAATATTGAGAGCCAGCGCTTCATAGATCACCACTCCAGTTAAAGTCTTTAAAACCGATTATATTAATATGAATTATAGGGGATTGTGTGAATGAGGTCAATGGATATTTGGCTCTTTTTAACAAAAAAGAAGCATCGTATAAGATGCTTCAGTGTATAGACAAACCCCTGCATTATTTGTCAAAAATTCGAAATATGATTAGTAGGCTTTTGCCCAGAACACCATATCAGAAGCAGGTTTCCCGCAGCAGACACATGTGTCAGAAACGGATTCTTGTTCAAACGGGATACAGCGTGATGTCGCCCCTGTTCTCTCTTTGATGTCGTTTTCACAGTCTTCATCGCCGCACCACATGGCTTTGATCAACCTGTTTTCTTCGGCAAGAAGCTGCTCGATGTCTTCGATTGTGTGGGCGTTTGATGTTTTTTCATGTAATCGTTCTTTTGCTTTTTCGTACATCGTCTGTTGAATGTCTTCAAGTGTTGACGTGATGGTTTGTTCAAGTGCATCTAACGTGACGGCTTGCTTTTCACCTGTGTCTCGTCTTGCAAGCATCACCTGGCCTTTTTCCATATCCTTTGGTCCTACTTCTACGCGTAATGGGATGCCCTGCATTTCGCATTCGTTGAATTTCCAGCCAGGCTGTTTATCACTTGCATCGATGTCAGCGCGTGCGATGCGGGCGAGTCTATCCTTTATTTCATAGGCATGATCGAGGACACCTTCTTTATGGGAAGCAATTGGCACAACACGTACTTGGGTTGGCGCAATGTTTGGTGGCAGGACTAGTCCTCTGTCATCGCCATGCACCATGATCATAGCGCCAATAATTCTTGTGGTGAAGCCCCATGATGTTTGCTGGACATGCTCTAGTTTTCCTTCGCGATTTAAAAATTCAATGCCAAACGCCTTGGCAAATCCGTTGCCGAAGAAGTGAGAAGTGGCGGTTTGCAGGGCTTTTCCATCATGCATCAAGCTTTCAACCGTATAGGTGAAGCGGGCGCCAGCGAATTTTTCTTTCTCTGTTTTCCTGCCTTTAATGACAGGGATCGCTAGAAGCTCTTCACAAATAGACGCATAGATATGAAGCATTCTTTCTGTTTCTTCAATCGCTTCTTGCTCAGTCTCGTGACAAGTGTGCCCTTCCTGCCAGAGGAATTCAAGGGTTCTAAGGAATGGACGTGTTGTCTTTTCCCAGCGGACGACATTGGCCCATTGGTTATATAGCTTCGGTAAATCACGATAGGAGTGAATGATGTTTTTATAATGCTCAGCGAACAGCACCTCAGAGGTTGGTCTGACGCAGAGTCTTTCCTGTAATTCCGAATCACCGCCATGTGTCACCCACGCCACTTCAGGAGCAAAGCCTTCGATATGATCTTTTTCCTGCTGGAGAAGGCTTTCTGGGATAAAGAGCGGCATATAGACATTCTCGTGACCCGTTTCTTTGATTTGACGATCAAGTTCGTCGCGAATATTCTCCCAAATTTTAAAACCGTATGGCTGAATAATCATACTGCCTCTAACGCTTGAATAATCGACGAGACGCGCCTTTGTGACAACATCTGTATACCACTGGGCAAAGTCGTCTTCCATGCTTGTAATTTTCTCAACAAATTGTTTCTTTGACATCGTCTTTTTCCTCCTTTTAAAAAAACAAAAAAGCTGTGCTTTAAGTTAGGGACCATTCCTGGTGGTACCACCCTAATTTAAAGCACAGCTTTACACTCGATCATGATAACGGTATGAACCGCTGTATGAAACAGAACTAAATCGGCAGGTTCACTTGAAGATGTCAGTAGGAACTTCTCAGCACCGTTCCCTCTCTGGTAAAGATCAATTCAAGCTACTATTCCAGATCTACGTTGATCCTTGTTCGTTGATTTTTCATCAGTTTACCTGTAAATGGGGGAGAAAGCAAGTTGGTCCGCAAGTTCATTTCATGCCTTTCTAAGGTCGTTTATGTCGAAGAGCCATTGGCAGATATTTTCTATTTTTGCAGCTTGCACGTTATGGAAGGCTATGCTAATATATTTGAAGAAAAAAATAGACTTGTATAACCTCAATAATATGGTTTGAGGGTTTCTACCAGGATCCGATAAATCCTGATTACAAAAGCGCGCTTTCCTTTTTTGTAATCAGGGTTTTTTTGTTTGTCTGCACCCTGTATCAAAAGTGAAAGCCATGATATAGAGAAGGGATGTTAGACATGAACTGGAGAGTTTATTTATTAGCTGTTTCTACTTTTGCGGTTGGATTAGTTGAGCTTGTGGTCGGGGGCATTTTGCCAAGTTTAGCAGAGGATCTCAATGTGTCTCTTGCGACAGCTGGGCAGCTTATTACGGTATTTGCGATTGTGTATGCTATTTCAGCACCGGTGCTACTGACCGTCACAGCCAAAATCGAACGAAAGCGTCTGTATTTAATCGCATTATTGGTCTTTACATTAGGCAATGTATTCACATATTTTAGTTCCACCTTTGCCCTTGTCATGATTTCTAGGGTCTTGATTGCCATGAGTACGGCGCTTGTTGTGGTGTTATCACTAACGATTACCGCCAAGCTGGTGGAACCGGCGCATCGAGCGAAAGCATTAGGTCTGATTTTTATAGGGATTAGCTCATCACTTGTTCTCGGTGTACCGATCGGTATTTTTATTACAGAGAGCTTTGGCTGGAGAGTGATGTTTTTAGGAATCAGTATTTTGTCCGCCATATCCATGGTACTCATTTATTTTCTATTGGAGAAAATGCCTGTTGAAAAAGTCACACCGCTTAAAGAACAAATTCGTTCTTTAGGGCATCCGAAAATTTTCAGTGCACATTTGATTAGTTTGTTCATGCTTGCTGGTCATTATATGCTGTATTCTTATTTCACGCCATTTCTGATGGAAGTTCTGCATATGACTCCGTTTTGGATTAGTATTTGTTATTTGGTCTTCGGACTTGCGTCGATTGGCGGGAATGGGTTTGGCGGCTGGCTGAGTGACAAACTAGGATCAGGAAAAGCCATTTTGCTTGTGACCATGGCGTTTGCCATTGTGATGTTTATCCTTCCTTATACAGCGGGAGTGTTTATGCTCTTTATGGTGATGGTTGTCCTATGGGGTGCTCTTAGCTGGGCACTGACACCTGCTTTGCAGAGCTATTTGATTCAAACAGACCCTGTGACGTCTGATATTCAGCAAAGTTTAAATACATCCGCTTTGCAAATTGGGATTTCCATTGGATCAGCAGTGGGCGGCGTCATGTTTACAATGACCGGTTCATCTGTTGATTTGGCTAAATTCGGCGCTGTTTTTGTGCTGATTGCCTTTAGCTGTGCAGTGATTTCATTAAAGAGACCGCCGCTTTATATGGATCGTCAGCATCACGCTGAATAGAAGAGAACAAGATCGTTTAGCTGCCTCATCATAGGCAGCTTTTTATTTTTTGAAAACCACACCTTCGCTTTTACCAGTAATGACTTCTTCTCCATGCTGATTGATATACCGGGAAAAAAGGTGGACACGATGGTATTTTTCAAGGGGTTCTACCTTGGTGACGGCCATCTGACAGGTAATCGTGTCACCTGTATAAACAGGGCGTATGAAGGTACATGTCATCTCTTGACCGATAAAATGAAACTGCCCGCCAAGCTTCGTGGCTAGACTTGCTGTGAGAAAGCCGTGTACCATGAGCCTGCCTTGATCATCTAGCTCGGTATGATGTTTGCCAAGATCACCTGTCATCTCGCCAAATTGGATCACATCTTCATGCGTATAGGTTTTGCTTGTTTGAAATTGATCGCCTGGTCGAACCATCTGTTCTTCAGCTCCTTTTTTTAAATGTACCAAAGGAGTGAATGAATGTACATTCATTTTTGTGATGAGATGTTAGAGGCAAAGAAGAGACAGGATGCCTTTCTTTGCCCTTGATACGTCAGGAAAAATGTCATCTTCTATTCAAAAATAACCATTTCTCCAATTGGATGAAATCCGGCACGCTGATAGATATGTTTGCCGTCATTTGAGGCTTGTAACATCACACACTTTTGTTTGTTATCTGTCTGGGTCAGAAGGTAATGAAACATGTCACTGCCAAGTCCTCTTCCGCGGTGTTCTGCCTTTGTGATGACATCATAAATACCGTAGCTGTCTGTTGTTTCAATCAATAAGCCCGTTGTGACCGGTTTGTTGTGTTCATATCCAACGAACATGCGTGTACTCGGGTGTAATCGTTCAATCGAAAAGCGCTGGAAATAGCTGTTTAAAGAGATTGCCTCAGGTGATCCTTCGAAAAGTTCGATAAATAAATGTTGATAATCGAGAAAAGTTTGATCGTCAGTCACTTCCTTGATCGTAAGCGATTGAGAGGTCCTTTGATCGATGTCGTTTGTATGTTCAAACATCATGATTGTATTGCGTTCCACTTCTTGAAGCCCATATTTCTGCATGATATTCGACCAATCGGGATGGAGCAGGCTTTGAGTGATCCATGTGCTGAATGTTAGCTGCTGTTGCTGCATTTGTTCGATGGCAGCTTCCACTTTTTGTTGATCTTGTATGTGCGCTGAAATGGGTAATAACAAATTGAACGTGTCAGTTGATATATGCGTGTTTGATAGAACGAAATCTTCCGTTGATAGGAACGATCCGTTGACAACAGAAGAAAACAAATTTATTTTTTCTTCTAACTGGCGAATGGCCATTTGCTGCTCTGTTTTCATTCTCTCACCTTCTTTTTTTGATTGAGGGGTACCTATCATAAATGATAGCAAAGAAAAGGAAATTGTGCTGTCTCTTGTAATCTAGTAAAAAAGTTCTCTTATTTATCAGGTCTGATGACCCATTCTTTTCCTCATCCCCACATTTCTTTTGACTCCTTTATTGATTATTAGTACCATTTTATTAACCAGTTAAGAGTGGAGGTTCAGATGGGAACAAACGAGCAGATTGTCTTAAAAGCGATTCAAGATTTGATTATGCATAGGGAAAAGAAACGGAACGATCCAACAGATCCACTGATTACCACGACTGATACACTCAAGCAAGATTGGACACTTACACAGCTTCATATTTTATCTATGATTCAAGCAAACCCTAATGAATCCAATAATACATTTCTTTCACAACAACTAAAACTATCAAAACCAGCTATTACAAAGGCTGTGAAAAAGCTCATCGAAAAAGGCATGGTCGACTATTGCCACCGGCAAGGTGACAAGAAATCCGTCTATTATTCACTGACAGAGGAAGGCACACAGCTTGCGGCACTGCATGATGAGCTTCATGAACAGGCAGTCTCCTCCTATTTAGAATTCCTCCATGAATTTAATGAAGACGAACTACAGGTTATTGAGCGCTTCTTAAAGGCTTGGAAGGAAAAGATATAAATAACGGGCCGAAAGCTTTCTATAAACTAGATGCTTTCGGTTTTTTTATGGTAAAATTAACATATATTGACGTTGTTCGTGATGATGATTGAGGGAGGGAACCGTGTTGGTGGAAGAGATGATGGGAAATTTCAAAAAATATGTATTTATCATGCCGTTCGTCGGATTGTTTGTCAGCTTGCTATTATTTGTTTATTTTTTTGGGATCACAGGAGTTGAAGGGTCCATGTGGTCGGCTGTTTTGTATTGTGCTCTGCCCTTTCTGATGTACACGATACTCTGTTTGCCTTTATGGATTTATTTTAAAGTCAGCAAAAAACGTTCAATACATAGAAATGAGGAACATACATGATCGTTGTCAGCGCTTGTCTTGCGGGATTAAAGGTCCGTTATAATGGCAGCCATCGATTAGATCAACGTATCGAAGAACTTGTGCAGGAAGGAAAGGCGATAACAGTTTGCCCTGAGCTGCTTGGCGGTTTCTCAACACCAAGACCTCCCGCAGAAATTATTGGTGGAGATGGTCATGATGTCTTACGAGGGCAGGCTTCTGTTGTTGATGTTCATGGAACAGATGTGACAGAGATGTATGTAAAAGGTGCACAAGACACGCTTAAGCAGGTTCAGACTCTTGGCGCAACATCCGTCGTGTTAAAAGAGTACAGCCCTTCTTGCGGAAGCCGGATGATCTATCGGGGAGAGTTTAACGGGAAGACAAAGGCTGGGGACGGTGTGACGTCTGCCTTGCTGAAACAGCATGGGATTCAAGTATTCTCTGAGGAGGATGATTGGACCTCGCTGTTTGTATAGGGATGGCGTGAATTGAAGGAGGAGTTAGGTTGAAGAAGTGGATCATTGGTTTAGTAGTCGTTATTTTCATCGGAATAGGTCTTTATTTTATGATCAATGCCAAAACATATGCTTTTGATGATGTGGTCTCGATTGATAAAGATAAAGTGACTTCCATTCAAATTGAGCATGATGATGAGCGCGTTGTGGTGGATAAGAAAGAGGATATTCAAAAGCTGCTGAAGAAATTTTCGGGTATTCAATTAAAGAAGTTAACTGGATCTAAAAAAGAAACAAAAGAATCTTATTGGATCAGAGTGTACGAGAACCAAAAGCAAATGTATGGTCTGATTTTTTATGACCAAAGCTTTTTAGATACGTATGATGGTTCTAAAACAAAAAATCGAATCAGTGAATACCAAATTGTTGATGCAAATCAAGTCGATATGGGACAATACATCAAATAAGATCATTCAGTCTATGAATGGTCTATTTTCATGCATGATCTTTCGCACATTCGGGTATAGTGCATGGTAAGCAAAAATGAAGCGGAGGTTTGTTTGATGAGTGGATTAACAGATACAGTCACATTAGCAAACGGAGTGAAAATGCCGAAGCTTGGCTTTGGTGTATGGCAAGTAAAAGATGGGGATGAGGCTGTAAATGCAGTCAAAGACGCACTTGAAGCGGGCTATCGCAGTATAGATACAGCAGCGGCCTATCAAAATGAAGAAGGTGTTGGCAAAGCCATTCAGCAATCAGGCATCTCTCGCGATGAGCTGTTCATTACGACAAAAGTCTGGAATAGTGATCAAGGGTATGAGTCAACGCTTGAAGCCTTTGAAACGAGTATGAACAAACTAGGTCTGGATGTATTGGATCTTTATTTAATCCATTGGCCGGTTGAAGGCAAATATAAAGAAACGTGGAAGGCGCTAGAAAAGCTTTATAAGGATGGCCGTGTGAAAGCCATTGGCGTGTGTAACTTCCATCAGCACCATTTAGAAGATTTATTAGAAGAGGCAGAAGTGGTGCCAATGGTCAATCAAATTGAGCTGCATCCGAAGCTGACGCAAGAGCCTTTACGTGACTACTGCAAGGCAAAAGGCATTCATGTAGAAGCATGGTCGCCATTAGGCAGCGGGAAACTTCTTAATCATCCGGTGCTTCAAGATATTGCGAAAAAGCATGAGAAGTCAGTGGCGCAAGTCATTCTTCGCTGGGACTTGCAGCATGGCATTATCACCATTCCGAAATCGGTGACGAAGAGCCGAATCATCGAAAACACAAACGTATTTGATTTCGAGTTGTCCGCCCATGAAATGAGTGTCATTGATCAGCTCAATGAAGATGAGCGCACGGGTCCAGACCCAGATAACTTCGATTTTTAATAGAAAGAAAGCACAGGCGGGATGCCTGTGCTTTTTATTTGCCCCTATGTTCAGACCGTCTTTTGAGGCTGATAGGTTTCAATGATTTGAATGGCGTCGACAATTTGCTCTTTCGTATAGTCTCCAATCAAACAAAAGGTTTCATCTTTACGTGCAGCATGGTTTGCCACTGTATGTGCTGCTTCCTCTAGCTGAGCTGTGATGCCAAGCTCACGCATCGTTCTAGGTAATCCGAGTGTTTGATAGAGCTCAAGTAATTCTTCTACTTCCGTCATACGGTTTTCTGCGGCAAGCTGGACGAGAATGCCATAGGCCACTTTTTGTCCATGTAACACATGATGTGTTTCATCAATAAATGTTAATCCATTATGAACGGCATGGGCTCCTGCCATTCTGCCATAACGTCCTCCATAGCCGCCGACTGTTCCGGCTAACGTAATGATCGTATCTGTTACATCTGCAAAGGCTTGAGAAAGCTGGCCAGTTTTTAAGCTGCTAACGGCTTCTTCACTATGAGTCAGAAGAATGTCACGAACGTACACTGCCTGCTTTAATGCAGCATGTACCATGAGCGGCAAGGTGCTTTTTGTGTTACGAATAATGGCTTCCGCTTCATACCATTTTGCCAGTGTATCCCCAATTCCGCTTTGGAGGTAGGAAAGAGGAGATGAAATCAAAAAAGTATGATCAATTAACGTGAGATAGCTGGACCGCTTATGATAGTCGACCCTCATAAAATTTCCCTTGTCATCATAAATGACGCTGAGCGGTGTAGAAGCCGCACATGTCCCAGGAATCGTCGGCACCATGATCACTTCAATTTGGAGAGCGTCGGCAACAGACTTCGCTGTATCTAAAATCGTGCCGCCACCGATCCCGATGATCACATCTGAACTCTTGAGTTCTTCCGCAATTCGTGTGATCGCATTTGGTGAACTGTAACCTTTATGCTGAACAACAGGCCACTCGGATGGAAGCTTTGTGTACTGTGAAAAGGCTTGATATGAGTCATATCCTGTCACTATAGCTGGTGACTGAAAGGGAGTAACAAGTGACTCGATTTCATGATAAATCCCCTTTTGAGAAATAAACTGGTTAGGACCGCTTCTGACGATCTCTTCTGGCTGGATCATGGACTTATGCTCCTTTACGAAATCATATAGTTCTTAAATCATCTCATTTTACAGAAAGTTCTGTCAAATAATCGAACAGTATGAGACCATAGACCCTTCCGTTTTATGGAATTGAACTGCTGACATTGCCTTAAGGTATGTATTTCCTGTATGATATAAAATGGTATGTTTTGATTAAATTTAAGAGGTGTTTATATATATGGAAAAACAATATCGTGTATTACTTTACTATCAATATGTCCCCATTGAGGATCCAGAAACGTTTACAGCAGAGCATCTTGCATTCTGTAAGGAACTTGGTTTGTTAGGTCGTATTCTTGTTTCATCTGAAGGCATAAACGGAACCGTTTCTGGTACCATTGAGCAGACGGACAAGTACATGCAAGCATTGAAAGAAGATCCACGCTTTGCGTCCATGCCAATTAAAATTGACGAAGCAGATGGTCATGCGTTTAAGAAAATGCACGTCCGCCACCGAAATGAATTGGTGAATTTAAGTCTTGAAGATGATGTGAATCCGCTAGAATTAACGGGGAAACATCTCAGCCCAGTTGAATTTTACGAGCAAATGCAATCACCTGATACGGTCGTGATTGATGCACGTAATGATTATGAGTTTGATGTCGGTCACTTCAGAGGTGCTGTGCGCCCTGACATTGAGACATTCCGTGAATTGCCTGAGTGGATTCGTGACAACAAAGAGATTCTTGAAGGGAAAAAAATTCTGACGTATTGCACAGGCGGCGTACGCTGTGAGAAATTCTCAGGATGGTTAAAGCGTGAAGGCTTTGAAGATGTATCCCAGCTTGACGGTGGAATTGTCACATACGGAAAAGACCCAGAAGTTCAAGGAAAGCTATGGGACGGTCAATGTTATGTGTTTGATAACCGCCTAACGGTTCCAGTCAATCAAACAGAGCACGTCGTGGTAGGAAAAGATTTCTTCACTGGCGAACCTTGCGAGCGTTATGTGAACTGTGCGAACCCTGCATGTAACCGCAAAATGATTGCAACAGAAGAAAGCGAGCATAAATATATGCGCAGCTGCAGCCATGAATGCCGCACAAGCGAACGTAACCTTTATGTGAAACAGCACAATTTATCTGAAGAAGAAGTTCAAGAAAGACTAGCTGTCATTGAAAAAGAACAAGCAATCTCACAAGGATAAGAGGGTTTCCCTTTTATCCTTTTTTCTTTGGATGATATGTGTTCAGAGGGAAGAGGAAGTCATTTCCTCTTTCTTTTTTGTTTTGTTTTTTTCAAAATAAGGGTAAAGGTAGTTAATCAGTCTAATAGATTGAACAGTTGAAAAAGCGCTTTCTTTTGAAATAAGCATGTTCGACTATTTCAGAAAATGGAGAATTGAGAGATAATATAACAGGCAAAAAAATGAACAAAGATAAAAGTTCAGATCAGAAAGTATTTGCCAATGAAATGAAAGGTGAGCTGCTATAAAAGAAAGGCGCTTGCTCGACACATGCTCTGTATTTTAATCGAAAGGTGTTATGAACATGAATCATTTGCATCGTAGGATGGGAACTTTCGCTTTAATGATGGTAGGTCTTGGCTCAATCATTGGTTCAGGATGGCTCTTTGGTGCGTGGCGGGCTGCTCAAATCGCCGGCCCTGCTGCTATTTTGTCATGGTTGATCGGGATGGTTGTTATTTTATTTATCGCATTGTCTTATAGTGAACTCGGGTCGATGTTTCCAGAGGCAGGCGGAATGGTCAAATATACGCAATATTCACACGGCTCTTTTATTGGATTTATCGCCGCTTGGGCAAACTGGATTGCGATAGTCTCAGTGATTCCTGTTGAGGCAGTGGCTTCCGTTCAATACATGAGCTCATGGCCTTGGGAGTGGGCAAAGTGGACAAGCCATTTGGTCACAAAAGGGGTTTTGACGACCGAGGGGCTCATGGTGGCAAGTGTGCTGCTGGTGATTTATTTTCTGCTCAATTATTGGACAGTTGGGTTGTTTTCAAAGGCGAATACATTCATTACGGTTTTTAAAATCGTCATTCCAGGATTAACAATTGGTGCGCTCTTATTCGTAGGTTTTCATAGTGAGAATTTTACTTCTGGAACAAGTATTGCGCCGAACGGCTGGGCGAGTGTGCTCACAGCTGTCGCAACATCAGGGATTGTGTTTGCTTTTAATGGCTTCCAAAGCCCGATTAATATGGCAGGAGAAGCGAAAAATCCAGGGCGTTCGATTCCAATCGCCATTGTTGGATCGATTTTGATTGCAACGGTCATTTATGTGCTGCTGCAAATCGCTTTTATTGGCGCTGTCGATCCATCAATGATTGTGAATGGCTGGGGGCATTTGAATTTCAACTCGCCATTTGCTGACCTTGCCATTGCGCTAGGAATCAACTGGCTTGTCCTTATTTTATATGCAGATGCGTTCGTTTCTCCTTCTGGCACAGGGATTACGTATACGGCGACGACGTCTCGTATGATTTATGGGATGGAAAAAAATAAGTACATGCCGAGTGTACTTGGTCGTCTGCACCCAATTTATGGTGTGCCTCGTCCAGCGATGTTTTTTAACTTAGGCGTATCGTTTATCTTTCTGTTTTTGTTTAGAGGATGGGGGGTTCTCGCTGAAATTATTTCTGTGGCGACCCTGATTTCCTATTTGACAGGACCTGTGACAGTGATGACGCTGAGAAAGACGGGTACAGATTTATATCGTCCACTGCGAATTAAAGGACTCAGCATCATTGCTCCGCTTGGTTTTGTCTTTGCATCATTGACACTGTACTGGGCGAGATGGCCGCTGACGGGTCAGGTGCTGTTCATTATTCTCATCGGTCTGCCAATCTATTTTTACTATCAAGCAAAAGCGAAGTGGAAGGGCTTTGGCCGTCACTTTAAAGCAGGTGCTTGGATGGTTGTGTATTTGCTTGTGATGATGACGATTTCTTGTCTCGGCAGTGATAAATTTGGTGGGTATAACGTCATTCATTATGGTTGGGATATGGCACTTATTGCAGTTGTGGCGTTGTTATTTTATATGTGGGCACTCAAAAGTGGATTTGAAACAGAGTTTTTAGAAGATGCGAAAAAAATCAACGATGAACTGCGTGCTTCTCAGAAAGAAGCCGCCTCATCTAAGGAATAACGGAAAGGCTGCCTGAATACTGAGGGCAGCCTTTTTATTTGGATGGATGATCCATGACATGTTGCTTTAGCCAAGTGGTAACGCCGTGTAGAACGGTGGCTGTCACAAGACAGATAAGCGCATATCTCCATAGCTGATCTAAGCCTTGTCCACTAAGCCAAAAAACAATACCTAGAATAAAGAGAGTCAGAATGAACATGAATAAAAAAGATGCTGACCAGAAAAAAGCCTTCATCGAAGGTCACCTCCTCGGGGTATTGTATGCAGGCCGAGGGAGGATCAGACCAGCAAGAAAGAAGTGAAAATATCGTGAAATCTATTTCAAAAGTCAGATAAAAACGCCAAGTGATTTGACAGTTGTGTTAAGATGAGAGCATATTTTGAGTGTAGATGGCTGGTTATAGACGGAGGTGTTTGGAGATGCAGATTCAAAAGGTTCTAAACAATAATGTCATTAGTGTGATAGATGAACAAGGAAAAGAAATCGTCGTCATGGGCAGAGGCATCGCTTTTCAAAGACGTCCCGGAGACCCGGTGGACGAGGCGTTAATTGATAAAGTGTTCCGCCTAGAGGATCATTCCGTACATGAGCGAATGAAAATGCTGCTTCAAGAGGTTCCGTATGATGTCGTCAAGGTGACCGAGGAAATGATCCAATACGCACATACAAAGCTGAACCGAAGATTAAACGAAAGTCTGCATGTATCGCTGGCAGACCATATTCATTACGCCATCGAACGATTAAAGAAAAACCACTTGATTGAGAATTCGCTGATTTGGGAGATTAAACGTTTATACAAAGATGAGTTTCTCGTGGCGAAGGAATGCCTTGAGATGATTGAAGATCGTCTTCATATTGAACTGCCTGAAGATGAAGCGGGCTTTATTGCCATGCATATTATTAATGCAGAGCTCAATGAAGACATGAATACAACGGTCAATATCACGAAAGAAGTGAATGCCATACTGACCATTGTGAAATATCATCTGAACATGGAATTTGATGAAGACTCGCTCAACTTTTATCGTTTTCTCACACATTTACGCTTTTTCGTACAGCGTCTCATCAACGAAACGTTACTCGTCAGTGAAGATCAAGATTTATATCAGCTGATTAAAGTAAAATATCCGAAGGCGTACGATTGCGCAAAGAAAATCGCGGAATATGTGTATCAAACGTATCATCGCGACCTGACATCAGAGGAGATGCTCTATCTATCGATTCATTTGAATCGACTCATCAAACGAGAAAAATAAAGATAGAATTTTAAAAGAAAGCGTTGACATCACAAAAAGTGAGTGGTACTATTTGCTCATAAACATAAAAGAATACGGTTTCACAATGATCGTCTTAGAGGATTGTGACTGTTCGGCAGGCAAAACCTAAACGTTCACTGAAAAAGCGCAATAGCAAGTTGCGACTATTTTTGGTGCCCGTTTAGGTTTTTATTTTGCCTAAAAACGTATTTTTTTGAAAAAAAGGGGGTTTTTGTATGAGTCATCGTCAATTAGCAGAAGACATTATCAAACATATCGGGACAGAGAAAAATGTTCATTCATTGGTTCACTGTGCCACAAGACTTCGCTTCACACTAAATGACAGATCAAAAGCAGATAAAGCAGCCATTGAAAAATTAAATGGTGTGGTGACTGTCATGGAAAGCGGCGGCCAGTTTCAGGTGGTCATTGGCAACACCGTACCAGAGGTATATCGAGAGATTGGGGAGTTTACGAATCTATTAGAGGACTCCACTTCTTCATCTTCTAGATCAAGTGAAGAAAGTACAAGTCTTTTTGGAAAATTCGTCGACATTGTTTCTGGAATTTTCACACCGCTTCTAGGTGTCATGGCGGGTGCCGGTATTTTAAAAGGACTTCTAGGCATCTGTATCAATGCAAAATGGTTATCTCCTGAAGATACGTCGTATCAAATTTTATTTGCCGCATCAGACAGCTTGTTCTACTTCCTGCCGCTGCTGCTCGCATTCACTTCTGCTAGGAAGTTTAAAGCGAATCCATTTGTCGCTGTGACGATTGCAGGTGCACTGATCTACCCGACTATTCAAGAGCTCACAAAAGGCGGCGGAGATGTGTCGTTCTTCGGCATTCCGGTTGTCTTAATGTCTTATACATCAACGGTTATCCCGATTATTTTGGCAGTGTTTGTGATGGGATATATCGAACGTTTCTTTAACAAAGTCATTCATGAAAGTGTGAAAAACTTTATTACACCACTGATTTTACTGGTCACGGTCGTTCCACTGACACTGATCGTATTTGGACCATTTGGTGTGTATGCAGGGAACGGAATTGCAGCCGTCCTGCTGAAAGTATTCTCCTTTAGCCCTACACTTGCCGGTGCTTTAATTGCGATGGCATGGCAGGTTCTTGTCATCTTCGGTATCCATTGGGGGCTTGTGCCAGTCATTTTAAATAATATTGCGGTTCATGGAAAAGATCATATTAAGCCGGCCACTGCGCCAGCTGTATTTTCACAAGCCGGTGCTTCCATCGGTGTTATGCTGAAAACAAAGAACAAAAAGCTGAAATCATTAGCTGGATCGACAGCGGTTTCTGCTGTATTTGGAATTACAGAGCCTGCTGTATACGGCGTCACACTTCGTTTGAAAAAACCATTTATTGCAGCGGTTATCTCTGCCGGTGTCGGTGGTGCCATTATCGGTTATTCACAAAGTATTGCGATCGCGTCAGGTCTTCCGAGTTTACTGACACTTCCGATCTTCTATGGTCAAGGATTTACAGGGTTCTTAATCGGAATTTCCGTTTCATTTGTCCTTTCAATCGTCTTAACCTATTTGATTGGATTCAAAGATCCTGTGGATGAAGAAGATGCTCCTGCAGCTAGTTCTGCACCAGCATCTGAAAATGAACATGGTGTCAAAGCAGCTCATGTGAAAAGTCCTTTATCTGGCGAAGTCATCAAGCTAGAAGAGGTGCAGGATAAAGCCTTCTCATCTGGCGCATTAGGTAAGGGCGCAGCCATTATTCCATCAGAAGGCAAGCTGTTTGCACCAGTAACTGGGGTCGTGACAACGGTATTCCCAACAGGACATGCATACGGTCTCACCTCTGAAAGCGGAGCAGAAGTACTCATTCATATTGGACTGGATACTGTACAACTTGGGGGCCGTCATTTTACGCCGAAGGTTGAGCAGGGCCAAACGATTACAGAAGGTGAACTGCTTGCGGAGTTTGATATTGAGGCCATTCAAGCAGCAGGTCTTTCTGTCACAACACCTGTGATTATTACCAATTCCGGTGAATTTAGCGATATCATTGAGACAGAAGAAAAACAAGTGACACCAGGACAATCATTTTTACACTTAGTTTAAGAAAAGGGAGGACATAATCATGAGATATTCAACACTAGCACCATTTCCAAAAGACTTTTTCTGGGGCGGATCGACTTCCGCCTATCAAGTAGAAGGTGCGTGGAACGAGGATGGCAAGGGACCTTCAGTCATTGATATGAGAGAAAGCTATCCTGAAGGAACAACTGATTTTAAGGTAGCCAGCGATCACTATCATCGATATAAAGAGGACGTGAAGATGTTTGCAGAAATGGGCTTGAAGGCTTATCGTTTCTCTATTGCATGGACACGTATCATTCCAGATGGAGATGGGGAGATCAATCAAAAGGGAATTGACTTCTACCATTCTCTCATTGATGAATTGCGCCGCTATGACATTGAACCAATTGTGACGATGTATCACTTTGATTTACCTCATGCGCTTCAAGTGAAAGGCGGCTGGTCAAATCGTTCGACAGTCGATGCGTTTGAACGTTATGCGGAAGTTTTGTTCCAAGAGTATGGTGAGAAGGTAAAATATTGGCTGACCATTAATGAACAAAACATGATGATCTTACATGGATCAGCTCTAGGTACACTGGATCCAAATTTAGAAAATCCGAAAAAAGAACTATATCAGCAGAACCACCATATGCTTGTGGCACAGGCGAAAGCCATGACGCTTTGTCATCGTTTACTGCCTGAGGCGAAAATAGGACCAGCGCCAAACATCGCCCTTATTTACCCGGCATCTCCAAAACCTGAGGATGTCATTGCTGCGGCTAATTACAATGCGATCCGCAACTGGCTGTATCTTGATATGGCGGTATTCGGCCGTTATAACAACCTTGCATGGGCATACATGAAGGAAAAAGACATTCTTCCTGTGATTGAAGAGGGAGATATGGATATTTTGAAAAGTGCAAAACCAGACTTCATTGCCTTTAACTACTACACATCTCAAACGGTTGAAGCGAGTAAAGGAGATGGCAATGATGAATTTGCCCGCGGTGGAGATCAGCATTTAAAATCCGGTGAAGATGGCGTCTACAAAGGCGGGAACAACCCGTTCTTAAGTAAAAATGCATTTGGCTGGGAGATTGACCCTACCGGTTTCCGATCAACGATGCGTGAGATTTACGATCGCTATCAGTTGCCTCTTATTATTACGGAAAACGGGTTAGGCGCTTTTGACAAGTTAGAAGCGGATGGATCGATTCAGGATGATTATCGAATTGATTATTTAGAAAAACATATTGAACAAATCAAATGGGCGATCACTGACGGTGTTGAGGTATTCGGGTACTGCCCATGGTCAGCCATCGACTTAATCAGTACACACCAAGGCTGCTCAAAACGCTACGGTTTTATCTACGTCAACCGTGATGAATTTGACCTAAAAGACCTCAAAAGAATTCGGAAAAAGAGCTCTTATTGGTATGAAACATTGATCGAGCAAAATGGAGAGAACATCGGGAAGTAACAGGAAAAAAGCCAGTCACCTTATTAGCGGGTGGCTGGCTTTTTTGTTCGTTCACTTTATTGGCAAGAGCATATTGTTCGAGTTGTTCTAAAATGTTAGTCTAATGATATATTGTAAAAATTGGTTGATTATCCATTATAAGAAAGAGGGTTATGTAGATGATGACGATCCTTTATTTGTTTTTCTTATTGTTCTTTCTTTTTTACGCTTTAAACTATATTGGTCAGAAATTAATTGCGAAGGAACACCCAATGAACCACGGATTGATTGTGACGCTGTCAGCAGTGGAAGGTATTCTTGTTTTTGTTCTTGTTGGAATCAATGAGAAATTTCCTTTTTTTTAAACGATCTTACTCTCTACTATCATTATACCCCGAATTTAATCTCATTTATAGACTGTTTTCCGCCCGCATCAGCCCGTATACTGTTATACGCAAGTCAATAACGATAAGGGATGTGGCTGTATGAATGACAAGAAAGATGTTTTAGATCCTGGGCCGTTTTTTCATGGGACGAAAGCAGAATTGAAGATTGGGGACCTGCTTGAACCGTTGCATTTATCCAATTATCAGGATAAACAATCGAACCACATCTATTTCACCGGAACATTAAATGCAGCCAAATGGGGAGCTGAATTAGCCCGGTCTGATTCCAAAGAGAGAATTTATGTTGTAGAACCGACAGGCGAGTTTGAAGATGATCCGAATTTGACGGATCAAAAGTTTCCAGGGAATCCGACCCGTTCTTATCGATCGACATCCCCTTTGAAAATTGTCGCAGAATTAGGCGCTTGGGAAAGACATTCCGATGAAGAAATCAACCATATGCTGACGTCGTTAAAAAAGTTAAGGGAAGAAGGAAAAAATGTCATATACGATTGACTCCTATGTGAGGAATAGATGAATAAAAGGCCGTCCGATTTCACTTGGGCGGCCTTTAGTGCTATTGAAACAGGACATGCATCAGCTCATCAAATGTCTTTGCATGTGTCAAGGAGTGAAGGCGGTCAGGACTGTCTAACAAATCGACAGCTTGTTCAAAAAATTGATTCATGCAGGCAGCGTCATCTTTCTGAATGGCTAATAAGAAAATCAGAGATACTTGATCTCCCTGCCAATCAATCGGCTGTTTCAATCGTGCAATTGCCACGCAGGAGGTGCCTTCATTTGTGATGAGCGGGTGAGGCATCGCAATCCCCTTGCCAAGATAAGTTGATGACATTTGCTCCCGCTCCAGCACGGAGGAACGAAAAGAAGATGAAACAAGCTGATGCGCCTCCAGCCGGCTGCAAAGCGTATCTAATACCTCTTCTTTGCTTGAAAGGTTCACATCCAACAAGGTCAATCGTTCTTGGAAAAAAGCCATCAGCTCCTGCGAAGGGGCACCGTGTCCGTTTAACAGGTGAATGACCTCACTCACACGCTGGACATCATGATGTTCAAAAAAAGCATTCACTTGAATGATTGGTTTCCCCTTTGGTGCGAGAGGTACGGTTGTAATAATCACATCACATGGCAAAGTCGTGCTAAAAGCGTAATCCTGATAAGAATAAAGCTCAACAATCTCAAGCTCATGTTGAAAGGCCGCCTTCAATTTAATTTCAAGTAGCCGTGCCGTTCCTAGTCCAGATCCGCATACAATAATGGCCCTCTTTTTTTGCGAGGTGTCAAGATGGCTTCTTTCAAATGAAGCAGCAATATGTAAGGCAACATATGCCGCTTCATCTTCATTTGGCGTCCGTACCAGCTGTAAGGCATTGAGTCCGCTGACGGCCAAATCAAACGGATAAGGGTAAGATGTTTTGATCTCATGCAAAAGCGGATTTTGTAAAGACACGCCGTATTGAATTCGATTTAATAATGGCTTCATATGCAGCATCAAATCTTGACGCAGGATATCGTCATCTACAAAACGATGACCGCTTGTTTTTTCAATGTGCTGGAGAAATCGTGTCACCGCCTGACGTACTTCTTCTGTTGTTTGGTGCTCATCGATTTCTTTCCACGTTTGATTCGCCAAGAGATGCATCACCAAGTAATCTGTTTCATCCTCTGATAAGGTGACATGAAACGTGTCGCTTATTTGATGCGTGATCTTTTGAGCGATTCTTGTTAACACTGGCGGTCTTTGTGTGTGAGTAGTACTGGTGGGTATCCGCTGTTTTTTTTGCGTTTGTTGAATGGCAATCGCTAAGTGAATCACTAAATTCTTTAGGGCAATATCTTTAATGAGCAGTGATTCTTGATATAGATTTGTCAGCACAATGGATCGAATGGTTTCAAGTGAAATGTCAGGGAAATGAAGCTGTTCCCGCTCAGTTATATGAGATAGGGCGGGTTCTTCTTCAAGCAGTAAGTCTGCGTAGCACGTCCTTTTTTGCAATTCGTCTCCGTCTACTTTTAAGCCAAATCCAGGCTTTGAGACAAGGGTCATACCGTAACGGGCTAACAGCTCCCGTCCTTTTTTTAAATCACTGCTGACCGTCATACGGCTGATGAACAATTCTTCTGCTAATTGATCAATTTTTAAGTAGTCTGATTGAAGCAATAGTTTTCTCATCATAAATCGTATGCGCTCTTCTGGCATGACGGGAACGAGAGAGCGGGCAGGAAGCTTTTGCTGATGAAGCCAAAGCAGGAAAGCGTCTTGGTCACTTGTTAAGAGCGTATACCCTTTCCCGCGGATGGTCTTGATCATGGCTCCAGCTTGCGTTAACAGCTCATTTGCTTCTTTGATTAAATTGCGGATGGAGCGGTCAGATAAGCGAAAAGAGGCAGTGAGCTCCTCCAGCTTCACGAACCCTTTCGTTTCAAATAGCCGCTGAATGAGCTGGTAGGTTCGAGTATCTGCCGTCATCATCATTGCGCCGCTCCTTGTTCCTTTAAGGCATCAGCTCCAAGGGCGATGGCTCCCATTAAACCAGATAATCCGTCAAAGGAAGGCTTTGTGACGATTTCATTTAATGGCTTTGGTAATTGTAAGTAACCATGAAGGCGCTTGTCTGTTTCTTCAAGGATGAGCGGCAGCAAGGCCGGCTGTTTCATGACACCTCCACCAAAAATAATGCGTTCTGGTGACAGGGTGAGTAATAAATTTGCGGTCATTTGCCCGAGATAATAAGCTTGAAGTGACCAGGCAGGGTGTTCCTCTGGCAGCATTTGTGCCAATGTATGATAGCGGCCTTCTATGGCAGGTCCAGATGCCAATCCCTCTAAACAATCATGATGGATCGGGCAGCAGCCCCCATAGGTGTCATGAGGGTGGCGCTGAACGGTGATATGTCCCATTTCTGGATGAAGCAGTCCGTGAATGAGGCGGTTTTCAATATAGGCACCGCCACCGATTCCCGTCCCAACCGTGATATAGATCAAGGAATTTGGTCTGTCTGTTTCCATTGAAAAACGAGCTTCACCGAGCGCCGCACAGTTCACATCCGTATCAAGCTTCATAGGGAGACCGAGTGCTTGTTTTAAGGTTGAGAGTAATGGAAATTGGCGCCAAGCTGTTTTGGGTGTTTCGAGAATCGTTCCATAGCTGGGGCTGTGTTCTTTTACATCGACAGGTCCGAATGCGCCTATGCCAATCGCATCAACTGGATGCTCTGTAAAGTATTCGATCACTTGCCGGCATGTTTCTTCTGGGTTCCCTGTTGCAAAGGAAGTCATATGTTCAATCGTTCCGTCTGTTGTTCCGTAGCCGCAGACAAATTTTGTACCGCCTGCTTCGATGCCTCCAATTCGCATGATCAATGCCCTCCATTAAAGAGAGGCGGAATCCAAATGGATCCCGCCCCTACATGTTCATTTTTTCTTTACAATGTAGGTTTGTACCTGACAAGGTGTGAGCGGTTCAATGTGTAATGATCCATGTTGTGCTTTCAGTATATGTCCTTCAGGTGTTTCGCCTAAATTCGCTGTTTCTCCATGTTGTAGAGATGAACTATTGATTGAAGCGGCTGTTTGACGTGTTAAATATGGATTGAAGAGACGAATGACAATGCCTGTTCCATGCTCTTCCTTTTTCAAAGCGCTTAGAACGGCCCCGTCTGTTTCAATGTCAAGCAGGCTATAAGTAGATTGTAAGTCTTCTTTTTCATCTCGGAAAGAGAAAATTAAACGACCGTTTAAAAAGTCTGCCCGCTCGTAGCACTGAACCGGGGTGGTGTAACGTTTAGCAAGCTGAGCCAAGTGTCCTTCACTCACCGCTTCTTGGCTATAGTACATGCCAAAGGAGAATGATAGCGAACCTTGAAGCTGGGCGTCAGGTGTTTCCACGATTTTTTCTCCAGAAGCCCGGCCGGGACGGTAAAGAAGGTTTTCTTTCCCCATTTTTCCGAAACAGCGGAAGAGTGTGTAAGCAATGGTTGTGTAGCCCTCGCCTGTGATTTGGTATTCTCTGACGCAGTCCGTTAAAAGAGAGACACCATATGCTTCATCGCGAAGTGCAACAAATGATTGCATGGGTTCAATGGTAATCGGTTTTTCTTCCCAATGTTCATTGTTCCACCATTCTAGTTCTTGTGTCAGCTCCGTTGGACGTTCGATGGTGCCAAACTGTTGATCGCTGAGTGATACGTTTGATGCAATACCTGTATCAAAGAGTACCCGTAGACGGTGGTCTAGCGCATGGTTGTCCACATTTACATGAAAACGGATGACCGCTTCATCTTTATTTAAAGCTACCTTCGCTGTGATCGGGAGGGAAGTCGTCACCTTTTGCTTCGAACGTTCCTCTAAATCATATGGGACAGTCAATTGAAGCTTGATGGTGAGCTCTTCCTGTAAACTGCTTTTAGATACGGTGATGTCTGCTGATGAGATATCTTTAGACGATACATAAAGATCCTCACGCGGTGGTGAATAGTTATAAGAATCCCCATCATCTCCGTTGTCTTCAAAGATCATTTGCTCAGAGAACGTTCGTCCAGTCTGTTTATCCGTAATTTCTAATGACCCATTGTCATTTGCTGCAATGCGGTAAAACGTATTTTCAATGACACGACCTTCTGTTTTTTCCAAAATGGATTCACTAGATTCATCGAACACCATGCTGACTTGTGTATAACCAACGGATGGCAAATCGACTGCTTCAATGAGTAAAACAGCTTTCCAGACTTGCTTTGGCATGTACACCTCTTTGCTTGGGTTAAGTGAAATCTGCTGTGCTAAGACATAATCTGTCACATCGGTTTTACTTTTGACTGTGTAGTGAAGAGTTCGTCCATCAGCGTCTTTTAGTGTAAATGGACGTTCTGTGATAAAGGTTTCGACTTCAATGACTTCAGAGCGCTTTGAAGGCAGTGTATTAAATAAAGTGAACGTGATTTCTTGCTCCGTTTGCAGCCGGATGGCGATGAGACGCATGTGTAAGTCCACAAGATTCTCAGCAATTTCCTTTGCCTGCTTGTAGCGGAAGAAAACATCTTGATTCGTCGTATCACTATTACAGCCGCCAATGCTGTCATGCGCTGCATTTTCGAACATGAGGTACCAAATATCACGCACCGTGTCATGCGGATAGTCATGTCCAAGTGAATAGCTGATTGTAAGGATCGGCTCCATCACATTGACAAGATAGTTTTCAATTTGGTTGTTTAAGATTTTCAAATCTGCTCTTGTTGAAAAAATAGACTTATGAATTCGCATATGCTTGGCATGAATGAGTTCTCCTTCTAATGTCTCAAAAGAAGTCCGCTCTTTTTTCACTGCTGCAATGTAGTCTTCTAAACTGCTGATTTGATAGTGGTGCTCGTCTATTTCATTGGCTTTTTCTAATAAGTCAGGCAGGTTTTTACGAATAGGCGCCTGGTCAAAGCCATTTGGGAAATAGACATTCTTTGTCGTGGCTTTTGCTTGCAGCGCCCCGATTTTTTCAGAAAGAAAGGCTTGCAGGTCTTCATCCTTTTCAGGAATATTTCCTCCGTAGTAGTAGCCAAATGGCAGATTCACTGCAAACACTTCACTGCCATCAGCCCCGCGCCAATTAAATTCTGTGTGATTCGTCATATGATCAGAAACGCCGCGCCAAAAGGCTGTGTCGACAATACCAAAGCCTTGATAAATTTGAGGCATTTGTGCAGATTGACCGAAGGAATCAGGGACATAACCGACCTTCATGACATGTCCAAACTGCTGACAGCGCTCAATCCCATATTGCAGGTTCCGTACAATCGATTCCCCAGAAATCACGAGCTGATCCGTTTGTGTATACCATGGACCGATGATGAGGCGTTTTGCTGTGACGAGCTGTTTGATTCGATCCTCATCCTCTGGGCGCCATTTCAAGTAATCATCTAGCAAGGATGCTTGTGCATCGAGCATGAAGTAATGGAACCGTTCATCTGTTTCGAGGGTGTCCAATATGTCCATTACGCTTTTCATTAAGTAGATACGGGAGCGGGAGGTGGTAAAATACCATTCCCGGTCCCAGTGAGTATGTGGAATCACATGTACATTGACAGTCATTGTGTAACGACACCTTTCTTTGTTCAAATTATCCTTCTAGCACAAGGTCAAAATCATCTTCTTCTTTCTGCTTCTGATCATGTTCTGGCTTTTGGGGTTCTTTTTTCTCAGAGAAGTTCACAAGTAGGTTGGCACCAATTCCAATAACAAGTGCGCCAGTTAGCGCGCCGATTAAATATGCCCACCAGTTTCCTACTGAGAAGAATCCGTAGAGTCCGCCAATTGGCGGCATGATGTCATGGACACCTAATAAGGCAGCAACCCCGCTTCCAGCAGCACAAGCGACGACATTCAGCGGAATCAATTTCAAAGGATTGACGAGTGTAAAGGGAATGGCTCCTTCTGTAATCCCGATAATCCCCATCACAAGACCGCCTCGTCCGGCTTCTCTAAAGGTAGGAGAGAAGTTGCGTTTTCGAATCAATGTCGCAAGCCCGTATCCAAGCGGCGGAATGACAATCGCGATATTGACGAGAATGGCAGGAAGATAGACACCTGATAGGAAGAGCGCATTACCAGCCATCCAAGCTGATTTATTCACTGGGCCGCCAAGATCAAAGCCAATCATGGCGCCTAAAATGAGAGCAAGTGCGAGTGTACTTGTTCCATCTGCGACCATGCCTTTGATCCATTCAATTAATGCGGTGTTCAAAGCCCCTAATGGACCGCCCAGCAGAACGGACATGAGAAGTCCGGTTAAGCCAACAGTAATGAGCGGTAAGATGAGCAGAGGGACGAGTCCAGCTGCGGAGCCTTGAATTTGAATTTTTCTTTTCACAAAGAGAGCGACATATCCGGCAAAGAAACCTGCAATGACGGCGCCAATAAAACCAGCATTTGTTGAGCTGGCAAGAGCTCCGCCGATAAAGCCGGCCGCAAGACCAGATTTATCCGCAATCGAATAGGCAATAAAGCCAGCGAGCAGTACGTTCATTAAGCCAATGCCTGTCCAGCCAACCTGTTCCATCAAATAGGCACCATGTAAAATGCCGCCTGCATCTTTATAGGCGTTTAAATCTGATACACCAAAACCTAACCCGACTAGTTTGGCTAAACCAACGATAAGTGAAGCTCCGATGATCACCGGAAGAATATAAGAAATACCGGTCATGAGGTGGCCTTCAATGACTTTTAATTTTGCTTTCATTCTGCTTTGCTCCTTTCTATATGGCATTGCTCCTGTTTATTGGAATTCAGATTTTTTCTTTTCAACCAGCGCAACGGCTTTTGTGATGATTTGCTCGGCATTTTTTAGGGCGCGTCCGATTTCGACACGAACAGTAGGAATACCTGAGAAGCGTTCAGCGTCGTTAATGTGCTGATTGGAGGCGATAATGCAAAGGTCTGCCTGCTTGGCTTCCTCTGCTGTAATGCCATTCACCTGTCCCATAATTCCTTGCTGTTCGATTTTAATCTCGTGTCCAAGCTGTTTACCCGCATTCTCTAATGCTTTTGCTGCCATTGGTGTATGAGCTAACCCTGCTGGGCATGAAGTGACACCGACAATTTTCATTGTGTAATCCCCTCTTTCAATTGTTGTTCAATGACTCCGTAATAATAGTCTGCTGTTTGACCGGGTTGAATCTTTTCGATAAAAGCAGGCTCCATTAAACTTGTGGCAATGCCAGACAGTAATTTGAGGTGTGTGACATTGGCCTCTTCTAGTGGAACGAGCAGTGTAAATAAATAGCTTGTTGGCAAATCGTCGAAGCTTCCCCATTCAATGGGTTGTTCAAGTTCTAAAAAGAGAAGTGAAGCCGTTTGAACAGCAGAGCTTTTTGTATGAGGAATCGCAAAACCTTGCTGAAGTCCTGTTGAGACTTCGTCTTCGCGTTTCAACAAATCTGTTAATAACCCTGACTGATCATCTGTAATGTGAAGGTCTTCAGCTTTCTCGGAAATGTATTGTAAAATCTCATTCTTTGATCGACCGTTTACTTGTGTAAAAACATGATCTTTTTGGAACAAGCTGATCCCTTCTCTCTTGTTTGTTAAGCGCTTACAATTTGATTGTAATGTACTTTTCAACATGGTTAAATAGCATCATTTTCCGTTTGAAATGGCAAAAAGTTTATGAAGCGATTAGACTAGTCATCTGAATATCTCAAATCCTAGCTTAAAACGAGTTTAATTATGTCAAAAATAGATTCTACTAAAAAGGATTCTGTGATATTCTTCCAAGGTATTGTAAAAGATAAGGGGGTCTTTTCATGTTTAAAAAGCAGGTCAAATCCTGTGTGGTTGTACTCATGGCCATCATTCTATGTATGGCTGCATTACCTGGGTACAAGGCATCAGCAGTTAGTAAAGGCACAAGTGTCAATGAAGCCATTGGGTTAAAAAATGGTGAAGTCATTTCAGGTACATTACAGAATGAAAAAGAAGAGTCATGGTACCAAATCACGCCATCTGCAGATGATGTGGCAAAACATACACATATGCAAATTTCTGTCAAAAGCAAACAAGTGTTATCTGTATCGGTCTACCCAAGTAAGGATAGAGCGATAAAGGATGACACTTATTCGAGATATCGTGTGGACACAGCAAGTGGAGAGACAGAAATCAACTTCCCGCATGCATGGTCAGGTCCTTACTATGTCAAAGTGCTGTATTTAGGTTCAGAGGAAGACAGTCGTGATGAGGAAGAGGATGCAGCATATACAATCGGGTATAAAGGTGCGAATCTTCCGCCATCTGAACCGATTTTTCCTGAAGAAGAAGAACCAACGATCATCATTATTGAGAAAAAGCATGGACGTGAAATTCTACAATCCATTCGTACGATCGAAGACAAACGATTCAATGAAACAGCCGATGGTCAGAAGCTTACACGTCTGCTACAAAAAACAAAGCCGTTTCTCAAATCTAAACTCATCAACAATCAAAAAAAGCAGCAAACGGTGTACAATCATTTGCTTACATTAAAATCATTGCTAAATGACGTAGAGAAAAATGGTGCATTCAGCGGTCATATCGTCACAGAGAAAGAGCAACAGGCAATCCGTTCCCTTTTTGATATGCTCAAAGAGGCGAGTCCAGCCTATTTAAAAAAGGAATTAGAAACAGTGGAGCAAAAAGTAGGAATCGATCAGCTTGAAGGAAAATCGATCGGTTATGTCCTCGAGAAACAAAAGCTTGTTCCAGAAGAAAAGGTCAACACAAACAAAATCATCTTTAAATTAAAGGATGGACAAACGCTTCAATCCGCAAAAAAGAAGATGAAAGGCTACGGAATTCAAGAAAACCGTGTGACATCTCAGTCAGTAAATCCTTTATTTAAAGGAATGTATGTTTACGATGTACCGGCAGGGAAAGAATCAGCTGGCAAAACGCTTAAAGCAGGCAAAGCTGTGATCAAAAGCACGGCGAGAAAGCTTTCTAGTATGCCGAATGTTGAATTTGCAGAGCCTGTACAAACGTATCGTGCGCTCAGTAATGACGCGCAGTATGGTTACCAGTGGCCGCTGAAAAACAGTGCGCAGAACAGTGGGAAAAAAGGCGCTGATGTGAAGTTTGAACAAATGAATACATTGATTGGCACAAGCAAAATGAAGCAAACGTTAATTGCTGTTGTGGATACAGGTGTCGACAGCCGTTTGTCCGATTTAAGCGGAACGGTTCGCACAGACTTAGGTGCTAATCTGATTGGCCGTAATAAAGATGCAATTGATGACAATGGCCACGGTACCCATGTGGCAGGTATCATTGCAGCAAAAGCCGACAATCATTACTCCATGGCAGGGCTGAATCAACATACAGGTATCATCCCAGTCAAAGTACTGGATGCGTATGGAAATGGAGATACAGAGCATATTGCTCTTGGCATTAAACATGCAGTGGACAAAGGTGCAAAGGTCATCAACATGAGCCTTGGCGGCTACTACAGCAAGGTCATTGAATATGCGATGAACTATGCTGCACAAAAAAATGTATTAGTGGTAGTGGCGAGCGGAAACGATGGCATTCCAGAAATGGGTTATCCTGCGACTTCCAAGTACGCCATGGCAGTTGGTGCAAGCAATCGCATGGATATTGCCGCTGAATTCTCAAGCTATGGGAAAGGATTAAGCATGTCTGCACCAGGGTCTGATATTCCAAGCTTAATGCCTGATGGGAATGTTTCATACCTAAGCGGGACATCAATGGCTACACCGTATGTTGCAGCAGCAGCAGGATTACTGTTTTCTAAAAATCCAACCCTGAAACCAAATCAAGTGAGAAATATTTTACAAAATACAGCGGATGATATTTCATTTAAAGCTGTTGATGGAACAGATGACGTTTTCTATGATGAAAATGACGAGCCTGTTGTTGATCCGAAAATTCCGGGTATCGATTGGATGACAGGACATGGCAGACTCAATGCTTTTGCCGCGTTAAGTGCTGTTGAATTAAACGCATCAGTTAACAAAGTAGAAGATCAGCATCAAAAGGTGACAGGAAAGGCGAAAGCCGGCGCTGCCATTTCTGTGTATAGAGGCAAAACCCTGCTTGGAAAAGGCACGGCAAGCAAAAAGGGAACCTTTAGTGTGAAGATCAAGCATCAAAACAAAAATAAAGTGCTTCACATCAAGATATCAAAAGGAAAGGCTGCGACTTCGCTCAAAACGGTCGTGAAAAAGGGCAAAGCACCAGCTAAGCCAAAGGTGAATCGAGTAACAGTGAAAAGTAAAACGGTCAAAGGAACTGCGGGTGCAGGCTTGACAATCAAGGTGAAGAACAAATCAAAGAAAGTCATTCAAACGGTCAAAACCAATAGCAAAGGCGCATTTACGGCTAAAATCAAGCCGCAAAAAGCCAAAACCGTCTTGTATGTGACGGCTTCAGATGTGAGAAAAAGAGAAAGTAAAGCAGTGAAAGTTGTTGTGAAAAAATAGTTTTGCAGCTTCCCTTTTGAATAAAAAGGGAAGTTTTTTGTTTTTACTGGAAAAATGACAATAACTGTCGATAGTAATATAGTAGGAAAAAAAAGGAGGATTTATCGATGAAAAAAATCATGTTTGCTTTCTTTCTATCATTGCTTCTCGTTTTCCCAAGCTTTGCACATGCAGAGGAAACAGGAGCAGTACCAGCATCCGTACAAGTAACAGGCGTCACAGCAGCAGACGGTGGTGTGGTCAATTACGGTTCTGGTAGTAAATATCGTGTAGGTTCATATTATCCAGCTACTTTTAAAGGAACATTAAAGGACACAAGTGGTCAACTCATGGGGAATCAGCCAATTCAGCTTTATTTTGAAGCAGCAATCAAATCATATGCTCAAACAGCGACAGGTACAACAGACGAGAATGGACAATTTTCACTAACGATTCAAGTTCCTGCAGGTGCAGGCTACCGTACATACAATAATGCAGGCTGGTCTACACATTACTACGATATCGTTCCAGTGACTTTCACTTCAAACGACATCACGCTATCTTCAAATGTGACAAGTGTGTACCATTTGGCATATACATCACGTTACTAATCTGCTAGAAGAGGCGACTTGGCGCAAGCCCTGTCGTTTTCATAGAAAAAAAGGATGTCAGCTAGTGACATCCTTTTCTTTTTGTTAGCAAACCTGCTGGGCGGCAACCGAAAGAGTCGATAAACAAACACTCATGAGCCGTTTCTCCCAGATTCGATCGAGCTTTGAGCTTTACATCTTGAGCTTTGATGGATAAGACCTTTGAATACTTGAGCTTTCAGCTTTGAACGTTCAGCTTTGAGCTTTTATCATGGATCATCCTAAGATGATCATCAGATGAGGAGGAATGACCTTTCCCTCGAAGGTGTTTAGTCCTATCGATTTTCGGCTCACTAACAAAATCGACTAGTCGATCTGTATTTTGGTCAAGGTATTGCTTTCTGACAAGGAGAAATCCACTTCCATTTGGAAATCTTCAATCTCTTTCGAAAGCTGTTCAATCTTCACTCGGAGACGAAGAGGGTCAATGATCGCCGCCTCATTTTCAGCTAGGAATGACTTGACGATCTCTTGGTTGGCAGCGGCTTGTGTTTTCCCATCTTTCCCAAATAGTGTTTCTAAATGCTGATCCAGTCTCTTTTTCACATCTTCATTGATTTGTTCTGACCGGTCAACCAGCTCTGTGTAGACCTTTTTTAATTTTCGTAAATAACGAATATCGTAATCTATGGATGTCTTGCGTTCAATGGCTTCTGCTACGGTCATGCTAACACCCGCCACCTCAATCGTTGTCGTAGCATTCGACACAACGATGGCTGATTTAATGGCATTTCGGCGTTTGATTAATGCTTGAATCGATTGGTCATCTGCTTTTGCCTTTTTTTCTACTTCTTCTTGATTTTGAAATCCGTTCTGTATATGTTTCCCGATGATCAAACCACCGAGTACGGCTTCATCAATCGTTCGGCTGATTCTCTTATCTAACATTTTCAGTTCACTTAATGCTCTTGTAATGGTCATTTCCATATTAAAAACAGCTCCCTTGATTCATCCTGAAAATCATAGATTCCTATCATATACCAAAATGTCTTTGTTTTGCTAGTGATATCCTTTTTTGGGACAAACAAAAACCCTGGTGCTATACACCAGGGTTTTCTCGTTTTTTCTGAATCCATGTTGTCACGTAATAGGCAGCATAGCAGAGTGCGATAAAAGGGATACCGCAGATAAGAGCAATACGCTGATTTGGATCAAAAGCAATGCCGATCACAGATGCAAGGCATAGGAGGAAGGCAGCAATCGGAACCACCGGATAGAGCGGGGTTCGGAAAGATAAATCATGAAGCTGTCCGCCATCCTGTAAGAATTTTTTGCGAAACATGAACTGTGAAGCTGCAATTCCCATCCATACAACAACAACGGCGAGTCCAGAGATTGAAACAAGAACCAGATACACTGTTTCAGGTGCGATGACACTCGATAGCAAAGAGAGAATGCCCCCAATCATACTCAAAATGAGTGCATTCAAAGGAATTCCCTTTGACGTCAATTTTGCCAGCTTTTTAGGTAATGTTCGTTCTTCAGAAAGGGACCATAGCATGCGAGATGAGGCATATAGCCCTGAGTTTGCAGCAGATAAAATCGCTGTCAGAATGACAAAATTCATGAAATCTGCCGCATAAGGAATACCGATGCGGTCAAATACCACAACGAAAGGACTTTTGATCACCCCGGCTTCTTCTACTGGAATTAAGCCGGCTAAGACCACGATCGTTCCGACAAAAAACAGGACAAGACGTAGCACAGTCGTGCGAATCGCCCGGGGAATGGTCTCATCTGGATTGACACTTTCGCCCGCAGCAATCCCAATCAGCTCAGTACCCGAAAAAGCAAAATTAACAGCCAACATGGTCATTAAAATCGGTAAAAAGCCGTTTGGGAAGAGACCCCCATCTCCAGTGAAGTTAGAGAAGAACGGAGCGGCCTCACCGCCTTTTAGTGGAATCAATCCAAACATCGCGGCTCCGCCAAGGATAATAAAGAGAATAATAGCCATGACTTTAATGCTAGAAAACCAAAATTCCGATTCTGCAAAAAATTTAACTGTAAAAGCATTGAGTAAAAAGATGAGAAGCGCAAAAACACCGCTCCACATCCAAACCGATGTGTCCGGGAACCAGCGCTGCATTAAAAGACCTGCCGCTGTAAATTCTGAACCAAGTGCCACGGTCCATGTCAGCCAATAAAGCCAAGCCACTGTATAGCCTGTGCCGGGCCCAATGTATTTTGTTGCATATGTGTGAAAAGCGCCTGTAACCGGCATTGCGACAGACAGTTCACCTAAACAGAGCATCACGAGGTACACAATTAATGCCCCGACCAGATAAGCCAAAATCGTTCCCGCAGGTCCGGCCTGATTGATCGTATATCCTGAACTTAAAAAGAGTCCTGTGCCAATCACGCCGCCTAAAGAAAGCATGAACAGGTGACGGCTTGTCATTTTTCGTTGATATTGTTGTGACTGATCTTTTGCTTGTTCCATGTCTTCCCGCCCTTTTGCTTAGAAGTATGTGTGTTGAGTCATGATGCTACGATGTTGCCTGTTTTAAGATATCGGTAATATCCTCTGGTGTCGTCCGGCAGCAGCCGCCGATGATTTGTGCGCCGTCTTTATACCATTGCTGTGCACATTCACCAAATGTATGGTGAGACGTATCTCCGCTCCAAACCTTTTCTTCAGGATCATATAATTCCCCTGAGTTCGGATACACGACAATCGGTTTGCTCGTCCCTTTTTTCATCTCCTGAATAAGAGAAGACATATATTGCGGCGGTGTACAGTTTACGCCAACAGCAGCGATCTGCTCATATGGCTCAAGTGCTTGTACACAGTCTCTAAGTAAATCTCCTTCACTAATGTGCTGACCATCCTTTGCACTAAATGTAATCCACGCATATACACCGCTGAACTCATCCTGCAGCAGTTTAGCGATAGCGATTGCTTCAATGAGACAAGGGATGGTTTCACAAGCGAGAATATCTGCACCAGCCTCTACCAATGCTTGAATTCTTGGTCTGTGAAAATCAATGAGCGCCTGCTCTGTGAGTCCGTAATTCCCCTTATATTCTGAACCGTCAGACAAATAAGCGCCGAAGGGCCCCACAGATCCAGCGACAAATGGTTTTGTCCGCTCTTTACGATGTGTCTCATCCTGCCAAAACTGCTCGCATGCTTCTTTTGCTAACGTGACAGATCGTTTCATTAATTCGATGGCTTCTTCTTTTGTATAGCCTTTTTCAGCAAAGCCATCAATTGTCGTTTGGTAGCTGGCTGTTGTTGCACAGTCAGCACCTGCTTGGAAGTAGTCCAAGTGTACTTGCTGAATCAATTCTGGCTGTTCAATGAGGATTTTGGCTGACCATAAACTGTAGTTTAAATCACAGCCCTTTCGTTCAAGCTCCGTTGCAAGTGCACCATCTAAAATCAATGGTGTGTGAGCCTGTAAACGGCTTTGAATAGGATTCATATAAATCAAACAGCCTCCTTTGTCGATCGGAAATAATGGATATGATATGAGGCAGTAGTTTAAATGACTAAAGTGTTTTTGTCAAGGAGAGGAATAAGCATCATATGACGGAAAAACCCTGAAAACATGCGGGTTTGAGTGCATAAACATACAGTTGAAATAATAGAAAACCAAGTCATTGACAGCCTCTAAAAAGAGATATATATTATGGAAAGGTTCATTTCAGAAAGCTTCATCAAAAGGCGCCGTCTTTTGATTTTTATTTTGTCCAACGACTGTCTTCTTTCGTGTAGAAAGAGGGTTTTTTATATGCTTAGAAAAGGAGGAAAGAAGAAATTGAAAAAATGTGTAAAAGATATTGCAATGATTCTAGTTGGTTCTTTTTTATTTGCTGCAGCTGTGAACATGTTTGTCATTCCACTTGAGTTTGGTGAAGGCGGCGTAACGGGGCTGTCCATCATTTTCTACTATATGTTTGAGATTGCGCCGTGGCTGACAAACCTTGTGTTGAATGCGATTTTATTACTTGTGGGGTATAAATACTTGGACAAGAAGACCACGATCTACACAGTGGTAGCTGTCGCAAGTAACTCTCTATTTTTACATTTGACCACTACATGGGTGGTGAATGTCCATGAATTGATCATTGGTTCTATTTTCGCAGGGATCATCATTGGGATTGGCATTGGTCTTGTTTTAAGAGCGGGCGGTACAACAGCGGGATCTGCCATTCTTGGCCGAATTGCGAATAAGTATCTAGACTGGAACGTGAGCTACGCCATCTTGTTCTTTGATCTAATCGTTGTTTTTGCTTCTTACTTTATTATTGGTGCGGAAAAATTAATGTTTACGATTGTGATGCTGTATGTGGCGACTAAGGTGATGGATTTCGTCATAGAAGGGCTTAACACGAAAAAAGCGGTCACGATTATTTCTTCATGCAAAGATGATATTGCAGAAGAAATCAATCACACCTTGGATCGAGGCGTGACCATTTTAAACGGTCGCGGTCATTATTCGAAGGAATCGAAGGAAATTCTCTATGCAGTCATTCAAAAACAGGAGCTGATGCGTTTAAAGAAAATCATTAAGAAAATTGATCGAGACGCATTCGTTGTTGTCCATGACGTGCGTGATGTGTTTGGAGAAGGATTTGTGAATATATAAAAGTGAAAGGCCCTGTGGGGGTCTTTTTTTTATGCTTTTACAAAATAAATACCTCTTGTCACATCATACTATGTATTGTATAGTATAAATAGTTAGGAGTTGTAAACATGAATGCACAACTAAAAAAAGGATTACTGGAATTCTGTGTACTGGCGGTATTAAAGAAAGGCGATTCCTATGGTTATCAAATGATTAAAGATATGTCCCATTGTATTGAGATTTCAGAATCGACATTATATCCGATATTAAAGCGATTAGAGCAAAACAATTATGTGGAGACCTATTCACAGGAACATAACAGTCGATTAAGAAAATACTACCGGATGACAAAGAACGGACGGGAGCATATCGCGCAATTTTTAGCGGAATGGGATCAAGTGATGGCGATTTACGACTTTATTTCTGGAGGACAGAGCAATGAATAAAAAAGAATTTTTAGCCAGCTTGGAGAAGCATCTGCATCGTCTAGGCGAAAAAGAAAGTGATCGGTTCATCGAGTATTACGATGAAATGATCGAGGATTATCAGGAAGATGGCTACAGTGAACAGGAGGCAGTTCATCAAGTCGGTCAGCCTGCCATCATCGCTGAAGGGATTATGAAGGAACAAGGAATCAAAACCGTTCAGGTGCCGACGTTTGGAGAAAAAGCCACAAGACTCTCCATCCTCATTTTGGGCTTTCCGTTATGGGGCAGTATTCTAGCAACAGTCTTCCTGCTGTTTCTTTCTGTGTATATGGTGATTTGGTGCATTCCACTCGTGACAGGTACAATGACGCTAGTTGGTCTGCTCGGCGGTTTTTGGAGCATCATTGGTTCACCGTTTATTTTTCAAGACGGTTTGCATGTGGTGGTGACGCAGATCGGAGTTGGGATTCTTCTATTAGGTGTCGGATTATTAAGCGGCATAGCCACGGCGTATTTAACAAAGCTATTTGTGCAAGGGACTGTTCAAACCACTAAGGCATTCATGGGAATGTTTAAAAAGAAGGTCGTGAGAGTATGAACGTGAATGATTTAAAAAAGCAATGCATCAAATGGGGGATCATCTTCACCGTTGCCGGAGGAATTGTCATGGCAATTGGTTTTGGACTTTCAGGCTTTGACCTAGATGCATATCAAAACAATGACCAGTACAATGTGTTTCGCACGATCAATTGGAGCAAGCCATAAATGAAAGACCCGCTTATGCGGGTCTTTTTTTCGCTCTGGCAACAAAGAAAAAATAACAGCAGAGTGCGCCAAGGTCACAGAGCATAATAATCAGCCCCATTGGAAAGGCAGTCTGGCTTCCAGCTAAGCCGACAAGGGGTGTCATGCAAGCGCCTAGCAGCATTTGCGCCACACCGATGAGGGCAGCGGCACTTCCAGCATGTGCGCCGTGATGCTGCATCGCAAGAGATGGTGCAGAGGTGCCGACAATCCCAACGCTTGAGACCACAAAAAAGAGCGGAATGAGAATGCCATACAATCCTGCATCAATAGAGATCATCACACACAAGGTGACGCCTCCTAAAGCAGCTGTCAGCAGCCCGATGCGAAGGACTTTCTCCTCACCAATTTTCGCAGCAACGCGGGCAAATACTTGTCCGGCTGTGATGATGCCAAGACTATTCACCGCAAAGGCAGCACTGAAGCCTTGCGGAGAAAGGTTGAAAATCTCCTGCAATACAAACGGTGATCCAGAGATATACGCAAACATGGCGGCGAAGACAAGTCCTTGTGAGAGAGCATATCCGACAAAGAGTCGATCGCTCGCTAGAATTTTCATCGCACCTAGGATCTGTTTGAAGCCTCCAGTCTGTCTACGTTCCACAGGTAAGCTTTCTTTCAATGAAAACATCGATCTTAGGAGCATGAGCGTCCCGAGGATTCCTAGCAGAACAAACACTCCCTGCCACGTCGTGAACCGTAACATTTGTCCGCCCACGATCGGTGCCGCTGCAGGAGCCACTCCGTTGACTAACATGAGCAAAGCAAAGAATTTCGTCATTTCTGAGCCTTCATAATGATCTCTCACGATGGCTCGTGCAATAACAATGCCTGCTGATCCAGCAAGTCCTTGAATCAGTCTTAAAAGAATGAATGTCCAAATTGATGTGACCACTGTACATAAAAGAGAGGCCGCAATAAAAATGATCAATCCAATCATGAGCGGCTTTCTTCTGCCGACTGTATCACTGATTGGACCTGCAATGAGCTGTCCAAGCGCAAGTCCAATCAAACAAGCCATGAGACTTAACTGAGACAGCGCCGTGCTTGCTTCAAAGTCACGGGCGATATTAGGTAAAGCAGGTAAATACATATCCATTGCCAGCGGTGCAAGGGCTGTTAAAGAGCCAAGAAGCGCGGCAAGGAGGAATCGATTTTTTTTCGATTCTTGGGGATAAGATAAAGAATTCATATGATGCCACTCCTCGTATATGTCCTCAAATCAGCATAATGAATCAAGCTTTCCATTTCAATCAAAATTTTCAAAGAAGTTTTCGTGCAAAATCATTGATCTTTCGAAGGAGACTCTTTACATTGAATGAGTAGAGAAAAGAATCAGGTCATCGGCATGCAGTGATTGCATGATACGTATATCCATTCATAGACAAACAGGAGGTGCTGGCATGGAGCAGCAAGAGTTGATCATTCGTCAAGCGGTGAGTGAAGATCATGAGGCGATCACACATGTGCTGATCAAATCATACGCACAGTATGAGCCTCAATTTACAGAGGAAGGCTGGCAAAATTATTCTGCAGCCCTGCGAGCGGCTGTAGATAACCCAAACATGGAGTTGATGCTTGTGGCCGAGCTTGAGGGCAAGGTCGTGGGGACACTTCAAATGTTCCGATCATCAGAACAGGCATATGACAAGCCGGAGATGGGCATTACTTCAGCGATTGTCCGGTTTTTAGGGGTAGATCCTGATGTGAGAGGAAAAGGTATTGCAGAGTCATTGTTGCGTAAAAGTATAGAACTGACGCAATCGTGGGGCGAGAACGTCCTGTACCTTCATACGTCGGATAAAATGCAGGCCGCCATTCGTTTATATGAAAGAATGGGCTTTGAACGGGCGCTTGATAAAGAATTTGTGAATCAAAATGGGACGCATGTGAAGAGCTATCAGTATGTGATTAAAAAAGAACAGCCGGCTGGCTCATAACATACACCGAATAAGAAGAGGAAGAGTATGTCCTGCATGGACGGGACTCTTCCTTTTTCTCATGACACCCATACGTTCAGTGCCATATATGAAAAGCACCAGGAGATTAACCCGAACATGACAAAGAATTTCAACACATGTTCATAAGGGGTCAGCTTTCGATCTCTTTTCGTTTTCACAAGCCGCCAGTAAAGGGCATAGCCACAAAAAACCAAGATGATTTGTCCGAGTTCTGCTACGGTTTCGATGATTGTGATTCCGTTCATTTGTTTTCACCTCACCATATGTCTTCCATAGGCAGCAGCAGTGAACCTTTATTTCTTCAAAGGAAAGCAGTGTATACTAGAATAAGAAGTAGATGCAGAAGGGGTTGTGACCGATTGTTTCCGCTATATGCAAATTCTTGGGATGACGTCATTGAGAGAAAAATCAAATACGATGATCAGGTTGTGGAACATACGTGTCAGCTGTTAGACGCACAGGAGCAGCAAGTCGTGTTGTTTCATAAAATTCAAGAACCATTTACAATGGTTGCTGGTGATGGCACTGTCACGATTCCAAAAGGGAGTTATACGACCGCCTATTATTGGACGGACCGACCTTACAATGTCTATTTTTGGCGGGATGATCAAGGCAATGAACTTGGCTCTTATTTGAATATCGTCAGACATACATGGTTTGAAGAACGAGCGGTTGTTTTTGAAGATTTGTTGATTGATCTACTCGTTCTTCCGAATGGTGATTTCTTTGTTTTGGATGAAGATGAACTGCCGGAGAGTTTAGCTTCCTTTGAACACGGCTCTGTTCAACGAGCACTACATGATGTCATCCATTCGTTAGCGCACATCCTCGATCAAGTGAGGCTGGATGCGAAAGGGAAATATCATCACACCCTGTTTCAGAAGATGTTGAAATAGAAAAAACGATTCCTTGCTGAAAGGAATCGTTTTTTTATCAAACCTTGATCCGGTTGATTCGTTTTTGTAAATCAGTTTTTGTTTTAGATGCTTTTAGTTGTTTGACCGCACTTTGAGCGGTTGCTTTTGTTTTCTTTGTTCGTTTGGCTTCCGCTTTTTTTACTTTTTGTTTGGCATCTGTCACTTTCTTTTGATAGGCGACTTGTTTTTTGACTTTGTCGAGCCGGTTTTGCAGGCTTGTTTTTTCTTTGCCTTTGGATAGCTTTTTAATAGCCGTTTGGGCACTTTTAATCGAGCCTTGGGTTTTACTTTTTTCAGCTGATTTGACCTTCGCTCGTGCGTCACGAATATCAATGGCTGTTTGGACTTTTTTGACTCGGTCAGTGAGTGCGGTTTTTTGCTTGCTGGCAGTTAGTCTGCCAATTTTCGTTTTGGCTTGATCAACATCTGTCTGTTTTTTAGATGTTTCGGCTGTCTTGACTGCGCTTGTCGCAGCCTTTAAAAAGGTTGACTGCGGCACATATTGCACGCGGCCATAGCCGAATTGTGGATCTTTTCCTTTTGCGCCAAGATCCACTGTATAGCTGCGCAATAAAGTGCGGAGCTGAACATTTGTTTTCTTAGGATGTAGCTGTTTTAAGAGCGCCAGCATCCCTGTGACATGCGGTGCCGCTTGTGATGTACCCGTGGCATACCAATATTCATTTTTCAAATAGGTACTGATGACGTTCTCGCCGGGAGCGGAAAATTCAATTCCTTTCCCCGTATTAGAGATGGAGGCGAGTTTGTCTTTGTCTGTCGTTGCGGAAACAGCAATGACGCTATTGTATGCGGCAGGATAACTAATCCCATTCTTCTTTCCATCATTTCCACTTGCAGCAACGACCAGCAGTCCTTTTTTGTATGCTTCATCAACTGCTGAACGTAAAATCGGAATGTTATCTTCAAAAGCTAGACTTAGGTTGATGATGTCCATCTTATTGCTAATCGCCCAATCAATGCCTCGGAGCAGACTGTATAAGTCGCCCTCTCCTTTTTTATCTAATACTTTTACAGAATACAGCTTCACACCAGAAGCGACGCCGACCGTACCGTAATCATTATTGAGCGCCCCAATTGTACCGGCGACATGTGTTCCATGTCCTTCATCATCTTTGTAAGAAGACGTGTAATCGACGAATGATTTACCGCCGGCTACCTTTAAATCTTCATGTGGGAAAATACCAGTATCGAGAACGGCTACTTTCACATTTTTCCCTGTCACACCTTCTTTGATTGCTTGCTTTACATTGAGCTTCTGCAAGTTATAAGATTTTTGTACCAAAGCATCCTGGCCAGTAGCAGCAGCCGTTTTTTTCATGGTAGCAGCAGCGAGTTTGATCCTAACGTTTTTTGAAACATAAGCGATGTTCGGGTCTTTTTTAAGTGAGGTGACAGCTTGCTCATCTGCTGTCACTGCTACAGCTGGAAGATGTATGTATTGAGCGTTCACTTTTTCACTTTCTTGAATAGCCGTCTGTTTTCCTTTTTGATTTTTATAGACGATGATGACATCTGTTTCTTTTGGTGGTGCAACTGCCTGCGAATGGAAGGGCAAAGCAGTTGTCAAAGCAAGAAGAAACGCGATGACCACGACGATTTTCTTTTTCAAGGCAATGGCTCCTTGCATATGAGGTGACCTCCGTCTTTTTTTCTTTATTATATCGGAGAAATAAGATAGATGGTTAGAAGAATCATAGTCTAGAAAGAAAGTTTTTTTCACACGTATCCCGAAATTGAATTTCATAGAATTCTAGTAGACAATAGAGAGATCATAATATGAGAAAGAAGGACATGCCGATGAATGTAAAAGAGTATATGACGTATGATGCGACGGGACTGGCGTCACTTGTGCAGAAAAAGCAGGTCACGCCCGAAGAGCTTGTACAAGCTGCATTTGCTAGATTGGAAGAAGTGAATCCAGTACTAAATGCGGTGATTCAGACAAGGCGAGATCAAGTGTTCAAAGACATGAAGTCACTAGATGCGGATCAGCCGTTTGCTGGTGTTCCGTTTGTGTTGAAAAATATATCGCAGGGGCTGGAGCATGAACCTTTGACGGCGGGTGCTTTGCTGTTAAAGGATGTAAAGGCGCAAACAGATTCCCACTTTGTCCGTCGATTGAAGCAGGCTGGGCTCCTCATGATCGGTCATACGAACACACCTGAATTCGGATTGAGAAATGTGACAGAACCCTTTTTATATGGTCCGACGAGAAACCCTTGGAATGCTGACTATTCTCCGGGCGGTTCAAGCGGCGGGACGGCAGCAGCTGTGGCAAGCGGCATCGTACCGGCGGGTGGAGCGAGTGATGGCGGAGGGTCTATTCGGATTCCGGCATCCTTTACTGGTTTATTTGGACTCAAGCCAACAAGGGGGAGAACACCGGTCGGCCCGGGTGCAGGAAGGCAGTGGCAAGGAGCTTCCATTGACTTTACGCTCACAAAAACAGTTCGAGACAGTGCAGCCCTGCTTGATTTGCTTCAAGTCATTCAGCCAGAGGCTGCGTTCCAAACGCCATTATATGACGGTAGCTATCAGGAGGATTTGGTGAAACGAACCTCTTCTATGCGAATTGCTTACAGTGTAGACTCTCCAGTAGGCACGAAGGTGAGTGAGGAAGCAAAGCAGGCAGTCTTGAACACTGTGAAATGGCTGAGTGAACAAGGGCATCAAATAGAGGAAGCGAAGCCGGACATTGATGGTGTCCATCTGATGCAGCAATATTATGTCATGAACAGCGGTGAAATGTCTGCCTTATTTACCTCTCTGGCTCGTTCATTCGGGCGTCCGGTGAAGCCTGAGGAGACAGATATTGTGGCATGGGTACTGGCGGAAGCAGGAAAAAATGTGACAGCTGCTGCTTATACAGAAAGTCTTGATGCATGGGATATGGCCGCTGCAAAAATGGCCGCATTTCATCAAACCTACGATCTATATGTGACCCCAGCTACTGCCTATTCGGCTCCAAAGGTTGGCGAGCTGATGCATAACGATCAAGAAATTGCTGCATTGTTACGTGTGTCATCCCTTTCAATGCAAGCACAGCAGGATTTGATTTATGAAATGTTCCTCAAGAGTTTGACCTATACACCATTTACACAGATGGCTAACCTAACCGGCCAGCCATCTATGAGTGTTCCAGTTCATCTCACAGAAGCAGACATGCCTTTAGGCGTACAGGTGACAGCACCGAAAGGAAAAGAGGACTGGCTGCTCAGACTGGCGTCAGAAATAGAATCATCCTCATTATGGAAAGGAACGCATCCATTACTGAATCAATAATACAATGGCATCGACGTTGGTCTATGGAGGAAAGGAGTGTCACACGTGAGTACGAAGGACAAAATCATTCAAACGGCCGCACTTCTTTTACGTAAACAGGGGTATCATGCGACAGGGTTGAATCAAATCATTCGAGAGAGCGGCACGCCGAAAGGATCTCTTTATTATTACTTTCCAAATGGAAAAGAAGAGCTAGCCATAGCAGCCGTTGAATATATGAGTCAAAGGGTCATCGATCAAATTGAAGCAAGCTTTGCCTATTCTGATGACCCATATGTCGCCGTCGATCATTTTATGACAAATATTATTCGGGGTTTTATGGAGCAAGAAAGTGAAAGAGGGATACCGATTGTCTTACTGGCGGCAGAGTCAAAACCTGAACATACAAAACTTCATGCTGCATGCAAACAAGAAATGATCCGCTGGCAAGAGCTTGTCAAAGAAAAGCTGATGAATAGCGGATATGATGAAATAAAAGCGGATGAGCGGGCATCTCTCCTTCATTCAATGGTCATCGGCGGATTATCAATGACTACTGCATTAAAGCAAACGACACCTTTAGAGCACGTAAAATGTTACCTTAGACACTTATTTATGCGAGAAGAGTAAAATCTCTCGCATATTGCCTATCTATTATATCAATTGGTCTATATAATAAAGATAGTCAATTAGTCATGAGGAGTGATGGGATGTCGGAGCAACCACAATCGATCAAGCAATCCGAAGATACCTCTTTTTATACCGTGTCCGGTTCGGGGGAGCTGTATGGTTTGGAAAATCAGCTTGTACATGTGCTGGCAGAAGCAAATCAAACAAATCAACTGTTTGAGCTTGTCTTAATCACAGGTGGGAAAGGTGCTTACTTTCCGCTGCATTGTCATGAGACGCTATTTGAAACCATCTTTGTGCTGGAAGGGAAGCTGGAAGTGATACTGGACGGTAAAAAGTATATGGTGACGGCCTGCGATTATATTCATATTCCGCCCAAAACAATTCATGGCTATAGAATGCATAGTCACAAAACAAGGTTTATTTCTTATACACTGGGCGGGCAAATGACAGATGTCTATCAGCAAATCGGAAAGAGGCTGTTGCAGAATGAATGGCCGATGACTGATCACCCATTTGATGCAGACAGCTTTCATCAGGCTGAAAAAGAAAGCGATATCATATTGATGCACGGCATTAGGGAGCTATCCAATACAACCAAGCCAGCTGTTTTGTTTCATAGTCAGCTCCCGCGCGCAGTGCAGCCATATGTGCTGGAGGCTGGTGAAGGAAAGCAATACATGGTCGAAGGTCAGCTTCATGAGCTGATTGCGACAACGGAAACAACAGGAGACGGATTTAGTTATTTTGTGATTGAAGGGACAAAGGGAAAAGGGTTACGTTCGCATTATCATGAAATGCATACAGAAGCACTTTATTGTGTTGAAGGCAGAATCAATCTTCAGTTAAACGGAGAAAATATTTGCTTGATGCCAGGGGATTTTGCCTATATTCCTCCGAATACCGTTCACTCGTATGAATTCGTGTCTCATTCAAATAAAATGTTGGTTTTGCTGCTGCCTGGCTATATTGAGCAAGTGTTTGAACAATTTGAAGAAGCACAAAGTCCAGGTATGTGCCCTTATTTTATACAGGAAGGGGACATGATGGAGGATGGGGAGACCTCTGCTCAGTATGATTTGGTGTTTGTCGAAGAAAAATAGCTGTGTAACGCGTTACACAGATTTGAATAAACAGCCTGTCGAATCAATCGGCGGGTTATTTTGTTTTCCCTTGTGGAACAGCATCCCTATTCATATGTATGAACCATCCATTCAAGGTGAAGCTATAGACATGATGACCTTAGCTAAAGGAGGAAATGCAGATGAGAGCTGTCACCTATCAAGGGAAAAGCCGCATTGCGGTGAAGGAAGTAGCTGCGCCATCTATTCAAGATCGTGAAGATGTCATCGTTCGGATAACATCTACAGCTATTTGTGGGTCAGATTTACATTTATATCAAGGGAATTTCCCGCTTCCTATCGGCTATGTGATTGGGCATGAACCGATGGGGGTGGTAGAGGAAGTCGGGCCGGATGTCACTGCGGTGAAAAAGGGAGATCGTGTCGTTATTCCATTTACCGTGGCGTGTGGTCAATGCCAGTATTGCCATCACCATTTAGAAAGTCAATGCGATCACTCAAATCCTCATTATGATTCAGGCGGACTTTTTGGATACAGTGAGAAATATGGGAATTACCCCGGAGGACAGGCTGAATATTTACGTGTGCCCTTTGGAAACTATACACCATTTAAGGTGCCGGATGATTGTGAGCTAGAGGATGAACAATTGCTGTTTTTATCAGATGTTCTGCCAACTGCTTATTGGAGTGTAGAACACGCAGGTGTAAAAAAGGGGGATACAGTCATTGTGCTGGGGTGTGGACCTGTTGGGTTAATGGCACAGCAATTTGCTTGGCAAAAGGGCGCAGAGCGGGTCATTGCTGTTGATTACATTGACTACCGTCTACATCATGCAAAACGAATGAGCGGCGTAGAAGTATTTGATTTTACAGAAGACCCTGACATGGGAGAAACCCTAAAGGAGCTCACAAAAGGCGGGGCGGATGTTGTCATTGATTGTGTGGGGATGGATGGGAAAAAGTCACCGCTTGAAAAGATTGAACAGAAGCTCAAGCTGCAAGGCGGAACGATAGGGCCCATTCAAATTGCCACAAAAGCCGTGAGGAAATGCGGGACTGTTCAGCTGACGGGTGTGTATGGAGGTCTTTACAATATGTTCCCATTGGGTGCTTTTTTCGCAAGAAACGTCACGCTGAAAATGGGACAGGCACCGGCGAGAGGGTACATGTCAAAGCTTTATCAAAAAGTGACAACCGGGGAAATTGATCCTAAAGCGATCATCACACATCAATTACCGCTAGATGATGCAGCTCATGCGTACCACATATTCAATGAAAAACAAGATGATTGTATAAAAGTCATCTTAAAGCCATAAAAAGAAGGCTTAGGATATTTCCTAAGCCTTTAATGTGCGCTCGTCCATCATTTTTTCGATTAATTCAAAAAATGTTTTTTTATCTTCTTCTGATAGGTGATTGAACAGTTGATTGACAAGCAGCTGACGATTGTCGATCATTTGTCTGGCGATTTGTTCACCTGATTCAGAGAGTGTAATCCATACCGTACGGCGGTCATTGTTATTTCTAGAGCGGATAATCAGCCCTTCATCTTCTAAGTGATTGAGAGCGGTTGTTGTTGCGGAGGGAGATAATGAAACTTCCTGCAGAATATTTTTCACAGTACATGATTGATGGCGGTAGATGATGCGTAAAATAAACCCTTTTACATTCGTGACGTTTTTGGGGATATTCTCTTCATCTATTCGTTTCGTCGCCTTTAAATACTTTGTCAGTGCATGGTCTAACAAACTTGCCTCTAGCTCGAAATGTTGCATTCTCCATACCTCTTTTCCTATTGCATTCGCATTTTCCGATCAATTACTAGGTCTATCTTATCATAATAAGCATCATCATTTAAACCAAAATGGAAGACGGATATAAAATTACCTATATTATCAATTAATAAAAGGAACAATTCCAAAATGAAATGATTTTACTTTCACCTCTTTTTATTTTAGAATGTGAATGAGATAAAATCTGCCAATCCAATTCACTGGAAATTGGCTATTGGACATCAAACGTTTGGAGATGAAGATATTGAATACTTTACAGGCATTACTAAACGACAGAATGGAACGCTCTTCACAAATTGAAGCGGTAACTGGCGGAGGTGTGTCTTATACATTTGAAGAATATGCAAAACGCATTGATCAGCTGGCGCATTACTTACATCGTAAAGGAATTCGAAAAGGTGACCGGGTTTGTTTTATTTGTCAAAACCATCATCACTTTTCTACGATTATGCTGGCAGCCATTAAAGCAGGTGCAGTCGCCGTACCGCTTAGCTGGCAGCTTACCTCTTTTGAGCTAGAAGGTATCTTGAAAAAAGCAGAGCCAAAAGCTTTATTTTTTGACCGTGAATTCCGTGACATCATTGCGGCAGTGAATGTGTCTTTAGAAGATTGTCTCATGGTGGAATCTGGTGTCAATGCGAAAACAACACAGCTGTTTGAAGACATATTGGCGTCTAATGATGGAAGTGATCTTGCTGAAGAGGTATCAGAAGAGGATTTGGCCATGATTTTATTCACTTCAGGTACAACAGGCAATCCAAAAGGTTGTATGGTCGGACATGGGCGAATCTATCAATTTTTAACAAGACATGGGAACCGAGGATTTGATCTGAGAGGAAAACGGTACTTGGCAAGTCATCCGCTGTATCATATGAGTTCAATTAATCACCTGATTGCAGCTGCAATTGAAGGGTATACGTTAGTCTTCTTACATGATGCAACGCCGAAACGCATTTTAGAAACAATTGAGAAAGAAAGAATTACGTTTATGATGGCTTTCCCATCAGCTTACACGTACATGCTAGAAGAAATGAAGCGCGGTTCTTACGATCTCTCATCTTTTGAAATTGCAATTTCTGGCGGTACGAAGGTACCGGTACGCTTAATTAAAGATTACAAAGAAGTAGGCATTCAGATGATGCATGGCTATGGAAGTACAGAAGCGTGGGTTGTGAGTGCGTGGCATCCAGCGATGGGCGAGGATAAAATGGGCTCTGCTGGTAAAGTGGATCCGGATGTAGAAGTCAAAATCGTGCATCCTGAGACAGAGGAGGCGCTGCCAGCTGGAGAAATTGGCGAGGTCGTCATGAGAAGCCCATTTTATTTCTTAGGCTACTATCATCAACCTGAAGCGACAGAGAAAGTGCTCAAAGATGGCTGGTTCCATATGGGGGATGCAGGCTATCTGGATGAAGACGGTTTTCTTTACATCACAGGGAGATACAAAGATGTGATTCTATACGGTGGGGATAATATTTATCCTGACCAAGTGGAAGAGGTCATTGATCAAATTCCAGGTGTAATTGAATCTGCTGTCATTGGGGTACCAGATGACTTATATGGTGAAGTACCAAGTGCATATATCGTAAAAGACGAATCTGTCGATTTCTGCGAAGAAGATGTGTTGAATTACTGCAAGGAACGTTTAGCAGATTACAAAGTGCCATCCATTCATTTCACGCACGATCTGCCAAAAAATAAACTTGGTAAAATCATGAAGAAAGATTTACGTGAATTGGTTGTGAATGCGTAGGACCTATTCTGCTATAATGAAATTTGAATGATTTTTTTGTTTTTCTAACGTTTTGGAGGGAAAGGGTTTGCGACATATACTTCGTAAGAAACACATTCACGATTTGTTAGAACAGAGCAGACAGCAAAAGGTAAAGAAAACACTGGGCGGGCTCGATCTCACGCTCCTTGGCATAGGGGCTGTGATTGGGACGGGGGTCATGGTGTTAACCGGAATTACAGCAGCTAAGGATGCAGGACCGGCTGTTATTTTCTCCTTTGCGATCGCAGCGATTGTGTGCAGTTTAGCAGCACTTTGTTATGCAGAAATGGCTTCCGCGCTGCCTGTGTTCGGCAGTGCGTACATTTATTCATATACCACAATGGGTGAACTCGTAGGTCATCTCATGGGATGGACGTTATTATCTGTTTATATGCTGACTGCTTCAGCTGTAGCGAGTGGCTGGTCGAGTTATTTTAACAGCCTGCTGGAGGGGTTTGGAATCTCAATTCCACATCAATTTTTAGCTGGTCCAGAACAAGGCGGATTTATGAATTTGCCAGCAATTATCATTGCTTTACTCATTGCGTGGATCCTATCTAGAGGAACGAAAGAAAGTAAAAAATTCAATAATATCATGGTGTTTGTGAAACTTGGCATTATTGTTCTTTTCATTGTAGTAGGTGGTTTTTATGTAGAGCCAGCCAATTGGCAGCCGTTCATGCCGTTTGGTACGGAAGGGATTATTGCTGGAGCCGCTGCTGTGTTTTTTGCCTTTTTAGGATTCGATGCCATTTCGGCTTCTGCAGAAGAGGTGAAAAATCCACAGCGGAACCTGCCAATTGGCATTATTGGTTCATTGCTCATTTGTACGATCATTTATATTGTCGTTTGTTTGGTCATGACAGGCATGGTGCACTATACGAAGTTGAATGTGACAGAGGCAATGTCTTATGTACTGCAAAGTGTCCATCAACATAGCGTGGCTGGTATTATTTCTGTCGGTGCTGTGATTGGATTGATGGCTGTGATTTTCGCCAATAATTATGCGGCAACTCGAATTGCTTTTGCGATGGGGCGGGACGGGCTCTTGCCTAAAGTGTTTTCAAAAACAAACAAAAGTGATACACCTGTTGCCAGTATATGGGTGATTGGCGGGATGACAGCTGTTATTTCAGGGTTTATTGATTTGAAGGATCTGTCTAACCTAGCCAATATCGGTGCATTATTAACGTTTGCGATGGTGAGTTTATCCGTACTCATTTTGAGAAAGACACATAAACAGCTAGAAAGGGGATTCCGGGTTCCATTTGTACCGGTTTTGCCAATTATCTCGATGGGCTGTTGTGTGTTTCTGATGCTCAATTTACCAGGCCGGACATGGCTGTACTTCGGGGTTTGGCTGATGATCGGTGTCGTCATGTACGCAGCATATTCTAACAAACACAGTGAATTAGCGAAATCTGCTTGAGAAAAAGGTGCAAATCCGTTGACGATTTGTGCCTTTTTTCATACGATTTGGGATAAGCTATATAAGAGATAATGAACGGAACAAGAGGAGGATGAGGGAAATGATCAGCGTTAGTCCTTATATTGTCGTAGAAGACGTCAAAGAATCTCTTCAATATTATCAAGGAATTTTTGGCGGAGATATTCGTATCTTAAATGAACATCAAGACCGTGTATTGCATGCTGAGCTACACCTTGGAGAATCACTGCTCCACTTTTCAGATACATTTGGCCGCACACCAAAACCGGAGAATCTTCGATTGATCATGCAGTTTGACAATGAGGAAGAGTTAAAGGCTGTATACGAGGCGCTTGAAGCTGACGGAGATGTCCTTGTAGAATTACAGGATACGTTTTTTGGCGCACTTCATGGACAAGTACAAGATCGGAAGAATGGTCTGATATGGGTGCTGAATTATATGAAATAAATAAAGACCTTCACCCTTGTGAAGGTTTTTTTGTGAGTGTTTTTATTTTCTGAAAAATGGAAAATATGCTATGTTGGAAGAATGATAAGACATGGGGAAAGGGTGGAAAAGGAATGGATCAAGTTGAGTTTCAATATATTCAAACAAACGGCATAAAGCTCCATACAGCAATGGCTGGTCCTGAAGATGGCCCACTGCTGGTCCTGCTGCATGGATTTCCTGAGTTTTGGTATGGTTGGAAAAATCAAATCCTCCCCCTAGCTGAGGCGGGGTATCGTGTCGTTGTTCCTGATCAAAGGGGATACCATCTGAGTGACAAACCAGAAGGAGTCGAATCATACGTCTTAGACAAATTAAGAGATGATATCGTGGGATTAATTAAGGCGCTGAGCCCAAATCAAAAGGCTATTGTCGGCGGACATGATTGGGGCGGAGCTGTTGCTTGGCATCTTGCTTCAACCCGTTCTCAATATGTAGAAAAATTAATCATCGTCAACATGCCGCATCCTCGTGTGATGATGAAGGTCCTTCCGTTTTATCCGCCGCAGTGGAAGAAGAGCTCTTATATCGCATTCTTTCAGCTTCCAAATGTACCAGAGGCAGCCCTTCAAGAAAATCACTTTCAAAGACTGGATGAAGCAATTGGACTGTCTACAAGACCTCATCTGTTCACGAAGGAAGATGTCTCAAGCTATAAGTTGGCATGGACGCAGCCTGGAGCCATTACGTCCATGTTGAATTGGTATCGAGCGATTAAAAAAGGCGGCTTTGAAAAACCGATTTCCAAACGAATTCTCGTTCCTGTCCGCATGATCTGGGGAATGGAGGACAAGTTTCTAAGCAGAAAGCTCGCAAAAGAAACAATCAAAATTTGCCCAAATGGACAGCTGATTTTTGTCGATGATGCCACTCATTGGATCAATCATGAAAAACCAGATGTCGTGAATAAGCTCATACTCGAATTTTTAACATAAAGAAATAAGCTCTGATCATATGACCAGAGCTTATTTGTTTTATCCGATTTGATTCTTTTTCAAGGAAACAGGTTCGTCGTCCCAGCATTCAATCTCTTCATTGTTTGGAACAGCGTTTTTATAGAAAACAGGATCTTTGCCTTCTTTTTTCTGTCTCATGTAATCCTTCAGTGCTGCAAAGGCGACTTTGGACAACATGGTAATGGCAATGAGGTTGACGATGACCATGAGACCCATGAATAAGTCGGCTAGACCCCAAACGAGAGGAACAGTCGCAACAGCTCCGAAAAGAACCATGCCAATGACAGCCACACGATAGATGTTGAGCCAAATTTTATTCGCTCCCAAGAATTCAATGTTCGTTTCACCATAGTAATAGTTACCGATTAACGTACTAAAAGCGAATAAGAAAATCATGATCGCTAGGAATCCAGAAGCCCAAGGCCCAATGTGCTGACTTAATGAAGCCTGAGTTAGCTCAATTCCTTGCAGATTGGTTGTTTTATACGCATCAGAGAACAGGACAAGAAAGGCTGTACTTGTACAAATAATTAACGTATCTGTTAACACACCAAATGCTTGGATTAACCCTTGTTTGACAGGGTGGCTCGTGACAGCAGTTGCTGCTGCGTTAGGCGCACTACCCATACCGGCTTCGTTTGAGAAGAGACCGCGTTTAATCCCTTGTAACAATGCTCCACCTAGTGTACCGCCGGCAAACTGTTCAAATCCGAAAGCGTGCTTCACAATCGTACTGATGACACCTGGCAGTTCAGTGATATTTGTGATAATGACAAAGAAAGCAATCCCGATGTAAGCAACGGCAAGAACAACGACAATATATTCAGATGCTTTTGCAATCGCTTTGATCCCTTTGAAAATAATCGCTGCAAAAATAACAGCCATAACGATTCCGACAGTTAAACGATCTAGACCAAAAGAGTTTTTAAAAGCGACGGTGATTGTATTTGATTGCACTGCGTTAAAGACAATCCCAAAAGAGATCGTGATCAGGATGGCAAATAAAATTCCCATCCAGCGCTTATTTAACCCTTTTTCCATATAATAAGCAGGTCCGCCGCGGAAGCCTGTTTTATCTTTTACTTTATACACCTGAGCTAGTGTACTTTCAACAAAGCTTGATGCAGAACCGATAATCGCTACGATCCACATCCAGAAGATTGCGCCAGGTCCACCGATCGCAATAGCGATGGCAATCCCTGTGATATTCCCTGTTCCAACACGTGCTGCCATACTGATGGCAAATGCTTGGAACGGTGAGATTCCCTCTTTTTCTTTTCTTCCTTCTTTTAGAACACGCAGCATTTCTTTCAGCATTCTGACTTGCAAGAAGCGTGATCTATATGTGAAGTAGACCCCTACTCCAAGTAACAGAGCAATGACAAGATAAGTCCAAATAAAATCATTTGTAGTTGTTAAATAAGATAGCAAAGCTTTTTCGTTCATAACATCACCTCTTCGAATTCATCACTGTTCTTTTTAAAAAATACTGAGATCCCACTCTTTGGCGAGTTTCTTCAGCATCATGACACCGGTAATACTATTTCCACAATCGTCAATGGCAGGACCATAAATGCCGATCCCGCAGCCTGTCTGAAATGGGAATTCTCTTCTTGCGCTTGGCGGAACGCAAGCCATGATTCCTCCAGACACACCACTTTTGGCTGGAACGCCTACGAATGCCGCAAAATTACCAGACGCATTGTACATGCCGCATGTCAGCATCAATGCCTTTGTTAGTCTTGCGATATCTTTTGGGATGACTTGGACTTGTTTAAAGGGATGGTAGCCATCACTTGAAATAATCAGTCCAATCAAGGCGATGTCCTCTGTTGTGACCTCAATGGAACATTGCTTTAAATACACTTCTAACGTGTCCTCGACATCTGATTCTAAGTAATTGGTTTCTTTTAAATAATAAGCAAGTGCCCGGTTGCGGTGTGCAGTTGCCCATTCTGATTGATAAACCTCTTCATTAACAGAAGGACGCTTACCTATTAAGTTTTCGATTAAATCGAAAATATATGCTAGCTTTTCTGTAGAAGTCTTTCCAGGAAGGATGGAGGATACGGTAATAGCTCCAGCATTAATCATTGGATTAAAGGGCTTCCCTGGTTTATGCATCTCAAGGCGGTAGATCGAATTAAATGCATCACCAGTTGGCTCTACATCTACCCGATCCAAGACGTACGCAACGCCTCTTCCTAAACAGGCAGCTATAAAGCTGATGACTTTTGAGATACTTTGCAGGGTAAAGGGAACGTCCCAATCACCATAACGTACAGATGATCCATCTGGGCCTATCACGCTGATACCAAGTTGAGAGGAATTTACTTTTCCGAGTGCTGGAATGTAGCCAGCGTTCTGCCCGTTTTTGTAATACGGACGTATTTCTTCTGCCCATTGATCAACAGAAGACTGGCATGCGTGTTGTGTATTATTAGAAATTGCTGTTTTCATACGATTCCTCCAATCAAAAATCAAAAAGTACCCTATTGAATTGGCGGATGACAAAAAATGCGATCAAATAGGCACGAAAACATGTTACACATCTTCAAAGAACTTGTCATGCGCTGCTTGTACCACTCCTTTACACCTAAATATATGTTCAAATGAAGGCTTTGGCGACGAAACAACAAAAAGGGTTTTTAGTGAAAATTCAGAAAACGCTTACATATAGTTTCACTAAAATTGTTCATTCAATTTATCTTGGAAACTACACAATCTGACGAAAATCTACAGAAAAACTTACAAATAAAAATTAGTCTACATGCAATTGTCTAAACAATTCCCATTATTGTAGACAATCTCCAAATCGTAGAATAGCTGAAAGGTCACCATGCCTCCTCGGAGAATAGTCATAAAAAATGATTTTGAAGAGAGAAGAAGCCGTGAAAATAATTTTTTTGCTCATTGTGAAGCAAAGAGTCTCCTTGTATACTGTGGCTATGTAAACAGGGGAAGGGATGTCAGTCATTTGAGTTTAAACCAGCTTGTCAAAAAAGACGCATTTATTTTGATTTTTATGATCGTCATTGTGCCGCTTGCGGGAGAGCTGAAGTTTTATCCTGTGAATGAAACATTTCGCATTAGTTTTGGGGCACCTGCGTTTTTCTTTTGCTTATTACTTTTAAGAAAATCAAGACCATTGCTGCCAGGGTTTTTAACAGGCGCAGCCATTGTCCTATTTCGGGTAGGTTTAGATCTTATTCAGCAAAAAGCTGATCTGGCTCTGTCATTTTATCAGCAGTTTCCAAGCTTCTTTTTTTACTTTACTTATGCTTTTGTTTTCTTTGTTGTCCGTACAGGACGTTTTAAGCAGCGTTCCATTTTTATTGGGCTGATCGGACTGATGATTGAACTGCTTGCTGATTTTGTTGAGCTGTTTGTACAATTTTTAGTGTTTGATACAACCATGACTTTCTCAAAGCTGAGTGATATGATCCTCATTGCATTTGCTCACAGCTTCGTGGTCATCAGCTTTTTTAATATGATGAGACTGTATGAGGCACAATCAAGAGAGAAACAAATCATGAAGCAAAATGAGCATATGATGATGGTCATTTCAAATCTATATGAGGAAACAGTTCATTTAAAGAAAACGTTAAATCATACAGAGCACATAACGCAAGAATCCTATCGGCTCTATCGTCTGCTGAATGAACATGAGGCGGGAAGGAAAGTGAGTCAGGAGCTGCTGAAGCTTGCAGGGGAAATACATGAAGTCAAAAAGGACAATCAGCGTATTTACGCCGGGCTTTCAAAGCTGATTTCAAAGGAAAATATGCAAGATTATATGAGGGCAGAGGATCTTGTTCAAATCGTGATTCGCATTCAAGAGAAATATGCGCTATCTCTCGGGAAGAACATTTCCTTTACATCTGATATAAAAGGCATTCACTTGCATGAGTATCATGTGTTCATTTTCTTATCGCTGATTAATAATTTAATGGCAAATGCAGTTGAAGCAATCAAGGATGATGGAGCCATCTCACTCGTATTAAAAGGGAGTCATGATAAAATAGAGATTCGGGTTGAGGATGATGGACCGGGTATTCCTGAGAAATTGAGAGAGATTGTATTTGATCCTGGATATACTTCAAAATTTGATGCATATGGAACACCGTCAACTGGGATTGGCTTATCCTATGTGAGAGAGCTGGTTCAAGAGCTGGACGGTCAAATCCAGATTGAGCAGAAAGAAACGAAGGGAACAGCTTTTCAGCTTGTCCTTCCGATAAAAAATTTAATACAGAGAGGGTGAGTGTATGCGATTTTTCATTGCAGATGATGATCGTGCAATACGCTCGATTTTAGGTCAGATCATTGAGGATGAGGATCTAGGAGAGGTCGTGGATGAAGCTGATGACGGCATTGGATTAGAGGCGCATTCATTGAACCTGAAAAAAGTAGACATCCTTCTGATTGATCTTTTAATGCCAGCTAGAGACGGCATTCAAACCATACGTCATATTCACCCTGAATTCAAAGGAAAGGTCATCATGATATCTCAAGTAGAAGCAAAAGAGATGATGGCAGAAGCCTATGAACTTGGAATTGAATATTATATTCATAAACCCGTCAATCGAATTGAGATTGTCAGTGTCATTCGAAAGGTCATGGAGCGGATCAAGCTGGAAAAATCAATTTACGATATTCAAGCTTCTCTTCGGCATGTGCTGCCATTAGAGCCAGTGATTTCTCTTGAGACAGGTACTGGATCAAAGCGAAGAACGATGAAAGAGGCAGGAGAATTCCTCCTATCTGAATTAGGAATTGTCGGAGAGAGTGGCTCTAAGGATTTACTAGAGATCTTGATCTACTTACATGAAACGCAGACAGCCAATTCTCATGAGGTGAATTTTCCGCCATTAAAGCAGCTATTTATCAAAACGGCGGAACGAAAGCTTGGTCGTGGTGCGGCGGATGTGGAAGTGATGCGGGAAGTGAAAGCAGCAGAGCAGCGAATTAGACGAGCCATCCATCATTCCTTAAATCATTTCGCATCACTAGGGCTCACAGATTTTTCAAATCCTAAATTTGAGCACTATGCGTCGAAGTTTTTTGATTTCACTGATGTCAGCCAAAGAATGAAAGAAATGCAGAAAACTTCTTCGTCCGCAGGGTCAACAGGCAGGGTCAATACGAAAAAGTTCGTGCAAATCTTTTATTTTGAAGCAAAGCAGCTATTCGAAGGGATGAGCTGAGGGAAATCTATTGGAATGATTGGAGAAAATAAACAGAGACAGAGTGCTTTTGACTATGAGCCGCCTTGCTCTTATAGACGTCTTTGTTATTTATCTGATCATTCTGATTTTTCTTTTTTCTTGAAAATAAAACTCTCCTGTGCAATCGTTTGTTAAAATAGTGAGGTTAGACTAGAATGTCGGAGGTTTTATTTTGGGAAAAATTAAACGAAATGCGCTCTGCCCATGCGGAAGCGGAAAAAAATATAAACATTGCTGTGGTCAAAAGTCAGGCGGAGAACAAACGTCTGAGCTTGTGTTTAAGGAAGCTGTACAAGTTCAAAAGGATTTAATGAATTATGCGTTCTCTAAGCATCAGAGAGCGATCAATCAATTCATTAATGAGTTTTCTTTCCTAGCAGATATGGATAAAGAAACGCAACAAATCTCAGTCTTTCATTTGAGTGTATGGGGCATCTTCTTCCGCCCATTAACAGATAAGAAAGAGACCATCTTCCAAGAATTCCTGACAAAAAAAGCAGAAGATATTACCCGTCCTAAAACAAGACAAGTGGTGGAATCTTGGACAGACATGGAGCCATCTTTGCTTTTATTAAATGAAAAAACGGACGAGTCTCTTTACTTTGAGAATATGGTGACAGCTGAGAAGGTTGAAGTTGATGTGAAGCCGGATCAAACTGTGCTGCCAGAGAAAGGTAGTCTTGTTCTAGGTTTCCCTGTTCAGTTTGAAGAAAAGGCAGAGTTTTTCATTCAATATACGATGTTTGCGAAAGAGTTTACTGATACGCTTCTTCTTCAGGTTCGCCAGCTCGTTGAAGCGCATGAGGCAAACGGAAGAGCACGCAGCACATTTATGAGAGAAGCCTTCCCTGAAGTGCTGAAGTGTATGTTTGCGAAGCAAGAAGTTGAAGAAACAGAAGCGCCTGCTCAAACAGAAGGAAGTACAGTAGGACTATCAGCAGATCGTATGGAATGGGCTAGTGACGTTCAGCTGGAAACAGCCAAGCTGATTGAAGACGGGATGAAAGAGCACGGTGACCAAAGCCTGACAGATGGCGCTTTAACGGTTTGGAAAGCTTACTGTGATCAGAAAGCACCTGTGATCCGTAAAGCGGCGTCATTTGCTGCAGGAATCGAATATTATATTCATTCACTTGCAAGCGATGCCCCGCTTTCTCAAGCACAAGTTGCTAAAAAGTATGGAATTAGTGCGTCCACTGTATCGAGCCGATTTAAAGACATTGAAAAAGCGGTCAAAGAAGAGCAAGAGACGACTGTATCATAGCATGAAAAAAGACGCGGCACCTTTCAAGGAGCCAGCGTCTTTTTTTCATCATCTTGTTTTAATAAAACCACTCATGTATTGCTCTGTATTATAATCATTGAGGTCAATTTTCCACTGACCATCTCCGTTACGTTTCATTTTCACTTCATACTCAGCAGGGCTTGAGACTGGAGGAAGCTTTTCAAACTCAGATGCGTACATATTCAAGCTTTTCTTATACAATTCTTCTTTCGAACGGATTTTGCCGTTGTAAAACTCATCTCTTTGTTTGTCTAGTTTGTCTTTTAAGTTAGAAGCATCAATACCGGTTACTTGAGCGACAACCTTCGCTTCATCATCTGAGATGGTTTTCACACTTGTTTCCACTTTCGCTTTATCCTTCATTGTATTTTGCATACGTTTGTACATGGATAAAATATCGCGGTCACTGACTTCGTTTCCATATATGCCTGCACTTCTCTTAAAGTCTTTCACAAACATTTCGTGATATTTATTAACGACATCTGATTGATTGTCACCTGTTAATTCTGAGAATTGATCATTCTTTTTGTCAAAAACAATGAGATCTGTATAAGCAGATAGTGCTTTTGCTGGGTTATCTAGCTTTTTCGCTGTATCCAGTATTTTTTCTCCATCTAGTTCAATTTCGATCGAATCGCTGTTTTTCTTGATGCTATCTTGGTACACGAACTGATATTTTTTGCCTTTATCTACTAGGAAATAAAGCGCTCCTGATAGTGATTTCCCTTTGTTCAATGACCCAAGATCAAGGCGGTCTTTACTGCCGTAGAATTTTAAATCAGAGACTTTGGCATCGTCCTGATAAAGGGTGAAATCAGAGTTATATAGTGAAAGGGCTTTGTCACCTTTGTTCGTGATCGTCAGGTTGACTTTTAACACCAATTCATTGTCTCGCAAGGTAGTTGTTGAGTCTTCTGGTAACGTATATTCGTAGCTATTCACTTTTACCTCTGCTGTTTTTGTTGATTTTTGGTCATCCTTTGTTGATTTTGCTGAGCTCTGGCAGGCTGCAGAGATGATCATCACGAATGAAATCATGAGGAGTGCACTTATTTTTTTAAGATTCACAGTTGATGCTCCTTTGCTTTTCTTTCGTCATTTTCTTCCCGCTATCTGACTAAGAAAAAAGAAACAGATAGAATGGTATATTCGGGTGTTAAAGGGGAAAATCTCCTAATGACGATTTGCACTATTCATTCTATCGAATTTCATTCGTGATGAGGAATAGGTTTTAGTCCCTATCTTTGATAGATTTTTACACAAATGCCTATAAAAAACGGAATTTAATAAGTAGAATATACTAGTTAATAAGAATTAATTTATCTATTTATCATGGGTTTTAAATGTTTTGTGTGTAAAAATCTTGAAATGGAGGTAGTTTTCATTTTAAAAGATGTGTTAGGATTCACATCGCAAAGCTTTTCGTTTAAGTATATCTTCATCATACGAATTTTTTTACTTTCAAAGCGTCCACCTCCAGATTGATTTTCAGAGAGCAGAATACTTGAATGTTGAAAATGATTCATGGGAAAATAAGGATGATTAAGCAGATAAGGGAGATGAGCTTTTGAAAAAAGTAACGCTTGGACGAACTGATTTACAGGTGAATCCGATAGGGCTTGGAACAAATGCAGTAGGCGGGCATAATTTATTCCCGAATCTGAGTGAAGATGCAGGGCGGGAGCTGGTAGAAACAGCTCTTGATCATGGTGTCAATTTCTTAGATTCTGCTTTTATTTATGGGCTGGGCCGTTCAGAAGAATTGATTGGTGAGATCATTGCCAAAAGAGGCGGCAGAGACGAACTGGTTCTTGCGACAAAAGGGGCTCATAAAGAGGTAAACGGGCAAATCGAACTGGATAATAGCCGAGATTTCTTAAGACAGCAAGTCGAAGACAGCCTGAAGAGGCTCCAAACCGATTATATTGATTTGTACTATATGCATTTCCCAGATGGCCGCACGCCGCTGGATGAAGTGGCAGGTACTTTAAAGGAATTGAAGGATGAGGGGAAAATCCGGGCAATTGGGGCATCAAACCTTGATTTTGAACAGCTTCAAACCTTTAATCGAGATGGATACCTAGACGTGCTTCAATCAGAGTATTCTCTGCTGAAACGTCAGGCTGAGCAAGACCTTCTCCCATACTGTGTGGAGCATGGGATTTCCTTTATCCCTTATTTTCCATTGGCGTCAGGCCTGTTGACCGGGAAGTTTACAAAGGATGCGACATTTGATGATATTCGAGCAAAGGACCCGCTTTTCCAAGGCGATGCTTTCCTTCAAAACCTCGAAAAAGTAGACAAGCTGAAGGCCATTGCGCAATCAAAACATGCCGAAACAGCTCATGTAGCGCTGGCGTGGCTATTGGCGCAGGATGGCATTGATGCCATAATTCCGGGTGCAAAACGAGCCGAGCAAGTCTTACAAAACTTGAAAACAAACGATGTTCAATTAACAAAAGAAGAAATCAACGAAATCGATCAGATCTTTTCATAATATAAAAAATAAGGTGCCAAGTAGCACCTTATTTTTTATGCCATTGTGAGAGGAATCTTGATCACGAGCCTCAGGTTTGGAGAACGATACGTAAAATCAAGCGTGCCGTCTGCCTTTTCAACAAGCTGATGAATGATATAAGTACCCATACCTTGATGATCACCGCCTTTTGTCGAGCGGCCAAACGTCTTGAACAGATGATCTAATACGTGTTTTTCCATTCCCTTCGTACTGTTTTCACAATGAATCAAAAAGAGCCCGCTCCGGATGGAAGTCGTGATCGAGATGTTTCCCTCGTTCCCAGCTTGCTTCGCTTCAATGGCGGCATCTAATGCGTTATCAAGCAGGTTGCCAGTAAAACTCACCTGATCCGCTTTAGAAAAAGGAAGAGAAGAAAAGGGTGCTTGAAGATCTAGTGAAAGGGCAATCTCCTCTTTTTCAGCCCGCTGGAAAAAGGAATGAAGGGAGGAAGCCAAATAAGCATTTTCCCCTTTGATCCAAGGGAAATGTTTCACGTATTGCTGAATCAAATCTTTGATCTCATGCTCGTCATTCGATGCGGAAAAGGCATTTAAATGTCTAGCTGTTTCATGGTGTTTACTTCGCAGCTCAAGCAGCAAGTCATTGGTTCTCGACTCAGCATGAATCAGCTCTTGAAGCCGTCCATTTAATCGTTGCTCTGTTTGCATCACCTTGAAGGAAAGGAGATCGACTGTCAAAATGATGAGGACAGTTAGAAGATGGCTTAGTCCATTTCCGTGCGTGAGAAAAAGTGAAATGCCTGAACAGGTAATGAGCACAAAAGCGCCTAATATCACGTAACCACTCATACCTAGCCAAAACCTTTTGTAAATGAAAAAGGTGTAAAGGCACAAGATGCAAAAGGTCAGAAGCCACACCATGCTTGATGACAAAGGCAGAAAAACTTTAGCTGTAGCTTGAACTGCAAGACCCAGCCAGATGAGCGTATATATGCGAAATCCAAGATAGAAAGCGTTCACGTTCGTTCTCCTTAAAAGTAGTATTTCTTAAAATATTCTAATTGCTGCTTCGTCATCATGGCTTTTTTATCAGTCCCTTCAAAAGACACGATAAATGAATTTTTGGCATACGCCGAAAAGTTCTTGATGTAATGAATATTGATGATAAACGAGCGGTGGGAGCGGATAAAGTCTTTCTCAGCTAAATCACCTTTTAACTCGTTGAGAGTTTGGTATGTTTGAATATCTCCTGTTGTTGTGACAATGGTCGTCGACCTGCCAGTACGTTCAACAAAGATGACATCCTTTTTTTGCAGTACATGGATATTTGATTGCTGCTTGATGAGAAGCCGTCCGTGAATGCTTTTCTCCTGCTTGGTGGACATGTAGCGCTCTAAGGATTTGGCGATTCGATCAGCTTGATAAGGCTTCATAATATAATCATGGACATTCAAATCAAAGGCATGAACAGCATACCCACTGTTTCCCGTCACAAATACAACATCCACATTCAGTGCATGAGAGTGAATAAGATCTGCTAATTCATAGCCTGACATGCCAGGCATCTCAATGTCTGCAAACAATAGATCAATGTCGCCCTGTTTGACCTTCTCATATGCCTCCTCTGCTGACTGCGTCACAAAAACGATGTCAACGGCATCCATTCTGCCGACAATGGCATGCAGCTTTTCTAAATCCACTCGGTAATCATCGACAAGACCTACTTTTATCATAAAAATCACCTATGACTCTTCTTATTATTTGTCTATTTTACCATTTGTTTTTTAAAATGGTTCATTTCAAGACAGAAAAAGGACGTTTCGCGACATTTTTATGTCAGACAGGCGGTATTTTTTCTATCATAGACGTAGATAGTCGAAAGGGGCGAACCAAATGATTACTCTCAGCGATTGTAGTTGCTGGTTTACAGATAAGAAAAAAGTCGTAAAGGCGATGAAACATATGACGTTCTCCGTGAAGGAAGGAGAAGTCGTCGGCATCTTAGGAGAAAATGGTGCGGGGAAAACCACATTATTACGCGCCGTTGCGACATTATTGGAGCCTACTCATGGAACAGTCAATGTTGCAGGCTTTGATACAGTCAAAGAAGCAACTGAAGTGAAGAAGCGAATTGGGGTCTTATTTGGCGGCGAGACGGGACTTTATGACCGTTTGACGGCTCGTGAAAACCTTGAATACTTTGGGAAATTATATGGCTTAGATCAGCATGAAATCAAAGCAAGAATTGAGGATTTGGCAAAGCGATTCGGGATGAGGCAGTACATGGATCGCAAGGTAAAAGGATTTTCAAGAGGGATGAAGCAAAAGGTGGCGATTGCCAGAACATTGATTCATGACCCTGACATTATTTTGTTTGACGAACCGACAACAGGTTTAGATATCACATCGAGTAATATTTTTAGAGAGTTTATTCATCAGTTGAAACAGCAAAATAAAACGATTCTATTTTCAAGCCACATCATGGAAGAAGTCAGCCTGCTTTGTGATAGTGTCATGATGATACATCAAGGGGAGCTCGTGTACAAAGGAACGCTTCCAGAATTATATGCACAGGAACAAAGTGAAGACTTGAATTACATCTTTATGTCGAAGCTCGCAAGGGGGAATGCATAATGTGGAAAACCGTCTTTTTAAAAGAAATGACAGATTCGCTCAGAGACAGGAAAACGTTGCTCTTAACAGTGTTGATCCCTCTTTTGACGATGCTCGGACTCGTGTTTTTCTACGAAAGCATGATCGCTGATCCAGGCGATAAAACGTACACAGTCGCAATCAATGAAAAGCTTCCGTCCGATATGCATGACATGATCAAAGAAGTGAAAAACCTGAAACTTGAAACATTTGATGACCCGCAGCAAGCCGTTAAAGACGGTGAGGCAAATGCTTATCTAGAAATACCAAAAGATGCAGGCGATATGCTTCAGCATCAAACATCGTTTGCCATTAAAGTCCATGGGTATCCAACAGATGATGATTCAGTGATTGCGGTTCAAATGCTGCAATCGTTGCTGGAGCAATATCAAAATCAAGTCGTAGAAAAGCGTTTGGCACAGGATCAGATCAAATCGTCAGTGATTCATCCGTTTGAGGTGCAATCGGTTGATATGCAAGAAGGAGAGGACGGGGATGGAGAAAACGGGGTGACCACCATGCTGCTGTCGATTCTCCTTCCAATGATTTTAGTGACGTCTGTGATCTCAGGTGCTTTGCCAGCTGCGCTTGATATCGTAGCAGGTGAAAAGGATAGAAAGTCAATTGAAGCTTTATTCCTGACACCGGCCAGCAGACTTCAGCTTTTGATTGGAAAATGGCTAGCTGTTTCTATGTTTGGTATATTAAGTGGCATTGTGGCGATTGGTATGCTGCTGCTCTCTACATTGCTCTTTACAGAAAAGCTGAAACAAGCGCTGAACTTCGGAGATCAAGTGTGGAGCATCATCGGTGTTATGTTTGCGGCATTAATTATTTTCTCATTCATGGTATCCATGATTGAACTGCTGCTCAGTGTCGTTTCAAGCTCAGTGAAAGAAGCACAATCGTACATGTCCATGATCATTACACTAGGTGTGATTCCGATGTTTTTCACCATGAGAGCAGGCGCTATGCAGCTAGATACGTATTACTTTGCGATCCCATTCCTTAATATTCACGCACTATGCAAGCAATTGATGTTTGGCATCGTTGACCCAATGTCGATTGCCCTGACGCTCGGCTCCTCGGCGCTGACAGTGATGATCTTGTTTGTCATCGTGAGAAGTTTGTTTATGAAAGAGAAATGGATGCTTGCGAAATAGAAAGAACATTTCATTGATAGAAATGAAGAACTTGTAGATTTTTTCTACAAGTTTTTTGTTTTGTATGTTTAAGTGAGTGATAAAAAAGGGATCACAATGTGAATGAGGTGATAGAATAAAAATGCTCAGTCGTGTAAAATTGACTTCATTTCACTTAAAAGGGGTTTTGTATATGAGTGATCAATTAGAAGATGATGATGTTTTGGGGTTATGTAATATATATGCTCAGCAAACACATCATTTTGAAGCTTTCATTTTAGGGAATAAAAAAGGGCTGATAGAATTGAGAAATGCAATTGATAGAGCTTTAGAAACAGGTAGTTCTGTTGCACATTTATTCCCATCTGACTATGAAGGCGATGAGCAAAGTTTCGAGAAATTAATCACTCCTTATGTAGAGGAATACATACAAGAAGATGATGCAGTTGATCCGATTGACATCATAAAAGGATATGATGCTGAAAAGGGGAATTCATCTTCATAGTATGTTGTATCCTTTTGTCAGTATACGCCTTGTAATAAGGAGGTGCGAAAATTGCCCGCAGCTTTCAGTTATGGAATCACCTGTTTCATCGCTTTTCTACTAATCATTTTCGTTCTCACGCATAAAAAACTAGAAAAAAAACTAGATCTCACAATTTTGATCGTAGTAGCCACCACATTATTGATGGTGAATGTCTTGTGGGTGTGGGTCACCATCTTCTTCCTTACTTGCTTGTATGTCGGAATCAAATATAGACTTCAATCAAAAAAAGACTAAAGAAAACCCCCGGTTCCCGGGGGTTTTCTTTAGTTCTTGATGAACTTTTCAACCAATGAGCTTGTTTTGTAGTCGTTCAAATCAAGTTTCCATTGGTCGATATCGTTTTTCTTCATGTTCACTTCTACTGTTTCTTCAGAAGATGATGGTCCTAATTTTTTAAATTCATCTGGATAGATAGAAAGTAGATATTTCTGTGCATCATCATAAGATGCTGTACGGTTTTTGCTGTAGAATTCAGTTGCTTTTTCTTTTAAACGATCGACAAGCGGGCTTGCATCAATTGGTGTAAGTGTCACAGTCACGACAGCTTTATCACCGCTGATTGATTTTGTTTTCGTTGATACTTTTGATTTTTCAGCTAATGTTTCTTTCACAGCTTTTAGAAGCTTATCAAGGTTTTCGTCTTTTGCTGAGCTAGATGAAATACCAGAAGAAGAAATATAGCCTTGTTTGAATGATTTATCAAATTCGTTGACGACAGTTGATTTGTTATCACCTGTTAGTTTTTCGAAATCGTCATTTTTCTTACCAAAAATCATGACATCAATATAAGAAGAAAGGGCTTTTGCAGACGCTTGAAGTGTATCTGCCTTTTTCATCAAGTCTTTTCCTTTAATATCGAATTCTAGTGTTTTGTCATCTTTTTTCGATCCAGAACCAGGCTCTGTGTAGACAAGTTGATAGTCTTTTTCTTTATCAACTACATAGAAAAGACCACCTTTTGATACTTTACCTGCATTTAGAGAGCTTGAAGATAATACTTCGTTGTAGTCATCAGGAGAGATGGTAGACACCTGAGCGTCATCTTGGTAAAGCGTAAAGTTGCTTTTATCCACATTCAATGGTTCTTTGCTGATGTTTTTTACTGATACATTCACTTTTAGGACATATTGATCATCCTGAACAGATGTATCGTATTGAGGTGGTAAAGTGTACTCAGCACTTTCTACTTTTACTTCAGCTGCATCAAGGGATTTTTTTGTATCGCTTTCTTTCGCAGCAGTTTTGTCTTTTCCACCACTACAAGCAGCAGCGACAACAGTTACACACAAAATCAGAAGAAACAGGGATAATTTCTTTTTAAACATGAGATGTTTTCCTCCTCGGGTTTTATGGTGAATTTCATTGGAAAGCTTTAGTTCATATCGTTCTTTTTGCACAAAAAGAAAAATACTGTATGTTTTTTACTGTAGAATGAAGCGAAAGTACTGTCAATACCTCAGTGCGTTCGAAAGGTTCATCCACTTCAAGTAGTAAAAATGACACTATGTTGAGAGGAGAAATGTGTATTTTATTGTTTGAAATCTCCTGTAAAAACTCAACATTTTATATTTTAAGGTTTTGAGTCGGATTATTGAATAGGTTCAAATGACTGTTTTTGAAGAAGATGTAGCAAATAGAAGGATTTTTATGACTTGTAAATGAGTCGTTAGTAATGAATATTTTTTCCTGTGATGTGTATGATCACTAGGTTTGTGTGTTGTTGACATAGAGACACTTGTCCAGCGAAATGTTGAGGTATTTAGACAGGCTCTCGACACGGAATGTGTCTTTTCCCTTCAAAATGGCAGTCATCTACACAGAAACCCTACATAAAATAAAAGAGAAATGAATGGGAGGTGGATGTATGGCAGTGGTAAGAGCGACAAGCTCTGATATTGATTTAATGGCCAGACTGCTGAGAGCCGAAGCGGAAGGTGAAGGGAAACAAGGGATGCTGCTTGTAGGAAATGTAGGCATCAATCGTTTGCGTGCCAACTGTTCTGACTTTAAAGGGCTGCGTACGATTCCACAAATGATTTATCAGGAGCATGCGTTTGAGGCGGTCACGCATGGCTATTTTTATCAGCGAGCACGAGAAAGTGAAAAGACACTTGCACGGAGGAACATTAATGGTGAACGATTTTGGCCTGCGAAATTCAGCCTTTGGTATTTCAAACCGCCTGGAAATTGTCCTTCCACTTGGTACAATCAGCCGTTTGTGGCAAGGTATAAGTCACATTGCTTTTACCAGCCCACAGCTGAAACTTGCGAGAATGTTTATAACACCTTTTAGCTTGATGAACAGCACAATCCTTTGTATTCAAGAGGATTGTGTTTTTCTTTTTTTCAAAATGGGTAACCATTGTGTATCAACAAGATGAAGCACGTGATTGGAGGAAATGAAGATGTATCAAGATTTAAAAGGGAAAACAGCCATTGTGACAGGTTCTTCTAAAGGCATAGGACAAGCCATTGCCTTGAGATTTGGACAAGAACAAATGAACGTGGTTGTGAATTATAAAGGCGATGAAGAGGGGGCTGAAGAAACAGTACAAGCCATTCAACAGCATGGAGGTAGGGCGGTGAAAGTACACGCAGATGTCTCCAAAGAGGAAGGAATTCAGGCGTTAATGGATGCCGCGCTGGAGAATTTTAACGCACTAGACGTGTTCGTCAATAATTCAGGCTTTAACGGTGAAGAAGCAATGCCGCATGAAATGACGTTGGAACAATGGCAAAAGGTCATTGATGTGAATATCACAGGCTCATTTTTAGGAGCAAAGGCAGCGATTGCCTATATGATGGAGCATGATGTGAAAGGGTCAATCTTGAATATATCCAGTGTCCATCAAGAGATCCCGCGGCCGTTCAATGTTCATTACTCTACTTCTAAAGGAGGAATGAATATGATGACGAAGACGCTGGCTCTTGATTATGCCGAAGCGGGTATTCGGGTTAATGCGATTGCACCAGGTACAATGGCAACGGAATCAAATGACGACCTTCAAGATGAACAAAAAAAACAAAAGCAGCTTGAGAAAATTCCAATGAGAACGTTTGGCGAGCCAAAGGAGATTGGGTCCGCCGCTGCATTTCTCGTATCAAAAGAAGCGGCCTATATTACAGGTGCTACATTATTTGTTGATGGAGGAATGACACTTTATCCTTCTCAATTAAATGATGAATAATAGAAAAACATCCGCCCCATTAGCCGGCGGATGTTTTTTCTTTGTAGCGGTGTGCTGACTTTGCTGGTTTGCCGAGCAGCATAGGATACTTGCTCAAGAAAGAGATACATGGCACCATGAGCAGCAATGTACCGATCGTATAAAAGAGTGTCCAAGAAAGCTGCGTTGTATCAGAGATATTGATGCCTAGTCCGTAATAAACAAATGCCTTCATGATATCGATACCGGCAAATTGCAGGACGAGAATCACAATGGAATGACGTCCGAGATACGTCAATATCGTGGACGTTTTCAATTTGAAGCTTAAATAAATAACAGCAGCTGAACCGAGCAGTGCACAAGCATAAAAAATGAATAGGTCCCCATAGTCATTGACCCGCATATCAATTCGTGAATTAAAGCTTTGCATATATGCAGTCAGTACAAGCAGACCTGTACATAACAGAAGGGTAGGATCTGTTTTTAATTCCACAAACCATTGTTTTGCTAAAAATCCGATTGAATAAAACACAACAGCCGTTAATGCAACGTTGGCATTCCAAGGGAGACTCTGGTTTAACAATAGCGTGGAAGCATATCCGGCTCCGCCGCAAAGGACGGTCAGTAAAATCAATACAGCTGGTTTTCCTTTTGTCAGACGATGCATTAAGAAAAACAACATTTCCACTAAAAAGAGCGTCGTTAAAAACCAGATGGCTGGGTTATGCGTCAGTCTTGCTTCATCGGCATTTGAAATGAAAATCCCTGTAAAAGGAACGAAGGGATCAATATCTGTTTGCCCCTTAAAGGCGAAAAATCGGGTCACCGTGAACCAGAAAACGTACGTAATAATGGAGAAATAGAGATAAGGTAAGAGCAAGCTTTTCGCTTTTTTCTGTATAAATGACATAGCAGGTTGTGAGGATGATCGAAACATCATACCTGATAGTAAAAAGAAGAGTGGCATATGAAAAGAATATATAAATTGCTTGAATGAATCAGGAATGGGTACATGTGCCATAACGACGAGCAGAATGCCGATTCCTTTAGCCGCATCCACCCAGTCAAGTCGCTTATTCAAGGCCAGTCATCTCCTTCCTTCTCAGCATTGTAAACCGTTACTTCATATGTACCTCTACTATATAAAAGGTACACCTACCATGCGTTTACAGTTCGCTAACGATTAGAAGACACATTTGCGATCAGATGACAGAAGGAAGCTTTTTGACATCTCGATGTTACATTTCCCATTTTTTATGACAATGTAAAAAAGAAGCCAATGAAAGATTGGCTTCAAAATAGTTCTGCGATTCGTTCAAAGGAACGCTGTTTTTCCATTGGATCAAATGAATTGTTTAATATCATGATCTCGTCCGTTTGATAGCGGTCCATTAAGATTTGTAGCTGTTCTTTCACTGTTTGCTTTGAGCCAACAATCATTCGCTGGCGGTTTTGTAACACTTTTTTCTTTTCTTGCTCAGTGTAATGATAGTTCTCTGCTTCTTCTATAGAAGGAACGCGACTGTCCAGCCCTTTTTCAACCCGAAGTAGCCATAAATCTGTACTGGTGGCAATGCGGCTTGCTTCCTCGTCTGTGTCTGCGCAGATCACAAAGACAGCAAACATAGACTGAGGCTGACGTGAGAAAACGGATGGAGAAAAGTGTGACCGATACGCTTCAAAAGCTTGCCGGCCTCGTGCAGGATGAATAAAATGTCCGAAAATATAGTTGATTCCAAGTGATGCCGCCTGGATGGCACTGTTTTCCCCGAGTCCAAGCAACCAGACTGGCGGATAAGAATCAACGAGCGGAGCCGCTTTCACTCCTGCATGCCGATGACCAGAAGGCAGGCTGTCAGATAAGTAAAAAAGAAGGTCCTCCAGCTGGCGGTCAAATTGAGATAGTTCTTTCTTCACGCCGTCTGTCAAAGCGAGTCTCGTCCGTTCAATTCCGCCTGGGGATTTACCAATCCCGATCTCAATCCGCCCAGGGTAAAGGGCTTCAAGCTGGCGGGTGACTTCTGCTACTTTAAAAGGGCTGTACTGCGGGAGTAAAATCCCCCCAGAGCCTGTGCGCAAAGTCGATGTGTGTGAAGCAATATGTGCCATTAATATTTCAGGCGCTGTACTCGCGAGTCCTCTCGTGCTGTGGTGTTCAGCAAACCAATACCGCTCATACCCCAGTGTTTCTGCAAGCTTGGCCAGCTCTGTCGTATGAACCAATGTTTCTTGTGCGGACTGGCCTTTAGGGATGGCGACTTGATCTAATATATGAAGTGATGGCATCATCAACACCCTTTCATCAATACGTTGAATTCTATTCATAAGTATAAAGAAAGTCAGGAACGGAAGGAAATGAAAGGGTTTATCACAGCTATGTACATGAATTTTCTATATCAACATATGAAGTGGATGCGCGCACTGTTTTTAAGCGAGAGGCTATGTAACGGGAACATTCGACAATGTTTCACATGAAACACTTCTTTTACGACATGAATCATTTTTGTCATGGATCTTTCTTTAAAAAAATATCATCATATTGAAACCTCTTTTATACATAGATCGTATATACTAGTAAATAGAAAAAAGAGTAAGAGGCTCCAATGTCATTTCATGAATTTTGTCGAATTTTCATGTATGATGATTTTAATAGGGTCCATCGCTTAATAAATAGATTTTTATTATGCTGGAGGAGTGATTGATTTGGCGATTACATTAGAAAAAGGTCAACGTATTGATTTAACAAAAGGAAAAGCAGGACTAACCAATATTCTAGTTGGACTGGGCTGGGACCCTGTATCACAAGGCGGCGGTTTTTTAGGTAAGCTGTTTGGCGGAGGCGGCGGTGCTGATATTGATTGTGACGCTTCAGTGCTGATGCTGAAAAATGATAAGTTTGTTGAAAATAAAGATTTGATTTACTTTGGTAACTTGAAAAGCAAATGCGGCAGTGTTGAACATACAGGTGACAACCTGACAGGTGAAGGAGACGGAGATGATGAACAAGTCCTCGTCAACTTAAGCAAGGTACCAGGCAATGTGAATAAATTGGTGTTCGTTGTGAACATTTATGATGCACTTAGAAGAAACCAACACTTTGGTATGATTCAAAATGCTTACATCCGAATTGTTGACCGTTCAAACAATCAAGAATTAGTGAAATATAATTTGAAAGATGAATATGCAGGTAAAACATCATTAATCGTTGGAGAGCTTTATCGCCACGAGAATGAGTGGAAGTTTGTAGCTGTAGGAAATGGTACAAACGATGCGAAGCTTGCCGATATTACGAGAAACTACATTTAATTAGAAGGGAGAGGTTCCTAGTGGGAATTTCTTTAGCGAAAGGTCAAAAAATTGATTTAACAAAAACGAATCCAGGTTTAACAAAAGTAGTCGTAGGTCTTGGCTGGGATGTAAACAAGTATGATGGCGGACATGACTTTGATCTAGACGCAAGCGTATTCCTTTTAGATGCAGCAGGGAAAGCAAACTCTCCATCTGACTTTGTCTTCTACAATCAAACAACTGGCGGTGGCGGAAGTATCGTACATACAGGCGATAACCGTACAGGTGAAGGAGACGGAGATGACGAGCAGGTCAATGTTGATCTTTCAACTGTACCAGCAAGTATTGAGAAAATCTCCTTCGTCATTACAATCCATGATGCAGAAGCACGCAGCCAAAACTTTGGACAGGTGTCTAACGCTTACGTCCGTATTTTAAATGCGGCATCAAATGAAGAGCTCATTCGCTATGATTTGGCAGAAGACTTTTCAATTGAAACAGCGATTATTGTAGGTGAATTATACCGTCATGGCGGAGAGTGGAAATTTTCAGCTGTTGGATCAGGCTATCAAGGCGGACTTGCCCGCATTGCAACAGACTTCGGCTTAGATATCGGGTAACGCCCGTTTTCATATTTTCAGAAGATAGGAGAGATACGAATATGGCGATTCAGCTTTCAAAAGGACAACGTGTCGATTTAACGAAAACCAACCCAGGGCTGACAAAAGTGATGATCGGACTTGGCTGGGATACGAATAAATATTCAGGCGGAGCCGAATTTGATTTGGACGCTTCGGCTTTCTTAGTAGATGCAAACAATCGTTGTCAGCAAGACACAGACTTCGTGTTCTATAATAATCTGCAGCATCCAAGCGGTAGTGTTACTCATACCGGTGATAACCGTACGGGTGAAGGAGATGGAGATGACGAGCAAATTCTCGTTGATTTCTCGAAAATTCCTGCTAACATTGATCGTATCGGAATTACAGTGACGATTCATGATGCAGAGGCACGCAGCCAGAATTTTGGACAAGTCTCTAATGCATTTGTTCGTGTTGTAAATGAAGAGGGCGGGGAAGAATTGATTCGTTTTGATTTAGGGGAGGACTTCTCAATTGAAACAGCTGTCGTCGTATGCGAACTATACAGACACGGCAGCGATTGGAAGTTTAACGCAATCGGAAGCGGATTCTCTGGCGGACTTGCAGCTCTTTGTCAAAATTATGGGTTAGAAGTGTAAAGAGAAGAAACAACTTCATTCAAGAGGCGCTGCCAATGACTCATATGAGGGTATTTTCCAAAGTGAGAAAGAAACAGCGATCAAGAATAACAGCAGGCGAAAGCCTGCTGATGCTTCTACACTTATAGGAGGAAAACCAGTTGGACATTTTGAAACATATGTTGGACACGTATGCCTCGTTTTTTGATTGGCATATGTGGGCAGAGGTATTAACAGACCCTGTCTCTTGGGGGCTTATCGGGACCCTTGTTGTGCTTGAAGGTTTGTTGTCAGCGGATAACGCACTTGTATTAGCTGTTATGGTGAAACATTTACCTGAAAAGCAGCGTAAAAAGGCATTAACCTACGGATTAATTGGCGCTTATTTCTTCCGTTTTCTATTTATTGGCGTAGGGATGCTGCTTATTAAGTTTTGGTGGATTAAGGTACTAGGCGCTGCATACTTAGCTTGGCTGGTCATTAAGCACTTCTGGTTAGGTGACGGAGATGACGAAGCGAAGGAATTGAAAAAAGAAGGCTGGATGATTCGTGTATTTGGCGTCTTCTGGGCAACTGTTATTTCTGTAGAAATTATGGACCTTGCCTTCTCGGTAGACAGTATTCTTGCTGCATTCGCTGTATCTGAGGAAGTATGGATTCTTCTTTTAGGTGGAATGCTTGGAATTCTCATGATGCGTACAGTGGCACAATTATTCCTTGTGCTCATCGACCGTATACCAGAGCTTGAGAATACGGCATTTATTCTCATTGGAATTATTGCCATCAAAATGGGCTTAAGTGCTGCTCATATTGAAATCCCGCATCTTGCATTCTTTGCGATTATTATCCTAGCGTTTATCGGAACGTTTATTGTTCATAAAATCAATAAGAAGAAGCATCAAGGTGTAACAAACGAAGCTGCGGCTTCAAAAGAAGAATAGGACGATCAAAAAGGAATGGAGTTGACTAGCGGCTCCATCCTTTTTTGAATCATCAAGTCATTACAACAGGAGGTGGCACTGCATGCGATATTTTCGTTTTTTATCAGAGACGAGGCAGCACGATATTTTTTTTAAGCGGCCGGCGGCAGTTCATTCATTGACGCCAAGGCATGTACTTGCGCATGCATTAGGTGCTACTTTGTATATGCCTGCGACAAGACAGGATGTAGCAGACATGCTGCTTTCGCAGAAATATGAAGCGCTTTGCTCTGTTGTGTTTTGCTTGGAGGACGCCATTGGTGATCAGGAAGTGGACATGGCTGAACAGAATATAGTGGCACAATTGACCTGCCTTTCTGAGACAATTCATCACTCTCCAGAAATGGCTGAGCACTTGCCGCTTTTATTTATTCGGGTTCGTTCGCCCAAACAGCTGCTCAAAATGGCAGATTTGCTCGGTCCCTCTCTTCATTTACTGACTGGTTTTGTGTTTCCAAAGTGCTCCGTTCACAATGCAAAGGAATATGTGAACAGTTTGAAACAGGCTTCAGCACAAACTCAGAAAACACTATACGGAATGCCCATTTTAGAAACACCAGATTTACTAGAAAAAGAAACGAGATATCAGGTGTTGTCTGAATTAAAGCAGATCATGCTGAATGATGAGGAATATATTTTGAATATTCGCATTGGGGCAACGGATCTGTGTGGATTATACGGCATTCGCCGTGACCGCGAGACCACCATTTATGAGATCAGAGTCATTGCTGAGTTGATCACAGATATCATCAATTATTTTGGTCGTTCTTTTGTGATATCAGGAGCTGTATGGGAGCATTTTGGACCGGCACGAAAAGAACAAAATCCATTCATCCGTGCAATTTCTAAGAGCGGTGAGTCTTCCTCATCTGAACTCGATCATATGCAAGGTCTGCTCAAAGAGACAAAGCTGGATGTGGTAAACGGTATTCATGGCAAGACAGTCATCCATCCAACACATCTCAAGCCAGTTCAAAGCATGTACGTTGTCACAAAGGAAGAGTACATGGATGCATTAAGTATTTTAGAGCATGCAGATGGTACAGTCGGCGTGATGAAGAGTACCTTCTCTAATAAAATGAACGAAACGAAGCCGCACTATCGCTGGGCGGAAAACATTTTAATGAAGTCAGACATTTACGGGGTGTTTCATGAAAATAGAAGCTATATCGACATACTCACAGAATCAGAAGCCACATACGCTGAACATCTTGGAACATATGGAGGTGGAGCTTAACCTCAAAGGGGGTACGCTTCAGCTTGAAAAAGAACATCTTTTTGACATGGCGGCACGGGTGAACAAAAAGAGAGCCTTTTTATTTGTTAGTAAGGTGCTCGGGAAACATATGCCTGTTCACCCGTTGAAACCACTCCTCGTCTCAGGTCTTTTGGCAATGGCTTATGCAAAAGAACAAACAGGCAAGACGCCCCTGCATCAAGACGATATAGTAGAAGCACTAAAAACGAATGATCATGTTAAGTTAACCGAAGCCTATGCTGCGCTTAAAAAAGAGAAGCTTTCGGCGGTAAACGAGCCGATTGTGATCGGCTTTGCTGAAACGGCAACTGCGCTTGGTCATGGAGTGTATGACGTCATAGAAGGAGCATCTTACATTCATACGACACGTGAACAGCTGTTGGATCTTGATCCTTCACTCGTATTTGAAGAGGAACATTCTCATGCGACAGATCAGCTTTGCTACGCAGACGACGCTTTACTTCGGACGGATCGCCCGATTGTGCTAGTAGATGATGAGGTCACGACAGGCCGGACAAATATGAATATCATTCGGGATCTGCACGCAAAGTACCCTAGATCCTCTTATACGATTCTATCCATTTTAGATTGGAGAACAGAGGAGCACGAGGAAGCGATGCTTCAGCTTCAAGAGGAGCTAGGTGTAAATATCACATCATTATCTTTATTAAAAGGGCAGATGATGTTTCGGGGGACAACGCTGGATGAGCCTGCTTATTCGTATGAAATTGCTGCGCAAGAGAAAAGACCTGAACTCTCTTTTCATTCTCTTCAATCCTTCTTTAAGCAAGTGCCATATTCACTTTCCCATGCAGTCAATCCGGCGGGGCATTCGCCGTATATCCATGAAACAGGTCGTTTCGGTTTAAGCGCAGCGGACACGGACGCCATTGATCAAGCAGCTGCTGAGGCTGGGCTGAAGCTTCAGCGAGAACGAAAAGGAAAACAGACACTCTGCTTAGGGACAGGAGAATTGATGTATGTGCCGATGAGACTTGCAGCTCATATGGGCGAAGGTGTCCTTTTTCATTCGACGACAAGAAGTCCGATTCATCCGGTTGAAAAGGAAGGGTACGCCGTTCAAAACGGATTCGCATTTTTGAGTCCAGAGGATGCCCGCATTCAGCACTATGTGTACAATATCCCTAAAGATCAGTACGATGATGTCTTTTTGTTTTTTGAGAAAAAGGTGTCTCAAGAAGCTTTGATGCCGCTGATCCACTTATTTGCTGAGCGGCATGTGAAGCATGTGCATATTGTGACTTTATCAGATGAGGTGAAGGTGAATGGCTAACGTGTATACAAAGATGGGAAGCTATCCAGAGCAGGACGTAACCTTCTTACTCAAGGATTTATCGTCGATTGAGATGGAGAAAAGTACAGAAGAGCGGGAGCGCTCTATTCAAAGCGGTGCCCATTACTCAGAAATGCTGCCAATTGAATATAAGCCGACGGCATCTTATATGGACTTATTCTATCAATCTCTTGAAGAAAGTAAGCAAAAGGTAGCGGAAGCCGTAGCGGTTGTCGCAGAACAAATTGTGAAAAAGCGAGGTTTTCAAACCGTTCTGTGCAGCTTGGCACGGGCTGGGACACCAATCGGGGTGCTCATTAAACGGTATATCAGAAAGACGTATGGTCTCGATTTGCCGCATTATAGCATCTCTATTATTCGTGACCGTGGAATAGATGAAAATGCGCTACATTATATCCTCAAAGAACATCCAGGTTTTGAGATTGCCTTTATTGACGGCTGGACCGGAAAGGGTGCTATTTCCAAAGAGCTTCAAAAAGCGGTGCTTGATTTTGAACAGAAATATGGAATTCGTCTTTCGAGTGAGCTAGCTGTGCTTGCTGATCCTGGTTATTGTACGAGTGTTTACGGAACGAGAGAGGATTTCCTCATTCCAAGTGCCTGCTTGAATTCAACGGTCTCTGGTCTAGTTAGTCGAACGGTGCTAAACAACCGCTGGATCCATGCCGATGATTTCCATGGGGCCAAGTATTATGAAGAGCTCATTGATGAGGATGTCTCTAATCTGTACGTGAATACAATTGAAGAAGCATTTTCTGAACTTAATGCAAATGTACAAGAGAAAGCAGAGACCCTGCTCGCACAAGGAACGCCTCCTGACTGGCGGGGGATGACATCCATTGAAGCAATTGGTCAGGAGTTCAAAATAGACAATACACATTTGATTAAGCCGGGCGTCGGTGAGACGACCCGTGTGCTGCTCAGAAGAGTCCCTTGGAAAATACTCATTCAGCCTCGATCTCGGGAAAAGCTCAAGCACATTTTACTACTCGCAGAGGACAGAGGCGTGCCCGTCATTGAATATGCCAACATGTCCTACACATGCTGCGGGCTCATCCGCCCGTTGGAGCAATCGTCATGAAGAACATCGCATTTGCCAGTGATTTAGACCGGACACTGATATACTCACATCGAATGCTTGAGCAGTATGCATACAAGGGAGCATACGAATTAATTGAGGTGCTGGACGACCGGCCGCTTTCCTACATGTCTATTGAAACGAAAGCATCCTTACAGGCAATTCATCAAGCAGGCTGGTTTATCCCAGTGACGACAAGAACGACAGCACAATTTGAACGAATCACTCTCTTTCAGCAAGAGATCAAACCAGAGTATGCCGTCACGACAAACGGCGGCTGTATCCTTCATCACGGTAAGCCGCTTGAGGAGTGGCAGGCGATTGTAGATGAGAGACTGCAAGAGTGTATGCCGGTGAGAGATATGCTGAGGGCGATCTCTGAACTTCCGGTTGCCGCTTGGGTGAAACGTACTCGAACAGCTGAGGGAAGATTTCTTTATTTGATTATGAAAGACGAGTTTCTTTCTCATATTCCGCTTGCTGAATTAAGGCTGTGGGGTGAGGAGAGAGGCTGGCAAGTTTCCCTTCAAGGCCGAAAGCTGTATTTTATTCCAAAGCCGCTCAATAAGTGGGCTGCTGTTGCTTTTCTAAAAGAAAGGCTACACCTTGAATATGTTTATGGAGCGGGCGACTCCTTGTTAGATGCTGATCTCATACGTCAAGCAGATAAAGGCTTCGCTCCGAGTCATGGGGAAGTCTTAGATGCTGAGCTATCGTTTGAACCGACGACAGCCTCTGGCATGGCGGCGGCAGACGAAATCGCCGCTTCTGTCGCAAAGAAGATGAACACAGCAAAAAAGCCTTCGATTCGATAGCAGAAGTAGAAGGCTGAATGATATGATAGTAGTAGCTTTCGAGAAAATATAGGAGAAAGGAAGGAGCGGCGTGAGTTATAAAGAAATCAACGTAACCCAGACACGGGCGAAACAGGAAGCCTGGAAAAACCTGCTGAAAAAGCCGCTCCCTGAACGAGACGGCTACGTCAAGGACGAGCACACCTTATCCTTGCCGCGTCTCGCCGCCCGCGTCCTTGGAACTCCGCATGATGCAACCGATTATTTTATTTATTTACATGAATTATACGAAACTGACGGCATGCATATTTTAAGTGAAACCCTCAACCGGCATATTGAGCCGGAGCACTTTCAAGCGCTCCAGCGGATTCATATGATCAATCAGGAAGAAAAGGGATTGTCCGTGAATCGATTTGTGGCTTTCTTAGACGGTGAACAGCTCATTGTCCGTCATCCAAACCCAGTGATGAACCGGCATATCCGCCTTTCGCTAATCCAGGTGTTTGAACATTTCAAGCAGCTGCATGAAGGGGGATTCCAGCATCCTGATTTCCGCCGCGTGCTGCTAGATGTGGTGAAGTTTTCAAATAATCATCTAGGACCATGGCTGAAGGAAGGCAATTTGGAAGAAAAAATGCCAGCTGTCATTTGGTATGGAGAGGCGAATAAAAGTCAGCTTTATTTTCTTTACTATGTCATGCTGATTGGCTGTGATGTGGTGCTGTTTCATCCAGAAGGCAAGGATCAATTTCGTGAATTAGATCCAGAAGAAAAGCTGACTTTTATTGATCAGTATCCAGGGACGTCAAAGCTTGAACCGTTCCCTACTGAAAAGCCTGAGAGGAAATCAACGGTGGCGTACCGTTCGACAAGAGAGCTTGAAGAGGTACTTCACACAGAAGATTCCATGCTGTATAAGCCATGGCAATTCAGAGATCATACCCCTCATTCTATTACGCTAAAGACAACGTATGATGAGCTATTTTTAATTGCGAAGGAACGGTCGTTTATCCGCCCGAATTTCAAAGCAGACCGTGACACCATACAGATTCCGAATCTTTTTGCGAAGATGATGGGGGTGACGAGAGACAAGCGAGAATATTGGGACCGTATCCACACGCTAATGGAGGGGAAAGAAACGAAAACGATTCGTCATTTCCCTTTCACACAAGAAGTGTCTTCGAATTATCAATTTCATTATCAGCATGCACTTTCTAAAGCAGGAGAGGTTGACCCTGATTTGTTAATGAAAAGCAATGTGTGGCAGTTCTCGCATTTATATGAGGGCACGCAGCGTGCGATCGCAGAGGCCATTTCTCGCATTTGTCAGCATCCGAAGCTGTTAAAAGAAGGCCATGAGACTGAATTAGATGTGCGTATTTATTTATTCAAGCAGCTTCTGCATATGAACCAAGATGTAATTGAACTCATTCAAACCTTTGATTATGCCCAGACTGTACCGAAAGTGATTTTATACCATACGGAATATAATGGTGAGCTGACTCGTTCTGATGCGGCTGCCCTGATTTTCCTAAATGAAATGGGTGTGGATCTCTTCGTGTATCATCCCGCCGGCTATCAGTGTATAGAGCGGTATATAGACGATCAATTATTTGATACACATTGGCTTGATGAAATGGTCATGAACCAAGAGTTTAAAGAGCCGTCTATTGTGAGAAAGTTATTTCAATCCATTAAAAACCGATAAGGAGATCAAAGCTTATGACAAATACAAACGGAAATGACATCATTTCAATTGATAAAGAGGAAATCACGATTGAAAAGGCAGACGATATTCGCGTTCAGCTGCGCAATGAACCAGAAGTCCAAAACATTGCGAGACAGATTGATGCCAAAAATCAGCTTGAACTGCTTGAATACGGAAAACAGCCGGCTGTCGAAATCTCTAAGTTTTCTGACCGTATTCTCTCTATGATGCGTTCAACAAGTGTCACAGACTCAGGAACGATGCTTACACAGCTTGGAAAAATTATGGATCGTTTTGATAAAAATGATTTTGACGAGCCTAAGGGTGGTTTGTTATCAAAAATCTTTAAACGCGGCGGCAGCATGATCGAAAAGATTTTCAGCAAATATCAAACGCTCGGTGCAGAAATTGAAAAAATCAATGTGGAAATCAGTAAATACAAAGATGAAATGACCAAATCGACGGTTACGCTTGAAGAAATGTATGAGCATAACATTCAATACTATATGGAGCTTGAAAAGTATGTCGTCGCAGGGCAAATGAAGATCGAAGAATTAAAACAATTGGTTCCTTCTTATGAAGAAAAAGCGGCGGGGGGAAACCAGCTGGCACAAATGGAGTTGGATACGCTTCGTAATGGGATTCAAGCGCTTGAAGAGCGTGTATATGATCTTGATATGGCACGGATGGTGGCACTTCAAACGGCACCGCAAATCCGTTTGCTACAGCGTGGTAATACGAAATTAATCGGGAAAATTAACTCTGCCTTCATCATTACGATTCCAATTTTCAAAAATGGAATTATTCAAGCGGTGACAGTGAAGAGACAAAAGCTTGTGGCTGATTCCATGAGTGAACTGGACAGAAGAACGAATGAAATGCTGAAACGAAATGCTGAAAATATCTCAAGTCAAAGTGTTGAGATTGCTAAATTATCAGGTCGTCCAAGCATCGACATTGAAACGATCGAATCATCCTTTAATACGATTGTACAAGGGATGAAAGAGACGAAGCAGATTGAAGAAGAAAACAAACGATTACGTGAGGACGGAACAAAACGTATGCTTGAGCTTCAAGATAATATTAAGAAAGCTGCCCTAGAGTCCTAAAAAAACAGGCTGTCTGTAACGAAAGTTGCAGGCAGTTTTTTTCATGAATTTGATTAAAATTTGAGGAAAAAGGTTTTTATGTGACCTTTTTCGGGTAAATCCTGTTCAGGGGCATGGTTCACCCATGAAAGAAAAAGTCCGCTATCACAAGGATTCGACTTATTTTTTAGCACAATAAGGAATTTCCAGTAAAATATTGTCTGATGAGAGAAAATACCCCGTAAAATATGTAGTTTATGAAGCATTCTATAGGATTTACGAGTAATACGGCGTATAAACTGTAATCACCAGACCTCTATATGGAATTCATACATATTGTACGGAAATAAGCGAATTCTAAAGATTGTTCGCATCATAACGCTTATGTTACGGTTATAAAGATGCTAATTTGGAGGGAAAAAATGAATTCTGAAGAGAGAAAGATCAAAATCAAGATAAATAATGTATCTAAAATTTTCGGTAAAAATGCTAAAAAAGCATCTCAAATGCTTGAAAAAGGGAAGACAAAAAGAGAAATCCTAAAAGAGACCGGCGCAACAGTTGGTGTCAATCGAGCAAATTTTGATGTGTATGACGGCGAGATATTTGTCATCATGGGGCTATCAGGGAGCGGAAAGTCCACACTTGTGCGGCTGCTAAATAGGTTAATCGAACCAACCTCCGGCGAAATTTATATTGATGGGGATATGATAACAAATATGTCAAAGGATCAATTGCGTGAAGTTAGACGGAAAAAGATCAGCATGGTCTTCCAAAACTTCGCATTGTTCCCGCATCGTACCATTCTGGAGAATACAGAATACGGGCTTGAATTGCAAGGTGTAGAGAAAGAACAGCGCCGCTCTAAAGCGCTTGAATCTTTAAAGCTTGTTGGACTTGAAGGTTTTGAAGAGCAGTACCCAAATCAATTAAGTGGCGGTATGCAGCAGCGTGTTGGATTGGCACGTGCACTAGCTAATGACCCTGATATTTTGTTAATGGATGAAGCATTCAGCGCACTAGATCCATTAATTCGTAAAGACATGCAGGATGAATTGCTTGAGCTTCATACGTCTGTAGGAAAAACAATTATTTTCATCACGCATGATTTAGATGAAGCGCTTCGTATTGGCGACCGCATTGTCCTCATGAAAGACGGGAATATCGTTCAAATCGGAACACCAGAAGAAATTCTGATGAACCCATCGAACGAGTATGTTGAACGTTTCGTTGAAGATGTAGACCTTTCTAAAGTATTAACCGCTGGTCATATTATGAAACGTGCAGAAACAGTTCAGATTGATAAAGGGGCACGTGTTGCGCTCACGCTCATGAAGAACCTTGGTATTTCGTCTATCTATGCAGTAGATAAGAAAAAGCATTTATTAGGTGTTATTTCTGCACAAGCAGCGAAAAAAGCGGCAGAAACGGGTGCGTCGCTAGAAACTGTTCTTGATAAAGAATTTACGACAGTATTGGAATCAACGTATTTAACAGAGATCTTTGACGCGGTGTCTGATGCGAACATTCCAATTGCCGTTGTAGATGAGAAAAACAGAATGAAGGGTATTGTGGTCAGAGGTGCATTGATTGGTGCATTATCAGGTAATGATGAATATATCAACATGTCTTCTAACAAGCTAGAGGAAATTAAAGCACAAGAGCCTTCTGCACAGGAGGTAGAATAAGATGTTTAGTATGAGTGATTTACCTAGAATTCCGTTCGCGGATTATATCGATCAATTTGTTGACTGGTTAACATTAACCTTTGGTGGTTTCTTTGATGGCATCACAAATGGATTAGCTGGAACAGTAAATGGTATTGTAGCTGCACTTGGCGTCATTCCATCCATTATTTTAACGCTTATCTTTGCCGGCATTGCTTGGTGGATCAGTACAAGAGGAGTTGCTCTTTTCACACTTATTGGATTCTTACTGATCGACTATTTAGGCTACTGGCAGCCAATGCTGCAAACACTTGCGCTCGTTCTGACAGCTGTGGTCATTTCTATCGTGATCGGGGTTCCGATCGGTATTTGGGCATCACAGAAGGAAACAGTGCGTAAAATTGTCACACCTATTTTAGACTTAATGCAGACAATGCCTGCATTCGTTTATCTTTTACCAGCAATCTTCTTCTTTAACATCGGAGTAGTACCTGGCGTTGTGGCATCGGTTATTTTCTCTATGCCGCCAACGATTCGTATGACCATTCTCGGGATTAAACAAGTACCATCTGATTTAATTGAAGCAACAGAAGCTTTTGGTTCAACGACATTCCAGCGTTTGTTCAAAGTTCAGCTTCCACTTGCTACAAAAACCATCTTAGCTGGGATTAACCAAAGTATCATGCTTGCTCTATCCATGGTCGTCATTGCGGCAATGGTTGGTGCACCAGGACTTGGTTCGGAAGTATATAGTGCAGTAACGCAGCTGAAAACAGGGATTGGTTTTGAAGCTGGTATTGCCATTGTTATTGTAGCGATCACACTGGATCGTATTACACAAAACATTAAAACGAAAAAAACCAGGGGGAATGCTTAATGTGGAAAAAGTCTCTCTACATTGGGATGACCGCCCTGCTCGTCTTTTTACTAGCGGCTTGTGGTGCACAATCAGATTCAAATGCAAGTGCAGCACAGCAGGTCAATAAAACGATTATCGGGATTGATCCGGGTTCAGGTATTATGGCCTTAACCGATCAAGCGAAAAAGGATTACGGTTTAGAGGATTGGACGGTTGTATCTGCCTCAAGTGCAGCGATGACAGCGACATTGAAGAAATCGTATGACCGTAAAAAACCGATTATCATCACTGGCTGGAATCCTCACTGGATGTTTTCCCGCTACGATTTGAAATATTTAGATGATCCGAAAAAATCATATGGTGACGAAGAAGAAATTCACACCATTTCTCGTAAAGGATTTGCGAAGGATCAGCCGGAAGCAGCCAAAATGCTCAGTCAGTTTAAATGGTCTCAAGATGATATGGGTGAAGTGATGCTTGATATTCAGGATGGCGTCAAACCAAAGGATGCTGCAGTTAAATATGTGAAAAAGCATAAAGATCAAGTAGCGAAATGGACAAAAGGCGTGAAAAAGTCAAACGGTGACAAAATCAATCTTGCCTACGTTGCGTGGGATAGTGAGATTGCAAGTACCAATGTGGCCGCAGAGGTATTGCGTGAACTTGGCTTTAAAGTGACCTTGACTCAGGTTGAAGCGGGCCCAATGTGGACAGCAATTGCAACCGGAAGTGCTGATGCATCATTATCTGCATGGCTTCCAAATACGCATAAAACGTATGCAGCGAAGTTTAAAGGAAAATATGATGATCTCGGTACAAGTATGAAGGGTCTTCGCATGGGTCTCGTTGTTCCGACTTATATGAAAAACGTCAACTCGATCGAAGATTTGAAAAAATAGCCAATTGTATAACAGTTCCCTTATAATAGAAGGGAGCATATGGAAAAAGCAGTCTGCTCAAAAAGCGACTGCTTTTTCTTATATATAAGGATGGTGGATGAGTTGTCGATGGTGGAAAAACCAATGATGATTTTCCTGCACGGTGGAGGCGTAAGCAGCTGGATGTGGCAGGAGCATATGGAAATATTCAAGGAAACGTATGAATGCTATACCCCTGATTTTATTGGTCACGGGACAAGAGCAAATGAAACGTCGTTTTCCATGCGAGAAAGTGCTTATGAAATCATTTCATGGATAAAGGAGCATGCACATGGCCGTACAGTCATTCTAATTGGCTTCTCTCTAGGTGCACAGGTAGCCGTTGATGTGTTATCGAGAGAGCCAGACATCGCAGACATCGCCATCATCAATAGCGCCCTTGTGTTGCCATTACCATGGCTCTATTTGATGGTAAGGCCCATTTTACCTCTTACATATCCGTTATTAAAGAAAGATTGGTTCATCCAGCTGCAAGCAGAAAAGATGGGACTTCCAAACGATGTACTGGATCATTATGCAGCGGATTCCAAACAATTGCAGAAGAAGACGCTGCTTACGATGTTTCAAGAAAATCTTCATTACAAGCTCCCTGACACGTTTCAACAAGCGAAGGCACGGATTCTTGTGACAGTGGGAGAAAAGGAAAAGGGCATTATGACTAGGTCAGCAGAAAAAATCACGAATGCACACCCGAATGCAGCCGGGTTCATCGTTCCTGACATTGGACATACGTTTACTTTTGAAAAGAAAGAACTTTTTGTCGACATGATCAAAAGCTTTATAGAAGCGCGTGCGTTACCAGAGGAATTAAAGGAAATAAGGAAGCTAGGCCATTTAGAAAGTAAAGATGAGCATAAAAGGGGCAGGCATGTATAAGACACTGTATGATATAGGTATAAAACGCTTACAGATGAATGGGTGTATGGATGGAAGCTCGTAAGTGAGCCATGAAGGAGGAAGCATGAGTAAAAACTATATCATATTTGGTGCGAGTCAAGGATTAGGGGATGCCTTTGTAAAAGGTCTTCCTTCAAGTGGAGATACAGTATGGATTGTGTCACGAAGTGAACCAAGCAGTTTGAACATAGACGATGGGGTGCGTAGAATTTGGCTGAAGATCGATTTATCAAGCCAAACCCATATCCCTTTTATGCTCGAAGCATTGAAGAATCAAACAATTGATGTACTTATTTATAACGTAGGTTTATGGGAGAAACGCGGCTTTGAAGATGATTATTCTTTCGATCATGATCAACCGGAGGATATCGCTCATTTAATCAATGTGAACGTTACCTCAACGATTACCTACATCCAAGCTCTGCTTCCGCACGTAAGGACGTCTGAGAATGGAAAGATCATCGTCATTGGTTCTACTGCGGGACTTGACCATACGAATTTGTCTCAGGTTTCTTTTGTTGCTTCTAAATTTGGGCTTCGTGGTATTGTGAACGCACTAAGAGAGCACGTGAGGAAAGATAAAATATCCGTTACCTGTATCAATCCAGGAGAGCTGGCGGCAGAAGTTCCGTACGAAGATGGCGCTGAAAAAGCCATTGCTCTGTATGATGAAACGAGAATACCTGTACAAGATATTGTCGAGCTGGCGAGATGTGTTATTCATCTATCCAGGGTGTCCTGTGTCAAAGAGATCAATGTACCGGCAATGACAGATGCGAATGCGTAAAATAAAGGAGACCACCCGCTTCAGGAAAGACGGGTGGTTTTTTTATTTTACGATGAATGCTGCTGAAGTGTTTCGTATACAGCTTCCGTCAAAATCTCAATACCAGTAAAAATGGCGGAGCGATCGAATGTCATATAAGGGTGATGAAGCCCAGGTTTTAAATCACAGCCTAAACCGAGCATCGTCGATTTAATATGAGGAACCTTTGCTGCATAAAAATGAAAGTCCTCTCCGCCTGTCGTCACGATCGGTGGATCGAGCTGTTCTTTGCCTAGCACTTGCTCTATGGCATGTGACATGATCTCCACAGCTTCTTCATTTAATGTCGCAGCTGGAAGACGATGATCAGTTGAAAGTGTGATAGAGGCGCCAAAAGCATCCGCTACAGAATAGCATGCTCTTTCAATTTCCTTTTCTAATTCATCCATCACTTCGTTTGTCTGTGCCCGAACGTCGAGTGTAAAAGAGGCCTTGCCAGGTATGATGTTTGAGCTGCCGCCGCCTGCATTTAAATTGGTCATTTTCACAGAATGGGCGACTCGTGGATCGACATGGATATGCGCCAGTCTCTGCACAAGCGTAGATGCAACTTCGATGACGTTGACCCCAAGGTGCGGGCGTGCACCGTGAGCTTCCTCCCCTAGAATGGTCCCGACGTAATGATTACTTGATCCGTGCAAAATGGCAGGAGCGCAGCGTCCGTTTAAGGTTTCTTGAATTGGGCGCACATGCACCCCGTATAAATAATCGACGTCAGCTAACACACCTTTTTCGATCATCTTTAAAGCGCCGCCGCCTCTTTCTTCGGCAGGCTGAAAAATGAATCGGATCGTGCCACTTGGAAGTTCTTTTTCTTTCAATGCCATGAATGTCCCAAGTGCCATCGTCATATGAGCATCGTGTCCGCATGAATGGTTGGCTTGAAATACGCCATCTACTTCCTGCCACAATGCGTCAATATCGGCTCTCACAGCAACCACTGGTGCGCCTTCCCCAATTTCACCAATTACCCCTGTACAGTCTTCAAATGTTCTCGTTTTACAGCCTAATTTCTTTAATAGAGCTTCAATATAAGCTGTCGTATTTGTCTCTTCCCAGCTGATTTCTGGATGAGCGTGCAGATGTTCAAAGATGTCTGTCACGGTTTGTTTCATCTCGTTTGTCAAAGTTGTCATGAGAAGCCTCCTTGCTGACAGATAATCTGCCAAAACATTCTTTTAGTGAAATAATATTGATCTTAAATATCATCAGTGTTTATAATATAACACATCATTTGATTATTCAGAAAATTAAGTGAAATTCCGATCGGGACAAAGGGGTTTTGACAGATGAAAACAGCGACAGTATCAGCACCTGAGAAACAAAAAAGAAAACTTCAGATGCCGGATGCATATGTACTCTTATTTATGATTGCTTTAATTTGTACGATCGCAACGTATTTTGTACCAGCCGGTGAATTTGATCGGAAAACGTCAGGAGAGATCACAACAGCTGTTCCTGGCAGTTATCACCGTATTGATCAATCACCAGTTAGTCCGGTTGGTTTTTTTACAGCGATTCAAGAAGGGATGGTTGGTTCATCCTCTATTATTTTTCTGATTCTTTTTACTGGCGGAACCATTGCAATTTTGGAAAAGACAGGTGCCATTAATGGGATGATTCACAATGTCATCAGCCGGTTCCAAACGAAACAGCTATTGTTTATTTGTATTGTTGGCGGATTGTTTTCTGTACTTGGGACGACCGGAATTGTGGTGAACTCAGTCATTGGCTTTATTCCTATTGGGATTATTGTGGCACGTTCTTTAAAGTGGGATGCAGTGGCGGGAGCGGCGGTTATTTACATCGGCTGTTATGCAGGTTTTAACGCAACCATTTTGTCTCCATCTCCTTTAGGTTTATCACAAACGATTGCAGAATTGCCGATTTTTTCTGGTATTGGGCTGCGTGTCATCATTTATCTTTGTTTTCTCCTATCTAGTATTGTGTACATCTATTTATATACAAAACGCTTGAAAAATAAAGAAAAGGGAAGCTTGCTTGGTGACGAGTGGTTTCCAGCTAAAGGGCTAGGAGGAGCTGATGCGGAATCTGTGGACAAGCCTGAATTCACCGGCAGACATAAGCTGATTTTAGCGGTGTGTGGTTTGTCGCTTGGGGGTTTTTTGTATGGTGCGCTTCAGCTTGGCTGGACCGATAAGGAAATGGCTGGTGTGTTTATTTTCATGGCAATTGCTGCTGGCCTGCTTGGCGGATTAGCTGCCAATGATATTGCAAAAACGTTTATTGTCGGCTGTCAAAGCCTTGTATACGGCGCACTCATTGTCGGCATGGCACGCTGCATTTCAGTCATTTTGGAAAATGGCAAGCTGCTTGATACTGTGGTGAATGGGCTTGCGAGTATGCTGACAGGGTTTAGTCCAATCGCTGGTGCGATCGGCATGTATATCGCCAGTGCGCTCCTTCACTTTTTGATTTCATCAGGATCAGGAGAAGCGGTTGTCTTTATACCGATTCTTGCGCCGCTTGCTGATTTAATGGGTATCACGAGACAAGTAGCGGTAGAAGCAGTGATGCTCGGTGAAGGGGTGGTCAACTGCGTGAATCCGACTTCAGGTGTGTTGATGGCTGTCTTGGCTGCAAGTGGGATTCCATACGTGAAATGGCTGCGTTTTATGGTGCCGCTTGCGCTCATTTGGTTCGTCATCGGCCTTGTCTTTATTTGTATCGGTGTCATGATCAATTGGGGACCTTATTAAATAAGAGAGAAGCCACCAAAGAGTGTTTGGTGGCTTTTTTCTTATGAGAACATGTATGGGGACAGCGGTTTAAAACCACAATATGAGTGTTCACAAAATGGCTACATTATTTTTTTGAGCAATCCCCTTGCAAAAGTTTGTGAAGTGTTGCACAATAAGAATGTGAAATACTTCACATAAGAAAAACAACCTAGTTTTACTCAGGAGGATGAGATAAATGACAAACGAAAAAGTAAACAAAGTAGCACTTATTGGAGCAGGTTTTGTCGGCAGCAGTTATGCCTTTACATTAATAAATCAAGCAATCACAGATGAATTGGTAGTCATCGATTTGAATCAAGATAAAGCAATGGGTGACGTCATGGATTTAAACCACGGGAAAGCATTCGCCCCGCATCCTGTGAATACTTGGTATGGAGATTATGAGGATTGTCAGGATGCTGACATTGTATGTATCTGCGCTGGCGCAAACCAAAAGCCAGGTGAAACGAGACTTGATCTTGTTGAGAAAAATTTAAATATATTTAAAGGCATTGTAGACAATGTGATGAAAAGCGGATTCGATGGTATTTTCTTAGTTGCTACGAACCCAGTTGATATTTTGACATATGCGACTTGGAAATTCAGCGGACTACCAAAAGAACGAGTGATTGGCAGTGGAACAACGCTTGATACGGCAAGATTCAGATACATGCTTAGTGAGTACTTTGAAGCAGCGGCGCACAATGTGCATGCGTACATCATTGGAGAGCATGGAGATACAGAGCTTGCTGTTTGGAGCCATGCGAATATCGGAAGTGTACCGATCACAGAATTAATGAAGAGAAATGACCAATACAAACAAGAAGATTTAGACGACATCATGGAGAATGTCCGTCATGCTGCTTACCAAATCATTGAGAAAAAAGGAGCGACTTATTACGGCGTAGCGATGAGTTTAGCCCGTATTACTAGAGCCATTTTACACAATGAAAACAGCATTTTGACTGTCAGCACTTATTTAGATGGGGAATACGGAGCAGAAGATGTCTACATTGGTGTACCTGCCCTCGTGAACCGAAATGGTGCAACAGAAGTGATGGAGCTCGCACTGAACGACACAGAAAAAGAAAAATTCGCACATAGTGTGAATGTGTTAAAAGAAATTTTAGCTCCTCATTTTTAATCAATCAAAGGCAACCTATCTGAGCAGAAAAGGATGAATCACTATGTGGCAGCAAATATATGATCCGTTTGGTAATGAGTTCGTCAGTGCATTGGTGGCCATGCTTCCAATCTTGTTTTTCCTACTTGCATTGACTGTATTTAAGTTAAAAGGGGTATTAGCCGCTTGTTTTACCTTGATCGTCAGTTTTGTAACAGCTGTTTTCTTCTTTCATATGCCAATTGAAAAAGCATTATCTGCTGTGGTGCTCGGTGTATCTAATGGGCTGTGGCCGATTGGATATATCGTCATCATGGCCGTATGGCTCTATAAAATTGCTGTGAAGTCTGGAAAGTTTGATGTCATTCGTTCTAGTATTGCAGGAATTTCTCAAGATCAACGGTTACAGCTCTTATTAATTGGTTTTAGTTTTAACGCATTTTTAGAGGGAGCCGCTGGATTCGGTGTACCGATTGCGATTAGTGCCGCTCTTTTAACAGAGCTTGGGTTTAAACCACTAAAAGCCGCCATGCTCTGCTTGATTGCAAATGCTGCGTCTGGCGCTTTTGGTGCAGTAGGTATCCCGGTTATTACAGGGGCGCAAATGGGAAATATGACGCCGCTTGAGCTGTCTCAAACCCTTGTGTACACCATTCCGTTTATTTCTTTCTGTATCCCGTTTCTGCTGATTCTCATTGTAGACGGCTTTAAAGGGATCAAAGAAACGCTTCCAGCCTTGCTTGTTGTGAGTGGAAGCTACGCGATTCTGCAGGCTGTTACAATGGTCACGATGGGTCCTGAGCTTGCCAATATTATTTCAGCTTTAGCGAGTATGGGAATTTTGGCTTTATTTCTTCGAAAATGGCAGCCAAAACACATTTACCGTGAAGAAGGCGCGCCGGCCATTGAACAAAAACAAACGTTTAGCGGAGTTGAGGTGCTGAAAGCATGGTCTCCGTTTTATATTTTAACTGCCGTCATTACTGTATGGAGCCTACCAGCTTTTAAAGCATTATTTGCTGTAGGAGGACCGCTTAACTGGACAACCATTTTAGTGAAAATGCCGTTTCTGCATCAGCAAATTGTGAAATTACCACCAATTGCCCAAACAGAAACACCGATTGATGCGATCTTTAAAATTGATGTTATTAGTGCAACAGGTACCGCCATTCTAATTGCGGTGATGCTGACAGGGTTGTTCAGCAGACATATTACATTAAAAGAAGGGGCTGCCTGCTTAAATGCAGCGGTCAAAGAGCTTTGGGTCCCTGTTCTTACGATTTGTTTTGTCATGGGCTTTGCCAACTTGGCGAACTTTGCAGGCCTAAGTTCTGCTATCGGACTAGCACTTGCTAAAACAGGCGATTTATTCCCGCTTGTCAGCCCAGTGCTTGGCTGGATCGGCGTGTTTATTACGGGATCTGTTGTGAGTAACAATGCCTTATTTGGTAACCTTCAAGCAGTCACCGCTTCTCAAATCGGCTCTCAGGCAGGTTTGTTAATCGGGGCAAATACGACCGGTGGTGTAATGGCGAAATTAATTTCTCCACAATCTATCGCTATTGCAACAGCAGCTGTTGGAGAAACAGGTAAAGAATCTGAGCTCTTCCAAAAAACAGTGAAGTACAGCTTCATTTTGCTCGGCATCGTATGTATATGGACATTCATTCTTGCTCAATTTATATAGGTTGATCGATTGATTGAAAAATGAAAGACTGAGAGATTTCTCAGTCTTCAGATTGTTAACAAAGGGCTAAAATGTACTTTTTTTAGCCCTTTGTCTTCTTTTCAGCGTGAAAGAAAACCTTTGCAGTCTAGGAAGGACGAGCACTGGAGCGGAGCGAATTCGGCATTCGTGAGCACCAGAGCGCAGGACTGACAAAGAATGCGAGGGTTTGTCTACACGCTGAGACTGAGAGATTTCTCAGTCTTTTTTTTATGTAGATTCTCGTGTGACAAGCCGAGTAGGTAGCTGAATATGTTCACGTTGTAATGGTTTTTGATCTTGCAACAGCTGAATCATTTGTTTGACAGACTGCTGGCCAAGCTCGACGATAGGGATGTCGATGGTCGTGATCGTTGGAGCTGTCACCTCGCAAATGTCTTGGTTGTCATAACCGATCACCGCTAAATCCTTAGGAATGTGATATCCATATGAAATGGCTTGTTTAATGAGGCCTGCTGCCACTTGATCATTGCCGGTGAAAATCGCATCCGGCGCCTCCGGCATCCGGTGGATTAAGTCCATTAAACGAAAGCCGTCCTCAATGGTAAAAGCCTCGCCGAACAGCCAATCTTCTTTAAGCGGCAAACCGTGATCAGAAAGCGCATCAAGATAGCCTTGCTTTCTTTGTTTTTGCGCTTCACTGCTTTCTGTATCAAAGCAAAATCCAATGGATGTACGCCCTGATTGAATCAAGTAGTCAACCGCTTTATAAGCAGCTTCCCGCTCATCATATCCGATAATCGGAATGTCTGCTGTTTGATGATACTCATTTGCCATGACGATCGGGCCGTTTGATAAAAATGGCTCGATTGTTTCCCACTTATTTTCTAACGCCCCCAATATGACACCATCTACTTCTTTTCTTTTTAATAATTGAAGCCCTTCAAGTTCTACTGATTCTTGATAAAACGTCTGGAGCACGATGGCTTTATACCCTTGATCTAGTGCTTCCTTTGAAATGCCTTTAATCAATTGTGCAAAAAAAGGATGGTCCACAGCTGGAACAGACACAGCAATGGTTTTTGTCTGATGTGACCGAAGGGTGCGGGCTGCTGAGCTTGGTGTATACTCCATTTCCTTCATCACCTGTAAAATGTGCTGGCGCTTTTCTTCTGATACATATGGATGGTTGTTCAGCACCCGAGAAACAGTGGTCGTTGAAACCCCGCAGCGTTTGGCAATTTCATAAATTGTACACATATTAACAAATCCTTTACACAAAGTTATTGTTCTGAAATCGATAACATCATTTACAATGTGAAACAAGTTAAATATTAACAAATGGAATTGATTAATTGGAGGGAATGGAATGCAAATATTGACGAAGATATCAGGTAAAAGCAAGGATTATCTACCGTTGCTGGATATGATCAATCAAGGTGTTCAAGTAAAGGCTGATTCAGTTGAAAAGAATCTAGCGAATGATAAGCTTGCTGCGTTCCTTGAGCAAGATATTGCGCGTACGGGTTTGGAAAAAATTCTCTTCCATTATAAACAAAATAAGGAAAAAAAGATACCGTTCCTGCCGGTCGATAAACTGATTTCGGAGGATGAGATCGATGATATTATGCAGGTGCTGAAAGAAGTATTAAGTTCAGGCCGTTTTACATCAGGCCCTTATATTCCAAAGTTTGAAAAGACGCTCGCAGCATACTTAGGGAAAAAATATGTCATTGCCACATCAAGTGGAACAGATGCCTTGATGATCAGTTTAATATCAGCAGGCGTCCATCCTGGAGATGAGGTCATCCTACCTGCCAACAGCTTTGCTGCAACAGAAAATGCAGTGCTTGCGATTGGGGCGGTTCCAGTCTATGTCGATATTGATCCAGACACCTACTGCCTAGCGCCGAATGAAATAGAAAAGCATATCACAGATAAGACAGTATGTATTCTCCCGGTTCATTTGTATGGAAAGCAAGCGGATATGAAGGCAATTTCGACGATTGCGAAACGGCATGGTCTATCGATCATTGAGGATGGCTGTCAGGCGATTGGCAGCAGCGGGCTTGGGGCATTTGGGGATGGACTTGTTCTCAGCTTTAACCCGTACAAAAACCTTGGAGTTTGCGGGAAGGCAGGAGCCATCGCGACAAATGATGAAGCCCTAGCAGAAAAATGCATGGAAATCAGCTATCACGGTTTTGAACCAGGAAAGAAAAACGTGAAGCGCAGTGACTATGGCTTTAATTCCAAGATTGATAACTTACAGGCCGCAATCGGGCTAGAACGAATGAAATATTTAGGTTTACAAAACTTTAAACGCTTTTACTTGGCAAAGAGATACATAGATCAGCTGCAAACGCTGGAAGACGAAGGCTACATAAAGCTTCCGAAGCTGACAGAGGATCATGTATGGCATCTATTCCCGATCAGAGTGGTGAAGGGAAGCCGAGATGAGCTGGCAGAGAAATTATTAGAAATGGGCATAGAAACAGACGTCTATTACCCAATTTTATCGCATCAGCATCAAACGAATCTTGTTTCTCAAAAGTATAGACAAACGGAACTACCACATACGGAAAAAGCTGTACAGCAATTACTTCACTTGCCGCTTTATCCAGGTATGCCGCTGCAAGATCAGGAGAAAGTCATCGAGGGGGTCCATCATGTTATCAAATCTTCCATTCAATAAAAAGCTTGTGCATCAACCGCAACATCCGCAGTGGATCGTCTTCTGTGATTTCGATGAGACCTATTATTCTCACGGAATGACCGAGGAGCAGAGAGAGGATGTAAAACGGCTGGAAGCTTTTGTGGCAGAAAAGAGCGAAGCCGGACAGCTCATGCTGGGCTGGGTGACGGGAAGCAGCCTCGATTCTGTTACGAGCAAAATGGAGAAAGGTGGTTTCTATCAATTCCCGCATTTTATTGCGTCGAATTTAGGAACTGAAATCGTGTATACATCAGATGGGAAATTTGGACAGCCGGATGCAGAATGGATGAAACGGCTTGATGCACAGGGCTTTTCAGACGAAAAAATCGAAGATATTCTGCAAAGCGTACGTGAAAAGGGGATCACTCTTAGGCCGCAAACGCAGCTGGGCAGCTCTGGGTATAAAAAGAATTTCTATTATCAGGAGCAGGATGAACGGACAGACCTTCATCATCTATCATTCATCCAAACACTTGCGAAGGAGCGGGGAGTGGCGGTGAACATCAACAAATGCAACCCGCTTGCGGGAGACCCGGCGGATTGCTATGACGTTGATTTTTTACCAGTGGGAACAGGGAAGGATGAAATCGTTCGGTTTATGCTGAATCAATATAACCTGTCAAAAGATAAGGGCTTTGCTTTTGGTGATAGTGGGAATGACCTGCGGATGCTTCAATCCGTCACGCACGGCTTTCTTGTCCAAAATGCAACAGCCGAAGCCAAACGGCACCATCATCAAATTTGTCATCATGGGTATGCAAAAGGAATCTATGAAACATTGAAAACAGTGATGTATAAACATGAGGAGGCACATTCATGAAGAAAATTGGAATTGTTGGAGCAGGGAATATTGCAAAAGCACATGCTAGAGCTTTATCAACGATCAAAGGTGCAGAATTATCTGGGGTCTATGACTTGCACGAATCCGTCGCACAAGGATTTATTAAACAGTACGGCGGACGGGTGTATGCCAGTATCGAAACACTAGCGGATGCATCAGATGGATTGATCATTGCTTCCCCTAACTTCTGTCACAAGGACCATGCCCTTCAGGCGCTTAGAGCAGGACAGCCGATTTTATGCGAAAAACCGATGGCTGTATCGTTAAAAGAAGCGAAGGAAATGGTGGAGACAGCCAAACAGTTCCAGGTTCAAGCCAGTATGGGCTTTAACTATCGCTATTTATCCTTTGTGAATATTTTGAAGAACTTGATCGCCAATGGTGAATTAGGACGCGTTTTGACAGTACGGACACATTTTAAGAAAAATAGTGCCCTTAGAAGAAAGACATTTTCGTGGAGAGATAGCGGCGAAAGTCTGCGTACAAGCGGTGCATTAGGAGATTTAGGGATTCATTTGATTGATATGCTGTGGTACTTATTTGGCAGTGAAATGAAAAAAGAATCCCTTAATACGAAGATGCTGACACATGTAAAGGAAAAAGAAGAGAAAAAGGTACAGGTTGATGACCATACCGAAATTTTTGGGCAAATGGAGAATCAAGTGTTCTTTCATTTGGTGACGTCCAAAAGTACGCAGCCCGAGGAATGTGGATTTAGTGTAGAAGTGGTGGGGCATGACAAGGTTTTTAAATACCATACAAACATGAAAAACGAATATGAGATCAGTGATGGTTTGTGTGTAGAGCGTCATCAAATGCCGCAAACATTGCTGACAGATCCGCCGAATGAATTTTATGGATGGTCTGATACATTCCGTGATCAGCTGATGCATTGGGTAAATACAAACTCATATCCATCTCATATGAAGGTAGCTGATTTTGAAGATGGTTATCGCGCGCAGGCTGCGCTGAATACATGCTTCGAGAGGGAAGAGGCTGTCGTCTCTGCCCGTGCATATTAATGAAGAGGTGGAGCGGAGGATATCATGACTCCGCTCCTTTTTAGAGGAAGTGAAAAGATGAAAAAGGTGTTTTATTTTGGCTGTATCTTTTATTTTTTTATTGGGACCATTCATGTGTTTTTTGGCAGTTTAACGCCTTATTTGCTGTCTAGTTATGATAAGGGTCCTGGGGAATTATCTTCTTTAATCTTCTTTCAGTTTATTGGTTTTTTGACAGGCGTTCTTTTGTCGCCCATTCTTGTGAGGAAAAAAGGCTATGGTACTGTTCTGACGATGGGATTGCTGCTGATGATCGGAGCGCTTCTTCTTGGCCTTTTAGTGCCGGGCTGGACGATTCTTGTGGTGGCAGGTTTTTTCCTTGGGAGCGGTGCAGGCAGTCTTGAGACGACGGCCGGGGCGTATGTCATTTCAATGGCAAACAGTGCAAAGCGAATCAGCATCATGGAGGTCTTTTTTGGATTAGGTGCATTATTATTTCCTCTATTGATTCTGTTGACTGTGACAGAGGAAACGTGGCATTATGTGTTTTTATTTCAAGTCGGTGCACTGACTTTTTTTCTCATGCTCTGGCTTACTTTTATGAATAAACTCCCTCGTGGGCAGATGGCGGCTCCTGTTCAAGACATGAAGAAATCGTCCTTGCTGTTTGATCGAGGGAATCGAATGATTGTGGTGCTGATGATCTGTTTTGCGTTTTTCTACGCAGGAATTGAAACGAACTTTGCGAACTTTTTACCGTCGATCATGCTGGAAAAAGGGGGAGACAACTGGGGTCTTTTTGCGGTCTCTACTTTTTGGACAGCGATCGTCATTGGCAGAACTGTCATTGCGAGAAAAGCCGATCAGCTGCATCCGCTGCGTTTTTTAAAGTTAAGCGCAGCACTTATGATTGTGCTGCTCGCCATATTTGCTCTAGCCACCCACATCGCCGCGCAGCTAATTCTTATCTTTTTCATCGGTCTGTGCGCAGCTGGCATGTTCCCTATTGCCCTAACGGCATCTGCATTAATGATTGAAAATGCCATCGACGAGGCCACGAGTTATTTTATTGCCGCCGCTAGTTTAGGTGGAGCTTGTTTGTCCTTTTTGATTGGGTTTAGCCTTGAGTGGGCAGGTGCGGCAAGCGCCGTCTTTGTTTTCGCCTTTTTAGCTGTTCTCCTTTTTGCGGCTGCCATTCAAATGAATCGATCTCGGAAAAAAGAAACCATACCCACACAGCCGCCGGCGATGAAAGCAGATCGATAAGCAGCTGATCTGGTGGCTCCTCCTTTTGTATAGCTTATCTTCAGAAAAGGTGACGAAGGACTTGTACTAAAACAACGAAAGCGTGAATAACATGTACAAGTCAGCATCAAAAGGAGGACGTCTATGTGGCGGTGTTTTTTGGTTATATCTTTTTAGGGTTGTCACTTTCAGCGCCTGTTGGGCCAGTCAATGCAGCCCAAATCGACAGAGGGATTAAAAGTGGATTTTGGCACGCTTGGATTTTTGGTGTGGGGGCTATGGCTGCGGATATTGTCTATATGATCCTCATCTATTTTGGTGTCGCCCAGCTTTTGACTGCACCTCTTGTGAAAACCTTTTTGTGGCTGTTCGGCTTTTTCGTTCTGACCTATACCGGTATTGAAAGCCTTCGTAAAATCAATTTGCATGAAAGCCCAAAGAAGGACGGAGGAAACACGTCGATCGGGCATTCGTTCATGACGGGATTTTTCATTTCCCTTTCCAATCCGCTTAGTATATTATTTTGGCTTGGGATCTATGGCAGTATTTTAGCCAATACGATTGAAAAGTACGGGGCATCTCAAATGCTGATGTACAGCATTGCTATTTTCATCGGCATGCTCTTATGGGATTTCTGTATGGCGCTGCTCGCCAGTACGTTTAGACGATATTTAAATGAACGGATTTTGCACGGCTTATCCGTTCTGGCAGGTCTCTCTTTACTCGGCTTCGGTGCTTACTTTGGATATCAAGGGATCATGGCGCTCATTGGATAGAATGGTTGATAAGAAAAAGGGCTAAAATCTAAATCATTTTAGCCCTTTTTCATATTTGACAATAATAGGACACTCTTCAATAATGATGGAAGATACATAAAATTGAAGGAGTTTTTGCCATGCGTATGTTCCTGCCAGCATTCAACTATGTGTGTATGCTGATGTTGTCTGTGATCACATCGACATTTGTTTATATCATGTTGTTTGCCTCAACTGAATCCGGATTCAGTTATGTGGAGGTCACCAGTCTTTTCATTTTGATCGCTTATGTCCTATTTGCTGCACCTATCCAAATGGTTTTACACCGTCATCCTGAGAAGTTTCGACGCCGTGATTTATTGGTTTATTTTATCGGGGCGTGGGTGGTTTGTACGGCGCTTGCTTTATGGATTGATTATGGTGTTGTCGTCTTTATTAGCTACAAGATTTATCTATTTAGCTTTTGTGCGGCCTTTATTTATTGGCTGCTTGATTCCGTCTTTTTAAAGAAGAAACAATCATAAAGGCTTTTCCCGTTTTTTCTCTTGAACATGAACGTGTATGACCTTCGAGAATCCGCTTGATACAAAAGCAAGAGCCGTCATCAGAAGGACCCAGTATAGATTGCTAAGGTCAAATCCAGTATAAACGAAGATGAAAATCATCGAGATCACAGACGTTAATATGAGGACAGGCCATATCCGTTTAAATAGCAGATAACCAACAAATCCCCAAAGGAAAGCCATCACTGGTAGTGTAAATAAGATCAGATACATCGGATGGAGAAAAAGAAGACGCATGTCATTCACCCATTTCTTTTATGATGACCGACTCTATTAGATAGAGGCGGCTAAATGATGATATGCAGAAGCATACTCATACATGATTAGATAAATGGAAGTGAATTCCTGCTTCATCCGGCAAATCAACCACCCTGTGAATGTCCAGTGAAAGTCGTTGAAGGACAGTCACCACAGCTTTTTCCTCCTCATAGGCTATGGAGAAGACGCTAAAACGAGGTGGAAAAAAATGGCCCAGCTGTATGCAAAAAGTTGCCTTGATCAAAATCTACGATCACTAGATGAATGGAAGCAGGATGCTTTCACACAGTTTGGAAAAATGGTCGGGGATGAGGCAGATACATTTCCGTGTGTACCAGGCAGACAAGGATTTTTTCTCGATCATTTGCGTTATGGATTTGTCGGTGATCCGCGGGGAGAAGAGGCCGTGAATGAATTAGCAGAGCTTTTAAGGGAATACCAAAGCTGCTCTAGGGAAACCGGTCAATATGCTTCTTTCATTTGCTTTTTTGAAACACCGCAGGATATGAAGGAGTATTCGCTCGAAGAGTATGAGGAGCAGTTTTGGTCGATGGTTCAGCAATTACATCAAAAGGATGAAATGAAATGGCCAGAGGAAATTCCATCAGATCCTGAAAATCATGAATGGGAATTTTGTTTTCATGGAGAGCCTTATTTTATTTTATGCGCGACACCAGCGCATAAGCTAAGAAAAAGCCGTCATTTTCCTTATGTGATGTGGGCCTTTCAACCAAGGTGGGTGTTTGAAAAGATGAACGGTTCCACCACATTTGGTCAAAAAATGAGTAAACTCGTTCGGAAGAGGCTGAAGGCGTATGATCAAGTTGATGTACATCCAGCATTAAAATGGTATGGGGATCAGAAAAATTTAGAATGGAAACAATATTTTCTCTCAGATGATGAGGCGGAGAAACCAGCCTCCGCCAAATGTCCATTTACTGCTTTAAAAAACATGATGAAATTATGATGCGGCCTGATCCTGTTTCCACTTTTTTCTCATAAAGAGTACCATGATGCCAATTACAGCAATGATTCCAAGGCTAATAAAAAAGCCAGGTCGTCCGCTTGCCTCTGTCAGAGTACCTGAAACAGCTGCACCAATTAAGATCAGGGCAAGAACCATTTCGCACGTTTGGCGAGTGGATGGCTTTGACAGTTTTTTGCTTGAAAGCAGAATAAACACCCATGTGTACAAAAGAGTTAAACCGGCTGCCGTTGTGAGATGCTCGTAAATGTGTTTGGACAAAAAGAGTGCCAGCAAAATCGAGACAATCAACCCTGCAGCAGTTAAAAGAATTGAAGACCATCTGACATGAGATGGTTCTTTTTGTTTAAAACAAGCAGGTGCATCCTGATGCTCCGACATCGTGCCAAGCAGCGTCGTGACCGCATAGAGGGAGGCAACCAATGTGGAAAACCCGGCAATAATGAAAATGCCATTAAAGATATGAAGAAAAATGGATAAATGAAATGGCTCCAGTGATGTAATAAATGGACTGCTATTCTCGTTAAAGGCTGTCACTGGCACCAGCAAAAGCGCAAGTCCGATGGAGACGATATAAATGACAGCAAGAATGATCAGCATCACACGTCCAGATTTTGCGGCGTCCTTCGGGTCTTTTAAATGAACCGCCATCAGCCCCATGACTTCAATCCCCCCGAAAGCATAAAACGCATAAATCAGTCCATTCCATAGACCGAGTGGGCCGAGCGGCATCCATTCATGGTCTTTATTTGGCAGGTGGAGGGTGGGCCTATGCTCTGTGAGAATGCCGCATAAAACAAGAACGGCAAGGACGACAAACAATAGGATCGCCCCGGTCTTCAGCACGGCAAGGACATTTTCCGTCTTTTGAAAAGAAGAAAGCCCAATGATAATCACAAGCAGGGCAAGAGCGGAATAAATCGCTGAAAATACCCAAAGTGGAATGGATGGAAACCAGTGACGAGTAAAAAGAGAAATCGCCGTCAGCTGACTCCCTGTGATGAGCATTTCTGAAAACCAATACACCCAGCCATTACTAAATCCCGCCCAGCGCCCATAGGCTTTTCGGGCATAGGAACAAAATGATCCTTTATCTGGGTTTTCGGCTGTCATCGCAGCCAGGTGTTTAAAGACGAGATATGTGCCGACTGCCGCAAGCAAAAATGAAATGCAGACGGAATAACCGGACTTTGTAATGGCGATGCTGGAACCAAGGAAGAAACCAGTGCCGATTGTACAGCCGACTCCGATAAGAGAAAGCTGCCACCAAGATAAAGATTGTTCTTCTTTCAATGCATGTGCAACACCTTTCTGATTCAATAGCATTAGCTTGTGACCGCCTCTTTTTTTTATACATGATCAAGAGGACGTTTTGGGCATACTGTCAACATGGAAAGGAGTGCATGTGATGAACGGAGAATACGTGATTTTACCAAAGGATGGGCTTGGTTTTCGGTTAGGAAAAGGACAATGTATGCGAGTGGTTGATGTCGAAGGGCAGCAAGTAGCAGATGTGATGGCTTATCATGAAAAGGATTTTTATGAAAAATTTGATCAAGGCGCTACAATGGACAGCCTGTTCTCTTCCAAGGTGAAAAAGGGAGATCAGCTTTATTCTAATTTATATAAACCAATGTTTACGGTCATTGAAGATACAGTTGAATGTCATGATTTATATATGCCTGCGTGCCGGCAAGAAATGTATCAGCTCTTATATGGGCGTACGCACCTAGAGGTCATGCATACATGCTACGATAATCTCAGGACGGCCTTTGAGCCATTCGGGATTCCAAAAGAGGATATGTATTATCCTTTTAATGTCTTTATGAATACAGTCATTGATGACAAAGGAAAGTTGTCTGTCGAGCTGCCAAAATCGCTCTCCGGTGATTACATCCGCCTGCGTGCAGAAATGGACCTCATTGTCGCGGTGTCTGCATGTCCTGCCGACATTGGAAAATGCAATGGCTCAAGCTGTACATCCATCCGAGTGGAGATCGATTGAAAAGGAAAGACCAGTCAAAGCGACTTGGTCTATTTCGTTTGTGAATGTTTGATCATTTATGAAAAAGGGGAACGTCTAAAAAATATCTTTTTTCAAAACATGATATAATAAAGTGGCTAAAATCGTAGGTAAATCAATTGAAATGGAAGTAAAACCTGTTCTCTTCATGTAGAGGATGCTTAGGAGGAAAAGTGTATGAGTTTGCAGAAAAAAATCACCCAAGAGTTGCATGTGCAGCCCTCAATTGACCCAAAGCAGGAGATCGAAAAACGGGTTGGATTTCTAAAGGCTTACTTGAAAAAGACCGGTGCAAAAGGATTCGTTCTCGGTATTAGCGGCGGACAGGATTCAACGCTTGCCGGCCGTCTCGCTCAGCTCGCTGTAAGTGAGCTTCGTCAAGAAGGAAAAGAGGATGCTGTCTTTATTGCAGTCCGTCTTCCGCATGGCACGCAGCAAGATGAAGACGATGCGCAGCTGGCTCTATCATTTATTCAGCCGGACAAGTCTTGGAAATATGATATCGCGCCTGCCGTGACGGCATTCAGTGAACAATACCAAAAGGAAACAGGCGGTGCGCTGTCTGATTTTAATAAAGGGAACGTCAAAGCACGCATGAGAATGATCGCACAGTATGCCGTCGGTGGACAGGAAGGCTTACTTGTCATTGGAACGGATCATGCAGCCGAAGCTGTGACGGGCTTTTTCACGAAGTATGGTGATGGCGGTGCTGATGTCCTTCCGCTCACAGGTTTAACGAAACGCCAAGGACGGTTGCTGCTTGAGACCCTTCAGGCGCCGGAGCGATTATACTTAAAGAAACCGACAGCCGATCTGCTGGATGACAAGCCTCAGCAAACGGATGAAACAGAACTTGGTATTACGTACAATGAAATTGATGATTACTTAGAAGGAAAACCAGTTTCAGATCAAGCAGCAGAAGCGATTGAAAAACGCTATGTTCAATCAGAACATAAACGTCAAGTACCAGCTTCTATGTTTGATGACTGGTGGAAATAAAATAAGTGACCTCTCCAGAAGATGGAGGGGTCTTTTTATGTCAAATTTCAGCTGAATTTGACAGAATGAATCGAAAATGGTTCATTAATTAGTAGAACGATATACATAAGTCTGTTTGACTAAATAAAGGATGAATTGAAGAATAAGTGGTGAAATAATTAGTTCGATTCACTTAATTTCTCATCAAAAGACAGTATTTTCAGAAAAAATGATTGACGATAAAAACGAATGCGCTTACAATGAAAACACATTCCAAAAAGTGAAATTGAATTCCACTAGACGGAATTAAAGGAGTCGTTCATCTCCAAATAAGAGGCTAAAGGAATGATTCACACGATGAAAAATCGAAGTGCACTGGAAATATACAAAGAAGGAGGCGCTTGGTGGGAGACTGAGATTAGTCATATTCAAAAAAATTCAATTGAACTTCGGGGCTATCCAATTGAAGAGCTTATTGGTCAATTATCGTATCCACAAATGCTTTATTTACTGCTTGTTGGTGAATTACTAGATGATTCGAAGGCAACTCTTTTTGAAAGTGTTCTGGTCGCAGGTGCGGATCATGGGCCAAGGGCACCGTCTATTGCAGCGGCAAGAATGGCGGTTACATGCGGCATTTCGTTTAATTCCTCTGTTGCAACAGGGGTGAATCTATTAGGTGATATTCATGGCGGAGCCGGAGAAAAGGCGATGCGTATGTTATACGAAGCCAAAGCGGTTTATGATGCACAAAAAGATATGAAGTCTGCTGCAAAGCAAGTATGTCAGACGTGGTTAGCTCGCAAGGAAAAAATTCCGGGAATCGGCCATCAGCTGCATGATGATGATCCGAGAGTGAGACGGCTGTATGAGCTGAGTCAAACATATGTGCAGCAAGGTGATATCAGCGGAACGTACTTACGGTTAGCTGAGGCGATTAGACATGAACTAGAACAATTAAAAGGGAAAAAAATCACGATGAACATAGATGGTGTATCTGCTGCGATCCAATGTGAATTAAGCATTCCAGCTGAAGCGGCAAAAGGCATCTTTTCCTTATCCAGAGGAATGGGCATCGTGGCGCATGCATATGAAGAGCTGACAAAAGGTGCCCTAGTGAAAGGTCCTTGTCCGAATGAAGAAAGACTTGTTCGTTATGCGGGGGTCGGGACGCGTCACTTGAAGGAGGGTGAGAGAATTTGAGTGAATTGAAAGCGTTGTCATATATAAACGGCGAATGGCTGGATGCAAACCATGTCAAAGAAGACATTATCAATCCATACTCTGGGGAAATGATCGGTACATCCTATCTTGCATCCTCAGAAGATATAGAACAGGCGCTTTCTATTGCGCAGCAAGCTAAAAAACAAATAGCGGCAATATCAGCATTAGAACGTTCAACGCTTCTAACAAAGGCAGCCGCCTTATTGGAAGAACAAAAAGAGCATTTTGCAAAACTCATTTCTTTAGAATTAGGCAAACCGCTTAAAAATACAAGAGATGAAGTCTCACGATCAATTGAAACGCTGGCGCAGTCAGCCGAAGAAGCCAATCGACTAATCGGTGAGACCATTCCTGGCAATGTATCTTCCCGTGGACAGAGAGCAATGGCGATGACATTTAAAGTGCCGGTTGGGGTTGTGCTGGCGATTACGCCTTTTAATGCGCCTCTCAACTTAATTTGTCACAAAATCGGTCCAGCTTTTGCGGCAGGGAATGCCATTATTTTAAAACCAGCACCGCAAACATCAGCTGTTGCCACAGCGTTTGTTAAGCTCCTGCTTGAAGCAGGGTTTCCTGAAAAGAGCCTGCAGCTTGTGATTGGAGGAGTAGACGCCGGCAGACAGTTAGTCACTGATGAAAGAACCAATCTTGTTTCTTTTACTGGCGGTGCGGTGGGCGGAGAACATATTTCAAACTCTGCTGGATTAAAAAAGGTACTGCTAGAACTCGGAGGAAATGGAGCGACGATTGTTCATCATGATGCAGATATCGAGCAAGCCGCATCTCTTTGCGCTAAAACGGGCTTTAGCAACTCTGGTCAAAGCTGTATTTCTGTTCAAAGAATTTATGTTCACAAGCAAATTTTGTCGACATTTACTGAGACACTTAAACAAAAAGTAGAACAGCTCGTCGTTGGAGATCCGCTGTCTAGTGAAAGTGATATCGGCTGTATGGTTGATGTACAAGCAGCAAAACGTGTGGAGGCATGGATACAAGAGGCAGAGAAAATGGGTGCCGAGCTTCTATCTGGAGGACAACGAAATGGCGCAAGCATCACACCGGCTATTTTGCTAAACCCTCCAAAACAAGCCAAGGTTGTCTGTGAAGAAGTGTTCGGTCCAGTTGTCAGTGTCCTTCCATACGAGGAGCTGGATGAGGCAATCAAAGAAGCAAACGATAGTCGATACGGTCTGCAGGCAGGCGTCTTTACGAATCAACTGGATATTGCGTTACACGCAGCAAAAGAGCTTGAAACTGGCGGCGTTGTCATCAATGGGACATCGAATTTTAGACTGGATCATTGGCCATATGGCGGAATTAAACGAAGCGGTATTGGAAGGGAAGGCCCGCGTTTCGCCATCGAGGAGATGACCGAAACCAAAATGGTTGTGCTGCCAAATGGGCTATAAAGGGGGCAGATGGATGTGAATATCTTTCAACAAAAGGTAAAGAGTGCGCAGACAGGCGGTCAGCCGATGATTTGTACGCCGCTCATTGGACAAACAAAGGAAGAATTGTTTCTTGAAGTTGAGGTGTTAGCTGAGAAGAAGCCTGATGTGATAGAGTGGCGAGCGGATTTTTTCAATCACCTCAATGACAAGGAACAAGTCATCACCACCCTGAAAGGGATGATTGAAAAGGCAGATAACATCCCATTTTTATTCACCATTCGTTCTGAAAAAGAGGGCGGCGAACGCATCTCACTCTCAGAGGATGAAAAAGTGTCCCTGCTTGTCGAGCTTTGTGCCACTCAGCTTGTGGCTGCCATTGATTTTGAATTAATGCATGATGTCTCGCATATCCAGCAAGTCAGTCAGGCGGCTAAGAGAAACGGGGTCATCTTGATTGTGTCGTACCACGATTTCCATCGTACCCCGGAGGCAGATCGGCTTGTGGAGCTATTCACCAATGCAGAATCGGTTGGCGCCGATATCGCAAAGATTGCCGTCATGCCGCATTCCTATGAGGATGCACTGACACTGCTCTCTGCGACAGGCAAGGCGAAAAAGGATCTGTCCATCCCCGTTATTTCGATGGCGATGGGGGAATATGGTGCCTTCACAAGAATGGTAGGTGGACTCTTTGGGTCTGTCATGACCTTTGCTGTAGGGAAAGAAAGCTCGGCACCTGGACAAGTTGCGATACAGGATTTGAATGCCGTTCTATCGATTGTGTTTTCAAAGAATCAGTGAGTAGCAGATTCATAGCTGCACCGTGAGAGGAGAGAAACATGAAGAAGAATATATCTACACAGGTCATTCAGTATTTAGAAAATCGAGGAGTTGAGCATATCTTCGGTCTGTGCGGTCATACGAATATTGCTTTTTTATCAGCCCTAGAAAAAAGCCGTATTCAATTTGTGAATGTTAGACATGAACAGATAGCGGCGCATGCAGCAGACGGTTATGCACGAGCGAAAAAACAGACGGCTGTTGTGCTCAGTCATTTAGGTCCTGGACTCACCAATGCGGCAACAGGCGTAGCGAATGCCGCACTCGATTCCATTCCAATGGTTGTCATTGCAGGAGATGTTCCAAGTCATTACTACGGAAAGCACCCACACCAAGAAATCAATCTTCATTCCGATGCTTCTCAATACGAAATTTATCGCCCGTTTGTGAAAAGAGCATGGCGAGTCGACATTCCAGAATTATTTCCAGAAATATTATCAAAAGCGTTTCAGTTAGCTGAAAGTGGCCGCCCTGGGCCAGTCCTGATTTCAGTTCCGATGGATGTGTTCTCAAAAGACTTAGATGTGTCGTTATTTGAACAAATCGCTCATCATACACACACCGTTGAAAAACCATCTATTGATGATCAAACAGCGAATCGGATAATAGATCGATTGCTGCAGGCAGACAAACCGCTCTTATATGTAGGGGGAGGCATTTTACTAGCCGATGCAGCAGAAGAGTTAAAGGCATTTTCTGACCATTTGAGTATCCCTGTTGCCCATTCTTTGATGGGGAAAGGGGCGATGCCGGATGATCATCCAATGACCCTTGGCATGACAGGGTTTTGGGGGACGAAATTTATCAATGATCAGTGTAAAGCAGCGGACTATATATTGGCTTTAGGCACCCGTTTTGCTGAAGCAGATGCGAGTTCGTGGGAATCGGAGTATACGTTCAATTTCCAATCAACCAAGCTCATTCATATTGACATTGATCCGAATGAAATTGGCCGAAATTATCCTGTGGAAATTGGAGCGGTAGCAGATCTCAAGCAGGCGTTGACTGTACTCAATCGTGTGGCGAAAGAAAGGCTGCCAGAAGGTCTGGATCGCCCTCAATTGAAAAAGGACATTGCGGCATATCGTGAGGAATTTCAGAAGAGCAATTTGACGAATATTCAAGACGAGTCTTTCCCAATGAAACCACAGCGTATTTTGCAGGAAGTGCGGGAAGTATTGCCACCTGATGCCTTCATTACAACCGATGTTGGCTGGAATAAAAATGGGGTCGGACAGCAATTTCCTGTATACACGCCAGGCACTATTTTAACCCCAGGTGGTTTTGCGACGATGGGATTTGGCGCTCCTGCTGCACTTGGAGCAAAGATTGCCCAACCTGACCGTGTCGTTGTATCACTTGTTGGGGACGGCGGTTTCGGTCAAAATCCATCTGTTCTCGCAACAGCCATGGAAGAAAACATTCCTGTCGTGTGGATTGTGATGAACAACAGTGCGTTTGGGACGATCGCCGGCTTGCAAATGGCACACTATGAAACGACTTACGGCACTGTTTTTAGAAAAGATGGAGAAAGCTATTCGCCTGATTTTGCAGCCATTGCAAGAGGTTATGGGATGAAGGGGATCAAAATTACGGCGGCTTCTGAATTCAAAGAAGCTTTGGCTGAAGCAATCGCTTCTCAGGAGCCATGTGTCATTGATGTAGCGATGAAAAATGATCCAGTGCCTACTGATGGACATTGGAACATTAATGATATTTATTCACCAAATACAAAACGTTCACATGTCAGTGTGAACTAAACATGACTAGGGAGGAATCAACAATGAAAATTAAAGTATTAAATCCATTTCAAGACGGTCATCCATTATGGTTAGGTTTAGATCATCCAGAAGAGAAAATGATTCGGAAGGTGTTTCAAACGATAACACCAGATACCGTTGGATCAGAGCATATGATGGCAGGTCTCACTATTTTTGAGCCGGGCGAAGCAAGCTCGGTACACAATCACCCGGGTTCAGAGGAATTTGATTATGTGATTAAAGGGTCTGGCGAAGTCATTTGCGATGGAGAAAGACAATCATTTAAACAAAATGACTTTATGTTTATTCCAGATGGTGTCTCACATCAGCATGTGAACACAGGGGACGAACCTTTATGGCTGATTTGGCTCTATACACCGCAAGGGCAGCTTCCGAAGGACTAAAAAAACCTTGCACGAGAGAAAGAAGAAAAGGGGCTAAAATAGAAAGCATTTTAGCCCTTTATCAATTGAATGAAAGGGAGTCAAGCAATGAATAAGAATACACCGCTTGAAGGAATCAAAATATTAGATGTTTCTACGATGATTGCTGCACCATACGGCGCGGTGCTTCTAGGGGATTTTGGTGCAGAGGTCATTAAAGTCGAGATTCCTGGAAAAGGGGATACACTGCGGCATGTTGGTCCTTTTGCAGATGGTGAACCTTTGAGGTGGTCAGGGCTTTCAAGGAATAAGAAATCTCTTACACTCGATTTACACAAAGAAGAAGCAAAAGACATTTTTAAAAAGCTTGCAGCGCAGGTTGATGTGATCATTGAAAATTTTCGTCCAGGAACACTTGAAAAATGGGACGTTGGGTACGATGTATTAAAAGAAATCAACCCTCGTTTAATTATGATTCGTGTTTCGGGTTATGGGCAAACCGGTCCGTTTAAGGACAAGGCGGGATTTGGTACACCTGCGACGGCGTTTAGCGGCTTTACATATATTCAAGGGTTTCCAGATCGGCATCCAGTCAGCCCTTCCTTTTCCCTTACGGATTATATCGCAGGAATTTATGTGGCGTTTGCCACTGTGACAGCGATGTATTACCGTGACACACATTCAGAAGGAACTGGGCAAATGGTGGATTTGGCTCTCTATGAATCTGTGTTCCGCATGTTAGAATTTTTGGTTGCTGAATATGACAAGCTAGGGAAGGTGCGTGAGCGTTCACCAGGGTTAAGCGGTCATTCAAGCCCTGCCGGCACCTATGAGACAAAGGACGGGCATTATTTGGTTCTTGTGACGAGTACAGATTCGACCTTTAATCGATTGGCAGAGGCGATGAATCGCTTAGATTTACTTGAGAACGAGAAATTCTCTGTGAATGCAGCCAGGCTGAAGCATAACGATGAAATGGATGCGATCGTCTCGCAGTGGATTGCGTCCAAAACAAGAGATGACGTCCTAGACATTCTAGATACACATGGTGTGCCTGTGAGTCCGATTCTAAGCATTCGGGATATCTTTGAGCATCCGCAATTTAAAGCACGAGAAAATATTGTCGAGGTGCATCATCCGCGTCTTGGAAAAGTGAAAGTGCCTGGGATCATTCCGAAGTTTGAAAAAACCCCCGGCCGTATTCGCCATATTGCGCCTGATTTAGGTGAACATAATTATGAAATTTTAACGAAAATGCTTGGCTTCACAGAAGAAGAGTGTAAACAGTTAGAAGAAAAAGGGGTCATTTAAGACACTCAACCGATCCGCACGCTGCGGAAACAAAGGAGGATGGTTATGAAAGTGCATTCAGAACTGAAGGTGAACGACTTGCGGCCTGCTTATGCGAAACCAACAAAAGCTCGTTTCGGCATCTTGATTCTGTTGTTTTTTATTACCGCTATTAACTATATTGATCGAGCCAGTGTATCCATTGTTGCACCTGCGATTCAGTCTTCATTGCAATTAAACCCTGCCTTATTAGGCCTCATCTTTTCAGCATTTAGCTGGACCTATACAGCCATGCAGATCCCTGGCGGCTTTATTCTTGATAAATTTGGATCAAAGGTAACGTATGGAATATCACTCATTACTTGGTCTATTTTCACCGGTTTACAGGCGTTTGCGAACAGCTTTGCCTTCTTATTTGGCTGCCGTTTGTTTATCGGAATTACAGAATCTCCCGCATTTCCTGCGAATAATCGCATTGTGACCACATGGTTTCCAAGGCGGGAACGCGCATTTGCAACAGGGGTTTATACCGCTGGTGAGTATGTGGGGCTTGCATTTGCGACACCTCTTCTTTTTTGGATCATGACAACTTTCGATTGGAGAACCGTCTTTATCACTGCTGGTGCGCTCGGTATTATATTTGCTTTCTTTTGGTACAAGTATTATCACGAACCGAAAGAGCATCCGAAGATCAATGAAGATGAGTTAGAATTGATCCGTCAAGGCGAAGGGCTGACAGTGGCATCACATGAGAAACTGAAATGGGCAGACTTTGCCGCACTTTTGAAATATCGTAAATTGATTGGACTCTATATTGGTCAATTTTCTGTTGCGTCTACCCTCTTTTTCTTTTTAACATGGTTTCCGACCTATTTAGCAGAGGCGAAAAATATGGCCTTTCTCAAAGTGGGTTTTGCGGCATCTCTGCCATACATTGCTGCATTCTTTGGGGTACTGTTTGGAGGATATGTGTCTGACTGGCTGCTTAAAAAGGGTGTATCGGTCAATATAGCGAGAAAGCTACCGGTTGTGGTCGGCTTGCTTCTGACAAGTACCATTGTTTTAGCGAATTTTACAACGAATATTCCGCTTGTGCTGACCATTTTATCCATCGCTTCCTTTGCACAAGGACTGTCTAATATCTCCTGGACCATGCTGTCTGAGGTAGCACCACGAGAAATGGTCGGTCTGGCTGGCGGCGTATTCAACTTTTTTGCTAACTTATCCGGCATCATCACCCCGCTGATCATCGGATTCATTGTATCGGCGACAGGCTCTTACAACGGCGGTATTTTATTCGTCAGCCTAGTGGCATTAGGCGGAGCGTTGTCGTATATCTTTATTGTAGGTAAGATTGAACGGATTCAATTAAAATAATAGAGAGCAAGAAAAAGAGAACTCATTGGGTTCTCTTTTTCTATGAATAAAAGATGACGGTGATGATCGTTGCACATGCGATCCCCATGCTGATATAAAAACCAGCAAACCAGATATTCCATCGAGTGATTCGGTAAGGGTTAACCTTCATTAAATCGGCTAATAGGGAGACAGATACATTATATGGGCTAAACATGACCGTTGAGGTTCCAGCGATAATGAGCATGATTGCGATGGGAAGGGCAGGCAGTTCATGAATGACAGGTGCCATCAAGCTCACTAATAGAGCAAGCGAAACGAGCGGGTGAAAACCGCAAAGAGCGGTGATGAGAAAATACAGCCCGATGACCCCATAAACCCAAATGGCATGATCTGATATACTGACGATAAATGCTTGAATCGGCTGCAGGCTGTTTGTGACAAGCAGCATATCGACAAAGAAGCCCGCGCTTAAAAATAGACACATATAATTGGAGAGCCGGCGGGTCCGTTCTTTCCAATGGGGAATAGAGACGGCTACATATTGTTTTCGTTTTTTGATGATAGACGAGAATAATAGAGCGAAAGGAATAATCGTCAGCACAACAGCGAACAGATAACCTTTCCCAACCCAGGCGTCAACAAGCGAAACGACTGTCATAAAACTGAGCAGCATGAAAGCAAGCTGAAGGGTTTTTCTCTTGATGCGATGAGGGTTGGAGTGAGCTTCCGCCGGCTGGATGATATGCGGCAATCGTTTGCTTTGACGAGAAAACAGCAACCAATCCGTCAACAGCACAAGCACCATTAAACAAAACGTAACGGGTGCAATCTGATAATATTTCAATTTGGTTGCATCAATGGTGACACTCACCAGTACTTCGACAGGACTCCAGCTAAGACATAGCGCATATGACCTTAAAAGATTGCGCGTATAAAGGTGCTGTTTGACTTGTTCCTGAAGGGCGTTCAGCGACGGTTTCAAGGATGTATATAATAAGGGAATCGTTGCGATATTTAAAAACATGCCAAGAACATGAGTGACAAATGAACTCTTGCGATAAAGCTGATTTGTACTCGTTGTATGTAAGGTAAGCAGTTTATTTAATTGAGTATCGAAATGCCCAACATGTATGAGAGAATGAATAAATGGCAACATGAAAAATAAAGAAAGCAAGCCTAGCATGGAATGAAAATGAAGAAAAAGCGTATGCAAAGGCTGTTCTGACCAAAAAAATAACACCAATCCAATCAAGAGAAACATAGCACCCGTTTTCAAATAAAGCCCATTGGCCTTCTTAAAGGAAATGGTGAGCGAAGCAGCCGCCAGCAGACCAACCAAATAGGAGAGAATGGGAGCAGGGAATAGTTGATGAACGATGTATAAGCTAATAAGAAGTGTGAAAAGTAGTAGGTAGATCATGATATCTCCTCCATCAAAACATCTATCGGTTTTATTCCGTACAGTGGAATTTGTTTTCTTTTAATGGAACATTTAAAATGGATTATAGCAAAATTGGTCAATCATGTCGATAAGAAATCAAAGGGGAAAAGGAGAAAGTGAACATGGCTGATAAGAAGTCAAAAGAAGAATCAGGATTGCGTACCGTTCAGCGCGCTTTGGATATTCTTTCTTGCTTTAGCGAAGAACGTCAAGAGCTGACGCTAACGGACATTTCAAAAGAGATGAATTTAGCAATGTCTACCACAACGAGACTGCTCAAGGCACTTGAAATGAATCATTTTGTGGAAAAGAACCAAGAGACAATGAAGTACCGGCTCGGTCAAAGACTTTATCTTCTCGGTTATATTGCTGGGAAGTCCATCAAATTGAGGGAACTGGCAAAACCGCTCATGTACACACTTCGTGATGAAACAAAGGAAACCGTCAACCTATATGTGCTCGATCACAAAAGCAGGGTATGTATTGAACAAGCCGAAGGGCTGCAATCGATTCGGCATCTTGTGAAAATCGGTGAGAAGCTGCCGTTATACGCTGGTGCTGGTGGAAAGGTGCTACTTGCTTTCCAAAGCGAAGAGTTTCAACAGCAAGTTTTCGCATCTGAGGCTGATCACATGACGATGGAGGAATGGCAAAAAGAATGTCGTCATATTCTTGAAACGCATACCGCTTGCAGTATTGATGAACGGGAAGTCGGATCGGCGGCAGTGGCGGCACCGATCTTTAACATTCATGGGGAGGTGCAGGCATGTTTATCCATATCTGGACCGACCCAACGATTTACTGAAGATGTCATCCCTCAGCTGCAGCAAAAAGTGAAAGAGCATGCCGAGAAGCTCTCCGAACAGCTCGGTTACGTCGTCAAACACAATTTTTAAGAATGCCTATCTTTTCTCAGCCCATTTATCATATAATAGAAACATTATGTAGCATTCCTTGTCGTAAGGAGGACGTGTCACGAACATGAAAAACAATAGAGAGATTCCTGTGAGACAGCGAAATATTGTCCTCATTGGCTTTATGGGCGTTGGGAAAACAACCATTGGGCAGCTGGTTGCCAAAAAGTTATATAGAGATTTTATTGATGTTGATCAGGAGATTGAGAAAAAGTACAACATGACGATTCCAGAAATGTTTCAGCAAAAAGGAGAAGCGTTCTTCAGGCAGGCTGAAAAGGACTATATCGTCGATTTATGTGAACATACTCAGCTAAAGATTGTGTCTCTTGGAGGCGGTGCGTTTAAACAGGAAGAAATCAAACGATCTTGCTTAAAGCATTGTACGGTTCTTTTCCTTGACCTATCTTGGGAGAATTGGAAACAACGGCTGGATATTTTAATTGAAAACCGTCCTGTTCTTCATAACCGCACGCTTGACGAGATGAAAGAGCTGTTTGAAGAGCGCCGGGAAATTTATTCCCTTCATAACTCAAGAGTGGAAACAGATCATCTAGAAGCTGAAGAAGTCGCCAATTATATTGTCGACACACTCAAGCTTGGCTGGGATCTATATTCGAAATAAAAAAGTCTACCGCTTTAGGGTAGACTTTTTTCTATAGGATCAGTGTTTAATCCCTTGAAGCAGTGCGGCTTTTAGGCAAAAGGATATTGGCTGACGATGTTCGTCGAATTGCAGTTGAAACAGCTGTTTCGTTTCATCGTCTGCAGCATGAAGGTGGGCAACGATTTCCTTTTGAACATTCTCTGGTGTACGTCCTCGTATGATCCAGTCCTGATAATCAATATGCAGATCCCAGTAACGGATATCTTCTTTCGTCAGATGGTTGTCAGCGAAAAGCTCTTTCCATTCTGATAACGAGCTTTCTCGCACATGGGAGGGATCTCTCAGTCTATTTAAATGATTAATAAAGTCATCCTGTGCTTGGTTTTCAGGTGCATAATGATCGACAAGTAGAAATTTGCCGCCTTTCTTTAAGACTCGGCTGATTTCAGACATGGCTGCCGGGAGATGTGGGAAGTGATGAGCAGCAAATCGGCATGTGACGAGATCAAATGATGCATCAGAAAAGGGCAATGCGTCTGCGGATGCCTGCTCAAACGTAATGTGGTTCAGCTGGCGCTCTTTTGCAAGTGCTGTAGCAACCTCGATCATTTTGTGTGTGACATCAATCCCGATTCCTTTAGAGATGACGTCTGAAAAGGAAAAAATGGTATGACCTGCCGCGCAGCCGATATCAAGTAGATGCTCATCGCCCTTTGGCTTCGCCGCCGTTTTCATCCATTCAAGCTCTTTTCCAGCTGCAAAGATGGGTGAATCTCGGTAGTTCTCTGCATTTTGTGAGAATTGTTTCTCGGCTTTCGAATATGGATTCATTTCTTTACCCCCTTTTGTTGTTTCTTTATCGTAGGGTTCTTCCCGTGATTTGTCTAAGACATAAAAGATATGATATGAATAGTTAAAACCTATGAGGTGAGAGAAGTGGATATACGAATGATGGAATATGTCATGGAAGTGTACCGGCAGCAAAGCTTTACAAAAGCAGCGGAAAAACTTCACATTGCACAGCCCTCATTAAGTCAGCAAATTAAAAAACTTGAGGAAGAATTAGATACTCCCCTGTTTATTCGGAAGTATGGACAAGTCACTCCTACACCTCAGGGAAACCGATTGATCAAAAGAGCAGAAACCATTTTGAAGGAACGAGATGATTTATTGCGTGAGATGGGGGAAGCTGCTTATGAGGTGGGGAAAGAACTGATGATCGGTGCGCCAGCTGTTACAGGGGGATATGTCCTGCCAAGTTTATTAAAAACCTATTGTCAAACGTATCCGCATGTTCACGTTCATTTGATAGAAGAATCGCCTCGTGAGCTAGAAAGACGTTTACTCACTGGGAAACTGGATCTGGCGATTCTTTCTTTGCCTGTCGAGCATGAATCATTGAAAACAAAACAAATGCTGACCGAGCCGCTTCTTCTCGCCATTCCGCAAACGGCTCAACCGTGGTTGACAGATGAACTGAATGAAATCATCAATCAAGCGGATCAAGAAGGGTCTGTCCCGTTTCGTCTTCTGGAAGATGCCCCATTTATTATGCTGAAAGAGGGATATGGCTTTCGGCAAGTGGTCACGGAACTGTGCCGTCATCATGGTTTTCGGCCGAGGATTGCATTTGAAACGAGTCATATTCAAACAGCTCAGGCATTGGTTGAAAATGAGCTAGGGGTGACAGTGGTGCCGAAAATGGTGGCACAAGAGGAAAGCAAAGCAGTCACTTATTTACACATTGATTCATGCCCAACCCGCACACTTGTGTTTGCATATGTGGAAGAAAGATATTTAACGAAAGCCGCTCAAGCCTTCATGGACCTTCAACAGAATCAAGGAAAAGCTTAAACAAACGTTTAATTAAACGCAAAAAGCAGGGGATCCCCCTGCTTTTACCTTTTTTCAGCGTGATAGAAAACCTTTGCAGCCCTAGGAAGGACGAGTACCGACGCGGAGCGAATTTGACATTCGTGAGCACCGGCACGCAGGACTGACACCGAATGCGAGGGTTTGTCTACACGCTGAAAGCAGGGGGCCCCTGCTTTCTAATATAAATCCAGCCGCTGATCTGTCATGACGGGGATTTGTTGTCTCACTTCATCTACGAGCTGAAGATCAATGTCTGCATAATAAATGTCTTCTTCATCATTTGTCTCAAGCAGAATGCGTCCGAGCGGGTCAATCACCATGGAGTGACCAGGGAATTCAGTGTCTCTGCTTGTGCCCGTCCGGTTCACCGCAATCACAAATGACTGATTCTCAATGGCTCTTGCGATGAGCAGACTGCGCCAATGGTCCACTCTTGCTGACGGCCATTGAGCGGTATTGATAAGCACCTTCGCCCCTTTGTTCACGAGCGTCCTAGAAAGCTGAGGGAAGCGGAGGTCATAGCAGATCATGGTGCCAATCTTGACATCTTCATCATAGTTAAATAAACCAAGCTGATGACCGGCGGTTAAATAGTTGTGTTCATCCATTAAGCGGAATAAATGAATTTTATCATAATCTAACAAAAGCTCACCTTGGCGGTTAAAGACATACATTGTATTGGTGATGTTTTCATCTTCTGTCCTCTTATTTAAAACACTGCCTGCGATGAGATACACTTGGTGCTTGCGGGCAAAGGAAGAGAAGAGTTGTTTTGTTCGCTCGCCATCTGGATCGGCAAGCTCATCCGCTTGTTCCAGCGCATAGCCGGTATTCCACATTTCAGGTAGAATAATCAAATCAGGCTGTTGGCGGATGGCCTCTTCTAAAAACGCTTCTGCTTTCTGAAAGTTTACATCAGGTTCTCCTATTTGTACGTCCATTTGAATCAGGGCGATGTTCATGTCGGTCTTCCTCCTTTATTCGTTTCATGCAATGAATGGTTCGGGTGATATTGCCTGAAACATCTAGTCTTCAAGCCAGTTTCTTTATCATAAAGCTTTCCGCTATCTTTGCCAATAGAAATGTCAGAAGGTTTTGTTAAATGACTTTCTCAATCAAGAAATGAGTGGTATGATACTCATAACTAATAAAACAAAGGGGAATAGTATGATATGCAATTGTTCGATTTATCACTAGAAGAGCTAAAAAAATATAAACCAAAGAAAACAGCACGTCCTGATTTCTCAGACTTTTGGAAGAAATCGCTCGAAGAACTGCACCAAGTGGAGGCAGAGCCAACACTTGAATCTTATGACTATCCAGTGAAAGGCGTCAAGGTGTACCGCCTGACGTATCAAAGCTTTGGACATTCTAAAATTGAAGGCTTTTATGCTGTGCCTGATCAAACTGGTCCGCATCCAGCGCTCGTTCGTTTTCATGGCTATAATGCCAGCTATGACGGCGGCATTCACGACATCGTCAACTGGGCGCTGCATGGCTATGCGACGTTTGGAATGCTTGTCCGTGGTCAAGGTGGCAGTGAAGACACATCAGTGACGCCAGGCGGGCATGCATTAGGGTGGATGACAAAAGGCATTTTGTCGAAGGATACGTACTATTATCGAGGTGTTTATCTAGATGCTGTTCGTGCACTCGAAGTCATTCAGTCTTTCCCCGAAGTAGATGAACACCGTATCGGCGTGATCGGTGGAAGTCAGGGGGGTGCGTTAGCGATTGCGGCCGCAGCCCTTTCAGATATTCCAAAAGTCGTTGTGGCAGACTATCCTTACTTATCAAATTTTGAGCGTGCGGTTGATGTAGCCTTGGAGCAGCCTTATTTAGAAATCAATTCATACTTTCGAAGAAACAGTGATCCGAAAGTGGAGGAAAAGGCATTTGAGACATTAAGCTATTTTGATTTAATCAATTTAGCCGGCTGGGTGAAACAGCCAACATTGATGGCGATCGGTCTGATTGATCAAGTGACACCGCCATCCACCGTGTTTGCGGCATACAATCATTTAGAAACAGATAAAGAGCTGAAAGTGTACCGATATTTTGGGCACGAGTTTATTCCTGCTTTTCAAACAGAGAAGCTGTCCTTTTTACAAAAGCATTTGCTTCTATCAACATAAGAGCATGACAAAGAGCTAAAATGACATTCATTTTAGCTCTTTGTCTTTTTTCAGCTATTGGAGCGATCAGCTTAATAACTGGTGTTCTGTCTTGTTTTTTCATCAGGTACTAATGCTGTAACGATCAGGGCAAGGGCTGTGATGATGTGAAGGATGAATCCGAGAATCGGAATCCATGCAAGGCAGGATGTGACAATTCCAATGATACTTCCGATCATTGGTCCCTGGTCTCGCTTCGATAAGACGAGTGTGATAATATGCAGAATAAGCATGACCATGAGCGGTGAATAGCCATTGCTGATAACGAATAGACCTCCGATCACAGGGATAGCAAGGCAAGCTTCAAAAATCCCAGTGATCCATTTCATAATGCGAGATATAGACATCAGATCCAACTCCTTTTTCATATATGTCTTATTCGTATTTTCCCAAAAGGTGAAGAAGTCATGCAGAATTCTATAGAAAGAGTTGATGGACACTTGAGAGAAAGAATTAAGGAAGAGCTGAAAATCATCGAAGAAACGTATGACGTCAAGATTTGTCTCGCCGTTGAATCGGGCAGCAGGGCATGGGGATTTCCTTCAACTGACAGTGATTATGATGTTCGCTTTTTATACGTTCCCCGGAAAGAATGGTACTGGGCGATGGAAGAGCATCGTGATGTCATTGAACGGCCGATTGATGACATGCTTGATATCAGCGGCTGGGAGCTTAGAAAGGCACTGCGCTTATTCAATAAATCGAATCCATCCATTATGGAATGGCTGTCTTCTGACATCATTTATGCTGAATCCTTCTCTCTAGCCAAGCAGCTAAGAGAATTAAAGGATCGAGCGTTTTACCCTGCGGCTTTGATGTATCATTACCTCAATATGGCGAAGCGGAATGAAAGCCGGCATTTACGAGGGGAGCAGGTGCGACGTGATGTCATTGAACGGCCGATTGATGACATGCTTGATATCAGCGGCTGGGAGCTTAGAAAGGCACTGCGCTTATTCAATAAATCGAATCCATCCATTATGGAATGGCTGTCTTCTGACATCATTTATGCTGAATCCTTCTCTCTAGCCAAGCAGCTAAGAGAATTAAAGGATCGAGCGTTTTACCCTGCGGCTTTGATGTATCATTACCTCAATATGGCGAAGCGGAATGAAAGCCGGCATTTACGAGGGGAGCAGGTGCGAATCAAGAAGTATTTCTATGTGCTTCGTCCGCTGCTTGCCTGCCAGTGGATTGAACGTTACCGAACAGTTCCACCAATGGACTTTCATGAATTACTCAAGGAGCTAGTGGAGGAAGGCCCGCTGTTAGCAGAAATTCACGAACTGCTCAAACGTAAAATGGACGGAGAAGAAATGGATGTAGAGAACCGTCTCGCTCATGTCCATCCATTTATTGATCAAGAACTGGTGCGTTTTGATGAATTGGTGAAAAGCTACAATCAGCCGAAAGACAATCTGATGCAAGAATTAAATGAGCTTTTGCAGTCTACCCTTGATGAGGTGTGGGCGTAGGAGGGGAGAGCCAGCCGGTTAGCGGTAGGCTCTTTTTTATCTCTTATTGTGATAAAACCACAAAAAAAGTCAGAATTTTTGTCATCTTCAAATATTGTAGCGGACAGCTCATGAGCCTTACAATAAAGACATAGCTTACAAAGAGTGGGAGGTGCCCTTTATGGAGTCGGTCACAAGAAATTTCTTCTTGTTTTTGTCAAAGAGCAGTCTCTTGAACCATATTGCTCGTAATTGGGGAAGTGCTGTTGCATCAAAGAAAATCATCGGTGGGAAGGATTTTGAGAGCGCTATCCCTGTCATCAAACGATTAAACGATCAAGGTATGGCCGTAACGGTTGATCACCTTGGTGAGTTTGTCACAAAGGCAGAGATTGCAAATGAGCGGACGAATGAGTGTATTCAAACCATTCAGCGAATTGCAGAGGCGGGACTCAATTCCCACGTATCACTTAAAATGACATCTCTTGGCTTAGATATTGACGATGATCTCGTGTATCGCAATATGAAAAGCATTTTAGATACGGCAGAGAAACACCGTATTATGGTGACAATTGATATGGAGGATGAACAGCGCTGTCAAAAAACGCTGGACATTTTTAAAGAAATGAAATCTCAATATGAGTATGTCAGTACGGTTTTGCAGGCGTATTTGTACAGAACAGAACAAGATCTTGATGACCTAAATGAGTTGCAGCCATTTTTAAGACTTGTAAAGGGTGCCTATAAGGAATCCGCCGAAGTGGCGTATCCAAACAAAAAAGACGTCGATCAGAATTACAAGAAGCTGATCGAAAAGCAGTTACTCTCAGGGAACTATACAGCCATTGCGACACATGACGATCAAATGATCGAATTTACGAAACATATTGTGAAAAAACACAATATACAGACAGATCAGTTCGAATTTCAAATGCTGTATGGCATGAGATCAGAAACGCAGCAAGCACTCGTGAAGGAAGGCTATCAAATGAGGGTCTACACCCCGTATGGACGAGAGTGGTATGGCTACTACATGAGACGTCTTGCAGAACGACCGGCAAACATTGCATTTGCTTTAAAAGGGATGACGAGAAAATAATTTGAAACGGGAGCGTGACAAAGATGACAACACCTTACAAGCATGAACCATTCACGGATTTTAGCCAGGAAGAAAATCGCCAAGCGTTTGAACAAGCATTAGCCAAAGTAACAGAATCACTTGGGCAAACCTATCCGCTTGTGATTAATGGAGAAAGAATCGAAACAACAGACAAGATTGTCTCGATCAATCCAGCGAAGAAGGAAGAAGTCGTGGGTACCGTATCAAAAGCTGGGAAAGAAGAGGCAGAGCAAGCGATTCAAGCTGCGGCAAAAGCGTTTGAAACATGGCGCTACACGTCTCCAGAAGAAAGAGCCGGCGTCTTATTCCGCGCTGCGGCAAGCATTCGCCGTAAAAAGCATGAGTATTCAGCCCTTCTCGTAAAAGAAGCAGGGAAGCCTTGGAATGAAGCGGATGCAGATACAGCAGAAGCCATTGACTTCCTAGAGTATTATGCCCGTCAAATGCTAGAGCTTGCGAAAGGCAAACCGGTGAACAGCCGCGAAGGGGAACGCAATCAATATGTGTACACACCAACTGGCGTGACGCTTGTCATTCCACCATGGAACTTCTTGTTTGCGATCATGGCAGGAACAACCGTTGCACCAATCGTCACAGGGAATACAGTTGTTTTAAAACCAGCAAGTGCGACGCCTGTCATTGCAGCCCGCTTTGTAGAAGAACTGGAGCAAGCAGGTCTTCCGAAAGGTGTTGTCAACTTCGTGCCAGGTAGCGGAGCAGAAGTAGGAGATTACTTAGTAGATCATCCGAAAACAAGCCTTATTACATTCACTGGATCAAGAGAAGTGGGCACACGTATTTTTGAACGTGCGGCAAAAGTACAGCCAGGACAACAGCATTTAAAGCGTGTCATTGCTGAAATGGGCGGTAAAGATACAGTCGTTGTAGATGAGGATGCAGATGTTGAATTAGCGGCTAACGCCATTTTCACATCAGCCTTCGGGTTCTCAGGTCAAAAATGTTCAGCTGGATCTCGTGCTGTCGTCCACGAGAAGCTGTATGACCAAGTCGTTGAGCGAGTGAAAGAAATCACAGAAACGAAAACAACAGCGAGTCCGTTATCAGCTGATGTGTACATGGGACCTGTCATTGATCAAGCTTCCTTTGACAAGATCACGGAATATATCGAAATTGGCAAGCAAGAAGGCCGTCTAGTCACTGGCGGAACAAGTGATGATTCAGAAGGGTACTTCATTCATCCAACCGTGTTTGCAGATCTAGAGCCAACATCTCGTTTAATGCAAGAAGAAATCTTTGGACCTGTCCTAGCTTTCTCAAAAGTCTCAAGCTTTGATGAGGCGCTTGAAGTAGCCAACAACACAGAATACGGGTTAACCGGTGCGGTCATTACAAATAATCGTGATCACATCAACCGTGCGAAGCAGGAGTTCCATGTCGGGAACCTTTACTTTAACCGTAACTGTACGGGAGCGATTGTGGGATACCACCCATTTGGTGGCTTTAAAATGTCAGGAACTGATTCAAAAGCAGGCGGACCAGATTATCTTGCTCTGCACATGCAGGCCAAAACGATTAGCGAAATGTTTTAATATGGAAAAGCATGAACTCGTGCAGGCGAGTTCATGCTTTTTTTACCTGTCTACGACTTGTTTCTATACAAATATGACTGGAAAGAAGTATGATAAATGTATCACTTATTCAGGGAGCAATCGGGATGGAAGAGATATTAGAAAAGCTTCATACATTTTTTGATGTCGATAAATTAATTGCATTTATTAGTGGGTATTTAAAAAAACCAGTCATTTTAGAAAGTACTGAATGTCAGCTGCTTGCTTATAATTCTTACAGCATCCAGCAGTTCGACCCAGTCAATCAGCAAACCATTTTCTCAAAGGAATGCCCGGGAGCTGTGGTGGATTGGTTAAAAAAAACAGGGGTCATTGAGCAGCTATATACAGATTCAAATCCTTTTTATGTGAATGGTCATGAGGAGCTCGGGTTTAATCGACGAGTGGCTGTGAGCGCCAAACACAAACAAGAGGTTGTCGGCTTTATTTGGGTGCAGGACATTGAAGATTCTCTCTCTCAAGAGGAGCTGCAATTTTTACACGAGGCATCGTTTCAGGTTGGAAAAGTCATTTATAAAAATAAGAAGCAGTTGGAGAAAAAGGAAGGCAAGATTGAAGAGTTCTTCAAAAAGGTCATGGATGATCATTTTTATACAGAAGAAGAGCTAAAATGGGAAGCTGAGAATTTAAGCATACCACTGCCAGCTGTCTTTACTGTGATGGTTGTTCATGCCGCCGATAACAAAAGTGAGACGGCAGAAGATGTGAAGGATATGATTAGAACCTATTTACAGCTAGAAGACAAGGTCAATCATGTCTACTCTGTGCAAGCAGACATCGTCGTGATATTAGGCAGTTTGTCAGATCGCCACTCACCAAAAGCGACCGCTGCGGATGTCGTCGCCCATCTTCAATCGAAAACGCATACACACCCATCTCCTTTATATATTGGGATGGGAAGAGAATATCGAGATGTCATGAAAATGAGCACAAGTCGATTTGAAGCGATAGAAGTCGTGAAAGCAGTGAAGATTGTCGGCGGACAGGAATTGATTCCATACGATTACGAGCATTTGGGGGTCTTCCGGTTCTTAGACTCGATTTACAGTCACCAAAAAAAGAAAAACGACTTCAATCCAGATTTGTTGCGCCTAAAGGAAAAAGACCGTGACAGCCAAACATCATTTTTAAAAACTTTAGAGGTCTACTTATTGAATAATTGCAAGCTAAAACCAGCTGCAGAGCAGTTGTTTATTCATCAAAATACACTAAACTATCGAATGAAACAAATTTTTGAAATGACGTCTATCGATTTAAGTCATTTTAGCCAGCGATGTGAGTTATTTATTGAATTGATGCTGATGAAAAAAGATCAATAGGCGTGGACTCCGCAGGTGCAAAGGCTGACCTGCGGATTTTTATGCGAGATGATAAAATGGCATACAATTGCCTTATTTCGTTGTATGATAGATAAAGATTTTATAAGGAAAGTGAAAGGAGGGCCACCTTTGGGATCAGTCACCTTGGCCATTTTGATTTTCATCATGACCCTCGTCCTTGTCATTTGGCAGCCAGGACGTTTAACCATTGGATGGTCAGCATGCGGGGGAGCGATTCTTGCGCTTGCTTTTGGGGTCGTTCATTTGGGCGATGTATGGGAAGTTACCCAAATTGTCTGGAACGCCACCTTTGCATTTATTGGAATTATCATCATTTCATTGATTTTAGATGAGATTGGTTTTTTTGAATGGGCGGCACTTCATATGGCAAAAGCCGCAAGAGGGAACGGGGTCCGCATGTTTATTTATTTAACATTGCTCGGCGCTGTGGTAGCAGCTTTTTTTGCCAACGATGGAGCGGCACTTATCTTAACCCCGATCGTTTTATCTGTGGTCAGAGCACTGAAGCTGGATGAGCGTATGATCCTGCCATTTGTCATGGCAAGCGGCTTTATTGCAGATACGACGTCTTTGCCATTTGTCATTAGTAACTTGGTCAATATCGTATCAGCCGATTATTTTCATATTGGCTTTCTTGAATATACAGCAAACATGTTCGTTCCAAACCTTGTATCGCTTGGCGCTAGTATGCTTGTGTTGTATGTGTTTTATCGGAAACTCATCCCGAAAACGTACGATGTTTCGCAGGCGAAGGAACCAGCTTCGGCCATTCGTGATCTGCGCATGTTCCGGTTATCTTGGTATGTGTTAGGGTGCTTGCTTGTTGGATATTTTGCTGGCGAATTGGCAGGCATTCCGGTGTCAATCATTGTAGGAGGCATTGCCATTGCTTTCTTATGGCTGGCGAAACGGAGTCCACAAGTAGCGACAAAACGAGTCGTCAAAGAAGCGCCGTGGTCGATTGTGTTTTTCTCTATCGGCATGTATGTCGTGGTGTATGGGCTGAAAAATGTCGGCCTGACAGAAATTTTAGCAGCGTGGATTGAACAGGGGGCGTCACACGGTTTACTTGCGGGAACGATGTTTATGGGGGTTCTGGCAGCCGTGTTATCCTCTGTCATGAACAACCTCCCAACCGTTTTAATTGATGCGATTGCCATCGGTCACACAGATACAGCAGGTGTGATGAGAGATGCACTGATTTATGCCAACGTCATCGGCTCAAACCTTGGTCCGAAAATGACCCCAATCGGTTCATTGGCGACATTGCTGTGGCTTCATGTCTTGAAGAAAAAAGGTGTGCATATTTCTTGGGGAGCATACATGAAAGCTGGAATCATTCTAACCATACCGACGCTGATCATCACGTTATTGGGGTTGTATGTGTGGTTATGGCTGATACATTAAAAAGCAGATCCAATGGATCTCAGCGCGTAGGCAAACCCTCGCATTCTTTGTCAGTCCTGCGTGCTGGTGCTCACGAATATCAAATTCGCTCTGCGCCAGTACTCGTCCTTCCTAGACTGCAAAGGTTTTCTATCACGCTGAAAAGAAAACAAAGGGCTAAAATCAAGTTCATTTTAGCCCTTTGTTAACAATCTAAGCAGATCCCATGGATCTGCTTTTTGTTGTTATAGATATTTTGCATAGCGTTTTTCCAAAAAGTCTTGGAGCAATGAGACCACACTGCATATGCCCCAGTAAATCAAGGCAACCAAAATATACATGGTCATATAATCGAATTCTCGTCCACCCACAATTTTTGCTTGCTGGAAGAGTTCGGGCACAGTAATCATTGCCGCTAGTGAGGAAGCTTTGATTAAATCAAGCATGACGTTGGTCAGGGGCGGCAGTGCAATGCGCACGGATTGAGGCAAGATGACTCCGCGCATCGTTTGCCAATAACTGAGACCAAGTGATTTGGCGGCTTCCACTTGACCACTTGGAACAGAGGAGAGAGCCGCCCGGTTAATTTCGGCAATGTATGCAGCACTATTGAAGCTGAATCCAATAATAGCAGCAGTGACAGCTGTAAATTCAATGCCGATGTAAGGGAATCCGAAATAAAGGATAAACAAAATGACCAGAATGGGAACCCCACGCATGAATGAAATATACAGTCGTGCAGGCAGCCGAAGGAACCACGTATTTGCCATTCGAGCAAGGGCAATAAAAAAGCCTAGAATCGTACCAAAAAACATGCTCACAAAAGAAATGAGCAGCGTCAGCCAGATGCCTTTCATGACAAATGGAAATGACGCTTTTGCCAGTGCAGGATTAAAGATATATTCTAAATGAATATCTCCCACGGCTGCGGCCCCTTATTTAGAAATGTCGACATCTTCGACATCAACATCAATTTTCTTTGAGACGTCAGCATGATTAAAGAATTTCTCCGAAATCTTTTTCATGGTTCCGTCTTTTTTCATCTCTTTTAATACACGATTTAATTCTTTTTGAAGCTCTGTATTGTCTTTTTTCATCACAAACCCTTGTTCATTCGGCATGTACTTTAAGTCTGGATGGATCGTAATATTTAGCTTAGGGAATGCAGCAAGCGCCAGTGTTTGCAAGTAGTAGTCATTTAAAATGACATCTGTACGGCCGTTTGCAACATCCTTTAAATATTGCTCGTTTGTGGCATTATCATAGATGACTTCTTTTGCACCATACTTACGGGCAACATCCATATAAATGGTCGTTGCAGCACCTGCTGCTTTCTTTCCTTTTAAATCCTTTAGCGTTTTAATACCTGACAGATCATCTTTTCTGACGATAGCGGTTCCATAGGAGTATTTATAAGGTGTTGAAAAGGCGAACTTATCTTTCCTGTCATCTGTGATGTCGATATCGTTTGCAGCGGCATCCACCTGACCTGAATTAATGGCACTGAGCATACCGTCATAACCCATTTCTTTAAATTCTACTTTTACGTCAAGGCGCTTAAATGCTTCTTTGACGACTTCCACTTCATAGCCAGTCAATTGATCCTTGCCGTTCGATGTATCATGGTAAGACGTAGGATACAAGGTGCCTGAAGTAGCGACCACGATTTTCCCTTTCTTTTGAATCTGATCCCACTTTGATTCTCCAGACTGAGATGAGCCTGATTGATTGCAAGCAGACATGACAAGCATGAGAGCAGACACAACAAGCAGCACCCATATAGGTTTTCTATGATAAAAACGACTCATTTAAGAATCCTCCTCTATTTTTTATACAAAACAAAACATAGCACGCTTTTTCAGTTAGGACAACGTTTTCAGATGAAAAGCGAAAAAGTAAGAATATTATGTGCAATTTGATGGTGTGAATAATGTATAAAAAAGGAAAGGATGCGCAAATTAAAATCGAATAAAGGAGGGAACGACAGAGATGAAAAAAACAAGTGGTTTGATCATACTAACGATGGTGATATTATTTGGTTTTCAAGTGAATACGGCTCATGGAGAAACACCCCAAATGGAAAAGCGCCCCGTCACGCATCAAGTAAAATTAACGACAGAGCAACAAAAACAAATTGAAATACTTGAACAGCAAATTTTGTCTAAACGAAAAGAAGTGATCGAAAAATACGTTCAGTATGGTGTGTTAACGAAGGAACAAGGCACGCACATCACAAAACGAATGGATGAACATTACAATCACTTAAAAAATAACGGGTTTGTTCCATTACTAAAAAAACCACAGCACCATCGACCATAAGTTCAAGAAAACCGGCAGCAAGGTGCCGGTTTTTATTGTTTAAGTGTTAAAAGGTCAGCGTCTCACCATCTTGAGGGACAAAAATGGCCTGATCTGCATGATTCTCTTGAATGTAAGATGTTAATGCCGCTCTTGTTAATAAACAATGATTCACGGCTTCAAGGTGACAGGCGATGATTTGAGCTTGTGGTTGAGTATGGTGAATGTCTACAATCTCTTCCTTTGTCATCGTAATGGGATCTCCCTCTAAAAATTGGGCAGCCCCACTATTGACCACAATAATATCTGGCTGGCATGTATTCACAACCTCTTTCGGCTCATCACACCAAATGGTATCTCCTGCAATATAAAGAGTAGGCTCATCAGGATGAGAGAAAACAAAACCACTCACTTGTCCCATCCGTTTAGCGGTTTCTCCTGTCCCGTGCTGCCCGCCAGTTCGTTTGATATGAACACCGCAAACATCCATTTCATCTTCAATGCATGTAACATGCTGAAATCCAGCTTCTTTTACTTCCGTGCGATCTTTCTCTGATTGAGTATAGATCGGCAAAGTTTGAGCTAATCTCTTTTTTGCCTCGTCGTCAAAGTGATCTACATGTAAATGAGTAAGCAGGACAGCATCCGGCTGTAATATCTTGTCCAAATCAATGTTTGCAGGCAGATCCACAATTGGATTGTTTGCATGTTGATTGGCAGTATGCGGGAATGGTGGATAGGTTCCTTTTGCTGCTAAAAAGGGATCGATTAAAAATGTTGACGAACCATATTGAAGGTATAAAGTAGCATTACGAATGAGTGTTATTTTCATTAGAAGGCCTCCTTTTTTTCTCATTAAGTTTACAGTATATTAAAAGAGCCTCATGTGACAGAGGATCATGAAAGTCTTTCAGCGGAAAGACTTGATTTTTGAAAGAGGTGAGCTAATGCTAGACAAAACAGATATGGATATATTAAAAGAACTCTCAAAGAATAGCCGATTGACGATGAAAGCACTTGGTGAAAAAGTCCATTTAACCGGTCAAGCTGCTAAAAATAGAGTTTTAAAGCTTGAGGAAGAGGGGATTATTGAAGCCTATACCATTTCAATTAACTGGCGGACACAGCAGAACATCCAAACATTTTTGCAGCTCTTTACCCGAAGTTATGATCATGAACCGCTTTTATCGTTTCTCCATCAAAAGGAAGAAATCAAAAACCTGTTTAAAATAAGTGGAGAGGGCTGTTATATGGCTGAAGGACATTTCTCCAGTCATGATGAGCTTGATCAATTTTTAACGGAGCTAACAAAGCATGCAAATTATAAGTTGTCTATCGCTGTGAAACGTCTCACTCATCAAGAATAGATGAGGCGCAGGAGGAAATAACCGATGAAAAGATTAATTGAACATCAGGCTGAACCGATCACAAAGGAAAGAATCAAAGCGGATTTGGTTCAACTTGGTGTAAGGAAGGGCATGATCTTATGTGTCCACTCATCCTTGTCATCTATTGGCTGGGTGAATGGAGGAGCTATAGCCGTTATACAAGCTATGATGGATATTTTAACAGATGAAGGAACACTGATTATGCCGGCACAAACATTAGAGCTGTCTGATCCTGCTGATTGGATCAATCCGCCTGTTCCTTATTCTTGGTGGAAACCGATCAAAGACACGATGCCTGCATTTGATCCGGCTTACACAGCTCCAACAGCAATGGGAAAGGTAGCGGAGACCTTTTGGAAATACCCAGGCGTAGAAAGAAGCAATCATCCTCATTTCTCATTCACCGCCTGGGGGAAAAGGAAACATGAAGTGTTGAACCACCATGCGCTTCCTTATGGTTTAGGAGAAAATTCACCTCTTGGACGTATGTACGATCTTGATGCAAAAGTGCTGCTAATTGGCACGTCATTCGAGAGTGTTACAGCTTTTCACTTAGCTGAATATCGAATCTCACAGCAAGACCTCATGACACGAGGGGCCCCCATTTTAGAGAATGGTTGGAGGGTGTGGAAAGAGTATCAAGATATCATCACAAGAGAAGAACTATTTGAACAGATTGGTCGTGATTTTTTACAATCAGAATGTAGTTATAACCACAGTCAAATCGGGCTAGCCAATTCGTATTTATTGCCGATGAGAGAATCAGTCGATTTTGCAGAAAAATGGCTTGAGCAGTACGACCAGGCGTGATCTAAGCAGTCTGAAAATCAAAATAATAGAGATCTTGATCAGGGTGCTCAGATATATAGCAGGTGAGCTGATAGTCTCCTTTTGGAATGGAGAAAGACAGTACCTGTGCCATGACGCTTGTCAGATAAACATGATCACTTGAATGAGTAAATGGCACTGTGATGACTCTATTAACGGATGATGGAGGCTCATGGCTGTTTAATGTCACGATAATAGAAGCTTTTCCGTTATTGATGCCTTCAAAAGAAATACCTCGATCCCCAGTTGCGAATCCTTGAAGAATATCGTCATCTGTCCAATCAATCACAGGTGGCGTCGTGCTTCCAGTGTATACGGTGATTTGGTGATAGGAGATAGATAGGGGATACGTTTGATTTAAATCATTCATAATAGATAACTCCTTTATTCATAAAATTTGTCCAGCTTGGAATCATGTTGAAAAGTGAATGTTTGAAAGTAAGATAATTGAAGAGAATGTTAGGCAGCAAGACGATTGTCGCCGTCTTGCGCTACTGTATGAGGGATCTAGATGTGAAATTGCGAAACCATTTCTTTTAGGTCTCCTGCTAAATGGGCGAGAGCCTCTGATGAAGCTGTTACTTCTTCCATTGCTGCGAATTGTTCTTCTGTTAAACCTGCTACTTGTTGTGAATGTTCACTCGTCAGTTTAACGCCTTCTGTGATAGAGGCAAAGGTTTGCTTCGCATCATTTGTATAAGCTGCGATTTTTTGGGATGCATCTGATAAATGTTTAATGCCATCTGCCATTTCCTTCATTGACTGCTGAATGTCAATAAATGATTCCTCTGTATGAGAAATAAGAACAGCCCCTTGAGTCGCTTCCTCTCGTACTCGTTTAATGGCACTCGTCGAATGATTCATCTCTTTTTGTATTTCGGAAATGAGATGTGAAATCATGTTGGATGATGTTTGCGATTCTTCTGCGAGCTTCCTCACTTCGTCTGCCACAACGGCAAAACCTTTTCCATGTTCACCTGCGCGTGCTGCCTCAATGGCCGCATTAAGAGCAAGTAGATTAGTTTGGTTAGCGATATCTGTAATCACTTTGGAAATTTGATCAATCTCGGCTGAACGTGTTTCTAGCGCTTGAATTGCTGTACCGTTCTCTTCAATTGATTTTGCAATAGATGTCATTTGTGAATTGACTTCACCGATATTTTGTACACCTTTTTGGGCCATTTCTTGTGCGGATTGGCTTCTTGTTGCCATTTGTCCCGCATTTTCAGTGATGTTTACTAGCTCGTTAGATACTTGTCTCATCGTGTGCTCACTAGCTGTCATTTGGGCTGATTGCTGTTCAGACGATTGAGCGACTTCTTGAATGGTATGGGTAATTTTTTCTGATGCTGCACTCGTTTCTTCTGCGCTAGCTGACAGCTCCTCAGAAGAGGTGGCTACTAATTCAGATGTTTTGATCACATTTAAAATGGTTTGATTTAATTTCTCACGCATCTTATTAAAGTGACCTGCCAGCTCAGAAAGTTCATCGCCTGTGTGATCTGTCACGTTGATGGTTAAATTTCCTTCGCCTGCACTCTTAATAGCAGATGCCATATGTTTGAGACGTGTCTGAATCCGCTTTGTGAAAATAGAAATAATGATAACAGAAACAATTAAACTTAACAGTAGAACCGTGACAAATTGAATAAAGAAAGACTGAAGCATTTGTGAAATCATGCTTTGATTTGCACCGGTATAGAAAATACCAATCGTTTCCCCTGTATCATTTTTGATGGGCATATAAGCCGTTTGGTAGTCTTTCCCCGCAACATTGGCTGTTCCGTAATAATTCTCGCCTTTATCCAAAACAGCGGCCTTTACTTCAGGTGAGACTTCGGTTCCTACAGCTCGTTTCCCATTTAACATGACATTTGTGGCAACACGGGTATTTCCTTGGAAAATCGTGATTGTATCACCAGTATATTCGGCCAATTGATCAACCAATGTGTCATGGTTATTGATTTGAGTATTTCCTTTGTAAAGCTTGCCATCTTTTATCTGCCACGAGCCAGCAACCTTTTCAGTTAGGTAAGCGTATCCTAGCTTTAGATCGCCTTTTGCTTTTTCGGTGGCCATTTGCTTAATGTTCTCTGTCATTTCGCGGTTCACTACATAACCAACCACTGCTGAAAATACGATGAGGACACTTAAAAAGATCAGCATTATTTTGGCGCCAAGCCTCAGTTTTCCTTTTTTCTTCATGCTTTTTACTCCTTTAGGTATAAGGTAGGGTAACCCTCCTTAAAGATTATCGGCATGAAAAAAATGTTTGATATACGTGAATGCACTTACACAGAAATTTTTGTTATGAAAAAAGGAAAGTTAGTGCTACTCGATAATAAATTGGATTCTTGTGCCATCAGGATCATCTGATAATTGATGACTTACCCAAGAGCCTGCCCCCCTATTATCCGAAGGACGTACATATTTGACAGAAGCCCCTGCTCCACCTTCTTTACACATCGCCATTGGCCATTCATCACGATCATAACCACGCTTTGTTGGAATGCCATGAAGTGATTTGTCTCTTTGCTCATCACTATTTTTTCGATCAATGGTGCAAATGGAAGAATGACCTTCGTCAATAGCTTCTTCTATGTGCTTCGCGGTTTCTGGATATCGATCTGATGGAAAGTGAATGGTTTTGTCATAAGAAGAGTTTGTCGTCTCTTGTTTATGTTGCCCTAGTTGGACATAGCCTGTCGCTATACCAATGACAATCAATAAAAGCAATAGAATGGTTTTAAGAAGTTTCATAGATGCTAGCTCTCTTTCTCTTTAGCGTATTTTGTAAACAGAAGTATAGCAGAATTACTTACCAATTTCTCCTCGTTTTGAAAAAACGTCTTTTAAAGTTCGAAAAACGTTTTTTACCTGTTTATGCTCTTTTCCTCGTTGTACAAACTCATAAAAATTTAATTTTGCTGCTCAAAAAACATATATGCTGATGCAAAATGGCTTTATGATTGGTTTTTAGGCTAATTTCAAGATTTTAACACACAGAAATTTCAAAAAAATAAAATTGACTAGACCGATATGCTTTAATAATATGGAGTCAAATATCAAAAAATGTCGTAATTTATCAAAATATGATTCCAATTACATTGCAGGAGGGAAGTACAAATGGAGGATGTCTCTTATCGGCTCGGAATAGACATAGGTGGAACATTTACTGATTTATCGCTGATGAATGAAGCGACAGGGGAGCTGACTGAACTCAAGACACCTACAGTGACAGATGACCCAGCTCAAGGAATTATCAATGGGCTAAAACTTCTAAAAGAAAGAGGTGTCGATTTATCCAAAATCCAATATCTTGTACACGGCATGACAATCGGTCTTAATACATTATTGCAGAGAAAGGGAGCAGATTTAGCCCTTTTTGTAACGGAAGGTTTTCAAGACATTTTGTCATTACAGCGTTTACGTCTACCCATTCCTTATGACTTCAATTCTCAATTGCCAGAACCATTGATACCACGAAAACATGTATATCCAATCTCTGAAAGGCTCATACACGATGGTTCGATCAAAAAACCTCTCCAACTGCAGCAATTAGATGATGCTGTCCAGCAGGTCATGTCTAAAAAACTAGCAGGCATTGTCATTTCTTTTTTACATAGTTATCAAAATCCAGTTCATGAATTACAGGCAAAAGCCTATATTCATCATCATTACCCACAGCTAGAAGTCCTGACATCATCAGAATTATGGCCACAAATGAGGGAATATGAGCGGACAGTGATGTCTGTTGTCAATTTGTACATTCAACCAAAGGTGAAACAATATTTACAAACATTGAAAAGCCGTTTGAAAGAAGAAGGTGTACCAATTTCTCCATACATTACCCAATCAAATGGTGGTTTAATGGATGCAGAAAGTGCAGCCACTTCACCCGTTAAAACACTTTTTTCTGGCCCGGCAGCTGGTGTAATTGGTGCGGCAAGAATTGCAACCTCTGCAAATGAACCCAATTTAATTACGTTTGATGTTGGTGGCACAAGTGCAGATATCTCGATCATTCAAAATGGGCAGCCTACAATGGCTCAATCGAATCAGCTTTCAGGATTTCCGATCATTCTTCCATCTGTTGCAATGTATTCGATAGGGGCTGGCGGAGGTTCTGTTGCATGGCTTGATCAAGGCGGGCTTCTTAAAGCAGGACCGGAATCAGTTGGCTCGCAGCCTGGACCTGCTTCGTATGGAAGGGGAAAAAAAGCTGCTTTAACCGATGCATTTCTCATATGCGGTTACCTCAATCAAGAACGTTTTGCCGGAGGACATTTACAATTGCAGCGGTCTGCAGCGGAAATAGCCTTTCAGCCAATTGCTGATCAGCTTCATAAAACGGCCGAACAGGCGGCTGACCAGTTGATTCAAGTGGCTGTTGCCAATATGTACACAGAACTAAGCAATGTCATGGAGCAGCAAGGGTTTGATCCTAGAGATTTTAGTTTGTTGGCATTTGGTGGGGCAGGGCCTGTTGTTGCGAATTTCCTTGCGAGAGAAATTCATGCAAAAAATGTGGTCGTCCCTCCAAGTCCAGGAACATTATGTGCGCTAGGTGCACTTACAGCCGATTTTATCCATGATGCTGTGTTGTCTAAGAAAATCTGCTTACAAGACTATACGATGGACGAATTAAAACAAGATTATGAAATGCTTTCACGCAAAGCAACGGATTGGTTCAGCCAGCAAAACATTCAACATATCAAACAAACGTCCATTTTGTTATTAGCAGATGCCCGCTATCAAGGACAGGCATTTGAGATTGAATTGCCATTATCGGTGGATTGGCTAAAGCAGGAACAAGACGTCTATCACCTGATTGAAGCTTTCCACAACCTGCATGAGCGTCAATATGGCCATAGAGATGATCAGGCGAACATTGAATTTACTCATTTGCGAGTTCGGGTTATAGGTGAAACGCCTCCACTGCCTTTCTCTCTTGGTGATGAAAGCAGCGGACAGCCTTTGATACCACAATCATACAGACGAATCTTTATAGAAGAAAAAGAGTACGAAGCATCTGTTTACAATCGGAGTACTTTGTCATTAGGTGCTGTTGTGAAAGGACCTGCCATCATTGAGCAAGATGATACGACAACATTGATTTTGCCAAACTGGGCAGGCAGCATAGACCATTCAGGAAACTTGGTGATTTCAAGGGAGGCGGCTTTACATGGGAACTGATCCAGCAAAGCTTGAGATGATGAGGAGTTATTTTAATGCGATTGCATCAGGCATGGGACATGTCATTGAGCGGACATCCTTTACAACATTCGTAAAAGAATCGGCGGATTTTGCCACAGCATTAGCCACGCCTTCTGGAGATTTCTTTGTTTACCCAAAAACAGTCGGTGTCACGATCTTTTTAGGGCTGAGTCTCAAAAAAGCGATTGAAGAAAGCGGACCGATGCAGCCGGGTGACATTATCATCACAAATGATCCTTATACGACAGACGGTTTAGCGACTCATTTGCCAGATGTTCATATCATCAAACCTATTTTTATAGAAGATGAAATTGTCAGTTATGCCTGGTCTTTTGTTCATGTAAGTGATGTGGGAGGTCTTGTCCCTTCAAGCATTTCTCCAACTGCAACAGATGTTCATCAGGAAGGATTAAGAATTCCACCAGTGAAAATCTATGAAGGTGGAAAAGAGAATCAGGTTGTTCGTACCTTTTTAAGAGCTAATAGCCGGGCGAGTCATTTAAATGATGGCGATATTAATGCGATGATTGCCGCTGTTAATACAGCAGAAATCAGACTAAAAGAAATGATCGAGAAATTTGGAAAAAACGAAGTGAAGCAAGGAATGATTGATCTGCTGAAGCAAGCAGAGGATCGCGCCGGAAAAGTAATTGAAGCCATTCCTGATGGAACGAGTGAATTCGCTGATTATTTGGATGATGATATGATTTCGGATGTGCCGATCCGATTAAAGATCAAGCTGACGATCAAAGGGAAACAGCTGACACTGGACTTCTCTGAGTGTGACCCGCAAGTTAAGACAGCTTTTAATCTTGTCACCAATGGTCAAAAGCACTCCTTCTTATATCAAGGATTGATCAATTACATTATTAGTAAAGATCCTTTTATTCCGATTAATGGTGGGATTACGTATCCGATAGACGTGATTTCACCTAAAGGAACGCTTGTCCATCCAGAATATCCGGCTTCTGTCGGTATTCGGCATTCCATTACAATGAGACTGTATAATGTCGTGCTAGGTGCTATTGGTAAGCTGTTGCCTGAAGCAGTGCCGGCGGCAGGTGCAGGTCAATCCGCTATCGTCGTTCTCTCTGTTCCTGATGATCAAACAGGAGGCAGAAAAATGTCTGTGGTCGAACCGTTAGGCGGAGGCGGCGGTGCTCAAAAAGGGACTGATGGAGTAGATGGAATTGATCATTCGTCAGGATTTTTAAAAAATACACCCATTGAGAGCTTGGAACAGCATATTGATATTCATGTACACCGATATGAACTGTTGCCGAACACAGGTGGAGCAGGGGAACATAGAGGGGGACATGCGATTGGCTTGGAATTTGAAATGATCAAGCCAGAATCGATGGTGACGGCACGAGGAATGGAACGAATGAAGTTTCAACCTTGGGGGTTAATGGGCGGACGTGCAGGAGCAGTTGGTGAGGTGAAATTGACCAAACCAAATGGGGAGACAAAAAACCAGCCGAAAATTGATGTCATGCGTCTTGAAAAAGGCGATATTGTTCAATTGGTTTCACCAAGTGGGGGAGGATGGGGGAATCCATTTTCTAGAACGAAAGAAAAAGTCCTTCATGAAGTGGAAGCAGGGCTATTAAGTGAAGAAAGAGCACTTCAGCAATATGGCATCAAAGTCTATCGAGATCATAATGAGTGGAAAATTGATGACGAGCAGACGAGCAGGCTTCGTGAAAAGATGAATGATGCTGATGCTGTCGCTTGGGATTTTGGAAAACAAAGAGCAGCTTATGAGAAAGTGTGGACGGACGAAGCCAGCAGTGAGCTTGCTGTGCAGCTTCGTTCATACCCAGCAAATGAGCGTACGCACTATAAACATGCGGTTCATTCTCATTTTGGTCATAGACAGGAACCGTTAACAAAGGTGGATATTATTCAAGCACTTCGTCAGTTGAATCAACAAAAAGGGGGAAATGAATCATGAAAAGAAGAGTAATCGCCATATTTGCAGGTGTCCTATTCGTCATGTTACTGCTGTCTGCATGCGGTGGAAATGGGCAGGACCAAAGTAAACAGCAGCAGACTGTGATCGTTGGTGTCTACGGAGGGGATTGGGAAAAGAATATTAAGCCAATCCTCGAAAAGTTTGAAAAGGATACAGGCATTAAAGTACAAACGGTCTCTGGGGCAGATTCTGAATGGTTTACAAAATTAAAAGCATCTAATGGTAAAAATCCACCGTATGACTTGCTTATTTTACAGCCTGATACGATTCAAAGAGGTATTGCGGCAAACGTTCTTGCGCCTATTGATGAAGATCAAGCACCGAATGTGAAAAAGCTTTATCGTTCTGTTCAAAAGAAACTCACTGTTGATGGAAAACAATATGCAGCAGGCTTTAGTATGGGACAGCTTGGAATTGCTTATAGAAAAGATCTTGTCAAACAGGAGCCAAACAGCTGGACAGATTTATGGAGCGATCAGCTGAAAGGGAAAGTGGCGATTTCTTCCCCAACTTATTCAGCGGGCTTACAATTTTTCTCTGCACTTGTCCATGCTCAAGGAGGGACAGAATCAAATCCTAAGGATATTGATAAAGCATTTAAAAGCCTCGCACAATTAAAAGGGCGTGTAGCTGCTTTTCCTGATAACCCAGGGTCTATTCAAACGCTGTTAGAACGTGGTGACGTGACGGCAGTTCCATATTGGGATGGCCGAGCATTTGCACTTGAAGAAGAAGGGATGGATATTGGATTCTCATATCCGAAAGAAGGCGCTGTGGCAGCAGTTGCGAGCTGGGCGTTAACAAAGGGAAGTCAGCATGAGGAAGCGGCTTATAAGCTATTAAACTACCTTAGCGGGAAAGAAGCTCAAGAAGCCTTCTCAGAAAAATCTTACTATGGCATGTCGAATTCTGATGTGAAATACGGAGACAAAATTAAGGGGAAAGTGAAGGTTGGCGAAAATTATTATAGCAAGCTGACTTGGGTAGATTACGAAACAGCGACTTCAGAGCTCGGTCAATGGACGAATCGATGGAATGAAGTATTAGGCGGAGGAAAATAGGTGATCGCATGAGTGGAATCAATTTAGAACATATCAGCCAGCATTTCGGCGAGCAGATTGCTCTTGATGATGTCAGTCTTACGGTAAAAGAGGGAGAATTTTTCTCCCTTCTTGGCCCTAGTGGCTGCGGAAAATCAACTTTACTCAATATCATTGGCGGTTTTTTAGAACCGACAAAAGGAGTCGTCTATATTGGTGATCAGGATGTGACGACTTTACCTCCTTATCAAAGGAAAACGGGGATGGTCTTTCAAAGCTATGCACTTTTCCCACATCTCACCGTATTTGATAATGTTGCATATGGGTTGAAGGTTCAAAAGAAAAAGAAGGCTGAAATCAAGCAAAAGGTGATGGAGAGCTTGTCTCTTGTGCAATTAGAGTCATTTGCCAAACGTATGCCGCACCAATTAAGTGGTGGTCAGCAGCAACGGGTCGCAATTGCACGGGCACTTGCTATCCAGCCGGCTGTTCTCCTTCTGGATGAACCACTCAGTAATCTAGATGCAAAGCTAAGAAAAAATATGCAGACGGAGCTGCGAAATATTCAACGGAATGTCGGAATTACAACTATTCTTGTAACGCATGATCAGGAGGAAGCCTTAAGTCTTTCCGACCGAATTGGGATATTAGGTGAGGGGAAAATTCAGCAGATTGGGACACCTTTAGAAGTATATCGTCAGCCAAATAATCGTTTTGTTGCTGAATTTATCGGACAGGTCAATCTATTTGAAGCGGAGTATGATGAAGTTACTTCCACATACACTGTTCCACATTTCATTCAATCAAACGGGAAGCAAGTTCAGCTAAAAGCTGCCGCATTTAAAGAGAAGAGCGAGAAGCATTTACTCATGCTGCGTCCTGAGAGAATCAAGTTATCTTCTGTCGGGGAGGAAGTTCAGCCAAATCATGTCACAGGCGTGTTGGCAGATGTCAGTTATATTGGGCACTCTTTACGTTTGGTCGTTGGGCTTAATCAAGGTGAAATCATTGTCCATGCATCAGACGCAGCATTTCCCGAGCTGCCTCAAGTTGGAGAAACTGTGCATATTCATTGGCAGCCTGAAGATATTGTGTTTTTAGATTCGAAGGTGCATGCGTGATGAGAATCAAAAAAAAGAATCAGCGCTTTCATTGGTTTATGCTGCTGCCAGCTTGTTTGTTTCTAGTTGTATTCCTTCTTGCTCCGCTTGTGATGATGTTTGTCCTCAGTTTTCGTGATGTGGATTCGATGATGAATACGTTACAATCCTATAGTTTGTCTCAATATTTACATGTATTTACGACAGATGCATATGTGAAAGCAATTGGAAGTACTGTGTGGGTGGCCTTACAGACAACGGTGATTTGTTTATTGATGGCATATCCTGCAGCTTATGTGCTAGTGAAAGCACCTCATCCAAGATTGCGGGCTTTTTTCTATATCTTACTTGTATCGCCGCTTTTGACGAGTGTCGTCATTCGGACATTTGCCTGGATCGTTCTTCTTTCGCAAAATGGTTTGATCAATGGCATGCTGATCGATTTACATCTGATTGAGAAACCGCTATCGATGCTGTGGAATATGAATGCGGTCATTATTGCTTATGTTCAAGTGATGCTGCCTTTTGCAGTGCTGCCTATTGCAACGAGCTTAACGGATATGGACCGTCACTTAAGACCGGCTTCTATGAGTCTTGGTGCTGGTCGTATTCGGACATTTTTTCATGTGACCTTGCCGCTTACGATTCCAGGCATGATCACCGGAGCAATTATTGTCTTCTCACTTGCAGCAGGAAGCTATATTACCCCTCTGCTAGTCGGCGGACGGATGCAGCCGCTCTTGCCACTGTCCATTTATCAGCAGGTCATGCAGGTGTATAATTTGCCTCTTGCCGCTGCGATGTCCTTTACTTTATTGATTTGTGTGCTAGCGGTCGTCAGTCTATTAAGCTATCTATTGAAGCGTTGGGAGGCGAGGATGCATGCGTAAAAAATCAATAAGTGACCGTTTGCTTTCGGTTCTGATATGGACCGCAGGCTCACTCGTTTATCTCTTTTTAACCGTACCTGTTCTTGTCATTGTTCTTTCTGCTTTTAGTCCGAATGCCTTTCCTGAATTCCCGCCGACTTCGTTTTCCGTTCGCTGGTTTCATGAGGTCGTGTCGAATCCAGAATGGATGGAATCTTTGCGTATCAGCGTAATTCTGTTATTGATTGTGACGCCTCTTACTGTTCTTTTAGGAACGATGGCTTCTTATGCTTTAGCAAGGCTTTCCTTTAAGGGAAAGGAAGCTGTTCAAGCCTTTATTTTGTCACCTCTTATGATTCCTCAGGTGGTATTAGGGATTGCGATGCTGTATTTGTTTACGGCTATGGGTTTTACAGGGTCTTTGTGGGCATTAGTCATTGGGCATGTCATCATTGGTTTTCCTTATGTGGTACGAACCGTGGGTGTCAGTGTTTCAAATCTTAATCCACGTCTTGAGCTAGCTTCCATGAATCTTGGTGCAGGGCCCATACGTACTTTCTTTCGTGTGACACTGCCCTTGATCAAGCCTGGCATTATCGCAGGTGGGGTGTTTTCTGCTGTGACATCATTTGGTGAAATCTCGATTAGTTTGTTCGTTTCTTCACCTCAAACCATTACGATTCCCGTGAGGACGTTTAATTACATTGAGCAAACTTTTGATCCGAGTGTCAATGCGATATCTGTCATATTTATTATCATTTCTATCATTGCGTTGCTCATTATTGAGAAAACGATTGGTCTGTCTAAGGTGATGTAAATATAATGAAGAAACAAGGAGCTGTCATTTGAAATGACAGCTCTTTTTGTATTGTTTTTTATGGTAAAAATATTCAAAGTTTTATGGAATGTAGTTCTTAAGGTTTAAGAAAATGCGAGGCGTGATAGGAGACCTCTATCCTACATTTTCGGTCATATTTGCAAAATTTAAGGAAAAACATGAAATTTTTGCGGTAATTGGTCATTTATTTTCGGTGGAACGCAACTATTATTAGTTATTTTCGGTAAATATCGTAAATTATGATGTGATCCCTTCGGCATAACGCATGAATCTTTACACCCATTTTTCGGTGAAAAAAACAATAATTTCATATAAAGTGGACGTAAATAGAAAATATCTAAAAGAAAAGAAGAAAAAGGCAAATCTATGGAAACATAGAGACGCAAAGCCATGTCCTAAGGTAAAAGTTTCCTTTTTTGCTATGGTCGGCAGGTTACCGAATCAAAATGGGAGTCCCTCCGTTTTATTCGGGGTGGGCTCCTTTTCTGTTATTCCGTCTATTTTAATGAAATAGACTTGGTTCTTTTGATATAGAGGGTGCAGGGTATCACAGTTGGTGGAGAAAACATAGAAGAGCGGAGGATGAGAATGAGTACAGTTTATTACCCCTTAACACATGCGCAAAAGCGAGTATTCTACACGGAAAGATTTTATCCAGGCACAAGTATTTCTAATTTGGGTGGGTTTGCCAAGTTAAGATCGGTATCAGGTCTAAATCCTTCTTTGATCGTGGATGTGCTTCAAGCGTACATTCGTGAAACTGATTCTCTTCGTTTAAGGCTAGTGTATCAACATGAGCAGGAGGAGCCCGTTCAATATATCAAGCCATATGAAAAACAGCCGATTCGTTTGGTGAAAGGCTGGAGTGAAAAGGAAGTCAGGGCGTGGGCGAACGAGGAGATTCGTGAGCCGATGGAACTGATTGATCGTTCCTTAATTGAATTTACGGTCTTTCAAATCAGTGATCAAGAGTGCTGGCTGTTCTGTAAAGCACATCATATTGTGGCTGATGGTATTTCAATTATCTTGATGGGAAACCGAATCATTGATCTATACCATGACATGCTGCAGGGGACAGACATCTCCCCAATTGAAGACATTTCCTTCGTTGATCACATCATGAGTGAGCAAACGTATGAATCTTCTAAACGTTTTCAGAAAGACCAAGCTTTTTGGAACGAGCAATTTGCCAATATTCCAGATTTCGCTTCTTTAACACCGCATAAAGGTTACGAGATGAGCTTACATGCGGAGAGATTTTCAGGGGATATTCCTGATTCTTTAAAGGAGAAGCTTCGAGTTTTTTGTGAAGAAGAGAAAGTCAGTATGCTTTCTATGTTTATGTCCGCTGTCTATATTTACTTGCACCGATTTAGCGGCATGGAGGATGTGGTCCTTGGAACTTTTATGGGCAATCGGACAAATGCAAAGGAAAAAAAGATGATTGGGATGTTTGTGTCGACCATTCCGATGCGCGCATCTGTGCAAGGATCCCTCACGTTTCTTGATTTCGTGAAGCAAGTCATGGCGGATCAGATGAAGATCTTGCGTCATCAAAAATATCCTTACAATGTGCTCATGAATGATTTAAGGGAAAGAGATGGATTTACAGGACGCCTGTTTGATATTTCTTTAGAGTATCAGGTCATGCAGTGGCAGAGAAAAGAGAATCTTTCGTTCATTACGGAGCCGATTTTTAGTGGAAGCGGGATGAATGATATATCGATTCATGTGAAGGACCGCTGGGATACAGATACATTGACCATTGATTTGGATTACCGTACAGATCTATTTAGTGAAGACGATATGAGTATGCTGTTTGATCGATTGATCATTTTGCTGGAGGAGGCAGTCTCTCAGCCAGATCAGCTGATTGGGGCTCTCTCTTTACTGCCAGCAGATGAACAAAAGCAGCTGCTTCAATTATCTAAGGGAGAAGCATTTGATTTGCCAGGAGCGAAACCAGTTCACCACTTATTTGATGAGGTAGCTAAAACGTATTCAGAACGGGCAGCTGTGGTAGCGGAAAATGGAACGTTCACTTATGGAGAGCTGTATCAAAAAGCGGACAAACTGGCACGATTTTTACAGATGAAAGGTGTCTCGCGTGATGTACCAGTTGCCGTTTTAATGGAACGGACGGCAGATGCGATGGCTGCCATTTTTGGGATATTAAAAGCTGGCGGTGCATATGTACCGATCGATCCGGCATTACCTGAGGAACGCATTCAATTTATTGTAGAAGATTCTGGTGCTTCTATCGTTTTAACAGAAGAATCGTTTGTTCAGCGATATTCATCCATTGCGGAAAAAATGATTGTCCAGCAGCATATGGAATTAGAAGATCGTCCGCTGCCTGAGCTGATCGATCAGACGACATCACAGGATTTGGCTTATCTCATTTATACATCGGGTACGACTGGAAAGCCGAAGGGAGTAATGATCGAGCATCTTCAGCTGCATCATTTGGTTCATGCCCTGCATCACGAAGTGTATGAGGGGGCAAATCAGCTTCAAGTGGCGCTTCTTGCACCATTCCATTTCGATGCATCTGTTAAACAAATCTTTGCTGCTCTTTTATTTGGACATACGCTTCATATTGTGCCAAGAGAAACGACACGAAACGGTGTACAGCTAGCGGCTTATTACAATGAACATCAAATCAAAGCAACAGATGGAACGCCAGCACATGTGCAGCTTTTACTTGCAGCTGATTTGGATGGGCTTGCACTGACTCACATGCTGATTGGGGGAGAAGCACTCCCTGCGAAAGCAGCGCAGGCGCTAATTGAAGCTGTGCGTGTCAGCCAGCCGGATTTTGCCTTGTGGAATGTGTATGGTCCGACAGAAACGTGTGTGGATGCGGCGGTTCACCGTCTAGATCTCAGTGAGCTGCAGAAGTCACCAGAACAGCGCTATGTGTCAATTGGAAAGCCACTGGGCCATCACCGGATTTATATTTTAAATGAACATGAACAACTACAGGTGCAGGGAGCTGTGGGAGAACTATGCATTGCGGGAATAGGAGTTGGACGGGGCTATGTGAATCAGCCTGAATTAACGGAGAAGGCATTCAGACCAGATCCATTTTTCCCTGAAGACCGGATGTATCGCACAGGTGATGTAGTGAGATGGCTTCCAGATGGCACAATTGATTACCTTGGAAGAATAGATGACCAAGTAAAAATAAGAGGTTACCGCATCGAAACAGGTGAAATTGAGGCGGTCATGGAGCGGGTAGACGGAGTCGATCAGGCTGTCGTCCTTGTCGTGGATGAACCGGACGGTGGAAAGGCTTTAAGTGCTTACTATCAAGCACGACAAGAATTTCTTTCCGTGGACACCCTGCAAGCCGCTATCAAACATCAGCTGCCAGCTTATATGATGCCGCTTTATTTCAAGCAGCTTGAGGCATTTCCACTGACAGTGAGCGGGAAAGTCGACCGGCGTGCGCTTGCTGCATTAAAAGGGGATAAGGCTGTCAGTGCTGTTTATGTAGCGCCTAGAAACGATGTAGAAACGAAGCTTGTTCGTTTGTGGGAAGACGTTCTTCATCAAGAGAGCATAGGTGTGTACGACTCATTCTTTGACCTAGGCGGGCATTCACTCAAAGCGATGAAAGTTCTTACACTCGTTCAGCGGGCTTTTCAAGTGGAGGTCCCTTTATCTGTTTTATTTGAACAGCAAACAATTGCAGCACTTGCTGTTTATATTGAACAAGCGGAAAAGTCTTCACAAGTGGTCATACCGAAAGCACCGACTGCCGCCGATTATCCACTGTCACCAGCGCAGCAGCGTGTTTATATGGTGACTCAGCTGGAGCAGAGCATCGCCTATCATATGCCTGCCGTTGTGAAATTAAGAGGAACGCTGCAACGAGAGAAGTTGGAGGGAGCTTTTGAAAAACTGATCGCACGTCATGATATGCTGCGCACTTCTTTTCATACAGTCAAAGGAGTCCCTCGTCAGCGGGTAGCTTCATCCGTTCCATTTCAAATAGAACAGCTGACAGGCAGTACGATGGAAGAAAACATGCGTCAATTCGTCCGACCTTTTTATCTTGAGCAGGCTCCCCTTTTGCGTGTTGGGCTACAGTCTTTACATGACCAGGAGCATCTTCTCTATTTCGATATGCATCATCTGATTTCAGATGGTCTTTCAATTGATTTGATGCTGCGTGAGTTGTCTGACGCATATGAGGGATTAGTGAAAGCGCCATTGAAGCTTCAATATCAAGATTATGCTGTTTGGCAAGAACAACAGGCAGAGCAAGGCGGTCAAATAGATGAAGCATTCTGGCTGAAAGAATTTTCAGGAGATATCCCTGCTTTGCAGCTGCTAACGGATTATCAGCGTCCGGCTGTCCAGTCTTTCACTGGAGACCGCGTTCTCAGAAACATAGATGAGACGTTAACAGGCCGTTTGCAGGAGCTTGCAGCGAATCATCATACGACGCTGTATACCGTGTTGCTTTCTGCTTACTATACATTGCTTGCGAAATACACAGGTCAAAAGGAGTTTGTTGTGGGGACACCGACAGCAGGACGGGTGCATGCAGATTTGAATGACATGATCGGCATGTTTGTCCAAACACTTGCTTTACGTTCAGAGGTAGATCCGAACGGTTCAATGACGCAGTTGATTGAGCAAGTAAAGGAAAAGACGATGAGGGCGTTTGAGCATCAGCAATATCCATTCGAGCGGCTGCTTGAAAAGCTAAATGTGCAAAGAGATTTTAGCCGCCATCCATTATTTGATACGGTCTTTACTCTAACGCCAGATCATTCAACAGCCCAGCATATTGGAGAGATGAAAGTCGAAGTTGAGGAAACCAATTTCCATATTGCAAAGTTTGATCTCACACTTCAAGCGATGGAGTCAAGTCATGGTCTTTCCTTCGTCCTCGATTATAGTACGGCGTTATTTAAACGAAGTACAGCCGAGCAGCTGCTCAAGCATTATGTTTATCTTCTGGAGCAGATGGTCGAAGTGCCGGAGCAAGCGATTCAATCATACCGCTTACTGTCTGAACAAGAGGCAGAGGCTCAATTGAAGATGTGGAACCCGTTACCTACGCCTTATCCTTTGGAAGAAACCATTGTGACGCAATTTGAATCACAAGTACAGCAGCATGGTCATCAGCCTGCTTTGCAATATAAAGATGAGGTTCTTTTTTATCAAGAGCTGAATCGCAGAGTGAACCAGCTGGCTCATTATTTACACGAACATGGTTTTGAAAAAGGGATGAAAGCGGCTTTATTCTTTGAACGTTCCAATGAGATGGTGTTGTCGGTTTTAGCTGTGCTAAAGGCTGGCGGTGTATATGTGCCAATCGATCCTGACTTCCCTGATGAGCGCATCAAGCACTTTTTGACAGATAGTGGTGCACAGTTTGTCCTGACCCATCAGGTGCTGCGTCATCGCTCTGTGCTTACTGCGTTTGAAGGGAAAATTATAGAAACAGAAGATCAAGCCGTTGATCAGCAGTCAGAGAGCAATCCAGTTGTATGTGTTTCGCCTTTGGACTTGGCGAATTTGACCTACACATCTGGTACGACAGGCAAACCTAAAGGGAACATGGTGACGCACCGGAACATTTTGAGAACAGTGAAGCAGTCGAATTATCTCACCATTCATCATGAAGACACGGTGATGAGCCTTTCAAACTATGTATTTGATGCATTTATGTTTGATGTGTTTGGCGCTTTATTGAACGGAGCGAAACTCATTGTTTTGCCAAAGGATCACATTTTAAATATGAATGAGCTTTCTGGCGCGATTGAGAAGGAAAAAGTCAGTATTTTAATGATCACGACCGCTCTATTTCACTTACTGATTGATATGAAAAAAGGCAGCCTGAAAAACGTCAGAAAAGTGCTGTTTGGCGGGGAACGTGCTTCTGTGCCGCATGTTGTGGCAGCGCTTGAAACGGTTGGAGAAGACAAACTCATTCATATGTATGGACCTTCTGAAAGCACGATTTTCACAACGTATTATCCGGTGAATCACATTGAAGAACAAGCACTGTCAATTCCGATCGGAAAGCCGGTGAGTCAAACGGCTGTTTATATTGTCGATGAGTTTGGACATGTGCAGCCGCCGGGAGTAGCTGGAGAGCTTTGTGTCGCAGGTGACGGACTGGTCAAGGGGTATTATCGCCAGCCAGAATTAACGAGCGAAAAGTTTGTTGAAAATCCTTTCCGATCTGGTGAAGTCATGTACAAAACGGGCGATCTCGCACGATGGCTGTCAAATGGAGATATTGAATTTATTGGGCGAATCGATCATCAAGTCAAGATTCGAGGTCAGCGTATAGAGCTTGGCGAAATTGAACACCAGCTATTGCAGCATCCGCAAGTGAAGGAAGCCGTTGTCATTGCGATATCAAATGATACATTGTGTGCATATTTCACAGCAGAAGGTGCTGTTCTACTGTCGGATTTACGTGAGCAAGCAGGACGAGAACTCCCTGTTTATATGATGCCAGCTTTCTTCATGCAATTAGACGAATTGCCACTAACGGGGAATGGCAAGGTAGACAGACGGGCATTACCGGTACCTGATGTAAGTGAGCAGGCGGCAAATGAATACGTCCCTCCTCAATCAGATACAGAGCGTATATTGGCACACATTTGGGAGGAAGTTCTTGAAGTTCCGAAAATCGGCAGACGTGATCATTTCTTTGAATGCGGTGGTCATTCACTGCGCGGCATGAAAATGCTGAACAGGCTCTATGAAGAGATGCATGTGGAATGTACGTTGAAAACATTATTTGAATCACCCACTTTAGAGGCGTTTGCCCTTGCGGTGGATCAAACAGATCGAACTGAAATCAGGCGAGTGGAGAAAGCGGAAGAAGCAGCTGTTTATCCTGTGACATCTGCTCAGAAAAGATTGTTTGTTCTGCAAAAAATGACAGATGCCGAGCAGAGCTATCATATGCCAGCTGCTTTAAAGCTTGAAGGTGTATTTGATGAAAAACGATTTAAAAAAGCCATTGACCAGCTTGTTCATCGTCATGAAGCATTCCGTACGAGCTTTGACTTCGTTCAGGGTGAACCTGTTCAGCGAATTGAAACGAATGTTTCTGTGAACATTGAAAACATCGAAGGGGAAGGCCGAGACATTCATCAATTAATGAATGATTTTATTCGTCCATTTGATGTAGAAAAAGCGCCGCTGCTTAGAGTGGGACTTGTGTCTGAATCGGAGAGTGTTCATTATCTGTTGATTGATATGCACCACATCATTTCAGATGGTGCGTCTGTCGGTATTTTAATTGATGAGCTATCGATCTTGTATCGAGGAGACCAACTTGATGAATTGCCTATTCAATATAAGGACTATGCGGTTTGGTCAAACAGTGAAGAATCTCTTGTGAAAAAAGAGGCTGAAGCGGCGTTTTGGTTGGAACAATTACAAGGAGAACTGCCTGTTTTGGCACTGCCTGAGGATCTTCCGAGACCAAAGGTTCAGACGTTTGAAGGGGGCCGCGTCGAATTCGCTATAGACGGTGCGCTTAAATCGCAATTGGATGAGCTGGTTAGATCACTCAACAGTACAACGTATACAGTACTGCTTGCTTGCTACAGTACGCTTTTAAGCAAACTTTCGAGACAAGAAGACATCATGATCGGTTCTCCAGTGGTGGGCAGAACCCATCCTGATATTCAATCAGTCATCGGCATGTTTGTGAATACGCTGGCACTCAGAACAAAACCAGAAGGACACCAGACATTTTCTCAATTTGCGTCAACAGTTCATGAGCTTGTGTTAGCGGCAAATGAACATCAACTTTACCCATTTGAAGAATTGGTGGACCAAGTGCAAACGGTTCGCGACACAAGCCGCCATCCAATCTTTGATGTGGTGTTCTCGATGGAAAATGCAGATATTCGTGACCTGTCGATGGATGGACTTGATATCATTCCCCAGCCGTTCAATGAGAACATAGCGAAATTTGACTTAACCTTAACTGGAAACGAATCTGACGATCAAATCGAGCTTGTGTTTGATTATAATTCTTCTATCTTTGAACGGTCGTCGATTGAGAAGTGGAAGGAGTATTTCCTTTACTTGATCGAACAAATGGTGTCAGCACCAGATCAATTATTAGATCAGATGCAATTATTATCACCAGCGCAGCAGCAAAAACTGCTTGATGAATGGTCAGGACCTATCCTAAATGTCCCGACAGATCAAACGGTTCATGCATTGATTGAGGCGAGGTCACAAGAAGTACCTGATCAAAAAGCCGCATCCTTCTGCGGGTCAAGCTGGACGTATGAAGAACTGAACAACCGAGCGAATACAGTCGCCGCAAGACTCATTTCCACCGGCACAAAACCGGGAGACCGCATCGGCATTCTCACACGTCCATCGCTCGAGATGACAGCCGCTGTTCTCGGTGTGCTCAAGGCAGGTGCGGCATTCGTGCCGATTGATGCCGATTATCCAGCGCAGCGCATTGCCTACATGCTGGAAGATGGCGGGGCAGAGGTCCTTCTGATTCAGAAAGAGCTCACTGCACCACCTTCTTTCACAGGTCATACCCTCTTCATAGAAGAGGCAGTAGAAGGAGAAGCACACGAGATTCAGGTTCCTGTCAAACCAACGGATCTCGCCTATATGATTTACACATCTGGAACGACTGGACAGCCGAAGGGTGTCATGGTCGAGCACCAGTCCCTTGTCAATCTTGCTTTTTGGCACAATGATGCTTTCCAGGTGACGAAACAAGACCGAACCGCCAAATATGCCGGCTTTGGCTTTGATGCCTCCATTTGGGAGATGTTCCCGACGTGGATCGCCGGCGCAGAGCTCCATATCATCGATGAAGCGATTCGTCTCGATATGATCAAGCTCAATTCGTATTTTAATCACGAAGGCATCACCATTGCATTCCTGCCAACACAGCTATGTGAGCAGTTTATGTCGATGGACAATCATTCTCTCCGTTACTTACTGACAGGCGGGGACAAGCTGAAACAGGTGAAGCCCGTTCCATACAAACTCGTGAATAACTACGGCCCAACAGAAAATACGGTCGTGGCGACAAGCGGGATCATTGATCCAGATCAAGGCACGCTTCCTATCGGAACAGCGATTGCCAATACTCGTTTTTACATTATGGGTTCGTTATATGATCTCTCGCCGCAAGGCGTACCGGGTGAGCTCGTGATTGCAGGGAAAGGACTGGCAAGAGGCTATTGGAATCTCCCAGAGGAAACGGACAAACGGTTTGTCCCAGATCCATTTTATCCAGGAGAGCGCATGTACCGTACAGGTGACTTGGTGAAATGGACAGAGGATGGCGAGCTAATCTACCTCGGTAGAAAAGACCATCAAGTGAACATCCGCGGATTCCGGATTGAGCTATCAGAAATTGAAGCGCAGCTCCTTGCGCTGGATTCAGTCCAAGAAGCCGTCGTGACAACGGTCAAAGACGCAAGTGATCAAGACGCTCTTGTCGCTTACGTCATCACAGATAAAGAAACGGATACGTTGAAAGAAAACTTAAAGCGCATCTTGCCTGAATATATGGTGCCATCATGGATCATCAAGCTAGACCAACTGCCGATGACGGCAAATGGCAAAGTGGATCTCAAAGCACTGCCAGCACCTGATATGGAAGCGAATCAAACAGCATACGAAGCCCCAAGAGATGAAGTGGAAGCACTGCTTTGCGGCATTTGGGAAGACGTGCTTGGCGTCAGCCAAGTTGGTATTCACGACCACTTCTTCTTCCTTGGCGGAGATTCGATTAAAGGCATCCAAATGGCAAGCAGACTCACGCAAGAAGGTTGGAAGCTCGATATGAAACTGCTTTTCCAATATCCAACGATTGCGGAGCTTCGCCCATATATCGAAGAAGCGGACCTTCTCACAGCCGATCAGTCAGCTGTCGAAGGAGAGGTTATTTTAACACCGATACAGCGCTGGTTCTTTGAACGGAACTTCAGTAGCCAGCATCATTGGAATCAGTCCGTTATGCTCCATGCGGCAAATGGTTTGGATGAAGCGCTTGTCAAGCAAGTGCTCGAGCAGATGATGACCCATCATGATGCTTTGCGATTGGTTTATCCGATAGAAGAAGGACGTATCATCCAGCGTCATCGTGGAGTAGACGAAAACGATGTAGCGGTGGACATGGTAGAAGTACAAGGAGAACGATCACAGCAAATCCAGCAGGTAGAAAAGCTGGCAAATGAAGTGCAGGCGAGTATTTCTTTAACAGAGGGACCATTAGTCAAATCTGCGATTTTCCGTACGGATCATGGAGATCACTTATTGCTCGTTGTACATCACCTTGTCATTGATGGTGTGTCATGGCGTATTTTCCTTGAAGACTTCATGGCTCTTTATGAGCAGGCGAAGCGTGGGGAGGAGCTGACACTTCCTGAAAAAACACATTCATTCCAAGCATATGCCCAGAAATTGACGGAATATGCAGTGTCAGATGAGCTGCTGGCAGAAAGGGACTATTGGAAAAAGGTACTTGGGCATTTAACTGCACCTCTGCAAAAGAATCATGTTACAGAGGATCAAAGAATGCTGCATACAAAAACCATTCGCTTTACGCTGTCTGAGGAAGAAACACGCAGTCTACTGACAGAAGTACATGAGGCGTACCATACGGAAATCAATGACATTTTGCTAACCGCTTTAGGATTGACCCTGAAAGAGTGGACAGGAGAAGACAGACACTTTATTCACCTTGAAGGACATGGAAGGGAAGACATCCTTCCGGCGATCAATGTGTCACGGACCATCGGTTGGTTTACGAGCATGTATCCTGTGCTGCTTGATTTGTCGCATGCGGAGGATCTTTCCTATCAAATCAAGCTTTTGAAAGAAGAGCTCAGACACATTCCGAACAAGGGAATCGGCTATGGCATTTTAAAATACTTAACGCCTGACAAAATGAAGGACGGTATCGCATTTGATGTCACGCCAGATATCAGCTTTAACTATCTTGGTCAGTTTGATGAACAGATTGGCGGGGGTGAACTAAGTCGATCCACTTGGCAGGCAGGTCAATCATTAAGTCCAGAATCAGAGAAACCTCATGCATTAGATATTGTTGGTTTCGTAGAACAGGGCATGTTCCATATGACGATGTCATATCACCAGCTTGAATTCGAAGAGCAAACGATGGAGCAGTTCAAGGACCTTTTAGAAAAGAACGTGAAGGCACTCATCTCACATTGTGTATCACAAGATGAAGCGCAAATTACGCCTAGTGATGTAGGAGACGATGACCTGACCATGGATGAACTTGAAAAGCTAATGGATATATTTTAAGCAAACGAAGAGGTGGACTATGAGCAAACAGAAGATTCAAAAGGTATATCCTTTAACACCAATGCAAGAAGGCATGTTATATCATGCCATGCTAGACCCTAATTCGTCCTCTTATTTCACACAGCTGGAGCTTGGAATAAGAGGGGAGTTTGATCTCGATCTTTTTGAAAAAAGTCTCAATGAGCTCATCGGCACATATGACATTCTACGTACAGCCTTTGTCTATCAGCAATTACAGAAGCCTCGACAGGTTGTACTGGCAGAGCGCAATCTAGATGTGTATAGAGAGAATCTATCTCACCTGAACCATCAGGAACAGCAAAAGGTACTAGATCAATATAAAAAGCAAGTGAGAAAGCAAGGCTTCCATTTAACGAATGATTTGTTATTGAAGGTCGCTGTTTTTCAACTGAATGAAACAAACTGGCATCTCATTTGGAGCAACCATCACATCATCATGGATGGTTGGTCCATGGGAGTTTTGATGAAAAAATTGTTTCATTACTACGAATCTTATCGGAACGGCAAAACGCCGGATCGCTCACAAGGAAAACCTTATGCAGATTATATTCAGTGGCTTGGCAAGCAAAATCAACAAGCAGCGGAAGGCTATTGGAAGGATCGCTTAGACGGTGCGATTCAGCATCAAGGGCTTTTGCAGCAAAAAGAAGCGAACGGACAATATGACCATCAGGAATGGACGTTCACATGGGATGCTGAAATGGTCAGAAGCATTCAAGAGATCGCAAGGAATTGCCAAGTGACAGCACCAAATCTATTCCAGGCTGTTTGGTCGGTTCTTTTAGGCACTTACCATGCGGCACATGATGTCACTTTCGGAACAGTCGTATCTGGCAGGCCACCAAGTGTGGCTGGTATAGAACAGATGGCAGGACTTTTTATCAATACAATACCGGTCAGGGTAGAAATGAATCACGAAGACACCTTCAAACAGCTGTTTCAAAAAGTTCAGCAGCATGCGCTGGAAGCGGAAAACTATGATTTTATGCCGCTTTATGACATTCAGCAACAGACAGCTGCAGGAGGACAACTCTTCGATCACTTGGTCGGGTTTGAGAACTATCCTTTAGATCAAGAGCTATCTGGTGACACCATGTCGGAACGTCTAGGGTTTTCCATTGATGTAAAAGACGGATTTGAACAAACGAATTTCGATCTAAATGTCCTCGTATATCCAGGTGAAACATGGACATTGAAAATCAAATATAATGCGGTGGCTTTTGAGGAAGAGGTCATTGAAAAAATATCGAAACACCTGACCAACCTCATGAAGCAGATCATCGAGAATCCGGAAGTTCGCCTTCATGACGTGACGTGTATCACGGAAGAAGAAAAACAGCAGATTGAAACATGGAACAAGACAGAACGAGATTATCCAAAGCATCTGTCTATTCCTGAGCTTCTGAAAGAACGCATTCAAACGCAGCCAGACCATCTGGCGTTAGTCGAAGGAGAGCGGGCATTCACCTATGAAGAACTCGGCCAAGAAATCCATCGTGTTGCGGGACATTTGATTGATAGCGGAGTGAAACAAGAAGATGCCGTCGCAGTGTATATGAATCGATCTGCTGAAGCAGTGATCGCCATTTTAGCGGTTCTTCAAGCAGGGGCTGCTTATGTACCAATTGATCCAGCCCAGCCAGAGGAGAGAATCCGCTTTATGCTTGAAGACAGCGGTGCATCCGTTTTGCTCTATGCGGACAGCCAGCCGCCAGTTCATGAAAGCATCCAAGCCGTTCATGTGTCGGACATATCGAATCAGTCAATCGTACCATTCGAAGTCGAGACCTCTCCTTCGCAATTGGCGTATATCATGTACACGTCGGGGTCAACCGGACAGCCAAAAGGTGTTCAAATTGAGCATCAACATATTGTCAGATTGGCATGTTCACAGGAGACACTGGGCTTGAACAAGTCGGATCGTATGGCACATACAGGAGCAGTCAGCTTTGATGCCATTACTTTTGAAATTTTCACCACACTGCTGAACGGTGCAACGCTTTATCCTGTTGACCGTGACACGTTATTGGACATCAACCGGTTTGAACGCTTTATCCAAACGAATCAAATCTCGGCGCTCTTTTTAACGACAGGTTTGTTTAATCAACTTGCTCAGCAGCGACCGCATATGTTTAAAGGATTGTCCAAATTGATCACAGGCGGTGATGTGATCAATGTGAAAAGTGCAGAGCTTGTGAAGAAAAATCATCCATCACTTGTTTTACTGAATGCGTACGGCCCAACAGAAAACACCACCATCTCGACCATTTATGAGGTGAGAGGGGATGAAACGGGCACGATTCCAATTGGTCAGCCGATCAATCATTCGTCCGCTTACATTTTAGATGACAATCAAAGACTTCAGCCAATTGGCGCGCCAGGAGAGCTGTATGTTGGCGGAGACGGTGTCTCAAGAGGATATCTCCATCGTCCAGAATTAACAAAGCAAGCATTTATCGCTGATCCTTTCAAGGCAGAAGGGCGTTTGTATCGAACAGGAGATTTGGCTAGGTACGGTTCAAATGGTCAAATCGAATTCCTCGGACGGACAGATGATCAAGTGAAAATCCGTGGTTTCCGTATTGAGCTCGGTGAAATTGAAACGGTTCTTCAACAAGAGGCGGGGATCGATGAGGCGGTTGTGCTCATCCATGCGTCTCCTTCAGAAGAAAAAGAAATGACCGCTTACTATACGGGAACGATCAGAGAAGAAGAGGTGCGGGCTTTATTTCATCAAGCACTGCCAGCATATATGGTACCTCATCACGTCATGAAGCTAGATGCTTTCCCGCTTACAGCAAACGGAAAGGTCGATCGAAAAGCTTTACCAACGCCTGACGAAGCTCATCGTGAAGAAGTCAGGATCATTCCGCCTGAAACTGAGACGGAAAAGGCGCTTGCTCAAATTTGGGAGGAACTGCTTGGGAAAGCGGTGGGAATAGATGAGCATTTCTTCATGACTGGCGGACATTCACTCAAAGCAATGATGATGTCAGCCAAAATCCAAGAAGTGTTCCAAAAGGAAGTTCCGATTCAAGTGATATTCGAAAAGCCAACGGTTCGATCGCTTGCGTCATACATTGACCAGGACGGTCAAGAAGAACAAGGACATCCGATCTTACCCGCAGCGAAGGCGGAGGACTATCCAGTGTCACCAGCTCAGCGGCGCTTATACATTTTACAAACACTTGAACCTAAGAGTACGAACTATCATATTCCGATCGTCTTAACGCTTGAAGGTACGCTCGATCATCAGCGGCTCACCTCAGCATTTGATGAATTGATTCAAACGCATGAAATCTTAAGAACGAGTTTTCATATGAAAGGCGAGAACATCGTCCAAAGGGTACATGAAAGAGCGGCATTTGACCTCCCTGTCCATGATGTAAAGGAAGAAGAGGCCGAGGCATTTCTTGCTGAACGTCAGGCGCCGTTTGATTTGACAGCCGCTCCCCTCCTGCGGGCACAGTTGCTCAAAGTGAGTCATGATCGTCATCTATTAGTCTTGGAAGCACATCACCTCATTACAGATGGCAGCTCCATGAAGACGTTCATTCAGGATTTGGCGAAAGCCTATGATGGAGAGGCACTTGCAGAAAGAGCCATTCATTATAAAGATTACGCTGTCTGGCAGTTAAGTGAAGAAGAAACAGAGAAACAGCGTGCGCATGAAGCGTATTGGCTGAAGCAATACGAAGGAGATGTACCGGTTTTAGATTTGCCGACAGACTACCCACGTCCAGTGGAACGTGATTTTTCTGGAGAACGGGTGATGTTTGGCTGTGATCAAGCGACAACTCAGCGTATTCATGAGCTGCTCAAGAAAACAGATACGACGCTGTACATGTTCTTGTTATCTGCATTTCAAGTGCTGCTCGCTTCCTACAGCGGACAGGAAGATATCATTGTCGGATCTCCTGTTGCGGGGCGAACACATCCAGATATTCAGGACATGCCGGGGATGTTCATCAATACCATTGCGATGCGCGGGAAACCGGAACAAACAAAGTCATTTTTACAGCTGCTTAAAGAAATAAAAGAAACGAGTGTAGATGCTTTTGCACATCAAAGCTATCCGCTCGAAGAGTTAATCGCGCGTCTGCCGCTTGATCGTGATACAACCCGAAGCCCGCTCTTTAGTGTTTCGTTTAATATGCAGAACATGGATGTTCCTGCACTAAAGCTCGGCGATCTGAACATTTCGCCTTATGCAATGCAGCACCGATCCGTCAAATTTGATCTGTCTCTAGAAGCATTTGAACGTGAGGGAGAAATAAAACTAAGCCTAGACTATGCAACGGCATTATTTAAAGAGGAAACCATCCGCCGGTTCGGAACACATCTTCTTGCGATTATTCGTGAGGCGGTCCAGCATCCGAATGAACAAATTGGCTTGTTCAACCTCTTGGATCAGCATGAACAAATGGAGCGGCTGGAGAAAAGGGATGGAGAACAAACAGGTCAACATGAGCCGTACCATGTGCAATTTTCACGTCAAGCCATGGAAACGCCTGATGCCATTGCGGTGATGGATGGTGAAAGGAAGCTGACCTACCGTGAACTAGATCACATGTCCAATGCTCTTTGCAGTGAGCTGAAGATGCAAGGCGTAGAGAAAGAAAGCACAGTCGCACTTATTCTTGATCGATCTGTCTATGTCGTTGTCTCGATGCTAGGTGTAATGAAAGCAGGCGGTGCATTTGTCCCAATTGATCCAGCTTTTCCTGCGGAACGTATTCGTTACACATTAAAAGATTCAGGGGCAAAAGTCATCGTGGCAAATGAGTCTCTTGGCGATTCGTATCAGCATCTCAAGTCGATTCAGGTCGTACATGTGGAGAAAGCCGTCCAACGAAACGATTCTCTAGACCTGCCAGACGTATCGGTTGATCAACTGGCTTATGTGATTTACACATCTGGAACAACAGGGAAGCCAAAAGGTGTACAGCTCACGCATCGTAATCTATCACACTACGTCAATTGGTTGACACATGAAGTGACTTTACAAGAATGCGATCGAACGGCACTCCTGTCTTCTTATGCATACGATCTTGGTTACACAAGCATTTTCCCGGTTCTAAAAGCAGGCGGGACACTCTATATTCCTCGTGAAGACGTGTATACAGACCCTGTACGTCTCATGCGTTTTATTGATGAACAAGAGCTGACTTATATCAAAATGACACCATCCTTATTTCATATGATGGCAGATTCGAAGGGTCATACATTTGACGCTTTACGGCTTGTGGTATTGGGAGGAGAACCGATTGTCTCTGAAGATGTTGCGACATTTATGAAGCAGCATCCATGCGTGGCAGTGATGAACCATTACGGTCCGACAGAAACAACGATTGGTACAGTGAGCAAGCTAATGACACCGCATGAGCTGGACGCTTTAAAGGAGCGTTCTATCATCGGAAAGCCTATTGCTCATACAAGAGCGCTCGTATGCAATCGCGAGCAGCGCCTTGTTCCTTATGGCGCACCGGGGGAGCTTTATATTTCAGGTGATGGTGTTTCAAGAGGTTATTTGAATCAGCCTGAATTAACAGCAGAGCGTTTTCTTGAAAATCCTTATTTCCCTCAAGAGCGGATGTATCGAACGGGAGATTTGGTTAGACAGCATACAAATGGAGAGATTGAATTCCTTGGAAGAGTAGATGATCAAGTGAAAATTCGCGGTTATCGAATTGAGAAACAAGAAATTGAGCATGCCGCACGTGCCCTTTCAACCATTCAAAAAGTGTATGTCAAAGTGATCAACACATCTCGTTTACCGGAGCTGGCGTTATATTATACAGCACCTGATCACATTGGAACGCTGACATTTAGAGAAAAGCTTTCAGAGACACTACCGGATTACATGATTCCTACTTATTTTGTCAAAGTGGATCATATGCCGCTGACGCAAAACGGAAAAGTGGATGCAAAATCTCTGCCGCTTCCTCATGAGGCACATATGAACCGCACGGCACATGCAGCACCAGAAACGGCGCTTGAGCAGACGCTTTGTGATATGTGGTCAGATGTTCTTGAGATTGAAAAAGTCGGCATTGATGACCATTTCTTTGAATTAGGCGGGCATTCTCTGAAAGGCATGGTGCTCATTTCGAAAATGCAAGCCAAACTGAATCAGCATGTTCCACTCAAGGTTCTTTTTGAAAAGCCAACGATACGTGCGATAGCTGCCTATTTGGAAGAAGCTGATGCTTCGCTCGTCACATCGATTCAGCCAGCGGAAAAGCAAGATTTCTATCCAGTCTCTTCCGCACAAAAGCGAATGTACGTATTACAGCAGTTACATCCAGAATCCGTCACCTACCATATGCCAGCCGTTTTCATGATGGAAGGAAACCTTGATCTGAAGCAGCTAGAAGGAGCGATTCAAGCTTTAATTGATAGACATGAGTCATTGCGGACAGCCTTTGTTGAAATTGACGGCAGTCCCGTCCAAAAAATCTATCGCCGTGTACCGTTTACGTTACAGATGGTTGAAGTAGAAAGCGATCAGGTACAATCCGTCGTAGACAACTTCATGACACCATTCTCATTACATCAAGCACCTCTAATGAGAGCGAAAGTGGCAAAGCTGTCTGATGACAAATATGTGTTCATGATGGATATGCACCATATCATCGCAGACGGAGTGACACGCAGTCTGCTTATTCAAGAATTAGCGGAGTTGTATGAGCATAAGACGTTACCGCCAGTTCAGTTGCACTACAAGGATTATGCGGTATGGCAGCAAGAGGAAGAACAGCAAGCAGCACTTGAAAAACAGCGGCAGTATTGGCTGGAGCAATATGCACAGCCGCCAGAAGACTTAGCACTTCCGCTTGATTTCCCGCGGCCTAGCGTGCAGTCATTTGCAGGAGGCCGGGTTGATAGATGGCTGTCTGCTGAAAAGGCGCAGCATGTCAAAGCGCTCATGGCTGAAAAAAATGTGAGTTTGAACATGGTGATGCAAACGGCCTTTGCCATTCTCCTTCATAAATTGACTGGGCAGCATGACATCGTCATAGGGGCTGTAACGGCTGGACGTACACATGCGTCAATCGAACGGATTCCGGGCATGTTTGTGAATACACTGGCCCTTCGACATGACGTTCAGTTAGAAGAAACTGCAGAGCATCTGCTAGAAAAAATAAGAGATCACAATCTATCAGCTTATGAACATCAAGGATTCCCATTCGAGGATTTGGTCGCGCAGTTAGACCTTCCGAAAGACACGAGCCGCAACCCGTTGTTTAGTGTCATGATGACAACGGATGAGCGTGATCTGACGTTACCGGAATTGAATGGACTTACGCTTTCGCACAAACAGCAAGAAGCCGTTCAGGCAAAATTTGATTTAACGCTCGGTGTCTTTGAGGAACAAGATCAAGTGGGCTTGCGCTTTGAATATGCAGCGGCACTATTTAAAAAGAGTACCATTCAGCGATGGAGTCAATATGTTGAGCGAATCATAGACGAAATGCTTGCGAAATTGAATCAGTCGATCTCGACCATCTCCATCTTAACAAAAGAAGAAGAGCGACATCTGCTTGATGAATGGTCCGGACCTGTCCTAGATGTCCCGACAGATCAAACGGTTCATACATTGATTGAGGCGAAGTCACAAGAAGTACCTCATCAAAAAGCCGCAACTTTCTGCGGCACAAGCTGGACGTATGAAGAACTGAACAACCGGGCGAATACAGTCGCCGCAAGACTCATTTCCACCGGCACAAAACCGGGAGACCGCATCAGCATTCTCACGCGTCCATCGCTCGAGATGACAGCCGCTGTTCTCGGTGTGCTCAAGGCAGGTGCGGCATTCGTGCCGATTGATGCCGATTATCCAGCGCAGCGCATTGCCTACATGCTGGAAGATTGCGGGGCAGAGGTCCTTCTGATTCAGAAAGAGCTCACTGCACCACCTTCTTTCACAGGTCATACCCTCTTCATAGAAGAGGCAGTAGAAGGAGAAGCGCACGAGATTCAGGTTCCTGTCAAACCAACGGATCTCGCTTATATGATTTACACATCTGGAACGACTGGACAGCCGAAGGGTGTCATGGTCGAGCATCAGTCTCTTGTCAATCTTGCTTTTTGGCACAATGATGCTTTCCAGGTGACGAAACAAGACCGAACCGCCAAATATGCCGGCTTTGGCTTTGATGCCTCCATTTGGGAGATGTTCCCGACGTGGATCGCCGGCGCAGAGCTCCATATCATCGATGAAGCGATTCGCCTCGATATGATCAAGCTCAATTCGTATTTTAATCACGAAGGCATCACCATTGCATTCCTGCCAACACAGCTATGTGAGCAGTTTATGTCGATGGACAATCATTCTCTCCGTTACTTACTGACAGGCGGGGACAAGCTGAAACAGGTGAAGCCCGTTCCATACAAACTCGTGAATAACTACGGCCCAACAGAAAATACGGTCGTGGCGACAAGCGGGATCATTGATCCAGATCAAGGCACGCTTCCTATCGGAACAGCGATTGCCAATACTCGTTTTTACATTATGGGTTCGTTATATGATCTCTCGCCGCAAGGCGTACCGGGTGAGCTCGTGATTGCAGGGAAAGGACTGGCAAGAGGCTACTGGAATCTACCAGAGGAAACGGACAAACGGTTTGTCCCAGATCCATTTTATCCAGGAGAGCGCATGTACCGTACAGGTGATTTGGTGAAGTGGACAGAGGATGGCGAACTGATCTATCTCGGTAGAAAAGACCATCAAGTGAGCATCCGCGGATTCCGTATTGAGCTATCAGAAATTGAAGCGCAGCTCCTTGCGCTAAATGAAGTGAAAGAAGCCGTCGTGACAACGGTCAAAGACGCAAGTGATCAAGACGCTCTTGTCGCTTACGTCATTACAGATGCAGAAACGGCTGCGCTGAAAGAAAGCTTAAAGCGCATCTTGCCTGAATATATGGTGCCATCATGGATCATCAAGCTAGACCAACTGCCAATGACGGCAAATGGCAAAGTGGATCTCAAAGCACTGCCAGCACCTGATGTGGAAGCGAATCAAACAGCATACGAAGCCCCAAGAGATGAAGTGGAAGCACTACTTTGCGGCATTTGGGAAGATGTACTTGGCGTCAGCCAAGTTGGTATTCACGACCACTTCTTCTTCCTTGGCGGAGATTCGATTAAAGGCATCCAGATGGCAAGCAGACTCACGCAAGAAGGCTGGAAGCTCGATATGAAACTGCTTTTCCAATACCCAACGATTGCGGAGCTTCGCCCATATATCGAAGAAGCGGACCTTCTCACAGCTGATCAGTCAGCTGTGGAAGGAGAGGTCATTTTAACACCGATTCAGCGCTGGTTCTTTGAACGGAACTTTGATCACCAGCACCACTGGAATCTCTCAATGATGCTTCATGCACCAAAAGGGTTTGACTTGGCTGTCACAGAACAAGTTCTGCAAAAACTGCTCTCACATCATGATGCACTGCGCATGGTGTTCAGACAGGAGCATGATGACATGCTGCAATACAATCAGCGGGAGTTGACAGAACCATTTTCAATTATTTCTTGTGATGTTTCAAAAGCGCAAGATGTGAAACAGGCGATTTCCACATACGCCAATGAGTATCAGCGTCAACTGAATCTTGAAAAGGGTCCATTGATGAAAGTGATTTGTTTCCATACAGAAAACGGTGATCACTTACTCATCATCACACATCATCTTGTGATTGACGGCGTTTCTTGCCGGATTTTACTAGAAGACTTTATGTCTCTTTATCATCAGGCAGAAAAAGGAGAAACGATGGTTCTGCCGCCAAAAACGCACTCTTTCAAAGAATGGGCAGAAGCGATTGAACGATATGCGCAGTCACAGCTGCTAAAAAACCAGAAGGAGTATTGGGCAGCGATTGAAAATAGACCGTTTACGACTTTACCTGTTGACCATGAAGTAAAAGAAAGAAAAGTCGCGGATACGAAAGCGGTCAAAATGCAGCTGACAGAAGCAGAAACCGAGCATCTGTTAACGAATATCCATCTTCCGTACACAACAGAAATGAATGATATTCTTCTATGTGCGCTTGGGCTGGCCGTTCAGGAATGGACAGGTCAATCTCATGTACATGTACAGCTTGAAGGTCATGGAAGAGAGGACATTTTATCAGGATTAGATATATCCCGCACAGTTGGCTGGTTTACGAGCATGTATCCAGTCGTTCTTGAAGCGAAACCGAATCAGACCATTGCAGACGCTATCAAAGGAACGAAAGAGATGCTGCGGCGTGTACCGAATAAAGGGATTGGTTACGGTATTTTAAGATACATGACACCATCCGAACCGTCAGTCAAACACGTGCAGCCTGAAATCAGCTTGAACTATCTTGGGCAGATTGATCAGGAAGTGACGACAGAACTCTTTGGGCCCTCAACCTATGATATGGGCCGTCAAGCAAGCCCTGAATCTGAAGCTGTTTATAAGCTGAACCTCAGCGGTCTTGTTCAGCACAATCAATTCATTCTGTCGTGCTCATATTGTGCAAGTGAATATGAAGAACAAACGATACAGCAGTTCATCGCATTGTTGAAGGAGAAGATCAGATCCATCATCACCCATTGCTTAGCGCATCAAGAGCGAGAATTTACACCAAGTGACTTCTCGGCTGCAGACCTTGAAATGGATGAAATGGACGATATCTTTGACATGCTTGAGGAGAAATTGACCTAACACCACTAGATCAGTCATGAAAAAGGGGAAGGAGGAATGAAATAGATGAGTCAATTTAAAAGGGATCAAGTTCAAGATATGTACTATCTGTCACCGATGCAAGAAGGAATGCTGTTTCATACCCTCCATCATCAAGAAAAAGGTTTTTATGTAGAACAAATGGATATGAACGTGAAAGGCACACTTCGGTCTGATCTGCTTGAGAAAAGCATGAATATCATTGTGGAACGGTACGATATTTTTCGTACCGTGTTCCTCCACGAAAAAGTGAAGCGTCCTGTCCAAGTTGTATTAAAGAATCGACCTTTCCAGCTTGATGTTGTGGACATACAGGATCTTTCTGAAAGTGAACAGCTTGAACGTATTGATCGTTTTAAACAAAAGGATCAGCTGAGAGGATTTGATCTCTCGAAGGATCTGCTCATGCGGGCCTCTGTTTTTCAAACGGGTCCTTCAAGCTATCGCTGGATATGGAGCTATCACCATATCCTTCTAGATGGCTGGTGTTTTGGCCTAGTTGTGCAGGAATTGTTTGCGATTTATCATGCACTTTTGCATGACATCCCTTATAGGCTGGAGCCAGTCAAGCCATATAAAGAATATATTCAATGGCTGGAAAAACAAGATAAACAAGCCTCACTTGAATATTGGACGCAATCTTTGGCTGGTTTTGAGGGGCAGTCGACTTTTAAAGAACAGCAAAAGCAAACAAATGAGCATGAATTAGGCGAAATCGAATGGGCCATGAGTAAAGAAGAAACTGCTGCTTTATCAGAGTTAGCCTTGCAGCAGAATGCCACGTTAAGCAGTGCGCTTCAATCGGCTTGGTCCATTTTACTAAGCAGGTATCAGCGCTCAAACGATGTGTTGTTTGGAACGGTTGTGTCAGGACGTCCGGCAGATTTAGCTGGTGTGGACCGGATGGTGGGGTTGTTCATCAATGTCATTCCAAGACGAATTCAGCTGACAGACCAAATGACGTTCCGTTCTCTATTATCAGAAACGCAGCAGCAGTCTTTAGCGGCTGAACCGCACCAATATATCCCGATTTATGATATTCAGGCTAAGGCAGGTCAGCAGCAGCTCATTGATCATATTGTGGTGTTTGAGAATGTCCCTGCTGCAAAGAAAGACGAGCAGGAGTCACTGCTTGGCTTTACAGTAGAAGACATGAATGTCTATGAGAAATCGAACTATGATCTCAATTTACTGGCGTCGCCCGGGGAACAATTGCAGCTGAAGCTGGCCTTTAATCAGCGTGCATTTGATCCTGCATTTGTCCATAAATTAAAGGATCAGCTGACCCTTTTGATCAAAGGGGCCATCAAACATCCAGATCAGTTAGTTCATATACTGACACTTGTGACAAAGCAGGAAAAACAGCGAATGTTAGAGGAATGGAATGCACCTGAGCTGGAGCATGATCAGCTTTATTTGACAAAGTGGTTTGAGCATAATGTCCGAAAACAGCCGAATGCAGTGGCATTATCAGCAGGTGATCACACGATGACATATGCGGAGCTGAACGAACAAGCCAATCGACTGGCAAGGCATTTGCAAAAAAATGGGGTGGGTCATCAAACGGTGACCGCCATTTTAGCAGAGCGGACACCTGAACTCATTGTCAGCTTACTCGCTGTCTTAAAAGCAGGTGCCACCTATGTGCCGATTGATCCAGATTATCCAGAAAGCCGTATCCAATATATGCTGAAAGATAGCGGAGCGACGCATCTTCTGACTCATTCATCCTTTATCAGTCAGACGAGGTCACTCGCATTTGATGGCACGTATCTTTTTGCAGATGATCAAGAAATTTTACTGATGAGCTCAGAGAATCTGCCACTTGAAGCTGGTTTAGATGATACGGCATACATCATGTATACATCTGGAACAACCGGACAGCCAAAAGGCATCATGACGACCCATTCCAATATTGCCCGGGTGGTCAAAAATACGAATTATTTAACCATTTTAGAAACAGATACATTGCTGTCGTTATCAAATAGCGTATTTGATGGCTTTACATTTGATGTATATGGTGCGCTTTTAAACGGAGCAAAGCTTGTCCTGCCGCAAAAAGAAACCATTTTAGATATGGGGAAGCTCACTGAGTTGATAAAAGGAGAGCATATTTCTGTCATGTTTGTTCCAACCGCTTTATTCCATCTTCTCGTTGATGAAGGAACAGACTGGATGCGCGGTGTGCGTAAGGTGCTGTTTGGGGGAGAGAGGGCATCGGTTCAGCATGTGAGAAAAGCCTTTGATGTGATGGGAAAAGGCAGATTGTTGAATGTATACGGACCAACCGAATCAACGGTTTTTGCCACATATTATCCGATAGATGAAGCGATCCCTTTAGAGGCACGTTCTATTCCAATTGGGAAGCCGCTCAACCAGACGGGCGCTTATATATTGAGTGAGCACAGACAGCTTCAGCCGATTGGAATGGTTGGAGAGCTTTGTCTGAGCGGCAAAGGACTGGCAAAAGGGTATTTGAATCGTCCTGATCTGACAAAACAAGTCTTTATCGCCCATCCATTCGCTGCGGGTGAGCGCCTGTATCGCACGGGGGATTTAGCTTACTTTCGAGAAGACGGTCTGATTGAGTATGCAGGCAGAGTTGATGATCAGGTGAAAATTCGAGGACACCGAATTGAACTGACAGAAATTGAAGCCAACCTTCTCATGCACCCAGGTGTAAAACAAGCTGTACTCCTAGCGGATCATGATGAAACCAATCATACAAGGCTGCTTGCCTATATCACGTGTGATGATGCATGGAAAGGCAAACTCGATGACATCAAATCAGGGCTGAAAGAGCGTCTTCCAGCTTATATGCTGCCTCATGAGCTGATTGAACTGGAGAACCTCCCACTTACGCCAAACGGGAAGGTTGATAAACGCCAGCTACCAAAACCAGAGGCACCGCAAGGAAACCGCCGTGTGAAACTGCCCGCAAATGAAGTGGAACAAAAGCTGCTGGTAATGTGGCGGGAAGTACTTGAACGAGAGGATATTAGCACAGATGACCATTTCTTTGAGCTTGGCGGACATTCTTTAAAAGCAATGTCTCTTTTGTCCAAAGTATCAAAAGAGTTTGAGGTTCAGGTGCCGATCCATTTGTTGTTTGAGACCCCGACGATTGAAGCGCTTAGTCATTATATTCAGCATCAGGACGGGGAAACCGCTGGCTATCTTGTATTCAATGAATCTCAAACATCAACAGTCTTTGCTCTTCCGCCATTACCAGGCTACGGCTTTATCTATCAGGAAGCAGCAAAAACGCTTGATGATGTTCGGCTAGTCGCTTTTGATTTTATTGAAACGAATAACCGAATGGCGCAGTACGTTCAGCATATTCAGCACCTTCAGCCAAAAGGGCCGCTGACGTTGATGGGGTACTCAGGCGGATGTTACCTCGCCTTTGAGCTTGTTCAAGCGCTTGAACAAGTAGGACGGACAGTCGAGAAGGTCATCATGATCGATTCCTATAAGAAAATTGGAGAAAGTGATTTAGAAGGACGATCCATTGATGATGATATTGAAGCGATTGTTCATCAAACGAAACAAAGCGAGCTTGCTCAAGGGGAGATCGTTCAAGAAGCGCTTGCCCAAAAGACGCGCGCCTACTATGAAACGTTTGTTAAGGGGGTGAATCAAGGCAAAATACAGGCAGATATTACGTTCATCCAATCTGAAGAACAAATAGCGATCCCGGACTGGATGGAAGAGTGGACACAGGCAACGGCCGGATCTTTTACCCAATACCAAGGCTATGGCCGGCATGCTGATATGTTCAAACAGAAAGAATGTGCAGCTCAAAATGCAAAGCTGATCAAACATATTGTCAATCAAACAAATAGAGAACGAGTCTTGTAAACTTTAGATTAGGCAGGATGCAGCCTTGCAGTCCTGCCTAACAAAAAAGGAAAGGAACTCATATGAAACCATCAACCATTAACCAAACGAGTAGACATGAATCAATGGATGCGATTTTACAAGATGTAAAGACAACCATTTTACAAACCAACGAAATCGAACGCTTCGCTGTTTTTTCACGTGAAAAAACCATTCGACCGCGGCCGTATCACCTCTCTCATTTATTTCTCGACAAGCACATTGAGCAGGAGGCCGCAGCGGAAGCGATACAGACGCAAAAGGCTGTACCTGCTTTGGCCGATATGCCGCCCGCTCTTTCCTATGGAGGGGATCTCGACGTCACACAAGGCGCACAGACCTTACAGGAAGTCTTAACAGAGGCTGCAAAAACGACAAATGGGCTTACGTATATCGTGAATAGCAAGAACGAACTCACACAATCTTATGCGCAGTTACAAGGGGACGCCGAGAGGGTTCTGACTGGTTTAAGGGCACTGGGGCTTAAGGCAGGCGATCCTGTTTTCTTTCAATTCTCATCGAATCATGCCATGGTCACTGCCTTTTGGGCATGTGTATTAGGCGGATTTGTTCCAACGCTTGTGTCGGCTGCCCCAACCTATCGGGAGATGAATGCTGCAGTGAAGAAGCTTCATCACGCTTGGAAGCTGCTCGAGCATCCGCTCATCCTAACAGATGACTCACTGATCGAGGAGGTGCAAGGGTTAGCCTTACTGTGGCATACAGACCAATTACGTGTCGCAGCAGTTGAGCCGATGCTGACATTAGAAAGAGATACAGCCGCTCACCCTGCCGCGCCAGATGATTCCGTCTTCTTTATCTTAACGTCTGGAAGTACAGGGATGCCAAAGTGTGTAGAGCATTCCCATAGAAGTGTGCTGGCGAACGTCAAAGGAACAGTGGCAGCAAATCAATTTACACAAGAGGATGTCTCGTTAGACTGGATGCCTTTAGATCATATTGGTGGCATCGTGATGTTCCACCTTGTCAATGTGTACACAGGCTGCGAGCAGATTCGGGCAAGAACAGATGACTTTATCGCTCAGCCGCTGCGGTGGCTTGACTGGATGGACCGCTACCGTGCAACGAAGACGTGGGCACCTAACTTTGCATTTGCGATGATCAATGATTATGAGAAAGAGATTTCATCAGGATCTTGGGATCTGTCGGCGATGACCTGCATGATCAATGGGGCAGAGGCGGTCGTGCCAAAAACCATCCACCGATTTCTACACCTGCTTGCTCCGCACGGCTTAAAGGGAGATGTGATCAGACCGGCTTTTGGCATGTCTGAAATCTCATCAGCGGTTGTGTTTTCCTTTGCGATTGAGCGTGGAGATGAAAACAGCGGGGTTCTGACTTTTGAGGAAACGTCGCTGACAGAGCAGCTAAGACCAGCAGAAGCACGTGAGACAGGAACCGTCAGCTTTACAGAGTTGGGCAAACCGATTCCAGGTATCACGATACGCATCGTCAATCATCAGCATGAGCTTCTTCCAGAAGATCATATTGGCCGTGTGCAAATAAAAGGTCCAACCACCATGAAGGGCTATTACCGGAATGACGAAGCGAATCAAGAAGTATTTCAAGCGGATGGCTGGTTTCACACGGGTGATTTAGGTTTCCTGCACGAAGGAAGGCTGACACTAACCGGTAGAGAAAAAGACATGATTATCATCAACGGGAAAAACTATCACAACTATGAAATTGAAGCCATAGCAGAGGAAGTACCGGGAGTAGAAACGAGCTTTGTGGCTGCTTGTTCCGTCCGAATGGAGGCTTCTGCATCCGATGAACTGATTCTCTTTTTTACACCGAAGCTGTATGAGCCAGCTTATATTATGAGGGCAAGTCAGCACATTAAATCCCATATTGCAACAAAAATGGGCTTGTCTGCATCTCGCATCATTCCTGTCCAGAAGCATGCATTTCCCAAAACAAGCTCTGGAAAAATAGAAAGGGCACAGCTCAAGACAAGATGGCAAGAAGGCGAATTTGATGAAATGATCATGGAAATGGACATGAGACTTGAAAATGAACATACCTTGCCTGATTGGAGTTATCAAAAGAAGTGGATACCTGCTCCACTTGATGCAGCTGACAAGCAGATCATAGGGGACGTTGTGATCTTTGCAGATCCATTAGGACTGGCAGATCAATTGAAATCTTTTGCAAACAGTGAACAAACATACATTACGGTTGAACCGGGTCAAGCGTTCAAACAACTCACACACACTCACTTCATCATCCACCCGAATCGGCCGTCTGACTACGAACAACTCTTTGAGACGCTCCGTTCGTATGGCGTTTCGGTGAAACACATCATTCACCTTTGGAACTATACAAACCAAGAAGACAAGCTTTATGTGTCCAAGGCAAAACAAGCGCAGAAAACGGGCAGCATGAGTGCATTATTTTTAACAAAAGCCATTTCCGTCTATGAGGAGCAGGTGGCCATCACTTTTGTCTCAGCCCATGCGATGAATGTGCCGGGGGATCATATCCACGATGTAGAAAAAGCAACGACAGTAGGACTGATGACAGCAATTCAGCATGAATGGCCGTTTATCAAGGTGCAATGTCTTGATTTTTCTCTAGCAGAATCGGTATCTAGTCATTCTCATGCAATGGCGATGATGGCAGAACTCACACATGACCAAGACCGTCATGTTGCTGCTTATCGTCAAGGTGTTCGTTATATTCCCTTTTTAGCACCTCTTCATTTGGAAAAGGAACAGAAAAGGAAAGAGCCGCCATTTGAATCATCTGGGCTTTATGTCATAACAGGCGGGCTAGGCGGAATTGGCCGTTTAGTCAGTGAACACCTACTGACATCTTATCAAGCACATCTCGTATTGCTTGGAAGGAAAGAGAGAGAGGCACTTTCTAGTGACCAGCAAGAGACATTGTCTTTGCTAGAAAAGCAGGCAAAAGTGCATGGCGGCAAGGTTCTTTATGAGAAAGCAGACATCACGGCTGAAAAAGAGGTAGAAGCGATCATCTCTAGACATGAGGTCGCCGGAAATCGAAGGCTGGATGGCATCATTCATTTCGCAGGTATTATTCAAGAAGAACTGCTTGCTGATATGACATCTGTGTCTCTGAATGACATGTACGAAGCGAAGGTATATGGAACGATTGCGCTTCATGAAGCTGCCTCCAAACGCAGGAATGTTTTATTTCTTTCCAGCTCGTCAGCCCGAACGCTAAAGGGCGGTATGACTGTCGGCGCCTATTGCGCTGCCAATGAGTTCGTGGAACAATTTGCTCATTATCAGAAGCTGACATCTACAGTGAAGCCATATTGCTTTAGTTTCAGCATGTGGGACGAGATTGGAATGAGTGAAGGCTCCATGATAAAAGGCATGTTAAAAGAAAGAGGTTATCTACCAATTTCAAAGCAGGCAGGCTTCCAAACAATGCTCGCATGTCTGATGACAGATGCTCCGCTCATTTATACGGGATTGGATCGATCGAAGAAAGAGATTCACGAGATGATCCATGCGGATGCGGAGATGCAAACAGAGCAGACCTTTTACGTCTTTTTCAAAACTGATCAAACAAAGGCGGTGGAAGAGCGGCTTTATCAATCGATTCATACGTGTTTACAGTCCCGTCTATCTGGTGAATATGCCGTGCATTTGTTTCCTGAGGAATATTGGAAAGAAACAGAAGATGGATCGCCAGACGAGGCATATTTTCATGAATTAATAGAGGAAAGCGGAATGGATTCAGACAACAGAGCACCTCACACAGAAACGGAGAAACTGCTCGCACACATTTGGTCAGAGTTGCTCGATGTCTCGGATGTCAGCTGCGGCGATCATTTCTTTTTACTAGGAGGTCATTCGCTGAAGGCGACGCAAATGCTGTCTGCGGTTAGACAAAAAACAGGGTTTGACGTGCCACTTGCTGTGTTGTTTGAACATACGAGACTCGGAGAATTAGCAGACTGGATCGATTCAAATGCCAAAGCAGATGAAGTGATTCCGATGAGAAAAATGGAAAAGGGTCAGGAAATTCCGATGTCTTATGCCCAGCAAAGACAGTGGTTCCTCTATCAATTAGAGCCGGATCTGCCATTTTACAATAATACGATTTCGTTTCGGATGAATGGGCCTTTAGATATCAAGGTGCTTCAGGAAAGTCTGCATCATATGGTGGAAAGACATGAATCGCTCAGAACGTCCTTTACGATGAGCGGGGATGAACCGGTACAGGTCATTCATGAACAGATGGCCCTTCCAGAGCTTGAGGTGATGGACCTTTCAGGCATAGCGTCACAGGAAGAGAAAGAACAAAAAGCGGCTGAATGGGCGAAAGAAGAGGCATCCACACCTTTTCAATTAGAACACGAAGCGCTCTTTCGAGTGAAGCTGATTCGACTTTCACCCGCAGAGCATATCTTGCTGATGTCCATTCACCACATCGTGTCAGATGGCTGGTCGATCGGCATTGTTGCAAGAGAATTATCCGAGTGGTATACAGCGGCGATCGAAGGGCGGGAGCCGCACTTGCCGGCATTGCCAATTCAATATGCGGATTACGCACTGTGGCAGAAGGAGTATTTGACAGGAGAGCCACTAGATAAGCAGCTTACCTATTGGAAGGAGCAATTTGCGGCACCTGTTGAAGATTTGGTATTGCCGTATGATCATCCGCGGCCGGCCGTTCAATCCTACGAAGGGAAGACGAAAACATATCAACTGTCGAAGTCACTGTCTGAAAAGATTGATGAGCTATCTAAGAAAACAGACAGCACACTTTATATGACCTTGCTGTCGGCTTTCTCTACACTTTTACATCGATTGTCTTCACAGGATGAGTTTGTCATTGGCTCGGTCATTGCTGGGAGAAATCGAACGGAAATGGAGCATTTAATCGGATTTTTCGTGAATACATTGGCGCTTCGGATCGACCATAGCGGGAATCCAGCCTTTACGGAATTATTAGAGCGAGTGAAGGAGACAACCGTCGGTGCTTATGCACATCAGGATGTGCCGTTTGAGATGGTGGTCGATGAATTGAATATTGTCCGTGATGCCAGTAAGCAGCCGCTGTTTCAAGTTATGTTTGTTCTGCAAAACCTACCGCTTGAAGCTTCTCCAATGGGGGAGGCGACGTCAGTTTTAGCCATTGAAGATAATGATACAGCGAAATTTGATCTCTCTTTGTTTGTGTTTGAAGGAGCTGAAGGTCTTCAGTTAAAACTTGAGTATCATGCGGATTTATTTTCTGATGACACGATGGAGCGATTCCTTGCATACTACGAGCACCTGCTTGAAGGAATTTGTGAAAATCCAGCGCTGCCGATCAGACAAGTGAATTTCCTGCCAGAGAAAGAAAAGCATCAATTGCTCTATGAATGGAGCGGAAAGACTGATCAACCAAAAGGTCCGTTACTCATGACGGAACGATTTGAAGCGCAAGTGAAAAAGACACCTCATGCAGTGGCGCTCGAGTTCCAGGGAGATGAGTGGACGTACCAAGAGTTACATGAGAAAGTCGATCGTCTAGCAGCCTATTTGCAGCAGCGAGGCGTGACGCCGCATGAACCAGTTGGACTGCTCATCGACAGATCGCCTGAAATGATTCTTGGGGTGCTGGCCATTGTGAAAGCAGGCGGGGCCTATGTGCCAATTGATCCTGAATATCCAGATGCACGCATTGACTATATGCTGAGAGATACAGGGATTCAGCTTTTACTGACAAAAAATGAATGGCTGAAAAAAGTATCCATCCATCAAACGGAACTCATTTGTCTTGATCAAGGGTATGAAGAATTTTTACCAGAAGCAGAGGTCATGCCCGCTGCACTAAGACCTGATGGACTTGCTTATATCAATTACACATCGGGGTCAACTGGACAGCCAAAAGGAGTACTGATCCCGCATCAAGCGGTCGTCCGGCTTGTGTGTGAAACAGACTATGTCACCCTTAATGAACAAACGCGCATTTTACAAATCGCTAGCTTCTCTTTTGATGCATTTACGTATGAAATATGGGGTGCCCTTTTAAACGGGGGAAGGCTCATACTGACGGATCGAAATACCATTTTATCAATGGATACATTAGCGGAAGCACTAAAAACTTATCAGATTACAACAGGGTTCCTGACTGTGCCGCTGTTCAACCGTTTAACAGAAGAACATCCAGAAGCTTTATCTGGACTTCATGCATTATTGATCGGCGGAGATGCCTTATCAGCCGCTCATATCCGAAAAGCACTACCGTATTTGCCTGAAGGGCTTTTAAATGGTTATGGACCAACAGAGAATACAACATTCTCCTGTGTGCATCACATTCGAGCACTGGAAGAAGATCAGGCGACGGTCCCGATTGGACAGCCTATTGCTTATTCACAAGCTTATGTATTAGATGACCAAATGCAGCCAGTTCCGCAAGGCGTCATCGGCGAAATTTACGTTGGCGGCACAGGGCTAGCACTTGGTTACCTTGGAGATGAAGAAAAAACAGCATCATCATTTATCCCGCATCCTTTCCAAGAAGGAGCGCGTTTATATAAAACAGGCGATATGGGCCGCTGGCTGTCAAATGGCATCATTGACTGTCTTGGAAGAATCGATCATCAAGTGAAAATTCGCGGACACCGCGTGGAATGTGGAGAAATTGAAGCCGCTATGCTGACTTTTGATGACATCACAGAATGTGCCGTTATCCCGCATCAGCATGAGAGTGGTCATAAGCGATTGATCGGTTATTTTGTCCAAAAAGGCGGCATGACCACGCAAGACATTCGCAAAAACTTAAAAGACATCCTGCCAGATTATATGGTACCAAGCCTATTAATAGAGCTGGATGAATTACCGCTCACGCCAAATGGCAAGGTAGACCAAAAGCGTCTTCCACCGCCAGAGTGGAGACAAGAAGAAGTAGAAACAGCCATTGATAGAGCAGCTACTGAGGAAGAACGTGTGTTAGAAAAAGTGTGGTCTCAGCTGCTAGGCGTTCCTTCTATTGGCGTCCATGATAACTACTTTGAGCTTGGCGGTGATTCTATTATTGTCATACAAATGGTGGCACGTTTAGCACAGGAAGGCTACGTCATCCAGCCGAGAGATGTATTTGAAAAACAGACCATCTCACAACTCGCACAAGCGATGAGAAAGTCAGAGGTCTCTACGGTCTATGATCAATCACCTGTGACAGGAGAGGTTCGTCTTCTCCCGATTCAATCATGGTTCTTTGAGCAATCGTTGACCAATCAAGATTATTGGAATCTATCGGCGCATATTGAAATGAAGCGATCTGTTCCACATGAACAGTTAACACAGGTTCTTTCAAAACTGGTCGATCATCACGATATGCTGAGAGCTATATATACAAAAGAGGCAGATGGCACATGGATTCAAACCATTCGTGAGCCTGGCATCACACCATGTGTCACATTCTTTGATGTGACGAATGTATCTCAGGAGGAAGCACGGGAACAAATCCGCTTGGAGACAAGTGCCTGTCAAGGAACATTGTCATTAGAGCGCGGAGAAGTAATCAAAGCGATTCTTTTTCATACAGGTGAAGACACGTCTGAGCTCTTTATTGCTGCACACCATCTCGTCATGGATGGCATATCATGGCGCATGATACAAGAAGATGTACTAAATGGATTGAAACAGCTTGCTACGGGGCAGGACATCCTATTTGCGAAAAAAACCGCCTCCTATAAGCAGTGGGCAGATGCCTTATACGAATATGCACAAACAGATCAATTACAAGCGCAGGCCTCTTTTTGGCAAAAAATCAAGGATCAAGAGGAAGAAGGTTCTCCTTTCCAACTGCCTGCGCTTTCTAATATAGAAGAACATGCAGAGATCCTGTCGGTTCAGCTTACAAAGGAACAAACAGATAGGTTACTTAGACAGGCCTCACAAGCATACCGAACAGAGATTAACGATTTACTGTTAGCAGGACTCACGCAAGCCATTGGAAAGCCAATGCTCATCACGTTAGAAGGGCATGGACGCGAGGATTTATTTGAACAGATGGATTTGTCACGGACAGTCGGCTGGTTTACAAGCTCTTATCCTATTTTTATTCCTTTTATACAAACCGATGTTGCAAGACAAATCAAAGACGTCAAAGAAACCTTACGAGCTGTGCCGCAAAAGGGAATCGGCTATGGTTTGCTTCAATATATGACAGAATCTCGTTTACTCAAAACGGTAACGCCGCAGATGAGCTTTAATTACCTCGGTCAGTTAGATCAGGCAGATGGCGAAGCCAAGCTGTATATAGCAGACGAACGAAATGGACATGTTCACGATCCGAAAGCAGAAAGACAGCATTTGATCGATGTGTATGGATATGTGACAGATGGTCAGTTGCAGATGAACTTTATGATCAATCGTGAACTGCTGCAAGATCAAGAGGTGCGGTTGTTACCTGAACGTTTTAAAGAAAAAATGGAGATCATCTTGACGCATTGTGTTGAAACGAGCGGCGGCTTTACACCATCTGATTTTCCGATGGTTCAGCTCACGCAAAAGCAAATAGATGAACTTCCAGACAATGTAGTCGATGTGTATCCGCTGTCTCCAATGCAGCAAGGAATGCTGTTTCATGCACTGCTAGATCAAGACTCACAAGCTTATTTTGGTCAGGTGCATATGACGCTCCAAGGCTTAACAAACGGCGATGCCTATGAACAAGCTTGGAATCTTCTTGTAGAACGTCATTCGATTTTGAGAACAAAATTCGCTTGGGAAGGGCTGAAGGAGCCTGTTCAGTTCATTCAATCAGAAGGAAGCATCCATCTCACTCAGCACGATGTGCGCCACCTGAGTGATGCGAAGCAAGAAGAGACAATCGAACACTTTTTAATATCTGATCGTTCAAAGGATTTCCATTTAGACCATATAGATGAACCGCTAATTCGGATTGCTTTATTCCGTTGTGATGAGGAAAGATGCACGTTTGTCTTTAGTTTTCATCACATTTTAATCGATGGCTGGAGTTTGTTCAGTTTTATTCAGGAATCCTTTGCGCTGTATCGCTCTCTTGTGGACGACCGAGAGATCAGTCTTTCTACAGTCCGTCCATATAAAGATTTTATCGAATGGCTGCAAAAGCAGGATCAAGAGAAGGCGCAAGAATTCTGGCAGCGTTATATGTCAGGCGTAGAGGAAGCGACACCGCTTCCAGGAGACGGCGAAGAACATGCTTTAGACCAAGAAGTAAGCATGGCGCAGTCCAGCGTCAAATTGACGCCAGAGATGCAGCAGAAGCTGGAGAAGATGACTGGCAAGCAGAAGGTCACGATGAGCACACTGATTCAATCAGCGTGGGGACTGCTCTTGCACCTTCATTCGGGCGCAGAGGATGTCATATTTGGGGTGACCGTATCTGGCCGGCCAGCCGACTTACCAGAAGTGGAAAGCATGACAGGGCTCTTTATTAACACATTGCCGCTTCGTTTACCGATCCATTCGGACTGGACGATTGCACGATTGCTCGCCCATACACAGGAAACCGTTTTTCAGATGAGAGAATACGAGTATACCGTACTGCCAGATATTCAGCAGATGACGGAAATTCCAAATGGAGAGGCATTGTTTCACAGCATTGTCGTGTTTGAAAACTATCCGATTGAGTCCATTGAGCCGTATGGCGTACGCATTTTAGACATCGCCAGTCATGAAGAAACAAATTATGACTTAACCCTTGTCGCAGTGCCGGGAGATACGCTGGAGCTTCGGATCACATACAACTTAAATCAATATACAGAAAAGCAAATACAAACGCTGATGCAGCAGCTGATTCACACACTTGAAGCCATGACAGAACAAGTGGATACGCCGCTATCTTCCTTCACACTTGTGACAAGTGAGGAAAAAGAGCGGATGATCAGTGATTGGGCGAAAAACGCATGTGTCAGCGTGCTATACCCAGACCAAGAAGAAGTTTATGCAGGCGTACATGATCCTGCCTATGAAACGGAAATATATGTCCTGAATGAAGAACATCAGCTCATGCCGGTTGGATTTCCTGGAGATATTTTTATCGGCGCAAAAGAGATCAAAGCACTTTTTGGAGAGCTAGCCGATTGGATGGAGGCGCATAAAATTCCGCATCCATTCAAACATCAAACAGGCGAATACCTTTATCCGACAGGGGATGTCGGCGTTTGGACGGAAGAAAGCAAGATTCAGATTTTGGATTGGATGTAGGAGGAGAAAAAGAATGCTAGTTAGTAGACGAAAAGGAAATGCAGCAAATCATATTGTCAGGATCAATGGAAAACGAATCGATCTCAAAGCATTAGAGAAAGTCTTCATGCTTCACTTTCCACTAAAGGAATGTGCGCTCATCCCGAAGAAAAATCAAGAAGGAGGCCTATCGCTTGTGCTTTTTGCACAGGCGAAGGACCCTTCGCTGACAAGAGAGGATTTGATGAAAGGCCCGCTTCATCCTGATGAAGTGCCAGCCGCACTCGTCCTCGTCCCTTCCTTGCCGCGAAAAGAAAGTGGAGCGGTCGATACCGAGGCGCTGCTTGCCATTGATGTACTAGATGAAGAGGAACGAAGAAAGATAGAAGAGCGCACGAAAGCCATAGATGGAGTAGAGGAAGCAGCTGTTTTGATAGAGAGTCAGACAGAAAAACAAACACCTTATCATTTAGATGACCTCTTCCCGGATAGACAGCGTACAAATGGAAACGAATCGTTTTCAAAAGATGAAGTCAGCCAAACCATACAATCCTCCGTACAAGAAAAACCACCAGCTCTTGTTTATGGAGGTGATGTGATCAGAAAACCAGGTACACCAGTCACATTGACAGAGGTACTGATCCGAGCCGCCTTTATGTCACCAAATCGCGGAGTCACGTATCTCAAAGAAGGCGGTCATGAGGTGATCCAGACTTACCCGGAATTGCTCACAGGAGCGGAACGTGTCCTATCTGGATTAAGGGCAGCCGGACTTTCAAACGGCGATCAAGTGCTGCTTCAATTGAAAGACCATCAAGATTTTATCACGGTATTCTGGGGCTGTATTCTCGGTGGAATCATTCCAACCCCAGTCTCTGTACCGCCTGTGTATGATGAAATGAATCAAGGCGTGAACAAGCTCAAGGGCGTGTTTCAGCTGCAAAATGAGCCATTCATTATTACAAACGAAGCGAGTGCTGAGGACATTGCAGGGCTACGTAAAACGTTTGAATCAAAAGCGATTCCGATTTTAACAATCGAAACATTACTTGCCTGTGATCCAGATGAACAGCATTATGAACCAGAGCCGGATGAGCCTGTGCTTCAGCTGCTGTCCTCAGGAAGTACGGGTGTGCCAAAGTGTATCCGGCACAACCATCAAAGCATTTTATCTAGAATCATTTCCTTTGAGCAGGCAAATGGTTTCACGCATGAGGATGTATCAATGAACTGGATGCCGCTTGATCATGTAGGGGGCATTGTCATGTTTCATGTCCATGATGTGTACCTCGGCTGCCAGCAAATTAGTCCATCCATTGACCAATTTATCGAACGTCCGATGGTGTGGCTGGATTGGGTAGAAAGATACGGTGTCACAAGGACGTGGGCGCCAAACTTTGCCTTTGCGATGATGAATGAATATGAAGACGACATTCGCAAAGGGAGCTGGGATCTCTCCACCTTGACTTATATCATGAACGCCGCCGAAGCAGTTGTTCCTAAAGTGACGCAGCGTTTCATGCACATCATGGGTGAGCACGGATTAAGCCGCCATGCGATGGTGCCGGCTTATGGCATGTCAGAAACATCATCAGCCATTGTCCAGTCAAAAGAATTCATGCGTCATGATGATCAGGATGGACAACTGACCATTGATCAGACCTCATTAACAAGTGAGATTCAATATGTGACGCACGATCATCCGCACAAGATGACCTTTACAGAAGTTGGTGCACCCATCCCATCTGTATGGATTCGGATTGTTGATGAGCATCACCATGTGCTGCCAGAAGATCAAGTCGGCCGCTTGCAGGTGAAGAGTCCAACGATTATGATGGGCTACTATCAAAATGAGGAAGCGAATGAAGAAGTATTTGCAGAAAACGGCTGGTTTCATACAGGAGATTTAGGATTTATTCATGAAGGGCGCCTAGTCCTCACAGGGCGGGAAAAGGATATCATCGTCATCAACGGCGCGAACTATTTGAATTACGAAATTGAAGCCGTTGTGGAAGAGGTTGAGGGGGTTGAAGTCACCTTTGCCGCTGCGTACGGCATTTACAATCCCGAATCAAGTAATGACACACTCGCCGTCTTTTTTGTCACGCAGAAGGATTCGATAGAGGATCAAATCACAATGATTCAGCAGATTAGAGAGAGCATCATTCGCAAAATGGGAATCGAACCTGACCACATCATTCCGGTGAAAAAAGACCAATTTCCGAAAACAGAAAGCGGAAAAATCCAACGTGCCCAACTAGGTGCGGCACTGAAAGATGGGGTGTTTCATGACATTGAACGTGCACTTGATCTTGCTTCGGAAAATGAACAAACCCTCCCAGATTGGTTCTTTAAACGTATTTGGGTAAAAGAGAATATCGGTCCATCTCAGCCAGTCTCCACTGATCATGTACTCGTATTTGAGGATGAAAAAGGGCTTTATCAATCGCTTTATACACAATTTGAACAAATGAACCTGCCTTATGTTTCTGTGAAAAAGGGTCATGAATTTTTACGCCTGTCAAAAGGGATGTATCAGATGAACCCTCGAATCAAGGGGGATTACGTCAGGCTTGTGGCGGCGCTTGAAGCCGATGAATTAAAAATTGACCGTATGCTTCACTTGTGGAATGTGTCAGACAAGGAGATGATTGCGAGCCCTGCGCAGTTCAAAGAACTGAATGCAAGCACCAGCCAATCCATTTTGTATTTGTATCAAGCATTGAGACAAGAAAATAAAGAGCCGATGCGTCTCGTTGTTGTCACAAAAGGTGGTCAATTGGTGAAACCGCAAGATGAGCTTCATGTGGAGAAAACGTCTCTTGCCGGATTATTAAAAACCATCCCGCAAGAATGGGAAGGGGCAGAAGTGTCTCACCTTGATATTGAAGCGGAGAATGTGGAACAGGATGCCAAGCATATTGCGGACGAACTAGGTGCGATTCATTTGAAAGCAGAAGTGTCTTACCGGCATGGCCAGCGCCTCGTACCAAAGCTGGAAAAAGTGAATATGATGACGGCACCTCAGACAGAAGGGTTTTTAGAATATGAAGGCTTGTACTTGCTGACTGGCGGGCTTGGCGGTATTGGATTTGAACTGTCTAAGCAAATGCTCCAATTTGGCTTGAAGCTCGTGTTAATTGGACGGACATCCCTTGAAGAAGACAGAGAAAAAGAGGCGTCATTCTCACAGCTTAAAGGTCTGGGAGACGTCCTTTATGTACAAGCCGATGTGACGAATTTATGTGACGTCGAGCAGGCGATTTATGAAGCAGAAAAGCATTTCGGACAGTCGATCCGAGGAGCGCTTCATTTAGCCGGTGCTGGCAATGTATCTGAGCACTTTCAGCATGTGGATACGTACACACTGGCTCATACGACAGAAGAAGATTTCGTCAAAGAACTTTCAGGGAAGGCAGATGGTGCTTGGGTGCTACAAGAAGCCTTCAAGCATGACCCGTCAGTTCCACTCGTCTTTTTTGGATCAGTGAATGGCTATTTTGGCGGCACAACATTTGGTGCATATTCTGCTGCAAACAGCTTTTTAGATGGACTCGCACATGCCCTTACCTATCATGAGGGAAGAAGAGCGATTTCGTTGAATTTCAGTATGTGGGATAATCTTGGTTTGTCTAAGGGACATACTGGGGCTGCGCTAACCGTTCGCAAGGGCTTTCAATTGATTGGAAAAAAACAAGGGCTCCATTCATTATGTCTAGGTGTTCGGCTGAATGAAGCGCATCTATTTATCGGCCTAGATGGGGCGAATCAAGAAATCGCTGAACATCTTCAACCAGCACCAATGCCGCTTTTTGAAAAGAAACTGTACTATACGGTGCAATCAGGCAAAGAAGTGGATGCTGACAAGATCACAGACATCATAGAGGGGAAATGGGACATCAGGCAAGTGGAAGATATACCGAAAAAACAAGATGGCTCTATTGATCACGAAGCCCTCAAACAGTTCCATCACAAACACGCACAGCCGTTTGAAAAGCAATTGCCAGAAACGAAGACAGAGCAGGTGCTTGCGGCCATATGGGAGGATATTTTAGAAGTCGATCGTGTGTACAAAGAGGATCAATTCTTTGATCTTGGTGGACATTCATTAAAGGCCACTCAAACGATTTCTCGTATTAATCATGAGTTTTCAATAAAGGCACCGCTAAAAATATTGTTTGAAAGCAAGAATCTGGCACACTTGGCACAAATGGTCGATGACATCAATGGAGCACCAGCCATTCAGGAAGCCAGCATTCCAAAGCTGGAAAAACGAACAAGCTATGAGCTGTCACATGCTCAAAAGCGAATTTGGTTCTTATCTACATTAGAAAAGAGCCATCATTACAATATATTAGGTGCTTGGAAGCTGATGGGCCAATTACACATCCAAACGTTAACAAAAGCGATCGGTCTCTTAACAAAACGTCATGAAGCACTGCGCGCAACATTTCAAACCATTGGCGGCAAGCCGGTTCAAGTCATCCGTGAAGATCTTCCGCCATCAGTAACCGTTGCGAATTTCTCATTATTTAATGAAAAAACAAGAGTGAGAAGATTGGAACAGCTGATTCAGCAAGAGGCGAACCGCATCTATGACTTAGAACGTGGACCGCTTGCACAGTGGACAATTGTTGATATGGGGAAAGAGGAATATTACTTGCTTTGTGCGCAGCATCATATCATTTCCGATGCATGGTCGCTCAGCCTGCTTATTCAAGAATTAGAAGTCGTGTATGGTGCGCTATTATCAGAGAAAACGCCTGAGCTACCTGTACTTGAGATTGAATGGACCGATTATGTTCATTGGGAGAATGAGCAATTAAAGAACCACCATGAGGCTCAGAGCTATTGGCTAGAAACGTTACAAGGAGAGTTGCCGGTATTAGAGCTCCCGTTTGACCGTCCTCGTCCGCCGGTTCAAACATTTAATGGGGCTACAGAGCAAATCGTGATAGATGAACCGCTTGTTCGTCGTTTAAATGCCTTGTCGAGGCAGCAAGGGACAACACTATTTATGACGATGTTGTCAGCCTATTATGTCCTGCTTCACAAGTTGTCTGGACAAACAGATGTCATTGTTGGATCGCCGATCGCTGGGCGTGATGTCGAACAATCAGAGAAGCTCGTCGGCATGTTTGTCAATACATTGGCGCTGAGACAGGACGTTTCAAAAGCCGATACCTTTACCGATTTACTGGCAAAGGTGAAAGAAATGACGTTAAAAGCTTTTGAGCATCAGCATTATCCATTCGACAAGCTTGTGGATGACCTTTCAATGGATAGAGACCTAAGTCGTTCACCGATCTTCCAAGTCGCCATGGGGTATGTCACTGATTCGCTGGATATCAACCTAAAAGGACTGACATCGGAACAAGTGATGGTCCATCATACCGTCTCTAAATTTGATCTCACCTTGCATGTATTTAAGCAGGAGGACAAGCTGTCTATCCATGTGGAATATAATACGGATTTATTTGAGCAAGAAACGATCCACCGTATGATGAATTATTATCTCAATTTGTTAGATGGCATGACGGCTCAGCCTGAACGGACATTCGCTGACTTTTGCGTCATGGACAAAACAGAACAGAATGCCATGATCATAGGAAAAAATCAAACCGACACGCCTTATCCAAAGCGTACGCTGCAAGAACTATTTGAAGAACAAGTGCAGCGTGATCCGCACCGGATTGCTGTATCTTATATGGAAGAGCATATGACGTATCAAGATTTAGACGAGAAGGCGACAAAACTGGCTGCCTATTTACAGTTAAAGGGCGTTGGACCCGGTTCACTTGTCCCGATGCTGTTTGATCGTTCGTTTGACATGATGGTCTCAGTTCTAGGGATCGTCAAGTCGGGTGCTGCTTATGTACCGATGTCACCTGAGTATCCAGATGCCCGCATCGGTCTGATCGTTCGCGATACACAAAGCGATATCATCTTAACCCAGTCGCATCTGATCAATCGTTTAGACGGTCTGAGCGGCACAAAGATTGAAATGGACAAGCCGTTACCAGAAACAGACGCAGTGTATCAAAGGGAAAAATCGATTGTAGGAGAAGACCAGCTTGCCTATGTGAACTACACTTCAGGCTCAACAGGCACACCAAAAGGCGTGATGCTTCCTCATGCAGGTGTGGTCCGCTTAGTGAAAGAAACAAACTATATTGAGCTTGGTTCAGAAGATAAAATGCTTCAGCTGTCTAACTATGCATTTGATGCCTTTACCTTTGAATTATGGGGAATGCTGCTAAGTGGCGGTCAGCTGGTTCTGATCCCGAAATATGCTGCTCTAAATATGGACGAATTAACTCGTTTAATCAAAACGCATCAAGTCACAGCCAACTGTTTGCCAACTGCATTATTCAACCGGCTGATTGAGCATGATCCAAAAAGTGTGGCTGGATACCGTACATTACTCGTTGGCGGAGAAGCCATGTCTAGTGAGCATGCACGAAAGGCATTGCCACATATGAAGGGTGTGCTGATCAATGCTTACGGTCCAACAGAAAACACAACATTAGCGACCACTTATCAAGTCACACACGTACCGGAGGATGCAAGATCAGTGCCAATCGGTGTGCCAGTCGCCAACTCAACGGTTGTCATACTTGATGATCATCTCAATCCAGTACCAACAGGCGTCAAAGGAGAAATCTATATCGGCGGAACAGGGCTGGCAAAAGGATATCTGCATGACCCAGAGCGCACGAAGGAGCGGTTTATTGACAATCCATTCCCGGCATTAAAAGGGGACAAACTGTATCGTTCCGGTGACCTAGGGAAATGGCGGTCTGATGGCAGTATTGAATACCTTGGCCGAAAAGACAACTTGGTCAAAATTAGAGGCTACCGAATTGAATGTGGAGAAATCGAGACAGCCCTGCTCAAACACCCACAAGTAAAAGAATGTACCGTCATTGCTAAAACGTACGGCAGCTCAAAACGGCTGGCAGCTTACCTTGTCATAGATGGGGGAGAGCCTGTTCCCGGATGGAAAGCATTTTTACAGGAAAGCCTGCCAGGCTATATGATTCCAAGTTACTTTATCGTACTTGACGCAATTCCTGTCACAACAAATGGGAAGGTCGATCAAAAAGCACTGCCGGAGCCGACAGACGCAGTCTCATCCTCACATGAAGACGATCAACCGGCAACAGAAACACAGCAGCTGATTGTGACAGCTTTCAGTGAAGTGCTTGGTGTCAAACGAGTAGGAATTCATGATTCATTCTTTGATTTAGGTGGAGATTCCATTATGAGTATTCAAGCCGTTGCCAAATTAAAAGAAAAAGGTGTCCGTGTTGATCCGAAATGGATTTTCATGCACCCAGCGCCAGCACAGTTAGCGGCATATTTGGACACAGTGCCAGAAACAGGCGAGCCTGTCGAAAGAGCGCCGAAAGACTATGTGATCGAGTTGAAAAAAGGGGATCCGGCTGAACCGAGAATTTTCTTTGCACCGCCTGCTGGTGGAACGGTGATGGGGTATATCGATGTGGCCAAGCTCATGACACATGAAGGAGCTGTTTACGCCTTGCAGTCTCCAGGCTTGTATGAGGATGAAGAACCACAATTCCTTCATTATACAGAGCTTGTCACCATTTTTATTGAAGCCATTGAGACATTCTATCGACCAGGCATTGATTATTTGGCAGGACATTCCATGGGCGGACATCTTGCTTACGGAATGAATCAGAGACTCTGTCATGCAGGAAAAGCGCCAAAAGGATTGATCATTTTAGATACGGTTCCGGTATTAAGAGATGAGGCAGATCAAGCGCTTCATGCCGATATGAACGAAGAAGAAGTGAAAATGCTGGCCCTCGTCCTAGGTATGGGGAACCTCGTCGGCATCAAACCAGAAGCATTACAAGGGCTCAGCTTCCAAGAAGTGAAGCAGAAAATCCTCAAAGAAGCAGAAAAGGATGAAGTCGTTCATCAATTTATGAATGATCACTATTTAGATAAATACTTGCAAATGCAGACACATAATACCATCATGTCACAAGCCATTGAATTAGAAAAAGACCCATTCTCTGTGCCGTTTTATATTATACAAAGCAGCGATCACGCCACAGATTTCCAGAAGAAATTTGCCGATTGGGAAGCTTACACGAGAGAAACGTGCTCGTATTTTCAGATAAAAGGCGACCATGTGACCATGATGAAAAGACCGCAGGCAGATCAACTTGCGCAGATTCTTGAAACGATCGTAAAGGGGTAAGGACGTATGAACCAATTATTTAAAACCTTTGAAAAAAAATCAGATCTGATTCAGCTTATTTGTTTTCCTTTTGCAGGCGGATATTCCGCCTCTTACCGTCCGCTCTTTGAACAGCTGAAGGACACGGCCGAAGTGACAGCAGCAGAGCCTCCGGGTCATGGAACGAACCTCATGCCGCTTGAAACAAGCATTGACCGGCTGGCTGAATTGTATAAAGAAGGACTGACAGGCAAATTAAACCGTCCATTTATTTTGTTCGGACATTCCATGGGCGGACTTGTGGTGTACAGGCTGACTCAGTTGCTAGAAAGGGAAGGCATCGATCCGGCAGCGGTTGTCATTTCTGCCATTCAGCCACCGCAAACAAAAAGACAAATATTGACCCATTTATCGAATGAAGCATTTGTTCAGCATATCGCTGAAATGGGCGGGATTCCAAAAGAATTGTTAGAGAACAAGCCAATGATGGATTACTTTACACCATCCTTACGTGCCGACTATCAAGCATTAGAATCCTTCCAGCACACAGACAAAACAATCATCGAATCACCCGTTTATTTATTGAACGGAAAGCAAGATAAGAAATGCATGGAAGACGCAGACGGCTGGCTAACATGGGCAAACGCCATCGAACGTACTGATTTCGAAGGAGGGCACATGTATATCAACACACACCTCGAGCAGTTCGCAGAACATATGAGGCATGTCATTGAGCAGACAACAAAAAGGCAATTCATCAGCCAATAAAAGAAAACAACGGCCCCGTCAAACGAGGGCCGTTTTCTTTATGAATTCCCCTTCCTCACCACATTCCCGCCAATCACTCCGCCAATGACGAGCACAGCCCCGATGAGGTGAACCATATCAATCGTTTCATGTAAAATAAGCACGCCAGCGGCAATGGTAATGAAAGCAGAAAGGTTGTTAAAGATACTCACCTTTGCTGCTTCAAGGTGGGAAAGAGCATAGTTTGATAAATACGCTGTGAGCAGTGATGAGAGAATGCCTAAAAAGAGCATAGACCATACAAAGGATGGCTGCGTAAACGGACTGAAAAACTGCGGTAGTGTAGTATTTACCGAGTGCCGAATGAGAGCAGCAGCATTAAAGAAGACAAATCCAAAGAATGTCATCACGAAAGTCAGTTCAATGACATGGAATCGCCGTGTCATCATCCTGGCAAATACGCTATAGGCACTGGATGATAAGGCTGAAAGTAAGATCAGCACATAACCAATGAGATGAGAATGTTTCACATCAATTCCCTTCACCACAAAGAGGAGCATCACCCCGGACACAGAAAGAATGGTAAACAGCACCTGGATCGAGGTAGGACGTTCCTTTAAACACCATGCTGCAAGCACCATTGTCAAAATAGGGATGGTCGCCTGAATAATGCCGGCCTCTGATGAAGAGGTAAACATCAGCCCCCACACTTGAAATGCAAAAAACAACACAGGATAAAGCAAGGAAAATGGCACAATGTAAATGAGATCACGCCATTGAATGGAAAAACGATACTTTTTTCGTAAAAATGGAAATAACAAAAGAGCCGCTGCGAAAGAAACAGTAAATCGGTGTGCCAATACATCAATTGGATTCGCTGATGCTAAGGCTACTTTGACAAACAAGAATGAAAAACCAATAATACAGGCGTATGCGATCGAAGCAGCATACGCTTTTTGTTTTGACATATCCATCTGAATTCTCCTTACACGAGCATGCATGCTTCAGTTGAATTGACCGGTTCTGTCTTTTTATCGTAAACGGATCAAGTAAAGTGTACAATAAGAGTTATTGATATCTGTACCGGTACAAGGAGGGTAGTGCTGTGAGGAAATATGATCACCTTGTGTTGAATATAAAAAACAAAATCGAGAGCGGTGAATACAATGCTGGAATGAAAATTCCATCCATTCGTCACTTAGCGGCTCAATATGCTGTGAGCAAAAGCACTGTCATAAAAGCACTAGACACATTAGAGCGTGAACACTTGCTGTACTCTGTAGAAAGAAGTGGCTATTTTGTCGTGAAAACCAATCAGTCAGCCGTTAAGAAGGGCAGCACATGGATTGATTTTGCTTCCTCTGCGCCTGATCCCATTGTGTTTCCGTATGTCGATTTTCAGCATTGCATCAATCAAGCGATTGATCTGTATCAAAATGATTTATTTATCTATGGGACCACCAATGGATTACCATCTTTACTGCCAATCATTTCAAAGCGTTTAACGGATTATCAAGTGTTTGCTTCTCCAGAACAGATCGTCATGACTTCTGGTATTCAGCTGGCTTTATCGATTTTAAGCACCATCCCGTTTCCGAATGGAAAACAGACCATATTGGTCGAACAGCCAGGCTATCACCTATTCCTCCAATACTTAGAGAAAAACCAGCTACCTGTCCGGGGAATCCAGCGGACGGAAAAAGGACTCGATCTTCAGGAATTGGAGCGTATCTTCCGAGAGGATGATATTCGCTTTTTCTATACGATGCCAAGATTTCAAAACCCGCTTGGAACGAGTCTGTCGAAACAAGAAAAAATAGCGATTGCAGCCCTTGCGGAAGCATATGATGTCTACATCGTTGAAGACGATTATTTGGCTGATTTAGAATTCGATACAAAAAGAGACCCGATCTATTCATATGATCAGGCGGGGAAGGTCATTTATTTAAAAAGCTTCTCAAAAATCATTTTTCCGGGGCTTAGAACAGGTGCTGTCGTCTTACCAAACGAGCTGATTGGCCCCTTTAGTGAACATAAACGGCTGATTGATATCGACAGCTCGATGCTCTCACAGGCTGCTTTAGAAATTTATTTGAAAAGCGGGATGTTTGAGCGTCATAGAGAAAGGATGCAGGCGACCTATAGAGCTCGATCCAAACAACTTGTGGCCTGTTTGAAAAATGATCAAGGTGCTTATGAGCTGGGAGAAGAGGAGCCAGCTACTCATACCCACGTTCGTGTCGACCGGTCCATTCCGATGAATCAGCTCATTCAGCAGCTAAAAAAGGCTTCTGTGATGGTTCAGCCGATCGACCGCCATTTCATTTCTACTTATCAAAAGGATCCTATACTTCAACTGAACATTTGGCATGTAAAAGAAGAGGAAATCGCACGAGGCGTCGATTTGCTAAAGTCATCACTTCAACAAATTACACGTTATTAAGGCGTGACAGCATGTTCTCACAAGTGAGTATCTCGACGTGCTCAGCCGCAGCGGGTTTTCTTGTACAAACCGCCATTTGGTAGGCAGGATCAAGTGAATATGTTTGGACAACGCAAGGGGCTTCGTGATCAGGTAATCTCAAAGTAGCCTGTCCATCCTCTGACAAGCGAGCGGTAAAGGATGAAAGACCATAGGATATTCCCTTCCCTGTCAGCTTGATAAAAGCCTCCTTCATGGACCATAAATGAAAGAAATAGGCTTCCTGCTGGTCTGCCGGCTGTGATAGTAAATCTTGATATTCGTCAGCTGAAAAAAATCGTTTGGCAATGGCTAAATCAATCGGTTTAATCTCTTCAATATCAATGCCAACAGGCGCATCATCTACTGCGCCCACGACCCAATCACCAGAGTGAGAAAGATTAAAATGAAAAGAAGGAATTTGCCGGACAACAGGCTTTCCATTCCCTTCTGTTTCAAAAATGATCTGTTCCATAGGCAGTGCGTACATCTCATGAATGATGTGACGAATCAGTACCTCACCTAAAAGCGTTCTTCTTGCATCGATCAAAAAACGAAAGCGCTCAGCGGCGGCGCGTTTTTCAAGTGACACAAAAGGCTTCAGCTGTTCTATTTGGTTTCGTGCATTTTTATCATCTAAAGGTTGTAATTGAATAGCGAAAATCTTCATAACGGACCTCAATTTTTTACATTTATTGTACCATTGGATGAACACATGCAAAAGAGAAACAGACATCCTGTTCAATGAAAGCACAAAATGACAGGAAGGTGCGGGCGGTTCTCGATATAGTGGAAAAGGAAGGAGAGGGAAAAATGATTCACTTGATCATGGATAGTATCAATTATATGGAAGAGAGGCTGGATCAGCCTTTGCAGATCGAAGAAGTGGCAGAGGCCGCCTGTATGTCTAAATTTCATTATCAGCGGCTATTCCATATGCTGACGGGAATTGCAGTAGCAGAATATATTCGTAAAAGACGATTAACCCTTGCGGCAGAAGAATTCATGACCAAGCAAGTGAAAGTCATTGATGCGGCGGTGAAGTATGGCTATGAAACCCCAGAGTCGTTTGCGAAAGCCTTCAAGCGGCATCATGGATATACACCGGCAGCAGTGAAAACAGGCGAGTATACAGTGAAAGCCTACCCCCGTCTCTCCTTCGAACTTCAAATAAAAGGAGTCGAACCGATGCATTATCGAATTGTGGAAAAGGATTCATTTTTAATCATGGGCAGAAGACTAAAGACAACAACAAAGAATAGCCAAAACAAACAGGATATTCCCGCCTTTTGGAAGCGTGTCAATCAAGAAGGATGGACGGATTCACTGGCTCATGCAGCTGGAGAACTCGGATATATCGGTGTATGTGCGCATTTTGATGAAACGCTTGAAACATTTGACTATATCATTGGGATTGAGCAAGGTGAGGAAGAACCAGATTCGACCATGACAGTCGAGCAGATTCCGGCCAGTACGTGGGCTGTATTTCAGTCAAAGGGGCCTGTCGAAACCGCTGTGCATTCAACATGGACACGTATTTTCACAGAATGGTTTCCTGCCTCAGGATATGAGCATGCTGGGGGAATGGAGATGGAAACGTATCCTTTAGATGGAGAGATAAATTCTCCAGATCATGTGACATTGATTTGGATTCCAATCCGTAAACAATCATAAAAAAGGCAGCGTATCTCGCTGCTTTTTATCCTTGTGTGAGGACGTGAACACCGTTTGGATCGGTCGTATTCATCCCATGAGAATCCATCATCTTCACTTCAAGTAAAGAGAGACGTTCTCCCTTTTTCCAATGAATAGGTTGTGTCAGACCGTCCAGCAACTGATTTACCGCAGGTGTATGAGTCAAATCAGGTACTGCGATCGTCATCTCGGCAATTGCTTCTTCACCAGTTTCAATCACATCTGTCCGCCGCTGCAATTCAAGCCTTAAGCGCATAGGTGTAGAAAGAAACGTTCTTCGCTCCCCGGTCTGGATTGCCCAGTTTCTCTTTTGCGCTTGTACCAGCAAATGATCATATTCATCATCAGTCACTATAAAGCCGATGTGATCAAAAAGGACTTTTTTACTATAACCAAATGTGATATTGATCTGTCCCTTTCTCATCTCAATGATTCGGAAAGAGGGCTTCTTCTTTCTAAAATCATCCCATGTAAGCGGAGGGGGAAAGGAACCTTCCTTTGCGAAACGCCCTTTTACTTCAAAGCCTAATGAGGTGTACGCCTTCTCTGTCTCCTCAACAAATGGTGTCCAGTAATGATAATGGAAAAGCTGCATCAGAGGATCATCTCCTGTTTTAAGAATATTGCGTCTATTTAGTTTAGCACAAAACAAGCCATTCATTTAGTAGAATGGCTTGTTCTTATCGGGTAAGGGTTTGAACAGGTTTCTCCGCTGTTTTTGTAATGAGCAGTTGCAAGAGCCGTGTCGATTGTGGCAATGAAAAGCGAAGGACGAGTCCAGTAAAGATGGCCGTCAGAATCGTTCCAATGCCAATCGGGCCGCCGAGCATCCATGCAAATAGGAGCACGGTTAACTCAATACCATTTCGAACCCACTGTACGTTCAGCCCCGTTTTTGCTGAGATGAGCAACATTAATGAATCCCTTGGCCCAGCGCCAAGATTAGCTGAGACATAAATGCCAACGCCATACCCAGACACAATCACGCCCGTAATAAATACATATAAAGCAGGTAAATACCCATGTGGTGCAGGTAATACTGCATTAAAGAAATCAATAAACACGCCAATCAGCACCATATTGAGCAGGGCGCCGATCTTTGGAAAAGATTTCGTGAAAACAGATGTCAGTGTCACAATCAGTGCACCAATAATGATCGACCATTGTCCAATGGTTAAACCAAAATGCTGAAACAGTCCATAATGAAAAGCGTCCCACGGACCAATGCCAAGGATCTTTCCCTTCACTGTCAGCGATAGTCCAAAAGCAAGTACAATTAATCCAACAAAATAAAAAAACCAACGTAAAAGATGTTCCCGCTTCAAAAGCTTTCCCTTCTTTCTTAAACACTCGATTTCAATCGTAACATACTCGCACGCCCCTTTAAATGGCTTTGCTTAATGTAATCGCTTACTTTGAAAGAGGTAAAAAAAGGCTGTTCTCACATGATGAGAACAGCCTTTTTGATCATACTGGATTCAAAATCCGATTTAAGAATTGTTTTGTTCGTTCTTCCTTTGGTCGTTTGAAGATTTCTTCAGGAGGACCTTGTTCGACGATGACGCCGCCATCAATAAAAATCACTTCGTCCGCCACTTCTTGGGCAAACTTGATTTCATGTGTGACAACCGCCATCGTCCAGCCTTCTTTCGCTAGATCCTTCATGACCTTTAAGACTTCTCCTACAAGTTCAGGGTCAAGCGCAGAGGTTGGTTCATCAAAAAGCATAAGCTCTGGCTGAATGGCAAGTGCTCGGGCAATGCCGACACGTTGCTTTTGACCGCCTGACAGCTGGAAGGGATACAAATCTTTTTTATCCTCAAGTCCTACCTTTTGCAGGAGCTGAATCGCTTCTTTTCGCACCGCTTCTTTCGGACGGCGCTGGACTTGGACTGGACCTTCCATCACATTCTCAAGAACAGTGCGATGTGGGAACAGATGATAATCTTGAAACACCATGCCTGACTTCCGGCGAAGCTTGAGCAAATCAGCTTGTTTATTTTTTTTAGAAAAATCAATCGAGAAATCATCGAAGGTAAAGGAGCCGGCATTTGGAATTTCAAGTGCATTTAAACAGCGAAGCATCGTTGTTTTTCCTGAACCTGATGGACCAAGAATCGCCACAACCTGCCCTTTGTTGATCGTAAAATCAATCGACTTTAAAATCTCATTTTCACCAAAGGATTTGTTTAAGCCTTTGACTGTTAGCATGTCGTTCCCTCCTTACCTTGCGACATATCGATCAAGTCGTTTTTCAATTTGGTGTTGAACGAGCGATAGAATGAAGCAGAATACCCAATAGATCAGGGCTGCTTCCATATAAATAAATAAAATTTGATCCAAGTTCGCCGCAGCAATTTCCTGTGATTTACGGAACATCTCTGCCACGAGGATTTGGGAGGCAAGCGATGTATCCTTCACCAAACTAATGAAAGAATTAGACAGCGGCGGAATCGATACACGCACTGCCTGCGGTAAAATCACGCGGACGAGCGTTTTGCGATGGGTCATCCCAATCGAATACCCCGCTTCCCATTGTCCTTTTGGAACAGATAGGACGGATGCACGGATAATTTCCGAAGCATACGCACCTACGTTTAAAGAAAAAGCGATGATAGCACTTGGATATGGATCAAGTGTGATATTAAATGTCGGAAAGAAATAGAAAATAATAAACAATTGCACAAAAAGCGGCGTTCCGCGAACGGCCGACACATAGATGGAGAAAATCCATCTGAGGGCTTTGATTTTAGACATTCTAGCAAGAGCTGTCACAAGCGCGATAAAAAGACCAATAATGAAGGCAATGATGGCAAGGGGGATTGTATAATAAATCCCCTGCATCACCATTGGCCAAAAAGATTGCTGAAGAAGATCCCAAGGAATGACGACTCCTAGGGTATTACTTTGTAACATCTTCACCAAACCATTTCTTAGAAATCTTAGCAAGTGTACCGTCTTTCTTCATTTCTTTTAATGCGCCATTCACTTTGTCAACGACTTCGCCGCTGCCTTTTCTGAAGGCAAAATACGTTTCTTGTGGATCTCCTGTTTCAAATGCAACTTTTAGGTTTTTGTTACCGCTTGTTTTCAAGTAATTCAAGACAGCTAATTTATCATTGAACGTCAAATCAGCACGCCCTTGCTGAATCAATTGAATGGATTGTGCAAGACCTTCAACCCCTTCAATTTTAGCGCCAGCATCTGTAGCTAATTTGTTATAGTTACTTGTTAATGATTGCGCTGCTTTTTTGCCTTTCACATCAGAAAGTTTCTTGATGTCATTGTTATCTGATTTTGTCACAACAATGGCTTGAGACGTTGTGTATTTATCAGAGAAATCATATTGATTTTCACGTCCAGTTTTACCAACTTGGTTCGCTACCACATCAAAACGTTTTGAATTCAGACCAGCAAACATGCTGTCCCATTGTGTTTCTTTGAATTCTGGTTTTAAGTCAAGACGTTTTGCGACTTCTGTGATGACCTCGACATCATAGCCAGTTAATTTATCTGTCTTTTTGTCATGGAAGGTGAAAGGAGCATATGTACCTTCTGTACCGATGGTTAATACGCCTTTATCCTGAATGGACTTCCAAAGGTCACCTGATTCCTTAGACCCAGATTGTTTATTTGCGCTGTCGTTTGCAGCTGATCCACATGCTGTGATCAATGCAACACAAGCGCCTAAAATAATGGCAAAGAACATTTTTTTCATTTTATTCCCCACTTTTCTTGTTGGTATTTACAACATATGATCTTACAGAGAAGCAACCTAAAAGTAAAGCATTTGAAACTAGCTTGAGCGAATCTCACCAACTTTATGCCTTGAACTGGTTGAACGGATAAACGATAGAACTATACCCAAAACAAAAGGTGGATAAAACCAAACGCATTCTCAAACGATGATGAAGAGAGTTCGATTGATGAGAATGTGAGATAGACTACTTAATGGCAAAATATGCTATGATTTTCACATCGAAAGAAGTTTATGTGAGTGTTGATCAGTCGACTTAAATGACTTTTTAAAGTACACGATCCTCCAGTGAACAAACGGAATAAAAGGGAAGTGTGATCATTTGCATACATCGAAACAAAAACCCGTCATGATTTTAGTACACGAAATATACGGAATAAATGATCATATGAAGAGTATGATCGATCATTTTGACAAAGCTGGTTTTGAGGTTTATTGTCCTCATTTATTAGGACAGGCTAAACACTTCCCTTATGCCAGTGAGAATGAGGCATATGACTACTTTATGAATAAAGTTGGTTTTGATGAATCGGTAAAGATCGTATTGAATGTGGCAAAAGAGTTAAAAACGAAAAATGCAGAGAGAGACATATGTCTGATAGGTTTTAGTGTGGGGGCAACAATTGCTTGGCAATGCAGCCAATATGATCAGTTGTTTACCGGAGTCATTGGATTTTATGGTTCAAGGATAAGAGATTTTCTCGATATGACGCCTACCTGCAATATGCTGTTATTTTTCCCGGAAGTTGAAGCATCTTTTAACCCTCGAGAGGTTGCGAATGTTTTGGAGAAAAAGGAAAAGCTTTGCGTGAAAATAGTAAAGGGGCAGCATGGGTTCGCCAATCCAGATTCTACGACTTTTCACGCTGAATCTAAAAATCGCTGCTTTCAAGATATAGATGGTTTTATCAAAGAGTGTCTACAAAAGGAAAATGACTCATGACTGTTTGAAATGAGACTCGAATAGAGGGAAATGAAACCAGTGTGTCATGTAAGTTTGCATGCTGGTTTTTTCGTGCAATTCTTTTGGATATATGGCATCCTATCAAATGATCAGAATCACCGTATAGTTGTGCGAACATTACTAAAATAAAGACTTTGAAACAGTGACGATAGAAGGAAGCATATTTATTATAAAAGATGTATAATTAGTAGGTTGTTTTGAAAATGGAATAATCACATGGAGACATGTTTTGATAACAGAACATCTTAGAAGAAGGAGGGCATCATTGTGGATGTTGGACAAAATCAGCCCGAACAATTGAAAAGGGCGATGACCTCCCGCCATTTATTTATGATTTCTCTTGGCGGTGTCATTGGGACAGGCTTTTTCCTTGGAACAGGCTATACGATTGGACAAGCAGGGCCAGTTGGAGCTGTTCTTTCCTATATAGTGGGCGGATTGATTATGTATTTAACCATGCTGTGTCTTGGAGAGCTGTCAGTCGCGCTTCCTGTGTCGGGGTCGTTTCATACGTATGCGACGAAATTTGTGAGTCCTGCAGCGGGATTTGCTGTTGGCTGGATTTATTGGCTTGGCTGGGCAGCTACTGTGGCGCTGGAATTTTTATCAGCAGGGCAGCTGATGAGACGCTGGCTTCCACAAGTGGATGTGTGGATTTGGTGTCTCATATTTGGGCTGTGTTTGTTCTTATTAAATGCCAGATCAGCGAAAGCGTTCGGGGAGTCGGAGTTTTTCTTTTCAACCATTAAGATTGTTGCCATCTTACTATTTATTGGCGTAGGCGGAGCGGCGATGTTTGGTTTTATTCAAACGACGAGCGGGGAACCAGCTCCTTACTTTAGTCATTTTGTGAGTGACGGTCTGTTTCCGAATGGCTTGCTGGCCGTTGTCGTCACGATGATCACGGTGAATTTTTCGTTTCAAGGGACGGAGCTGATCGGGATTGCGGCAGGAGAAAGTGAAAATCCGGAGAAAACCGTGCCTCGCTCGATTCATCAGACGGTATGGCGTACCCTTGTCTTTTTCGTTTTATCTATTTTTGTCTTAGCGGGTATGGTGCCTTGGAAAGAAGCGAGTGTGCTGCAAAGCCCATTTGTCACTGTGTTTGAGAGAACGGGCATTCCTTATGCGGCAGATATCATGAACTTTGTCATTATCATTGCTTTATTATCTGTGGCGAACTCTGGCCTATATGCCTCTACGAGAATGCTGTACTCTTTGTCGAAGGAAGGAATGGCAGGGAAGGCGTTTAGACGAGTCAATCAGCGCGGTATTCCGATGAATGCCTTACTGCTCACCTTCCTGTTTACAGGGATTTCGTTATTATCCGGGTTCTTTGCAGAGAAAACGGTATTTGCTTGGATCGTGTCTATTGCGGGCATGAGTGCCCAAACCGGCTGGATTACGATTACATTATCACAGCTGCTTTTCCGCAGAAGATATTTGAAAGCAGGCGGAAAGCTGGAAAACCTAAAATTTAAAACCCCTCTTTATCCGGTACTGCCGATCATTGCGATCACGCTGAATTCGATTGTGCTAATCAGTCTTGCCTTTGATGCGGAGCAGCGGATTGGGCTGTATGTCGGCGTACCGCTCATGATCATTGGATATGTTGTCTATCACCGCTATGTGAAAAAACATCAGGTGAAAAGTGAACCGCTCCAGCTGCAAATCCACGGAGATGATGAGATTCGGTTTTAATTCAAAAAAAGAAGCCTTCCCATTTGGGAGGCTTCTTTTTCAATTTAATGCACGCCTTTCATCGCTTTCTTAATCACTGGTGTCAGCAATAGCATCACAACACATAAAACGATGGCCAGCAATCCGATGATCCCGAAATAGACGGTTTCTGGCACTTTATCAAACAGCTTGACCACTTGTGCATTGATCGCCTGTGCCATTGCATTGGAAAGGAACCAAAGGCTCATCGTTTGCGCTGAGAAGGCAGCAGGTGCCAGTTTTGTTGTGGCTGACAGCCCAACTGGTGATAAGCAAAGCTCCCCAATCACGACAAGGAAGAAGCTTAGAACGAGCCATAGTGGGCTTACAAGTGTATTTGGTCCAGACATGTAGGCAGGAATGATCATGATGATGAAGGATAATCCTGCGAACAGAAGGCCAAGTGAGAATTTAATCGGGGTAGACGGCTGTTTCTTACCTAGTCTGACCCATAACCAAGCAAATACTGGTGATAGGAGCACAATAAAGATTGGGTTCAATGATTGGAACCAAGAAGAGGCTAATGTCATGCCAAGGAAATTCAAGTTTGTTCGCTGATCTGCATATGTCGCTAAAATATTTGAGCCTTGTTCTTGAATGGCCCAGAACATCACCGCAGCTAGGAACAATGGAATATAAGCGAGTACCCTCGACTGCTCCACTGCACTCGTTTTTTGACTAAAATACATCACAATAAAATAAACAATTGGAATCAGCACACCAAGGACACTGACAAACCAAGTGAATAGATTAATCGTGAGCGCTCCTGTTTGAATACCGATGACAGCAAAAACAGCAAGGACAATCACGATCAATGTACCGAAAATTTTGAAGTTCTTGCGTTCAGCAGCTGATAGTGGATTTGTGACATAAGTGCCGGCAAGTCCAAGATTCGGCTTTTTCGTGATGACAAACGTAATCAGTCCAACAAGCATACCAACGGCAGCGAGTGAGAAACCAAGGTGGAAATTCACTTTTTGACCGAGTGTTCCGACAATTAATGGGGCGATAAAACCACCCATATTGATCCCCATATAGAAAATACTGAATCCAGAATCCCTGCGAGGGTCTGTTTTTGTATACAGGTCACCGACTATGTTTGATACGTTCGGCTTTAGGAGACCTGTCCCAATAATAATCAGCCCCATACTAATAAAGAGCGCTGTTGCACCGCTAGGCAGTGCCAAAATGACATGACCAAGCATAATGAAAACCCCGCCATAAAAGACCGTACTGGACGAACCAAATACCCGGTCGGCGAGCCATCCGCCAATAATGCCTGACATATAGACAAGCGCACCATAGACAGACATGATCGAATTAGCGGTTGTCTGGTCGAAACCAAGACCGCCTTTTGTCACCTCTGTGTACATATAATAAATAAGCAGTGCACGCATGCCATAATAAGAAAAACGCTCCCAAAATTCAGTGAAAAACAGTGTGTAAAGCCCTTTAGGATGTCCAAAAAACCCTTTTTGAGGAACACTTTTAACAATTTTATCGTGGTCAATTGTAGACATGGCATAGATCCTTTCTTAAAAAAAGAGATATGAGAAAAATGATATTCTTGTATAGTTCTTGTGTCAATATAAAACTATTCTAAAACAGGAAAATGTTAGTTCAATAGGCGTAAAGACTCAAAAAGATGAAAAATTCGCTCAAGTAAAAATCATCGGAAAGTTATTTCGGAAGAATTTATATAAAATTTGAAATATCGTACAAGCAAACCTTTCCCACATGCATAGGATGACAAGAGGACATGTGAAAAAAGGAGGGGTTTTCATTGGGGGATGTAAATAAATCTGATCTGAAGAAACCCGTTGTCAATGTAATAGACTTTGGCGTGATTGCTGACGGGAAAACGGACTGTACAGCGAAACTGAACGAATGCCTGGAATGGACAAAAGCACAGGGCTACTCCCACGTCTGGTTGCCGAGTGGAACGTATCTAATAGATGCGGTGTACAGGGGGGATCAATTTTTTCCTTTTCGTAATGCCGGCATACGAGTGCCAAGTCATATTTGTATTGAGATGGCATCAGATGCCGTTATCAAAGTGAAACCAAATGATTCGTGGGGATATGCAGCCTTCTATATTGGAGAGGTAGAGCATGTGACCATTCGGGGCGGGCGGATTGAAGGCGACCGTGATGAGCATGTGTACAAGGCACTCCCGCCAGAAAGAAAAACACATGAATGGGGCTTCGGGGTGTGTATTGAAGGTGCTTCCCATGTGAATATCGATCGTGTTCAAATCAACAATTGTACGGGAGACGGTATCATTGTCAGTCCGCACGGTTTATTGACACATATCGAATCGTACTCGCCAGCTTCGTCTATTCATATTTCTGGCTGCACCATCACTGACTCAAGGCGAAACAATATGTCTATTACAGGCTGTGATGGTGTCATTGTGGAAGACTGTTTGCTTGAAAGGGCAGGGGTGAACGGGGTCGAGCCAAAAATGGGCATTGATATTGAAGGATACGGGGAAAATGCGACCAACTTGGAGGAACCGCTGAATATTCAAATTCGAAACAACATAGTCAGAGGCGGCGCAGCCAGCTCTATCTATAATTTCAATGGCTATGGTGTGATCATTGAAGGCAATCAAACGGACAGCAGTATCTCCTATGGCTTCGCCACTGAAATGATCATTGCGAATAATTTGATTCGTGCAGTGGGAGGGGGCGTGACAAAAGCAGGGATTACGAGCTTAGGCGTGCCGCTTGATCAATCGGAAAACAATGTGATCATTATTGGCAATATGATTGAAGGATTTGAAAAGGGGATTGATGTGAGGGGAGACAGCGTGCACATCACAGGTAATAAAATCAGTCTTTTTGAAGATGCGGCTGTGTCTGTCTATATGGCCAATCGTATTTTAATAGAAGGAAATCATATTGAGTCAGGGACAAACACACGGCTTAGAAGTACATCGCTGCGTATTTATCAATCAGACAGCATTGTCTTTTCAAACAATACCGTCTACTCTGTCATCGATGCGGCGATGGTCAGAGGAACGAATATCTTAATTCAGCATAATCAATTCAAGGAATTCAGCCGAGGGATATGGGTGCAGGAGGGAGAAGCGGGGATCAACGGCAATCACTTTATTCAAGAAGGACATTCACAGCTCGCATCTTCGTATACGATCAGCGTGACAGGAAATGCAAAGGCTTTCATATGGCAGAATCGTTTTAAGCACTATCAAAACTATGCCGTCTACAGCAATACGACCGCTCCTTTAGAGATTAAAGACAATTCCTTTGAAGAAACGTCCTTATATGTGGTGATGTATATTAAAAATGGCTCACCCCAAATTGGAGATAACCGCTTTTATTTAAATCGTTCGATCGGACAGCCGACAGCCGTTTTTCTTGATGAGGTTGTCTCAGCACGTGTGCTGCGGAATAACATCATTAATCTCTCTCCTCAAAAAGCGATTGCCGTCCGCACCGTATCTTCCACTCATTCGGTGATTGCCCATAATGTACTGGAGCGCAGTCAATTGATGACACACTCCACGGACCGGCTCATCGGAAATATTGAAATTGATCCGCCGTAAACGCCTGTAAATCCCTTTTTTTGGAGGTTCAGAAGGCGGTTGACAATCATGTAAAAAGGGCATATAGTAATAATTATTTTTCATTTTTCACAACATTTGCCCTTTTTTTATGGATAAAACCGATTAATTCAATAAGAAAAATGTATCTTGTAAAATAATAACTTGATACAAGGAAGATATAGAAAGGATGAAGAACAAGTGTCACAGCCGAAACGGAAGCTCAAGCTAGGCGTATTCATCGCAGGAACTGGACATCATGTCGCCTCTTGGAGACATCCGAAAGCAGTACCAGACGCAGCGATGAATCTTGATTACTTTAAACAATTAGCGAAAAAGGCCGAGGAAGGGAAGCTGGATTTGCTCTTTTTAGCCGACAGCTTATCAATTAATCATACATCTCATCCAAATGTATTAACGAGATTTGAACCGCTCACCCTGCTTTCTTCGATTGCAGAGTCTACCTCTACAATTGGTTTAGCAGCAACAGCATCCACTACATACAGTGAGCCATTCCATATTGCGAGACAGTTTGCCTCACTCGATCATTTATCAGGCGGACGAGCAGCATGGAATGTGGTCACATCTTCTATTGAAGAAACAGCGAAAAATTTTAGCGGAGAAGAGCATTTAGCGCATCACAAACGATACGAACGAGCTGAAGAATTCGTCGATGTCGTCAAAGGTCTGTGGGATTCTTGGGAAGAGGACGCACTTGTTAGAAACCAAGAAACGGGAGAATTCTTTGAGTCTAGTAAGCTGCATGAGCTGCAGCACAAAGGTGAATTCTTCTCCGTACGGGGTCCGCTTAACGTATCACGCACCCCTCAAGGACAGCCGGTGATCATTCAAGCAGGGTCTTCTGAAGATGGTCAAAAGCTTGCGGCTAAAACGGCTGAGCTCATTTTCACGGCACAAAACGATCTCGACAAAGCGAAGGAATTTTACCAAAGCTTGAAGGGGAAAGTAGAGGCTACTGGACGAGCGAGAGAAGATGTCAGCATCATGCCGGGCATATTCCCAATCATTGCCGATACAGTAGAAGAGGCAAAAGCGAAGTATGAAGAATTACAAGAGCTGATTGTTCCAGAGATCGGCCTTAGCATTTTACAAAACTACTTAGGGGGTATTGATCTTTCGCAGTATCCACTAGATGGACCGCTTCCAGAGATTGATCCAAGCGCGTCAAATGCCGTGAAAAGCCGCTTTGACCTTGTGATGAATATGGCGAGAAAGGACAACCTGACCATTCGCCAGCTCTACCAATCTGTTGCAGGGTCCCGTGGGCACCATATCTTTATTGGAACACCAGAGCAGCTAGCAGATGTGATGGAGACATGGCTCGTTGAGGAAGCAGCCGACGGTTTTAACGTGATGCCGCCATTATTGCCAGAAGGACTTGATGCCTTCGTAGACCGCGTCGTTCCGATCCTTCAGGAAAGAGGCCTGTTCAAAACAGAATACACAGGACAAACTTTACGAGAAAATCTCGGATTAAAACAGCCAAAAAATCGCTACACGACATAAAGGTGAGGTGACTAACGTTGGGATATACGTTTCGTCTGGCAACTGAGGATGATATAGAAGCGTTGCTTGAACTGACAACAAGAGCCTATGAGCCGATTCGTGAGCTCGGCATCCAGTTCCAAGCAGCACATGCAGATATCGCCCTCGTTCAGAAAAATGTACAAAAGAACCTTTGCTATGTAATGGAAGAAAACGGAGAGCTTCTCTCCACCTTATCACTCCGTATGCCTTGGGGAGAACAGCCAGGACCATTCGGCGTTCCGCATATATGGTGGTTTGCTTCAGAACCAGCGGCAAAAAAAGGCACAGGCTCAGCCTTGCTTGAGTGGGTTGAAACGGAAGTGCTAAGGGACACACTAAAGGTACCGTGTGTCTCTCTTGGGACAGCTGATAAGCATCCGTGGCTCATGGACATGTATGAGCGTAAAGGCTATGTCAGAGCAGGTGAAAAGGATCTAGGCAAAGGTCATATCACCATTTATTTTAAAAAACAATTAAGATCAGATATTACACAACCATAAGAGGAAAGAAGGGTGTACGAACATGAAAAACAAAAAGTGGCTAGTTGTTTTATTTGCGGCAATGCTTGCGGTGTTAGCGGCATGCGGCGGGGGCAATCAGAGTGAAGGAAAAGATGAGAAAGTGCTTAAAGTGGGCGCTACAGGCCAAAGCTATCCATTTGCTTATAAAGAAAACGGCAAACTAGTAGGATTTGATGTCGAGGTCACAGAAGCCATTGCGAAAAAACTAGGCTACAAACTAGACTGGCAGCTGAGTGAATTCAGCGGACTCATGGGCCAGCTGACATCTGGTAAGCTGGATACTGTATCAAACCAAGTTGCGATTACAGATGAGCGTAAACAAACGTTCAACTTTACAGATACGTATGCATACGCAGGAACACAAATCATTGTCAAGAAGGACAACAAGGACATTAAAGGACTTGATGACTTAAAAGGAAAAACGGTGGCGGCTGTTCTTGGCTCAAACCATGCCAAAAACCTAGAGAGCAAAGACCCAGACAAGAAAATCAACATCAAAACATATGAAACACAAGACGGTGTCTTAAATGAAGTTGCAAATGGCCGTGTAGATGCTTACGTCAACGGACGCAGTGTCTTGTTAGCTCAAATTGAAAAAACAGGACTTCCACTCAAAATCGTCGGCAACCCAATCGTATATGAAGAAGTCGGCTACCCATTTGCCAAAGATGAAAAGCACGACAAGCTAAGAGAAGAATTCAATAAAGCGATCAAAGAATTAAGAGAAGACGGAACACTGAAGAAATTGTCTGAGAAATATTTCAAAGACGATGTCACAGTGCCGATTAAAAAATAACAACAGCGGCGGTGAAAAGCAGACATGAATCACATTGATTGGCAGTATATGGTGACGGTTTTTCCAACCTTGATTCAATACTTGCCGATAACGATCTTCATGGCGATTGTCTCCATGGTATTTGCCATTATCATTGGTGTGGTATTCGCGCTTATAACGAAAAACCGGATACCTGTCTTATACCAATTTGCCAAGCTGTATATTTCTTTTTTCAGAGCGGTTCCAACTTTGGTTCAGCTCTTTCTCATTTATTTTGGTCTTCCGCAGCTATTCCCTGCGATGACCTCAATGGATGCTCTAACAGCGGTCATTATCGGTTTAAGTATTAAAAACTCAGCGTACTTAGCAGAAATTTTTAGAGCGGCTCTTAATTCAGTGGATGAAGGGCAGCTTGAGGCCTGTTTATCTGTCGGCATGACAAGATGGCAGTCTTACGTCAGAATTATTTTCCCGCAGGCCGTCAGAAATGCCATTCCAGCGACGGGGAATACCTTTATTGGTCTTTTAAAAGAAACATCGCTTGCCTTTACCATTGGGGTGGCAGAAATGTTTGCGCAAGGGAAAATGATTGCATCGGCCAACTATAAGTACTTTGAAACGTATTTAGCGGTTGGCATTGTGTATTGGGTGCTCACCATCATTTATAGTTTCCTGCAAGACCTATTTGAACGAAAAATCAGCAAACCTTACCGGAATTAAGGAGGTGTGGACATGATCAAGCTCACCAATTTGAAAAAATCATTCGGCGACCTTGTCGTCTTAGACGGAATTAATCTTGACGTGCAAAAAGGGCAGGTTGTGGCCATTATCGGACCTTCTGGCTCCGGTAAATCAACATTGCTGCGCTGTCTAAATCTATTAGAAACGCCAGATGAAGGTACGATTGAAATTGGCGATGCGAAGCTGAATGCGTCTAAATATACACGTAAAGAAGCCCATCACCTGCGTCAGCAAACGGCCATGGTGTTTCAAAACTATAATTTATTCAAAAACAAAACAGCCCTGCAAAACATTACAGAGTCACTGCTTGTGACGAAAAAAATGACAAAACAGCAGGCAAATGAAATTGGTATGAAGCTATTGAAACAAGTAGGGCTAGAACAAAAAGCTGACAGCTATCCGGTCACACTATCCGGCGGTCAGCAGCAGCGAATCGGGATTGCCCGTGCGTTAGCGGTCGATCCACATGCGATTTTGCTGGATGAACCAACGTCAGCACTAGATCCAGAGCTTGTCTCAGGTGTGCTTCAAGTCATTAAATCCATTGCCATCCAAGAAACAACGATGATCATCGTGACACATGAAATGGCGTTTGCAAGAGAAGTAGCAGATCATGTGATTTTTATGGCAGATGGTCATATCATTGAGCAGGGAACGCCAACCGAACTATTTGACGAAACGAAGAATGAACGAACAAAACGATTTATCCAAAAAGAAGCAGCGGCTGAAGAAGCATAAGCTGCTTTTTACTCTTTAGAGGGGTGAGTATCAGTGAAATCATTAGGAAATCAAGCTTTAAACAAACGTTTAAATAACATACGCCGAGCGCTTCATGAGCATCCAGAGCTGGCATTTGAAGAGTATGAAACGACAAAAAAACTACGAGGCTGGTTACAAGAGGAAGGGATCACAGTGCTCGATTTCCCAGATCTTCAAACAGGAGTCGTTTGTGAAATCAAAGGAGAACAAGAGGGACCAACGATTGCTCTGAGAGCCGATATTGACGCACTTCCAATTGAAGAGGCATCTGGTGAACCATTTTCTTCAAAGATACAAGGGAAAATGCATGCATGCGGCCATGATTTCCATACCGCTTCGATTTTTGGTGCGGCCGTCCTATTAAACGAACGGAAACATGAGCTCAAGGGAACAGTGCGCATTTTGTTCCAGCCGGCTGAGGAAGTGGCGCAAGGAGCGAAACACGTCATAGAGGCGGGCGTCTTAAATGGAGTGGATGCGATATTTGGTATGCACAATAAACCTAACCTGCCAGTTGGCACCATCGGGATAAGAGAAAAAGCATTAATGGCGAGCGTCGATCGGTTTGAAATTGACATTAAAGGAACGGGTGGTCATGCTGGAATTCCAAATCACACAATTGATCCGATTGCCATCAGCGGTCAGATCACAAGCGCCCTACAGCAAATTGTCAGTCGCCGCATTAGTTCTTTGCATCATGCGGTTGTCAGCATCACACGTATTCAAGGCGGCACATCATGGAATGTGATACCTGATCGCGTCGAGATGGAAGGGACCGTTCGGACGTTTGAACCTGAAGTGAGAGCGATGATTCCAGATCTCATGAAACAAATCGTGAGCGGTATCGCAGAAGGGTTTGGCGCAAAGGCAGATGTGAAATGGCATCCGTATTTGCCTTCTGTGATGAATGACGAGCGTTTGACAAAGGTTGTGGAAGAAACGGCAGGAGCGCTTGATCTCGCAGTAGTAGAGGCAGAGCAGTCACCAGGCGGAGAAGACTTTGCCCTTTACCAAGAGCGCATTCCAGGCTTTTTTGTCTGGATGGGGACGAGCGGTACCGAGGAATGGCATCACCCTGCCTTTACGTTAAATGAAGAGGCAATCCCAGTCGCTGCTGCTTTCTTCTCCGAGCTTGCGGTTCGGGCGTTGGAGTCAAGAACATGGAACTAACGAAACAGCTCGCAGAGGAAGTGCTCTCTGCTGATCCGTTGCAAGATCAACAGGCCATTCAAATGGCTCGAAACGGTTTGTTAGACGCTGCGGCAGCAGCGCTTGCTGCAAAAGAGGATGAAGGGATTCAGAAGCTCATGGCGCTCGTGGAACAAGAAGGCGGCGCGGCTCAAATTCCTGTCATTGGACAAGGGAAGAAGGTCAGCCGTCAATCCGCAGCCATGCTAAATGGCTATCTGATTCACGCCCTTGATTATGATGATGTGCATTCTGATGTGAGAGGACACCCAAGTGCGGTCATCATCCCGGCCTTGCTTTCCCAGCTGACCAACGGGGAGGCGTACGGTGATCGATTTCTAGCAGCCTACATTACTGGCGTCGAAGTGATGGCAAGGCTAGGTGAATCCATCGGCAAGTCGCATTATGAGCGGGGCTGGCATAATACCGGAACTCTCGGAGCCATTGCAGCAGTCTGTGCGATTGGTTATTTGAAACAAGTTTCACAGAAAGAGCTGGCGAAAGCGATCGGCTTTGCTGGTGCGCAATCAGCTGGAATGCGAAAGCAGTTTGGGACTGATATGAAACCATTGCAAGCTGGCTTAGCCGCTAAAACAGCCGTATGGTCCATGGATTTAGCTTGCTCAGATTTTGGCGGGAGTGAATCGGTTCTGGATGGAGAGCTGGGCTTCTTTTCTCTCTATGGGGATCAGAAACTAGCGGAAAGACGTTTGCTAGAGGACTATGGCACTGCGTGGCGTATCGTGTCGCCAGGTCTATGGTTTAAAGTGTATCCGTTCTGTTCAGCGGCGCATCATGCAGCCGATGCGATCGAGTCATTAGTACAAGAACACTCTTCCTTACAGGAGAAGATCGTACAGGTCGACGTCATGTTTCCGCCTGGCGGTGATGCAGCACTCACGGAGCGGGCACCTTTGACGGGAGAAGAGGGACGATTTAGTGTCGAGTATGTCATCGCATTAGCGGTGTTTGGACAACCTTTATCACTGGATGCTTTTACGAAAAAAGCCATTTCACCAGAGCTGCGGACATGGATGAAGCGGGTAAATAGAGTGTATGTTCAAACGATAGAACCCCATCCAGACGCAGTGCCAAAAGGACGTTTTACGATTGTAAAGCTCACCTTATCTGACGGCACCATCATCAGCAAACGAGTCGATATTCCTCGGGGAGCACCAGGCTGTGCGTTATCGACAGAAGACATCATACAAAAGTTAAGCAGCGTCACCAGCACATCAAAGGCAAAGCAGCTTTTACAGGCGGTTGAAGAGGGAAATGACGCTGCCTATCTGAAGTTGCTCGTGTGATATGAAAAAAGCTCATCTTTGGAGATGAGCTTTTTTAAATGTCTTTATTCTTATAAGAGTGAATACACTCTATGACGTCAAAGAAGATATTCTCTTCGTCAGGTAACAATTGATCTTGATCTACAACAATCACATTTAAAAACGACCCTATTCTATGACAGAGGCAAAACGAGTTTTATCTTTTAGGTGTATTTTTAAAGGTATCAAATCGCAAATCGACGAATTTAGTAGTACGTTTAAAGATTTAAATCATTGATATGAAGGGAGTATGAAATGTTAACGATTCGTCGTATCTATCAAAAAAATTATCCTAAAGGAAAACAAGTATATTATCAATATACATCTGAAAAATACTATGATATTCATTTGGAAACCAGTCACAATGGTTGGAACATCTCCCTTACAGAAGAAGAATTTGAAGCGCCAGTTAAAAAAAATCTAAAAGAGGAGATTTTCGATCCATATAAAGAGGATTCAGAGGTTTACGTGTCAGAGATGAATGGTGAAGAAACTGGAATTATAGTCATTCAACACATGAAATGGAATAATACATTACTCATTCATGATTTATATGTGGATAAACAATTTAAAAGAAAAGGTATTGGCAGCACTTTCATTAAAATGGCAAAAAAACGCGCTCGTGAATTGAGAGTTAGAATGATTGTATTAGAAACCCAATCATCCAATTTTCCAGCTATCCAGTTTTATTTGAAAAATGGCTTTCAACTGATTGGATTAAATGTCAACTCTTATTCAAATGAAGATATAAAGAAAAAGGAAATTCGCATCGAAATGGGGTGCCTTATAGAAAATCACAATTAGCTTCGTTAGGGCACACCGCCCTCGATATGCATGTCCAGTTCCAAACTGTTTTATATAGACCATTTATAACGATCAGGAAGCGTGTCATTTCATTCTTTTACTAAATGGGAGACTTCTTCATCTGAAAGAACGTAAATGACACTGTCCTCATCTTAGACTATCCTCTGCAATTCCTTCATTTTGCCATTCTACTATATTAAAAAAGAACAATGTGATTCCCCAAAATGTCAACTCCATCAAAAAGTATGAATAAAAGATGACCAAAGCATGATAAGTTCATGAAATCGTATCAATCCAATTGAGATTTGAGAAGGAACATGTAAAATAAAGCTACATAAAGAAAAACAAAGGCAACAGCGGAGGCTGATGATGAAAATATTAATGATTGAAGATAACCAGAGTGTTTGTACAATGACGGATATGTTTTTTCAACGAGAAGGGTTTCAAGCGGAATTCGTCCATGATGGATTAGAAGGATTGAATCGATTTAAGCAAGAGGAGGATTGGGATCTGCTCATCTTAGATGTCATGCTTCCTTCAATGGATGGACTGACCATTTGTCAAAAAGTACGCCAGATTAGTGATGTTCCGATTATTATGCTGACAGCAAAGGAAACGGAATCTGATCAGGTGCTGGGCTTCGATCTTGGGGCAGATGATTATGTGACAAAACCCTTTAGTCCGCTCACCTTAATGGCAAGAATCAAAGCAGTGAAACGACGTTTTGCTCAAACAACATCTACTGAAGAAGGAGCGAAAGAGGACGAACGGCTGGAGACTGAACATTTTCAGTTAGATAAAAAAACGAGAGAAGTGTTTCTAGAGGGGAAACGGATCGAAAATTTAACGCCAAAGGAATACGATCTGCTGTGCTTTTTTATACAGCATCCTCGGCAAGTATTTTCACGAGAACAATTGCTTGAGCAAATTTGGGGATACCAATTTTATGGTGATGAACGAACAGTTGATGTTCATATTAAACGATTGCGCCAAAAAATCGGAGACGGACCTAAGCCCTTTCTGTATACGGTATGGGGCGTAGGGTATAAGTTCGATGAAGATTAAATATTTTTACCAGTTGCTGATTAGTCACCTTGGGTTATTGCTCATTGCCATCATTATTATCAGCACCTTGATGTCTCATTTTGTGAAAGATATTGCTTATCAAAATAGGGTAGACGAAATGAGTTCGTATGGGAATGAAATTTTGGAGAATTTTAAACAATTGTCGAAAGCCGAGATGAACTTCCGTTTGCGTCCATTTGAAGACATTCTTTCGACGAGACAAATCCGTTTTTTCGTCTTTGATGAAAAAGGGACTGTGCTATCTCAGCAGCAAGAGATGCCGCCGCATGAAGCGTTACTCACAAAAGATTTGTGGGCCAAGCTCGCAAAAGGAGAAGAAATTATTGTCAAGCGAAGTGATTCACGCCGGCTTGATCAAGAAGCATCACTTGTGGCACTTCCTGTCATGGAAGACGGAAAGCTGAAGGGCGGGGTGGTGCTCATAGCTCCTATTCAAGGAGCAGAAGAGCTGATTGCTCAAATGAACCGGTATTTATATATCATCGTGTTTGTGGCATTGACGATTACCTTTATTCTCAGTCTGTTTCTGTCGAAGTTCCATGTGAATCGTATCAAAAAACTGAGAGAGGCAACTGAGAAAATTGCGCATGGTGACTACAACATTCATCTTGAAAACAAACACCTTGATGAAATTGGTACACTAGGTGAGGATTTTAATATGATGGCCAATCGTCTTCAACGGTCAAGAGAGGAAATTGACCGGCTCGAAAAGCGTAGGCGACAATTCATCGCAGATGTGTCTCACGAATTGAAAACACCGCTGACGACCATTCGAGGGTTGGTCGAATGGCTGAATACTGCGGATGTGCCGGCAGAAGAGAAAGAGAAATGCTATGCGCTCATCACTGATGAAACAAAACGAATGCTGCGTCTCGTCAATGAAAATATGGATTATGAGAAAATCAGGTCGAATCAAATCACTCTTCAAAAATTTCACTATCCACTCATTGATACGTTTGAAGTGATTAAGGAGCAGCTGAGCCGAATGGCTGAAGAGAAAAACAATCAGCTCATGGTAGAGGTTCACCCTGAACAAAAGGTATACGCAGATTATGACCGGCTCATTCAAATTCTCGTCAACATCACAAAGAACGCCATTCAATTTACAGAAGGCGGCCGTATTTCTTTGAGAGGGAAAGAAGAGAATGGGGAAACGATCATTGAAGTAGAAGACACGGGAATCGGCATTGCACCTGAAGAAGTCAAACACATTTGGGAACGTTTTTATAAAGCGGATATTTCGAGAACGAATACACCATACGGAGAATACGGACTTGGCCTGTCAATTGTCAAACAGCTTGTGGACTTGCATGACGGACAGATTGATTTAAAAAGCGAAAAACATAAAGGAACAACATTTATCATTCGTTTACCGCTCCCACAGGAAAAGGGCTAAACTCGGTTTAGCCCTTTTTGGTGTATCATCACTTATTCTGTTTTGGAGAACGTTAGGCCGATATGAGCAAGTGCCTGCGGTAAATCCTTACGAATGGTGATGTCTTTAAATGAAATATTCGATTGAATCGCATTTAGCGCAAGGTCTTGCTTTATTCCTGTTAAAACAGCTGAAATGCCTAAAAGTCTTAACGTTTGCGCATAGCTGACCAAGTATTGAATGCTTTGTTCATTGAGTCGTTTTGTCCCTGAAACATCAATGACCAAATGAGAGAGCGACAGCCTGTAGCTTTCCTGTAAAATGGTTTCTAAAATATGCTGCGCACGTGTCTCTTCGATATCACCAAGAAGAGGGAGCACGGCGACACCGTCAACAACAGGTACGATCGGTACAGATAATTGCTGAATCTGCCGATTGGCCTGGTCGAGTTCTAAGACGTAACTCAACAAAGATGCCATCGTTTCAAACATATGAACATGCTCTTCTGTAAATTGCTGCGGCCTTAGATCAAGTCCACAAATGGTTCCATAGTTCGTACCATCAGTAAAATCGATGGGAACCCCAATAAATGATCCGCCTTGCAGCTGTTTCGTGACGTCTAAGTTTTTTGAACGCTCGTCCAAGCGGATATCAGGGATCAACAGCGTATCGCGATGATCGACCGCCAGCTTGCAAAATGTCTTCTCGTAAGGATTTTCTTCCCCTTCTTCAAGAAGCTGCTCGTCTTGATTTAGCACTTTCACAATCTGATTGGTGTTTTGATCATTTTTAGCAATAAACAGTGTATTCACATGAATGAATTGACTCATCATGTTTAAAATACTTGTAGAAGCATCATGAAAATTGCGAAACTGTTTTAATAGTTGTTGACGAGGCATGGATTAGGACTCCTTGTAGCTCCGATCAATGGCCGGAACAATAGTTGATTTGTCTCTATCATACAAAATCAAACGAGAAATAGATATACTTTAATGCGCAAATCGTGCGAGATCAAAAAGACTGCCGATCCGGAGATCTGACAGTCTGCTGATTAAATGGAGACAGGCACCGTGGACATAGAGAAAAATTCCTCATATAAGGCTTGAACGGCTTCTTTTTCTTGAGCCGCTTTGACGCCAAACATCATGCTCACCTCTGAAGAGCCTTGGTTGATCATTTCAATATTCACTTTGGCTTTTGACAGCGCTTTTGCCGCTCTTGCTGTTGTACCAACATTATGACGCATCGCTTCTCCTACGACCATAATAAGCGAGAGGTTCCGCTCTAGAACCACTTCATCTGCATCAAGTACAAGCTTTAATCGGTCTAAAAGCTCTTGTTCAATCTGCTGCTCCTCCAGCTGATCCTGTCTTAAAATAATGGTCATATCATCAATGCCAGAAGGCACGTGTTCATACGTAAGTCCATATTCCTCTAACGTTTGCAACACTTTACGTCCAAAGCCCACTTCTCGGTTCATCAAATACTTGGAGATATAAATACTGCAAAATCCATTGTCTGATGCGATTCCCACAACAGGGCCATTCGTATGATCCCGTTGATTTACAATTTTCGTACCTTTGGCCGTTGGATTATTGGTGTTCTTAATCTGAACAGGAATGCCTGCCCGAAAGGCTGGAATAAGTGCCTCATCATGAAATACAGAAAAACCCGCATAGGACAATTCACGCATTTCACGATATGTCAGCTCTGTGATTTCCTTTGGTTCATGAACGATCGTTGGATTGACGGCGTAGACTGCATCCACATCCGTAAAGTTTTCATACACATCTGCCTTCAGTCCATTTGCCAAAATGGAACCGGTAATGTCTGATCCACTGCGGGAAAAAGTGACGATATCACCCGCTAGACTAAAACCGAAAAAGCCAGGGAACACAATGATGCCAGAGCGTTTTCTTAATTTGTATAAATGATCATACGATTCTGGAAGGACTTGCGCTTGACCAGGCTCGTCGCTGACAAATAGACCGGCTTCTTTTGGATTCACATAGTGGGCTTCGACGCCTTGATGCTGAAAGTAGGCTGCAATCAGCTTTGCGTTATTATCTTCACCGCTTGCTTTAATCGCATCAAGATAACGCTCAGGATGAGAAGAATCAGCCTGTAATAACGTGTTTACATCTTGCCGGATGGTGTCAATAATGTCATGACCTAACCCCAGCTCATCCGCAATCGAGGCATATCGCTCGATGACAGCTTCTTGTAAATCGTGTGCTTCACCTAAACGTAAATATTGTTCACCGCAGCTAATTAATAGATCGGTGACCTTCGTATCCGTTGAATGCCGTTTTCCTGGTGCGGAAACAACGACTGCTTTTCGAGCTGGATCTGCTGTGACAATGTCAAATACCTTTTGCAGTTGCTTGCCAGAAGCAAGAGAACTGCCACCAAATTTAACGACCTTCAATGCATACATCTCCTATAGTAAAAATTTTCTCACAAATTGAATAGTTTCTATTATCAACTCTTTTCTTCAAATTATCAAGGTTTTTCTTCTCTATATGAACAAATGTGTTTTCTGAGAGGACGATGTGTGTAAATATATGAAAAAAGAGCCGGCGATATGCCGAGCTCTTTGTCTTTATGAAGAAGAGGACGAAGAAGATAGCTCCTGCTTCATCACTTTGTTTTCACGTTTTTCTTTTAAGAAGAACGAGAGAACGAGTCCAATGACCGCAATAGCACCAGACACGATAAATGACGTATTCATGCCATGAACGGCTGACTTCATTGGATCGGATAATGCTGCATTGGCAGCAGAGCTGCTCATAATGGAGACAAGCACAGCCGTCCCGATAGAGCCGCCCATTTGTCTCATCGTATTATTCATTGCTGTCCCGTGCGGAATCAAATGCGGTGGTAACGAGTTAATACCGGCTGTTGTCAGCGGCATCATGATCATTCCAACCCCGATTAAGCGAAGTGTGTAGGCCACTGTAATGAGGGTAATCGATGAATCAAGGCTGAGCATCATAAATGGCAGGGAAGTGACAGCTAATATCGTAAATCCGCCTAGAGCCAGCCCTTTACCGCCTACTTTGTCAAAAATTCGTCCGATAATCGGCGATAGGAATCCCATAAAGAGAGCCCCTGGCAATAAGATCAGCCCTGTATCAAGGGCAGATAACCCTCTGACATTCTGCGTATAGAGCGGCAGAATCGTCTCTGTTCCAATCAGTAAGGCAAAGACGAGCATACCGAGGAAGGTCGTTAAGCTAAAGATCGCAAACTTAAAGACGCCAAACTCAAGCATCGGTCTTTTCAAATTCGACTGACGCAGGATAAAGAAGAACAAGCTCACAGCGCCGACAATGAGTGAAATCAGAACGGTCGCACTCGTCCAACCATACGTTCCGACACTTGAAAATCCGTACAGCAGTCCGCCAAATCCGAAGGAAGACAGGATCACCGATAAGACATCGATACGAGTGTCTCTTTGCTGTGTGACATTTTTCATTAAGAAGAAAGCAAGAATGAGATCAATAATACCGATTGGAAGAACAATATAGAATAAGAACTTCCAGCTAAAGGAATCGACAATCCAGCCGCCAAGTGTTGGTCCAAGCGCCGGTGCGAATGAAATCACTAGTCCGACCATACCCATGGCTTGCCCGCGTTTTTCTTTTGGGAAAATGGTTAAAAAGATCGTTTGCATGAGCGGCATCAAAATCCCTGCGCCAGCTGCCTGCACGATACGTGCTGCAAGTAACACTGGGAAATTCGTGGCGAACGAAGCAAGAATGGTACCTGCTGTAAAAATGCTAAGAGCCGTTAAGACTAAGGAACGGCTTGAAAATTTCTCAATTAAAAAGGCCGTAATTGGGATGAGAATCCCGTTTGTCAGCATAAAGGCTGTGGTCAGCCATTGGCCTTTACTGACATCAATATTGAACTCTTCCATGATATGCGGGATCGCTGGAATGAGAAGCGTTTGGTTTAAGATCGCAACGAACGCCCCAACGAGGAAAATCCCAACAATCACAGACCGGTTATACGATGTTGTTGATTGGTTCATATTATCCCTTCTTTATCTATAAAATAATGCTTTTCAGCTGTGACACGTTTTGAGATAAAACGCTGTGTTTGCCTAAATAATCAAGCAATGAGCTAATTAAAAAGGTTCTCGGTTGGTCCTTTGACAGTTCTTGACTCAGCAGTTCAAACGCAGAGAGGAGATCGTCCTTTTCTTCCCCGTTTGATAGTGTGTGAAGCTCTTGTTTCATCTTTGTTAAGTACGAGATGACAAGCTTTTCTTCATCATATTCTTCCTGTGTGGAAAGCAAATAAGAGTCCATCAGCTGATCTGTTAGCACAGGCTCAATGGAGCAAGGCTTTATTGATACACGGTCCATTACACCGATGATCATTTCGGCGGCATTTTCTAATTGGATGTTCTTGTGCTCAATCGCCAACATCAAGATGAATTCTCTCATTAATCCGTTGAGGACAATCACAAGATCCCACACATAAGGCGCAACAGATTCACCATATGTGCTTAAAATGATGTCTCTGTGTCGCTGCATGATAATGGAGCGTGTCTCACGTAAATGCTTAATGACGATGGGCGAATGCTGTGAAAAAGCTTCAAAGGACAGCATATTCAAAAATTTATGATTCTCTTTAAACTCTTCAAGCTCAAGCTTAATCTTTTTTGTGAATTTTTCCTTTTTGGACAGCGTCGTTTCGGAATGAATGATCTGAGAAATCTCTCTCATTTTGCGCTGATTGTATTTAATCAGTTCCAATAGAAGAGCTTCCTTTGAATCAAACAGTTTATAAATAGACGCTTTTGATATTTTACAGGCATCAGCAATTGACTGCATGGAGACACTCATATAGCCTTTTTGAGAAAATAATTTCTTCGATACCCGCAAAATCTCTTCTTGCTTTTCGTTCATCTTCATAAGTCCTTTCCGAATCGGCAAAACCATATGGTCACAATGGAAACCGAGTGGTCACTTTTGCTATGATAACAAAACCAATGGCACATGACAAGAAAATGAACTTAAAAAAATACATGTCTCAATGACATGTATCCGATTGTTGACAAAGGGCTAAAATGAACTTGATTTTAGCCCTTTGTCTTTTTTGTCATAGGCGAGTAACGAGATTGTATGTTAGAACAAAATACGATACATTTATCGTATGAATAATCCAAATCATCCAACCCAAGAAAACATGAGACTCATTTCTGTGCTGCAAGCATTGGCTGACCCTGTTCGGCTGGAGATTGTCCGCTGCTTAGCAGAAGCGGGTGAGAGAACATGCGGTACGTATCATATGAACATTGCCAAGTCCACGCTGTCGCATCACTTTAAAGTATTAAGAGAGGCAGGCATCGTGAAAGTGAGAATTGACGGGAAGCACCGTTACTACTCTCTCAGAAAGGACGACATTGATATCGCTTTTCCAGGCCTCTTGTCATCCGTTTTAGCTGTAGACAAGGAGCGGTGGTAAGAGAATCTTGCATCAACAAATGACAAATCCCCAAGGCATTGTAACCTTGGGGATTTGTGATGCGTCTCGTGTAAAACGGAATTAGGCCATTGAATGATCCATAGACAGATGGACAATGTCATAAATGTGAATCTGCTGCTCTATATTCTCTGGTAATGAGTCCAGAAAAGAATATTTGACGCATTTCCATTTATCGGGATTATATACGATGACTTCACCCTTATTGTCGTTGAAATGGGAAAAGAGATGGGCGATATCTAGATTTTCAAGGCAATCAGTAGGATGAATCGTCACATACTCTTCAAGAACGAATTTGCTACGATGAAAGTCATTTGTTAAATGAACGGAATACGTGATGCCAATATTGATTTGTTTCCAGCCAAAAGAACGTAAAATATGATCAAATGACCCCTTAAACACAAAATCCGTCATGCCCTCAGATTGTTTCCAAATATACAATGGGCAATAGCCATTGTGTAAACTTCTATGTTTGTCTTTTTCAGTGATCAAATAAGCTTTAAATAATAAATCCTGATATCCATCTGTTTTCCATCCATTGTTCAGTACTCTTTTTCTAATGATATTCATATCATAATCCGCAGGCAGATCCACATGATATTGCATGGCATGCATAGAAACACTCCCTTTCAATAGCCATCATAATCGACTTCAAACCAGTTGAATAATACATATTTGTGTTATTGTTATCACAAAAAGTGATAGGTGATCATGATGAATATAAATGATTTGATTATTTTTATAGAGGTGTATCAAAAAGAATCGATTAATCAAGCGGCTAAAGCTTTAGGGTATGCGCAATCCAATATTTCTCAAAGAATCAAAGCGCTTGAAACGTTATATGATTCAACATTTTTTATCCGGCATCATCATGGAATCAGTTCAACAGGACAGGGGGATTTATTTTATCAATACGCTCAAAAAATCGTAAAAGAAACGAAGGACATTCAACAAAAATTGACTTCACAGAAAAAGACCGTTTTATGCTCTGAACTTCTATTTAACGTTTTGTACGAGCAACGAGTTTTAGAGGATATTCAAGCCACTGATTTTATCATTGCTTCATCAAGTACGATCAACAAAAAGTTAACAGAGGATGTGTATGATCAAATTATTTCTTTTAATCAAATGGAAAAACCGGAATATCAATTAAAAGAGGTAAAGAGCTTGGCATTGAACGTATATGGAAAATCTAAAGAGATATACGATGATGATATTTCATTGGTCGTGAATCGTGATCAGCTTTGCCCATTAAGACATGAGGCCAGACGTATGCTGGGTGATCGAACCCTATTTGAGTTAGATTCGTTTGAAGGAATGATCAAAATCGTTGAACAGGGAGATGGTATTGCGTTACTGCCAACCAACTTAAAAAGCCTTCAAACACTCGTGAAATTGCTAGAAAAAAATATTCACATCAACTATTACGTTTATGAAAGAATGTGATCGTAACACTCCTCTATGGGTTTAGTCCCGTCAAAGGAGCGCCACGATTCATCTACATGAGCTGTTTCATTTCCCATAAATCGAGTCATACAGGCGTTTCACCGCTGGCTTAATATCCTCTGGCCGCATGTGCGAAAAGCCGAGGACGAGCGGGACAAAGCCTTCTTTGTGACCAGGCACATGCTCATCAAGGGTAAAACGGTCCATCCCGTACATTTTCAGCTTTCGGTCTTTGGCGCGTTGTAAAATCTCATGCTGCGTCCGATCTGAGCGGAATTCTGCGATAAAATGCAGCCCTGCATTTTCCCCGATAATCCGTACATTGTCACGAAAGACAGTGTCGAGTTCTCCAATGAGCTGTTTTCGTTTTTCCTCATATAGCCCATTCATTCTTTTAATATGCCGCTGATAGGCGCCATCTTTTATAAAATAAAGAAGGGTGTATTGTGTAAAAAGATTGGCTGTTTGGATGAAAAAGTGCTGTTCTTCTTTATAGCGTCTTAATAAATGCTGCGGCAGCACCATGTAGCTGATCCTCAAGCCGGGCAGCAATGATTTCGAAAAGGTCCCCATATAAATGACTTTGTCATAGCGGTCAAGGCTCTGCAGCGCCGGTATGCTGTCTGTGCCGTACTTAAATTCACTGTCATAATCGTCCTCAATGATATAGCGGTCTGGCTGATCAGCTGCCCAGTTTAATAGCTGTATCCGCCTAGAAATCGGCATGATCACCCCTGTTGGGAACTGATGAGAAGGCGTAATGATCAAGACATTTGGCTCTTTCTTCTGGATATCGCTCATCCGCACCCCTTTTTGATCAATGCCAATCGTTTCAATCCGGTGATGATTGTTTTTCAGCATTTGATACAGTCTGCGGTAGCCGGGGTTTTCTAATCCATATATTTGATCAGCTGGAAGGATGCTAGATAACGAATGAATGAGCGACTGTGTACCTGCACTTAAAATGAGCTGTTCAGGGTAGCATTTGACCCCTCGTGCAAGTCCAATCAGCCGGGCAATTGTTTCCCGCAGCTCATAGACGCCTTGTGGGTGTGGCAGCTCACCAAAGGCTTCTTGGTGGAGATGAATCGCTTTTTGCTCACTTTTCAGCCAACTTTTAAAAGGAAAATTGGCTGTATCAACAGAAATATGAGAAAAGGAATACCAGTCATCTCGCTCAATCGGATTCTCTTTTAAATCTGCTGGAAGGGAAGAGGGTTTCAGTTGACCTGATTCATGAAATGTTTCCAGTGATTCCACAAAAAAGCCTTTCCGTTCAACTGAATATAAATATCCCTCGGCAAGCAGCTGCTGATAGGCGCCATTCACTGAATTGACGCTGACGTTTAAAGTATCTGCTAACTCTCGTTTAGACGGTAATTGATCGTGTGGCTGCAGGTTGCGGTTTAAAATTTCCTCTTTAATTTTTGTATAAATTTGATGATAAATAAATCCGTTTTCCCCTGTTTGATCTAGTTGAATTGTCAGCATCTCGTCATTCCATCCTCTCTGGTACCATGAAAAAAATGATATTGGTACTTTCTATCATACCAAAAAATATTCAGAATAATAAAAAAGACATAAAGGGGATGGGTGACAATGAGTCAAACGACAACAAACCGTTTTTCAACAGAGGAATGGCAAGGGAAAAGAGATCAATACGTCGCAAGAGGCGTAAGTAATGGCAACCGTCATCTTGCAGCGAAAGGGAAGGGAGCCGAGCTTTTCGATATTGATGGCAATCGTTTTATCGATTTTGCAGGCGCCATCGGTACATTAAATGTAGGACACTCCCATCCAAAGGTTGTGGAAGCAGTCAAAGCACAGGCAGATAGCCTGATTCATCCAGGATTTAATGTCATGATGTACGCATCCTATATCGAATTGGCAGAAAAACTATGCAACCTCACACCAGGCGACCACGACAAAAAAGCCATTTTCTTAAATTCAGGTGCCGAAGCAGTTGAAAACGCAGTGAAAATTTCCCGTAAATATACGAAAAGACAAGCGGTTGTTTCTTTTACACGAGGGTTCCACGGAAGAACGAATATGACGATGAGCATGACAAGCAAGGTCAAGCCTTATAAATTTGGATTCGGCCCATTTGCATCAGAGGTCTATCAAGCGCCGTATCCTTATTACTATCAAAAACCTGAAGGATTAAGCGATGCAGCCTACGATGAATACATCATTGATCAGTTCAATCAATTCTTTGTCGCAACCGTTGCACCAGAAACAGTCGCTTGTGTGGTGATGGAGCCAGTCCAAGGGGAGGGCGGATTCATTGTACCATCGAAGCGTTTTGTCCAGCATGTCGCTTCATTCTGTCAGCAACATGGAATCGTATTCGTGGCAGATGAGATCCAAACAGGATTCGCAAGAACAGGGAAATACTTTGCGATTGAACACTACGATGTGGTGCCAGACTTAATCACTGTGTCAAAATCACTTGCAGCTGGCCTGCCGCTGAGCGGTGTCGTTGGCAGAAAAGAATTACTGGATGCAGCGGACCCAGGGGAGCTAGGAGGGACGTATGCTGGCAGTCCATTAGGCTGTGTGGCGGCTTTGGCTGTACTTGATATTATTGAAACAGAACAACTGAATGAACGATCTGAACACATTGGACAAGTCATTGAGGACAAAGCGAATGAGTGGAGAAGTAAGTACTCATTCATCGGGGAAGTCCGGCGATTAGGGGCAATGGCGGCCATTGAAATTGTGGAAGATCAAAAAACGCGTACACCAGATAAGAAGACAGCCGCAGCGATTGCAGCCTATGCAAACAAGCACGGACTACTCTTATTAACGGCAGGGATCAATGGGAATATTATTCGCTTTTTAACACCACTTGTCATCACAGATGAGCTGCTGCAAGAAGGACTAGGGATTATCGAAGACGCCTTCACAGCACGCTAAACAACAAAGGGGGATGGTTGTATGCAAAAACAACAAATGGCTAAAACCATGTCGCAGTCAGACGTACTGTTTTTATCCATTGGTGCAATGCTTGGCTGGGGCTGGGTTGTACTTTCGGGAGATTGGATTTTAACAGCTGGATTTTTAGGAAGTGTGATTGCCTTTGTCATAGGGGGCATTCTCGTCATCTTTATTGGACTAACGTATGCAGAGCTTTCCTCTGCGATTCCAGAAACAGGCGGAGGACTCGTCTTTGTCCAGCGGGCATTTGGGATCAAATCAGCGTTTGTCTCCGCATGGGGCGTATTGTTCGGTTATGTGTCCGTAATTACGTTTGAAGCGGTCGCACTTCCGACAGTCATTGACTATGTCATTCCAACACAGCATGTTGGTTTCCTATGGAATATAGGAGGATGGGATGTTTACTTTACATGGGTGTTGATTGGATCTGGCGGTGCGCTGTTTTTAACAGCTCTGAACTACATTGGCGCAAAGCCTGCTGCCATTTTTCAATCGGTGTTCACAGTGGCCATTATCCTGACAGGTTTTCTTCTATTAGGCGGAGCTACATTTAATGGAGATTTTGCAAACCTTGAGCCGATGTTTCAGGGCGGGGTTGGCGGTCTGATGGCTGTGTTAGTGATGATTCCCTTTTTATTCGTTGGGTTTGATGTCATCCCGCAGGTAGCGGCGGAGATTAACGCACCAAAGAAGATCATCGGGAGAATTTTGATTATCTCCATTGTGAGTGCGGTTGTATTTTATCTACTCATTGTCTTTGGAGTAGCGGCAGGATTGTCAAAAGGTCAGCTTGAGGCTTCATCACTGGCAACAGCAGATGCCATGGTACAGCTTCTTGGTCATCAGGCGTTTGGGACTGTGCTTGTCATTGGTGGTGTAGCAGGCATTGTGACGAGCTGGAATGCATTTATCATTGGTGCAAGCCGTATCCTCTATGCAATGGCGGAAAGAGGCATGATTTCCAAATGGTTTGCGTATATTCATCCGAAGTATAAAACACCGACAAATGCCATTTTGTTCTTAGGTGCATTGGCCTTTTTTGCACCATTACTAGGCCGACCTGCCCTCGTGTGGATTGTCAATGCAGGGGGTGTGGGCATCATCGTTGGGTATTTGATTGTGTCCATTGCCTTTATGAGACTTCGCAAGACAGAACCTGAGCTTGAGCGACCATACCGCATTAAATATTGGCGGACGACCGGCGTTTTAGCCATTGGACTTAGTTTCCTTTTTCTTTCATTTTATTTTCCAGGGATGCCGGCCTCCTTATCATGGCCAGCTGAATGGATTTTGCTTTTAGGTTGGGCACTCATTGGGTATATACTATATGTAATGAATCCAAGAACGAAGGAGAAGGTAGAGCATGACAAACGAACTCAAAGTGTATAATCCTGCAACCGGAGAAGAAATTGCCTCAGTTGCTCAGCATACAAAAGAACAGATTGAAGATGCGATCACTCGCTCACACAAAGCATTCAAAACATGGGCAAAAACGTCAGCCCATGAACGTGCAAATATCATTCGCAAGTGGTTTGATCTCATGATCGAGCATAAAGAAAGACTTGCAAAAATCATCACAGAAGAAAACGGGAAGCCGTATCAAGAAGCATTAGGGGAAATCGTCTATGCCGCTGGATATATTGAGTGGTACGCAGAGGAAGCAAAGCGGATTTACGGCAGAACGATCCCGTCTCATACGACAAACAAACGCCTATTTGTCACAAAACAGCCAGTCGGTCCTGTTGCCGCCATTACACCATGGAATTTCCCTGCGGCGATGATTACAAGAAAGGCAGCACCAGCGCTTGCGGCGGGCTGTACGTTTATCGTGAAACCTGCTGAAGACACGCCGCTTACGGCCATTGAGCTTGTCAAATTAGGCCATGAAGCCGGAATTCCAGAGGATGCCTTGCAATGGGTGATTGGAGATGGAAAAGAAGTGGGGGAAATCTTCACAGATAGTCCATTGATCCGCAAGATCACGTTTACTGGCTCAACACCAGTTGGAAAACATCTCATCAAAAACAGTGCGAGCACAGTGAAACACGTTTCTATGGAACTTGGCGGTCATGCCCCGCTGATCGTCGATAAGGACGCCAACCTTGAATTGGCTGTGAAACAAGCAGTGGCATCTAAATTCCGTAATGCAGGACAGACATGTGTTTGTGCCAATCGCTTAATCGTCCATGAAGAAATTCATGAAGCATTTGCGCAAAGCTTCAGCAAAGAAGTGGAAAAGCTGAAAGTAGGAAATGGGTTTGAGGAAGGCACGTCCATCGGACCGATTATCAATAAGCGAGGCTTCGATAAAATTGTCGACCAAATTCAAGATGCCGTGGATAAAGGGGCGAAAGTTCTTGTCGGCGGCGATACACATTTTGACGATGAGAAGTCGTATTATTTTGTTCAGCCGACGGTGCTAACTCATGTCGACCCTTCCATGAACATTATGCATGAAGAGACGTTTGGTCCAGTTGCACCCATTACGACATTTAGCACATTAGATGAAGCCATTGAATTAGCAAATGATACACCTTTTGGACTTGCGGCTTATTTCTTTACAGAGAATTACCGCAATGGTCTCTATATATCTGAGAATCTAGATTACGGGATTATTGGCTGGAATGACGGGGGACCATCCGCTGTGCAGGCACCTTTCGGCGGTATGAAAGAGAGTGGTATTGGCCGTGAAGGCGGCATCGAAGGCATCGAGCCTTATTTAGAAACGAAGTATGTGTCAATTGGTTTAGACGAATAACATGTGAAAAAGACTGTCCGAGAAGTCTCGGCAGTCTTTTTTATGTTAAACAGCCGGTGGGAAAAGTTGATCCACCGTTTCTTTTGTTTCTTTGAGAATCTCGTGGATGTCGTCTGCAGATGCTTGTTCCATGCTGCTGAACAAGAGCCGTTCGACTGGCTCAACGCCGATCAGATCGAAGGCGGCTGTATCTGTCGTCATGTGATGGCTGGGGGTGATGATCATATTTGAATCAAGAAAGGTCCTCGGTGCATCATGCGTATTAATAATGACCCCTTTTTTGTCTCTAAGCAGATTTTTCACCACTCCGTTTTCATTGATCTCATACGCAAACCCCTCTGAAAAAACGCGCTCCACATAACCCTTTAGCATCGCCGGCAAGCCTGTCCACCATATTGGAAAGATAAACGTGAGGACATCAGCTTGTTGAATCAGCTTCTGCTCTCTTTGAACCGGTGCCGGCACATGTCCGTTTCTCATGGCAACCTTTTCTGCTGTTGTCAGCTCTGGCGGAAAGCCAATGCTATACACATCACGAACCGTCACATCATGACCATTGTTCAAAAGAGTGCTTACAACAAGATCTAATAGGGTTTGATTTAAGCTTTGCTGGGGATGAGCAAATATGATTAGATGGTTCATCTCATAGCCTCCTAGGTGGTCATGTGTCTCATTATGGCACGCACGAGTATCCTATTCAATCCTATATTGGAAATGATAGGTTGGGAAAATAAAAAGCGACCGCTTGAAAAAACGATCGCTCATGTAAGGTTTATTTCTTTCTAAAAGTAAGTCCAAGTGCAATCAATGCCACAACTAAGGCTGCAATGGACAGACTAAGAACAAGTGGTGAAGAAGAAGCAGAGGCTGTTTCAGATGCCTTTTCTTCTTTTGGTTTTTCTTGACCATGTGAATCCGTTACGGTATTAGACGCAACAATGTTTGTGATCGAATGAGGCTTATCAGCGTCCTTGTCGCCAGTCCATTCAACAACTGTTCCATCCTTGTAATATTGATAGGCATCCCATGCCGCTTCGCTGGCTTTTTCAGGGTTTTTTGCGACAAACACGAATTGCTGGAACTGGCCAGCAAGGACACCATCGCCAGTTGCTTCCCAAGTGACTCTTGTGACTTTTCCGTTTTTCTCTTCAGTTGTTGTTTTCCAGCCAGGCACTGGCTCGTATTGCTGGAATTCTACGCCTTTAGGCATCGTGATGACAACCTTTGTTGTCGGACTGTCGCTTTCAGAAGGTACTTTTAACGTATAGGTTTCCCAAGCATTCGTTGCAGATGTATCAGGTTTGACTGTCACGTGTGCACTCACAGGAATCGCCAGTAAAAATGAAGCGAGAAGCATTGGTAATAAAGCTTTAACGTATTTTTTCATATGATATGAACTCCTTTTAGTTTCTTCTAATGAATGTCGTATCGATGTTGTCAAAAGAACCAGTTAATGCATGAATCTCAATTTTCCAAGTGCCTTTTTCATTTAGTAAGAGGTTTTCAGCCGAGAAGTGTCCATTCTTTAATCGTTTCAGCTGAAATTCGTTTGGCGTTTCATCACCGAACAAGGAGACTTTGTGGATCTTAGCTGTCACAGATTGAATGTCTGTGATCGTTTGTCCATCCTTCTTCGTAAATGCCACCTCGAACGTGTTTTTACCTGGAGCATTCGGGGTAATGCTCAAAGACACAAGGTCACGATGCTCCACCTGATTGGCTCCAAAGAATGGCTCTGGTGCAGGCGGCGGAGGGCTTGGGATATTGGTGAATACGGCTGTTAATAGTAAAATAGCGATCCCAATGATCCACTCTGCTCGTAAAGATACGTTTCGTTTCTGCTTCTTTTCCCATCTCAGCATCAAATAATGGACGAGCCCAAGGAGACCCATGATGATAAATAAACCAAGTTTGATTAAGAAGGTGCGTCCATAAGCTGATTGGAAAAGGGCATCAAATGATTGCAGAATAAAAATCGCATTCACAAACCCAGAAAACACAATCAGTCCAACTGAGAGCAGTGCCCACGGATGAAAAGCTGTCAGGGTGCTGCGTATGAGCGGCTGATCTTCATTCGGCAGTTTCTTCATCAAAAGAAGGACAATGGCTGTTAAGCCGCCGACCCAAATAGATGCAGAAACGAGATGAATGAAATCAAGTGACGTTGTCAGTATTTTATTATCTGTAGCGGCTGGATGACCGATTTGTGCTTTCAGCCATAGGAGCACAGTGAAAATGAGCAGCGGGAACAGCCATACTCGAAAGGAAGTGAAGATTCCTTTTTTCATCGCCACAATCGTCCAAATCATCAGAAGAACAAATGACGCCATCAGCATCATCCACAGACTCCCGCCCGAAGTCGACGCAATGGTTTCTTGTAAAAGCGATGGTTGAAATGCCCCTAAAAAGGACACGTCTGCCGCTGATTTTGTTTGAATCGGCAGCTGGAACAAGAGTGCTCCGCCCATCATGATCAGTGAAACAGTCAAAAGTCGATTCATTCGCCGGGCTAAAACGTCGGTTATGGGCGCTTTAAACCATAGAAGCCCAAATAAAATGGTTCCAAGAAATAAGCTAAATGACGTATACAGAAAGGCTTTGTCAATGGTTGAAGCCATATCGATGGATTCACTTGATTGTCCTTGATCTAATTGATCAAATCCTCCATCCGCTTTTCCGATACTAAACGGAATCATGCCAGACACAGAGTGCCCATCGGCTGATACTGCATTCCACTGAATGGTGTAAATGCCTTTTGGTAAATTCTTTTTTAAAGCTGCTTCCATGATCTTTTGCTCTTTGATGACCGTATCTCCTTGATCCACACGATCCCCTTTTGCATTGAACACCTTAATGGCATGAAATCCGCTTTCGATTCCTTCACTAAAGGTGATTGAGACTGCAGGAGGCTGCTGATCCAGCTCTTCATTTGCTACTGGATTTGAGCTCACCACATATGCATGAGCAAATGCTTCTTTTGGAATGAAAAATGAGAACATGAAGAGAAGCAGCAGAAGCCACTTACTATATTTCAACAATGTGAATAACCGCCTTTCTACCTATGAAAATGTCTCATGTATCAGAAAGAAAGCGGCAGTAAACTGTGAGTCACAGAAAAAACCGCTCTTTCTATTGTACCGCCCACTCTAAAAGGTAAACGAAACAAATAGCAAGATGGTTCACTTTTTCTGTGTCATGTCTTGTCTGCGCAGACGTTTCTTGAATGTTTGATCAATATAAGCCTATTCGATTTAAGTAGAGGAAACAAGAAGTGACCATTTGAAAGTTGTGAAATTCCAATGAATTTTGCGCCAAAACAACAGTAGATTCAACTTTTACCCCGCTATCATCTATGGTATGCCGAGAGGTGTCACATTATTTTTCAATTTTGTCACACACTAAGTGACAAAGTGACATTTAGTTTCAATTGAAGGGAAAGTGAAAGCGTTTTACGATAGGTATAAGGGCTTCACTGACTCTCGTTCTTATATCTTTTGACCTATAAAGCCCGAAATAAAGGGAGAGAAGAAAGGGGTTTTCACAGATGAAGGAAAAAAGCGGATTCCGCGTGAAAGTACAGCGCTTTGGAAGCTATTTAAGCGGCATGATTATGCCGAATATTGGTGCATTTATTGCATGGGGACTCATTACAGCTTTGTTCATTCCAAGTGGTTATCTTCCGAATGAGCAATTAGCTACACTCGTTGGACCGATGATTAACTACTTACTACCGCTCTTAATTGGTTACACAGGCGGTAAACTCGTCTATGACCATCGAGGCGGAGTGCTCGGTGCTACGGCTACGATTGGCGTCATTGTTGGCTCAGACATTCCAATGTTTTTAGGTGCCATGATCATGGGACCGCTTGGCGGTTATCTTATTAAGAAAATCGACCAGCTGTTCAAAGACCGAATCAAATCTGGCTTTGAAATGCTTGTGAATAACTTTACGGCAGGTATCCTCGGTGCCATTCTTGTTGCCATTGCATTCTATGCTATCGGCCCAGTGGTACTAGGTCTGAATAAAGCCCTTGCGGCAGGTGTAGATATCATTGTCAATGCTCATTTACTACCGCTGGCAAGTATCTTCATTGAACCTGCAAAAGTATTATTCTTAAACAACGCGATTAACCAAGGTATTTTAGGTCCGTTAGGGGTCGAGCAAGCAGCGAAGACAGGGCAATCTGTTCTGTTCTTGCTTGAAACAAACCCAGGGCCAGGCTTAGGTGTTCTTCTTGCGTATATGTTCTTTGGAAGAGGAAATGCGAAACAGTCTGCACCAGGTGCCATTGTCATTCAGTTCTTAGGAGGAATCCATGAAATTTACTTCCCGTACATCTTAATGAAACCAAAACTTATTTTGGCTGTCATTGCAGGGGGAGCAAGTGGTGTCCTGACGTTCACATTATTAAATGCAGGATTAAAAGCTGTGCCGTCACCAGGAAGTATTATTGCGCTTATGCTGATGTCTCCAAAAGGCGGTCACCTTGCCGTTTTAGCAGGGGTTGTCGTAGCAGCTATCGTATCGTTCCTTGTCGCATCGGTCATTTTGAAAGCATCTAAAGAAGTTGACGAAGATTTAACAGCAGCAACAGAAAAGATGCAGGACATGAAAGGCAAGAAAAGTGCAGCCGCCGCTGCTCTTACAGCACAAAAAGAAGACGCTCAAGCAAACGAGCAAGCAGCATCTCCAAGTGACGTCAATCCAGATGACGTGAATAAAATCATCTTTGCCTGCGATGCAGGAATGGGTTCAAGTGCAATGGGTGCGTCCATTCTGAAAAACAAAGTGAAAAAGGCAGAGCTTGATATCGATGTGACAAACACATCGATCAGCAACATCCCAGACGATGCGGATGTGGTCTTTACTCATAAAGATTTAACAGACAGAGCAAAGGCAAAGCTGCCAGGCGCTGTGCATATCTCAGTGGATAATTTCTTAAACAGCCCGAAATATGATGAGCTGATTGAGAAATTGAAAAAATAACATGACGAAACGGGTTGAGTCCAATTTTTCCTAATTGAACTCCCCGTTTTGGTTGTTTTCCTGATTTTTATTCTAAAAAAGGTGTGTGATCATGTATGAAACAAGTACTTTCTAAAGACAATATTTTTCTAAACGAACAAGCAGGTTCTAAAGAAGAAGCCATCAAAAAAGCAGGCGAAGTCCTCGTAGCAAACGGCTATGTCACAAGTGATTATGTCGACAAAATGTTTGAAAGAGAAAACATCTCTTCAACATTTATGGGGAACGGTATTGCGATCCCTCATGGAACAGAGGATGCCAAAGCGGCTGTCCTTCATTCAGGGATTTCCATTATCCAAATTCCAGATGGCGTTGAATACGGTGAAGGAAATATGGCGAAAGTCGTCTTTGGGATCGCTGGGAAAAACAACGAGCATCTTGATATTCTGTCTCAAATTGCGATTGTCTGTTCAGAAGAAGAAAATGTAGAACGGATCATTCATGCAAAGGATCAGGATGAACTGATCGCCATCTTTAACGAGGTGAACTAACATGAAGGCACTTCATTTTGGAGCAGGGAATATTGGCAGAGGGTTTATCGGATCTTTGTTAAAGACATCAGGCTTTGAGCTTGTCTTTACCGATGTGAATGAAGCGGTCATCAATGAGCTGAATGAAAGAGGAGAATACACGGTTGAACTCGCAGCACCAGGGCAGAAGCAAGAAGTAGTCGGGCCAGTATCAGCGATCAATTCCTCGCAAAACCCAGCGGCATTAACAGAGGCCGTTGCCACAGCCAATTTGATTACAACAGCTGTTGGACCAGCCGTATTGAAGATCATTGCCTCATCGATTGCTGAAGGATTAAAACAAAAAAAGCCGGACCATATCATCAACATCGTGGCATGTGAAAATATGATTGGGGGAAGTGCTCATTTAAAAGAAGCGGTGTTCTCTCATTTAACAGCAGATGAGCAAGCAGCGATATCACAAACCGTGGGCTTTCCAAACGCTGCGGTTGACCGCATTGTTCCGATTCAGCACCATGAGGACATTCTCAAAGTGTCGGTTGAACCATTTTTCGAGTGGGTCATTGATGAGACGGGCTTTATTGGAGATGTTCCTCAAATTGACGGAGCGACCTTTGTCCAAGATTTGACGCCGTATATTGAACGGAAGCTTTTCACCGTCAATACAGGACATGCACTAGCGGCTTATGTCGGGTATCAGAAAGGCGTAAAAACCATTAAAGAAGCTGTTGATACACCAGACATTCGTCAAGTGGTCGAAGGTGCCCTTCATGAAACGGGCAGTTATTTAATTGACGCATATGGCTTCCGAAAAGAAGAACATGATGCGTATATTCAAAAAATCATCAAGCGATTTGAAAATGCGTTTATTTCCGATGAAGTGACTCGTGTCGCACGCTCTCCTCTTAGAAAGCTGGGAGCAGATGACCGTTTAATCGGTCCAGCGAAAAAGATCAAGCAGCCAGTGTACTTAATCAAAGGGATTGCTGCTGCTTTGGCTTACGACTTTGCAGAAGACGAAGAAGCGGTCCGCTTGCAGGCATTAAGGAAAGAAAAAGGCATTGAAGGTGTGCTTCAAGAGGTATGTGGACTCAAACCTGAAGACGATCTCTATCAAGACATCCTCAAAGAAATCGAGCGATAATTAAAAAATCCCTTTCTAACGTGAAAGGGATTTTTTCTATGACTTTTTTAATACTTTCCCCTGCATGACGATATATGTAGTAAGGGGGAATTAGAACATGAAAAAGAAAGCGTTTGCTTCAAGGAGTGTCTTTTTTCAATTGATGTCAGCCATTATCGTTATTACAATTTTAACAGGCGGACTTGTAGGAACAACGGGGTATTTTTTAGCGAAAAATGTCTTAATTGATGCAGGGAAAGCAGATTTAAAACACATCGTAAATGGAGCGATGGCCACTCTTGAACAATTGAACGACCGTGTGGAGAAAAAAGAACTGACGCTTGAACAGGCGCAGGAACAAGCCCGTATTTACTTGAGCGGGCCGAAGAATGACAACGGGAAAGGGTATCAATTTCAAAAATCAGATTTCACCTATAAAAATAAAGGCTACCTTGTCGCATATGGAGCCGATTATTCATCACAGGTTCATCCGGTTAACGACATCGGCGTCATCCCAGATAACACGACAAATCGTCAAAAAATGGTCGCTGGCGCCACAGCAAAAGGCGAGGATGCACACTATATCACCTATATGGATAAAGACGATGCCACGGGGGAAGAAAAGCAAAAACTCGCTTATATGAACCAGTTTACACCGTGGAATTGGAGTATAGGAATCGCTGTATTTCAGGATGAATTTTATAAAGAAATAGAGCAGATGAAGCTCTATATTATTCTCATTACAGCAGGTGTCGCTCTTTTAAGTATGGGTGTCTTTTATTTGGCAGCCCGAGGAAAAGTGAGATTGCTTAAGCAAGTCACGGCTGCTTCAAAAGAAATTGCGGCGGGCAATCTTGAACGCACCAGCTTAAAAGAAACCTCGGATGAAATTGGGCAGCTGGCAAAAGGATTTAATCATATGTCAGGAGAGCTTAGAGCACTTGTGAGCGGTTTGCAGGAAACGAGCAGCCAGCTCGTCGAATCTGCGACAGATCTATCCGCCATCTCTGAAGAAACATCCGCTAGCAGTGAAGAAATTGGCCGAGCGATTGGAGACATCTCAACAGGGACCCTTCATCAGGCATCAGACCTTGAGGTAGCCAATCAACAAATGACTCAGTTCAATCAATCCATTGAAAACGTCAAAGAACAAAGCGACCAGATCAAACGAATTTCAGACCAGTCGAACCAATCTTCCCAGCAGGGTCAGCAAATTGTCCAGCAATTAAAACAATCAAATGAGCAATCCATTCAGGCATCTCAAGGCATTCGATCAGGGATTGAGCAGTTAAGTACAAAAGTACAAGATATTTCTCAAATCACAGATACCATTGAAAGCATTTCAAACGAAACGAACTTACTGGCCCTGAATGCGAGCATTGAAGCAGCTCGTGCAGGAGAGCATGGCAAAGGATTCTCGGTTGTGGCGAGTGAAGTGCGGAATTTAGCTGAACAGACAAAGCAATCAGCCGTTCAAATCCAGCAGATGATTCAAGGCATTAAAGAAGAAACGACGGCTACAGCTGGCATGATGTCCAAAACAATGGATCGTTTTGCCGAGCTTGATGAAGCGGTTCATGCAACAGAACAAGAATTCAATTCCATCTCTACATCGATTTCACAAACCATCGTTGAAACGAATGCGATGGCAAAAGAGCTGAATACCTTACTAGAACAAAACGACCTCATCACAAAAGCGATGCATGGTGCAGCGCATATTTCTCAAGAAAATGCCGCTGCGATTGAAGAAATCACTGCATCTACTGACGAACAAGTCACCGCCATCTCCAATGTGGCGAAGGCAGCAGAAAGGCTCAATGAGCTAAGCATGCGATTGAATCAAGATATTGCACGTTATCGTTTATAAGGTATGGTCAAACGGACGTCGAAAAGTCGATGTCCGTTTTTTTATTTAGACGACTTTCGTCCTTTTTGCCCGTCGCTTTTGATTTGTTTGGTACGTTCGATAGGCTTTCCAAGCATTGGCACATAAAAGCCCTGTGAGTAAATAAGATAAGCTATTAAATAAATAGAAGTCCACACATGAAACGACAGCACAGAGGATACCAAAGATGATTTGATCACGATTCTTTGCTGGTGAAGTAGGTGGATCAGTCAACATAAAGAATGCAAGGAACAAGACAGCATTTAAGTAGGGCGTCATAAAAGCAGATGAAGCATCCGTTAGGCCGATGAATCCCAATATGAGGTGAATGAGTCCGTATGCGGCTAGAAAGGCGAAAACTTGCGGGAACTTTTGTACGCGGCTTGTCACCAAATAACCGCCGACCATCACTAGGATTATAGTCCACCAAGGTAGAAGAGACATACCGCCCCACCAGCTTTGATTGGAAGAAAATAAAATGACTGAGAGCCATAAACCAAACGCAGCTGGATTCAAAATCGGCTTCTTTTGATAAGTGATGACATGCTTAGATAAAATGGCCGCTGCAGCTGTGAAAGCAGATACAGCAAAAGAAGTGGCTGGACTGAGAACAATGCCAATAATCAGCCCTGTGAGCAGAGCTCCATCAGGGAATGTGTGTTTATGACGTTTCCGAATCACTCTTGTAATAAAAGTGTCAAGAATCAGTGCTGTCCCGATGCTGGTGGCAACTGTAGTGAGACCACTAAGAAATCCAGTGTGCAGACTGCCGGCGGCTAGAAGAACCAATAGAATGGCAATGACATACCGTTTCGGCGTCCGAATGTAGGTTTTTAGTGAAGGCGATGATTTCAAAAATGTTTGGTCTGTGGTTGGTGCTGGCTGTAATTCCATGATGGAACCTCCTTCATCTCCGGTGTTAGGGTCATATCAGCATCTTGATCCACCATCACGGCAGGTATTTCATGTTCGGCTAAAAAAGAATAACCTCCTTCTCTACCTAATAAAAAAGCAGCTGTAGAGAGACTATCGGCGAGCATACCGAGTGGTGCAATGACGGTACAACTTAACAAACTTTGTTCAGACTGTTTCGTTTGAGGGTGAATCAAATGGTGCGTATGAGGATCATTACGGCTGATCCGTTCATAGCTTCCAGATGTACAAATCGCACAATTAGTCGTTTGAATGACCGAGATGTTGGTCTGTTTGTGAATGGGATGCCGAATCCCAATTGTCCACTCTTCTTGTTGTTCGTTAAATCCAGATACCAACACATCCCCACCAGCATTCATCATAAAGCCTTCCCATGCTTCAAGCTCTTTTGCGGCAAGATCGCACGCAAATCCCTTTGCAATAGAACCGAAATCCAAAATAAGCGGTTTATTCAAATAAATCGTCCGATTCGTCTCGTTTAACTGGACGTCACGGTAATGAACGGCTGTATGTGGTACGTCATCTGATGAAAAAGTTTGTCCTGTCGTGTATAACCGATTGAATCCTTTTTGTTCCATGACTTTCCCGATGGTTGGATCATACTTTCCATTTGTTAATTCAGCTAACTCTAACGCATAGGCTGTTAAATCGAAAAGCATTTCACTGACTAATACCTCTTGATTTGAGCGATTGGCTAACTTCATGACTTCCGAATCAGAGCGAAAACGGCTAAACCGATGTTCGATATCGTAAAAAATGGAAAAAGCGCGATTGATGTCTTCTAAAACAGCTCGTCGATCTTCTTCATAGGCAACCACTTGAATATTGATAACAGTTCCCATAGCCAGCATGGATTTTTGATAAGTCATCAGTTTTTGTTGTCCTAACCATTTCATCATAGTGTCTCCTCTCTATGCCTTTGCCTGCTCTAAAGCCTGAGCAACGGCTGTTTCAAAATCCTGAGTACTTAATGTTGCACCGCTCACCGTATCTACATCAGCACTTTGTCTGATAACCACTTCATTAGGTAATGATGAAATGGAGCTTTGCCCGTATCTTGTGTTATCACTCGTAATCTCGACAGAAGTGATATTTCCTTGTTTGATGGTAACAGATACACTGATAGAGCCAATCTCATTTGATCCAGTACCAGAAAAAGTACCATCCTTGAGTTCAGTTTCTGAAGTGGTATCTTCTGTTTGAGTGGCGGTAGTATCTGATGTGAGAGATGTATCGTTTGAAGAAGCGTCTACTTGTGTATTTGATTGTGCTGTCTGAACGGCTTGAGCGTGATGGGTAGTTGCATAACCAGTGATGTATAAGCTGCTAATGGCTGCGGTGCAAAGACTAATCATTTTCTTATTTATTTTTGCCATGATGTATCCTACCTCCTATTACGATCTACTATATAGAAGAAATTTGAACAAACCATGAACAAGAAAAGAACGATTTTTGATAATGGGTATGAAGAATCAAAATATTGCACGTTATCGTTTATCATTTATTTTTGACTGTGGTTCATTTATCAGGTAGGATGAAATAAATCTAAACCTTGCTCACGCAATCAAAAAGGGGTGTTTCGGCCATGAAAAAGAAAATATTGATGTTCTTACCTTGTGGCTACGGATACTCCACTGCTGTTTTCTTTTAGGATAGACAAAAATTGGTGAAGTCTGTCTACAGGAGGAAAAACACGCAGAAAAATCATAGTGAGTGAGGGATTTACATGGAGAAAATTACGAGAAAAAACCCAGAAAGTATGCCGAAACCCGTTGGCAACTACAGTCATATCACAAGGGTGCCAAAGGGTGCGGGGTTATTTGTGACATCAGGTCAAGTAGGGACAGGAGCGGATGGACAGATCCCATCAAGCTTAAACGACCAAGTCACCAATACGTTTGAAAATATAAAGAGAATCCTTGCATCAGAAGGATTGAATGAAGAACACGTCATCAAAGTCAATATTTGGGCAACAGAAGAAATTGATTGGGATCATCTATATCCACAGTGGGATGCAATCTTCAAAACGGCATATCCATCAATGACCGTTGCCTATGTGACTGCATTAGGGTGGCCAGAGCTGAAAATCGAAATAGAGCTATGGTGTGCCGATATTTAATCAAAAAAAGAACAGTGCAAACTGTTCTTTCAGCGTGTAGCCAAACCCTCGCATTCTTTGTCAGTCCTGCGTGCTGGTGCTCACGAATGTCAAATTCGCTCCGCTCCAGTACTCGTCCTTCCTAGGGCTGCAAAGGTTTTCTATCACGCTGAAAAGAAGACAAAGGGCTAAAATAAAGAATCATTTTAGCCCTTTGTCAACAATCTGAAAGAACAGTGCAAACTGTTCTTTTTTTGATGAGTATTTATGAAACAGCTTGGAATCGCTTTGTAATGAATGCACCGAGAAATGCACAGGCTGTGTAGATGATGACCCAAATGAGAAAGGTTTTATTTCCACCAATAGAGGTGAACATCAGAATCACACTCGCTACCAGCACAATCAAGGTGGGAAACCAAATGTTCTTTAAAAACAATGTACCGAAAATACCAATCAGCACAGAGATCATAGGTAAACCAAATACAACGAATAAGACAAAAACAGCCATGTTAATTACTCCTTTGAACCAAATCAACTATTTACATAAAAACATATAACAGTGCTGCACCCATATGCGGAAGAGCAAAGATGATGAAAAGAAACGCCGTATCAAGACGAAACATCCGGTGTTCTTTTGTTTCAGAGTGATAGGCCGCTCTTGCCTCTTCCCCGTTGGTCCATGCACCCATAAGAAATCCAGATGCAACGAACGCAATAATAGAGATTCCACCACTGACGAATCCAATCCATTCATGGTGCTGTAATATGAGCGCCGCACTGCAAATCACCAGCATGGAGCAAACACCAACAAAAAAAGCATGTTTCTTTCTCATTACGCTTCACTCCTTCGGACAGCTATTAGGAGACCGCATCACATATTTCAATGAAATGTCCATCAGGATCAGACACGTAACTAACCGTTTGCCCCCACGGCTTCTTGGCAGGTTCCTTGATGACAGATACTCCTTTTTCCTTCAAGGACGCAATGGTTTCATTCACATCATCCACAACAAAGCCAATCTCAAACGTTTGTGACGAGCTAACTGCCTCTGGAACAGGTAGACCAAGTGCCTCTTTCACATCTTGGCGTGAATTAATCGATAAGGTCACTTCTCCTGTATCAAACTCAACATAGGATTCAACTCTTAATTTAATCGGGAAACCGAGGGTATGATGGTAGAACTGAATACTTGCTTCAACATCGTTTACATATAGAATGGTATATTTCATTTTCATATGGAAAGCTCCTCTCTTCATATACGTGTCAAAACCGGAAAGGTTTCCCACTCATTTTAACATATAGGTCATAAGAATTATTAAATTCCAAAAAAAACAATATTTTCACCTCAATCGTCTTGAAAAACAAAATGTGGTGACATATGATAAAAATGTAAAATGAGAAAAAATAGGGGGGAACTTACATGTTGAAAAAAATCATGGTGGCTGTCATATCATTCGGTCTTTTACTTAGCTTTACACAAGTTGACACTCACACAGCGGATGCAAAGACAGTCAAGTACAAAAACTGCAAAGCACTCAACAAAGTGTATAAAGGCGGCGTGGCAAAAAGCAAAAATACGAAAAACAAAGGTGGAAAAACGAAGTACAAGCCTTATGCATCAAAAGCACTTTACTTAAAAAATAAACACCTTGACCGTGATAAAGACGGCATTGCGTGTGAACGTTAAGAAGAAGAAAAAAGACCTGTCACAAGGTCTTTTTTCTATGGGATCAAACTCGTCCCTTTGTGCCATCTTCATCTTTATATTAAAATAAAGATAGATTCAAAAAATGATACAAAGTGGGGTACTCAATTTGTCAACACAAGCTGATAAGAAAGACATCCGATTGATTGCCATTGATATGGATGGCACGCTGTTAAACAGTGAGCACGTCATTCCTGAGGAAAATAAACAAGCCATTAAAGAAGCAGAAGCCAAAGGGGTCCATGTGGTGATTAGTACAGGACGTACGCTGATGACATGCAAAGAGCTGGTCGAGCCGCTGAAACTCTCTTCCTATCTTGTCACAGCGAATGGAAGTGAAATTTGGGATTCAAACTTCCAGTTGATTGAACGGGAACTGCTGCATCCCGATCACGTTCAGATGATGTGGGATCTAAAAAACAGATACGAAACCGATTACTGGGCATCTACTGTGGATAAGGTGTGGAGGGGAGAATTCCCAGAACGCATTCATGACCACGAATGGTTGAAATTTGGTTTTGATATTCATGACGATGCTGTACGTGAGGAAGTCCTCCATACATTGAAAACAAATGGACAGCTAGAAATCACGAATTCCAGTCCAACCAATATTGAAGTCAATGCAGCAGGCATTAACAAAGCGGCAGCTCTTGCAAAAGTTGCAGAACGCATTGGCTGTACAATGGACAACGTCATGTCACTTGGCGACAGTCTGAATGATATGGCGATGATTCAAGAAGCCGGATTAGGCATCGCAATGGGCAATGCACAAGAAGTTGTGAAAGAAGCCGCTGATTGGATTACGGCTCCTAATACAGAGCACGGGGTAGCAAAAGCCATCCAGCATTGGGTGCTGTCTAAATAAACGAGTAGAAAAAGTGAGAGGATATGACCTCTCACTTTTTTTGTTTTCTCCTAGTTCTATTGTTATATTTTCTGACAATTTCATGTGCAGTCTATCCAAAGTTGGTATAATCAATATAAATTCGAATATTCGGACTTTCTATTCCGCAATTCGGAACGACAAGGAGGGGTCCTATGTATCAAGTGGATATTAACTGTGATTTGGGAGAAAGTTTTGGTCAATACACCATCGGTTCAGATGAACAAATTCTTGAATATGTTACCTCAGCCAATATTGCATGCGGTTTTCATGCGGGAGATCCAACTGTGATGAGAAAGACGGTTAAAATGGCACTGGATAAAGGGGTTCAAATTGGTGCACATCCAGGTCTGCAAGATTTAGTCGGTTTTGGCAGACGTCCAATCGCGATCTCAGCAGAGGAAGCCTATGATCTTGTGATCTATCAAATTGGTGCACTATCAGCCTTTCTGAAAGCAGAAGGCGGTACGATGCAGCACGTCAAACCACATGGCGCCCTTTACAACATGGCGGCTAAAAATACTGAATTATCTGAATCGATTGCGAAGGCTGTGTATGATATTGATCCTAACCTTGTGTTATTTGCGCTGTCAGGCAGTGAACTTGCGTTAGCAGGGGAAAGAATCGGTCTTCAAGTGGCACATGAAGTTTTTTCTGATCGGACGTATCAACCAGACGGGACACTGACATCACGCCGTGAACCTCATGCACTTATTGAAGAGGATGAAAGGGCAGTTCAGCAGGTCATCCGTATGGTAAGAGAGGGGAAAGTGCGGACAGTGCAAGGGGAAGATGTTCAGCTCAAAGCAGATACGGTGTGCATCCACGGGGATGGCAGTCACGCGCTTCAATTTGCAAAAACCATTACAGCGAAGCTAAAAGAAGCCACTATTCAACTCAAGGCCTTTCGATAAATCGTCATCAAAGGGGGAAACAGCATGAAAAGAGAGAAAGCCAAACAGATGAAAGCTCCAAAAGGGAACCGTTCTATGCTGATGGGCGCAGCCTTTTTAATGGCAACGTCCGCCATTGGACCGGGATTTTTAACACAAACAACGGTGTTCACACAGCAGCTCGCAGCTAGCTTTGGGTTTGTCATTTTGATTTCCATTTTGCTAGACATTTTTGCGCAAACAAATGTATGGCGTATCATTGCCGTCTCGGAAAAAAGAGGACAGGACATTGCCAATATGGTTCTGCCGGGTCTTGGATATGTGTTAGCCTGTTTGATTGTCATTGGGGGTCTTGCCTTTAATATTGGAAATATCGCCGGTGCGGGTCTCGGTTTTCAGGTCATATTCGGCGTCGATCCCCGCATAGGGGCTGGGGTCAGTGCAGTCATTGCCATTCTCATTTTTGTCATCAAAGAGGCAGGAAAAGCGATGGACCGATTCACACAAATCGCTGGTTTTGTCATGATTGGTCTGATGCTGTATGTGGCTATTTCCACAGCACCGCCAGTTGGAGAAGCTGTCATGAGAACTTTCGTGCCAGAGAAAATTGACATGTTATCAATTGTCACACTTGTCGGCGGAACGGTTGGCGGCTATATCGTTTTTGCTGGTGGTCATCGTCTGCTGGATGCTGGCATTAAGGGGAAGGAAGCATTGCCGCAAGTGACGAAAAGTTCCATTTTCGGTATTTTAATCACATCCGTGATGCGTGTGGCTTTATTTTTAGCCGTTCTAGGAGTTGTCTCAAAAGGCTTGCAGATTGATCCGTCGAACCCGCCTGCGTCTGTTTTTCAATTAGCATCTGGAAATGTTGGATATAAAATGTTCGGGATTATTATGTGGGCTGCTGCCATTACCTCAGTCATTGGAGCGGCATACACCTCCGTTTCCTTCTTTAAAACCTTCTCACCAAAAATCGAGAAAAATCAACGAGGCATTATCGTTGGTTTCATTGCGCTCTCGACCATTTGTTTTATCACGATTGGAAGACCTGTGAACATATTGATTTTGGTTGGGGCCATCAATGCATTGATCTTGCCGCTTGCACTCGGAACATTGCTGATTGCTGCCTATAAAAAAGAAATTGTCGGTGATTATCGCCATCCATTCTTTTTGACAGCAACAGGTGCGTTTGTTGTTGTCATCATGGCAATCATGGGCGGATATACCATCATGAATGAAATTCCAAAACTATGGAGCTGATCACATGAAAGCATATCAAACCTATAAGCCGTCACAAATCAGGGAATTGATTCGTAAGCAGAAGATCACAGGCCCAACGGCTGGCTTTGCTGAGGGATTTGCGCAAGCCAACTTAATGATCGTCAAAAAAGAGCTAGCCTTCGATTTTCTTTTATTTTGTCAACGGAATCCGGCTTCGTGCCCTTTGCTTGATGTGCTCGACCCAGGTGATCCAGTGCCAAGGCGTTCAGCACCTGATGCGGATATTCGAACGGATTTCCCTAAATATCGTGTTTACAAAAAAGGGGTTCTTCAAGAAGAGGTAACAGATATTTCTTCCTATTGGGAGGATGATATGGTGGGCTTTCTCATCGGATGCAGCTTTACGTTTGAGCATGCACTGATGCTGAATGACATTCCTGTCCGCCATATTGAAGACGGTCATAATGTCCCAATGTATCAAACGAACATTTCATGTGAAAGGGCAGGTGTATTCCATGGTCCGATGGTTGTCAGCATGAGGCCGATCCCAGCACATCAAGTCACAAGAAGTGTTCAGGTGACGTCTAGATTCCCATCTGTACATGGCGGTCCTATCCATATAGGTGATCCAGCTGTGATTGGCATTGAACATGTAGATCAACCAGACTTTGGAGAACCATCTGTGATCAAAGAAGGGGAAGTCCCGGTGTTTTGGGCATGTGGTGTGACGCCGCAAGCCATCGTCATGCACACTAAGCCAGACATTGCGATCACCCATGCACCCGGTCATATGTTTATCACAGATGTAAGAGATCAAAAGCTCGGTGTCCTGTAGAAAGAGAGGTGTCATAAAAGTGGCATTTTCAACGATAAAAGATACGATCACGTTCCACCCGCTAGGAGACGCAGCCATTGTCATCCAAGCCGGGACTGACATAAGTGAAGACATTCATGAGCGTGTGAAGCAGCTGTTTTTATGTATTGAACAGCATCCATTTGACGGATATGTGGAAGCTGTTCAAGCCTTTACAAACGTGACCGTCTTTTATGAGCCCTATAAGGTGTATCAATCTGCTCAGCTTAAGCAACGTGCGATCTCTCCGTATGAATGGGTCAAAGACTATATTGAAAACCTCCTTGAAGACAACTGGCAGGAGGGGAATCAGGCAAAGCGCCGGATCGTCGACATTCCTGTATGTTATGGAGGAGAGCTCGGTCCTGACTTAGAAGAAGTCGCCCGTATCAATGGTTTGACGCCTGAAGAAGTTGTACGCATTCACACATCCGGGAGGTATCTTGTCTATATGATTGGGTTTGCTCCTGGGTTCCCGTTTTTAGGCGGACTTTCTGAAAAAATTGCAGCTCCGCGTAGAGAAACACCAAGAATGTCGATTCCAAAAGGGTCTGTGGGTATTGCGGGGAAGCAGACAGGGGTTTATCCGATATCTACACCGGGAGGCTGGCAGCTCATTGGACAAACCCCTTTGTCCTTATTTCGGCCGAATGCTGAGAGACCTAGTCTTCTAAAGGCAGGGGACGAGGTTCGATTTGTTCAACTGTCTGAAAAGGAATTTTTCAGCATGAAGGAGGAAGATCGTTGAGTATGCATGTCATCAAGCCAGGAATGTTCACCACCATTCAAGATAAAGGGAGGATAGGCTATCAGAAGTACGGTGTGTTAACGAGCGGCAGCATGGACCCGCTCTCGCTCCGAATCGCCAACATCCTCACCGGGAATCAAGAAAACGAAGCGGTGCTGGAAATCACATTAATGGGGCCCGGTCCAGTGTTGACATGTCAGAAGGATCAGCTGATCGCCGTGACCGGTGCTGATGTGGAGATTGAGATTGACGGGGAACAAGCGCCTCTATGGAAACCGCTCTTCATTCGAGCAGGAAGCACGATCACCTTTGGCCCTTGTAAGAGGGGATGCCGCTCCTACCTCGCTGTAGCCGGTGGATTTGATGTTGAGCCGGTGATGAAAAGTAAAAGTACGTATGTCAGAGCGAAGATAGGCGGGGTAGAAGGGCGTCCGCTAGAAAAAGGAGACGTCCTGCCGATTGGAGAACCGTCACCACTGGCGGTGAGCCTCGTTCACATGTTAAAAAGCAAAGGGGAACGTGCGCCAGACTGGACAGTCAATCATGCTCATTTTTTGCCTCTCGGGAAATCACCAGTCATTCGGGTGCTGGCAGGCAGACATCTATCTCATTTTCAGGAAGAATCGCAGCAGGCTTTTTTCGAACGGTCTTATCAGGTCACTCCCCAATCTGATCGTATGGGATGCAGATTGAAAGGGGAATCGATTCGTTTAAAGCAAAAGCTTGAATTGATTTCAGAAGCGGTTGCTTTTGGCTCTATTCAAATTCCTCCTGACGGCCAGCCGATTATTCTGCTCGCAGATCGCCAGACGACAGGTGGATATCCCCGAATTGGTGAGGTGGCAACAGTCGATTTGCCGCTCATTGCGCAGGCGATGCCTGGAGCGAATCTCACGTTTCAACAAATTGACCACCAAGAAGCAGAGCAAGCCTTATTCACACAAGAAGCAGAAATGAAGGACCTGACGGCAAGATTAAAACTCGAAGCATTTTCGTTTTAGAAAAGGTGAGAAACATGCAGAACACAAATAAAACCGTTGTGAAATCAATGGAGATATTACGGCTTTTTATCACACACGAACAATTAACGTTAAATGACATGATTGAGCTCTCGAGCATGCCCAAAACATCTGTACACCGAATGGCCAACTCGTTAGCCGATATGGGGTTATTAGAAAAGCATCCTTCAGGTGTTTACCGATTAGGCTTGATGTTCCTTGAATATGGTCAGCTTGTCGCCGACCGCCTCGATATCCGTAGAATTGCAAGGCCCTTTATGGAAAACTTGCGTGATGAGGTAGGTGAGGCTGTTCAGCTCATTATTCGTGAAGGAGATGAAGCGATTTATGTGGAGAAAATGGAAGGAACGCAGCCTGTCCGGCTCTATACCGCTGTCGGAAGAAGATCCCCATTATATGCGGGAGCTTGTGCGAGAAGTATTCTTTCCTTTTTGCCAGAGGAAGAGAGACTTGCCTATATTGATTCGGTAGAGCTCGGGAAAATCGGGATCGGAACCATTACCGATAAAGATGTCCTGCGAAACATGATCGAAGAATCAAACAGACGTGGCTATACGTTAAGCTATTCAGAGCTTGAAAACTATACTGCGGCTATTGGAGCGCCCATTTTCAATCATCACGGAGAAGTGGCAGCAGGCATTAGTATTGCAGGGTTTGAGGCCGGCTATCAAAAGGAACGGCTTCCTTATTTAATTGAGCAGGTCAAAAAAGCGGCCAGCGGCATTTCAAAAGAATTAGGTTTTGCATCTGAACAAATAAAAAGCCAATGACCGTTAAGATCATTGGCTTTTTGCGTGTTCATGATTAGAAAGTTTTACCTAAAGCTTTTGCACGTTCGATCGCATCTGCTTTAATTTGTTCTGCTTTTGCAGGCTCAGCATTGTGACCTTCAACAATAAGACCTTCGAAAGAAGGAATACCGAAGAAGTTTGCAATTGTTCCAAGGTAACGGTGACCTGCTTCTAGTTCAGCAGCAGGACCTTCAGTGTAGTATCCGCCACGTGCTTGGATGTGTAGCGCTTTTTTGTCTGTTAGTAATCCAACAGGACCTTGCTCAGTGTATTTGAATGTTTTACCAGCTACAGCAACAGAGTCGATGTATGCTTTAAGAACTGGTGGGAATGAGAAGTTCCAAAGTGGTGAAACAAATACGTATTTGTCAGCAGAAACGAATTGATCGCTTAATTCGTTTAGGCGAGCAACTTTCGCTTGCTCTTCAGCTGAAAGTGTATCGAAGCCAGCACCAGATTGAAGCTTGCCCCATCCAGCGAATACATCTGCATCAATGTGAGGAATGTTTTCTTTGTACAAATCGATATGTACAACCTCGTCACTTGGATTTGCTTCCTTATAAGATTCGATAAATGCTTTAGCAGTAGCCATACTGTAAGAAACTGTTTCATCATGCGGATGTGCAGTGATGTATAAAACTTTTGCCATGTTCATTCAATCCTTCCTGTTTCAATGATTTTTTTAGCGTATCCCAAAGATACACTGAATATGTGGCATCTTTAATCATATTGGAATGCTATGAAAAAGATGTAACAAGCACAGTTACATAAAAACTGATATTTTCATTGTAATCACTATATAGTTTGAAGTCAAGGTATAAAGTCTTGAAATCAAGATAAAAAGTTTGTAAATTTTTCTGAAACGCTTCAAAGCTGCGATTTAAGCAAAAAAACCCTACTCCCATTGAACAAAAAATGGATCGATATCGCAAGTAAAGTGTTTGTAAATGCGTTCATCCTGCGTCTTTGAAAAAAAGGTGGATGCCTTTAAGCCATCTGCTACAAGCATTTGTTCTTCTTTTTCGTATATATAAGAGAAGGCAGGAGAGAGTGAGGGATAAGAGTGGGACGATCCTATGTTGCGATTGGAGATTCCTTAACGGTTGGGGTGGGGGCACGTTTATTTGGCGGCGGTTTTACGGAGCGATATGCGGCGAAGCTTGAAAAGAAGCTGCATATACCGGTGAAACTGTCCGTATTTGCGAAATCAGGGTTAACAACGGAAGAGATCTTGCAGCTTTTTCAGCGGTCTGATGTAAGACGGGCGATTGCTCATGCTGACATCATCACCATCACAGGCTGCGGGAATGATCTAGTTCAAGCTGTTCTGCAGTATGAAAAAGGGGAAGATGAAAAGACACTGCTGCAAGCGTCTATGCATTGTCAGGCGAATTTTAGCAAAATGGTTCAAGAAATCGCTCTGATAAAAAGAGGGCAGCATCATCCATACTGCGTATATTTATTGAATTTATATAATCCTTTTCCTGAGATTCCGATCGCAGAGAGATGGCTGAAGCAATACAACCATCACCTTCGCCAGCTTGCTGCGAATCCACATGTAGAAGTAGTGGATATTTACGATGTATTTGAAGGTCATCAAAGCGCATACTTATCGATTGATCAATTTCATCCGAATCACAAAGGATATGAAGCAATGGCAGAAGCGCTGTTTCAACAATCCGCTAAGCAACTGTGATCCCGCGGGATTGCAGTTTTTTTCATTCTTTTAAATGAAGGGCTGTTTCGATATGATAAAAGAAACAAGACAAAAGAGGTGTATGCATGCAGGAGATGAGCGCGTATTTTCATGAATTGAAAGGAACAGCTTATGAGGTAGGAAAGCAGCAGGCTGTCTGGCTGAAGGAGCACCCTTTGCTTAAAAAACAATATATTCAATCAGAACCGTTATCAAAAGAGGCTGTGAAGGAAACGAAGCAGCTGATTCGACCGTTTCTTCCTCAGTTAGAGGAAGAGCTCACGGGATTTTGTGATGAAATGCAAATAGATGAAAGCAATTTGACCTTTTTCTATTCTTCGCATCTTCAGCCAGGCTGTTCCCATTGTGTGATGCAGGGAAATGAGGCTGCCAATCAACAAACGGTGATGCTTCGCAACTATGATTTTTCTCCGCTGTTTGATGATATGCGTCTTGTATCTACACATGTGAAGGGCTCAGCAGTCCATACAGGCTCATCATTAATCTTATTTGGCAGATCTGATGGGATGAATGAGCATGGTCTATCGGTCACATTTTCTGCATGCGGTCCGCCTATTGGCAACGAACCAGGCTTAAAGCCGCCGGCTGTTGCTGGCTTGCAAGTATATCATGTCATTCGTGCTGTGCTAGAGTCCTGTAAAATGGTGGAGGATGCCGTCCGTTTGGTACAGGAAATGCCCGTCGCGTCAAATGTTCACCTAATGCTTGCCGACCGGCAGGGAGAGGCGGCTGTGATTGAAATGATTGATGGGCAAAAAAAGGTGAGAAGGCCGGAGCGTGGATTTATTGCGGCTACGAACCATCCGCTTGCTGATCACACGGCAAAAGGGTTGACGAAACATCATTCTGTTGTCAGGTACGACATGTTAATTCAAGCTTTAGAAGAACAGCCGTCAAGCGAGTCTCTTACGGAACTATTTCAGGCAGAATACCCTGCTGGTCTGACTGTGCACAATTATGAAGAGCTGTTTGGGACGATGCGAACCGTCATGTTTCGGCCGGAGGAAGGGACGATGGAGTATTGCTTTGGCTCTCCCGTCTATCATCCTACCTATTCATTAAAGGTCGGGGGCACACTGCCATTTCATGAACAAACGATTCAATTTCATCAAAAGGATTATGGACCATCATTTTGGAGAAACGTGTGAGTCTTTCATTTTGTCACAGCCTGTGTGCCAAATTTAGATCAACTTCAGGTTGCATCAATTAGTGAAAGCGTTTTATATTAAAGTGTGACAATAGACCTATTTAAGCAGAAGGAGGCATTTCATGTACATAACGGCACGAGAACAGAAAGTGATCAAATATATGATTCAGCAAAATCGTTATGTCACCATTCGTGAGATCGCCGATTCTGTTCAGGTAAGTACAAGAACCATTCATAGAGAACTTAAATCCATTAAACCTATTTTAAAGAATTACAACCTATCACTTGATAAACAGCCGGGGAAGGGCTTGAAGGCGGTCGGTGAACAGGAAGACAAACAGCGGCTTCTGTCTCATATTTCAAATGAAGATCAAATTGAATATAGTTCTGATGAACGGAAGCTCTTAATCCTGTGTGCCCTGCTCGAAGCAAAGGAACCGGTGAAATTATATACACTTGCAGCCGACTTGCAGGTTACAAATGCGACCATCAGCTACGACTTAGATGAACTGACGGACTGGATCGCTCCCTACGGTTTACTGCTTATCCGCAAGCGTGGGTACGGCATTGAATTAAAAGGGCCGGAGGAAGCCAAACGAAAAATTGTCGGGAACCTGATCGTTGACCGTCTCGACATTCAATTATTTCTCGAAACGATTGAGATGAATATTAAACATCGAACGAAAGCGACTGAAAAGGTATTTGGGGTAGTCAGTCGAGGACAGCTGCTCAAGGTAGAAAGGCTGCTCTTTCATTTGAAAAACAGACTCTCTCTCTCGTTGTCAGATAGTGCCTATATTGCACTTGTCGTTCACTTAACCTATGCCATTGAACGCATTCAAATCGGTGAAACCATTCGGATGGAAGAGGAAGAATTGCTTGAATTAAAGCGGACGAAGGAATTTGAATCTTCACTCAGAATCGCACGAGCATTAGAACGCATGTTTAATGTAGAGATTCCTGAAGCGGAGGTCGGCTACATGACCATCCATTTGCGCAGTGCAAATCGAAGCTTTACGGCAGAATACCGCATTGATGAGATTGAGTTAGATATCGCGCTGAGAACGAAGAAACTCATTGACTTTATTTCTCATAAAACAGGTTACCATTTAAATGAAAACGATTCATTGTATGAGGGACTCGTGTCTCATCTTGAACCAGCTATGAACCGTTTAAAAGAAAAGATGCGGATTTACAATCCGCTCACACAACAAATAAAAAAAGACTACTTCTTGCTGTTCATGGCGATTGAAGAAGGTGTGGAGCGCTTCTTTCCTGAGATCGAATTTCCAGAGGATGAAATTGCCTTTATCGTACTTCATTTTGGTTCGGTGCTTGAAATTAAAAAAGAAGAAACAAAGATTCATGCATTGGTCGTTTGCTCAAGCGGTATCGGGTCGTCAAAAATGCTCGCATCACGATTAAAAAAAGAACTGCCTGAGATCGCCAAATTCGATCTATCTTCCTTAATGGAGTTAAAGGAAATCGACGCGGCGAGCTATGACATGATCGTATCAACCGTTCCGATCCCATATGAGCATATTGATTACATTATGGTCAGCCCGCTCTTAAACGAGGATGACGCAGTGCGGGTCAAGTCTCATATTAAACGAAAAATTCCTTATCTGATTGAGAAAAAAAGAGCGCAGGAATCTGCAAAAGAATCGGTGGAGGAAACGGTTGATATGATAGGAATGGCAGAGCAAATCACGAATTATATGTCAGTGATTCGCAGCATCTTGTCCCATTTTACAATAGAAAAAAAGAAGACAATGGAGCAGCATGAGACAACAATGAGAGAGCTGATGCGTCAGGTTGAAAGTCAAGGCTATTTAGAACGTGCAGACGAAGTGACAGCCGGTTTACTTGAGCGTGAGCAGCAAGGTGGTTTAGGCATTCCAGGAACCGAGTTTGCTCTTTTTCACTTAAAGCATGATCTCATTAAGAAACCGGTCTTTCATATCTATGATCTTGATGAGGCATACGAGATCAAAAGCATGGATGGCGGGCAACAGCTCATGTCCAGAATGCTCCTCATGCTGGCGCCGCTAGAGCTTGGCAAAGAAGGGTCTGAAATGTTTAGCCTGATCAGTTCATCCATCATTGAAAGCGAAGAAAGCATGGCGCTTTATGGACAAGGAACAAAGGAAGAGATTGAACAGAAATTACATCAACTTTTTTATCAATTTGTCAAAGAGGCAAAATGGTAAGAAAAAGCCGAGAGCTTATTCGCTTCTCGGCTTTTTTGCTGTGACACAGACAGCGAGGGTGGGACGAATCTCTTCATATTCAACAGAAAACTGATCAAATCCAGCAAATTCTAAATCATTGAGGATGCTTTCGCCCATTTCTTTTGTCCGATTGGCGTCTGCTCCTTTTTCTCTTGGCTGCATCACAATGACGAGTTTTCCGCCAGGTTTCAAGGTGTGATAAAGGTTGAGTGCGCCAGCCTTTGGGTCATCCCAAATCGTATAATTGTTAACAGAAAGTACTTTGTCATACTGATCCGCCGGCAGGCGTGTTTTTTCAATTTTCCCGACATACAGCCGGACCTGCTTCTCTTTGGATCGTTTCTTTATACGCGAATGCGCCTGTTCCTTCATAGTTGAAGAAGCATCTAGTCCATCAATGTGAAGATCGTCATAATGCTTGAGCATATGTTTGATGCTATAGCCGGGGCCGTAGCCTATTTCCAAAATGTTTTCACCATCTGATAAATCTAAATGCTGGATCGCCCATTGATTCAGTGCCTTATTTTCATTTGCCATAATAAAACCTGCGATGCTTCCGAGCCAACCTTTTGGTCTGCTAAAGGTTTTAGAAATGGTTGATAGCATGTGAGAACGCTCCTTTTTCATGTTTATGTAACCGATTTTTCCCATCCTGAAACCTGTCAGTTTTCAAAACGCATTGATGACGCATAGGGATGTTTGAGTAAAAAAATGAAGTGGTAATGAAAGGATACATCAACAAATCAAGGAGGAGCTTACACATGGATTTACGTGAATACTTAACAAATGGCATTCCGCGCCAAACGCAGGATCAGCAGCCGGGCAGTGAAAGAGAAATGAATCCTGCGCCGATCTATGAGGATGAATCGTATAAAGGGTCTGGTAAGCTAAAAGGAAAAGTAGCGCTGATTACAGGTGGAGACAGCGGAATTGGACGTGCCGTTTCTGTTGCGTATGCCAAAGAAGGAGCTCATGTCGCGATCGTATACTTAAATGAACATGAGGATGCAGAGGATACGCAAAAACGTGTAGAACAGGAAGGCGTCAAATGTTTAACAATTGCAGGGGATGTCGGGGACGAAGCCTTTTGCGAGAAAGCGGTAGAAAAGACAGTTGAAGCCTTTGGACAGCTGGACATCTTAGTCAATAATGCGGCCGAACAGCATCCGAAAGAACGTATTCAAGATATTTCTAGTGAACAGCTTCACCAAACCTTTAGAACCAATTTCTATTCTTATTTTTATTTTACGAAGAAGGCACTCGATTACTTAAAACCGGGAAGTTCCATTATTAATACAACATCTATTAACCCGTATCGAGGCAACAAAGTGCTCATTGATTATACGGCGACAAAAGGGGCCATCAACGGCTTTACTCGTTCTATGGCACAGTCGCTTGTGAAAGATGGTATTCGGGTAAACGGTGTAGCGCCCGGCCCAATTTGGACGCCGCTCATTCCATCTACATTTGATGAAGACAGTGTCGAAAGCTTCGGGGCCGAGACGCCAATGGGAAGACCAGGACAGCCTGTGGAGCATGTAGGCTGCTATGTACTGCTTGCTTCGGACGAATCGTCTTATATGACGGGACAGACACTTCACGTCAACGGCGGTTCCTTTATGAATACATGATCAATAAACACGCCGCCCAGCTTTGATTGGGCGGTGTATTTAGTATTTCTTCCGATTCTTCTGTACAGATGAGACAGACCATATGATAATGCCCACAACAACCGCTGCAATAACAAGTGAACTCAAATGGAACATCGTTTCATGATGCATGTTCAACTTCCCCTTTCAATGTGTCCGTTTTTTATAGCATCAGCTAGAAGATGTCTTTTTATGAAAAACACATTTCTTTGTTTAATGAATGGATTGTCGTGGAAACCTAAGAGTACGGATGACATTTTGAAGGAGTGAAGATACATGTCACAAGAAGAGTTAAAGCAAAAGGTAATGAACTTATTAGACGAACAAAAAGTTGGAACATTGGCGACTGTTGAACAAGATAAGCCGCATACCCGCTATATGACTTTTTTTCATGAAGGGCTGACATTATATACACCAACAAGCAAAGAAACACATAAAGCTGATGAGATTGAAAAAAATCCGAATGTTCATATTCTCATTGGTTATTCAGGTGAAGGATTTGGGGACACATATGCAGAAATCGCAGGTAAAGCCACATTAACTGATGATCCAGAACTGATCGACAAGCTTTGGTCTGATGAGATGGAGAAATGGTTTAAAGGAAAAGATGATCCAAACCTAGTAATCCTTAAGATTGACCCAACCTCCATTCGTTATATGAACGAAGGAAACCGGACACCAGCAGAATTATCACTTTAACACTTGCGTAAGTTGGGGGAACGTGTTATAGTTTTATATTAAGTGTTGAAATAGCAAATAAATAAAGAAAGTAAACTTTCTTTTTTCTATGACATAATGAGAAGCAATAGAGCTTCTACTTGATAAGAACGAGACGCTGTCAAAGCGAACAAACTTATTCTTTTCCTTCTGCAACCGCCCCCCTATAAAAGCGGAAGAATGGAAAAAAGACGTTTTGATTTACAATTCACACTGGCACGGCTTCGGAGCCGTAAGGACGAATGAGAGGTAGGGCTTTCGTTGTCTTGTTATCCAGAACTTCCATGGCGTTTACTTTCAAACGTAGGTTCACTCGGAACACATATGACACACTGATATGATCGAATCTTAATTCATACACTCCGTGACGGAGATTAAACATTGATTATTTATTTGCATGAAAAGAGTAAGAAACGGGCTGCCATCTATTTGGCAGCCTTTTTACGTTTTAAACAATAAAATAGGAAAAAGGAAGAAAAAAAGCGGACACCGTCCGCATGACATCACCTTTAACAGGATTCTCCGCTCACAATAGAACTGCTCATCGACAGAAAGAGGAAATGCTTCATCATCACTCACTTCGCCCTTTCTTCTGATACCTCCAAATCCGGCCAATAAAAAAGAACATCACCGTAAACAAAATAGAGAAGATCAACATGTCCAGCAGTGTCACGCCTCTATCTGGATGCACAACCCCAAACCAAACCCATTGAAGAACAAAAGAGATAGCAAAATAAAAGATGGATTCTTTCATGAAATTCTCCTTTTCACTTGTTTTTTTGACTGTTTAGCCACACCATCCAGATGAAAAAGGAACAAATGGCGCATGCGAGCAAAGTGACAGGCGGCAAGGTGTACCAGCTAGTCAGCCCCTTTACAAAGCACATATAAAAAAAGAAAATGGTAATAGATACGAGCACCCCTTGCTTGAACCAACGGGGAACACGCAGCCAAGCCGCTAGAATGATCGATGATAGCTTATCCATTGAGATAACATCCTTTTTTTGAATCTGATTGGATTTTATCGTAAACAATCAAATATGTAAAATATGGATTTAGAAAGTTGGAATGGTATTCTTCTAGCATGAAACATTCTCGCTGCACTGACGTATAAGAAAAAGGAACTCCATGAAAGGAAGCGATCAAGTGAAAAGAATACCAGTGATTTTCCTCAGGTATATTGTCTTCTTTATTCCAGCAATCATTCTTAGTATTTTGGTGTGGAACCATTACCAAGATGATTTATCCGCAGGGAAAGCGACGCAATATGACGTCAAACAAATATTTACATTCGATGAAGGGAAACGAGTGGTGAGTGCTGTATCAAAAAACCAGCAGCTCCATTTTGCAATGTATGATCCTCAATCAGGAAAAAGAATCAGTGAATGGATAACGGAAAGCGATACGTTTAATGAAATGCTGCCATCTATTCAAGGGAACCATCTCTTACTTGCTTTAAAAAATAAAGACGATCAGCTGTTGATCGAAAAACTGTCTCCAAGCGGAGCAAAGAAAGAACTCGTCAAGCAAAACTTACAGATTCCCTCATTTTTAAAAACGAATACATATCAATGGAATGGACGTCTCGTGTTTACAGGAGAAATGGAAGGCGCTGCTGCGGTCCTCGGTGAGCTAAAGAATGGTCAGTTTCATGTCCACAATCTCAGCGAGCTGAAGCTGCCAGCAAGACCTGTTTCCATCGATGTCGTCATGAATTCTTTTAGAGGGCAGACCCCATTCCCTATGTTTGAATTGACTTTGAAAAATGACCAGAAGGCGTATGTCAGCGGAATCTCAAACGAGAAGCATCAGCTTGGGGTCTATGTCTCCAAAAGTGCAGAACCGTTTAGCCTCATTGAAGATAAAGTCGTGCAGCAACTGAAAAAAACGATCGGATCATCACAAAACGTTGCTGTCGCTGTCGAATCCAACTATCCAAAAAGACCAAGGAAAGTGGATGCAGAGGGAAGGCTTGGGGAAGTCGTCCCAACACCAAAACCGATGTACCAAACCTTTATCTACCAGCTGAATGAAGAAGAAGTTCTTCTTTTAGGCTCTACAGCAAAGGACGAAGCACAAGGCAAGCTAACTGGTTATATTTATAATCATCGCACGAATAAGGCGACGTCTGCCAGCAAGCTGTCTCAGTCGTTGTCATATGAAACTTTACAAAAAGAAGATCTCTCTTTTCATAAAAATGTGAAGAGCAATTGGCTCTATTATTCACTTGGCAACCAATTAACGGGGGCATTTGAGGCGAAAAGCAAACAGCTAAAGGAATTTCCTTTGCAAAAGGTCATCTCAATCGAAAATGCCAGTCCAGCCCACCAAACGTCTGTTGACACCTTTATGCAATATGTCATGCAGGGCGGACCACTTATTCTCAACTGGGCGATATGGCTCTTTATCCCACTGTTGTTATTTGTGCTAGCGATCTTCCTGCCACCGATTTTGAGGCTTGTGAGAAAGAACAAGATAAAAGACAGTGTCACATTAGAAGCCAATATTGTATCAGTCAAAGAAACGGGTACCTACATCAACGAACAGCCGCTGGTCAACATGCAACTTCAATTTCAATATGATGGGAAAAATATCGAAAAGGCGGTTAAAACGATTGTATCCTATACTCAGATACCGCAACCGGGTCAGCGTATCGCCATTCTCTACAATCCGAAAAAGAAAAAAGCGATGCTCTTAAAAGAAGGTGACTTCTCGCAGCCAAGCGAGCCAAAGTTCATCAAAGGCGCTATTTTAAGAAACATAGAATCATATGGAACCGTAGGACGAGGCACCGTCTTATCACTTACATTTGAAGCAGATCAGAAAAGGTATACCATTCCGATGATTCAAGCCGCTGGTTTTGAATTTAGAACAGGAGAAAAAGCCGATCTCGTCGACATCAGTGGTCAGCTGAAAATGGCAGCCTATGGGCATGAAGTGCGGAATCGTTCGGGGAAAGACGTGACATTGACAGGAACGATCCAACGGGTGAAGCAATATCCAGTCACAATTCATGATCAGAAGCCTATTATGCTGGATGTGACGGTTTCTAGCGGAGATCAATCCATCACAAAAACGGTCAGCCAATTCATACCTGATCATATGCAGGTCGCAGCCGGCACTCAAATCACGATCCAGACAAAGAAAGAAGAGCTGGATAGAGAAATGGGTCTTATGCAAGAGAAACAAGGAAGTGCAAAAGTGACCCATGTCACATTTTCCGGTGTCATCGGCAACCAGCCGTTAGCGATCATTCAGGTTGAGAGAGATGGCATCATGTATGAAGTGAAGCAGCCAATCGATCCAATCACTAGCGTCTTGCCTGGTGATGAATTATGGGTGGCGTATCACGACATGACGCGTCAAGCAGCCATTGTGAAATATGCATCGATTTAAAAAAGCGTTCCCCAGCGTGAAAAAAAGGGCTAAAACGAATTTCGTTTTAGCCCTTTTTGATTAAGCTTTTGTATCATATTGGCGGAGCACCTTATCGTAGGCGAAGTTACCGAAAGGAATGAAAGCCGCAAAAAAACCAGCGATGGACCATTTCAAATGCCAGCGAACTTTAAAGGTCACATATGCCAAAACGAGCATATAGATGACAAACAATGCGCCATGAAGAGAGCCTACAATAGTGACTGCCATCGGAATATCCGCAAAATATTTTAGAGGCATGGCAATTAAAAGAAGGGTTAAAAGAGACATACCCTCAATAAAACCCGCCTGTCTCAGACGGCTAATACTTGTATGCATATACAAATCCTCCTGTATAAAAGCTAGTTTCTCATCTTCTAATATAAACGAAAGATCGTCTGGACATGCTGAAATCTACGAAAAATTCAAAATATGTTCATGGAATGCTTAAAAAATGGGAAAAGTCCTTTACTCCTTGTTTGTTTCAGAGAGTACTTGCTTTAAGTGCATCACATCATGCAATAAATGCTCCGTCATTGCTTGAACGGCTTCTGTGGAGTGGCGCTTTTTTATTTTAGAATAGATGGCTGCATGCTCTCTTTGAATGGTTTCAGCACGAGCCCCGCCGCTAAAATGAAAGATGCGGCAATAATGAATGAGCGCATTCACGTGATTTAATTGTTTAGATAAACGGTGATTGTGACTGGCTTGTATGATTGTTTGATGAAACGCTTCGTGTAACTGAACGATATCCTGAGATGGCAGCTGCTGTTTGATTGCTTCGTCTGCCTTCGTGAGCACCTGTTCAATGTCATCTATCTCTCTATCTGTGGCTTCTTTGCAGGCAAGCTTAACGGCAAGCGTTTCTAAAGCCATTCGGACTTGATAGAGTTCCTCGACATCCCGCTCTGTTAACGTATAGACGGAATAGCCTGATCGATGATCTGCGATTAAAAGCTCGTCTTTTTCTAACAGCCTCATCGCCTCTCTGACCGGTGATCGGCTTACGCCAAATTGTTTGGCAAGCTGTGTTTCATTGATGCGCTCTCCTGGCTGAAACTGGCCATCAAAAATCATTTGCTTCAGCTGTTCATAAAATTGCATGTGATACGGTGCTGGTTTTTCCATCTCGAATGAATTCATCCCATCATTCCCTCTTTTATACATCATCTTTTGTCTCATGTTATCCAAGTTTTTCCCTCTAGGCAAGCCTGCATCAAAAAGTCAATATCGTACAATCCAAGAGAAAAGGGGTGTGCTACACTTATGATCAGTTCAGCGAAAAGAGGGATCGACATGAACACACAAGAGGAACGAACTGTACATTTTGATCAAGACTTACAAATAGAGGCATATCGCTTTCATGGCATCATGCAAAAGTTCCCGAATCATTTTCATACATATTATGTGATTGGGTTTATTGAAGACGGTCAAAGACGTTTGGTCTGCCAAAATCAAGAATACATCATTGAAAAAGGTGATATCCTTCTTTTTAATCCGTATGATAATCACGCATGTGAACAAATTGATCACAGGACACTTGATTATCGTTGCTTAAATATTGAAGCAGGTGTGCTAGAGAAGGTCTTTCAGCACAAACCGCATTTTAAAGCCCCTGTGTTTTCACAAAGTGAACTAACAAAGCCATTATATGATCTACATCAAATGATCACAGAAGAAGCTCCTGCTTTGAATAAACAGGAAACCTTCTATTTCTTTATGAAACAATTGATTGAAGCCTATGCTGATACCTCAGAGGAAAAAGCATCAGCCACACGTGCCAACGAACAAAAAGTCCGAGACGTACAGCAATATATTGAAACACATCTCACGGAAAATATATCGTTAGATGACTTAGGTGAGCTTGTGTCCATGAACAAATATTCATTGCTGCGTGCTTTTACAAAGTTCAGAGGAATTACGCCGTATCGTTATTTACAGACAATCAGGGTGAACTATGCGAAGGAACTTCTCGCCCAAGGAGTGAAGCCTGTAGATGCGGCTGCCTCCGCTGGATTTTCTGATCAAAGTCATTTGAGTCATTTCTTTTCAGAATTTATTGGGCTCACGCCAGGGCAGTATCAGCAAATTTTTGTAAAGCAGGTAACAGCTGATGATAAATAAACAGCTGCTCGGTCATTTAGCGGCCATGTTCACCATTTTTTTATGGGGATCTACCTTTATCTCTACCAAAATATTATTAACGGCTTTTTCTCCAACAGAGATTTTATTTTTCCGTTTTTTTATAGGGTACTTGGCTCTGATGATCATCTATCCGTTTACGATGAAGGTGCAAAGCAAAAAGCATGAAGGGATGTTTGCGCTGGCAGGTTTATGCGGTGTGGTCTTATATTACTTTTTAGAAAATGTCGCACTTACTTATACGTTCGCTTCGAATGCAGGTGTCATCAGCTCCGTTGTCCCATGCTTCTCTTTTTTATTGGCTTATTTTTTATTAAAAGATGAGCCGCTGCACAGCCGGTTTTTCATAGGCTTTTTCATCGCGATGACGGGAATCGTGCTGATTAGCATGAATGGAATGACGACGTTTCAATTGAATCCACTCGGTGATGCCTTAGCATTAACAGCAACCATCGTCTGGGCATTCTATTCCATTTTATCGAAGATGATCAACCAATATGGCTACCATATCATTCAGGTAACAAGGCGTGTCTTCTTTTACGGACTGCTATGGATGATTCCACTGATCTGGCATTTTAAGGTTCGTTTAGACTGGGAGCGGTTGACCAATCCATCGTTTGCCTTCCACTTGCTGTTTTTAGGCGTCTTTGCATCTGCTATTTGTTTTCTGACATGGAGCTTTTCCGTGAAGACGATCGGAGTGGTGAAATCAAGTGTGTATATTTATGGAGTGCCTATTATCACGATGATCATTTCAATGATCGTTCTTCACGAGAGCTTGACCTTCATGTCTGGGCTTGGAACAGCACTGACCTTAGGAGGTTTGCTGCTTTCAGATAAAAAAAGTGCGGGAAGAAAGAAACAGAAGCCCCATGTGCTGATGCAGGATAAAAAGGCGCTTTGATCAAAAAAAGCGTCTTTTGTCCATTGTAAGAACACGCACTATTTAGTAAACTCAAATGAAACGGTCGACGGTCGACCGATAACAAAGGGGGAAAAATCAATGAAGCATGTTTCAATTGCAGCGATACCAGGTGACGGGGTTGGAAAGGAAGTTGTGCCTGAAGCTATTCGAGTTTTGAAAGCGGTATCAGATGTGCATGGCGGTCTGTCTTTCACCTTTCAGGACTTTCCGTGGAGCTGTGAGTATTATTTAGAGCATGGCGAAATGATGCCAAAGGATGGATTGGAACAACTAAAAGCCTTTGACAGCATTTTCTTAGGAGCAGTCGGAGATGCCAATTTAGTGCCGGATCATGTATCACTTTGGGGATTGCTCATTAAAATTAGACGTGAATTTGAGCAGGTGATTAACGTTAGACCGGCAAAACAGCTGAGCGGCATTCGCTCCCCGCTTGCTCACCCAAAGAATTTCGATCTTCTTGTTGTAAGAGAAAACGGTGAAGGTGAATATAGTGAAATTGGAGGCCGCATCTATCAAGGGGAGGATCAGCTTGCGATTCAAAATGCCGTCTTCTCTAGAAAAGGGACAGAACGTGCGATGCGTTTTGCTTTTCAATTAGCAGAAAAGAGACGAAACCATGTAACAAGTGCAACAAAGTCAAACGGCATCGTGCATACCATGCCATTTTGGGATGAAGTGTTTCAAGACGTCTCAAAGGACTACCCTAATGTGGCAGCAGATTCTCAGCACATTGATGCACTCTCAGCCTTCTTTGTCACAAGACCAGAGAAATTCGATGTGATTGTTGCCAGCAATTTATTTGGTGACATTTTGACGGATCTTGGTGCCGCTATCATGGGTAGTATTGGTGTCGCACCAGCAGCCAATATCAATGTAAATGGCAAATATCCATCCATGTTTGAGCCAGTACATGGATCAGCACCAGATATCGCTGGAAAAGGGATCGCAAACCCTATCGGACAAATCTGGACCGCTAAACTCATGCTTGATCATTTCGGAGAGGAAGAATTAGGCACACACCTTCTCGATACGATTGAATCTGTCACAGCAGACGGCTTTTTAACGGCAGACATCGGCGGAGCTTATCAAACACAAGAGGTCACAAACGAAATCATTAAACGATTGAAGAAATAATCCGTCATTAGAACCACATCTCCACGTCTGCTATAATAAAAGGATGGATAGAAGAAAGAGATGTGAAATCTAGTGTCAAAAACAGTTGTATTAGCAGAGAAACCTTCGGTAGGACGTGACCTTGCACGTGTGCTGAAGTGTCATAAAAAAGGAAATGGCTTCTTAGAAGGAGATCAATACATTGTCACGTGGGCACTGGGCCACTTGGTGACACTGGCTGATCCAGAAGGCTACGGGAAAGAATTTCAATCCTGGCGTCTAGAGGATTTACCAATTATTCCAGAACCACTCAAGCTTGTCGTGATGAAAAAGACAGGGAAACAGTTTCAAGCGGTCAAAGCGCAGCTGGCGAGAAAAGATGTAAAAGACATTGTCATCGCAACAGATGCTGGACGTGAAGGGGAGCTTGTGGCAAGGTGGATTCTTGAAAAAGCACATGTGAAAAAGCCTCTAAAACGTCTATGGATTTCGTCTGTTACAGACAAAGCCATTCAAGAAGGGTTCAAACGATTAAAAGACGGCAGAGAGTATGATAACCTGTATCGCTCGGCGGTGGCCCGTGCAGAGGCCGACTGGATTGTAGGAATCAACGCAACAAGAGCGCTGACAACGAAGTTCAATGCGCAGTTATCCTGTGGACGTGTGCAAACGCCAACGATTGCTATGATCGCCAAGCGAGAGGAAGACATTCAGCAATTTCAGCCGAAGCCGTTCTTTGGACTGACGGCACAAGTAGACGGACTGACGCTGACTTGGCAGGATGCAAAGACAAAACAAAACCGTACATTCCAAGAGGATGTAGTGACGGAGCGCTTGGCAGCCTGTAAAGGAAAACCTGCAGTGATTGATGCACTGAAAAAAACAGCGAAAAAAGCCTTTGCTCCAGGATTGTATGACCTGACAGAATTGCAGCGTGATGCCCATAAACGCTACGGTTTTTCAGCAAAAGAAACAATGTCTACACTTCAGCGTCTGTATGAACAGCATAAGCTTGTGACGTACCCGCGTACAGATTCACGTTTTATTTCGGCAGATATCGTTCCCACATTAAAAGATCGACTCAAAGGAATGAACGTTAGACCTTACGCGCAGCATGTGAATCGCATTCTACAATCAGGCATTAAAGCACATAAAGGTTTTGTCAACGACGCCAAAGTGTCAGATCACCATGCGATCATTCCAACCGAGGAAGAGCTGTATCCGGGTGCATTAAGTGATAAAGAGCGTAAATTATATGACCTGATTGCCAAGCGATTCCTCGCTGTACTGATGACCCCTTTTGAATATGAGGAAACCACAGTGATCGCCAAGATCGGCAGTGAGACATTCACAGCGAAAGGAAAAATTGTGCAATCAGCCGGTTGGAAAGCCGTGTACGATGATTCCTATGAAGACGAGGAATCAGCTGAAGCAGATCAGCACTTGCCGGCATTAACAGAGGGGCAGTCACTTGACGTACGCCAATTAAAAGAGACAAAAGGCGAAACGAAACCTCCTGCTCGTTTTAACGAAGCGACCCTTTTATCTGCCATGGAGAACCCGTCTGCATTTATGCAGAACAAGGAAAAGGACTTAGTGAAAACCCTTGGCGAAACGGGTGGATTGGGAACAGTGGCAACTAGAGCTGATATCATTGAGAAATTGTTTAACAGCTTCTTAATTGAGAAAAAAGGCAAAGACATCTTCATCACATCGAAAGGGAAGCAGCTTCTTTCTTTAGTACCTGAAGATTTAAAGTCACCTGCGTTAACAGCGGAATGGGAACAAAAACTTTCTAAAATTGCGAAAGGTCAATTGAAAGCTTCTCAATTCATGAGTGAAATGAAGTCATATGCAAAACAAGCCGTATCTGAAATCAAACAAACGAACCAAACCTTTAAGCATGACAACATGACAGGCACACATTGTCCTGACTGCGGAAAACTCATGTTAAAAGTGAACGGGAAAAACGGCACCATGCTTGTTTGCCAGGATAGAGAATGCGGACATCGAAAAAATGTGGCAAAGAAAACAAATGCACGCTGCCCGAACTGTCATAAAAAGCTTGAGCTGCGCGGGGAAGGCGATGGCAAAATATTTGCCTGTGTTTGTGGTCATAGAGAGAAACTGTCTGTTTTCGAAAAACGCAAATCACAATCCAATCAAAAACGAGCCAGTAAGCACGATGTGTCTAAATATATGAAAAAACAAAAGAAAGTGGAAGAACCAATCAATAACGCACTTGCAGAACAATTGAAGAAACTAAAATTAGATCAATAGTTGTGTAAAAACCCATGTGAATTCGCATGGGTTTTTTGTTTGTTCGAGTATTTTGACATGTTGTTTTTCTGTAAATGGGAATATGTAAGCGAAAAGACTCGTAATTTGGTATAAAATATTTATTTTCATTTAAACAGAAACGCTCTATAATAAATCGTTAGATGCTTAGAGAGAATAAGGATTGAAAGGGGACACGAATGGATACACCCATATATCGTACAGCTATCGCTATACTCATTGTCATTCTACTAGGCGGATGTACCTGGAAACAGCAGCAACATTCAGCTCAACCAGAACCTGCAAAGCCAGTATTGTCAGGAGAGTACTTTATGACTCACCACTTAATGACAGACCAAGGCATGATTCGAACCTCGCTTGCGGAACAGCCTACTTACTTATCAGAATCGCTCGGACTTTGGATGGATTATCTTGTTAGAAAAAAAGATCAAACATCTTTTGATCAACAGGTAGACGTCCTGCGCACTCAATTCTTACTGGAACATGATCTTCTTAGCTGGCAAATCGAATCTCATCAAAAAAGCAAAGTCAATGCTTTAGTTGATGACTTACGTGTAGTAACAGCACTTCAAAAAGCAGATCAATTGTGGCAGAAGTCAGTGTATCAAACCACAGCCAAAAAAATCGCAAAAGCGTTAAAAGACAAAAACATGTTCAAGGGTATGTTGACCGACTATTATGATGCATCGACAAAACAAACTTCACACACAATCACACTTTCATATCTTGACCCAAAAGCAATCAAAGAACTAGTATCCCTCCACCTATTCACAGAACAAATGATGAACAACCAATTGGCCATTCTAAAAAATGCACCGAGACAAAAAGGATTTTTTCCAAAATCCTATGACATAGCGAAGAAAGTCTACTCATTTGATCAGGAAATCAACTTGATCGATCAGCTTTATACGGCTCTTTATGCCGAACGTGCACAGGTTGATACAAAAGTCATCATGAAATGGCTGAAAACCAACTTCCAAAAGGAAGGAAAACTGTATGGACGATATAAACTGAGCACATTACAGCCAGCAGTGACGTATGAATCGCCTTCAGTCTATGCACTGGTGATCTTATATGCACTCAAACAAGGAGAAGATGATTTTGCAAAAGACGTCTATCACCGAATGAAAGAGCTGCAAATCCAAGATCCTCTCAAGCCTTATTACGGAGGCTATATGAACGAAAAAGATACACACTCATTTGATAATTTATTGCCTCTAATTGCAGAAAGGGAGCTTCTAAATGAAAAGGTTATTCAGTAACACCTATCGCACGTATTATACGCTGCTCCTCACGTTTGCGGGACTCATTTTATTTATGGGCTACTTGAATGGACGTGATGCGGAGAGTGTCATGATCATCACACTCACATTTGTCGTGATAGGATGCGGCATTTTATTTGGTATTTTGCCAGCATTGGTTTTTACTTTGTTGATTTTGTTCTTTATAGGAAGCGGGATGTTCTTTACAGAGCTTGGTCACACAAATTCACTCTTTTCTAATCAAACCTTGCAAGATGTCGTGATATGGGGCGTGGCGCTTCTCTTTTTTGCTATTTCTGCTGGAAACGTACATGAGCGAATAAAAACGATGCGTTACACCATTGACCAACAAAAGAGGGCCATCAAACAATTTGTAGCGATTGACTCAACCACAGGATTTGACAATGCAGAGCGAATGAGGCTCGAATTGTCTGAGGAAATGAAACGAGCAGAACGATATAAACAGCCATTCGTCTTTATCCTTCTTCATATGCACTACTCAGCGGAATTCAAAACATTATATGGAGAAAAAGAAATGCAGCATCTTTTCCAGCAACTCAGTATGAAGATTCGCGAAAGTGTGAGAGAAACCGATAAGAAATTTCGATTATCCGAAGAACGAATCGGGCTGCTGCTCACTCACACACCTGCAGAAAACGTCTCGATCGTTCTTGAAAAGCTAAAGGATAAACTGCAAACGCATGTCCTGCTAAATGGTCGTGAAGTGACCTTAACTTTTCATGTCTGTCATTTAACAAGCAGCTCGGACTATCGGACACCAGAGCAATTTTTAGAAGAACTAGAAAACGAGATGATGATGAATGAACTTTAATGTTTTGACGAAATGTTGTTTGTTATTCGTTCTTTTCTCTATGCTTTCGATCAAAGACAGTACATCAGCTGGTGCACTTGAGAAAGAGTCCAGGACCCTCATCGTCTATTCCACACAATCAGGTGAGACAACGCCAACTGTTCATATGCTTGATGTACTTGTGGGGCATTTTTCCACACGAACGACCATTTTATCTGATGAACAAATCACTGAAAAGAACCTCAATGACTCTCAGCTAGTTATCTATATAGGTGAAGAAAAGAGAACGTTGAAAGCACAAACCATTCGTCTCATAAACGAATCAAAACGCTTAATTGCAATAGGATACAATGCGGAACAGCTTCGCCCATTCTCCAAGCTTACTTTTCACAAACAAGATCACATCAGTCAAATCAAAGATACTGATGATCAAGAATACCGTCAGCTAGAGAGAGGAATCACAGCTCAGGCGGTTCAAGGGACAGATCTGCAACGTAAATTCTTAATGAAGAAAAATCAAGCTGAGCAGCCATTTGTGATTCAAACAAAAGAAGGTGCGGCATATGTCGGAATGCTAAATATCCTTCAGCACGACAAGTTGCTTGCAGAGGTGCTGGAAAGTCTCCTGCCGGCTTCTAATCAAACGACGACAAAGTACTTACAGATTGGGAAGATTAACCCCGTCACGGATGAGAAGAAGTTGCTTGAACTTGGACGATACGTAACAGCTCGCCATATCCCTTTTCTGCTGGCGGTGACCCCTATATGGATTGATCCAGCAACAGGGGATGAAGTGACGCTCAGTGACCGGCCTAAACTTGTCCACGTGTTAAAACAATTGCAAAGCAATGGAGCTAGTGTCGTTCTTCATGGGTTTAGCCGTACGTATCGAGCGGAGGAGTCGGGTAAAGGCTTTGAATTTTGGGATGTAAAGTACGATCAGCCCGTTACGTCAAATGAACCAGAGAAAGCTGATCAGCAGCTGAACAAAAGCTTTTTTTCGAATGAAAAAGATTTTAATACGTATATCACATCCAATCAACATCAAGAAGCCATCTATACAGAAGAAAAGCTGACAAAAGGCATTGAACTGCTCGCGCAGCAGGGATTATATCCGCTTGCATTTGAAGTACCAAATGATGCCATATCCCTGCAAGGCTATGAAGTGATTTCCCGCCATGTGTCCAGTCTATTTGGACAGGTGCAGCTCTCAGACCGTACATGGAAAACAAGAAGTGCATCACCGTTTTTGACGACACCCGCCATGCTTCATGGCATGACTTTATATCCTGAACAGTCTATAGATACAGCGTCTGACCAAGAAGGTGCAAACATACTGACTGAGCAGACAATTCAATCCATGCAACATATCCAATCCGCCGCCATTGGGCTGTCCTATGATGTGGAAGCGGGGATAGATGGGCTGCAAGATGTAATCACACAAATGGATGCGATCCCTTCTAGTGAATGGCTAGATTTAAAGAAAACAAAACAGACTGTTCAAACTCAGAATGTCCAGATCAAAACAGCAGGAAATGGTCATATTCAAATAGAGCAATCCAATATAGCTGAACCAAAAACACACAAACGAAGCGGGATGGAAAATATGCTTCGAATACTCACAATGGTGGTGCTGCTCTTTATTGTGGCATTTGCTTTTTACACATTGTATTTAAGGCTGACCATGAAAAAACGGATCTTTAAGGAGAGAAAATCAGGTGGCTGATATCTTATTTTACCTATCATTAATACTGATTTGGATCATGCTCCTATATCATATGTTTCTGATGCAGGGAGGCTTTCAGCAATATTTAACTTACGAAAAAGTGCTGCCTAAATGGACGAAACAAGGGAAAGATCTGCCGACCGTCAGCATTCTCATTCCAGCACATAATGAAGAAGTGGTCATTCGGCAGACGCTAAAAGCCATGGTCCAGTTATCCTATCCCAAACACCTTCTTGAAATCATTGTGATTAATGACAATTCCTCTGATCGTACAGGGGAGATTGTGCAATCATTTAGTGAACAATACGATCATGTCCATATGATTGAAACAAAGCCGCCATTTGCAGGGAAGGGGAAATCTACTGCACTGAATGAAGGCTTGAAGGCTTCGACAGGAGACGTTATTTGTGTATACGATGCAGATAATATGCCTGAAAAGAAAGCCGTCTACCATTTGGTTCTTGGATTATTGAATGATCCTAAAGCAGGTGCTGTTGTCGGGAAATTCAGGGTCATTAATGCAGCCAAAAACCTCCTGACAAAATTCATTAACATAGAAACGATCTGCTTCCAGTGGATGGCGCAAGGCGGGAGATGGAAATGGTTTGGCATTGCGACAATACCAGGCACCAACTTTGCGATCCGCCGGCACATTTTAGAAGAGCTTGGCGGCTGGGATGTCCATGCACTAGCTGAAGACACTGAATTAACAATTCGTGTGTATAATTTGGGCTATGTGATTCGGTTCTTTCCTGCTGCGATTACATGGGAACAAGAGCCTGAAACATGGAAAGTCTGGTGGCGGCAACGAACACGCTGGGCTAGAGGCAACCAATATGTTGTGCTCAAATTTTTAAGGCAGTTTATGAAATTAAAACGAAAACGAATGATTTTTGATTTATTTTATTTTTTCTTTACGTATTTCTTATTTTTCTTTGGTGTACTGCTCTCCAACGGCATTTTTATCGTAAACTTATTCGTTGATCTTCACTTATCTGTGGGAGCTGTGGCACTCATTCTATGGGGCTTAGCCTTTTTCCTCTTTTTAACAGAAGTGATGATTACGTTAAGCATAGAGAAAACAGAGCTGACCAAACAAAACATTCTCATTGTGATTCTCATGTACTTTACCTATTCCCAAGTATGGATTGCGCTTGTTGTGTACTCCTTATTTGTAGAGGCGAAAAGCCGATTATTGAAACAAGAAGTGAAATGGTACAAAACCGAGCGTTACAATCAACAACAAAAGAAAAGCGGGTGACATATTGAAATCGTTAAAATGGTTGATTTATATATTAGGATTATCCTTAGCGATCCAGCCTTTTTTCATGGCAGGTCAAGCAATGGCGCAATCCAACCGAGTTCAAGTCAAAGATGAGTGGATTCATTCTTCAAAAGAAAATAAAACAAAAACGCAGCATCTATCAGAAGACGTAGTGACCTTATATGGACAAGAAGACCGCACTGAATTTACCTATCAAGTGGATCAGGAAAAAACAGAGTCAAGCACATTGACGTTAAATATAGAGGCTTCACCATTATTGATTTCACCTTCCTCATTCACTGTTATGATTGATGGAGAGATCGAAAAGACCATCCCTGTATCAGGGAAAAACCAGAAGAAGTCGATTCAAATCAAGTTGAACAAATCACAATTGAAAAAAGGTACTCACCGCATTCAGGTCACATTTTATGGTGTTTTAAAAGAAGGCGTGTGTATCAACCAAGAGACACCTGCCAATTGGCTAAAAGTGTATCCTGAAAGTGAACTTACATTCAAAGGAATCAAGACGAAAGATTTCACATTAGATAGCTTTCCATCACCTTTTATTCAAACAGGTGATCAGAAAGAACAGACAGACATTGTCATTCCTAATTCACCGGATGCAGCTGAATTAGAAGCAGCCATCAAAGTATACCGTACGTTGAAAAACAAAGATCGCCAAAAGGAGATCAAACTTATCCAAGAAAAGGACATCAAGCAAGTGGCGCACCCAACGATTGCTGTGGGAGCTATAGGAAGCTGGGATGGACGGATGAAAACGATTGAACAAGCTGCAGGAATTAAAACGAAAAGCAGTCATCTTACGTTAGTGATGAGAACTTTGACAGCAAAGAAAACAGAACAGCCCATTTTATTGGTGACAGCGGAAAAGCCTGTGACAATCGCTGAAAAAATCAATGTTCTGACTCAGTCAGAATTAACGGATCAACTGACTGGAACAGACCTAGTGCTTCAAAAGGCTGCAGCTCAAACGTCTAAACCATCTCACAAGATTCGTTTGAAAGATTTTGGCGGAGATGATGTCACGGTTGGGACCAACAAGACGGCATCCGACCACTACTATTATCCGAAAGCGCTACTGGCTAACCAAAAATCAGGTGCGAAGCTCAATCTTTCATTCAAAAAATCTGATACAGCGGCAAGCAAAACAGAACGGTTAACTGTTATGATCAATGACGAACCGCACGACGTACCATTAACAAAACTAGGCAGCAAAGATGCGAATGGATTCTATCATGTCTCGATTCCAGTAGATTCAAAGATACTTCAAAAAAATGAATATATTGATTTGCAATTTGTCACAAGTGGTTTTAAAAACATGGAATCTTGCAGACATACGGATGAAGAAGGCTGGATATTCATTGACAAAAATAGCTCTTTACAAATACCAGAAGAAACAACGAGTGAAAAGCCAGATTTAGCCGCATGGCCGCTCCCGTTCACTTCAAAAAATACATTGATCATCATACCAGATCAAATCAAGCGTGAAACAATCAATCAAATGGCCATGCTGACGGAATCTTTTAGTCAGCCAGAAGTAGCTCAATATCATTTAATAAAAGCTTCTCAAGTGACAAATGAACAATTGAAAAATCACCCTCTCATTTTCATCGGAGGCATTCAAACATTCTCTCTTCTGAAAGAAAACGCAGCCGATCTCGTTGTTCCGGTGAAAAAGGATCAGTATGATGTATCTTCTTTCGGCATGATCAACGAAACAACGGCTCGAATTGTATGGACGCAGCCATCTGTTTGGAATAAAGAACAGACAATGACAGTCTTTTCAGGAATGACTGCAACTGAAGCTAACGTGTCAAATGAAGTCATGCAATTTCTTCAAACAAATACAGAAAAAGCAACAGTTGCAATAGAGAGTAAAAACAAAGGTGTGTTTTCTAATCATCAATCCGTCAGCAGCACATCGAACAGTCTGAAAACAAGTGAAAAACAAAGCAGCAGCGAGTCTTGGATTTACTTTGTGTGTATCGCTGCACTCATCCTTTTTGTGCTTGTGATGATTGTCTATTTCGTACGAAAAAACCGTAAAAAGACTGAGTTCTAAACGATCAAAAGACCTTGAAAAAATCTCTTTACTTTGGTGTCAAACGGGAGTATGATCTCTTTTATAAAAGACCAATCGCTGAATCATTTCGATGAGCGGGGGAACCAATTGTGGTGGTATAAAACACCACGTGGGGTGAATCCTTTTAAGGTAGGGCAAAATCTCATGCGCCCGAATCCGTCAGCTAACCTCGTAAGCGTTAAAGAGAGCAAAGACCAACCTGTGATCTAAACAATAGGCACAGGGGCATTCTATTGCCTCTGTGTCTTTTTGGCGATCCAAATTTTGTAACTCAAATCGTTTGACACTAAAGGAGCGGGCATCACATGTACAGTTTGATGAAGCGTATTTTAATTGGTAAACCATTAAAATCACAGGCAGCAGGAGAACAAAAACTATCAAAAATCAAAGCTTTGGCATTATTGTCATCAGACGCATTGTCGTCAGTCGCATACGGTACAGAACAAATCTTGATTGTTCTATCAGTTGTTAGTGCGGCAGCGTTTTGGTACTCACTCCCGATTGCAGGTTGTGTATTAATTCTTTTAATGGCGTTGATTCTATCTTACCGCCAGATTATTTATGCTTATCCAGAAGGCGGCGGGGCGTATGTCGTCTCCAGCAGAAACTTAGGTGAAAAACCAGGGCTGGTTGCTGGTGGATCATTACTCGTCGATTACATTTTAACCGTAGCAGTGAGCATTTCTGCTGGGACCGATGCGATCACATCGGCTTTTCCAGCTCTATATCCATATCATGTCATGATCTCAATCGTATTAGTCCTATTGATTATGGTGTTAAACCTTCGTGGACTGACAGAGTCGGCATCTATTTTGGCTTATCCTGTGTACCTATTTGTCTTTTCATTGCTCATTTTAATTGGGGTGGGCGGATTTAAACTATTAACTGGGCAAGTGCCGCCAGCACCTGAACATACAGCATTTGGCACACATGTATCAGGCATCACGTTATTTCTTTTATTAAAGGCATTTTCGTCTGGCTGTTCTGCTTTAACTGGTGTTGAAGCGATTTCTAATACAATTCCATCCTTTAAAAAACCAGCTGCACAAAATGCAGCGAGAACTTTATTGATGATGGGGGGATTACTGGCCGTTCTATTTGTAGGAGTGACATTGCTTGCGTTTGGTTTTGGCATCTCGCCAAAGCCAGAAGAAACGGTTGTGTCACAGATTGCATCAGACACATTGGGACGGACATTTTTCTACTATGTCATTCAAGCTGTCACAGCTTTAATTTTAATATTAGCGGCAAACACAGGTTTTTCAGCTTTTCCATTATTGGCTGTCAACTTAGCAAAAGATAAATATATGCCGCGCATGTTTACAGTGAGAGGAGATCGGCTCGGTTATTCCAATGGTATTATCTTTTTAGGCGTAGCTTCTATGCTGCTCATTTGGCTATTTGATGGGAAAACGGAACACCTCATTCCACTTTATGCTGTCGGTGTGTTTATTCCATTTACCTTGTCTCAGACAGGTATGTGTGTAAAGTGGATTCGTGAAAAACCACAGGGATGGAAAGTGAAAATGCCTATCAATATCGTGGGAGCACTTATTTCATTTACGGTTTTCATGATTCTCATTTTGACCAAGTTCCATCTTGTATGGCCAGTATTTGTTTTCATGCCAATTGTTCTATTTATTTTTCATTCTATTAAGAAACATTATCTGTCTGTTGGAGAACAATTACGTTTATTGAATGAAACCGAGCCTGTCGAAATCAAAGGAAATGTGGTCATCGTCCCAATAGCAGGTGTCACACGTGTCGTCGAACAATCTGTGCAATATGCAAAATCCTTATCAGACCAGGTCATAGCGGTTCATGTATCGTTTGATAAAGAGAAAGACAAGAAAATTGAAGCTGATTGGGAAAAGCTGAATAGTGATGTGCGTCTGGTGATTTTACATTCGTCTTATCGAAGTCTCATTCACCCGCTTGATAAATTTCTTGAAACGATTGAAGCGAAAGCAAATGCACATCAATATAGAGTGATGGTGCTCGTCCCTCAATTTATTCCGAAAAAAAGATGGCATACCATTTTGCACAATCAATCTGCTTTCTTATTAAGATTCCGTTTATTATGGAAACGGGATATTGTTGTCGCCACTCTTCCATATCACTTTAAAAAGTAACAAGAGCAAGTTGAAACGTTTGATCAAAAGGGTGCGGTGGTATGGAGTAAGAAAAAAGGAGTTTTCTCACATGCCGCAAAGAACCGCAGGAAAAGAAGTAACAGCGCTACTGGAAGAGTGGGGCGTGAAACATATTTATGGAATGCCCGGCGACAGTATTAACGAATTAATCGAAGAACTAAGGCATGAATCAAGCAAAATTCAATTTATACAAACAAGACATGAAGAAGTGGCAGCACTTTCAGCAGCAGCTGATGCGAAACTAACAGGCAAACTTGGTGTTTGTTTATCAATTGCTGGGCCAGGTGCTGTCCACTTATTAAATGGACTATACGATGCAAAAGCGGACGGTGCACCTGTATTAGCGATAGCAGGGCAGGTTGCCTCAACTGAAGTAGGCAGAGATGCATTTCAAGAAATCAAATTAGAGCGGATGTTTGACGATGTTGCTGTCTTTAATCAGCAAGTACAAACAGCAGAAGCTCTGCCTGACTTATTGAACCAAGCCATCAAAGCTGCTTATACCCATAAAGGGGTGGCAGTTCTCACTGTCTCAGATGATTTATTTTCTCAGAAAATTAAGCGGAGTCCCGTTTATACATCACCTCTTTATGTAGAGGGAGATGTGCGGCCGAAGAAAGATCAACTGCTAAAGGCTGCTCAACTCATTAACAATGCGAAGAAGCCAGTCATCTTAGCAGGAAAAGGATTAAGAAATGCTAAAGAAGAACTTCTTTCGTTTGCAGAAAAGGCAGCTGCACCGATCGTCATTACACTTCCTGCAAAAGGTGTTGTTCCAGACAGGCATCCATACTTTTTAGGAAACCTAGGTCAGATCGGGACGAAGCCTGCATATGAAGCGATGGAAGAGTGCGATTTATTAATCATGCTTGGAACCTCCTTCCCATATAGGGATTACTTACCGGAAGACACACCTGCCATTCAATTGGATATCAAACCGGATCAGATCGGTAAAAGATATCCAGTAGAAGTGGGGATTGTAAGTGACAGTAAGACTGGTCTTCATGAACTAACCTCTTATATTGAATATAAAGAGCAGCGCGGTTTCCTTGAAGCTTGTACAGAGCACATGATGAAGTGGCGAGAAGAAATGGGTAAGGAGAAATCTATTGCCACATCACCGCTTAAACCGCAGCAAGTCATCGCTAGATTAGAAGAAGCGGTAGATGATGATGCCATTCTTTCAGTTGATGTCGGTAATGTGACGGTATGGATGGCACGTCATTTCGAAATGAAGCAGCAGGATTTCATTATTTCCAGCTGGCTTGCCACAATGGGCTGTGGTTTACCTGGCGCAATATCAGCTAAATTAAACGAACCAAACCGCCAAGCCATTGCTGTCTGTGGTGACGGAGGCTTCACAATGGTGATGCAAGATTTTGTGACGGCAGTAAAATATAAACTGCCAATTGTCGTTGTGATCTTAAACAACAACAACCTTGGTATGATTGAATATGAACAACAGGTAAAAGGCAACATCAACTATGGTATAGAGCTGGAAGATATTGATTTTGCAAAATTTGCAGAAGCATGCGGTGGTAAAGGAATCTCGGTGTCATCACATGAAGAACTAGCACCAGCCTTTGATCAAGCACTTCAAGCTGAGAAACCTGTGATCATTGATGTTGCGGTGACCAATGAACCACCGTTACCTGGTAAAATCACTTACACACAAGCAGCGGGCTTTAGTAAATATTTATTGAAAAAATTCTTTGAAAAAGGTGAGCTGGATATCCCTCCACTCAAGAAAAGCCTTAAACGCTTTTTCTAAACAGCAGGTAGTCGGTCTTCCAATTAGGGAGACTGACTTTTTTTGTTGAATAGGTAAAAACATTTCAATTGTCACTTGTTTTCTTCTGTATAAAAATATACAGACTGGCTTTTTTGCAACTTAAAGCCTATTTTTCCAATTCAGTGAGAAAGGTAAAATAGACTTTATGATCAATAATGGAGGGAGTGGCTTAATCTGGGCAAGATACTTGATGCAAAAGCACTAACCAGTGCCATGGATACAAGGGCAAAACACTATCAGGAACTCCGCGAACAAATGATAGATTTAAAAAAGGCATTACAAGGTGTTGCCAACCTCGGTGACGACTTCACTGGAAAAGGTGCCGATAACATTAAAAGCTTCTACAAAGAACTCGCCGGAAATGTGGACATGTTTATTAGCTTCATTGATAAACAAAAAGCCTTTCATGAAGGTGTTTCTGGGACACTTGATGATACAAATTTTGGCGGCGACACCTTTGTAGAAGAACACTTTTTAGACAACGCTGTACATATGGGAATCAAGAATGCCAAAAGCATCGTGAAGGATCAAAAAAAGGCACTCAAAACGATTTTTCAAGATATTGACGACCTCATTTCTCTGGAGGTATTTGATAGTAAAACCTTTGACGAAAAGATTGCAGATGCGGAAGATGAACGGAAGAAAACGGTTAAAGATTTAATAGAACTTGATCAAAATCTAAAAGATGAATATGCTTTGTCAGAGACTGAGGAAAAGGCTACAATGGCATTGTACGCAGAAATGATGAATGCGACAAATGACGGAAAATCCATTTCGCCTATGAATTTTGACAAGAAAGCGTATCAAAATAGCGAAATCTACAAGGCAAAAAGCGATATTGAGAAGCAAACTTCTGAATATCTAAAAATCAAAAAAGATCAAGAAGAAGCCCGCGAGATCGCAAAGGAACAGGAAGCGCTCGCCAACCGTCCGTGGTATGAAAAAACTCTTGATTACGGAGGAAATATTGTCAATGAATTGACAGGCGTGAACGATGCAAAACGTGCCGCAACAGGTGTCGATCCGATCACAGGTGAAGAACTCACCGCAGGACAGCGAGTCGCCGCAGGAGGCATGGCTGCAGCAGGATACATCCCGATAGTCGGATGGGCGGGCCGTATTTTCAAAGGCGGAAAAGCCGTCTATAAAACGACTCAAGCCACGTCCGCCGCAGTAAGAGCGGTCGACATTTACAAGACATCACAGAAGTCTTTCGATGCGTTGAAAACATCACAAAAAGGCTTATACGGTCTTACTGCGACCAACGGCTTCAGTGAAGCGATTACGGGTCGAGATATGTTTGGAAACAAGGTCTCGAAAGAACAGCAGGAAGCGAGTATGAGTGCTGCGCTGGGGATGCTTTTACCGTTTGGGGCGAAAGGGTTTCGTGGGAAGATGGGGATTAAGAGTACGAGTGAACTTAAGCATCCGGTTTTAGATAATCCAAGAGTAGGTAGTGCATTAAAAGATGATTTTTATCATAGATTTAATGATATTATTGACAACTATGCAGTTCATTCTAAAAGATTTGATTTGCCGAATAGAAGAGGACATATGGATTCGTTGTATCAAATTGAGGGATCAATGGTTAAGTATGAGACAAAGTTTGTAAAAATTAAGAATAATGCACCTGAAATGATACAGTCGAAAGAGATAAGAAATGGCGTGTTTGAATGGGTTGTAGATCCAACAACTAACAAAGTAACCCATAGAACTTTTATACCTGACGGCAAAGTTACAGGAAAAATAAATCAATGGGGGAAATAAAAAATTGTATAAAATTGAAATAATCAAGAAAAGTGGATTTGAATGTAATTGGGCTACGTTGTTTGTTGGTAGACAGTATAATTTAATTCCTGCCTTAGAAGTAACAAACTATGCAGTGGAATATCTAGAAAATAACCCTCATGATGATAACGAGCTCATTCTTGAATTAGCGTGGGAACAAGAAGAAGTAAAGGTAGATGATATACTTGAAAGCATAATCTCTGATAATTCTTCGGAAGACATGACGAGAGAATATCATAAGTGGCTATATAGTATTATGAAAGAAGCGTATACTCACTCAACTGATGATACCATCTTTGAAGAAATTGAACATATTTTCTCAGTCTTTCACACGCCCGAAAATATGTATGATTTTTTTAGAGAAGTATCAGACGCATTTTATTATCCCCATGATTCACAAAAAACAATGAAAGAACTTGTAGAAGAGTTTTTAGAAAATGAAAAACAATTGATTTTAAATAAGTAGAGAACTTAAAGAAAACGATGGATAAATAAGCCATCGTTTTTTCGTACATAAGATTGTTTGTCTAATGACCTTTCTCTTGAGCATAGGGATTTTCATGGAATTGCAGAAGTCCTTTGGTGATTGAATTCTACGTGGAATGTTATATATAGGATCATTTTATAAAATTTTGAAAGAAACGGTGAAAACATAGATTGACAATAAAATAAGTATCATATCCGAGAAATTTGAAAATAAAAATATGGGTGAACTCGTAGAAGGAATTACGATTATCATAGATGGAAAATTTCACCTTGATATTTCTGGTAAAATCAAGGTTTTTTAAACTGTAAATTCACTTTCATACCAAATCACCCCACACATAATTGGGAATCATATGTTAAACTAACCCAATCACCACAAAAAAGGGGAATAAACCATGCTATGGATTTTCACACAAAACGAACAAAGTTTCGTTAATGTTCACGAAGTCACAGTAACCGGTAAAAAGATTGAAGGGTTTATCGCAGGCAGTGATTCTTGGGTCAAGACGCTCGGCAAGTATGACTCAAGCGATCGAGCATCAGAGATCCTTCAAGACATTGTGAAAGTAATTGAAAAAAACCAAAATGGTACGATGACCTATCGAATGCCTGAGCAGTAAAAAAGAAACCACCTTTCCATCGTGAAAAGGTGGTTTTGTTTATGAGGGTGTTTTGGTAAAGGCTAAAAATAACGGGATGCCTGTGCCGACAAGTGTAGTGGCGAATAGGAACATACCGCAAATGAATAGAAAATGACTGGCTGAAAAGACGAGTGCCAGAATGAGAAATACGATGCTGAGTCCTGCCATGCTATAGGATGGAACAAAGCGACGTTTGTATGTGGCTTTCTTTGTTAGGAATGAGAAGAAAATGCCAAATAATAAAGGGACAATCCATAAGTAAAATAAAATAATAAGAGACATACATCATACCTCGATTTTTTCCTTCTATTTTATCAGATGCCAATCACAACGGATACTACAAAGCTTCACTTTGTAAAATAGTTCATCCAATCGACACAATTAAGTAGGCTGATTGATCGAATTCGTTTTTTGTTTCATATATTCAGGCTGTAAAAGTGCGTACACACAGTGATCGGCAAAGTGGTCGCCCAGCCATTCACATTGTCTTAATATGCCTTCAAGTGAAAAAGATAAACGCTCTGCGATGCGTCTGCTTTTTTGATTATCAACAGCGGCCCTTATTTCAATGCGGTGCAGACCGCACTCTTCAAATAAATAGTGAATGACCGCTTTGCATGCTTTTGTCATGATGCCTTTTCCTTGATAGCCTTCCCCGAGCCAATAGCCAATGGAAACCGTCCGGTTAATCCAATGAATTTGGTGGGTGCCAATGATACCAACGAGTTCCCCATGTGACCAGATTCCAGCCTGAAAACCATTGTTTTGCAAAGCTTGCTGCATGGCACCTTGAATAAACGCCATGCTATCTTCTTCTGTCTGCGTCGAATCGACCCATAGCATCCATTCACGTAAATGCTCTCTTGAGCGTTGGATGAGCAGGTACAGGCTTCTCGCGTCTCTTGGTTCAAGCAGCCGCATGGATAGATCTTGATCCTGATAAAAAAACATGTGATCACATCCTCTCAAGGGAAATTCTACCACAACCCGATATAAAAGACAGCATGATCACTGTCTTTTACATAAACGAATCCACAATTAAAAACAGATTAAGTGCGACAACAAGAGCTGCTATCACCCAAGATATTCCTGTCACCCAGCGAGCATTCGTCAAATCGCCCATAATTCGTTTTTTACTTGTAAACAAAATGAGTGGAATTAAAGCAAACGCTATTCCAAATGATAAGACCACTTGACTCATCACAAGTGCAGATGTCGGATTGACCCCAGATGCAATGATCGCAATAGGGGGAATGATGGTAATCAGCCGGCGGACATACAGCGGAATTCGGTACTGAATAAAACCTTGCATGATAATATCGCCTGACAGTGTACCGACAGAAGAACTGGAAAGTCCGGCTACAAGCAGACCTACACCAAATAAGATCGCTGATACAGGACCTGCGAGAGTGCCAAAATGCTGAAATGCTACATCTAAATCCTCAACAAAAAGACCATTTTTAAAAAATAAAGCAGCTGCTACAATCAACATGCTGGCATTGATGGCGCCAGCAACTACCATCGCAATGAGGATGTCTAAAAACTCAAAACGAAAAATCAGCTTTTTCTCTTTTTCCGTTCTGCCGACGACTCTTCTTTGCGTTAAGGCTGAATGGAGATAGATCGCATGCGGCATCACCGTAGCGCCTAAAATACCAGCGGCAAGCAGTACGCTGTCTGTCCCTTCAAACCTTGGAATGAACAGTCCACCGGCGACACTTGCAAGATCAGGTTTAGCCACAAAGGTTTGTACAGCGAAAGCAATCACGACAACAAACAGCATGCCGGTAATTCCTGCTTCTAACGCTCGATAACCTCGTCTTTGGAGCTCTAAAATGGCAAAAGAACCGATCGCTGCAATAATCGATGCTTCAAGCAGCGGGATACGAAAGAGTAAGTATAAACCAAGGGCAGCCCCGATAAATTCGGCTAAATCTGTGGCGATAATGACGAGTTCGCCCTGAATCCATAAACCAATCGAGACTGGTTTTGGAAACTCTTCTCGAGCAATTTCAGGTAAATTTTTCCCTGTTGCGATTCCAAGCTTTGCAGACAAAGACTGGATGAGTAAGGCCATGAGATTGGATATGAGAATGACCCATAACAGAAGGTAGCCATATTTCGAACCAGCCGCAATGTTGGTCGCAAAGTTTCCTGGATCAATATAGGCAATGGCTGCGATAAAAGCAGGCCCGAGAAAAGGAAGGAGCCTTCTAAATCCTTTCACCTTTCCTTCAAGTGCACGCTCCGCTGCCACTGACATGTGGGCTTGTGCCTCGATGTATTTGTTTGTCATATGTCATCACCTAGATTCTACAAAGTTTTGCTTTGGCACAAAAAGTTTCCTCGATGCAATTTTTAATCATCATATGCCCATCTTCATGAAAAGTCAACTATCTGAACTAATAGGTTTGTTTATCATATGTAAGTGAAAAAAATAGATACCTTGTCAATCAAAACATAAAAAACACCGCCTCTAATCTTAGGCGGTGCATCCTCTGCTTCCTCTTCTTTTGTATCGTTTTTTAAGAAACCCTTGATCCAACGCTGCGGAAGATCAGGCTTAAAATAATGACAAAAATGGCTGCTCCTAAGATCGCTGGAATGATCGCAAATCCTGCCAGACTAGGACCCCACGTTCCAAGTAATCCATGACCAATCCAAGCACCTGCAAGCCCGGCAATCATTGAACCGATCCAGCCTCCTGGTACACTGCCTCCAGCGAGTGCACTCCCAATGAGACCAATGACAATCGCCACAACTAATGAAATTAGAAATCCTAACATGTTGATCACTCCTCTTTTGTTTGTTTACTAAGCAATAACCGTTTTAAAAGAGATTAAAACCTTTCGGAACCGCTTCAATGTTCGATACGTATGATGGACAAGGATTGTGTATAATAACAGACATATACTTGAACGGCATCTAAGGAGGCAAATCGCATGGAGGAAAGAGAGTGGTTAAAAGCACAATTAAAAGAGATTGAAAAGTGGGAGAAAGACCAGCAAAAGGTATGGTTTTGGGAGAAACTTAGCCGGCTTCCATTTCAAATGCTGGACAAGCTGACCCCTGCCTTTATTCAAAAGAAAATCGGTGTGTTATTAGATGAGATGGGGCACTATATTCAATCAGGCGGTGTCTATTTGACGTCAGAGAAAGGCATTATTCATCAATTTCAAAAGAAATGTGCCGATGAATCGATTCAGCGTATTGAAGATATTGAGGCGGCTCCGATCGAGGTCATGGATGCCATTAGTGATCAGATGGGGAAAAACCGAACAAACCTCGCCACTGTGCAAGGTGCGACAACAGGTGTCGGAGGTATGTTTACATTAGCGGCAGATATTCCAGCTGTCCTCGGTCTCTCTTTAAAAACATTACAGGATATCGCCGTCACCTATGGCTATGATCCGAAAAATAAAGAAGAACGAGTCTTTATCATTAAATGTTTACAGTTGAATTCTGCTGACGTTGTTGGGAAAAAATCAATATTAAAAGAGCTGAAGAGCTATCATGCATCAGAAGGGAAGCACGAAAACATGATCTCTCAAATTCAAGGATGGCGTGAGGTCGTATATAACTACCGTGATTCGTTTGGCTGGAAGAAGCTGTTTCAACTTGTCCCAATTGCGGGGATTTTGTTTGGTGCAGCGTCCAACCGCTCACAGTTAAAAGGAATTGCCGAAACAGGCATCATGCAATATCGAAAGCGCAGAATATTATCAAGATTAGAGGAGCTCGCTCAGCAAGAACAGCGTGACTCCGGCGCATAAAAAATCCCTTTCTAAAGGGATTTTTTATTTGGTCTCAGCATCTTCTTCAAACGCTTGAATCGGAGAATATTCATAGCGTGCCCGGAGCTCGCGGATTTGTTTGATCAAGGTGGAACCGATGATCCTTTCTGCTTCATCATACAAAGGATCGAGCGCCTTCATCCATTTTTGCCGCTCTGCTGGTGTTAATTCGTGTATGGCAATTGGAGATTCGCGTTTAATATCCTCCAGCTGATCCTTGTTCATCTGTTCGGCATGTTTTTCGTTCCATGCCGTTGTTTCTTCCATCGCTTCGAGTAAAATTCGCTTCGTCTCAGGTGTTTGACGATCAAAAAAAGATTGATCCGTCAAGACGACATACCCTAAATACCCGTGATTACTGATCGTCATATAGTCTTGTATATGATAGAATTTTTTTGAATAAATATTTGAAATTGTATTTTCTTCACCGTCTACTTTTTTTGTTTCTAGCAGCTGAAATGTTGAATTAAACGATTCCTGATAGGGTTTTGCGCCTAGAAGCTTGAATTGCTTTTCAATCATGTCACTTTGCATAATACGGAGAGATTGTTTTTTTAAATCACTAGGCTGCTTGATTGGGCCTTTATTCGAAGTGATTTGCTTAAAGCCATTTGTCCAGTAGGCCATTCCCTTTAGTCCGTCTTTTTGCAGTGTGCCGAACAGTCTCTGTCCAATCGCACCATGTAACCCTTCTTGGACAGCATCGTAGTTAGAAAAGGCAAAGGGCAGATCAAGTGCCAGCCATTCAGGGGACAGCATGCCGAGCTTTGACGTAGACGGAGCAATAAATTGAACTTGATTCTCTTTTAGTGCATTAATTTCTTCGATATCAGAATAAAGACTCCCGTTTGAAAAGATTTGTATGCTGATCCTGCCGTCGGATTTTTCGTGAACAAGTTCAGCAAATTTCTTTGCAGCCAGCCCTTTTGGGGTATTATCTGCGACAACATGGCTGAATTTGAACACAAGCTGATCCTTCAGCCCTGTCTGTTCATCGTCGAAGGTCGTCGCTGATTTAGGCATCATATGATAAAAACCAAAGTATAAAGCGGTTACAAAACCGATGATGAGCAATAGCGTATAGGCAAGTAAATTCTTCATGCGTCAGATCCCCCTTATGTCAAGGATACTTGACAGAGGAAGAATTCGTAAAGATACAGGTGAAAAAATGATGAGAAATCGACTGAAATTACAACAATTATCTATTAGATGGAAACTCACCATCCTCACATATTTCGTTGTCATTTTTGCCCTTTTAATCGGAGGAATTGTTCTGGTCGGGGGAATTCAGCAAACAGAGGAACGAGAACTTCGAAAAAGGCTCATGAACACGGCGAGAACAGTAGCTGAGATGAATGAGGTAAAGCAGGCATTGGATGATCAGACAAAGGAGCGTACGCGATTACAGCATGCCATTGAAGAGATTCGGATTATCCAAGATGCTGACTACATTGTTGTCATGGATATGGAACACGTGCGATTGACACATCCAGTGAAAACAAGGATTGGCCAGCGCTCTGAGGGGACAGATGAAGAACCTGCCTTTGCAGAGCATATCTATTTCTCAGAAGCACAGGGAGAGCTTGGCACAGCCATTAGAGCCTTTTATCCAGTAAAGGATGAAAAATTTAACCAAACAGGGGTTGTACTAGTCGGAAGAACATTGCCGAGTATGGCAGATATATTAGGAGAAATGAAGCAGGATATCCTCATGATCCTTCTGCTCACACTCAGCTTCGGGCTTGTCGGTTCATTTTTGCTCGCCCGTCATATTAAACAGCAAATGTTTAAGCTGGAGCCGCATGAGATTGTCAGAATGCTAGAGGAACGCACCGCTACCTTTCATTCCATTAATGAAGGGGTCATTGCCATTGATAACCAGCACATGATCACCATTTTTAATGAAAAAGCGAAGCAAATTTTCAGCGTGACAGGTGATGTAGTGGGCCGAAATATTTGGGATGTGCTGTCAGATACAAGGCTTCCAGAAATCATTGACCGCGCAGAACCCGTCTACAATGAAGAAATTCATATGAGCGGAAAGCGGATCATGAGCAGCCGAATTCCAATTGTGATGAAAAAGAAAATCATTGGAGCGGTTGCGATTTTTCAGGACCGGACAGAGGCAGCCAAATTGGCGGAGGAATTAACCGGGGTGAAGAATTTCGTTGATGGCCTGCGGGTGCAAAATCATGAACATATGAATAAGCTTCATACAATTGCGGGTTTAATTCAGCTGGGGAAAGCCGATCAAGCACTCGATTTAGCGTTCCAAACGACCGAAGAACAGGAGCATGTGATGGACTTTCTCCACCGTGTAATACAGCATGATGCAGTTGCTGGTTTATTGATGAGCAAGATAAGAAGGGGCAAGGAGCTTGGAATCAAGGTTGAAGTAGATGAAAATAGCAGTCTGCGCGATTTCCCAGAGCGGCTGGATCAGCATGATATGACGAAGCTACTTGGCAACCTGATCGAGAACGCCTTTGCCGCGTATGATACTGTAGAAAGAGACACAAAACTCATTTCTATTAGTATTGATCAAACAGAGGATGTCCTCGCGATCTTAATTGAAGATTATGGATCTGGAATAGAAGAGGACATGATTCCTCATATTTTCGATAAAGGCTTTACTCACGGTAAAGAAGGCGGAACAGGCTACGGGCTGTATATTGTAAAAACGATTATCGACAAAGGAATGGGAAATGTAGAAGTCACATCAAGCATCGGCATTGGTACCACCTTCTCAATCGAATTCCCAATGACAATAGAGGAGAGAGACAGATGACTCAGATTAAGGTGCTATTAATTGAAGATGACCCGATGGTGCAAGAAGTCAATAGAGAGTTCATTAAGAGTGTCCCTGGCTTTCAAGTTGCGGCTGTAGCAGGAAATGGCGAGCAGGGCATCCAGCTGATCAAAGACATTCGCCCAGATCTTGTGGTGCTCGATGTGTATATGCCTAAAAAAGATGGCGTCAAAACACTGCAAGACATCAGAAAGCAAAAGATGCAGGTGGATGTGATTGTGATTTCGGCAGCAAAGGACAAAGAGACGATCGGTACCATGCTTCAAAATGGTGCCCGAGATTATATCATTAAGCCATTTAAGTTCGAACGGATGAAAGAATCTCTTGAAAGCTATAAAGCGTTCAAATCAAAAATTCGTACCGCAGCAGAATTTTCTCAAGAGATGCTCGATGATATCATACGAAAGCCTGCTGTTAAGCTTGAAGAGACGTGGCTTCCTAAGGGGCTGAATGTGCATACGATGAATGAAATTAAAGCCTATATGCGTCTGCAAGAAGGAGCGCAGTCTGCAGAGGAAGTCGCCAATGCACTTGGGATTGCACGTGTCACGGCACGCCGTTATTTAGATTTCCTTGTAAAAGAAGGCGAGCTGAAATTAGATATGCAATATGGCGGGGTCGGACGCCCTGTGAATAAATATATCGTACATTCTGACTAAGAGACCAAAAAGACCAAAATGTACGATATGTCCATAAGCTTCACAGCCTTTGATGAAATCGCTATCATTTACCTACAGATAACAGTTAAGCGTTTACATCAAAGGGTGAGGGAGTTGATTTTTTATGAAGAGGCTATTGAAGAACCTGACATTTCAGGTCATTGCAGCTGTCATTATCGGGATCATTGTTGGGATGGTTTGGCCAAACGTCGGAAAAGAAATGAAGCCGCTTGGTGACACATTTATTAATGCAGTGAAAATGGTCATTGCACCCATTATTTTCTTAACCATTGTTCTTGGAATTGCCAAGATGGGGGATATGAAAAAGGTTGGAAAAGTTGGGGGAAAAGCTTTTATCTATTTTGAAGTTGTGACGACGCTTGCGCTTGTCATCGGACTGTTTGTGGTCAATATCATGAAGCCGGGAGCGGGTCTTGACTATAGTAAGCTTGAAAAAGGGGATGTCTCGCAATATACCCAAAATGGGGGACAGGGTATCGACTGGATGGAGTTTGTCACACACATTGTGCCATCTAACATGGTAGATGCCTTTGCAAAGGGAGATATTTTACAGGTCTTATTCTTCTCTATTTTATTCGGTGTTGCGCTCGCTGCACTTGGCGAGAAGGGGAAAGGCATCATCGAATGGCTTGATAAGCTGTCGCTTGTCTTCTTTAAAATCATTGGTTACATTATGCGTGCCGCGCCATTAGGGGCATTTGGAGCAATGGCTTATACAATCGGACACTTCGGTTTAGCTTCAATTAAACCACTGGCTAGTCTGATGCTTTCCGTTTATATGACGATGTTCCTGTTTATTTTCGTCGTGCTGAACATCATTTGTAAAATGTATGGCTTCAGCCTGTTCGGTTACCTCCGTTTTATCAAAGATGAAATTTTAATTGTTCTTGGCACAAGTTCTTCGGAATCTGTCTTGCCAAGAATGATGGATAAAATGGAACGCTACGGGTGCTCTAAGTCGGTTGTTGGGCTTGTCATTCCGACAGGCTATTCCTTTAACTTAGATGGTACTTCAATCTACTTGTCCATGGCCGTGGTCTTCTTAGCGCAAGTGTTTGGGGTGGACCTATCCATCGGACAGCAAATCACGATTATCCTTGTTCTGATGCTCACATCAAAAGGAGCAGCTGGAGTCACAGGAAGCGGATTTATCGTGCTAGCTTCTACACTTGCTGCACTTCAGGTTATCCCGCTAGAAGGTCTTGCACTGCTATTAGGGGTCGACCGTTTCATGAGTGAAGGAAGAGCGATTACGAACCTGATTGGAAATGGAATTGCTACAATTGTTGTAGCGAAAAGTGAAGGGGAATTTGACGAAGCGAAGAGTAAAACAGCGCTACAGGAAATGCGAAATATCAAGCAGGCTGTTTAGTATAAAAACAACCAAAAACCGAAACCTTATGTTCTACATGGGGTTCGGTTTTTTCTTGTGTAAAAAAAGAAAAAACATAAAAGCTTGATAAATTTAGGACGAATCGTAAGACCTCATTGACCTTTTGTTATATAATTTACAGAAAGATCCGATATAATGAATATGAGATCCAACGAAAAATAGACTTTAGTCCTGGCAGGTGTGTAACGTATGGCGGCATTTTTTAAATTGTTCGAAAAACCTGGTGTCAAGAGGTTTTCAGTATTTGTAGTATTAGCCACAGCATTATATCTATTAAGAGGAATGATGAATTTAATTCTCCTGACCTTCATTTTCACCTTTTTAATGAACCGGTTAGAAGAGGTCATAAGAGGCTTTTTAAATCGCTTCCTGAAAATAGGACAGAAATCAGTCATCACCATTTTGTACATCCTTCTAGCTGGTGGATTGACGTTTGGCGGCTTTGTGTTTGTGCCCATCATCGCGAAACAGGTGGAACAGTTATTTCATTTAGGGAAAAAGATTGCAGATCATCCACAAGATTTACCCTTCTTTGACGTCGTCACCAATGTGTTCGGAGATTTCAAAATATCTTCTTTCTTCGAGAAAGGGTTTAATTTCCTCTATACATACTTAACAGATTTCAGCACGTTCAGTATCCAGGTCATTATGTCCTTAATATTAAGCATGTTCTTCCTGTTCGAAAAGGAACGCCTCATTCAATTCATGAATAAGTTCAAAACGAGTAAAATCTCCGTATTCTATCATGAAATTGCCTTCTTTGGACGTAAGTTTTCCAGAACATTTGGTAAGGTACTTGAAGCACAGTTCATCATTGCAACAGTTAACTGTGTCTTAACGACAATTGCGCTTGGCATTATGGGCTTCCCGCAATTATTTGGATTAGCGGTCATGGTCTTCTTGTTAGGTTTAATTCCGGTAGCGGGTGTGGTCATCTCCCTCGTTCCACTCAGCATCATTGCGTATACACTTGGAGGCGGAATGTACGTCCTATATATTGTGCTGGTGATTGTGATCATCCATGCCATTGAAGCCTACTTCTTAAATCCGAAGCTCATGTCAGCTAAAACAGAGCTCCCTATTTTCTTCACGTTTATTGTCCTGATCTTTTCTGAACACTATATTGGCATTTGGGGACTGATTATCGGCATCCCAATCTTTGTGTTTATCTTAGATATCTTAGAGGTCACGAATAAGGAAGAAAGTAATTAAAAAGTTCATATGAACCTGTTTACAATTTTCTAAAAATAAGGTATAAATAGTATGAAAATATCATATTACCACACGCTTAATCCTTCTAAAGGAATGGGGGACCCAAGTTTTTGGGGTGAATTTTTCTTATTTTAAGAAAAAAGGACATCTCTTCGTCCTAACCCGTCAGCTAACCTCATCAGCGTGAAGAGAGTAGACAGTGGTACACGTATGGACACGCAGGCCCACGAGAAGACTCTCTCGTGGGCCTTTTTGATGAGGAAGGGGAGATTTTATTGAAGCTTGCGACGAAAATTATTATTGCTTTAATTGTAGGTGCAATCACAGGACTACTGCTCAACATTTTTGCTCCAAATGTATTCAAAGTGTTAGACCCTTATCTATTTACACCTCTAGGTCAAATCTTCTTAAACCTGATTAAAATGTTAGTTGTACCGATTGTCTTCTTTTCGATCACACTAGGTGTAGCAGGCCTTGGCGATCCGAAAAAACTTGGCAGAATCGGCGTAAAAACCATTACTTACTTTCTACTCACTACGACTTTTGCCATCATTATTGGCATTTCATTGGCCTTACTTATTAAGCCAGGCACATTTGGCAATTTTGATACGAAAGCGGCAGAATATTCCGCTGAGGAAGCCCCATCAATGGCAGACACACTACTCAATATTATTCCAACCAATCCAGTCCAATCTCTAGTTGAAGGAAATATGCTTCAAATTATCGTCTTCTGTGTATTTTTAGGTCTTGGCATTGCCTTGCTCGGTAAAAAAACAGAAGGTTTGCTGAAGCTGTTTGAACAAGGAAATGAATTAATGATGTATCTTGTCGGTGTTGTGATGAAATTCGCACCGTACGGGACATTCGGTTTGATCGCAACGGCAATTGGCAGTCAGGGGCTCGATGCCATGAAAGCGATGGGACTTTACTTCTCAGTCGTCTTAATTGCGCTGATCTTGCATTTCTTCCTGACCTATGGGTCAACCGTTGCCCTATTAGCTAAACGAAATCCAATGGCATTCTTCAAAGGATTTTCTCCAGCGATGGTTGTGGCATTTAGTACATCAAGCAGTAACGCAGTACTGCCAGTATCAATGGAAACAGCTCAAAAGCGTTTGAAGGTGCCAGAACCTATTTCAAGCTTTGTGCAGCCGCTAGGTGCGACCATTAATATGGATGGTACAGCGATCATGCAAGGGGTTGCGACTATTTTTATCGCACAAGTGTATGGAGTTGAATTAACCCTTGTTCAAATGCTGACAGTTGTCTTAACAGCAGTACTAGCAAGTATTGGCACAGCAGGTGTCCCAGGGGTAGGGCTCATCATGCTAGCCATGGTTTTAAATTCCGTGAATCTTCCTGTTGAGGGCATTGCGCTGATCCTTGGCATAGACCGCTTATTAGACATGGCAAGAACCGTGGTCAATATTACAGGTGACGCAGCATGTGCGGTGATTGTTTCTGAAACCGAAAAGAAACATGAGAAGGAAGCACCAACACCTAATTTATCACTTTAACAACAAGAAGGGCTGACTGGATCAGCCCTTTTTTTCGTGGAACGGCTTGTCTAGCGTGATATACTTTTTACAGGATGAGCGGCCGTAACTGCCGCCATAGGTTTTACATTAGAAGGAGGAACCACTTTGCAGTCTGCTGTTTTACACATAGAGAACGTCGATAAACAAATTGGCCGGCATCAAATTTTGCAACATATTTCGATGGACATTAGGCAAGGGGAAATTGTCGGTTTACTTGGACCAAATGGGTCTGGAAAAACGACCTTGATTCGATTGATCGTTGGCTTGATGAAAAAAAACAACGGCCGGATCATCATAAATGGATATTCTCAAGATGATGATCATCAAAAGGCGATGTCATCTGTTGGGGCGATCATAGAAAATCCGGAATTTTATTCATATTTAACAGGTTTTGAAAACCTTGAGCTGTATGCGTCTATGCATGATGGAGTTTCAGAAGAGCGCATTCTTGAAGTGGTAAAAAGAGTTCGTCTGGAGCACGCCATTCACCAGAAGGTCAAAACGTATTCACTAGGGATGAAACAAAGGCTCGGGATTGCACAAGCCATTTTGCATAAGCCCAATCTGCTCATTTTAGATGAACCAACAAATGGGCTTGATCCCGCAGGAATGAAGGAGTTTCGAGAGCACTTGCAAATGCTTGTACAAGAAGAAGGTGTCTCTGTGTTATTTGCTACACATCTTTTGCATGAAGTAGAAGAGCTTTGTGACCGCATGATCATCATCCAAAAAGGACAAATCAAAGCCAATACAAACCTTCGAGACATGGAAGGAAAAGAGCAGGTGTTGATGAATATTCAGCCAGTAGAAAAGGCAGTTTCATGGCTAGATACGCAAGGATATACATATGAACAAAGGGATCAGCATGTGCTGGTTCAACTGAATAAAGACCGTGTGCCGGAGCTGAATAAACAGCTTGTCTTAGCAGAATTTGATGTACTTGAAATGACGCCTCAAAAACAATCAATTGAAGAGGCCTTTATGAAATGGACGGAAGGTGGGACGGCAGATGCTTCAACTCATCAAGAATGAACATAAAAAAATCACGAGACAAAAGATCACATTCATTGCACTTGGACTGATTGTTGTCTTTCAATTGACGATGGCGCTAGCATTGAAACGAGTCATTTCCGGGCTTGGCGGGCAAGATACAGTCGCGAACTATTTTGCTTATTCCACGAATGTTGTGTTTATTTTACAAGTGTTCGCTGTCGTGATTGGCGCCACATTGATCTCAACAGAGTTTCAAAAAAGAACCATCAAGTTCTTGTTGATCCGGCCAAAGACAAGGCTTCATATTTTCTTGGCAAAATACATCACTCTTGTGCTGATGGTCCTTTACCTGTTTGTTTTTTATTATGTGTTCGCTTTTCTTTTTGGCCTTATTTTCTTTGGTACTGATTTTGATGAAAGCACTGGGCGATTATTTCTGCACACATTTGCTGTGATTGGATCACAGTGGGTGGAAGTGGTCATGATGGCAAGCTTTGCTTTTCTGTGCTCAAGTTTGTTTAGAAACAGTCTGATTGCACTTGTGACTTCATTTTTCGTCTTATACGCGGCGAAATCATTAGTGTCGATCATGTCTCTGTTAGAAAATCAGTGGGGGAAGATTCTACTTTTCGCTAATACGGACTTTACACAATACAGTTTTCAAGGTCCGCCGCTCTTTCAGGGCATGAGCCCTCTGTTTTCACTATTCATTGTAGGGGCGCATTTCGTTTTCTTTGTTGGTGCTGCTTGGCTCCTTTTTTGGAAGCGTGATGTAAATGTGTAAAAATTGTGTCAAATAACAAGAAAAATTCGTGACATCTTTGTGAAAACGAGTCTGTATTTCACGATAACCGGCTGATTTTGTCTTATAATAAGACAGAGTCATGGAGGTGGCACTATCGTGAAAAATTTTATTACGGCTTTACCTATTTTGTTGCTGTTGTCGTTTTCGTTTGTGTCTTTTGCCTTCCAGTTTGATCATCTTGTTTATTTCAGACTAGCGCTAGGGATCTTTTCATTAGCGGGTCTTTTCTTTCTGTATACACTTAAAAGAAACATGAAATGGTTCATGGTCTATTTATATGCGAGCTGGATCGTTCTTGCTGCCGTTACGACATTTGAAGAACCCGTGTTTTCACAATTCTTCTTCGGTGGTTTAACGATGACAATGGGTTATCTAACATATATGCTCATCTATTTAGGAATGAAACAAGACCGTGTAGCGAAATCACATTAAAACAAAAGCCGATAAAATCGAAGAATAGATTTTATCGGCTTTTTCTTTTCTTCAGGCAAATAAAAAAGCAGCCATCTATTTGACTGCTCTTCTTGTGTTTATGATTCACGTCCAGCAGCGGCAAGCTGCTTCTGGTGCTTTTTGTCGATGGTTGCGTATATACTTTCCATCATCTTAGGGTCTCGCATGATCGCTTCCTTGTTTTCTTCAATCAATTGCTGATACGTTTTGATTTTCTTCTTAGACATGTAACTCAACGCTCCTTTGGTAGAATGGATTCTATAAGATTTCACACAGATGAAATTGATAATCATTTTCAATTAGCAACTCCATTATACAAAGCAGAATGTCATAAGTAAAGATTCAATTCAGAAAATTCACGTAACCGACATATTCCCATCCATATCGACGATGAATTCTTTCCCAGGAAATAATCCGCTGTCAAACCTTGTCATGAAATCAGATCAAACATTCCCTGCCGATGTTGAAACGTTTTAGCCGCACATCTCGTCTTATGAAGAGATTTGATTTAAAAGGATATAAAAAAAGACACCAGCATGAGTTGGCTGATGTCTCCATTCAAATGAGTTATGAAACGTGTTCTTGAAGAAACTCTGTTACTTCTTCAGGTGATTTAGCGTTGGCACTGTGTAAATGACCTGTTTTTTCGCCATTTTTGAAAATTAACAGGCTAGGAATTCCCATGACCTGATACGTTTCCGCTAACTCAGGAAAGTCGTCTTTGTTTATTTCAAACCATTCATTCTGAGCATAAGCCTCTAAGATGTCTGGAATGAACATGTCCATTCTAGTGCAATCAGGGCACCATGTCGCAAAGAATTTAACGATGACCTCTTTGTCTGATTGAATGATTTCGTTGAATTGTTCAGTGCTTGTAATTTTTTTCAATTTGTCACAACTCCTTTTCAATGTCATTTTGTCATTTTAATATAAAATAAAGGCGAATGACATACAAATGCTCGGGGGGGCGCTTACAATCTTTACAAATCATTTCAATTCCGTAACAACAAAAATTAATTAGAGCATTTTTGCTTGAAAGTGATAAGATAGTAAAGATGAATTTTAGTGGGGGGAGTATCCATTGAAAATAAGTTTAGGATTGGTTTACGGCGGAAAGTCAGCCGAACATAATGTATCACTGCAAACAGCCCTTGCAGTTACAAAAGCACTTAACACTGAGAAGTTCGATATACATCCAATTTATATTACAGAAGAGGGCGAATGGCTAAGAGGAGAAAAACTCACTGAACCAGTATCAAACGTCAAAATGCTTCAATTTGAACAAAATGCAAAGACGTTTTTACCAACTTCTTTAAATGAAAGCATGTTTCCACAGCCTGCAGCAGCTGATGAAAAGATTGATGTTGTCTTTCCATTGCTACATGGGCCAAATGGTGAAGATGGGACCATGCAAGGGTTACTTGAACTATTGAATATCCCGTATGTTGGTAACGGCGTTCTCGCGTCTGCTGCGGGTATGGATAAAGTCATGATGAAAGATGTGTTTGCTCAAGCTGGACTTGCGCAGGCAAAGCACCTTTCCTTCAATAAAAAGGATTATGAGAAAGCCATATCAGACAGTCTAGAACAGGTAGAAGCAGTTCTCGGGTATCCTTGTTTTGTGAAACCTGCCAACATGGGATCAAGTGTCGGAATTAGTAAATGCCGCAGCAAAGAAGAGCTGCAAACAGCATTTGATTTGGCTTTCCAATATGATCGTCGTGTTGTTGTGGAAGAAGGCGTTGTAGGACGAGAAATTGAAATTGGTGTATTAGGAAATGACGAGCCGAAATGCTCAGTTGTTGGTGAAATTGCACCTAAAACAGATTTTTATGACTACAAAGCAAAATATGAAGATGGCGATACAGATTTGATCATTCCTGCGAGTGTGTCAGAGGAAGAGTACAAGACGATTCATGATATGGCGATTAAGGCATTTAAAGCCATTGATGGATCTGGCCTCGTACGTGCAGATTTCTTCCTAACAGAAGAAGGCGAAGTGCTGATCAATGAAGTGAATACAATGCCAGGGTTCACACCTTTTAGTATGTTCCCGCTGCTTTGGAAACATACTGGTGTAGAGTATCCTGAGCTGATTGAGAAGCTGGTGTCACTTGCAATTGAGCGCCATCAAGAAAAACAAACCATTAAAACCACTTTTTAATGTAAGAAGCAAGCAGACACTATCCTACAGGTAGTGTCTCTTTTCCTTCAAACGTGAAATGAGAAAGAGAGGCGAAAAAACATGATCAAACGTACAGTGAAACAAGTCGCCCAAATGGCTGGTGGCACATTATCGAATGAAGCTTTTGGCGAAGAACAGATACACGGAGTGACAACAGATACACGAAAAGTATCAAAAGGCGCACTATTTATCCCGCTTATCGGGGAACATTTTAACGGTCACACTTTTGCTTCAAAAGCAGTGGAGCTTGGAGCGGCAGCGGTTCTTTGGAATGAAACAGAAGCGAACCCACCATCCGGTGTACCTGTCATTCTTGTAGAGGATACTCTGACAGCACTCCAACAGCTTGCGAAATCATACTTAAAAGAGGAAAACCCTCGAGTTGTCGGTATTACTGGAAGTAATGGCAAAACAACGACGAAAGACATGATCCATTCTGTCCTACAAACGACATACAGAGTCCATAAAACAGATGGCAACTTTAATAATCATATTGGACTTCCACTGACCATCCTTGCAATGCCAGAAAAAACAGAGATTGCTGTATTAGAGATGGGCATGAGTGCAAAAGGAGAAATCGAATTTTTATCTAATCTCGCTGAACCTGATGCAGCTGTCATCACCAATATTGGAGAATCTCATATGCAGGATCTAGGATCAAGAGAAGCCATTGCAGATGCAAAATGTGAGATCACAAAAGGGTTAAAAGAGGATGGGACTTTTTATTATTTAGGAGACGAGCCTTTACTCCGCCAAAGAGCAAATGCCCTTGCACGTAGCGTAAAAACATTTGGGGAATCAGAGGACTGTGATATCAAGGTGATTCACATCCACCAACTCGCTGAAGGCACTGAATTTCAAGTGGAGGGATATGCTCAAGGGTTTCTCATTCCTGTATTAGGGAAACACAATGTAAAGAATGCTCTTGCAGCTATTGCAATCGGCCAGCATTTCGGTCTGAATGAAAGGCAAATTGCCCAAGGGCTAATGCAAACGAAATTGACAGGCATGCGTTTAGAACTGTTTAAAACAGATAAGGGCATCACGGTTATCAACGATGCGTATAATGCGAGTCCTACGTCGATGAAGGCAGCGATTGATCTTGTAGGAGATATGGATGGCTTTGCTAACCGCATACTCGTTCTCGGAGATATGCTGGAGATGGGCAGTGAAGAAGAAACCTATCATTTTGAAGTAGGGGAGTACATCAAGCCTGAGTTTATTGATCATGTTTTAACGTTTGGCCGTCTTGGCGCATTCATTGCTGAAGGAGCAAAGAAAGCATTTGGAGACGACCGTGTATCTTCTTATATGGACAAAGAAGAACTGAAGAAAAAACTAGCGGATGTGGCAGGACCTGACGATGTCGTTCTGGTCAAAGCTTCCCGTGGCATGAGATTGGAAGACGTGATTACTGCACTATAAATCAGATCGGCAAAGAAGGTGACAGGGTGATTGGCTGTCTATGTATACACGGTTTTACTGGTGCCCCGTATGAAGTAGAGCCGCTTGCGGAATATTTAAAGCAGACGACAGATTGGACGGTACAATCTGTCACGCTTCCGGGGCATGGGGAGGAACTTCAGCTCAAAGGCATTCTCTATCAGGAGTGGATTGCCACCGCTGAATTAGAACTCTTATCCCTTTACCGAACATGTGACACCATTTATTTGGTCGGCTTTTCTATGGGCGGGATGATTGCCTCATATTTAGCAGCGAAGTATCCAGTGGCCCGTCTTGTTCTGTTAAGTGCTGCTGCTAAATATGTTAACCCAAAACAAATGATTCAAGACACAAGGCAGATGGTGAAGGAATCCTTGTCTGGTTTGATTGATACGAACCCATTGTATGATCGATATCGTCATAAGCTGAAGAGTACACCGCTATCAGCTGCTGTAGAATTTATGAAATTGGTGAAGCAAACGAAAGGTTCTCTTGAAAAGCTTCATCTACCTGTCTTGATCGTTCAAGGTGAAAGCGATGGGATCGTCCCCGCTTCTAGTGCAGAATTCATTTATCATAAAATCCCGTCCCGTCAGAAAGAAATGTTCTATTTACCGGATTGTAAACATCACGTTTGTCATGAGCCTTGTGCACAGCAATTGTTTGAGAAAGTCGAACAATTTCTAAAAAAACAATTTAATCTATAGAAAAGCTAAAATGTGGCTAAACTAATATAAATTGAATCCCACTTGTTAAAATTTGCATCATTTTTGTCGAATGAGTGACAGGCCTATGTTACAATAGGTAAGAAAAGGTGGTCGATTCGGTTGTTTCAATATGACGGAAAAACCTTTGTCCCGCAGTCTAATTCGAGCAATGGGGAAGTATCGGAAGGAACCATATTTCAATATCGTCAGGACGGGAATATTTTAACGGGCACATATCAAGGCGGCAGTATTCAATCTGGCGTACTTGTAGGAACTGTGAATAAAGACGGAGCACTTCATTTTAGATATCATCATGTAAGTAAGGATGGCAGCATGAGAAGCGGTTCATGTCATTCCACCCCTAAGCAGCTGGATAACGGGAAAATCCAACTGTTTGAAAAGTGGAAATGGATGGACGGAGATCAAAGTGAAGGTGAATCAGTCATTGTCGAGCAGTAGATATATCCATTTCTGTCTTGTTGAAAAACAAATAGTGTAATGGTAAGATATAATGTAGGGTAATTCGGGCTTTGTATATAATGGACCTGTCCTTTCATACAAAGGGCAGTTTTTAATGATCATTCACGAGATTACTGAAACAGCAATTAGAAGGAGTTTGAATAAATTGACTATAACGTTTCAAGATTTTCAATTAAGCGAAAGTCTCATGAAAGCTATTAACCGCATGGGATTTGAAGAAGCAACACCGATTCAAGCAGAAACGATTCCTCTCGGTCTTCAGAATAAAGATGTCATCGGACAAGCACAAACAGGAACAGGAAAAACTGCAGCATTTGGTATTCCTCTTGTAGAAAAAATCGATCCAGCGTCTCCTAACATCCAAGCGATCATCATTGCGCCAACAAGAGAATTAGCGATTCAAGTATCTGAAGAGCTATACAAAATCGGCCAAGACAAGCGTGCACGTGTACTTCCAATTTACGGTGGACAAGATATCGGCCGTCAAATCCGTTCGCTCAAGAAAAATCCTCATATCATTGTAGGAACTCCAGGACGTTTACTTGATCACATTAATCGTCGCACAATGCGTCTTCAAAATGTTGAAACAGTCGTGCTTGATGAAGCAGACGAAATGCTCAACATGGGTTTCATCGAAGACATTGAAGCGATCCTTTCAAATGTACCAAGTGAACACCAAACACTTTTATTCTCTGCGACAATGCCTGCACCAATTAAGCGTATTGCAGAGCGTTTCATGACAAACCCAGAACATGTAAAAGTAAAAGCGAAAGAAATGACTGTATCTAACATCCAGCAGTTCTACTTGGATATTCACGAGCGTAAGAAGTTCGATACATTGACTCGTCTTCTTGACATTCAATCACCAGAGCTTTCAATTGTTTTCGGCCGTACAAAGCGCCGCGTTGACGAATTGACTGAAGCATTAAACCTTAGAGGTTATACAGCTGAAGGAATTCATGGTGACTTGACTCAGGCGAAACGTATGGTTGCGCTTCGTAAATTTAAAGAAGGTTCAATCGATGTGCTTGTCGCAACAGACGTTGCAGCACGTGGACTTGATATCTCAGGTGTTACACATGTGTATAACTTCGACGTACCACAAGATCCAGAAAGCTATGTACACCGTATTGGACGTACAGGCCGTGCTGGACGTACAGGTATGGCGATGACATTCATCACACCACGTGAAAAAGATATGCTTCGTGCGATTGAGCAAACGACTAAGCGTAAAATGGATCGTATGAAAGAACCAACTCTAGACGAGGCAATTGAAGGACAACAACAAGTCACAGTTGACCGTCTACGCACAATCATTAGTGAAAACAACTTGAACTTCTACATGACAGCAGCTGCTGAATTGTTAGAAGATCATGATTCTGTTACAGTGGTTGCGGCTGCCATCAAAATGATGACAAAAGAGCCGGATGCAACGCCTGTTCGTTTGACAGATGAAGCACCAATGATTTCAAAACGCAATCGTAACAACCGCAGCTCTTCTAAACGCAGAGACGGCGGCGGTGGTGGCGGCTATCGCGGAAAAAGCCGTTCATCTTACGGTGATAAAAAGCGTTCTTCAAATGACCGCAATCGTTCTTCTAACGATCGTCGTCAAAAGAAATCTTATAACAACTAATTCAAAAGCGAATCCTTTGCAGGGTTCGCTTTTTTTAACAGTCCTAATGAAACTTTTTAGGCTTTCTTTCGTAATATATTGATAGAAAAGTAAGAGAATGGGGGAAGAATGTGAGAAAACAGCCGCAACGTCAAATCAGCTTAAATGGATTAAAAGTATGGCGTCTTCAAAATGGAATTATCTCATTGATTTTCTTATTCATCATCATTGGGGTATTTGTAGCTAGTTATTATTTTCAATGGCCATATTGGATTGGAGCCATCCTCATCGGTTTGTGGATTTTACAGGTCATCTTCGGAATCTGGCTCATACCGAAAATCCGCCATCACATCTGGCGCTATGAAGTATTTGAGAACGAAATTGAAATACAGCACGGATTGATTCGTGTCACACGTGTCATTGTGCCAATGGTACGTGTTCAGCATGTGGATACATCTCAAGGGCCGCTTTTAAGGCGCTACCGGTTGGCATCTGTTCAAATTTCTACGGCTGCGACAGTGCATGATATTCCGGCACTGGAATTAGAAGAGGCAGATGAGCTTCGCGATTACATATCTCGATTAGCAAGGGTGACGGAAGATGATGTCTGAACCAAAACGTGTACATCCAATCTCGATGTTCATTGATTTTATATCAGATGCCGTATCCATGATCAAAAACTTCATTATCCCTTTTTTCGTGCTTATTTTTGTTAACTCGAATTCAAGTATTCGTTTTTATGCGTTCATTATTCTTGGGGTGCTTCTTTTATGGAAAGCTGTTTCAACCGTTTTAGCATGGAGACGATTCACCTACCGAATGGAAGACGATGAATTTCGAGTAGAATCAGGTGTCATCACCAAAAAGAAAAAGTATATCTCGTTAGAACGAATTCAAACGGTGAATACAAGTGAAGGCATCTTCCAGCGGATTTTCGGTTTGGTTCGGGTGCAAATCGAAACGGCAGGCGGGACGGATGGACCTGAAGTGAGCCTGACGGCCATTACAAAAGCAGAAGCTGAGCAACTAAAGCAATCGATTTTCAACCGGAAGAAAAGCTTGCAACAAGAAGAAATGATTGATGAAAATTTAGATTTCCCTGATTCTCTGACAGCGCAACAGCCTGTAGAAAAAGAAATCAGTGTTTCCTACCGAATGGGTATACCAGAGCTGCTTTTGGCTGCGACCACTTCAAGCGGAATCGGCGTCATTATTTCTGGGTGTCTCGCCATTTACACACAAATAGATGAAATTCTACCTTTGGACGGATTCCTTAAACGGTTTTCTTTTTTAAGTCATGCGAGTGTTGAGATTTATGCGATTCTCATATTTATTGCCGTATTGATTGCGTGGATTCTTAGTGTTGGGGTAACAGCCCTTCAATATGCGAATTTTACCGCAAAACGAAAAGGGAAAGACATCATCATCACAAGAGGACTCATCGAAAGGCATCAAATGACCATTCCGCTTGCGAGAATTCAAGCAGTGAAAATCAAAGAAAATATTCTGCGTGAACCATTTGGTTTTGCGACGGTCATGCTTGTCAGCGCAGGAGGTTCCATTACAGAAAAAGAGACCTCTTCTGTCTTATTTCCACTCATACGGAAGAAAAAAATCAATGAATTGTTAACGCAATTTACAGATCAATATCAGCTGGCACCAGAAAGTGATTTGAAAAAAGTGCCGAAGCGTTCACTGAAACGTTATCTGATATCTTACGGATTTGTTCCATTACTTGTAGGTATAATCCTTTCTGTACGTTTTCCACCATGGGGGTATTTGGCGCTGATTCCATTACCATTTGCCTTGTTCTTTGGGTATTTAGCCTATAAACAATCAGGATATGTGATCAAAGATCAACTAATTCAATTAACGACAAGAGGTATCGGCAAGACCACCGGAATTGTTTTAAGAAAACGAATGCAAAACTATACGATGACCCAATCCTATTTTCAAAAGAAAGGGCGGGTGGCAAGTATTCACACCTTTGTGAAGTCCTCTGCCTTGCTTGATTCCTTTGGTGTGCATCACCTTGAAGAGGAAGATGCTGAACGTGTATGCGATTGGTATTCCTATGAAACGAATCAATCAACTTAAACAAAAAATGTCGATCAGCTCCCGTTAAACGGAGTGATCGACATTTTTTATGAGCTTAATAGCGTCGTTTTTTTGAATGGAAGAATAGAGTGATCGGTGCTAGGATCATGCCGCCTATCAATCCAAATAAGTGGGCCATGATGTTGATGTTCGAGTTGACGAACGTCATAATAACAGAGACGCCGAGAATCGTTAAGATCACCTGAGAATTACCACGGTCCATCATATGCGGTTTAAATAGGACAAGATAAAGATAGACGCCAAATAAACCAAATATCGCACCAGAAGCCCCGACATGTACGTACTCTAAAGGCTCCACCCAATAGGTTCCGAGATTGCCAATGAATCCAGCACCCAGATAAATCACAAGAAATCGAACCTTTCCAAGCAAATACTCAAGTGCTGGAGCGAATAGGAAGAGCGACATGGAATTGAACAGAATATGTGTCAGACTTCCGTGAAGAAAAATAGGCGTTAAAAGCCGCCACCATTCTCCTGCTGCAACACCATAATTAAAACCAACGAGATGGTCCTGCCCAAGCTGGATCATTGGAATAGGGATCGCAAATAAAAGCCATAGGCCGATTTGCAAAGCAAGGATCGCTGTTACGATTGGATACGATCTAATAAATTGTTGAAAGCTCTCCGTTCGAATAAACATAACAAACCCCTTTTGACTAGATAATGGTAAGTTTATAGTAACACGTTTATGAAGCGAACATCCAAATTAGTACGAGTATCATAGGAGGTACCTCATGATTAAAGGAATCGGTATGGATATTGTAGAGATCGGCCGGCTGTCACGAGTTCTTAGCAGGCAGCCCCGTTTACCAGAACGAATTTTGACTTTACGTGAACAGGAAGTCTTTCACACACTAAGTGAAAAGAGACAGCTGGAGTTTCTGGCAGGGCGTTTTGCGGCGAAAGAAGCATTCGCAAAAGCATACGGTACGGGAATTGGTCAGTATATAAGCTTTCACGACATCGAGATACAAAAAGATGCGAACGGAAAACCCCTCATCAAAAGTGAGAAAACAAAAGAAGACTACGTTCATGTATCCATTACACACACAAAAGAATATGCTGCAGCACAAGTTTTAATTGAAAGGTTGTCAAGCTAGTCTGCATATTGTTTGTCCCCCCTTCATATATTGGGTAGTGCGATAAGGAAGGGCGAGTTGCTAACAGGCTTTGATGGTTCGCGGTACGCAGTTAACTCTTGAGGCGTACTGTTAAAGTCAAACAAGCGGTTTCTTCCTTTTAACACAATTAACGAAGGGGTTGAAAAGGGTGAGAAAAAGCTTTGTTTTGCTTGTAACGGGGATCCTTTTTGTATTGATTCTCTCCGCATGCGGTCAAAAATCTCAACAAGATATCGTTGGAGATTTAAACAAAAAGGCAGAGGAAATGACATCATACAAAGCCAAAGCAAAAATGACCATTGAGACAGGAAATGATCCGCAGGAATACCATGTGGAAATTTGGTACAAGAAGCCGGAGCTTTACCGTGTCTATTTAGAAAATCCGAAGAAGGATCAGAGTCAAGTCATTTTAAGAAATGGCAATGGTGTATTTGTGCTGACACCTTCATTAAACAAAAGCTTCCGCTTCCATAGTGATTGGCCGAACAACAGCAGTCAGGTGTATTTATTTGAATCACTTGTGAAAGACATTAAAAATGACAGTGCAGCTCAGTTCAAAGCAAAAGAGTCGAAGTACGTTTTTGAAACAAAAACCAACTATCAGCACAACCAAATGCTGCCGACCCAAGAGATTACCTTTCATAAAAAAACAATGGCGCCTGCTAGTGTGAAAGTACTGGATAGCGATAAAAAGCCAATGGTGAAAGTAGAATTCTCTCACTTTGAATTCAACAAATCCTTTGACAAAGACGCCTTTGATGAGAAGAAAAATATGACACTTTCTCAAATGGATGTTGCCACAAGCGCAGATCCATCTGACAGCTTTGCTGTGAAAACGCCTGTGGATATGCCAGAGGGCGTGAAGAAAATGGAAGAGAAAGAAATGACAACAGATGCTGGAAAGCGGTATGTGATGACGTATGGCGGAAAGAAATCCTTCACGCTCATTCAGGAAAAAGCGCGGGTAGCAGAAGCGTCTACGCCTGTGACGATGAATGGCGAGCCAGTCGATCTTGGCATGACAGTGGGTGTTCTGACAGACAAATCTCTTTCTTGGACATCTGATGGAGTTGACTACTTAATTTCTTCAAGTGATTTATCGAAAGAAGAACTCTTAATGGTCGCCAAAAGTGTAGAAGGACAGTCAGCGAAATAGGCGAGATTCTTAACATAACAACAAATCAGCCCTGTGCAGGGGCTGATTTTCTTTGAGTTGTTTCACATTATTCTGGATTTTTAGTATCATAATGAAGTATTGAATCATTCAATAGGGAAGTGTGATGAATGGACACAAATGCCTTTTATAGAGACACATGGGCAGAAATTGATTTAACAGCAATCAAGCATAATGTTTCACATATGAAAGACCATATTGGTCAAAGCGTCCAACTAATGGCTGTTGTGAAAGCCAATGCATATGGACATGGAGATATAGAAGTGGCAAGAGCTGCCCTCGAAGCAGGAGCAGACCTGTTAGCCGTCGCTTTTTTAGATGAAGCCATTTCTTTAAGAAATAAAGGCATCAAAGCCCCGATTCTTGTGCTCGGCGCAGTACCGTCAGAGTATGTCAAAGTCGCCGTTAGATACAACGTTATCATGACCGCTTACTCGATCGATTGGCTGAGAGAAGTCGTCAAAGTGATGAAAGGGCAGATGGGACAACCCATTCGTTTCCACTTGAAAATCGACAGCGGCATGAATCGGTTAGGTGTGAAAACAATCGAGCAGGTGAGCGAAGTAAAAGAGCTTGTCCACGATCATTCTTTTTTACAGCTGGAAGGCGTATTTACTCACTTTGCCACAGCGGATGAAAAAGATGAAAACTACTTCGGTATGCAGGTTGATACGTTTAAAACATTGCTTCAACCGCTTCATACGGACAAACTGCTCATTCATTGCGCCAACAGTGCAGCAGGTCTAAGGTTTAAAGACACTTTATTCAATATGGTTCGTTTTGGCATCAGTATGTACGGGCTGTCGCCGTCGGAAGAAATCAAAGATGAATTGCCGTTTCAACTGGAAGAAGCATTATCTCTTCATACAAAACTTGCACATGTAAAGCCCATTCAAAAGGGTGAGAGCGTGAGCTATGGTGCAACTTATACAGCGAATCAAGATACATGGATTGGTACGATTCCAATCGGGTATGCAGACGGCTGGATCAGGAAGCTTGCCGGAACAGAAGTGCTCGTTGGCGGAAAACGCCGAAAGATTGCTGGACGGGTGTGTATGGATCAATTCATGGTTGATTTGAAAAAGGATATTCCGGCAGGGGAGCCAGTCGTGCTCATCGGCACACAAGGCGAAGACAGGATATCTGTCGATGAAATAGCCAAACGGCTTGAAACCATTAACTACGAAATCACTTGTTCTGTTGGCTACCGCGTCCCAAGAGTCTATATAGAGGACGGCGAAAGGGTTCATGTACGTAATCCGCTGCTTCAAGGCGGGCCAAGCTTTTTATAAACAGCATCCACGGGAACGATGTTCAAACTGACATCGTTCTCTTTTATTCTACAAAGGCATCATAAACATTCTCCCTTTTTTAGAGATTTTGGAAATACCGTATGATTTTCGGAAAAAAGCGTATAATGGGAAAGAGGAACTCCATTATCATCTTGATTTACGGGTGGCGAGCCGCTTCATGTTCTAATAAGAAATCATGAAAAAACAGCTTTGCTTGTGCATTGAATAATGGTATGATTAGTCTTGGAATGGATCGAAACGGTATCCGTAAGTTTTGTGGAGGTGTATGTTTTTTGTCTGAATCCAGCGCAACAAACGAAATGAAGATTCGACTGCCGGAGGCTTTAATGTCTGAGATCGAACGAGTAGCAGAGCAGGATAAGGTAACAAGAAATGAATTGATCTACCGAGCGACAAAAACGTATATTCGTGAACGTAATATTCGACAAAATCGTGAATCGATGAGACGCGGCTACATGGAGATGGCGAAAATTAATCTGAATATCTCTTCAGAGGCACAATACGCAGAATTTGAGGCTGAGAATACAGTTGAGCGATTAGTCAGCGGGGGTTAAACATTTGATTGTTAAACGCGGTGATGTTTACTTTGCTGATTTATCTCCTGTTGTTGGCTCCGAGCAGGGCGGGGTTCGCCCGGTATTGGTGATTCAAAATGACATTGGAAATCGCTTCAGCCCGACTGCTATCGTTGCAGCCATAACAGCCCAAATACAAAAAGCGAAATTACCGACTCACGTCGAAATTAATGCAAAGCGCTACGGCTTTGAACGAGATTCTGTCATTCTTTTGGAACAAATTCGTACAATCGATAAACAAAGATTGACAGATAAAATCACACATCTTGATGATGAGATGATGGAGAAGGTTGATGAAGCCTTACAAGTTAGTTTGGCTCTTATTGATTTTTAATATGGTGATACTTGGTTGCTCTATTGGGAGCAACTTTTTTTGTGTTCAATTTTTTTTAACGTTATAATGAAGAAAGACTAAAGAAGAGCTTTAAATGTAAGTAGGGGGTAAAACATGTCGAATCATATCGTGTTAGCTTTTGCAAGAAAGCACCAAAAGGAATTAGAAAAAGAGTGGACGGACATTTTAAAACGACTCGGAGAAAAAGAAACGGACATGATGCTGAACGACAAAATGTATGAAACCATCTGTTCGGAATATGTTCAACTCATCATTACATCTCTTTCAGAGGGGGATCATGAGGATTTTGAAGAAAAAGTGCAAAATTTTGCTTTAAAAATTGTTCAAATGGGTATATCACTTAAGTTACTGGCAAACGGTCTAACAGAAATCCGTACACATTTATATGAAAAAATGAACGATGACAAAGATACAACACAAGAAAGTCATGACCTCATCTGGCAAATCGATCGATTCATCACACCCATCCATAATGAGATCTTAAACCAGTATTCCATCTCATGGGAAAAAACCGTCAGCCTTCAAAAAATTGCGCTGCAGGAACTATCTGCCCCGCTAATCCCAGTATTTGAGCACATCACCGTCATGCCACTTGTTGGAACAATTGATACAGATCGTGCGAAAAAAATTATGGAGAACCTGCTCAATGGTGTCGTCAAACATCGCTCACAGGTCGTCTTAATTGATATCACGGGTGTACCTGTCGTGGACACAATGGTGGCCCACCATATCATTCAAGCGTCAGAGGCTGTGAGATTAGTAGGAGCGAAGTGTTTACTTGTCGGTATTCGCCCAGAAATAGCCCAAACAATCGTTAACCTTGGAATTGATTTATCTCAGGTTACAACAAAGAATACCCTTCAAAAAGGAATTCAAACTGCTTTGGAAATGACAAATCGAAAAATTGTTTCATTGGAGGGATAACCAATTGAGAAATCACCCGAAGATTCCAATCTTAAAATTATATAATTGTCTTCTGATTTCAATACAGTGGGAGCTTGATGATCAAACAGCTCTTCACTTTCAAGAAGACTTACTGAATAAAATTCATGAAACAGGAGCAAACGGTGTGGTCATTGACTTAACATCCGTCGATATGATTGATTCATTTATCGCAAAGGTATTAGGCGATGTGATCACCATGTCCAAGCTCATGGGGGCAAAAGTTGTATTAACAGGAATACAGCCGGCAGTCGCTGTGACGCTTATTGAACTTGGCATTTCACTGGAAGAAATTCAGACAGCACTAGATCTTGAACAAGGGCTTGAGACACTGAAGCGGGAATTGGGGGAATAGATATGAAAGACCAATCCTGTGTAAAAATATTGACGGAATGGGACATAGTCGCAGCAAGACAATTGGGGCGCAATGTTGCAAAAGAACTTGGTTTTGGAACAGTTGACCAAGCAAGAATTACGACGGCCATTTCAGAATTAGCTCGTAACATCTATTTATACGCTGGTAAAGGTCAGATTTGTATAGAAGAAGTGATGGAGCGCGGAAAGCGTGGACTCAAAGTCATCGCAGCCGATGAGGGGCCTGGCATCATGGATATACGTAAAGTAATGGAAGACGGATTTTCTACATCAGGCGGACTCGGAGCAGGCTTGCCGGGCGTCAGAAGACTGATGGATGAATTTAAATTAGATTCCGCACCAGAACAAGGAACTGAGATACAAGCTGTCAAGTGGCTTCGCTAGGAGGGAAACCATGGATTTTAAGGAGGTAATGGAGCAGCGGTATCATCAGCTGCTCAGTCGTTATATCAGTGATTTAACTGAAACATCGCTTTATCAAGCTCAAAAATTTAGCCGTAAAACCATTGAGCATCAAATACCTCCTGAAGAAATAGTGAGTGTTCACCGAAAAGTGATTCAGGAGCTTTACCCTGATTTGCCGGAAGATGTCTTTCATTCACTAGACTTCTTAATTGAAGTCATGATTGGATACGGACTTGCCTACCAGGAGCATTTAACACTAAGAGGCATCCAGCAAGAAATTAAGTCGGAAATTGAAATTGCTGCAAATGTTCAGCAAACCCTTCTGGAAACGAAAATTCCAGAAGGAGACACATTTGATATCGGAGCCATCAGTGTGCCGGCAAAACAGATGAGTGGGGATTATTACCATTTCGTAACAGATCACGATACAATCAATATCGCGATTGCAGACGTCATTGGGAAAGGCATTCCAGCTGCGCTCTGTATGTCGATGATTAAGTATGCGATGGATTCCTTGCCAGAGTCAGGCAGCGGTCCAACGAAAGTGCTCAAAACCCTTAATCGTGTGGTCGAGCAAAACGTAGACCCAAGCATGTTTATCACCATGTTTTATGGCAGCTATAATAAAGAAACACATGAATTTAAGTACGCATCGGCTGGACATGAGCCGGGCTTTTTCTATTGCAAAAAAGAGAATCAATTTTACGATTTAGATGCAAAAGGTCTTGTCCTTGGAATCGCACCAGACTTTGATTACAGGGAGTATGAGCAGCATTTGGACGTAGGAGATATGGTGATCTTATTTTCAGATGGGGTCACCGAATCCAAGTCAGAGGACGGCTTCTTAGAGCGCGAAGATATCAAAGCGCTCATAGCAGAGCATCTTTCCTATTCAGCACAGGAAATGGTCGACGCTATCTATGCAAGCTTACTCAAATTACAAGATTTTCAGCTTCACGATGACTTTACTTTACTTGTCCTTAAAAGAAAGGTTTAGAAAGTGAATATGCGGGTATATAAAACTTTAGGAAACAAGAATTTCGAGGTGAATGCATAATGAATATGTCTGTAAAAGAGCATCAAATAGATCATAAGACGAAAATTAGTGTCAGCGGAGAAATCGATGTGTACTCTGCTCCTGAGCTGAGAGAAACCCTTATGCCCAAAGCAGAGAAAGGAGAGCATCTTGACATTTGTCTGAAAGATGTTACTTACATGGATAGTACAGGTTTAGGTGTGTTTGTTGGGCTGTTCAAAGCGGCTCAAAAAGCAGGAGGATCATTAAAGCTTGAGAACTTGTCGGATCGGCTTGTCAGATTGTTTGAAATCACTGGACTAAAGGACATCATTGACATTTCTGCAAAGTCAGAGGGTGGGGTACAATGAACGAATCAGTAGATCTAATCGAGATGAAAATACCGGCGAAACCAGAATACGTAGGCATCATTCGTCTGACTCTTTCAGGCGTTGCAAGCCGAATGGGCTATGCCTACGAAGAGATTGAGGACTTGAAAATTGCCGTCAGTGAGGCATGTACTAATGCAGTTCAGCATGCCTATAAAGGTGCAGATGGCGAAGATGGAGAGGTAGCGGTTCGCTTTCTTGTCTATGAAGATCGTCTAGAAATCATTGTCGCTGATAAAGGCGGTAGCTTTGACTTTAAGCAAAAGCAGGAAGACCTAGGGCCGTACACATCTGCTCATACGGTGGATCAATTGGCAGAAGGAGGTCTTGGTTTATACTTAATGCAAACATTGATGGATGAAGTCGAGGTGCAAGCAAACTCCGGAGTTACCGTGGCGATGACAAAGTTTTTAAACAGGGAGCGAGTTGACCATGACACAACCATCCAAAACTATGAAACTAACTAAAGATGAAGTGGATCGCCTCATTCAAAGCTATCAATCCAACCATGACGAGCAGGCGCAGCTAACACTAGTTGAGTGTTATACAAATCTTGTGGATATGCTCGCGAAGAAATACTCCAAAGGAAAAAGCTTTCATGAGGATTTAAGACAAGTTGGAATGATTGGTCTACTCGGCGCAATTAAGCGTTATGATCCACTTGTCGGTAAATCATTTGAGGCATTTGCCATTCCAACCATTATCGGGGAAATCAAACGCTTTTTACGTGATAAAACATGGAGTGTCCATGTACCAAGACGAATTAAAGAGCTTGGACCAAGAATCAAGATGGCAGTTGATCACCTGACAACGGAAACGCAAAAGTCACCTAAAGTACAAGAAATCGCAGAATATCTAGATGTAACAGAAGAAGAAGTTCTTGAAACAATGGAGATGGGCAAAAGCTATCAAGCGCTGTCTGTTGACCAAGGCGTAGAGGCTGATTCTGAAGGAAGCACTGTGACGATTTTAGACGTCGTCGGCTCACAAGAAGAAGGGTACGAACGTGTAAACCAAAAAATGATGCTTGAAAGTGTGCTTCACGTTCTGACAGATAGAGAAAAAGAAATTATCAATCTCACGTATTTGCAAAATAAAAGCCAGAAAGAAACAGGCGATTTACTCGGCATATCTCAAATGCATGTATCAAGGCTGCAGCGGAAGGCAGTTAAAAAGCTACGAGATGCATTGTCAGAAGATGCGTCTATGGAGCTAGGGTAATGAAGCAGATCGAACAGCATGAGCATGTAAACGCCATTATCTATCAATCGAACAAAGAAGGAAAATCATGCTGCGGGGACAGTTTTTTTATTAAAGCAGATGATGAAGAACTAATTTGTGCTGTAGCAGACGGATTAGGCAGCGGCCAGTTCGCCAATGAATCATCTTCTTTAGTCAGCGAAATTGTCGAAGAATATGGACATGAGGATGTAACAACCCTCATTGATAGATGCAATCAGGCCATGAAAAATAAACGTGGGGCCACTGTAGCCATATTAAAGGTGAATTTTTCCCAGCAGCAGTTTACCTATTGTTCGGTTGGCAATATTCGATTTATCTTGAATGCACCTTCTGGCGACTATATTTATCCACTTCCGACATCAGGATATCTATCAGGTAAACCTAGAAAATACAAAACATACACCTATTCCTACGAAAAAGGATCGACATTCATTATGTATTCCGACGGACTGAATGTGCCAAACATGCGAATGTGTTTAAAGCATAGCCATTCAGTTGCAGACATCGCCAAACAACTTGAAACATACACACAAGACAAGAAGGACGATCTCACCTATGTACTTGGTCAGCTTACATGAAATAGCTGACCTTTTTTCTGTTTTGCCGGTTTTTTTGATACACTAAAAGAGAAGACACAGTGAGGGGATGCAAAGTATGAAGACATCTGACTTTTTATTGAAACAAATTGCGACAGAATTAAAGCTTTCAACAAAACAAATTGGAAGTGTGATCCAGCTATTAGAGGATGGCAACACCGTACCGTTTATTGCACGTTACCGGAAAGAGCAGACAGGCTCACTAGACGAGGTGCAAATTCAAACCATTTCTGAACGCTATACATATATCCAAAATGTGACGAATCGAAAAGAAGAAGTGATTCGCTTAATCGCTGAACAAGACAAATTAACAGATGAATTAAAACAGAAGATCGAACAGGCGCATAAGCTGCAAGAGGTCGAAGATTTATATCGACCATTTAAACAAAAACGAAAAACGAAGGCAAATGTAGCCAAAGCAAAAGGACTTGAGCCGCTGGCGGAGTATTTACTGCAGTTGCCAAACGATGATATTGAAAAGAAAGCATCGGCTTTTATCAATGAAGAAAAAGAAGTCACAACTGCAGAAGAAGCACTGGAGGGCGCCCAGCACATCATTGCGGAACAGCTGGCTGATGATCCAGATATGCGGAAATGGATTCGCAGTGAGACGTACCAAAAGGGAAGTCTTGTCACATCAGGAAAAGACGTTGAAAACGACGAGAAAAACGTCTATGAAATGTATTACGACTATCAAGAGCCGATTAAAAAAATTGTGCCTCATCGTGTACTCGCGGTCAACCGAGGCGAGAAAGAAGGGATTTTGAAAGCAGCCATCGAACCACCTGCTGAAAATATTCGTTTCTACCTCGATAAACAAGTTTTAAAAGGCAAGCAAACGACGGCGAGACCTTACATTGAAGCGGCCATTGATGATGCATATAAACGCCTGATTCAGCCATCAATTGAACGAGAAATACGAAAAGAGCTGACAGAAAAAGCAGAGGAACAAGCCATTCATATTTTCGCTGAAAACTTAAGAAAGCTCCTTCTTCAACCGCCGATGAAAGGAAAACGTGTACTTGGGGTAGACCCTGCGTTTCGTACAGGCTGTAAATTAGCCGTCGTGGATGATACAGGAAAAGTCCATCATATTGGCGTCATTTATCCGCACCCGCCTGTGCAGAAAAAAGCGGAAGCCAAACAAAAAGTGAAAGAAATCATTCAATCATCCAACATTGAAGTCATTGCGATCGGAAACGGAACAGCCTCAAGAGAGACCGAACAATTCATCGCAGACTTGATCCAAGAGCTGGACCAGCCAGTTTCATATTTGATCGTGAATGAAGCAGGGGCAAGTGTATACTCTGCATCTGCGCTGGCAAGAGAAGAGTTTCCAGACTTGCAAGTGGAAGAAAGAAGTGCCATTTCCATCGCCAGAAGGTTGCAGGACCCATTAGCAGAGCTCGTAAAAATAGATCCAAAATCTGTCGGTGTAGGACAATACCAGCACGATGTGAGTCAAAAGCAATTAAACAGCTCGTTAACCTTTGTGGTAGAAACGGTTGTTAACCAAGTCGGTGTGAACGTTAATACAGCCTCACAGGCGCTGCTGCAATATGTGTCAGGTCTTTCAAAAGCCGTCGCAGGAAACATCGTCAAGCGCCGTGAAGAGATTGGGAGATTCACAAGCAGAAAAGAGCTGAAGGATATCCCAAGGCTTGGTGCAAAGACTTATGAGCAGTGTATCGGCTTCCTGCGCATCACAGATGGACAAGATCCACTTGACCGCACGGGTATTCACCCTGAAAGCTATAAAGAAACAAAACAGTTCTTACGCATGATCAACATGACGCCAGACGATCTTGGAACAGAACAGTTAAAAGAGAAAATTGCAGAGGTGAAGCTGGACGAAGCAGCAGAACAGCTTGAAATTGGTTCAATCACCCTTCAAGATATCATTGATCAGCTCACAAGACCTGAGCGTGATCCGCGCGATGAAGTACCAAAACCTCTTTTGAAAACGGATGTGTTGAAATTAGAGGATTTAAAGCAAGGAATGGAGCTGCAAGGAACGGTGAGAAACGTCGTAGACTTCGGCGCATTTGTTGATATTGGTGTAAAACAGGATGGACTTGTCCACATTTCGAAGCTGAGCAACCGCTTTGTGAAGCACCCACTTGACGTCGTGTCAGTCGGTGATATTGTGACTGTTTGGGTAGACTCCGTTGACCAGGCAAAAGGTCGGGTCGCTCTATCGATGCTAAAACCAGATTAAATAAAAAACGAGGCGCACCTTAGGACGGGGTGTGCCTTGATGTGACTGAGTGCTTTTTTCTATAGAAGTACCAGCATTGATTGAGCAATTTGATTTGATAATGATTTTTCTCATAAAATGCTTTCTGCATCTGATTTTTCAGCCAGTTGGGCATCGCCCATTCCTCCTTTGATCAAAACAGTGGGTGTACCTTCAATGTATGCAAAGGGGAAATTGTCCCGTTCGAGGTTTTTATAGAAAGGAACGATCTTGATTGAACGAGAGAGAGTTACAGCAGTTAACAGAAGACATTTCAGAGCAGTTCTTTGGTAAGGCGTTTCGCCATCAGGCTGTTTTTAATGACCGTCTTAAAACGACAGGCGGGCGATATTTACTTGGAACACACCATATTGAGCTAAATCGCCGATATCTTGAGGAGCATGGCAGAGACGAATTGATCGGTATCATTAAGCATGAACTATGTCATTATCACCTGCACCTTGAAGGGAAGGGCTATCAGCATCGGGACAGGGATTTTCGTGAACTCTTGCAGCAAGTAGGAGCCCCGCGCTTTTGTACCCCGCTGAAGACCGTTCAAAAGAAAAAAAGAGCGGTGACGCTTCATTACTATGTGTGCACAGGTTGTGGAAGACATTATACGAGGAAGCGCCGATTTGACACCACGCGATATGTCTGCGGGATTTGTCATGGTAAGTTAAAAAAGGAAGGGGAAAAGGCTTGACTGTTATATTAGTATATGTTAAATTATAAAAGCCGTCGTAAATGGAGCAGGAACGAAACGTTTAAAAATTCTTGACACATTTTTCTGGCATAGATATAATGAAACATGTCTTATTATTCCGCAGTAGCTCAGTGGTAGAGCTATCGGCTGTTAACCGATCGGTCGTAGGTTCGAGTCCTACCTGCGGAGCCATAATGGAGAAGTACTCAAGTGGCTGAAGAGGCGCCCCTGCTAAGGGTGTAGGTCGCGCAAGCGGCGCGAGGGTTCAAATCCCTCCTTCTCCGCCATTATGATATGGCCCGTTGGTCAAGCGGTTAAGACACCGCCCTTTCACGGCGGTAACACGGGTTCGAATCCCGTACGGGTCATGTTTTGTTATTTTGATTCGTTGGGCTATAGCCAAGCGGTAAGGCAACGGACTTTGACTCCGTCATGCGTTGGTTCGAATCCAGCTAGCCCAGCCATTTTTTTATATGTTTTTCTGCATAGCAGATGAGCCATTAGCTCAGTTGGTAGAGCATCTGACTTTTAATCAGAGGGTCGAAGGTTCGAGTCCTTCATGGCTCACCATTGTCACGCGGGTGTGGCGGAATTGGCAGACGCGCTAGACTTAGGATCTAGTGTCTTTATGACGTGGGGGTTCAAGTCCCTTCACCCGCATTGTTTTTTCAAACAGTGCACTTATGAATATATGAGCACATCATACACGCGGTCGTGGCGGAATGGCAGACGCGCTAGGTTGAGGGCCTAGTGGGTGAATAACCCGTGGAGGTTCAAGTCCTCTCGGCCGCATCTAAGAAACCAAAGGTTGTAGACCTTTGGTTTTTTTGTTTTATTTTCAATGTTCTTATTTTGGAGAGAAAAATTTGTATAATATTATATTCCTCGAGTAAGAGCATGATATGATCTGTGTTAAAATATTATACTTCCCCTAAGTTTGATTTTGTTACAAATTCATCATAAAATGTAAAATATTTTAATTTTATGGATGTCGAGTATATTTCGAAATTTCATATTCTTCAAGGTCTGTATTTAAAAGAAGATAAGCATTTGTTATACCGATGTTTTAGGTTCTTAAAAAGTAGGAAAATGTATAGTGATATTGAAGACTTTGCATTAGAAGCAGCTGAATACTTTAGAAGAGCTGGAAGATTTGAAATGGCTACCAAGCATGCACCTTTTGCAACAGAAAAATTAAATAATGTCATGTCATTTGATGGTTTATTTGTTATCAAGTAAATTTATGATACGTTTTCCTCGTCCACCTCCAGTTTCTAAGGAATGATGAGCTTTGGCAACATCAGATAAAAGATAAATGCTATCAACAACTGGTCTGACCTTGTTGGAATCTACATAAGATGCTAATTCTTTTAAAATTTCATTTTTGGGGTTTGCGCTGAATGTGCGAACTCTACGAGAACCGAAAATAGTTGAAGTTAATATATATATGAAGGACGAAAAACTAGGAAATCCAATAGTAACCATTCTACCGTTCTTTGCAAGCAAGCGCCTATAATGTTTAAGGTCAGTTCCTGCTGTGTCCATAACTACATCAAACTTTTTAAGATCAGTAGGAGATGTTTCTTTATAATCAAATACTTCGTCTGCACCTAGCTCTTGAAGAAAAGTAAGATGTTTTTCGTTTGCAAGAGCAGTTACATGAGCACCTAACATTTTTCCAATTTGAATCGCAATGCTTCCGACTCCTCCACTTGCACCACGTACAAGTAACTTTTCGCCTTTTCTAAGGTTCGCTTTATATTTTAAGGCAATAATTGCAGTAGCACCTACGCCAGGCAATGCCGCGGCTTGTATGAGATCAATCTTTATAGGAGCTTTAGATATTTTCTCAGGTGATATAGCTACATATTCAGCAGCACTACCAATTTGGTTCCTTAAACTAATAGGGAGAACCCCCCACACATTATCACCTAATTGATAACTTTTTACGTTCGACCCTACTTCAACAACCTCTCCAGAAAAATCTGCACCTGTCCCTTTAGGGAATTGATTACCCGTTAATCGTTTTAACTTACCTGATCGAAACAGTGTATCCATAGAGTTTACACTCGACCCATGTACACGAATGAGTACTTCTCCAGATTCTATAACTGGTCTTGATATAAAATCTTCAAAAAGAACATTCGGTGATCCATAATTAGTGTATTGTGCAGCTCGCATCTTTTCATTTTTCATTTACTCACTCCATCTCCTTAAAAAGTAATGACTTGAAGGGTTTTTATAATCAATTTGGCTCTCTAATACATGGATGACACGGTTTACATATTTGATTATAATAAATGGAATTGATTTAACAAGTACGCAATATAAACTGCTTAAGGAAGGAAAAACTGACTAAGGGGTGGATAAAATATGACTGAAAGTGAGCTGAATAAAGCAATAGCTCCAGCGAGTTATGCATTAAATATATTAGCGGGAAAATGGAATTTAAAAATCTTAGCTGTACTATGTAGTTACAATGAGATTCGATATAATGAGTTAAAGCGTAAAGTGTATGGAATTACAGGAACAATGCTCAATCAATCATTAAAGGACCTGATTGAAACCGGAATTGTTCAACGAGTTCAGTATAATGAAGTTCCATCAAGAGTAGAATATTCATTGACTAGGGCAGGGCTAGAGCTGATCCCTATATTTGAACAACTTCTTTTATGGGGTGAAACCCAATTAGAAAAATCAAAGTCATAGTAAAATCCATATACGTGAGAAGTTCGTTGGGGAATCATAGCAATAGCTTCCTAACAAAGATTTTATTCACTTTAAGCTATGATGAAGAAAAACAACAAAAAATCTTGAGATTACTAGGGAAGCGCTAGAAAAGGGGATGCAAACACATGTCAATTTACCATAAAGTCATTGGAGAGGGATTTCCGATCGTGATATTGCATGGTTGGACACTTGACCATCAAGTGATGTTACATGCATTGGAACCGGTATTTGAAGAACAAAGCGGTTGGAAGAGAATATACATAGACTTACCGGGGATGGGACATTCCAAGCCGCATCCATCTATTCAGAATTCTGATGATATGTTAGAAGCGGTATTGCGTCTTTTGGACGAGATGATTCCTAATGAACAGTTTATTGTTTGTGGTTATTCGTATGGAGGGTACATAGCTAGAGGTATTGTTCATTCACGCCGGGAAACCGTTCGTGGATTACTGCTTGTGGCCCCAATGACTATACCTGTATTTGATAAAAGAGTCGTGCCAGAGAAGACCGTTCTAAAAAATGACAGTCACTTAATTTCACAACTGTCTTCAGAAGAGGCGGATGAATTTTGCTCCATGGCCGTTGTGCAAGGAAAGATGGAATGGGAAAGATTCCGCGATGAAATTTACCTTCCTTCTAAACAAACAAATCATGAATTCATCAATAACATTCTTCAAAATGGATATGGCTTTACCTTCGATATTTCTTCTGAATTTCAGTATCCTACGCTCATTATCACAGGACATCAAGACCATGTCGTCGGATATCACGATGCGTGGCGGCTGATCGAAGACTATCCAAGGGCCACTTTTGCAGTGCTTGATATGGCTGGTCATAACCTGCAGATTGAACAACCCGATGTGTTTCATTCATTAGTACATAACTGGTTAAATAGACTTGAGCCGGAAAATGTGTAGTATTTATCAATAAGAGTTTACTGGAGTGAGACGGAACTAGATTATTCTTTTTACCATCAAGCCACCTCTCTTATTTGAGTCACTATATCATGTGTGATATGCTTTTAAATCAACAAATTGCAATTATTTCCGATTCATGCTATAATAAAAAGTAATTATTTTTGTTCGGCGTAAAGGATAGTATGAAGATTGACTTTTCGTCTTGAGGGTACTTTGGGCAAGGATAGTATAATACATTGTGTGGTAAACGCACGAGGAGGCAACAATCATGGAACAAGGTACAGTAAAATGGTTTAACGCAGAAAAAGGTTTTGGATTTATCGAACGTGAAGAAGGCGACGATGTATTCGTACATTTCTCAGCTATCCAAGGTGACGGATTCAAATCTTTAGACGAAGGTCAAAAAGTAACATTTGACGTAGAGCAAGGTTCTCGTGGAGCTCAAGCTGCTAACGTTCAAAAAACTGCTTAATCTTCCTTTTTCAAAACAGGTTCTCTACAGAGGGCCTGTTTTTTTGCATGAAAAAACCCTACTTAGCGTACAAGTAGGGAGATGGTGCAAGGTATTCGTAAAAAATTTCATGCTTCAAAGGTTAGTAACAGTATATCATATTAGATTTACAAAATGCGGAATTTCCCTAAATAATTTCTTTTTCTTTACTGGTCGAAGATAGGGGGATTTGTTCGTAGAGAAAATGTATTCAAAAAATGGGGAAGCAGGTAGACAATATTAGCAGAAACTCTTGATTTGTTTTTCAGTGATTCCTTTGATGACTTCTAGCTCACTAAGCAAATAACCATGAGCATCGTCAAGCATTTTCTTTTCGCTGGCATTCAGTTTTTTTTCTTTCTTCATCCGCATGAGATCACGTACCACTTCAGCGCCTTCTAGTATGTGGCCCGTTTTTATTTTGTCGGTGTTGATTTTATATCTCTCTTTCCATGGCAATAACTTATCTGATGTTCCATTTTGGAAAGTGTGTATGATGTTCTTTAAGGCAAGTATATCTGTAACAGGTCTTATCTTTGACCTTGACATCTTCCTTGTAGGAATCATCACTTTCATATGGCTAACGGCCATCTTAATGACATAATACGATTGTTTTTCATCAGAGAATTCTTTTTCTTCTATGGCTTCAATTATACCTGCTCCGTGCATTGGATAAACAATATTATCACCAATTTGAAACATATCATCCGCCTCCATATCATGTATCTACTTTAAGGGTACCACATTTAGAGGTAAAATAATCAAATTTTTAATAATAACATGTTTATTTATTTTCTGTCAATAAATTTGGTTCTAAAAAAGTGAGATTTTTTCATGAAAATTTCGGGTGGTTTTTGATCATATCCTCAAGAATCCTTGCTACAAGAAAAACAGAATATCCATCATTAAAAAAAGACCAGACATTGAGCTGGTCTTTCCAAATAGAATCCGATCATAATGTTGAAATATCAATCACAAATCGATAACGCACATCACTATTTAGCACACGTTCATATGCTTCATCGACTTGGTTTGCGTTGATCACTTCAATTTGTGGTGCGATCTTGTGAGCAGCTGCGAAATCGAGCATTTCTTGTGTTTCTTGGATGCCGCCAACGAGTGAGCCGGCGATGCTGCGACGTCCCGTAATTAATGAAAACACATGGAAGTTGTCTGGCTTTGGTGGTGCACCGACGTTTACTAATGTTCCGTCAACACGAAGTAAGGACAAATAGGCATCCACGTTGATATTGGCAGAGACGGTATTGAGAATGAGATCATATTGACCGGCTAGTGTCTTAAACGTATCAGGGTCACTTGTAGCAAAATAGTCTTTTGCACCAAATGACAGCGCCTCTTCTTTTTTATTCAAAGAGCGGCTTAATACAGTCACTTCTGCGCCAAGTGCGCGTGCAAATTGAATGGCGACATGACCTAGACCGCCCATTCCGACAATCGCCACTTTTTTGCCAGGCCCAGCCTTCCAGTGTTTTAACGGAGAATACGTTGTGATGCCGGCACAAAGAAGGGGGCTGGCGACATCGAGGGAAAGCTGGTCAGGAATATTGACAACAAATCGTTCTGTCACAACAATTTTCTGACTGTAGCCGCCGTAAGTTGGTTCTCCATCATAATCCAGGTTATTATAAGTTTGAACGACTCCTTTCTTGCAATATTGTTCATCTCCATTTTGGCAATATTCACATGTACCGCAAGAATCGACAAAACAACCGACGCCTACACGATCACCAATGTTGAATTTCGTGACAGCATCCCCAACAGCTGAAACAACTCCAGTAATCTCATGACCCGGAACCATTGGGAAAATACCGCCGCCCCATTCATCAAAGGCACTGTGGATATCTGAATGACAGATCCCGCTAAACTGAATATCAATTAAAATATCATGTGGACGAAGTGCTCTTCGTTCAATGGTTGTCCGTTCAAAGTTTGCTTTTGCATGGGAAACACTTAAAACGTTTGATTGGTGCGTCTGACACATTCTGGATCATCCTTTCAAAAGTAAGATTCGGTCCTTCCTCTATACTGTACGTCTTAAAGTGAACTTTAAGTCAACATAGAACCCTCTGATCGCCTCAATTCAGGCTTTAGCATCAACCTTGAATCAAGATTTGAGCCAAAAGTATCTTGTCTTCTCGATAAAAATAGAGATGATGGGAAAAGGGAGATCGTCAAGTAAGAGAAAGAAGAGAAGGGTGAAAACAATGAAAATAGCACAAGCCGCCAAGCAGCTCGATTTATCTACTGCTACGCTCAGGTATTATGAGAATATAGGTTTAATTAGACCGATCAGGCGTGATGAAAATGGTGTTCGTGATTATACAGAAGAAGATATTCAGTGGATAGAATTTATTAAATGTATGAGAAATGCGGGTCTGTCAATTGATGCTCTTAGAGAATATACGGCTTTATTTATCGAGGGAGAGGAGCGTACATTGTCCTCAAGAAAGAGTATTTTGGTCAATGAGAGAGAAAGACTCGTAGACAAACAAAAGGAAATCGAAGAAACGATTAAACGGTTAGATTACAAGATCGAAAGTTATGAAGATATTATCCACAGTTATGAACAAAAACTAGTTCATCAATTAAAAACGAACTCTATTTAAATGAAGAAAAACCTGTGACTTGTCACAGGTTTTGTGATGTGGTTATCTTTTTGTGTAACGCACCCAATTGTAATGAGCGTAAAGTGGAGTAACACCGTTGTAGGAGCCGAGCCATTCATCGACACCTGCACCATTCCATAAGTTCATCATAATCTTTCCAGGTGTTTGAGGGATTTGAGTAGTAGCCGTATGTTTTAATTGACCGTCCACATACCATTTAATCGAGTTAGGCTGCCAGTCGAACGCATATGTGTGATAAGAGTTTGCTGCATCAAAACCAAGGTTGACGATTTTTTCATGATTTCCGACACCATTGGTATAATAGTTAAACTGAACCTTTGTCGTATCTTTTCCTAGAAATTCGATGTCGATTTCATCCCAAGGCGTACCATCAGTCGGTCCCGTATAAGTAAAGAACGAAGACACGATCCCAACATTTTTTGCTGGTTTCATGCTGACTTCATAAAGCCCATAGCCATATGTTTGAGTGGAACGATTTTCCCCGCAGTCAAACTTATTATAGGAAGGACTTGTGAGCGATAACCGCATTTCCCCTAACGACGTCATGGAGACATTGTTTGCACGCCACGTACAGTTAAACATGTTTCCATTAGAGTACCCATCAGCTTTTTGCCATAACCCGGTATTGTAATTGTTAAAGGGTTCATAGAATGATCCACCAGTTTGTGCCGAGGCACCAGCTGTAAATGTGGACAAGCTCAAGCATAACCCAGCGACAAGCAGCATCAGCATCCGTTTTACACGATAAGACATATAAGCATTCTCCTCTCCTTTTTGGAAGCGCTTTCTTAATTGATCATACATGATTCTTGTAAAATGGAAAATCGGTCTAATTTCTGATATTAAGCAGTTGAGTTTGATAGAATCTTCTCTTATTTCATGGGAATTGAGGTATCAATAGAAAAGGATCAAAAACGCCAGTAGTGATGATTGGGTTTTTCATCCTTTACATATGTTTTCTCTTTTTCATCTCAAAATATTTATCTCTTGCTGTTTACTATCTTTCTGTAACTGCAATATCTAATAAACAGTCCACAAGCTCTTTTTTTCTAGAATAGAAAGGGAAATGATCGGCATCAAGGGTATAGATGCGCTCAAAAGGTTTAGTGGCATACATTTGTCTTTGCAAGTCAACCGGAATGGAGCGATCATTTGTTGTTTCAATATAGACACTGGGCACTCTTCCAAATCTTTCATTGGTTAATGAAACTTGATCTTCAAAAGGCTGAACAGGCTGTGGACGTATCTTCTTTTTAAACAATTGCAGATCTTCCTCCGAACTTTCGTTGAGCATATCCTCCGCAATGAATTCTTCCATTAATGTGATGGTCTGATTCTTTTCGTCAAACGTTGCTTTAGGACCGCCTGATGCGATATCACTAATAGCTTGTCCGTTTTCAGGAACAAATGCACAGACATATACTAGTTTTTTGATCTTGTCTGGAATGTTCTCAGCTACTTGTGAGATCACCATCCCGCTCATACTGTGTCCAACTAAAATGACGGGTTCGTCTATTTTTTCAATCGTTGTGACGACTTTGTTTACATAGCTCTCTAATGATACGTCCTGTGGAGGCGTGGCGTCTTCGCCACTGCCAGGTAAATCAATTGCTATCACTGTATGACCTTTCTGTTGAAGAGAAGGTTTTATTTGGTCCCAGCACCAGCTTCCTTGGAATGCACCATGAACGAATAGGAATGTATTCAATCCAATCACCTCTATCACTTTTTGTAACCATTATAGTTACAACAGGTGGATCAGTCAAATGATAGTAAAAATCGCAAAAAAAGAATGATTGACAAAGCGGACAGTTGTCCGTAAGATAATACCGGGACAATTGTCCTAAATGAAACCTAAAGAGCCTTGAATCAAAACATACAAATAGATGTGATGTGGATGAAGCTAGAGAAGGTGAGGTAGCATGGAAAAGGATATTGGAAAGGAAATTGAAGAGGTCGCTTTCTCTTTGTTTCAAGAGTTTGGTGTAGAGAATGTCAGCATGCATAAAATCGCAAAAACAGCTGGTGTTGGTCAAGGAACCCTTTACCGCCGCTATGCAAATAAAAGTGATTTGTGTCTCTCTATTCTTGGTGAGAGATTTGAACAGCTGATCCCTGCGTTGCATCTTTACTTAAGTAAAATCAGTGATCAGCCGGTTCAAGATCGTTTGCAATATGTTCTCGAGGAGATCCATCTCATCGTTGGTCATCACTTAGACTGGATTCGGATGCTGACGATCTCTGGAAATTTAGAGCAGACAAGTAAAGTATATGATTGCCATTACAGTCAATCACTCAAACAAATCATTCGTGATTTGCTTGAGGAAGCGAAAGAAAAAGGAGAAGCGAACATACAAGACATTGAGTTGACGACATTATGTATGTCCTCTCCAATGACGCCTGAACTCATGTTTTATATTCATGAATCCGGCTACTCAATCGAAAAAATTGCACAATTCGCTGCGGAAAAACAAATTTTATCTGTTTTTCAACGACAATGAAGTGGCTCATTTCTGACTAGCCTGACTTCCTAAGATTGCTTAATATTGAAAAAGAAAAGGAGCCAACTTAATATGAACAAACAGCAAACAGCAGCTTCCGACATTCGAACGCTGCCCATTATTATTTCATTTATCACAGCTGGATTTATTGGACTGTTCAGTGAAACGGCACTCAACATGGCGCTGAGAAGTTTAACATTAGACTTTGGTATTGAAGCAACGACTGCTCAGTGGCTTACAACCGGCTATTTATTAACACTAGGGATTCTTGTTCCAATTTCAGGCCTCATTCTTCAATGGTTTACAACAAGACAGCTTTTCATCACCTCACTGGTCTTTTCGATCATCGGTACATTTATTGCGGCCGTTGCACCAGTCTTCAGTATTTTAATGGTGGCACGTGTGGTGCAGGCAGTAGGAACAGCCTTGCTCCTTCCATTGATGTTTAATACGATTTTGGTCATCATTCCGCCTCATAAAAGAGGTAGATCAATGGGGATTATCGGTCTTGTCATTATGTTTGCCCCAGCAGTTGGTCCAACGGTCTCTGGTCTTATTCTTAAATCGTTAACATGGCATTGGATTTTTTGGATTTCGCTTCCGTTATTAGTTGCTGCACTCGTATTTGGGTATATTTTTATGCAAAATATTACGGTACCCACAAGACCGAAAATCGACATTTTATCGATTGTGTTATCAACCATCGGTTTCGGTGGAATTGTGTATGGCTTTAGCAGTGCTGGTGAAGGCGGCGGCTGGAGCAGTATGCATGTGATTGTGGCGATTGTTGTAGGTGTCATTGGCATTCTTGTGTTCTCCCTAAGACAGTTAAACATGAAAGAACCGATGTTGAATTTAAGCCCATTTAAATATCCAATGTTTGTGATCGGGTTACTTCTGATCTTAGTGTGTATGATGGTGATGCTGTCTGCTATGATGATTTTGCCATTATATCTGCAAACGTCCTTGGCACTTTCTACATTTACAGCAGGTTTAATGCTATTACCAGGTGGAATTATCAATGGACTGCTATCGCCAATCATGGGTGGGCTTTTTGATAAATTTGGACCGAAATGGCTTGTCATCCCAGGTCTTGTCATCGTTGCAGCGACCATGTTTGGCTTCACGAACTTAAGTGTGAATACGTCCATCGGTTATATTGTGACGCTTCATATTACGTTAATGGTTGGGATTGCGATGATCATGATGCCTGCTCAAACAAATGGATTAAATCAGCTGCCGCCAGAGCTATATCCGCACGGTACAGCGATTATGAATACATTGCAGCAAGTATCAGGAGCGATTGGGACTGCGGTTGGTATCTCGATCCTTTCATCAGGAGCTCGCAGCTTTATGGAAAATGTGGCTGATCCCGCAAATCCAGTCAATCAGCTGCTCGCCTTTACAAATGGCGTCCAGCATGCCTTTATCTTTGCTGTCATTATGACAGTGATTGGCTTGGTGATTGCTTTCTTTATTAAACGAGTGAAAGTCGAACAACAAGTATCATAATATATGAAAAGCACTGAGGACTTAGCGCCGCAGTGCTTTTTTTATTTATTCATAGGGGGAATGTTTGTTTCAAAGGAGCTGAAAATGGGGAGATAGATAAAAAGCAACGACTCTCTGACGACATTGAAGGAAAAGGCGAAATTCGTAACGAATGGATAGAGATAAAAGAATAAGATAGGAGCTGAGATCATGAACTTAGACGAACAAATCAAAATGGCTGAGTCATTACGTCAACCAGCTGAAGATTCATTAGCTGGTCAATCAGAACTAAAGCCAGTCCACCCTCCTGAAGTGAACAAAATGGAATATGATATCCCAACGGGTGCTGGTGAAACAAAGGTGTGGGTATTTAAACCTGTGAAAACATTGAAACAACCCCTACCTGTTTTCGTGAATTTGCATGGGGGCGGTTTTATCCTTGGAAGTGCTGAAATGGATAATCATTGGTGTCCGGTCATAGCAGATCGTGCGGAGTGTATCGTCGTCAATGTGGAGTATCAGCTGGCACCGGAGCACCCTTTCCCGGCCGCTCTTCATGAATGCTACGATGTGATGAAATGGTTATATGAACATCCTGAAGAACTACAAATAGACCCAAATCGATTAGCCATTGGTGGACATAGTGCAGGTGGGAATTTGGCAACAGCGGTTTGTTTGCTTGATATCCAAAAAGGGAACAAACTTCCGATTGTCTATCAAGTGCTTGACTATCCGCCACTTGATTTAGCTACTGATCCAGCACAAAAGCCAGCGTTTGAAGAAGCAATTCCAGTTGAAATGGCGAGACTGTTTAATGCCTTCTACCTGCAAAGTCAAGATCCGCACAATCCGCTTGTTTCTCCGGTCTTTGCAGAGAGAGAAGTGTTAGCACAAATGCCCCCAGCTCTTGTTATCACAGCTGAGAAGGATTCACTAGCTGAAGAAGCTGAGCATTATGCGGACAAGTTAAAAGAAGCAGGGGTAGATGTCACATACAAACAATTTAAAGGAGTCCCTCATGCGTTCACTCATGCCGGAGACTTAGAGATAGCTGAAGAGGCTTGGCATCTGATGAGCGATCAGCTTAAGAAGGCGTTTGAATAAGAAATATTCGGATATCAGTAAAAAGCACAGACTTTTTTTCTGTGCTTTTTTTGTGTTCTTGCTGACGTCTTGAAAAGAAGTGTAGATACAACAATCGCAGTAGTCGATATAATAGTAAGATAGAAGACATCTAAAAAGGAGCTAATAGAATGAAAAAAGAGACACTACAGGCATTTTGTCTTTCTTTACAAGGAGCAACCCACGACTATCAACCTGAGTGGCAGGCAGATCGTTATCATATAGGTGGAAAGATGTTTGCCATGATGGGGGGAGACGTCGATCGCAAGCCAGTCATCACTTTAAAATGTGATCCGCAACGTGCTGAAGAATTAAGAGAAATGCATGAAGGAATTATTCCCGGCTATTACATGAATAAGACGCATTGGAATTCTATTTATCTTGATGCAGATATTCCATCTTCATTTGTCGAAGAGCTAATTGAACATTCCTATCAACTGGTTTTTCACAAATTAACAAAAAAAGCTCAGCAGGCTATCCTCCAACATAATTCAAAAGAAACCGATTAAATGCTGAACGTTCAGTTGTTCATGTCTCTTTGAATCTCTTCAAAATTGACTAGAGTCACATGCTCTCGCTATACTTTAAACAGCTAGAAGATACGAATAGGGGGATATACAATGGGCTATACAGTCATTACAGGGGCAAGTTCAGGTATTGGATATGAAACGGCTTTGGTCTTTGCAGCAAGAGAAAAAATCTGATCTTAGCTGCACGCCGGCTTGATAAACTCCAAGAACTGAAAGAAAAGATTCTAGAAACATATCCCGATATTCAAGTGAAAGTCCAGTCTGTTGATTTAACAGACAGAGAGCAAGTGTATTCTTTCTATGAGTCATTAGCTGGTGATGAGCTGGATACGTTCATTAATAATGCTGGGTTTGGCCATTTTGGTTCAATAGGAGAGCAGGATGTGAAAAAAATCGGGGACATGCTTCATCTCAATATTGAAGCGTTAACAATTTTATCCACTCTGTATGTCCGTGATTATGAGCAAAAAGAGGGGACGCAGCTAATCAATATCTCTTCAAGAGCGGGTTATACCGTCGTCGGAAATGCTGTCACTTATTCAGCAACGAAATTTTATGTGAGCGCCTTTACAGAAGGGCTGGCCCTAGAATTGAAAGAAAAAGGAGCCAAATTACAGGCAAAAGTATTAGCGCCTGCTGCGACAGAGTCGGAATTTGCAAAGCGTTCATTAGATGTCGATCAATTCGAATATGAAGGCACTATCAAGAAATATCACACATCAAAAGAAATGGCAGCGTGCTTGCTTGAACTTTACGACAGTTCAAAAACAGTTGGTATCGTTGATGGGAAGACATTTGATTTTGAATTGAAGGACCCCATTTTTTCACACGCTGGCACAAGCATGAAATAAAAAGTTCCAATCACTGAGGATAGATTCTCTTAGTGATCAGCAGGTCACCGAGCTGAAAGATGTCTTGGATAATGTGGAGCACTGTCAACACATACTAGAATAGATAAAAACACCTACACATTAGGTGTTTTTTTTATGCATTCTTTGATGAATGAAAGAATCGCAGGTCCAGTAGATGAGACTGCTGACAATTATGATCGGGAGGGATGTTGAGCTCTCAATTCCATCCATAACAAAAAGCATGACAATCATTGCTATCAGTAAGTAAGCCGCTAAATAAAGAGGATGAAAAGCCTTGGGCTGTAAAGAAAACAACAACTGTAAAGGTACCGCAAAGATGAAATAATAAACAAAAAAGATGGGAGTGTAAAACATCATAAACGCAGGCTCGCCCTGAATCGGTGGATATAAACATACGAACAAGCTGAGTAAAATGGAACTGAAGAATAGTGTGAGTAGGATTTTGTAAAATGGTTGAACGGAACGCACTGTATGTACTCCTTTTTTGTAAGATTTCCTATATTTTATCATAAATGGGTCGAGAACAATTTCTGAAGTCAATTTAGGTATTAAGATATAAATAAATTTTGATAATAGTGTCCTTTTTCCTTTATTTGGTTCTGTGACTTTCACCTCATGCTGATGAATGAAGGAATGGTATAAAGTAAACCCTATAGACAGATAATTATTCATCACATTTAAGAAAAGAGATGATCTTATGAACGTAACAAAATGGTTTGGTGCTGCCCTTCTTACTGTTTCACTATTGGTGACCGCAGCTTGTGCGAACGATAGCACTCAAGAGAATAATCAAAGTAATCAAGAAAGCACTACCAGTGAAACAAAAGAAAAAAACACGGCTGTTGAGACAGGGAATAAATCTTTATCCAATATTAAGGTGCTGGCAACAGGCGGAACGATTGCCGGTAGTTCAGACAGCAATACAGATACGACTGGATATAAATCTGGTGCACTTGGAATCGATAAAGTCATTGCTTCCGTACCACAGCTGAAGGATATTGCAAATGTCACGGGTGAGCAAGTAGCGAACGTCGGCAGTGAAAATGTGGATAACGCTCTGCTTTTAAAATTAGCGAAACGAGTCAATCAGCTTTTAAATGATGATCAAGTGGATGGCATTGTGGTGACACATGGTACAGATACATTAGAAGAAACGGCCTATTTTTTACATTTGGTTGTAAAAAGTGATAAGCCAGTGGTGGTTGTGGGTTCAATGAGGCCGGCATCTGCCATTAGTGCGGATGGCCCGCTTAACCTGTATCATGCAGTGAAAATTGCTTCGACAAAAGAAGCCAAAGGCAAAGGTGTAATGGTGACATTAAATGACCGAATTGCCTCTGCTCGTTTTATTACGAAGACAAATACCACCACAACCGATTCGTTCAAGTCTCTTGAGCAAGGGTACATTGGAGAAGTGGCGGGTGAAGTTGTCTCTTTCTATAACGAACCGACAAGAAAACATACAGCTGACAGTGAATTCGATATTTCCAAGCTAAAAGAGCTGCCGCAAGTGGATATCTTATACGGCTATCAAAATGATCAAAAGTATGTGTATGATGCTGCGGTTAAAGAAGGAGCGGAAGGCATTGTCGTTGCCGCCGCAGGAAATGGAACGATGTCAACAGAAGCGATCAATGGGGCAACAGATGCAGTGAAGAAAGACGTGGTGATCGTGAGGTCAAGCCGTGCAGGAAATGGCATTGTCACACATGAAAAAATGGATGATGAACATCATTTTGTCTCATCGGATTCATTAAATCCACAAAAAGCACGCATTTTACTCATGCTGGCTCTGACGAAAACAAAAGATCCAGATAAAATTCAATCCTATTACGAGCAGTATTAAAAAGAAGAAGACCCGACGTATCATTGGGTCTTTTTTTATATGTGTACCTGATCTTCAGCCCGTTTTTTTAAAGAGAGTAAAATGTCTCTCCAAACATCATCTATATCAGTCAGAAAATGTCCTGCTTGCTCGATATAGTGCGTTTTGGCGTTTGGAATGTTGGGAGCAATGCTTTCTATCTCTTCAAAAGGGGCCATCTGATCCTCTTTTCCATGCCAGACATCCACAGGGATTTGTATATCTTTCATATCGAATTTCCATGACCGTGAGAGTAAATCTGGTTCATGAATACATTCATCAACCGATTGACGAGTAGCTTCGTATAAATGCCGCATCATCAGCTCCAGTTGCTCATCGGTTTGAAGAAATTGCCGATCCGATGGATGTAAATGTTTGTTCCCTTTTTTCGTTAGTTTCTTGAATTTCTCTGGTTTCTTTTCAATGAGTTTTTTCTGAGCGCGATAGCTTGCCTTTAAGAGCCAAGGCATTCTTTTACTGAGGAAAAAGGCAATCTTGTTCTCCTTTAGCATACTTTTAGGCGGTTTACCATCCTGAAATGGGGTGGTACTTGAGACGAGAGCAGCTGAAAGAATGCGGTCTGGCAATTGATAGGCACAACCAGCAGCGAATGCCCCGCCTCCAGAGACACCAATCACTGAAAAATGGGAGATGTCAAGATGATCGGCCACTTCCTGTACGTCTTTTGCCCAGTCTAAAATAGTGCGGTTCGGTTGCGGATCAGATAAACCAAAACCAGGTCTGTCTAAAGAAATGAGACGAATGCCAAGCTCTTTTGAGATTGGATCATCATCTAAAAACATCACTCTCGATCCAGGTGTCCCATGAAAAAAGAATACTGGGAATCCTTCAAGATCACCGTATTGAGACAAACCAATATGACGTCCATCTTGCAAATGAATCCTGTCCATTTGATCATCCCTTTCATCGTTTATCTAACTTACATATTCATGCATGAAACGCCGGGTTAAGGCGTTTCTTTCGCAATTTGATAGATTTTTTCGTAAAGCGATAATAATGTTTTTAGATCTTCTTTTGAAAGCTGGGCATAGTATTTTTGAATAAGATGCAGCTGAATTTTTTCAATATCTTTATGATAGTCATGGCCCTTTTGAGCAAAATCAACAATGATTTCTCTACGGTTATGTGGATTAATCTCTCTTTTCACATATCCAAGCTGTTCAAGCTTTGATATGAGCTGGCTAGCGGCACTAGATGAAATGGAGAAATAATCAGCCAGTTCATTGATTGTTCTCGTCTTCGACCGCAGCAATTCAAGTGTCAGTTCTTGTTTGCTTGTTAAATCTGCATACTCATTTTTTAAGAATCGTTGATACTCTTCTACATAGATAGAACCTAGTGCGTTTGAGTACTCAATGATTTTTTTGCTGTAATGAATGATATCCTCATCCAATGACATCACCTCTTTTCTCCTATATTATATGCGATCTTAATATTTAAGTGAAGTTAAATGTTAAGAAAAATTAAATAAAATAGGGATAGACTTGATGAGAAAATGACCTCTATCTCCACTTTCTCATCAACAATGGACAAAGAATACTTCCTGTTATCCCTAAGCATTCATACAACATAGTTGGTTTGATTTTGAACAGGTAGTAGGCTAAGGTGGCAATGAATAGGTCATAAAAGAAAAATAAGTATACGTCCTTTTTGGTGATGGCATAAATGATCATTTTGTTTGTTTTCATTTAGATTCACTCCTTAGGAAGTCGATGCCTTTTTCATTGTATTATGGGCGATCTCCATTTATAATAAAAAAATAAACCAACTGGTCGGTTTTGATTTATCTATGCAATGAAAAGTAAGGTAGAAGGGATTGTTCATAGATGACAAGTGCACAGAGCGGGGCTGGAAAAAGTGAAAAGACGAAGCAGAAAATTGTCACCGCTTCACGTGATTTATTTGCGAAAAAAGGATATTCCGAAACATCCGTGCGAGATATTCTAGAGGCGGCTGAGATTAGTAAAGGCAACCTTTATCATCATTTTAAAGGAAAAGAGTTTTTGTTCCTTCATATTATGGAAGAGGATCATCGATTCATGATGGAGACATGGCATGAAGAGAAACAAACGCTGCACCGGGCCATTGATAAGCTCGCAGGGTTTGCAGAGCTGCTTAGTCAAATGGGGATTAACTATCCTTTAATGAGAGCAAGTGAAGAATTCTGTGCCAGTGCATTTACATCAGATGAAGTCATGGAGCGGCTGAACAAGATTGATGTAGACTTTGATGATGTGATGAGAGACATCCTGCTTGAAGGAAACGAAGATGGCAGCTGGTCGATTCAGCATGTTGAATCAAAAGTGAAAATATTACTTTCTGTATTCTATGGATTAGACGTGTTATATAAAAATGACACGATGCAGCAGAAAAAGGAATTACAAAAAGAGGCGATCTCATTGTTTATTCACGGAATCAACCATCATGAGTAACAAGTGAGTCAGTAAAGGGGAAACAAACATCATGCAAAAACCGATTCGTGAGCAAAAAGCAGTACTCGTGATTTTATTAAGTAATATATTTATTGCGTTTTTAGGCATTGGTCTCATTATTCCTGTCATGCCGCTATTCATGAATGTCATGCATCTAACAGGGAGTACGATGGGATACCTTGTGGCGGCGTTTGCCGTTGCCCAGCTCATCGCATCACCTATTGCAGGGAGATGGGTAGACCGCTACGGAAGAAAGATTATGATTGTGTCTGGGCTGTTTCTATTCGCGTTATCAGAACTCGTTTTTGGTCTTGGAACACACGTGTACGTCCTGTATGTTGCAAGGCTTCTAGGTGGTATTAGTGCGGCATTTATTATGCCGGCTGTCACCGCTTATGTCGCCGATATCACGACTGTTCAAGAAAGATCCAAGGCAATGGGGTATGTATCCGCTGCTATTAGTACCGGATTTATCATCGGCCCGGGAATTGGCGGATTTATTGCAGAATATGGCGTTCGCCTGCCGTTTTTCTTTGCAGCAGGGATTGCATTTATTGCTGTGATTTCATCTATGTTTATGCTGAAGGAACCATTAACAAAAGAAGAGCGAGAGAAACAAATGGATCAAGTGAAGGATTCGACCTTCTTTAAAGACTTGAAAAAATCGATTCATCCAAGCTATCTCATCGCCTTCATCATTGTCTTTGTGCTGGCGTTTGGACTATCTGCATATGAAACGGTCTTTAGCTTGTTTACAAATCACAAGTTTGGATTTGGTCCGAAGGATATTGCGATTATCATTACCGTCAGTTCAATTGTAGCCGTCATCATCCAAGTCCTCGTGTTTGGTAAAATGGTGAATGCGCTTGGGGAGAAACGAGTTATTCAACTATGCTTGATTGTTGGAGCAGTTCTCGCTTTTGTTTCTACAGTCGTGTCAGGCTTTATGGTTGTGCTGATCGTGACGTGTGTGATTTTCCTTGCGTTCGATTTATTGCGCCCTGCACTCACGACCTTCTTATCAAAAATCGCTGGCAATCAGCAAGGATTTGTCGCAGGGATGAACTCTACCTACACAAGCCTTGGTACGATTTTTGGTCCGGCACTTGGCGGCATTTTATTCGATCAAAATATTCATTTCCCATTCCTGTTTGCAGGTGTTGTCTTATTTCTTGGATTGGGCTTAACCCTTATTTGGAAGGGGAAGGCGACGGTTGAATCTGATTAGATAAAGGGCTCTAACTAGGGCTCTTTTTTTTGTTCCTTTTGGATAGATGATTGAAAAATAATCACAAGGTCCCTGTTGATAAGGTGTTATACATGTTAATCTAATACATGTTTTACCAAAATGCAGGAGGAGGATGTTCAATGCAAATTAAAGAGATTTTTTATATTCGGTGTATCTCGTGTTTGAGTGTTGTGCTCATTCATGCAATAGCCATTTTATCTAGCCCCCATTCATCATCTATTCTTGTAGCATTACTCATGTTCAGTACCCCGAGTTTTATTTTCATTTCTGAGTTTTTATTGGCTCATGCTTATCCGAATGGTACCCCTAAAGGATTTATGTGGAAGAGGGTGAAAGCCATCTTTTTCCCATTTGCTTTTATTGGGATTGTCGATGGTTTTTTGCATTCGGCATCGTTAAATGGAGGGGCAGCTGAATTTTTTAAAAGAGCTTCAGCAAATGTCTTATTGGGAAATTATATTGGTTATTTTGTTCTGATTATTTTTCAATTTTACTTTTTGCACATGTTTTTTCACAAAATGGCTAAGCGTACCTCAGCCAAATGGGTATTGCCGATCTCTTTTATCATCACAGTTGGTTATTTAAGTGTCATGAACCTCGTCAAAATCCCACAACCTCAATTACCTAATCCAATGTTCGGCTTAGAATGGATTCCATTTCCAGGGTGGTTGTTCTATTTTTGTTTAGCCTATTATTGTGGAGCGAATTATCAGCAGTTTATCACAAGACTTCATCGTTTTAAGTATGCCGTGTATGGACTTGTTTTGATTTCAGCAGCGACCCTTCTAAGTAATTCATATGTAGGCTTTTTCGAGTCTTCTTCTAAGAGACCAGACGTTGTTCTTTATACAGTCAGTATTGTCTTCTTATGTTTTCTCTTGTTTTCTAAAGTGAAAAGCGTTCCACCTTTCGTAGCTGTCATTAGTCAATATTCATTCACCATCTATTTGCTTCACGGGTATTTTCTAGGTATCTCTGTGTTACTATGGGGACAATTAAAAGATTATCCATTCTTTGTAGGGACAATCATCATATCAGCACTTGCAATTGCTGGACCTATCCTATTGTCACGGATAGCAAATCATTATAAATATGGCTATATGTTTGTCGGTAAAATCAACAGAACGAGGCGAAAAACAGTCGCTTCATAAACGTTTTAAAGGGTATCTTAAGAAGATGCCCTTTTTTTGTTGCCTAAAAGTACAATGCTTCTTGCCCGAAAGTACAATTTCAATCGACCATCTCATTGCTTAGAATAAAAAGATGAAGTTCACGAAGTTGAAGAAAAAGGAGTAAGTGAATGGCAAAATTTTTATATCATTTAGGAAAAAGTGCTTTTTCTAAGCCGAAACGGATGATTATCGGTTGGTTACTTGTTTTAGTAGCTGTTGTGGCGGCAACAATAGGGACAGGTGTTTCATTTAATGGCGATATGTCGATTCCAGGAACAAAGTCAGAAAAGGCAATGGATCTCTTGGAGAAAAAGTTCCCAGCAGGTGATGATGGCGGGACGATTCGTCTGATCTTTAAAGCACCTAAGGGTGAAACATTAGAAACAAAAAAAGTAAGAAACAAATTGAACGAAACGATCAAAGAAGTCAAAAAGGATAAAGCAGTCAAGCAAGTGACGGATTTATATCAGACATTTGCTATTAGTAAGGATAAGAAAATAGGGTATGCGGATATTACATACCGGGTAAAGGCGGATGAGGTAAAAACATCCTCAAAAGAGAAAGTATTAGATAGTATTAAGATTTCAAGAAAAGCTGGCATCCAAACAGAATTAGGCGGCTCCGTCACATTCTCAGAAATTGAGGTGGGCGGGATTTCGGAAGTCATAGGTATTGTCATGGCCTTCTTTATTTTAGCTTTTACCTTCGCTTCACTATTGATTGCAGGACTACCGATCTTGACGGCTGTCATTGGGTTAATAATCGGCGTGATGGTCATATTAATTACCTCAAATTTTGTTGAGATGTCTGCATTTAGTCTTACATTAGCTGTGATGATTGGACTTGCAGTAGGAATTGATTATGCATTATTTATTATTTCTCGTTATCGACAGTTATTAGCAGAGGGTTACGAATTGAAAGAAGCAGCTGCTAGAGCTGTTGCTACAGCAGGCAGCGCTGTATTGTTTGCAGGTGTTACCGTCGTAATTGCACTATGCGGACTTGTATTAGTCGGTATACCATTTTTAGGCGTTATGGGTCTTGTAGCTGCATTCATGGTACTATCAGTTATGCTTGTGTCTCTCACAATTGTTCCTGCCATACTAGGGATTCTTGGTGATAAAGTAAGCCCTTCAAGAAAGAATAAATTGTTCTCTAAATTACAATCTCAACAAAAAGAAGAAGCCACAGCTTGGGGAAGGTTTATCAAGAAGTATCCAGGTAAGATCATCCTAGGTGTCATTGTATTGACTGGTCTACTCAGTTGGCCAGCACTTCATATGGAGTTGGGTCTTCCTGATAACGGCATGAAGGGGAAGGAAACAACTGAACGTAAGGGCTATGACCTGTTAGCAGAAGGGTTTGGTAAAGGGTTTAATGGGCCACTGGTTGTTATCATTGATGCCTCCCATGCAAATAACGCAATGAAATCTATTGAGAAAACAACAACAGTATTAGAGAAGATGGATGGCATCAAACAAATGGCACCGCCTGTTCCTAATCCATCGGGTAAGTACGCCATGCTGACCATCTTACCGAAAAGCGGTCCAGAAGATAAGGCGACAAAGCAATTAGTCAAAGATATACGAAATGAATCTAGTCAGACTGCTGCAAAGTATGATACGAAATTACTTGTTACTGGGTCTACGGCAGTTAATATAGATATTTCAGATAGACTCAGTGAAGCGTTACCGAAATTTGCAGGAGTCATTATTGGATTTGCTTTGATTTTGATGATTCTTGTGTTTAGGTCATTCCTTGTTCCATTAAAAGCGGTTTTAGGATTCCTTATGACATTGACCGCTACACTAGGTTTTTCAGTCTTTGTTTTACAGGATGGACACCTTGCGCCATTGTTTGGAATACCAGCAAATGGCCCATTGTTAAACTTTATGCCTGTACTAGTGACAGGAATATTATTTGGTCTTGCAATGGATTATGAGGTCTTTTTAGTCAGTCGAATGAGAGAAGATTTCCTTCTATCAGGTGATGCGAAAAAGTCCGTTGTATCAGGTTTGAAGCATAGTGGAAGAGTAGTGACTGCCGCAGGCTTAATCATGATCCTCGTCTTTGCTAGTTTTATCTTTGCAGATGACTTGATTATCAAAACAATGGGGTTAACGTTGGCATTCGGTGTTCTGTTTGATGCATTTGTCATAAGAATGACTTTTATCCCAGCGTGTATGATGCTGATCGAACGAGCTGCTTGGTACTTACCCAAATGGTTTGAAAGCTGGCTTCCACGTATAGACATTGAAGGTGAGTCTATTTCTCAGAAGGATGAGAAAGAAGAGAAGGTGATTTAGTCACTGATAGTCTTACATGGTATGATTGATGATACCGCCATTACCTCGATAAAGGGTGGGCGGTATTTTTTGAGTGAATATGAGGCTCGGATGGTGATATTTATGGCGAAACGACGGGTAGACCCTTTTAATGAAATGATCTATTCGCGAATTCCAACCTTATTATGGGTCATTCTTGTTTATATTGCAGCAATGATATTTCAGTTTATAACCACCCCATTAGCACTTTCTGGCCTGTTTTTTTCTGCACTTATTGCTATACATCTGATTCTGCATTGGTGGTCATTTTACTGGTTTCAGCAGAATCCATGGGTATATTTTCTGATTCAAGGAATAGTGATTCTACTTTGTGTTTCAGTCATGCAGGCGGCTTCCCCTGTGATCTTAATTGGTCTGTTACCGGTACTAATAGCGCAAAGTATTGGGGTATATTATCATACATTGAAGGTGATTTTGACAGGTCTTAGTTTTTATGTTCTTTTTTTTCTTGCCCTTATTTTGGTCAATGATACAGATGATTTGACCGTATACATTCCTATTTTGTTTTTGATTCTGATTGTAGTCATCGCATACTCCATTTTATTTTTTAGACAAGTCAAAGCTAGAATTCGTACACAAACATTTTTAAAGGAACTTGAATTGGCACATCAACAAGTGGAAGAGCTGACACTTGCAAATGAGCGTCAAAGAATGGCGAGAGATTTACATGATACCCTTGCACAAGGGCTGGCAGGTATTATTATGCAGCTAGAAGCGGTCCATGCCCATTTAGAGAATCAGAATGTTGAGCGTGCTCAAAGCATTATTAAAGGTTCAATGAGCCATGCGCGGACGACATTAGGTGAGGCGAGATTGGTCATTGACGACCTTCGAACATACAGCCAGGATCAATATGACTTAGCTGATTCTGTGAAAGATGAAGTGAATCGGTTTATGACGGCGACGAATATTCCAGTTCATACAAAAGTGGCTGTCTCTTATCAAGTGTCCCCTTTCCTCATCGAACATACTGTATACATTGTCAGTGAATGTTTGACGAATATTGCCAAGCATGCCAAAGCAAGTAAGGTCGAATTGATGATGAAGCAACAAGATGATCACATCTCCTTGCAAATCACAGACAATGGAGTGGGTTTTGATGAGAAAAAACAAGAATCCACTTCCGGGCATTACGGTCTAATTGGTATGTCAGAACGTGCCCGACTGCTTGATGCACAGCTACACTTGAAAAGCGAAAAAAATGAAGGTACACAAGTGACGGTAACCATACCTTTGAAAAAGGAGTAAAAAATAATGTCTTATCAAATTGTGATTGTCGATGATCATTTTGTTGTTAGAGAAGGATTAAAATTAATTCTTGAGACAGATCAACGATTTGATGTTGTTGGTGAAGCAGAAGATGGAGCAAAGGGTTTAGATATCTTGAAAGAGAAGGCTCCAGACCTTGTATTACTTGACCTCAACATGCCTAACATGAGTGGGCTTGAGATGTTAAAAGAGATGCAGTCTCTTCAATTAAAAGTACCGGTCCTGATTCTCACTACCTATAACGAAGAGAAATTAATGATTGAAGGGCTGCAACTTGGAGCAAAGGGCTATCTTTTAAAGGATGCCAGCAGAGAAAATTTATTTTATACAATTGAAGCAGCTATCAGAGGGGATATTCTTCTTCAAGCAAACGTCGCTGCTAAAGTATTTGAATCAACAGAGCATCAAGTGACTCCGACCCATTTGAAAAAAGAAATAAACATGCTGACTGAAAAAGAGATGCTTGTCTTGCAAGCAGTGGCTAGAGGATATCGAAGTAAGGAAATTGCATTTGATATGGGGATTTCCGAGAGAACTGTCAAAGCTCATTTAACAAATATTTATCAAAAGCTGGAGGTCACTTCAAGAGCGGAGGCAATTAAAGCAGCAGTGGAATTAGGGGTGATTCATTTTTAGAGAGAATGAGTTAGCAGCAGAATAATAGACAAGAGACCTTTCAAATAAGGTCTCTTTTTTTTAAGGCTGCGGCTTCAGGTGATTCAGTGCCTGCGCCAGTTTTTGATTTTGTTGCTTTTTGTAAAATAGAAAGGCGATGATATGGCCTACTAATGTGAGAAAGGCTATACCGATAAAATAAGGCATGATCCATTCGAGCAGTGTAGTCGAATATAAAGCGACGGCTCCTACTTGAAACCCTAAATTGACGACAGTGGAGATGAGAATGTTGATGGGTGCTGGAAAGGTAAAGTAGTTCCATAGTAAAGGATACATGACCCCAAAGACGATGCCTGCCAAAGTACCGATGGCAATGATGTGCCACACGTAATGAAAAGGGATAGAGGATGACCATTGAGTGATGGACAGGATGAGTGTCAGCCATACGATAGAGACAAAAGCTGTTTGCATAAATTGATGTTTTAGTTCCTTGATCATTTGAATCGCTCCTTTATATATTTGGCGTAATGACGACTGACGGTGTAGCTGTTTTTCGAGATGGTTTCGACCTCTAAGCGAGCGTACGTACCAGCGACAAAGCTGTCGACTTGCGCTAAATTGAGAATGACTGCATTGTTGATACGATAGAAATGTTCACGCTCTAACGACTTCAGATCCTTCAGCCGTTTACTGAGAAAATACGTCGTTCCCTGAGTCGTGATCACCTTTGACAGATGTCCAAGCGCAGAGATCGCTTCAATTTGTTCTAATGGTAAAAGAGACTGCCGATCATTTTTTGGATCTTTGACCGTTAGAGATGTACTAGTCTCCAGCATTGATACAATTTTTTGTAAACGTTCTTGATTATGTGGATGGCTGATGACGTCTACTTCCGTCACATCCTTTTCTTGATTCCAGAAAAAACGAAATTTCATTCATAAACCTCCTCTTACAATGAGCATAGCAATAGATGAAAGCGAATGCGATGGAATGTTACTTTTATGCAGAAGAATTCTTTTTGTTGCAAAGATTCACCGCGTGTCTGCGGCTTTCCTTTATAATGAAAAGATACTCGTTCGTGAATGGAGGAATGATGTTGTATCTTGTAGATCAACAAAGGACAGGAGCGGTAAAAGAGGAAATTCGGCGGATTGATCCTGCCTATCCAGTGTTCGTAGATGCGATACTCGATGGGGTGATACAAGGAGATTTATATGTGGATCACCGAGATCACCCGTGTGTCTATTTTGCAGGGACAACAACCGGCATTTATTATGTCGCAGGCAAGACAGAAGCAGCACTCTCATTATGTTCAACGTTCATTGTGGATGTTTATAAAAAGCAGAAAAGAGAGAACAGACGGTTCACTTTGTTTTCAGCAAATCCTGCATCAGATGAGATGATGAAAAAATGCTTCGTTTCCCAACTGAATGAAATGCAAAGACATGCGTATTCTTATGATTTGACCTCTCCTGATCTGATTGTGCCTGATCAAGACGAAATGATTAAACGCACGAATGAACAAGTCATTGCCGCAAGCAAAGTATTCCCATCCAGCTATTATGAAGCATATTGGGGAGGAGTAGATCACTTTTTATCTAATGGCGTCGGAGTTGCCATCTTAAACGGTGAAGACGTGGTCAGTGAATGTATCTCTATTTTTTCAAGTGAAAAACGTGTGGAGATCGATATTTGGACAGATGAAGCCTGCCGTGGAAAAGGGTTGGCTTTGTTAGCAGCTCAGCAAATGATCAGCATCTGTGTTGAAAAAGGGAAGACACCGCATTGGGATTGCGATGTCCATCATGCAACCTCGGCCAAATTGGCAGAGAAGCTAGGTTTTCAGTGGACAAAGACGTATCGCTTATTTTATGCCTCACGCTGAAAAGGTTTTGAGATACCAAGCATCCATGGCAGAATGCTCTGAGCCTTCAATCGGTGCAGGAAGAAGAGAAAAGTCATACCGTTGATAAAGGCCAGTAGCAGCTGTTAATTCACTGCGGGTTTCTAAATAACAAGCATCGTAGTATGTAGCAGCATATTGGAGGGCCGTATCCATCAGTTTCTTGCCCGCACCTTTGCCTTGTGCTTTTGGGCTTAAATAAAGCTTTTGTAGCTCACAAATGCCATCTGTGAAAGGGGCAATGCCAACGCCACCAACAATTTCACCATGTTCTTCGGCAATCCAATAGGCTGCATGAGTCAATGATTGATAGTATTCGAAAAGCTGATCAAGGTGTGGGTCTGTGTAGGCTGTACCTTCAATCGCAAGATTCGCTGATTCTAATGACTGGCGGATAATGGCCGCGATAAAAGGATTGTCCTGCTTTTGAATCGGTCTAATATTCATTGTAAAAACCTCCGTTGTCATAGGATAAAAAAGAAAAGGAGTGGATGCGATATGTTCTGGCTGCAAACCGCTATTTTTACTGTCATTGTGCTCTGTCTCTCGTGGTGGGCAGGAAAAAGACGTAGGCATCGCCATGCCAGGCTGATTGTCCCGATATGTATCACTATGTTTGGATTGCTCTTATTGATCGGCAGTTTCTTCATTGGCAGATGGGAAGGGATGGCGCTCAGCATATCAAGCGTCTCTATCGTTCTCTCTTCTATCATTTGTTTGATCATCGTTACAGGGCTTCATTTGTTAAAAAAAGATGACCCTTCGTAGGCTGGGACATCTTTATGATTTGATTCTATCGTATTCCTCACGAAGGATGCCCATCATGATGACATCCGAATAAGCACCGTTGAAATAGAGCGCTTGACGTCTTTTTCCTTCATATTGAAATCCGGCTTTCTCATAGCTTCGAAAGGCTCGTGGGTTATGGGAAAAAACTTCAAGCTCAAGCCGATTGAGTTCTAACGTCTCAAAGGCAAATGTTTGAACCATCCGAACAGCCTCAGTGCCATATCCTTTGTGAAAATGCTCTGGACCATGTAGCGCAATGCGGAAACTTGCCGTATGGTTTATCGGATCAATATCCACAATCGCCGCATCCCCGATCATTTCTTTCGTGTCTAGCAGACAAATAGCAAAGTCTCGTCTACTGTCATCCTGCAGAAAACGGGTATAGGCTGAACGAATTTCTTCTAGTGTGAACGTTTTGCGTGTGCCAGTCATATAAAGTGTTTCTGCATGCTGGCATCCTCTATGAATACCAGGATAATCTTTTTCTTCAATCGGTCTCAAAAATAATCGAGTCATGATGGATCAGCCTCCTCTATATATCGGGAGATTTCAATTAAGTTCATATCAGGATCACGGATATAAATGGATTCAATCGGACCTAATGCACCAGAACGTCTGACCGGACCTTCTTCAATTGGAACAACCTGCTTTCGAAGATGAAGCAATAAACTGTCTATATCTAAATCGGTGATAAAACACAAGTCAGCAGATCCAGGCTGGGGATGAGCAGCTTTTGGTTCAAATTCATGACCCGCTTCATGAAGGTTGATCTTTTGTAAGCCAAAACGAAGGGCTTTACGGCCTTCTCCAAAAGTTTCTTCCTTCATTCCTAATACGTTTGTATAAAAGCGAATGGTTTCCTCCATATGTTGTACAGTCAACACGATATGATCAAGTCGTCGTATCATCAGTCTCTCCTCCAAGTATGATCATTGTTTGAACTGCTTCTATTATATCATCCCTTGAAGAAGATACCTTATTTGATCACGGTTTTATAACTCCAGCTTTCTAGGGACATGTTTTCTCCGTGCAGTACTCTCTCATCAAACTCCGTCCACCCATTTTTTCGATAGAAATGACGATTGGCCTCGTTGTGTGTAATCAGTGTGAACAGTCCGCCGCCTTGCCGGGCGATAAAGGGGAAAAGACATTGCTTTAGCATACGGCTTCCAAGTTTTTTTCCTTGTTGGTCTTTTGCAACGACAAGAGCTTCTAAATACCAGTAAGGTTTCTTTAAGGAAGAACACGCTTTTTTTGCCTCCTTTAACATACGGAACACATGCTGAATCGCCGATATGCCACCAGTAAAGAGTAGCTTTAACCCACCAGATAACACATAATCCATGAGTCCTGGTTCAGGAAGACGGGGATGTTTTAACAGGGCGGCAGACACAATTTTCTCGTTCTCAACCCCGACCAAACAGATTTGATGCTGAAAATATACCTTTGTATTGATCAAATGCAACTGACGGGCGAAAGCAGAACGATTGGTCACCTTTTCGCATAATAAATCAAAAAATGAATAGTTCTGAAATGAATCATCTAACAACGCTGCCACTTGAGGCAGTTCATCCTCTCTAGCAAGTCTGAATTGAAACATATGATGGTCCTCCTTTTTTTGAACAGATATAGATTATTGAACATGTGTCCATTATAATAAGAGGAAAATAAACCGAACATCGGCAATGAATGATCTCTTGTTCATAAATAGACAGGTATAGCCAGATTGTTCAAAAATGGAGGGTGTTTGATGAAGGACAGACGAACAATCAAAACCAAAAAGGCGATACGGGAAAGCTTTCTTGAGCTTTTAAAGGAAAAAGATGTTCAACAAATTACAGTATCAGAGCTATCTAGAAGAGCGGATTTAGGAAGAGGGACCTTTTATTTGCACTACCAAGATGTATTTGATTTGCATGAACAGCTTGAGAAGGAACTATTTAATCAGCTTGGCGGACTATACGATGAATCGTTTCCAAGCCAGGACCCGCTTGATATGCTGTCCTTTTTAAACAAAACAACTGAGTATTTAAAAGAAAAACAATTCATGATGACGTTATTTGTCAAACCGAATAGCCCAACGACGAATCAATTTAAAGCGTTTTTTAAAGAAAAAATCATGAAAGAGTGGCAACTTGATCAGCGTCAGATTACGGAACGTGAACAGATTGAGGCTTCATTTGTTGTGTCTGGTGTTGTTGGTGTACTGGAGGAATGGATTCATGAAGGGATGACAGTCGAAGCGGGGCAGCTTGCGCACATCTTGTACAAGCTTCTTATGAAGGTAGAACAGGAATCGTAAGAAACGAATTGATCATATATCATTTTTCTATTCATTCTGTTAAAATGGGAATATACGTTCTTATTTGAGGCGGGGAGTGGTGAGATTGAAAAGGAAATTACTATTTTATGGGGCAATGAGCATTGATGGATATTTAGCAAGGGATGATCACCGTTTAGATTGGCTCATAGGCACAGAGGGCGAAGAGGATACGAGATATGAGGAATTTTATGCAACAGTCGATACGCTGATCATGGGACGGAACACATACGAACAGGTTCTCAAACTTTCACCTGATGAGTTTCCTTATGAAGACAAGACGTGTTATATCGTTTCTCGCACTTTACAAGACAGTCATACAGGAACCCACATCGTTCGTGAAGATGTTCTCTCGTTTATCAAAAATTTAAAAAATGAAAAAGGCCAGCATATCTGGATAGTAGGAGGCGGGGAACTGCTTCAAGCATTATTAAAAGAAAAATTAGTCGATGAGCTGTATCTCCAAATCGCACCTGTCATGATTGGAAAAGGAATCCCTCTTTTCCCTCCAACTGAACAGGAATCTAGATTTTCATTACAACAAGTGAATCAATACAAACAAATTGCTGAAATGCATTTTGTGTTAAAAGAAGACCACTAATTCACAGGGGTCTTTTTTTTAATCAAACAAACACGTTGACAAGAAAATATCCTAGTGTTAGGATAAATTTATCCTAGTTTTAGGATTTATTGAAAAAGGAGTAGTTGCCATGGTGCAGCAAGAACAGGAATTAGACTTAAGGCTTTTCCGAGTGTGGATGAAAGCCTATCATGCCCTTTTTGCAAACATCCAAAAAGACATTGAACGTTATGATATCGGATTTGAAAACTTTCAAATTCTTGAATTACTGTATAGTAAGGGACCGCATCCCGTTCAAAAAATTAGTGAGATTTTATCCATTCCAAGTGGGAGCATCACCTATGTGGTCAACAAATTAGAAAAACAAGAATTAGTCAAAAGACAATGTGCACCTTCTGATAAACGTGTATTCCATGTATTACTGACAGATAAAGGGAAGCAGCTATTTGACGATATTTTCCCAAAACATACAGATGTCATTTCACAAAATCTGTCCTTTATCGAAACAGAGGAAAAAGAGCAGCTCATCGAATGGTTGAAAAAAATCGGTTTAGGTGCAAAACAACTTCACGAAAAGGGGAAACAAGATGACACGCAGCTTTGATACATTGGTACGTGAAAGACGATCAGCATCAAATTTTTTGCCAAATATCTCGATTTCGAGAGAAGAGCTTAATAGTATCTTTGAAGAAGTGAAGCTGGCACCTTCAGCCTTTAATTTACAGCATACGCAATATGTCGTCGTCCAATCAGAAGCGCTTAAAGAGCAAGTAAGAGATGCTGCATTTGGACAATATAAGGTGCATTCCGCTTCAGCAGCGATCATTGTGCTCGGCGATCCGAAAGCTTATGAGCAAGCAGGAAACATTTATGAAGGCCTAAAAATGCTCGGCATCTTAAATGCGCAACAATATGAGGAAATGGTCAGAGAGACGATGAGTTTTTATGTGCAGAGAGGATCAGACTTTCAGAAAGAAGAGGCGATTCGAAATGCTTCATTATCTGCCATGCTATTTATGCTTGCCGCCAAAAACAAGGGATGGGATACTTGCCCAATGATCGGCTTTGACCCCGAAGCAATGAAAAAGGTGTTAAACATCGAATCAGATTTGGTTCCTGTATTAATGATTACACTTGGAAAAGAAAAAGTAGAGAGCAGACAAGCGAGAGGCTACCGCAAGCCGGTCTCTGAATTTGTGACATATTTATAAGATAGGGGGTTCCATTCATGGAACTAGGAATTAGTACATTTGTAGAAACAACACCTGATTTTCAAACAGGAAAAACAGTCAGCCACGCACAGCGCATTCGTGAAGTAGTAGAAGAAATTATTTTAGCAGATCAAGTGGGTCTCGACGTTTTTGGTGTAGGAGAGCATCATCGTGAAGATTTCGCCGCATCAAATCCAGCAGTCGTATTAGCAGCTGCGGCAACGCAAACAAAGAATATTCGTCTGACAAGTGCCGTAACTGTTCTTTCATCGGCAGATCCTGTTCGTGTGTTTCAAGATTTTGCGACATTAGATGGCCTTTCTAACGGGCGTGCAGAGATCATGGCTGGCCGTGGATCATTTATTGAATCGTTCCCGCTTTTTGGCTATGACTTAGATGATTATGAAGAATTATTTGAAGAAAAACTAGATTTACTATTGAAATTACAGCAGTCAGAGCGTGTGACATGGAGCGGTAAGCATCGTCCTTCCATTCAGGATGTCGGCGTATACCCAAGACCTGTTCAAGATCCGCTTCCGATCTGGATTGGCAGTGGAGGAAACAGAGAATCTGTCGTACGTGCTGGATTATTAGGATTACCACTTGTCCTTGCCATTATTGGCGGCAGCCCTAGACAGTTCGCACCGCTCGTGCAGCTCTACAAGCAAGCTGCGATTCACGCTGGACATGACCCTGAGAAATTAACGGTGGCATCCCATTCACATGGATTTGTTGCGGAGGAAACAGAATTGGCAGCAGATCAATTCTTCCCTTCTACACAGCATGTCATGAATACATTAGCAAGAGAACGAGGCTGGGGACCTTATACCCGTTCTACATTCGATGCAGCAAGAACATTAGAAGGTGCATTGTATGTAGGAGATCCAGATGCCGTGGCAGAGAAAGTGATACATCTGCGAAAAAATGTAGGCATTACGCGCTTCATGCTGCACGTACCGGTCGGTTCGATGCCGCATGATCAAGTGCTGAAAGCTATTGAGTTATTTGGAAAAGAAGTGGCTCCTAAAGTAAGAGAAGAGGTTGCCCGCTGGGAAGCTGAACAAGCATAACAAAAAAGTCGATCAAGTGAATAGGCTTGATCGACTTTTTCTTATGCTTAAGGATCAATAACACATGGTTTCACTGTAGGGCATGAAGCAGCAGAAGCAAATGGTGTGGCCGTCAAGGTGAAGAGGAAAACAAGTTGAAAACAGATAAGCCATTTTTTCATGAAATCACCTCCGTTATCAATTGCTTCACTAGAACGAGGTGAGGATAAAAGCATAGAAGTATGTAACACCCTCTATCCAGCATAAGACAATCATATCATAATTTTCAAAAAAATGAAAAAATAACTTACGAAAGTTCTAAATTATGGTATGGTTAATATGTTCAACAAAAAAAGGGAGGGATTTTTGTATGAAAAAGGTCATAACTTCTGTTTTGGTTGGAGCAATTGTTTTAACGGGTGCGGGTGTCACCGCTGTCCCGGTAGAAGCGAAGGGGAAAGTAAACAGTGAAGTTACGGTACAAGCAAGTCGAACCGTCTCGGAAACGAGAACATATACGACGTCAAACATCCCATCAAGTATTACATATGCAAAGGATGGATGGGTCGGTATTCTCTATCAATCGTCAATTGAAGAGTTAGGTTTAGGAAAATATAGAGTTACCTTTACTGGAACGGTTGTACGCGATCCAGGATTTAATTAAATAAAATGTAAAGCTGACAGGTGGACAAGCCTGTCAGCTTTTTTTAATGGGGATAATAAAGAATCATTTGCATCCGTACCATCTGTTCTCCTGATTGTTTATACTCATGGGCACGGTCAGCTTTAAACCGAATCGAGTCGCCAGCTTGTAATGTGTATTGCTCATCACCGATTGATAAATCAAGTGCTCCCTCAAATACGGTAATCAATTCCTCTGTACCGCCGATATGTTCTTCCGTACTTAACGACCCATGAGGATCAATTTCTACCTGATAGACTTCAAATTTTCTCAGGTCATCAAATGGGAACGTCGTATATACCCGATACCTTCCCTCGTCCTCGGTTAAAACTTGTCCGTCTTCTTTTCGCACAAACTTAATCTCAGGCTGCGGTGCGTATATGAGTTCACTAAAAGACACCTTCAACCCATTGGCGATTTTCCACAGAGTGGTGATGGTCGGTGTGGATTCTCCTCTTTCGATTTGCCCAATCATCGTTTTACTCACACTTGTTACCTCAGCCATCTTTTCTAGGCTTAATTTCTTTTGCTCTCTTAGCAGTTTGACATTTCTAGCAATAATTGATTGTACATCCTCCATCAAAAAACTCCTTTCTTTTATTTACTTTATAACGACCGAATAGTACAATGAAACGTAATATACGCAATAAAGACTTTTTAGTCTAAATAACGTATGAAAAGGAGGTAACGATTTGATTGTTTCCATGTTGATTTATGCTTTTGTTACCAGCTTCACCCCTGGGCCGAATAATATCATGGCGATGGTCTTTACGAATAAATATGGGGTCAAGCAAACATTTCGATTTTGTTTAGGGGTTGGGATCGGATTTTTGGTCATTTTATGTTTGAGCGGTTTTTTCAATATGATTCTTTATCAAGTCATGCCGAAAATCGGCTGGGTTATGGCTTTCATCGGAGCCGGTTACATGATCTATTTAGCTGTCAAAATCATGAAAAGTAAAGGCGGAGATGACGAAACGCTAGACCGCTATAATCATTTTATCCCAGGGATGCTGCTGCAATTTATTAATCCGAAAGCCATCTTGTATGGGTTAACCGTCATTTCCACTTTTGTTCTGCCGTATGGACAGTCCAATATGCAATACATGTTGTTGACGTTGATTCTCGCCATCATTGGTTTTTTAGGCACATTTAGCTGGAGTTTATTTGGCTCTGTATTCAAGCGTTTTTTGACTCTTTATCAGCGGCCGTTCCAGTTCGTCATGGGGCTGCTGCTTATGTATAGTGCGATTTCGATGATCTGGAGTTATGTCATGTAAGCGGTCAGGAGACTGGCCGCTGCCTGCCCATCACAACCGTATCATAATACATGCCGTCCGCCAGCCGTTTATCTTTTTTTAACAAGCCTTCAATCTCAAAGCCATAGTGTTCATATAAACGAATGGCTTTTTGATTGGTTTCCATTACTTGAAGTGACATCTTTTGAATGCCTTGCTGATCTGCCCAGTCGATCGATGCAGCTAAAAGTTCTTTCCCGATGTGATAGCCCCAAGCGGCCTTCTGTACGGCGACGCCAAACATTACTTTGTGAGCAGAGCGCTTAAGAGAATGCCCTTCGCATCTTGAAAAACCGACAATGTCTCCTTCAATATCTGCAACTAAAAAGAGATGACGGCATTCCTTGGAATCCTCTTGAATCAACGTCTCGAACCCTTTCTCATCAATAAAAGCTTCACCCGGTTCACGATCTAAATATTCGGTTTCGCCATCGATTTTCAGTCTGAGAGCTGATAACTGTTTGGCATCTGCTGATGCAGCAGAGCGAATACGATAGGTCACACCACGTACAGTGAACATACTTTCAGAAATGATCATTGAACAGACCACCAACCTTTCATTCCATTATGTCTATCATACCTGAAACGCGCACACAGCACACTCAGATGTTTTGTCATGTGCAAAAAGGATAAATAAACAGTATCAAACGTGGAGGTGGAACAAAATGAGTGAACAAAATGGACATATGGATAAAGCGAAAGGAAAAACAAATCAAGTCAAAGGTCAAGTGAAAGAAAAACTTGGCGAAGCGACAGATCATGAAAACCTGAAAGCAGAAGGAAAGAAAGATCAAGTAAAAGGAAAGCTTCAAGATAAAAAAGGTGAGGTGAAAAATAAGCTGAATCAGTAGTTTGCGTATACTTACACTCGCCCCATGTATCCATCATCACATTCCTTTCATCAATAAAATGAATAGGTGTGTGAAAAGAATTGATTATAAATTCTCGCTTCCGTCATGTAGACTTTAAATAGAAGACATGAACAAGGGAGATGGATGACTTGGAGCAAGTATGGGGGAAAGTTGACGAGTATATCAAAGACAAATTGATGGCTAAAGATGACGTATTGGAGCAAACTCTTATCAAGAATAAGCAAGCCGGATTACCAGAAATAGATGTGTCGCCGGCCCAAGGAAAACTGCTTTATTTGTTAGCAAAAACCAAGGGTGCAAAGCGCATTTTAGAAATCGGTACACTTGGCGGTTATAGTACCATTTGGCTTGCCCGTGCACTTGAAGCGGATGGAGAACTCATGACATTAGAGGCTGTCAGTCATCATGCAGAAACAGCACAGCAAAACATAGACAGAGCAGGCCTAGCAGAACGTGTCACCATTTTACAAGGAAAAGCGTTAGATACTTTATCTCAGTTAAAAGAGCAGGATACGCTCCCGTTCGATTTGATTTTCATTGATGCAGACAAACCAAACAACCCGCAATATTTGAAGTGGGCGTTACACTTCTCAAAAAAGGGAACAGTCATTATTGCAGACAATGTGGTCAGAAATGGAGCAGTTCTTCATGCCTCTGATCAAGATGAGCGAGTGAAGGGAACTCGTGAATTCTTCGATTTACTCAAACAAGAGTCGAGAATTGAGGCAACCGCTATTCAAACTGTTGGCGAAAAAGGCTATGACGGCTTTGTATACGGTATCGTAAAATGAAAAAAAGCTTAACCGCATCCGGTTAAGCTTTTTCTATTAGAAAAACCATCTAGCTGTGCCCATCAGCATGACGCCTACTAGAACGGTGAGGGACAAGCTTTTTGTCCAAACAGCGATTAACACAGTTGGAACCAAGACAGCAAGATACATCCAGTGAATGGTGACGCCTGCTGTAGTATGTATGAATAGATGCTCTGCAATCAAAGCAGTAAATATACAAATGGGGATAAATGATAACCATTTGAGCACCACTTCTGGCATCTGGATACTCCTTACAAATAAAAATGGAACGACTCTTGGGATGATGGTCACAATCATACAGCCAAGAATGAGCCATAACATAAAACTGCTAATCATTTATCTGTCACCACCCCAATAGTGGCAACAAGCACAGTTGCCAACAAAACAGCCACGTGTGAAGGAACAAAATGAAGCAGCACAAACATCGCAACAAACATATATAAAACAAGTGATAAGCGATGGGTGAGCTTATTTTTTGGCACCGTCTGTAAAGAAAGAATGAGCAGCGCAGCAAACATCGCGGATAGGGCAAAATCAAGACCAAGCGCCTCTGGATTTGAAATCCAGTGTCCGAATATTCCGCCAAGTGTACACGCAGCAATCCAGCATAAATAAGCTGTAATGTTCAGTCCATGCATCCATCTGTTATTCAATTTTCCTTGCTGTGCTAATTTATTCATCGCTACGCCAAAGGATTCATCAGTAAGCAGAAGACCAAACCCGATGTTCTGCTTTACAGAGTAGCGTGTAAAATGGGGGGCAAGCGTAAGGCTGAGTAACAAATGCCGTAAATTGACAATGAACGTGGTGAAAATAATAGCGGAAAGAGGGCTTCCTGTCACAAGTAATGCACAGATGATAAACTGTGAAGCGCCAGCATAAATAAAGATAGATAACAGCGCGATTTCCCATATACTTAACTGCGAACTAATGCCAACAATTCCAAAGGCAAACCCAATGCTCATATAACCAAGCAAGGTTGGCACACAATCTTTTATTCCCTCAAGAAACGGTTCGTTTCCGGCAGTGGGAATGTGTTTCCTAGCTTCAACATCCAAATACCTCTACTCCTTTTCTATGTAAACATCAATTGTTTTACTTACTATAAGAAAACGAATTCATCATGTCAATCCTATTGAACTTCTATTATATGAAGAAACATGGCGATAAAAAGGATTGAAGTGAACCAGATTTTGTTATAAAGTAATCAGAAAATAAACACAATTGGGGTGACTGATATGCAATGGAAGCCTTTATTTGAACATGATGTACCAAATCACCTCCGTCCATAACGGAGAGTGATCTCCGTTTGTGGATATCGCAGTGAATATATCCAGTAACGGAGGGGAAAAAATGAATGGAAAATATATAGGAGCCCTCTACTTAGCGTTAGCTGCTAGTATTTGGGGCGGTATGTATGTAGTGGTCAAAGTAACAGTTGCGGTTGTCCCGCCACTTGAGCTCGTCTGGATGAGATATGCAGTAGCTGGAGTCGTTCTTGTGTTCACGATTTGGCGTTTGGGCTACTCTTTTCGGTTAGACAAAAAGGATATCCCGCTGATTGTGTCGATTGGATTGATTGGCAACTTTCTATCGATCGTGACCCAAGAAATTGGCACAATGTATACGTCTGCACAAATGGGTGCCGTCATCACATCGGCCACACCTGCTTTTATGGTGCTTTTCGCTTTCTTTCTATTAAAAGAATCTTTCACAATGAGAAAGTGTGTCTCCATTCTGCTTGCTACAGTAGGTGTGCTGACGATGATTGGGCCTGTCGCTGTTCAAACGGATGAGTTTGTTGGCGGTCTTTCACTGGTTATTGCTGCATTAACATGGGCGCTGATGTCTGTTCTTTTGAAACGAGTTCCAGGAAAGTATCCTCAAGTAGTGACGACAACATATGCGATCATTGTGGCCTTTATCGTATTAACACCACCTGTCTTGTTTCGTTTGCCTCATCTTGATGTGCATCAAATGGCAAGACCGGAAATATGGGGCGGCATTCTGTATCTAGGTATCATCTCAACGGCCCTTGCTTTCTTTTTGTGGAATAGAGGGCTTCAACTGATGGACGCTTCAAGCGGTGGTCTATTTTTCTTCTTTCAACCAATCGTTGGCACGGTCCTTGGATGGCTGCTTCTAGGTGAAGAGATGGGCTTACGTTCGTTTGTTGGGATTTTGTGTATTTTCGCAGGTGTATATACTGTCCTGCGTCAGAGAGAGTAAGATGAGATTCCCCTTGAAGAAGGGGAATTTTCTTTACAATGAATAGATGAGAGTTTCATAGAAGGTGGAGGTGAGCAGGGATGATCCAGTATCCATTTTTGCAAAAAGGACAAACGATTGGGGTGACAGCACCTTCCTCAGGTGTGCAGCCCTCTTTGCATGATATGTTTCAACTGTCTTGCGATCGGATGAAAAAAAGAGGATATGAAGTCATATGTGGAGAGACAGTATGGCAACAGGAAAAAGCGAAATCAGCTCCTGCAATCAAGCGAGCAAATGAGTTACAGCGGATGATGACTTGTCATGAGATTGACCACATCATCCCGCCATGGGGCGGACAGCTGCTTATTGAAGTGTTAGAGCATCTTGATTTCTCAGTGATGCAAAAAAAGTGGATTCTTGGTTATTCAGATACAAGTCTCCTTCTATTAGCTTTGACATTAAACACAGGCATTGCAACAGCGCATGGACCGAACCTGGTGGATCTTCAGGGGGAAGAGCTTGATCAGGTGACGGCTATGTGGGAACAAATACTTTCCACTCCAGAGAAAAAGGACGTTACTCAATTTTCTTCTGATATGTATCAAAAGGAATGGCAGTATGACCATCCAAGCATTCATGTCTTTCATTTAACCGAGCCAACCGCATGGCGTACTGTTGATCACTTAGAGACGACGATGAAGGGAAGACTGATGGGTGGCTGTATTGATGTGATCCGGCACTTAGCTGGCACGCCTTTTGGAGATGTCAAAGCTTTTCAAGAAACATACCTGAAAGGTGAACCCATTCTATGGTATTTTGAAAACTGTGAATTAAATGCTGCGAGCATGAAGAGGTCTCTTGTTCAATTAAAACTAGCAGGCTGGTTTGATCATTGCTCTGGCATCATGTTTGGCAGGAGTGCAGTGGACACTCCTGTGGAAGGATATGAATATACGGATCTATATGAAGAATTGCATAAGGAATTACACATACCGATTGTTTACGATATTGATTGTGGACACGTACCACCGCAAATGACCCTCATTAACGGAGCATACGCGGAGGTGCAGTTGCAACAAGAAGGTAAAGCCGTGCTGAAGCAGACATTTTTGCCATAAAAAAAGGAAAGGGCGACCCCTTTCCTTCATAAAAAACATTACATTCCTTTTGTTTCTTCACCTGCTTTTGGAACTTCCCATGCAGACTCTCGGAATACTTTTTCCCATTTAGAAACGACAATACAGGCAACCGCATGTCCAGGAACATTCACGCCTGTTCGAGCCATATCCATAATCCGATCAACACCGGCGATAATAGCGACACCTTCTGCTGGCAGACCTACTGCATGAGCTGTTGCCAAAAGAACGACAAGTGACCCAGACGGGACAGCTGCAATGCCTTTACTTGTTAAAACAAGGACAAGCATCATGAGGAGCTGCTGTGATAAACTCATATCGACACCAAACGCTTGTGCAAGAAACACACAGGAAACCGATAAATATAAACTTGAACCATCACAATTAAGAGAAAGACCTGACGGGATGACGAAGGAAACGATTCTTTTTGGGCAGCCGTATTTCTCCATCCGTGACATGAGCTGGGGAAGAACAGTTTCTGTACTTGTAGTAGAAAAGGCCACTAAAAACAAATCCCAAATCATTTTCAACACTTCGAAGTAGTTAAAACGGAAGATCAGTGCGACAAGAGGGAACAAAACAAATAGAATAATAAACAATCCTAAGAAGACAGTGCCAACAAGTTTCATCATAGGAATGAGTAAAACAATGCCGTATTGTCCGACAGAAGCTGCCATTAATGCTAAAACTCCAATAGGAGCTGTCACCATGACCATTTGTGTGAGCTTAAACATAATTTGTGCTACTGATTCAAAGAAGGTAAGGACAGGAGCGGAAGCTTTCCCAATACCGCTTGCGGCTACACCGAATAAAATAGCGAAGAAAATCACTGCTAGTAAATCATTCTGAGCCATGACATCGATGATATTGGTTGGAATGATGTCTAAAACCATCTGTTTAAAATCGACGACCTTTTGAGTATAACCATCGAGTTCCCCAATATCTTTCTTAGCTAATTGAGAGAAATCGAGTCCAACGCCTGGCTTTAACACGTTGGCCAATAAAAGCCCGATTCCAAGAACGATGGTCGTAATGACTTCAAACCAAATGATTGTCTTTAATCCGAGACTACCCATTTTCTTCATTCCACCACTGCCAGCTGCGCCGATGACAATCGTAGAGAAAACAATAGGGACTACAATCATTTTAATCAATCGGATAAAGCCATCCCCAATGGGCCGCAGTGCCATTCCGAAATCAGGGAAGAAGTGGCCGATAAGAGCTCCTATCACCAAAGCGATCATGATTTGAAAAGCGACAAACTTTTTCATCATCTCCTACCTCCTTTAAATGCATGGAAAATATTAAGAATTTTCCAATAAATAAAAATTCTAGGTGACCATGTTTTGTCCTCCTTTGGATTTAGAAAGATTTTATTTAAGAATCATTAGAATTATGAAGAAAGAAATGAAAATAGGGCGATTGAAACTCTATTTATCTAACAAAAGAGCACTTCTTAAAAAACATGAAATTTTTTTAGAAAAATGTATTGACCCTTTTGTATGATTCATGGTATATTTTTATTCGTCGCTGATGACGCATCTGAAACACTGATGCTCAGACAGATACGACAAACAAACTTCAAAAAGATGTTGACTTAATAAAAACGATATGTTAAGATAATTAAGTCGCCTGATTAAGCGCCCGTAGCTCAATTGGATAGAGCGTTTGACTACGGATCAAAAGGTTAGGGGTTCGACTCCTCTCGGGCGCGCCAATAACATTTAACCACGCGGGTGTAGTTTAGTGGTAAAACCTCAGCCTTCCAAGCTGATGTCGTGAGTTCGATTCTCATCACCCGCTCCATTTTAAAAGATGATCTTTGAAAACTAAACAAGACAAAACGTACCTGTTAATTCGAGTTTTTATAAAAAAATCCTATGATACTTCATAGGTAGTCAGTCAAACGCTGACGAAAAACAAAACTTCGGTTTTGTACTTTTTCGGAGAGTTTGATCCTGGCTCAGGACGAACGCTGGCGGCGTGCCTAATACATGCAAGTCGAGCGGACAGAAGGGAGCTTGCTCCCGGATGTTAGCGGCGGACGGGTGAGTAACACGTGGGTAACCTGCCTGTAAGACTGGGATAACTCCGGGAAACCGGAGCTAATACCGGATAGTTCCTTGAACCGCATGGTTCAAGGATGAAAGACGGTTTCGGCTGTCACTTACAGATGGACCCGCGGCGCATTAGCTAGTTGGTGAGGTAACGGCTCACCAAGGCGACGATGCGTAGCCGACCTGAGAGGGTGATCGGCCACACTGGGACTGAGACACGGCCCAGACTCCTACGGGAGGCAGCAGTAGGGAATCTTCCGCAATGGACGAAAGTCTGACGGAGCAACGCCGCGTGAGTGATGAAGGTTTTCGGATCGTAAAGCTCTGTTGTTAGGGAAGAACAAGTGCAAGAGTAACTGCTTGCACCTTGACGGTACCTAACCAGAAAGCCACGGCTAACTACGTGCCAGCAGCCGCGGTAATACGTAGGTGGCAAGCGTTGTCCGGAATTATTGGGCGTAAAGGGCTCGCAGGCGGTTTCTTAAGTCTGATGTGAAAGCCCCCGGCTCAACCGGGGAGGGTCATTGGAAACTGGGAAACTTGAGTGCAGAAGAGGAGAGTGGAATTCCACGTGTAGCGGTGAAATGCGTAGAGATGTGGAGGAACACCAGTGGCGAAGGCGACTCTCTGGTCTGTAACTGACGCTGAGGAGCGAAAGCGTGGGGAGCGAACAGGATTAGATACCCTGGTAGTCCACGCCGTAAACGATGAGTGCTAAGTGTTAGGGGGTTTCCGCCCCTTAGTGCTGCAGCTAACGCATTAAGCACTCCGCCTGGGGAGTACGGTCGCAAGACTGAAACTCAAAGGAATTGACGGGGGCCCGCACAAGCGGTGGAGCATGTGGTTTAATTCGAAGCAACGCGAAGAACCTTACCAGGTCTTGACATCCTCTGACAACCCTAGAGATAGGGCTTTCCCTTCGGGGACAGAGTGACAGGTGGTGCATGGTTGTCGTCAGCTCGTGTCGTGAGATGTTGGGTTAAGTCCCGCAACGAGCGCAACCCTTGATCTTAGTTGCCAGCATTTAGTTGGGCACTCTAAGGTGACTGCCGGTGACAAACCGGAGGAAGGTGGGGATGACGTCAAATCATCATGCCCCTTATGACCTGGGCTACACACGTGCTACAATGGACAGAACAAAGGGCTGCGAGACCGCAAGGTTTAGCCAATCCCACAAATCTGTTCTCAGTTCGGATCGCAGTCTGCAACTCGACTGCGTGAAGCTGGAATCGCTAGTAATCGCGGATCAGCATGCCGCGGTGAATACGTTCCCGGGCCTTGTACACACCGCCCGTCACACCACGAGAGTTTGCAACACCCGAAGTCGGTGAGGTAACCTTTATGGAGCCAGCCGCCGAAGGTGGGGCAGATGATTGGGGTGAAGTCGTAACAAGGTAGCCGTATCGGAAGGTGCGGCTGGATCACCTCCTTTCTAAGGATATATGGAGCAGCGTACGTTTTTCGTCTTGTTTAGTTTTGAAGGATCATTCCTTCAAACATGTCTCTAGCGAGACAGGATTGTTCTTTGAAAACTAGATAACAATAAGTAATACATTCACATTGAATGCAATGCAAAGTTCATCACACATAGTGATTCTTTCTAAAGTAAGAAATGGTTAAGTTAGAAAGGGCGCACGGTGGATGCCTTGGCACTAGGAGCCGATGAAGGACGGGACGAACACCGATATGCTTCGGGGAGCTGTAAGCAAGCTTTGATCCGGAGATTTCCGAATGGGGAAACCCACTGCTCGTAATGGAGTAGTATCCATACTTGAATACATAGAGTATGAGAAGGCATACCCGGGGAACTGAAACATCTAAGTACCCGGAGGAAGAGAAAGCAAATGCGATTCCCTGAGTAGCGGCGAGCGAAACGGGAACAGCCCAAACCAAGAGGCTTGCCTCTTGGGGTTGTAGGACACTCTATACGGAGTTACAAAGGAACGATATAAGCGAAGAGGTCTGGAAAGGCCCGCCAAAGAAGGTAACAGCCCTGTAACTGAAATGTTGTTCTCTCCAGAGTGGATCCTGAGTACGGCGGAACACGTGAAATTCCGTCGGAATCCGGGAGGACCATCTCCCAAGGCTAAATACTCCCTAGTGACCGATAGTGAACCAGTACCGTGAGGGAAAGGTGAAAAGCACCCCGGAAGGGGAGTGAAATAGATCCTGAAACCGTGTGCCTACAAGTAGTCAGAGCCCGTTAACGGGTGATGGCGTGCCTTTTGTAGAATGAACCGGCGAGTTACGATCCCGTGCAAGGTTAAGCAGAAGATGCGGAGCCGCAGCGAAAGCGAGTCTGAATAGGGCGCATGAGTACGTGGTCGTAGACCCGAAACCAGGTGATCTACCCATGTCCAGGGTGAAGTTCAGGTAACACTGAATGGAGGCCCGAACCCACGCACGTTGAAAAGTGCGGGGATGAGGTGTGGGTAGGGGTGAAATGCCAATCGAACCTGGAGATAGCTGGTTCTCTCCGAAATAGCTTTAGGGCTAGCCTCAAGGTAAGAGTCTCGGAGGTAGAGCACTGATTGGACTAGGGGCCCCTACCGGGTTACCGAATTCAGTCAAACTCCGAATGCCGATGACTTATCCTTGGGAGTCAGACTGCGAGTGATAAGATCCGTAGTCGAAAGGGAAACAGCCCAGACCGCCAGCTAAGGTCCCAAAGTATACGTTAAGTGGAAAAGGATGTGGAGTTGCTTAGACAACCAGGATGTTGGCTTAGAAGCAGCCACCATTTAAAGAGTGCGTAATAGCTCACTGGTCGAGTGACTCTGCGCCGAAAATGTACCGGGGCTAAACGTATCACCGAAGCTGCGGACTGTTCTTACGAACAGTGGTAGGAGAGCGTTCTAAGTGCAGTGAAGTCAGACCGGAAGGACTGGTGGAGCGCTTAGAAGTGAGAATGCCGGTATGAGTAGCGAAAGACGGGTGAGAATCCCGTCCACCGAATGCCTAAGGTTTCCTGAGGAAGGCTCGTCCGCTCAGGGTTAGTCGGGACCTAAGCCGAGGCCGAAAGGCGTAGGCGATGGACAACAGGTTGATATTCCTGTACCACCTCCTCACCATTTGAGCAATGGGGGGACGCAGGAGGATAGGGTAAGCGCGGTATTGGATATCCGCGTCCAAGCAGTTAGGCTGGGAAATAGGCAAATCCGTTTCCCGTGAAGGCTGAGCTGTGATGGCGAGCGAAATTTAGTAGCGAAGTTCCTGATTCCACACTGCCAAGAAAAGCCTCTAGCGAGGTGAGAGGTGCCCGTACCGCAAACCGACACAGGTAGGCGAGGAGAGAATCCTAAGGTGATCGAGAGAACTCTCGTTAAGGAACTCGGCAAAATGACCCCGTAACTTCGGGAGAAGGGGTGCTTCTTAGGGTGTTAAAGCCCCGAGAAGCCGCAGTGAATAGGCCCAGGCGACTGTTTAGCAAAAACACAGGTCTCTGCGAAGCCGTAAGGCGAAGTATAGGGGCTGACGCCTGCCCGGTGCTGGAAGGTTAAGAGGAGCGCTTAGCGTAAGCGAAGGTGCGAATTGAAGCCCCAGTAAACGGCGGCCGTAACTATAACGGTCCTAAGGTAGCGAAATTCCTTGTCGGGTAAGTTCCGACCCGCACGAAAGGCGCAACGATCTGGGCACTGTCTCAACGAGAGACTCGGTGAAATTATAGTACCTGTGAAGATGCAGGTTACCCGCGACAGGACGGAAAGACCCCGTGGAGCTTTACTGCAGCCTGATATTGAATGTTGGTACAGCTTGTACAGGATAGGTAGGAGCCTTGGAAACCGGAGCGCTAGCTTCGGTGGAGGCATCGGTGGGATACTACCCTGGCTGTATTGACCTTCTAACCCGCTGCCCTTATCGGGCAGGGAGACAGTGTCAGGTGGGCAGTTTGACTGGGGCGGTCGCCTCCTAAAATGTAACGGAGGCGCCCAAAGGTTCCCTCAGAATGGTTGGAAATCATTCGCAGAGTGTAAAGGCACAAGGGAGCTTGACTGCGAGACCTACAAGTCGAGCAGGGACGAAAGTCGGGCTTAGTGATCCGGTGGTTCCGCATGGAAGGGCCATCGCTCAACGGATAAAAGCTACCCCGGGGATAACAGGCTTATCTCCCCCAAGAGTCCACATCGACGGGGAGGTTTGGCACCTCGATGTCGGCTCATCGCATCCTGGGGCTGTAGTCGGTCCCAAGGGTTGGGCTGTTCGCCCATTAAAGCGGTACGCGAGCTGGGTTCAGAACGTCGTGAGACAGTTCGGTCCCTATCCGTCGCGGGCGCAGGAAATTTGAGAGGAGCTGTCCTTAGTACGAGAGGACCGGGATGGACGCACCGCTGGTGTACCAGTTGTTCTGCCAAGGGCATCGCTGGGTAGCTATGTGCGGACGGGATAAGTGCTGAAAGCATCTAAGCATGAAGCCCCCCTCAAGATGAGATTTCCCATTCCGCAAGGAAGTAAGATCCCTGAAAGATGATCAGGTTGATAGGTCTGAGGTGGAAGCGTGGTGACACGTGGAGCTGACAGATACTAATAGATCGAGGACTTAACCTATATTCTAATGTGAAAAATGAACGTTGTTATCTAGTTTTGAGAGAACATTCTCTCCATCAGGTTTGGTGGCGATAGCGAAGAGGTCACACCCGTTCCCATACCGAACACGGAAGTTAAGCTCTTCAGCGCCGATGGTAGTTGGGGGTTTCCCCCTGTGAGAGTAGGACGCCGCCGAGCTTGTTATTTTATATCGTCGCGGGGTGGAGCAGTTCGGTAGCTCGTCGGGCTCATAACCCGAAGGTCGCAGGTTCAAATCCTGCCCCCGCAACCAAATTATTTTACCTATTAAATAGGGAGTACTCATTGAGTACAGCCAAAATGGTCCGGTAGTTCAGTTGGTTAGAATGCCTGCCTGTCACGCAGGAGGTCGCGGGTTCGAGTCCCGTCCGGACCGCCATTTTTATAACTTGTAAACGAAAACGTATAGTTTCGTTTTTTTTTATGTCTTTTTCTTTCAATAAGTATCCTAGATGCAATGAAACTCCTTGTGTTTGGCTACACTAAATGTGATAAGAAAAGATCATGACTTCAACAAACAACGCCTGGTTTTTTTATACCAGGCTTTCTTTATATCATTTTTAGTTGGAACCGAGGCTCATATTCGCTACACTAATACTAACTGTGTCTGACATCATGTTTGCTCAATCAGTTGATTGTATGAAGGGGCTGTCTTTTATGGATGAATTTGATCTTATTCGCCGAATTACACCAAAAGAAACGCATCAGCGTTCTTTGGTCATGGGCATCGGTGATGATGCTAGTGTTTATCAACCTCATTCACATTGTGAAGAGGTCGTTTGTGTTGATACAATGGTAGAGCATGTCCATTTTCGATTTGATTTTTCCACACCCTTTGAGGTTGGATTTAAAGCGCTGGCAGTGAATATCAGTGATATCGCAGCCATGGGAGGAACCCCTAAGTATTATCTTGTATCAATTGCGATCCCGCCTCATGGGGATGAAGCAATTGTCGCAGCTTTTTACGAGGGAATGAAAGCATTGGCTGACACATATCATATGGATTTAATCGGTGGAGATACAGTAGCCACCCGCAGTGACTTTGTCATCACAGTAACGGTCATTGGTGAGATTCCAAAGGGAACAGCCTGTTACCGTCATAGTGCTCAGACAGGAGACGTTGTCTTTGTCACAGGTGAACTAGGTTCATCAGCTGCTGGGCTATCCCTTTTAATGAATGAAGTAAATGCTGCACATTCGATTGACACTGCTTTTTTTCTAGAGCGACACAAAATGCCGCAGCCGCATATTGCTGCTGGCCTTATTTGTTCAAGCTTCCCCCGGGTGACCTTGAATGATGTGAGTGACGGATTAGCGAGTGAGTTAAACGAAATAGCGGAAGCCAGTCGTGTGACGATTGAAATTGAAGCTGCTCAGCTTCCAAAACATCCACATCTACCGTTGTTACATAAAGAGTGGCTTGAATGGGTCTTGTTCGGTGGAGAGGATTTTGTCTTAACTGGTACGATCCCTGAATCGGATTGGAAGCGATTTGAGACGCAATGTAAAAAAGAACACATTCAGGTCACGCGTATTGGACAAGTCAAAGATGACCGAGCGTCCAGCGTTATTTTAAAAGACCATGATCAACAAACAATTTTAATGAAAAAAGGATATAATCATTTTAAGAAATGAGGTGACTCCACCATGAAGTTAACGTGGACAACAAAAGGTGCGGATGAGACGAAACGAATTGCTGCTGCCTTGGCTACACTTGTGATGCCCGGCGATGTTTTAACATTAGAAGGAGACTTAGGCGCAGGTAAAACGACTTTTTCAAAAGGTTTTGCAGAAGGCTTAGGTATTACCCGTATCGTCAACAGCCCTACTTTTACAATTATTAAAGAATATACGGATGGCAGACTGCCACTTTATCATATGGATGTGTATCGTATGGAAGATGCGGAAGAAGATATTGGACTGGTCGAATATTTTGAGGGGGAAGGTGTATGTTTGGTTGAATGGGCACATCTCATTGAACCTCAATTGCCTTCATCGTATTTAAAAATTGAAATGCTGAGAACAGAACGTGAAGAAGAACGTCATCTCACGTTTTATGCAAAAGGGGAGCGCTATGAGGCCCTTTGTAAGGAGATGAAAGACATTGACCATACTGGCAATTGATACGTCAAACCATACACTCGGAATAGCTCTTGTCCGTGATGACACTGTGGTTGGGGAAAGTATTACGTACTTAAAGAAGAATCATTCAGTACGTGCAATGCCGACAGTTGAAGCACTGATGAAAGAATGCGGCGTAGCACCGAACGAATTAAGCAAAATTGTTGTAGCCAAAGGACCCGGTTCTTACACTGGCGTTAGAATCGGTGTGACCATTGCAAAAACACTTGCTTGGACGCTGTCTATTCCGATAGCTGCTGTTTCAAGTTTAGAAACGCTGGCGGCAAATGCTCGATATTTTAATGGAATGATTTCTCCTATATTTGATGCAAGAAGAGGACAAGTTTATACAGGGTTATATACATTTGAAGGTGGAAAGATAAAAGAAGTGAAACCTGATCAAAATATCCTGCTCACTGATTGGCTTCAAGAGCTGAAAAAGGAAGGGAACCCTGTTTTATTTCTTGGACATGATGTGCATCTTCATCAAGAGAATATACTCTCCATACTTGGAGAAACCGCCGTTTTAGCAGACGAGGCATTTCACAACCCAAGACCTTCAGTGCTCGCATTTTTGGGGGCAGACCGCCCTGCTGAAGATGTCCATCAGCTTGTTCCTAATTATATTCGTTTGGCAGAAGCGGAAGTGAAATGGCTTGAAGGACAAAAATAATCTCAACACAGTAGAGATGCGAAGAATGACAGTAGAGGACATCCCAGAGGTATATACGATTGAAGTGCATTCGTTTACAGCGCCTTGGAAAAAAGAGTCGTTTGTCTATGAAATTCTCCATAACCAATACAGCCATTATTTCCTCATTGAAGAAGATGGTCAGCCTGTTGGGTATTGCGGCGTTTGGATTGTCATGGATGATGCACAAATTACGAATATTGCGATTCTCCCTGAGCACCGGGGAAAAGGATACGGGGAAGCGCTGCTTCGATATGTCATGGAATTTTGCAAAGAAAAAAAGACAGATCATCTTTCACTAGAAGTGCGGGTATCAAATACGCCAGCACAATCCCTTTATGAAAAGCTCGGTTTTAAACCAGCTTCTATTCGAAAGAATTATTATACGGATAACGGGGAAGATGCATTAGTCATGTGGGTGAAGATAAATGAGTGAAAAAAAAGATCGATTCATATTAGGTATAGAAACAAGCTGTGACGAAACAGCTGCGTCCATTGTGAAAAATGGGAAAGAGATCGTAGCGAATGTTGTCGCCTCACAAATAGAAAGCCATAAACGATTTGGCGGCGTGGTACCAGAAATCGCTTCAAGGCATCATGTGGAACAAATGACGATCGTATTAGAAGAAGTCATGACGCAGGCCAATATGACCTTTCAGGATTTAGATGCCATTGCTGTGACAGAAGGTCCAGGCTTAGTTGGTGCACTTTTGATAGGTGTCAATGCAGCCAAAGCACTGAGTTTCGCACATCAAATTCCGCTTGTAGGTGTTCATCATATTGCTGGACACATTTATGCGAACCAGCTCGTTGGTGAACTGGTGTTTCCTTGTTTAGCTCTAGTCGTCTCTGGTGGGCATACTGAGCTTGTTTTGATGAAAGAGCATGGGTCTTTTGAGGTTATTGGTGAAACGTTGGATGATGCGGCTGGAGAAGCGTATGACAAAGTAGCTCGGACAATGGGTCTGCCATATCCAGGGGGACCTCACATTGATCGATTGGCACATGAAGGGGAGCCAACGATTAAGCTTCCTCGAGCATGGCTTGAAGAAGGATCCTATCATTTTAGCTTTAGCGGTTTAAAATCAGCGGTCATCAACACATTACACAATGCGTCTCAAAAGGGTGAAACCATTGCGCCAGAGGATTTGGCTGCAAGTTTCCAAGAAAGCGTGATTGAGGTGCTGGTTGGAAAGACATTAAAAGCGGCTGAATCGTATGGTGTGAAACAAGTCGTTCTAGCTGGCGGGGTTGCTGCCAATAAAGGTCTTAGAGAAGCCCTTACTTCAGCATTTGCGAAGCTACCTGAAGTGAATGTCATGATTCCGCCATTGTCTCTTTGTACAGACAATGCAGCCATGATTGCTGCTGCGGGAACCATTGCATTTGAAAAGGGAATAAGAGGCGACATGGCAATGAACGGTCAACCTGGACTGCCGCTTGTCTCCTATAAATAAGAACTCCTGTGGATATACAGGAGTTTCAGCGTGTAGACAAACCCTTGCATTCGGTGTCAGTCCTGCGTGCTGGTGCTCACGAATATCAAATTCGCTCCGCGCCAGTACTCGTCCTTCCTAGACTGCAAAGGTTTTCTATCACGCTGAGCTGAAAAGAAGACAAAGGACTAAAATAAAGTTCATTTTATCCCTTTGTCAACAATTTGGAACTCCTGTGGATATACAGGGGTTTTTTCTCTTGAAATGAAAGCGATTTATTCACATGTAAACGTTATATATCCACAATTGTTAGAAAATTCTTTTTAAAATGAAGAGAATGTGTATAAATGTGATCTTTTATGTGGATATGTGATTAAAATACTGTGGATAAAGTGGATAACTTTAAAATATTTAAGAATAATCAAGATGTTATTGTGGGTATCATTGTGGATAAAGATTCTCACCTTAAAAAAAGAGCACCCGTTAGGGCACTCTTTATGCATCTGATAGATCTTCCCATTCCGCAAAAAGTGATTCCATCTCTTGATTGAGCGCATCATTTTCTGTTTGAATGGCTTGTACTTTCTCGTGATCTTGGAAAATAGCAGGATCACATAGAAGCTCTTCGTTTTCACCGAGCTTGTCTTCGATGACAGCGATACGCTCTTCAATTTCTCCAATTCGGCGCTGCTTTTGTCTTTCTTTCTTTTTGAGTTCTTTCTCTTCTGCATAGGAAAGTTTTGCTGTTTCTACTGGTTTTTCTGCTTGTTTTTTATGCGTCTCCTGAGTTTGGAGTGCTTCAAGCTCTAATTGTTCGTTTTTCTTTTCAAGATAATAGTCGTAGTCACCAAGGTATTCTTTTGTTTCATTTGGTGAAAGCTCAAGTACTTTTGTTGCCAAGCGATTGATAAAGTAACGGTCATGCGAAACAAACAAGATGGTGCCTGGATAATCAATTAGTGCATTCTCTAATATTTCCTTACTGTCTAAATCAAGATGGTTCGTCGGTTCATCGAGAATGAGGAAATTGGCTTTTTGGAGCATCAGCTTTGCCAGTGCAAGTCGTGCTTTTTCTCCACCGCTTAATGCATGTACAGGCTTTAAGACGTCATCACCTGAAAAAAGGAAGTTTCCTAAACAAGTCCGAATGTCTTTTTCAGTCATATGGGGATAATCATCCCAAAGTTCATTTAACACTTTTTTGGAGGATGTCAGCTTGTCTTGTTCCTGATCATAGTAGCCAATCGTCACATGAGAACCAAAGCTGATCTCGCCTTTTACTGGTTTTAACGTATCCGTTAAGGTTTTTAAAAGAGTTGATTTCCCGATACCGTTAGGACCGATGAGTGCCACGCTATCTTCACGTTTAATATGAAAAGAGAGTGAGGAGAGGAGCGGCGTTTTTTTATCGTAACTAATATCGAGATCATGCACCTTCAGCACGTCATTTCCGCTTTGCCTCATAATATCGAAATGGAAGTTTGCGGATTTTTCATCTCCTAACGGCTTATCTAAACGATCCATCCGTTCCAGCTGTTTCCGCCTGCTTTGAGCACGCTTTGTGGTGGAGGCTCTTGCTAAGTTGCGATCCACGAAATCTTGAAGCTTCGAAATTTCTTCTTGTTGTTTTTCATACAGCTTCATATCACGCTCTAGCTGCTCAGCTTTTTGGTCAAGATACTTACTATAGTTCCCAGCGAACTTTTTCATCGCTGTTCTTGACACTTCATATACATGGTTCACGACTTTGTCTAAGAAGTATCGGTCATGGGAAACGATGAGGATGGCTCCTGTATAATTTTGCAAATACTGCTCAAGCCATGATAAGGTATCAATATCTAGATGGTTGGTTGGCTCATCCAAAATCAAGAGTTCTGGTTTCATCAATAATAGCTTTCCAAGCGCTAGACGGGTTTTCTGACCGCCGCTTAAGGATTGGACGGTTGTATGGTCTTCAAAATGACTAAAGCCGAGTCCGTGTAAAATGGAGCGGACATCCGCTTCATATTGGTAGCCGCCTTGATCTTTAAATGCTTGCTGCAGCCTGTCATAGGTTTTCATTAGAGAATCTAATTCTGTTCCTGTGGAAGAAGCCATTTTCTCTTCTATGGTTCTCATCTCTTGTTCCATTTCTTTTAAATGATCGAAAACGGATAGTAGTTCGTCTTTTAGCGTACGTGTAGACGTCACATCTGTATGCTGTGCGAGATATCCAATGGATAGGTCTTTCGGTTTGATAATCTCACCTTGTTCGTAAGACATTTGACCGGCAATGATTTTTAAAAGCGTGGATTTTCCTGCACCGTTACGACCAACAATGGCAATACGATCCCTCGCTTTGACTTCCAATTTTATATTCGTTAAAACGGTATCAGCGCCAAACGATTTGGACAGCTGATTCACTTGTAGAATCATCATGTAACTTCACCTCTGCTATAATATGTTAAGTGTAGCTTATCAGCAGTAAACCGGCAAATCTTACATACGGCTGCCATGTTCAAATGAAAGACAGATAGGAAAAAATAGTGTATGATTTGAGTGAGGGAGCGTTGAAAGATGAGTCAATTTAGCCACTTTAACGAACAAGGAAGAGCAAAGATGGTCGACATTAGTGACAAATCGTCTACAGTGAGAACTGCCGTTGCTGTTTCAAGCGTTCGTATGATAAAAGAAGTATTTCATCAAATACAAAAGCATGACATTGGAAAAGGGGATGTACTATCTGTCGCACAGGTAGCTGGCATTATGGCAGCAAAGCAAACGTCCAGCATCATTCCAATGTGTCATCCGCTTGCATTAAAAGGTGTCGATATCTCCTTTGATTGGGAGGAAGACGGAAATGCGTACATTCTGAACATACAAGTACAGGTGAAAACAAAAGGAAGTACGGGTGTGGAGATGGAAGCGCTCACTTCTGCCTCAGTATGTGCACTGACCGTTTATGACATGTGCAAAGCAATAGACAAAGGGATGATCATCGGCCCGACCTATCTAGTAGAAAAAACAGGCGGGAAAAACGGTGATTTTCACAGAGCATCTGATATTTAAGTTGGAGGATCTTATATGAATATAGACCAGTCAAAAATTCCACAAGCGACAGCCAAACGTTTGCCGCTTTACTACCGTTTTTTAAAAAATCTGCATGCATCAGGAAAACAAAGGGTGTCATCGGCAGAGCTTAGTGATGCAGTCAAAGTGGATTCTGCCACCATTCGCCGAGATTTTTCTTACTTTGGTGCACTTGGGAAGAAAGGGTATGGCTATAATGTCGATTACCTCTTGACCTTCTTTAGAAAGACCCTTGACCAAGATGAAATGACGAATGTCATGCTCATCGGTGTCGGGAATTTAGGGACTGCTTTTTTACACTATAATTTCATTAAAAATAATAATACAAAAATTTCAATGGCTTTTGACGTCAATGAGAGTAAAATAGGAAGTGAGATAGGCGGCGTGCCTGTCTATGATTTGGATAAGCTTGAAGAGCATGTGCAAGAGGTAGGAGATATTCCTGTTGCGATTTTGACAGTGCCTGCCGTAGCAGCTCAATCCATTACAGATCGTTTGATTGCCCTTGGCATCAAAGGAATCCTTAACTTTACGCCGGCTCGATTGAATGTGCCGGAACACATTCGAATTCATCATATAGATTTGGCGGTTGAACTTCAGTCTCTTGTGTATTTCTTAAAGCATTACTCTGTTACACAGGAGGATTGACGAAAAGGGGTAAAGGGGGTGGAGCAAATGGGTCCGATCGGTCCTGGAAGTTTGGTTCTGATTGCGGTTGTTGCGCTCATTATTTTTGGGCCGAAAAAGCTTCCTGAATTAGGAAGAGCAGCAGGAGATACATTACGTGAATTTAAAAATGCCACAAAAGGTTTAGCTGATGATCAGGAAGAAAAAAAGAAAAAAGAAGATCAGTAGAATAGGATGAGCTTCATGAATGTCAAAGATATGCCGCTTATGGAGCATATTGTGGAACTGCGAAAACGTTTAGTGATCATTGCGATGTTTTTTGTCACCTTTATGGTGGCAGGTTTTTTTCTCGCTAAGCCGGTCATTGTGTATTTACAAAATACCGATGAAGCGGCCACACTGACATTGAACGCATTTAAGCTCACAGATCCACTGTACGTGTTTATGCAGTTCGCTTTTGTCATCGCTCTTGTTTTGACGTGTCCCGTGATTTTATACCAGCTTTGGGCGTTTGTGAGTCCTGGCTTATATGAAAAAGAAAGAAAGGTGACACTTGCTTATATTCCGATTGCACTGCTTTTATTTCTGAGCGGTGTGGCTTTCTCTTATTTTATTTTGTTTCCATTTGTCGTCGATTTTATGATACGGATGTCAAATGATTTACATGTGGAGCAAGTGATTGGGATTCATGAGTATTTTACATTTCTGATGCAGTTAACACTTCCATTTGGCTTTTTGTTTCAGATGCCTGTCGTGTTGATGTTTCTCACAAGACTTGGCATCATTACACCGATGTTTTTATCGAAAATACGGAAGTATGCCTATTTTGTCCTCCTTGTCATTGCCGCACTTATTACACCGCCAGAGCTCGTTTCTCACCTCATGGTTACCTTGCCAATGCTCGTTTTGTATGAAGTGAGTATTGTCATTTCAAGAGTGACCTATCGCAAAATGCAGCAAACAGAGACAGAGGAGAAAGAAAATGATGTTGTCTCATAAAAAAGCATCGTGATCCAAATAGGGATCACGATGCTTTTTCTATTGCGAAAGAAATTGATTGATTGCTTGAAAGAGATGCTCATAATAGGCAGGTTCATGCGGGACAAAATCATGTACACGGACCTCTCTCTTTTCCTCACGTCGCTTGCCGTCTGCATCCACTTCAAAGCCCTCGATTTTCATTTTTTTGCATTCTCTACTTAAAAGCTGCTGTGCATCCATCAGCCTTGCTCTATAAAGTCCAGCAACTTCTTCTTTCTGTAGATGGACATCCATGTGCTCTTTTTGATCCATATAAAGATACACATGGCAAAACTCACGATCGGTAAACGATGGCAGATGGATTTCATCTTTAATGACACCAGCAAAGGTAAGGTTCTCAAACGAGATGGAGAGACCAAGCTCTTCTTCGACTTCTCTGATGCCATCAGAAGGCTGTTCATCTGCGAGAAGGTGGCCTGCTGCTGTGATATCAAATAGAGAAGGGAAATCCTTTTTGGAGGGACTCCTCAGCTGAAAATAGAGAAACACTGTGTCATCTTCCTTTTTTAAAAGCCAGAAATGAAAGGTTTCATGCCAAAGGCCCTCAGCATGGATATCAGATCGAGCGGCTGTACCAATCGTTTCATGCTGATTGTTCATGATGTTCAGTTTTTCGTGTTCCATCAAAACATGACCTCCATAAAAAAACCATTTTCCAAACGGCGGAAAATGGTTTCTGCTTTATTTTTGCTGTTGTTTTTTCATTTTGACAGAAAAAGCAAACATTTTTAACGCGATATTAATATTATAGGCCGCAAACACCATCAGCAAAATGCTGTAAAATGACCACATGTCACCTGGATTTTGAATGGCCATATAGGTGAACGCCACACCTACGGCAAAATAAATAATGCCCCATACGACAGGGTTTCTCATGAGAAAAAGCCTCCAATAATCATTTGCATTGTTTGAGATTGTTCTTCAATCATTTTTCTTACTGGCTCAATCTGCACAAGGATAACGAGCGAATTCATCAGCATATGAGCACCGATTGGCACAATGATTCGTTTTGTTTTCGCATATAAAAAGGCAAATGTAAAGCCCATTGCGGTATAGAGCAAGATATGTGGGAAATCATTGTGTACAGCAGCAAAAACCACTGAACTGACAAGTGCGCCAATGAAAAAATTCGTTTTTTCATAAACGACACCAAAAATGATTTTTCGAAAAATGATTTCTTCTAATATCGGTCCAATCAGAGCGATGACGATGACAAGCCATGGAACTGCATCCATAATGGCTAAAATGTTTTGAGTATTTTCGGATTCTCGGCTAATGCCAAATGCATATTGTTCAATCGCCCCCGCAATGGATTGTGCAAAGAGGGAAAGAAAGAAACCGCCAATGATCCAAGCGATTGCCACGCCGACTGATGCCGGTGCTTCATTTCGAAGTGAAGCTTTTGGTACAGTCCGAAGGATGAGCAGAATAATGATTAGTCCAATACAGAAGCTGATGATTGTCCATGTTCCTGACAATTTGGAGAGCTCTGCTTGTGTCATCGGTGTCTGAATGTAACCTAACCACTTCATGATGAACACATACGGAAACGCAGAAACCTGCACCAATATATACGTTAAGATGATGTACCAATATTGTTTTTTCAAGTAACGAAAACCCCTTTACTAAAAGAACTAGATTTATTGTAACACAAGTCTTCTTTTTCGTTGAAAAGGAAAGAATTTGAGTTGAAAAAAGATCATGAAAGCGTAAAAATTTTTAAAGGTTTTTACTTGAAATTGCAGAAGACATTCTTTATTATAATAAATGTGTTAGCACTCGTTGATGATGAGTGCTAAAAAAGACTACATATAAAAATTGAGGAGGTTGTTTCTTATGTTAAAGCCATTAGGCGATCGCGTAATCATTGAACTCGTTGAATCTGAGGAAAAAACCGCTAGCGGTATTGTCTTACCGGATTCTGCAAAAGAAAAACCGCAAGAAGGTAAAATTGTTGCAGCAGGTTCAGGTCGTGTACTTGAAAGTGGTGAGCGCGTTGCGTTAGAAGTAAACACAGGCGACCGCATTATCTTCTCAAAATATGCAGGCACTGAAGTGAAATATGAAGGAAAAGAATATTTAATCCTTCGTGAAAGCGACATTTTAGCTGTCATTGGTTAATCACATAAACAAAGATTGAGATATATTTCTAAAAAGACTGAGGAGGTTTCGTTATTATGGCAAAAGATATTAAGTTCAGTGAAGAAGCACGTCGTGCGATGTTACGTGGTGTAGATGCACTTGCAGATGCTGTAAAAGTAACTTTAGGACCTAAAGGACGTAACGTGGTTCTTGAGAAAAAATTCGGTTCTCCACTTATCACAAATGATGGTGTAACGATTGCAAAAGAAATCGAATTAGAAGATGCATTTGAAAACATGGGTGCAAAACTTGTGGCTGAAGTTGCAAGCAAAACAAACGATGTAGCTGGTGACGGTACAACGACTGCAACAGTTCTAGCTCAAGCGATGATCCGTGAAGGTCTTAAAAACGTAACAGCTGGTGCAAACCCTGTTGGCGTTCGTAAAGGCATCGAAGAAGCAGTGAAAGTAGCACTTGAAGGCTTGCACGAGATTTCTAAACCAATCGAAGGTAAAGAATCAATTGCTCAAGTTGCGTCTATTTCTGCAGCAGATGAAGAAGTCGGCAGCCTCATTGCGGAAGCGATGGAGCGTGTAGGAAACGACGGCGTCATCACAATTGAAGAATCTAAAGGTTTCACAACTGAGCTTGAAGTGGTTGAAGGAATGCAGTTTGACCGTGGATACGCTTCACCATACATGGTCACTGATTCTGATAAGATGGAAGCGGTTCTTGAAAATCCTTACATCTTAATCACTGATAAAAAGATCACAAACATTCAAGAAATCCTTCCTGTACTTGAGCAAGTCGTACAACAAGGAAAACCATTATTGATCATTGCTGAAGATGTAGAAGGCGAAGCACTTGCAACACTTGTTGTGAACAAACTTCGTGGAACATTCAACGCAGTGGCAGTAAAAGCACCTGGATTCGGTGATCGTCGTAAAGCAATGCTTGAAGACATCTCTGTTCTAACTGGCGGAGAACTCATCACTGAAGACCTAGGACTTGACCTGAAATCAACTGAAATTGGTCAGCTTGGCCGTGCGTCTAAAGTGGTTGTTACAAAAGAAAACACAACCATCGTAGAAGGCTCAGGAGATTCTGCTCAAATCGCAGCACGCGTAAACCAAATCCGTGCGCAAGTAGAAGAAACAACTTCTGAATTCGATAAAGAAAAATTACAAGAACGTCTTGCAAAACTAGCTGGCGGCGTTGCTGTCATCAAAGTTGGTGCTGCAACTGAAACAGAACTAAAAGAACGTAAACTACGCATCGAGGATGCACTGAACTCAACTCGTGCAGCAGTTGAAGAAGGTATCGTATCTGGTGGTGGTACAGCACTTGTGAATGTATACAACAAAGTCGCTTCCATCGAAGCTGATGGTGACGTTCAAACAGGTGTCAACATCGTGCTACGTTCTCTTGAAGAGCCAATTCGTCAAATCGCTCACAACGCAGGTCTTGAAGGATCAGTCATCGTTGAGCGCTTGAAAAACGAAGAAATTGGCGTAGGCTTCAACGCAGCAACAAACGAATGGGTAAACATGATCGAAAAAGGAATCGTTGACCCAACAAAAGTCACTCGCTCTGCACTTCAAAACGCAGCTTCTGTAGCAGCTATGCTTCTTACAACTGAAGCAGTCGTAGCTGACAAACCAGAAGAAGGCGGCTCAGGCGGCGGAATGCCGGATATGGGCGGCATGGGTGGCATGGGTGGAATGATGTAACACCCCTCGAAAACCCCTTGAAATATAGGGGTTTTTGTTTTGTCTATTTTTTGGTTAAGAGCGTTAAATGAATTGAAACTTTCACCGCTTTACATCCGTTAACTAAAGAGACAGTGATTTTTTGGTTTTATCTAACATAAAGAGATGAGATGATTTTAAAAGAAAAGCGGTGATCATATGGGCTTTACGACTTGGGTGGCGATTATTGTTGCACTGGCTGTCGTGTTTGGATTGTTTGGATCGATGAGGCGTGATAAATAAGAGGTTGAACCCACTTCCAGAGAGGAAGTGGGCTTTTTATTGCATATACAATATTCATGAGCTATACTAATTTTTAAAATTTATGTAAATACAATAAAAAAGAGGCGTGATAAATGAGAGAAATTTTGCGGGAGATTGGCGTGATTGCTCGGGCGCTTGATTCAATTAGTAATATTGAATTTAAAGAGTATGATTTAACGAAGGGGCAGTATTTGTATCTTGTGCGTATTTGTGAGGAGCCTGGCATCATTCAGGAAAAACTAGCGGAGATGATCAAGGTAGACCGAACAACGGCGGCCCGGGCTATTCAAAAATTAGAGCTGCATGGTTTTATTCAGAAGAAAGATGACACAGTGAATAAAAAAATCAAGAAGCTGTTTCCAACTGAGAAAGGAAAAGCCGTCTATCCAATGATCAAACGAGAACATGATCATTCAAATCGGGTAGCGCTGGATGGATTTTCTGAAGAGGAAGCGGAACAGATTTATGAGTATCTTCTAAGGGTGCGAAAGAATATCGAAAAAGATTGGGAAGATGTGAAAAAAGGCAAAAAGAGAAGCTACTAATTAAATAAGGGGGGAAGGGAACATGCATGTACCATCATTTTTTCAAGTGAAAGATATGGAGAAAATCAAATCATTTATTCAATCTCATTCATTTGCTACAGTTGTGACGACAACGAATGAAAAGCCCATTGCGACACATATTCCAGTGAGTTTTCATCAAATTGGCGATTCGTATGTGATCTCAGGGCATATGGCGATTGGAAATCCTCAGTGGAAAACGTTTGAAGAAAATGAGAAGGTGCTCGTCATCTTTCAAGGGCCGCATGCTTACATATCCTCTTCATGGTATGAGAAAGAAGCCGTACCGACGTGGAATTATCAAGCTGTACATGTATATGGAAAGGCTGCACTGCTCGAAAAATCAGAACTGGTCAAGGAATTAACAGCGATGCTGGAGACATATGAAAGTCATAGAGATCAGCCAGTGTTATGGGATACGTTGTCTGAGGAACTGTTAGAGAAACAAATGAAAGGGATTGTGGGCTTCAAAATCATCATTGATGAAGTTCAAGCTGCTTTTAAGTTAAGCCAAAATCGCCATGAAAGAGATTATGCTCGCATTATTGAACAGCTGGAAGCAGAGGGTGAAGTGGAAATGGCGGCTGCGATGAAAAAAAGAGAAGAGAATATATGAAAAAGCACTCTGAAGAAAAAGAGTGCTTTTGTTGTTATCCTTTTATGTTTAAATATTCTTCAAGGGTTTTGCCGCTCTTATTTACTTTTTTCGCATTGGTTGATCCGAGGTATCTGAGGTGCCATGGTTCATATTGATAGCCTGTCACTTTTTCTTTACCTTTCGGATAACGGATGATAAAACCAAATTCATGGGCATGTTTGGCCAGCCATTTCGCTTCTTTTGTATTGGCAAAAGAATCTTCAGCCCAATGTTTTGAATTGGCACCGCCGATATCAAAAGCAAGGCCGGTTTGATGTTCGGAATAGCCTGGTCTTGCGCTAAATCGCTCTGCTTGTTTTTTGCCATGAGAGGCGACGTAATTGTTGTACAAGACACGCTGACGGTCGTATGAACGGAAGGTGCTAAAAGCGGTGAGTCGGATGTTTGCTTTTTTTGCTTTCGCGATCATAGCGTTTACTGCTTTTCTCGCTTGTTTGTTTTCTCCGGGATTGTATGAAGATGGGAGTCTATGTTTCTTATTAACAACCAATATCTCTTTTACATACGTACCTGGCGTTTTAGTGGAAGGAGCAGCATATGAAGCTGGTGAGCTTTTGCCTGCTTTTTTGATATATTGAGAGCTGACGTAACCCGTCTTTCCTTTATACTTTGTTTGAATCCATGAACCATTCTTTTTAAGATAAGGAATCCTTTTCCCTTTTGGAATGGTCAATATCACTGAATATTTTGTTCCAGGTCCCTTGCGAAGATGAACATTCGCTGTTGTCACGTATTTCGGTGCGGCTGCTTTTGCGACTGGTGTCGCATGAGTCATGTGTAAAAAGGGCAGCTGGACAGGAAAGATTCCAAGCCCAAGTACGAGAACCACACTGACAATAATTCCTTTGATCCACGGGTATTTCATCTTCATTTCTCTCATCCCTTTCAATCTACTAACATACATATATTGAGATAGATTGAAATAAAGTGCAATGGTTTTTTTATGTCAATTGAGATTGAATCATATCATTTGGTTCTTTTTTTGTTTAAAATTACATAAAAAAATCCACTATTTCCATAAAAAATCAGATGAATTCCTTATAATAAAAGTATCTGAGAACGGGGAGTGAGTCGAGATGGACCAAAACGTGCTGCAAATGGATCAAGACAGATCAGAGAATGAATTCGCGGTTCTTAATATATCTTCTAAAGAGATTGGTGCTCTATCAAAGGGAGTAGCGGAGCAGATTTTACAAACGGGAGATACGGACCGTATTCATCAGCTGATGTACGTTCCGATTGAAAAGAAAGAAGATTTGAATTGGCTGATCCAATGTGTTGGGGAGGCGCTAAAGAATGAAGTTGGTGATGACGTTGCACTAGAAGTAGCTGATTTGCTCTATTTCTTTGTCATTCCGTATTATGGGAAGTATATGTTGAAAGATCGTCATTTGTATGAGGATATCGATCATTTGCTGGTACGATTAGCATCTAGAGCTCACTCGGATATTGACACGCTGATTGATATCATAAGAGAAGATTTAAATGAAAATATACAATAAAAGAAGCTTATAGAGCGACCCTCTACAAGCTTTTTTATATCAACTTTATTCAGCAGGAACTGTTTTGACAGGCTCTTTTCTAAACACACCCATGCATCCTGCGATGATGATTAATACAGCTGGAAGGATAAAGAACACAAAAATAGAAATAATACCGCCTACAGCAGAAACTAATAATAAAATGCCACCAAGCTTTGCTTTTTTCTTCACGATAACAGATGCCACAATCGCAAGAATAGAGAAAAGCATCGCTGACCAGCCTAATCCTGTGAATTGACTCGTACCTGATTCATTAAATGCGGCATCTAGTCCTCCAAAAGCAAGTGCAAACATTGCACCGAAAAATCCCAAAATACCTCCAATTAAGCCTAAAACAAATTCTGTCGTTCTTTTCATGATACTTTCCTCCGATATGTAAATAAGAATTATTGGTACTTAAGAACCAACACAATCTTACTCATCGGCATTCTTTTCACAATATTAATAGTTTTGTTAAAAAAAACAAGAAAATCCATAAAGAATTTTCTTGTCCAATTACTGGGCTCTCTCCCAGGTAATCTTTGTTTCATTTGTTGTTTTCTTTCCTTTTGCCAGTACTTTTCCGTTTTCTTGTTTCACGGTGATGTTTAGGTCATAAAAGGAGTAGAGGGCGCCGAGGCTGTCATTTTCCGGTTTATGCAGGCTGTTTTCCTTTTCAGTGGATGCACCAATAGCTAGTGTTTTGGCAAAGTTCAAACCAATGACTTCAGCGTAATCACTATTGGTCTCAGATGAAGCCGTCACGTTTAAGGAAATGACTTTTTTCTTTTGATCAACGGTGATCGCTGTGTCTTTTACGAGCTTAGACTGCTCCATGACCTCTTTCGTTTCATTTTGAATGCGTTCATTAATCGTTGGAAGTGCCGTAGATTCTGTTTTTTCTTCTTTTGCCGTATTTGAGCAAGCTGCTAGGATAGAGAAGGTTGCAACAAGACTCATGAAAACAAGTAGACTTTTTCTCACGTTCTTTCTCCTTTGTTCTTCAAAGTATGTATGCTTATGTTACCACGAATCGATGTTTTGATTAAAAGAGAAGTGTTGATAAGCTGTGAACAATCAAAAGCACCCAAAGGTGGGTGCTCATGTTTTATTGTGCTGAAAGGGTTGTACTAAGTGGGATAGACGAAATGACCGTGAATTTTGGAGTCGAAGCACCTGATTCTAGATTTTTGCGTAAAAGAGATGATTTGACGGTGCCGTCCCATTTTTTATAGACACTTCCAGATGTATTTGCACGAAGCTGTACATTAGAGAAACTTGCTTGCGAGTAGCTGTTTGTTCCATTATCTTGTACGCCATGTACCATTTTGACGACATCGAGGTCTTTCAGACGACTAGGATTGAAAACAGGCTGTTTATAACGCAGTTTTCCGTTGACGTATAGTGACACTGTGCCATCACCGTTGTTGATGAGCTTTAAGTTGACACGTGCACCATCTTTAATACTTGAATCGTATTCGCTGTTCCAATATTGACTGCCGCCTTGGGAGCCGCTGCCTAAAAAGACCTTATAGCCAGAAGATGTTTTTGAAATTCCGCTCTCAACAACGGCAGAACCGAGACCAAGATACCAGTCAGCATAACCATTTTTAATGGTGGCTGTTTTTGGCAGCACAATATCAGCCGAGATACCTGACCATTTGGCTTCATCCGTTTGTGTCACGATGGCGCCGTGACGAGGACCAGCCGCAGAGGCGGGAATACTTGAAAACATCAAAACGAAGGTCAAACTTACACTCAAAACGATGAACCACTTTTTCATGAAAATTCCTCCTTATCTTTGATTCATTTCTATTATATAAAACGAAAGGGAGGGATCTACTGACAATGTTCTGGCTGTTTTTGGTGAAATTTATGAACAAAATCGGTCATTAAGTGGTCAACTTGTATTCGAATTGTAATGTGACTGTAAAATAACTGGGTGCATCTTCATGTATAATAGGGTCAGAAACCAAATACGGAGGATTTTTTAATGAATAAAAAGCTTATCGCGACAATCGTAACAGTAGCTAGTTTATTTTTAGCGTTTAGTTTCTCACATGGAGCAAGTGCAAAAAAAGTAAGCGGCAATATTACTTGGTATAATGGTGTTGGTAAAAAAGGCGCAGATGGAAAAAAACTCGGTCATTGGGATGCAGCAACAAAAATGGGATTTGACGTACCGAAAAAAGGTACAAAACTAAGAGTGACAACAAAAGCGAAACCACATAAAGTGATTACAGTATATAAATATGATGTAGGTAGAATGCCAAACGCAGTATTAGACGTAAGTCCGAAAGCATTCAAAGCACTTGGGTATTCAACAAGTAAAGGTGTCGTCAAAGGGCATTACACTTATTAATACATAGGCATGCAAAGAAGCGGGAAAAGTTCATTTTCTGGCTTCTTTTCTTGTGGAGAGGGTCTGAAAGTCAATGAAAAAATCAACATGGTGGATCATCACAGTAATTGGAGTCGCAGTGATTGCGGCCGTTATTTTCTTCATGATGAAGCCTGGGCAAGAGGCGAAACAGGAAGGAAATGTGAAAACAAATCAAGATGCAAAAGACGAATTGCTTGTTTCTTTTACGGATCAAAAGTTAAACAATACTTATTACTTGCATGACAAGGCGCTTCATACAGAAAAACTGACAGCATATCCTTCAATTGCTTATGATCAGGCGAAACAGCTTTTATACTACACGTATACAGATGAAGACACACAAAAAGTAAGTATACGGGAATTGAATGTGAAAACGGATAAAGAAAAAACGCTCTTTACGAGTGACGATTCAATCGACAGTATGAGACTTTCTGGTGACGGAAAACAGTTATATCTAAGGTATAACAAGGATTCAGGTGAGCAATTTTATATAGCGTCTTTTGATTTGAAAACACAGAAAGTGAAAGTGTTATATCCAGAAAAAAGTGATGATGATACGGTGAGTTCTTTTGCTTATGATCCAGCATCAAATCTGTTGGCCATTCAGCATTATTCGTTAAAAGAGGATTATAAAAAGACGGATGAGGCAAATGAAAAAGGAATGGATCCTGAACCAACGACCATGAAGATTACCCTTCAAACAGGTGAGAAGGGTAAGCGAATTGCACGTATTTCTCAAACCATCAATGATATTTCTTTTTCACCAGATCATAAAAAACTCATTTATACAGAAGTGAAGGTTCGAAATGAAAAAGAAGTATCATCTATTAAGGTGATGGATGTAGATACAGGAAAAACGAAGACACTCGTTAAAAACAGCCAAGATGTGCGTATTTTAAGTGCTGCCCAGCCGCAATTTTCTGCGGATGGTACATCTGTTTATTTCTTAGGTGTTGCAAAGAACGCAAAGGAATTAAAGGATGACACAGGACGAAAGGCGAAGGTCAGAACCATTTTTGAATATGATATTAAGAAGAAAACAGTAGAAACCGCTTGGGAGAAAGAAGGCGGGATTGTTAACAATTTCACTGTCAATTGGTAAAAGATGCGCGTTCAGTTATTTCATATAACTGGACGTTTTTTTATTTTGTAATGGGATGTGTCGGTGAAAAATGCAGATTTGTGAAATGAAAATCACTTTTTAAATAAGGAAATGAGTGGTATTTTGATATTTTGCTGCTGTGACAGAATCAGCGTAAGAGAGTAAAGTAAGTGGAAATAAAAAAACGAGAGGACAGAAGACTTCTCGTTTTCTCTTAATTATTTATTGTTTTCATCTAGTAAGTTTTGAAAAATAAACAAGGCATTAATGGAATGAGGGAATCCTGCAACCTTTGTACAGTGCTTAATGATCTCCATAATCTCTATAACAGAGAGCCCGATATGTAATGCTTGTACAAAATGAGCTTTTAACTCTTCATCACAATCACCTTTTGCAATGAGAGCCGATAATGTGCTGATGGCCTTCTGTTTTTCATCTAATATGAAGTGATTGAATTCTTTTTGTTCACCGAGTTCAATTGTTAGTTGTTCAATGTTTGATCGAATGCTCTCGTTTTCATGAATTGAAAGCTTCTCCCTGTTACCTGCCACTGTTTCTTGCTTGACCTGGCAAGTCTCTTTTTCTTCATTCAAATTGAACTCCTCCGTTTTTTATGACGATTTTCTATTTGTTCGTGCATGGTTTCTTAAGTGCCTTTTGATAGAGGTAATGGGTATATAGTAGTATTATCGGTTTACTTCATCAACTTTTTAAGTGTGGAATGTTCAAATAAATGCCATTCATGTGATACATTGTTCGTTTTTTCTCATGGAGATTGAAAAGAAAATAGAGGGCTAATAAATAAAAGCTGTTAGCCCTTTTTCATATTACGCAATTAACAGAGAGGAGGTTTCATATTTACTAAATGATATCCATCGGCCGCATCATGTCATAATCCTCGTGTTCTAAAATGTGACAATGCCACACATATCGTCCGCTATATGGGACAAACCGAGCGATGATGCGAATGACTTCACCGGCATGCGCCTGAATTGTATCCTTGTAGCCTTGTTCATGCAAAGGAGGCGCTTCATTTGGTCCCGTGTACACGATTTCACCTGTCGATTGATAGATGTCTGTATCGAATGGTCTTCTATCAATCACTCGAAATTGAACAAGATGTAAATGAATAGGGTGTGTACCTCTTGTTGGATTGACGATGTTCCACACCTCTACACTGCCAAGTCGAGGATTTTCTGTGACAGGATCATTCCAAAACTGGTTATCTAGTAATAAAATCGGGCGCCCATATTTATCTTGTGTGCCAGTAAGGGTCAGCGTTCGCTCGTTATCAGCTCGGCTCGGCCGGAGCGGTGGCAGTGGTTTGAAGATCGGACGTAATGTTTTAGCTGCTCTTCCTTTGAGCGGACGAGTGACTTTAAATTGCATAATGTTCGCATCTGTTTCTGGATTGACTTCCTGACCGCAGCCTGCCGTATTTTTTAAAACAATCGTTTTGTTTTCGTAAGCTGAGAAGTCGATGATGACATCAAAACGTTCAGCAGGTGCAATGCTAAAAGATTGGTGATGAACAGGTCTTGGCAAAAAGCCGCCATCAGATCCAATTTGTAAGATTGTGGCGTCGTTATCTAGATGAAGCTCGTAAGTTCTTGTATTGGACGCGTTTAAGATACGAAAACGATATTTTCGCGGCTCTACTTCTAAATATGGCCATACTTTTCCATTGACTAAAATCGTTTCCCCGCAAAAAAATGGCACGATGGAGGGATCTGGAAGGTCACTATCTTCTGGTGTGTTATTTGGTCTACTTGGGTAAAACAGTGCGCCATCCTCCTGAAACGTCCGGTCCATGATCATTAAAGGGATATCATATTCATCTTTTGGTAATTCGAGCGATTTTTCAAATGCATCTGAGATCAAATAAAAGCCAGCTAATCCGGCGTATACATTTAATCGTGTCAATGCCATGGCATGATCGTGATACCACAATGTGCATGCTTGCTGGTGATTAGGGTATTCGTAAACCTCTCGTTCAAAGAAGGGGCCGGTCGCTTCAAAGTCTCGCGAAAACCAAGCCTCTGGATAACCGTCACTGCTTGCAGGTGTCACGCCCCCATGCAGGTGAACGACTGTTTTGACTTCGGGTTCATCATGATGTCCAGCGTGAATGGTATGATCGACAGGCAGGAAGTGTTTCAGCGGCAATTTGTTCATCCATTTCACTTTGACCTTTTCATTTCGATTCGCTTTAATGGTTGGACCAGGCAAACTGCCATTATAGGTCCATAGCTTGGTTGGGGGCAGATCTCTATGAACTTTTAGGAACACCTCCTCCATAGCGATTTCATAATATGTTTGTCTTGGGTTTTTTTTGACGGGCTCTGCGACTTCTGGAATTGGCAGCTCGTCAACAAACTTTTCTAGGTTCATGTTGACTAATCCTCACTTAAAATCAATTTGATACATTATAAGTGCGGACATCCAAATAGGTGAATAAAATAAAAAAACCCGCTTTTCAGCGGGAGAATTAAGGGTGTTTATTTTCAAGCGCTGCACTTGCAGGCACTTTTTTATTTGGTTTAAAGATGAAGTAGGCGGCTAGTACACTGATGGTAATGATGCTTGTCAGTATGAGCTGAGGTCTCATCGATTCGATAAACAGCATAGAGGCCAAGATGGCGCAGATGACCAAAATGGTAAAGTACGTAAGGTATGGGAACAGCCACATTTTGATTTTGAGTTGTTCTGGATTTTCTTTTTCAATTTTACGACGCATTCTTAATTGTGAAACGGCAATGACCAAGTAGACAAGAAGTGCAATGGCACCAGAGGCATTGACTAGAAATAGAAAGATGGTTTCAGGGTAAAAGTAGTTCATCATGACGGCAATATAGGAAAAGAAGGTACCAGCGACTGTAGCTGCTACAGGGACACCGCGTTTGCTGATTTTCATAAAACGTTTTGGTGCTTCGCCTCTTTCTGCTAATGAATAAAGCATTCTGGACGTTGTGTATAGGCCGGAGTTTAAACAAGAAAGAACGGCTGTTAAAACAATGACGTTCATGACTTGAGCGGCTGATGGGACACCGATGTATTCTAATACTGCAACGAACGGACTTGTTAAAATATTCGCTGAATTCCATGGGAGTAACGTGACAACGACAGCGATCGATCCGACGTAGAAAACAATAATACGCCATACAACTGAACGAGTAGCTGTTGTCACAGATTTGACAGGGTCTGCTGATTCACCTGCGGCAATTGCCACAATCTCGGTTCCCATGAATGAAAAGATGACAACGACAATCCCGAGGAGCACAGAGCCGAACCCGTTTGGAAGGAAACCGCCATTCCCCGTTAAATTGGCAAGACCTGCAGTATGATGACCGCCAAAACCAAAGATAAATGCAAAACCAATGAGTAGGAATAGAATAATGCTGACGACTTTAATCAATGAAAACCAATATTCAAATTCGCCAAAAGATTTAACAGAAAAGATATTTGTCAAAGTTAAGAGGATTGTGAGGATAAGACTTGTGAGCCAAACAGGTGCATCTCCATACCAATATTGAATAATGGCAGCACCGGCAATGGCTTCAATGGCGATGACGATGACCCAGAAGAACCAGTAAAGCCAGCCGATTGTAAAGCCAGCCCACGGGCCGATGGCGTCGCTCGCATATTGTGAGAAAGAGCCGCTTGTCGGATAGGCACATGCCATTTCTCCAAGCATTCTCATAATAAAGATGACCAGAAGTCCGGCAAATGAATAGGAAAGAATCGATCCAGGCCCTGCCGAATGAATGACGGCACCACTACCAACAAATAGCCCTGCCCCAATGACCCCGGCAATGGAGATCATTGAAATATGTCTTGTCTTAAGGTTTTTTTGAAGACCGTTTGTCATGTTGGACATTTCTTTACCTCCAAACATTTCTCTTTTATTCGAGAGTTTGTTTTTAGAATATTTTAAATTTTATCATACTGAATTGTCATTCAGCATTGGACAGGTTATCAAACTGACATTTCAAACCTCTTAACATGATGTTAAAAAGTATAAAGGATTTGAGAGATTATGTTCCCTCATTTTCCTCTGCCCATTCTTAAAAATAGCATAAGAAGGAAGAAAGAAAAGTTGTGTTTTAAAATAAAACTATTCTGACAATTGTATGGTAGAGTGATTTTGTTCTTTTTCATTTTTCGGGGTGGTTTTGAAAAACATTGATGGGAGTAGGTCTTGAGGTCAATTGACCTTATAAAAATAAGTTTGCTTAGGTCAACACATTTCTATGTATCCTATTTTGCTGATTCAAGCGAATCATGTTGCTGTAGACCCACACGGGCTTGGCTTTGTAAGATAAATATAGAAAAGTAATGTGTGAGGAGGCGCTGTTCGGTATGGAGCGCTACAACGAATTAAGACAAGGTGAAACAGGTGCTTGGGTCAGCATTATAGCCTATGTGATCTTATCTGCTGTCAAACTGATCATTGGGTATGTGTTTCATTCAGAAGCCCTTTCCGCAGATGGCTTGAATAATACGACAGATATCATTGCTTCGCTTGCCGTATTAATTGGGCTGCGTATTTCTCAGAAGCCACCTGATGAGGATCATCCATACGGTCATTTTAGAGCTGAAAATATTGCGTCACTTGTGGCTTCCTTTATTATGATGCTTGTCGGGCTTCAGGTTTTGCTGAGTGCAGGCCAGTCGCTTTTCTCATCAGAGCATCAAACGCCTGATATGATTGCAGCTTGGACGGCAGCAGGAAGTGCTGTTGTGATGTATGGCGTGTATATGTATAACCGTAAACTGTCTAAACGAATTAATAGCCAGGCGCTATATGCGGCAGCGGCTGATAATAAATCAGATGCTTATGTGAGTATCGGGACGTTTGTCGGAATTATCGCCTCTCAATTTCAGCTGGCGTGGGTTGATACGCTTGCTGCGTTTGTGATTGGCTTAATTATCTGTAAAACGGCGTGGGAGATTTTCAGAGATGCGTCTCATTCGTTAACGGACGGTTTTCATATAAAAGATATGTCTAAATATAAAGAGACGATTGAAGCGACACCAGGAGTGGGCGATTTGAAAGACATTAAAGCTCGTTATCTTGGAAGCACCGTCCATGTGGATGTGGTCGTTGAAGTAGAACCGCATTTAAACATCGCAGAAAGCCATGATATTGCAGATGAAATTGAACGCAGAATGAAGCAGGAACATGATATTCTACACTCTCATGTTCATATGGAACCAGCAAGTGAACCTAAAGAGGAGCAGAAGTCTTTTCCATCGTGAGAAGGCTTCTTTTTTCTACGTGTTGATGTTTCATGCAAATGCGTGTTGTATGGTAAAGTTAGACTATATGAAAATTGACGGAAACGTGATAGGAGGATCAGGATGGCATTTGATGAACCGATGCATTCAGATTTACAAAAAATCGTAGATAACATCAATAAAGTGATGGTGGGGAAAAAAGATATTGCGATATTAAGCCTTGTTGCGATTTTGGCGAAGGGGCATGTGTTATTAGAGGATGTGCCTGGCGTTGGGAAGACCATGATGGTTCGTGCTCTGGCAAAATCCATTGGCTGTGAGTTTAAGCGAATCCAATTTACGCCTGACCTTTTGCCTTCAGATGTAACAGGTGTGTCGATTTATAATAAAAAGACAAACGAGTTTGAATTTAGACAAGGACCGATTATGGGGCAGATTATTTTGGCTGATGAAATCAACCGAACCTCTCCTAAAACACAATCAGCCCTTCTTGAAGCGATGGAAGAAGGCAGTGTCACAGTGGACGGAGAAACGATGCCGCTGGCAGATCCTTTCTTTGTGATGGCTACGCAAAATCCAGTGGAGTATGAGGGAACCTATCCACTTCCAGAAGCGCAAATGGACCGCTTCTTATTTAAGCTACAGATGGGGTATCCAACCATGCTGGAGGAGCTTGAGGTGCTGAATTTGCAGGAGAAACAATCGCCAATTGACACGCTTCAGGCAGTCATGACAAAAGATCATATCCATGCTTTACAGCAAGCGGTTCAGACCGTACATGTGGATGCATCGATTAAAGAATATATTGTCGAAATCGCCCAAGCGACGCGAAATCATCCGTCTGTCTATTTAGGCGTGAGCCCAAGGGGTTCAATTGCATTGATGAAAGCGGCTCAGGCGTATGCGCTGTTGAACAGGCGGGATTATGTGATTCCTGATGATGTACAGTATTTGGCGCCTTACACATTGCCGCATCGCATGATTTTGACATCAGAAGCAACGTATGAAGGGAAGAAGGCGGAGACACTGTTGCGACAGATGATTGAGCATATTGGCGTACCAGTTCAAAAGTCGATGACTCAATGAAGTCACGTGACCGTTTCGCTTTTTCACTATGGTTACGGGTGTTTATGCTCTTTCTCCTCACGGCAGCAGCCTTTTGCTATGCCATGTTTCAGGGCGGCTTTGTGAGCTGGTTCCTTTTTTATGCATTTTCACCATATGCTTTGTATGCTTTGCTGTTTGCCCTTGTTCCACTTCGTGCAACAGCCAAAAGGACATTACAGCATACCCGGTTAAAGGCAGGGGAAGTGCTGTCTGTTGACCTTGAAATCAAGCGGACGAATTTATTTCCGTACGTGTACGCCATACTTGAGGATGAACCGCCGGATACCTTCCATTTACAGGAACAGATTGAAATGAAGCGAATGATCTTTCCATGGTTTCGGAAAACGTGGCGATTTTCGTATCAATTCAATGACATCATGCGGGGAGAGCATCAGTTGACGGCGGTTAGAATCAAAACGGGTGATATGTTTGGGTTTGTGGAAAAAGAAGTGATTCTTCCACTAGAGAAAACATTGCTTGTGTATCCTAAAATGTTGGATATTCCTGTTGAATCTGCTGCATCGGTGAATGAAAATGGAGGCAAAGCGGTGCACTCTTGGTTAAATGAACCGACAAATGTGACGACAGGTGTGCGTGAATACCAGCAAGGAGACCGTTTCGCTTGGGTGGACTGGAAGACAACAGCTAGAAGAGGTCAGCTTATGACGAAGGAGTTTGAACAGAATCAGACAAAGGATTTGGTGGTGTTTGCTGATTTTACAGATGAAGCCGCTTTTGAAACGATTGTGTCTATGGCCGCATCGGTTCTGCAAACGGCTATGAAAAAAGGGGTGCCGGTAGGCCTTGTCCCGCTTGGCGATCAGCACTTATTTCGAGTGGATCAAGGAGAGTGGCACTTACAGGACATGCTCTACTATTTAACAAAGGTGCAGTATCAGCCTTCTCGTTCACCTGATTATCAATCATTAACAGCGAGTGAGCACCAGCAGACAGGAAAGTATGTGGTGACAGGTCATCTGCAAGAAGAGCTTGCTGCCATTTTACTTGGGAATCGAAACAGAAAGAACATCACCGTTCTTTTAGTGAAGAGAGCCGTTGATCGATTGACGGCAAAAGAAAAACAGCTTGTGGACCGGCTTAAAGCTTCTGGGATACACACGACCCTTTTATTTGAGGACCGGCTGCATGAAAGAACTGTGAGGTGACAAACATTTATGCTGCATATGCATCAGCGGCAAAGCCGTTTTGAGTTGTTCATCTATTATGCTGTCGCATTTCTGCTGCTTTGGGAGTGGCTTCGTCCGCTTCAAGATTTTACAGAGACGAGTCATACGTCTTATTTCATCATTTTTATAGGGCTTACGTGTTTGTTTACGTTCTTTCGATTGAAGTGGTATGTGACGTTTCCTATTTGTGCTGGATTGATCTTGCTCGCATTATATTTGATTTTTTATCAATCAGAGCCAAGTTATCTGCCTGCGCTGTTTGCTGATATTCAAGATAATATTTCTTTGATGAGCATGGGCATGTGGAGTGACATGTATCCGTCTTTCCGCACATTGTTGTTCTATATTTTGCTTTGGCTGCTTGTTTATTTGCTTCATTATTGGGTTGTGTATCAGCAGCGTATCTTTTTCTTTTTACTGATGACGATTGTATATGTCACGATTCTTGATACGTTTACGCCTTATGATGCGACTTTTGCAATCGTTCGAATTATGGTATTTGGCTTTTGTTTGCTTGGCCTGCTCTATTTCGACCGGCTTCGTTCGGCTGAAGGTGTGCGGGTGTCACAGAAAGCGCGTTTCAATTGGTTCTTACCCATGCTGGCGCTTGTCCTTGTATCAGCATCACTCGGTGCTTCTTTGCCAAAATCTGATCCGAAATGGCCTGACCCTGTCCCGTTTTTTAAAGCGGTCACGAATCAAGATGGTTCCGCCGGGCAGAATAAGGTGGGATATAGTGCGGATGATTCGTCGCTTGGGGGACCGTTTAGTGAGGACCGTACACCGGTATTTAAATGGAGCGGAAAAGAGCCGTCTTATTTTCGTGTAGAAACAAAAAGTATTTACACGGGGAAAGGCTGGGAGGATGCTTCAAATGATACGAAACCTACTCGGTTAAAAGGGAATGATGTGCCGAACCGGTGGTTTACCAATCGCGTGAAAACAGAGGAGCATGAAACGAGAGTCGATATGGAATCAAATTATCGATTTAATCATGCTGTTTATCCGATTGGTACGGTTATGCTGACGCCAATGGAAAACATTCCACTGCAAATGATGGGCAAAACGGAGAAAATTGTCCCGTCTACTCAAAACCCGCCCAAAAATTTAGGGAACTATCGAGTCAGCTTCTTATCACCTACATTTATCCTAGAGGACTTACAGCGAATCAAAGTGCCAACCAAGAAGCAAGTGAATCAGCAGGTCGGACGTGAATACTTGCAGCTCCCATCCTCGCTGCCAGAGCGTGTGAAAACATTGGCGAACAGCTTAACGGAAACGAAGGATAATATGTATGATAAAGCAAAAGCGATTGAGGATTATTTAGGATCTGCGAAGTTTTCATATGAAACCCAAAATGTCGCTGTACCTGGGCGTAACGAAGACTATGTGGATCAGTTCTTATTTGATACGATGATTGGCTATTGTGATAACTTTTCAACCTCGATGATTGTCATGCTTCGCTCGATTGGAATTCCGGCGAGATGGGTGAAAGGATATACGTCTGGTCAGTTATATGAAACACAGATGGATGGAAACAATGTGTATGAAGTGACCAATAACAATGCCCATTCATGGGTAGAGGTGTATTTTCCAAACCGTGGTTGGGTGACTTTTGAACCGACAAAAGGGTTCACGAACCCAGAGACATTTACGAATGAAACCACGGCTAACAACGACCAAGCAGATGATCAAGAGGATGAAAAAGATCAGCCCGCATCTGATGAACAAGAAAACGAGCAGACACAGCAGCCGCAGCAACAAGAACCAGAACAGGCGGCAAAACAAGAGGAACAAGCAGCTAAAGCAAAGCCAAGTATGGTTCATGTTGGTTCAATCTTGGGCTACGCAGCAGGTGTGATTGTCTTTCTTGGTTTCATAGGCTGGATGCTTTACCGGTTCAGAGCAAGGTGGCTGCCAATCTTTATTGTGAGAAAGGTAAAACGTCTGCCAGATGAGGAAGCTTTTTTCTACGCGTATGCTGCTCTATTAAAACAGCTAAGGCGCAGAGGGATCGAGAAAAAGCCAGGCATGACGCTAAGAGAATTTGCTTCTTTGATCGATGACAAGGAAGGGAATCATCACATGTCTGAACTAACGCAGTTCTATGAGCGGGCGCTCTACAGGCGAGAAGATGCGTCGGCGCTTTGGCGGCAGTCGGTGAAGTTATGGGAAAATTTAATAAACAGGAGATAGTCTTGACCCCGTACCTTCCTGTTGTTAGAATAGGTGAATATTAAAACCTTCTAAAATACATGAAATTGAAGCGTTCGGATGTGAGTCTGGGCGCTTCAAAAGCGTGATTTACACTGAGAGCAGGTTTTCTCCTCTCATTTTTTCTGTGCGTTTATAAAAACTATATTGGACATAGAGGTGACACCATGACAAATTTAGTAAATGAAATGATTTTGGTTCTCGATTTCGGTAGTCAGTACAATCAGCTGATCACTCGCCGTATTCGTGAATTTGGTGTGTACAGTGAGCTTCATCCGCACACTTTAACTGCTGAAGAAATTAAAGAAATGGCGCCGAAAGGAATCATCCTTTCTGGTGGACCAAACAGTGTATATGATGAAGGATCTTTCCGCTGTGACGAAAAGATTTTTGATCTAGGCATTCCGGTTCTAGGCATTTGCTACGGCATGCAGCTGATGACTCACTATTTAGGCGGGAAAGTAGAAGCGGCTAGCCAGCGTGAATATGGGAAAGCAGACATCCATATTAACGGAACACCTGCTTTATTCAAAGACCTTCCAACGGATCAAGTCGTTTGGATGAGCCATGGTGACCTTGTCGTTGAAGTACCAGAAGGCTTTACAGTTGATGCAACAAGTGCACATTGTCCAAACTCAGCGATGAGCTTAGCTGAGAAGAATTTCTATGGCGTTCAGTTCCACCCAGAGGTACGTCACTCTGAGTACGGAAATGATCTATTGAAGAACTTTGTCTTCGGCGTATGTGACTGCGATGGCAAATGGTCAATGGAGAACTTCATTGAAATCGAAATGCAGAAAATCCGTCAAACAGTAGGCGACAAACAAGTATTGTGCGCACTAAGCGGCGGTGTAGATTCATCTGTTGTGGCTGTATTGATCCACAAAGCCATCGGCGATCAGCTGACATGTATTTTCGTTGACCACGGTCTTCTTCGCAAAGGCGAAGCAGAAGGGGTAATGAAAACATTTAGCGAAGGTTTCAACATGAACGTGATTAAAGTAGATGCGAAAGATCGCTTCTTAAACAAGCTAAAAGGTGTGTCTGATCCTGAGCAAAAACGTAAAATCATCGGTAACGAATTCATCTATGTATTCGATGACGAGGCGGACAAGCTAAAAGGAATCGACTACTTAGCACAAGGAACTCTTTACACAGACATCATTGAGAGTGGAACTGCAACGGCACAAACAATCAAATCTCACCACAACGTAGGCGGTCTTCCAGAAGACATGCAGTTTGAATTGATTGAGCCACTCAATACACTATTCAAGGATGAAGTCCGTGCTCTAGGGTCAGAGCTAGGTATTCCAGACGACATCGTATGGAGACAGCCATTCCCAGGTCCAGGACTAGGAATCCGTGTACTAGGTGAAATTTCTGAAGAAAAACTAGAAATCGTCCGTGAATCTGATGCGATTCTACGAGAAGAAATTGCCAACTTCGGCCTTGAGCGCGACATCTGGCAATACTTCACAGTCCTCCCAGACATCCGCAGCGTAGGTGTCATGGGCGACGCAAGAACATACGATTACACTATCGGTATCCGTGCTGTTACGTCTATTGATGGTATGACGAGTGACTGGGCAAGAATCCCTTGGGATGTACTTGAGAAGATCTCGACTCGTATCGTGAATGAAGTGAAGCATATTAACCGCGTGGTGTATGATATTACGAGTAAGCCGCCTGCTACGATTGAGTGGGAATGAAATATATAATTGATTTGGTGTGTTAATGTTGATTTATAAGGGTTTGAGTTGTTTAGAAATGACGAAAAACACTCTAAAATGATATGGTTCCCCACCAAAAACCCCACCAAAGGGGAGAGAAAAGCCAATTCCTTTTTATGAGGACTTGGCTTTTTTGTGTGCATCTTTATTTATTAAAACATCTAATTATTTAACACTTGAAAAATTTACAATAGGTAAATATACTTGTTACATTATGGTTAATTAGTTATATTTTTGTTTGCGTTATTTTTTTTGGATTGTGTCGTATTCATCTTTAAGAAAAAAGGTGGATTTGAAATAATGGTGTAAATATTTAAATTAGCATGATTTAAAGGGGGGAAGGCAATGGATAAAATGATACCCTATGATTTAGTTGCCACCAAACTCAATTACTGGTATACAGCAATAAAAAATAACCGAATAGAACAGGCTGAATCTATAAAGGAAGAAGTCGTTGAAGAGCTAGACAATATGGAAGAAAATCCAGACGTATTTCTATATTATCAATTGCTTGAATTTAGACACTACATGATGATTAATGAAATTAATGTTCATGATATCAAAATGCTAGATGATGACTACTTGTCTCTGAGGAAAGTCGAGAGACAAGAAAACCTAACTGGAATGTTGGAATTTTATTTTTATTTCTTCATGGGGATGTATGAGTTCCGCAGAAATGAATTGAGCACAGCTATTAGTGCTTATAGGAAGGCTGAAAGCAAACTTGATGAAGTTGATGACATAATAGAAAAGGCGGATTTTTATTACAAAATGGCGCATGTTTATTATGCAAAAAAACAAACTTATTTTAGTTTAAATTATGCTGAAAGAGCTCTTAAAATTTATGATAAGAATGAAGAATACCTTGAACATTCTCTTAGATGTCGTTTCATTGTTGGTGGTAATTTAATTGATGATTTAAGGTATGATGAAGCTTTAGAGATATTTCTTCGAGTATTAGATACGGCTGAAAAGAAATCAGATTTTCTAATAAAAGGGATGGCCCACATAAATATTGGTGTATGTTATGATGAGCTGGAGGATTATGATAATGCTACTTTTCATTTAGATAAAGCCTTGGATATATTAGAAAATTATAAAAGAATATATTTGACAAAAATTTTATTTATGCTGACAAGGATTCATTGTAAAATTGGAAATTTAGAACAGGCGAAATATTTTTATTTTAAGGGAACCAAATACTCTGAACTTATGAATGATGAGGAATATCAACAGAAGTTCAAGGTTCTGACTGTTTTGTACTTTGAAGGTGATGAAAATCTGATTGATGAGTGCTTTGAGTATTTAACGAAGAAAAGGCTCTACGCTGATATTGAATACCTTTCAAATGATGTGGGTCAATATTATGAAAAGAATGGTGATTTTGAATTATCCACTTTTTATTATAAAATGAATATCGAGTCAAGATACCATATTAGGAAGGAAGTGAGAAAAAATAATGAAAAAGAAAAAGATGTTATTGATTATGTCTACACTGGTCATTAGTTTTTTAACATTTGCTTATGTTAGTGATGTACAACAATCTAAACATGATGTTGCTGAAAGAATAGTAGCTTAATAAAAAATCTCGTGTTAGTTCTTCTATTGAACAATAACACGAGATTTTTTTAAATTATTACAACATGGTTTTCATGGAAGTTTTCTCTTCTATTGTAAATAGAGAGCTTTTTATTTTGTTTATATTTGATCTTGGCTATTGCTAATGGAACATTATAACGTGTTGCAATTGTTTCAGCAGATAAATTTCTTATACAAAGGTTTGACCCTTTTAATAAACTATCTGGAAGCAATAGTTCTGCTGCGAAAGTATTTGCTTGGGATTCCAATTTACTTTCAAGGACAATTGAAGTTTTCTTTATCTTGAAAGTATTAAATTCCTTGTGCAAGAAGAAATGACCTAGTTCGTGGGCAAGTGTCGCTTGTTGATCATGAAAATCTAAGTTGTTGTTGAGGTGAATGAGATACTTATTTGCACCCTCATGATATTGTAAAAAACCATTAATTTTACTTCCTAAATTAGAAGGGAGTATTATTATATCTAACTTTTTTGATAGAACTTGTGGATCGTTTGATTGATGATCATTAATAACATGTTGTGCAATATGTTTAATTCTTTTATCTGTATACAACCCTTTTCACTCTTTCTTTTTTTTGGTCATTTCATCAACATAACGAATGCCGTTAATAAGAGCTTGTTTGATTAATTTGGCTGTTTCCTCATCAATGTCTGCGTTTTTCATTAATAGCAATGTATCTTCTTTTTCTAATTCTGCTAATGCATCATTTATTGTTTCTTCTACTTTTGAAGGCTTTCGTTTAGATTCTAATAAATAATCTGTTGACACATTATATAGATCGGCTAATTCTCTCAGCATTTCAGTGTCGGGGCTATTTCTTCCGTTTTCGTAATTAGATAAGACCTGTTGTCTGATGTTTAGTTTTTGTGCAGCATCTTTTTGAGTTTTAAAACCTGCATTTATTCTCGCCTTTTTTAACCTTTCTGCTAATGACATAATATCATTCCTCTGTAAAATAAAGTTTACAACGAAAAGTTGTATATATTTGAATTTTAACCTCTTTTCGATAAAAAAACATTGACTTCTCCTAAAAGGAGTAATAAAATATAATTAACAACAAAAAGGAGTAAAAATAAACAAAGGAGGCTAAAATGAAGGAATTTTTAGATGTGAATGACATTATGAAGATAATGGATGTTTCACAAAACAAAGCATACATGATGATTAGAGAATTAAATTCTCAATTAAAAGAAAATGGATTTAAAGTAATAAAAGGAAAAGTAAATAAGAGTTATTTTGAAAGTTGTTACTATGCAACTAAGGAGGTGGAGAATGTTGATGAGCAAGTCTAAAACAAACGACGTAATGAAAAAGGCTGTATCATTAGCAAAGCAGCTTGAGGGTAATTGGACAGCGAGAATGAAGATGGCACTTAATAATGCATATACAGAGCACTATTTATCGCAGCCATTGACACGAGAAGTAATTGAAAATTTGTTACTAAAAGGGATATCATTTCGACGAATCAAGAAACATTATAATGTCGGGATAAAAGAAATTTCTTCTCTTCTCGCTAAATGAATAGTGTGAGTTTACACCACTATAAAGCGTGAGAGAAAAGAGAGGTTGTGAAGTAATTGAGCCTTTTAGAATTTTTCAATCAATCTTTAAAAAGGTTTGAAAATGAAAAAGAACCAATTACATTTGCTCTAGCAGCAGTAATTCAAAAAAAGATTGATGAGTCGCTGCACGAAGAATATGAGGAATTTGATCAATGGTTTAGAAAAGCGTTTTATGATTCAGAGGGGAAGCCAATACAATATTTTAGGACACCTCTTGTAGATGAATCACCAGTCATATTTGGTGCTAAACCAAAAGTTATTCTTTTGAATGGCCCATATGTGGGTGGAGTATTTCTTTAAAAAAGGAATGAAGTTCTTTGAAAAATACATACAGACAAAAAAAGCGCCTTGATATTCATCAAGAACGCCTTAGATAAAACATAGACACTTTTATTATAAGGCTTCTTGATTGAAATGTCATGCGTGAGTATTTGACGATTAACGGCAATCATGTTTAATAATGCCGTAGCAGGCTAGAAAAAGCGTGTGGGATAGTTGTCACCATTAATCAACTTGATGATCATAAATGGTCTACTAGGTTGCCATGACTGGTTATGCTGTGAGCGACTGATAAGCGCCATGATGACAGTGTCGGAGCGATTTTATTTTTTAATAAACTAATAAAAAACGTGATGAACACGAATCAAAGGAGAACATAAAATGGAATTGAAATTTATTGTACCAAACAAAGAAGAAACTTTTGGAGATTGCAAATTCTTAGGATTTAAACGTGAAAAATTTGTTTATGATCAAGTCAATCAAAAAAGAACTGATGAATTAGAAAGCAGAACTTATAATCTAGCTGCTAGTTGTCAAGGTGGTCCCGTTGAAGTCGTCTTACCTTCTAATATTGAATTAAAGGAATATGACTTTATGCAAGATGTGGAATTGGTAAACCCTATTATTGAAGCAAGAGTGGACAATGGTGGTCGGTTTGGTACGCTCGTTTGGACTATTCTTGCAGAAGATATTCGACTCAAAGGTTCAAATGCTAATGCTGCAAAAGCAACAGCCCCAGTAACGAATGACAAAAAGTAATAGTGTTAGGAGTGCATGACCATTTCTAAGCTATGGAAGTATAAAGGGACAAAGATTCGTCCTAGACATAAAAATAACGTTTTAAAAACAGGTGCATTAATAAGTGTGCCTGTTTTTTTGTTGCTGATGACTCTTTTTTGGAAAGATCATCTTTGGATTATATATGATAAGGGTTTAGAGGATACATTTCAAAGCTTCACCTTTAATAAGCCGTTAATTATTAAAAGTTTATTGGTGTCTCTTATAGTACCTGCGGCTTTAATTTTTGTATGGTATTACATCTTTCATCATAACTACAAAAAAATCTATCACAGACAGAAAATAGCACGAATGATATTTTCTAATAAATTCTATGATACAAAAAACGTAAAGAGTAAAGTGACTGATAGGATGATTCAAAAAATCTCCTATTTTCCTAGGTTTTATTATAGGGTCAAGGATAATCATTATATTTTTATCAAAATTGCTATGGATATGAGCAGGTTCCAGTCTCGATTTATGGAATTAGGGAAGGAATTCGAGAATGGGTTCTTTTGTGATTTAGTCTCTACAGATATGGAAGATGGTTTTTTCACCTATAAGCTGCTATATGATGCAGGGAAAAACCGTATATCTATTGATGACGCTATAGTAAATAAAGGCTCTATGAAGCTAATGCAGCATATTGATTGGGCATTTGATAAGTTACCGCACATGCTGATTTCTGGGGGAACAGGTGGAGGGAAAACATATTTTATACTGACTCTGGTAAAGTCCCTTGTTGCATCAGGTGCAGATGTGCGTATATTAGACCCTAAAAATGCTGATTTGGCTGATTTAGAAGGAATTTTTGATCGGAAAGTGTTTTCTCGTAAAAACGGAATTATGATGACCTTGCAAAATTCTGTTGAGGACATGATGCAAAGAATGGATGATATGAAAAAACATCCGAATTATAGGACTGGGGAAAACTATGCTTATTTGGGATATAAACCTGTATTTATCATATTCGATGAATACGTTGCATTCATGGATATGCTTGATTTTAAGGAACGTGATAAAGCGATACAGAGCGTTAAGCAAATTGTAATGCTAGGTAGACAGGCAGGTTTTTTTCTCATTGCTGGTGCTCAAAGACCAGATGCTAAATACTTTGCTGACGGAATAAGAGACCAGTTTAATTTCAGAGTGTCTTTGGGAAAAATGAGCGAAACGGGTTACGGTATGTTGTTTGGTGACACTGATAAAAAATTTGTTGAAAAGGATATTAAAGGTAGAGGATACGCCTATGCAGGATCGGGAAATATTATGGAATTTTACAGCCCTTTAATACCAAGTGGCTATGATTTCCTAGAAGAAATCCGACTTGCTAAAGGAGCGCAGGGCGCGCAGACGGCGACAGCCGCAAGCGACAGCGAAAGCGCCCGAAGTGACTTAGGAGGAGTGAGTGTAGCGAATGACGGGGAAAGTGAAACCCCCCCACGCTAACAGGGGGGTAGTAATGTAAAATGGATAGAATAGAAAGTGCTGAAAATCCTTTAGTATCAATGGTTGACTACATACGTGTTAGTTTTAAAACACATGATGTAGATGACATAATCGAAAATATTTTGCACATCAGTAAGGATTTTATGACAGAGAAACAAACTGGTTTTTATGGTTATGTGGGCACTTGGGAAATGGATATGATTAAAGTGTTCTACAGTGCCGAAGGTGATGACAGAGGAACTTTAATAGAGTTTTCTGGTAAAGGATGCAGACAGTTCGAATCCTTCTTAGATTGCCGAAAAAAGACATGGTTTGATTTTTTTCAAGAGTGCCTTGATAGAAAAGGTAAATTCACAAGATTGGATTTAGCAATTGACGACAAAAAAACGTATTTTTCTATTCCAGAGCTATTACAAAAAGCTCAACAGGGTGAATGTATTTCTCGTTTTAGAAAGTCTGACTATAATGGTTCATTCAGTTTAAACGATGGGCTATTGGGTGGAACAACTATGTATTTCGGTTCTAAAAAATCGGAAGCATATTTGTGCTTTTATCAAAAGGGTCATGAACAAGCTGAAAAATATAATATTCCATATGAAGAAATTGAGGATTGGAATAGATATGAAATCCGTTTAAAAAATGATAGAGCACAAACGGCTGTGTGTGAGTTGATAAAAGAACGAGATTTAACTTATATAGCATTGCAGATCATCAACAATTATATAAAGTTTGTTGATCCTACTGAAAGAGAAAGACGATTTTGGGAACCAAGTGAATTTTGGTCAAGATTTGTCGGTGATGTCGGCAAACTTAGCTTGTACATGAAACCAGAAAATGACTTTTATGAAAAGTCCCGTAACTGGTTGAAAAATAGTTGTGCTCCCACAATGAAGATGATTTTAGAAGCTGATAAAGCATTGGGTGAAAATGACTTATCTGATATGATCTTGAATGCAAAATTACAAGATAAGCATGAAAAAATGTTGGAAACATTCTTAACGCCAATTCATGAAATGGTGGTTTAATTTTAGGGGCTTGCTGTTATTAAACACAGGTGATGCGAATATCGCTTGTGTCAACGGTACCGGAACGTAGTGAGGATAAGGAGTTGAAACAATCAGCGTCCCCAATACCCTTTTAATGTCTCAAAAGGTCACCACACCTTTTGAGCTGCCTACCGGCGAGGGAGTCCCCCATGAGTGGGGGAATAGGGGGATGAGTTTTTAATCTTGAGGGGGTTCTGTTTTTGGAAGTGCTGATGTTCATGCTTGGCGGAATTACACCAATTTTACTTTTGATGCTTGAAATAAAGAGAGATATGTAAAAAAAGATCATTAAAGGATAGTCGAAAGACTGTCCTTTTTTGTTTGGATAAGAAAGGGGAGATTTTCTTGAAGGAAGGATTTCATGAATTAAAAATACTACCTCAATACTTTTGGGCTTGTAAAACAGGTCACAAATGCTTTGAAATACGAAAAAATGATAGGGATTTTAAAGTGGGGGATTTGATTCAATTACGTGAGTATAAAGATGGGAATTATACAGGAAGGTGCGTATTAGGGAGAATTAGCTTCATTACGGACTATCAGCAGCAGGATGATTATGTTGTCTTGAATTTTAAAAGACTTAAATTGGATCAAGCTGTGTGAGGTAACATGGGCCAATGGAAAGGTTTAGATCATAGGCTGAATAATTTGGGTTTTATGGTTGGTGTTCCTTCTTTGGTGTACGAAAGGCAATTGAGCCGTGAATGGTTTTTGATAGTAGAGGGAGAAAGGTTAAAAGGGTTTTCAGAGTACCGGTACTCCTTTTATAAAACTAAATTTTTGAAAGATGGAAGGATGACCAGTACTAAAGTGTTTTTAGAAAGAAGTAGTGTGCGACAGGTTTATAATAAAGTGCTAAATTATATCAATTATTTGGAAAATAACTAAACTTTTTGATGTAAAAAAGTGCAAAAAATGGTATAATTGTATTAAGAATAAAACGTAAAAAGAAGGAGTCGGGGAGACTATGAAAGCGAAAAAAGTTGTAATTAGTCTAGGGTTGGCGGGCGTTTTAGTTGGTGGAACTATTTGGGGGTTCTCTGCTAATGCTAAAAATGAAGCGAAGCAAGAAACACAAGATAAACAGGAAACCAAAACGGCTGCTGCTGTAAAAGAAACAAAGGAAACGAAAAAAGAAGTGAAGAAGAAGGAAGTAAAAGAAGTTAAAAAATCTAAACCTAAAAAGGTAAAGAAAGTAGAAAAGAAACAAAAGCAGGTTATTAGTGAGCAGCCTAAACAAAAAGAAAGAATCGTTGCTTCCAATGAACCGAAAAAGAATAACAATAATAGTGTTAGTGAAGCTCCTGTGAAAAAACAACAAACGCAAGTATATAGAAATACTACTGGTTCTTCCAGTCCTTCAAAAAATGTTCAGCCCAAAAAGAAATACGTGAGTAATGGCGGTTCAAATCAAAGTAAATCCAGTGCGCCTAAAAAATCAACTGCTGTTCCTAAAAAAACGCCTGCAAATAATTCTACAAGTAACGGAAAGAAAACAGGACAAGGAAAGATTGAAAATCATGCTGGAAGTGGAGAAAGCACTTATTCATATGACAAACACACTTACAGTGAAAAAGATTTGGATGTTCCTTGGGATGAATTGAATAAATAAAAGTTAAGGGTATTCTTCGGAATATCCTTTTCTTTTTGAAAAGAAGGAGTTGTTAGTGTTATTGAAAAAGGCTCTGTTGATATTTTTATCACTTACTCTTTTCTCTCTACTCTTTACTATTCAAAGGGATGACAGACCAATAGATAGCAACCAAACGCTAGGATTATCTATAAATGAAGATGGTTTTCTAGTAATGGGTGGTCAATCGCTTTATATGAAAGTTAGTGGCGATTATGAAAAAGCAAAATTCGATAAATTATTAAATGATGGTGATATTGGTCAAACTCTTCTAATAGAAAAAGAGATTGAGAAAAAGAAGAAAGGATTGCTTTCATTGGCCTTTGATTTTATTTCATTAAAAAAGGCGGATGCAGCACCACCGAAAATAACGTATTTAGGAAAGATCAATTATGGTGGTTCGGTTGTTGGGAAATTTAAGGTTGATGGTAAGATTGCTTTTTGTTTTCAGCACTCTAAACCTACCCCTGGTACTGGGGCGAAATATGATGAATCTGTTCCATATAATAATGAAAAGGTGCAAAGGGCGCTTTATTATGGATGGGGTGGTCAAGAGAACATTTTTAAAGACAGTGAGGAAGATTTGGGTATAGTTGTTACTTCATTAGTATTAGATCGAATTTATTCAAATGGTGGCAGTGGTAAGAATTTAAAGAAGTATGATGAGCTGTGGGATAAAGTGATTAATGGTGAAGTGCCTGATAATAGAACGACTTTCTCCAAAAGAAAACTTGCTGTTTCTGTAAAAGGAAACAAACAAGTGACAGAATCCACAACGTTTAAATCGCATAAATCAAATAGTGTAAACATAAAAGTTCCTAGCAATGTGACAATTATTAATGAAAGTACAGGGAAAAAGATTACTGGTGGAAAAATGATTGTTCATGGAAATGAAAGGATAAGATTAGAAGCTGGTATGGGGGTTGGATTGAATTATTCTACTGGTGACCTTTATGGAAGTAAGAGAGAAAGGTATCAGCCTTTGATTACAAAGCCTGTGGGTGGAAATACACAAGTTTTGGGAATGATGGACGTATATAGAGACCCAGATGATAAGACGTCTTTTACCGCAAAATTTGAAGTGCGCCAGAAGAAAATCAATGTGCAGCACATTGATAAATATTCTGGAGAAGTCTTGGAAAAGGAGAGCTATACAAGAAACATAGGTTCAACGTATTCATTTTCGCCTAAAAAATCCATTGCAAAAGGGAAAGAAAAATTTATTCCTGTGAACACAAATAAGAAAACAGGCACATTAGGCAGCAAAGATGTGACGATCAAGTTTTATTACAACCTGGAGAGGTCTGTGACGGTTAATTATTATGACAACCGTACAGGTGAAAAAATTAAGGAAAGTAAGAAATACAAAAAGGTGCGTGGAGAAAAGTATTCAGAAAAGCACCCTTCTATCAAAAGTGGAGAATACAAGTATCGTTATATAAGAACTGATGGAGACAAAGAAAGTGGAACGATTGGCGGCAAGAATATTGTCATCAATTATCATTATGATAAGCCATTGGCAAAGCTGTCATTTGATAAGTTGCAAATCTACACAGCTAAATCCACAAAGGGTTTACCTGTGAAAGTTCATCTGTCTAAAGAAATGAATTATAAGACCACTTTAAAAGATTTTGAAGAAAAGAAAATCACAGTAGGCATGTACTTGAAGGATAAGAAAATCGTTTCTAAAACATATTCGGCGAAAGAGCTACCTAAGAAAATAGAAATGACAATACCATCTGACGGTTTGAAGGCTGCTGTTAAAAATCTCTATACTGTGAAATTTACAGGCTTCAACAAAAATGATTTTAAAATTGATGCTGCATCTACATTGAGTACCGATGGATATGCAGCAAGCGAAAAAACGATCAAGGCAACTTCTGAAAAGCAAAAAGAATTTTCATACAAAGGCGTTGTAATGACTGAAAAAACGCCATCAGCAGGAAAGGTTTATTATGAAACACTTACTTTCCCATTAGCGAAAATTGAAAAGAAGAAAACAGGCTATGGATTCGAGCGAAAGGTGAATCTTCATTATGAAAATGAAATTGGCGGCAGCATTCAGCCATCATTTGACTTTGAAGTTCCCACACGTTTAGTCGATAGTTATTTGACGTACAAAAAAAGCGGTGATCGCTCATTGATCACTATGGAACAAACGAAAGCCATTAACAAAAAACAGGGTGAAACGTCAGTCCATGACCTTGTGTATGAGCTTCCTCATATCAATGTGGAAAGACACACAGGCAGCTTGTTTAGTGATGAACAAGTTGAAAATAAAGACAAAAGAATTGCGCATGAGCTTGTTGATGGTGGACGTAAATTCTATTCTCCAATTTGGGCGGAGTTAGGAAAATACGATACAAAAATCAAGTCAAAACCAATGGGTGTAAATCTGGTCAAAACGGAAGTAACAGAACAATTGGAGCTTTACGCTTCTATGTATGCTCACATGGACAGTAAAACCATAGATCAAGATGAAGTGTTGCTGAAACCTGTTTATGCTGGCAACCCTTTTCCTAATGGTCTGCCAGAAGGGTGGACTAAAAAGGATTTAGATTGGGTTATGTCTCGTTAACACTAATAAACACAGGTGATGCGATTAAGGCTTGTGTCAACGGTAAGCGCACCGCAGGGAGCATTAAGGAGTTGAAACAATCAGCGCCCCCAAAACCCTTTTAATGTCTCAAAAGGTCATCACACCTTTTGAGCTGCCTACCGGCGAGGGAGTCCCCCGAAGAATCGGGGGAATAGGGGGATGAGTTCTTAATTTTGAGGGGTGGTGTTTTTGGAAATGCTGCTGTGCATCCTTGGCGGAATAACACCAATTTTACTTTTAATGCTTGAAATAAAGAGAGATATGTAAAAAAGATTTTAAAGGATAGTCAATAGGCTGTCCTTTTTGTTTTTTAAAAAGGAGGAAAAAACAATGATCTTAAATTTTGCTAACGGTTTACAATTTGCTAGTGAGCTAAGAGAGATTGAAAAAAAGGCTAGAATTGCATGGGAAAGTATCTGGTTAGAAGCGACAGATCAAATTAGGTCTGCTAGGACTATTGAAGAATTTCTTGGAACGATTACCGTTCGCAAGAAAATTGAAATGGATGGAAAGGAATCTATTTTGAAAGTGGATTTTGAAGCCCAATTTCCAGAAGAGAGAGACGGAGAAACATATGTTGATGTTTTTTATCAAGGGTTTGAACTACAAGATTAATGAAGGGGGGATATAAATGGCTTTTGTTTTTGAGAACATTTCAAAATTTGAAAGTGAACTAAAAAAAGTTGGATGCACTTTCCCTAGTGGTTCATTTTTAAAGGCGGTACGTAAAAATGTAGAAGCTGGGGCGGTCTCGTTTGATGTTGGGACAGAAATTGAAGAAGGTGAAGAGACTTATAATTTAAGAGTTTTCTTTTCAATAGAAGAGCCAAGCGAAGAAGTTGAAACGCCTATTGCTGCTTTGCCGATTTGCAGTTTTGATTGTTTGTGGCTGGAAAAAAAGAATGAAGATTAAAGATAAATAAGGAGGTATTGAAAATTGAGCTATGACTTAAAGAATCAAAATGACTTGGTAAATGAGTTAGAAAGAGTTGGATGTTTAGGGGTCTATCACAACATTATGATGGAACTCGATTATTTTCCGGCAGATGAGAATGCGACCGTTGTTGAATTTGTCAAAATTGAAGGAGTTCGCCATAGACTAGCGGTGACTTTTGTACGCAATGAAGGAAAAGGAGATCATCTTTGGAGATCATGGTCATTTGATCATTTGACCTTAGAAAAAAGAGAATGAGAAGCTACTGGCTCTATAACTAATTCTTTTGAAAGGAGGTGCATAATTAATGAATTTTATTTTCAAAGAAAGTAGTAAGTTGAGAGATGAGCTAGAAAAAGTTGATTGCTTGTTCTGCTTTGATAATGTCATTGAAGAAATGGGAGACTACAAAAGTCATATCAAGGAGTCGGAAAATGTTGTTTTTCATTATCCTATCATAGATAAAGATGATCGTAGGGCACGCTTAGATGTCTCTGTTCTAGTTGCTCCTGTAGAAGATGCACCAGGATGTAATGAATTTATCTTTCAACATTTAGAATTGCATCAAGGTTTATAAAATCGGAAGATAAGCGTTAAAAAATGGTTTTTGAAGGGAGGGAGGGGAGTTGAAAGGTGTACCATTAATTCTTCTGATGGTGGCGGTTATCCTTTTTATTGTGGGTGCGACTACTTACTATTATGTTGCTGATTATAAGCAACATAGCATAATCGCTACAATGAATGAATCGGCACGTATAGCGAGCCTTAGAAACGTAGATAACAGTATTAGAATAGAAGAAGGAAAAGTTGAATTGTCACAGAGGGCTTTCGAATTGAATTTCGAAAGTTCTTTTAATGAGAAAAACAACGTGGAACTTGGAAAAACATCTTTCAAATATAAGTACCTCAAAGGTGCTGATGAAAAAATGAAAGCTGTAAAGATTATATTAACCGATCAAAAAAATAAAGAATATCGAACTACACTGGTTGTCGATAAACCGAAGGGAGATCGTAAATGATTACTGAAATTGAGGAACAAAAGAAGCTACTGGAGGATGTACGAAAACATTTAAAACTAAATCATCCTTCGGAATTATTAAAAGCCTTTGTCGATCTTGAAGCAAGGGGAAAAGTGAATGAGGTGGTCAAGAAAGACTTTCCTCATTTGAGTAATGAAGAATTAAAATTTGTCGTGGCGGAAGTCGTTGGCTTAGGGGTCATTGAAAAGATCATTGATGAGTATGAGGGCGTAACAGACATTTCGTATAACGGTACACATCTTGACGTCATTACGAATCAAGGGAAATTCCGTTATGGAGAAATCGAAGAATCATACATTATCAAGATCATTCAAAAATTCGCTAATGCCTGCCGCAAAGAATTCACCCGAAAAAATCCTATCTTGGATGCTTCGTTTTCTAATTTGCGTTTAAATGCTGTTCATAAGGAGATTGCGCAATATGGTACAACAATGGCACTTCGGGTCGTCAGACCAAAATTAGCTTTACATCAAGAGAACTTTAAATCTTTTGCTCCAGATTATATTTTCGATTTATTGAAAGCGATAGTGGCTTCTAAATCTAACGTCACAATTGCTGGTGGAACTGGAACAGGTAAAACCGAGCTGCAAAAACTTCTGTTATCGTTTGTTGAGTACAAAGATCATATTGTCATGATTGAAGATACTCCTGAGAGCCATGCGAAAATCCTTTTTCCTAAAAAGGACATTAAATCATGGATCACTAATCCTTCAATAAACATTGAAATGTTGGTGAAAGCAGGTTTAAGAAATAACCCTGCTTGGCAGGTTGTTTCAGAGACACGAGGTCAAGAAGCATATGAAATGATGCAAGGGATTTTAACGGGTCACAGATTGATTACAACATTGCACGCTGTTAATGCTCGTGCTATACCATCACGACTTATTAATATGATGAAAATGGGTTACGACATTGACGAAACATCTATGAGGGAGGATATTTTCCGTTATCTAAATTTCGGGATTCATATTGAAAAAATTGAAGATGGAGAAGGGCGTATGGAAAGGTATTTGAAAGAAATCGTGGAGTTTTTGCCGAATGGTGAAGTCTTGACGGTTTTTCGTTGTGATCTCACCAATAAAGGATTTGAATATGTGCTGGGTAAGGTGAGTAGCATTTTCATGAAACGAATGATGGAAAAACGTGTGGATATTCAACTTCAAAACAAAATTATAGATGGGTGGGGGGTCCATGAAATTTCGTAAAAAGAAGCTCTATAGCTTAGAGGAAATACGTGCCATGTCTATAGCATTTGGTCAGCCATTACAAAAAAGAGAATATGCAAAATTTATTTTGATTCCATTTGTGTGTTTTGCAGGATTAACTTATTTACTTTTTCATTATTGGTGGATGGCAATTCTTGCAGGATTGATTGGTGGTTCGTATGGTTGGTTTTATCAGTTGCGAAGAAAAGTCAAAAATGATTATGAAATGGCAGCTTTTCTAGAAAGAAACAGGTTTTTAAATAATATGACCCAATTATTGACGAATGATGACATGCCATTGATAGAGGCCTTTTCTGCATGTGCTCAATATGCAGAAGGTGAATTGAAACAAAAGCTCATTGATCTTCAAATAACTTTAGTTGATTCAGATGAAAAGGAGATCGTGAAGGCTTTTAAAAGTTTGAGGAATGCATATAAAAATGATGTGCAATTCGATCAATATATAGAGCAGCTAGGAATCATGTTTGTTGAGGGGCGCACATCAATTTTGACGCTCAAAGATACAAAAGATTATCATAATAAAGTTTTGTTGAAACAGCAAAGATTTATTGAAGATAAGCAGCAACATAAGAAAGACTTTAGAACAATGATTCTCTATTCAATAGGGTTTATTGTAGGTATTATGCTTTCATTTACCCTAAAGAAATACGTTGATATTTACGCACATGCCTTAGTGGGGATGATAGCGAATACGGTTTACCTATCTATCATTTTCTATGTCTATCATCAGTTTAATCAAAGGTATTTTGATGATGCTGTAACGGAGGTGAGAATCTAAAAACATGAAAAACGAGAAGGCGAAACAGACGGTCAAACAAAAGACGGTCTTTTCTTTTTGGGAAAAAATCGGGGAAAGTAACTTGCGTGAAATGTTGCTCTATTTGAATCCAGAATTGAGTTTTGAAGGATTTCAAAAGAAGAGATTCTTTAAAGCTGCTTCAATCTTTTTGGCTTCGTTACCATTAATTGCTTTTAAGCCAGTTGTAGCAGTTGTGGCATTGGCGTTAGCCTGCTTCATTTACCATATGGACTACAGGAAAATCAAGGGTTGGTATGAGGTTGAAAAATTCCAAAGAGAGCTTGTCTTTTTCAAGTTCTCTAGGGAAGTCTACATTTATTTGTTGGAAAACATGTCTACTGTCTATCAAGCATTTGAACGTCTATCATCAAGGCTTGATGAGGGTCTTTTGAAAGATGCATTGAGAAATTTATTAATTTCAATGCATGAAAAGCCTAATGATGTGCAGCCCTTTATAGATTTTGCGAATGATACAAGTGGTGGTGATAGTGCTAGATTGTTCATGCTCACTTTGTATGAGTATCAGCAAAATTCAAATGATGACAGCATTATCTATGAATTAGGAAAGATGACGAATGAACAATTATTCATGACAGTTGATGACATTGTTGAATATAAATTGCGGAAATTCGGTACTTTCCCGACTAAAGTTGCTATGCCAGTCATGATTGTGATGATCTCATTTTTTATCACTCTATTGATAGATGGTGTGAAGTCCATCCAGTTTATTAATGGAGGTGGGTGATAAAAAATGGTTGAAGGATCAGTAATGACACTGTTTAAGGTTTATATTTTTTGTTTCTGCCTTGTTCTTGTTGCGGATGTGGCAAACTATTGCATTAGGTTAAATCAAATAAATGACTTTAAGCAGTATGCAAATTACCAGATTGAGAGAAGAGGAGGATTGACCAAAGATGCGTTTCAAGCGATTACGAAAAAGAATGAAGATTCGTATGGGGGCAGTTTTCAAATTGAAAGCAGTTCTTTGAACCAAAAGTATCCTTACGGTACTGAAATTACTTACAGTATTAAAACTACTTATCAATTTTTGATTGGTGGACATAAACAAGAGATTACAGCAAGAGGAGGGGCTTTGTCTTTGGTTAGATAAGGAGGGAGGTAGATTGGAACAGAACATATTTAGATTAGGTATTATGGCGGTTTTATTCATAGTTTTGGGTTTAACAATAATGGGTTTGAAAGATGATTATCCAAATGTAATGCGAGATATTGAAAACTTTATCGAGCATGTCACAGGAGACATGCACTAAAAAAAGGAGAATGATAATTATGGCAGTACCAGAGAATGTGGATCGTTTTTCATGGGGAACATTAGCAGCAGTAATTGCGGGAGCAGTAGGAATGGCACTTCTTGCAGGATTGACGGATTTTGTTCCATGGCTTATGGACTTTATTCAAACGAGCATTAAAGGACTCGCAAAAAAATAACAAATGATGTAGGGGCAAGTCTTTCGGGGCTTGCTCTTTTTTGAAAGTGAGGTTCTTTAGTCATGATAAAACTGTTTTTTCTTGGTGGAGTTGCTTGTTCTTGCGTTGTTATTGGCGTTCTATTGTTCTATCTATGTGGAATGACTTCTACAGTTTTGGCATGGATACAATTTTTGAAAATACTATATTTAACGTCTATTGGTCTTATGCTACTTAAAGTACTAAGTAGTATAAAAACTTGAAGGAAGGGGATGTATAATGACTTTTTTGAAGTGGATCGCCAGCATTGCTAGGTATTTTTTAATTGCTTTATTGTTTTTCATAATACTTATTGCATTTGGTGGTTCTCTATATAGATTGTTTACTCATGAATCTATTGTTATACGTCACATTTCTGTTAATTCTTTGGGGTTTGCATTGGTATTACTAGCTCTTTACTGCTGCATCCGTTTGCTCAAGTGGTCAATTAATGTAAAGGAGGGGAAAAATGAAAAAGAAAAAGAATGACGGTAAGATGGTCATTGAAAACAATCCATTGCTTTCAGCTTTTAAGAAGAAGCTGAAAGGTGTGAAAAAGCCAGAAAAGAAATCTAAATCAATTCCAAAAGATCGTTCAAAAATGATTGCCATAGGTATATGGTCAATGATTGCAACGCTCATCTTTTTTGCTTTCTTGTCTGTGTTGCTGTCGATCAATACAAGATCTGTAGTAAACGATATTGAACGAAATCAAGAGCGAAACAGTAAGCAAAAAGAAGAAGTGTCTATTGTAGCAGGAGAACGCTTCTTATCTGGATTCATTGAGCAGTACATCAATGTGAAAAATGAAAGGGCTGCTGCTGAACAGCGTCAAAATACCTTGATGAAATATCTTGTTGCTGATGATGAGATGGACCAAGAAACATGGTTTGATACATCTGGTGCGCAGGGGGATCGAGTATTAAATGATTATGTCCTCTACAATGTCAAAAAAGGGGATGGAGATTCACTTTTTCAATATAAGGTGAATTATGCGAATGTAGTAAAGATCAAAAAGAAAGAACACAAGGTTGATAAATCAGCATTATTAAATATCCCTGTGAAACATAGAGGTGACGAATTTGCTGTAAATGGTACGCCATATCTTTCGGAAATATATGACCTAAAAGGTGATATAGCAAATACGAAAGAAGATCGTGAGGAATATGATGGAGATCAAACAGCAGCCATAAAAGAATTTCTAAATACATTCTTCCGAAAATATGCGGAAGAATCAAAAGATGACATGTCGTATGTCATGAAAACACCAGAGACTTTAAACGGTCATCTGGTATTTGGTGATGTCGAAAACTTCAGTATTTACAAGAATGATGATGGCTTTGAAATATCTTCTGTTGTCATTTTCAAAGAAAAAGAAACAAGCATACCGATAAAAGAACGTTTTACTTTGTTCGTTACAAAAAACAGTGGTCAGTATTATGTAAAACAACTAAAACATCAATAAGGAGTGAAAAAAATGGAGTTTTTAGACTATCTGATCTTAGGAGCCAAAGCAGACTTACCAACAATTGGTGGTGTGCGTAGTTGGTGGAAGCAAGTTGTTGTGCAGGCTATAGCGATTATAGCTATGTACTTAATTCTGAAAAATCTTGCGAAATTAAGTATTGGTAAAGTGGTCGGTGCAATAATCATTACAAGTGCTGGTGTATTTTGCGTTCAAAACTGGTCTACTGTCACAGGTTGGGTTGGTGCACTACTTAAAACGATGTAAGAGGTGATAGAGTGTCGAGGTTTGTATTTAACTATCGCAAGGCACTTAGGGAACCAAAGAAAATTCAAAGGATAACTGAAAATTATAGTTTACCGTTTGCGATAGAGTTGATCCCCACGATCAACTATTTTATTTTTGTCGCTATTAGTTTTGGCTTTTTCTTAGGTGTTAGGAAATTTTTTCCTAGCGCCTTTGAAAATACTTATGTGATCGTGATCTTTGGCATTCCACTAGGTTTAACGATTCTAATAACCAAGATTAAACCAGAAGGGAAAAATATTTATCTGTATTTTTGGGGTTTGATAAAGTACCTTGTTCTAATCAAATTGCCAAAGAAAAAATATTGTAATGATAAAGTTATGGATTTTGCAAATGATCAAGAAATAAAATTCAAGTCATTAGTAAAGGTGGTGCGAAAAAATGGTGGTGAATCTGAAAACACCAATGAAGAGTATACTAAACAACATGATCTTGACGAAAACGGGAGACGTTTGGGCGTATTATCGAATAAAGAGTAGTTCCATTCCGTCTCGAAACGAAAATGAAATAGAAGTTTATAAAGACAAGTGGACGTCTTTTTATGAAGAAATTACAGAGTATGAAGATTTTCATTTGATGATGTATCCGAGTCGTTTTGATCTCGAAGGGCGTTTGAATGTATTGAAAAAGGATATACATGAGGATGCTTTAGAAGTAGCTTCATATTATATGCAGGAAACAGTAAGTGTGATGCAGCAGCGTTTGGGAAGATTGACAAGACCCGACTTCATCATTGGAATTAAGCTAAATAAGACGTTGCTTAGTTTGGATGCTGATATTAAAGACAACGTTCTTTCAATGTTTAATACTGTCACAGACACCGTTGTAAATATGCTTGGGTGGGAACAAGATGTATCATCCCAATTTTTTGAACAATATAAAGAGATTGAGGATGATTTGGCTAGTACGGTTACATTTGTGTTTGGGGAGAGATTGAGAGAAGCCGAGCTTAAATATATCAATCGTTATCACTTTATAAGGGGGCTTTATCACGATGTCGAGGAAGAGAGTCAAAATGGCGATATTCATTCAATTACAAACACTGTTATAGACCCAACAATTCCAGGGGCGTTAAAGCTCGTTAGTGATCAAGATGAAGGTCATATTTCAATGATTGTTGTTGACGAATTTCTAGATAACATGGCAAATAGCAACTTGTTTTATGAGGTTCAGTCTTTGCCTTTTCCAGTGGAGGTAGAGGTAAAGGCAAAAGTAGAAAGTAAGTCTATGACAAAGACAACATTAAATATTAAGCACCAGCAATTGAGAGAAGAACAAAATGAAAAGTATAGTGTTGGAGACGAAAGCGACCAGTCAACAATGACAAGTGCATTTCTGGTCAAAGACCTTCAAAACAAGATTAAGAAAGAAGAAGTGTCTTTGATCAACTGGCTTGCTGTTGTGATCGTTGACGGACGCACTAAAAAAGAATGCGCTGAAAAGGCTCGTCTGGTTGTTCGACATTTAAAAGGGGCAGGAATTAAATGTAGGATTCCTATTGCTGATCAACTGTCGCTTTTTTATAAAATGCTTCCTGCTGAAAAGTTGGATGTCATGGATAAAAACTGGATTCAAAAAACAACACAAAATGGATTGGCTGAATGCTTATTGGGAGTTGATTCTTTTGTTGGTTCAAAGATTGGTTTCTTTTTAGGATGGGGAGATCGCTTTGATAAGCATACAGATTTAGAAAGCGCCATTCGATCAAGTCGAGACTTTGTTTTGTTTCATCCTTTTCTTGCTAATCAGCAAATTAAAGGCTCAAAAACTAGATCGCCGCATTGCTTAATTACAGGCGATACAGGTAATGGTAAGTCTTTCCTTGCAAAGCTGTTGTACACATATATATCCTTTATGGATATTAAATCGCTGTACATCGACCCGAAAAAGGAAATGAGGAAATGGATTAGAAAAGTTATCAGCAACCCACAAACTCGTAAAGATTTCCCTTTGTATATTAAGCATTTAGAGAATTATCATTTTATAACATTAGATCATGAACAAGAAGAGAACTGGGGCGCATTAGACCCAATTTCCTTCATGCCGTCAAGTAAAGCGAAAGACTTGTTAGAAGTTATATTTGAACAGGTATATGATTTTAAAGGCAAAGATGATGTGAGCACTGCTTTTCTAAGAGCAATTACAAAAGTGCTCGAAAGGAAAGAACGTGGTGAACAAGTTGGATCGCTGCATGTCATTTATGAATTGCAGAAGCATAAAGAAGAAGTAGTGCAAAAAGCTGGAGACTATTTATATGAGGTTGTACAGGACTCTATCATGAAGTTGCTAGTTCATGATGGTTCTAATCCTTCACTGTCTTTAAAAGAGCGAATCACAATTTTAGAAGTTGAGAACATGGACTTACCAGACTTTGGGGAACGTATAGAAAATTTTACGAAGTCACAATTAAAATCAAGTGCGGTCATGTTTGCGCTTGGTAAGTTTTGCGAGCTTTTTGGAATGAATGCAGAAGAAAAAACAGCGGAATTTATTGATGAAGCATGGATATTTACAGCTTCACCACAGGGTAAAAAAGTAGAGCGTCAAATGAGACGTATTGGGCGTTCTTACAACAATGCTGAATTCTTCATCTCACAATCAACAAAGGATGCTTTACATGAGGATGATACAGGAAACTTCGGTGTCGCTTTTGCTTTCGATGAGCCAAACGAACGTGAAGAAGTCTTGAAATGGATGAATCTTGAACCGAGTGAGGAAAACAAAAAAATGCTTGAATCCATGTTTCAGGGTCAATGCTTATTCAAGGATATTTATGGACGTACTGCAAAAATTTCTATTGAATGTTTGTTTGATGAGTGGATGGGGGCATTTGAAACAATCAACAAAAGTGAGGTTGCATATGCGGAAGAAATGTATTTATGATTTTAACATTGAATTAATGATTTGAGTCGGAATATCATACTTCTGAGTACATGTATACAGAAATATGATATACTACAGGAAACTGTAATTACACACGAGGTTACACGAGGTTACACGAGGTTACACGAGGTTACACGAGTTTTTTAAAATTTTATTAAACAAAACCATTGCAATGAATTAGAGCATTAAAATAAAATTTATACACAAAGCACAGCGTAAAACAAAAGTATTGCAAATAACACATCTTCTCTTGTGTTTCTGGTCGCTTTCCATCGATAAAGGACGGAGAGAAGGCGGGAGCACAGCGATATTAAACGAGAGAGTATGCACGAGACGCAACAAATAATTGCAAAATGATGTGTTTCCATTTTGAATAAAGTACAAATAACACATATCTCACCTTGTGTTTCTGGACGTTTTTCAACGATAAAAGACGGAGAGAAGGCGGGAGCACAGCGGTATTAAACGAGAGATTATACACGGGGCGCAACAAATAATTGCAAAATGATGTGTTTCCATTTTGAATAAAGTACAAATAACACATCTTCTCTTGTGTTTCTGGTCGCTTTCCATCGGATAAAGGACGGAGAGAAGGCGGGAGCATGGCGGTATTGAATGAGAGAGTATACACGAGACGCAACAAATAATTGCAAAATGATGTGTTTCCATTTTGAATAAAGTACAAATAACACATCTTCTCTTGTGTTTCTGGTCGCTTTCCATCGGATAAAGGACGGAGAGAAGGCGGGAGCATAGCGGTATTAAACGAAAGATTATACTCGAGGCGCAACAAATAATTAAAGAATGATGTCTTTACAGTTTGTTTTTTGAAGCTAAAGGCGAAGAGAATGCGTAATCAAGGCGTTAATAAACGCCAAATAACATATATATCCGATGAGGTCTTTTAATTTGAAGGCGGAGGAAAAACAAAAAAATGGCCCAACTGGACCATTCTTCAGACTAGATGAACTTACATTTGCTTGATTAAGATCAGCAAATTAACCAGAAGGTTTGCTGAAGCTATTATTAAAAACAAGCAAGTTGTAATTTTCATCATTTTATTCACCTCCTTTGAGGTGGAATGAGCTTGGGCTATTGCACTAGCCTAGGCTCTTTTTTGATTATACCTTAAAACATCCATCAATTGGTGTGTTTTATGCAATATTGCTAAAAGCGTATTTTGAACTGTCTGATTGAATAGTAAATAGTCATTTTTAAGCCGTTCCTTAATTGGACGGCTATTTTTATTTCAATTTTTAGGAGTGATGAGATGAAAAAGCATTTAATCATTGTGTCTATAATCCTCTTAATATTAATTTCTATTATGGCTGTTGCAAGTGCTGAGGATAAAGATGGTGATAAAACAGTACAACCGAAAGTAGAGAAAGTAGGGGGAGTTGAGCTTGAAATAAGTCGCTTTCCATTGGAGCATTATCAGGCCCACAACCAAGCCGAGGATGGAATGATAAAGGGTGCTATCGTTTCTTTGTCTAATGTAATGCTAGGCACAACGCAAATAATAGTTCTTGTCGTTGATAAAGCGATGGACTTATTTATGAGTGCTGAACCGATAGAAGGATTTAGTGATGCTGTGACGGATGTCTCAAAGAAAATGTACAGCGTGCTAAAGAATAGCTTCGGAGAAATAATTTTTGTATTTATGATAGGCTTCGTAGTCTATCTGTTTTTGATTCGTGGAAGTTTTAAAGAAGGTATGAGACGTTTTGTTTTATTTTTTATGGTCATGATTGTGGCAGGGCTTTGGGTCAGTAAAGCTGGATATTGGATAGAATCTCTGAATGCTTTGTCGATAGAAACACAGGGAAAATTAATCACAGTTGGTAATAAGTTAACCGATTCATTTTCGAGTAAAGGTGATTCTTCTTTAACCATGGATGACGTGAAAAAAGGTCAAGAGCTCAAAGGAACGACAGCCGTTCTGAGAAACTTTTATTTTAATGCTGCCTTGAAAAGTCCTTATTTGGTGACTAACTATGGTACACCAAATGAAAAAACAATTTTGAAGAAGGGGGATGGAAAAGGTGGGCTTGATCGTATAGATACGCTACTTTCTTTCAAATTGACCAGTGAGGGTCGAAGTGCAAAGAAAGAGTTCGTTAATGACAAAGAGGTAAAAGAATATAAAAACCAAAGTATTGCAGAGGGAAGTATTTATGCACAGTTAGGTTATTCATTTATAGGAATGCTTGCCGCAATTTCTCTAGGTGTTCCATTCTTTTTGATTCCGTTTCTTAACTTCTTGATTCAAATTATTGTTTTGGCGATCGCATTCTTTCTTCCTTTTGCGTTTATTCTTTCTTATGTTCCGCAATTTGCCTATAGTGGCTTTGTGTCGCTAGGGAGAATGTTCGCTTTGTTTATTATGAAAGCAATGCTAACTCTTGTTCTTGTATTTGTTTATGCTATCTGCGTTATTGTTAACAAAACTATTCCGCCAACTAATTTAGGAATGTATTTTTTAAATGTAGCAGCAATGTCATCGGTTCTGATCTTTGCGTTCTTAAAACGTGACAATATCATCAAATTTGTGACTGCTGGTAAAGTTCAATCGGTGGACGCCAACCTACTTGAAAACACTAGAAAACAGGTTGTGCAGCCTTCATGGGAACGAATGAAAAAAGTTGGTAATAGTTTTAGTGAGTGGAAAAAGAAACGTGATGCAGCAAAGGCGGCTGAAGAACAGCCTTTAGGAGATAAACGTAGTGCGCCGCATCAATCAACTGACGGAAATTCTAAATCTAAATTTGATCGAACTTCACAGAATAATCCTCTTAAGAGTGATGCTTCTCCGAAAAAAGAAGTTGAAAGAGGACGGCAGCTTGATGGTTCAAATGTAGATACAAAAGCTGATGATTATAAGCCGCCATTGTATACAGTCGACGGAGAAGATGTGGAAAGAACGGATCAAAAGGAAACAGGTACAAGCGCTTCTAATTTGCCGAAAATTGATGTGAATAGAAGTGAACAAACAAAAGCTGATTTGGAATCCGAAGGAAGAAAAAGTAGTCCAACGTCATCAAATTATTTACCGAAAGTTGATATAGACAGAAATGACCAGTTGACTAAAGAAAATCTAGAAGCAGAAAGCAAAGGGAATAACACAATACCAGTATCATCTATTCCTAGAATGGATGCTGAAAGAAGTGATCAAATTAAAGAACATATTGCCGAAGAAAAGACCAGTAACTCGAAGGCTTCAACGTCAGTTCCTAAAATTGATGTTGAAAGAAGCGATCAAGGCTTTAATGAAAAAACGTTAGCAGAGGGAAATATGAGTAATCAAAAGCCTTTGAATACTGTTGCTAATGTTGATGTAGAAAGAAATGATCAAGTGTCTAGTGAACAAATCCATCCAGACAGAAATAGAAGTACACCAAAAACTTTAACTACTGTTCCAAAAAGTGATACTGAAACAGTTAAGACGCCAAATGCCACGTCAAATACACAACCAAAAACTAAAAGAGTTATTCAGCAGCAACCAAAACATGTAAAAATTGAGTTAGACCACATAGAGAGCCGTCAAAGCAAAAATGGTCGAGGTGACAGATCATGAAAAAGCTATTGACGGCTTTTTTTACTGTTCTTCCAATCGCATTTTTGGGGGGATTGTTGATTGTGGTTGTGTTGATATTCGGGGGCAGTAACCAAAAAGAAGAAATTGGCGGTGGTGATGATGAGTACATGACAAATGGCATTGCGCCAGAGATCGAAAGGATTCGTCACATTTTTGAAAAATATGCACGCAAAGAAGGGGTTTATGATCAATTAAACATTATAATGGCTCTTACTATGCAAGAGAGTGGGGGGCGTTATCTTGACATCATGCAATCAAGCGAATCAATAGGTTTGCCGCCTAATACGATAACCAATCCAGAATATTCGATACAGGTTGGTATAAAGCACTTTGCGGCTGTCTATAAAAAAGCAGGTGGAGACGTTCGATTAACATTACAGTCTTACAATTACGGTGGTGGATTTATTGACTTCGTGAAGGAACGTGGAGGAAAGTATACAAAAGCTCTTGCGCTAGAATTTAGCAAATTTCAAGCCTTGAAATTAGGTTGGCGAAGCTATGGTGATCCCAATTATGTTGATAACGTCTTTCGGTATCTAAAAGGCGGTGGAAGCGTTAAACCAGTGAATGGAGCTATTGAAGGGTATGAAGTCATTATGAATGAAGCTCTTAAATACGAAGGGAATCCATATCAATGGGCTGGTTCAACTCCTAATACGGGTTTTGATTGTTCTGGACTTGTTCAATGGGCTTATAGAAAGGCAGGTATTTCATTGCCAAGAACAGCCCAAGAACAGTATGGCGCAACGAAAAAGATTGCTGAAAGTGAAGCAGTTGCGGGGGATTTAGTCTTTTTTACTGGAACGTATCAAGGAAAATTCATCACACACGTTGGCATATATGTTGGTGAAGGTAGAATGTTCAATTCTAATGATAGTGGCGTTCAATATTCTGATTTGAAAAAAGGATATTGGAGAGATCACTTAGTTTCATTTGGTCGTATAAAAAAATAGGGGGTTATTTCGTGAAGAAAATATTTTGGCTAATAGGTGGTGTCATATTGATATTAGGGGCGTTCAGCTACTACATGACTTACAACAAATTGACTGATGAGAAAAATCAAGCTATTAGAGATAAACAAAAAATCGAGAATAAAATGAGTCAATTGGCAGAATCTGAAGCTGCTAAAGTGAATCAGAAATTCTTTGAAGCGTTCTTTCAGTATGAAGATGCTGACGATCGGGAGAAGGCTGTTCGAAAGTTGGCGACCGATAAAGCAATGAGTTATGCCTTCCCCTCGAAGGCTCCAAAGAAACATAGTGTAACCATGCAGGGGGATTTACTTTCTTTAGAAAGCTATTCAAAGAAAGTTGATGAAAAGCATGAATTATACCTTAATGAAGCAAAAATCGCGCTTACGGTGAATGCCATCACCACACAACAAACCATTATTATTCAAACGGAGTTAATAAAAAAAGAGAATAAATGGATTGTTGATAATGTGCAGGTCAAATAATTATTGTGTTATGAAAGGAGAATTTTAATGGGTACAACAATATGTAAAGATGATCTGATCAAAATTGGATATAAAAAATATCAAGCTGTGAATTTAATTAGAGAAGCAAAAGCGATCATGGTTCAAAAAGGTTGCCCTTATTATAATAATAAAAGGCTCGGAAGAGTTCCGAGAGATGTAGTTGAATCTATTTTAGGGGTGTCTTTATCAGAAGAAGTGAGAGGAGCTTCCCAATGAAAAAGAGAACTAAGTATGATGATGTTTACATTGATGATAACGGAGTTATTTTTTATCAAATAGAGAGTCATAGTGAAGGGAAAAGAATACGTAAAAAATCTAAAGTGGGGAGTGATGGAAAACCTTTTTTGTCTGCTTTTGAAGCTCATAAAGAGGTAACTAGATTAAAAGGAGAAATGAATAAAAGGAGGTCAAATGATCACCTTTGAAAAAGAAACAAGAAAAAACAAAATATCCAGGAGTCTATGTAGACGAAAAAGGAAGGTTTTTTTATCAGTCTGAATTTGGAATAGATCGTATAACAGGTAAGAGGATAAGAAAAAAAGGAAGAAAAGATGCTAATGGAAAACCCTTTGCATCAGCCTTTGAGGCTAATAAAGAGTTAACACGATTGAAAAGAGAATACCATAAAGTTAATAACTTCTCGAATTATAAGATGACTTACGAACAATTCATGAACCAAGTCTATATACCTTATTACCAAACAGAAGTTGAAGAAAGTACCTTTGAAGTTAGGGAAGGGATTCTTGAAAAAATAAAAGATAGGTTTGGTTCGATGTCTCTTAGATCAATATCTATTGAGGATGTACAAAATTTCCGTACATGGCTATTAACGAGCAAAAAAAGAGGAGGAGCTGGATATTCTCAATCCTACGCTAGTATGGTTTTTGGCGTCTTTCGACAGAGTTTAGATAAAGCAGTTGATATGCAGTATTTGGAATACAATATATCAAAGAAAGTTAAAGCAATACCAAAAGGTAAAGCAGTTGTTGCATATTGGACAAAAGAAGAGTTTGAACAAGTAATAAATCAAATTTATATTGATGACTTTTATGAACACTTAAATTTTGTTATGATATGGGTCTATTACATGACCGGTATCAGAGTGAATGAAGGAACTGCTTTAAATTGGTCTGATATTGATTTGAAAAAGAAACGTATGCGTGTCCATCATATGTTGATTCTTAAAACGAGAACAGAATGGAAAAGAAACTCTTATACAAAAACTGAAGATGGAAAGAGAACCATTGCGCTTGATGATGACACTATAAACATATTAAAAGTTTGGCGTGAAAGACAGCTAACTATAGGTTTAGGGAAAGTAGATGATTTTGTCTTTAGTTATGATGGTTTGCCCATGATTAAATCAACAATTGGTAGGATGCTTTCTCGATATGCAAAATTGGCGGGAGTGAAGAAGATACAAGCGAAGGGGCTACGCCATTCACATGCATCTTATCTAATCAATGAATTTAATGTTTCAGTTCTTGTTTTATCCCAACGTATGGGCCATTCAAGTCCAGAAATCACATTAAAGCATTATGCCCATATGTGGACTGGGGCGGATAATACGATAGCAGAAATGATGGCTGGAAATATTAATATAAAGACTGCATCTGAAACAAAACTTCGTTTCAATGGTAATCAGGCGATAAATAAGCAGAACCCCACCAAAAACCCCACCAAAGTAGCAAAAGGTTAAAAGAAACCTTTGTTTTAAAGGGGTTTGGAACACCTACTACGATTGAGTGGGAATAATTTTTAATAAGGATAAAAAACTCTTCACCAATAAGAAAACCGAACTATTTAGGAACCACTTCAAAGTGTTTCCAATAGTTCGGATTCTTTTTTTACATTTCTATGCTCATTTCAAATTTCTTTGATTTTATAATTTATAAATTAGTAAAGAATTATGATTTTGGATTTAAAGGTTATTTTAAAATTTTCCTCTTGATCCATTTCAAAAAGGATTCGTCATGAAGTTTATTTACATTGTTCTTGAGGATATCATTTTCTTTTTTAAAATTTTCAATTTGTTGGTCTTTTTGTTTCAATTTTAATACTAATTCATTATTTCTTTGAGAAGCCAATAGTAATTCTTGATTAACTTCAACTTTTTCTTTGAGAGTGTATAAATCTTTGTTTAGCTTATGAATAATTTCAGATAAATGTAGCTTATATTCTTCAGATTTTTGTATTTCTTCAGATAATTCTTTTTTTCTTTTTTTGTATTTATCTAGTTCAATTTCAGCTTGGGATAACAATAGATAATTCTCCTTATTTTCATCTTCTACTTTAGAGTTTACAATAAAGTCTCCAAATAAAGTCCAATTGTTTTTGCTATAAATTTTAGTTAGTTTGTCAATTTCTTTTTGTCTAAGCTTTTTATTTTTTAATATTTCGTGAGCTTTTGGAATCAATTTTTTAATAACATTAGGAACAGGTGCTTCGTAAGTTGAAATATTATTATCGAGTAATATGCGCTTTTTCTTTGGATCAACAGCATGGGTTACTTTAACTTCAATTGCCAACTTTTTATTCCATAGATACTTATAAGAGTATGGATACGTTTGTTTGATGCGCAATAAGATATCAATTAATATACCTTTTTTATCATTATATTTAATATAAGATTCTATTTCTGCTGATTCAATAGCTACTCTAATTTCCTTTTTTTCTTTGTCTTCAATTTTGAATTGATTAAGTTGTGAAAACATCATTTGAAAAAGGGAATGAGCAGTTGTCATTTTTTTTGAATAAAGAATCTGTTTCATGTCTTCTTTATGATAATATCGGTAAAATGCGTCTTTAATCTTTTTTTCTCCACTGAAAGTAGGAGAAACTGGTAATACTCCGCTTCGAATAGAGGGGTTCTTGAAGTCAAAAAAAGCAGGATTTTCTCGATTCATTTCAATTATACCTTGATTTCTCAGCCAAAGTGCTTCCAATACATGTATTTGTCTATCTTGAACTGGGAAATAAGCAAACTTTTTTGTTTGTTCATTCATATGCAACCACCTAAAAGCTTCTTCCTTTCCTTTTTGTTGTGTGAACGCCTATTATAATGTTTTTAAATGCTCTTGATTAGATTCTATTGAATAATTAATTTCACCGTTTCATAAAAAGTATAAGGAAATGTTACGGTTTTTTTCTTGAACGTTGTATACGTGCCACGACGTGTGTGAACTGCTTTAGGTGAAAAGTTAAGGATACTTTTTTTAGGTAATGAATCTATTAACATTAATCCATTAGAGTATTTAAAGACTTCTGGATTTTTTTGTTGATTTTCTTTCGGTGGTTTTTAATTTGTTCTTTCATTAAATTTGTAGTAAGCGGCGAAATCTCATTAAATATTTTATTGCACTTATTTGCGTATGTGATAAATGTTCCGAATTCTCTTTTCTTATAGTTATATTTTATGTCAGTTCTTTCTCCTAACTGATGATAATGTTGATATAATTTTCTTTTATAAGTTAAGCGTATTCGATCTTTAGTAAAGCCCTTTTTTCTTGAAACAATTTCACCTTTCTTTATTAACTTATAAACAGTTCTATAGTATTTATAAATGCTTTTTTCTCTTATTCTAACTTCATTACCATTAAAAATGAATCCTAGATAATCAATTTTAGAAAGTCTTTGAGATTTAATATCGAAAATTTTTCTCCCATCAAATATTAAGGTTTGCGTTTTCTGGGGATGAATTAATAATTTGTTTTTTTTGATTTGATTCTCTATTTGATTTTTAATAGTGTAAAATTTTTCTTCATTTATATTAGTAAAAACCAAGATGAAATCATCAGAATATCTCCTATATAAACCTCCTGTGCTAGCTAATAAATTAGTAATATATTCATCGATCTTTATCATATATATATTAGAGTAAATAGCACTCATAGCAGTTCCTTGAGGAATACCTTTGGTATCCGTATTTACTTTTAGGACTTTGCTGTTATCATTTGTAATTAAACTTCTCTCATTTTTGAACCTTCTAAACTCTTTAAATGAAGTGAAATAACAGGTTTGATTAGTTCTAAATATTTCTTTATCTTCGCCTACTCTTATATTGATATCTTTTTTATTAATGTATGAATATTTAGTGAGACTCTTGAAGATTTTATATTGATGAATTGGCATTTCACTTCCGTAAATCAAGTTAATCATTTCTTTAAGTAATTTATGATCTAAAGTGTCGAAAAAATTTTGGTAATCTCCTATGTATATATAGCAATTTGGATTCTTTGCAATGAAGTTAATTACTTCAGCTGCGAAATGTATATTGTTTTGTCTTTTTTTGTTGTTTCTATAGGCAGTAACAGATTCATCAATTTGTTGAACTTTAGCATAGCTATTATAAAAGTCATTTAACTCTAAACTGTAATGTTTGTATATAAAGTTATCAATATGAGCAGCATACATAATCGGTCGTTTTTTAACTTTAATAGGTATTAATTGACCGTTTCTCTTCATAGTGGTTCCATCATTAATATCGCTAAATTTCTCAAAGGTTAACTCACTAAAAATTAAAGGTAGAAAACTATGTGATGGGTTTTGTTTAAAACCAAGGACGTAGTTTTCTACCTTTTTATTAAAAGACGCAATTTTATCAAAATGCAAGTAAGGTTTAGATGGATATTTATATACCATTTAAAACTCACATCCCTTTTTTTATTGTTGGAGCAAGTACAGACTTAGTCCCGCTACTATATTTCTTCTGACTTGCACTCTGCCTAAAGCGCCGCTATCCTTAGGCTCTACTATACCACGCGGCATATTATATGGTATGGCGGGGTGAGTTTAATACTCACAAATACAAATAATGTATAATATAACAAGAAGACAAGTTCTGGTGGTGAAGTGTTCTATGATGATAGATATGACTTTGGCTTGCTACTTATCTAGTATGCTGATCTTAAGATTAGCATACGGTATACAAGTTTCAGCTTTCACAGTAATATCTCTTGACATTGTTATACAACATACCTAGCACTCTAATAAATGACAATAGTACTAGCAATATAATTTTAACATAAATTTCTTTTGAAGGAAAACAATAACTTGTTTAGGTTCGTTAATTTTTAATTTAGAAATGTAAGAGTCTTTTTTTCTCGTAATCCCTCTTCAAAATCGCATACATATACACATCATCAAACCCATTCTGACCAAGATCATACTCCCTCAATAAACCCTCTCGTACAAAATTAATTTTCTCCAATAATTGAACAGAAGACGTATTTGCTGGATCAATGATCGCTTCAATCCGGTTCAGGTTCATCTCCTGAAATCCATATCGCAATACCGCAGTAATCGCTTCCTTCATGATGCCTTTTCTCCAATGATCATGGTGTAATTCATAGCCAATTTCGGTGCGGTAGTGCTGTTTTTCCAAGTTAAGAAATCCGCAGCTGCCGATGATGGTGGGGTTGTTTTTTAAAGAAATGCCCCAGCGGATGCCTGTTTGTTCTTTGAAGATATTGTCATACCACTTGATTTCTCCTTTTGTGTCTTCGATGGTTTCATGTGCATCAATGCCCATATAGCGGCACACGGTTTCATTGGATAAATAGATGTGCATATCCTCAGCATCTGTGATCGTTGCTTGTTTTAAGATCAGTCTTTCGGTATGTATCGTTGGAAATGATTGTGGAAAAGTAATTTTGTTCATGCATTTATCCCCCTTATGATGTCTTTTGTTCTGTACATGCCTTACAATAAAAAACCCCTTCATTCCTCAGCCAAGCCTTCACCTCTGTCATTCCTTTTCTCTTTGGATAGACCAGCTTAACGTACACTTCTTCGTTACCTTCTATCTTCTTTTGGCAGCTAGCACAAGCAGGTTCTTCAAATAGAAACAATCAATATCCTCCTTTTTGTAGATATTTCTTCCATTATATCAAAAGTTCAATACGATCTTTGCGGCCTATTCTTCACTTTCTCTATTTTTGTCCGACATATGCTAAGTAAAAGAAATTTCTGTTTGTTGAAACCGTTTGTGAGAAAGTGTGCTCTAACAGGTGTAGGAGGTGTGGATGAGATGAAGCAAGTGCGTCTAATTAAAAAAGCACAAAAAGGGAATGTCCCGGCATTTGAGACATTAATGCTGATGTATCAAGAGCGTTTATATAAAACGGCTTTTCTCTACACAAGAAATAAGGAGGATTCGTTAGATGCTGTTCAGGAGACGGTCATTAAAGCATTTAAGCATCTATCGGGCTTAAAAGAACCAGCCTATTTTTCTACATGGCTGACGCGGATTTTGATTCATACAATTTTTGAGATGAAGAAAAAGCAGCAAGACATTGTTCCGTTTGAACAGCATCATGAGAGCGTTGAGCGTCATGATTTTTTGGAAGACAAGCTCGATTTAAAAAACGCACTAGATGTTTTAGATGAGCAATATCAGCTCGTGATTCAGCTATTTTATTTTCAAGATTATTCGATTTCAATGATTTCTGAACAGATGGGTGTGCCCGAAGGAACGGTCAAAACTCATTTGTATCGAGCAAGAAAGTTATTAAAGCAAACGTTGGAGAAGGAGGAGAGTGTCGATGGAACGAAAAGAAATGAAAAAGCTTTATGAAGAGATTGATGTACCAAAAGTTGAATTGACCTCTGCAATTCGTCAAGCAATAGGAGATGTGAAAGCGGAAAAGAAAAGACGGTGGTTCACATGGAATTGGAGAACGCCAATATATTCTGCCATCGTACTAATCGTTCTTTATTTTTCATCAGGTTTCCTTTTTCCTTCTCTTAATACAGCGATGGCTCGAGTGCCATTGGTTGGACAGTTATATATGATGTTTCATGATAAAGTAGGAATGTCTCTTTTTCAGAGTGAGTTGGTGAAGCATGTCAATGAGGGAGCTGAATCAAGAGGGGTTACTGTGAAAGTGAACAGTGTGTATTATGATGCCGGGCGGCTTGTTTATACGTTTACTGTGAATCGTTTGAATACAAAAAAAGATGTTGTCCCTTTCATAGTCGACTTAGATCCAGTAAATCAAGCTTCCCAATCGAGCTCCTACAATCATGAATTGAAAAAAATAAAAGACGGCCGTTATGTAGGGCAGGTGACAGTCTATACAAATGGTCAAACGATCAAACGAGGTCAACAAGTGCCACTTGTCATTTCGAAAATTGGAGATATTGTAGGGAATTGGCGCTTCAAGGTACCAGTGGTCAAGCAAAAAACCACTTTATTAGCTGGACAAAAAGACGTGTCTATTTTAAATGGACGTTATCACTTAAGAAATGTAAAGGTAGAAAATGGAGTGAAAAGCTCTGTTATTCAATATACCATTGATTACAATGGTTTTGCTAAAGACGATATAGTTAGTATAGATAGAATGAAGGATAATCTAGGAAATGATTATCAGCTCGAAATTGGAACAGTTTTAGGAGAAAAACAACTGACTTCTGACAAAACTAGAAAAAATCATTTGACCATTTTAGATCAGTCGATTGATCCAGAGGCAACTGAATTAACATTTTACACGGGTGTGACAGACGAACAAGAAGAAAGCAAAATCATTCCTCTTCAGACAAAGCTACCTGTTCAGTTCAAAACAAAGCATCATGGAATAGGGATCAAAATCAATAAAATAGAGCAAAAGGGGCATTCTGTGACAGTTTATTATCAATTTACTGGAGTAGATCAGAAAGTAGATGAGGATTTTATGGAGAATGTAGGTGAGTGGATAGGATTAGGTGATGTTAAAAAGCTTAAATCGTGGTCAGACCCTGAAGTACTTGATGAAAACGGATATTACTTGGAGAGAAACGATGCGAAGGTGACCAATTTCAAGACAGCCTCTATGCAATCTACCTTTGAATTTGATGTGAAGAAGTTAGACACATTTTCAATTAAGGATTATGGGCTGTATCTTAATTTGTCAGATCTGAACCGATTGGCACCACAGGAAGATATACCCGTAACCATTCCAGTCAAAAAAGAAACATCAAAAGCTAATCGATAAATAAATGAGCGAACATGATTACACATGTTCGCTTTTTATCTGTTGATGCATCCGCCGATTGCGATTGAACGAGTACCGAATCAACATCAACGCAACAAAACTGGCTAGCCCGCCAATCCAACTTAAATTCGTTACATTTGTATATTGAATAATTAGACCGCCCATTGATGATCCGAGCATCATGCCGATATTCATAATCGCTGTATTAAAGCTCAGCACGGTTTCAGATGTTTCGGGTTTTAGGGAGATGAGATAAAATTGCTTCGCTGGTGTTGTTGTCCATGTGGCGGTGCCCCAAATGGCGAGCGTGATGAAGACGCCAACTACCGAAAATTGTGTAAAGGATAATGCAAAGAGCATGAGCATCTGAACCGTGATGCTGATTGAAATGGTTCGGTTTGGTCCCCATTGATCGACAGCGTATCCACCAAAGCGCGAGCCAATAAAAGCGGAGATGCCTAAGACAAGCAAGGCAATGCTTGTCAGTTCAAGCGTAAATCCGGATGTTTGCCGCAATAATGGCGAAATGTAAGCAAATACCATCGTGTAACCTAAGATCCAAAAGGCTGTCGTGGCTAATCCGCTTAACACCCTGCGGTCTTGAAGAATTTGCATTTGCTGCTTAAATGGCACATAGGAATGTCCCTCCATAGGCGGTAATAATCGATACAGAAGAAACAAGAGACATGTGGTCCCTATTGCAATGATGAGAAAAATGGCATGCCAATCTACATATCCTGCTAAAAATGTTCCAATCGGTACACCGAGTACTAGTGAAACAGTAAATCCAGTGATTACTGTTGCCATCGCACTCCCCTTTTTTTCTGGCGGGGCGAGCTGCGCTGCGTAATTTGTTGCGAGCACAATATATAAGCCGCCACTCATGGCCATGATGACTCGCGAGAGCATGAGCAGCATAAAGTGATGGCTAAAAAAGGCAAGCACATTACCTGCTATAAACATGGAAATCGCCGATAAAAGAACCTTTTTTCGATTCAATTTCGATGTGGCCATGACTAAAAAGAGGGCACCCACCGCATAAAAAAGAGAATAGATGGTGATGAGCTGTCCTGCAACCGGGATGGAGATGTGCAGATCGTCAGAAATGATGTCCAGTATGCCTGATACGACGAATTCTGAAGTACCTGTGACGAAAGAACCGACGGCTAAAAGAAATATGAGCAATGGATAAGATGTACTTTTCATTTTGAACCCTTCCTTTATGTTGAAACGTTGTATTCATTTTAAATTCCGTGCTAACATAAGTAAAATTGATGTTTTTCATGAAAGGGATGAGTGAATACTCATGAGCTTTGTTCGATTCGAGACGATGGCTAAGGTGGTCGAGCTAGGCAGTTTTACAGCTGCAGCTGAAGCATTAAATATGACACAGTCTGCCGTGAGTCATGCGGTGGCAAGTTTAGAGACGGAGTGGGGTGTGTCTTTATTCGTGCGTGACCGAAAAAAGGGCATTACGCTGACAGACACCGGTGAAACCCTTCTTCCGCATATAAGAGAAGTGCTAAATCGAGTAGAGAAAATTCAGCAGGAAATTGCGCTCACCAAAAATATTGAATCTGGCTTGATTCGGATTGGAACATTTGCCAGTGCATCCGCTTGTTTATTGCCAAAACTGCTTGTGAGCTATCAGAAAAAGCATCCAAATATTGAATTTAAGTTCTATGAGGGGACATATGAAGAGATCTTGGAGTGGCTCGATTCTGGCATTATTGATGTTGGTTTTGTTGTAAAAGGTAAAGCGGATGAATCGTTTGATCTATTGCCACTTATGAAAGATAAAATGGTGGTCGCCTATCACGAAAATCATCGTTTTGAGCAGCAGCCAATTGTAGACATGGAAGAATTAGCAGATGAACCATTTATTATGCCAACTGGCATGTATCAATCCCATGTAGAGGATATTTTTTCAGAGGCGCAAATCAAGCCGTCTATTTTATTTGAAGTGCATGATTGTACGACCATTGCCCGCATGGTTGGGGAAGGACTTGGTGTGACGATAGGTCCTGAGTTATTCCTGAAAACGCAGCAACTTGTGCAGATCAGTCATCTGAATGTATCGCATCATCGTGAGGTGGCGCTTGCCTGTCCATCGCTCACGCAAGCTTCTCCTGCTGTGAAGGCATTTTTCGATGTAGCAGAAACGGTTTTTGCCAGAATTCAGTGATGGGTGTATAAAGAACTAGATGTGATTTTCCAAATTCGTGTAATAAGACGAATGAAGCGGACATTTCTTTGAAAAATGTTCGCTTTTTGTATTGTGTTTTAAAAATGAAGTTGGTACAATAGACACAGAAATCAAATAGATAGAAGTCGTATAATGGCGGGGATATGGCCCGCAAGTTTCTACCAAGCTACCGTAAATGGCTTGACTACGTCAATTCACACTCGTTTGATATAAATCATGCATTGTTCTTGTTTGATGTCACGGTCTGAATTCACATTGTAGTCAAGCGTCCCAAAAACTGTTGGGGCGTTTTTTATTTGACTTGTGAATGGGACAGACTAAAGCAAAAGGACATGAAGGGAGTCAGTTGGCTTTGAAACAGTTTTTTCAGTTTGATGAGTTAGGTACGAATTATCGCAGAGAGATCATCGGCGGTTTAACGACATTTTTGTCGATGGCTTACATCTTGTTTGTCAATCCGATCACACTTGCTTTAGTAGCAGTACCGGATTTTCCAGATAAATTACGAATTGATCAGGGGGCTGTCTTTACAGCAACGGCGTTAGCTTCTGCGGCAGGTTGTTTCCTGATGGGATTGATCGCCAGGTACCCGATTGCAATTGCACCAGGTATGGGACTGAATGCGTTCTTCGCTTTCTCAGTTGTTCTTGGTATGGGGATCTCCTGGCAGGCAGCACTTTCCGGGGTGTTTGTTTCAGGATTGATTTTCGTTGCTCTTTCTTTAACAGGTTTTCGTGAAAAAATCATTAATGCCATTCCATCTGAGCTGAAGCTGGCGGTTGGTGCAGGGATTGGTTTGTTCATTACATTTGTAGGTCTTCAAGGCTCTGGCATTATTGCCAATAACGATAATACGCTTGTATCGATCGGGAATATTCATAGTGGTCCTGTCCTGTTAACGGTATTTGGTATCGTTGTGACTGTCATTTTAATGGTTCTTCGTGTGAATGCAGGTGTCTTCATTGGGATGCTTGTGACAGCCATTGCTGGAATGATCTTTGGTCTTGTGCCAGTTCCATCTCAAATTATCGGAAGCATTCCAAGTTTGTCTCCAACCTTTGGTCAAGCTTTGATTCACTTGCCAGACATCTTCTCCATTCAAATGCTTGTGGTCATTTTAACGTTCCTATTCGTTGGGTTCTTTGATACAGCTGGTACACTTGTGGCTGTGGCAACGCAGGCTGGTTTAATGAAAAATAATGAGCTGCCTCGTGCAGGAAGAGCGCTTCTGGCGGATTCTTCTTCTATCGTCGTCGGTTCTGTTCTTGGTACATCAACGACGACGTCTTATGTTGAATCTAGTTCAGGTGTTGCTGCGGGTGCCCGCTCTGGGTTTGCAGCCGTCGTGACAGGTATTTTCTTCTTACTTGCGATGTTCTTCTCGCCACTATTATCTGTCGTGACATCAAATGTAACGGCACCTGCTTTAATCATTGTCGGTGCACTGATGGTAGCACCTCTTGCGAAGATCGCATGGGATCGTTTTGAAATTGCGGTACCGGCCTTCTTAACCATGATTATGATGCCACTGACATATAGTATTGCGACAGGGATTGCAATTGGTTTCATTTTCTACCCGATCACCATGATCTTTAAAGGAAAAGCAAAAGAAGTGCATCCAATTATGTACGGCCTGTTTGTCATCTTTATTCTATATTTTGCTTTCTTAAATCATTAATGGTTTGTCTGAAACAGCAGCTCATGGAGGCTGCTGTTTTTTGTAGGGAAATTTCAAAAACACAGTTGACTTATAGGAATTATATGTTTATGATAAAAAGACATAATTCGCTGATTGGATCACCAAAGGCGCTTTGATTTCCTTTTTTCTATAGAAGGGTTCAGAGTGCCTTTTTTCTTGCATTCATCATAACGGGAGGGGATGACTTGTCACGCTGGCTTAGGCAGGTGATTGAGCGGAAAAAGCAGGTATTGATTGAGCAGCTCCTATTATGGGGGCATGAAGAAAAACATGAAGCGCTCATGCATTATACGATTCATGAGCTGGAAAATGAGGTTCTCTATTTAAAAGAGCGCAAGCAAAATTAGTGGGATGGGGGATGAGCAATGGATGAACAAAAGCTGAATTTTATTTTATCTGCCTTAAAAGGGATTGAATACGGGTCGGTGGTGATCACCATTCATAATGGACAAATTACACAAGTCGATACGACAGAAAAGACTCGTTTCCCCGCACACCAAGAGAATCTTCGGATTCAGAAAGCAAAGCAGGCGCGCTATCGTTCATGAAAAGTGATGAAAGATGATGAAAAGCTGATCCACTCATCAGCTTTTTTGTTTTGTCTTATTTTCTCTCCATTTAAAACCTCTTCATTCTTTTATCCGTCTATTCGTATGAACGTCAAGGAATCTTGACTGAATAGAGAGACTCCGCTACTTTAATAGGAGTCATCCGGACAGGTCACCTGAGCCTGTGCGGATTGTCTGAGATAGGAGTTGATATGGGATGTTAGAGAAAGATCAAGAGCAGGTCACATCCGAAACAAAAAACGAAAACGAAGAGCCATCAATAGATCAAGAAACGAGGCAGTCCCGCCTCAGCCGCAGTGCTGCAAAACGAGGAAGAACGGCTAAGCCAGCTGATGAAGAGGGTTCAGCCATTCAGCGCATCGCAAGAGGTGTAGGCGGTGCGTTTAAGCGCTATGGCTCATATGGGTTTGCGATGTTAAAATCACCGAGTCGTGCGATCCATCAAGCGGACACTTTACGCATGAAGTACGCCTGGATTTCAATTGTGTTATTCAGTGTGTTTTTTGCTTTAGGCAACTACGTTCAATTAAAGGCGTCAAAGACCCGTTTATTAGGTTTTGGTATTCATTATTCTTTTGGTGACGCCTTTTTAAAGGTAGCGGTCTTTACACTCATTTTGTTGACACTGATGATGCTGACGGTTTGGGTGCTCGGTAAGTACATGCTGAAAGGAAACATATCGCTGAAAGAAGTGATCATGAAGTTCGGTGCTGTGCTTGTGCCGGTTTTGGTTTTATCTATCCTTTGGCTTGTATTTGCCATGCTGAATATTCCATATGTAACGGTGATTTTATCCGTCATGATGTTTTTCGGTCTTCAGCTGATTGCCATTGTGCTCTTCCGCTCCGTTCAATCAGATCAAGAAGCTGTGCGGGGAGACTTGATGTATGCCGGCTGGGTCTTTTTGTTGATTGAGCTCGTCATCATTGCCCTTTTATGGGGCATTGTCGGAGAGTATTTGATCCCATCACTTGTTCCAGTTCGGTTTGGATAAAAACACGTTTCAGCGTGTAGACAAATCTTTGCAATCGGCTACAGTCCTGCGTGACGGTGCTCACGAATGTGAAATTCGCTTCACGCTGGTATTCGTCCTTCTTAGAATTCAAAGGTTTCTATCATGCTGAAAAAAGACAAAGGGTTAAAATAAAGTATATTTTAGCCCTTTATCAACCATCTAAAGCCTCCTTTTGAAAAAGGAGGTTTTTCATGTTGAGAAGAGGAAAAAACGGGTAAACTCTTGGTAACAAAGACCACCCCTTGTTGTCGAAAGATATATGTGTTTTTCTCGCGCAAATTTGATTGTATCAAGGTTTGTTCTCTAGTAGAATATGGGGTGCTTTATTTGATTTTTAGTGCAGGGGGTTCGAATCGTGCTTCAACAACTTTTATCCAATGCGTTCACCATGGTTTTGATTATTTTAGTGATTAACATTGTCTATGTCTCTTTTTCCACTATGCGTTTAATTTTAACAATGAAAGGCAGAAGATATGCAGCCGCTTTTGCTGGTACTGTCGAGATGCTGATTTATGTCATTGGTTTGAGTATCGTATTAGATAACTTAGATCAAGTACAAAATGTCATTGCGTATGCGCTAGGTTATGGAATTGGAATCATTGTCGGGATGAAAATTGAAGAGAAGCTGGCACTTGGCTACATTACTGTGAACGTGATTACAAAAGAAATCGATCTAGATCTCCCAAAACAATTGAGAGAAAAAGGATATGGCGTCACCAACTGGGTAGTAGGAGGTCTTGAAGGAGACCGGTCAGCGATGCAAATTTTAACACCGAGAAAATATGAACTGCAATTATATGAAACGATTAAAACGCTTGATTCAAAGGCGTTTATCATTTCGTATGAGCCCAAAACGATTCATGGCGGCTTCTGGGTGAAGGCTGTGAAGAAAAGGAGAATTAAAGAATGACCGCAAAACCAAAGAAAAAGAAATTCTACGTGGAAGACAACATGACGATTGATCAAGTGTTGTCCCAGATGGCGGAAGAAGGCTACTCACCTGTCCGACGAATGGAGGAGCCCATCTTTCAGGAAAAGAAGGAAAATGGGTCGATTCAGATCATTCCGATTGGGAAAAAAATCGTATTTGAGGGAAAAATACTCTAAATCCGAACATTAAAACGACGACTTCATAGATTGTTCGATAAATCCGTTGACATCATGAACATCCGTTGTTAAGATAAACATGAAATCAAAACACGAGCCTCATATAATCTTGGGAATATGGCCCATAAGTTTCTACCCAGTTACCGTAAATGACTGGACTATGCAGGATAGTGAACAAAACTGACATGGCGTTTTAAAAGCGAACAGCGCTTACCATGGCCCGGTTTGTGTTGCTTCCTAACAATGCAATACAAACCGGGTCTTTTTGTTCGGCGTTTGACAAGCTACTTAGGTTTGGGAAGCGTGTCAAACGATACAAAATCGAATAATAGCTTAAAGGTGGGGACAAAATGAAGCCGCTTGTAGGTGTCATCATGGGAAGTACATCTGATTGGGAAACAATGAAACATGCGTGCGATATCTTAGAGGAATTAAACATTCCGTATGAAAAACAGGTTGTATCCGCACATCGGACACCTGATTTGATGTTTGAATATGCGACTGAAGCAAGAGGTAAAGGACTCAAGGTCATTATTGCCGGTGCTGGAGGCGCAGCACATTTACCGGGGATGGTCGCAGCAAAAACGACACTGCCGGTCATTGGTGTGCCCGTACAATCAAAAGCATTAAACGGGCTGGATTCCTTATTATCCATCGTTCAAATGCCAGGCGGTGTACCTGTTGCTACAGTGGCAATCGGCAAAGCCGGTGCAACAAATGCAGGGCTTCTAGCCGCACAAATGATTTCAGCATTCGATGAAGCCGTTGCAGCACGCCTTGAAGAAAGAAGAGAACAAACAAAACAAACTGTATTAGAAAGCAGTGATCAGCTTGGCTAAGCAGACCATTTTTCCAAACGCAACCATTGGTATCATCGGCGGCGGACAGCTTGGCAGATACATGGCTGTCAGTGCAAAGCAAATGGGCTACCGTGCAGCAGTTCTTGACCCAGTCAAACTTTCTCCTTGTGGACAGGTTGCTGATACAGAAATCACAGCCGCATACAGTGACCTTGAAGCGATCAGGCAGCTGGCGGACATCAGTGATGTGGTCACATATGAATTTGAAAACATTGACTATGATGCACTCAATCAGCTGAAGGAAGAGGCGTATTTACCGCAAGGAAGCGAACTTCTTCTTTTAACCCAAAACCGTGAAACCGAGAAAAAAGGGATTGTAGATGCAGGCTGTGAAGTCGCCCCTTATCGCATCGTTCATGATGAGAAGGAGCTGGAAGACGCAGTAAATGCGCTTGGTTTGCCAGCTGTGCTGAAAACATGCAGAGGCGGTTACGACGGTAAAGGACAGTACGTGATCAAAGAGAAGGATCAGCTTCATGAAGCGGCTGCACTTCTCACTCATGGGACATGTATTTTAGAAAGCTGGGTTCCTTTCCAAATGGAACTGTCCGTGATTGTGACGCGGTCTGTTCATGGAGAAATTGCGACATTCCCAGTCGCTGAGAACATTCATAAGCACAATATTTTATTCCAAAGCATCGTGCCTGCACGGGTAGATGGCAGCATTCAGGAGAAAGCAAAAGAACTGGCAACAACGCTTGCTGAAAAGCTAGGGCTAGTCGGTACGCTTGCTGTTGAACTGTTCTTGACAAATGAAGGGAAGCTGCTCGTCAATGAACTGGCACCCCGCCCGCATAACTCTGGACATTACACATTGGATTTATGTGAGACGAGTCAGTTTGAACAGCACATTCGCGCCATATGCGGTTTGCCGCTTGGCGGAACAGCTCTTTTATCAGAGGGCATGATGGTGAATTTGCTGGGCGATGAAGTGGACATCCCAAAAGAACATCCTGAGCTTTTAAAGGAAGCGAAGCTTTATCTATATGGTAAACATGAAGTAAAAGCCGGCCGCAAAATGGGGCATATGACATTTATGAAACAGCTTGATGATGAATGGATGGCAAACATCACAAAGATATGGACTGAAAGAGATGGAGGAAACGGGAAATGATCGAACGTTACGCACGACCAGAAATGTCAGCAATCTGGACAGAGGAAAACAAATTTAATGCATGGCTTGAAGTAGAAATTCTCGCTTGTGAAGCTTGGGCAGAACTTGGCATCATTCCGAAAGAAGACGTTGTGACAATGCGCAAGAATGCAAGCTTTGATATTGGACGTATTTTGGAGATTGAACAAGACACGCGCCACGACGTGGTTGCCTTTACGCGTGCTGTATCTGAATCTCTAGGAGAAGAAAGAAAGTGGGTTCATTACGGGTTAACATCTACAGACGTAGTGGATACGGCGCTTTCATATCTATTAAAACAGGCGAACGATATTTTGCTCAAGGACATTGAGAGATTTGTTGACATACTAAAAGAAAAAGCAAAAGAGCACAAATATACCGTCATGATGGGCCGTACGCATGGTGTACACGCTGAACCGACAACATTTGGCTTGAAGCTTGCTCTTTGGTACGAGGAAATGAAGCGTAACTTAGAACGTTTTAAACAAGCAAAAGCCGGCATCGAATACGGCAAAATCTCTGGTGCTGTTGGCACATATGCGAACATCGACCCGTTTGTTGAGCAATATGTATGTGAGAAACTTGGCATCAAAGCTGCACCAATCTCCACCCAAACCTTGCAGCGTGACCGTCATGCAGATTACATGGCAACCCTTGCTTTAGTGGCAACAAGCATTGAGAAATTTGCTGTTGAAATTCGTGGTCTTCAAAAGAGTGAAACACGTGAAGTAGAAGAATTCTTTGCAAAAGGACAAAAAGGATCATCAGCGATGCCTCATAAACGAAACCCGATCGGTTCTGAAAATATGACGGGAATTGCCCGCGTCATCCGTGGTTATATGCTGACTGCTTATGAAAATGTACCACTTTGGCATGAGCGTGATATTTCTCATTCATCTGCTGAACGCATCATTTTACCAGATGCAACGATTGCACTGAACTATATGCTGAACCGTTTCTCTAACATTGTGAAGAACTTGACGGTCTTCCCTGAGAATATGAAACGCAACATGGACCGCACACTTGGCTTGATCTACTCTCAGCGTGTTCTTCTTGCACTTATTGATACAGGTATGGCACGTGAAGAAGCATATGACACGGTTCAGCCAAAAGCGATGGAAGCTTGGGAAAAACAAGTACCATTCCGTTCATTAGTAGAAGCAGAAGAGAAAATCACTTCACGCTTAACACCTGAACAAATCGCTGACTGCTTCGATTACAACTATCACTTGAAAAATGTCGATATGATTTTCGAACGTCTAGGTCTTGCGTAAGAAATGGGCCGCCTGCTAGTCAGGCGCCTAATCCTGAAAATTGCCAACATTCAAATTAGGAGGCCAATCTGAATGACTGTGAAACAAGAACTTCTCTACGAAGGCAAAGCGAAAAGAATCTATCAGACCGATGACGAGCATATTTTATATGTTGAATATAAAGACTCAGCTACAGCATTTAACGGTGAAAAGAAAGCGGAAATTGAAGGAAAAGGCAGACTGAATAACGAAATTTCTAGCTTGATTTTTCAAATGCTACATGAGAAAGGAATCAACAATCACTTTGTGAAACGCCTATCTGAAACAGAACAGCTCATTCAAAAGGTAGACATCGTACCGCTTGAAGTCGTTGTGCGAAACGTGGTGGCAGGCAGTATGTCAAAACGTCTTGGGATTCCAGAGGGAACGAAACTGGACACACCTTTGATCGAGTTTTACTACAAAGATGATGCACTCGGTGATCCGCTCATTACAGAAGATCATATTCGCATTTTACATGCAGCGACACCTGAGCAGGTCGAGGAAATGAAACAGATCACAAGACAAGTGAATGAAGAATTGAAGCAAATCTTCTCAGATTGCCATGTGAATTTAATTGATTTCAAGCTTGAATTCGGAATAGATCACGAGAATCGTATTTTGCTAGCTGATGAGATTTCACCTGATACGTGCAGGCTTTGGGACAAAGATACAAACGAAAAGCTTGATAAAGACGTGTTCAGACGAAACCTAGGCGGCTTAACAAATGCATACGAAGAAATTTTCAAAAGACTTGGAGGCCATAAACATGTATAAAGTGAAAATTTTTGTCAGCTTAAAAGAGAGCGTTCTTGATCCACAAGGAAGTGCCGTGCAGCACGCTTTGCACAGCATGTCTTATCAGGAAGTAAAGGATGTCCGTATCGGGAAATATATGGAGCTAGTCATTGAGAAATCAGATCGTGACTTAGATACAGTGGTCAAAGAAATGTGTGAAAAATTGCTTGCCAACACGGTGATTGAAGATTATCGCTATGAGGTGGAGGAGGTTGTCGCACAGTGAAGTTTGCAGTGATCGTCTTGCCTGGCTCTAACTGTGATATCGATATGTACCATGCGATTCAAGATGAGTTAGGTGAACAAGTTGAATATGTATGGCACGACGAAACGAGTCTTGATGGTTTTGACGGTGTACTCGTACCAGGCGGTTTCTCTTATGGGGATTACTTAAGATGCGGTGCGATTGCTCGTTTTTCTAACATCATGCCGGCTGTGAAAAAAGCAGCTGCGGAAGGAAAACCTGTTCTTGGTGTTTGTAACGGGTTCCAAATTCTTCAAGAGCTTGGCATTCTGCCAGGCGCAATGAGACGAAATAAAGATCTAAAATTTATCTGTCGTCCAGTTGAACTCATTGTAGAGAACAACGAAACGCAATTTACAAGCGGTTATCAAAAAGGTGAATCGATTACGATTCCTGTAGCACACGGAGAAGGCAACTTCTACTGTGACGAAGACACGTTAGCGAAGCTGATTGAACAAGGCCAAATCGCTTTCACTTACGGTGACGATATTAACGGCAGTGTGAATCGAATTGCAGGTGTAACGAATGAACAGGGCAATGTACTCGGCATGATGCCGCACCCTGAGCGCGCGGTTGATTCATTACTAGGCAGCGCAGACGGACTTAAATTGTTTCAATCTATCGTGAAAAATTGGAGGGACACTCATGTCACTACTGCTTGAACCAAGTCACAAGCAAATTAAAGAAGAGAAAATGTATCAGCAAATGGGATTGAGTGATGAAGAATTCGCTTTAATCGAATCCATTATTGGCAGGCTGCCAAACTACACAGAAACGGGTATCTTTTCTGTCATGTGGTCAGAGCATTGCAGTTATAAAAACTCAAAGCCTGTTTTAAGCAAATTCCCGACAAAAGGAGAGCATGTTCTGCAAGGTCCTGGGGAAGGCGCTGGAATCGTTGATATTGGAGACAACCAAGCGGTTGTATTTAAAATCGAATCACATAACCATCCATCTGCAATTGAACCGTATCAAGGAGCGGCAACAGGTGTCGGCGGAATCATCCGTGATGTATTCTCCATGGGTGCTCGTCCAATTGCGGTATTAAACTCTCTTCGTTTTGGTGAACTGACTTCACCGCGCGTGAAGTACTTGTTTGAAGAAGTAGTGGCAGGGATTGCAGGCTATGGAAACTGTATCGGGATTCCAACAGTCGGTGGAGAAGTTCATTTTGATCAAAGCTATGAAGGCAACCCGCTCGTTAACGCGATGTGTGTAGGGTTAATCAACCATGAAGACATCAAGAAAGGGCAGGCAAAAGGTGTTGGCAATACGGTCATGTACGTTGGTGCTAAAACGGGACGTGACGGGATTCACGGTGCAACATTTGCGTCTGAAGAATTTTCTGATGAATCAGAAGAAAAACGTTCAGCGGTTCAAGTCGGCGATCCGTTCATGGAAAAGCTTTTGCTTGAAGCATGTCTTGAAGTCATCAAAAATGATGCGCTTGTGGGCATTCAAGATATGGGAGCGGCTGGCTTAACTAGCTCAAGTGCAGAGATGGCAAGTAAAGCCGGTTCAGGTATCGAAATGAACCTAGACCTGATCCCTCAGCGTGAAACAGGCATGTCAGCGTATGAAATGATGTTGTCTGAATCCCAAGAGAGAATGCTGTTGGTCATTGAAAAAGGCCGTGAGCAAGAAATCATTGATATTTTTGAAAAATACGATCTTGAAGCAGTCTCAGTCGGTCATGTGACAGACGATAAAATGCTTCGTTTACTCCATCAAGGAGAAGTAGTGTGTGAGCTTCCAGTTGATGCACTTGCAGAAGAAGCACCGGTTTATCACAAGCCGTCAAGTGAGCCTGCATACTATCGCGAGTTTTTAGAAACAAAAGTGGAAGCTCCAGCGATCACAGATGCAGCAGATACATTGAAACAGCTGTTAAAACAGCCAACGATTGCGAGTAAAGAATGGGTTTACGATCAATACGACTATATGGTTCGTACAAACACAGTCGTTGCACCTGGCTCTGATGCGGGTGTGCTCAGAATCCGTGGGACGAAAAAAGCTCTTGCGATGACAACAGATTGTAACGCACGTTATCTCTACCTTGATCCAGAGGTCGGCGGGAAAATCGCCGTTGCAGAAGCCGCACGTAACATTGTCTGCTCAGGCGCTCGTCCGCTTGCAGTAACAGATAACTTGAACTTCGGTAACCCGGAGAAACCAGAAATCTTCTGGCAGATTGAAAAATCTGCTGACGGCATTAGCGAAGCTTGCCGTACTTTAAGTACACCGGTCATCGGCGGTAACGTCTCTTTATATAACGAGTCAAATGGAACAGCCATTTACCCAACGCCAGTCATTGGCATGGTTGGTTTGATTGAAGATACAGCTCATATTACGACTCAATCGTTCCAGCAGGCAGGTGATGTGATTTTCGTCATTGGTGAAACGAAGGAAGAATTCGCAGGCAGTGAGCTTCAAAAAATGACAGAAGGCCGTATCTACGGAAAAGCACCAGAAATTGATTTGGATGTAGAGCTGGCGCGTCAAGAAGCCCTATTAGCAGCAATTCAAAACGGACTTGTTCAGTCAGCACATGATGTGTCTGAAGGCGGTCTTGGTGTAGCTCTAGCTGAAAGTACATTTGGAACAGATGGTCTTGGCGCTGATATCCAGATCGATCTAAACAGCGCTGCATCACTATTTAGTGAATCACAGTCACGTTTTGTCGTCACAGTGAAACCAGAAAACCGCGAAGCATTTGCTGCGGCTGTGCAAGATGCAAAAGAAGTTGGAACGGTCACAAATGATGGTGTATTCACTGTCAAAAATCAAGAAGGACAACAATGGATTCATGCGGCAGTCAACGAGCTTGAACGCGCATGGAAAGGAGCGATCCCATGCTTGCTGAAATCAGAGGCTTAAACGAAGAATGTGGCGTCTTTGGGGTTTGGGGACACGAAGAAGCCCCGCAAATCACATATTACGGATTGCATAGCCTTCAGCACCGAGGACAAGAAGGTGCGGGAATTATTGCAACAGACGGTGAAAACCTGACGTCACACAAAGGCCTTGGACTGATTACGGAAGTGTTCCAAAACGGTGAGCTTAAGGATTTAAAGGGAAAAGGTGCGATCGGACACGTTCGGTATGCGACAGCAGGCGGAGGCGGCTTTGAGAATGTGCAGCCCCTCTTCTTCCGCTCACAAAACAATGGTAGTCTTGCCCTTGCTCATAATGGAAACTTGGTCAATGCAACGCAATTAAAACAGCAGCTAGAGAATCAAGGAAGTATTTTTCAAACGTCTTCTGATACCGAAGTGCTCGCTCACTTAATTAAGCGTAGCGGATATATGGATTTGAAGGATCAAATCAAAAATGCTCTGTCCATGTTAAAAGGAGCTTATGCTTTCTTAATTATGACGGAAACAGAAATGATCGTAGCGCTTGATCCGAACGGATTACGCCCACTTTCACTTGGTATGCTTGGGGATGCTTATGTTGTCGCTTCTGAAACATGTGCTTTTGATGTCGTCGGTGCTACCTATTTACGAGATGTAGAGCCTGGCGAAATGCTGATCATTAATGATGAAGGCTTAAAATCTGAGCGCTTCTCAATGAACATTAACCGCAGCATGTGCAGCATGGAATACATTTATTTCTCAAGACCGGACAGCAATATCAATGGCATCAACGTGCATAGTGCGAGAAAGAATCTTGGCAAGAAGCTTGCAGAAGAAGCACATGTCGAAGCAGATGTCGTGACAGGTGTGCCAGACTCCAGTATTTCTGCAGCGATTGGTTATGCCGAAGCAACAGGTATTCCATATGAGCTAGGTTTAATTAAAAACCGATATGTCGGCCGGACATTTATTCAGCCGTCTCAAGCATTGCGTGAGCAGGGCGTGCGAATGAAGCTGTCTGCTGTGCGCGGGGTGGTCGAAGGCAAACGTGTCGTCATGGTGGATGATTCCATCGTACGCGGAACAACAAGCCGCCGAATTGTGACGATGCTAAGAGAAGCAGGTGCGACGGAAGTGCATGTACGCATTAGTTCACCGCCAATCGCTCATCCGTGTTTTTATGGAATTGATACGTCTACACACGAAGAGCTGATTGCGTCATCTCATTCAGTGGAAGAAATTAGACAGGAGATCGGTGCAGACACCATTGCATTTTTATCTGTAGACGGTTTAATGGACGGGATTGGCAGAAAGTATGATGATCCGCAGCGCGGTCAGTGTTTAGCATGCTTTACTGGAAAATACCCGACCGAAATTTATGAAGATACTGTCCTTCCTCATGTGAAGGAAACAGTCCTGACGAAATAATCGAATAATGGAGCAGCAGTCAACGTGATTTGATATGCTGCTCTTTCATTCTGCCGAAAATACATGGAAGACAAGCAGATAAAAGGAGTGAATGGGATGTCAGAAGCATATAAAAACGCCGGTGTCGACATCGAAGCAGGATACGAAGCCGTTAAACGAATGAAAACACACGTAGAACGTACAAAAAGAGCAGGTGTCATGGGGGCTCTAGGCGGATTTGGCGGGATGTTTGATTTATCTGAACTGCCATATAAAAAGCCCGTACTTGTCTCAGGAACAGATGGTGTTGGTACGAAATTAAAGCTCGCTTTTTTAATGGATCAACACGATACGATCGGTGTAGATGCTGTTGCTATGTGTGTGAACGATGTACTTGCACAAGGGGCAGAGCCGCTCTTTTTCTTAGATTACTTAGCAGTTGGAAAAGCAGATCCTTTGAAAATTGAATCCATCGTCAAAGGTGTAGCTGACGGATGCGAGCAGTCTGGCTCAGCGCTTGTCGGCGGAGAGACAGCAGAAATGCCGGGTCTTTACACAGAAGAAGAATATGATATTGCTGGATTTTCTGTAGGTGTCGTTGAAAAAGATGAAATCGTCACAGGAGAGAACATCAAGGAAGGGCATTTGCTGATTGGACTCAGCTCTAGCGGAATTCATAGCAATGGCTATTCTCTTGTACGAAAAGTATTGCTTGAAGATGCGGGTCTAGATCTTCACCAAACGTATGAACCTTTTACAAGACCACTTGGAGAAGAGCTGCTTGAACCGACGAAGATTTATGTCAAGCCTGTTCTTAAACAAGTGAAAGCTGGCAAGGTTGACGGTATGGCACATGTGACAGGCGGCGGCTTTATTGAGAATTTACCACGTATGCTACCTGAAGGACTTGGTGTGGAGATTGATAACGGCTCATGGCCAGTTCCGCCTATTTTCTCCTTTATCCAAGAAAAAGGGCAATTGAAAGCAGAAGAGATGTTCAATGTATTTAATATGGGTATCGGCTTTGTCCTAGCCGTCAAAGAGGATGATCTTGTGGATGTGATCAGCGGACTTGAACAAGACGGAGAGAAAGCCTTCCTTATCGGACGAGTTCAAAAAGGAGAAGGCGTCACTTTCGGTGGTGGAAGCCTCTCATGAAAAAGTTTGCGATCTTCGCCTCTGGAAGCGGGACAAATTTTCAAGCCATTATTGATACGTTAAAAGAAGAACAGTGGCCGGCAAAAGCCGCCATTGTGATCTGTGATAAACCGGGTGCGAAGGTGCTGGAGCGGGCAGAGAAAGAGGGCATTCCGTCCTTTTCTTTTACGCCGAAGGCTTTCCCGAGTAAAGCCGCTTTTGAGCAAACCATCATTGAACAGCTGAAGCTGCATGAAGTGGAATGGATTTTCCTCGCTGGGTATATGCGACTGATCGGTCCGACATTGCTTGATGCATTTAGAGGGAAAATCGTGAATATCCACCCTTCTTTACTGCCAGCATTTCCTGGACTCGATGCGATTGGACAAGCCTATCAAGCAGGAGTCAAAGTGGCAGGCATCACGGTACATTATGTCGACGAAGGCATGGATACCGGCCCGATTATTGACCAAGCAGCCATTCATATTGAACAAGGGGAAGACCTTGAATCCATTGAAAAAAGAATGCATGAATTAGAACATACACTATATCCAAAAGTGATCAAATCACTTTTAGAATTATCTTAATGAGGTGACAAAGGCATGACGATCAAACGCGCATTAATCAGTGTTTCCGATAAAACAAATCTTGTACCTTTTGTGAAAGAACTAACAGAACTTGGCGTTGAAGTGATTTCAACTGGTGGTACACACAAACTTCTTCAAGAGAACGGCATTGATGTCATTGGTATTTCTGAAGTGACTGGCTTCCCAGAAATCATGGACGGACGACTCAAAACGCTTCATCCGAACATTCATGGTGGACTGTTAGCAGTGAGAGAAAACGATGAGCATATGGCACAGATTGAAAAACACGGCATTCAGCCGATTGATCTTGTCGTTGTGAATCTATATCCATTCAAAGAGACCATTTCAAAAGACGATGTCACGTATGAAGAAGCGATTGAAAACATTGATATTGGCGGACCGGGTATGCTTCGTGCTGCTTCTAAAAACCATCAGGACGTCACGGTGATTGTAGACCCGCGTGATTATGATTCTGTCGTTCAACAAATCAAAGAAGGCGGCGTCTCACTAGAGAAAAAACGTGAGCTTGCAGCAAAAGTATTCCGTCATACAGCTGCTTACGATGCCCTGATTGCGGATTATTTAACGAACTTTGTTGGTGAAACAGAGCCAGAACAGTTCACAGTTACATTTGAGAAAAAACAATCTCTTCGTTATGGAGAAAACCCGCACCAAGCGGCGACGTTCTATGAAAATGCGCTTCCAAGCAAAGGCTCTTTAGCTACGGCAACGCAATTACATGGAAAAGAACTTTCCTACAACAACATCAAAGATGCAGATGCAGCTCTTCAAATTGTACGTGAATTTACGGAGCCAGCGGCTGTGGCTGTAAAGCATATGAACCCATGTGGTGTTGGGACAGGTGAAACGATTGCAGAAGCATTTGACCGTGCATTTAAAGCAGATGAAACATCTATTTTCGGCGGCATTGTGGCGCTTAATCGTGAAGTAGACAAGCAAACGGCTGAGGTGCTCCATACGATTTTCTTAGAAATCGTCATTGCTCCATCGTTTAGCCAAGAAGCACTTGACGTGTTAACAGCGAAAAAGAACCTTCGTCTACTAACATTAGATGTAGAAGCAGATCTTGGGAAAAAAGAAAAGCAGCTCACAAGTGTTCATGGTGGATTGCTCGTTCAGGATATCGACACATACGGCTTAGAGGAAGCAACGATCTCTATCCCAACGAAAAGAGAGCCGACTGAAGACGAATGGAAAGACTTAAAGCTCGCTTGGAAAGTCGTCAAGCATGTGAAATCAAATGCCATCGTTCTAGCGAAGGATCAAATGACAGCAGGCATCGGCGCTGGTCAAATGAACCGTGTTGGCTCGGCTAATATTGCGATTGAGCAAGCAGGTGAAAAGGCAAAAGGCAGTGCACTAGGTTCTGATGCATTTTTCCCAATGGGCGATACAGTGGAAGCTGCTGCAAAGGCAGGCGTTACAGCGATCATCCAGCCAGGTGGATCTATTCGTGATGAAGAATCGATTCAAAAGGCAGATGAATACGGCATCGCCATGGTCTTCACTGGCGTTAGACATTTCAAACATTAAGGGGATGACAGTGTGAACGTATTAATTATCGGCAGAGGTGGAAGAGAGCATACCATCGCATGGAAAGTGAATCAAAGTGAACTTGTCAGCCAAGTATTTGTCGCACCCGGCAATGATGGAATGACAGACGCTGCGAAGCTTGTACCGATCGACGAAGGTGATCATGAGGCGTTAATTCGTTTTGCAAAAGACAATAACATCGGTTTAACAATTGTCGGTCCAGAGGTTCCTTTAATTGCAGGTGTCGTCGATGCATTTGAAGAAGCAGGTCTAAAGGTATTTGGACCGAATGCAAAAGCCGCAGTCATTGAAGGCTCAAAAGAATTTGCAAAAGACTTAATGAAAAATTATGAGATTCCGACGGCCGCTTACGCCACTTTTACATCGTTTGAAGAAGCGAAGGCATATGTGGAAGAAAAGGGTGCCCCAATTGTCATTAAAGCAGATGGGCTTGCCGCAGGAAAAGGCGTGACAGTGGCAATGACGCTTGAAGAGGCAATCAACTGCCTGCATGACTTTTTAGAGGATGAAAAGTTTGGCGATGCGAGTGCATCGGTTGTCATTGAAGAATTTTTAACAGGTGAAGAGTTTTCTCTGATGGCCTTTGTCAATGGAGAAAAGGTGTATCCGATGGTGATCGCACAGGATCATAAACGGGCATTTGAAGATGACAAAGGACCAAACACCGGCGGGATGGGCGCTTATTCACCGGTTCCACAAATTTCTGATGAAGTGGTACAAAAAGCGGTGGAAGACGTCGTCAAACCAGCAGCTCGCGCGATGGTGCAGGAAGAGCGTCCGTTTACAGGCATTTTATATGCGGGCTTAATGCTAACACCAGAAGGCTCAAAAGTCATTGAGTTCAATGCACGCTTTGGCGACCCTGAAACGCAAGTAGTGCTCCCTCGTCTTGAATCAGATCTAGTCCAAGTATTCCTCGATGTTCTGGACGGAAAAGATGTGGACTTGCAGTGGAAAGACACAGCCGCTGTCAGTGTGGTTCTTGCTTCAGAAGGATACCCGGAAGACTACGCAAAAGGCACACCAATCGGTGCTTTGCAAACAACGGTCTCTGATGTTGTGACCTTCCACGCAGGAACAAAAAAAGAAAACGATCAATTTGTCACAAATGGCGGCCGAGTAGCAAATGTGACCGCATTTGACGACACATTTGAAGCAGCAAGATCAAGAGTGTATGAAGCGGTTGAAGAAATCATTCAGCCAGGTTTATTTTATCGCCGTGACATTGGCGCCCGTGCGCTGAAGGCAGCGGGGAAAAACGTTTAATCAAAACACCTTTCTATCTGACGAGATGGAAAGGTGTTTTTTCTTCTTCTGTTCATAGGAGGGATGCGGGCAGATGATGAAGAAGTAGTATGGGATTACGAATAGATTTAGGGAGGAAACATGGAAATCAAAGCATTTATCATCTTTGCAAACGTCATGCTTGTTTTATATCTCATAACTATAAATAACATCATGGTGACTGCCATTAAGCAGAATAAATTGAAAAAAGGCTTTGCCATTAGTTATATGATCCTATCCATTTTTTCTGGTATTGCTATTTCTTCATTTTTAATTTGGAAGTTTTTTTATTAGCTAAGAGGGGAATGAGTATATGGTGCAATTGAAGAAGCTTGCAAACGATCGTTTTTCTGCTTTGATCTGTATGGATTCATTTAACGAGAGAATTCGTTTGGATGATTATAGCGGCAGGGTGCGTGATGTGATTCAGTCCGTGCTTCAGGAAGCGGCGGACTGCAAGGCGTCTAAGGTCATTGTAAAAGTAAGGCGTGAGCATATGCCTCTTTTTTTAGAAAAAGGCTTTCGGCTTGAAGGCGTGTTTTCTCATTATTTCCTCGGAAGTGATGCATACGGCATGTCGCTCTTTCTGACCGAAGATCGAATGAACAGCCCATTTTGGTTGAAGGAAGATGAAATCGTTGCGTCTATTCAAGAAAAGCCGATTAAAAAAGACCAAGGCGTGTGGCAGGATGAGTATGTGATGAGGAAAGCCGGTCCAGAGGATGTGCACAAGCTGGCAGCGCTCTATGATACGGTCTTTGAAACGTACCCCACGCCAATGAATGAGCCAGATTACATCCGAAAGGTAATGGAGGAAGGGACGGTTTTTTATGCCGTTGAACATGACGGTCAACTTGTAAGTGCCGCTTCTGCTGAAATCAATGTACCGTATGGTCATGCAGAACTAACAGATTGTGCAACCCTTCCCACATACAGAAAACTAGGATTCATGCATCATTTGATTCTAGCCCTCGAACAAGAGCTTCAATCCATGCACATTTATGTCTTTTATTCTCTTGCCCGTGCACTGTCCTATGGAATGAATCAAGTATTTTATCAGCTCGGGTATACATACACCGGACGCTTTCAAAACAACTGCTATATTTTTGACAAAATTGAAGATATGAATCTATGGGTCAAAACGCCAAATGAATCATGAAATGGTTCTCATCTGATCAAGCAGACCAGATAGGCGGTACGCCATGATACTGAGCTGCAGCTTCATCCGATCATCAGTGGATTTGAGGCTGCAGCCTGTTCTCGTTTCAATTTGTTTCAACCGGTAGCTTAACGTATGCCGGTGAATAAACAATTCCCCCGCTGACTTTTGAATATTTTCATTGTGTGCCAAATACACTTCGAGTGTATGAATGAGGTCAGCCCCTTGTTTTTTTGTATAAAGCAGCGGGCTTAACAGCTCCACATAAAAGTCATGCAAATTCATTCCGGCTTCGTTCATTTCAAGCAACATCCCATATAGACCGAGCTTCTGATAATGAATGATGCTGTCATCTGTTTTCAAAAGAGGAAGAAGCCTTGCTGCATACTGGGCTTCTTTTGCACTTTTGGAAAAGAGGCTGATCTGGTCGTAGGCTCTTCCAATGCCAATCACAATGGGATGGACGGGGAAAAAATAAGACCAAGTACTGCAGCATTCTTCTGATGCGCGATACCAATTTGTTTCTTGATACGTGCTTTTCCCTGCGGGTGTCAAGACGAAAATGGAATCAAGCCTTGCCTTTAATAAAAAAGGAATTTGTCTGCGTTCAAAAATGGATGTGAGCAATTGGGATAGGCGCTGCACCATTTGATGGTCGAGCTGTGTGTGCTGATGCTGAAATTGAAAGTAGATGACGACTTGTTCTTCGCTCATATCATATTGCAGCTTTCTTGCTTGTTCGATGACATAGCTTTCTTCTGTGTATTGCTGCTGCAGCATATCATCCAATAAATGCCCCTGCATTTGGTTTTCTGTATCTTGAATGGCTTTTTGTTTCAACCATTCAATCGCATACACCGCACCGGCATGCTCAATGGCGATGGCATCGAGATGGTGCCACGTCTCTTTTTTCTTTAACGCCACAATGAACCCGAAAATATCACCCATTGCAATCACAGGGCATGCTGCTAGAACAAACGCATCATATGTGACATAGACGAGCCGGCCTTTTTCCTCTGCCTGCTTGAGCAGAGAAGAGGTTTCAATCGGTTCGTCATCTGTTAGAAAGCCAAAAGTAGGAGAATAGGTCACTTCATCTGTTTCGAGATGAGCTGCTGTTTGGTGCAAAAACACATCCAGTACGACGATATTTGCCGCTGTGAGATGTGCCAGTTCATCCGTAATTTGCGTGACATTTTTATTGCTCACATTTAAATGGGTCAGTCTTTGATGAATCGCAGAAGAATATTTGAGCTGATGGAGCTGACTGCTGACGATTTGTTCTAGAACGGCTTTTGTGATGTCTGAAAAATTGACATGGGGCGGAATCTCGATGAGCGGAATACCGCTATTTTCGGCGGCTTCAATGAGTGATGCGGGAATTTCCGTTAAGTACACGCCTTTATAGATGGCAATGGCTGAAAGACGATGAGATTGAATCAATTTTTCAAGCCGGATGCGTCTTTCTTTATTTTCTGTCAGTCCAAATCCAGTTGTAACAAGTAGTTCTCCTTCAGAAAGTCTAGACGTGTCTTCAATAATTTCCACAATGGTCACCCACTGGATAAGACGATCCAGTCCATTTTCTCCAGCAAGCAGTTTGGTTTCTTTCATCATATCGAGCGAGAGTGCATCTTTGACGAGAATCGCCATAGACTCATGACCTCCTTTTGAACACTCTTATACACCATGTATAAAAAACACGTGTGAAATTCGGGCATATGGCGAATGGAGGATGACTGCCCTCTTGATTAAGCTAATCTTATACCAAGTATACAAAATTTTCTTGCGATTCATGTAAAAAGAAAAGTGCAGCTGCTGACAAGAGAGGGAGGAATGACAAAGTGGAGACCCGGGATTACTTAATCAAACCGATGTTAAATCAGCAATATCCTGTGGCTGTGAGAGGAGAGGGGATTTATTTATATGATCGGGACGGAAAAAAATATATAGATGGTTCATCAGGGGCAGTCACGGCAAGTATTGGACATGGCATACAAGAGATTATTGATGCGATGACGGAGCAAGCGAAAAAGGTGAGCTTTACGTACAGATCACAATTTACGAATGAACCAGCGGAAGAACTAGCGTATGAATTGAGTACACTTTGCCCAGGTGATCTGAACTGGTCTTTTTTTGTAGGGAGTGGTTCAGAAGCAACGGAGACTGCTATGAAAATGGCGATACAGCATTGGCAGGAGCAGGGGAAGACGGAAAAAAATCATATCATCTCAAGATGGATGAGTTACCACGGCATTACATTAGGGGCGCTGTCGATGTCAGGTCATATTGCAAGGAGAGAGCGTTTTGAACCACTGCTTGAAAAGCACCCAGTGCTGTCTCCGCCCTATAGCTACAGGTCATGGCTGCCAAAGGAAGACAGCAAGCAGGTCGAGTGGTATGTCCAGGAATTTAAAACCGTCATCCAGCGTATAGGAAAAGAGAGGATTGCCGCATTGATTGCTGAACCGATTGTTGGCGCAGCAGGAGCGGCGCTCCTGCCGCCAGACGGATATTTCGAAGCGATGAAGCGTGTCTGTGAAGAAAACGACATTTTAATGATCGCAGATGAAGTCATGACGGGCTTTGGACGAACTGGGAAAATGTTTGCGATGGAACATTGGGGCACCGTACCAGATATCATGGTTCTTGGAAAGGGCATGAGCGCTGGTTATTCTCCAATCGCAGCAGTTGTCTCAACGGATCGTGTGATGGCACCGATTATCAGCGGCTCCGGCTCTGTCATGGCAGGGCACACATATAGTGCCAATCCACTTTCAGCAGCCGTTTCATTAGCGGTCATTCGATATATGAAAAAGCATCAGCTTCCCGACCGGGCTGATCTTTCTGGGCGATATCTGATGAATGCTTTAAAAGATTTGCAAGTAAATCATTCCATCATAGGAGATGTGAGAGGGAAGGGATTGCTGATTGGCATTGAGTTTGTCGCAGATCGTTTATCCAAAACGCCATTTCCTGCACATGCTCAGATAACCAATCTTGTCGTTGAAACGGCAAAACAAAATGGACTGCTGGTGTATCCAGCAAGCGCTGGAGAGGATGGAGTCGGAGGAGCAGCGGTTATGATCGCACCGCCGCTTTCCATCACACAGCAGGAAATGGATGAACTGATTGATTTATTCGGGCAGACCATCACACAAGTCGAACAAGAAGTGATCAATCGAGGATTTTTCCCATCTGCTATGTAAGGAGGAACGAACATGAACAAAACTGTGGGTTTGGATGAAGTGATGACGCGATTAAAAGATGGCATGACCATCATGTTTGGCGGATTTGGCGGCGTAGGTTCACCACCATCGTTGATTGATGCCATTTTGGAAGCAAATATTCAAGATCTGACATTGATCGGAAATGATGCAGGTTTCCCGCAAATTGGTGTGGGCCGGCTCATCACAGAAGGAAGAGTGAAAAAAATCATCGCCTCTCATATCGGCTCAAATCCCATTGCCGGACAGAAAATGCAGGCTGGTACATTAGACGTTCATTTTTATCCGCAGGGCATTCTTGCAGAAAAAATCAGAGCAGGCGGAATGGGGCTGGCGGGCATTGTGACAGATGTTGGGATGGATAGCCTGAATCTAGATGAGAAACAATTGGTTGAGCTGAATGGGAAGAATTATATGTTAGAGCCTGCGCTCACAGCGGATATTGCCATCGTCAATGCCTACAAAGCAGATGAAGTGGGAAACTTGATTTTTGATAAAAGCGCACGGAATACAAACCCGATTGTGGCGATGGCAGGAGACTGGACCATAGCGGAGGCAGAAGAAATTGTGGCAGCGGGGCAGCTCGATCCAGAAGAAATCGTGACGCCAGGCGTATTTGTGAATCAAATCGTGCAATCAAAAGGAGTGAACTGGACATGGGCATGGGAGACATCGATTTAAGACACCGCATTGCCAAAAGAGCAGCACAAGAAATTGAAGACGGCATGATTGTGAATCTTGGGATCGGCATTCCGACCCTAGCAGCAGATTACATTCCATCACATTACGAGGTGTGGCTGCATGCAGAAAACGGCATTATGGGGGCAGGAGCCTCGCCTCTGCAAGGGGAAGAAGATCCGAATTTGTGCAATGCCGGTGGTTTTCCCATTACGTTGACAAAGGGCGGCTCGTACATGGACAGTACGACTGCTTTCGGCATCATCCGAAAAGGAATGTTGGATATGACGATTTTGGGTGCACTTGAAGTAAGTAGCCAAGGGGATCTTGCCAATTGGATTGTACCGGGGAAAAGAGTACCGGGTATGGGCGGAGCGATTGAACTGGCGCAAAAAGCAAAAAAAGTGGTGGTGGTGATGAGCCATCTGGATAAACACGGTCGATCTAAAGTGAAATCGGCTTGTACATTGCCCTTAACCGCTAAAGCGTGTGTCGATTTGATTATTACGGATATGGCGGTCATTGAGGTCAAGTCTCAGCTGCTCATTTTACGTGAAGTCATGCCGCCATTTCAGCCGGAAGATGTCATAAGGGCGACTGAAGCGCCATTAATTTTAGCGCCTGATGTCAAATCTGTTGTGTAGAAAGGATGAACGACTTGCAGCCAATGACACGTATCAGAAACTGGATGAAAGAGCATCAGGATGAAGCCATTACGCTTCTTCAGCAAATGGTGCAATGTGACAGCACCCAAGGAAATGAAGAAGAGGTTCAGCAGATCGTGGCCAATAAACTGTCCGCCATTGGCTTTGATGTAGACGTTTGGGAAATTGGCGGCGATGAATTACTAGAGCATCCTTATTTTTATTCCCCGCGCCGATCTTTTCAAGGGAGTCCCAACGTTGCTGGGCGATTGAAAGGAAAAGGTGGCGGCAAATCGATTTTATTAAACGGACATGTAGATGTGGTTCCGGCAGGAGATAAGAATCAATGGACATATCCGCCTTACAGCGGGCATATCATAAACGGGAGACTCTATGGACGCGGGGCAACAGATATGAAAGGTGGAAACGTTTCTTTACTCTTTGCGCTTGAGGCACTGCATGCGCTTCAGATTCCCCTGAAAGGAGATGTGGTGTTTCATAGTGTCGTCGAAGAGGAAAGTGGCGGAGCAGGCACACTTGCTGCGATATTGAAAGGGTACACAGCGGATGCTGCCATCATTCCGGAGCCAAGTCATATGAACATTTTTCCGATTCAGCAAGGGTCAAAGTGGTTCAGGTTGCATATTAAAGGAAGGGCAGCTCATGGCGGAACAAGGTATCACGGTGTTTCTGCTATTGAAAAGAGCACGGTGGTCCTTTCTCATATAGCGGCACTAGAAAAAGAAAGAAATCAGCGAGTGACGGAGCCGCTGTTTCAGCATATCCCGATTCCAATTCCAATCAACATTGGGAAAATTCAAGGCGGTGATTGGCCGTCCTCTGTCGCAGATCTTGTCACAATGGAAGGCAGGCTTGGTGTGATGCCAGGTGAGACAGTTGAGCAGGCAGAGAAGGAATTAGAAAATTGGATGACTGGACTCGCTGAAAAGGATGATTGGTTTCAAGAACATCCTGTGGAGGTGGAGTGGTTTGGTGCTAGGTGGCTTCCAGGGTCAATCGACTCTGATCACCCGCTTTTAGGTCTATTGAAGGAACAATATGAAGAGGTCATGCAGCACCCGCCAAAGGTAGAAGCCGCCCCTTGGGGGACAGACGGCGGATTACTGTCACAAGCAGCGGATATCCCAATCATTGTGTTTGGACCTGGAACGACAGAGCTTGCCCATTTCCCGAATGAATCTATTGAGATCAAACATGTCATTGAAGCAGCAGAAATCATTGCTGGTACGTTGGTCAAATGGTGCGAAGCAGCGGAATGATTCACACACAAAAAAAGAAGGCTGTCTACTCAGCCTTCTCTTTATGTGTATTCTGCTGTTCACACATATAGGTCACTGGACAAAAACGAAGAATACCAGAACCCAATTTTAATCCGCCGAGCATGATGCCAAAAAGCAGCATTTTACTCCATGGTTTTCGAGCATATAAGGATCCAGCTACAGTACATATCGTCATTCCGCAGGCAATTCTCATGAGCGCTTCCATTAAGCCAAGATTAGGTTTCATTGCAAGTGATTCTCCTTTTTTAAATTATTTTAAGTGTGATTTCAAGAAATTGTAACGTTTCATTAATGCGTAACGTGGTTCGTTATGTTACGATAGGGCTAATACAAATGAAGGAGAGTATGTGAATGTCCGAACGTACTTTTAATTGGAGAAACAATGACATCCGCACACAAATCGATGTAGTCGACTCAAAAATAGTTCCAACACTCCTTTTAACGAATGGACTCGTGCTAAACCCGTTTTTGAAGCAATGGGTGAAGGCAAATATTTGGATACATGATGATCGAATTGTTTATGTCGGAGCAGAGCTTCCTCAAAATAAATCAGCTAAACGTGTGATTGATTGTGAAGGTAAATACATTGTGCCGGGGTATATTGAACCTCACGCGCATCCGTTCCATATTTATAATCCCCAATCACTTGCAGAATATGTGTCTCAATTTGGCACAACAACGATGGTCAGCGATAACTTATTTCTTCTTTTGCAAAGCAATGAAAAGAAAGCGCTTTCCACTCTGTGTGAATTAAAAAAGCAGCCATTTCAGTACTTCTGGTGGTCCAGATACGATCTTCAAACCGAGGTCAGGTATGAAGATGAGATGCTGCCTATTAACTATCGGAAAGAATGGATTGATCATCCCGACGTCCTTCAAGGCGGCGAATTAACGAGCTGGCCAAGATTAATGGACGGTGATGATCTCATTTTATATTGCATGCAAGAAACGAAGAAGCAGAGAAAACGAATTGAAGGACATTTCCCTGGGGCTTCTGAGAAAACGCTAACAAAAATGAAGCTGTTTGGAGCGGACAGTGATCATGAAGCAATGAATGCAGACGATGTGCTCAAACGCTTGTCTCTTGGCTATCATGTGTCCTTGCGTCATTCTTCCATCCGCCCAGATTTAGTGAACATTTTAAGAGAGTTGCATGAGCGTGACTTTAGGCACTACGATCACTTTTTCTATACAACAGATGGATCAGCACCTCATTTTTATGAAGAAGGCATGATCAATCGTCTCATTTCCATTGCCCTTGAAGAAGGCGTGCCTACTATTGATGCGTACAATATGGCAACCTTTAACATTGCGAAATACTATCAAATTGATGACTTATTAGGCGTGGTCGGTCCTGGCCGATTGGCTTCTTTGAATATTTTAGATGATCCGATGAATCCAAATCCAGAAACGGTGATTTCTAAAGGGGTGATCCTTAAATTAGAGGGGGAGAACCAGCATCAATTCCAAGAGACAAAATGGGAAAATGGCGGGCTCGAACCATTAGATTTAAGCTATGACCTGACGATGAGTGACTTGCAATTCTCAATGCCGCTCGGTGTCAAAATGCGAAATGCTGTCATTATGGAGCCTTATACAGTGGAGATTGATAACTCTGTCAATCAGCTGTCCTGTGACCATGATCAAAGCTTCTTCAGTCTGATTGATCGAAAAGGCGAGTGGCGCGTGAACACAATGTTAAAAGGATTTGCAAACAAGGTGCAAGGGTTTGTCAGCTCATTTTCAACCACTGGTGACATTTTAGTGATTGGGAAAAATAAAGATGATATGATGCTTGCTCATAAGCGAATGAAAGAAATTGGCGGGGGAATTGTGCTCACAGAAAACGGAAAGATTTTGCATGAAATCCCGCTGCAATTATCAGGCTGTGCATCAGCTGAATCGTTTGAAACGGTTCTTCAGCAGGAGCAAACGTTACGCGAGCTACTCATTGAGCGCGGGTATCCATTTGACTGCCCAATTGATACACTTGTCTTTTTCCAAAGCACACACTTGCCGTATATTCGGGTGACACCAAGAGGAATATTTGATGTCATGAAAAAAACTGTACTCTTTCCGTCTATAATGCGTTAAAATATAACAGAGTGGAGCTGTATCATATTTGCTAGATTTCTGACCGCTGTTATAGGGCAGGAGTGAGCAAAAGATCTCTTCGCTGCTAGATATGGTGACAAAGCATAGGGCTTTGACATGACGAATGAAGTGCCCAATTGTAAAATGAATCTGTCGGTTACGCTGGCCGACCAACATATTTTGAATAATCAAGCAAGGCGGGGCGCAGGTTTGTCGTCTCGCCAAGCTTTCTACACATACTGTTTTTTTAGGGAAAGACCTAACAGAGCAGAAGTGTTCTAGATATCGGAGGCAAACAAGTTTGTCAGATTGTCGCACAAGGAATATGACAAAACTTGTCGAATTTGTTTACGATAAAGAAGCTTCGGCTTACGAAAGAACCTGATGGCATTTTCAGCGTAGAACCAAACCTGTCATGATTCGTTCAAAGCTCATTGCTGAGGTTGAAAAAAATGAGTCAGGAAAGATACCGCTTTCTCGGAAAAGTCAGTGCGGAGCGGTGTGCCAATAGTAAAGGAGAAGATGTATAAAGATGCAAATTGATAAATTAAGGGGAAAAAGCTTAGATCAGCTATTCAACTCCATCTTGTCCCTTAAAGACCTGGAAGAATGTTATCGATTTTTTGATGATTTGTGCACCATCAATGAAATCCAATCTTTATCACAGCGTCTTGAAGTAGCGCGTATGCTTCGCGAGGGAAATACGTATCACAAAATTGAAACGGAAACAGGTGCAAGTACAGCCACTATCTCACGTGTCAAACGCTGCTTGAACTACGGAAATGATGCCTATACGATGGCACTTGACCGCGTAGCAGAGCAACAAGCAACGGACGAAGCAAAATAAAGCAGCTTTCACTGCAAACATTCTTTATGATTTGTCGTTTTGAAGTTGAACAAATAGAGCCATTTCATTTGAAATGGCTCTATTTGATATCATCAAGTTCCCCCATAAACCATCGTTCACCTTCATAGGACACTTCATCGTCATCAGTGATTACTTCCTTAAAACCGATGGTTCGCATATTTTGCGGAACAGATAAATCCCATTCTTTTTGAATATTTCTCTGATCAGAAAGGGGAAGCCATGTCTGATACTCATCTTGTCTGTTGAAGAAATCTTTCACATAAGAATCCCCTTTAAACACAATGATTTGTGAATGCCATAATCCAGGCAGATCGACTGCGACCACGACACGATATATGTCCCCGTCGTTTGGTTTCAAATCAATGAGATGCTCAGCTCTATTCAATAGAGTTTGAATGCATAGACGTTTGATCTTTTTCGGTGTTCTGTTGGACGTCATAAAATCATAAGCCGCTGGTAAAGGCAGGTGCCAGTAGTCAGAAACATTCGCCGGAAACGATTGCGTATGTGCGTTCATTTCTTTTATGATCTGTTGAGTCTTTCGTTTCATACCGCGGACCTTTTTTTCACGCATACTCTTTCTCCTTATCAAAGATCTATTAAGTTCTTTATACGTGATTGAGCAAGAATGTCAACGAAAAAAGGTGCGGAAACGCACCTTTTTAAGCTAGACAGACTGCTCTGTGCCTGAGAACATAGGGACTTCACTTGTCTGGCCGTTTTCTTGTCTAAAAATAATATGTTTTTCGTTAAAATGAATAGGTGATTCAATTCCAGCTGCTGCGCATAAATTAAACAAACCTTCTCTAAGGGACAGGATATAATTGCAGACTCGGTATTTCTTTTCTTCAATGGATAAACCTTTTTGCAGCTTTGGATCTGTGGTGGCAACCCCAACAGGGCATTTATTCGTGTGGCATACTTGCGCCCGAATACAGCCAACCGAGAACATCAATCCTCGTGCGATATTCACAAAATCTGCTCCCATGGAAAGGGCAATTGCGATTTTATCAGGGGAGAGAAGTTTACCAGACGCAAACAGCTTGACCTGATCTCGAACCCCATATTTCTTCAAAATTTGATGGACCATCGGCAGTGCGGTGAAAATGGGCAGGCCTGCGGAATCAGCCAGTTCATGAAAGGAAGCACCTGTGCCACCTTCTCCGCCATCCACTGTAATGAAATCAGGATGTTTTCCGCTTTTTTTCATATAGAGAGCAAGCTCCTCGATATCTTCTTTATGCCCAACAACTAGCTTGATTCCAACTGGTTTTCCGCCGATGTTTCGCAGTTGTTCAATAAAATCAAACATGTCAGGAATGGAGTGAAACATCTCGAATCGGTTCGGACTGTCAATGGATTGGTGCGGCGGCAGTTTACGGATTTGGGCAATTTCTTCTGTGACTTTTTCACCGTCAATGTGTCCCCCGCGTGTTTTCGCTCCTTGTGCTAGCTTGAGTTCAAAGGCTTTTACTTCATCATGTTCACTTTTTTTCTTAAACTCTTCAAACGAAAATGCGCCATCCTCCGTTCGAACCCCAAATAAACCAGGCCCAATCTGGCAAATGATATCGGCGCCCCCTTTGAGATGGTAAGGCGAAAGCCCGCCTTCACCTGTGTTCATCCATGTGCCGCCAGCCATTTTTAAACCGGAGGATAGAGCCGTAATCGCCCGGTCGCCTAAGGAGCCGTAGCTCATGGCTGATTGACCGATCAATCCTTTGACGCGGAAAGGTTTTTGGCACGTATGTTCACCAATGATTTGTACATCTTCTTCATGGAGATAATAAGGTTTTGCTTCGACTTCTTTCGTGTGTTCACTTCTTCTCAGTAAATTGTCTTGATCGATCTGATACACTTTTGTTGGGATTTTTTCAGATTGATCGATGCGTAACTCATCTCGCTGCTTTGGAAATAGGACGTTGCGAATATAGTAACCAGGCTTGTCAAAATCACGTTTTGATCCAAAGCCCATTGTCCGGCTTTTGTACTTCCCAGACATGACAGCTTGCTCGTATTCTCTTCTTGAGAAAGGAAGCTCCTCTCGATCATTTAGAAACAGATATTGACGAAGCTCAAGTCCTATTTTTTCAAAAATGAACCTCAATTTTCCAATGACCGGATAATTTCGTAGGACAGAATGCTCTTCCTGTTTTTCATCTCGCATCCAAATCCAGATGAATAAAATGATTGGTATGATGAAAAAAATCACTAATAATGCGCCAATGACAATGAAAGTTGTTGTCACGAAAATCCCCTCTTTTCTCTATCATTACTGTTGTTATTCCACTTTTCATTGAAAGAGAAACCACTTCAACAGCTTGTGACGTTTAGAAATGAAAAGGCGGGGTAACTTACAAATAAGATCATAAGGGGAGGGAACATACATGAATAAGCGTCCGAATGCGTATGTACTTGCAGGATTAGGGGTTGGTGGTGCAGTGTTATTAGCAGTGAAAAATAAACAGCATCTCAAAAAATGGGCAAGCATGTTCCGATCAGATGAAAAGGTTCCTGAAAAAGCTGGACACCCTGATCCATTAGATATTCAAGACAACAAGATGGTCGATGAAGGGGCCATGACATCTGTTCATTATTTTAATGAAGTGAGACAATAGCTTTAAAAAACCGTTTTGAATCAATCAAAACGGTTTTTTCTTGTCTTTCTTTTGACATGATATTTAAGAGGATCGACAATGGTAAAACCAATTAGTCCATTGTGATCAGGCGTTGAGAATTGAAATTCAATGCCCGATAAATGATAGGTTGAGAGAACTTCCTGATCCGTAAAACGTAACGAAAGCTCGTCTTCATAAACGGGTGTGTGTTTCAACACCTCTGCTTCTTCTGCAAATAACTCCAGCCCAGCCACTCGGCCCTCTTTGTCGATGTCTACGTTCACACATTCATTCACGTCTAATTCAATGGTTTCTTTAATTGTCCCGATTCGAGGCGGGATGAGATAGATGTATCCGATGTCGATCGTTTGATCATATGTGATGGTTCTTTTCAAATCATTCACCTGCTTGGTCGATAGTAAAATGTTCCTTTCATGTATAATATCATGTGATGAGATGAAGTAGCTCTCATTTCAGTACAGTATCCATCTATTGATCTCCCTCAGTTCCTCTTGAAGTGGCGTTTTTCATATAATCTCCATTCACTTCGCCTAAAGTGAAATCGACTATTTTCAAAAGAATGAAACTTTTAGCTGAAGGAGGTTACCCATTTTTTGCGGTGTCTGATTTTGTTATAATATTTAAATGGAATGAAACGAATGGAGGAACGTTTTTCATGTATGATGTTACCGAGTGGAAGCATGTCTTTAAACTCGATCCAAATAAAGAGATTTCCGATGAACAACTTGAAGCAATTTGTGAATCCGGTACGGATGCCATTTTAATTGGCGGCAGTGACAACGTGACAGAAGACAACGTGCTGCAACTGATGTCAAAGGTGCGCCGCTTTCTTGTGCCATGTGTCCTTGAAATCTCGACACATGAGATGATTGTGCCTGGCTTTGACCTGTATTTTATCCCCACTGTGTTAAACAGCGCTCATCCTGATTGGATTGTTGGTCTGCATAAGGATGCGATGAAGGAATACGGTGATTTGATGTCAATGGAAGAGATTGTGCCGGAAGGATATGTCATCTTAAACGAAGAGTGTAAAGCGGCTAAGCTGACAGAGGCAAATACGGCACTGGATATAGATGACGTAAGGGCATATGCGAGAGTGGCAGAGCACTTGATGAAACTACCCATCTTTTACTTAGAATACAGCGGGACGCTTGGAGACATAGAGCTTGTGAAAGAAACCAAAGCAGTGCTACATGAAACGGTTCTATTTTATGGCGGCGGTATTGAAAGCAAAGAGCAGGCGAAAGACTTTGCACAGCATGCAGACGTTGTCGTCGTGGGGAACGTCATTTATGACAATTTTAAAGAAGCGTTAAAGACAGTCGACGCAGTGAAAAAGTCATCATAGTCAAACAAGACGAAACGGGTTAAAATAGAACATAAGTTCGAATTGGCGGTGAATGAAATGAATGAAATATCGAATCATCTATTAGAAGGGCTGAATGACGCGCAGAAAGAAGCGGTCAAAGCAACAGACGGGCCGCTGCTACTGATGGCAGGAGCAGGTAGTGGAAAAACACGAGTGCTCACGCATCGAATTGCGTATTTAATGGCAGAAAAGCATGTGGCACCGTGGAATATTTTAGCGATTACCTTTACAAATAAAGCAGCAAGAGAAATGCGTGAGCGTGTACAAGCGATTTTAGGGCCTGGTGCGGATGACATTTGGATCTCTACGTTCCACAGCATGTGTGTGCGCATTTTACGACGCGATATTGACCGTATTGGTGTGAATCGCAACTTTTCTATATTAGACACATCTGATCAGCTTTCAGTCATTAAAAACATTTTAAAAGAACGAAATATCGATCCTAAAAAGTTTGATCCACGTAGCATTTTAGGTTCAATCAGTAGTGCAAAAAACGAACTCATTGACGCAGAGGAATACGCAAAAACAGCCGGTGACTTTTACGATCAAGTCGTGAGCGATGTCTACACAGATTATCAAAAACGATTACTCAAAAACCAATCACTCGATTTTGATGATCTTATTATGATGACGATTCGTCTGTTTGAGCGAATTCCTGAAGTATTAGAACACTATCAGCGAAAATTCCAATACATTCATGTCGATGAGTATCAGGATACGAACAGAGCGCAGTACATGCTTGTGAAATTGCTCGCGCAGCGTTTTCAAAATATATGTGTGGTCGGTGACTCGGATCAGTCCATCTACCGCTGGCGTGGAGCGGATATTACAAACATTCTTTCCTTTGAAAAAGATTATCCGTCCAGTGAAGTGATTTTGCTTGAGCAAAATTACAGATCGACTAAACGTATTCTGAATGCCGCAAACACGGTCATTCAAAACAATTCAAACCGCAAGCCAAAAAACCTGTGGACAGAAAATGACGAAGGAGCGAAGATTGCCTATTACCGTGCGGATAATGAATTCGGTGAAGGTCAATTTGTCGCTGGAAAGATTCGTCAGCTTCATCAGAGCGGCAAGCGTAAATTATCTGATTTTGCGATCCTCTATCGAACGAACGCCCAGTCACGTGTCATAGAGGAAACGTTAATGAAGGCGAACATTCAATACAACATCGTCGGTGGCACGAAGTTCTATGACAGAAAAGAGATCAAGGACATTTTGGCATACTTACGCCTTGTGGCAAATCCAGATGACGATATTAGTTTTGCACGCATTGTCAACGTACCAAAACGAGGAATTGGGGCGACTTCTGTTGATAAAATTGCCGCATACGCAGAAATGAATGATCTCTCTATGTTTGAAGCACTTGGTCAGGTGGATTTCATTGGACTCAGTGCAAGAGCAGCCAATGCACTTGATGAGTTCAAACAGCTCATTGATCAAATGACAAATATGCAGGATTATTTATCTGTCACAGAATTAACGGAAGAGATCCTAGAGAAAACAGGCTATCGTGAAGCACTGAAGATCGAAAAAACGATTGAAGCACAAAGCCGTTTAGAAAATATTGACGAGTTTCTATCGGTCACTAAAAACTTTGAAGAACAAAATGAAGATAAATCACTTGTCACCTTCCTGACAGACCTCGCCCTCGTCGCAGACATTGATAAGCTGGATGAGGCTGAGGAAGAAGATCAGGATGCGGTCATTTTAATGACGCTTCACGCAGCAAAAGGACTTGAATTCCCCGTTGTGTTCTTAATGGGAATGGAGGAAGGTGTCTTCCCGCACAGTCGTTCATTAATGGAAGATGCCGAGATGGAAGAAGAGCGCCGTCTCGCTTATGTAGGGATCACACGGGCCGAAGAAGAGCTTTATTTATCAAGTGCGAAGATGAGAACGTTATTCGGCCGGACGAACATGAATCTGGAATCACGATTTATCAGAGAAATACCAGCTGATTTATTGGACAACCTAAATGAGAAAAAAGAAACGAAAACACCGTTTGGCCAAACGAGAGAAAGACCGCAAAGACGAGGGCCTGTCTCACGTCCACAAACGCAAACCATTCAAAACACAGGCGGCGGCAGCATTGGCTGGGCTGTCGGTGATAAAGCCGCTCATAAAAAATGGGGCGTTGGCACGGTTGTGAGTGTAAAAGGTAGTGGAGATAGTACAGAGCTTGATATTGCCTTCCCAAGCCCTACAGGCATTAAGCGTCTCCTTGCCGCCTTTGCGCCAATCGAAAAGCAATAAACTGATAGGACTGACAAAACGGATGAAGTGAAAGGAAGAAGCAGATGGATAAAGAAGCAGCGAAACGCCGGATCGAGGAACTACACCAGATTTTGAATCAATACAACTACGAATATCACACACTGGATCGTCCAAGTGTTCCTGACGCTGAATATGATGCGCGGATGCGTGAGCTGATCTCTCTGGAGGAAGAATACCCTGATTTAAAAGCAGCCGATTCACCCTCGCAAAGAGTAGGAGGTGCTGTTTTAGACGCCTTCCAAAAAGTACGTCACGGCACACCGATGCTCAGTCTCGGCAATGCGTTTCATGAACAGGACCTTCTTGATTTTGACCGCCGGGTTCGTCAAGCAGTCGGTGACGACGTCGCTTACAATGTCGAGCTGAAAATTGACGGACTCGCTGTTTCTCTCCGTTATGAAAATGGCGTGTTTGTCCGGGGTGCCACGCGGGGTGATGGGACAACAGGTGAGGATATAACCGAGAACCTCAAAACCATTCGTTCCATCCCGCTCAAAATCAATCGGCCTCTGTCGATTGAAGTGAGAGGAGAGGCATTTATGCCAAAACCTTCTTTTGAAGCCCTTAACGAAAAAAGATTACAAAACGAAGAAGAGCCGTTTGCGAACCCGCGTAATGCGGCTGCTGGCTCACTTCGTCAGCTCGATACGAAAATTGCAGCGAAACGAAACCTTGATATCTTCGTCTACAGTATAGCGGAGCTTGATGAAATTGGTGTTAATACGCAAAGCGCAGGACTTGATCTTCTCGATGAGCTTGGCTTTAAAACGAACAAAGAAAGACGGATGTGCCAAACCATTGAAGAAGTGATCGACCTCATTGAAACACTGAAAACAAAGCGTGCTGATTTCTCATACGAAATCGATGGCATTGTCATTAAAGTCAATTCATTGGCACAGCAAGAAGAACTAGGCTTCACAGCAAAAAGTCCACGCTGGGCTGTTGCGTACAAATTTCCGGCCGAAGAAGTCGTGACGAAGCTGATTGATATTGAACTAAGTGTGGGGCGTACTGGCGTCATCACCCCAACAGCGATTCTTGAGCCTGTAAAAGTGGCAGGAACGACAGTGCAGCGTGCTTCTCTTCATAATGAAGATTTGATCAAAGAGAAGGATATCCGCCTTTTTGATCAAGTGATTGTCAAAAAAGCGGGCGATATTATCCCAGAGGTTGCAGGGGTTCTTGTTGATCAGCGAACAGGAGAAGAAGAGCCGTTTCACATGCCGACTGAATGTCCAGAGTGTCATAGTGAGCTGGTCAGAATTGAAGGAGAAGTGGCGCTTCGGTGCATCAATCCACAATGCCCCGCTCAAATACGTGAAGGACTCATTCACTTTGTGTCTCGTAATGCGATGAATATTGATGGGCTAGGCGAGCGAGTCATTACACAACTTTTCAAAGAACAGCTTGTCTCTCGTGTATCAGACCTTTACCGTTTAACAAAAGAAGAGTTGATTCAGCTAGAACGAATGGGCGAAAAGTCAGTCGATAACTTACTGCGTTCGATCGAGCAATCGAAAGAAAACTCTCTTGAACGGTTATTATTTGGACTCGGTATTCGATTTATTGGTTCTAAAGCAGCGAAGACGTTGGCCATGCACTTTGAGGATATCGATCAGTTAAAACAAGCAACGAAAGAACAATTACTTGAAGTAGATGAAATTGGTGAAAAAATGGCCGATGCAGTCGTCACGTACTTTGAGAAAGAAGAAATACTAGATCTGCTAAATGAACTAAAAGAACTTGGGGTCAATATGACCTACACAGGGCCAAAACCGGTGAAAGTAGAAGAAAGTGATTCCTACTTTGCAGGAAAAACCATTGTGCTGACGGGAAAATTAGAAGAAATGTCGCGAAATGATGCAAAGGCAGCGATCGAAGCATTAGGCGGCAAGTTAGCAGGTAGCGTAAGTAAAAAAACAGACTTAGTCATTGCCGGCGAAGCAGCTGGAAGCAAGCTGACAAAGGCAGAAGAACTCAATATTGAAATTTGGGACGAAGCCAAAATGCTCGAGGAGCTAAAGAAATAAGAGGAGTGTTTTCTATTGAAAAAGTTGCTATTGCTGCTGACAATGCTCACACTGGTATTGTCAGCGTGTGCACCTTTTGGGGGAAAGGATGAGGAAGAGGTTACACAAAAAACGGATGAAACGAAAGAAACAGCGATCATCCCAATGTACAACATCTCTGATTCCTATTACAAAATGGTGCTGCCGTTTAAACAAGGAGCGGCAAGAGGACTAACTGCAGAGCGTCTCAATACACGCTTAGACATTGATGAATTTGAAACAGGACTCATGCGCCTGGCAACAGAATCATTCAATACAAACGACTATCTGTTCCAAGAAGGACAGCATTTAGATGAAGATACTGTTCTCAGCTGGCTTGCCCGCAAAAAAACAGGCAGTGATCTGAAAAAAGCTGAAAAAGAAGACAAAGACTTTAAGAACTTAGGCTTAAACCCTGCTCTTCCAAACTCAGGTTCAACAAAGTCAAAAAACGAAAATAGTCCAATCTACTTAGCTTCCATGTTAGAGCATAATTATTTAATCAGAAAAGATAAAAATAGCTTACAGCTTGGCGGGGTTGTTATCGGTCTTGCGCTTAACTCTGTCTATTATTATCGCGAAAATATCGGAGATCCTCAGCAAGAGGTGACCATCGATTCATCGAAGAATTCAAAGAAACTTTTAGCAGAGGGCGAAAAAATTGCGGAACAAGTCATTAAACGACTTCGTCAAATGGACGGACTGCAAAAAGTCCCAGTCATGATTGCTCTTTATAAACAAGCACCAAAATCATCTATTGTTCCAGGAAACTTCATCGCTAAAACTGATGTAAAAGCAGGATCAGCTGATATTGGCAGTTGGGATACGATTAAAGAAGAGAATGTCTTCTTCCCTTCAGATAATGCCAAGAGCAGCTACAAAGATGATTCAGAGCGATTTGACCGCTTCAAGACAAAGGTAGAAGACTACTTCCCGAATTACACAGGTGTGGTAGGCAAAGGTTTCTATAAAAACGGGAACTTGCAAAAAATGAAAGTAGAAATTCCAATGCAATTCTACGGCAAAACAGAAGTCGTGGCATTCACGCAATACTTAACAGGTGAAGTCATGGATTACTATAAGAGCACCAATATAGAAATCAACATCACCTCTTCTGATCAGCAAGAAGCCCTCATCACAAAAAATGCTGAAGATAAAGAACCAACGGTCCATATATATGACTAAATAAAAACCGCCTTTTGGCGGTTTTTAGCGTGTAGACAAACCTCGCATTCTTTGTCAGTCCTGCGTGCTGGTGCTCACGAATGTGACATTCGCTCCGCGCCAGTACTCGTCCTTCCTAGGGCTGCAAAGGTTTTCATCACGCTGAAAAGAAGACAAAGGGCTAAAATCAAGTTCATTTTCGCCCTTTGTCAACAATCTGAAAACCGCCTTTTGGCGGTTTTTTTATTTCTAATTAGAGGAATCTTTCAACTTTTGTCAAAGTATGTGAAGAAACCAAAAGGAAAGGCAGGTATGTTGATGCTCGTATAAATGCTGATTACCGTCATGTATAAGTAAAAAGACGATAAAAGGAGAATCAGCATGCATAAAAAAGTAAAAGCACGATACGATGAACAAATGGTCTTAAAGAAAGCGGCTCTACTCTATCATTTTCAGCCAGAACAGGTCACATTTCTAGCCGATGCAGAAAATTATGTGTATGAATATACGGATGAAAAAGGGTCGAGTTATATATTGAAAATCACCCATACCATTCGCCGCTCCCGCACATATATTCTAGGAGAAATGGACTGGATTCGGTATTTATCTCAACATGGAAGCTCAGTAGCTAAACCGGTTTTATCCGCAAGAGGAAAAGATGTTGAAGCGATTCCCGATCAAGCAGGAGGCGCTTTTTTGCTGAGAGTGTACGAAAAGGCGCCTGGCAGAAAAGTGACCGAAGCAGATTGGAATGGACAGTTGTTTCAAGCGTTAGGAGCCTATACAGGGCGTATGCATCAAACGACTAAACAATATCAAGTGAAAGATCCTCGCTATAAGCGTCAAGAGTGGTATGAGGAGGAGCAATTAAAGCTTGAAACGTATATTCCTTCTGATCAAACGGTTGTGTTGCAGCGAAAAGATGAACTGATGCAAAAGCTTCACCAGCTCCGAATATCCAAGGATGTCTATGGACTGGTGCATGCGGATTTACATCACGGGAACTTCCATTATCATCAGGGAGAAATCATTGCATTTGATTTTGATGATTGTGGGTATCACTGGTTTATCAACGATATGAGCATTTTGCTATACAACGTTCTTTGGTATCCGGTGATTCCGTATGAGGATAAAGCTGAATTTACGGGTGAATTTATGAGCCATTTTCTCAAAGGCTATCGACAGGAGAATGAGCTTGATGACGCATGGCTGGCGACAATACCAGATTTCCTTATGCTGCGTCATATGCTTATTTATGGGCTTTTACATCAAGCATTTGATCTCCGAACACTAAGCGCTGACGAAAGTGCCATGCTGGCGCGTTTTCGAAAGGAGATTGAGGACAAAACCCCAATTACGCCTTTTGACTTTCATCAGCTAACAACATAAATCAAAAGCCCCTTGCTGTTTGACATAGCAAGGGGCTTTTTATCCTACACCGTATCACACTTCACACCAACAACGCCTTCTAAATCTTTAATATCAAAGTACACATCGGTTGTATAGCGGTCTTTATGTACGCGAACACGTACTTCCATGATCGGATAGTCTTTTTCCTTTAAATCATCAATACGTACAGAATGAATCCGAATATTGAGTGCTTTCATTTCTTTTAAAATCTCTGTCATGCGGTTTCGGTCAGAAAGTGACATTCTGATGCGGATTTCTTTTTCCTGTAAGCGAATGGGTCCAATCCGCTGGAAGAGCCAAGGTAAAAATTCCACACTGACAAGAATAAAGAAAAGACTGAGGAAGGCTTCTTTATAAAAACCTGCACCTGTTGCAACCCCAAGTCCTGCTGCTCCCCAAATCATCGCAGATGTCGTAAGACCTGAGATGACGTCATTGCTTTTGCGAAGAATCACACCTGCTCCAATAAAACCAACACCAGATATAATTTGCGCCGGTAACCTGAGTGGGTCCATTTGAAGCTTAGAGACTCGAGGGAAATTGTAGGCTGCATCAATGCTGATGATGGTTAATACGCAGGAGCTGACAGCAATGACAATACACGTTTTTAGCCCAAGCGGCTTTTTCTTAAGTTCGCGTTCAAGACCGATGATCAAACCGATTAAGGTGGCAACGGCTAATTTCAAGACCGTATCCCATTCAATTGTCCAAAACATGCGTATCGCTCCTTTCACTTCATGTACGTTTCACATCATGTATATGATCTTCTCACAGCCCATATGGCTGCACAACTTCTATTTTATTCAGAAACGGGAGAAAGAAAAGCATTTTATTTAAAAATAAAGAGAGTCATCCGCATAATGCAGATGACTCCTCATGTTTGGTTATTTTGTTTCTTCTTCGAGATGGTCTTCCATTTTGTTAAATAGCTGCTTTGATGCTTTTGTCGGTTTACTTGTCATTAAGCTCACAACAATTGCGGCTAAGCCACTTAACGTAAAGCCAGGAATCATTTCATAGATACCTGTTGAATGGTTGAGACCTGTCGTGATCCATGTAAGAACCACAACGGCACCCACAATCATTCCGACAAGTGCACCGTGATGATTCATTCGTTTCCAGTATAGGCAAAGCAAGATGACTGGACCGAATGAAGAACCAAATCCTGCCCAAGCATAACCGACGAGGTCAAGAATGGTGTCGCTTGGGTTTAGAGATAGACAAAGAGCAATAATCGCAACAACGAGTACAGACATACGACCAATCATCACAAGCTCTTTATCTGAGGCTTTCTTTCTAAAAAACGTTCTGTATAAATCCTCTGTCATGGCACTTGCTGTCACAAGCAGCTGAGAAGAAATTGAACTCATAATGGCTGCTAAAATGGCAGAAAGTAAGAATCCAGTAATGTAAGGATGGAACAATACTTTAGAAAAGACGATAAAGATCGTTTCAGGATCAGCAAGGTTCATACCCGTTTCATGTACGTATGCGACACCAACTAAACCAACAGATAGTGAACCAATGACAGAGATAATCATCCAGCTCATTCCGATTCGGCGTGCTGGTTTTAAATCTTTTACGGACGTAATCGCCATAAAACGTACGATAATATGAGGCTGTCCAAAGTAACCTAATCCCCAAGCGAGGAAGGAAATAATGCCAATGACGCTCGTTCCTCTAAAAATATCAAGCAATTTAGGGTCAATCTGTTGAATATCATTGAATGTGGCAACAGGTCCACCTAATTGAGTAAAGGCAACGATCGGCACGAGCACTAATGCTAAAAACATAATAGCTCCTTGGACAAAGTCCGTTAAGCTCACTGCTAGAAATCCACCGAACAGTGTATACAAAATCACGATACTTGATGTCAATATCAGACCAAACATGTAGTGAGCACCGAATGCTGACTCAAATAAACGTCCGCCTGATACCATCCCAGATGATGTATACAACGTAAAGAAGATTAAAATGATGACGGCTGAAACTGCTTTTAATAAAGCAGATGATCCTTTGAATCGTTTGTCAAAGAAATCAGGAATCGTAATGGCATCATCAGCAATTTCTGTATAAGAACGTAAACGAGGTGCAAGAATTAAATAGTTCAAATAAGCACCGACAATTAAACCAATTGCAAGCCAGGTTGTCGATAAACCTGTTTTATACATTTCACCTGGTACACCCATCAGCATCCAACCACTCATATCCGCAGCACCTGCTGATAGAGCTGTAACGAATGGACCAAGACCTCGTCCACCAAGCATATAATCATTTAAATCATGTGTTTTCCTAAACGCATACCAACCAATGGCAAGCATCCCGATAAAATAGATAGATAAGGAAATCGTAACTTCAATACTCATTTTGTTTTCTCACCTTTTTCGTATTAATTTGACATCACCTCAATCAAAATATACAGAAGTGCTAGACAGAAATGACATTTCACTGCCCTGCTCACTGCTATGGTTACTTAACCTATCAGAGTATTCCCAAGTGATCAACCTTCTTAAACATCTTTATCTTTAAGAAAAAATGCACGGATCGGTGATAAGCTTCTATATGTATGCGTTTACAAAAATAAACTAAAGTAAAAATTTTCTGAAAAATAAAAAGTCACCTTGATGAATATTTTAGACACTGGCTACACCACAATGACATATTAGTGGACAAAGCCTTTCTAGGCGTCCTCGTAAAGTTGCTTTAGAACAGTAAAATTTGATATGATAAAGTGTATATGACTTATGATCATGACCACGAACACGTATCATTTTGGAGGTGAACCTGCATGTCAAGAATTTCAATAGAAGAAGTAAAGCATGTTGCGCATTTGGCACGGCTTGCGATTACAGAAGAAGAAGCTGAGATGTTTACAGAACAGCTTGATAGCATCATTTCATTTGCAGAGCAGTTAAACGAGGTAGATACGGAAAACGTTGAACCAACAACACACGTATTAAAAATGAAAAACGTCATGAGAGAAGATGTTCCGAATAAAGGTCTTTCCATTGAGGCAGTCATCAAAAACGCGCCTGATCATAAAGACGGCTATATTCGTGTGCCATCAATTTTGGACTAAAGGAGGCCTGAGGCATGTCACTGTTTGACCACAAAATTTCTGAATTAAAAGAGCTTTTACATAAAAAGGAACTGTCTGTTTCTGATCTAGTGGACGAGTCTTACAAACGAATCCATGAAGTAGACGGGAAAGTACAAGCATTCCTAGCGCTGGACGAAGAGAAAGCACGTGCGTACGCAAAAGAATTGGACGAGGCCGTTGGTGAAAAGGACGAGCTTGGTCTATTGTTCGGTATGCCGATCGGTGTCAAAGATAACATCGTGACGAAAGATTTACGTACAACGGCATCAAGTAAAATCTTGCAAAACTTCGATCCTATTTACGATGCAACCGTTGTGAACCGCTTAAGAGAAGCGGAAGCTGTCACAATCGGTAAATTAAACATGGACGAATTTGCGATGGGATCTTCTACGGAGAACTCAGGCTTCAAAGCAACGAAGAACCCGTGGAATTTAAACACAGTTCCAGGTGGGTCAAGTGGTGGCTCAGCAGCATCTGTTGCAGCTGGAGAAGTACCATTCTCTCTTGGATCAGATACAGGCGGCTCCATTCGCCAGCCGGCATCATTCTGTGGTGTTGTTGGTCTTAAACCAACGTATGGCCGTGTATCTAGATACGGTTTAATCGCATTTGCTTCATCATTAGATCAAATTGGGCCGATTACGCGTAATGTTGAGGACAATGCATATGTTCTTCAAGCGATTTCTGGTGTTGATCAAATGGACGCAACGAGTGCAAATGTCGATGTCCCAGATTTTCTTTCTTCATTAACTGGCGACATCAAAGGCTTGAAAATCGCTGTGCCAAAAGAATATCTTGGCGAAGGTGTTGGCGAAGAAGCAAAAGAGTCTGTTCTTCAAGCGTTGAAAGTATTAGAAGGACTTGGTGCCACATGGGAAGAAGTATCTCTTCCGCATTCTAAATATGCGCTTGCGACTTACTACTTGCTTTCATCTTCAGAAGCATCTGCAAACCTTGCTCGTTTTGACGGTATTCGCTATGGCTACCGTACAGACAATGCAGACAACCTGATTGATTTATATAAAAATACCCGTTCTGAAGGCTTTGGAGACGAAGTCAAACGCCGCATCATGCTTGGCACATTCGCTCTAAGCTCAGGATATTACGATGCATACTATAAAAAAGCGCAAAAAGTCCGTACACTGATCAAAAAAGACTTTGAAGATGTTTTTGAAAAGTATGATGTCATTGTAGGACCAACAACACCAACTCCGGCATTTAACATTGGTGAAAAGACAAGCGATCCACTGACGATGTATGCAAACGACATTTTAACGATCCCTGTTAACCTTGCAGGCGTCCCAGGAATCAGTGTGCCTTGTGGATTTGCAAATGGTCTTCCGTTAGGACTGCAAATCATCGGTAAACACTTTGATGAAGGAACCGTTTACCGCGTGGCTCACGCTTTCGAACAAGCAACAGATCATCATAAAGCAAAACCTGAACTGTAAGGGGTGAATCAGAATGAACTTTGAAACGGTAATTGGACTTGAAGTCCACGTAGAGCTCAAAACACAATCAAAAATTTTCTCAAGCTCACCGACGCCTTTTGGTGCGGCTGCCAATACGCAAACAAGTGTCATCGATCTTGGTTATCCAGGCGTACTGCCTGTGCTGAACAAAGAAGCGGTGAACTTTGCGATGAAAGCAGCAATGGCACTGAACTGTGAGATTGCAACTGATACAAAATTTGACCGTAAAAACTATTTCTATCCTGATAACCCAAAGGCGTATCAAATTTCTCAATTTGATAAACCGATCGGTGAAAACGGCTGGATTGAAATTGAAGTAGACGGCAAGACAAAACGAATTGGTATTACACGTCTTCATTTGGAAGAGGATGCAGGAAAACTGACGCACACAGGCGACGGTTATTCACTCGTCGATTTCAACCGTCAAGGTACACCACTTGTTGAAATCGTATCTGAGCCTGACATTCGTACGCCAGAAGAAGCGTATGCTTACTTAGAAAAATTAAAATCCATTATTCAATATACAGGCGTTTCTGACTGTAAGATGGAAGAAGGCTCACTACGTTGTGATGCCAACATTTCTCTTCGTCCAATCGGTCGTGAAGAGTTTGGAACAAAAACAGAGCTGAAGAACTTAAACTCATTTGCTTTCGTCCAAAAAGGTCTTGAGTTTGAAGAAAAACGTCAAGAGCAAGTATTGCTTTCTGGCGGCTTGATCGAACAAGAAACTCGCCGCTATGACGAGGCGTCTAAAAAGACGATCCTCATGCGTGTCAAAGAAGGTTCTGATGATTACCGTTACTTCCCAGAACCAGATTTGGTGGAGCTGTATATTGATGACGAGTGGAAAGAACGTGTAAGAGCATCCATTCCAGAGCTTCCAGACGAGCGCCGCAAACGCTACATTGATGAACTAGGACTTCCTGCATATGACGCAATGGTACTGACGCTGACAAAAGAAATGTCTGATTTCTTTGAAGCGACCATTTCAGAAGGTGCTGAAGCGAAGCAAGCATCAAACTGGCTCATGGGTGAAGTATCTGCCTACTTGAACTCGGCTCAAAAAGAGCTGGAAGATACGAAGCTAACGCCTCAAGGACTGGCTGGCATGATCAAGCTTATCGAAAAAGGAACGATTTCTTCTAAGATTGCCAAAAAGGTATTCAAAGAACTTATCGAAAATGGGGGCGACGCAGAAACAATCGTCAAAGAAAAAGGACTTGTCCAAATTTCTGACGAAGGTGCACTGCTCAAACTTGTCACAGAAGCTCTTGATAACAATCCGCAATCCATTGAAGACTTCAAAAATGGAAAAGACCGCGCAATTGGTTTCTTAGTCGGACAAATCATGAAAGCATCGAAGGGACAAGCAAACCCACCGATGGTCAACAAGATTCTTCTCGAAGAAATCAAAAAACGATAAATCGCAAAAACCGCCTCATGGAAGAGGCGGTTTTTTTGTTGATGGATAATGACAGGGTCTTATCACAGATTCAGACCACCGCCGTATATCAATTCATTGGTTCTTTTTTTATAATGAAGCATAAGCTTTAGCACATATTCGAAGGGGATAAAGGTGAACTAAAGTGAACATCGCCACGTATTGTCATTGGAGGAATAGCTTCAATTGTTCCACAGCTCTTTGGACAGCGGAGTCCTCACACGTTTCTAAATTTGTCAGCATCCCTTGAATGACCGGCTTGCGCGGCTCATCTTTGGCCAATTCTTCTTCAATAACTTCAATGGATACAAGGGTATCATCCGAAAGCAGATGCTCAGATTTTAACAATCGAAGCTCTTCTTGAAGAGTAGCGGCATTTGGCGCTTCATCATCCCAAATGTTTTGCTTTAGAATCGGCTTCGCATGAGAACGGAGAAGCCCATGCACCAAATCATCAAATCGGTCGAGAATAAAGGATGAGAGCTCATCACATGATAATTGCATCTGATCTTGCAAAAGCAGTACTTGCACATAAGATTGGATGATTCCTTGAATCATGACTGACAGGTCAGTTATATATGGTTCGATCTCCTGTCCATACGTGGTCAAAATAGAAATTTGGATTTCATCATTCATCTGCTTTTTAACCGTTTTGGAATACTTTTTAATTTGCTGATTTTCCGGAATAATGTTCTCGCTGAGGATCAAAATGATAAAATCCTTGTTCTCAGCAAAGTGCTGGAACTGTTCAGCGATTTGTTTCTGAAAGATATCTCTAGGCGCAAGATGTTGATTTTCTTTTCGAATCTTTTCAATACTTTGCATAGACGTGTCGATATAATATTCAAACGCTCTGTTGAAAAGCTGTTCTTTTGATTTGAAATGCAAATAAAATGCACCTTTAGAAATTCCGCATTCATCTGCAATTTCCTGAATGGTCGTAGAAGAAAAACCTTTTTTCGCAAACAACTGAATGCTTGCTTTAATGATTTTTTCTTTTTTTTCGTTCATGAAATAAGGCCCCTTCAGCTTTAGAATGTTACGTCAAACGCAAGTGAAATGGTTGACGGCATTGTATATCACCGTTTATTATGATATAGAATGACCAGTCAGTCAATACATAAAGGAAAATGGAGGACATAATGAATTCGATCATCAATTTTGTATTAAAGAACAAGTTCGCTGTATGGCTCATGACGATTATCGTAACAGTTGCTGGTCTATATGCCGGATTGAATATGAAACAAGAATCAATCCCGAATATCAACACTCCAGTCATTACGGTTTCTACAACGTATCCTGGCGCAACGCCGGACGAAGTATCAGATAAGGTGACAGATCCAATTGAGAAGTCGATACAAAATCTCAATGGGGTGAATGTGGTCACTTCTAATTCTTTTGAAAATGCCTCATCGATTCAAATCGAGTACGATTACAATAAAGATATGGATGAAGCAAAGAAGGAAATTGAAGATGCCATTAGCAATATCAATTTTCCAGAAAATGCAGAAAAACCAAAAATCACACGTTTTAGCATCAATGCGATTCCAATCTTAGCTCTAAGTGTCTCCGGTGATAAAGAATCATTACAAGACCTGACACAAAAAGTGGAAAATGACCTTATTCCTTCTCTTCAAAGCTTAGAGGGTGTCTCGTCTGTCGAAGCTTCTGGACAACAAATCAAAGAAGTAGAATTTTCTTTTAAACAAAAGAAATTGAAGGAATATGGTTTAGATGAAGAAACTGTCCAAAACATGATCAAAGGCTCTGATGTCAATGTACCTTTAGGGTTATACACATTTGGCAACAAGCAAAAATCAGTCGTAGTGGATGGCAATATTTTAAGTGTTAAAGATTTGAAAAACATGCGAATTCCTGTCACACCAAGTGCAAGCGGCGGTGCGGGAAGCGCAGGAGCTGGTGCATCTGCTAGCGGCTCAGGAAATGCAGGTGCTCAAGGTACCGATCAACAGGCTGGAAGTGCAAGTCAGCAGCAAGCAGCAGCTCAGCAACAAACTGGTGCAGCAAGCGGTCAATCGGTAGAACTGCCGACGATCAAACTTTCTGAGATAGCAGATATTAAAGTCGTGAAAGATGCAGAATCGATTTCTAGAACGAACGGAAAAGACAGTATCGGTTTGCAAATTGTCAAAGGCTCTGATGCCAACACAGTGAGTGTAGCAGAAGCAGTCACAAAAGAACTTGAAACATTCAAAAAAGACAATAAAGGAATCAAAGTCAGCACGACATATGATCAAGCAGAGCCGATTAAAGAATCTGTCAGCACAATGCTGAACAAGGCGATCATCGGAGCAATCTTTGCGATCATTATCATCATGTTGTTCCTTCGAGATATCAAATCAACATTAATTTCGGTCATCTCCATTCCGTTATCCCTGTTGATTGCTGTTTTATTATTAAATCAGCTCGATATCACATTAAATATCATGACACTCGGTGCCATGACAGTCGCCATTGGACGTGTTGTCGATGACTCGATTGTTGTCATAGAAAACATCTATCGACGAATGGCGTTAAAAGATGAACCGTTAAAAGGCAAAGCACTCGTTAGAGAAGCCACAAAAGAAATGTTTATTCCGATTATGTCTTCGACGATTGTCACAATTGCGGTATTCTTGCCATTAGCGCTAGTGGGTGGAATGATTGGTGAATTATTCATCCCATTTGCATTAACCATTGTGTTTGCTCTAATGGCTTCACTACTTGTTGCCATTACAATCGTTCCAATGATGGCTCACAGCCTATTTAAAAAGAACCTGTATGGCAAAGCGAAAAAGGTAAAAGAACACAAACCAAGCAAACTTGCTGGTGGTTATAGACGTGTACTCAATTGGACATTGAACCATAAATGGATCACGTCAGGAATTGCGATTCTGATGCTGGTCGGAAGCTTATTCCTCGCACCACTTGTCGGTGTCAGCTTCTTACCACAGGAAGCAGAAAAAACGGCAATGGTGACATACACGCCAGAGCCTGGACAAACGAGAGAACAAGCCGTTGCTGAAACGAAAAAGGCAGAAGATTACTTAATGAAACGTGATCATGTCAATACGGTTCAATATTCATTAGGCTCTTCAAATGCAATGACAGCAAGTGTTGGCGGAAACTCTAACGGTGCATTATTCTTCGTACAATACGACGAGGACACACCGAACTTTGATAAAGAAAAAGATCGTATGGTTAAAGCCCTTCAAGACAAAACGTCTAAAGGGGAATGGAAATCACAAGACTTCTCATCTGCTGGCGCAAGCAATACAGTGACGTACTATGTGTACGGTGACAAAGCAAGTGATATTGAAGGCACAGTCAAAGATGTCGAGAACATTTTAAAAGATGAAAAGAACTTGAAAAACGTCAGCACAAGCTTATCTGAGAAATATGACGAATATACGTTTAATGCAGATCAAGAAAAACTGGCGAAACAAGGCTTAACCGCTTCACAAATCGCACAGGCGATCGCTCCTCAAAGTAATGAAACAACGTTGACGAAAGTAACAGAGGACGGCAAAGAACTAGATGTGAAGCTTCAAACGGAAAAAGATGAATACAAGAGTAAAAAAGATCTAGAGAATAAAAAGATCACAACACCAACAGGACAACAAGTCCGAATTGGCGATGTGGTGAAAGTGAAAGATGGCACAACAGCAAACACTGTGACAAAGCGTGATGGGAAGATTTATGCTGAAGTATCTGGTGACATGACAACAGACGACGTATCAAGTGTGACACAAGATGTCCAGAAGAAAGTTGACAAGCTTGATTTGAAATCTGGCGTTACGATTGATACAGGCGGTGTAAGTGCGGATATTGAGGAATCCTTTACACAGCTAGGACTCGCAATGCTTGCAGCGATTGCGATTGTATACCTCGTTCTCGTCATTACATTTGGCGGAGGTCTTGCACCATTTGCGATTCTGTTCTCACTTCCATTTACGGTTATTGGGGCACTCGTTGGATTGTTTGTAGCGAAAGAAACCATCAGTTTAAATGCCATGATTGGATTGCTGATGCTAATCGGAATCGTTGTAACAAATGCCATTGTCTTGATTGACCGAGTGATTCATAAAGAAAAAGAAGGTCTTTCAACAAGAGAAGCTTTACTTGAAGCAGGTACAACAAGATTACGCCCAATCTTAATGACGGCACTTGCGACAATTGGTGCATTGCTGCCACTCGCATTAGGTTTTGAAGGCGGAAGTCAGATCGTATCAAAAGGACTTGGCGTCACCGTTATTGGCGGTTTAACAAGTTCTACACTTCTCACATTGGTCATCGTGCCAATCGTGTATGAAATCTTAAGCAAGTTTAGACGTAAGAAAAAGTACGCTGAAGAAGAGTAAGAGGAAGCCCCGCTAATGAGCGGGGCTTCAGCGTGTAGACAAACACTCGCATTCTTTGTCAATCCTGCGTTCCGGTGCTCACGAATGTCAAATTCGCTCCGCGCCGGTACTCGTCCTTCCTAGGGCTGCAAAGGTTTTCTATCACGTTGAAAAGAAGACACAGGGCTAAAAAAGTATAATTTAGTCCTTTGTCAACAATCTGAGCCCCGCTAATAAGCGGGGCTTTTTTATGATGAAATCTGACAAACCGCTTTTCTCATCAGCTCTTCAAAGGCCTCGAAAAAGGCATCCCGATCGACGTGGTCAATGACTTGAATCAATTTTCCATCTGGATGTTCTTCGGTACGTCCTTGTCTTGGTGTTTCGGTATAAACAATTGCATTCATTTCTTTTGAACGGGTAAATGAGGTAGATGCAAGAGTGATCGTTGTCAGCACATCCCATAAGTAGTAAGTCGAGTTCGTTTCGTGATGAATGAGAGGCGGACAAAAGGCATAACATTGTCCAATAAAGTCAATCCCGATGTGAGAGCGAAGGGAAGCCCAGCGTTGACGGACATCGAGTGTGAGCGGGACTTGATTCGTGCTTTCCAGTGCGACCATTTCTATTGGAAAACGCTCTTGAAATACGGTGCTCACAGCATAAGGGTCCCAAAAAGCATTCCATTCTGCTGTTCCATCATGCTCGGGTTCTTCGACATTGCCTTTTTCAAGGAATGTGCCGCCCATCCACACCAGTTTCTCAATTTTATTTGAGATGGAAGGATCTTCTTCTAAGGCGCGTGCAAGGTCTGTGAGCGGTCCTGTAAAGAGCAGCGTAACAGGTTCGGTTGACTTTTTCACCGTTTCAATCAGGTGAAGATGTGCAGGAAGCTTAGATACTTTTGTATCAACAGCACCTTTTTCGTTTAAAATCGGCAGGGCATCTACATAAAAGGCATGCATACGCCATTCCTTTGGAAATGGATTCACACCTCTAGAATTGGAAGCGGCGACTTCAATCTCATATGGGCTAAATCGATCAATAATTTTCTGAGAGGCGCTCAGCGCAGGCTCTAAATAACAATCAGCAGGAATCACAGACATCCCGATCACTTTCAGGTGTTCCATTTGAAGAAGTAGAAATAAGGACACGAGATCATCAACACCGCCGTCATGGTTGAAATAGACAGGCTTTTTCATGGCATACCATCCTTTTCATCGTTTTCTTTTATCTTATCAGAATGGTGATCTGCTGAGGGAAACGTACCATGAGATTTCAAATATTAGGGGGTTGTTCTGTTGCCATTTTCAAATCTCATAGTATAATTAAAGGTTGTTAGTGGTGAAAATAGATTGCATAATGATAATAGGATGATGATGAATGAAACGTGCTCGAATTATATACAATCCGACATCTGGACGTGAACTCTTTAAGAAGAATTTACCGCAGGTTTTGCAAAAATTTGAACAGGCTGGCTATGAAACATCTTGTCATGCGACGACATGTGCAGGAGATGCAACACAAGCAGCCGAAAAAGCCGCACAGAGAGACTTTGATTTAATTGTAGCAGCTGGTGGAGACGGCACGATTAATGAAGTCGTCAACGGATTAGCGCCGCTTGAAAAAAGACCAAAATTAGGAATCATTCCAGTTGGAACGACCAATGACTTCGCAAGAGCACTTGGCATTCCAAGAGAAGATATTTTAAAAGCGACAGATGCGATCATTGATGGTGTAGCAAAGCCGCTTGATATTGGTAAAGTGAATGGACAGTATTTCATTAATATTGCGGGAGGCGGCCGATTAACAGAGCTGACCTATGAAGTGCCTAGTAAGCTGAAAACCATGCTAGGACAACTTGCGTATTATTTGAAAGGCATGGAGATGCTTCCTTCCATTCGCCCGACAGAAGTCGAAATTGAATATGACGGCAAATTGTTTCATGGCGAAATCATGCTGTTTCTTGTTTCACTAACAAACTCAGTAGGCGGCTTTGAAAAGCTCGCACCAGATTCCATTCTAGATGATGGGATGTTTGACCTGATCATTCTAAAGAAGGTCAATCTAGCAGAAGCCATTCGAGTGGTCAGCCTTGCACTCAGAGGCGAGCATATTCATGATAACAATGTCATCTACGCAAAAGCGAATCGCGTGAAGGTAGATGTAAAAGATAAAATGCAATTGAATTTAGATGGTGAATACGGCGGCATGCTGCCAGGTGAATTTGAAAACCTGTATCGCCATATTGAATTTATTGTGCCAAAAGCAACAGCTGAAAAAATAGGGTGAAGACTAAACTTGGTTCCTTATGGCGGCCAAGTTTTTCTTTGCAAATGAGGTGATAAAATTGGTGAAAATGAAACCGCCTGTTGAAAAAAATGAATACTACAATGTAACCTTCGAAGATTTAACGCACGAAGGTGCAGGTGTAGCGAAAGTTGAGGGTTTCCCTGTGTTTGTACCGAATGCCCTTCCTGACGAACAAGGGAAAATCAAAGTCACACGTGTCAAAAAAGGATTTGCTTTTGGACGACTCATGGAGCTGACAAAGGAAAGTCAGCACAGGCAAGATGCGCCATGTCCTATCTATAAGCAGTGCGGAGGCTGTCAAATTCAGCACATGAGCTATAAAGGCCAGCTGCTTTTTAAACAGAAACAAGTAAAGGACGTATTGGAGCGGATCGGCAAGCTTGATATGAGCCGTGTAAAAGTTCATCCTGTACTCGGCATGGAAGACCCTTGGAATTACAGAAACAAAGCACAAGTACCAGTTGGCGAACGGGAAGGAGGACTTGTTGCAGGATTTTATCAGCAGCGTACCCATGAAATCATTGATATGGAAAAATGTTTAATCCAGCAATCAGAAAATGACGAAGTAGTACAGGCAGTAAAAGACATCTGCAATGCGTTTGGCATCAAAGCATATAACGAAGAGCGGCATAAAGGCTGGCTCCGTCATGTCATGGTTCGCTACGGTATTGCAACAGGTGAAATGATGGTTGTGTTTGTCACAAGAACGTCTGATTTTCCGCAAAAGCAACAAGTGATTGAGCAGATTATAGCACGCTTCCCACACGTTCGGTCAATTGTGCAAAACGTGAATTCAAAGAAGACAAATGTCATTTTCGGAGACGAAACGACCGTTTTATGGGGAGAAGAATACATTTATGACACGATTGGCGACATCAAATTTGCCATTTCAGCCCGCTCGTTTTATCAAGTGAATCCAGCTCAAACAAAGGTTCTTTATGATAAAGCCCTTGAATATGCCGAGCTGCAAGGAGAAGAAACCGTGATCGATGCATACTGCGGAATCGGGACGATTTCCTTATTTCTCGCACAAAAAGCAGGCAGAGTATATGGCGTTGAAATTGTCCCAGAAGCAATTGAAGATGCAAAACGCAATGCTGCCTTAAACGGAATTAACAACGTCGAATTCGCCGTCGGCGAAGCAGAAACCGTTATCCCAAACTGGTATAAAGAAGGCATCAAAGCAGATACGCTAGTTGTCGATCCGCCAAGAAAAGGCTGCGACGAAGCACTGCTAGACACCATTTTAAAAATGAAACCGAACCGTGTTGTGTATGTTTCCTGTAATCCAGGGACGCTTGCTCGTGATTTGCGTATTCTTGAAGATGGCGGGTATGTGACGGAGGAAGTGCAGCCGGTGGATATGTTTCCGCATACGAGTCATGTGGAGTGCTGTGCGTTGCTTGAACTAGCTGACTAAGCCTAAGTTAACCATGCTTTTTACATGCTCAATACTTTGTTGTGTCTTTAAAATAGCTAACTTAATATTTATTGAAACATAAAAAGCAGATGGTTTAGAAATGCTATAATGCACTTCTAATTGACCATCTGCTTTTGCTGTTATTTTATTTTATGAATGAAAAGAGCTAGAATTGTTTGAGTTAGCTCTATAAGTGGTTGTTTATGATTTAATTGATTTATGATATATGCTTTCAAATTAGCAACATCTATTTTATTTCGCTCATACTGCAACAGATTTTAATGCAGTGATATCAAGGACTTTGGAATGATCAATACTTAACTGTAGCTGTGAATGAGTTCTAATATTGGTGAATAATACTATTAGGTGTAATTATATAATGTAATATGAATTTACACTAATTAAGTAATTATATGGTTTCGTGTATAATTGAATTAGCATTATTACCTTTTTATTTTTCGAATTATATTTATGGAAGCTTGAATGTGATTAGTTGAGAAATCGATGAAATGGCTTTTTTGGCAGACAAAGCTTTCGAAGAGAACGATGCAGAAACATTAAATCAAATTACAATAGATTGTTTAAAGTGATCACAATTCAATAAACATAACTTATTAGAAAAAGATATAGTAGCGTACCACGATGCAACGGCTTATAGTAATTTTATGGAATTGAAATATAAAAGACTAGAGTCTTTTAAAGAAATTCGCAATCATTTAGAGCATAAATATTTAAAAATCCATGACAGTTGGTTATTTCCTTGAGCTAGTAACAGGAAAGAAAATATGATCCTATCGCATTTTCTATTAGTTATGAAGAGTTTGTTGAAGCTGCACTGATTTTGATTTCATCTGTATTAGAAGCCATAATTTTAACATCTTTAGTAATCCTTCAAGAAGATGTGAGAAAAAGAAATGATACTAAAATTTTGCCAATTTTTTTAGATAGTTATAGGGATGAGTGGAAATATTAAAGGAATGGGAAACTGTAATTAAGTATGGAGCAAAGAAATTATACGACACTTTTCAATGCTTTTTTTGAGTTGATTACAAAAAAATGTTGATATCTTGAAAAAAGAAAACAAATATGGTTTTAATGGTTTTTAAATCCTTTTTTGATCAATTTAATTGTAGGAGGAATTGGGGTTGGAATTATTAATGCATTTGGAAACGTCTTATTTTTCTGCTGTGTATTTATATTTTATTGCTTGATTATAATAGCTCTATCAGTTGCAATTTCAACTATGGTATTAAAAAAATATATATTTTGGAAGGAACGAAAAAATTTTACTGGATTTTCCTGGGAATTTTCTTTCTATTCCTATATTTTATGCTTAATTTTTTTCTATAATCCTTTTTATTGCAGTTTTGGGATTATCCGCGTCCGTTAATTTAGTTAATATAAGCTTTATTTTTGAGTGGACAAAGCATAACAAGAACATTATAATTTTTACGATAATTTTTATAGAGTCTATTTTCTAGTTTGCTTATCATATTATTTATAAGACTACTCGCATTCAAGAAATAAAGATAATGATTACTTTATTGTCCGCAATAGCAGCACGTTTATTAGTTTTAGTCGAGATTAATATTTATGTCGAAAATTTCAAATTAATTATTATATATAGCTTACAGTTATTTTTGGATAAACTATTTAATCGAATTAAGTGGTAATAATTCATAAGCGATTTTGGGGGGATTTAAATGAATAAAGTGACAGAAAGTTATGTTCAAAAATTTATACAAATAAAAACACATATTAGTAATTTGAAAGAATATTATATATGGTTTTCTGATAATCAAAACACATTAAAAAATATTATTAATTTGGATAAGCAAAGATTGAACTTATCAACTCTAGATATGTTTTATAAAAATATTGATTATAGAATAACTAATTTATTAAATAGTGAAGAAGCAATAGATAATATTATTGAGAATATTACTACTTTGAGTATCTCTACACAATATAATATGTACTTGGAGAGAGAATTGCTAAGTATTAATTTCGGGAATTATCACTTAACAAGTCAGCATAATAAGGCTATTTTTAAAAATTTTATAGAGTCACTGAGAATTCAGAATTCTTTAGGAACTGAGGAGTTTAATGCTTTGGATGTATTAAAAATGATAATACATCAAGGTATCAAATATGAAAATGAACTTATTGGTAAAGTTGCATCAGTACGAATATTCAATAATATTCAACATATAGAAAATAATATAGTGATAATTGGACCAAATGGATCAGGGAAAAGCACATTTGCTAGAAATTTGAATGGAAAATTAAAAGGAAACATATCGATTATTTCAGCTCAACATTTACTTATATATATGAATCCGACAAGTATATCTGTTGGTAGAGATATGCAAGAACAAGTTAGGAGTTTTCAAAGAATAAATAAGTTGGGTAGTGATGAAGATTTACTAAAAATTATTACTAAAGATTTAGAAAACCTAATGATTGCTCTTTTTGATGAAAAAGCTGAAAGAGCAGATAGATTATATAATATGGTGGAAGAAAGAAAAGAATCGTTGTTAGATCAAACTATAAGCATATGGGAAAGTTTAATCACTCATAGAAAGTTAAAACAGAATTCTAGATATGGAATACATGTTGAAACTCTCGATGGAAAGCAATACGATTTTAATAGTTTGAGTGAAGGTGAAAAAGCTGTTTTTTATTATATAGGGCATATATTACTGGCAGATAAAGATAGTTATATTATAATTGATGAACCTGAAAATCATTTACATTTATCTATTTGTATACGTATGTGGGATTTATTGGAGAATTATAGAAGTGATTGTAAATTTATATACATTACTCATAACATAGATTTTGCAGTCTCGAGAAATAATAAAACTTTAATTTGGAATAAACATTATGAGGCACCATTTTCATGGGATTTTTCAATAATTAAAAAAGATGATAATATCCCAGAGCGACTTCTTTTAGAAATAATGGGAAGTAGAAAAGACGTTTTATTTTGTGAGGGTGACGATAGAAATAGTCTTGATTTTAAAATATACTCTAGAATATTCTCAAAACATAATGTTATTCCTGTAGGGGGACATGATAATGTTATTAATTATTGCAAGTCCTTTAATGCTAACCAAAGTGTTGGGAGATTAAGGGCATACGGTATAATAGATGGTGACACATGGAGTGAAGCACAGCGCCAAAAATATAAGGAAAATAACATTTTTGTCTTGCCATTCAACGAGATAGAGAATGCAATGTGTCAAAAGGTTTTTTTAAATAAAATAATTGAAGAAACAGTTGGCGATCCTCAAAAGATAAACGAGTTTGAGGAAGGTCTAATCAAATATGCATCAAGAGAAAAAAATAAAATTTCTACCTGGTATGCTAATAATAAAATAAATAATCAGTTGAAGCATAATTTATTAATTGAAATGAGAGACATAGAAGCATTAAAAGCCGAAGTAAGTCAAAATATAAACATAGACTTAATCGAATCTTATTATAACGAAATGCTTTCTAAGATAGACAATGATATATATACTAGAAATTTCAACTCGTTAATAGTTTATTTAAATGGAAAGAAAGCAATATCTACGGGTTTAGGAAATAAATTATTGCCAAACTTTGAAGAAGGCTTTATACGTCTAATGGATCAAAGAGGCAGTTTTAAAGAGTTAGTCATTCAAGAGTTAAGAGATAAATACTTTTATGAGTTAGGTGAACCTGCAAAATCTTCATAAAATTATGAACCACTTCAACACATATCACATGTAGAATGTGTAGCAAGCCTTGTAATTAATCAGTAATTATTGAGAGACATCCCGATTTCATGAAAAACATCGATATCGGGATGTTTTTATTTTTGTTTGTTCAATCTGCATTAAAAAATGATATTTGGAAGTGGGATCAATATTTTCAGCCCTTATTTCATTACCAAATGTCCTTTTTTGCAATTTTACCTAGTTCATATTAAAGTATATAATGATAAAAATTGCTGTATGACTTCATAGAAGGACATGCCCTTTAGGCGCTATGTCATGAGAGGAATTGGATGAAAGATGAGTAAAAATTTCTGGCGTGATTTACCACGGCCATTTTTTATATTAGCACCAATGGAAGAAGTGACAGATGTTGTGTTTCGTCATGTTGTGAGTGAGGCGGCGAGACCGGATGTGTTTTTTACAGAGTTTACGAACAGTGAGAGCTACTGCCACCCTGATGGTATTCAAAGTGTGAAAGGCCGTTTAACGTTTACAGAGGATGAGCAGCCGATTGTTGCTCATATTTGGGGAGACAAGCCTGAGAACTTTAGACAAATGAGTATTGGAATGGCGGAGTTAGGATTTCAGGGGCTTGATATTAATATGGGTTGTCCTGTCCCAAATGTCACGCAAAACGGGAAGGGTAGTGGATTGATTCTTCGTCCAGATGTTGCCGCAGAGCTGATTCAAGCAGCAAAAGCTGGGGGATTACCTGTCAGCGTCAAAACAAGACTTGGTTTTACTGAGGTCGATGAATGGCGCGGATGGCTCAGACACATTTTGGAGCAAGATATTGTGAATTTATCGATTCACCTTCGCACAAGAAAGGAAATGAGCCAGGTGGATGCGCATTGGGAGCTCATTCCTGAGATTAAGAAATTGCGTGATGAAGTAGCACCTGATACGCTTTTGACGATCAATGGTGATATTCCTGATCGTCAAACTGGTTTAAAGCTCGCTGAGCAATATGGGATAGACGGAGTGATGATTGGGCGCGGAATTTTCCATAACCCATTTGCCTTTGAAAAAGAGCCGAAAGAGCATACGAGTGATGAACTGCTAGGTCTTTTAAGAGTGCATCTTGATCTTCATGATCAATATTCTTCATTAGGTTTGCGACCATTTAAGGCACTGCATCGTTTCTTTAAGATTTATGTAAAAGGATTCAGAGGAGCGAGCTTCCTAAGAAACCAATTAATGAACACATCATCAACAGATGAAGTGCGTGCAATGCTAGATGAATTTGAAGCGAGAAATCAAGAACATTCATGATCAAAAAGAGGAGGGAGAACCCTTCTCTTTTTTTATGAATAGGACTATTAAACTAGTTTTCTTAAATGGTAAAATGAGATAGAAATAACTTTTGGAGGTATTTTATTTGAAACCATTTTGGGATACAGACAGAGAAAGTGAAGAGACATTTAAGAAAATCAATGAAAAAGGCATTGCAAAAGCAGAAAAGAAACTAGGCGTCATCTTGCCTGATACATATAAGAAGCTTATCCTCGAACAAAATGGCGGTTATACCTTGCATAATGCTTTTCCAACGGACCAGCCGAATGGATGGGCAGAAGGTCATGTGTCATTTGATCATTTAAGAGGAATTGCCAAAGGCGAAGGTATTATGGACAGTGATTATTTAATAGAAGAATGGGAATTGCCTGAGAGGCTTGTGCTGATTTGTGGGGATGGTCATACGTGGATCGCATTGGATTATAGAGAAACAAAGGAACATCCGCCAATTCATTACTTTGATCTAGAATATGAGACGAATTTTAAATTAGCGGATTCGTTTGATGAATTGATTGCGGGGCATTATACCGCAGAAGATAGCGAAGAAGATGGGATGTCAGATGAAGAGTGGCAGGCTGAATATGAAAAGCAGAATCCGCCATTATCAAAAGAAGAAGTGAAAGACATATTGAAGACTCGAGACCCTGAGGCACTTCATAAAATTGTATTTTTTCATTTAGACCAAATTGATGATATCAAGTGGTTTTTTTCAGAAGTAGAAACTTTTATGAACTCAATTCAAGACGAAAATATGTTAGTAACTGCTGGCTGGGCGATCAGCACAATCCTTACACTGAATGATGTGGTGGTTAAGCAGAATGACGATATTTTTCAAAGGGCACGTCGTTTTGCGGAGCAATTGAATCAATCAAAAATAGAAGAAATGCATGAAATCGCTTTTAATATATCATTATGGTTGGAATTTGATTTAGAAGAGCAATAAGAATATCTATTTCATGTGAAAAATATCAGAAATAGAAATCTTTTAAATTATTAAAAAGACCCCCTCACCAAAAGGGGGTCACCAATTCCTTTACTCCGCACTCTCCTCAACATCACGGCTATCTTCTGTTTCACCAATATAAATAGGACCGTTTGCATGGTCGATTCGGATTGGCCATTCGTATGGGACTTGCAGGCGTCGTGCGATGGCTCTCCAAAACTTTGCAGAATCAAATTCTAGTTCTTGAAAGTCTTTAAGTAATTCTTTATAAGAAGATCCATCAAATTGAATGTACGAGTCTTGCAGACGCATAAAGGCGTAATGTCTCACTTCTAATGCTGCCGCAGCTTCCATTTCTTCTTCTGTTGCTTCGCCAATGATTGTTCCTGCGGGTGGAAGCATGTCATATACGTTAAATTCCTCTTCTTCTTCGTGTGCTGCATTGTGCTGTTGATCTGACATTTTTTTCACTCCTTCTAGTCTTCATCAAGCTTTTATTCGTGCTTACTTCTATTATCGGAAGGAAATGCGAAATGTGGAATGAAAAAAGAAGCAGATCCACAATACTTGCTTTTTCAACTTGAATCTTTTATGATCAATTATAGATATAAAAGGTCTACAATAGATAGAAAGGAATGTTTTGATGAAATATTCTAAAGCGACCAACTATGCGCTTCATACGATGGTATTTTTAACCCTTGCACCAAAAGGGAAAGCAATAGGCGTTGAGCCTCTCGCCAAGATGCAGGATCTTTCACCTACCTATTTATCCAAAATTTTAACAAAGCTTGTGAAGGCGGGATTGATTGAATCAACACCTGGCGCAAAAGGCGGTTACACCATTCTGAAAAAGAAAGAGGACATTTCGTTTTTAGACGTCATTCAGGCGGTAGAAGGACAAACCCATTTATTTCGTTGTTCCTTAGCACATGATTCTTTCATGCCTCACGATGGCTGTTTGATTGAACAAGTCATGCAGGATGTTGAAATGAAAATGCAGGAGACGTTAAGTCAAAAGCGGTTAGTTGATATTGCAAGCCAAATAGAGCAGACAGAAAAAAATCCATTTTTCAAGATGTGATTTTTTTTGAGTAAATTATAGATATTAAGAGTCTTTAAAGTCTTGGATAAAAAGGAGAGATTTATATGTTATTAGATTGTGCCATTATTGGAGGCGGGCCAGCCGGATTAAATGCAGCTCTTGTTGTGGGGCGGGGCAGAAAACAGGTCATGGTATTCGATGATGAGATGCCAAGAAATCGAGTGACTCAGGAATCACATGGATTTATTACAAACGATGGAATGACACCGTTTGAGATCAGACAAGCAGGAGAAGCGGATCTCCAAAACTACCCCAATATCCAAATCAAACGAAGCAGAATTGTGGAGATACAAAATCATGAGGACAACTTCGCGTTACTGACACAAGAGGGAGAAAGATTCGAAGCGAAGAAAATCATATTGGCAACAGGACTTCAGGATATACTGCCAGAAATGAAGGGGATTCATGAAGTGTATGGAAAGACGTTGTTTAGCTGTCCTTTCTGTGATGGCTGGGAGCTAAAGGACAAGCCGCTGGCTCTGATTGCAGAGAACCAGCGCGCTTTGCATATGGCGAAACTTCTTTCCAATTGGACAAAGGATTTGATTGTGTTTACAAATGGACAGCAAGTGTTAGCTGAAGAGGAGAAAGCACTGCTATCAGCGCATTCTATTCAAGTCATTGATGTACCAATTGTAGCGATCAATCATGACAATGGGCAGCTTCACTCTCTTCACCTTGCGAATGGGGAAACGGTGAAAAGAGAAGGCGGATTTGTCGCAAGTGATTTCAAGCAGTCAACCCCTTTTGCTGAAAAACTAGGCTGTCAAATGACGAAAAATGGGGGCATTGAAACAGATATTCTTGGGCGTACAACCGTCAGCGGTATTTTTGCATGTGGTGATAATTTAGGCGGACCTGCTCAGCTTGTTCTTGCAGCAGCAGCAGGAAGTCAGGCAGGAATGGGCGTGATTCATGAACTTGTGCAGGAAGAGTTTCAACAAAAAACATCTCTGTAAAAAGAGATGTTCAGCGATGAGCGATTTTCCGTTTTGCTAAGACGTGAGCAGTCCATTCAAAAAGTGCGTAGATGACAAAGAAGATTAGGATCCAGCTGCTGACATCGACCCATACATTGGTGATATGAATGATGTTCGCCTGATCAAGTCCAGTCTGTATCCACATCGTGATCAATGCGGTGAGGAACACCTGTAAAAACCATTTTTTCAATTGGTCACACCTCCATCTCTTTCTATCATATAAGAAATGACAGTTTATTTCCAATTGAATTTCCATCAGTTTCAACGGTAAAATAAGAAATAAAACCACTGGAAGGACATGACATGAGCGATCAAACCAATCGTTTTTTAAAAAGTCATTTTCCTGATCTTGTCCTCACGCCGCCTCTTTTTTATGGGTGGCCTTTTGGTCTTCGCTTTGAAGGGGCAGATTGGTCATTAGGAGAAGAATCGGTTGTATTAGAAAAAGCAGGCGATCGGGCTTTAAAAATTGTCAGATATGCTTTTGATCCAGAAGACGATATTCTACTTGTCACGGATGTCTATACGCAGCATGAACATGAATTAACGAAGCAAAAGCTCCTAGTTTATCAAAAATATGCCGACCGGCAAGTGCGTCATCGATTGCGTTACGAGCGTTTGACTTATGTACAATCAAAACTAGAAGAAACAATGAAAATAGAGAGATTTACACTCAAGTGTCAGCTGCAAGATATTCGATTGCGCCCGCTTCTACAAGCCATATGCCAAGAGGATTTCTACAAACCGAATCAAATCTTGAAAGGAAAGCTTGGTTATGACATTTATCTCATCAATCTCTCAAAACAGATGATTTTCCACTTATATGATGATCGAGGTTGTGATCTTATTGCGGCAGATCCAGAACATCTGCGTCCAGTTTATGAAGGTTTACAGCACTGGCTCTTAGACTATGACCGTGCTCAGATGGATCAGTTGTTTGCCGGGAAATAAGAAAACCGCACTTTTGACAAGTGCGGCTTCTTTTTATGCTTCGACTTTATTGAAAAACTGTGGTAGATATTCTTTATGTGCTTCTAGCATTTCATCTAGGATGCTTTTTGCAATGGCATCTGATGGGACGAGCGGATTGATGGTCATGGCGACAAGTGCTGTGTTGTAGTCGCCTGTCACGGCTGCTTCAGCGGCTACACGTTCAAAGGATTTAATTTGAGAAATAAGTCCTTTGACAGCGACCGGCATTTCACCAACAGCGATTGGTTTTGGGCCGTCTTTTGTGATGACACAGTTCAGTTCAACGGCAGAATCATTTGGAATGTCACTGATGGCGCCATTGTTGATGGTGTTTACAGGCTGAATGTCGTGCTTGTCGTTATAAATAGATACGATTAAGTTACATGCTGCATCACTGTAATAAGCACCGCCTCGTTTTTCAAGCTGTGGTGGCTTAATATCAAGATCAGGATCTTTGTAAAGCTCGAACAGGTCATTTTCTAGTGCACGAACGACTTCTGCACGAGTTCCTTCATTCTCTGCTGCTTTCTTTTCTTCAGCCAACATATCACTTGTTTTGTAGTAGTAGCGGTGGTACGGACAAGGAATCACACCAAGCCCTTTTAAGAAATCTGCATCCCACGGAATCGCTTGAATGTTGTTCATGGACATGGTGGAGTTTGGATCTGCCATGTCTTCGATCACTTGATCCATGATGCTTCTGCCATCTAAGAACACGTTCAGTCCAAAGACCATATGGTTTAATCCAGCAAAGCTGACTTCGACTCTGCTTGCGTCGACATCAAGTCCTTTGGCGATGCCCATGCGAATGCCGATTGGTACGTTACATAAGCCAACGACTTTGCGGTGGTTTGAATAGCGAAGTACAGCTTCTGTGACCATACCAGCTGGATTGGTGAAATTCACAAGCCAAGCATCCGGGCATAATTCTTCAATATCTTTCACAATCTCAAGAATGACAGGGATGGTGCGCAGACCCTTGAATAGACCGCCTGGACCGTTTGTTTCTTGACCAATGACATCATATTTTAAAGGAATGCGTTCATCCTTCATACGTGCTTCCAGTAATCCGACGCGGAATTGTGTTGTGACGAAATCAGCGTCTACCAGTGCTTTCCGGCGATCTAAAGTTAAATGAACCTCGATTGGAAGTCCCGCTTTTTTCACCATACGTTTTGCAAGATTTCCGACGATCTCAAGCTTTTCTTTACCTGCTTCGATATCGACGAGCCAAAGTTCGCTAATTGGAAATTCATCGTACCGTTTAATGAATCCTTCGACTAGCTCTGGTGTATAGCTTGATCCTCCGCCGATTGTGACAACCTTTAATCCTTTTGCCATGTTCTGCACCTCCGAATAATGTAACGCACAATGTTATAATAGAGTGAATCAATCTTTTATCATTTGTTTGTACATCTATAGCTTATCGTGAGAGTACCTTGTGCGTAAACGGTTTCAGCGTCTTTAGGCAAGGGTGCCCTATTTAGAGATTTGTTACATAAAAGAAACGTCTTGTGTCATGTTGTTGGAGAAAGGGGAAGTCAGATGTTTTCAAGTGAGGTCATTTCCAGCTTTAATGAACTAGAAAGCGCTTTATACCGATACATTATGGAAAACAGTGAAAAAGTCGTCTATATGAGAATTCGTGATTTGGCAGATGCCGCACATATATCGACCTCATCTGTCCTTCGCTTTTGTCGAAAAGTGAATTGTGAAGGATTTTCAGAATTTAAGGTGAAGCTCAAAATGTATTTAGAAGCAGAACAAACACCTTCTTTGAAAAGCACGCAGCATTTCCTGTATGAATTTATCGAACGGACACTTAAAGGAGATTTTGAAGAGAAGATTAAAGAGGCAGCGAAGCTCATTGCGGATGCAAAAAATGTGCTATTTATCGGGACAGGCAGTTCTGGTATTTTGGCGCAGTATGGGGCAAGGTACTTTTCAAGTCTTGAGAAATTTTCATTCTACATCAATGATCCGTTTTTCCCGATGAATATGCAGTATTTAGACAATAGTGTCACCATTGTGCTGTCGGTATCAGGAGAGAACAGTATTACGATTGATCATATTTCGAAACTTAAAAGAGAAGGCAGCACGATCATTAGTATTACAAACAATCAGCACTGTACAATTTCTCGTATTTCTGACTTGAATATTGCTTATTACGTCACAGACGAACGAGTCCATAGAGCCAACATTACTACACAGACACCCGTTGTGTATATCCTAGAAGCAATGGCGCGTGACATGTTTGCGATGTTAAAAGAAAAGTAAAAGAGCCGCTGCTTCAAACAGCTGCTCTTTTTTTCTGCATCATGAAAGCGGTGATGGCAATGCTTGAGCAGATGAGTACAAACAGTCCGCCTAACAAATACACAAATCTCGCTCCGAATGTATCCGCAATTAATCCAACAAAGAAAATAGATAAACTGACAGACATAGAAGAGAGAACGTATTGAGCCGAATACACCTTTGATAACTCATGGACTGGCGTTTCCGTTTGGAGGATGGTTTGCTGCGAAACATCCCGAATTTGATAGGCAGGCCCCATTAAAATACAGAGCAGCAATGCAAGCCATGGCAGGCTGTTTAGCGAAAATAGGATCGTCAGCACTGCATAAATAAAAGAGCCCGCTGCCATAAAGAGGAGAAGTTGTTTTTGAATAAACTGACTTAGCCATGCGGCCATGAGTCCGCCTATAATGGCACCTATATAATATGCGGCATTGATATATCCCCACCATTCCGCACCTTCATTTAAAACAAGTGTGACAAAGGCAAGCGTAACCGGTCCGACCCACAAAGCACCTGCAATATTTTCACTAACATCCATGAAAGTCAGGATGCGAACCGTTTTGTTTGTCCAAATGATCTTCCAGCCATCCTTGAACCCGTTCATCTTATTTTCTTTTTGAACCGTGTCTTCTTGCTTGAGTAGAGGAAAAACAGGGATGATCAATAGATAGGACAACACAATCATGAAACAAGAGGCCCACATTAAATAAAATGGACCAATCAACAGGACGAGCATTCCAGTAAACGAATAGCCGGCGATTTGAACAGATTGATAAAAAACGGAGGCTGTACTGTTCGCTTTCACAAGCTGATTTGCTGATACAAGCATCGGCATGATGGCCTGTAATAAAGGGCTGATGAACCCGCCTGTGATGGAAATCAATACGAACGCACTAAACAGCCAGATCAGGTGCTGCTGAAAGAAATCAAATTGGGTCGTGAATACGACGAGCATTCCAATACGTAAAAGAGGGACCCATTTCAATAGACGCTTGGCTTGAAAGAGTTCTGTCAAAACAGGAGAGAGGAGCCCAGCCAATAGCTGACATAGTGTTCTTATGAGCGGAAATACAGCCGCATAGGCGACAGATTGTGTATCTTGATAAATAACCAATGTGACTGTCATCAAAAATAGAATATCACTTAGCATGAGAAGGCTTTTACTGCCTGTATAAAACCAAAACTTATTTCCCATATCCAACCGACTCCTTTTCAAAAACAAGTTCAGTATAGCATGTTGGCGAAGTGTGCAGAGGTTTTCCATTGAAAAATACATCTTAAGGATGAGAGGATTGTGATAAGCTAAATGAAAGAACATCGTAAGGAAAGGGGTTCAATCCATTGAAAAAATTACCAGCACATGACTTTTTGGACAAGTATGGCATCCCGTATGACATCAAAACATTTTCTGCCGACACAGAGAAGGGCGCAGCGAATGTAGCGGCTGCTCTTGGTTTTAGAGAAAGACAAATGATCAAGACATTGATCTTTGAAACAGGGGAAGGGGAGCAGCTGCTTGTAATGGTGGGTGCTGACCAGCACATCAAATCAGGGAAACTAAAGAAAGCCGCAGGCTCTCGCAATATCAAAATGGCTTCACCAGACACAGTGCTTGAAGTGACGGGCTATCGGATTGGCTCGATTCCGCCATTTTGTTGGCAGCCTGAAGGGTTCCGCACGATTATCGAAGCATCGCTATTAGAAGAAGAGATATTAGGCGTTGGAGCGGGAGAATGGGGAAATGAAATCCTCATCACACCAGAACAATTAGTGATAGCCTCAAAAGCGGTCCCATTTGATCTTGTTCAGCCATCCGAGTAGAAAAAGTGCCTGTTTTTGAAGCAGGCACTTTTTTAATTGGAGGCAGGTGCTATAAAGGGTCCGATGTCTTTCATTTGCAGAAAAGCATTCACCGTCCTATTTTCCTCAAGGTCATTCGCCCGTTTGCAGACCACAACAGGTCTGATAATGTCAATTCCTTCGATATACACGCGCCCAATCTCTCCACGTTCTAAGCTTCGCTGAACAGCGTCACGAGGAACAAGGGTGATGCCATAGCCAGCTTTGATCATTTGAATGGCTTCGTGGACACCACTGAATTGTAAATCAACGGTCGGTTTTTTAATTCCTTTAGCGGTAAAAAGGGAAAAAAGCTTGTCTCTCGTCGAACTGCCTTCTTCTCGCATTAAAAAGGGTTCGTGGCTTAGGCGTTCTAGGGGGACGGTTTGTCCATTTAACGGATGATCCACAGGCACGATAAAGTCATAACTTAAATCAGTTAAGTGAGAGGTGTGAAGATCTTCGTGGTGCAGATCCTCTATTACGGCGATCGCCACATCTGATTGATATTGAAGCAGGCTTTCGATCACTTGAGCGGAGTTTCCGCTTTTTAATTCAATATCTGTCTGTGGCGATGCTGTTTTAAAAGAGGCAAGCCAATCAGGCAGCAAAAAGTTAAGTGGTACGTAGGTAGAAGCAATTCTGAGTCTTCCTTTTTTTCCGTTTTGCAGAAGAGTAATCTGATATTCTACTTCTTTTTCCGCCTCGAATACTTGCCGGGCATATGGATACAGGATCTTCCCCATCTCCGTCAGGGTAATCCCCCGGCCGTTTCGTTTGAAAAGACGAAAGCCGATCTCTCGTTCAATGCTTCGTAATTGTGCTGTCACAGCCGGCTGCGTCAAAGACAGCACGTCTGCCGTTTGTGTGACACTTTTTGTTTCGGCTACCTTTGCAAAAATACGGAGGGCATGTAAATTCATCTTTGCACCGCCTATCAATTATTTTGATGATTCAATCAAAAACATTCATTAGATTTATTATAAGGTATCCCTTATCGTAAAGGTAGCGAAGGGGGAAGAAAAAATGGATCGTCGTCAAAAGCAAGTGGTGTCAATTGCACTCATCACAGCATTTGCCCTTATTGGGGATTCAATGCTCTATATTGTTCTCCCGGTCTATTGGAAAGAGATTGGTTTATCATCCATTTGGGAGGTGGGGTTACTGCTGTCTATCAACCGATTCATTCGTATCCCGCTAGCACCTGTCGTATGGTGGCTTTATCGATATATTCCAATGAAGACCGGTGTACTGATCGCAATATTGATCGCGTCAGTGACCACGATATTATATGGTATGAGTGGATTTTGGCTGCTATTGATTTGCCGCTGTGCATGGGGTCTCGCTTGGACGTTACTCCGTATGAGTGGGATGAGGGTCCTAGCTGAAATGGACGAAGGCTCACAAGGACATTTGACGGGTCTTTATAATGGGCTTTACCGGCTTGGCAGTTTATTTGGCATGTTATTTGGGGGAATCCTTGCCAGCTTGATCGGTTTTCAGTCCATGACGCTTGTCTTTGGCTTACTCACATTAATGGGCTGCATTTTTTATGTATCGTTGGATGAAATTGAAAAGAGAGAAGGCACGCAGGTGTATCATGGCATCAAACAGAAGTGGTTTACACGAGATGTGGTAAAAGTACTGATAACAGGCATGCTGATCGCACTGATCATCCAAGGTTTATTCGCATCCACCCTGAGTCATGTCATTGAAGCAAAGATTGCCCAAGATGAATTGACTCTGTTTGGCTTTGTCATCGGAGCTTCGGCTTTAAGCGGTGTTATTCAAGCACTCAGGTGGGTATGGGAACCATTTCTCGCACCGAGAACGGGCAAATGGTTTGATCGTCTTGTGATGAAGGAACGAATGTTATGCTGGATGTTTCTTTCATTTGGAGGGCTCAGTTTTCTTGGGATCATGCTGAAGGTAAGCGGCTGGTTCCTATTGATGCTGCTTTTGATTCAACTAATGGCAACAATTGTCACAACGTTCACCGATACACTTGCCTTTCAAAAAGCTTCTGCTCAAACAGATAAGAACCGCTTTCTCGCCAGCTATTCTTTTGTTCAAGATATGGGGGCTGCTTTAGGACCTTTGTGTGGGTATACGTTGATCCAGTTTTTCGGAACAAACAGCGTCTTTTGGCTGATGCTTATCATAAGCTTAATGCTCGTCAGCATGTGGATAAGAAGCGGGCAGCATGTTTCTTCTAGTGCAGTGTAAAAAATAAAACGTTATATAAAAAACTGCCTCATGCAGCTGATCGCAGGAGGCAGTCATATTCTCTTATTCTAAGTCTGAATCATAGGCTTTTTGTGTCAGCTGGCTGACGACCTCTTTCAAGCCATTGGGTTTATGGAATTCAACGGGTGTGCTTCCTTTTTCAAATACAATTTGATCTGCTTCAACGAGCACGACATATCGATTGTTGACCTTTGCAATATGAATCGAGTGGCCGAAGTCGGCTAAAAGCCCTTTAATTTCTGTTTCGCCTAGACGCATCTTCATCGTGATATCAGGGGTTTGTTCCACAATATGTGAAGCCGCTAGTGTGACCTGTTCTGTATCGAGGCGCTCCCTAATCTCCCGCTTTTCACTTGCTTCCCATATTTCAAGGTCCTCTTCAAATTGTTTTAATTCTTCACTTTCATCCTGTAATGTTTCAAATACGTGTTCCTGAACCATATTCATGACCTGTGATTTCATGATTTCAGGCATTGATTCTCCGTATTCGACGAATTTCAGAAAGTCTTCAAAATAACGAGCGTGTGAGGATTGGTGAATTTTCACTTCGGCTTCCTCAGTCATGCCCTCTTCTGGCATAAACGGGTATTGAATCGATTTCATGTTTTTTGTTGTAATCGCCATTTCTACTTTTTTGATCAAGGTAGATGTATCAGCAATAGAAGCGACTTTCTGTTCAAAATCGCATTTCATGATAAAGACAAAAGAGTCATCGAAATACTTTTTAGGAACCGCAGATGCAACCAAAAACACGCCGCCTCTGACAGCACTTGTATCTAAATAGGTGCGAACAAACTGTTCACTGCATTCGTTAAATACTTCTTTTGTATCTGCAAATCTCGTCTGATGAAATAAATTGTAGTTTGGATTTGAATCGAGTTCATGGCCGGGTTCGACAATAAATCGGCCGATTTTAGTCGGTACTTGCTCAGACTTAGGGTGTCTGTCCACTTTTCGTTTGACGATTTTTTTAAGCTCACCGTCTAGAAAGTCTTTCAGCTCACTTTGTTCAAATTCCTCTTGGTCTAATGTTTGGTAATGTTTAAACCGTTTATTTGCTTGTTCCTCTTTGCCTTCTACTTCAACCACATAGAATGATAGGAAACGTATCGTAAAATCCACTGATTGGTCACCACTTTTTCTTCTTCGGATATGTTGAGTATAGAAAAAGGAGTGAAAATCGTCAACGAATGGAGAAATTTCGTGTCATTATTTCCCGAGAAATGTTTAGTGAAAAACGCTTGATAATAATTATCATTCTTGATAGAATGATAAAAGAAAAGAAGGAACCTGCCAGTTCCTTCATCTCAGAAAATCATGTATTATTTTGTTTCAAATGTTTCGCAATCCGTTTCAGCATTGCGAGTCACGTCAGTCATTGTGCTTTTACCAATTTTAATTGTAGAGGCTGTACAGCTGTTGTCAGCCCAAAAACGGCAAGAGTTCACTTCACAAAGTACATTTTGTGCCATGGGAATTCACCTCCGTGATTCATATTAAGAATGAAGCAAGCTGCCACTTGAGTTCATCCAATCTAGTAGTCTCTTTATCGAAAGAGGCTGTTTGTGCTGTTTATGCACATGTTTATCATACCATCTACCCTGAAAATATACAATTTAAACTTTGAAAGAGCGAGAATGCAAATCTCGCTCTTTTTTGTTTGTAAAAATAGTTAAATGCTAGGTGGCACCCTCTCTTATTCCGACATATGAATAGAGTAGATTCAAAACCTGATGTCGGACAAAGTATAAGGGTACATGTACTGATTTTCCGCATGAAGATAGGGTTTTCAATCAAAAATTTTCATAGAGAGATGAGGGGAGAAGATGAAAGCAGTCATTCTCTGCGGAGGAAAGGGAACGAGAATGAGTGAGGTCACACAAGCGCTTCCTAAACCACTTGCTATGATCGGAGATCGGCCTATTCTATGGCATATTATGAAAATCTATCAGTATTACGGTGTAGACGAGTTTATCTTATTGCTTGGATATAAAGGAGAGAAAATCAAAGAGTATTTTCTCAACTACGACTGGCGGCATCACAGCATGCAGCTGGATATGTCGACAGGGGAAATGAAGCTTTTAGGGAATTCGGAGAATTGGAAAATCACCTTTTTAGATACGGGTGAGAATACGATGACAGGCGGGCGGTTAAAGCAGGTACAGGATTATATTGGTGATGAGACATTTATGATGACGTACGGTGACGGACTTGCCAATATCAATATGTTTCATTTGCTCAAGCGCCATCAAGAGCTTGGAGCAGCTGCCACTGTCACAGGAATTGAAAAGACATCACAGTACGGCACGCTGAAGGTGTATAACGGGATGGCACAATCCTTCTCTGAGAAGACAGACAGTATCGGGATGATCAATGGAGGATTTTTTGTGTTGTCTCCAAAGGTTTTTGATTATTTAACAGATGATGATCAGTGCGTCTTTGAAGCAGAGCCTCTTCAGAACTTGGCGAATGATGGCGAGCTTGCAGTCTATGAGCACCACGGATTTTGGACAGCAATTGATACGTATAAAAACTTGAAAGAAATCAACGGCATGTGGACTGAAGGAAAACAACCATGGAAGGTTTGGTGACAGCATGAGCGGATTTTGGAATGGGAAAAACGTATTTGTGACCGGGTGTACGGGATTGTTAGGGAGTTACCTCGTCAAGGAATTGATAGATCAAGGAGCAAACGTAACAGGGCTTGTACGTGATCAGGTGCCAAGATCGAACTTATATCAAGGCGGTCAATTTGAAAAGATGAATGTCGTCCAAGGCGCACTTGAGGACATGCAAACGATAGAACGTGCGTTAGGAGAATATGAGATTGATACGGTCTTTCATTTGGCCGCCCAAGCGATTGTTGGGGTCGCAAATCGTCACCCGGTCTCTACATTTGAAGCCAATATTTTAGGAACATGGAATGTGCTGGAGGCATGCAGAAGGCAGCCGCTTATCAAACGAGTGATTGTGGCATCGAGTGATAAAGCATACGGGGATCAAGAGCAGCTTCCTTATGATGAAGACATGCCGCTTAACGGCAAGCATCCATATGATGTGTCAAAAAGCTGTGCAGATTTAATTTCTCACACGTACTACAACACATATGGTCTTCCGGTTTGTATTACGCGCTGCGGTAATTTATATGGAGGCGGGGATTTGAATTTTAACCGAATCATTCCGCAAACCATCCAGCTTGTGTTAGAGGGAAAGGCGCCAGAAATTAGAAGTGACGGAACCTTTATCCGTGATTATTTCTATATTGAAGATGCGGTCAAGGCTTATTTACTCCTAGCTGAAAAAATGGAGGAAAAAGGGCTTGCAGGAGAAGCATTTAACTTTAGTAATGAAATTCAGCTGACCGTGCTTGAGCTCGTTGATAAAATCTTAAAGGCGATGGGCAGTGAACTAAAGCCGTGTATTTTGAATCAAGGAACGCATGAGATTAAGCATCAATATTTATCAGCAGAAAAGGCGAGAAAGCTGCTTGATTGGAAGCCTGATTACTCCATTGATGAAGGGTTAGAAAAGACAATTGAATGGTATCGCGAATTCTTTCAAAAATAGAGGTGTATACAGATGAACAGCATATATTGTACGGTTCTATCAAGTGGAAGACTTTATCAAGCCATTGCGTTTTTCTTATCGTTGAAGCAAGTAGAAGATGATGCTGTCATCAAGACGTTATGTATGGATGATGCTGCATTTGATTTGCTTCATCAAATGAATTTCCCGCATGTCGATCTTGTTCATGTGCGTGAGCTTGAAACGCCGGAGCTTCTAGAGATCAAAAAGGAACGAAATGATTCGGAATATTGCTGGACATTAAAACCGATTTGGATTGAGTGGCTATTTAAGCAGGACCAGGCGGAGGAAGTGACGTATCTTGATGCGGATTTGTTCTTTTATGAGCGTCCGCAAGTGATTTTTCAAAACCAGCCTGATGCGTCTGTGCTTCTATCAAGAGGGGATATTGTCATTCCAAGCTTTGATCCAGAGGAAGTGAAGATGCTTCAAAAACTTTTAGGGCGCTACAATTCAGGCTTCCTCCATTTTAAAGGAGATGAAGCCGGCCGAAAGTGCCTGAGCTGGTGGCAAGAAGAATGTCTAAAGGAATGCAAAAATGCGCCTGGAGAAGGAAAATTTGGCGATCAAGGGTATTTGGATCATATGCCGATGCTGTTTGAAAAAGTAGAAGATATTCAAACAAAGGGTGTGAATATTGGTCACTGGAATTATGGCCAGCATTCTTATCAGGAAGAGAATGGACGTATTTTGCTTGAGGATGGAAGCCCACTCATTTGCTATCATTTCAGTGGTTTTCGGATCTTAAGCAAAGATGATATGCAGCAAATCCATGAAAAAGGAAGAGATGACTTGCCATTTTTCCAAGAAGCCTATCGGGAAGTGCTGCGTCATGTGATTGAATCGGTAGAACAAGTCAATCCGATGTTTAACGGCTATGCCAAACTGGAGGAGGATGGCGCATGAATGAAAAGCCGAAAGTCAGCGTCATTATTCCGAGTTATAATGCGAAAGAGCGTTTAGAAGGGAGCCTCTTTTCCTTAACGCTTCAGGAAACCGATATTCCATTTGAGGTCATTGTTGCTGATAATGGGTCAACGGACGGCACGATGGAAATGCTCGAAAACATTGAGGTGAACTTTCCATTCAAAAAGGTGCGTATTCCTGTCAATCAAGGAATTGCCAAGGGGCGCAATCATGCCATTCGTGAGGCAGAGGGAGACCTCTTAATATTCCATGACAGCGATATGTTGGCAGAGCCCCAATTTATTCAAAAGCACGCAGAGGCACATGCTGATCATGAGGACCGTGTGATTTGCGGTGTTTGCTGGAAGCGAATCTATCGTTATTTTTACAAAGGTTTTGATAAAGATCATGTGAATCGATTAAAAAAACAAGGGCTGTATCAGCGGAAAATGAAAGACAAAACGTCTCTTGTGTCGATGGAGGAAATAAAAAACGGCGCATTTCTAGAGAGAAGCTTCGACTTGCAGTCCGAATTTATTGATATTCTGAAAGACATTTTAAACACGTACGACTATGATTTAAGTTCTTATCAATTGCCGTGGCGATTTTTTATCACAAATAACTCTTCCGTCAAGCGAAAGCATGTTATGGAACTAGGGATGTTTGATGAAAAAATCGTTCGATACGGGTTTGAGGATTATGATTTAGGCATTCGTCTGCATCAGCTTGGCCTCTCATTTGAGCTGCGTGAGGATATTTTAAGTGTGCATCAGGAACATCCAAGTAATTTAACGTCATTCGATGACATCAAATATAACATTTTGTATATGTGCGAGAAGTACAACAATATTGATTCGATTGATGTTCATCTGGCTTTCTCTGGACCATTTTCTCATACCGTGACAAATGATATCGTGAAAGACATTCGCCAGCTGCGTAAGAATGCAGCATATGATGATCTGCTTGCTTATTTTTTGGAGCTACTTCATATGATCACAGAGCGGAATGTGGGTATTAAACGTGATCAAAAGGACGTGCTGACGGCAAAGCATTTCCCTTTGAAAAAGCTGTCAGAGGCGGCCCAGCTTGCCAAGCAGGAACATGGATGCACGGTGCTGGTAGAAGCCATTCAAGGGCTCACAAAAGAGCTGCTGCATGTTGACTTGTTCCAAGTGGATGTGTTGTAGATGGCATCCTATCATTTCACAACCATTGTGTCCAATACCCATGTATTTAAGCTGCTGGCGCTGATTCATTCACTTGAGCAGACGGCTCAATCATACAAACTTTCTGTCTTATGTGCTGATCCTTTGGCTTACAAGGTGTTAAGTCAGTTTCCTCATCCACATGTCCAATATGAACAGCTTGAAGATGTGGAAGATGATTCGCTGCGAAAAGCAAAGGCGGATCGTACGTTCCACGAGTATTGCTGGACGCTTAAGCCTGCGTTTCTACTCAAAATTCTTGAGTCCTCTGATGCAGATTATCTCGCTCATTTGGATACGGATTTGTATTTTTATCATGATCCAGAGGCGATATTTGCAGAAAATCCACTCGCTCATGTATTTTTGACAGATCATATGAATTCCAAGCGATTCTATCACTTTTATGAATTATCCGGCCGTTTTAATACTGGCTTTGTAGGCTGTCGAAACACAGATGTGGCCAAACGGGCTGTGACGCAGTGGAAAGAGAACTGCATTGCGCACTGTACAGTAGAAATGGATACGGAAAAAAAGACATATGGTGATCAGCGGTATGTTGAAAGATGGGTCGATGATTTTGAGGGTGTCCATGTGGTGGCATCTAAAGGTGCCAATGCAGCGATTTGGAATATTGAAAACTATAAGCTCTCCGTTGTGAAAGGAGATATGTATCTCGACGAATGTCCACTGCTGTTCTATCATTTTTCTGCCTTTACGATCATTGATGAAAAGAACTTTAATCTGAATTGGTATTACTATATGACAGAACACACTCTTGTGGATCATTTGTATATTCCGTATGCGGATTTGATTCATCTGAAAATTAAACAGGTGCAAAAGGTCTTTCCAGACTTTCAGCAGGGGTTTATTGCAAAGAAGCATGTTCCTGACACGCATTTTTATAAGTTATGAAAAAACCGCTCATTTATTGAGCGGTTTTTACCTTTTATGATTCATTCCATTTCGCTATGGTCTGATCGCTTGGCAGTAAGAAGGCTAGGATGCCTAATATCGGTAAAAAGGCGACACCGATCATGGTAGGCGTTAAACCGACTGCATCAATTAATGAGCCGAGGGCAACGGATCCAATCGCTCCCATACCAAACGCAAGTCCAACAGTTAAACCAGACATTGTGCCAATTTTTCCGGGAAATAGTTCTTGGGCATAGACCACGGTGACAGAGAAGCTTGAGGTCAGAATGATCCCAATGAGTCCAAGTAAAACATAAGCAACAACCGGTCCGGCAAATGGGAGAAGTAGGGCAAGCGGAAAGGATGCCAATAAAGAAATTAAAATGACGGTTTTCTTGCCGAAGCGGTCTGCAAGCGGCCCGCCTAAAAATGTCCCAATCGCACCCAATATAAGAAATAAGAAAATATAAGTTTGTGATTCTTTAATCGTCAAACCATATTGCTCAATCGCATAAAACGCATAGAAATTCGAGATCGCATTTCCATACCAAGAACGCGCGAAAATAAGAAAGACGATAATGCCAAGTGCTGTGAGCGCTGACTTGCGGTGAAGTTCAGATCTTGCTGCTTTTGCAGGCGCTTTTTTCGCTTGTGCTCGAATGGTTTGAAGCTTTCTTGCGTACCATCTCGAAATATAAAGAAGGAAACCGACAGCAATCATTCCAACAATCGTAAACCAAGCCACACCTGGCTGACCGAGAGGGACGAGCATGAATGCAGCGATTAGCGGAGCAAAGGCTTGACCTGTATTTCCGCCGACTTGATAGATGGATTGAGCAAGACCCCGTCTAGGACCAGCTGCCATGTTGGCAACCCGTGAGCCCTCTGGATGGAAAATCGCAGAGCCGAGTCCAATAAAGACGACGCACAGTAGGATGGTCGCAAATGATGGCGCAAACGCAAGGCCGAAAATGCCGACAGCACTTGAAAATAATGCGATAGGCAGTGCATAGGGCATCGGCCGTTTATCTGTGTACCACCCGATCGCAGGCTGCATGACAGAGGAGACCATATTTAATGTAAAGGCGATTAGCCCTAATTGAGTAAAGGTCAGCCCCATTGAGCGTTCTAAAATAGGGAACATGGCAGGAATCACGGCTTGCAATGTGTCGTTGAGCATATGGCAAATACCAATAATCAATAAAATAGGATAAACCGTTGAACCGGTGACCGCTTTTTGAGGTTTATTCTTTGTTTGAGCAGCAATAGCCAATGAGACTTCCTCCTTTCATTCAACTTGTTTCTTTTTTTCATTCTCCTCATTTTATTCATAAGGTGAACTATAAAACAATAGCAAATTGTCATGATTTAGAAAAAAAGAGACACATGCGCTTGATGGAGCGTGTGTCTCTAAAGGGTTATTTATAGAAAGAAGCGATGACAGGCTTCATTTTTTGAATGACAAGTCCACTGCCTCCACGGTTTTTCACACCTTCAATCATGCCGACGAGGACGTAATCTTCTTTTTTAGGATTAAACGCAAGTAAAAATCCATTTTCAGTACCGTCTGTCGCACCTTGTTTGCTCTTGAGTTCCGCTGTTCCCGTTTTAGCGGCTATATCAGCCCCTTTTATTTGCAACGAGTGAGCGGTTCCGTTTGAATTGGTGACGACTTGAGTCAGTGCGTCCTTCACCGTATTTGCAGTATCTTCTTTGATGATCTGTTTTGGTGATGCTGTTTTTTCATCCTGAATGACTCGAGGGTACACAAGCTTTCCTCCTGTTGCAAATGGAGAATAGGCATGTACTTGTTCAATTGGTGACATGAGTAATTCTCCTTGGCCATATGCTGAGTCGGCAAGTAAGATGTCTGATTTGATTCCGTCGTTAGACACTTGTGCCGGTTTCATTGTAAACGGCATGTTTAAATCATCACCAAACCCAAATGTTTTCACTTTTTTCTCGTAAGTATCTTTGCCGATTTCAAGGGCTTCCTGTCCAAAATAAATATTATCTGAGTACACGAGGGCATCGACCATATTGACTTGTTCTTTGTCATGAACCCGTGTAATGCGATAATTTCCCCAAGATTGATCCTTCTGCCATTTCAGTCCATGAATGGTGCGTACTTTATTAGGTTTTGTGACACCTGTTTCCAGTCCAATCGCTGCTGTAATGGTTTTGAAAGTAGATCCTGGTGCATATCTGCTCGCATATCGAGCTTGGAATGGGAGATCAGGATTTTCACTGTATGCTTGATATTGTTTAGGCGTGATCCCGTTGGTCATTAAATTGACATCGTAAGAAGGGGTGCTAACAAGCGCTAATAAATCACCTGATGATGGGTTCATAATGGTGACAGCCCCTTTTTCACCTTTCAGCTGTTGATAGGCTTTTTTCTGTAAAGATGCATCAATGGTCAGCTTGACTGTTTTTCCGTCTTTTCGGTCTGTTTTTTGTAATGTTTCTTCAATACCTGTTTCATCATGGATAATGAGGATGCTTCCGCCATCTTGTCCTCTTAAGTTCTTGTCAAATGTGAATTCAAGGCCGGTTTTGCCGATGATTTGATCCGCCTTTAAAGCTGGATTTCTTTTGATATCATCCGCATTTGCTTTTCCCACATAGCCTGTCAGATGGGCAGCGGCTTCGTTATATGGATAGTAGCGCATTTCCTTCGTTTGATAGGTGACGCCATTTATGTCTTTTGGAATCGGCTTTTGCTCTAACATAGACTTTAGCGGGACAAATGTGTCATCTGTAACCCATGCTTGTTTCAGCTGATTTTGAATCAGCTCTTCATCTATATCAAAAGCGCTGCTGATTTTTTTGATGTTGCTTTCTTTTTCCGTGCCTGTCCCGAGTTTTCCAGGGATGATGCCAAGTGCGTGTCCACCAGTTGTTTCGGCTAACGTGCGCCCTTTTCGATCTACAATATTTCCGCGTACCGCAGGATCCGTTGTCACTTTGATGGTGTCACCCGTTTCCATTTGCGGGAAGATGAGATTTGGTTTCCAGTCTACTTTCCACTCGTTATCCTCTTCGGAGAGAACGCCCTTGTAAGAGAGTTTGTTCAGTTTTCCAAGTGACGTTTTCATCGTGACTTCATAGGTGAATTGATACCCATTTCCTTTGTCCTGTTTTTCTACGTTGACGTTTGAGACGTTTAGATCACTTGCACCAATGCCGCTAAAGATCTTATCGTATTTTTCGGCAAGTTGTTTTTTAGAAAAGTCACTGGCTTTCAGAGAGCCACTTGTGACCTCATCTGCCAGTTTCGTGAATTCTTTTTTCTCCAGATGTTTCGTAAAGGATTCAGCGGCTTTCAGCGCCTCTTTTTCTTTTGAGAAAAGCGAATCTTTTAAGAAAAAGAGAGCAGCAGCAATCACGATGATGCTAAGAAGGGGAATGATGACTTTTTTCTGTTTCCAAAATGATTTTCGTTGATCTGTATACAATGAAAACACCTCAATTTTTGATTAGATCCTCTATAGTTTACAGTTACTGTGTAGGATTTGTATAGTTTCTCCTATGAAAATAGACCAAGACATGAAGTGGAAATATGAATCAAGACACAGTTGCTGCTGAAGAATCTCTTCATTTTTTCTTATGATTTAAAGGATTTTTTATGTGATCATCGAATGTGAAAAACTAGAAAAAATTAAAAGCGTTTTCATGAAGGAGGAATTGTGATCGTTTATAAAAAAGTGAATCTAACTGGACTTGTTCTTGGACCGATCTTCTTTTTGCTTATTTTTTTGCTCATTCCAGAAAGTGAATTGACCTATGCACCAAGAGTGGTACTGGGCGTTACGGCTTGGACTGCGACATGGTGGGTCACAGAAGCTTTGCCTATACCGGCTACTTCTTTATTGCCCATCATCCTTTTGCCAACACTTGGCGGGCTATCGATGGAGCAAACATCAAGAGCTTATGGAGATCCGATTGTTTTTATGTACATGGGTGGATTTATGATTGCCATTGCCATTGAAAAATGGAATTTACATAGAAGAATGGCTTTACATATTTTAAACATCATTGGCACAAGAAGTGACCGCATTGTATTAGGGGTTATGATAGCAACGGCTTTTCTATCTATGTGGATTTCGAATGCAGCCACAGCACTGATGATGCTGCCTGTGGCACTGGCTGTGATTAAAGAGGTGAAGGCGAACGATATTTTGTCTGGTGCATCTCTTGACCGATTCAGTAAAAGCATCCTATTATCGGTCGCTTATTCAGCCTCTATTGGCGGACTGGCGACACTCGTTGGGTCTGTGCCAAATGCTGTTTTTGCGGCGATGTCAAAAAAGCTGTTAGATCGAGAAATTATGTTTTTTGAATGGTTTTTGTTTGGTTTTCCGGTGGCGGCTGTTCTGCTCATTCTCTTATTTCTGTATTTGACCAAGATACAATTCAAGGTAGAGCACACAGGGGAAATGGGAGCAGTGTTTATACGGAAGGGTTTAGAGGATTTAGGCAAAATGAAACAAGAAGAAAAATGGGTTTTTGCTATTTTTCTTATGACGGCTTTTTTATGGATCTTTAAAATCTTTTTGTTTGGCGGGCTTCCTGTCTCGGATACGTCGATCGCAATCTTTGGGGCGATGCTGTTATTTCTCATTCCAGCGACAAATGGAGAGAGAATACTAGAATGGCAGGATATGAAACAGCTGCCATGGGGGCTTTTGCTTTTGTTTGGAGGCGGGCTTTCGCTCGCTACAGGATTTGCGGAAACGAATCTAACAGGATGGATCGGGGAAAATTTACAGCATTTAAATGGGCTGTCTTACCTCATGCTGCTGATTATTTTAACGGCTTCAATTTTATTTATGACCGAAATTATGTCTAATACAGCAGTTGCGAACATGATCATTCCGATTACAGTAGGGCTTGGACTTGCAATTGGCATGGAGCCGTACGGCTTAATGGCTGCGGCTGCGTTAGCATCTTCATGTGCATTTATGCTGCCAATCTCCACACCGCCAAATGCGGCTGTCTTTAGTGCGGACGTGCTGAAAATATCTGATATGGTCAAGGCTGGCTTTTGGTTAAATGTGATCAGTATTGTAGCGATTGTGCTTGCGGTTTATTTTTGGCTTCCGGTCGTTCTGAGATGAAGACTTTGATCGAATGGAGACTTTTGGTGTTTTTGTTTCTTTTGGCTTCGGTACTGAAGCTGCCTTTTTGAGGTGCGGGTCCTTTGGCGTGTAATAGGTGGCTCCAATGTTGAGTCTGCCTTTAAGCTGATCAATGGAAAGCTCACCAAACTCTAAATGGTAGTCAATTTTGTCCACATGCAGTGATTCAATATGAATGTGCGTATCCTCCGAGACAGGCGGAGCAGGTGCAGACATTTTTTGCTCAAGAGCGGTGAGTCTTTTTTCCAGCTCGACGACAGATGGGGATGGACTGGATTCAGTTTTTTTAAAGAGTGATTGAATGAAATGTTTCAAATGGACCACAACCTTTTCTTTCGCCTTGCTCTAGTCTATGGAAAAGCTGCCCGGTATATACTTATAGAGATACATGAAAGGGGAGAAGGGCATGCTGCCTACACGCATTCAGATTACCCATATGAAGACGAATACGATTGGTACAGGGTCCTCGATGACATTCGGCTCAACGATCGTACGAAATCACTGCTCGACGATCAAAAGAAACAATGGTTTTGGTGAACAAAATGCCGATGGCGTGATCACGATCTTGCCGATTGAAACGATTGATGATCGTGATCTAATAGACGCAGTCAGTATCAATATTCGTCATCTATGATAATCGCAGTTGCTTTTCCTTCATCTTTTTGCAGGCGAATGTATAGCACGCCGTCTTTAAAGGCCGCATTCATTTGACCAAGAATCATATCTGGGAGCCGAATTTTTCTTTCAAACGGACCATACTTTCCTTGTCTTTGGCGAAAATCCTGTTCGTTAAAAAAGGAAAAACGCTGTCCTTTTACAACTAAATATTCACCATATGACAGCACCTGAACATCTTCCTTCCGGTAGCCAGGCAGATAAATTAAGTACTGAAATTCAGTAGGGGTTTCCACAATGTCGACTGGTGGAAACGATGCATCTGTTCCTCGCTGATCTTGCTGCGAGAATGTAAAGGGAGACGGACCATTTGCCATAAAGGGAGATCTTTGCTCATCATCGAATATCATTTTCCAAAAATCATCTCCATGCATTTGCTGGGCAATGTCCATCCACTGCTTCATTTTTTCGAAGTCCATGTGAAGACCTCCTGTTAACATACTTGATGGGTGCTCGCATATACCTATAAAAAGGAGGTTTATCTGTGGTTCAACCAACTCCGTATATCAATATTAATATTTTCATGTTAAAAATTAATTCCTTTGAAAATGCGTCGGCGGTGAATGTCGGACAAAATTTGTTAGCAGAGTGGCAAAACTCAGATAAAAAAAATCAGGGGTACGGACAGAATTTTGGAGATGCCAGCGGTTTTGTCGGAACAAAGAGCCATGTAGATGATCGAGATCAAGTGGACTCACCTGCCTCTTTTTCGCCAGCAGCTAAACCTATTCCAAGGAAGTGATGTGTGATGTTATTCTCACCCTCAGTCGTCAATGTCGGTGCTTTTAAAATCAATGCAATGGATCGGGGGGCATCACTGACGCTAGGACCTTATCAGCAGATCGATTATTTTCTCTCGATGAAATTGAACCAGGGTTTTGGTGAGGACAATGGAGATTGTTCACCGCTTGTCATTCCAATTTCAAGCGTACTCGATCCAGATATGGTGGATTCGAATTCAGTGAAAAACAGTGTGATTTAAACAAAAAAAGAGACCGGGATTCCCCGTGTCTCTTTTCTATTGTGTTTGATTCAGGTGGCTTTTGCGTCTTGCATAGGTAAAATACACAACGACACCAATGGCTACCCAGATGAGGAAGGCTCGCCATGTCTCCCATTTCAGTGTAGCAGCCAAGATCATACAAATGACCGCACTAATGATGGGAAGAACAGGAACAAAGGGTACTTTAAACGCTGTTTTCATATTCGGATGTTTTTTCCGGAGTATGATCACAGCGATCGAGATCACCGTAAAGGCTGCAAGTGTACCGATGCTGACTAAATTAGCAAGAGTTGATAAGTTGACGAAACCAACGATACATGCCGCAACAACGCCTGTCAGCCAAGTGTTGGCAACTGGTGTCTTCGATTTTGGATGAACGTTTGAAAAGATTTTCGGCATGAGTCCATCACGGCTCATAGCAAAGGTTAAACGAACCTGAGCGTAAACAAGTGCAATTAACACGGTCGTAATCCCGATAATAGCACCTGCCGATATAATACCAGCGACACTATTCAAGCCAACCACTTGTAAAGCAAAAGCGACAGGGTCACTGACATTCAGCTTCGTGTAGTGAACCATGCCTGTTAAGACAAATGAAACCCCGATGTATAAAATCGTACAAACGCCGAGCGCACCGATGATTCCAATTGGCATCGCTTTTTGCGGATTTTTGACTTCTTCTGATGCATTAGCGATTGCATCAAATCCAAGGTAAGCAAAAAAGACAGTTGCCGCTCCAGCAATCACGCCATGGAAGCCCATTGGCATAAAAGGTGTCCAATTTTCAGGTTTAACGTAAGCAAAGCCTGAAATGATAAAGAGGAGGACAATGGCAATTTTGATGAGCACAATGATGTTATTCAGCTTCGTGCTCTCTTTTACGCCTCTTGAGACAATAAAGGTAATGAGTAAAATAATGAGTGCGCCTGGCAGGTTGAAGATGGCCCCATCAGCGGCTCCAGGTGCAGCCGATAAAGCCTTCGGTATGTGCAGACCAAATCCACTGAGCAGTGATTGAAAATAGGATGACCATCCGCTTGCCACAGCAGAGAGCGCAACAACATATTCAAGCATTAAATCCCAGCCCATTAAAAAGGCGAGGAATTCTCCAAGTGTTGCGTAAGAATACGTATAGACACTTCCTGACACTGGAATGGACGAGGAAAATTCAGCGTAGCAAAAAGCAGCAAGGGCGCATGCGATCGCAGCCAAAATAAAAGATATAATAATCGCAGGTCCCGCATCTTTCGCAGCCGCAACCCCCGTTATCACAAAAATTCCAGTCCCGACCACACAGCCAATGCCAAGCAAGATTAAATCAAATGTATTCAAAGAACGGCTCAGCCGCTTCGTTTGACTTTCAAGCATGAGCTGGTCGAGAGACTTTTTTCTAAATAAAGAACTCATGTTGACCTCCTAATGGATAAATCTTTTCGTAAGACGAATGTTAGTATATGCGTAAATGACAATTTAGTCAATTGGTTGAAAAACGCTTTAAATCACTAAAGTGTTAAATGTCACAAAAGTCTAATATGTATCAAAAGACATCCGCCGTCATTGACAGGCGGATGTGATAACAGGAGATTTACGTTTCTTCAGCAAATATTTTTTCATTGTACAGCACACTAGGATGGGTTGGGTAATGGGCTGAGGATGCAAGATGATGGGTTTTGGCTTGAGCCAAATCACCGAGCTGATAATAACAATAGCAAAGCTGAAGGTGAGGATACCATGTTTTATATTGTGTCAGTGTAAAGGCTGTTTCGATTTCAGGTGCCTTCAGTGCCTGCTCATACCAATAGATGGCCGCTTTGTATTTATTTTGTGCTTTGAAATGATCCCCAATCCGGCAGCAAAATTCTGGACGGGGCTGATCATATAAGAAGGATCTCAATAAGGAGGATAGGGCGGCTTCCTCAAAACCGACTGCATAATAGCAGTCAGCTAAATTTTGGCATGTGCGAATTTCATCCTCAATCCAGCATTGTTTTGTGGCTAAAAATTTGTGATAAAAGCGAATCGCCTTCACATGCTGCTTGTTATCTCGTAATTCATTGGCGAAGTAAAAGAGATCACGAGGCGTCATCTCTTCGCCTTTTGCAAGCATGTTTTCATAAATGCGCAGATTGCGTCCAGGCTCTCCGGCGGTTGTTTTCTTACGCTTTTGATGGGTGACGGCGATATCAGCGGGAAAAATGTTGCCATACACTTGAAGGAATTCATGAACGGCCCCATACCACTGAAAGTTCAAGGCACGCTTGACGAGCCGATTTCTTCTATATTTAAAATTCACCTGACCGTCCTCGCTAAATCCAACGTGGTAAAACATCGAGACGGCATCTACTGCGGGATCTAGCGTCTGTTTGAGCTGAAGCAGTTTTTGCCGGTCCTCCTCAAGTAGGACATCGTCGGCATCCAGCCATAAGATATACTCTTTTGTCGCATGGGAAAAAGCGAAATTGCGTGCTTTTGCAAAATGCTGGACCCATTCAAAGTCGAGCACCTTTGCTGAAAAGGAGTGAGCAATGTCCTTTGTTTGATCCGTTGATCCTGTATCAACAATGATCATCTCATCTACAATGTCTTGAACAGAAGATAGGCAGTCAGCCAAAACCTCCTCTTCATTTTTCACAATCATACATAAACTAATGGTTATCATCTTTAGATCACCTCTTCATAGTGTATCGAGCATCAAAAGGAAACATTCTTTTCAGCAGCGTGTTTTTTTAAAACTAGTTTTCTGCTACTGGCTGATTTAAAATAAAGGAAGAATCTATGTAAGGGCTGATAAAATGAGTTTATTGAATGTAGAAGGATTATATAAAACCTATGGCGAAAAAACGCTGTTTGATCATATCTCTTTTCATATAGAACCAAAGGAACGCATCGGGTTAATTGGACCGAATGGAACAGGGAAGTCAACGCTTTTAAAAGTCATTGCAGGACTTGAATCATTTGAGGAAGGCGACATCACAAAGGCAGGGACACTTGATATCGAATTTCTCGAGCAAGATCCTGAAATGAGCGGGGATGAAACGATTCTCGACTATATTTTTTCAGGAACAGCACCAATGATTCAAACAATGAAGGCCTATGAAAAGGCACTGGCTGATTTAGAGCATGATCCACAAAACGAGGCAAAACAAGAAGCGCTTATGCGTATGCAAAATAAAATGGATCAGGACGACGCATGGGATGCGAACCTTTCGGCGAAAACGATTTTGACAAAGCTTGGCGTTAAAGATGTGAGCCGATCTGTTCATGCGTTATCAGGTGGACAGAAAAAGCGTGTGGCGATCGCCAAAAATTTAATTCAGCCTGCGGGTTTGCTGATTTTAGATGAGCCGACAAACCATCTGGACAACGCAACCATTGAATGGCTTGAAGGATATTTGAGTCAATACAGCGGGGCTGTCATTCTTGTTACCCATGATCGTTATTTCTTAAACCGTGTCGCCAATCGGATTTATGAATTAAACCAGGGGCAGCTTTACACATATAAAGGAAATTATGAAGTCTTTTTAGAAAAAAGAGCGGAACGAGAAGCAGAAGCTCAAGTAAAAGAAACGAAACGTCAAAATTTGCTTAGACGTGAGCTTGCATGGCTCAGAAGAGGGGCAAAGGCTCGAACGACAAAGCAAAAAGCACGTATCGGCAGAGTGGAAGAGCTGAAGGATCAAAAGGGACCTGATGCAAAGGGAGAGCTTGATTTTGCGATCGGTTCTCACCGGCTTGGAAAACAAGTGATTGAGGCAGAAGAGATCAGCATCACATTTGCTGGTCAAACCCTTGTGGATCAGTTCAGTGATTTAGTCGTGCCAGGGGATCGTATCGGATTTATCGGACCGAATGGAGTGGGCAAAACGACTTTACTCAATTGCCTGGCGGGTAAAATCGAACCGACGAATGGGCAATTGACCATTGGACAAACAGTCCGCATTGGCTATTACACGCAGGACCATAATGAAATGAATGAAGAGCTGAATATCATTGATTACATCAAAGAAACAGCTGAAATTGTCAAAACGGCAGATGGCGTCATTGTGACAGCAGAGCAGATGTTGGAGAGATTTTTATTCCCTAGATCCATGCAGCGCACGTTTATCCGCAAGCTGTCAGGGGGAGAGCGCCGCAGATTGTATTTATTGAAGGTATTGATGGAAGAGCCGAATGTTCTCTTTTTAGATGAGCCGACGAATGATCTTGATACAGAGACGCTCAGCATTTTAGAGGATTATTTGGAGCAGTTCCCAGGCGTAGTCATCACCGTGTCGCATGATCGTTATTTCTTAGACCGAGTCGTCCATCGTCTGCTTGTGTTTGAAGGAAATGGACGCATTTCACACTTCCAGGGTGCTTACAGCGATTACATGGAGCAAGAAAAAGAACAGAAGCGGACAGAGACAAAACCAGCTGAAAAACAAGTAGAAGCTGCACCGAAAAAGAGGAAAAAACTATCCTATAAGGACCAGCTTGAATGGGATGGGATTGAAGATCGGATACAAGCACTAGAGGACAAACACCAGCAGCTCGAAGCCAGCATTGCTGAGGCTGGCAGTGATTTTGGGAAAATTCAAGAGCTGATGGACAAGCAAAAAGCCGTCGCTGAAGAATTAGAACAAGCGATGGATCGCTGGACAGAACTGTCGCTGATGATTGAGGAATTAGAAAGTAATGAAAAATAAAGGTTGGCAAAAAAACTGTAGAGACAATCTACAGTTTTTTTTGATAAGAACATTTGGCATAAGCATCGTGCTGATGAATGGATTCTTCATTTCGACACTCAATTTGAAAGCCTTTAATCCAGTTTTGTTCATATAGCTCTGCTGCAATTAACCTCGCAACATCCTCTACAAAACGTGGATTTTCATAGGCCTCTTCTGTCACTTGTTTTTCATCTGGTCTTTTGAGTACAGGGTAAAGGGGCGCACTCGCATTAGACTCGATGATCTGCAGTAGATCTGCTTTCATGTCGTCAGGGAGTTGACCTTGTTCAAACAGCTCTACCTGAATAGATACAGTGCCACGCTGATTATGTGCGCCGTATTCACTGATTTCTTTTGAACAAGGACATAACGTTGTCACTTGAGCAGTGCAGCCAATATGACAAATCCATCCGTTTTCTTCATGAAAGTGGATGACATATTGCACGTCTGCATGCATCAAACCGGACTTTCCGCTGATGGGACTCTTTTTTTCCATGTACCACGGAAAGGAAACTTGAATCGAGGCGGATGGCTGATTCATTTGCTTGGCAAGCTGTTCCGTCAATTCTTTTAAGGAATCCACATCAACCGGCTTTCCGCTCTCATAAAAGGAGTGAAGCTGCTCGGTGAGACGGCTCATATGAATGCCTTTTTGATGAGCTGGCAAATATGTACTCAACGTAAAATCAGCGGAAGAGGTTTGCTGCTGTGGAGCCGTTTTAGACAAAATATGTACAGGGTACGACACACGGCAAAGTCCGACCTGTTCCAGATCAAAATAAAAGTCCTGTTCGGTTTGTTGGATGTCTATCATGTCCTCTTTTTGACAAGGTTTTGTTCTAGCGCTTGGCGGGACAGAACCGAATTGGGCGTGTCGTTCTTTTTTGGATGGAAATGAACGCATATGGTACCTCCTTTAAAACGTAATGATTCCTATTTATTTTGCATCAAACCACAATAGAAATCAAGTGATTAAACATTAACGTTTACGTTAAGGTTATAAAGGTGTATAATAAAACATGAATTGATGAGCAGGAGGCACTGGCGATGGAATGGATGAAAATTGATCAAGTGGCGAAAAGAAGCGGTCTGACGAAACGAACCATTCGTTTCTATGAAGAGATTGGTTTATTACCAGCACCAAAGCGGACAGAGGGCGGTGTCAGACTTTACTCAGAGGATGACATGGAAGAACTGGAGAAAGTGATGCAGGCCAAAGAAGTACTTGGCTTTTCTTTACAAGAGCTTCAGTCGTTTATGGAAATCGGAAAACAGCTTGAGCTGAATAAAGAAGGCTACTTGTTGTCACTTGACCCGAAGGAACGATTAGAGAAACTGTTAGATATTGAGGCGCAGCTGACTGTGCAGCATCAATTGATTACAAAAAAGCTAGAAACGATTCAATCCTTTAAAAAGGATCTTGAAATGATGAAAGAAAGAGCGGCTCATGCCATTGAGCAATTACAAAAATAAACACCTCAGCGTGTTTATTTTATTTTGTTAAACAACTGTAGGAAAGGTTCTGATGGAATGAAGGAAGAAGAAGTATTGAAACAGCGTACGAGTCTGCTTAGACAGCCAAAGGCCGTCTGGGCGGTGGCCTTTGCTTGTGTGATTTCATTTATGGGCATAGGGCTTGTAGACCCAATTTTGCCAGCCATTGCATCACAATTACATGCATCTCCAAGTCAGGTGTCTCTTTTATTTACGAGCTATTTGCTTGTCACCGGCTTTGTGATGTTTTTTACCGGTTTTATTTCTAGTCGTATTGGTGCCAAATGGACGTTATTATTAGGACTCATCTTTATTATTGTCTTTTCTGCTTTAGGCGGTACTTCTTCAACCATTAATGAATTAATTGGTTTTAGAGGCGGATGGGGCATTGGGAATGCCTTATTTATTTCAACGGCATTATCAGTGATTGTCGGTGTGTCTGTTGGAGGAAGTGCGAAAGCCATCATTTTATATGAGGCGGCACTAGGTCTTGGGATTTCTGTCGGGCCGCTCCTTGGCGGTGAGCTTGGAACGATCTCTTGGCGCGGGCCATTCTTTGGTGTGGCAGTGTTAATGCTCGTTGCTCTTTTAGCCATTACGTTTATGCTTCCACCGATGCAAAAGCCGCAGAAAAAGGTGAAGTTATTTGAAGCTGTTGGAGCCTTGAAATATAAGGGGCTTTTAACGATGGCATCTGCTGCTTTCTTATATAACTTTGGATTCTTTGTTCTTCTAGCTTATTCGCCATTTGTGCTTCATCTTGATGAGCATGGTCTTGGCTATGTCTTTTTTGGATGGGGATTATTTTTGGCTGTGACATCTGTCTTCTCAGCGCCGGTCATTCATCGCAAATTGGGTACATTAACAGCTCTTGTTGTTCTCTTCGCTTCGTTTGCTGTGATTTTATTCGGCATTGGAATATGGACATCACATGTGGTCGTGGTCATTTGCGGTATTGTCATTGCTGGGGGAATTCTCGGCATGATCAATACGGTGCTGACGACGGCTGTGATGGGATCAGCTCCTGTTGAGCGTTCAATTGCATCATCCTCATACAGTGCTGTACGATTTATTGGTGGTGCGATTGCGCCTTGGATTGCAGGAGTACTCGCTGAAACTTACACAGCAAGCACCCCTTATTATGTAGGGGCGGCTGTTGTTCTCTTAGGATTGGTCATCCTGCTTCTTGGCCGTAAGCATTTGGTGAATATCCAGGCAGGTCATTAATAGAAAAAAGCCTTATATCTGCAAACGATATAAGGCTTTTTTGTCTTTATAATACTTTGGTTGTCCAGGATTCGCAATTCCAAGTTTCAGTGGCCACATCTTGATAAAATTCAGGTTCGTGGGAAATCAATAGGACGCTACCTTTATATTCTTTTAATGCGCGCTTTAATTCTTCTTTTGCATCGACATCCAAGTGGTTTGTCGGCTCATCGAGAACAAGTAGGTTGGTTTCTTCATTGATCAGCTTACAAAGGCGGACCTTCGCTTTTTCACCACCACTTAAAACAGACACACGGCTTTCAATATGTTTTGTCGTTAAACCGCATTTGGCAAGGGCGGCTCTGACTTCATATTGTGTGTACGATGGGAAGGTGCTCCACACCTCTTCGATACAAGTGTTGCTGTTTTGCTCTTTTACTTCTTGTTCAAAGTAACCAATATGCAGGAATTCTCCGCGTTCCACCTCACCAGAAATGGGGGAGATTTCTCCAAGCAAGCTTCGGAGCAGTGTCGTTTTTCCGATACCGTTGGCACCGTATAACGCAATTTTTTGACCACGTTCCATTTTCAAATTCAATGGGCGGGAGAGCGGTTCATCATAACCGATGACTAAATCTTTCGTTTCAAAAATCAGTTTCCCAGACGTACGTGCCGGTTTAAAGTGGAATTCTGGTTTTGGCTTTTCGGCCGCCAGTTCAATCATATCCATCTTATCCAGTTTCTTTTGACGAGACATCGCCATATTTCGAGTGCTGACACGTGCTTTGTTTCTTGCGACAAAATCCTTTAGTTCAGCCACTTCTTGCTGCTGCCTTTTATACGCTGCTTCTAGCTGCTGCTTTTTCACTTCGTATACTTGTTTAAATTGATCATAATCACCAACGTATCGCGTGAGTTCTTGATTTTCGACATGATAAATCAAGTTAATGACACTGTTTAGGAACGGGATATCATGTGAAATGAGGATAAATGCATTTTCATATTCCTGCAAATAGCGCTTCAGCCACTCAATATGCTGTTCATCTAAATAGTTGGTCGGCTCGTCAAGAAGAAGAATTTCAGGCTTCTCTAACAGCAATTTCGCAAGCAGTACTTTTGTCCGCTGTCCGCCGCTCAGCTCTGTCACATCACGATCCAGCCCGAGATCTGTTAACCCAAGACCTCTTGCAATTTCCTCTACCTTGGAATCAATGATATAAAAATCATTGTTCGTCAGGGCATCCTGAATGACGCCTACTTCTTCTAAAAGCTTTTCTAGCTCATCAGGATCTGCTTCACCCATTTTTTCGTAAATGTCATTCATTGCGGTTTCCATTGAGAATAAATAATGGAAGGCATCTTGAAGGACTTCACGAATGGTTCTTCCTTTTTCAAGCACGGTATGCTGATCGAGGTAGCCGACACGGACATTTTTTGCCCATTCGACCTTTCCTGCATCTGGCTCAAGCTTGCCAGTAATAATATTCATAAACGTTGACTTTCCTTCACCGTTGGCGCCGATCAAGCCGACATGCTCGCCTTTTAATAACCGGAAGGAGACTTCGTGGAAAATGGCTCTGTCGCCAAAGCCATGACTTAAATCTTTAACAGATAATATCATTTTTTACACCTCAAATAGATTCAAAACGGCTAGTGCCTCTCATGATTATATCGAACTGTCCGGCTCGATAAAAGCATCAAAAGAAAAATTGCGTTTCAAAGCTGATTTTGAGATACTAAAGGATAGATTGAATGAGGATAAAGGAGATCAACATGACGGAAAATTGGGCATTTTTGAAAGAAGCAAAGCCATTTATTCAAAAGAACTTTGAAGCGGCTGGCTTTGAGAAGCCAACAGCGATACAAGAACAAACAGCAGAGTGGATTACGGAAAAACGCGATGTGATCGCAGAATCACCGACTGGAACAGGGAAGACCCTTGCGTATGTTCTGCCGCTTTTAAATAAAATTGATGTGAGTATCAAACACCCGCAAGTCTTAATCTTGGCACCTTCAAGAGAGCTTGTGATGCAAATTTTTGATGTCGTGCAAGAGTTCAAACAAGGTTCAGACATCAAAGCTATTTCCTTAATAGGCGGGGCAAATATCAAGAAGCAGCAGGAAAAGCTAAAAAAACACCCGAATATCGTGGTGGCGACACCGGGTCGCGTACAAGAGTTAATCAAAATCAAGAAACTGAAAATGCACGAAGTCAAAACGATTGTATTAGACGAAGCAGATCAGCTTCTTGTGCCAGAGCATATGAAAACGATCCAAGGGATCATTAAGTCCACATTAAAAGAAAGACAAATCCTTTGTTTTTCTGCAACATTGAAAGAAGAAACCGTTCAGCTGATCAAAGAAATGACATCTGAACCAGAAGTATTGAAAATTGCTAGAAGGGAGGAAGAAGCACAGAAAGTGGGTCACTATTATCTGTTATGTGATCAGCGTGACAAAGTGAAACTGCTGCAAAAGCTATCACGGCTTGAGGACATGCAGGCGCTTGTCTTTGTGCGAGATATTACGAATTTGAGCATTTATGCAGAAAAATTAGCGTATCACCATGTCGACCTTGGTGTGCTTCACAGTGAAGCGAAAAAAGCAGAGCGTGCTGTCATCTTAAAGGCTTTTGAACAGCGTGAATTCCCGCTCCTCCTTGCAACAGATATTGCAGCAAGAGGAATCGATATTGATGATCTGCCATATGTGATTCATGCAGATCTGCCAAATGAAGAAGGCTACATTCACCGTTCAGGCAGAACCGGACGCGCAGGAAAAGAAGGCGCAGTCATCAGTCTTGTCACACCTCAAGAGCAATCAATGCTGAAAAAAATGGCGAAAAAGCTGAATCTTTCGCTTGAAGAAATCGTGTATAAGCAAGGCCAGCTGCACCTTGCACCCAAGCAGGCATAAGAAAAGGACCCTCCATCTATTGGCAGGGTCCTTTTTTGTTATGAAATTTTGACAAGTTGTTTTCCGACATTTTCCCCTTTGAATAGTCCAAGGAATGCATCTGGAATGTTGTCAAAGCCTTCAATGATTGTTTCTTTATATGTGAGTTTTTCTTCTTTTACCCATTGTGCGAGATCTTTTGCCGCCTCTTCAAAACGATCAGAGTAGTTGGCAACAATGAAGCCCTGCATCAATGCGCTTGTTTTAATGAGTTTTGTTTGCACACGAGGGCCAATGTCTTCGCTTGCACTAATGTTATAAGAAGAAATGGCGCCGCAGACTGGAATACGTGCAAAACGGTTCAAATGATTCATTACAGCATCAGAGATGTCGCCGCCCACATTGTCAAAATACACATCGACACCGTTTGGGCAGGCTTTTGCAATGGCGTCATCTAAATCATTTGTTGTTTTATAATTAATGGTTTCATCAAAGCCCAGTTCTTTTAAATAAGCCAGCTTATCATCAGATCCGGCAATTCCAACAACGTGGGCACCTTTGATTTTAGCGATCTGTCCGACAACAGAACCAACGGCACCTGCGGCTCCAGAAATGACAACCGTTTCGCCTTCTTTTGGCTGACCAATCGCAAGAAGTCCAAAATAGGCGGTTTGTCCTGGCATGCCCAAAATCCCTAAGTAATAAGATAACGGCGCAATGGATGGATCAATTTTTGTCAGAGACTCTGCTTTGGCAGTAGAATATTCCTGCCAGCCAAGGAATCCAAGTACAAAATCACCTTTCTCAAATTGAGGAGATTTGGACTCGACGACTTCTCCGACCACACCACCTTGAATGACTTCATTCAGCTTGAACGGAGGTGTATAGGATTTTGTATCTTGCATTCGTCCTCTCATGTAAGGATCTACAGACACATATTTCGTTTGAATCAAGACTTCGCCATCTTGCGGCGTTGGTATATCAACTGTTTCAAAATGAAAAACATCTTTAGTAGGTAACCCTTTTGGACGTTTTGCTAATTGAATTTGTTTTTGTTGACTCATGTCAAATCCTCCCTTTCACTTGCAACCTAGATTTACATTAACATGATGCTTCTTTTCGTTCAAAACATACGGTCTTTTCCAAGCACATACAAAAAAGCAGCCACCATCTAAAAGAAGGGGACTACTTTTTTTGAAGAGAGACAGAAAGGAGCGGCGGGAGACAACCAAACAGTTGATACTCATCCGCATCACGTTCTTTTAATAAATATTCATTTGCATTTTGCATGGAGGCTTTCATCATATCGTGCGTCACAAAAGGAAAAAGGATATTTAAATATGAGGACAACAGGTCTTGTGGATCTTGTTCGATTGACTCGATATCTCCAATGTTAATAATAATAGAAAAGAGATAATCGATGCAGATGTGAAAGTGCTGTTCAGCAAACAAAGTAAGCGGCTTTGCTTTTGATTCTTCAGGATTCCATTTTTGAAAAAGCTGTTTCACCAAATCACTGACAACCCATGCATTAAACTGCTGCTCAGCTGAAAAATAATACATCAGCTCCCCCCCATTTCTAGCCTCCAGTATAAGAATTGTACAACAAATGACAAGGAAAGCATATAATTTTTCAGAAAATTTAGTCATTTTTACAGTCTTTTTGTCAAAAATAAGTCCATAGACGCATGAAGTTCACAGAGTAAAAATGGATGTGCTGGAGGAAGGTTTAATGACAAAAGTGACGGGTAAAAGATTCGTAAGACGTTAAAGGAGGAATAATAAATGAAACCTGTTGTAAGAGAGTATTCAAATGATGAAACACTTCAAAGAGATGTGGAGCAATTAAAACAACTCGGTGTTGCAAGAGAGGACATTTATGTTCTGTCCCATGACGATGATCGAACTGAGCGTATTGCAAGCAATGCAGATGCCAATACGATAGGTCCAAAAGAAGTTGGACTCAAGCATGCGGTTGGAAACATCTTTAGCAAAAAGGGAGATGAACTCCGCAATAAGATTCACGAAATTGGTTTCTCAAAAGATGAAGCTGAGACATTTGAAGAACATTTAGACGAAGGAAAAGTTCTTCTCTTTGTGACTGACCATGAAAAAGTGAAAAATTGGGCATAAACGCCATCGTAAAAAGCCTCTTACTTTTGTAAGGGGCTTTTTTCAGATTTTTGACAAAGGGCTAAAATGAACTTGATTTTAGTCCTTTGTCTTCTTTTCAGCGTGATAGAAAATCTTTGCAGTCTAGGAAGGACGAGTACTGACGCGGAGCGAATTTCACATTCGTGAGCACCAGCACGCAGGACTGACAAAGAATGCGAGGGTTTGTCTACACGCTGAAAGCCTCTTACTTTTGTAAGGGGCTTTTTTTCATGCTGCGATAATTAAAATCTACCATCTGTCTTTTTCACTATAATAAGACAGGTTAAAAAATTGGGGTAAACAGTAAAATGTCTAATTGAAAATATAGAAATATCAAAGGATACCATCAAAAAAAAGAAAAAAGTAGTGAAAATATCACAAAAAACCATTCGGGAAATAATTATGATATCTTTATTTTTATCTCAAAATGAAATAAAAATCTTGTGTAATTTAGTAGATAAATTTCTTAGTTCTATTGGTTTAAGTTGTATTTTTGTGTAGAAATAAGTGTTTTAAGGTCAAAAAACCACGAAATATACCTGTATTTTCAATTAGAAAATCATTCTAATGTTTAGGAAATAATTTGTTGACAAAATAATCTAAAAACAATATATTTGGCTTAATCAAGTCATTATGGAATTAGTTGTTAAATTTTTGATAGGTGGATTTCAGGATCAATTCTGTAAATGATGATGCATTAAGACCTAAGGAAGAGCACTTCTGGGGCAAAGCGATACTGAAGAAATATCTATTAGACAAAAAGAAATGAATGATAGATAGCTTAGAACGGTAGATTCGTTTTTCTACTATGCCTACTTCTCAATGGTAATATTCAGAGGATCATCATAAAGAAAGCGCTTTCCTAGCGCTGTTAAGGAGGTGAACCCATATGAAGAAAATGTATAACAAACTGAGGCGCTGTAATAGTTGAATGGCTGTGGTTGTATGTGAAGATGAGTGCTGAAAAAGAAGAGTGACATGTGGGATGCTTCTCTCCTTTTTCAGAAAACAGATTTCCTAAAAAATCCATCTTTCATTTTATCATAAGGCTTTTTGCTTGAAAACCACCTTTGTTAGGAAAGGTGATTGTGAATTGAAGGAGGTCAAGTGATGAAAAAGGCTTTGTATCATGAAGACAGCGGGTTGTATTTAGAGAAGATGCGCATGGCTTTTCAAGAACACTATGAGCAAAGAACAGATATGTGGTCTACTGATCCATCATTAACAGACGCTGCTGTGATGTCTCTCAAGGCATGGCGTTCCAGGGAAAAGGATGCACTTGCTTCTGTGCTGGATATCGGCTGCGGGAATGGACGGGCTCTTGAACATTTACAAGGACTGTCGGCATATACCGGCATTGACCTTTATGAGCATGAGGAATGGCAAGGATTGAAGAAGAGAAAAGAGGTTCCTGTCCATTTTTATCATCAAGATTTTATGTCTTGGTCAATGGATCAAGGGCGCGAGCTGACGTTTGATTTGATTTTAGATCATGGCTGCTTTCACCATCAGCACCCTGATGACCACGAACGATACTTAAAGCAGATTTCCTCGCTGCTTCATGAAGGTGGTGTGTTTTCCCTTGTTGTATGGGGAGAAGAGTGGAAAACAGGCTTAATCGGAGAAGATGGACGCTTCCATTTTTCATTCTCAGATACTCAGCTTGGAGAAAAGATTTGTACATCAGGGCTTGAGCTCGTTTCGATTACACCATTACAAGCGAAGGCTGGGATCAGCCAGCATCATGTCATTGCTGTCAAAATCTAGTGCAAAGGAGGATAAACGCGATGTTTGATGTGATGGTTCTTGGTGCATACCTAGGCGGGTGTCATGCTTCAATCAATGTAGCTGAATTGAAGTACGGATTATTCATCCAATCAAAGGGCACAACCGGATGACGTGCATTTGAAGAACCAGAGCTTCTAGTAAAGGAGAAAGCAGCTTGAAGCTAGCAGAGATATTCTTTTAGAGAAAGAGCATGTCAGTTTCCATTCAAGAATCATCAAATGGTGTTGCTCTCTTACAGAGAATACAGCGTATGAAGCTCGATTTCTGCTCCTTTGTACTGGACAAGTGACAGTCTAAAAAGAGTCTTTATGAAAGGTACTGATGGATGATTGGCATCGCACATCTATTCAGCCAGTATGACAGGAAATTTCTCCTGAGCCATGATTCTAGCTGGAACCGGTGCTCAGGATGCAAAGGGAGTGCATACACATATTCATCACGCCATCACTGCGCTGAGAGAGTTCAATGGGGTGCAGTGATGAATAGGGGGAGACAAATGAACAAGTTTGTAGCTGAACTACAATCAATGATTCATCATTTTACATTTCAAGAAAAACACTATTTGCTCGTGGGGCCAGTGAACCTGCCGATCTCTATTGAACATGAAGAAGTGCAGTTTACATGGTATGCCTTTGCGTCTGTAGAAGCTGATACAACGCCAACGGTTGAGTCTATTGTACAAATGAGTACCGAGCAGCAAACATTTTCCTCTTGTCTCCTTTTTGGCGACTTTGAAAATGAAGTGCCGCCGCTTGTGCGAATTCATAGTGTCTGCCAAACAGGGGATGTGTTTGGGTCACTGAAATGTGATTGCGGTCCACAGCTTGCATCATCGCTAAAAAAAATCACCGATTACGGAAAAGGCATGCTTGTGTATATGGCCAATCAAGAAGGGCGCTCTATTGGGCTAATGGCCAAAGCCTTCACGTATAAATTACAGGAAATGAAACTGGATACATTTGAGGCGAACAGGTTGATCGGCTGCGGAGATGATGATCGGCATTACGAGGAAGCAGCGGCTGTCTTGCACTATTTAAACAAAGGGAAACCATTGCATCTCTTAACCAATAATCCAGATAAAGTCGATTCCATTGCTGCTTACGGTCTTCCGGTTTTACGGTTTGATCATACGGTAGAAGCCTCTCTCTATAATGAGGCGTATTTAAAGGCAAAAGCAGCATCAGGGCATATGGTCGATGAGAAGAAATTAATTAATCAGTAGATGAGTTTATTTAAAGAAGGCGGGAGAAAAGCGTGAAACCTGATATCAATTGGATTCAAATCCCAAGCGGCTATGCGACGATTGGAAGTAATGAAGAAGATATGAAAAAGGCATCAGAATTTTGGAAGGACAAACTTCTGAATCCAACCTATGGCCGTGAGAAAAAATTTCAAAAATGGCTGTACAAAGAATTTCCATCTTATCAGCCGTATATGAGCGAATTTTTCATTTCAGATACGGTCGTCACCAATGAATGGTATCAAAGCTATTGCGACGAGACAGGAAAGCCTTATCCAGAGAGCTTGACGAACCTAGAACTTGGCGGGGGAAAAGACCATCCAGCTTGGGGCATGGACATCGAGGAAGCTTTCTCATTTTGTCAGTGGCTGAGCGGGAAGCTTGGATATGAGGTATCGATCCCTACTGAGGAAGAATGGGAATATGCTGCCAGGGGCAATACGAGACATCAATATCCTTGGGGAGATGAGTTTAACCCCTCTTACTGTAATACACACGAATCAAATATTGAAAAAACGACACCTGTCCGTCATTACGAAAAAGGAAGATCTCTATTTGGACTATATGATATGGGTGGCAATGTCGAAGAATGGGTCAACACCAAGTATCACATATATGAAGGCGGCATTGAGGTTGTAGATGATTTAACCGAGACACTCGGCAGTGATTACTACATTTTAAAAGGTGGCTCCTTCGCAAGAGGCGGAGATTTATGCAGAGTCGCAAGAAGACACGGGAAACACCCAGACCCTGTTTTTCGATTTACTGGTTTTCGTGTAGTTACTCGTCAAAAACAACATATAAAGGTGGGAGTGTAAAACCATGCATAGAGGACCGATTACATCCGTTTTATCAACTCAGCATGACCAAATTGTCTACACAGGCGGCTATGACCGCTGTATTTATAAATGGGACCGTGCCACGGGAGAAGGAACATTCATTGGTAGTCACGAGCATATCATCAACTCTTTATCCCTTTCGGAAAATGGAACGTATTTAGCGAGTGCATCGTCAGACTATACCATTCAATTATATGATACTAGCACACATACAAGAATTCGTACGCTATATGGTCATGCGGATGACGTGGAAGCTGTCGCATTTGCAAAGCAGGATACGCTTCTTGTATCGGTGTCCAGAGACAGAAGATGCTTAGTTTGGGATATTGAAACGGGAGCCATTTTAAGAGAATTTCATGGACATAGCAAGGATGTATTAGCTGTATGGATTCATGAGGATAAAGCTTATACAACTGGTGACGATGGCTATGTCCTTGTATGGCTCTATGAAACAGGAGAAATTGTAGGTGAAATTGGCCCGTTTGATTATGAGCTGGATACCATCAGCGGCAGCAATCAAAAAGAAGTATTCGCCCTTGGCAGAGATGATGGCACAGTTATCATTTATGATGCCGCTACATTACAGGAGAAAAAAATCATTAAAGCTCATTTACAAGGTGTGAAACGTGTGAATTTTTCACCGAGCGGTAACTACTTGCTTACAGCGGGTTATGACCATCTAATTAAGCTGTGGAATTATGAAACCGGTGATTTAATTGATACGTTGCTGCCTCATAAATATCAATGGGAGCGCTCGCTTGTTTGGACAGAAGACGAGCAAGCCATTTTAGGAGCCAGCTTTGGGAAAACGTATTGTGAATGGTCCATTCAAGAAGGAAAAGTGATCTCTGATGAGCAGGAATTGGCGACACCTTCTATTAATGATATTGCGTTGACTGAAGCGGGTGATATTATCACTGCATCAGATGACGGAAAATTCAGAAAGAATGGAATCGAAATCGCAAAATCAACAGGTGTTCTCACAAATGGAGTGGCTGTTGCACGGGATGGAAGCTATTATGCATGGGGCGATCATGCGAGTCAGGTGCATATTGTACACGAGTCATTGCAGCAAATGGTCTCTTTTGATCTCAACACAGGTCCTGTCAATAGTGTGTATTTCCATGAGGAGGATCGTCAATTTTATATTGGCACTTATGGCGGTTATGTGCATGTCATTTCGACAGAACACTTAAAGGAAATCGGCCGTTCTAAAGCACATGATTGCGCAGTCAAAGCATTAAAGGTAGAAGGAGATCATATCATCACAGCGGCAGTTGAAGGAACCATCTGTCTTCTCGATAAAAAGAGTTTGTCCTTAACAGCAGAATATATCGGGGCGACAGAGCTGTTAAATGATGTATTTATTGATAGCAAAAGAGATCGTATTGCCATTGTCAGCCGTGATAAAAACGTCCGATTGTTTGATTTGCATACAGGCAGAATTTTAAATCAGCACAACGAGCATCAATATTCCATTAAATCCATCACTGTGACAGACTCTGGCTATATTGTGAGCGGAGACTATTGGGGATATATTGTGGTCTGGAATCCAGAGCTAGATGTCAATACAGGTCCGATTCGAATTGCTAAGAATGGTATTAGTGCCATTAGACAACTAGGAAATGATGTGTATGCAAGCTCATATGACGGTGGTATTTATCATATTCGAGAAGATGGCACACATACGGAAGTACTGCGCTTATTTGAACAATTTCCGAAAGAAGTAATCTCTCATTAAGAAAAAGAATGTAAGCGGGGGATTCTCATGATAAGTGTTTGCAAGGAACATATGAAAAAAGGTCTGACTGTACTCAATTGTCCGCATGTGCTCCTCATTAATAAATATGAATGTCGCAAATGCTGTTTTTGTAAACAACGAGCATCATATAAACTGTTTTATTCCTTGCCTTACTATGATCGATCTGAAAAGAAACGGCTTGAGAAAGTATAGCACATGAGAATAGAACTCCTTCATTTTCTGAAGGAGTTCTTTCCCTTGAGAGAAGAAAGGAGCCCGAGATGAAAGACGATGTTTTTTATATGAAGCTGGCGATTGCCAACGCGAAGGCGATGAAAGGACAAACCTCACCCAATCCGCTTGTTGGTGCAGTGATTGTTCAGAGCGGTAAGATCGTTGGGATTGGTGCGCACATGAAGGCTGGCGAGCCTCATGCTGAAATTCATGCACTGCGAATGGCAGGAGAAAAGGCGAAGGGAGCTGACATGTATGTGACACTCGAACCTTGTACACATCACGGAAAAACAGGCCCTTGCACCGAAGCAATCATCAAAAGTGGTGTGAAGAAAGTGTTGATTGCCACCCAAGATCCGAATCCGGTTGTTGCAGGTAAAGGAATTGCCTTTTTGAAAAAGGCTGGAATTGAAGTGGAGCAAGGGATATGTAAACAAGAAGCAGATCGTTTAAATGCGCCTTTTTTTTATTTGATGCAAACAAACCTTCCTTATGTCATTTTAAAATCAGCTATTTCGATAGATGGGAAAATTGCCACGGCTGAGCAAGAAAGCAAATGGATCACTGGAATAGAAGCGAGAACAGAAGTGCAGCGCTTACGTCAAGAAGCAGATGCGGTGCTGACAGGAGTGGAAACGATTATTCAAGATGATGCCGGCTTAATTGTAAAGGATTCATTCAACCATCAGCCCATTCGTGTCATTTTAGATTCAACATTAAGGATACCGCTTCATGCCAAATGCTTAACAGATCATAGGGCAGAAACCATAATTTGTACATCACAAGATTATGATCATCAAAAGTATCAACAGTTGATACAAAAAGGTCATCAAGTATTTGTCACAAGCGGAGAACACCGGACAGATCTTCAGGCTGTGTTACACATGTTGAAGAAGCGCTCTGTGATGTCAGTGCTTGTAGAGGCAGGGGGCAGTGTGAGTGCGTCATTTTTAGAAGCATCACTTGTGAACGAAGCTGTTATCTATATGGCACCTTTATTAATCGGAGGGAAAGATGCACCTACTTTTTTTGAAGGAGAAGGTGTGAAAAAACTAAAAAAGGCGATCCGTCCAGCGGATATTGAATATAGTATGGTAGGAAAAGATTTAAAAATGACGATGACATTTTAACGATGGAGAGAGGTCCTTGCACGTAGAGTGCAAGGCCTTTCAAATTTTTTGATAAAAATAAAATTGTACATACACCTTTATCGATCATGATGAATACGATGGATTGGGGTGATTCTATGAGAAAATGTAGACAATGCGGAAAGATATACCCAACTCATTCGACAGACCACTACCAAAAAGGAAGCTGGTATGATGCGTATAAGGATGATGGCTGGGAATGTGATAGTTGTAAGAAAGGTAAATCAGACAAACCAAGGAAACCAGTAAAAAATCCATGCTGCGGAAAAGATCCTTGTGTGTGTGTCATTCAAGGACCGCCAGGGGGAAGAGGAAGGAGAGGCCCAGCAGGTCCGGCGGGTCCAGTGGGTCCAGTAGGCCCAGCGGGTCCAGCAGGAGCAACGGGCGCAACAGGCGCCACCGGTGTAGGCTTAACCGGTATCGTGGCATTTGATCCAGCGGATGCCCCAACCTATCCAGAAGGTCAAGTGGTGACATTTGATGGAAGTACGTATGTGGCGAATACAGCTTCACCAACAGGTACGCCAGGTACGTCTCCAGATTATACATTGTTAGCAGCTGCGGGAGATACGGGCGCCACGGGTGCCACAGGAGCCACAGGAACAGGAGCGACCGGTGCTACAGGAGATACAGGCGCAACCGGAGCGACAGGAGCCACAGGAGCAACGGGCGCAACTGGAGCCACAGGAACAGGAGCGACCGGTGCTACAGGAGATACAGGCGCAACCGGAGCGACAGGAGCCACAGGAGCAACGGGCGCAACTGGAGCCACAGGAACAGGAGCGACCGGTGCTACAGGAGATACAGGCGCAACCGGAGCGACAGGAGCCACAGGAGCAACGGGCGCAACTGGAACCACAGGAACGGGAGCGACCGGTGCTACAGGAGATACAGGCGCAACCGGAGCGACAGGAGCCACAGGAGCAACGGGCGCAACTGGAGCCACAGGAACAGGAGCGACCGGTGCTACAGGAGATACAGGCGCAACCGGAGCGACAGGAGCCACAGGAGCAACGGGCGCAACTGGAGCCACAGGAACAGGAGCGACCGGCGCTACAGGAGATACAGGCGCAACCGGAGCGACAGGAGCCACAGGAGATACGGGTGCCACGGGAGCCACAGGAACAGGAGCGACCGGCGCTACAGGAGATACAGGCGCAACCGGAGCGACAGGAGCAATTGGAGCGACCGGTGCAACGGGAGATACGGGAGCGACCGGAGTAACTGGAGCCACGGGTGCAACGGGAGATACGGGAGCAACTGGAGTAACCGGAGCCACAGGTGTAACGGGAGATACGGGAGCGACCGGAGTAACCGGAGCCACAGGTGTAACGGGAGATACGGGAGCGACTGGAGTAACCGGAGCCACAGGTGTAACGGGAGATACGGGAGCGACTGGAGTAACCGGAGTCACAGGTGTAACGGGAGATACGGGAGCGACTGGAGTAACCGGAGCCACGGGTGCAACGGGAGATACGGGAGCGACCGGAGTAACCGGAGCCACAGGTGTAACGGGAGATACGGGAGCGACCGGAGTAACCGGAGCCACAGGTGCAACGGGAGATACGGGAGCGACAGGAGCTACAGGTGCAACAGGAGCTACAGGTGCAACAGGAGATACCGGGGCAACCGGAGTAGGGTTAGCTGGTATTTTGGCATTTGACCCAGCAACAGCTCCAACCTATCCAGTAGGTCAAGTGGTGACATATGAAGGTGGAACTTATATCGTAAATACAGCGCCACCAACTGGCACACCAGATACGTCTCCAGATTATACGTTATTGGCAGCCGCAGGTGTGACAGGCGCCACGGGAGATACAGGAGCGACCGGAGTAACCGGAGCCACAGGTGTAACGGGAGATACGGGAGCGACCGGAGTAACCGGAGCCACGGGTGCAACGGGAGATACGGGAGCGACCGGAGTAACTGGAGTCACAGGTGTAACGGGAGATACGGGAGCGACTGGAGTAACGGGAGCTACAGGTGCAACAGGAGATACGGGAGCGACTGGAGTAACCGGAGCAACTGGCGCTACGGGAGATACAGGAGCGACCGGAGTAACCGGAGCTACAGGTGCAACGGGAGATACGGGAGCGACCGGAGTAACCGGAGCCACGGGTGCAACGGGAGATACGGGAGCGACTGGAGTAACCGGAGCCACAGGTGCAACAGGAGATACAGGAGCGACTGGAGTAACCGGAGCCACAGGTGCAACGGGAGATACCGGGGCAACCGGAGTAGGGTTAGCTGGTATTTTGGCATTTGACCCAGCAACAGCTCCAACCTATCCAGTAGGTCAAGTGGTGACATATGAAGGTGGAACTTATGTCGTAAATACAGCACCACCAACTGGCACACCAGATACGTCTCCAGATTATACGTTATTGGCAGCCGCAGGTGTGACAGGCGCCACGGGAGCAACCGGTGTCACCGGAGATACAGGTCCAACAGGAGCGACCGGAGTCACAGGCGCCACAGGTGTAACAGGAGATACGGGTGCAACAGGGGCTACAGGAACAGGCGCCACGGGAGCAACCGGTGCAACAGGCGCCACAGGTGCGACAGGATCAAGTGCGATTATTCCATTTGCATCTGGTACGCCAGCTGTTTTAACCACAATCGCAGGCGGTCTAGTTGGAACATCTAGCTTGGTCGGATTCGGTAACTCAGCCACTGGTGTCAGTATTGTAGGAGGAATCATTGATTTAACCGGAGCAGCAGGAACATTGTTAAACATGGCATTCTCCGTTCCAAGAGCTGGAACCATTACGTCATTTGCTGGCTATTTTAGCACGACTGCAGCCCTTTCTTTAGTTGGCACGAGTATTACTGTAACTGCTAGTCTGTTTGCTTCACCAACACCAGATAACAGCTTCACTCAAGTAGCGAGCGTTACATTGGCTCCAGCGTTAACCGGTGTTTTAACGATAGGGGCTATTACAAACGGTATCGCTACTGGTTTAAATGTACCAGTCACACCGCAAACAAGATTGCTTGTTGTATTCTCGGCAACAGCTACTGGTCTTTCCTTAGTGAATACTGTAGCAGGCTATGCAAGTGCTGGTTTATCCATCACGTAATAGGCACACAGGGATGACTCAATACTGAGTCATCCTTTTTTGTCTGTGTGAATTTTCTCTTAACTTCATGAGAAAAAATGATATGATTTTCTTAGAGTCTATTCGGGTGAATCTACTGAATTAGGGGTTGTGGCGGTGAGGATGGGCAAAAGGAAAGTCACTTTACAAACAAAAATTTTGGGGTTAATTATTGGTCTTTTGCTTGTTGTTATTGCCTTATTAACCATTTGTTTTGGTTTTTTGCAGACATCAGAAAGGCAGAACCAAGCTGAACAGCTGGCGGTGCAAACTGCTAGAACGATATCTTATATGCCGCCCATTAAAACATCGGTGGCCACGGGAGATTCGCAAAATGAAGAACAGGCTGTGCTTGAGCAAATGAAAGAGCAAGTAAGAGCGCATGCCATTTTTATCACCAATCAAAAAGGAAAGGTTCTTTTTCATACGAATCATGAGGATGTAGGGAAAACCATCAGTGTGTCGGAAGGAAGAAGTACACTGCTATTTGGAGGAACTTCCATATCAACGGGTGATTCTGATGGTGAAACCGTTGTCAGAGGAAGTGCTCCGATCATGAAAGAAACTGGCAGTTATGAAGAGATTATTGGGACAGTCAGTGTCGAATTTTTAAAAAGAGATATCGACCAAGCGACAGCTCATCAACTATTCAAATTAAGTTATATTGCCCTTCTTGTGCTCTTGCCTGGGGTTTTTGGAGCGATTTTTTTAACAAGGAGTATTCGAAAAGATATATTAGGGCTTGAACCGCATGAAATTGCTTCATTATATCGAGAAAGAGAAGCGATGCTGCATGCGATTAAAGAGGGAATTATTGCATTTGACCGTAAAGGTGCCATTACGATGATGAATACGTCAGCTGAACAGATGCTACGCGTCTCTTCAACGCTGCCTCTTCATATTGATCAAGTGTTGCCAAATGCCAATCTTCTTTCCTATCTAAAGGTAGAGACGATTGAACCTAACATAGAATCAGTCGTCAATGATAAAACCTTCGTGCTAAATGTCAAAAAAGTGGTGCAGGACAATCGAGTATTTGGAGGAATTGTGAGCTTCAGGGAGAAAACCGAGCTGACAAAGCTGCTGGATACATTGACAGAGGTCAGTCAATATTCAGAAGACCTTAGAGCACAAACACACGAATTTTCGAATAAGCTGTACGCTATTTTAGGCTTGCTTGAGTTGAAACAAGTGGATGAAGCCATTGAGTTAATTAAAGAAGAGTATACACTTCAAAATCGCCAGCATGATTTACTCATGAAGCAAATTCGCTCTCCGAAGATACAAGCCATTTTACTTGGGAAGTTAGGAAAGGCATCTGAGAAAAAGGTCCATTTTCACATTGATGAAAATAGTTCATTGGAGCCGCTCCCAGCCCATTTGAGTTTATCTCACTTTATTACCATCATTGGCAATCTCGTAGATAATGCGTTTGAGGCTGTATTGAATAAGGAGACAAGAGAAGTCAGCTTGTTCATCACAGATATTGGATTTGATATTATCATAGAGGTATCTGATTCAGGGGACGGTGTAGATGAAGGAGCCATTTCACAACTTTTCACAAGAGGACATTCATCAAAGGGAGAAGGGCGAGGTTATGGACTTGCCAATGTCAAAGAAGTGCTAGATGAACTTGGGGGCTGGATTGAAGTTGCGAACCAAAAAGAAGGTGGTGCCATCTTCACTGTTTACATACCGAAAGGCACAAAGGGGGAATAGGTTGTGATCAAGGTACTCATTGCGGAAGATGATTTTCGAATCGCTGCGATTCATGAATCTTATATACAAAAGGTACAAGGCTTTCAAGTGGCCGGCAAGGCAAAGAGTGCAAAGGATCTGTGGGAGGCACTTCAAAAAGAACAAGTGGATCTCATTTTACTTGATGTCTACATGCCTGATGAGCTCGGCACGAACCTTTTGCCGCTGTTAAGAGAGCGCCATCCTGAAGTGGATGTGATCATTATCACGGCTGCAACGGAAACGATGCTGTTAAGAGACGCCCTGCATTATGGAGTCGTTCATTATTTAATCAAACCAGTGACCGCCCAAAAATTCACGCAGGTGTTAACCGAATATAAAGAGAAGAGAGAGTTAATCAATTCAAAAGAGGAAGTCAATCAAACGATGATTGATCTGTTTTTTGGTCAAATACAGGAAGAATCGCAACAAAAGGATGAGCGAGACTTGCCAACAGGCATTAATTCACTGACTTTGGACAAAGTGAAAACATTCATGGCAGCAGAGATGAACGGAATTACAGCAGAAGAACTCGGAGAAAAAATGGGCGCATCACGCACAACAGCAAGACGATACGTAGAGTATCTTGTGACAACGGGAGAATGCCGGGCAGAGCTGGCATATGGAATCATTGGTAGACCAGAACGAAAATATTATCCCGCCAAAAAACAAACGGAGTCATAAAAATGAAAAAAGGAATACTCTTACTCATTTTGGTCTGTCTTTGTACAACGCTCACCTTTAATGAAAAAACAGCAAAAGATTCTTTCCTGGAGCACAGCCCATTATATATTGTGGTATCAGGTGTACCTGATGGCGGATTTGACCAAACGGCTCAAGTGATGAAAACCGTACTAGAACAAGAAAAGCTAGTGGAAGAGCCTGTGCATATTCTTTATCAAAGAGGCGGAACGGTTGATAAAGGCTGGACCTATATGATGGAGCGAGATGCCAATTATATCAGTTTAAATTCAAGCTTATTATTAAGCCGTAATTTGCTGGGCAGCAGTAACGTGACCATGAATGATGTTACCCCGCTCGCTATTCTTGCGGAAGAGTGGCAGGTAGTCGCAGTGCCAGTTGATTCTCCTTTCTCAAATGGAAAAGAGCTATTACACGCACTAAAAAAGAAACCGGATTCCTTAAAAATTGGGTTTGCCCCGGACTTTGGAAATGATGATCAAATCTCATTCGCACGGGCTGCCGAAATGGCAGGGATAGATCCGTACCGCATTCAGTTTTTAAAATTTGACAGTGCAGATGATTTATTTCAAGCACTCATTGACCATGAGGTAGATGCGGCGACTACAACCATTACAGAAGTTCGCCATGATTATGAAAAGAAAAGGTTGAAGCTCGTTGCAACCACAACGAATCAGCGTTTAGAAGGATTCAAAGACGTGCCCACTTGGAAAGAACAAGGGATTCCGCTCATCTTCTCTCATTGGCGTGGTGTGATGGGACCAAAGCAAATGAATCAGCACGACATTCGAGCATGGGATCAGCTTCTTCAAAAAATGACGCAAACGAAGTCATGGAAAAAGCAGTTAAAACAAAAAGGCTGGACAGGCCGTTATATGAATAGTAAAGAAGCAAAGGTCTATATGGAAGATCAATTAAGGCGTTATGAGCAATTTATACAAGGAGAGAAAGCGGTCAAATGAGACCGCTTTTTTTCATGGAACCAACAAACAACAACAATTGCACAAAATGAACAAAAAGCATTTATCGACCAAAAAAGAATTAAAATTCATAATATTTACTTCAATTAAGGCGTCAGATATCATGACAGAAAGGGTTGGAAATGGGATACCAACATTTAATGAAAGCGTATACAACATAAGGGGTGAACGAAATGTTAGCGATCTTAGGATTTCTTATGATGATTGTATTTATGGTTTTAATTATGACGAAACGTATGTCTGTTTTAACGGCATTGGTATTAACACCGATTGCATTTGCTCTTATTGCAGGTTTTCATTTTACAGAAATTTCAGACATGATTGTCAAAGGTGTACAGCAAGTTGCACCAACGGCGGTCATGATCATGTTTGCCATTTTGTACTTCGGGATTATGATTGATGCAGGTTTATTCGATCCAATGGTGGCGAAAATTTTAAAGATCGTCAAAGGCGATCCATTAAAAATTGTTGTCGGAACAGCCGTCCTGACGATGCTTGTCGCACTTGACGGTGATGGAACCACAACGTACATGATTACAACAACAGCCATGCTTCCACTATTTACACTGCTTGGCATTCGTCCGATTATTTTAGCGGGTATCGCCGGAGTCGGCATGGGGATTATGAATACGATTCCATGGGGAGGGGCAACACCTAGAGCGGCAAGTGCACTTGGCGTTGATCCATCGCTTTTATTTGGCCCGATGATTCCAGTCATTGGTGCAGGGGTTTTGAGCATGATTGTGGTGGCATACTTTCTTGGGAAGTCTGAAAGAAAACGTCTTGGTGTTATTGAGCTCGAACAGCCGATTCATGCAAATGAAATGGCAGCGGCACTGCAAGATGATATTAAGCGACCGAAACTTTGGTGGTTTAACCTAACGCTTACGTTGTTATTGGTGCTCCTTCTTGTCTCAGGAAAAGTCAGCTTAACGGTTCTATTTGTTCTGGCTTTCTGTGTGGCAATCATCGTGAACTATCCGAATTTAGAGCAGCAGCGTGAGCGGATTGCGGCTCACTCAACCAACGTCTTAGCGATTGCTTCCATGATCTTTGCAGCAGGTGTTTTTACAGGCATCTTAACTGGGACGAAAATGGTTGATGAAATGGCGATTTCGATTGTTTCTGCTATTCCAGAGCAGCTTGGCGGGTTTATTCCAGTCATTGTCGCGCTAACAAGCGGGATCTTCACTTTCTTTATGCCGAATGATGCATACTTTTATGGGGTACTGCCGATCCTATCAGAAACAGCGGCAGCATACGGTGTCGATAAAATTGAGATTGCGAGAGCATCTATCATTGGTCAGCCGATTCATATGTTAAGCCCACTTGTTCCATCGACTCATTTACTTGTGGGACTCGTTGGGGTATCACTAGATCAGCATCAGAAATTTGGTATGAAATGGGCGGTTCTTGCAGTCGTCGCCATGACAGTGATGGCGGTTCTCATTGGGGCCATTTCGATCTGGTAATGAGAAGAGTGTCTGCTGCTCATGCAGGCACTCTTTTTTAGGTCCTATTGCAGGGCAACATCCATTCATTTGCCCTATATAAAGACATGCATGATTCCTCCAAAAGATATATTTTTGAAAAATGTTGACACTTTTGCTGTTTTTTTCTTTATAATGCAAATCAACGAAGGGAGAGGATAGCATGTCCAAACAGAAAAGTACCATTCTTTTTGCTGCTGTATGCCTCATGGCAGGAAGTTTGTCGATGGTGACCCCAGCTTCAGCGAATGCAGAGACCCCTTATTATGGAAAAAGCTATGAGCAGCCAGCCTCGGTTCAAAAACTGTATCCTGAGCCTGACGAAACGTTTGATACCCCTGCCTTTCAGAAAAAAGGAGAAGCATTTACCACACAAGAAGAGCTTCAAGATTTTTTACGTGACATTGTCAGTAAAAGTCCTTACGCCACGCAGAAACAGATTGGAACATCCATTGAAGGCAGATCCATTCCAGCCCTCTATTTTACAAAGGATCGTCACATCTCTCCACTGTCAAAAAAGCCAACGATCTGGCTTCAAGCACAAATACACGGAAATGAACCAGCCTCCGGTGAATCTGCCCTTGTCATCGCCAAACGACTAGCAGGTGATGAAGGAGATCGTATACTGAGCCATGTTAACGTCATCATTGTTCCAAGAATCAATCCAGATGGTTCTTATGCATTTGACCGCAGGCTTGCAAACGGAATGGATGGCAACCGTGACCACATGACCTTAGAATCTCCAGAGCTGACAGCCCTTCATCAAGAATTTAATCGCTTTGCGCCCGAGGTCGTCATCGATGCCCATGAATATGATGTCGGTCAAAAGCAGTTTGAAGACATCGGTGCATCAGGTGCTCTCAAGTATCACGATTTGCTGATATTATCCGGTAAGAATTTGAACATTCCTGAAAGCATTCGATTAACGTCAAATGAATTGTACGTCAACGGAGTGCGTGAAGCATTGACGAATAAAGGATTTTCCAACGATTTATATTATACAAACACAAGAGGGAAGGACGGAAAAATCGATCTTTATGAAGGCGGAACTGATGCACGAATTGGCCGAAATGCCCTAGCGCTTTCACCAGCTTTATCCTTTCTTGTAGAAAGTAGGGGGATTGGAATTGGCAGAGAGGACTTTACCCGGCGCGTGGCAGCACAAGTCACCACTCATGAAAAAATCATTGAGACAACAGTGAAGCATGCTAAGCAGGTGAAGCAGCAAATGGTGACAGAGCGGCTGAAACTTGTGAAAAAAGGTCTTCAATCAAACGATGAGGATCAAGTAGTCATTCAAGATGCTTACAAGGCGCCTGTGAACGATTCACTCGAAATGGTGGATATTGAGAAAGGACAAACCACTAATGTCCCGGTACGTTTTCATAGTGCAAGTGATGCGGTTCCTGTCTTAACAAGAGAACGGCCGACAGCTTATCTCATTCTCCCAGGGCATGAAGGGGTAGATAGAAAGCTCAGAACTTTAGGGTTGAAAAGTGTGACACTTCCTGTTGGCATGAAAGTGCCAGTTCAAGCCTATCAGGTGATAAAACGGGTGGAAACAAGCAAAACAGATATTCAGCTTGAAACGAGACTGGTTGAAAAGAAACGTCAGCTGCCAAAAGGAACAAAGGTATATGTGACGGCACAGCCGCAAACCAATTTGCTATCGCTTGCCCTTGAACCAGAATCAAAAGACAGCTATATGTCATCTGGTTTTATTGCATCGAAAGTGGGCGATGAACTACCAGTTTACCGATTCTTGTTATCTCAAAAGACGTTAGGTATGAAATAAAAAGGGCTAAAATGAAGTAACTTTTTAGCCCTTTGTCAACCATCTAGAAGCGGCACAGTGCGTGCCGCTTTTTCTATTTTCGTCCAGCTCTGATCTCATCGGTCATGCCTTCATACGGTGCTTCTGCGATAATCGTTTCATCGTTTACCCCAGCATGGTGGATGTACGTAATGTCTGCGAATTCTGGTACGACATACTTCGGATAGGTTTCATATTTTTCACGGGATTCTTTCATGAGGTCGATATAGTCATTTTGATAGCAAACGGTGATATCTGGACGTTCATGCACCCATTTTGGGAAGAAAATGACGCCATGCATGCGTTTCTCCTCAGGCATAAAGTTCAAAGACACGTCTGTCCCAGTCGGTTCCGTCCAGGAAACTTTGTATACCCCTTTTGTCAGTTTCACAATATTCACTTCTTGATCACGAACCCAGCGGCCTCCAACCATTCCGCTATGAATGCGGTAATCAATGGTGTGATCATTTTTAATGTAAATCTCATATTCCCAGCCATTTTCATACGTATAAATCATATGAAGTCCAACGAATTGATCCATGTTTATTCCTTCTTTCAATTAAAATGATGTTGTTTCAAACATGTCATGATTTACATGTTTATTTTAGGGTGTATGGTATACTATTGTCAAAGAATATGCGTTGGAGGCATGTCATGAGAGTACTGAAATATGCCATTCTTGGCTTACTAGATCAGCGTGAGCTGACGGGATACGATATGAAGAAACACTTTGAAGATTCCCTTGGACAGTTTTGGAGTGCGAAGCATAGTCAAATATACCCTGAATTAAAGCGGCTAACAGAAGAGGGTTTTATTGAATTTGATATTCACATACAAGGAAAGAAGCTAGAGAAGAAGGTTTATCAAATCACTGATGCAGGAAAAAGAGAACTGCATGAATGGTTAAGGGAAAAAGGCCCGATTCCAGACACAACAAAAGATGAATTTATGTTAAAAACGTTCTTTATCTCGTCTATGGATCAAAAAGAAGCGGCCGGTCTCTTCTCACATCAGCTGCAGGAGCGAACAAAGAAAGTAGAGGTGCTTGAACAGAAACTGAACGTTTTAACAGAAGAAGATCCATCTGCCCAATCACTGCATTCAACACAATTCGGGCATTATTTAGTGCTGACAAGAGCAATTGAAAGGGAAAAAGGGTATGTTCGCTGGCTCCAAAAGACCCTTGAAGTCATTGATTCATCCATTGTCTAAGGACAATCGTCGCACGATATGATAAAAAATGGTTTGAAACAAGTGAATTTATCAATAGAAACCGCTACAATGGATATATTCGTATTAAAGTGAGGCGAGTATGTTTGAGTAACCAAGAAGCGTTGTGGAATGAAGCAGAAGCTTTTATTTCTGTATGCTATGAAGAATTAGGCAAGTCAAATGAAGAAAAAGCAGCACGTCTGCATGAAATAAAACAAGAAATTGAGTCTGACGGCATGTATACTCATACGCAGGAAGAATTAGCTCACGGGGCAAAAATGGCATGGCGCAACAGCAACCGGTGCATTGGGCGCTTGTTTTGGTCAACACTGCATGTGCATGACTGCCGGCACGTGACAACAGAAGATGAGGTGAAAGAGGCACTCTTTCATCATATTGAGTATGCGACAAATGGGGGTAAAATCAAACCGTCCATTACCATCTTCCCACCAGAGAACAAGGGACGGAAGGAAGTCGTTATTTATAATCATCAGCTCGTTCGTTATGCGGGATATGAGTCGGAATATGGCATCATTGGGGACGAGACATCACTTGAATTAACCAAGTTGTGTGAAGCGCATGGCTGGAAAGGCGAAGGCACGCATTTTGACCTTCTGCCACTTATGTTTCAGCTAAAAGATCAGCCGCCGGTTTTGTATGATCTTCCGAAAGAAATCGTTCAAGAGGTAGAGATCACTCATCCTGAATATGATGGGTTCGGTGATTTAGGACTGAAATGGTATGCTGTTCCGATTATTGCTGATATGAAATTAGAAATTGGCGGCATTCATTACAATGCGGCACCGTTTAATGGATGGTATATGGGAACAGAAATTGGCGCACGTAATCTAGCTGACGAAAACCGCTACAATATGTTGAAAAAAGTCGCTTCTATTTTAGGGCTCGATACAACAAAAAATTCGTCACTTTGGAAAGACAAAGCCATTGTCGAATTGAATGTCGCGGTTCTCCATTCTTACAGGGAAGCAGGGGTGACCATTGTCGATCATCATACAGCTGCCCATCAGTTCAAACAATTTGAAAAACAGGAAGAAAAAGCTGATCGTAAGCTGACTGGTGATTGGACATGGCTGATTCCGCCAGTATCACCAGCTGCTACGCATATCTTCCATCGTCACTATGACAATACGATCGTGAAACCGAATTATTTTTATCAGGAAAAACCCTACCACGGGACGGAAAGAGCCTAGCGAAAAGCTAGGTTTTTTTGTATGAAATGAGTCTTTGGAATGTTGTTTGATTTGGAAAATGATGGTTTAATGGCGGTGAAATCAAAAAGGGGGAATATAGATGAAAAAAATGACGTTGCTCATATTTTTGGCTGTATTCAGTTTCAACGGATTTCTACCACTAGGTGATGAAAGAGCTAAAGCAACGACTGTAGCAATGGTTCAGAATGACATCGATTTAAAGGTGACAACCGATCGTTCAACTTATACTTCGCTTCATCCTCAGGTCAACGTCAACATGACAGCAATAACAAATGAAACACTTTATTATACAGCTGCTATTCGAAAACTTACTTTCCCAGTGACACCAGTCTTTACACACGAAGGGTCTATCTCTGGACAAAACGCTTTCGCAGCACCTACTCGTTTATTACTTCCTAACAGTGGATCAGTCAACTATGATGTTCATGTGAGTCTCTACAAAGATGCTTCACGTACAACCTTGATTGGTTATGATGTTGCAAACCCATTTACTGTTGTGAAATAAAGGATACACATCAACTATCCTTTAATCCGAAAGTCTTGATAATGGGCGAACTTGGTGAGCGGCTCCATGTCCAAATGTGTGACTTTTGAAAAAGGACTACCTTTACGGACGGTCTCTAAAAAGTCAAACACCTCCTGCTGCTCTCCTTCTACTTTTAACTCCACGTGACCCTCATCTGTGTTGCGTACCCAGCCTTTTATCCCTCGATTGACGGCTTCTCCTTGAACAAAATAACGAAAACCGACTCCTTGAACTCGTCCTTTTACAATAGCGTGATAATGAACCAATGTCATCTCTCCTTTTTTCTCATCGTACCATAACCTGTCTCGTTCCTTCACGTACCGACTATGATTTGACTGTCAAACCATGTAAAATAAAAGCAATCAGACAATCAAAGGAGATGGCGAGAGTGGGGCAGACAAGGTACGACATCGAAGGAATTCAAGTAGGACAACCTATCACCACCTATGTGAATGGAAAAGAAATCAAAACAGCCATCAACAAAAAGCGTATTCACGAGCCTGTTTATTTGAGTAAGCTCAATTTTGATGGAGATGGACAAGGTGATTTGGTCCATCACGGAGGTGATGATAAAGCCGTTTGCGTCTTTCCATATGATCACTATACTTATTTTGAGCAATTTTTAGGGGTGCCGTTACAGGAGGCAGCCTTCGGTGAAAACGTGACCGTGCATCAGCTTGTAGAGACAGAAGTTCGTATTGGAGATGTATTTCAGCTTGGGGATGCGCTAGTTGAGGTCAGCCAGCCAAGACAGCCATGTGTGAAGCTCTCTCTTAAGCATGGAAACATGAAGCTTGTAAAGGAAGTGCAGCAAACGGGATATACCGGTTTTTATTTGCGTGTGCTGAAAGAAGGAATGGTCTCTCCTGATGAAGCTCTTGTGTTAGTCGAAAAAGCGCCCCATCCCATCACAGTCCACGAAGTCAATGAAGTCAAATACCGTCAAGTAGATCAAAACAGGCTGAAAGCAGTTCTTGAAGTAGATGCCTTAGCAGATGTGGTCAGAAAATCTTTAGAAAAACGTGTTCAGCCCATATAAAAAAGCCGTACATCTGCTATGGATGTACGGCTTTTCAACATTTAAGAGCTCGTTTTCTTTTGCTCAAGAAGATTTGCAAGGAAATAAGTTTTAAAGCTTTGAAGCTTTCTTCCTTCATGCTTGGTCACACCAAGCTTCTTTAATTCTTCGACATACCAGCCTTTGCTACCATAATGCATGATAGAAAACTCCTTTCAATGGAAACTGCCTGCATTGTAACATCTCAAAAAAGGACGTGAAAAGTGTGCAGGTGTTTAGAAATGAAAACTGATTCTATCTGCCTATGATCCATGTATATGCTGGAAATAATTATTTATGAATTTGGCGGGTTGAGGGTAACGATGATCATGCCCACTGTCATAATCATGATGACAATACCGAGGTAGGTCATCATGGATTGTTTTTTCTTAATACCTACAACCGTTAAAATAATACTTTCAATAAAGAAGATAATACCGATGATGATGAACCACATATCAAATAAGACCCCTTTCGCATATCTTTGCCTATTTTACCACAGGCATTTTTGTTTAGTCGTGACAGATTCGTGAAAGGGATTGCAGATTGTTGAGAAAGGGCTAAAATGAACTTGATTTTAGCCCTTTGTCTTCTCTTCAGCGTGATAGAAAACCTTTGAAGTCTAGGAAGGACGAGTACTGGCGCGCAGGACTGACACCGAATGCGAGGGTTTGTCTACACGCTAAAATCCCCTCCAGTGAAGGAGGGGACCCGCTTGCTTACAGCTTTGTTAAAATAATCGGTTCGTCTTTTGTGATCACAATCGTATGTTCAATCTGTGCGACCAGACTCTTATCAGGTGTTTTAAATGTCCAGCCGTCATCCGCTTGATAAATCGACTCAGCATTTGTTGAAATGAAAGGTTCAAAGGCGATGACTGTCCCATTCTTAAACAAAGCATTATCGAATGGATCATAGTAGTTCAAAATATGGTTAGGTGCTTCATGCAGGCTTTTCCCAATGCCGTGTCCTGTCAAGTTCTTAATGACGGTAAATCCTTGTTCTTTCGCCGTATTGTAGACCGCACGGCCAATTTGATTTTGTCTTTTTCCGGCTTTCGCATGCTTTAATCCTTCAAGGAATGCATCCTCTGCACACTGGCATAATGCTTCAAGACGAGCATCTCCTGTACCTAAAACGAATGAAATCCCAGTATCGGAATAATATCCATCAAGCTCTGCTGAGATATCAATATTAATGAGGTCGCCCTCTTGTAAAATGGTTTTTTCACTTGGAATGCCATGTGCGACTTCATCATTGACACTGATACAAGTCGTACCGGGGAAATCATATTCTTTTTCAGGAGCTGAATTGGCTCCATGTTCTTCTAATATTTTTTTCCCTATCAAATCTAATTCTTTTGTAGACATGCCTGGTTTCGCTTGGCTTTTCATTTCTTCTCTTGCCAAAGCGACAATTCGGCCGACTTTTTTTAAGGCTTCTAACTCATGATCATGTTTGACAATCACTGTTCATTCCCGCTTTCTATAACTTCATTCTATTCAATAGCTTACCACATTTTACGCCAAAAGAGTAAAGGCTGAGATTTGGGTGAGATGTGGACAAATTGGTATAGATAACTAGATGTGCATATGATATATTTTTTATGAACATCATGAGAGATTTGTTCATGATGATGACGAAGGGGGGAGAAATAAGATGGTGTTTCAGTTTTTTCAAAAGTTAGGAAAATCATTTATGCTTCCAATCGCTGTGCTTCCTGCAGCGGGTATCATTTTGGCTATTGGGCGAGAAGATGTATTCAACATCCCGTTTATTCATGCGGCAGGAAATGCAATTTTTGCGAATTTGGCTTTAATTTTTGCTATGGGTGTAGCGATTGGTATTTCAAAGGACGGTAACGGGGCAGCGGCGTTATCTGGAGCGATCTCTTATTTTATTTTGTCAGCTGGTACCACGTCGATCAATTCGACCAACAATATGGGGGTATTGGGTGGTATTTTGTGCGGACTTTTGGCAGGTTACGTTTACAATAAATTTAAGGACACGAAACTGCCGGAATACTTAGGTTTCTTTAGTGGAAGACGGCTTGTGCCAATTATGACAGCACTTTTTACCATTCTATTAGCAGCCGTTTTTGGATATGTATGGCCTCCAATTCAAAGTGTGATCAATGATTTAGGGGAGTGGATTTTAAGTCTTGGAGCAACGGGTGCCGGGCTGTTTGGCTTCTTTAACCGCCTGCTCATTCCATTAGGACTTCATCATGTGTTGAATAATCTATTTTGGTTTCAATTCGGTGAATTCAGCGGAGCGACAGGTGATTTAGCGCGGTTCTTCAAAGGCGATCCAAGTGCAGGTGTCTTTATGACTGGTTTCTTCCCAGTGATGATGTTCGGGCTGCCGGCGGCATGTCTCGCGATGGTTGTGACCGCAAAGCCTGAAAAACGAAAAGCAACAGCCGGTCTTATGATTGGAATGGCACTGACGTCATTTATTACAGGAATCACAGAACCAATTGAATTCTCATTTATGTTTTTATCTCCACTTTTATATGGTGTTCATGCGATATTAACTGGTCTTTCGCTCTTTATTGTCAACACCTTAGGCATTCATAGCGGTTTCGCTTTTTCAGCCGGTGCGATTGATTACGTTTTAAGTTTTGGAATTGCGCAAAAACCCATTCTGTTACTTGTGGTTGGGGTCATCTATGGCGTGATTTACTTTGTTGTTTTCTATTTCCTGATTAAATTGTTAAAGCTAAAAACACCGGGCAGGGAAGATGATGACATCGAAGATATTTCAGGGGATGATACACATACTGCCGGAGCAAGTATGCTCGTAGAGGGACTAGGCGGCAAAGGCAATATCACCACAATTGACCATTGTGCGACCCGTCTTCGTTTAACAGTAGAAGATACAGATTTATTAAATGAAGGTACATTGAAAAAAGCAGGTGCCAAAGGGGTACTGACGTCAGGAAAAACTTCTGTACAAATCATCATTGGAACAAATGTCGAATTTGTCGCCGATGATCTTCGCAAGGAAGTCGCTCGGGACTAAAAAAAGCGTTCAGCCAGATCAAATGGGCTGAACGCTTTTTTGTTTTCGCTGTTCGATCACCAGTACAATGCTGATGACAACAAGTAAAAACCATGAACTGATTTTACCAAGATGGACGAGAGACCAAGCATGCTGCTGATTTGGATATTGCCATGCTCCTAAAAAGGTCGTGACATTTTCGGCCACCCAAATAAAAAATCCAATCAGCAAAAACGAGATAACAAGCGGCATGCGAAAGGTCGATGAACCGACCTGAAAGGAAACTGTTGTTTTTCGAAACACAACCACTAGGAGTAATGTCAGCCACCAGCGTAAATCATAGATCCAGTGATGAGTAAAGAAATTGAGGTAAATACATAAACTGATCCCAATCGAAAGGTACGGCTGAGGCCATGCTTTCACCTTCACGTGAAGCCGAGTCAGTGCCTGATAAATATAGCTTGCCACGCTCGCATACATAAAACCGCTATAGAGCGGAACCCCCAAAATTTTCGTATAAGCTTCTTCAGGATAGGACCATGAACCCATATGTACTTTGTAGATTTCTAAGCCTATTCCAATCACATGAAAGAGACAAATAACCTTCAACTCTGTCAGCGTCTCAAGCCGTAGCATCAGCATGAGAAGCTGTGCCATGAGGCAAAGCAGAAGAATAACATCATATCGATGAAGAAAAGGAATAGACACGACCTTTGATAGGGCAAGCGCCGTAAAGATCATGACAGGAAATAGACAAGAGATGGCCTGTAAATAAGCAAAATGAAATAATGTTTTCATACAAAATGTAACCCCTTTTTACTGTCTGAAATAACTTAGACGGCAATAGCAAGGGGAAAGTTTACCTCGACTAGATATTCATGAACAATTTGTGAATATATATGTGAAAAGGATCACAAATGTATATTAAGTAGTATAATAAGATCATAAAGAAAATGTGAAATATTTCACATAATTTAAAAGGAGGCATCATCATGTTTACAAAATTCTTACAAACGAATGTATGGGCAGCGGTTATCCTTTTGGCAGCAAGACTTTATATCGGATGGACTTGGCTGACATCTGGTATTGGAAAACTAACAGGCGGATTCGATGCATCAGGATATTTGCAATTTGCCATAGCTGAACCTGTTGTGAAAGATGGACATCTTGTTTATCCGTTCTATGTCTGGTTTTTAGAAAATGTCGCGTTGCCAAATGCCGGACTCTTCAGTGCCATGGTCATGTGGGGAGAAATCTTAGTTGGTCTAGGACTAATTGTTGGATTGTTCACAACAACAGCAGCCTTTTTTGGAAGCGTGATGAATGTCTCTTTCTTACTAGCTGGAACCGTTTCTGTTAACCCGCTTCTTCTTCTAATCGCCGTCTTCATTATGGCAGCGAAAGGAAATGCCGGAAAACTTGGCCTTGATTATGTAGCAGGTCCAGTCCTTAAGAGAAAACTGAAAAGAAAGCCGCATTTAGAAGTGGCATCTTAATAAAAGAAAGCATCCTGAGCGAAAACTCAGGATGCTTTTTATTTAGGAACCGGCTTTGATGAGGTTAATATGCACCACAGTCAGCTCGTGCTGACTGATATCTGGATCATGTCCGACGATAAATTCGAGCTCATAATTACCGGTCTGATAAACGTATTTTTTCTCTTTTGTTTGCGGGATGGTGCTGACTGAATCTGCTGATCCAAGCTGTTTCTTTAATAGGGAAGGAGTCATTCCTCCGATATTCGTTTCTTTTTCTACATTTGTTCCAAAATAACGGATTTCGTTAATCTTGCCTTTTTTGTCATAGTGAAAAGCAAATCCAGGGTTGCCCATCTCAGCATGATACAAATCAAAGCCGCTTTGATCTGTTGCTGGATAAGGCTGTCCTAATTTATGCCGTACGTCTTTTTTTGTTTGAACCCCTATTTTGAGTCCTTCTGCATAGTATGGCATTTGTCCTTTATGCGCCAGCTGATAAATGCTGTTTAGTGCTGCTTTCGGACCTTGAGGAATGGATTGTTCTGCCTGCGTTTGGGTCAGGGCGTGCGCTGAAATCGCCGGGCTGAAAGCAAATAAGGTGGAAGAAGCGAGTGAAGCGGTCACGAGAAATGCTGCTGTTTTTTTCATGATCAATAATCCCTCCTTCTTCACCTATACCCGGTGTCATGCGGATCAAACGTAAAAAGCCCCAGCTGATCTTGGATCGGCTGGGGCTTTAAATGAGAAAGTTATTTGGAAGACGAGCTGGATTCATCTTTGGCGGAAGAGGAATCTTTTTCATCCTGTACTTTCTTTGTGTAGTCATAATCATTTCGCTCAATTGGTGTAAAGCCTTTAGGTTTGTAGAAACGGAGTAAATCTTCCGTGACAATCTTATCAGATGTCTCTAGCATCTTTTTCACCGTTTCGTTTTCTTGTGATGCCTTTTCAGTCGGCTCGATTTTTTCACCTGTTTTGTTGCTGTAATAGTTGTTGCCTACTTTCGTGTAGTCCTTAGACACGAAGTCTCCATTTCTAAATGGCACAAGCTCTTTAAAGTTCTTCGATAAGATATCAGAACCAGACATTAAATAGTTCTTTGTATCATCTCCGAGCAGGTGGAGAAGGGTAGGCGCAACATCCACTTCACCAGAGTATTTATGAATCTGTCCGCCTTTTACGCCTGGCACATGGATAAAGAGCGGCACACGCATAAGCTGGGCATTTTCATAGTCTCCAATTTTTTCGCCAGTCACTTTTTCCATCGCTTCATTATGGTTTTCTGAAATGCCGTAATGGTCACCGTACATAATGACGACGGTATTGTCATAGAGACCGGATTTCTTCAAGTCATTAAAGAACTGTTCAATGGCTTCATCTAAATAATGAGCAGATTGGAAGTAGTTATCAACGACGGAGTCTCCGAAGTCGCCAGGTTCAAAATCGGTATCACCTTCATCCATACCAAATGGGAAGTGGTTTGACAGCGTAATGAATTTCGAATAAAACGGCTGTTTTAGATTTTCAAGCATTGGCATGGATTCTTTGAAGAACGGTTTGTCTTTCAATCCATAGTTCTTCGTATCTTGTTCATTCATATCGTAGTACTCAGAATCGTAAAATCTGTCATATCCAAAGGACTTAAACATTTCATTCCGGTTCCAGAACGTTTTCGTATTTCCGTGGAATTCAGCGGACGTGTATTGGTCCTTTTTCAAAATGCCAGGAAGCGCCTGATATGTGTTTTGAGCTTTGTTAATAAACACAGAGCCTTGTGATAATGGGAAAAGCCCCGTATCCATCATAAATTCCGCATCAGATGTCTTTCCTTGTCCTGTTTGATGGAAGAAGTTATCAAAATAAAACGTTTTGTTGTCATGGGCTAATGAATTGAGGAAAGGAGTGACCTCTTTTCCATTCACCTTGTAATCAATGACAAAGTTTTGCAGTGATTCAAGAGAAATCGTAATGACGTTCATGCCTTTCGCTTTCCCGTAATAAGCCGGGTTTGGATCAGCGCTGTTCGCCTTTAGATAATTCTCTACATCTGTTACGTCACTTGAATTTGCCAGGGCACGCTGGCTGTTTGATTTCACATTTTGAATGGCATCAAACACCGTAAAATTATAAGCACCCAAGTATTTGACTAAATAATTGCGGTCGAACGATCTTGATAAAAGCTCTGGGCGATCAATTTCTGCTGCGATTAAGTTGACAACAAAGATCAGAACAGAGGACACAAGAACGAGTCTAAACGATTTTGTTTTTTGAACAGGTACAGTTGCTGTACTTGTTTGCTGCTGTCTTTTCATGCGGACTGCGAGTACGATCAAGATGATGGTATCGAGAAAGTAAAACATATCAGTCCAACGCATGAGTGAAAATGCACTATCACCTAATTGTCCGCCATTCGTTCCTGCCTGCATCACTGTAGGCAGCGTGATAAAGTCATTGAAGAATCGATAGTACACGATGTTTGCGTAAAGTAAAAAAGACATGAAAAAGTGAATCACAATGATAGCGGCAGGCTGCCATTTTTTCTTGAACAATAAAGCAAAGCCAAGAAAGAACAAGCTGGAGCTAATAGGATTCACAAAAAGCAAAATATGCTGAAGCACATTTGATATACCAAGTTTAAATTCGATTAAATAAGCTGTATACGTCTTGAGCCATAACAAGATGGCTGCAATCACAAAGAAGCCGAGGCCCCTTTTTTGAATAAATGTTTTCATTTAAACACTCCTTTTCTCCGTTAAACGGAAGAGGCGGAACGAAAGAAAACGAACCATTAGAATATACCATGAAATGCACAAATAGAAAAGTCATAACCGGTGAGCACCTAAGGCAGCCTGTCCGAGCTAGAAATGGGAAGACATCGAAAATATTCGATCTCCGAAAAACTTTTTGTGAAATTCATCCTAATAATTACAGAAAATTCTGTATTTTTCCTGTTGCTATATCAATAAAACAGGTAAAAAGACACAAGTCTAAAGAATTAATTTGATTTCTACAATGGTGTATTTAGGCGGATTTCCAGTGTTTATTAATGTTTATGCAGGTTAAGTAAAAAAAATGAATGAATAAACCGCTGAATTGTCTGGATAATAATTCCTTCAAGAAAGTATATTGATATATATTGTTGTTTCACAAACATAATGGTTTTGATGTGTATTGTAAGGGTTTTATTCTTTTTGATGGGTGAACAAATTATCTAAATATACTTAAGTGAACAGTTCGACACTATAAACTTTTGAAACGGGGTCGATATAGACAGTGACAGGAAATCTTCCATTGAAAGGATTGATAGTATATGACTGTACGAGCACAGAACCTCGTTCAGAACTGGTTTCCGAGTGAGGACGGAAATGCAGAAGAGCGGAAAGAACTCATTAAATTAATGGAACAGATCATTTCAGGGGTCGATGACCTGAAGGATCCGAACCGTGCTCACCTAAAAGGTGAAAAGAATCGCGAGGAGGACTTTTACAAAAAGCTCACTGAAACAAGTCAAATTCCGATGAACGGACAACAAGCGGAACTTGTGAATGAAGAATTACTGAAGCTTTTACATAATCATCCATACCACACGAAGTATTTCTTCACGAACATTTTGCCAATGGCAAGTACACCAGGAATTCTAGGCATGCTGACGGCTATGCTGGTTAACGGAAACAACCTATGGGATGTGTATGGACCAGCAGGCGCAGAAGCTGAGGTCAGAGTGGTCTCAATGATGTCTAAGCTCATCGGATATGATCCAAATGTGAGCGGGGGCTACACAACATGGGGAGGTCAAGGGGCTATTTTCTCGGGGCTTCGTTTAGCAATTTCGAAAGTTGCACCGGAGTCATTACGAAAAGGTGTCCCGCAAAATCTTTATGCGTTTTGTTCTGATGCAGCACATTACAGCTTATTTAAGTCAATGGAAGCAACAGGGCTTGGCACAGACAACTTAATCAGAATTAAGACGAATAAAGATCATTCGATGGATATGGAAGATTTGCGTTGTCAAATGGAACGTGTTGCCCAAAATGGCGGAATTCCCGTTTATATTGTGGCAACAACCGGAACAACAGATGCCATTGCAATTGATGATGTAAAAGGGGTACGTGAAACGGCAGAAGCCATTGCTGAGGAGTATGGTCTCAAGGTGCCGCATATTCATGCGGATTCGGCGCTTGGTGGATTCTTTGCTTTCTTTAATGAGTATGATGTATCTGAAAACCCGCTGCAATTCTCAGACGGTGTTCTTCGTATGCTAAAAGAAATCAAAGCGAAATTCCAGCATCTTTCTCTTGCTGACACGATGTGCTTTGACTTTCAAAAGCTCGGACAAACACCGTACACATCTAGTTTATTCTTGGTGAAAAACGCTGCTGACTTAAAGCGCTTGGACCTAGAAGAACAAGAAACACCATACGTTGGACATAGAGGATACGGGGAATACCATACCGGTTATACACTGGAATGCTCAAGAATGGGAAGTTCCATCAGCATGCTAAGTGTGCTGCTAACGTTTGGAATTGAAGGATACCAGCGCTTGCTCGGTCAATTTTTAGAGGTGAACCTTGCATTTAGAGAAGCACTTCGTCAGGAAATTCCACAAGCAGAAGTCGTCAATGATGACAATGTCGGAATGGCTACATTGTTTAGAATTTACCTAGACGGCTCTCCTCGTTTTAAGGAAGAAGTGTCTGGTGAAGCAACTGCTATGGAAATTGAGCGCAACAATGATTTGAACAAAATCCTCTTTGAAAAGCTTGGAGAGAAAAGAGACGAAATGTTCTTTGGCGATACAACGAAGTTTTTACAAGTCAATGCCAAAGAAGGTCAAGAATTCTATCTAAGTGTGAGTAAATTTTTTGTGATTTCACCTTATACGTTACCGGAGCATATCCCTCATATCGTATCTTATTTAAAAGATGTCATTGCATCTGTTTGTGGACAATTTGAAAGTGTAGAGGCTTAAATTAAAATTGAGAGTGGAGATGTAGAAAAAAATGGCGAAACAAAGGAAGTTTGGAGGACTTACGATATCCTCCAAAATCATGTCAGTCGTTGTCGTAACATTACTCGCAACCGTTGCATTATTCGTTCTAACATTTTATTTAGTTAGCCAGGATTTATCTTCGCAATTATTAAAGCAATTTGATTATCGATTAACAACAGATATTGATACAGCGAAAAAAGAAATCGATAATATGGATGGAAATGTCCTTAGCATTAGCGGGAAGGATGATCCTATTTATGTGGAGATCAAAAAGAAATTCACAGAGCTGAAAGAAGATCATACGCTTGAGAACTTATACGTGTTATCAAATAAGGGCGGCAAAGAAAGAATCATCGTACTAACAGGGGAAGACAATGATTTTGATCAAGATTATGTCTTTTCAGATGAAATGAAACAAGCTCTTTCTGAAGATAAAATGGTCAAAAGTGATATTTACGTTGATTCGTATGGGACTCATAAATCCGTCTTTTTACCAATTAAAGATTCAGGCGGTGAACTCACGGGGATTTTAGGAATTGACTTAGATGCGTCTGTTGTTCCAGCAACAACGAAAAAGCTGACAATTTATATTACAGTAGCATCTGCGATTGTGCTCATCGGAGGATTACTCTTCTCATTCTTCATGGGAAGAAGAATTGCAAAACCAGCACGTTCATTAATGGAATCAGCGGATCGAATTGCAGATGGTGATTTAACTGGCATGGTAGAAGTTCAAAGTAAAGATGAGATCGGTCAATTAGCAGCTTCCTTCCAGAAAATGCAGGGACGGATCAAAGAACTTATTGGAAAGATCTCAAACTCATCAAGTGAAGTGTCGAAAATGTCTTCACAGCTTCGCACAGTGACAACGGAATCTAGTCAAAGTGCACAACAAGTGTCAGAAGCGATGACGAATATGAGTGAAGGAATCAATGATTCAGTCGCAAACATTACAGACTGCACAACATCTGTTGCGGAAATCGATACTCAAATCGAAGGCGTGACAAAAGAAGTGGATGAAATGAAATCTGTTTCATCAAAAGTACAAGAGCAGTCAGAATCTGGTCAAAAATTGGTGCAGCATGTGCTTGAACATCTCAACATGTTACACGACATGATGACAAGCTCCAAGCAAGCGGCAGAAGAATTGCAATCACATTCAACAGAAATTGAAAGTGTCATCTCCATTATTACGGACATTTCAGCGCAAACGAATCTGCTTGCACTGAATGCTTCTATTGAAGCAGCACGTGTAGGAGAAGAAGGAAAAGGATTTGCTGTTGTGGCTGATGAAGTCCGTAAGTTAGCTGAACAGTCAGCTGATGCAGCTAAAACGGTCTCAGACTTAGTCATTGGCACACAGGAAAATAGTCAGCGTGTCCTTGAAAGCGTGGAGGAAAGCAGTAAAGCAGTGGAAGAAGGCCGGGAGCAAATGAAAGGCACCTCGCAGAACTTCGCTGGTATTTATGATGGAGTGTCTCAATTTGCAAGCAGAACGAACAATTTGCTTCAATCTATTCAGCAGGTAGAACGAGCATATCAAACAATTTCTACATCGATTGAACAAATTTCGGTCGTGTCAGAAGAACATGCGGCAAGCTCTCAAGAAGTAGCGGCAGCAACAGAACAACAAAGTGCTGGCATGCAGCAAATTTCAAGTGCGATTGAACAGCTCTCTGACATGTCAGAGGACTTGGCACAAATGGTATCTACTTTTAAAATCGACAAAAAATAACGAGAAAGCTGGCTCTTGTGAGAGAGTCAGCTTTTTTGCTATGCTTAACCAAATATCAGACGATCTGAAAGGAGACGTGTCATGGATTTTGCGCAGAGATTGTCAGAAGAACGGATCAAAAAGGCGATGGACCATGGAGCTTTTGAAGGACTATCAGGCTTTGGGAAACCTCTGCCAAAGGATGATGCTGCTCATGTACCTGAAGAGCTGAGGATGGGCTATCGAATCATGAAAAATGCAGGCTTTGCCGGGGAAGAAACCGCTTTGAAAAAAGAACTAATGACGGTCAAAGAATTACTGAAAACGAGTATAGATGGAGAAGAAAGAAAAAAACTCTCTCTCATATGTGAGGAAAAACAGAAACGCCTCGATGAACTCACATCCAAGCGCCAAACGTTTGCTCGTCCAGCCTCCTCCTTTTATAAGAATAGGGTCTACGAAAAACTAACGGAGCATAAAAAAGATGATGACACGCTGCCTCTCTGAGCACATTGAGGGAGCTTTTTTTATGAAAGCGCTACATTTTCTTATTGACTACATGTATATACAAATATAAAATATGAAGTGAACATGTATATACAAGTTTTGATTCTTTTTTCTTATAAAAAAACGATCTCGGAGGGGATATCATGGCTGATTATCAGGCAGCGGCAGATCAGATTGTGAAAGCCATTGGCGGCAAAGAAAACATTGATCAAGCCACACATTGTGTGACAAGACTTCGTTTTGTGCTAAAAGATGAAGCTAAGGTGGATGAGAAAGCACTAGAACAAATTGATGAAGTGAAGGGATCTTTCTCAGCGAATGGCCAATACCAAGTGGTCATTGGTCAAGGAGTGGTGAATCGGGTTTATGCCGAAATGGTCAAACAGACGGGAATCGGCGAAGCGACAAAAGAGGACGTCAAGCGTGCCTCTGATCAGAAATTAAACCCACTTCAGCGTGCGGTGAAAACGCTTGCAGATATCTTCATTCCAATCCTTCCAGCTATCGTGACAGCCGGTTTATTGATGGGGATTAATAATATTTTAACAGCTCCTGATATTTTCTTTGATCAAAAATCCATTGTGGATGTGTATCCGGCATGGGCGGATTTAGCGAATATGATCAACTTGATTGCAGGTACTGCCTTTACCTTTTTGCCAGCATTAATCGGCTGGTCGGCTGTCAAGCGGTTTGGAGGTAATCCACTTTTAGGGATGGTCCTCGGACTGATGCTTGTACATCCAGATCTGTTGAATGCGTGGGGATATGGAGCGGCGGAAAAGACAGGTGACATTCCTGTTTGGAATTTGTTTGGACTTGAAGTACAAAAGGTAGGTTACCAAGGGCAGGTTCTTCCGATACTCGTCGCCTCCTATTTACTCGCAAAGCTCGAATTATTTATAACAAAACGGACACCTGAAAGTATTCAGCTGTTAGTTGTTGCACCAATTACATTACTGCTCATTGGATTTTTATCATTTATCGTCATTGGTCCCGTTACATTTGCGATCGGAAACGTTTTAACATCTGGACTCGTCACCGTATTTCAGCAATTCGCAGCACTTGGCGGTCTTTTATATGGCGGATTGTATGCAGCGTTAGTCATTACAGGCATGCATCATACGTTCCTAGCAGTCGATATTCAGCTGATTAACTCAAAACTGCACGGCACGTTCCTATGGCCAATGCTCGCCCTGTCTAATATTGCTCAAGGGTCGGCGGCACTTGCGATGATGTTTGTCTTAAAAGATGAAAAGCAAAAAGGGCTCTCGCTGACATCAAGTATTTCTGCTTACTTGGGCATTACTGAACCGGCGATGTTTGGGGTGAACTTGCGCTATAGATTCCCATTTATTTTTGCCCTGATCAGTTCAGGGATAGCTGGTATGTTTATTGCCTCACAAGGGGTACTGGCAAGTTCAGTCGGCGTTGGAGGCATTCCAGGAATCTTCTCGATCATTCCGAAATATTGGGGGGCATTTGCCATCGGAATGGTGATTGTGCTGATCGTCCCATTCATTGGTACCCTTTTATATGCAAAACTTAAAAAGAAGGATGTATCACAAGAACTTAACTAGTGGTGGTGAAGGAAATTGAATCAACAAACAAACGAACCATGGTGGAAAAAAGCCGTGGTCTATCAAATCTATCCGAAGAGCTTTTTAGACACAACAGGCTCTGGTACAGGTGATATCAATGGCGTGACGAAAAAGCTCGACTATATCAAAGAGCTAGGGGCGGATTGTATTTGGCTGACACCTATGTATGAGTCACCACAGCATGACAACGGTTATGATATTAGTAATTATACAAAAATACATGACATGTACGGCACAATGGCCGATTTTGAGCACATGCTGAAAGAAGCACATGAACGAGGGATTCGTGTCATCATGGATCTAGCCGTGAACCATACGTCGATTTTCCATGAGTGGTTTCAAGCCTCCCGAGAGTCCAAGGAGAACCCGTATCGAGACTATTATATTTGGAAGGAACCGAAAGCGGACGGCTCTCCTCCGAATGACTGGCAGTCAAAGTTTGGCGGGCCAGCGTGGGAATTAGATGAAGCGACAGGTGACTATTATCTTCATTTATATGATGTTACCCAGGCAGACCTCAATTGGGAACATGATGAAGTACGCAGGAAAGTATATGACATCATGCACTTTTGGTTTGAAAAAGGGATCGATGGATTCAGACTGGATGTCATCAATAACATTTCAAAGGATCAACGCTTTTTAGATGATGCCGGGCAATCAGTGCAAGGTGACGGGCGTATGTACTATACAGATGGGCCGAGAATTCATGAATTCTTGCATGAAATGAACCAGGAAGTGTTTTCGAAATACGATAGCATGACCGTGGGGGAAATGTCTTCAACGAATATTGCAGACTGCATTCGGTATACAAGACCTGATCGGCAGGAGCTGGATATGACGTTTAATTTTCATCATTTAAAAGTCGACTATCCTAACGGTGAAAAGTGGGCCATTGCGCCATTTGATTTTCTAGAGTTGAAATCAATTCTGTCAGAATGGCAGACGAAAATGCATGAGGGCGGCGGCTGGAACGCACTCTTTTGGTGCAACCATGACCAGCCACGCATCGTGTCTAGATACGGTGATGATGGCACGTACCATCAGCAATCAGCGAAGATGCTGGCGACCACCATTCATTTGATGCAAGGCACTCCTTATATTTATCAAGGTGAAGAAATTGGGATGAAGAATCCTCGCTTTGAGGACATTTCGTCATACCGCGATATCGAATCACTCAATATGTACGAAGTCATGCTTGAAAAAGGGAAAACAAAGGAAGAAGCTTTGGCGATTTTACAGGTCAAATCAAGAGATAACGCAAGGACACCTATGCAATGGACGTCGGAAAAAAATGTGGGGTTCTCAAAAGGTACGTCTTGGATTGAACCGGCTCAAAACGGCATTTCAGTAGAAGCTGCCTTAAAAGATGAGACGTCGATTTTTTATCATTATCAAGCCCTTTGCAGGCTTCGTAAGGAACTTGATGTAATCACCTATGGGAGCTTTACTTTACTGCTGGCAGATGATCCAAAGGTGTTTGCGTATGTCCGAGAAGGCAAAGATGAGAAGATTCTCGTGATCAACCATTTTTATGCAGGCGAGACGGACTTTACACTTCCAGATGAGCTTGCAAAGGATGTCAATGAAATGGAAGGGCAAGTTCTGCTGTCCAATTATGAGGATGTGCCGGCAGATATCAAGGGATTTACGTTGCGCCCATATGAGTCAATCGTTTATCATTTAACCAAACGCTAGTAAATGGGGCGGAAGGAAAATGAAAGAGAATAAGTTTCGAGTGATTTATGATCAGCTCGCAAGACGAATTGAACAAGGTGAATGGCAGGATAAAGGCATCCTCCCATCAGAACATGAGCTGTCTGTCATGTATGACACATCCCGTGAGACGGTGAGAAAGGCATTAAACATCCTTGTGCAAAATGGCTATATCCAAAAAATTCGTGGGAAAGGCTCAGTATTGCTGAATCGAGAGAAAATGCAGTTCCCAGTTTCGGGTCTTGTCAGCTTTAAAGAGCTTTCCCAAACGCTTGGGCGAAAGACGGTAACAACGGTTCATGAGTTCGGTTTAATCAAGCCAGATCAGTATATTCAGTCTCAGCTGAAAATCAGTGGGCAGGAGGACGTTTGGGAAGTGATTCGCTCTCGCAATATTAGCGGAGAAGAAGTCATTTTAGACAAAGATTACTTTTTGCAAAAACATGTGCAGGTCTTGTCTAAGGACATTTGTGAAGGATCGATTTACGAGTATATTGAAGGAGAACTTGGGGTCTCGATTAGTTATGCTCAAAAGGAATTTGTGGTCGAGCCATGTACTGAAGAAGATGAAAGGTATCTCGATTTGAACGGGTTTGATCATGTGGTAGTGGTGAAGAATTATGTGTTCTTGGAGGATACGAGTCTATTCCAATACACAGAAAGCCGCCACCGCCTAGATCGTTTCAGGTTCGTGGATTTTGCTAGAAGAGAGAAGTAGACAGGGCCGAGGCTCTGTCTATTTCAGGTTTTAGGGAAACAAGAGCAACATTCTAGGAGGACAAATGATCAGACTGAATAGACCATTAAAATTAAGAGATTTAGAAATTTTTAGCGTGATGAAAGATCACAGGATTTTATGTTATGTCATCATTGAAGACACGCGAAAACCGTTTACGGAAGAAGATAGAAAATTAGAGCCATTATGTGATATGGATGAAGAAGACATTCAAGCGATTTTGAATGTATTTCATATTTCAATTATCAGTGATGAAACATTAAATGAAGAAGATTTAACCCTTGTGAAATCGTACTTTGCTGAATTTGTGAATAACACGAACTTAACGAATTTCATTACGAGAGAATATGTTCAAGAGGATTTATATGCCGTTGATGATGAAGATGATATCGCGTTTTTTAATAGAATGCTGCGTCATATAGGGTCAGATGATGTGAAAGAATTTGATGACCGTCATTGGATGTATTTATCCCAAGATTGATAGTGAGATGGAAAAAGGACAGAGCCGAAGCTCTGTCCCCAGCGTGTAGACAAACCCTCGCATTCGTTGTCAAATCTGTGCTCCGGTGCTCACGAATGTCAAATTCGCTCCGCTCCGGTGCTCGACTTTCCTAGACTGCAAAGGTTTTCTATCACGCTGAAAAGAAGACAAAGGGCTAAAATAAAGTACATTTTAGCCCTTTGTCCTCAATCTGAAAGGACAGAGCCAATGCTCTGTCCTTTTTCTATTAAGATGATACTTTGTCTCGTGTGCGCTTGCGCTGGTAGTAATAAAGGATACCGCCTGAGGCGAGCATGAGTAAGCCAATTAATACCGCTGTATACATCATCGTTGCCGTATTCGGCAGTGTGCCGCCTGGTAAGCTGCTTCCATCCTGACTTGGATCCGAACCGCCTGGAGCAGAAGTTCCACCGTCTCCGCCAGTTTGGTCTGGAGCTGTTCCAGCAGCTTCACTTTGATTGAGTACGGTGTATTCACTAAAGTGCTCCGTTTTACCTGAGACAATCCCGTTTTCGAATGAACCGTTACTTGTTTTGGCATAGCGGTTTTTCTCACGATCGACATAATAGACACCTGGTTTCTTCGCTTTTTCAGGCGCGTCTAATGTAAAGAACAGTGTGACGGGATCTTTAAAGGTAGACACATTTTTCTGATCTTGTTTGATTTGGAAATCGTATGTGTCGGTTAATGCGTTTTTCACCTTATTTGTTTTTGCCATCGATATATCTGCATGTTGCTCTGACAAATTGGAGAGCGGTAATGCTAGACCGACTTTGTCATGATAGATGGTGACGTTTGGATCTTGCTCTCGTTTCTTCAGTTCAGCTACTTGCCCTTTTGATAGAGACAATTGAACCTTTTTCGCTCCGGTTGCTTTGTCTAAATAGAGCAATGCTTTGTTCGTATGCTGCACATACTTTTGGAATTTCTCATCATCTTGAATGTCATAGGTGCCTTTTCCTTTCAAGCGAGGAAGGAATACTTCTTTCACTCGATGGTCGATGACTGGAGAAATATGACCGTCTGCCTGTTCAATTTGCTCTTTGAAAATTTCATAGTCAACATAGCCTAAGTCTTCACCATGAGACGCTTCTGTAAAGACGCTGTAGCCATCACCGCCTGTGCCAACAAATGCGTTAGTCGCCACGCGGTATGTTTTCTGATCATCAATGTCAGTCAGATTGCCCTTTTGATCTTTCAATTTGACATCAATCAGTCTGCTGCCAGCCGGTTTACTCAGTGTAAACGTATATTCAATGCCAGCTACATGAGGGAATGCGCCTCCGCCTTCTTCAATGCCTGAAAGACCTTGTTCAAGCGCTTTTTTAATTTGACTGCCTTTTAAATCTGCGACATATAGTGTGTTTCCAAAAGGCATCACGGTTAAAATATCCCCTAATGTGATATCTCCTTTTTCAATGCTGCCTCGAATACCGCCACCGTTTGTAATGGCAAGGTCAGCCCCAGCAGATTCTTGTGCTTTCTTTAACATGCCATCTGCAATAAAGTTTCCAAGGTTCGTTTCCTTTGCACGGACGTGTTCACGCTGTCCATCTAAGAAGACATCTGACGTCCCGACTTTTTCGGTTTTTAAATCTTGGATATCTGCCTTGTACTGATCAAGAATCGCTTTTGCGTCCGCATCTTCTTTCACAGAGTCGTCGATCGTGATGAGGTCAAAAGTAGATTCTTTTGGCTGTACGACGCCTTTTTTGTCAAAGGCCACGTCTACTTTTCCTAAAAATTGTCCGTAGTCTTTTACTTGCGCAACAATCGTTGGTTCTTTTTTATTGATGACCTTTAATTTTTCAACAAGGGTGTGGGTGTGACCACCAATGATGAGATCAATGCCATCTACTTTTTGAGCCAGTTCTAGATCACGGTTATAGCCAATATGTGTGAGCGCAATAATTTTATTGATTTTTTCTTCAGTTTGAATGGTATTGACTGTTTCTTTTGCTTTTTTGTATGCATCTTGAAATTGAATGTTTGGACCACTGCTGGATGTAATGGCCGTGTCTTCAGTGGTTAGACCGAATACAGCGACCTTTTCACCATTTACATCAATCAGAATGTAAGGGTAAATGCCAGCTTCTTTTTTCTCACCAGCTTTAAATGTTGCTGGTTTTTTCACTAAGTCGCTTAACTGTTTTTCCTTAGAGACATTCACGTTTGATGACACGATCGGGAAGTTCGGTTTTTCAAACTGATGACGGTTTTGAGCATCTACACTGGATGCATCACCTGTCAGGAATTGACGAAGGACAGATGGACCTTTGTCAAATTCATGATTCCCAAACGTCATGGCATCGTATTTCATTAAGTTCATCAGTTTCAGATCGGCAAGTCCTTGCCATTTTGTGAAATAGAGATCACCAGAGAAGACATCTCCAGCGTCTAATAAAATATTGTTTTCGCTTTGGGCGCGAACTTCTTTGATCTTGGTTGCGCGTCTTGCTGCATCATCCAGATGGGCATGTGTATCGTTTGTATGCATCACCGTTAAATGCCAATTGTCTGTTGCAGGTGGTTCTGTAGTACCATCATCTTTAAACGCTAGCTTGTACACGCCAAGTCCGTCTGTGCTGGCATTCCGAATAAAGTCGACGCTGCTTGATTTCTCAGCAAACGGTTTGGCTAAAAGAGAAGATTCAAAAGTGACGGTTGCGCCTTTGATCGGTGCAATGGACCAGTTTTGATCTGCGCTTGGGTTAATGGTTTTTTGTTCAATAATATAATCCATCAGCACTTGGCGGTTCTCATCTGCTGAGGCGAGCACGACTTTATCTTGTGTGAGGTGCGGGAAGCCTCCGCCGCCAGATGCACGGTAGTTGTTTGTTACGACTAAAAATTCTTGATTGTCAGAAACGGGTTTTCCATTGTAAGACAAGTTTTTGATGCGGTTCGCACTAGCGTTAACAAGTGTGCCCGTTGTGCTGTATTTAGCAGGCTGTGTGACATCTACTTGGTACGTCACACCATCGATCACATCAAAATTATATGAGCGGTATTCTTCGTTTAAAATAGGCTGTTCATTTGAAGTATTTGGTTTGATCTGGTTAAACTGACCTGCAGACATTTCAAGCCAGTCTTTTACTTCACTGCCTTTTAGTTTTACAATCTGTACGGTGTTATCGTAAAGATAGAGATCACCGATGTTTTTAATCGCTAAATCACCTTTTGCGATATTTGTATAATAGTTCACACCGTTGCGTCCGCCGGCTTTAAATGGCGCACCCGCAGAGAGAATCGGCAAGTTTTTGTACGAAGTATCTTTCATTTTTTCTTGTGCATACCATTTCTGGGCATCTGTCACGATTTGAATAGAAGGGTCATCCATTACTTGAGCGAAAAAGCTGTTAATGTCTGCTTCTGTTTTTCCAACTGGCTTTCTGACATAATCCAGGGTGTTTTGGTGAGTTGTTTGAATGGCATCTTTTACTGTACTGTTTTGAGATGTCACCCCGGCAACGGATTCGATTTTGCCTGTTCCGTCTGTGACTTTCCAGTTGCTTCCGTCTGGTTCTAGCGTTAAATCAATGACCCCGAGGTAGCTTCCCCAGTTTTTTGACATGACGACAGGAATGCCATTAATGGTTCCCTTTGCGACATCAAATTTGTCAACGCCGCTATATTCAGCGCTTGGGAATGTGCCATGCTGGTGGCCAGACACAATCGCATCAATGCCTTTTGTTTTCGTGGCAAGGTCAAAGATCATATTTTCTGATCCTTTAGGTGAAGCTGTTTTTTCAATTCCTGTATGAGCAAGAGCGACGATGACATCTGCGCCTTTTGCTTTCATTTCTGGAATGGTTTCATTGGCAGACTCCACAATATCTTGCACTTGAACTTGTCCATCTAAATGTTTCTTATCCCACGTCATAATTTGTGGTGGTACGAATCCTATGTAACCGACTTTCACAGTTTGGGAGGCTCCGTTTGCATCTTTAAAGGTTTTATCCTGAATGACATAAGGAGTAAATCGGTGTTCTCCGTTTAACTTTTTGACGTTCGCATTGACAATCGGGAAGTTGGCGCCCGCAATGGTACCGTCAAGAAAAGATAAACCGTAGTTAAATTCATGATTGCCGAGTGTACCTGCATCATATTTTAATTTGTTGAGTGTATGAATAATGGGGTGAACCTTTGTTTGATTGATGATGCTGTCTTTTTCATTTTTATAAACGTATTCTCCAAGAGGGGTTCCTTGAATCAGGTCTCCGTTATCAACAAGGAGTGTATTGGGATTTTGTGAACGGTGCTTGTCAATCAGCTCGGCTGTTTTTGCCAAACCGAATTCATTTGTTTCTTTGTCACTGTAGTAATCATAATTCATCATGTTCGCATGAACATCCGTTGTGGCTAAGATACTGACCTTTACGGCACTGCCGCTTTCTGTTTCTGCATGAGTAGGTACTGCTGGGAGAATGAGACTAATCAACATCATGGAAGTGAGCAGAATAGACAGGTTTTTCCTTCGTTTAGACCTATGTGCTTGCTTCTTCACCTGATCTCCGCCTTTCTAATTTTTTTGACCACAATACCTATTGTAGAAATGTTTCGTTAACTTTTGTAGTTATTTTTTGCAGATTATTGTAAAGATAACATAAATCATACGAATTACCTTGTTAAGGGGAGGTGAATGAGTCTAAATGCTTATTTTTCTGAAAGGGGGTTTTCTCATAGGGATAGGATGTTTGATTTCAATTGGCGGGGGTATAGTGTGTAGTGTAAACGATAATCAAGCAGGAGGGTTTCTACATGGGTAAGAAAATTGCAGTTGTCTTAACAGATTACTTTGAGGATGTTGAATTCACCGAGCCTGCAAAAGCCTTTAAAGACGCAGGCCATGAGATCACAGTGATTGAAAACGAAAAAGGAAAAACAGTGAAAGGAAAGCAAGGAGAGGCAGAAGTAAGAGTCGATGCGTCTATCGATAACGTGAAACCAGAAGACTTCGATGCACTTCTGATTCCTGGCGGCTTCTCACCAGACATTCTGCGTGCGGATGATCGCTACGTGCAATTCACAAAAGCCTTTATGGACGAGAAAAAACCAGTATTTGCGATCTGTCATGGACCGCAATTGCTTATTACAGCGAAGACGCTGGAAGGAAGAGGCGCGACCGGCTATACATCCATTCAAGTAGATATGGAAAACGCAGGCGCCAAATTCAAAGATGAAGAAGTCGTCGTTTGTCAGGATCAGCTTGTCACAAGCCGTACACCTGATGACATTCCAGCATTTAACCGTGAATCATTAAAACTGCTCGCAAAATAAGTAGTTTTGACAGGATAAACAAAGCCAGCACCTTGGGAGGTGCTGGCTTTTTCTGTGCATGGATATAAGAAAGCGGCGTCAACCGCAATTCAGTATCAGGTGCACGATTATTTTCTTAAGCTTTTCAGCTCGCTTGCAATGGCTTGCATTTCACTTGGGCTGAATGAAGATTTTTTCATCACCATTTGGTGAAGAAATTCAATATCTTCATACTTATCTGGACTGAAGTCTTCGGCTTTGATGACTCCAATATTCAGCATATTGAGCTTTTGCGAAATGTCTTCAATCAGCTGATTGACTTCAGCCGCTTTTTGCTGTGACAAGGGCGGCACGTCCTTTCCTGCATGTGTCGAATAATATGTCTATTTTAACAGAAAAGCAAAAGAATAAAAGGGCTATTATGACGACACTGAAATGTTTTTTTCCTTTTTCTCCTCTTTGATCTTATCAATGATTCGTTTGGATTCAAACACCACAACACCTGATAAACCGATGAGGCCAATTAAGTTTGGAATGGCCATCAGCCCATTGAGCATATCTGCTACGCCCCAGACGAAGTCATTCTTAAACACGGCACCGAAAAAGACAGCTATCACAAACACGATGCGGTAATACATGACGTACGAATCCTTCGCCAAATATGTAAAGCATTTCTCTCCATAATAGGACCAGCCAATGATGGTTGAATAGGCAAATAGGAGCAGCCCGATTGCCACGATGGTTGAGCCAGCTGGACCGAGGAAGTGAGCAAAGGATAACGAAGTCAGCGCATCACTTTTTTCTGTTAAATACATATCTGCCATAACAATCGTAATGCCAGTGATAGAACAAACAATGATGGTGTCAATAAACACTTGCGTCATAGAGACGAGCGCTTGACGGGCAGGCATATCCGTTTTCGCAGCTGCAGCAGCAATTGGTGCTGATCCAAGTCCAGCTTCATTGGAAAAGACGCCTCGCGCGACACCCCAACGAATAACGGTTCCAATCGCACCACCTGCCACGGCTTGACCTGTAAAGGCATCTGAGAAAATAAGACTGACTGCGCCAGGAACAAGATCAGCATTCATGACAAGAATGATGAGCCCACAAATGACGTAAAATAAAGCCATGACTGGTACAAAAATAGATGTCACTCGGCCGATACTTTTAATTCCGCCTAAAATCACGAGTGCCGTAAAGGCAGTAATGATGATACCTGTTACCCATGTTGGAATTTGAAAAGTAGAATTCATGACGCCTGAGATGGAATTAGACTGTACCAGGTTGCCGATCCCAAAGGCAGCACTGGCACCGAAAACAGCAAATAGCACCCCTAGCCATTTCTGTTTTAAGCCATGCTCTAAATAATACATAGGTCCGCCAGACATTTCGCCTTTTTCGTTTTTGACCCTGTATTTCACAGCAAGAACTGCTTCTGCAAACTTGGTGGCCATCCCGAAAAATGCAGCAAACCACATCCAAAATACTGCACCAGGACCACCTGCAATGACAGCTGAGGCAACACCGACGATATTCCCTGTACCGACAGTTGCAGCAAGAGCCGTCATTAATGCTTGGAAATGGGAGATATCTCCCTCTGATGTTTTGTCTTGTTTTGAAAAAGCGAGCTTTAAAGAATAAGGAAGTAATCTAATTTGAATGAAGAGGATGCGAAAGGTGAGGTAGATTCCAGTACCAACAATTAAAATCAACAGGGGAGGCCCCCACAAAAAATTGTTCATCGTCGTGACAAACTGCTCAATGATTCCCATCTAATGTCCCCCTTTGTTTGTGTAATTCTCCTAAAGTTTCTCCTTTTTTTGTGTATTTTGTCAATGCCGATGGGAGTTTTTCTTGCAAAGTTTCCAAAAGAAAAAGGGCTTGATATGATAGAGAAAAGGTTTTCCAAAGGGATTCTTAGGGAAAAGATAGGAGGAGAATGAAGGATGATTCATGTATTATTTGTGTGCCTCGGCAATATTTGCAGGTCACCGATGGCAGAGGCGATGTTTAGAAAACGAGTCGAAGACGAAGGGCTGAGTGAACACTTTGTGATTGATTCAGCAGGCATTGGCGGCTGGCATCAAGGCAGTCCTCCGCATGAAGGAACACGAAAGCTGCTTGATGAAAAGGGTATCAGCTATGAAGGAATGACTGCAAGACAAATCATGGATAAGGATATCACCACATACGACTATATCATTGCGATGGATGCTGAAAATGTAGGCGCCCTCCGCAGTTTAGCTGGCTATGGAAAACATCACTTTATTGGCCGTCTTCTTGACTTTGTAGAAGACGACGATCGAGACGATGTGCCAGATCCTTATTACACTGGGAACTTTGAGGAAGTACATGATTTAATTGAAACAGGAATTGATCGTTTTTTGACGTATGTAAAAAAAGAGAAACACCTTTAACTGAAAGGAGATCAGATGAGATGGAAGAGAACAAACAAATCGTGCTTCGGGGAGCTGTTATAGGCGCAGCCTGCGGCATATTGCTGACATTATTTCATCGTCCAACAAGAACTGCACTGAAAGAAAAATGGAATGACTGCCAGCAAAAGCTGGATGAATACCGCCTAGAGCCTGGCAAGATGTCTGCTTGCGTGAAGGAAAAAATGGAAGAAACGAAGCAATTGATGAGAACGGTCTCAGATGATTTGTCTTTTCTGAATGAACAGGTGAATCAGTTAAAGGAAACAACACCAAAGGTATTAGAGATTTTTGAAGAAACAAAGGATCACTTTCAAAAGAAACAGAAAGATTGATCATTGGAGATGAGGCGTATGGGTTTTGTTAAAGCGTTAATTGAACGCTTTTTGCTGCATGAAGGACCGGCAAAATCAGCTGAACTTGCGTATTTCTTTTTGCTTTCATTATTTCCGTTTCTCATCTTCGTGCTGACGCTTGTTGGTTATTTGCCGCTGACATCAAAGGATGTTCTAAGCGTCATTTCTGGTTATGCGCCAGAGGGAGCGCTTTCGATGATTGAATCCATTGCCGAAGAGACGCTGAATAACCGTAACGGCGGATTGTTGTCATTCGGGATTATTGCGGCACTCTGGTCTGCATCCAACGGTATTAATGCGGTTGTCAGAGCATTTAACCATGCTTACGAAGTCGAGGAAAATCGTTCCTTCATTCTCGTACGTTTAACATCGATTATCTTAACCATTGCGATGGTGCTTACGATTATTTTTGCCTTGATGCTGCCTGTCTTTGGAAAAGAGCTTGGCTTATTCGTTGCCAAATTAGTAGGGCAGTCAGATGCGTTTCTCACCATTTGGACAGCCATGAGGTGGATTATTAGTCCACTGATTTTACTGATTGTTTTTACATCCCTATATTATTTTGCCCCTAACATTAGGCTGAAATTGAAATTTGTGCTGCCAGGTGCCATATTTGCCTCTGTTGGCTGGATTCTCGTCAGCATGCTGTTCTCATTTTATGTAGGCGAATTTGCCAACTATAGTGCGATGTACGGAAGCATTGGGGGAATCATTATATTAATGATCTGGTTTTATTTAACCGGCATTATGATCATCCTCGGCGGCGAGCTCAATGCGCTTTTACATAAGCGTAAAATCGTACCAGGCAAGCTCTAAAGAAAACCGGGCATCCTAAAGAAGAACGAACATGTTCAATCTTGACGGATGGGGGAATACCGAATGTCTAAACAATCGAAAAAAGGCGGAAGCAACACAAAACAAAACAAAGGCCATCAGCCAAAGCACAAAACAAGCGGAAGTGCGAATGGGCAAAATGGGTATCACTAGATGAAAAAACTCCTCTGCATAGGTGCAGGGGAGTTTTTAATGATTCAATTTCCGTATATAACGCTTCAGGAGAAAAGTTGCATCAGGCTTTGGCTGATAGTTTGGATCGAGCTGAAAGCCTGCTTTCATCGCAACACGTTTACTTCTGACATGCCCAACAGGACAAAAGATTTCAAATCCATCGACTTCAGGAGCAAAAGTATCTGTCATCCATTTCACTGTTTTGGTCACAATACCTTGCCCTTGTGCATCTTGACCAATCCAATACCCAATATTGCCTATCCGATGCTGAAACGTCATGCGGAACACCCCAATTAATTGATCGTTTAATACGATACCCGCTTCTATGTCTTTTCGTTCAGCATAGGCAGTGTGGGCAGATTGAATAAAAGATTGAACATCTTCTATGCGATGACAGTGATTCACCCATGGTAGCCACTCTCCCAAGTGATCTTTATTCTGCTGGATAAGTGCAAATAATGCCTCTGCATCGGCTACTTGTAAACACGCCAATTTTAAGTCATCTGAAATGTTAAATGTAAACAAAATAGATCCTCCATTTAGTTACTTTCAACCACTGCCAGCGTCTTCCCAAATCGAACACAACAAAACACAAATAAAATCACAATGCTGACAAGGTAAAGTAAATTCATGCCCTCAAACGTCTGCACAAAGAATCCGCCAAGAACCGGACCGAGAATACTTCCTGCGCTGAACGCCATCCCGCACATCAAATTCCCAGCAGGCAGCAGATGTTTTGGCAATAAGTCCGTCATATAACTGATGCCAAGTGAGAAGGTCGAACCTACAGCCATACCTGCGATAAAGAAACAGATCGCAACAGCCAAAACGGACTGAATGAAAATCCCTGCTAAAAGGAAAAAGAATGAACCGACGAGTGTCACAAATAAAATCATGCGTCGTCTGCCGAAATGGTCACTCAGCATCCCGAGAGGAAGCTGAAAAACAATACTCCCAATCGCAAACGCAGGTAAAATAAACGCAACAGCATCTATCGTCACCCCGCTTCTCAGCGCATACACAGGGAAGTTACTATTGAGCGTCGTTTCTAAAAAGCCATAGCAAAACGGCATCATAAACGCTACCCAGCCAAATTGAAACGCCTTCTTGAAGCGCTTCAAACTATTTGTCTGCTCTGACGTCTGCATCTCACCTGTATCAGGATATGTATTTTTTAAAACAAACACAAGCAGCCAAATACACAAACTAACTGCACCAGACACAATAAACGGCAAGGATGGATTGATTTCAATGAGTGGTGTTAAAAAAGGGCCAGCGGCAAAACCGAGTCCAAAGGATAACCCATACAATGAAATATTTCGCCCGCGATTTCTAGATGATGAGGCATAGGTTACCCACGTCTGTGTGGAGAAATGAAGCATATGATCACCGATGCCGATCATCAGCCGCAAGAAGAACCAGACGACATAAGATTCAATAAAGACAAAGCTAAACAAACTTAAAAAGACAGCAGCGCCCCCAATGACGATCAATGGTTTAAATCCGAAGCGGCGCAGCGGCGCTTCCATAAAAGGAGACGCAAGCAGCACGCCGATATATAAACCGGTGGCATGCAGTCCGTTTAACGTCGGAGAAGTGCCGGCATGTTCGAAAATAATCGAAATAACTGGCAGTAACGCTCCCTGTGAAAAACCAGATACGGATACAAGTAAAATTAAAATCATAAAATGAATTCTCGACATAAGAAGCTCCTTACAAGTTCATGCTTTCATCGTACAATGGAACCATAGGGGTTTCAATAGAAAGGTGGAAAAGGAATGAAGCTGATATACGAAAATGATCGGTGGATCGCAAATGCTGATCAAAGGCAGCTACATATTTCAGGAAATGAAGAAGCGGGATACAGGCCGTATCAATTGTTCACCTCGGCTATTGCGGGCTGTTTTGGAGAAATGGTCATTCATGTATGCCGGAAAAAACGAATATCCTATCAAGGGCTGACCATTACACCTGAAACGACAAGAGAAGGAACTGTAAACAAAATCACTCATATTCATTTACATATGATCTTTGAAAGCATCAGCACCTCTGATGAACAGCTGGAAAAAGTAATGAAACTTGCGTTGAAGCATTGTTCCATGATGCAATCCGTGAAAGGAACGATCGATATCACCCTTTCACACGAACGAATCTAAATGTATATGATGCCGGCACTCACGAAAGAATAACAGTCAGATATGATGTAAAGGAGATTGGCTGTATGAATCGTTTGTTTCTAGTGATTGTCGCAATCGGTGTTCCATTATCTGTGATTGGCAGTTTTCTTCATTTCCCGCAGGCTGTCATGTTCGCCGTCTATTGTATCGCCATCATCGGTCTTGCAAGTTATATGGGAAGAGCGACAGAGAGTCTTGCCATTATAGCGGGACCAAGAATTGGCGGTTTGTTAAACGCTACTTTTGGAAATGCAGTGGAATTAATCATTTCATTTTTTGCATTAAAACAAGGACTCACCGCCATTGTCCTTGCTTCACTCACTGGCTCAGTGATCGGCAATTTACTGCTTGTGGCTGGACTGTCTTTTTTCGTTGGCGGATTGAAATTTAAACGACAAGAGTTCGATGTCCACGATGCAAGGCATAACTCTGGGCTGCTTATGTTTGCGATTATTGTGGCATTTGTCATTCCAGAAGTCTTTTCCATAGGGATGGCAGAGGATCGTCAATTTGTTTTAAGTATCGGCATTAGCATCGTGATGATTTTGCTTTATGTCGCAGCACTCTATTTCAAACTGGTCAGCCACAGAGGTGTTTATGTTGCCAAGCAGGAAATTGCGGAAGGAGAAGCCGCGACGGAAGAAGAAACACCAGAATGGTCTGGGAAGTTTGCCACGGCGATTTTACTCCTTGCGACAATTGCTGTGGCGTATATTTCAGAGCGGCTCGTCCATACATTTGACACAGTCGGAGAACAGTTTGGCTGGAGTGAACTGTTTATCGGGGTCATCATTGTTGCGATTGTCGGTAATGCAGCAGAACACGCTTCTGCTGTGATTATGGCGTATAAAAACAAAATGGATGTCGCAGTGGAAATTGCTTTCGGTTCCACACTTCAAGTCGCCATGATGGTCGCACCGATCCTTGTGATCAGCTCTCTGTTTTTTGAAAAGCAAATGCCACTGATCTTCTCATTACCAGAGCTCATTGCCATGGCATCCTCTGTTTTACTAACGGTCATCCTTTCAAATGATGGGGATACGAACTGGTTTGAAGGTGCTACATTGCTCGCTGCCTATTTCATTATGGCGATTGGATTTTTCCTTTTATAATCTTTTGTGGATAAGGGACGTCTTTCGGGAAAATACTATGGAAAAATGAATGAGAAAGAGTGATGATATGAAAAAGATGCCCCGCATCATGTTTGTTGTTCTCTTATCCTTAAGTTTTCTATACAGTTTTCCAGCCGAGGCAGCAAAGCCGTTTAAGGTGCCATCGTCTGTCGCCAGTATCTCAAAGGAAAATACGTATCCAAATGCGTCACAAGATCAACCGCTGCTACAGCCGAGCGAGCTGACGGCCGAATTATTTAAAACAACAAGTGTACCAATTGAAAATACACATTTAATTAAAATGCTGAATGAATCCAGTATATCAGGTACACCGCTAGCAGTTGGCTACAGGGCAACGATTTTTCTTGGAAGATGGGCACTTAGCTATGATTCAAACGAAACCGTCGCCAATTGGGAATACAAAAAAGTGAACACGAATCACATTGATAATAGAGGCGGAAACAAAACAGCCATCGGCAAATATGTGCAAAAGCAACAAGTAAAAGTAAGTGGAGGGCTCACAGCAAAAGTACCAAACCCAGAAGATGTGAAAACATTGATGATGCAAAAAGCCATCCAAAAAACAAAACTTCCGCTCGCCTTCGACACAGTGATTGGTGCAGGAACAAAGCGAGATCAGTCCTACCACGTATCTCCGAAAAAAGCAGCATCCCTGCATGCATACGCTCCAGCCATTAACGAAAAAGGAAAGGTTACTTACGGAGAAGTGTATCTTGTGCTCAAGGGAAATAAACGCAAACTTGTCGTAAAAAATGTGACCTCACAAGGAATCGGCGCTTGGATTCCTGTTCAGGATCACCTGACGTTTGGGTTTCAAGGGATGAATTAAAAACAGTCATCTCCTCTTACCAAGGGGAGATGACTGTTTTTTGATTAAGATGTCCTATCTTTTTTCTTTTTCATTTCATGAATGTAAAAATCAAAGGCGTTATATAAAAACCATACAAAGAAAAGAAAGAGAAAGACTTTAGTGAATATCGTCAAATTGTTGAAAATTAAGCATAGGCCAATAAAAGGGAGGATCATAAAGCCATAATACGAAAACCACCATGTTTTAAAAATGAAACTCAGCTCCTTGGTTATTTGTGGAAACGACTCTTTCTTCATATTACATGGTCTTGAGTAGAACGTAAACCTTACCTAGACAATAAAAAAGCCAACGCGGAAGTTGAATGAATCCAACAACTACGATGGCTTAGCTGATTATTCTCCTAAATCCACATTATGATAAACTTGCTGCACGTCTTCAAGCTCTTCTAATACATCGATTAGTTTCTCGAATTGTGCTTTCGATTCATCATCTAATGTCACTTCGTTTTGAGGCAGCATTGTGATTTCAGCGACAGTAAATTCTTCTACGCCTGCCTGTTTGAACGCTTCTTGAACTTGATGGAATTGATCTGGTTCAGCGTAGACGATCACCGTATCATCTTCTTCCATAATGTCACGTACATCAATGTCTGCTTCCATTAAAAGTTCAAGCGTTTCTTCTTCACTTTTCCCCTCGACACCGATCACCGCTGTTTGGTCAAACATGTAAGCAACAGATCCACTGACGCCCATATTTCCGCCGTTTTTCCCAAATGCTGCACGAACATCAGACGCTGTGCGGTTGACGTTATTGGTCAGGGCATCAACGATCACCATAGATCCGTTTGGACCAAATCCTTCGTAACGCAGCTCATCGAAGTTCTCTTCTGCACCGCCTTTTGCTTTTTCAATCGCACGGTCCACAATGTGTTTTGGGACACTATATGTTTTTGCACGTTCTAGGACAAAGCGAAGTGCTTGGTTTGATTCTGGATTTGGCTCACCTTGCTTGGCAGCCACATAGATTTCACGCCCGAATTTTGCGTAAATACGACTTGTATTGGCATCCTTTGATGCTTTCTTTTCTTTAATGTTGTTCCATTTACGACCCATCTTATTCACTCTCTTTCAATTAGTAAATACACAGTATGAGGGTCCCCATGCTGCATGAAATCAATCTGCTTTCTATTATACATGAATCAGTCAAGAGGATAGAAGTAAGACGGCTGAAAAGAAAAGAATTCCTTAGCTGATATGTCCAAGTTGTTCAAGCGTCTTATTTTTCTCATGCGGTCTAGTCAGCTCATCACACCGAATGATTCTACCATCTAATAAAGTAAATAACGCCATCACATCTATTAGACCGTGGTCTCCTGTGGACAGCTCAACATGTACAGTGTAACGAAAACACCCTTGCTGAGTCTCTTCATCAAACAACATATCATGAAAGGCGGGGATGTCGAGCTGTTTGGTCATGACTTTTAATGTGGAGAGATGCTTTTTAAATTCATCAAGGGAAGAGACCTTTCCATCAGTGACTTGCTGATAATCTGAAGAAAAATAAGTCTCCACCTTTTCTATATCTAATTGGATTAACACCTCTTGATACATTTGCTTAATAAAAAAAATCGCTTCAGTTTTTCTCAATGTAAACATCCTTTCTTTTAGTTAACCGGTGAACTATATAATATTATAATTAACTGGTTAACTAAAAACAATCAAAAAAATAACCTCATCACAAATGAGGTTATTTTGTAGGCTGTGGATAGACGAGATCCTCAAGCAATTTCACATCATGCTGATGAAGTTGTGTGATCATTTCTTTTCGCACAGCGAGGGCGGCTTCAAAGTATTTTTCATCCTCGACCATTCCTTTTACGGTGATCTCAATCCCGCGATTCAATTTATTGAGCCCCATAATGCCATGAACCTGAAAAGGTTCAATGGCGTTTTGGAATTCATCTTTTTTCAGTAAATCATGATGCATTTGATTTAACTGATCACATGCTGTTTCTAGCGCCTTGAAAGCAATATCAGGATTTTGGTTTGCGCTGATCAAGACTGACTCTGTGATACGCATGTAGTGCATATTGTAGTTTTGGATTTGACGAATGTCTCCGTTTGAAATGGTTAAAAGCTTGCCGCTCCATTCTCTAATTTGCAAAGACCGGAGACCAATTTCTTCAATGGTTCCGTTAAAAAGATTATTGACCGTCACATAATCACCTTTATGAATTTGCCTTTCATAAATGAGGAAGATGCCGGCTAAAATATCACGAATCAAGGTCTGAGCGCCAAAACCAATGACAATTCCAGCAACACCAGCCCCCGCAAGAATCTTCCCAAAGTCATGAAAAAATAGAGAAATCACATATAAGACAAAACATATGGAAGCTGTATACTTTGAAACCGATTTGACCAAGCTCTCAATCGTTTTTTTCTTTTTATCTTCAATGAATTCAGTTCGTTTAAAGAAAATCTGAAGCGCTTTGTTGATCATAAAGACGGCAAGCCAAAGAATGAGTCCAACAAGGAGAATTTCAATGTATTTGTTCTTGACCACTGTCAGAAATGTTTCGTCCATCTATCGGTTACCCCCTGGCTGTACGAGAAGTAAAATCAACATCTTGATAATAACTGTTTTTCACAAGAACATTTGGACCAAGGCATTGCACACTTGGGCAATGACAATTCAGTTCTTTTGCCAATTTTGTGTTCATCCAGCGTGTATAAGCTGATTGCAACGTATCGGTTTCAATATTTCCTAATGGCGGTGTATCGCCAAAGTCTGTCACAATAATATTCCCATCAAAAATATTCACATTCAACCGTGAACGGCCATCAGGGTCATTTCGTACTGTCACATTTTTCGCTTGACGCAATCGAGTCAAGAGGCGCTGGTCTTCTTCATCTGTGCTGCATGAATAAAATGGCAATGTGCCAAACAGCATCCATGTGTTCTCATCACGAACATCGAGCAACTGATGAATCGCATCCCGCATTTGCGGAAGTGACAATGATTCAAGGGCGCTGGCAAAATCACTTGGATACATCGGATGAACTTCGTGACGCTGGCATTTCATCTCGTCCACGATTTGACGATGGATGTGTTCAATATAAGGAAGCGTACGCTTATTCAGCATCGTTTCAGCAGATACGGTTACACCCGCTTTCACAAGTGCTTGACTATTCTCAATCATGCGGTTAAACAATTTCTCGCGCTGCTCAAAGGTTGGCTTTCGGTCCATCATTGCAAAACCAACCGTAGCAAACTCTTCGACTGTTCCCCAGTTATGTGAAATGTGTAGGACATCCAAGTATGGAATAATCTCTTCATATCGAGCCAAATCAAGTGTTAAATTCGAATTAATTTGGGTACGGACGCCGCGTTCATGGGCATACTTTAATAAAGGAACGACATATTCCCGTACAGATTTCAGAGACAGCATCGGCTCTCCGCCTGTGATGCTAAGGGAACGCAAGAGCGGTACTTCATCTAAACGGCGAAGCAGTAAATCGAGTGGCAGTGCATTCGGATCTTTTGGCTGCAAAGTATAGCCAACCGCACAGTGCTCACATCTCATGTTACACAACGTCGTTGTCGTCAATTCAATATTTGTCAGCTTCATTTCTCCGTAATCCTGCACATCGAGATAGGCTTCCCAAGGGTCGAATGCAGGTGTAATCGGACGAAGTGCTGTTTTTTGGTTCATGGTATCTATCTCCTTTTCATTCGGGCAAACATAGACCCGCCAACAGTTAATTTTAAGCCCCATCACCGTTATACGCAAGAGGGGACACAATTGATTTACAAAGGAAAAAAAGATAAGCTATAAACAAATGCTAAAGGGAGTGTATCTATGGGCAAGGCAGCAGACAGCAAAGAACAGCAGGTTGATTATTTAAAGAACCGATTAGATATGTTTATGAATGTGATTGATTCATTAGATCCTGAATCCACAGACGTTGAGGATATAGACAGACTCATCCAGATGATTGACGACCTAGAAGCGAAATATGAACGGTTTAAAACCGATTGGAAGGAAGAATAGCTCGCGCTGATGCGGGCTTTTTTCTTTAAATTGGCAGGTCAAAAAGTGTATGAGTACCCGGTATATTCTGCACAATAGAAGAAAAACCGGGAAGTGACGTAAATGAAAAAATGCATACTGATCTGTCTATGTGTGCTTTTTGTATCGATGCCTTTTTCAAACTTAGAAGCCGTGTCTAATCAGCCGATTCATTGGGGATTTGCTAAAAGCAAAGAGCACAAGCCAGCAGATGCTGGCAAGGAACTGACGACACTCTTAAAGAAATATGATGCTTTCTATTTAGGAAATACGAAAAAGAAAGAGATTTATTTTACATTCGACAATGGCTATGAAAATGGGTACACACCCAAAATCTTGGACGTGCTGAAAAAGCATCAAGTACCCGGCACCTTTTTTGTGACTGGGCACTTCGTAAAGGACCAGCCTAAGCTCGTCAAACGTATGGCAGAGGAAGGTCATATTATTGGCAACCATTCCTATCACCATCCAGATTTAACAACAAAGAGTACGAAAGAAATCAAAGAAGAGCTAGATCGTGTCAATGAAGCGGTATACAAAATCACAGGAAAACAAGATAACCTCTACCTTCGTCCACCGCGCGGGGTGTTCAGTGAAAGGGTACTAAAGGAAACGAAACAGCTTGGCTACCAAACCGTTTTCTGGTCAGTAGCGTTTGTAGATTGGCATATCCACCATCAAAAAGGAAAACAGTATGCGTACAATCAAATGATGAAACAGGCGCATCCGGGTGCCATTTACTTACTTCATACCGTCTCAAGGGACAATGCCGAGGCACTTGATGATGCCATCACTGCTTTAAAAAAACAAGGATATACCTTTAAAAGCTTAGACGATCTCATGCTTGAAAAAGTATGGCATCTCCCTCAGCTATAGAAAAAGCTTGCAGACACTGCAAGCTTTTTGACTTATCCTTCTCTTATTTTACGCTGGAACAAAAGGGGACGATGACGAGTAAAGGAGTCAATCAAGCCCTCACCGAAAATCGTGATGCTTTGCTCCCAAGGATGTCCTAGTAAACCCCAGGTCATCTCTTTTGATAAAAAGAAATAGTAATCCCCATTTGGGAGCACAGGAACTCTCCATTCTCCAAATTCATCTTTTTCAAATGAGCCGTATGGTGTGATCCAATAGCATTCGTGCTGCCAATCAAGTACCAGCATATATTCGCCGGTTCCGGTGATATTCTCCTGAAAAGACAGCAGTGCCTTCTTTTCAAGGTCTTCATCCGCACTTAGAAGAGAAGGGTCCTCGAAATAAGCAGAGATATCATATGTGATGTAAGGAGATGGTGCTTGAAAACCGGGAAAGCGAGAGATGCTTGGGTTAAATTTAAACTCTTGATCAAATGTTTTCCATGCGTACTTTAGTTCTTTGTCTGTCAGTGGAATCCAGTTTTCCATAGTATCTCCCTTTCAAGCACTTCTCTCAAAAAACTATTTGAAAATCCTAAACCATCCTTTATGTTTAAACCACAAAAGCATCCCTGAGACAAGCAAACCCATGAAAATCAGTACGCCAAAATAGCCATATTTCCAGTGTAATTCAGGCATGTTATCAAAGTTCATCCCATACACCCCAACAATAAAGGTGAGTGGAATAAAAATCGTCGAGACAATGGTCAGTGTCATCATGATGGCATTCATTCGGTTGGAATTTAGTGTTTGATAGCTGTCTCGTAAATCGGCTGTCATATCACGGTTTGACTCAACGATTTCTGTTAGTTTCAATAGATGATCATAAATATCATTAAAATATGCTTGCCGGTTTGCATCGCTTTTCATCATATTCGTGTTCACAATTCGATATAAGAGGTCCCTCATCGGGATAATGGTTCTGCGCAGTTTGAGCAAATCGGATCGAATACCGAATACTTCGTTCATTAATGTACCATACGTTTTATGCCCTTCTTCATCCTCGATTTCATTGAGCCTGTCCTCAATTTGATAAATAATAGGAAAATAATCATCGACGAGCTGGTCGATCAGCATATAAGCCATATGCTCTGGACCGCTCTCTCGCGCTTTATCAGACCCTTTGAGCTTTCGAATGACTCGATCAATGTAGGGTGCTTCCTTCAAATGAAAAGTAACGATATAGTTTTCTCCAACAAACAGGTCGACTTCTTCAGATCGAAGTGTTTTTTGATTGAGGGCATGAAGGACGAAAAATAAATACCCTTCATAAAAATCAAGCTTCGGCCGCTGTAAATAATGGAAGCAATCTTCAATCGCAAGCGGATGGAACTGAAAAAATTCCTTTAACAGTGCTGCTTCCTTTTCCGTTGGCGCATAAAAATCTATCCAATACCAGGCGATATCGGGGCTTGAAAGCTGCTGCAATGTTGCATGTTCAATCAAGTCACCGTTTTTTGTCACTGCAAGTTTTTTCAGCATGTGCACCCCTCCAGACTTGCATTATATCATGAAGCAGCAGCGGTGAACTTATACGTTTTCACCATAAAAAAGCCGATCTCATCGCTGAGATCGGTCCAATGTGCGTGTATGATTGATGGATAAAGCGAGAATTAAGGACGGTGGAACGTAACGAATTTATTTTGACGGTCAAACCAGCCTCTAAATGCCCAGTTATCCCAGCCGCCATCGCCGTTGTTTTTAAATGTACCGCTCTCAAAAACCCAAATACCGTAAACAACATTACCAAGGTTAGCAGTAGCGAAAGTTTTCACACCATTAAAGCGGTCTTCATAGTTTTGGCTTAGGTTAAAGACCATGACGTTATATCTGCCGCCAGCAGCATAGAATGTGCTTTCCATTACACCTTTAACGAATCCAGAACGGTTGGCATTTGCATTTACTGCGTTAATGATTGCATTGGCAATTCCAAGGACATCGAAATTGACGTTAACATTAGGACTAGCTGTCGTTCCAGCTTTACCTTCAGCAGCTTTGTTTAAAACAGTTTGCTGTAGTGTAGTAGAGACGGGTGCTGATGATGTTTTTTCAGCAGCGTCAGCGAATACTGGTAGTGTCGAAGAAACAGCAGTGGCAAGGGCAACAGAAAGAATTGTTTTTTTCATTGGTCGGATCTCCTTTGTTTTTAAATTTTGGGTCTTCTTTTAGTAAAACGTGAAACTAGGTGAAGCCGGTTATCAATGAGGTAAATATGTTCCTGCAAGATGAAACAAATGATTGCCTAATCCGCTAATTCCTTTGTTCACCTCCTTGATATGTCATAATTATACAAATATTTTTGAAATAGAAGATATCACCCATAGGTTCTATTTCTAATTTAAGGAAAATGATCCTAAAATGTTGAAGATTGCTGTCGAATTTTAGCTGAATTCGACTAAAAATTTTCATCTATCCAAAAGGAGAATGACCATAAATAAGGAAGATATAACTGATAAATTCTTGTACTCTTTATATTTAAAAGTATTCAATATAGAGAATCATTCATGCAAAGTGAAACAATCACATCTGCGTGTGTTGACAGAAAGGAAGAGGAAAAACATGTGGGAAAAACACCTATTGGTTGAACCACCCTATCACTTCGATCAAGTGCTGAGACGTTTATCGAGCGATCCATTAAAGGCGGTCGATCTGGATAAAAGAGAAATCAAAGTACCGATGAGGCTGAATCATAAACCGTACATTGCAGTCGTTCAAGCGACAGGAACAAAAGAAGCACCTTCGTTCCGGGTACAGGCTAACGGGCCGGAGGAAGCCATCCTTTCTGAGGTGAAGCGGATATTTGGCATGGAACATCAATTACATGCTGTGCATGACCATTTTGCTCAAACAAATCTTGCGCCCATTTTTGACCGTCATATCGGAACGCCGCTTATGCTGGATTTCCATCTATATCATTGCTTGATGAAATGCATCATTCATCAGCAGCTCAATCTTGCATTTGCTTATGAGCTGACGAAACGGTTTGTTCATACGTATGGTGAGCAAATCGACGGCGTCTGGTTTGACCCTTTACCGAAAACCATTGCATCACTTGAAACCGACGATTTGAGAAAACTGCAATTCAGTCAGCGAAAAGCGGAATATGTGATTGATGTCTCAAAGCGAATAGTGAGCGGCTCTCTGGATTTAGAGGAATTACACGACTTAACGGATATTGAAATTGAAGAACGTCTGCTTCCGATTAGAGGGATTGGACCTTGGACGGTTCAAAATGTCCTCATGAATGGACTAGGAAGACCAAATCTCTTTCCAATGGCAGATATCGGGATTCAAAATGCGATCAAACGTCACTTTGACCTGCCAGAAAAGCCAACAAAAGAAGAGATGGCAGTTTTAAGCAAGGAGTGGGCACCGTATTTAAGCTACGCCTCCCTTTATTTATGGAGAAGCATAGAGACAGATAAATAATTGAAAGGCATTTTCTCTCTTCGTCCAAGTCGTGATATACTAATCAGATGGAATAAAATGAGGACAACCGATAAAGGTTTAAATAGAACGGAGAGAATAAACGTGAAAGAAAAACAGCAAGGAGCCCTTCTGCAAAAGGGACAGCAGTTCCCGCTTACCATTAAACGCCTTGGCATTAATGGGGAAGGGGTCGGTTATTTTAAAAAGCAAGTGGTCTTTGTCCCAGGTGCACTTCCAGGTGAGGAAGTAGTAGTTGAAGCAACGAATGTTCAAGCGAAATATGCAGAAGGTACGGTGAGGAAAGTTCGCAAGCGCTCAGAACATCGAGTGAAACCGCCGTGCTCAGTATACGAAGAGTGCGGAGGCTGTCAGCTTCAGCATTTGGCATACGAGCAGCAATTAAAGGAAAAACGCGATATTGTCATTCAATCAATGGAGCGTCATACAAAGCTGTCGGTTGAAAAGATCGATATTAGACCAACAATCGGTATGGAAGATCCATGGCACTACCGGAATAAAAGTCAGTTCCAAGTCGGAAGATCACATAGCGGCGACATCATCGCAGGGCTTTATGGGCTGAATTCTCATAAACTTGTTCCGATCAAGGAATGTATCGTCCAGCATCCGAAAACGAACAAAACAACAGGCGTCGTCCGCAAAATTTTAGAGAAATTCGGCGTATCTGTCTACAACGAGCGGACAAGAAAAGGCGACGTGCGCTCGATTGTTGTGCGTGTCGGCTTTGAAACAGGTGAAGTACAAGTCGTCCTTGTCACATCAAAGCCTGAGTTTCCAAAGAAAAAAGAAATCGCCGAAGCCATTCAAAAACGTCTGCCAGAAGTGACGTCTATTATGCACAATATCAATGGCGAAAAAACGTCAGTCATCTTTGGGCATAAAACATCGCTCCTAGCTGGCAACATGGTCATCCAAGAATTTTTAGGAGACGTCTCATTTGAATTGAGTGCACGGGCTTTCTTCCAATTGAATCCGAAGCAGACATTAAAGCTTTACGACGAAGCGAAAAAAGCGGCCAAACTGACTGGCAAAGAAAAGGTAGTCGATGCGTATTGCGGTGTTGGAACCATTGGAATGTGGCTCTCAGATGGCGCAAAAGAAGTAAGAGGTATGGATGTCATCAAAGAATCAATTGATGACGCGAAGAAAAATGCCAAAAAACACGGCATGAAAAACGCGACTTATGTGACAGGCACAGCCGAACACTGGCTGCCAAAATGGGTTAAAGAAGGCTTCCGTCCCGATGTTATCGTCGTCGACCCGCCAAGAACAGGCTGCGAACGCACTTTCCTAGACACCGTCAAACAAGTCAAACCAAAACGCTTTGTCTACGTCTCTTGCAACCCATCTACACTAGCAAAAGACCTCGAATACATGTCAAAAGACTACAAGATCGAATACATGCAACCAGTGGATATGTTTCCGCATACGGCGCATGTGGAGTGTGTAGTGTCTTTATCTCTTAAATAAAAAGGGAATGACAGCTATGATAGACCAAAATGCATTCAAACGATTCCAACTATATATGGACCCACAGCAGACGAAATTGGTGGACCGAAAACAGCAATAGAAAAGGCAGTAACTAAATGAAAAAACCCTTCCAACAGGAGGGGTTTTACTTTAACTAACAATCTATTTTTTCCTAAGCTCTTTTTTCGTATTCTCTTCTATCATTGTACTTAGACCTCTATAATGAGACATCCATCATGAACTCTCGATTCTCAAACAAAATCATGTCTTACTCAAATATCAGTTGAATGAATTTTGGAATGAATGTCAAAAATCAAGATTCTTACAGGGAGTTATTGAATATGAGACTAAAAGAACATGAAATATAACAACTTTATATATTCGTAAGAGGCCCACCTATTATTTAATCATTAAAACTGCAAAATGATAATTGGAGGGATTATGATGAATGACAAACAGTTTTCTTCATTTATAAAACAAGCAGATGAACCTTTTGTTGGGTGGGATTTCTCATTCATATCTGAAACTGGAAGAATGAAAAGTGAGTTGCTTTCATGGTCATATGGTAGTATAGCTACTTCTCTTGTTCAAAGTGCAAAATCAATGCTGGACATGGGAACAGGTGGTGGAGAGTTTTTATCAAAATTAAGACCTTTTCCAACATCAGTTTATGCTACAGAAGGTTACTTACCTAATGTACCTGTCGCAAAAGAACGATTAACCCCTTTAGGAGTTAAGGTAGTTCAAATTTCTAATGATGAAAATTTGCCGTTTGAGACTGGAAAATTTAATCTTATCATCAATCAACATGAGTCATTTTCATCTCAAGAGGTGAGAAGAATTATCTCGAAAGAAGGTATTTTTCTAACTCAACAAGTCGGTGGACTCGATTGCATAGAGATTAATGAGAATCTAAGGGTACCAATAAATGAAGAATTTATTGATTGGAACTTAAAGCTAGCTTTAAAAGAGATACAGGAGAATCATTTTGAGGTGTTGAAAAGTGCTGAAGAGTTCCCCATTCTAAGATTTTATGATATCGGAGCATTGGTGTATTATCTAAAAGCAATTCCTTGGCAAGTGCCAGGTTTTGAAATAAGTAATTTCAAGGATGAATTATACACCATTCATAAAACCATTGAACAAAGGGGTTATTTTGACGCAAAACAACACCGATTTATTATTTTAGCTAAAGCAATTTAGTTGGAAATGGAGCCTTCGATCTATTTGAAGGCTCCAGCTTAATTCTGAACTAATGTCATTCCTGTATGCACGATACATGGCCTGAAAATGTTTCCTTTTATTATTGTCGGACTTGAAAGCATTCTAAAAAAATAGAGGAGGATAACGATGAGTCAATTTGAGATTCTGACAAAATACATACCGAAGCTTCAGGAGGATCATATCGGAGAATGGGTGATCGATCAAGAAAATGATGGAACAGCTGAACGCCCAATCCAGATGCCTTTTGTGAATTATTCAGAAACGGTCCAACGCTTTATTGAAGATGTCTATACCTTTGCAGAACAGCATCAAGAAATGGAACTTACCCACTATAGAGAAATCCTCAAAGAAAATGGCATTGAATGGGGAACGAACGATATGGAGCATGTGGACATCTCAAATTTAAATGCACAGTGTGTACTTGCTCTCATCATGGGGGTTTTGAGAGCTGAGCGATTTAGTGAGGGAGCCATATTCAATTTCTTTAAAAGTGGAGCGATCTTGAAATGGCTTGAAAGATTAAAAAACCTAGATGTATGAAAGCTAGGTTTATTGTTTTTGATACGAGATCACGAGCATGTGAATTGCTCCGCTCCTTGACGAAATAGATTAAGCAGCAGCTGCTTGGTGTTTTCCAGAGAGAGATGGGGGTCCTTATGAGTTAAGACTCCTATCGGGATAAAAGGGTCCTCCATTTCAATTGGAACTTTCACAAACTCGTCTGACAATGGGGTAGAGGAAAGGACGACGCCGACAGAGGGAAATCCCTTTAGAAATGATGGAATGGCTGAAATCTGGCTGACGGTATAAGTGAAGGGCTCCACATTTATTCTTGAAAGTTCCTTTTGTAACTTCATGTGATATAAACAACTTTCCCCGCCTATGATCAGAGGCTGTTCATAAAGTTCCTTGATCAATGAGATCGTTCCAACTTGATCTGCCTGCTGTTTTGCAATAATAAAAGACATTTCCTCCTTGTACAACTCCTCAAACGGAAGTGTGTTCATCACAGGTTCCCCTGCAATAGCAAAATCGATCTCCCCCTGGAGGAGCTGCTTGTGAAGGAAATCTGTATTACCGATGATAAAGTGGCATGTGATATTCGGTTTTTGCTTTCTGAATGTTTGAAGGACGGAAGGAAGAATAGAGACAGCAATTGGTTCTATGACGCCTATATTCAAGGTTCCGATTTCTTCTTTTTGGAGTTTTTGTGATTGCTCTAATACAAAATGCCAATGGAGTATCAACTGATCAATCTCTTTGGCAAACAATTGTCCTGAAGGGGTTAATTCAGCCTCCCATCCTCTTACAAACAATTGAAATCCTAACTCCTTTTCTAATCGTTTAATCTGATTCGTTATGGTCGACTGTGCATAATTCAATTTTTGAGCGGCTTTTGAGAAGGTCCCTTCCTGAATCACGGCTTGAAATGCTTTTAACTCTTTTAGGTCCATTTCTAATATTCTCCATTCGATATATGAATACGTTTTTTATATATTATTCAATTATATAAAACGAGTATTGGGATGTAAAATGAAGTGAGACAGAAAAAGGGAGATGACATACATGCCATTTGTAAAAGTCAATTATATGGAAGATGAGTACGATAAAGAAAGCTTAACTTCTATTAGCCAAACGATCATGAAGGCTCTGATAAAAGAATTTCAAGTTCCTAAAAAAGACTACTTTCAGGTATTCAGTTCACATAAGAAAGAAGAATTTTTTTATGATCCCCATTATCTTGTTCGTCATGAAAGAGATCATTGTCTTTTATATATCCAAATTACATGTGGTTCAGGAAGAACCGAGGGACAGAAGCAATCTTTATATAAGGAAATAGCTGACCAGTTGTATAACAAACTCCATATATCAAAAGAAAATGTATTCATTATGCTGATTGAGACAGGCTTGGAAAATTGGTCCTTTGGAGAAGGGCTTGCGCAGATGATCAAGTAACGGAACGATTGAAAGGGGAAATAGCTATGCATCAACCAATCAAGCAAACTGTAAAATTCACTCTCGGAGATTTTGCTCCAGCATTTGTTGAGTATTCAGAAAAAGTTCTCTTTGGAGATTTATGGAGAAGGGAGGAACTTTCTCTTAGAGATCGCAGTATGATTACAGTCTCAGCTTTAGTAAGTACGGGCAGTCTGAATCAGCTGGAATACCATTTACATCTTGCCAAAGAAAATGGTGTCACGAAGAACGAATTGATTGAAGTCATCACTCATCTTAGTTTTTATATCGGATGGCCTAAAGCAGCTTCAGCACTAGAAGCGGCTAAACATATTTTGGAGGACAAATAAAATTCATCAAACAACGAGCCCTATTTGAGATAGGGCTTTTTTATATGCGAATAAATTGTATTTTAAAATCTTCTATTGACTTTCCCCTTTACTGAAAGGTTTATACTGTGATCAGATCAACAAATCGGAGGAGATCAGGATGTTCAAGATTGGCGATTTTTCTATGTTAAGTAAAGTCCCTGTCAAAACCTTAAGGTACTATGACCAGATCGATTTATTAAAACCTAAACAGATCGATCAAGATTCGGGATACCGTTATTACTCAGCTGAGCAGCTGCTTGAGGTCAATCGAATTTTTCTCTATAAGGAATTAGGCTTTACGTTAAAACAAATGGGGCAGCTTCTTCGTGAAGATATTTCGGTAGAGCAAATTCAGGGCATGTTTCTCTTGAAAGAGAGTGAGATTCAGCAATTGATCGAAAGAGAACAACAGAAATTAGCGCGTATTAAGGAGCGGATGCACCTCATCAAACGAGAGGGGTGTGTTGAAAAAGAACAGGAGGTCATCATCAAATCGGTTGAAAGCAAACGCATCATGTCTTTTCAATCCAACGGAACTGTTGAAGAAATCCCTTCATTCTTTCAAATGTTTCATCATTTATTACATAAACATCAACAAGAATCGATCTCGGGACCGCAAGTGGTGCTATGGAGAGAATCACTGGATAAAGAAAGTGAGTTCGAATTTGAGGTGGGGTATTCCGTCAAATCGTTCAGGTGCTCGCTTCCTCAGGGAATGACAATTCGTACGTTACCTGCAGAAGACACCATGGCGACACTCTTATTTCATTCACATTCTCCATCCGCACAAACTGCTTGTGTTGACCTGGCGACATGGATCGAACATAACGGATACCGCGTGAAAGATGATCAGCCGGGCCGAGAAATCTATTACCCATTGTCAGAAAATGAAGAAGGCAGACTCATTGAAATTCAAATTCCTATTAAAAATGAAATCAAATCGTAAACATGGCCCAAAGGAGAAACGTCACGATGAAAAATAAAACCGTTGTCTATTTACTTGCTTTAGCAGCTTTTTTAATCGGAACGATCGAATACATCATTACTGGCATTATTCAAATGGTCGCACATGATTTACATGTCACAACGTCTACTGCTGGCTTATTGGTCACATCTTTAGCACTTTCGGCCGCAATCGGCGCACCGATTGTCATTGCACTAACCATCAATATGGACCGCAGAAAAATATTAACATGGGCGCTGATCATTTTTATTTTAAGTAACTTTATCACAAGTATCAGCCATTCGTTTGAAATGGTCATGATCACAAGAATTTTACAAGGAATCAGTGGGGGAACGGCGATTGTAGTGGCAATGGCTGTGGCAACTCGTCTTGTGGAACGAGAAAAAAGAGGAACAGCGATTGGCATCATTTTAATGGGATTAAGCAGCTCCTTGGTTTTAGGCGTTCCAATCGGGACATTTCTAAGCAGTATGATCGGATGGAAAGCATTATTCGCAGCCATTGGAGTGATCACGCTTATTCCGCTAATTGTGGTGTATAGGCGGATCCCTTCTATGAAAGAACAAGAACCGGTGACGCTTCGTATGCAATTATCGATTTTAAAAGACAAGCGAATATTGCTTGCAGTGGCAGTCACGTTATTCTATGTAGGGGGATATTCGACTTTATTTACCTATTTAACGCCTTTCCTCCAAAAATCAGCCAACCTAAGCATCACAGAAATCAGTGGCATTTTGTTACTAGCGGGAATATGCAGCTTTTTAGGATCAAGCCTTGGAGGGATGGCAGCAGATAAAAAAGGGCCCATCTTCACGATTTTTTCTGGCATCATCTTGCAAATCATGATGCTCATGCTACTAGCATTTGTCACAGGGAATCTCGTGGTCATGGTGGCTGTTATCATGATATGGATGATCGCAACATGGAGTACATCACCAGCTCAGCAGCTATATCTAGTAACCCTTGTTCCAAAATCTCCTGATATCGCATTAAGTGTTAATACATCATTTATTCAATTCGGATTTGCTTTAGGCTCGGGGTTAGGGGGGATTGTATTGAGCAGGACATCTATATTGCACCTGAGCTGGATCAGTGCTGGAACGGTTCTTCTCGCTTTACTCATGACCATCTTGATGGTGGCGTTTGACAGAATCTCTCAGCAGAAGAGTTTGAAGGTGATCGAGCAAGGAAGGTAACTTAAATTCAATTTTGTATGGAAGGGACTACTTATTTTGGGTAGTTCCTTTTTGGTTTGAAGAATGCACCAGTAAAGTGGTTTATTTGATACAATAGGGGGCAATATCCAAAGATTGAAGGCATTCATATATTTCTTTTAAAAACGATGAATATCAAACAAAAGCACCACTAGACGAGGAGAGAAAATAAATGCAAATCAGCGAAGAGATCATCAATCGAAAAGGTGCTCGAAAGGGGACTGATATCCCTCATGACGTCTTGTTCCTTTTGAATCAAGGAAAAATAGAGAGTGTGAATTTAACTGAATGGCTGGCTGTCAATCATCTGACGTTATTACATCATGTTTTGCCATCCGTTGGTTTAGACCATCATTTAGACGATGTATCATCTGATGTCACTCAACAAAAGGCTGAGTCTGGAATGAAAGCAATTCGTCTCATCGGTCAATTGTTAGATGAAGTGTTGCAGAAAGAGAATGGGGAAAAACAAGCGGAAGTGCTACAGGCGTTTACTCACCATGTATCTGATAGCGTCCGCTGTTGGGCTGCTTATATGAACAAACCCCGTTTATCAACTTTGGAAGAGAAATTGGCGTACATTCAACCATTTGCAGCTGATCCTCATTTTGGAGTTCGAGAAATTGCGTGGATGTCAGTGAGAGAAAGCCTAACGGATCAGCTCGATCAAAGTATAGAACATTTAACAGCATGGGCTAAAAGTAATGATGAAAATATTCGCCGATTCTCAGTAGAAGCTATTCGCCCAAGAGGTGTTTGGACAAAGCATATTGAGTCATTAAAACAAGAGCCAATGAGGGCACAGCCTATTCTAGACTTGCTCAAATCTGATCCATCAACATATGTTCAAGATTCTGTAGGAAACTGGCTCAATGACGCTAGTAAAACACAACCAAATTGGGTCATAAACCTGTGTGAACAGTGGTTAAAAGATTCTGATACAAAAGCAACTAGCAGAATTGTCAAGAAAGCCAAAAGAACGATTGTGAAGGGGAATTTTTAAACACTAATATCAACTGATTAGACAGTCCATGAAAATGAGTAAGCAGTCAATTCAGCGGTTTGAGAATAGGACTAAACCCATAGAGGCAAGCGAAAAAGTAAAGGGAATTACTCTTTACTTTTTTCGTGTGTGAAAAACCAAATTCACAATAGAAAGGAAAAATATTGAAACATTTTTCCGATAAAAACGTAGTACAGATAGAGCGATTATCAAACCATTTGAACGGGGAGGAGTATAGTATGGAACAAGCTGTATTAAAAAAGATGCGAATAAAACAAATAGCAGCGTCTAATTTAATATTTGGCATCATGATGGTGATCTTTTTTATGATTATTCAAATTTCTGAAATACGATTTACACATTTCTTTTTTTGTTTAGGCATTCTAATGCTTTTTCAAGGTGTATTGGGCTTTATCAAAAAAGGAACAACAAAGTCTTTCATTCCTCTTTTCGAGCAGGTAGCTATTTATGAAAAGGAGAAACTGGGTAAAGAATGGTACAAAGAAAAAAAGATGGAGAATATTTGGAAATTGATATTGAGTGGACTTATGTTCTTTCAGTCGTTTAATATTCAAAATATACCGAATCCATTCTTTGACATAGAACCTATTTTTCTCATTTTCTTCTTGGTTATTTCTTTAGCTCTTATCAATGTAAGTATGCTTTTTCGAATTAGAAAAATCGATCGATCTACTGAGAAACACGAATTAAAAGGTTATACAAAAGAGTCAAATATGATGGCAATGGCTTTAGGTTTCTTGACCATCATCATCCTATTCGGCTTTATCGTCATATTCGTCCTTCCATAAGATAATCACTTAACAGATTGAGGTGAAACAAATGAATGAAACTCTACAGCATCTAATAGATGATACAAGAAAGAAGTTCGGCTTAGATGATTATTGTTTAAAAAACTACGAGTATTACCGAAATGTGAATATGTTTAATGAAACAATTTATAAATTGTGTATGGAATGGTTTCCTCCACATCAAACGGCACCTGTGGACGAAGATTTAAACCCGGATGGCACAGCCGTGATAGAAGTGAATTTGAATACAGGAAAGGTTGAGAGTGCTGTTTTTGTCATGGGTAAAACATATGCAAAGGAGGGTGTGTGCTTTGATAGCGGTCAGAATGACGCCATCAAATGGATTGAACAAGAAACAGGGTTGATATATGGAGAGCACTTTCACTTGCATAAGGAGGAAAAAGGGGAGCTTATTTTTGAGGAAAAAATTGCTGGTGTACCAGTGACCCCTTCGGGCATGATTGATGTGAAATGGGATGAACATGGACAACTCATTTACTTTGTTCTTCACGGCCCATTTGTTTCTATAAAAAAGCACAGGGCTGAAAAATATACGTTGCTCATTGAGAAGATTGAAAGCTTAGCCCTTCAGCAAGTGCAACGAATCGAATGGCCTTCCTTTGATCAGAATAAAATTCGTCCAATTTATGCGTTAGAAGAAGTGTATGTAAAGAATGATGGAACCGGAATCCTCCCGTTTGAAGGTACGATACAGGAACATCAATGTCTCAATATCAACCAAATCATCAAATGGGATGAACCAATAACTGAACCTTTTGTAAGAAAGGAATTAAATATTCAAGAAGACATCTCAGATGATCAAGCCTTTTCAATTGAACCCTCACCAGATACAATGCCCATAACAGAGGAAGAAAAAGATAAGTGTTTGAAAGCAGTTCAAAAATTGTTGAGTCAGGAATATCCTAACGACACCGGAAAATGGGTTTGCATTTCTCTTCATCGTGATCATTACATTCATGCAACAGTAAAAGCAAATAGACAAGAGAAAAGCTTGCTTACAGATAAAATCTTGATATTCATTGATGCCCTTACATTTGAAGCCGTTAATTACATAGATAGAAAAGAAATGTTTAAGGAGTGTGGCATGTTGGATGAACTCCAACCCCCTGGCGAAATCACCCTGACAAAACAAGAAGCCTTCGAAAAATTAAAAGATCGGTTAGAGCTGACCCCCATCTATGTATATGATTTTACAGAAAAGCAGTATGTCTTATGTGGAAAACTAGATTGTCATGATGGAGTGGATGCAGTGAGCGGGGAAGTCATTCCTTTACAGGATATTTGAATTGGCATTTTACGCTATCAGAAGAACAGTCAGTGCTGTTCTTTTTTTGTCCCATCTCCCTCTTTTTTGCAGAAAAATGGAATATTGTAGCAGGAAGTTGTCGTTTCATCACGAAAGAAAACAGGTAAGAATATGATCATAGGTCCATTGTTTGGATTCGTGGTGGAGTCAATGAGATGACATAGGAAACGTTATACATATTAAACATTCGTGACAGTACAGTCGATCTACAGTTCATGTCTAAAAAGTGAGTGATTGTGTCTCAAGCCGTATGCGAAAATACGTGTACCGAGATCATATGATGAGTTGGTTCCGTTTGTTTTTAGGTGAGTTTGAAGCCAAGTTAGAAGAAAGTGAGGATATCTACCTTGAGTACATTGGAAGTGTTTCGTCAGTTTTTGGTTGACCATTATCCTGCGTTACAAGATGAGCTTTGGCTGAAAGATGTTGATACCCTTCGAATCTCTCCTATTCTTCATCCTTTTCTGAAAAGCAAGCTGCCAGATGGGATTGAAAAATTCACTTGTGTCCTATTCACGCAGCAAACAGATCAAACCACTGCCCCGCTCAAAGTATACCTTTTATTAGATGAATATGAGCAATCGCTTTACGCCATTGATTTGATGAATGAACAAATCGTGCTTCATTAATACAGAACCAAAAAGCTGCTTGAGCATGTCTCAGCAGCTTTTTTGGTGAAACTTAGTTTGTCATATCAACCAATCTTGATTGCAAGTTGTCCAATTCTTTCTTTGTTGGAAAAGAGCTGATCAGCAGCGTAGACCGTCCTAATTGATGAGGAAGCTCAGTATCGGTCACAATCATATCAATCCCAAGTCGATCCATTGTCAGTTCATTTAATGTATTTTCTGGACTTGTGAAAATATGAATGAGAGGAGGCAATCTTAATTTAATTAAATCCGCAATAAACAAACTATGATTATAACCTAATGTTGAAATGACAAAAATGTTCAACACGTTTCTCCGATCCATTTCCAAATGAACAAGCCCTCTCCAGTTAGAAGTAATGATACGAATCAATTCTCGTTCATTTTTCACAAAAGAAGCGAGTATATCGTCTGTTTTTAACTCTTGGATGATATGAGTAATCCTCGAATAGAAGTAAGGAAGCTGTTTTTTTACCTCTGATAAATAACTCGATTTCTTTTTGAAAAGGAATCCATCTCTTACGGTAATTTCCCTAGAATACACATAATATTGGAGAAGAATCAGTGTCATCGCCTTGCGATTAGCCACCTCTTGATGAAAAATCAACTCCAATTGATTGATAAAGGAATGAATGGCTTCAAAGAGCTGTGGTGTATGCGATTGAAAGAACGTCAATTTTTCTTCGACCGTTTCAATTGATTTATAATGGCCAATAGCTGGTTCAATCAATAATAAAAAGACAAATTCGTGACGATCCAATGTAACACCAAAAGTGTCCTTTGTCATTTGGCAAACGTGTTCTTCCAAGTTTTTGATTTGTTTATAGATACCTTTAGCTGTAGATGTTTGTTTTTCCTTATCCATTGAGTACCTATAATTGCGTCGTATGGTAAAATTTTTCCTCAATCGGTGTATGGAAACGGCGAGCCATAGGCAAAATTTATCTAAAGCCACATCAGGTAGATTGACTTCGAGCACCTGAAATAGCTTTTGTAAAAAATCAACTGCTTCTTGCTTTTGAATATCATCGAATGGCCAAAGCCTGCTTCCATAAACTTCAAACAAAAATTCCACAAAAAATTGACGAATCTCCTTCTCATTTCCATGGAACTGCATACTATCTGGTCGTAACTCAATGTCATACGAGGTAAGAAGCGAATTGATTTTATGTATGGTGTTATACAATGTGGATCTACTGATATTCAGCGTGTCCATCCATTCATAAAAAGACCTGTTTTGTTCAAAGAAAACGCCGTCAATCAATCGAATTTCAATCGTATCTTTTAGAATTTCTTTGATATAGTAGTCGACTCGTATCGTCTGTGTATAACAAATGGATATGCCTTGTCTTGGCTTTATGCGGATTAACGGCTCACCGTTCTCTGTTTGGAACGACTTCATTTGTTCTAAATCGTTTTGAATGGCACGAACCGAACCGATTTGTTCATTCGATATCTCTTGAAGGCTCCACCACTTATCTTTTGATACAAGCAGTTTTAGAATTTTTATCCATCTCTTTGATTTATTATCAATGAGCTCCATTAAACAACTAACTCCTTCCCTTGGCTTGCCTTTATATTATGAAGTTCACTTAAAGAACATTTTAATTTCTAAATAGGCATAAAATGATTTTAATGTTTAGGCTAAATCGTTTTGTCTTCACTTTTCATAATAAAAGAGAAAAAAATTAGACGAAAACAAATGTTATACCCTGATTCTCCATATCTTTCTTTTAAAAGATGATAAGTATGCCATGAATCCCATAAAAATGGATCATTTTGTTTATCTTTTTGCTGCTCAAACGGTAAAAGTAAGAATAAAAAGCATCGGCTTTTTGATTACCATATGGAAGGGAGTAGAAGGAATGCGATCTATATGATGCTGAACTATCTCACCATACATACCATATGATACATGCTTGTTTTATATGAACGTTCTATATGTGAATACATGCTTATATATGCATGTACTAATCATTTGTTGTTCATTCCAGTATAAATAGAAAAATTCACATTTATTCTTTTCATGTTCCCTCTCACTATTCCCCATTGCTATAGACCCCTATCTATTTACTATACCCACTACTCATGATTTCCTTTCAATTCATGATTGATCAACTCATCTTATTCATAGGGTCTTAAGGTGCATTTTTTTAGAAAATATTTGATCAGAAGCGGAGTGATCGATCTGACAGTATACAACTGATTTTTTTGTCATTGTTGAAAATTAATTTTAGAAAAGGGTGGATGTATTGAAAAGAATATTGTCATTGGCTCTCATTGCGGTGTTAGTCATACAGTCTAGTATATTAGGAATCTTGCCTTTAGCAGGGGCACAAGCTAAAGACATTCAAGAGAATATTTATGGGAATATTGAGTTTGCTGATAGCGAAGGCAACAAGTTATCAAGCATAGAAGATCAGCAAGTTAGAAAGGCCATTGTGCATTGGTCTATCAAAGGAATTGATCTCAAAAAGCAATATCCGTATATTCTCTCTCTTCCTTCAGTCATGCAGGTAGAGAAGGAGCAGAAAGAACTCATTACTGTCGATGACATCCCTGTTGGTGAGTATACCGTTTCAAAACAAAATGAAGTGACTGTCACATTCAATGAGGATATTGAGCTTGATCCGAATTTAGAAGGATCTATAGATATTGACGTCACCAGTATAGCTGAGAAAAAAGAGAAAACAAAGCAAAATGAGCATAAAGAAAATCTTTCAAAAGATGATTCAACCTCATCGGAGAAAGACAAAGCTGCTAACAATCAAGAAACTGTTCAAAAGACACAAAGCGATGAAGATGAGTTACTAAAAAACAAAGTGAACGTGTCTAAGCGTGTAGGGCTGCAAAGTGTTTCAAAACAAATGCAGATACAAGAAAATCTCCTTACTGATGCGAAATTAATTTTTGAAGATCAGGAAGGTAATTCAGTTGATAAGCCTGACGTCAACTCACTGATTTCCATTAACTATAAGTGGGCCATCCCGAATGGTCATAACTATAATGGCGGGGATGAATTCCATTTCAAGGTTCCAGAGGAATTAGTCATTTACGAAAAAATCGATCGACTCGAGATGAAATTTAATCAATCGATCATCGGTTATTTTTCTGTAGATGAAAGCGGAAATGCCTCTATCGAATTCACAGATTTTATTAAACAATATTCAAATATCCAAGGAACACTTCAAGTATGGACACAATTAGATAAACAAACAGTGATCACTGAAGAAAAAGAAGTGGTGATTACCCCGATTGAAGGCAAAGATACGATATCGATTCCGATTCAATTCATTCCAAATGGTCCGAATGTCTCTAAAAAGGGAGAACCCAATCGATCTTACAATGCTGAAACCATTCAATGGACAGTCGATTTTAATATGGACTTAGATGATGTGAAACAAGCGAAACTGTTAGATCCGATTCAAGAAGGTCAAGCGTTAAAAAAAGATTCAATCAAGCTTTATCGTGTAGATACAAAGCTAAATGGTGAAACATCGCTTGGACAGCTGCTTGACGAAAATCACTACACCATCGGCCAAACAGCAGATGGTCAAGATTTCACGATCGAATTTAAAGATGACGTGCATCTCGCTTACCGTTTAATGTATGAAACGGACATTACGAATCAAGATCAGTCTGTGTTTCGTAATAAAGCGTCCCTTGTCTCTGCTGATAAAGAGATTAGTTCAGCAGAAGGAACAGTGAATGTGACAAGAGGCAGTCCTTTAAATAAAAAAGCCGCCCACTACGATCCAGTCACTCAAACGATTACTTGGGAAATTCGGTATAACTATAACGAAAAAAAGCTGGCTCAAAAGGATGCTTTAATAGAAGACTTCTTTAACGGTACACAGGCGCTAATATCTGATTCAATTCAAGTCAAAGAAGTCACAATTGATGAGAATGGCAAAGAATCAGGAACAAAAGCGTTTGAAGATTATGTGGTTCAACCTCAAAAAAAGGATGAACAAAACGGGTTTACCTTGCAATTCAATCAAGATATCCACTCGGCTTACCTGATCACATATCAAACAAAAGCAACCGAGCGAATTTTCGAAGCTGAAGACATTATCAATACTGTAACAGCTGGCAAAGAGAGCGAACAAGGGAAGCAAAGAATTGATCAGCAAATCCTAACGAAAGACCACGGAACACCGGATTACAAGAACAAGACCATTCCATGGCGTATCATCTTCAACAAAGATCAACAAACCATGAACAACGTGATATTAAAAGATACGTTTACCAACGAAGGATTGACGCTGCAAAAAGATAGTTTAAAAGTGACGACAGGTAATACAGTGCTTGAAGAAGGCACAGATTATCAAATCGTTGAACATGCAAATGGATTTGATATTCAATTTACGAAAGAAATCAAGACAGAACATACCATCACATATACAACGTCTTTTGATTATGAAAAAAGAGCAGATAAAGATCAAAAGAACCTGCGTAACCATGTAAAACTTGAATGGGTAAATGAAGATGGCAAGGATTTGACGAAGGAAAACCAATCTGTCTTTACGCCTGACACATACACGCAGTCAAATGGGTTCAAGAATGGAACATATGATGCAAAGAAAAAAGAGATCACATGGAATATCGGTGTGAACTATAATTTGAAACATCTAGAAGAGGCGAAAATCGAGGATTTCATTCAAGGAAATCAGCGTTTGCTTAAAGAGTCAATCATCGTCTACTCGCTTGATTTACAAGGCGGGGAAAATGGTGCGGAAGAAAAAGAAGTATTAGCGAAAGAACATTATGACATCAAATTCCTCGAAAATGAAAAGGGAGAATCAGGCTTCGAAGTCATTTTCAAACATGCCATTGATTCCCCATACAAAATCACGTATCAAACAAGTGTTGAAGGAATGGATTTAGTACAGAAAACCTACGAAAATAAAGCGACTCTTTATGATGGGAAGACGAAAGAATCAGACGTGAATGCTGTGGTGTCCATTCCAAATGGAGGGAAATACACGAGCAAATCAGGAAATCAACAAGGGAAAGTCATTGATTGGAAACTGAATATCAACTTTGGTCAATCAACAGTCCAAGATGCGACGATTATAGACCATCCGAGCAGTAATCAAGCCATAATAGAAAACTCATTTCATCTGTATTCGACAACAATAGATGAAAAAGGGCAAGTGACTAAAAAGGATGAGCTGGAAAAAGGGAAGGATTATGAACTAGACCTTGAATTCGATCCAGATTCTTTTCAAATCAAATTTAAAGAAGAAATCACGAGACCCTATATTTTAGAATACCAATCTCTCATTTTAGATAAGGTGGGAAGTACACTTCAAAACGAAGTAACGTTTAGAGGTGAAAATGTAAAAGAAATCAAAAAGGAATCCGAAGCCTCAATTGTGGTCAAACGTACCGCTGGCATGGGAGATGGCACAGGAGCGATTGGCGCTTTAACCATTAAAAAGGTAGATGCGAGTGGTGGAAAAGCGCTAAAAGGAGCAACCTTTTCTCTGACAGATGCTGCGAGCGGTATCGTCATTGGAACAAAGACAACAGATGAAGAAGGAGCTCTTCGATTTGATCGTCTTCTGTATGGTGACTATATCGTGACAGAAGAGAAAGCACCTGATGGTTATTTGAAAACGAAGGAACCGATCAATGTCACGATTGATCAGCCTTACGAATCAGGAGATCAAACGAAAATAGGAAACAGCATGACGGTGCAAAACCAAGAAATCCGCCAGCATGTGAAGCTCACGAAAAAAGACAAAGAAACGGGTGCGGCATTAGAAAATGCAGAATTTGAACTGAAAAATGAATCTGGAGATACCGTCCAAACCCATTTGAAAACGGATGAAAAAGGAGAAATCCTATTCAAACATCTTGAGCCAGGTTCCTATTATTTTGTTGAAACAAACGCACCGAAAGGCTATCAATTAAATCAGCAAAAATGGCCGTTCACCATTAAAGAAAATCAAACAGAAACAACGGTTGTCACCGCAGTAAATGACATCATCAAAGGCTCTGCAGAATTGAGCAAAATAGGTGAAGGCGGAGAGAGACTAGAAGGTGCACAGTTCAAGCTCTTAGATCAAGATGGGCATGAGCTAAATGGTGCGCTTGTCACAGGAAAAGATGGCAAGATCACGATCAATGAACTAAGACCGGGTTCGTATCAGCTCATCGAAACAAACGCACCAGACGGTTATGTATTAGATGAAACACCCATCACATTTGAAGTACCACTCGATCCAAAAGAACCAGTCATCATTTCACAAAAGAACCTCTATGAAACAAGTGCATTAGAAGTGATGAAAGAAGGGGAAGATGGCAAGAAGCTTCAAGGTGTTCGATTTGAAGTCTTGGATCAAAATGACAAAGTCGTGCGTAAAGATTTGACAACAGATGAAGATGGGAAGCTGTTGGTCGATGACCTCAAACCGGGCAAATATCAGCTTGTGGAGACAGAGAGTATTGATGGTTACCAAAAGAAAAATAAACCTTATCCGTTTACCATCGAAATCGCACAAAAAAAACCGGCAGAGATCAAAGTGATCAATGATCTCAAAACTGGAGCTGTCCAGCTCACGAAACTCGGTGAAAAGAATGATGTGCTTGAAGGAGCAGAATTCAAGCTAGTAGATGCAAATGGAAAAGAGATAAAAACAGGTCTTGTCACAGATGAGAACGGGAAGATCATCGTCAACAATCTGAAACCTGGAACCTATCAGTTTGTTGAAACGAAGGCGCCATTCGGTCATGAGCTTGACGAAACACCTGTCACTTTTGCTATTCCATTTAACCCTGAGAAGCTGGTCAGTGTGACAAAAGAAAATAGCCGCACAACTGGCGGAGTGCTATTACACAAAACAGGCGAAGATGGGAAATCATTAGAAGGGGTTGTCTTTGATCTATCTGATGCCAAAGGAAAGATAGTGGCAGGAGGAGAAGGGATTACAACCAATCAGGATGGAAAGATTACCTTCACAGGTCTTAAACCTGGAACCTATCAATTTGTTGAAAGAAAGAGTCTTGAAGGCTATGAATTGAGTGCGAAACCACTTGTCTTTGAAGTTGAATTAGGTCAAAAAGACTTGATTCAAGTGGAGGCCATCAATCAGCTCAAGAAAGGTTCTGTAGAACTAACTAAAATAGGGGAAGAACAAGAAAGATTGAAAGGCGCAGAATTTACACTTTTCAATGACGATGGTAAAGAATTGATGTCAGGTTTAACAACAAATGAAAAAGGCATCATCACTGTCAACGATTTGAAACCAGGCGCTTACCAATTGGTTGAAACGAAGGCTCCTTTTGGACATCAACTTGATGCAGAACCAGTAGACTTCAAGATTGATTTCAATCCAAATCAACTGGTGAAAGTGACGAAAGAAAATATTCGGACGACAAGTGCTGTGAAGCTTGAGAAAAAAGGGGAGGATGGTCAATTGCTCGCTGGCGTGACCTTTGACCTGATTGATGCGCACGATCAGCGTGTGAAGAAAGACTTAAAGACAGACAAAAACGGTCAACTGACAGTCGATCAACTGAAGCCAGGAACCTACCAATTTGTCGAAACAGCAAGCATTGCCGGCTATGAATTGGATCAGACACCTGTCTCATTTACGATTCGTTTAGGTCAAGACAAACCAGCAAAAGTAGAAATGATCAACAAACTGACGCCGGGAGCAGTGGAACTGACCAAAGTGGATGCTGAAGGACACACGCTGGAAAACGCAGAGTTTGCTCTTCAGAGTAAAGACGGGAAAACGTTGAAGAAATCACTTGTAACGGATCAAAAAGGAAAGCTTCACATCAACGATCTAAAACCGGGAGAATATCAATTCGTTGAAACGAAAGCGCCTCACGGCTATGAATTAGATGATCAGCCGATCCGGTTTACGATTGAGAAAAATCAGCAGAAGCCTCTTCAAGTAACAGCGAAGAATCACTTGATTTTAGGAAGTCTGCGTATCATAAAGGTAGACCAGCAGACTGATAGAACCTTAAAAGGTGCAGCCTTCGACATTCGTACAAAAGCCGGGAAAATCATCAAATCTGTGACAACAGGAAAAGACGGAGAAGCCATTGTCAAAGGGCTTAAACCTGGTGAATATACACTCACAGAGACGAAAGCTCCAAATGGTTATGTAGCGTTAAAAAAACCACTCGCTTTTACAATTCAAATGGGCGAAGTGGAGATCAAGACATTGATTGTAAAAAATGCTCCAATGAAGAATGAAGAGGACCACACGAATCCCCCAGCCTCAGATCAAGGGGATCAACATCCGCCTCATGATTCAAACGGTGAATTGCCAAAGACGGGAGAAGAATGGCTACGTTATTTGATGTATGCAGGGATTTTACTAGTAGTGTCTGGAACTGTTCTTCTTGTAGTCAGAAGAAGGACCATTCAGTAAAAGGAAGGAACGAGTGTATTGATGAAAAAAAGAACCTTATTAGGCAGCTTTTTGGTGGTCGCAGGACTAATGCTTATCTCCGTTCCTTTTCTATATGAGTGGCGAACGTCTCAAGAGGCAACAGCCATGGAAGAGGCATTGAAAATGATTGAAGAAAATGACAGTGATGCCCTTTCTTCTATTCCACATTTAACTGTGTCAGAAGAAGACCTGCGAGATACGATGGAGCTTGAGATCCCGTCAATTGATTTAAACGAAAAAGTGCTTCCTGTTACAACAAAAGAAAATTTAAGTATTGCACTGACTCAAATTAAATCTCATCAAATGCCAGGGGAAGGAAATTTCACGATTGCAGGCCATAGAGGGTATAGAGGCGACCGGCTTTTCCGACAGCTGCCAGAGGTGCCTAAAGGAGAAAAAGTCGTCTTACATCATCAAGCAGAAACATACGAATACAAAATTGTCAGCTCAGCTACGATAGAATCGACGGATGTTGATGTACTAAAGGATCGCGGGAAAAATGAACTGACATTGATCACTTGTACTCTTGATGGCCAGAAACGATTTGTCTTAAAAGGAATACGAATCAATGCTTCAAAGGATAAGCAACCGTCGGATGTATAACACCAACATAATAGATGATGAGTTTGATGGAAAAGCAACGCTCACGACCGACATGTTACACCAATTGTTAGTAGAACATTATCCCACTTTAAAAAACGAACGTTGGGATGTGGATATAGATACAATTCGGACTTCGCCTATTCTTCATCCTTTATTAAGAAGGAAGATTCCGATAGGTATTGAAAAATTCACATGTGTTTTGTTCACGCAGCAGACAGGGTCCTTTGGAGAGCCTTTGATTGTGTACTTTTTATTGGATGAAAAAGGCGAATCGATTTACGCAATGGATTTCTTGCTTGAGCAGCATGATCCACATTAAACGAGAAATAAAAAAGCAAGATCTTTAATGAACGGGTTCGGTTTTAAGGTGGGAAAATTGTATTAGTCATATAATGAGGACTCTAATTCGTATATGAATTGGAGTTCTTTTATTTGTTTATATGAAAGAGTACAAGCTATCGTCAAGACCTGTGCAGAATATATGGAGTATAGTGAAAGCGAAGTCGTTGATATGTTGTTGCTCCATATTTTAGATGATAAAGATTTTATAAAATGGATTGAAAATAGACTTAATCATCGGCGGATTGTGGTTAAACGGACCAAAGAAGACCATCTAGATTTTATCCCTTTCCCTGTTTCTTCGGAAAAACTCTGATAAAATTCATTTAGATATCCATCATTTGTAGGTGTGGAGGTAAAAGAATGTTAAAAGAAGACCCTGAATATATTTTTCGTCATGATGCACGACCAGAAGCTGTTCATGATTTAGCCGATGTAGATGAAAATGCCACTGAGTTAGTAATCACAGGTAAAATTAAAAATATTGAAAGGTTGAACTCTTTTTCTAACCTGACGAAATTGTGGATTTACAAAGTGAGCCAAAAGGAATTCAATACGATCTTGAGCTTAGTTAATCCCAAAATGCTCTATATGCGTGAACTGAGAGTAGAAGATTTATCAATCATCAGTTCTCTTCAAGATGTTGAGGTATTGTCACTTGAATGGAATACAAAGGCACAAAGTTTATGGGATCTATCAAAAAACACTTTTTTAAAATCTTTATCCTTAACAGATTTTTCAAAGTTGAATGACATAGCCCCTTTGCAAAAAAACACTGGTTTAGAATGGTTGCAATTGTCAGGTGGGATTTGGAATACATTAAATTTAAATACTCTAGAACCTTTAAGATACCTCAAGAATTTAAAATATCTGTGCTTATCAAATATAAAAGTGAAGGACGAGTCTTTAGAGCCAATATCGGCATTAGAGGGACTCGAGGAACTTGATATTTCAAACCAATTCCCGACAGAAGAATACGCTAGATTATCCGTCACCCTTCCAAATACGAAGTGTGATCGTTTTGCACCATACATCTTTTTATCAAGTCCTATTGTAGATAAAGATGTAATGGTAATTGGAAAGCGGAAACCGAAATTAAATTCAAAAGTCGATGGGAAAAAGTTGCAAAAATACGAAGAACAATTTAAAGCGTACCAAGAAAAGTATAAAAATTAACTTAAAAAGCAATGGATAATCTATTCCATTGCTTTTTCTATTACGCAAACAACTTCAGCCCAACGACGCCAATCACAATCAGCAGCAAGCTGAGGATACGAATCATGTTTTTCGGCTCTTTAAATAGAATCATATTAAACAAGACAGAACCCGCTGTTCCAAGTCCAATCCAAACCGTATAGGCAACGGAGACTTGAACGGAAGAGAACGAGGCGTACAAAAACAAAAAGGATAAGGCAAATCCGCCGACAAATATAATGCCTGTCGTGAGTTGCTTTTTCTTACTAAACATATTGAGGCCAATGGTTCCGCCAATTTCACAGGCAGAGGCCAACAGTACAAAAAACCAGCCCATTTATACCGCTTCTCCTTTCTGCTCATGTGCATCTCCATCAGACACCTTCAGTCCAATAATTCCGAGAATTAAAATGCCCATAAATAAAAGCTTTTCTAATGAAAACGAACCGCCGAACAGCGCATAATCCATCAAAGATGTACCAATCGTTCCAACTCCTGCAAACACGGCGTACACAGTCCCTGTCGGCAGCTTCTCGCAGGCTTTCATTAAAAAATAAAAATCAACCGGGATCAGGCAGATAATGATCGCCCACTCCCACACAGCATCAGCTCTATTTAAACCAAACACCCAAAGTAATTCAAATAAACATGTGAGTGCAACATACATCCAGCTTTTTTTCATCGTATTTCCTCCTAAAACTGAAAACTGACGATTCGTCATTTTGAAACCAAAAAAGAGCGTACAGCAAGTGCTGTACTAAGTTAAGGTGTCTCTATGCCAAGTGCGTAAAGGAGAAATTGCTTCACCTCTCGTTTTTGAATCAGAACCTCTTCTGTATCTGTTTCTGTAAATAAGTACATTTGCTCAGCTGATGATTCAAGTAAACCGATAATGAATTTCGCAGCATATTGACAGTTCAAGTTCGCACGTACTCTTTTGTCCTGTTTTGCCTTTTCTAAAAAAGAAGCGACCCATTTGTAAATCGGTTCATAAATATCTTCCCATTCCTTTAAATGCTCGGTGGCAGCTAAACCTGAATACGTTAGGGCAAGAACATCACGGTATTGTCTTGTAAAAGAGAAAATAAATTCAACTAGCGCATCTGCTTGATCAAGTACATCCGCATGCTGAGTGAGTTCCTTTTCAATGGCAGGGACCATCTGTGCGATTAGATGTTCAGCGATGGCAGGCATGACAGACAGCTTTGAAGGAAAATATAAATAAAAAGTTCCTTGCGCTACTCCTGCTGTTTTCACAATATCCGATATAGTCGTCTTTTCAATTCCCTTCTCTTTAAAGGCATCAATCGCAGCAAGCATAATTTTTTCTCGTTTTGACACAGGATCACCGACCTTAAAATGACTGAATGTCAGTCAGTATACCGAGAAAATGACGATTTGTCAATATCGCATGAATTGTGAGAATAAGTGATGAATAGATACAGGAAAGCTTGAATAACCTGTAATATGGTCAAGCATGATGTAAGAAAGGGGCAGCTATTTGTATGACATCCAGTGCTATGTTTTCAATGGCTTATTTTCTTCTGCTCGTCCCGTTCTATCTAAATATGAGATATAGACTGGCAAAAAAGCAGCAACGTTTTATCTATTTACGAACAGAAATGGTCCTTGCTTTTCTATTTGTATATACGAATGTTCTCTTTTATTTAACGGTCTTTCCGAATCGCTTTTCGGCACCAAAAGATCAAGTGAGCGTCAATCTGATTCCCTTCCACTCCATTCAACAAAACCTACACGCCTTTCAGCATGGCTATCCAAACCTTGTCTTGTTAAATGTGGCAGGGAACATTCTCTTATTTGTGCCGCTCGGTTTTTTTCTATATCAAGCCTTTCGGACATGTCGCTTTCAAAAGGCGGTGCTGGCTGGGTTGATCTTGTCAGCGATCATCGAAATCCTTCAATGGATATTCTCACAATCTGGTATGATTACAAGAAGCAGCGATATAGATGATATTCTCTTAAATACACTTGGCACAGCGCTAGGTTGTATGTTGTATCGGATGTATCAACGAAGGAAGGAGAAAATCAAGTGAAGCGAGTTTGTATCATTCCATGTGGGGCGAAGAAAATATGGGACGTCCATCCAGAGGCAGGGAGCCAGCCGGCGAACCTCGTTTATTTAAGTCCGCTGCATCAGCGTACGAAAAGCTATGCCCGAACGTTCTTTTCAGACTACCTAATTATTTCAGCGAAGCATGGATTCTTAAAGGCAGATGATATTATTCATGAAAATTATGATGTGGCTTTTGGTACACCGCATACTGATCAGATAACAAGAAAAGCACTAAGTCAGCAATTTCATGAAAAACATCTCACTGCATATGATGAATTAGTGATACTAGGTGGAAAAAAATATCGAAAGGTGATCGATCCGTTATTACTTCCTCATCAGACAGCGATTTATCCGCTGGCTCCATATAAAGGAATTGGCTATATGCTTCAGGCGTTAAAGCAAGCCGTTGAGACAAAAGTAGAACTTCCGCCGCATATTTAATGTATTCACATCTACCGGTAAGCAGGGTTTTGATCATTAAAAAGAGAATGAATGAAGTAGCGATGCTGATTGTTTCATATCTTTTCAGCAGCCACTTGGATGTCCGCATCGCTTATTAGAGTGGCTAGATGAAAAAGGAGGCGTATGAACATGACAACCATCTATTTAGCTGGTGATTCAACCGTTTCATCTTACCCAGATCGTCCTGTTCAAGGAGGGTGGGGAGAGTTTTTACATCGCTACACAGCGCAGGGTGTGAGCGTCGACAACCGCGCAATCGGTGGAAGAAGCTCAAAAACATTCATTGAAGAAGGACGGCTTGATAAAATATTGGCTGACATTCAGCCTGGGGACTGGCTTTTCACACAAATGGGGCACAATGATGCTTCAACGGAGAAGCCCGAACGGCATACAGATCCTTTCACAACGTATAAAAGCTATTTGTCTCAATATATTCACGGAGCAAGAGCGAAAGGAGCTACACCGCTTTTATTAACGCCAGTCGGCCGCTTTCATGAAAAAGACGGAGAATATATCAATGATTTCCCTGATTACTGTGCCGCTATGAAAGAACTTGCCGATGAAGAAGAAGTTCTTCTCGTTGATTTAAATACAGTTAGTCTCCAGTTTTATCAAATTTCCGGCATAGAGAAAACGACTTCTTACTTTATGCTGTCAACAGGTATAGAGGATCGCACGCACTTTACAAAAGAAGGGGCAGATGCGATTGCAAGACTTGTTTCGCTGGAATTAAAGGACCTTGGATTAACGATTGTGTGATGGCTGACAGGACGAGAAAGCGCTCGTCCTGTTCTTTTTTTGCAGAAAGCTATTGATTCCCTTCACCAGAGTAGACTACAATAGGTACATATGATAATGAGAATCAATATCACTTATAAATAGATCAATCGATGAAAAACTGGAGGGACTCAAATGACAGAACAACTTGAATTGTTTGACGTTACCATTATTGGCGGCGGTCCAGCAGGAATGTACACCGCCTTTTATAGTGGGATGCGGGATTTAAAGACGAAGGTACTGGAGTATAACGAAAGCCTTGGCGGAAAAATCCTCTTATATCCTGAAAAAGTCATATGGGATGTGGGTGGTTTGCCACCAACAAGAGGTGAACAGCTGATCCAGCAGCTAGAAACGCAGGCGAAAACATTTGAACCAGAGATTGCGTTGAATCAAAAAATCACGCAATTCGAGCGGGATGAGAATGGTCATATCCTGCTGACGGCTGAAAATGGCGATCGTCATTTGACAAAGACCCTCATCTTAGCGATGGGTCACGGAATTCCAGTTCAGCGAAAACTTGAAATCGAGCATGCAGACCGTTATGAAGTAACAAACCTTTATTACACTGTGCAGGAGCTAAAGACGTTTGCAGGAAAGCGGGTGGTCATCTCTGGAGGCGGAGATTCAGCTGTTGATTGGGCCAATGCCCTCGTTCCAATTGCTGAAAGTGTGACCGTTGTGCATCGTCGTGATATGTTTGGTGGACATGAAAAAAACGTCGCCAACATGAAAGCATCTAGTGCTCGCATTCTCACACCGCATGAACTCACAGAGCTTCATGGTCAAGGTGACAAAATTGAAGCCGTCACCATTCAGCACTTAGAAACAGGCGACATCGAACGAATCGAAACCGATGCTGTCATCGTCAACCATGGCATGAAAGGTGATTTAAGCGTTCTATCAGAATGGGGACTCAAGCAAGGTGAGTGGGGACTCATCGAGGTCAATGAAAAGATGGAAACCAATTTACCTGGCGTCTATGCAGTTGGCGACTTATGCACACATAAAAGTAAAGTGCGTTTAATTGCCGGTACGTTTGTTGATGGAGTCAATGCACTCAATAGCGCAAAGCTATACATCGAACCAGAAGCAGAAAAAGTAGCGTACGTGTCTTCACATAATGAACGCTTTAAAGAGAAAAACAAAGAATTACAAACGGCTGGAGCGCGATAATCACCATTCAGTCAGACATTGAAGTGCTAAAATGGTTTATTTTAGCACTTTTTTATATGGAAGGAGAAAGAGAAAATGACCGCCTATAATCATACAATTCTTCGCATGAAAGAAAGCAGTAAACGATCTCTTTCTGTGAAACAAACGGACTCATGGCAAACATCTTCACTGATGTTCTTGACTACGGACGGTGCGGTGAGAGTTGACATGGAAGGAATTCGATATGAGCTAAATGCAAAAGACAGTGTGTTGATCCGCTCAGGAATAGATGTCATGGTTGAATCTTTATCCAGCGAGCAAGTAGTGATCTATACGGTCACATTTGACCAATTCACTCTGGCACATGATGCACAAAATGAATTGGTCTATAAGGTGAATCACGATCATCTCCCTGATAACGGGGAAGTTGTGAAAGGCTCTGCCGTCCTTTTTTCTTACATCAAACAAATACAGACGAGCCAAATCATACAAGAACAGGCGAAATGGCTGGAAGAAATCATGTTCATTTTCCGCAAACAATCCAAGCCATACAACGAAAAAGTGCATTATTCGATTAACATGATCTTGCAGTATATGGCTGAGCATTATGATCAAAAACTAACAAGAAAAGACTTAGCTCATAAGATGGGGTTTCATGAGAGTTACTTTTCTACCTTTTTCAAACAAAGTATGGGGATGAGTGTGACAGAATACATTGCACAAATTCGAATAGACGAAGCCAAAAAACGTCTTCTGCAAACAGACGATCAAATTCAAATCATAGCACGGCAAGTCGGGTATGCAGACAGTTTATATTTCAGCAGGAAGTTCCGTCAAAAAACAGGAAGAACGCCCAGTCAGTTTCGAATGAACCGAAGACCAGAGCGGATTGCTGCTTTTCAATTTGTCGGGTTATTGGTTGCAATAGGCATTGAGCCTGTTTGTATTGACGAAGAAACCGATCTCCATTCAGATATACTCAAAGAACATCTGGCCAGTTCGCTTATCATAAATGAACATACGCCTGATGACGTCTTTAAATCACTTCAATTAGATGTCATCATCGTCCCTAACTATTATTATTCAAAACCTGCATTGATCAAGCGATTGGAGCAAATCGCACCTGTTCTTGTTCTGCCATACGCTGGTCATCATGCTGTACAAGATGTACTGTCTATAGGACGCCTTTTAGGAAGAGAAAATGAGGCAAACGATTGGGTGAAACGATTTGAACAACTTAGTCAACAGGCAAGAAACACCCTGTCTTCCTTTAGAGAAAAAGGCGAGACCGTTGCAATCTATGAAATGAGAGGACATGACAAAGTGTATATGTGGTCCTATGAGGCAAGAGGGGCCTTCTATCTTTACGAAACGCTTGGCTTAAAACCTCCAAAAGCCATTTTAGAAGAAGTTCTTCTTCCTAATCAACATACAGTCATTCCTTTAGAGAGACTTGGAGAATACGAGGCGGATCATATGTTTTTTATTGTCTCTGACCAATATGGGTGGTATAAGCAAATGGACAAGCGAATGGAAGAAAGTGATGTTCTTCGTCAATTATCGGCTGTGAAAAATGGTACCTTTTATCCAGTAAAACTGGAGGAGTTTCGATTTGATGAAGGAGAGCGTGCACTTCTTTTGATGGACCGGTTTGTCTCTCAGTTGACACAGCCAGCCTATCCAACAATTGTCCATATGTAAGTTGCGAGAATCCTCCATAGACCACTACGGGTGAGGTTGATAGAATACATGAGACTAGTAATTGATAACTATTCTCATTTGTAGTGGCGAAAATGAAGGAGGAATATGGAGATGAAAAAGACGTATTGGATATGTGCTGTCATTCTTCTAATGATATTGACGGCTTGTGGCAATAAAGAACAAGCCAAAACAGCAGAATCAAAGCAAGAAACGAAAACGGTTGAAACAGTGAAAGGAAAGATAGAGATTCCAGCTGAACCTAAACGAATTCTTGTAGATGGATATTTAGGGAGTGTGATTGCACTTGACGTTCAGCCTGTTGGATCGACCACGCAGGATTTAAAGAACGTACACTTAAAGGGCAAGATAAAAGGAATAGAGGACATCAGTGACGAGCGTTCAGCTGAAAAAGCACTTAGCTTAAAGCCTGATCTGATTATCACAGCCGTACAGGATGAAAAAGTCTATGATGTGTACAAAAAAATAGCGCCTACCATCGTGTATCCTTACGGTTCTTTCAAAGATGCACATGAAGAATTAACGACGCTGGCAAAAATTTTAAATAAAGAAGAGGAAGGAAAAGCATTCCTCACCGCCTTCGATCAACGAATTGAGGCTGCTAGGAAAAAAGTGAAGTCTGCTTTAAAAGAGAATGATACGGTCTCGATCATGGGCGCTTTTAAAAATGATGTCTATGTATATGGTAACGGTATTTATCGAGGCGGGCAGGCATTATATGAGCAATTACAGGTAAACCCGCCAAAACAGGTCAGAGATACGATTTTAAAAAGTAAGACAGGGTATGAAGTCATTTCTTATGAAACCCTTCCTGAATATGCAGGAGACTACATTTTCATTGATGAAAGCAACGGCGGAACATTTGATAAAAACAATTCTATTTGGAAGAGTCTAGAATCTGTCAAAAAAGAACAGACCTATCAAATGGATACAGAGTTCTTCTGGCCTTACGATCCGATTGCAGTAGCCAATCAAGCGGAAGAGTTTGCTGACATATTGACAGAAATGTCTAATCGGTAGGAGGTCTGTCAATTGTTAAAGCGTTTCTTCTCATACTACAAACCATATATGGGGCTGTTTATATTAGATTTTTCCTGTGCGGTACTGGCAGCCTTACTCGAATTATCCTTTCCCCTTGCCATCAGTAAAGTGATGGACGATTTACTGCCAAATGGTGATTGGGATGCCATTTGGTTTTGGGGCATTCTGCTCCTCGTTTTATACGTGATCAGTTCTACGATGCATTATGTCGTGACCTATTTTGGGCACAAATTAGGCATTAATATAGAAACGGATATGAGGAATCAGCTATTTTCTCATGTACAAAGAATGTCCTTTCGCTTCTTTGATAAAAAGAAAACGGGAAAACTCGTGTCCCGTATGACAAATGATTTAATGGATATTGGAGAAATTGCGCATCATGGCCCGGAGGATTTATTTATCGCTGTGATGACACTCACAGGTGCCTTTGGTTTGATGCTGTCGATTAATTGGCAGCTGGCAGTTCTCACATTTATTGTCGTTCCATTCTTGATCGGATTATCCGTCTACTTTACGAAAAAAATGTCTGCTGCTTTTGATAAAATGTTCTCGAGTATTGGTCAATTCCATTCACGTGTGGAAAACAATATTAGTGGCATACGGGTTGTGAAAGCATTCGGAAATGAATCACATGAAATGGACCGATTTATTGAACATAACGAGCAATTTAGAAAGACAAAGCTAACCACATATCAAATGATGGCTGTGCATACCGCTGTTAGTCATTTTCTTATTAAGAGTGTGACAGTGTTTGGCCTTGTATGCGGCGCATGGTTTGTGCTGCAAAAAAATATGACGTATGGGGAATTTGTGTCATTTGTACTATTAACAGGCATCTTCTTAGGACCCATTCAACAAATCAATGCAGTCATTGAAATGTATCCAAAAGGTGCAGCGGGCTTTAAACGATTTGCATCACTCATCGATCAATCACCTGATGAAAAGGACGCGGATGATGCCATTGAAGTTGATCAGTTAAAAGGGGATATCGTTTTTGAGCACGTGTCTTTTCAATATGAATCAGACAAACCGGTTCTTCATGACATCAATCTTGAGGTGAAACAAGGAGAGACCATTGCGGTCGTAGGTCCCTCTGGTGCTGGAAAATCGACGCTTTGCAGTTTACTGCCACGCTTTTACGAATGGCAGGAGGGAATCATTACAATTGATGGCATAGAGACAAGAAAGATGACACTGCCTTCGCTGCGTAGACAAATTGGTGTCGTCCAGCAAGATATTTATTTATTCCATGGGACCATCCGAGAAAACATTTTATACGGAAAACTCGATGCATCTGATGAAGAAGTGTGGCAGGCAGTGGAGAAAGCCCAACTGAAGGATCTTGTAAATAGCTTGCCAAATGGGCTTGATACGATCATCGGTGAACGCGGAATGATGTTATCTGGCGGACAAAAACAGCGTATCTCCATTGCACGTATCTTTCTTAAAAATCCGCCAATTTTTATTTTAGATGAAGCCACATCTTCTCTGGATACGGAGACAGAATCCTTTATTCAGGGCTCACTTGAAGAACTATCTGAAGGACGAACCACGTTTATTATTGCGCATCGCCTAGCGACCATCCAGCATGCTGACCGGATTGTAGTTTTAACAAAAGAGGGCATCAAGGAGCAAGGCAGGCATGAGGACCTGCTTGAAATGGACGGGATGTACCGGCGTTTATATGAAACACAATTTAGAATGTAAAAGAGGAAAAGCCGGCATATTGCCGGCTTTTTAGCGTGTGATCATCATCCGACCATTAACTGCGGGGGGCAAATAACATCACACTGACACCAGCTAAACAGATCAAAGCACCCATCCAGTCGTACATATCAGGGGTTTTGCGATCGACCCACCAGCCCCAAAACACAGCGAGAACGACAAAAACACCGCCATAGGCCGCATAAACCCGCCCAAAGGTCGGGAACTGCTGGAATGTAGGGATGACGCCGTAAGCGACCAAGATGAGGCTACCTGCGATTCCGTAGCTGACGGGTTTTGCTTCACGCAGCCACAGCCAGACAAGATAACCGCCGCCTATTTCAGCCAGACCAGCTAATAAAAAAAGAACAATCGTTACAATCATTGACGGACACTCCAGTTCTCCTATTTCGTTCTATTATGACATGATGAAAGGATGTGTTCTACCTGATGTAAATTGAGAGCCTGACGAGAGTTTGCTAAAATCAACTGAACAGTGAATGAAACACATGGATTCTTGACTTTCCTTGAGGTGGGTGATCCAAATGGTCAATCCATCCGTTTAGTAAGTACATTCTCATGAGGAACACATTTCCTTTTTCAGCGCTCTTTTTTTCTCCTTGAAAAAAGAGTAAAGTACAAAGGAGGCTGATCTCAGCAATTTGGGTGATGAGCCATACGTGAAGATTTCATGATGAATGCATAATGCTCTTTCTCATGAAAAAGGAAGGAGATGACCATGGACACACTGAAGGATTTTGAGCTGTATCACAAGATCAAACATGATCGACATAAGCCCTCGCTTGAATTATTGTACGATCGCTATGAACGTGTGTTATATTCGTTTATTTATAAAATGACTGGAAACCGTGAGCTGGCGGAGGAAGTGCTTCAAGAAGTCTTTATCAAGCTCTGGCGCGGCATAGGAGAATACAATACAGATAAAGGGAAATTTTCCTCATGGTTATTTATGATGTCACGAAACACGGCAATCGATCTATTAAGGAAACACCGAAATGAAACAGCTCTTGAAGATGAGCATATTGAATACTTGGCAGATCATCAAGAAGATGTGTCAAAAGAAGTAGAATGGAACGTAGAAAAACAAATCATACGTGAAGCAGTATCAACATTGTCGAAAGAACAGCAAACCATCATCGAAGATGTTTATTTTAAAGGAATGACACAAAAGAGCATTGCGGAAAAACTAGGCATCCCTATTGGAACGGTGAAGGGAAGAGTTCGGTTGTCATTGAAGCATTTACGAACGAAACTGTCTCGCGGAGGAAAGGAGGAAGAGGCATGACTCAGTGTAAACATCAAGTCATTGATTACTTTAACGGGCATTTACAAGGAGAAGAAAAGACGCAGTTTGAAGAACACATCAAACATTGCTCGGATTGCAAAGAAGAGCTTGAAGAACTGACATCGCTCATGTCTGATATTCCGTTTCTAGCAGAGGACGAAACGCCTCCGGCAGGGATGAAAGGCCGCATTTTATCAAGAGTATTTGAAGAAGAGATATCAGAGACAACAATCGCTGCAACATCGAACCCGCCTCAAGATCTCAAAATAGTGCGTGATGCAAATGAGACGAAACCGCCAATGAAGAAGAAAAATCAATGGCTTTTGCCTCTCGTTGCCGCACTACTTCTCATTTCTGCAGCTGGGAACGTGTATTTCTTAACAAATGGAACAGAACAAGCAGAACAACCTGTCAAAGTTGTTGCGACAAAATCACTGGCATCTGCTGAATCGGCAAAAACAACGGGTGCTTTTTCAGTGATTGAGCATCACGGCAAAAAAGAGCTTGTCGTGAGTGCTGACGGATTAAAAGGCCAGCTTGATTCATCAGCTGTTTATCAAGTATGGCTCATTAAAGGAGATCAGCCCGTTCCGGCCGGTGCCTTTAAAACAGATAGCAAAGGGGAGGGCACCGTCACCTATGCATTATCTGAAAAAGAAGCAAACGAATCATGGGATACTGTGGCTGTCACCCTTGAACCAAAAAAGGATAACAAGCTTCCGCAAGGTCCTGTCGTACTGAGTGCTGCATTTTAAGCTTGATTCATGAAGGATGCCTTTTTCAGGGCATCCTTTTTTGATAGGCAGAAGGAACCTTATGACAAATGAGACGTACTACATATAGAGGTGAGACACATGCAGCGATACATAGAAAAACAATTATTTCTCTTATCAGCTAGACACGCATTTACCGCATTTTATTTTTTGGTGATCCCATTCATTATAAAAGATCTTTTTGAATCAACTCCTTTATTGATGGTCATGATCGCTCTTTTTATCATTCATCATCTAGTGACAAGTATCGTATGGTTTTATAAATCAAGAAACATTCGAAAGCGTCAATCAGGTGACCTAACCAAACGGGGACATCTCGTTATCCTGATCATGCAGAGGCTCGAACAGCTCATGATGCTCGGTTTTGTGATGTTATTGATCAGTGGATTGATGCAGGGAGACATTGTGACGCTATTATTCACAATTTTTCTGTTCATCGTCGTTTTCTTTCAGCACATTCAGTTTTATTATGTTCAGTACTTCTTTAAATCGAGCGGCTGGTTCACCTATGTCCTCTCTTTACAAAAGGCTCGACCTTCTTACATCGTGAGGGAACGAAGGGCTTTGAAGAACTCCTAAATGTGCAATCGCTTGCTGACTGATCCATCAGCATCAGAAATGTATGATAAAATGTGGAAAAGAAGCATGGAGAAAGGGAGTGCGAGCGAGTGAAAGCAGTTGGACTATTTGAGTATTTGCCAATTGAGCATGAACAAAGCTTGATCGATCAGGAGGTGGCAAAGCCCAAAGCAGCTGGCAGGGATATTTTGGTGAAAGTAGAGGCTGTGTCGGTGAATCCAGTGGATACAAAGGTGAGGTCACCGAAGAATCAGAAAGAAGAAAAACTGAAAATTCTTGGCTACGATGCAAGCGGTACGGTGGTGGAAGTGGGCGAAGCGTGTACGTTGTTTCAGCCGGGTGACCACGTCTATTACGCAGGAGATATCACGCGACAAGGCTCAAATAGTGAATACCAGCTTGTGGATGAGAGAATTGTGGCGAAAAAGCCTGCAAATCTCTCTTTTGCCGAAGCAGCTGCCATGCCTCTTACAACAATTACGGCATATGAAGCGCTATTCGACCGAATGCATATGAAGCGGAATGCAGAAGGCTCGACCTTGCTGATCATCGGTGGAGCAGGCGGAGTGGGCTCTATCGCCATTCAACTCGCCAAATTAGCGAAAGCGACTGTGATCGCCACTGCTTCAAGACCTGAAACAAATGAATGGTGTCTCTCATTAGGGGCTGATCATATCATTGACCATCACCAGCCGCTCTTAGCGCAGCTTCAGGAAAAAGGGATTGGCGAAGTGGATTACATTTTATGCTTAAATGATACAGATGGCCATTTCAAAGGGATGGCAGAAGCGATTAAACCTCAAGGGACGATCTGTACCATTGTTGAAAATCAGCAGCATTTAGACATTCAATTACTCAAAAATAAAAGTGCTGCATTTGTATGGGAATTCATGTTCACACGGCCGATGTACAAAACATCGGATATGATGAAGCAGCACGAGCTTTTAAAAGAAGCGAGTACATTATTTGAAGAGAAGAAGTTAAAACATACATTAACAAAGGTGCTCAGCCCCATCAATGCCGCCAATTTGAAGCAGGCACATCAAACACTTGAGCAAGGGAAGATGATAGGTAAATTTGTTCTAGAAGGATTTTAAGGAGGGGCAGTAGATGACATCATTACAATATCCGATTGGCTTATATGAACCGGTGGACCAACAAACGAAAAAGCAGCTGGAGGCATGGATTGATGAGCTGGCACTCATTCCTCAAAAGTATGAAGATTCAGTTGTCCCATTGACAAATGATCAGCTGGATACCCCATACCGGCCAGGTGGATGGACTGTTCGTCAGCTCATTCACCACGTAGCGGACAGCCATCTGAACGCTTACTTGCGATTTAAGCTTGCGCTGACAGAAGAAACACCGCACATACGTCCATATGATCAGGAGGCATTTGCTTCACTTCCTGACAGTAAGGCGCCTATCAGCCTATCACTGCCGTTAATCAGCAGTCTGCATCGCCGGTGGGTCACATTACTTCGCGAGATGACAGAGGAAGATTTCAACGCTGCATATTACCATCCGGCCGATCAACAAACGGTGTCCTTATATGATGCAACAGGAATGTACGTCTGGCATTCACAGCATCATCTCGCCCATATCACGGAATTAATCAAAAGAAATCAGTGGAAGTAAAGGAGTCAACACATGTCTAGTAGAAGAATTGTCGGCGCTATGTTTATCTGCATGGCGGCATTGTTTTATATAGCAAAATTCGTTTTGTTTGAGATTCGTTATGGTGGAAATGTAAGCACAGTAAGAACGATCGAGGAACTGGAAGATATACTCCCAGGCGGTACGTGGATCAGCATCATTTTTCTCATTATCGGTTTAGGTTATCTCCTGTGGGATGATCGGGAAGTCATTCGTCAATATCTTTTCACCCCAGATAAACAAGGAAAAGAAGAATGAAAAAAGACGGACCTCAAGTGACCGTCTTTTTTTCTTTTTTAGCCACGTTCAGGACGAAGTGCTTTTTCTAAAATGGCTAGACCTTCATTAACTTTTTCTTTTTCCTCGTCATTGAGCCGTTGCAGGGAATTTTTAATTTTTTCATGCCCTTTTTGATAAATACTTCTGAAAATATTTTTCGCTTCCTCTGTCAATTCTACGACAATGATTCGACGATCACGCTCAGAATGCTTTCGTTCCACAAAGTTCGATTGTTCTAACCGATCAAGCAGCCCTGTCATATTGGACAAAGAAGCCCCCATTTTTTCAGCAATTTCGGACACTTTAAGAGAGCCATGGTTATTGAGCAGCATGAGTACTTTCATTTGAGGCATACTCATATCAAGCTTCATCCATTCAGAAACATCTCCAAGTCCTGCAGCAGTGAGCACTTTCATATACAGCACCCATGTCTTTTTTTCCTCAGGAGATAGGATTTCCTCTTTTAGTACGGTGGTGTCATGAATATTATATTCCACGCTTGTTCACTTCCTTTAAGCGGCTCTTTTCTTTATATTACTGATTTTTACTTCTAATTGAAAGTATCATGAAGCTTTTGAATGTTAAACTGCATGAATTAAGTGGTATTTGTTGTATAATAATGGTCAGTTGAAATTAATGAAGCAACTTAGAAAGTTGGGAGAAACATGTGGAACAAAAAAACGGGTATGACGATCTTAAAAATGCTCTTTCCGATCGTGATCATCCTTGTCTTAATTTTTGTCGCCAAGCAGGAGCTGAGCGGCCTTTCCATTAAAAAGACGTTTTATATTATTGACAGCTTGAATCGAATGGACTTGTTTATTCTTGTCTTTCTTGGACTTGTCGCTGTTTTATCCATGTCCTTATATGATTTTATTTTAAGAAAAAGCCTTGATATGCCCATCAGCGGCTGGAAAACGATCCGAATTTCTTGGATCGCCAACTCCTTTAACAGTGTACTTGGATTCGGTGGTTTATCAGGAGCAGGGCTTAGAACGCTTCTATACAAGGAATACATAACCGATACGAAAAAACTGCTGAAAGGCATTGCCCTTTTAACATCCTCTGTTCTGCTGGGCTTATCTATTTTCAGTGATTTGATTTTAGTTAGGGTCTTGCCAGTTGAAAGTATTATTAGTCAGGAGCCGTGGTTATGGGCATTTGTCATTATTTTTGCTTGTATTGTGCCCATTTACATCATCATGGCGTCCATTCGAAAAAGCTCGATTGAGAGCGGTGAAAACGGACTGAAGCACCCGATCTATGCTTATATTGGTGCATCGTTTTTAGAGTGGCTGGCAGCTGGTCTTGTCATGTACATGGCTGTTGTCTCTATGGGGATGAACGTTGATGTCCGTATTGTATTAGGCGTCTTTGCGATTGCGTCAATCGGCGGTTTAATCAGTATGGTTCCGGGCGGATTTGGTTCGTTTGATCTGATCTTTTTACTCAGTATGCAATACATTGGGTTTGATAAAGAGATGGTGCTGACAGCGCTTGTCTTGTACCGCTTCGTTTACTCCATTTTCCCGTTTATTCTTGGACTTTGTCTAGCGGCATACGATTTAACTGGAACAACACTCAGGCGTCTTGAAGGCAATCCGAGAATGGCGCCTGCTATTGAAACAACAAACGTCTTAATTGTGTTGCACCGAGCTTTGCTCATCCGTTTATTGTACGGATCTTTGTCCATTTTAACGTTTGGAAGCGGTTTGCTCATTATGGCTTCCGTTGTGCTTCCTGTTGATCGTTTAGGTGTGATCACAACCATTCCACGCTTTTTGTTATCAGGATTTAATGGTCTTTCTTTAATGTTCGGGATCATTTTAATGATTTTGTCCATTGAAGTGTATAAAAGAACAAAACGGTCTTATCTATTGACAATGATTGCCCTAGCAGGCGGCTTTGTGTTTACTTTACTAAAAGGGTTTAACTTGAGTTTGATCTTTATATTGCCGGTCATCATGGTGGTATTTTTCTCGCTTCGAAATCAATTTGTGAAGCAGCAGGCCCCTTATTCTTTGAATCAGTTTGTGGCCGCCGCCGCCGGATATTTACTCGTGTTGTTTAACTATAATGTCATTGGGAACTTCATTTGGATGAAAATTGGTCATTTCCTAAGCAAGGACTATTTGGTTCATAATGAACGGCATATCACGATGACCAGTATGATTGCTTTAATTGGCGTCCCTCTTTTCTTTTTCATTAGTAAATTGATTTTTAATAAAAAAGCAGTTCCAATCGGCGAAGAAGCAGATGAAGAAAAATTAAAAACTTTTCTCGAAGAAAAGGGAGGAAATGCTCTTAGTCATCTAGGTTTTTTGGGAGACAAAAAGCTGTTTTTCTCAAGTGATGGAGAGGCGATGCTTCAGTTTGGCCGGATTGGCCGCTGCGTTATTGTGCTTGGAGATCCTTCTGGGCGTAGAGCCTCTTATCCGCTTGTACTGGAAGAATTTTTGGAGCAGACAGAAAAAGCAGGCTATCGTGTCGCTTTTTATCAAGTAGAACGTGAAGGAATGGCGCTTTATCATGACCTAGGTTTTCACTTCTTTAAGCTTGGGGAAGAAGCCATGGTCGATTTAGAAACGTTCTCTTTGTCAGGAAAGAAAAAATCAAACTTACGGGCTGTCGCAAATAAATTTGAACGAGAAGGCTATACGTTTGAAATGCTGGAGCCGCCCTTTTCAGAGGAATTGATCTCAACCTTAAAACAAATCTCTGACAGCTGGCTGGGCAAGAAAAAAGAAAAAGGATTTTCATTAGGCTATTTCAATGAAGACTACATTCAAAAAGCACCGATTGCGATTTTAAAGGATGAACAAGGACAGATCATATCTTTTGTGTCCTTAATGCCGATGTACCAAAAAGGAGAGATATCCATCGACCTCATGCGTCATATGCATGATGCACCGAACGGGATGATGGATGCGCTGTTTATCCACCTCTTCCAATGGGCGAAAGAACAAGGCTACACATCCTTTAACATGGGAATGGCGCCATTATCGAATGTAGGCACGTTCCACCAGTCCTTTCTGACAGAACGTTTGGCGAGTGTTATCTTCAATAACGTCAGATATATGTATAGTTTCAGCGGCTTACGGTCGTTTAAACAGAAATATAAACCAGAATGGCGCGGAAAATATTTAGCGTATAAAAAGAATACATCACTGCCTGTCACAATGGTGCTCGTCACTAAGCTGATAGGAATGGACCCAAATCGAAAACGGCGTCCATAAGTCCAAAGAACCTTTACCTTTCACTAGGTGAAGGTTTTTTTAGACAAAAGAATAGCAAAAGTGGTAAAGTTGAAGGGTAAGGGGGATGTTCACATGACACTAAATGAATGGTTTACAAAGGGATTAGCTGAACGTACATATGTACACAACATGGAGAAAAATCGTGAAAACTTACTCACGGTGTACAACCAGTACGCAATTCATCAAAAGGAAAAAGAGCTGCTTCAAAAACTTCAAAAGAAAAAACTGAGAGCGCTTGTGATCACGGCAGATTGGTGCGGCGATGCGATGGTCAATGTACCTATTTTCATGCGTATTGCAAATGAAGCACTGATTGATGCGCGCTATTTCATTCGGGACGAGCATCTAGACCTGATGGATCAGTATTTAACGAACGGGACCGCAAGATCGATTCCGATTATCGTCATCATTGATCAGGACGGGAAAGAAGTGGGGAAATGGGGACCTCGCTCAGCAGAAGCTCAGCGCTTTGTCGACGAGAAAAAGCCGGATAAAGATGCACCCGATTTTGAGGAAGCATTTAAAGTGTTTGCGAAAGAAGCCGCACATCACTATACGACAGATCGTTACTTATGGAAAGATATTGAGAAAGAAATAGTAGAAGTTTTGGCAAAAATATAAACCAAAAGACTACTTCGCCGCAATGGGAAGTAGTCTTTTTTTATCTTGTTTTTGCGTTTCACCTACAAAACACCGCATAAAGATGTAGAAAAACCGCAGAATTCTATCAAATACCGCAGAAAACCGCAAAGCATCACGATTTTCCCAACCACTTTTAGTTGAAAAACCTCATATATGCCATGAAAACAGCTATTTTGCCCTTATCTAAAGGCTCATATAACGCACGTCGGATGGCTTTTTCCCAATACAAGAGGCCCAGCAACTATAGTAATCTAGTTGTAATCTCCTTTGAACGAACTAAAAAAAAATAAATGAAGGAAAAGGGCTGGCGATCAATTTATGAAAAAAATCATCTATCTCGATCAAGAAAAAAAGAAGCTCGCTGAATCAAAGAAAAGAGAACAGCGTTCCATCAAATCACTCAGACTGCTTGTGTTTTATGACGGACAAAGTCCTTCATGTGCAAAAGCGATTGACCTGTTGAAATCACTCGATTGGAAAAACCGAATTCACTTTGAATCATTTAGACACTCACAGCTGCTGAGACTGAATAAAATTAGTGAAGAGAAGGCAGAGAAACGAATCGTATCTATTTCCTTAGCGAAAAATCAAAAAAACTCAGGGATTTATACTTGGCTGAGAATGGCTTGTCACATCCCTGCATTATGGGGAACGGTCCCATTCATTGTACTCAGCATTTGGCTTGGCTTTGGGCAGCATGCTTACGATTATTTTGCGAGAAAACGGTACATTCATTCTGTCGAACAAGTCACCCGTCCCGATACAGATCAACAAAAGACCATCTAATCATAGAAAAAGCATGACCTTCGATCGGCAGAAGGTCATGCTTTTTTGTAATATGGGATAAATGATGCTAAGTGATCAAGCAGCTTCGTTGTGTAAGACATATATGCACGCTTATCAAGCTCAGAAGCCGCATAGGAAAGCAAGGTTCTAAGAGCAAACAAGTACTCATTGTGGAGCTGATTGTGTTCAAAGTAAGGAATCGCTGCTTCTACTAAATAAGTTTTCAAATCATGAGGATTCTCTTCAATCATCAATTTATAGATTTTAATCATATATAAACAGTTAGGTTGAATACGAGGCTGTTTGAGCAGCTCGTGTATGTATGGAAGCGCCTTTTTGCGATCATATTCCGCATACAATGTCGCGATTTCATAAAGCGTTTCACAGTAACGATCTTCTATCTGTTCTTGATTAAAATAATTGAGTGAATCTAGTAAATAAGGCACAGCGGATGAGAAATCTCCTTGGCGTTTTAAGAGAACCCCGTAATAAAAATAAGCTGTCATCTTAATATAAGCATCAGGGTGAAGCGACGTGTGTAAAATCACTTCTTTTAAATATCTTTTAGCTGTTTGAAAGGCCTTTAATTCCAGTGAGATGACCCCATGAATGAGTGTACAATGAATGACCCGCTTGAAATTATTTTTTTGTCTATACAAATCCATTGCTTGATGTGTAGCCTCAAGCGCATCACCGAGATGCCCCATAGCTCCAAGTGCTTTTGCATAGTGATAATACAGGTCGCTCTGTTCAACAGAAGCGTAAGAAAAGCAGCTTTCAAGTCTTTTCAATCCTTCTTCGAGCTGACCGATTTTAATCTGGTGGATGCCATCTAGATATTCAAACGTTTCTTTTTCTGTGTCAATAAAGGTTTTTTCAAACTTCTTAAGCACGCGGTGCGTTTTTAAGGCAAGCTGCTGTTTTTCTGTTAATAAATAAAATTGAAATAAGGACAAATGATACTGAATCCCTAAATCTAGCGAAAAGAACTGTTCCTCGTGATGAATGATCATTTCTGCATTTTGCTCTGCTTGATCGAGCGCATAGAAATACATGTTCATCTGAAACTCATCGAGTAATGACAACAGATGACGCGCCTTTTGCGACAGCGTTTCTTGACTAATTCCAAGCCGTTCAAGCAAAAGATTGATCGTATCTTGATTGGCCTCTTTTGAGCCATTTTCAATTTTACTTAAATGAGAGACAGAACAAATTCCTTCTGCCAACTCCGATTGGGTCATATTTTGTTTATAACGATAGAGTTTGATGATTTGCCCAATATTGATTTTCATTCCATCCAGAAGCCTCCCTTCCAATCATGGGTTGAAAGCTTTTTGAAAAAATAGCCGCATGAGACAAAGTGGAAATACCTGAAATCATTTCATCATCTTGGCTTTTTTCTCAAAATTTGTTTAAAACGTAATATGATTGTAACATTACTTGAAAAAGGCAAACAACTTTTTAGCAGAGAGGTGAGGTCTTATTTGCAAACAGCACATGATCATGTTTATAATGTGAATGAGAATCAATTTCAATTAAGGTTGATTGAAAGGATGACATATATGCCAGAAACAAAACAACAAACAGAAGCGTTAACGGTTCGAGACGCTGTCAGATATAGACGATCGATTCGAAAATTCAAAGAAACGCCGGTGAGCATTGAACAGCTTCAGCCATTATTAGAGGACGCAGTCTATGCACCCAATCATAAAATCACGGAACCTTGGCGTTTTTTATATGCAGTGACGGATGAAGCGAAAGAGGTATTTGTTGAGCGGTTTATTGCTTTCTTTAAACGCAACAATCCAGACGCAAAAGAAGAAAAGATTAATCAGTACATAGATTATTTTTCTAAAGTACCAGCACTTTTACTTGTTGTTCTAAAAGAAGACGAAAATCCAGTTGTGAGAAATGATGATTTTGCCGCTGTGAGTGCGCTCATTCAAAACTTCCAGCTGCTGGCTTGGGATCAAGGAATCGGTATGGTATGGAAGAGCGGCCGTATCTTATACGACAAAGGGTTTCAACAGGATATGGGATTAAAGGAAAACGAACGCTTTGCCGCGATTCTTCACATCGGTTATCCAGAAGAGGTGCCTGAGGAAAAGTCACGTCAGAAGGCATCAAGCCTGCTAACTGAAATCAAATAAAAACAGACCTTTTGATAGGGTCTGTTTTTTTTTACTTATTGTTTTTTGGCACGCTGATCGGCTGCTTTCATACGTGCCATCGCTTTTACGTCATTCGGATCTGCAAGTTCTTTGGAAAATTCAACATATTCGCCATCCGTCTCTTGTGCCGCAAGCTGGTGGTTGGATTTTTTGTGTTGGTCTTTTTTCAAAGCTTTTCCCTCCTTTACAAGATCACTTTAGTTATGTGCTTGTAAAAGAGGAATATCCGTTTTATTTGTTTCTTTTTTCTGCTGCTCTTTCCGCTTTTTTGAATTCCTGTTGATACAGAACTTCCTGGGTTTTCTTCAGTTTTGAAGTCGGCTGGTGTTCTTTTTTCTTCATCAAAATCGCCCCCTCATCTCATTTTTAATAGGATGGGTGTTTTTGACAAAATTTATTCCTCTGAATGCAAAATCGCTTCTTTTAGCTCAGGGTGCAAAAATTCATAAGAAGAAAGCAGTGCCTTTTTCGGCAGAGCACGTTGGCCTTCTAATACAAGCAATGACATGTCGCCAAGTGCGGTTTTGATAACAAAGGACGGCACCTTCAGCCAGTGAGGGCGATGAAGGGTAGATGCAATAGTTTGCCCCAGCTGCTTCATTTGAACAGGATTTGGAGATGTGACATTGAGTGGACCTGATATGTGTTCATGTTGAATGGCATACGCAATGAGATGTGCTACATCCTCCACGTGAACCCAAGATACCCATTGCGAGCCAGAGCCAATCGTTCCACCGGCAAACAGCTTGTATGGCAAGGTCATAAGAGGAAGTGTGCCTTTTTCTCCTAGCACTACCCCAAAGCGTGTATAAACCGTGCGAATACCGAGCGCCTCAATTTTTTGCCCTTCAGCTTCCCAAAGTTTAGATGTATGACTTAAAAAGTCTGTATCGGCTGGAGGGGCCTCCTCCGTAAAGTCTTCTGTCTTGGAAGTGCCGTAGATACCGACAGCACTTGCTTGAATGAGCACAGATGGTTTCGATTCCTGCGCTTCTATAATGCGTCTCACTTCTTGTGTGGATTGAATACGGCTGGAGAGAATGCCTTTTTTTGCTTTGTCCGTCCAGCGTGTGAAAATGGATTTTCCAGCAAGGTTAATCCATACATCAATCGCAGGCAATTCATGTTCAGGTTTAGCACCATCTGTCAGCCACTGCACGTAATGTAAATGATTTTGTTCGGATTCCTTTGGATTTCTTGTTAGAATATATAGATGATGTCCTTCAGCTGCGAGCACCTTTGTGACATGCTGGCCGATAAACCCGGTTCCTCCGGTAATGGCGATATTCAATTGACATCTTCTCCTCTCATATACATACCTATATCTTTCACGATTTTGAATCAGAAGAAACATCCTGACTGTTTGAAAAAAGGAGTGATCACAGGATGCCCTATATTACGAAAATCTCTGCTCAGCAAAACAATACAGAACGCGTGAACATCTTTCTTGATGAAAAGTACGCTTTTAGCGTTGATCTAGATGTGCTCGTCCAGCATGATTTGAAAAAGGGAAAAGAGCTGGACGAAGCCGATATCATAGAGATTCAATTCGGTGATGCAGTAAAAAAAGGATTTCAGCAGGCCGTCGATTATTTATCGTATCGGATGAGATCAGTGAAAGAAGTCACCGATTACTTGACGAAAAAAGACATACCAGCACCTGCTATTAGTGAAATTATACACAAATTAAAACATTATAAGTATGTAAATGATCTTGAATTTGCAGAAGCGTATGTAAGCACCCACCGAAAAACGAATAGCAAAGGCCCGTCAGTGCTAAAAAAAGAATTAAAGCTGAAAGGCATAGACGATGACACCATCGAACAAGCACTATCGCAATATCCGAATGATTTGCAGCTAGAGGAAGCAGTGAAACAAGTGCTAAAGCTGGTTAAGAAAGAGAAAAACCGGTCCGCAAAAGAAATTGAACAGCGTATCAAATTGCAGCTTCAGCGAAAAGGATTTTCATTTGATATTATTGATAAAGCCCTTCAAGAAGCCTATGATGGACAAGAAGAGGAAAAGGAAGAAGAAGCCCTTCACTATATGCTTGAGAAGGCAAAACGCAAGGTAGGATATGACGGATCATTTGAGAAAAAAATGAAAGTAAAGCAATTCCTTTACCGAAAAGGTTTTGATCTTGATACAATTGATCACGTTTTAGACAAAGGGGAATGACAGATGGAAAAACGCTATAGTGAAATGACAGAATACGAATTAAAGCAGGAGATTGCCGCTCTTTCTGAAAAAGCAAGAAAGGCTGAGCAGCTAGGCATTGTGAATGAATTTGCCGTGTTGGAGCGGAAAATTGACATGGCGAAAGCCTATTTATTAGATCCAGCTGCTATTCAGACCAAAACGACCTATCACATCAAAGATACAGACGAGCAGTTTTATGTGGAGTATTTAAATGGTGTTTTTGCTTGGGGCTACAGAGTATCAGTGCCAAATAAAGAAGATGCCCTGCCGATTTCAATGCTTACGCAAAAGGACTGATCCCTAGAGATCAGTCCTTTTCTTTACTTCGAACGTTGTTTACGGACGTTGTTCTGAAGTACGATGTCGTGCTGCGTTTGCTGCGTTTCTCCGTTGACCTGAGAGGCAGAATGTTTAGCATTCGCCCATGGTTGAGGGTAAGCGGTTGTTCTTAATTGAACAAAGTCTTCCATATACGATTTCCCATTTGAACTCATATCTCAAGCACTCCCTTTGGAAAAATTAGCGTTTCCCTGATGCCCTCATACGTTCCTGTGGACGTGTATTCGTCTCACCGTTCGGCCTTTTAGACGCATAAGCATCTGTGGCCCCTGGTTCGCCTTCAAACTTGTGATTCACTTGATTTGGAAAGCCCTTTGCTTTATTACGCATACTGATTCCCTCCAAACAATACAAATCATTTGCGTCTTTTGAAGACGTAAGGGTAGTATATGAAAAAAGAGATTTTTTTAAAAAGGCACTTTCTGCTAGATGAAGGAGGAACCAGTATGGAACAATATTTTGAGCGATTAACCGAACAACTAATGGAAAAAAACAATATGCTCACATATGAAGAAGCACGTACATGGGTAGAGCTCCTTTGGAGTGATTTTGAAACAACCTATGCAAAGGCTGGCCGCAAGTATAAAGGACAAGAAACGACTGAACGGATTGTCCGAGAATGGATCGAGAGCTACGGCGCTCAGCTGCATTTATTTCAAAATAAACAATCGAAGGCAAATGAGCATCTGCAACAAAACGACAAAGGGCTGCTGCATTAAAAGGGTTGCCCTTTTCACTTCCACTCATTTTTTCAATAAACAGGAAAATATATAATTGACCAAACAATTTTATGAAACAATACCCAGTCTGTGATCAAAATTACAGGCTTTTTACAATGGATAAACTTAAAATTACATTAAATTCATGTTGGTGAAAATCACTGGAAATAAAACTCTGATATAATGTAACGATTAAGGATACATGAAATTTATGGATAATAAAAAAGGGTTTCGTTTTCTGACAAAAAAGGAATAATGAACATAACAGACTATGTGAAAAAAGTGAAGAGAAGGTGCGATATGGAACGGGAACTGCTCTCTGTTATAATTCCTTCTTACAATGAAGGTGAAAACATCAGACGAATCTTTGAGGCACTCGAGGAAGAGTTTCGCGATTTTCATTATGACTTTGAAATCATCTTTGTGAATGATGGAAGCAAAGACAATACGCTTCAATACATGAGAGAGCTCTCTCACAAAAGTGCAAAAGTCAAATACATTTCCTTTTCTCGTAACTTTGGGAAAGAAGCTGCAATTTTAGCAGGTCTTGAGCATGCAAAAGGGGAAGCTGCGATCATTATGGACGCCGACCTGCAGCACCCAACGTATTTGATTCAGGATTTTGTTAGAGGCTACGAAGAAGGTTATCATCAAGTCATTGCCAAACGAAACCGTAAAGGGGACAGCAAGCTTCGTTCTTACCTATCATCGATGTATTATAAAGTGATGAACAAGGTGGTCGAAGTGGACTTGCGTGATGGTGTAGGAGATTTCCGTTTAATTTCCCGTCAAGCGATCGACGCATTGCTTCAACTGAAAGAGGGAAATCGTTTTTCAAAAGGCCTTTTTTGCTGGATTGGCTTTGAAGAAAAGGTCATCTATTATGAAAATGTGGAAAGACAGCATGGTGATACAAAATGGTCACTGAAGAAATTATTTAACTACGGGATTGATGGTGTCATTTCCTTTAACAACCGCCCGCTGCGTATTTGTTTTTATACGGGTATTTTGATCTTATTTCTCTCTTTGATTTACATCGTGGCGACCTTTATTCAAATCGTCAGAACGGGCATCATGGTACCGGGTTATTTCACTTTAATCTCAGCTGTGCTTTTCCTAGGTGGTGTCCAGCTCTTGAGTCTAGGTGTGATTGGAGAATACATTGGCCGAATATACTATGAAACGAAAAAGAGGCCGCATTACTTAATTCAAGAATCAAATGTCATGGAACAAGAGACAAGCTCAAAAAAACAAGACCGAGTGTTAACGCAGTTATTTAAATAACGTGGAGTCAAATAACCGGCAAGCACGAATCGCTTGCTGGGTTGTTTTGTTTCAATGAACAGTGGATCTTTTGGAGAAAGGATTTAGATGATGAAACGTAGATGGATACTCATTGGAATGTGCCTCATTCTTGCTTTATTAGGACACTCCTTTTTCTTATATGAATATACGCAAGGCCGATATATGACGGGAGATGGAGATGGCATTTCGCAAATGCTCCCGTTTAAAAAGCTGCTGTATGATGAATACGTCAAAGGAAACTTCTTTTATTCCTATCAATTTGGTCTAGGCGGCGGTACATATACGCAATTAGGTTATTATTTTACAACGTCGATGGTCTTTATGGTCACAGTCGCTGTCGTCTGGCTGTTGAATGCGCTTCACCTTATACAGTCAACAGACATTCACTTTTGGGCAAATGCTGTTATTTGGCTGAGTGTGATCAAGCTGACAGTCATTCTGTTCATCGCATATCGTGTGCTCCTTTCGATTGTGCAGCATAGGCTGGGGGCGCTGACAGGTGCCGGTATTTACGGACTGTCTATTGTGTACTTTCGGCATCAAACGTTTTGGGAGTTTTTCACCGACAGCATGATGTGGCTTCCGCTGCTTGTGCTCGGGGTTGAACGGATTTTTAAAACAGGCAAGCCGGCTTGGTTTATTGCGGCTTGCAGTCTCATGCTGATCAATAACTTTTACTTTGCTTACATTCACTTTATCTTTTTAGCCATTTATCTCGTCTTCAGATATATGATTAAGCTCCAAAGCGAGGAGCGAGGCTGGAAGGTGTTCTGGACCCTTGCGATCTCTACGTTGTTATCGTTTGGGATCAGTGCTGCCTTTTTTATCCCGTCTGTTTACGGCTTTCTCAATAATGTAAGACCGCCGTATGAACAGGCAATTCCTTGGTTCGAGCTGCATGATCATCTGCTGTTTACAAGCAGGGTGTATTTATTGCCGGTCATCTTTCTGATTTGTCTGTTTCTCGTTCCGCTATACCGGAACAGATGGTTTTTCATGTTCACATCGATCAGTGTTCTGCTGATCATTTTTCACTACAGTCCAAAGATGGCGAGCGTGTTTAATGGTTTTTCTGCACCGCAGTACAGATTTGAATACATTCTTGCTTTTACAGTTGGAGCAGTCGTAGCCATCACCATCAAGCATTTCTCGCAAATGGAGTGGAAGTGGAAAACACGTGCGGTTTTAGGCGCTTGGATTGTATTCCTTCTCGCAGTCGCCCTTTCAGAACGAGCAAAGGGAAATATGGATGTTGTTGTATTTACCGGAATAGGACTGCTTGTGATCAGCTTGTTCTTCCTCTCGATACATGCTGGGAAACGTCTGCACCTTCGTCTCTTTTCAGCTGTGCTCATCGTTGTGAGCTTACTGACAGCAGGCGTGTATCAGCAGGGCTACTTATTTGAAAGAAGCAATATTAAGAGCGTATCAGATACGTATCTGAATAGTGAGGCGTATGCTGGACATGAGCAAATGAAGCTCATTCAGCAGATTCAAAGCCGCTCAAAAGAAGATCCGCTTGCCCGGATTGATTGGATGAACGGCGTGCGCAACAACACCCCGTTATTTGAAGGCTTTCAAGGCATGAGTGCGTATTCCAGTATATTGAATCAGCATCTGCTCCATTTCTACTGGAATGACCTGCAAATTGATATGGGACGGGAAAGTGTCAGCCGGTATGCAACAATGGGGGACAGGGCGAATTTATACAGTCTGACCTACGGGAAGTATTATATGAGAGACAAATCGATGTCTTTCTCACCGCCGGTTTATTTTAAGCCCATATTGGAAAGCGAACATTATGAAGTGTATGAAAATACACGCCCGCTCCCATTTGCAAGAACAACGAGTACTGTCTATTCAGAAAAGTCACTAGAGCATGCGTCAGCACTTGATAAAGAACATGCGATGTTGCAAGGTGTGATCTTAAACAAAAAAGGAAATGCTGAAATCGACCAATCGCCTGATCGAATAAAGGATACAAACATTCATACTGAACAAGCGGTATACGAAAATGGCATGCTTGATGTATACGGGAAAACGGGCGGACTGAATATCACCCTTCCAGATGATATCGCTCGCATGGGGGATGTGTATGTGAGCTTTTATGTGAAGCGGACCGACCGTAACGAAGGATTTCAGTTATCTGTGGATGACTACGTCACATCACGCAAAAGCAATACGTCTATCTACAAAACAGGCGTTAATGACGTGACGATCCGAGTCCCTGCGGAAAAAATCCTTTCCATACGAGTTCCAAAAGGGACGTATGAGCTGAGTCAATTAAAGCTGTATCATGAGCCTTACCGCACCCTTGCGCGGGCATATGAAAAAGAAAAACAGGATGATGGCAGCCAGCAGGTGAAACTTAAAAATAACCGCTTTACGATTTCTTATGAGAACAAGCGCGGCGATGATTATATGATTCTGCCTGTTCCATATGAAAAAGGCTGGGAGCTCACGGTGAACGGCCATCAAACCGATATTGAACAAGCCAATTATGCGTTTATCGGTTTTCCAATAGAAAAAGGCAAAAACGAGATCGTGCTAACCTACTATCCGCCTTATATCAGAATTCTCGCATTGATTTCACTCGTCAGTTTGATCGTTGCGATTTTATATGCACGGAGAAAAAACAAGAAACACCACTTTTCAGCATAAGTGGTGTTTTTTTATCTTTCATCTCATACGTAAGTTTCTTCATCCCATTCAATCGTGTATTCGTTCATTTTTTTATCAATATCGTTTTGAATACTCATGTGCTGAAATAGCGCATTCAATTCTTCTGTCCTCTTTCTTCGATCCTTTTCATAATAATAGAACGCATCTCGATAATCATGATCCCTTAGCATCTTTGCTATGAGCATGGCATCTTCTAGACTATACGATGCTCCTTGACCAACAAAAGGGTTCGCCGTATGTACCGCATCACCTACAAGAACAACACGTCCTTTTGACCACACAGGAAAATCCTTTATTTCATAGATACTTCTTGGAAAGAACATGTTTGTATGATCGATGATGTCAGAAAGGTGTTTAGGAATGTTCCAATGTTCCATTTGTTTATATAATAACTGTCGGATGGTTTCTTGATTGGCTTTCTCAAAATGTTTTGTAGGTAACTTCTCAGGACACTGAGAGAAAGCTTGCCATAAAATATTCATTTTATTTGTTGGATGCGCTTTCCCAAAAATGAATTGAAAGTTTCCGTCATTGTAAAAATAACTTGTTGCCTCATCCAATACAAAATCCTTCACAAACGATACTCCTTGTAGTCCCCAAAAACCGCTATAGTCTAATTTAGCATTAAACGCAATAGCCTCTCTTGTTTTAGAAAAAGTTCCATCTGCTCCTATTACGATATCACCTGTTATCACAGTTTCATCTTCAAAAAGAGCCTGAACGGAATGAGGCTGCTGTTTGATCGAGGTTAACTTTTTGTTGTATTTCACTTCTATTCCTTGGCGGTGAACTTCTTTTAAAAGTGATTTGATGATTTGGTCTCTCATGACGTTCAGTAAAGGGGCATCATAATATTTTTCACTATAATTGTGAAAGATCGCTTCTATTTCATTTTCACTGTTTATTTGCTGGATCTTCTTTATCACTGTTGCATTTGCTATCACTTCATTTTTACACCCGATTCCATCCAAAATCTTTACCCCATTCGGAGATAGTAAAAAACCTGCTCCTGTTTCTAATTCTTCATCTGACCTGCTTTCATAAATCGTACTTTCCATTCCAGCCTTTTTTAAAAATAAAGCAGTAGCCAATCCTGCTACACCACTGCCGATAATGATCACATTTTGAGATTTCATCATTTTTCCTCCCTTTTTATAAACAGACCGGTCGGTTTATTTTGGCGCAAAAAAATTAGCTTTTTCATATAGGACAGCGTATCACAATTCCCCCTTTTCATTTGGTAATTAAAGTATATGATAATATGTTATAAATGATTTAGCAAGAATGAAACTAACCAATTTCTGATCAACTTCTTTTAAAAACATGAAGGGGATAACAAAACATGAACAAAGACACCGTGATAAAACACTATGAACACACCCTTGAATGGGTACAGTCACTAACGGAAGTAACAGAAGAAGAATGGCGTAGCGCCATCGCTGATGGAAAGTGGAGCATTGCTGAGATCATCGCACATTTCGTTCCATGGGATGAATTTATTTTACACGATCGCCTAAAGGAATTTTGGAACAATAAAGCGTTACCTCAGGCACCTGATGTGCATGAAATGAATCAGCAGTCAGCCGAAAGAGCAAGAAAGGAAGAGAGAAGCGAGACGATCGGGCGATTTATTGCTGTTAGAACAAAATTGCTTCAAGAAATGAAGAAAATCGAAGCATCTCGCTGGGCTACACCCTTTCTGATCGGTCAAACCGAGCTGACGTTATCAAGTTATTTTCAAGGTTTGATTAAACATGATCTCCATCATATGGAGCAGGTCAAACAAGCGCTCTCTACAGAAAGACGATAGCGCCTCACGAAGCTTCCTTATCAAACGAAAACGACGCATAATCAAACAAAAAATGAAATAGCCAAAGACTTAGCGCAAAGAGAATTTCTTCAGAAGTAGTCAGCAAAATGCCGTCAACCAATTCATCTGATAAGTAGACAGCACCCCAAATAAACAAAAGGTGAAATAAAACGGTATAGAAAACGATGGATCGTTTTTTGGACCGACACTTACGAACAAACCGCATGAGCACGTGTTCCAGATGTTCAAAAGAGATCCCAAGTACAACATAGATGCCCATAAACAGTAGCAGCGATAAAATCGATTGGTAAAAAGCACCGGTCAAATGAAAGAACAGCACACAAAACAACAAAAATATGTAACAGACAGCTGATAGCGCCATGAGCCATTTCAGCCCTTGCCATAAAGCGTGAACAGATTGTTGCATGGGTAAACAACACTCCTTTACATGAAGATACCTGCAAAAAGGACAGCCTTTTTGCAGGAAGGTGGAATTAATCCTCTTTTTTAGGGGCAGCGATGACAGGGTGTTTTTCTGTATCAAGCAGTTTTAAGAAATCTTCGCCTTGATCTAAATGATCCAAAACAAGCTGTTTCGGTGTGACCGCAAGCCACTGATTGAGTGAAATGTCTGCATAATGATCGCTCTTAAAGATTTCTAAGAAATAGAGCGGTTCGTCGCCTGTATTTTCTACATAATGCCCCATCGCAAATGGCACATAGCCAACGTCTCCCGCCTGATAGTTGAAGGTTCTCGCATGTCCATCAGAAGCAAAGACCGTCATTCGTGCCTTTCCAGAAATGAAATATTGCCATTCATCCGTATTTGGGTGCCAGTGCAGCTCACGAATGGCACCTGGATCAACTTTCACAAGAGCGGAGGCAATCGTTTTAGACGCTTTGAAATTGGTAGAATCCGCAATCCACACTTGTCCACCGCTTGACGTAATCGGCTCTTGCTTTAACAGCTCATATTTAAAGGAGTTCGGGACTTCTCCTTGCTCTGTTTTCACCTTGTCACATTCAAGGGAACCAGGAATTCCTTTTTGGAAAATATACTTCTCTTTCTCTGGCAGCTTCTTAAATTGCTCCTTTGTCATTCCAAAGTTTTGGAGAACGACTTCCTCTGGGGTATGGGCAAGCCAATCAGTCACTTGGAACGTACTATTTTCAGAGAAGGAACCATCATCAAACACAAGCAAGAATTCAGCTCCTGGTTCAAGTGCTTGAATAGAGTGCGGCAAGCCAGAAGGGAAGTACCATAAATCTCCCTCAGTCACATCCTCTGTAAAATTCCGCCCCTCTGCATCAACCGATGTAATTCGGGCTTCCCCATAAATCATGTACGCCCATTCCGCTTCCTTATGCCAGTGCAGCTCGCGAATTGCACCAGGTTTTAGCCGCATGTTCACAGAGGCAAGACTTTTAGAGATTGGCAGTTCACGTACCGTGACTTCTCTTGCATAGCCGCCTTTTTCTAAACGGTTGTGCGTATCAGAAAAAGAATATTTCATGTTGGGAACCGTTCCATGATCGGTTTCTGGTGGCGTGAGCATATCTGGGTTTTGCCTGTCTCGCTCGAGATTACGTGGAATTTTGACCGTTGCTCCTTTTTCTCCTCGAATCGGCTGCGGTACCCCATTTTGCTTTTCACTCATGATAAAATCCCCTTTCAACATCGTATTGTGTGAGGTGACAAAAGGCCTTTCATTTCGCCCTCGCTTTCATAAGGTGAAACGAATCAAGAAGATGTCAATCTGATTCATCATTTTTTTGAACAGCGACCAATCGTTGGATGAGTTTGCTTAATTCATCAAACTTTCGTTCAAAGCGTGTCAGCAAATAAACCGTCAAAATGGCAGGAAAGCCAGCCTGACCGAGCTGCTTCAACCATTCCTCCGAAAAAAAGGTCTCCATTTATCTCACCTCCCAGCGGATGCTCGTCTTCTCTATAAGTGGTATGAAAGAAGAAATATGAAAGCAAAGGGGGAGAAAATGAACCATTAGACCCGTTTCACAAAGTTTACTTTTTTTAACTTTTGTCCACTTAATGCAAGTAGAGAGAACAAAGGGGAGGATGCACATGGATTATCGGCTGTTATTGAAAGCAAAATGGAAGGAAATCGTTGACCACCCGCTCATTCAGCAATTTTTAAGCAATCCTAAAAACCAGCAACTGCTTAGGCAAGTCATGGAAGAGCCAAACGAAGAAAATGCGAAAAAACTAGATTCCGAGTTCAAGCAGTTTTATCAAAAAATCCGCATCATCAAGTATATTTCCACAATGATCCGCATCTTTTCAGTCGACTTTGACAAACGAGTGAAAAAAAAGCAGCAGCGTTTTCCGCTCATACTCGATCATCCTGATACGCAAGAAGTGAAAGACCCTGTTCAAACAGATACGTATGAAGCTGTGCTCTTTAACCAACAAGACTTAGGGGAGCACCTGCAAGACCCAAGATTGTACAAGGCCTATCAGCAGCTCACAGAAAAACAAAAAATGGTTCTAACCCAAATCTATGTCGATGGTCAAACAATGAAAGAAATAGCCGACCGGCTAGGCGAAACGAGACAAAACATCTCAAACATCCACAAAAAAGCGCTCAACAAACTAAAAGAAGAAACAGGGGGAAATGTCCGTGAACGAAGACAAAATGACCAATGGAGAAATGGAAGAACTCATTGAAACCTTCACACCCATGATCAAAAAGAAACTACAAAACACGGCATATCAAGAAAGGGAAGACCTCGAACAAGAACTCTACATCAAACTCATCGAAAAAGTAGACTGGCTGATTTACCAAGAGGGACCTGGCTTTTGGGAGTTTATTGTGGAATATATGACGAAGATGTAAGCACAAAAAAAGACTCGCTCACACAGAGCCGAGTCTTAATTTTTTTTGCAGTTTTTCTTCACTGAAAATCCAGCCGGTATAGGAATTTTTGATTTGGTGGTCCATGTCGATATGGCAGATCGCAACAAAAGGATAGTGACCTTTGCTGCGGTAGCGCAAATCAATAAACCGGACTTCATAATGATCCTTGTATTTATCTACTTCCCACCGGTAGACAGGGGAGAAGGAGAGAAAGGCTGAAATGTTTTCATCCTGTTTGGCAATTTTCATAATCTCAGTATCAGGGACCGGCACACGGTTAAAGGTGTCTAAAATGATGATCTCACCATTCATACTGCGTCCAACATGGAAAGAGGATTTACATTTCACAGCAATACGCCATTGTCTGAACTTCATTGTAGGCGAAATAATAATGTCTTCAATCTCATCGAACCGTGCACGCAGCTGACGTTTAATCTGAAGCTGCATGATGACCCTGACGATATAATAACAAAAAATCACGGCATATAGCGAGATGAACGTATAGCCGGGATGCCCGCCAATCGCCCAAACGACAATGGCGACAAGATGTGTAAAAAAGATAAACGGATCAAACGTATTAATGATCCCTAGCGCTACCCACTTCTTTGAAAATGGCCGAATGGCCTGTGTGCCGTATGCATTGAAAATATCGACAAACACATGAAGCACGACGGCTAATAGTGTCCATAACCAAAGGTGAAGTAAATTTGCCCCCGGCACAAATGGGAAAATCACAGCCGGAATCAGCAATGACCAGAACAGTACAGCCGGAATGGAATGAGTAAATCCTCGGTGATTTCTTATATAAACTGCATTATTTTTTAGTTTTAGCACAGTATCAATGTCTGGTGCTTGGGAGCCGGCAATAGTCGCAATCATCACGGCATGAGCCATGTGTGGATCTGCGCTGACGGCTGGATCTAAAAGCGCAAGTCCCCCAAGAGAAATGCCCATTACTACATGAGTACCAGTGTCCAATTGATTACCTCCTAGTTGTCATGCTTAGGAACAATCATACAAAGTATACGTTTCTCAACAAGACTATGTGCAAAATCACTTTTGCTTTATCCCGATTTAATGTAACATGTTAACGTATCTACAAACAGTATACAACAAATAAGGTTCTTTTCAGAACGTTAGCTCTCGGTTCGATAAGAAGGAGTATAGAGATGAAAGACATTCAAGAAAAGCTGGACCGCAAAGATATTGCGGGTTTTCAGCATGATTTAATTGATTGGTATGAAAAAGAACAACGAACACTTCCATGGCGTGAAAATCAAGATCCATACCGCGTCTGGGTATCAGAAGTGATGCTCCAGCAAACGAGAGTGGATACGGTCATTCCGTACTTCAACCGGTTTATGGAGCAATTCCCGACGGTGAAAGATCTCGCACTAGCTGATGAAGAAAAGGTCATGAAAGCATGGGAAGGTCTTGGCTACTACTCAAGAGTGCGTAATTTACAGGCTGCTGTGAAAGAAGTATATGAATCCTACGAGGGCGTTGTCCCTGATACGAAAGAGCAATTTTCAAAGCTGAAAGGTGTAGGTCCGTATACGAGCGGCGCAGTGCTGAGTATCGCCTATAACAAGCCATACCCTGCGGTAGACGGCAACGTGATGAGGGTCATTTCCCGTATCTTGTCCATATGGGATGATATTGCAAAACCAAAAACGAGAAACATTTTCGAATTTGCGGTTGATCAGCTCATTTCCCGGGAAAAGCCGTCAGAATTCAATCAAGGGCTAATGGAGCTAGGTGCGCTTATTTGCACCCCAACCTCTCCCGCATGCCTCATTTGTCCTGTAAACATGCATTGCTCGGCACTTGAGGAAGGCGTTCAGCATGAGCTGCCGGTGAAAAGTAAAAAGAAAAAGCCGACTGCGAAATCAATGGCAGCGGTGGTGTTATTTGATGATCAAGGCCACCTCTATATTCATAAGCGTCCAAGTACAGGTCTGCTTGCGAATTTATGGGAGTTCCCAAACATGGAAACAATGAAGGGAAGAAAAACGGAAAAAGAGCAGCTGATTGATTTCTTAAAAGAGGAAGCGGGTGTACAAGCAGAACTTGGTGATTTAGAAGGCACCATTCAACATGTATTTACCCACCTCATCTGGAATATTTCTGTTTTCTTTGGACGTGTGACCTCTGTATCTGATGACACGATGCTGAAAAAAGTCACAACAGAAGAATTTGAGGCATATGCTTTGCCAGTCTCACATCAAAAAATATGGAAGATGGCACTTGAACAGCCTAGTCATATTTAACCGTTGTACCATGGGTATAATCGGCTTCATTTCGGTGCAGACCCCCGCGGTTTTCAATTTCAGAAATGATTTCTCGATACTTAGATTGCCCTTCTTCGTTTAAATAAGGTAAAATTTGTTGGAAAGCATGATGAAAAAAAGCAAGCTCAGTATCTTTCCATTGATCCTTTGACATCATGCCAAGCTGGCTTAAATCGCGTCCGACATACATGAATGTAACCTCCTAATAGGAACTTTCCTATTAGTGTGAAGCGAATGGACGAAAACTATTCAAATCAGGAGATGAACCATAATGAACAAGCGTAAATGTGCACTAATTACAGGCAGCAGTAGAGGTGTCGGGAAAGAAGTAGCCCTTCGCCTGGCTGAAAAAGGATATGACATTGTCATTAACTACGCAAGAAGCAAAAAAGCAGCACTTGAAACAGCTGAAGAAATTGAAGCGATGGGTGTTAAAACATTAGTTGTCAAAGCCAACGTTGGTCAGCCAGAGAAAATCAAAGACATGTTCCAGCAAATTGACGAAACGTTTGGCCGTTTAGACGTATTTGTGAACAATGCGGCATCTGGCGTTCAGCGCCCAATCATGGATCTTGAAGAAAATCATTGGGACTGGACCATGAATATCAATGCGAAAGCCTTGTTATTCTGCGGACAAGAAGCAGCCAAATTAATGGAGAAAAACGGCGGCGGACATATCGTCAGCATTAGCTCACTAGGCTCTATCCGCTACCTTGAAAACTACACGGTGGTCGGTGTATCTAAAGCAGCACTAGAAGCTTTGACACGCTACCTATCCGTTGAGCTGTCACAAAAAAATATCGTCGTAAATGCCGTATCAGGCGGCGCCATCGATACAGATGCACTCAAGCACTTCCCAAATCGTGAAGAGCTATTAGAAGACGCTAAGAAAAATACACCAGCAGGCCGTATGGTGGAAATTAAAGACATGGTCGACAGTGTAGAATTCCTTGTATCAGGCAAAGCAGATATGATTAGAGGACAGACGATTATCGTCGATGGCGGACGTTCTTTGCTTGTTTAAAAAAATCATGAATAAGATGTACACCTTCTGCACAAATTAATGTGCGTGGAGGTGATAATGATGGATAAACAACAAAACAAAACAAACGCACAACAAGTGAAAAAACAAAACCAAGCTGCTGCACAAGGTGGTCAATATGGCACTGAATTTGCTAGCGAGACTGACGCACAGCACGTAAAAAAATACAACCAAAAAGCTGAGCAAAACAAACAACAAAACAGCTAATCACTGAAACAGAGGGAAGCACTTCATCTACGAATGAAGTGCTTTTCTTTTTGCCTCTCCCCACCATCCGACAAAACCTGTAAAACCTCTACATAAACAGTCAAAGGACTTCTTCCTTCTTTCAAGAAATGGTATAGATACAAAAAGTCGATACGAATGAAAGGGAGGAGTTAGATGTCTGATTTCGATCAGCTTGTCAGAGAACAAATGCAGCTTATGGATCAGCTGCTCGATGTACAAGGAGAACTTGATCTGTACTTAGAGACAGAAAAACAATTGCTGCAAGGTGAAAAAAAGGAAGAGCGGCATAAGCTTCATGATCAAATCAAACGGAAACGAGAGGAACTGCAAAAAGTCCAAACACTATTTACAAAACAGACTAAACAAGTCATCAATTCGTATAAACAAATGGAGAAAAGATCAACCGTGATGTAAAAGAGTGTGCCGTTCAATTGGGTTGAATGGCTTTTTCATTTCATTTTTTAATGATGTAACGGTATAATATAATAGAGACATGTTTAGTTGGGAAATTAGGTCTTTGGACTGTTAGGTTTGTTTGTTATAGAAAGTAGGGGAGAAAATATGGGCTATCCCAAGGAAGGAGAAACCATCCAAATTCAAAGCTATAAACATAATGGCTTGATCCACAGGATTTGGAATGAAACCACCATTCTGAAAGCAACGGAATTGTGTATCATTGGTGCAAACGATCGAACAATGGTGACTGAATCCGATGGCCGAACATGGATGACAAGAGAACCGGCTATTTGCTATTTTCATGCAAAACAATGGTTTAATGTCATTGGGATGCTTCGAGATGATGGGGTGTATTATTACTGCAACATCAGCTCTCCTTTTGCGACAGATGAAGAGGCGATTAAGTATATTGATTACGACTTAGATGTCAAAGTCTTTCCGGACATGACGTATAATATTTTGGATGAGGATGAATATGCAGATCATAAGAGGCAGATGAATTATCCAAAAGAAATCGATAGTATCTTACGAGAGCATCTAAATACATTACTGCATTGGATTCACCAGCGGAAAGGACCGTTTGCTCCAGAATTTGTGGATATGTGGTATGAACGTTTTTTGCGTTATACAAAATAAGTAACAGCAGCTAAAACCTGTTTGGCTTTTCAAAGCCAACAGGTTTTTGACTGCGTACGGATAAGAGGCACTGATAGATTGGGAAGGAGATTTACATGGGGGTCATAAAACGTTACATGGCTTTTGTAACACCGTATAAAAAACAGATTGCATTGACAATGGTGATCGGAATGATTAAGTTCTCGATTCCCTTAACATTGCCTCTGCTTTTAAAGTATGTCATTGATGATGTCATTCAAGGCTCTGGATCGGCTGAAGAAAAAACATCCACTCTCTTTATTATTATGGGAATCATGCTTGTTTTATTTTTAGTGATGAGACCGCCTGTTGAGTACTACAGACAATACTATGCGCAGTGGACAGGCAGTAAAGTATTATTTGATATTCGGGAAAAGCTGTTCTCGCACATTCAAAAGCTAAGCCTTCGTTATTACGCCAACACGAGAACGGGGGAAATTATTTCAAGGGTCATCAACGATGTGGAGCAAACAAAGGAATTTGTCATCACAGGGCTTATGAACATTTGGCTTGATTTGATGACCGTCCTGATTGTGATAGCCATTATGTGTACACTGGATCTTAAACTCACCATTGTGTCTGTCATTATTTTTCCGCTGTATGCGTTAGCAGTGAAGTATTTTTACGGACGGCTTCGCAAGCTGACAAAAGAGCGATCGCAGGCACTCGCTGAGGTACAAGGGCACCTGCATGAGCGAGTACAAGGAATGCCTGTCATTCGCAGCTTTGCGATTGAAGAATACGAACAAGAAAATTTTCACGATGAAAATAAAAATTTCTTAAACAAAGCGATCAATCATACGAATTGGAATGCCAAAACTTTCGCCGTCGTCAATACGATCACAGACATTGCGCCGCTGCTCATCATTGCTTTTGCTGGCTATACCGTCATTAACGGGTCGCTTTCAATTGGGACAATGATTGCCTTTGTTGGCTACATTGACCGGATGTACAACCCGATTCGTCGTCTCATTAACTCATCGACGACTTTAACTCAGTCAGTAGCCTCAATGGATCGTATTTTTGAGTTTATTGATGAACCGTATGAAGTAACAGACAAGCCCAATGCAAAAGAAGCCAATCACTTAAAAGGAGAGGTAGAATTTAAAGATGTGACGTTCCGTTACGAACATACACAGGAAGAGATTTTACACAATATCTCCTTGAAAGTAGAAAAAGGCCAAACCGTTGCGCTTGTAGGAATGAGCGGCGGAGGGAAGTCGACACTCGTCAGCTTAATTCCAAGATTTTATGATGTCACAAGCGGATCACTCGAAATTGACGGCATTGATATTAAAGAGTACAAGGCAAGAAGCCTGCGTAATCAAGTCGGGATGGTGCTCCAAGATACATTTTTATTCAGTGACACCATTAAAGAAAATATCGCTGTGGGAGACCCGGAAGCATCCTTTGAGAAAATTGTGTCGGCTGCCAAAGCGGCTAATGCGCATGATTTTATCATGTCTCTTCCTGAAGGATATGACACGAAAGTAGGAGAACGTGGCGTAAAGCTATCAGGCGGTCAAAAACAACGAATTTCAATTGCAAGGGTATTTCTTAAAAATCCACCGCTGCTTATTTTAGACGAAGCGACGTCTGCACTTGATTTAGAAAGTGAACATTACATTCAAGAAGCGATGCAAAAGCTGGCAAAAGATCGCACAACTTTTATAGTTGCGCACCGTTTATCAACGATTACACATGCGGACCTCATTGTGGTCATGGAACAAGGCGAGATTGTGGAAAAAGGAACACATGAAGAATTAATGAACCGAGACAGCCACTATCGCCATCTATTTACCATTCAAACATTAAATTAGTAGAAGCCTATCCGATTCTAGCGGATAGGCTTTTTTATGCTTGTCAAAAACATGACATATTTCCCAGCTTGTCTCAATACAATTTTAAAAAGTATGACGGGGTGGTGAAGATGTGAAAGAACAAGAAGTATTGCTAGATGTCAAACAGCTGTCCATTGCCTTTCAGCAAAAAAAGCAGAGAGTGCCGATCGTTCATGACATCTCATTCTCTATTCAAAAAGGAGAAACCTTAGGTATTGTGGGCGAATCTGGCTGCGGGAAAAGCATCACATCGATGTCTTTAATGGGGCTGAATCACCAAACAGAAACAACAGGTCACATACAATTTGAAGGTCAAAACCTGCTGTCACTGTCGGAGAAACAATGGCGAGAGGTCAGAGGGAATGACATCTCAATGATTTTTCAGGAACCCATGACTTCTCTCAATCCACTCATGACCATCGGCAAGCAAATGACAGAAGCCCTTTTTACACATCAGACTATCAGCCAAAAAGAAGCAAAAGTGAAGGCAGTAGATTTGCTTCAAACGGTAGGCCTGAAACAAGCAGCGTCATTACTCAAAAAATATCCACATGAACTATCGGGCGGCATGCGTCAGCGTGTGATGATTGCGATGGCGATGCTGTGTCACCCAAAGCTCATGATTGCAGATGAACCAACGACTGCACTTGATGTCACCATCCAAGCACAAATTCTTCGTTTGCTCAAAAAGTTAAATGAAGAGATGGACACCGCTATTTTATTTATTACTCATGATTTAGGCGTCGTGCGGCAAATATGCCAGCGTGTCATGATTATGTATGCCGGTCGAATCGTAGAAGAAGGAACCGTTGACCGTATTTTTCAAAAACCTCTGCATCCCTACACGAAAGGTCTTTTCGCCTCTGTTCCATCATTTAAAGAGAAAAAAGAAAAACTCATGTCTATTCCGGGTCATGTACCTAAGCCAGGAGCTATTCGGTCCGGCTGTCAATTTGCACCACGCTGTCCATATCAAATGACGCAATGTCTTGAAAAAGACCCATCTTTACAATCCATTTCACACAATCACCGCGTCGCATGTTTTCTAATGGAAGGAGGAGAAGACACTGAATCACCCACTATTGCAAGTGAATCAACTGACGAAGCGTTATGACACATCGGCATTTTTTTCTAAACACAAACAGACGACCTTGGCTTTAAATCAAGTGTCCTTTCATGTGAAAGAAGGAGAGACGCTCGGCATTGTGGGCGAATCTGGCTGCGGGAAATCAACCCTTGGCAAAAGCTTAATGAGATTAATCGAACCGACTTCTGGCTCAATCCAAATGAAAGGACAAGAAGTGACGCTTCTGAAAGAACGAGACATGCGTTCCTTCAGAAAAGACATTCAAATGATCTTCCAAGATCCATACGCTTCCTTAAATCCACGAATGAAAATCAAAGACATTTTAGAAGAACCGCTCATTGTCCATAAACATGGAACAAAAGCAGAAAGACAAAAGCGGGTAAAAGAGATGCTGCACATTGTTGGGTTTGACCCATCTTATGGAGATCGATATGCGCACCAATTCAGCGGCGGTCAGAGGCAGCGTATTGGAATTGCTAGGGCGCTCATTACTCATCCAAGTCTTGTGATTGCCGATGAGCCAGTTTCCGCTTTAGATGTATCGGTTCAAGCGCAAATTTTGAATTTAATGCTCGAATTGCAAAAGACGCTTTCTCTGACGTACTTGTTTATTTCTCACGATCTAGGCGTTGTCAAGTATATGAGCGACCGAATTGCAGTGATGTACGCTGGCCGTATTGTAGAAATGGGTCCTGCGGAGGACGTATTTCACAAGCCGCTTCATCCTTATACATCGCTTCTTCTGACATCCATTCCACATATGGATCACGTGCTGGAAACGCAGGATGTGTCAGCGGAAGAATCCACCCTGGTGTCAGAAGATGGCTGTCCTTTCTATAAAAGATGTCCAAAAAGGTGGGCGCAATGCTTGCAAGCTGTTCCGCCTTTGTATGAGGAGGAAACAGGTCATGCAGCTGCGTGCTATTTATATCAAAAGGAGGAACACAATGAAGAAGACATGGTTATTCAGTAGTTTCATTCTTGTGCTAGCACTTGCGTTATTTTTAGGGGGCTGTTCATCTTCATCAACATCAGAAGAAAAAGCCACAAAAGACACTCTCGTATTTGGCAGAGGAGGGGACTCTACGTCACTTGATCCGATTACAACAACAGAAGGCGAAACCTTTAAGGTCACAGAGAATATGTTTGAAAAGCTTTTGAATTACGGTGAAAAAGACACGACCATCCATCCGGGCCTCGCAACAGAATGGGATGTTGCAAAGGACGGAAAATCGTACACGTTCTACTTAAGAGAAGGTGTGAAATTTCACGATGGCACAGACTTTAATGCAGAAGCTGTAAAATTCAACTTTGACCGCTGGATGAATGGAGATGCCGAAAAATTTCCTTACTACGGCATGTTTGGCGGCTATAAAAAAGATAAAGGGCATGTCATTAAAGACATCATCGTCAAAGGAGAGCATGAAATTGAATTTCAACTCAAACGCCCTCAAGCAACATTTCTGAAAAACATCGCCATGTCACCATTTGGTATCGCCAGTCCTGCAGCAGTTGAAAAAAGCGGTGATTCATTTAGAGAAAACCCAGTTGGCACAGGACCATTTAAGTTTAAAGAATGGAAGCAGAACGATCGTATTGTCTTAGAAAAGAACGAAGATTACTGGCAAAAAGATAAACCAAAACTGAAACAAATCATCTTCCGCTCTATTCCTGAAAACTCTGCTCGTTTAAATGCGCTTAAAACAGGCGAAATCGACTTAATGGATGGCGTCAATCCGTCCGATTTAGATGGTATTAAAACAGACAAAGCGCTCCAGCTGATTGAAAGACCATCCATGAACGTAGGTTATATCGGGCTGACAGTGACTAGAAAGCCGCTTGATAACAAGTTGGTTCGTCAGGCGCTCAATTATGCAGTTGATAAAGAATCAATCATCGAGTCGTTTTATGGAGGACTTGCTGAACCAGCAAAAAATCCACTTCCTCCGTCATTAGAAGGCTACAATGACGAGATTGAGCCATATCCATATAATCCGGAAAAAGCAAAAGAACTATTGAAAGAGGCAGGCTTCCCTGACGGTTTTCGCATCAAGCTTTGGGCAATGCCTGTGCCGCGTCCATATATGCCAGACGGGATGAAGGTAGCTGAAGTCATTCAGTCAAACTTTGAAAAAGTTGGTGTCAAAGCCGAAATCGTCACATATGATTGGGCGACTTATTTAGATAAAGCAAGTAAAGGCGAAGCAGATGTGTTCTTATTAGGATGGACAGGGGACAATGGCGATCCTGATAATTTCATCTATACATTATTAGATAAAGACAGTATTGGCGGCAACAACTATACATTCTTCCAAAACGATAAAATGCATGACATCCTCATTGAAGCGCAGACCGATACGGATCAAAAGAAGCGAAATGAATTATATCAAGAAGCTCAAGAAATCATTCATGATGAAGCGCCTTGGATTCCATTAGTCCATTCAATTCCAATGCTTGCCGCATCTAAAGATTTAAAAGGCTACCAGCCGCATCCGACTGGTTCCGAAGCATTGACTGACGTATATTTCGAATAAGCAAATAAGGGAGATCGTTCGATCTCCCTTATCCAAACCATGAAAAGGCGGTGAAAGCTGTTTGTTTGCTTATTGTATGAAGCGAGCAGGAATGCTCATTCCAGTACTGATCGGAATGACCTTAGTTGTATTTTCTATTATTCGGTTTATCCCTGGAAATCCGGCGCAGGTCATCTTAGGACAGCGGGCAACGAAAGAAGCAGTAGAGCAATTGACGATTCAGCTTGGTTTAGACCAGCCGTGGTACGTACAATATGGTCACTACATGCTGGGGCTTTTAAAAGGCGATCTAGGGACTTCCATACGAACAGGAGCGGCTATTGCCCAGGAAATGAAGCCTTACTTATTCGCTACATTAGAATTGACTTTCTTCGCTATGTTGCTGGCGATTATTGTCGGTGTGAATGCCGGAATCATTAGTGCGTGGTTTAAACATTCTTTCTTTGATTATGTGGCCATGTTTATTGCGCTCATTGGGGTGTCCATGCCGATTTTCTGGTTAGGCTTAATGGGACAGTGGCTATTCTCGATTGAATTAGGTATTTTGCCGACTACAGGACGAGAAAACGTCAGAAATCCGGTAGAGTCGATCACCTATATTCATACGCTGGACACGCTTTTGCAAGGACGATTTGATCAATTCTTTGACAGCATCAAGCATTTAATTTTACCAAGTACCGCTCTCGCAACGATTCCTGCTGCGATTATTGCAAGGATTACGAGGGCAAGTATGTTGGAAGTTCTTCATTCAGATTTTATTCGAACAGCAAAAGCAAAAGGGGTACGTTCATTTTTCATCATTTATCAGCATGGGCTGAAAAATGCGCTCATTCCGATTTTAACGATTATTGGTCTTCAAACAGGTCTCTTGCTAGGCGGAGCCATTTTAACAGAAACGATCTTTGCTTGGCCGGGAATTGGGCGGTATATTTACGATGCCATTAGCTATCGTGATTATCCTGTCATTCAAACTGGCATTCTTGTTGTTGCGCTCATATTTGTGCTGATCAATTTCATTGTGGATATCTTGTATGCAGTCATTGATCCGAGGATTAAATACTAAGAGAAGGAGAGTGACGACATGGAAGCGCAAAAAGAGCTTCAAGCACCTAAACAAAAGGAAGAACGCTCTCAATCACTGATTCTTGAATCGATGAAACTGTTCTTTCAGCACAAGCTGGCGGTCATTGGCACTGTGATTGTCTTTTTATTCCTGATCCTAGCAATCTTTGCACCGCTCATTGCTCCTTATGGAATCAACGAGCAGTCACTAGGCGAACGATTTAGTGCCCCTTCAGCTGCGCATTGGTTTGGTACGGATGATTTCGGGAGAGACATATTTTCTAGAGTCGTGCATGGAGCTCGGATTTCATTATGGGTGGGTTTCTTCTCCGTTCTCGGGTCGGTTATTTTAGGAACATTGCTCGGATTGATGGCAGGTTACGGCGGTAGATTGCTGGATGCTGTCATCTCAAGACTATTTGATATTTTACTCGCTTTTCCTAGCATTCTATTAGCGATTGCGATCGTTTCCATCTTAGGCCCTTCCTTACAAAATGCCCTTATTGCCATAGCAATTATTAACGTCCCGACATTTGGCCGGCTGGTTCGTTCAAAAGTGCTGAGCATTAAGCAAGAAGAATACGTTTTAGCAGCAAAGGCAGTCGGGATGTCACACCGCCGCATCGTTCTTCGTCACATTCTGCCAAATAGTATGGTGCCGGTGATCGTTCAAGCGACGCTTGCGATTGGTACTGCCATTATTGAAGCGGCGGCTTTAGGATTTTTAGGATTAGGTGCACAAGCGCCAAGTCCAGAGTGGGGGAAAATGCTTGCAGATGCGAGACCTTATCTCGTACAAGCGCCATGGACTTTATTTTTCCCGGGGATTGCGATCATGCTGACGGTTCTTGGCTTTAACTTGATGGGAGATGGATTAAGAGACACCCTTGATCCTAAAATGAAGAAAATAAAATAAGACCGATTCTAAGAATCGGTCTTTTCGATTTAAGCTTCTTTTTCTTCTGTCTCAATCTCACTATCTTTTGGGTGATACGTTTGGAAGCTTGTAATCAAAGTATCTAGATGCTCCAATTCATCACGGTATTCAATAATACTCGACATCACATTCAGCATATTGTAATCCAGCAAGTCGTTTTCTTGATTTTGCTGGTGCTGAATAAATGATTTCGTTAATGCTTCAAGACGAAGAGAGCATTCATTCTGAAAATCATCGTCCTGCGGTTTCATTTTTCCAACAAACTTCATCAAGGTACGTTCATGCCAGTACAGTAAATAATCAATCTCATCTGTTAAGCTCTCTCTGAAATGCTCTGGCATCAAATGAATTTCATTTTCTAACTTATGAAGCTTTTTCAGCAAGTACAGCGCTCGATTAGACGTCATGATTGCCTGTCTGAATAAAACAAGCTTTCTAGATTTGACATAAGTTGTTTTCTTTAAATAGCTTCGTTCTTCTTTGTATAACAAGTAAATGTGATCTAATTTGATCATGCGTTCTTTTATTTGATCGATGTCATCCTTTAAAGTGGAATGATCAGTAGACTGTCTGGAGCTCAGACGGATCCATTTTAAAATCTCCTCCGTATTTTCCATAATGTGATGAACAAGCTTTGTTTCATACTTTGGCGGCAGGAAAATCAAATTCACTAAAAATGAAGAAAGTACGCCTAACACCACAGTTGCTGTTCGAATTAAGGCAAAGGAAAGGAAATGATCCCCTGCACTTTCTAAAATCGCGATGACGGTTACGAGTGCAATCGGAATCGTGTGTTCAATCTTCAGCTTTAAATTAATCGCAATGACCATGACGGCAGTTAAGCCGATGATGACTGGTCCTGTGCCAAAAAGCAGACCGAACGTAATGGCAAGTGCTGCTCCAATAATATTGGCTTGCACTTGATCAACAATCGTTAAAAATGATCGATAAATAGATGGCTGGATAGCAAATACAGCTGCAATTCCCGCGAAGACGGGTGTCGGCAACCCAAGCCATGTTGCCAGGTAAAGCGCGAGTACAATGGCAATACCAGTTTTTAAAATACGGGCTCCAAGTTTCATTGGTTTTGTCCCTGCATTCCTTTCTTTTCGATAATAGATGACCACTTGTCATATATCATAAATATTTTGATGAAACAACTAAGTAATATACAGCGGTCTTCCGAAATATTCAAGTGATTTTTGAAAGTTCATGAAAACATCAAAAGAAGGTATTGAGAAAAAATGTAACAGATTCACTCGCTTTTGACAATCAAGAGCTGGTAAATAAAAAAACAGACGCATGAATTTACGTCTGTTTTTCTCTTCATTATGATTGTTTCAGTTGTTCAAACGCATGATCTACCGCTTTGAGCGTTTCAGAAATATCATTTTCAGTATGTGCAATGGTTAAGAACCACGCTTCATATTTAGAAGGAGCGAGGTTAATACCTTGTGCGAGCATGAATTTAAAGAAACGGGCGAACATTTCACCATCCGTATTTTCAGCCTGCTCGTAGTTCACAATCGTTTCTTTTGTAAAATAAATGGTGAGAGCACCTTTTAAGCGATTCACTGTAATATCTACTTGATGTTTTTTTGCGTGGGCTAAAATTCCCTCTTCTAACATGGCCCCGAGCTGATCCAGACGTTCGTAGACTCCGTCTTCTTTTAACACTTCCAAACATGCAATACCAGAAAGGATGGAGGCGGGATTACCTGCCATCGTACCAGCTTGGTAGGCTGGTCCAAGCGGGGCGACTTGCTCCATAATTTCTTTTTTGCCGCCGTAAGCGCCGATTGGAAGACCGCCGCCGATAATTTTACCTAATGCAGTGAGGTCAGGTTTTACTTGAAGCAAGTCCTGTGCACCACCATACATAAAGCGGAAAGCTGTAATGACTTCATCATAGATGACTAGAGCCCCTTTTTCATGAGTCAGGTCATTCACCTGCTGCAGGAAACCGTCTTTAGGCTCTACGATGCCAAAGTTCCCGACAATTGGCTCAACAAGAACAGCTGCTACTTCATCACCCCAGCGGTCTAATGCTTCTTTGTAGCTGTCTATATCGTTGAATGGAACGGTAATGACTTCATTAGCAATACTTTTAGGCACGCCCGCTGAATCTGGTGTTCCTAAAGTGGAAGGTCCAGAGCCGGCCGCAACTAGCACAAGATCAGAATGGCCGTGGTAACATCCGGCAAACTTAATGATCTTTGTTCTGCCTGTATAAGCGCGAGCGACACGGATTGTCGTCATCACAGCTTCGGTACCTGAATTGACAAAACGAACTTTGTCCAAAGCAGGCATCGCTTCCTTCAGCATCTTAGCAAAAGTGACTTCATGCTTCGTTGGTGTTCCGTAAAGGACACCCGACTCGGCTGCTTTCGTGATGGCTTTTGTAATATGAGGATGAGCATGTCCCGTAATAATTGGACCGTATGCTGCTAAATAGTCGATATAACGGTTTCCGTCAACATCCCAAAAATAAGCGCCTTCGCCTTTTTCCATTGCAACAGGTGACCCGCCGCCCACTGCTTTATATGAACGAGATGGGCTGTTAACCCCTCCAACAATATGCTCCAGCGCCTCTTGATGTAATTTTTCTGATTCGGTGAATTTCATAAATAGCCTCCTATCTCAACGTATCACGTCGTCTATCATTATTTTAACATGCCGATGCAAGCGTCCTTAGTTGAATATCTTCTCGAAATTGGATAGGCTAATGAAAAAATAGGTTGGAGGGATTGTATCATGACAATCGAAGTGGGGCAGCAAGTACCTGATATTGAATTACTTGGTGATAATGGAGAGAAAGTAAAGCTCTCTGATTTTAAAGGGAAACACATTGTCCTTTATTTTTATCCAAAAGATATGACGCCGGGCTGCACAACGGAAGCCTGTGATTTTCGTGACCGCCATCAAAGCTTTGCCGAATTAGATGCTGTGATTATCGGCGTAAGCCCAGACGGTCAAGACAAGCACCAAAAGTTTAAAGAAAAACATGACTTACCTTTCCTGCTTCTTGTAGATGACGAACAAAAATTGTCTGAAGCTTTCGGTGTGTGGAAGCTGAAAAAGAACTTTGGTAAGGAATACATGGGAATTGAACGCTCAACGTTTCTTATTAATAAAGAAGGAAAGCTTGTGAAAGAGTGGCGTAAAGTAAAGGTGAAAGATCATGTGGAAGAAGCGCTTGAGGAACTGAAAGCTCACGCTTAATCTGTTGACGTGATGAGATCGGCAGTCGTGCCGGTCTTTTTTGTATTGAAGAATAGGTAAAAAAGAGGATTGTAATTGACAAAGTTTCGGCTCTGGGGGTACACTATTTATAAAGATTATAATATAAGAATATTTTTGAAAAGAGAGGTGCATGATGAAATGGCTGCTCACGAACTAAAAGACGCTTTAGATGCTCTAAAAGAAACCGGTGTTCGAATTACTCCGCAGCGCCATGCCATCTTGGAGTTTCTCGTAAATTCTATGACACACCCAACCGCGGACGATATATATAAGGCACTTGAAGGGAAATTTCCTAATATGAGTGTAGCAACGGTTTACAACAATTTACGAGTCTTCCGGGAATCTGGATTAGTAAAAGAATTAACGTATGGGGATTCCTCAAGCCGATTTGACTTTGCGACATCTGACCATTACCATGCGATTTGTGAAAACTGCGGAAAGATTGTGGACTTTCACTATCCTGGCCTTGATGAAGTAGAACAGCTTGCATCCCATGTGACAGGCTTTACAGTAAGTCATCATCGCTTGGAGATCTATGGCACTTGTCAAGAATGTGCAAAAAAAGAAAATCATTAATGAAAAAGCTGACCAGTTGAATGGTCAGCTTATTTTTATGACTTTTTTCGATTGTAGGATTCATCAAACTCTTTGCCTTCTAATGCTGGATCGAGTGTAAGTGGCTCTCTGCAATGCATGCACATGTCCACCCGCCCAAGCACTTTTGTTTCCTTCTCACAGCCTGGACATACGACCCGGACTGCCTTCGTAGAAAGCATACCGATCCAAAAGTAAACGGCTGTACTCAAACCAATCGATAACACGCCGAGTAGCATAAAGAAGGTCGACAGCCAGACCGATTCCTTGAAGAACACACCGATATACATGATCAAAAAACCAACAAAAACCAAACTAAGTGCAAATGTTCTGATTTTATTAATCTTACTGGAGTATTTCGCCATCCCTAGTCCCCCTTATCTCCAATATAGCACATTTTACCTTTCTGTTTGAATTAGTTATAGAGTTTTGTGAATAAATTGCTTATAATGATTCAACGATCTTTTTTCATGTATTGAAGGAATTTTGATTCTATGAGGAGAAATACATAGCATTAGAGAAGAACCTTACACCCGAGTATTGGAGGAATCACTATGGAAAATCTTCTCCGTCCTATTTATCAAGAGAGAGCAAGTCATCCAGATACATTAGCTGTGATTATAGTAGAAAGAAGACATAAAGTATCTTCTGAGACGGATAACTTTGATGCAGCGCTTCTAGTCATCGTAAAGGATGCGGAAGAACCGTTATTTATTAAGCACTATGAATCCGATCACCAAACAGCTTCTTTAAATGTTGTCACAGATGATCAGTTGAAGGAATGGATTACCTTAGGTACCAACAGGCGGATTATTGATTGGATTTTAAACGGCAAAGTCCTGTTTGATCGAAATGAATATATTTTCAACTTGATTGATGAACTGAGTACATTCCCGTTTTCTAACCGTAAGCTCAAAATTGGTTTAGAATATGGCAAGCTCATTCGTAGATATATAGAAGGAAAAGCATTTTTTGAATCAAATCAATTCCTCGATGCATATAATTCCATTGTGCATGCCCTGCATCATCTGGCGCGTATTGAAGTGATTGATAAAGGCTTCCACCCAGAAGTGACCGTTTGGAACCAAGTACGTCATATGGAGCCAGAAGTATATAAACTTTATTCAGAGTTGATTGAAAGCCACGAAAGTCTTCATAAGCGGTTAGAACTTTTATTCCTAGCGAATGATTTCTTGATTCATTCAAAAGCAGAAATTGGTGCGGCTCATTTGCGTCATGTCATGGAACAGCAGGAAATTTGGCTGTTTGGCGAGCTTCTTGCACATCCTGATCTCAAACATTTCACGCCTGATCTTAGTGTGATGATTGATTTCTTTGTGGAAAAAGGCATTGTGCTAGTAGAGCCAATTGAGACGAAGGGGCAAAAAATCTATCATCGAGGATATTTTGTTAAAAAAGATATTGACGCATGAATATTATGATGGTATATTATTAAACGTCGCTAATGAGCAACCGAGTTGCTTTGAAAGAAAAGCGGACAAAAAGAATTTCAGAAAAACACTTGACGCACACGGTGCTCAAATGTTATATTAAGAAAGTCGCCTCTGAGCGATAACGAAGATGATCTTTGAAAACTAAACAAGACAAAACGTACCTGTTAATTCGAGTTTTTATAAAAAATCCTATGATACATCATAGGTAGTCAGTCAGACTGACGAGGCAGGAAATGATCACATGCTAAGTTCGCTACATCGTGTAGCAACGCATGTGTGATATGCATCCTGCATACCTCGGAGAGTTTGATCCTGGCTCAGGACGAACGCTGGCGGCGTGCCTAATACATGCAAGTCGAGCGGACAGAAGGGAGCTTGCTCCCGGATGTTAGCGGCGGACGGGTGAGTAACACGTGGGTAACCTGCCTGTAAGACTGGGATAACTCCGGGAAACCGGAGCTAATACCGGATAGTTCCTTGAACCGCATGGTTCAAGGATGAAAGACGGTTTCGGCTGTCACTTACAGATGGACCCGCGGCGCATTAGCTAGTTGGTGAGGTAACGGCTCACCAAGGCGACGATGCGTAGCCGACCTGAGAGGGTGATCGGCCACACTGGGACTGAGACACGGCCCAGACTCCTACGGGAGGCAGCAGTAGGGAATCTTCCGCAATGGACGAAAGTCTGACGGAGCAACGCCGCGTGAGTGATGAAGGTTTTCGGATCGTAAAGCTCTGTTGTTAGGGAAGAACAAGTGCAAGAGTAACTGCTTGCACCTTGACGGTACCTAACCAGAAAGCCACGGCTAACTACGTGCCAGCAGCCGCGGTAATACGTAGGTGGCAAGCGTTGTCCGGAATTATTGGGCGTAAAGGGCTCGCAGGCGGTTTCTTAAGTCTGATGTGAAAGCCCCCGGCTCAACCGGGGAGGGTCATTGGAAACTGGGAAACTTGAGTGCAGAAGAGGAGAGTGGAATTCCACGTGTAGCGGTGAAATGCGTAGAGATGTGGAGGAACACCAGTGGCGAAGGCGACTCTCTGGTCTGTAACTGACGCTGAGGAGCGAAAGCGTGGGGAGCGAACAGGATTAGATACCCTGGTAGTCCACGCCGTAAACGATGAGTGCTAAGTGTTAGGGGGTTTCCGCCCCTTAGTGCTGCAGCTAACGCATTAAGCACTCCGCCTGGGGAGTACGGTCGCAAGACTGAAACTCAAAGGAATTGACGGGGGCCCGCACAAGCGGTGGAGCATGTGGTTTAATTCGAAGCAACGCGAAGAACCTTACCAGGTCTTGACATCCTCTGACAACCCTAGAGATAGGGCTTTCCCTTCGGGGACAGAGTGACAGGTGGTGCATGGTTGTCGTCAGCTCGTGTCGTGAGATGTTGGGTTAAGTCCCGCAACGAGCGCAACCCTTGATCTTAGTTGCCAGCATTTAGTTGGGCACTCTAAGGTGACTGCCGGTGACAAACCGGAGGAAGGTGGGGATGACGTCAAATCATCATGCCCCTTATGACCTGGGCTACACACGTGCTACAATGGACAGAACAAAGGGCTGCGAGACCGCAAGGTTTAGCCAATCCCACAAATCTGTTCTCAGTTCGGATCGCAGTCTGCAACTCGACTGCGTGAAGCTGGAATCGCTAGTAATCGCGGATCAGCATGCCGCGGTGAATACGTTCCCGGGCCTTGTACACACCGCCCGTCACACCACGAGAGTTTGCAACACCCGAAGTCGGTGAGGTAACCTTTATGGAGCCAGCCGCCGAAGGTGGGGCAGATGATTGGGGTGAAGTCGTAACAAGGTAGCCGTATCGGAAGGTGCGGCTGGATCACCTCCTTTCTAAGGATATATGGAGCAGCGTACGTTTTTCGTCTTGTTTAGTTTTGAAGGATCATTCCTTCAAACATGTCTCTAGCGAGACAGGATTGTTCTTTGAAAACTAGATAACAATAAGTAATACATTCACATTGAATGCAATGCAAAGTTCATCACACATAGTGATTCTTTCTAAAGTAAGAAATGGTTAAGTTAGAAAGGGCGCACGGTGGATGCCTTGGCACTAGGAGCCGATGAAGGACGGGACGAACACCGATATGCTTCGGGGAGCTGTAAGCAAGCTTTGATCCGGAGATTTCCGAATGGGGAAACCCACTGCTCGTAATGGAGTAGTATCCATACTTGAATACATAGAGTATGAGAAGGCATACCCGGGGAACTGAAACATCTAAGTACCCGGAGGAAGAGAAAGCAAATGCGATTCCCTGAGTAGCGGCGAGCGAAACGGGAACAGCCCAAACCAAGAGGCTTGCCTCTTGGGGTTGTAGGACACTCTATACGGAGTTACAAAGGAACGATATAAGCGAAGAGGTCTGGAAAGGCCCGCCAAAGAAGGTAACAGCCCTGTAACTGAAATGTTGTTCTCTCCAGAGTGGATCCTGAGTACGGCGGAACACGTGAAATTCCGTCGGAATCCGGGAGGACCATCTCCCAAGGCTAAATACTCCCTAGTGACCGATAGTGAACCAGTACCGTGAGGGAAAGGTGAAAAGCACCCCGGAAGGGGAGTGAAATAGATCCTGAAACCGTGTGCCTACAAGTAGTCAGAGCCCGTTAACGGGTGATGGCGTGCCTTTTGTAGAATGAACCGGCGAGTTACGATCCCGTGCAAGGTTAAGCAGAAGATGCGGAGCCGCAGCGAAAGCGAGTCTGAATAGGGCGCATGAGTACGTGGTCGTAGACCCGAAACCAGGTGATCTACCCATGTCCAGGGTGAAGTTCAGGTAACACTGAATGGAGGCCCGAACCCACGCACGTTGAAAAGTGCGGGGATGAGGTGTGGGTAGGGGTGAAATGCCAATCGAACCTGGAGATAGCTGGTTCTCTCCGAAATAGCTTTAGGGCTAGCCTCAAGGTAAGAGTCTCGGAGGTAGAGCACTGATTGGACTAGGGGCCCCTACCGGGTTACCGAATTCAGTCAAACTCCGAATGCCGATGACTTATCCTTGGGAGTCAGACTGCGAGTGATAAGATCCGTAGTCGAAAGGGAAACAGCCCAGACCGCCAGCTAAGGTCCCAAAGTATACGTTAAGTGGAAAAGGATGTGGAGTTGCTTAGACAACCAGGATGTTGGCTTAGAAGCAGCCACCATTTAAAGAGTGCGTAATAGCTCACTGGTCGAGTGACTCTGCGCCGAAAATGTACCGGGGCTAAACGTATCACCGAAGCTGCGGACTGTTCTTACGAACAGTGGTAGGAGAGCGTTCTAAGTGCAGTGAAGTCAGACCGGAAGGACTGGTGGAGCGCTTAGAAGTGAGAATGCCGGTATGAGTAGCGAAAGACGGGTGAGAATCCCGTCCACCGAATGCCTAAGGTTTCCTGAGGAAGGCTCGTCCGCTCAGGGTTAGTCGGGACCTAAGCCGAGGCCGAAAGGCGTAGGCGATGGACAACAGGTTGATATTCCTGTACCACCTCCTCACCATTTGAGCAATGGGGGGACGCAGGAGGATAGGGTAAGCGCGGTATTGGATATCCGCGTCCAAGCAGTTAGGCTGGGAAATAGGCAAATCCGTTTCCCGTGAAGGCTGAGCTGTGATGGCGAGCGAAATTTAGTAGCGAAGTTCCTGATTCCACACTGCCAAGAAAAGCCTCTAGCGAGGTGAGAGGTGCCCGTACCGCAAACCGACACAGGTAGGCGAGGAGAGAATCCTAAGGTGATCGAGAGAACTCTCGTTAAGGAACTCGGCAAAATGACCCCGTAACTTCGGGAGAAGGGGTGCTTCTTAGGGTGTTAAAGCCCCGAGAAGCCGCAGTGAATAGGCCCAGGCGACTGTTTAGCAAAAACACAGGTCTCTGCGAAGCCGTAAGGCGAAGTATAGGGGCTGACGCCTGCCCGGTGCTGGAAGGTTAAGAGGAGCGCTTAGCGTAAGCGAAGGTGCGAATTGAAGCCCCAGTAAACGGCGGCCGTAACTATAACGGTCCTAAGGTAGCGAAATTCCTTGTCGGGTAAGTTCCGACCCGCACGAAAGGCGCAACGATCTGGGCACTGTCTCAACGAGAGACTCGGTGAAATTATAGTACCTGTGAAGATGCAGGTTACCCGCGACAGGACGGAAAGACCCCGTGGAGCTTTACTGCAGCCTGATATTGAATGTTGGTACAGCTTGTACAGGATAGGTAGGAGCCTTGGAAACCGGAGCGCTAGCTTCGGTGGAGGCATCGGTGGGATACTACCCTGGCTGTATTGACCTTCTAACCCGCTGCCCTTATCGGGCAGGGAGACAGTGTCAGGTGGGCAGTTTGACTGGGGCGGTCGCCTCCTAAAATGTAACGGAGGCGCCCAAAGGTTCCCTCAGAATGGTTGGAAATCATTCGCAGAGTGTAAAGGCACAAGGGAGCTTGACTGCGAGACCTACAAGTCGAGCAGGGACGAAAGTCGGGCTTAGTGATCCGGTGGTTCCGCATGGAAGGGCCATCGCTCAACGGATAAAAGCTACCCCGGGGATAACAGGCTTATCTCCCCCAAGAGTCCACATCGACGGGGAGGTTTGGCACCTCGATGTCGGCTCATCGCATCCTGGGGCTGTAGTCGGTCCCAAGGGTTGGGCTGTTCGCCCATTAAAGCGGTACGCGAGCTGGGTTCAGAACGTCGTGAGACAGTTCGGTCCCTATCCGTCGCGGGCGCAGGAAATTTGAGAGGAGCTGTCCTTAGTACGAGAGGACCGGGATGGACGCACCGCTGGTGTACCAGTTGTTCTGCCAAGGGCATCGCTGGGTAGCTATGTGCGGACGGGATAAGTGCTGAAAGCATCTAAGCATGAAGCCCCCCTCAAGATGAGATTTCCCATTCCGCAAGGAAGTAAGATCCCTGAAAGATGATCAGGTTGATAGGTCTGAGGTGGAAGCGTGGTGACACGTGGAGCTGACAGATACTAATAGATCGAGGACTTAACCTATATTCTAATGTGAAAAATGAACATTGTTATCTAGTTTTGAGAGAACATTTTTCAAAAATCTCTTGATTTATTTGTAATACATAGTATAATATTTTTTGTCACTAAATTGTCTGGTGATGATGGCGAAGAGGTCACACCCGTTCCCATACCGAACACGGAAGTTAAGCTCTTCAGCGCCGATGGTAGTTGGGGGTTTCCCCCTGTGAGAGTAGGACATCGCCAGGCTTTCTTCATTCCGCAGTAGCTCAGTGGTAGAGCTATCGGCTGTTAACCGATCGGTCGTAGGTTCGAATCCTACCTGCGGAGCCAATTTGGAGAGCTGTCCGAGTGGCCGAAGGAGCACGATTGGAAATCGTGTAGGCGGTAACCCCGTCTCAAGGGTTCGAATCCCTTGCTCTCCGCCACAATTTACATAATAAAGGGCCCGTTGGTCAAGCGGTTAAGACACCGCCCTTTCACGGCGGTAACACGGGTTCGAATCCCGTACGGGTCACCATTTTTATAGAAATACATACCAGCATTTTATTCGGAGGATTAGCTCAGCTGGGAGAGCATCTGCCTTACAAGCAGAGGGTCGGCGGTTCGAGCCCGTCATCCTCCACCATATCTTTTATATCGTCGCGGGGTGGAGCAGTTCGGTAGCTCGTCGGGCTCATAACCCGAAGGTCGCAGGTTCAAATCCTGCCCCCGCAACCAAATTTATCTTTATTGGTCCGGTAGTTCAGTTGGTTAGAATGCCTGCCTGTCACGCAGGAGGTCGCGGGTTCGAGTCCCGTCCGGACCGCCATTTTTTAAAAAGAATACTTGGCTCGGTAGCTCAGTTGGTAGAGCAACGGACTGAAAATCCGTGTGTCGGCGGTTCGATTCCGTCCCGAGCCACCACTATTTGCCGGTGTAGCTCAATTGGTAGAGCAACTGACTTGTAATCAGTAGGTTGGGGGTTCAAGTCCTCTTGCCGGCACTGTTTTTCAAATGTGGAGGGGTAGCGAAGTGGCTAAACGCGGCGGACTGTAAATCCGCTCCCTCCGGGTTCGGCGGTTCGAATCCGCCCCCCTCCACCATTTTTATTTTCATAGGGGCATAGTTTAACGGTAGAACAGAGGTCTCCAAAACCTCCGGTGTGGGTTCGATTCCTACTGCCCCTGCCAATTATATGATTCATAACATCTATGGCGGTTGTGGCGAAGTGGTTAACGCACCAGATTGTGGCTCTGGCACTCGTGGGTTCGATTCCCATCAATCGCCCCATTTTATTATTGGGCTATAGCCAAGCGGTAAGGCAACGGACTTTGACTCCGTCATGCGTTGGTTCGAATCCAGCTAGCCCAGTTGATATGCGGAAGTAGTTCAGTGGTAGAACACCACCTTGCCAAGGTGGGGGTCGCGGGTTCGAATCCCGTCTTCCGCTCCAATTATGGCGGCATAGCCAAGTGGTAAGGCAGAGGTCTGCAAAACCTTTATCCCCGGTTCAAATCCGGGTGTCGCCTTTTTTGAAAAGACTGCCGGGGTGGTGGAATTGGCAGACACACAGGACTTAAAATCCTGCGGTAGGTGACTACCGTGCCGGTTCAAGTCCGGCCCTCGGCACCATTTTTTATTATTATAAGTTGCGCTCTTTAATGATCATGCCGGTGTGGCGGAATTGGCAGACGCGCACGACTCAAAATCGTGTTCCTCACGGAGTGCCGGTTCGACCCCGGCCACCGGTATCTAGTTTAAGATATTCTTTATTATCGTCAATTACAGAAGAATTAAGGAATATTAACGTTTAAAACGTCTTTCTACAAATTGTAGGAGGGCTTTTTTTATTTGTTGTTTACCTGATTTTTCACACGAAAAAATTACTTCAAATTGTGTTCAAAGGAGATTAACTTTTACTTTATTGATGGTTACCTTATGATTAAACTAAAGGGGCAGGACAATTGAAGATGGATTGGATCAATTGTACATAGGAGGTGTTGTAATGATTACGGTTAAAAATGCTGAAAGTTATCTTAAAGATAGCATCGGTGAAGATACCGATGAGATAAATAAGGTTTGGGAAACATTTAAGGCTTTTTCAAAGGAGACCGTTGAGGGCGAAGAAGATAAAGAAATTTTATTTCAGTGTGGTGTCTATGATTTTACAGGAGAGGAACTATTTCATCTTGATTTTGTACGTCAGTTTACAATTTATGAAGAAGATGATTATTCTCACATGGAACAACTGCACTGTGAATTTTTATTTAAACCAACAAGCGAGTTAAAAAAGTTAAAGGTAGTAGAAGAATGGTCAATGGATTATGACGATATAGATCATTTTTTTCATCATATTGAAAGTATTCATGAGTTTAAAATTCCTTTGACTTTAAAGCCGATAAAATCAGCAATATATCAAGAAGAACTTTAATTCTTATTTCATTAACGGCTGCTTTACTTTCAGAGAGTATACCTTGCCTTTTTGGACTCATTTATCACGGAGTGTCGGTTCGACTCCGGCCACCGGTATCTATTATAATTTTGTTTTTTACCGTGAACCTAACGTTTCACCCTCGTGGTGAAACGTTTTTTTGTGGTTTAAATGAGTTATTTAGATGAAAATAGAATCCTATTAGAATAGAATGAGCATGTACTAATTTTAACAGAATAAACTTTTGATGATTTGCAACATTTGGTACGATACATTTAACCATATAAGGAAACAGAATGGATTGGCGCATTCACATAAAACAGTGAATTACCTTTGTGTAACTAAATGAATATTTGTGGGTACATGCACATCTTTAGCTGGCATCATCATTGTGACCCAAGTTTGGGGGAGAATTTATGAAAAAACAAAATGATCATGAAGAGTTATTGACAGGTGGAAATGTCTCCAACGTATATCGTTCGGGAGATACGGTTCGCAGAGAGGTAAAGTCAGACAATATGAATATACAAAAGCTGCTAAAGCATTTAGAAAAAAAGAATTTCTCCTATGCTCCAACATTTTTAGGGGTTGATGAAAAAGGTAGAGAGATCTTGTCCTTCATTGAAGGGGTGGCCGGTCATGATCCCTTAAAAGAATACATGTGCTCTCACAATGCTTTAAAAGAAATAGCGAAAATGCTTAGACTGTATCATGATGCTGTTTGTGATTTTCCCATTTCAGACGATTGGGAACGAATGGACAATACGCCTAACAACATAGAGGTTGTGTGCCATAATGATTTTGCGATGTACAATATTATTTTCAAAAATAAAAAGCCAGTGGGAATCATTGATTTTGATGTAGCCGCCCCTGGTCCAAGGCTTTGGGATATTGCATATACTCTCTATACTTGTGTCCCTCTCAGTAGGTTTTTTCGTACAGTAACAGGGGAGGTCGTAAATTATCATTCGTTAGAGCATGCAGCCCATATAAAGTATAGAGTCAAACTGTTTTTTGAAGCTTATGGTGAGGAAATACCAGAAGATTATGTGGACATGGTGTTGCTGCGTTTAGAAGGTCTATGTCAATACATGAAGCGAAAAGCGAATGAAGGGGATAGAGCCTTTCAAAAAATGATTCATGACGGGCACCTTGAACATTATCAAAAAGACATACAATTCATTCATGAACACAGAAAAGAATGGATTTGAGGATGCCAAGGGTTTTATAAAAGAAAAAGGACAACTCATTTTTTTACTAGTTTCATGTGGATGTTACAATTGGTTATAATAGTTCAATAAAATGAATGTAAAGAGGCGGAGTTGTTATCTTGCAAATGAAGACGATATTACAGACTATGATTGAAGATGAGCGATCACATGATTATCCGCTTTTTAGACAGTACTGTGTAAGGAAAGAACAGGGGCTGCGTAAAGATGCGTTAAAGGTTCTTCAGTCTTTTGTTGAAGAGATGAATAAGAACGAATTTACAGCACGGCGTTCATTTGTTGTTTGGCTGTTTGATTACATTGAACGTTTTGAGGATGGTCATCATTTGCTTGTGTATCCATTGGTACACGGGGTGATCCATCCTGTTATTCGAGAGTGGGAAAATATTGATCCAATGGATGTGAGACCGTATCGCTGGCAAGGCTTGTTTGTGCATCAGGGGGAAGGGCTGCCCTATTTATTGAAGGCACTAGAGATGGGAGGCAGCAAAGAGCAGCGAGTGATTGTTCAAATTTGCGAAACCTATTTCTCGGCTTTGTGGTATTCGTTTCATCATATACATGAAGATCTTTATTTAAGTACCTATGAGAAAGATCATGAGCGAATTCAAGGGATTCAAGATGTCATGAAACTGATCGAAGATAAAAAGGTTCAAACCAATGTTGAAAAACTAGCAGTCTACTATAACCAACTTTTATCGGACTGGAAGGAATTTCAGCAGACGGAGACAAGAGGCTTTGTGAAATGGTGTGCGGATCGTAAGAAGCCCTATGAGTGGGTACAGACATTTTACTATAATCAATAGTTGTTTTTCATAAGAAAAAGGCTGGGGTCAACCCTGCCTTTTTTATTTATGCCATATTCTTTCTATTTCTACATGGTCTGCTTTAAAATATTTCAGGATGTAGACATCAGGATTGCTTAGTTGTTCCCACTCCTTGAATCCAATTGCAGGATCGGCGTGTTTTAGAAGCAGGCTCATAATATTGCCATGAGTGGCGAATAAAGTATGATCTCTTCCTAAGTTTATTTGTTCATAGAGTGCCTCTACAATACGATTCATCGCTTCTTGGCTCGACTCTCCGCCTTCACAGGTCATATGCAAGTCCGAAAAACTGAGCTTTAGTTTTTCATACCAATCTTCCATTGGTTGACTGCTTAACCTACGTTCAGAGAGACGCTTATCCATTTGTACCTTTATCTGCTTGGCATGAGCAAGGGGCTCAGCGGTTTGAATCGCTCGTTTATAAGGACTTGAGATGATCTGGTTGAGCTGAATGTCGGAAAAAAACTGTGCGAGTTCATGCGATTGTGTGATGCCTTGAGGCGTTAAAGACGCATCCTCGGATTGTCCATCTGCTTGACAGTGTCTGACGAAATAATATGTCTTCATAGGGGGGACACCTTCCTCTAAGTATAAAAAAATCATCCAATATTGGATGAGGGTTCACGAAAGTTGAGGTTCTATTTGTTCGTGTCTGCTTCTTTGTATGGATCTATCAGTTTGGAGGTTAGGTCTAAGTTGAACAAAAAATCATCTACGGTGTCTGTGCCAAAGGGAAGGGCAGAAAAATTAATTGGGATGCTGTCTTCTTGCGTATCTGAAGTAATCGGCTGTTTGTGCTGCTTTTTTCTCCAGTTCTTAAACAAGCGCATGTGAGGCCCCCTTTTCTAAAAAAAGATGGATTTATACATAATATACGGGGAGAGTTGTCCGAGCGTCAATTGTTTTCTTCAAAAGGATTTACTACATTTGTACGGAAAGAGCCACAGCTAAGTGCGGATCTTTCCGTGTTTTGACATGGCACGGTGTATGGCTTGTTGTACCTTTCGTTCGCATCTGATGTTGTATGGCTTCTTATGGAGTTTACTCGTCTTAAATTGACCAATTACACGGCGGACTCCTTGATCATAAATGATCAGCTCTCTGCTCGTTTGATCACTTAATAACGCTTGAAACCAGCTGTATTTTTTTAGCTGAGCTGCATTTCGTGATATATCATCTTCATCTACCTGTAAAAAAGGGATATACAGAGCAAGATTGAAGATGTCTAAAATGAATCCCATATTACCGGCCCCCTTCATATCGTTTATTACGATTAGAAAGGGGAATGGTTCCATACAGTTGGTTTTAAAAACAATCCCAGTGCATGAACCATTCTTTATTGTTTTTGTCATAATAGAAATACATCGTGCCGTTATCACCAATCATGAACCGAGGTTTTTCTTCTGAGGCGATTTGCAGCATGAATTCTCCTGACATCTGGTGGGGAGGAGATTGGATGTAAGCTCCGTATCCACCGATTTTTGTGAACGAGTAGTTTGAGTAATGCTCGAAGAAATGATCTGTCGCTTCTTCACTTTCATTAACCTCTGATAAGTCAACGTATGACCAAGCTTCCTCCCAGCATGGATAATCCGGTTGTTCCCCTTCGAGCCACTCTATCTGGAAAGGTTTCATTCCTTTCACGTCTTCAGGGGTCTCAGCGATTTCTAATCCTTCCATTGATGAATATTCAATGAGTTTCCAGCCCTCACCGTTTTTGGCGATATCGATCGGAAGGTTTTTCTTGTTGATGAAAATTTGAATCATCTTACATTCATCAAAGCCGTTCATTCCCCCTGGTACTTCGGGTAAATACATTTGTAAAATGGGAATCATAGCTCCATCTTGATCTGCCGGCCACCCTTTATCACGTTGGATGAAAAAATGACCTGCAAACCAGCTGTACTTAGAAGGATCAGGGCGAAACCCGCCTATTTTGGCTACAATAGGTGTTTTTCCTAGTTGATTTAATTCGTCAAAAGCTTTGATCTTCATTTATCTATCCTCCATTCTTTAGCCAGCAATGTGTGCATCTTGAAACGTTCCATTCATATTGCCAGAGACAATGATGACATGTCCCCAAAATAAATCTCCGTCATGATAGTAGGCTTCGAATTCTCCATTTGGATAAGCATGGAGGCTTTCAAGAGAGATGCGGCTGATAAATTGATCCGGTGTGATCTCTTCTGAATGTTCAGCGGAGTCGTCTTGTTCCTGCCAATCTTTTGCTAGTTCAATCAGCTGATTTGCTGCATATGACTTCATGGAGGCATCCCATGTTGTCTGCTCTTCTACGAGTTGTCTAGCCGTTTTCAGAGAGTCATTCATTTCTTCCTCTTCTTCAAGATTGAAGTAAAGAAGGCACTCCTCATTGCCCCACTTGATGGTTGTTTCAAATAAGTCTAGTCCTTTCACTAATTCAAAGGTACCCAGCTTGTCATCATGGTAAAAGATAGGTTGTTGAGCTTCTTCTAATATTTCTTGAAGTTCTTTATCTTCAGTATCTGTATCAACAAGTGAAACGAGCATAAATTCACCTTCACCTTTACGTACTTGAAGTGTGACGATAGATTCTTTATGTAATTGCGCTTGTTTTTCTCGTAATCCCTTTTCATCTGTTAACCAGCACAGTCTCACTTTTTCGGTTATGATGCGGTCTTTTTCCTTCCATGCAATGAGCGGGATTGAAGCAGTCCAAAGAGTCTCTTTTCCTGCTTTTCCTGCGCCGACTCCAGAAGGTCCTGTAACAGCCATGATGTCTATCACTTCTTCTGAGAATCTTTGTTCAAATATGTTGATTTGTTTGTTTGATTTCATAGGATGTCCCCCAGCTTGATTTATTTGATGGAGCTATACCTTTATCACACCGTACATTGGCAGGGGAAATCAAGCTTTTTTTATTTAAAACTGTTTTTTAGGTATGTGGCAGCAGAGAGGATACATGGATTGTAGGAGGTTGAGTCACAATAAAAAAGCAAATCGGTTCGGATTTTGTATAAATTTGGCTAAGTGAGTCGAAAAGCCTAGGTGATTCTTCCTTTTCTTTATAATTACTTTGACACGATTAGATGAAAAAAGTAAAGTAGTACTGAGTGATTTACAAAACCTTCATCATTCTCTGAAACATGTAGAGGCAGTAAATTTAATGTAAATGGATATTTTTCCTTTTATTTACTCGTATTTTTTTTGAAACTTATGATGCTTCTTATTCGTTATATTAAAGGAGCACATGTAACCTGCGGAGAAAAGAGCATCGGAATGCTTGGTGCAGAAGATTTACATTTGCAAAATCAATGTAAATTTTTTATGATTTCATTTATATCAGATCGAAAATAAGAAAGAAGAGGTTTTATGAAAAAAATATTTGCGAACAAATATAGCTTTTTTGTTTTGGCTGTCCTTTTATTTTGGGCAAAATCGTACACAGCCTACAAAATGGACTTTAATTTAGGAGTGAAGGGATCTTTTCAAGAGGGTCTTCTCTTATTAAATCCATTCAGTTCAGCCATCGTGTTTTTAGGACTTGCTCTCTTTTTGAAGGGGCGTAAATCGGCCATTGTTTTAATTGTCATTGACTTTATTATGACCGCACTTTTATATGCGAATGTAGCGTACTATCGTTTCTTTGATGATTTTTTAACATTCCCGACAATGAAACAAGCCGGTAATCTTGGGGGAGGTATGACCGGTGGTGTTTTAGCAAGTATTAAGCCGCATGACCTTTTGTACTTCCTTGATATCATCATTTTAATTGCCATTGTCATTTGGAGACCAGAAGTGAAGAAGTTCCAAATGAAAAAAACTTTCGCACTGCTGATTGTGGCTGCAGGTGTTGGACTATTCTTCGTTAACCTACACTTAGCTGAAAAAGACCGTCCAGAATTATTGACGAGAACATTTGATCATAAGTACATTGTGAAATATTTAGGTGTTTATAACTATGCGATTTATGACGGCGTGCAAACCGCACAAAATGCAACGCAGGTAGCAAATGCGAGTAGTGATGATTTAACGGATGTCGTGAACTATACAACCTCTCACTATGCGAAACCAAATGCAGAATACTTTGGTCAAGCTAAAGGGAAAAACATCATCAAAATCCATTTAGAAAGCTTCCAGTCATTTTTAATTGACTACAAGTTAAATGGAGAAGAAGTGACGCCGTTTTTAAACAAACTAGCTCATGGAAAAGAAGATTTTACGTATTTTGATAACTTCTTCCACCAGACTGGTCAAGGGAAGACTTCTGATGCTGAGCTCATGATGGATAATAGTATGTTTGGCTTGCCAGAGGGTGCAGCGTTTGTGACAAAAGGTGAAAATACCTTCCAATCACTTCCTGCCATCTTAGATCAAAAAGCAGGCTATACGAGTGCAGTGCTTCACGGGGATTATAAATCTTTCTGGAACCGTGACACGATTTATAAACATATGGGAATTGATCAATTCTTCGATGCATCTTATTACAACATGGATGAAGAAAACCTTGTAAACATGGGTCTGAAGGATAAACCATTCTTTAAAGAATCAATCCCAATGTTAGAATCAATGAAAAAGCCATTTTATGCACACTTAATGACATTGACCAACCATTATCCATTTAATTTAGATGAGAAAGATGCGACAATCGCTAAGGCAACAACTGGCGATAAAACAGTGGATAATTATTTCCAAACAGCGAGATACTTGGATGAGTCATTAGAACAATTCTTTAAGGACTTGAAAAAATCGGGTCTGTATAAAGACTCAGTGATTCTATTATATGGTGACCATAACGGTATTTCTGAAAACCATAACCGTGCAATGAGTGAGATTCAAGGGAAAGAAATTACGCCATATCAAAATGCACAAAATCAGCGTGTACCGCTCATGATTCGTATCCCTGGGAAACAAGGCGGCGTGAATCATACGTATGGCGGTGAAGTAGACGTGATGCCAACGCTTCTTCACTTACAAGGTATTGATTCAAATGAGTACGTGAATTTTGGAACAGATTTATTCTCTAAGAAGCATGATCAAACTGTTGCATTCCGTAACGGAAACTATGTGACACCAAAATATACCCTTGTAGATAATACGGTCTACGATACAAAAACGGGTAAAGTGGTGAAACAAAACAAAAAGACAGAAGCGATTAAAGCCCGTGTTGATAATCAGTTAAGCCTGTCAGATAAAGTACTGTACAGGGATCTTCTTCGATTCCATAAGCTATCTGATTTTAAACCAGTAAATCCATCTGATTATTTCTATGGTAAAACAAACAAAGAGACAGAAACGGATTCTTCTGCTAACTAACTGAGTTTTGGGCAAGCACAGAAAGGTGCTTGCCTTTTTCTCTCTTACAGCTTGATTTGTTGGCAAAATATGTTTATATTTAGGGAGAAACAAGCGTGGCGCTAGCGGTCAGCTGGCGATAACTCATTTTGTCCTAGGGGATTTCAGGAGGAGCTTATGACAACAAATACAAAAACACAAAAAAAGAAATCAGAATTATGGGGCTGGATCAAAGCCATCTTAATCGCATTTATTGCTGTTTTTATCATTCGTAACTTTTTATTCGCACCGTATATTGTGAAGGGGACTTCTATGGAACCGACACTGCATAATACAGAGCGGGTGTTTGTGAATAAAACAGTCGATTACTTCGGCGATTATAAACGCGGACAGATCATTGTTCTTGATGGGGAAGACCGCAGTACTCACTATGTGAAACGATTGATTGGTTTACCTGGTGATAAAATCGAAATGAAAAATGACCAGCTATATGTGAACGGTCAAAAAGTGGCGGAGCCTTATTTAACATCAAACAAAAAGAAAGCTGCCGCAGATGGCACCTTGCTGACACCTGATTTTGGTCCTCTTACAGTCCCTAAAGGAAAGTACTTTGTCATGGGTGACAATCGCCAAAAATCAATGGACAGTCGCAACGGTTTAGGTCTTTTTACAAAGAGTGACATTCAAGGGACAACATCATTCGTGTTTTATCCCTTCCAAGATATTCGATTAATCAATCACTAATCAATAAGAAAAAGCACACGCCGGTGTGCTTTTTTTTGTTTGGTTAAGACTGACTTTTTGAAATCGCCTGTTCTAGATCTGCCAGAATATCTTCAATCGCTTCAGTTCCAACAGATAAACGAATAAGTTCTGGTGTCACCCCTGTGGCTTTTTGCTCTGCTTCACTTAATTGCTGATGCGTTGTGCTGGCAGGGTGGATGATGAGTGACTTAGAGTCGCCTACGTTTGCAAGATGTGAGAAAAGCTGAACCGAATCAATGAGTTTTTTTCCTGCGTCTTTGCCACCTTTAATGCCGAATGTGAGGATGGCGCCTTGTCCTTTTGGTAAATAAGTTTGAGCCAGCTCAAAGGATTCATGGCCTTCAAGACCTGGATAGCTGACCCATTCTACAAGAGGATGATTTTGTAAAAATTGTGCTGTCTTCAATGCATTTTCACTGTGGCGTTCAAGGCGAAGATGCAATGTTTCTAAGCCTTGCAAGAGTAAAAATGAGTTGAATGGTGATAAAGCCGCCCCTAGATCACGTAAGAGCTGTACACGTGCCTTTGTGATATAAGCCGCTTCTCCAATCGCTTCCGTATACGTCAGGCCATGATAGCTAGGGTCTGGTTCCGTCAGTCCTTTGAACTTATCACTGTCAGCCCACGGAAACTTGCCGCTGTCGACGATGACTCCGCCAATGGATGTGCCGTGGCCGCCGATGAATTTCGTCGCTGAATGGACAACAATGTCTGCGCCAAATTCAATCGGTCTTAACAAATAAGGGCTGGCAAGTGTGTTATCCACAATTAGAGGGATGTGGTGCTTGTGTGCAATGGCTGATACGGCTTCAATATGTAAAATGTCGCCTTTTGGATTTCCGATGCTCTCTGCATACACTGCTTTTGTTTTATCTGTAATGGCTGCTTCAAGTTCTTCAAGGTTTGAGGAATCCACAAACTTTACTGTTATTCCAAGCTTTTTCAAGGTATGAGCAAATAAATTATATGTGCCGCCATACAGACTGCTGGAGGATACGATTTCGTCACCAGCTCCTGCAATGTTTAAAATGGAGTAAGTGGTCGCTGCTTGTCCTGAGGAGACAGCAAGTGCACCAATTCCGCCTTCAAGCTCAGCGATCCGTTTTTCAAACACATCATTTGTCGGGTTCATAATACGTGAATAAATATTACCGGGTTCCTGAAGTCCAAATAAATTCGCCGCATGCTCACTATCTCTAAAACCGAAAGAGCTTGTTTGGTAAATAGGTACAGCTCTTGAATAGGTGGCTGAGTCCAGTTCTTGACCTGCGTGTATTGCTTTTGTTTCTAAACGAAATTGAAGTTCTTCTGACATGTGTGTATCCTCCTTTTGTTAGATAAAACCAACTACTTTAATAAGAAATATTTAATAAGACTATAAATCTTGTTTACTGCCCGGTCAATCATTTTTTAGATAAATCTGAAAAAACAATAAATATAGTTGACATGTCGGAATAGTATGTATTAACATAAGCATACTGAAAATACCAACAAGAATTGCTGATCGGTCAACCGAAGGCTCGTTCACTCAGGCATGAGTGAAGGGCCTTTTTTTATTTTAATCAGGAGGGAAGTTGAAGATGGAGAAAAAGAAAAAACGAAAAAAATACAGAAAACATTTGGATATCACATTAGACATTTTGATTGAGCGAAACAAATATGAGATTTACAGCAATCAAGAACGAATAGAAGCCATTTACGATCGTATTGATGAAAAGCATACAAGGTCGAAATAACTATTTTATAAAATATAGTTGATTCATAGGAATAATATGATTTAGGATGGTGCTAACAACTCAATATGAATAGCTGATCGGACAACACGAAGGCTCTTATCTCTATTTTTGGGATAAGGGCCTTTCTGTGTATCTATCTGATGACAAGAGGAGTGAACTTGCATTGACTATTTCCGTTGATATTGTGGATAAGTCTTTTTGGAAAGACAAACAAACCATTCAAGTGCTTGAAAACGTAAGGTTCACCATCGTTCCTGGTGAATTCGTGACGGTGATTGGTCCGAGCGGTTGCGGGAAAAGTACATTGCTGAAGATGATTGGAGGGCTTGATACAGATTATGATGGGCAGATCGTGATAGGAGAAAGGCGTGTGACAGAACCAGGAATGAAACAGGGCTTTATTTTTCAAGAGCATCGCTTATTTCCATGGTTGACGGTCGAAGAAAATATCGCTGCCAATTTCAATTTAAAACAAGCAGCTGTTCGCCGCAAAGTGGATGAATTAATTGAAATTGTTCGGTTAAAAGGTTTTGAACACGCCTATCCACATGAGCTTTCAGGCGGGATGTCACAACGTGTTGCTATTGCAAGAGCACTCCTGCGTGATCCGGAGATTTTATTGCTTGATGAACCTTTTGGTGCGCTAGATGCATTTACACGGAAACACTTACAGGATGTGCTGCTGGATATTTGGCAGGAGAAAAGAACAACGATGGTGCTTGTCACTCATGATATTGACGAATCCATTTATTTAGCCAATGAAATTGTGCTGTTACAAGCAAGACCCGGCCGAATTCATAAAATCCTTCCCGTGAACTTACCATTCCCGCGGAATAGAACGTCAACAGCTTTTCAGAGCTTAAGACAAAAGGTGCTTTCAGAATTTGAGAAAACAGATGAGCTGTTACTGACGAATGGCTCAGGAATTTAAGGAGGTCAAATCGAATGAAAAGGCAAAAAAGGATCGTTCTCTTTCTGGGTATCCTCCTTGTATTAGCTGGGTGTGGTCAAGCAGCGAATGGATCAGAAGACAAGCCGAAAGAGATTCGGATTGGGATTCAGCAAAGTCTAAGCCCACTTCTTTTAGCAAAGGAAAAAGGGTGGTTTGAGCAATCATTTGAAAAAGAAGGTGTGAAAGTCAAGTGGGTGGAGTTCCAAAGTGGTCCTCCCCAATTCGAAGGGCTTGCCGCCAATCAATTAGATTTTTCACAGGTTGGTAATTCACCTGTTATAGCTGGTCAGGCAGCAGGTATTGATTTTAAGGAAATTGGTTTATCTCAGGATGGGTTAAAGGCGAATGGGATTTTAGTGAATAAGAACAGTGAGATTCAAAAAGTAGAAGATTTAAAAGGGAAAAAAATCGCCGTTGCCAAAGGAAGCAGTGGTTTTGACTTTTTATACAAAGTATTGGATCAGGCAGGTTTATCTGCAAAGGATGTCCAGATCATTCAGCTTCAGCCGGATGAGGCAATATCTGCGTTTGAAAATGGGTCAGTTGATGCTTGGTCGATCTGGGAGCCGTTCTTATCACTTGAAACGATAGAAAAGGGAGCAAAGCTACTGGTTAATGGAGAAGCGACCGATTTATATTCACCTGGATTCACACTTGTCAGAACCAAGTTTGCCGATGAGTACCCTGAACTAGTGGTGCAATTTTTAAAAGTATATGACAAAGCGGTGAAATGGCAGAAAGATCATCAACAGGAAGCCATTACACTTTATGCTCGTTTGAAACAATTAGATCAGAAGGTGGTGACACAAGTATTAAACAATACAGAGCCGCTCAATGAGCCCATTTCTAAGAAAATCATAAACGTCCAGCAGCATACAGCTGATTTTCAATATCAAACAAAGGCGATACAGCGGAAGATTGATGTCAATCAGGTGGTAGATAATTCGTTTATTGAAAAAATGCTGAAAGAGGAGAAGAATTGATGAAAGCTGCATCTAACCCAGCCCTTGTGACTAAAACCGAGCGAATGAAGAAAAAAAGGAGAAAAGCTTCATCCTTCATCATGTTAAAAGGACTTGTATTACCTGCTTTACTCATTGCGATTTGGCAGGGAGCTGCTGCTTCCCAAATCGTTTCTTCTACTGTACTACCTGCACCCACTGTCATTGCAGAATCTTTTCGTGAGTTGATTCGTTCCGGTGAGCTGTTTGGCCATATTTACATCAGTCTCTACAGAGCAATATGCGGGTTTTTACTTGGGGGAGGTTTAGGACTTGCGATGGGTTTGTGTGTCGGTTTTTCTAGGAAAACCGAGCAGTATGTAGATCCGACCTTGCAAATGCTGAGAACAGTTCCTCATTTAGCGGTGACTCCTTTATTTATTCTTTGGTTTGGTTTTGATGAATCAGCGAAAATTTTATTGATTGCACTTGGGGCTTTTTTTCCGATCTATATCAATACCTTTCTAGGAATTCGCAGTGTAGATAACAAGCTGTTCGATGTGGCTCGCGCTTTAGAGTTTAATCTGTATCAAAATATCACAAAGCTCATTTTACCTGCTGCCCTTCCTCATATTCTTCTGGGCGTGAGGCTTTCATTAGGCATTGCCTGGCTTGGTTTAGTGGTGGCTGAATTGATGGGGTCGAGTAGTGGAGTCGGCTACATGATTATGGATGCAAGACAATTCTCGCAAACGGATAAAGTGTTTGTAGGGATTATCATCTTTGCGGTAGTTGGTAAGATGACTGATTCATTTGTACGGCTGTTAGAAAAGCGACTGCTCAAATGGCGCACAAGTTATCAAGGTGAAAAATAATAGGAGGCGATATGATGAATATTCTATGGTTTATTCCAACGCATGGGGATGGGCGTTATTTAGGATCATCGAAAGGGGCAAGACAGGCAGACTATCCGTATTTTAAACAAATTGCTCAAGCTGCCGATCAGCTTGGGTACACAGGGGTCTTGCTGCCTACAGGTAGATCTTGTGAAGATCCATGGCTGACAGCGGCTGCTTTAGCTGCAGAAACAACCCATTTAAAGTTTCTTGTGGCTCTTCGGCCAGGGTTGATGCAGCCGTCTGTTGCTGCTAGAATGACCTCCACATTTGATCGGCTTTCAGGCGGGAGACTGCTGATCAATGTTGTAGCGGGAGGAAGTAAAGAAGAACTTGAAGGAGACGGGCTATTCATTTCTCATGATGAACGCTATGAGGCAACAGAAGAATTTTTGACCATCTGGAAGCGGTTATTGAAAGGAGAGAATGTTCAGTTTCAAGGGAAGCATCTGCAAGCACAAAATGGACGTCTGCTATTTCCACCAGCTCAAACACCACATCCACCCGTTTTTTTTGGAGGATCATCAGAAGCAGGCATTCAAGCCGCTGCAAAACATACAGATGTTTATTTAACTTGGGGCGAGCCGCCTGCACAAGTAAAAGAGAAAATCGCACAAGTGAAAAAGCAGGCTGAAAAGGAAGGAAGAACGGTGAGGTTTGGTATTCGACTTCATGTGATCGTGAGAGAAACGGAAGATGAAGCTTGGCAGGCAGCGGAACATCTGATTCGTCATTTAGATCAAGAGACTATTGATGAGGCGCAAAAGACTTTACAAGGGATGGACTCAGTAGGGCAAAAACGAATGGTTGAATTACATCAAGGGAATAAAGAGAAGCTTGAAATTAGCCCTAATCTTTGGGCAGGCATTGGCTTAGTTAGAGGCGGGGCAGGAACAGCGCTCGTCGGGGACCCGCATACAGTAGCAGAACGTATAATAGAATATCAGTCTCTAGGTATTGATACATTTATCTTTTCTGGTTATCCGCACTTAGAAGAATCTTATTATTTAGCAGAACTTGTTTTCCCGCTTCTCCCATTTAAAAGAAATGGTGATGCAGGACCACACGTTCCTGCTGGTGAAATTATTGGGAACAATTACTTTCCTGATACAGCCTCTGCTACAAGTTCCTCATAAATGAAAGCAAAGCAGTCATACTTGTCGGGCTGCTTTGCTTTTTTTATAGAAAGAGATGCAAGTAAAATGATATGTGCTGTGGAAGAAGGCAAGGGCTTTTTTCCCAATAGGTTTTCTTGTATATACATATTTTAAGAGACAAGAGAAGAAGGAAAATATGCTCACTCTTTTGTTGGAATTATCAGTTAATATGTCGTATTTGATGTGTTAACGACATATAATTAGGACTTTTATATCTGATATATCGGGGGAATTCTTTCTATCTCAAAAAAATGAAAGATTAAATAGAAGAGATGATGAAAATGAACTATTTGAAAAAAGGCAGAAAAAAGATGGTTTAATTGACATTATATGGGTTTTGTGGTTCTTGAGTTGTGGTGAAAAATAGTAAAAAAGGAAGAATTTATACAGTTGAACATGAATAATTGAATAAAAAGTCACATTTTACACGAAAATATGTTCGGTCAAAAATGGGATCTTCTGTTGATGTTTGGAGTGTGACGCCTATGATACGATCATCATAAGCTGGGAGGTGAAAAGTATGACTTATGCAGCGCCGCAAGTTGACTATTCCACTATGGAACCTGCTATTATGGACCAAGCTTGGTTCTTAGTATTTGTTGCTGTCCTTCTTGGATTGGGAGCAACAGTTGTTCTAGGAGCAGCAGTTTGGTGTTTAGCAAACGGCAAGGGTAGCTTTACAGGAGCCGTTCAGTGGGAAAGTGGCTTAAAAGTCCAAATTGAATGTAAGTAGCTATACTTAGGATTCATCTTTTTACTTCTTAGATAAGACACCAGGGCTAAACCGTCTGTGGCGGGCGGTTTAGCCTGATCTGTTTTTAAAGAATATGCAGACACTTGGAGGTTATATGTTTACGATCGAGAATTTAACCAAGACGTATAAAAATAACGTGACTGCTGTCAATGATTTTCATTTGAAAATTGCCCCTCATCAAATCGTTGCTGTGGCTGGACCAAATGGATCCGGTAAAACAACGATGATTAACTGTGTACTCGGCATCATTAAGCATACAGAAGGAACCATTCATATCAAGGATGTCACAAATGATGATCCATCCTTTAAAAAACAAGTCGCCTATGTTCCAGATGATCTGCTGCTCCCTGAAGCATTGACTGGTGCTGAATATTTAGATTTTGTTTCTTCTATGTATGAATGTAAAACAATTCAAAGAAGAAATCAACTAATTGAATTGTTTGATATGGAATCAGCTTTATCAAGACCAATTGAAACCTATTCCCATGGCATGAAAAAAAAGACACAGCTGATTGCTGCCTTTATGCTTGAGAGTCAATTAGTGATCATGGATGAGCCCTTTAGAGGACTTGATATTGAAGCGGTTATAAACACAAAGAAACTGATGAAACGTTATGCCGAGCACCATGGTGCAATCTTGCTTTCAACGCATGATATGCTTTCAGCGGAAGAGCTGTGCCACAAGATCGCCATTATTTCTAAAGGAAATAAAATGGATGAAGGGACGGTTTCAGCCTTAAAAGAAAAGTATCAATCAAGCACATTGGAACAGGTGTTTCTGAAAGCTTCAATGTTAAGTGATAGGGGTGCACATTTTGATGAAATCATTAATCATTTCTAAAATGATGCTTAAAATGTGGCAGCAGGAGATGTATAAGCTCTTTGATACTCAAACGAAGCGAATCATTGTGGTCTTATTCTTTTTGTTTGCAGTCACAATGGGAGCCATCATCGGATACAGTTTTACGGGTGTCTTTATGAAGGCTTTCTTAAATGGAGATGAACGTTCACTTGGGTTGTTGGTTGTGTCGATGGCAATCAATGCATCCATTTTTACAAGCTTGTTATTTGTGCTGATCAAAGTCAGAACACCTGAACAAGATCGTTTTTCTATGCAGCTCAGCTGGTTTCCGCTGTCTACCTTTCAAAAAAGTCTTGGTTACTTCATTCCGATGGTGACAGTCGTCACAGGGCTTGTTTTATTTTTCATCGGGATCTTGCTTTTACCTAATTTTATTGCACAAGGGATCAGTATTTTCTTTATTCTTACGTTCTTTTTGATGGTGCTGTTGCAATCACTCTTTGTCTTAACACTGCTTCAGCTCATTTACAACGTGACTTATTTACTCGTACTAAAATTAAAATTACCGTTGCAAAAATTTGCAGCGATATTTGTTTTATTAGCGCTAGTTGTAGCGTATGGAATGACACATTTCGACATCAATCAAATACAGCAATCATATGTACAGTTTGATTATCATTTGATGTATTTTACAGCACCGTTTTTCTTAGCGGCACAAGGGATGTCTCCTGACGGGGTGAATTATGCGATGTTGATCCTCTTCATCCTATTATCTGCGGGAGGCGCATTTATTTCTCTTTCTTTAATGCCAATTATGGCTGAGAAAAAAGCGTTAACCTTTCTGCACAAACTGCCATTTTCATCTTCGAAAAAGTGGTCACTCATTGTAAAGGAAATAAAGTCACAAGTGAGAAATGAAGAAAATATTTTAAATTTTCTCATCCTCCTTATTGTCATTTTATTTGTCCGTTATCAGTTTGCCTTCCGCTTTGAAGGAGAAGCTTTTTTTGTCTTATGTGCGCTAGCTGGGTTAACAGCTTTTAATTCATTTGGCAATGACAAACGTATGCTTGGGATGTATAAAACGTTTGGTCTAAGGCCGTGGGAAGTGGCTCTTTATAAGTTTCTCGGACTTTTGCTCGTTGGTGTGATCCAAATTGTTTTATTTATGATCACAACACTGACGCTACCGGATCAGATCTGGATCGTGTTGATTGGTGCTGCTGTCTTGTGTAATGCAACGGCTCTCTTTTATGTGGTGGGTATTTTATTGCCCCTTGATCGAAATAATCCTTACACAGGCATTTTCTCGTTTGGAGCGCTTATTTTAATCATGATTCCGATTGTATTTATTGGAAACTATGTGATAGGGGAATCGAGTCAAATGATTCAGTGGCTGCTTGTGGCAGGATTTGAATGTCTGCTCATCTTTGCCATATATAAAGGTTTTTCATGGAGGTATTCACATGATTCAACTTCTTAACACTAAGCTAAAGATTGAGCGGGTGCCGGCACTTGCGCCTTATGTGACTTTACAAAAAAGGCATTTGACTGATACGCAGTACGGAAGCTCACTTCCAATTAACGAAAGTGCATATCATATGTTAACGAAAGTGGATGGTCAAAGGACAGAGGCGAGTATTACGGCAGAGCTCGCCGATTTGTTTCAAGTCGATGAGTCTGTGATTGCCCGCGATTTTTATCAATTGATGATGGGGCTGAATCAGCATCACTTGCTATCGATTCATTATCAATCACCATATCGAGCTGTCACAGCCTGCTGTCAATTTTTTAAACAGTATCAAGTAAAGATGAAAGAGCGGTTTGACTGCACGGGTCATTCATTTCTTCACATACTAGGCACGGCTCTGCTGATGGTGACGCGTAAAATCATTTTTTTCTGGGTGCTCTTTATGATCATGGCGGGAATCGCCTTTTTATTTATTCCTGATCCATCGATTGCAGCCATTGCCATTTATTTTACGATTATTTATTTCGGATTAATTACAGGAACTGCCTTGCATGAGGCGGCACATGGGTATGCACATCGGAAGTTCGCCGGCCGGGATGGTCCTCAAGGCTTTTTTGCGAGCGATATGATGTCTGTGAAATTTGTGAGGCCTGTTTTAGATCCATTTCAGAAAAAACAGGTGTGGATTACACTGCTTGGTCCGCTTTTGCCGGGGCTCATTGGCGCAGCCGGAATCATTGTGACTGTTTTATTTCTAAAAGAAAATCCAATTTCGACAGGGTTTTTCATTTTTTCAATCACGTATTTTATTCAATTGCTCTACCTTCTTCCGTTTATGGGGGATGGTAAGTCTATTATGAAGCAGTTATTGCTTGGTGGAATGGGAGGACAACGATCATGAACGTTCAGGCAATGAAACAAGGTGCAATTGTTGGTAGTTTCCTAGGTTTCTTAGGTTTTCCGATGCTGACCATTGGTGTTCTGTTCTATCACTTATTTCAATCAAAAACAAATAATGAATTATTATTTAACAGTCTTGCTTTTGAAATGGAAGGTTCGTCTGCATTTACGTTCCAAATCAAACCAAACTTTTTTATTTATATGGTTGTCATTTTTGCTGTCAGTTTTCTCATTGTGGCATTCCTATCAGCCATGAAACAGAAAAAAGCGAAAGATTAGGAGAATTCTCCTAATCTTTTTTTGTATAATCAACCAAATTTTAGTATAATAAAGAATAAAAATACTAAAGGGGATATCAATGATTAAGAAATGGAGCATTCTTTTATTTACTGTTTTTCTATTAGCAGGATGCGGCGAGAAGGCTGCAGAAACAACAACGACAGAGAAAACGGTCTCTAAAATAGAAACAGAGTCTGACTCTAAAAACCAAGTAACGATTGAAAAAATGAAATTGACAAAGAAAGAAAAAAACTTACTAGAGGCATCAACGACGAATGAAATAGTAGCTCTTACACTTAAAGGATTAACGAAGAATGATAAGAGTATTACTTTTATCGGGAGCCACTACAAAAATGGCCGACTAGTTGATAAGGAAGTATCTTCTTCGACTTTTACGTTACATCAGGATGGAACTGACCAAACGATGAATGTACTCTTTCAACTAAGTCATGAGAAAGATATATTCAACTCACAATTTAGCATTTGGTCAGATAAGAAGAATGGCGGAATAACGAAAGCGACGTCAAGCTTTCCATTCAAAGTAAGTGATTATGTCTTCTCTGCACAATCTGAATCTGTTAAAGTCGCTTCAGGAGATAAGGCACTCATTGCGTACACAGCGGCAATGGGGAAAAATGGCGATGTTCCTATGCTTGATAAAATTGAAAAAAATCCAAAGCAAGCGCTGAAACATATTTCACATGCCTACTTATTTTATATCCAGCTCGATAAATAACTATCGTAATATATATGGAGAATATGAAATTTTTTGACGAAAAATCTTCATATTCTCTTGACGAATTGTTAAGAAAGTTGTAACATAATAAAAGTCAACGCAATGACGATGTCTTTAAAAGATTGATGCGGGTGTAGTTTAGTGGTAAAACCTCAGCCTTCCAAGCTGATGTCGTGAGTTCGATTCTCATCACCCGCTCCAATACATAATTTTGTTTATAACGCAGTATTTCGTTTCATAGATAAACGAAGTGTTGCGTTTTTTATTATGTCAGTATAATGTAAAGAGCACTGTGACCTACAGTGCTTTTTCAATGAGTTCATATTTACTTTCTCCACCATGTATTTGTATAAACATCTTCGTCAAGGATTGTATAAGTGCCTCACTCTTTTCCCGGGAAATAGATGGTGGGAAGAGAATGATTTGAAGAATGCTTTTTGTGTCTTGAGAAATTTGAGCTTTACTTGGTTGAGAAAATAACCCTTTAAGCTCTGCGCCATCCTGCCATTCAATATGACCAGTTTCATTTTTGGATAATGAAAGAGGCCCTTTCAATTGATCGGCATCTAATGTAAGGATAGGCAAGAAATATTTTAATGAAAAAAATATCGACAAATCCTGTACGGAATTGGTCGAGTCAATAAATTGTTCTTTTTGAATATCAGCAAGAAGCGGAAGAAAAGGGACATCTTCTAGAAGATTTGTCCATTCTTTGATCGCTGGTACTTCTTCCAAAGTTTGATCTTCATATTCAAAAAACAAAGATTCTTGAAACAGGCGCAGTCGGCCTTTTAACATTTGAGGGGATTTTCCTATCTCAATATGTGAATATTCAATCTGTCCAACATGGATAGACGGGCTTTGAGGTTGGGAGATTTTCATTTGTATCTTCACAGTGACTCACTCCAATCGGTCATGATACACTCGTATTATACTGAAAACAACTGAAGAAACAAAGAAAGGAGGTTTGCAAGGTGATTCATGTTGGACAATTAAAAGAAGAGTTAATTCAATATGCGAACGAAATTGGTGTCGATAAAATTCGATTTGCAAGTGCTGATACATTTGATTCATTAAAGGACCGCCTCATCTTACATGAATCGTTAGGGTATTTGTCCGGTTTTGAAGAGCCTGATATCGAAAAACGAACAAATCCTGCTTTGCTGCTTCCAAAAGCAAAATCAATTGTCGCCATTGCGCTCGCATATCCTTCTAAAATGAAAGATGCTCCCCGAAGTACAAAGGATGCAAGAAGAGGGATTTTTTGCAGGGCTTCATGGGGAACTGATTATCATGTTGTGCTGAAAAAAAAGCTCGACATGCTTGAAGAGTTTTTGCGCAGTAAACACGAAGATATACGGACAAAATCAATGGTGGACACAGGTGAATTGTCTGACCGTGCTGTAGCCGAACGTGCTGGCATTGGCTTTAGTGCAAAGAACTGTATGATTATCACACCAGAGTTCGGATCTTATGTCTATTTGGCTGAGATGATTACAAATGTTCCATTTGAACCGGATGAGAAAATAGAAGACCAGTGCGGAACTTGTAATAAATGTGTGGATTCATGCCCAACGGGTGCTCTTGTGAATCCAGGCCAGCTCAATTCTCAAAGGTGTATTTCGTTTTTAACACAGACAAAAGGGTTTTTACCTGACGAATTTCGCTCGAAAATAGGGAATCGGTTGTATGGATGTGATACGTGCCAAACGGTCTGCCCAATTAATAAAGGGAAAGACTTTCATCTACATCCTGAAATGGAGCCAGATCCTGAAATTGCAAAGCCGCTCTTAAAGCCACTGCTGACAATCAGCAATCGTGAGTTTAAAGAGAAGTATGGTCATGTTTCTGGATCATGGCGAGGGAAAAAGCCTATTCAGCGGAATGCCATTTTGGCACTTGCTCACTTTAAAGATGCATCTGCTTTGCCAGATTTGGTTGAACTGATGCATAAAGATCCAAGACCGGTCATTCGAGGCACGTCTGCTTGGGCAATCGGTAAAATTGGCGATGGTCAGCAGCTTTCAGAACTCGAAAAAGCCCTTGAGCGGGAAAGTGATGAAGAAGCAAAACAAGAGATCATCAAAGGGATTGAATTGTTACAAACACCTTTAAATACTAAATAACCTCCCATTGAACATAGAATGAACCAAACAGAGATGTTAAAAAAAGTTTGGTGGTGTCTGTGTGAAACAATTATTAGAACAAACGTTAGAAGACAGACTGGCATATTTATTAAATGGCAGTACGATCAAACAGCCGCAGCTGATGTCTGATGTGGACGCTGTGGAGCGAAAGAAAGAGCTGTTTGCAAGAAGACAAGTTGAGATTGTCAAGGCGAAAGCAAAAGCAAAACTTCTCGATTCAGCTATTCAAGATGATGGAGCTCAGCAAGTACAATATCTCGCGCACCTCACTTATGTCTGTAAGGATATAGACGATTCTTTTTATTTAGAGGAACAGGTTGAGAAAAGAGAAGCGTTTCTTTATAACGACATGCTTGTGAAAGATCGGATGATGTTAGAAGAACGACAAAAGGAAGATCAGGTGGATGAGCGCTTCCAAAATGAAGACCAATTTGGAAGAGCTTTTCACTATGACCGGCGTGCAGCTGTTCAATATGCTGAGACGTATTGGAATAAACGAAATCCAGCCTATAAAAATTTCGAAGATAACTGTACGAATTTTATTTCACAATGTCTAAAAGCAGGGAATGCGCCAACGAGAGGATATCCGAACCGTGGATCTGGCTGGTGGGTTCGTCCACATACATGGAGCTACAGCTGGACGGTGGCCCATTCGATGAAAAATTATTTAGCGAATTCCAAAGCGGGGTTGAGAGCGAAGAAGCTCAAGGAGCCGCAGGAGCTTCAAATAGGTGATGTTATTTGCTACGATTTTGAAGGTGACGGTAGGTATAATCATACAACCATTGTCGTTGATCATGATAAAGGCGGAATGCCTCTTGTGAATGCACAAACGTATGACAGCCGTATGCGTTACTGGTCGTATGAAGATTCAACGGCTTATACACCTAGTATTCGTTATACGTTTTTTCACATTTTGGACGATGCTCCGAAGGATAGTTAATGGTATAATGTTGAGCGGAAAAGAAAATTAGAGGTGAACTTTTTTGGGACTTCATGTCGTTTTATATCAACCAGAAATTCCAGCTAATACTGGAAATATTGCGCGAACATGTGCAGCAACAAATACAACACTTCATCTGATTCGTCCGCTTGGTTTTTCGACAGATGATAAAATGCTGAAGCGTGCAGGACTCGATTATTGGAAATATGCCAATGTCGTCTATCATGATTCATTAGATGAATTGTTTGAGGCTCATCCGAAGGGGCAATTTTTCTATATCACAAAGTTTGGGCAAAAGCCGCATACAACGTTTGATTACTCGCAGCTAGATGAAGACTACTTCTTTGTATTTGGCAGAGAGACGAGTGGATTGCCAAAAGATTTGATTGAACGGAATATGGATCGCTGTCTACGTTTACCGATGACAGAGCATGTTCGTTCACTGAATCTATCGAATACGGCAGCGATTCTTGTGTATGAGGCGCTTCGCCAGCAGCAATACCGAGATTTGATATAAGAACAAGATAAAAGCCGAGATCCCATCTCGCTTTCAGTGAATATGTAAGTGCTGAAAATATGAACGAAATGAAAAAGGATGTTCCGCTGATGGAACATCCTTTTTTTCATTTACCGGGCTTGCCTTCGTAGCCAGCTGTGAAAATGGATACTAAAAACGTAATGATGACGCCCATCATAATGACCGTTCTCATATAAGCTCCCCCTTATCCCTTTGTTCCTTTGCTGCCGGTTTCATATGTTGTGAAGTTCGCCTTGAAAAGCAGGAGATGAAGATCATTTTTCTCCTGTTTTTCCTTTATTATGAAGGGTCTTGCCGATGGTTGTCAATTCAGTTTGCCAATTCGTCATTTTGAAGAACGAAAGCATGTAATAGGACGCCTCCGCATAGATTGTAAAACAGTATCTGATTTCTAGCTTCAATCTTGAAAGAGGAGGTTCATATGGATATTTTAAAGAAAATTGAACAGCACAGAGAAGAAGAGCAGCGACTGAAATGGGAAGGCACATTCAGCGAATATTTAGATATTATTAGAGAAAATCCACTTGTCGCTCAATCTGCTCATTCTCGCGTTTATCATATGATTAAGGACAGCGGGATTGAAGAGGAGAATGGGGTCAGAACCTACAAATTTTTTGATCAGGAGCTTTTTGGATTAGAGGAATCATTGGAAAGGCTAGTGGAAGAGTATTTTCACCCTGCGGCTAAACGTTTAGATGTCAGAAAGCGTATTTTATTGTTAATGGGTCCAGTCAGCGGCGGGAAATCGACGCTTGTCACAAGGCTGAAAAGAGGGCTGGAAGAGTATTCACTAACAGATCATGGCGCAGTCTATGCGATTAAAGGCTGCCCAATGCATGAAGATCCGCTTCATCTCATTCCGCAAAATCTGCGGGAGGATTTCTATAGAGAATACGGCATACGTGTGCAGGGGAATTTATCACCTTTGAACTTGATGAGGCTCGAAGAGGAATATGGTGGCCGCATTGAGGATGTGAGAGTGGAACGAATTTTTTTCTCAGAGGACAAACGGACCGGCATTGGTACCTTCAGCCCGTCGGATCCGAAATCTCAGGACATTGCCGACTTAACAGGAAGTATTGATTTTTCAACGATTGCTGAATTTGGTTCAGAGTCAGACCCGCGTGCGTACCGGTTTGATGGAGAGCTCAATAAAGCGAACCGTGGAATGATGGAATTTCAGGAGATGTTAAAGTGTGATGAGAAATTTCTATGGCATCTTCTTTCATTAACGCAGGAGGGAAATTTTAAGGCAGGGCGTTTTGCGTTGATTAGTGCGGATGAATTGATTGTTGCACATACGAATGAAACGGAGTACCGGTCATTTATTTCAAATAAAAAGAACGAGGCTTTACACTCAAGAATTATTGTGATGCCGATCCCTTATAATTTAAAGGTGACAGAGGAAGAACGCATCTATCATAAGATGATTTCAGAAAGTGATGTCTCAGATGTTCATATTGCGCCGCATACGCTAAAGGTGGCTGCGATGTTCTCTATTTTGACAAGGCTGAAAGAGCCGAAGCGGTCTGATATCGATTTGGTGAAAAAAATGCGACTATATGATGGGGAAAGTGTCGAAGGTTTCCAATCTGTTGATATTGATGAGATGAAAAAGGAATTTCATGACGAAGGAATGAGCGGAATTGACCCGAGATATGTCATTAACCGCATTTCATCCACTATTATTCGAAAGAACATGGAATCCATCAATGCACTGGATGTTCTCCGTTCCTTAAAAGAGGGACTCGATCAGCATCCATCGATCTCAAGTGAAGATCGGGAACGTTATTTGAATTTTATTTCTGTCGCACGAAAAGAGTATGACGATATGGCGAAGAAGGAAGTTCAAAAGGCATTTGTGTATTCCTATGAGGAGTCTGCGAAAACTCTCATGGATAATTACTTAGATAATGTTGAGGCGTACTGCAATAAAAACAAACTGCGTGATCCGTTAACAGGTGAAGAAATGAATCCTGATGAAAAGCTCATGCGTTCAATTGAGGAACAGATCGGCATTTCTGAAAACGCCAAAAAGGCATTCAGAGAAGAAATCCTCATTCGGATTTCGGCTTATGCGAGAAAGGGCAAACGCTTTGATTATAATTCTCACGAGAGATTACGAGAAGCCATTCAGAAGAAGCTCTTTGCCGATTTGAAAGATGTCGTGAAAATTACAACATCGACGAAAACGCCGGATGAGCAGCAGTTGAAAAAGGTCAATGAAGTAGTGGCGCGATTGATTGATGAGCATGGCTATAATTCTACAAGTGCAAATGAACTCTTAAAATATGTAGGCAGTCTTCTGAATCGTTAATAAATGAAGGAGGCATTATTGGCGCAAACCAGCACCGGTAATGTCTTTTTTAAAAATCGTCGTCATTTCGACGACGACCAGCATACGATAATGGAATCGATGGGTACAAGAATTGTGCAAAAAGGTGAGGAGGGGGATGGATGTCCCGGCAAGAAAAAAGTCAGTTTATTGTGTCTCAGGAAGACTGGTCCCTCCATCGAAAAGGCTTTGATGACCAGCAGCGTCATCAGAAAAAAGTCAAAGAGGCGATTAAAAACAATTTGCCGGATCTTGTCACAGAGGAAAGCATCATCATGTCTAATGGCAAAGATGTGGTCAAAATTCCGATCCGTTCTTTAGATGAATATAAAATTCGGTACAACTATGATAAAAATAAGCATGTAGGTCAAGGAGATGGAGACAGCCAAGTTGGCGATGTGGTCGCTCGGGATGGATCTGACAGTAAGCAAGGGCAGGGAAAAGGTCAAGGTGCTGGAGATCAAGCCGGTGATGATTATTACGAAGCTGAAGTCTCATTAATGGATTTAGAGGAAGCGCTATTTCGTGAGCTGGAGCTACCAAATCTTAAACAAAAGGAACTTGATGATATCGTTGTCGAGGAAATTGAGTTTAATGATATTCGCAAAACGGGGTTAACCGGTAATATCCATAAAAAACGAACAATGCTGTCAGCATTTAAACGAAATGCCATGACAGGAAGCCCTTCCTTTTATCCCATTTATCCAGAGGATATTAAGTATAAGACGTGGAATGAAGTCACCAAACCAGAATCGAAAGCGGTTGTCCTAGCGATGATGGATACGAGCGGAAGTATGGGGCTTTGGGAAAAATATATGGCAAGAAGCTTTTTCTTTTGGATGACACGTTTCTTGCGGACAAAGTATGAGACAGTCGAGATCGAATTCATTGCCCACCATACAGAGGCGAAGGTCGTAGACGAGGAGCACTTCTTTTCTCGGGGAGAGAGCGGGGGAACCATTTGTTCTTCTGTCTATCGAAAGGCACTAGAGCTCATAGACGAACGATATCCCCCGTCACGATATAATATTTATCCTTTCCATTTTTCTGATGGTGACAATTTGACCTCTGATAATGCACGGTGCGTGAAGCTCGTTTCTGAAATTATGAAAAAAGCCAATTTATTTTGTTATGGTGAAGTGAATCAATATAATCGGCATTCTACGTTAATGTCAGCATATAAACATATTCAGGATGAGAAATTTAAGCATTATATTTTGAAGCAAAAATCAGACGTTTTTCTCGCATTAAAAAAATTTTTTCAGCAGGAAGAAGTTCTTTCTTAAAGAGAACATTCAAAAAAACCTTTCAGCATAAGGGCTGAAAGGTTTTTTATGTGGAGAAGGAAGGGATCACCAGAAAAAAAGTAAAACTTTCTCTTTGACATTTCAATTTTCATTTATTAATATTTAATCTTGTTAAATATAAGTTTTTCAAAAAAGATGCCGATCGTCTTTTCTTCTTTTTCTGCTTTTTGCTCATAAGTGAACAATAAGTATAAATGGGCTGCACACCATTTTCAGCGGAGTAGAAAAAGGGGAAACAGACAGCTCTATGAGCTTGTTTCATAATCTGTCAGATGATGGGCATTCTAAGTTTGCTAAAGCAGATGACACTATATTTTTATACATGAAAGGAGAAACAAAACATGAACAGAGGGCGTTTATTGCTAACAAATATTATTGGCCTTATTGTGATTCTTGCCATTATTGCCGGAGGTGCTTATTACTACTACGAAAGCACAAACTTCGTAAAAACAGATGAAGCAAAAGTGACAGGTGACATGTACCAAATTACAGCGCCAGCAGCTGGACAAATCAAAGGCTGGGATATCAATGAAGGTGACGAAGTGCAAAAAGACAGCACAGTGGCAAAAGTTGAAGGAGAAGCAAAAACAAACATTAAAGCAGTGGCTGATGGCACATTAGTCAAAAAAGAAGTACAAAACAACCAACAAGTGCAGCCTGGGACAGTTCTTGGTGAAACGATTGACCTAAGCAAGCTTTACATTACAGCGAATATTAAAGAAACAGACATTAAGAACATTGAAAAAGGTGACAAAGTGGACATCGTTGTAGACGGCGATCCTGATACAACATTTGAAGGAACAGTTGAACAAATTGGTTATGCAACAAACTCAACATTCAATATGCTGCCAGCCACAAACTCAAGTGGTAACTACACGAAAGTGACACAAAAAGTAGCAGTGAAAATTTCAATTAAAAATCCATCTGACAAAGTACTTCCAGGTATGAATGCTTCTGTCAAAATTTCATCTTAATGATGACTGATATCAAAAAATGAAAGGAGGTTGTCTGAGATGGCAAATCAACCTGCAGCGACAAAACAGGGAGCAGGCTCCTTGTCTTTACTGATCATTTTAATGGCCGGTTTGTTCGTAGCGATTTTAAACCAAACGCTTTTGAACGTAGCCATGCCCCATTTAATGACTGAATTTAATGTGAGTGCGACGACAATTCAGTGGCTTACAACAGGTTACATGCTTGTTAACGGTGTGCTCATTCCGTTATCTGCGTTTTTAATCACACGTTTTGGCCAGCGCAGCTTATTCCTCGTGGCGATGATTTCATTTACACTAGGGACTTTTATTTGCGGTATTGCGCCAAACTTTTCTACGATGCTGATTGGTCGTTTGATTCAGGCAGTCGGTGGCGGTATCTTACAGCCGCTCGTCATGACAACAATCCTTTTTATTTTCCCTCCAGAAAACAGAGGGAAAGGAATGGGGATTTTTGGTCTTGCGATGATGTTTGCGCCAGCTGTCGGACCAACGTTATCTGGTTATATTATTGAACACTATTCATGGCGTATTATGTTTTATGGACTTGTACCAATCGGTGCGATTGTCATTATCGCGGCTTTCTTTATGTTTAAAAATATTGTAGAGCCTAAAAAAATCAAGCTGGACACTCTTGGTGCGATTCTGTCGATCGTTGGTTTTGCTTCGCTTCTATACGGAGTGAGTGAAGCGGGAAGTGATGGTTGGACAGATCCAATCGTTTTATCTACGATTATCATTGGTGCGATTGCGATCATTCTCTTTATTTTCCAACAGCTAAAAGCGGATAATCCGATGCTTGATTTCCGCGTGTTTAAATACAGTATTTTCTCATTATCAAGTGTTATCAACATTATTATTACTGTTGCCTTATACACTGGGATGTTCTTACTTCCGATCTACTTGCAGAACCTCGTTGGGTTTACTGCACTGCAATCGGGGTTATTAATGCTTCCAGGGGCACTTGCGATGCTCATTATGTCCCCAATTTCAGGGATCTTGTTTGATAAATTTGGACCTCGTCCACTTGCCATTGTGGGGATGCTAATTACGGTTGTCACCACATACGAGTTTACAAGGCTGACGATTGATACATCTTATAGTCACATTGTGCTCATGTATGCAGTACGTGCCTTTGGTATGTCACTCTTGATGATGCCAGTCATGACTGCTGGGATGAACCAATTACCGCAACATTTAAACAGTCATGGTACAGCGATGTCAAACACACTGAGACAAATCAGTGGTTCAATCGGTACGAGTTTGATCACGACGATTTATACAAATCGCACGACATTCCATTATTCCAATATGGCAGATCAAACGAATACAGCTGACCCGTTCTTTATGAATTCATTCCAGGCGGCTGTCTCTAATGTGATGCACCATATGGGCATGACAGCAGAAGCTGCTCAAAAATATGTGTCGACCCAGCTCTTTACGAAAGCTCAAGTTGATTCCAATGTGATGGGCATCAATGATGCTTACATGTGGGTGACATTATTCTGTGCAGCTGGTGTGATTCTCAGCTTGTTCCTGCGAGATGTACGTAAGGATAAAAAGCGAAAAGAAAAGCAGGATAAGAAACAAGAAATGACATTGCTTCCAGCACCTAAGGAAGCAAACCAAGATGCAAGATAAGTGTGGAGGGACCGTACATGAAAATTTATGTCGTATACGATAGTGAAGGTGACCATACAAAAGCACTTGCAGAAGCGATTGCAGCTGGCGCAGGTGAAACAGAGCAAGCTGAAGTGTTCATTGATCATGTGAAAGATGCGGATATCCGCAAGCTTGATCAAATGGATGCAATCATTTGGGGCTGCCCTGGTCACTTTGGTACCATTAGTTCTGGATTAAAGACATGGATTGACCGACTTGGGTATTTATGGGCAGAAGGAAAACTCATCGATAAAGTCGGTGCCGTTTTCTGTACCACTGCAACAACACACGGCGGATTAGAAATGACGATGCATAATTTGATTACGCCAATGTTCCATCAAGGGATGCTTGTGGTCGGCCTTCCTGGAAATGTTCCAGAAAATGCGTTATATGGCTCTTATTATGGAGCAGGTGTGACGTGCCCGATTGATTCTGATGAAGTGATTTCTTCAGAAGGCATTGAGCTGGGGAAAGCATTAGGAAGACGTGTAGCATCAGTCACTGCGTCATTTAAGCGATAAGGAGAGGGTTCTTTTGGCGACGATTATTGTAGCGTTAGTAGCTGCTGTTCTAGTCATTATCGGATTAGTAGCGTTCAATGTCAGACACGCTTCGGCCGAGAAGGAAGAGATCAAAGAAGATGTATCGAATCATCCTGACGTGCCGCATAGCGAGCCAGAAGTTGCGGCGAGACCTGTAGAGCCTGAAGTGGAAGAAAAAGCGTCAGAGCCTTCTCAGACAGATGATGCTCCGTCAGGTGATGATTTCTATAGACAGGCGCTTCAAAAGTTTAAACAGCCAGAACCACCTGTCAAAGAAGAAGAACCAGAGACGAAAATGAATGATGATATGTATCGTTCTGCTTTACAGAAACTAAAGCAGAAGGACAAATAAAAAGAGAACCTCTCGTCAGGTTCTCTTTTTTATTACACAAAAAAACCGCCGGCATAAGCCGAGCGGTTTTCCTTCACTCTATAAAGTGCTAAAAGAGCAGATGCTCTTAAATTACGCTTTGTTAACGTTAGCAGCTTGTGGTCCACGGTTACCTTCAACGATTTCGAAAGAAACTGATTGACCTTCTTCTAAAGTTTTGAAGCCTTCGCCTTGGATAGCAGAGAAGTGAACGAATACATCGTCTTGACCTTCTACTTCGATGAATCCGAAACCTTTTTCAGAGTTGAACCATTTTACTTTACCTTCTAACATGAAATTTCCTCCTAAAGCGATCTTAACGCTTAAATTCACTATTCTTGCTCTTACACAAACTTCAAAGACGAAAACTCTTTCAAAACTTTCTTCTTAAAGATGATACGAACAAAAATAATTACCTTTACTTTACCAGTGTTTGCGGGAAAAAACAACTGTTATACGAAAACTTTTTTAAAAATAATTAGCGCTAACAAATTGAGGAAAAAGCCTATGTTATGTGTTCTCTTTTTCGTCCAGAAAAGCTCACTTTGTTTCTGCCTGACTGCTTCGCTTTATAGAGCTCCTGGTCTGCAATAATCGGTAATTGTTTCATGTTTTCACTTGTTCCTGCATCATAAGCACATCCAATTGACACCGTAATGTGAATCGATGTTCCGTTTTGTAAATAAATTGGCTGATCCGCCATTTTTTTTCGTAAACGTTCCGCAATTTGCCATGTTTTTTCAACGGAACAATTCGGTAAAAGCACAGCAAATTCTTCACCGCCGATCCGCCCAATATAATCAGAGCTTCTTGTGTTCTTAATCAGCCTTGTTCCGATTTCTTTTAAAACGATATCTCCCTCATGATGTCCATACTGATCATTGATGGTTTTGAAATAATCGATGTCTAGGTAAATCAAGGACATTTGATGGATAGGTTGCTTTAAGTTCAGAGAAAAAGCATCACTTAATATTTCATCGAATTTCCGTTTATTTAAAACACCAGTTAAAAAGTCATAATGAGCTTGGAATTTATACAAATTTAACATCTGATACGCTTTTGTTTGATGCTCAATGACATAAAAGTTAAATAAACCGGCAATATACGAGAAAATCCAATAGGCAGTATGCAGTTCAAACGATCTTTCATTGACGATGATGATAAATAAAATCGTCGCAATGACGTTGCTCATGGTAATCGATAACAGCATTTTTACGACGTGATTGATATGACGCTCAGCAATTAAAAAGGAAGCTGTGGCGATAAATATCATGGAAAAAATATTAATGAAAGAAGCGACATTGGCTTCGATTAATAATCGGCCAATAATGATCACACAGGCTGCAATGAACGTTTGTGCAATGCCTCCATAAAATGCCGTTAAAATAAGGGGGATATGTCTTAAATCGATGATGGCTGGTCCTGCTTTAATAGAGAAAAACATTAAGAGGACACCGAGTAACCCAGAAATCATTCCTTTAAAAATTTGTCTGAGCAGGGTGTCTTCCTTTTTTAAAAAATTCTCTTTAAACACAAGCATCAATAAATAATGGAAAGTGACAAGAATTGTTAAATTAATAAAGAGGTCTCTTAGCAAAATAAAATCACCTTTTTAAAATTACTAAAATTTGTTGCAAAAGAAAAGGGGAAACAAGATAATTAATAAAAATTTCACTTATGAGGGGTTTAAAATGAGGAGAAATCAATTTCCAGATCGAACGGACTGGCTTTCTTTTTTTGAGACGTGGCCTGATGAAGGGTTTGAACGGGATATGCCCATTGAATATCAAGATCTAACGTTTCGGTTTGAGAATGAGGAAGAGCGATTTATAGTGACGATGTCTTTTGGAGTACAAGAATTTTCTTTGAAGGCTGTTCGAAAAAAGGACGCATCCGTTTTAGGAGTATATGCCTTTAAAACTGTGCGACATGTAGAAATAAAAAAGGATCGGCAGCATGAAAAAGAGCTGTTGATACTATTAGATGGTGTGGAACGGTTTGTTATCACGATCGAAATCACCTTCTTACCTTCCTTCTGCATCATGGTGAAAGAGCATTTTTCAGGAGAATGAACAGGAGCCTTTCTGAAAAAAGGCTCCTGTTTTAGTTATTTGTGCTCGATGTCATTGAGCACTTGCTGAATAGATTCATCATCCATTACATTCATGACACTTTCATCAATGTGAAGAGACTGGGCGTAAGACTCTCTCGGCGGCTGATGAGTTTGGTATGTTTTTGATGATGTTTGATGCTGATTTGTTTCATTTGGCTGGACAGCGGTGAATGCCTGCTTGATCATTTGTCCGACTTCAGCTGTGCCTTTTGAGTCTTTACGTGAATGCGAATGGGACTCATGGCGAGATGGCTCATGCTGGTGTTGATCTTTGCCTTTCATCATTGAGGACAAATTCATTTGAGTCATGCTGCTTAGTCTTCTCCGTAATAGTGGTGAAAATAATGCAATGATGGCTGTTGATGCTGCGATCATTGCACCAGTACTCATACCTTTTCTCTTTTTAAACAAACGAATCCCTCCATTTGATCGTGATGATACTTCTTCATCATGTTTAGGATGACCAATCAAGGCTGATTTATGAATTCATTGCTGAAATAGAGGATGTGTGCATAAAAAGTCTGCTGGATGAAAAACCTATGAGCAAAAGGAGGGAATCAATTGATGAATAAGAAATGGATGCTATCTTTATTACTCGTTCCAACATTGATCACTGCTGGGTGTGGAATGAACAACCAGGGCGATGAACGAAGAGGAACAATGAAACGACAGTATGAAAATGTCACATATAAGAACGACAACATGAGACAGGATCAACCAAATGTGCAGACACCTCAGAAGGTGAAAGTGGCAGATAAGGCATCAGAGCTTGTTGCCAACATGTCTGAAGTGAAAACAGCGAACGTACTTGTCACAGGGAAAAATGCATTTGTTGCTGTCGTGCTTGAAGGCAATAAAAGCGGAGATGTAACAGACGATTTGAAAAAGAAAATTTCTGACAAAGTCAAATCGACGGATCAACAAATTGATAATGTGTATGTATCTGCTAATCCAGACTTTGTCGATCGTATGGCAGGGTACGGAAAACGTATTAGAAGTGGAGAACCAATTTCAGGATTCTTCGACGAGTTTACTGAAACGGTTCGACGTGTCTTCCCTGAATCAAAATAGCTACGACAAAAGCCGTATGTCATATGCGGCTTTTTTGTTTGGAACCGCACCTTGCGCACCTGACTGCATAAAGTAAAAAATATATCACCTCTTGTTGATCTTTGTTTTTTCATAGAAAGAGAAAGAGGTTGCAGGATGAATTCAGGTGGGGAGTAAATGAAAGCAAAACCGTCATTAATTCATAAAAAACTTGTAAGCGGAATGATTGCAGCAGGTTTGATTTTTTATGCGTTCACTGCGTACTTGATTTATGTAGCGTTCCAGCTGGCAGAGCAATATCTAGAGCAGCATTCTTCGCCTAAAACGGTTTTAACGGAAGGACTCAATAAGCAAGTCTATGAACATATTCGAATCTACTATGCAGAGGATGAGGGCGCCTTTGTCGATCTGACCATAGAAGCGCTTGAGCAGGCAAAGAAGAGGACGATGTCAGTGTTTCAGTATGAAGCTGATAAACCGTTAGATATCATTTATTTTGATGATAAAGAGACGATTGAGCAATTTGCCGGTATCAAGCATATTACAGGTTTTTATTCTGATGTTGATCATATGATTGGATTATACCCAGATAAACGGGAAGAATTGTTGAAGAAAGAGACACTGCCTTTATACTTTTTCAACACGTTATTCATTCATGAGTATGCCCATTTTGTTTTCTATGAAAAGGTGCATGCATATAAGGTATCTCCAGTCGTCTTTCCCCTTTGGTTCCATGAAGGAACAGCAGAATGGACGGCCTATGATGTGCTGAATGCCACGTCTGAACGGTTTGACGTCATTCCTTTTAAATCTCTTTATTCTGATCAAGACTGGCAAGAATCTCGCACGACGTATGAGACAGATGTTTATTTACAAAGCTACTATATGATCTATGAGCTTGTGGAGCTTTATGGACGAGATGTCATACATGAGATCATGGAGGAAACGGCGAAAACTAGTCGTTTTGATAGAGGGTTTGAACAAGCGACAGGACAACGTCTCACAGATTTTGAAGAGCAATTTAAACTGAAATATCAAAGAAAAAACGGCTGACCTGAAAATCGGGTAGCCGTTTTTTTGTTTAATGAAGCGGTTTTTGCTGGTTGGCTTTGCTCGGCGGCATCTGCACTTGTCCCTGCATAGGGGCAAATGTAGATGTCATCGCCTGCATATCTTGAGCTGTAAGCTGCGGAACTTGATAATAGCTATGTTTGTTTTGATATAAGAAAATTTCATACGCCATTTCAATAAAGTTCGGGATTTGCGCTGCAAGCACACGTCGTACCACAGGGTTTGTGACCTCTAATGCAGTCATTGAGAGTAATCCAGCATGAGATTTCACGAGACCAAGCATATGCCCTGTAATTCCCGCATCCTTTACATCCTGTAATGATTGATTTGGCTTCTTAGGCTGAGATGGTTTTATTCCGTATGTCACCTGTGTCTGTTCGTTCATCATATAAGTAGATGTTTCTTCACTAGGCTTTTGACCAGTAGAAAAGCAATCTACCGTGACGTTGTACTGGGACAATACAAATTGATATTGTCGATCTAACATGTCGGATAATGCGGGATCTTGGATAAATTGCCGAAAGATCATGTATTGATCCAAAATATTAATGGTCCCTGCTAATACCTCATTTAAATCAAATAACTCATGCCCGCCATGATTGAATTGGGGCTGCTGGACATGTCCTTGAACGTTTGGTTGCTGATCGTTTTGCATAAAGAATCCTCCTTCTGTTTTATACAGTCTGTTTTAATGTGAGGAAGTTTTCCTCCTTTCATGCAAAAAACATTATTTACAATTAGAGGGTTTTCTTCCTTTTTGTCGAAAAAATGTATCAGACGAATGAACATGGGGGTACCAGATGCAGGACAAAATCATTAATCGTTTGATAGAAGACGAACATGTGCAGGCACCAGTGATTGGCATCGGTGTTTCGCCGTTTGAACAGCATCATCTTGAGGCTTTTTTTCAATCATTTCCGCATGAATTAAATGCCTCTTTTATTGTTGTGCAAAATCATGTGACAGGCGATTGTGTAACTGATTTGGAAGCACTTGTTTTACCGATTGGCTACCGGGCAAAGCCGATTAAGCATGGTGAGAAAGTCATGAAAAATACGATTTATGTTTGTCCGCAGCATGCAGCTGTGACATTGACAGAAGACAAACGGCTACACATAACAGAGCAGCATCCTACAAACAAGGCGTGTGCTGTAAATTCGTTGTTTCAGTCACTTGCCAATGTGCAAAAGGAAGAGGCCTATGCGATCTTTTTTCAAAAAGGCTATTGTGTAGGAAGTGGTTTGCTTCAAATCGTTGAGCAAGGCGGTACAGCTATATCGTGCAGTGAGACAAATAGGGGGTTTGATCGTATGTATCATCAAACATTTCAAGACCCTTCTGCACTTGCGTCATATATAGCCAACATCATCAACGTTCCGCATACAGATGTTGCAGACCCTGTTTTGATCAGAATCATTGAACGTCTTGAAATGCATAAAGGAATTGCATTTTCAACCTATGAGAAGCGCAGACTGCTCTCTGTCATTCAAAAAAGAATGAGGAGTGCGAACCAATCGATCTCCTTATTGTCCGAGTACGATCGTTTATTAGAGAGAGAACCAGATGAGCTTGATCGCCTGCATGTACAGCTTTTAAGCGGCACGACTTCCTTTTTTAGAGATATGGAAGCCTTTCGAGTATGTGAACATCACATCATTCCGTCGATCATTGAAAACACAATGAAAAATGGGAAATCTCGATGCCGCATTTGGATTGCAGGATGTTCTACAGGTGAAGAAGCCTATTCTTTTGCGATGTTATTTTTAGAAGAAATGAAACGAAGACAAGTGTCCATTGAACTTCAAGTGTTTGCAACAGACATCAACCGGAAAGCCATCCAAAGTGCAAGCAAAGGTGTTTATTCGCTTGAGTCTATGGCACGGATGCCAGAAAAATGGAGGGCGCGATATTTCGAAAAAAAAGGTGACGCTTTTATTGTGAAGCAGTCGCTTAGAAAACATATTGTCTTTGCTCCTCACAATTTATTGATCGATTCACCTTTTATCCACCTCGATTTTATCAGTTGCCGAAATGTTCTGATGTACTTCCAGCCAGAAGTACAAAAACGAGTCTTATCTCGATTCCAATATGCACTAAAGGATCAAGGGATGTTGATATTAGGACCGAATGAAAAGGTACCCAATATCCCTCGTTTATTTCATTTGTTAAATGAAAAGTGGAACATTTACACCCACTCAAACGTTCCTAAATACAATGTAGGTCATACGGAGTTAAAAAAACGAGCTGTCCAATATATGAAAGAAGTAGAGCAGGAGTATGATGCATGTTTCATCATAGACGATTGCGAGAAAATCCTCGCGATATCAAACGGTGCCTATTCTTTCTTAGCGCATGCAGAAGTCTCAGATGAATTATGTGAATATGTAACCCCTGATTATATGAAAGAGATACTAAGTCAAAGCTTTCAAAAGGTATGGACTGAAGAGACTGAGGTTGTTTTTCAACATGTCCTCATTTCGGAAAATGGCAGAAAGCAGTATGCAGATTTTACAGTGAAACATTTTGATCGCCGTTTTAAAGGAGTATACGTCATTCTCATTCGGAAGAGTGAGAGAGGAAAAAATCAAAAGAACGGCAGGGACAAAGGGATGTTAGAGCAGAATTCGGTTTATCAACAGCGAATTGTCGATTTAGAAAACGAGCTCAATGAGGTCAAACAAAAGGAGCAAGAAGCAAGGGCTCAATTAAAAGAAAAAAACAAGCAAATAGAAGTGCGCGAGAAAACAAACGAGCATTTTATTAATATCATAAACAACTTAAAGGTGACAAGAGAAGAACTGTACCGGCCGTCTGTGAAGCCAGAACTTGCCACGTTGTTTGTGGACCGGGAAATGAATATTCGCTATCACACTCCTACAGCTACCTCTTTATTCACTTCAGCTCAAACCCGGCACCAGCAAACGTTTCAGTCGATGGTGAAGAAGCTATCGAAGGAAATGCTCTATCATGATATTCAATCTGTCATTTCAGATAGGCGCGTGATCGAACGTGAAATTGAAACGAACGAAGGAGAACAATTCACGGTTCATATGACACCTTTCTATGATCAAGATCGCGAGGGAGCGGTGATGACCTGGATCAAAATGACCGAAATGACGAAATTGAAGCAGGCTCTTCATCTTGCGGTGACAGCACTTGATAACAGCCATATTCATATTGTGGTTGCAACGGGAGAAGGCGTTATTCAGTGTGTCAATCAGCGCTTTTGTCAGTTTGTACAGCAGCATGAATATGACTTGATCGGAAAAGATATTTTTTCTGTCTATTATGCGTTGTGTCAATGTGATGATCTAGCGAAACAATGGGACGTGTGTTTAAGAGAGGGCAGCTGGACAGGTGAGTTGTATTTTCAGGACTTATCAGGGCGTGAGCGATGGGAAAGAGTCTCTTTACACCGAATCGATGACCCTGACAAAATGCAGTCTACTGTCATGCGGATTTCGGAGGATATTACAAGTCAAAAACAGTCTGAGAAAATGCTGATGAAGTCTGAAATGCTGTCAGCAGTTGGACAGCTTGCAGCTGGTATTGCCCATGAGATACGTAACCCACTTACGTCGTTAAAAGGCTTTTTACAGCTAATGATTCAAAGTAAAAAGTATCAGAAGGATTATGCCGATGTGATGATGTCAGAGTTTAATCGGCTTGAGTCTATTATTAACGAATTCCTTGTGCTCTCTAGAAGCAAATCTGTTAAATTTGAACCGGTGAATGTGAATCTTCTGCTCGAAGAAGTCATTATGGTCGTTGAATCTCAGGCGGTCTTAAAAGGAGTGTCGATTCAAAAGAATCTGGCGCCCTCTCTGCCACATATTCAAGGCATTCCAAATGAACTAAAACAAGTGTTCCTTAACATTCTTAAAAATGGAATTGAAGCGATGGATGGAGTAACAGGTGTGATCCAAGTGACTTCATTATTGAAAAACGACCAAATGATGCTGATATTTGAAGACCAAGGAAAGGGCATACCAGAAGACGAGATTGGGAAATTAGGTGAACCTTTTTACACAACGAAAGAAAAAGGCACGGGTCTTGGATTAATGATGACCATTAAGATTATTGAAAGCCATGGCGGTACCATTCGTTTTGAGAGCAAAAGCTTTGAAGGGACACGTGTGATTATTACGTTTCCAAGTAATTGAGATCAGCTTTACATGAAATCCATCCATTCTCAATAATTGCTTTGTACAATAGAAGAGATGAAGTTCAAAGGGGAGAAATCTAATGAAACGTATACAATCCATTCGAATGGTCTGTTGTTTGATTTTGGTGATATTTAGTCTGCAATCTTTACTGCCTAGTATGATGACAGCTGAGGCGTTTTCTTCTTCTGAGAAAAAGGAGACTTTATGGAAACAAACAAAGCCGATGAACATAAAAAAAGCCCGAAAACTGATAGGAGAAACGGTAACGGTGAGCGGAATCGTAACAGCAGATCAATCCGCTATAGGGAATGGGAAACTATCAACATATATTCAAGACAAAACAGCTGGTCTCAATATTTATTCTGCGCAGCCGAAGAATTTTCCAGAACTGAAAGCAGGCATGAAGGTCACGGTGACTGGCAAGGTGACGACTTATAAAGGGCTCGTTGAAATTGTGCCAGATCAAGATCGTCTGAAGATAGATGCTGTGAATCAGCCATTGCCTTCGCCAAAGAAAGTTTCCATTAAACAATTGGAATCGGATCAGGCAAGCAAATATGAAGGAAGATTAGTGAAGGTAAAAGGCTATGTAGAACAAGCGCCAGATCAGCCAGCTGGCGGTGGATACAATGTGGTCATCATCGATAAAAAATATCATAGCACAGTTCTTAGAGTCATGGTTGATACGGGTGCCATTGATCAAGTGAAGACCGGAAAATGGTATGAGTTTACTGGCGTTTTAAGCAGATATGATACGCTGCAAGTACTTCCAAGACACAAAACCGATGTCAAATTGCTGAAGCACCAGCCAAAGCCGCCAAAAATCAAAAAAGAATATGAGGCAACGGTAGATCGTGTTGTGGATGGAGATACCATTCATTTGAAGAAGCCTGTGCTCGGCACAACAAAGGTACGCTTCGTGAATATGGACACACCAGAAACCTACCACCAGCCCAAAAATGAATTAGATCAAAACCAGCTGCGCTTTGGACAAAAAGCGACGGATTATTTAAAAACGCTTCTTTCAAGTGGTGATCGAGTCACATTAAAGATTGGCCCGGAAGCAAAGGATGGATATGGACGTCTTTTAGCTCAAGTCAAAACCAAAAAAGGGCTGAATACGAACCTAGAGCTTGTGAAAAAAGGATATGCCCCTACTTATTTCATTTGGCCTGTTGGAGATGAAAAAGAGTATCGGATGTTCCAGCAAGCAGTGAAAGATGCCAAGGAAAAAGGGCTTGGTATTTGGAATGAAGAAGATCCTCTGCTAGAACAGCCGTTTGAATTTAGAGCACGCGAGCAGAAAAAAGGGCTCACACGTTATGTGGGGGATTCATCTGCAAAAACCTACGTATCACCTGACAGCTGGAATGAGATCGATGTGGATAAACGTATCTTTTTTGCTTCTAAAGAAGAAGCAGAGCAGGCTGGATATCAGGCGTCAGCATCAACCCGTGAAGTTCCATTAACCATTTTAAGCATGAATGATTTACATGGGAAAATTGATCAGCAATATGAGCTGGATGTAAAAGGTGATGGCAGTAAAGGAACATATGGACGGATGGATTATGTGGCGGCTTATATAAAACAAAAGCAAGCTGCGCAAAAAAATACACTGACAGTTCATGCAGGAGATATGATAGGCGGAAGCTCGCCGGTTTCTTCTCTTTTACAAGATGAACCAACCGTTGAACTAATGGAGAACATCGGCTTTGATGTTGGGACTGTCGGCAACCATGAGTTTGATGAAGGTGTAGATGAATTATTGCGCATCTTAAAAGGTGGAGATCACCCGAAAGGCACAAAAGGATACGATGGGCAGAACTTCCCGCTTGTTTGTGCAAACTGCGAATACAAGGACACTGGCAAACCACTTTTACCGGCCTATGAAATCATGGATGTCGAAGGAATTCCTGTGGCTTTTATCGGGGTAGTGACAACATCAGCGGCAGGAATGGTCATGCCAGAAGGAATTAAAGATATTCAATTTACTGATGAAGTCAAAGCTGTCAATGAAGCAACGAAAGAATTAAAGCAAAAAGGGATTAAAGCGATCGCAGTTCTGGCTCATATGACCGCCTCTCAAAATGGTGATACCATTACTGGAGAAAGCGCAAGGCTCGCCAAAGAAGGTGATGACGAAATTGATGTCATTTTCGCTGGCCATAATCACGAAGTGGTCAATGGAGAAATGAATGGAAAATTAATTGTCCAAGCCTTTGAATACGGAAAGGCAATTGGAGAAGTCAATGTCACACTTGACCGGAAAACAAAGGATATTGTCAAAAAGAGTGCAAACATCCAGTATGTAGACCAGGCTGGTATTGAAAAGGATCAGGAAGCAGCGGACATTTTAGCCCATTACGGAAAAGAAGTGGAGCCGATTATTAGTGAGGTTGTTGGAGAAGCTGGCGTCAAGATGGAAGGTGGCTATTCCAATGATGGTGATACACCACTTGGCAACCTCATTGCGGATGGCATGAGATATTCAATGAAAAGTGACTTTGCCATGATGAATGGCGGCGGTATCAGACAAAATCTCGAAAAAGGACCCATTACTTGGGGAGACCTCTTTAATATTCAGCCATTTGGAAATGTGTTAGTAAAGCTGGACATCAAGGGGAAAGATTTAGTTGATATCATTGAAGCTCAAATATCTCCTCAATTTGGACCAGATTATAGCATTTCAGGCTTTTCTTATTCGTACGATCCGTTAACATATAAAGTAGTCGACTTAAAACTGCCTGATGGTTCTTCCGTTGATTTCGATAAAACGTATACACTCACAGTGAACAACTTCATGGCGACTGCCACTGGAAGTAAGTATGCACCGATTGGGCGGCTAGGGAAAAATCCGGAAACAGGCCCAGAAGATTTAGAAGCAACGGTTGCTTTTGTAAAGAGCTTCGAGGGAGCTTCTATTGTGTATCAAAAAGAGGGCCGAATTCAACAAGCGAAACAAGAAGAAAAGGCAGCAGCAAGCTAAAGAATCATCAGCAAAGACAAAGGAGTTAACGCATGAAAAAATGGCTTGCAGTGATTGTCATGTCAGCGGGAATTGTGGTGCTTGGCTGGGGAATCTGGCAAATCGCTTCTACTCACTTACAAACAGCACATTCGTTAGAGGAAGCAAAGAAGGTCGTAGAAACTGATCAAGGGATGACAAAGGAAAAATTTTCACCTGAAATGGGGAAAGCCTCTGGCATCCTGACCATTCCGAAATTAAAAGCCGATTTGCCGATTGTTGAAGGGACAGATGCGGACGACCTTGCCAAAGGCGTCGGTCATTATAAAGGCAGTTATTACCCTGATCAAAATGGACAAATCGTTTTGTCGGGACACAGGGATACGGTCTTCCGCCGGACTGGTGAACTGGATATTGGGGATCAGCTGAAAATCACTGTACCGTATGGTGAGTTTGTTTATGAAATCACGCATACGAAAATTGTGGATCAGCATGATACATCCATTATTACCTTACAAAATAAAAAAGAAGAGCTTGTGTTAACCACATGCTATCCATTTCATTTTGTCGGCAACGCACCAGAGCGGTACATTATTTATGCGAAAAGAGCATCTGTCTAACGTCAAAAGAGCCTGTATGATCAGGCTCTTTTTTCTACATATTGTCCATTAATTCAGCCATATCAGGTGGGAGCGGTGCTTCTATCGTCAGCTTTTCACCTGTGAATGGATGGTTCATGTCTACTTGTTTGGCATGAAGGGCGCATCTGTTTATCAGGTCACGCTTCCCGCCATATAATGTATCGCCAGCTAAAGGATGCCCGAGACTGCTAAGATGAACCCGAATTTGATGTGTTCTGCCTGTTTCTAATTGCAGCTTGACGGCCGTCATCTGTAAACGTTTATTGAGATGGAAGACCTCATAATGAGTCTTGGCGCTTTGACCAGTAGGAGAAACTCTCCTTCTGACGGCATGGTGTTTATCACGTCCAATGGCAGCTTGGATCGTTCCTTTCTTTTTCTTAAACAGTCCTTGTGCGATGGCAAGATACGTTCTGTTAATCGCTTTTTTTGAAAGCATTTGATCGAGTACAGCATGTGCCAACCTGTGTTTGGCAAAAATGACGGTGCCGCTTGTATCTTGATCCAGCCTATGTATATGTCTGACCCGCTTTTCTTCTCCATTTGCTTGAAAATGGAAAGCGACTAGGTTCGCCAGCGTACCTGTTTGTCCTTTTTCATTTGGATGCGTCGGCCTTCCAGCAGGCTTTTGGACAACTAATAAATGCTCGTCTTCAAAGAGTACCTCTAATTCACCGTATTCTGGCGTCACATCACTTTCTTCCGTCTCAAATAAATCAATGAGAATCTGATCACCTGTACTCACTTTTGCAGCATGGTGGGCAGTTTTTTGATTGAGACGGACTTTTTGGTGCTCCATCCAAAAATGGATAATCGGTTTAGAGGCAAACACTTCGCCTTTTAAAAATTGACTTAAGGAAATGCCATTTTGCTGCTCTCCTACTTTTAGGGAGAGCGTGTGTCCTTTTATGATCATGATATTCGTCCTCTCTTTGGGTATATATAGGAAACACTTACCTTAGCGAATGACTTTTTTTCTGTGCTATTCTGAATGGAGTAATAACGACAGAGAGGTAGATGCCACGTGAGATTAATGAAAGCTGCGACAGACCTTCAGGAGCAGGAAATTGAAGAAATATCAAAGGAAATTGAAGATCTTTTATCCCATTCTGTTAATGGAGAAGAGCAGGAAAAACAACCCCCGCTTACATTCATTGATGGTGTGTATAACGGGACAATGGATGATGCTTTTCGTATTTTATCAGGTCTTCAGTTATTACATACCATTATTTTAAAGCCGAAGCGTCATATCACAAAACGAGATCGTGAGTTATTTGAACTCAACCGTGAACAAGTTAATGCGTGCGGCTTTTCTTTCCCGTTTGATTTAGATGATTTTGCAGGCCGTCACCTTCAAAATGCGTAAAAGTTGGTGTGAACTTCCTTGTTAACTTACAAGGTCGTCGCACATACTATTTTTAAGGGAACGGAGAAACCTTCAAGATCTGTAATACCAATTCCGCTCTTTTTCAACAATGTCTATTCTCCACGAATCGGAGCGCTTGGATCTCTTGCAGAAAGAATCGAACATGACAGGAGCCTGACCAAACGATGCAGGCTCCTTTTATACATAATCATTTTAGCAGACATTCATCTTTGAAAGTCAATTTTATTCACGATATGATAGCAGTATGGAAGATATTTCAGACTTTCGGAAAAAAGGAGTGGCCTCTTTGGTAAAGGCGATTATATTTGATTTTGATGGATTAATTTTAGATACAGAAACACATGAATATGAGGTTCTGCAGGAAATGTTTGCGGAGCATGAATCGGAGCTGCCTCTGTCTGTATGGGGAAATGTGATTGGAACGCAGGCAGGTTTTAAGCCTTTTAAATATTTGGAAGAGCAGTTAGGAAAGACATTAGATCATGAGGCACTCACAGAAGATCGGCGTTCACGTTTTCAAAAGAGAATGAAGGACGAAGCAGCAAGACCTGGTGTAGAAGCTTATTTAGAAGCGGCAAAGGAGCTTGGAATTAAGATTGGACTTGCTTCCAGCTCAGATTATAAATGGGTGTCTGATCACCTGAAACAAATTGGACTTTTCGATTACTTTGAATGTATCCGCACGTCAGACGATGTGGAAGAAGTGAAACCTCACCCAGAACTTTATTTGCAAACCGCACAATGCTTAGGCGTTGAGCCAAAAGATTGCGTGGCATTTGAGGACTCTGTGAATGGGTCAATCGCTGCCAAACGAGCGGGTATGAAATGTGTCATCGTGCCAAATAAAGTGACGAGCACACTGCAGTTTGAAGAATATGACGCGAGATTAGAATCCATGGCTGAAATCGAATTGCTCCAGCTATTCCATCAGCTTGAAAAAGAGGATCAGTAAGGGGGCAATACATCATGGCAGAAAAACTAGATTTAACGCGATTTGAAAAAAGAATGGTGATTCGAAATATTAGAGAAGAAGATATCGACCGAATCATCGCATTGCAAGAGGTATGCTTTCCAGGCATGGACCCTTGGAAAAAAGAGCACCTTGAAAGCCACCTTGAACATTTCCCAGAAGGCCAGTTCTGTGCGGAATTCGAGGGAGAAATCATTGGCTCATGTTCAAGTTTATTAATTAACTTTGATGAATACGATGATCGTCACACATGGCAGGACATCACAGATGATGGATATATCACAAACCATAATCCAGATGGGATGAATATGTACGGAATTGAAGTAATGGTCAGTCCTGAGTACCGCCGGATGAAAATCGGTCATCGTTTATACGAAGCAAGAAAAGACTTAGCGAGAAGATTAAATTTAAAAAGCATCATTATTGGCGGACGTATCCCGAATTATCATAAATATCAAGAGGAAATGACGCCTCGCCAATATGTAGAGCAAGTTATGCTGCACCAAATTTATGATCCTGTGCTATCTTTTCAGCTGTTAAATGAATTTAGCCTGATGCGGATCAATCCGAATTACTTGCCGGATGATAAAGCTTCCAGTACGTACGCAACGCTAATGGAATGGAACAATGTCGATTATCGTCCGCAATCGAAAAGATATTATAAATCGGCGTTCCCAGTACGAATTTGTGTCATTCAATATGCAATGAAGCAAATACATTCCTTTGAGGAGTTTATGAATCAAGTGGAGTATTACGTGGATGTGGCATCAGATGCGTCAGCTGACTTTGCCGTTTTCCCGGAAATCTTTACAACGCAGCTTATGTCATATTTAGAAGAGAGATCACCAAGTCTAGCAGTGCAGCGGATCACAGAATATACCGAGGACTACATCAATTTGTTTACAGATCTCTCGGTCAAGTACAACATTAATATCATCGGTGGTTCTCATTTCGTTGAAGAGGAAGGGAAAATCTATAATATCGCCTATTTATTTAGACGTGATGGAACGATTGAAAAGCAATATAAGCTGCATATCACGCCGAATGAAAGAAAATGGTGGGGGATTTCAGCTGGTGACCAAGTCCGGGTATTTGATACGGACTGCGGTAAAATTGCGATCCAAATTTGCTACGATATTGAATTTCCTGAGCTTGCTCGAATTGCAGCTGACAAAGGAGCGAAAATTATTTTCACTCCATTCTGTACAGAAGACCGTCAAGGCTATTTACGTGTGCGTTACTGTGCGCAGGCGAGAGCGGTTGAAAATCAGATATATACGGTCATTTCTGGAACGGTCGGAAACCTTCCGCAAACAGAAAACATGGATGTCCAATATGCACAATCAGCCATCTTTGCACCATCTGATTTTGAATTCGCAAGAGATGGCATTGTAGGTGAGTGCAACCCGAATATTGAAATGGTGGTTGTTGGTGATGTCGACTTAGAAATATTAAGAAGGCAGCGTCAAGATGGGACGGTTCGTCAGCTAAAAGACCGAAGAAGAGACGTGTACCATATTGAATATAAGAAATAACCAAAACAAGCGCCCCGCAGTTATGCGAGGCGCTTTTCTGTATGTTTACATTTTCTTTAATGCCACTGTAGCAAAATGGGCAATGCTTTTGGCAGCTAAAAATGGAACGTCTGATTTAACAAGAGATTGATAAATCGTTTTTTCTACTTGTTTCCATGTAAGATCAGACTCTTCTAAAAGATTTTTTAAATCAGGTCCTACATGCTGGTTGAAAAACTGTTCAAATTGTTCACGTTTTTCTTGTCCGGCAATCACTTCTAATTTTTGTAGCCACTTTTCTTGTTTTTGGAAAGATTGTTCGATGTTTTGTTTAATGGTGTCTGTTGTTGAAGGAAGCTGAAAATCACTTTCTGCTGTCACCTGCTTCGTTTGAATAGATGCAGCATCAGCTGTCTGTGTAATAGGTGAAGCGAATAAAAGGACAGTGGTGGAGAGCATCAAAGATTTTGCGATTGTTTTCATTAAGAAAACCTCCTAGTTCATTTAGTATTGTGCACGAGATTTATTATACATTTTTGTTAAAATAAGGTAATGAGACTTACCGCTTATTTTTTCATGCGACAAAGGGATGCCAAATGAAAAGACGAATATACTGAATGGAAATGATGTTTTACAAAGGGAGAGGGATATGGGGCGACAATCTAAACATTTGTATATCAATTTGCCGGTTAAGCATGTAAATGAGTCAAAGGCTTTCTTTGAACAGCTGGGTTTTGACTTTCAACAAGAACTGACGAATGAACATGCTGCTTGTTTTGTGATGAATGAGACGATCACCGTCATGCTGTTATCACTTAAGCATTTCCAATCCATTTCAGAGAAGGAATTGGTAGATGCCAGAAATGGCGCAGAGGTCATTATCTCTTTACAGGTCGAGACGAGGGAAGAGGTTGATGAGCTTGTAGAGCGTGCGATCGCAGCTGGTGGTTCACCGTTTAAAGAAAAACAAGACCATGATTTCATGTATGGCTGGAGCTTTCAGGATCGTGATGGTCATTTATGGGAAGTGTTTTATATGGATGAGGAGAGAAGCGACCTTTCATAAGGGTGCTTCTTTTTAATTGATGATCAGTGGTATGATAAGAGGGTAAAAAAGAAGGAATTCATCTAGAGAAAAGTAGGTGCTACATGGAGTTTTTACTTGTCTTAATGCCAGTGTTCGGCATATTCTTTATAGGGTATATTGGGCAGAAGACAATTGGTTTTGATATACATACGCTCTCATCAATGTCTTTATATTTAATGTCACCATTTCTTGCGTTTGAAACCTTTTATCAAAATAAAGTATCGATGGACTATGTGTACTTATCAATATTTGTCGTAGGGCTTTGTCTTTCACTTGTTTTATGTGTCTTCATTTTATCTCGAATTTACGGGTATTCGAATGAAACGTATTGTGCCATGATTTTGTCATCAGCATTTATGAATAATGGAAATTACGGCACGCCTGTTGTCCTTCTTGTTTTTGGAGCAGCTGGTTTAGATATTGCGATTGTGCTAATGGTCCTTCAGCAGCTCGTCATGAGTACGATCGGCATGTATTATGCAGCAAAAGGTGGAGAGGACGCGGGAGACTTGAAGGTCGTTCTAAAAAAAGTGCTGCGTATGCCGGTTGCTTACGGGGCTCTTCTTGGTCTATTATTTCAGCTCATTGACCTTTCATTACCTAAAGAGCTTATGACAGGTGTTCAGCTGGTCGGGGATGCAGCGATACCAACGATTATGCTAATTTTAGGTATGCAGCTCGCAGTGATTTCTTTTAAACAAGTGGATTATCGTAATATTTCCTATGCGGTGCTGCTGAAGCTGTTTATCTCACCACTCATCGCATTCGGCTTTACGCTTATTTTACCGGTAGATGATTTGGTGAAACAAATTATGATTTTAGTTGCAGCGATGCCGACTGCGGCGAATACCACGCTGATGGCTGTGCAATTTCGAACGAAGCCTGAGTTTGTCTCAAGCACGACGTTTCTCAGTACGATTTTAAGTATTGTGACTTTACCTGTTTTATTATGGATTTTATCCATGCACCCTCTGGGATAGGGGACGGCAAACAAAGGGGGACTTATGAATGAATGTAGATGTTCATTTTCAAGTAAGTGATGTGTTAAAAACGAAGCATTTTACGCATGCGAAAGTGTTAGCTGGGGAAAAGGGATTGTTTCGGCAGGTAAAATGGGTACATGTACTTGAAGTGCCTGCTGTAGAGGATTTGTTAAACGGAGGCGAGCTGATTTTAACGACGGCCGCAGGCTTCCATGATCAATTGGAAGTCTTTCAGGCGTTTTTAAGGCAGTTGATTGACTCAGGTGCGGCTGGATTATGTATTGAGTTTGTACCGCTCCGGTTTGATGTACCGGAAGAACTGATTATTTATGCAGAAGAACGTGATTTTCCGCTAATTCTGTTTACAAAAGAAGTGAAGTTCGTCAATATTACACAGCATCTCCATACGATGATGATTGAACGTCAGTATCAGATGATGGCAGATTTAGAAGCCTTGTCGTCAAAGCTGAATGAGCTTTTACTAACTCCTCATCCGCAGATGGATATTTTGGATCAAGTGTATCAGCACGTGAGAGGGATACTACTGCTGATCCCTGTTCAAGGTGAGCCGATTATTTTATGTGATTCTTCCAAACAAACAGAAGAGCTTGTGATGAATTATTTGCAATATGCTTCATTACCAAAAGGATATGAAGTGACGCAAAAACAAGTCCTTGCACTCAAACAAACCTTTGCAGACCTCGTCCTCATTCATCAATCGAACACGCTCTCGGAATTTGAACTGCTTGTGATGGATAAAGGAGCGAATGCCCTTGCCCAGCAAACATTAAGAGAGCTGTATACAGAAGAGCTGAAGAAGACAAAAGAGAATGAATGGCTGCAAAAATGGTTTCATGAAGATCATACAGAAAGAGAGATCATAGAACACCTTGAGGAGACAGAAGGGCTGAAAAAACCGACCGGCTGTGTGGTGATGCTCTTTCAAAAAAACCACCAAATAGAAGAAATCGCAGGGAATCTTTATTTTCTTGTCTCTTGCCGCTCTATTTTTCAGCGTGCTGGTTTCCATTTGATTGTGTACGAGCATCAAGGACAAACCTTATTTATCTTATTGAATACAAGAAAAGTTGAGGACTGGAAAGAGCGTGCAGAAAAAGCGGCAAACGACATCACGCAATTATATGACCGTGAGCAGCCCGGCGAGGCAGTCATCAATTATGGAATCGGTTCATATTGTGAGCAATTTCAGCACATGAGAAAAAGTTTTCAAGCAGCGAAAGAAGTGCTGCATTTAAAGAAAGTGATGCCGCAGCGGGTAGAAAGCCCATTTTATCAAGATTTACATATGCTTCGGTTGATGCCTGTCATGAAAGAAAGCGGGTTATTAGAATGCATGGTGAAAGAGTATTTAGAGCCGGTGATTTTATATGATAAACAAAATAGCGGCAGGCTCTATCAGACGCTGAATATCTTTTTACAGACAAACGGTTCTAAAAAAGAAACCGCAAGCCAGCTCTATATTGTGAGGCAGACGCTTTATCACAGATTGGATAAGCTTCATGTTTTACTTGGTGAGGATATGATGCAAGCGCCGAAACGTCAAGCGCTTGAATTTGCGATCCTTGCTTATGAATTTTTACAGGGGAATCGCCATTAACGGTATATGTTAGATTTGCCAAGGGATCAAGTAGAGTGTCTCATGGTTCTTTTCAATCAGTTGACGATCTGTCTAATGTAATGTGTCTGGCCCCTTTTTTATAATGAGAGTAACGACATGGGCGGTCTTGTTTCAGTTTCATATGCCTCACTTTTTATCCATATAATGAATGGAGAGGTCATATGCAGGACCGGTTTAAGCTTCTTTGATGATGAAAACGGATACATGGGGGCGTGGGAAGATGAAAACACATAACGCACAAGATCTTCAGGCGAAAGATGATCAGTTTATTTGGCATCATATGAAAGGGACAAACAAAGAAAATGAAAGTATGGTGATTCATGAGGCAGAAGGCGCATGGGTGACAGATATTCATGGAAATCGCTATTTAGACGGGATGTCAGGGTTGTGGTGTGTAAATGCCGGATATGGACGTAAAGAGCTTGCAGAAGCGGCGTATAGGCAATTAAATACGATGCCTTACTACCCACTGACACAAAGCCATGTGCCAGCGATTCAGCTGGCTGAGAAGCTCAATGAATGGCTAGGCGGGGACTATGTGATTTTCTTTTCTAACAGTGGTTCTGAAGCGAACGAAGCGGCATTTAAAATAGCCAAACAATATCATGCGCAAAAGGGAGAGAGTACACGAACAAAATTCATTTCCCGATATCGATCGTATCATGGCAATACAGCAGCAGCTCTAGCCGCAACGGGTCAAGCGCAGCGCAAGTACAAATATGAACCGTTAGGGCAGGGATTTATCCATGTCGCACCGCCTGATATGTACCGGCATCCTGAAGATCAAGAGAGCTTGGCAAGTGCTGATGCAATCGATCAAGCGATGACGTGGGAATTAAGTGAGACCATTGCTGGCGTCATCATGGAGCCGATGATTACAGGAGGCGGTATCTTAATGCCGCCAAAAGGATATTTGAAGAAGGTGAAAGAAATCTGTGAAGATCATGGGGCGCTCCTCATTGTGGATGAAGTGATATGCGGCTTTGGCCGGACAGGAAAGCGGTTTGGATTTATGCATGAAGAGGTAAAACCAGATATTATCACCATGGCAAAAGGGATCACAAGTGGATATTTACCGCTATCTGCAACGTGCGTGAAACGAGACATTTATGAAGCGTATGCAGGAGAAGATACGTATGACAGGCTACGGCATGTGAATACATTTGGCGGTCACCCTGCTTCCTGTGCGGTTGCGCTTGCTAACCTAGAGATCATGGAAAACGAGCAATTAGTGGAGCGGTCACGCACGCTTGGCCAAGACATGCTCGAACGTTTGCAAGAGTTAAAAGAGCATCCATTTGTCGGTGATGTGAGAGGAAAAGGCCTGCTGTTTGGAATTGAGCTTGTGCAGGATCAGGCGTCAAAAAAGCCAGCTGATCCAAGTGTAGTCGGTCAATTGATTGCAGAATGTAAAAAACGAGGATTGATCATTGGGAAAAATGGCGATACAGTGGCTGGCTATAATAACGTGGCACAGCTCGCACCACCGCTAAATATCACTGATGAAGACGCCTCATTCATTATTCATACTTTAAAAGAAAGCATGGCGCAATTATAGCAGAGATTTCTCTGCTTCAGATTGTTGACAAAGGGCTAAAATGAACTTTATTTTAGCCCTTTGTCTTCTTTTCAGCGTGATAGAAAATCTTTGAAGTCTAGGAAGGACGAGCACCAGCACGCAGAACTGACAAAGAATGCGAGGGTTTGTCTACACGCTGTAGCAGAGAGATTTCTCTGCTTTTTTCTATGTCCAGAAAGGATCAGATCTTAATAGATCTGCTAGGCTGAATGGTCAATGGGCACACTAGGTGTATTGAAAAAAACATGCGATTCTATTACTGTAAGGAGAAGATAGAACCAATACACACGAGAAGGAGACGGCATATGAGTTTTCATGATCAACCCATTCTACCTGCTGTTCGCAATATGAAGCAATTTGAGGAATTTTTAAAAAGTCCATTTACATATGGGGTCTTACTTGATGTTCACTTAGGGCGGCTTAAGGGCATCATGAATGAGGCGAATGCGCATCATAAAAAAATGTTTGTCCATGTCGATCTCATTCACGGAATCAAACATGATGAGTACGGAACGGAATTTATTTGTCAGGAAATGAAACCAGCTGGCATTATTTCTACTAGGTCTTCTGTCATAGTAAAAGCCAAGCAGAAAAAGGTATATGCCATCCAGCGAATGTTTTTACTTGATACAAGTGCGATGGAAAAAAGCATGGAGTTTGTCGGAAAACATCGTCCAGATTTTATTGAAGTATTGCCGGGTGTCGTGCCAGATTTAATTACAGAAGTGCGCGAAAGAGCTGGAATACCAATATTTGCAGGAGGATTTATCCGAACAAAAGAAGATGTAGAACGGGCGCTTGCAGCAGGGGCGACAGCTGTCACCACATCGAATACAAAGCTTTGGAAAGCGTTCCAAAAGTGAAAAAGATAAAATGTGAAAATTGATTGACAACGTTTTCATCCTCTGATACTATTGCACTAAGTTAATATCATGTGATGGAGAAACGGAGATCCACAACGACGCTTTACTAGGTGACAAATGACCCTGATGTAAAGTATGTTTGTTGTGGGTCTTTTTTCTTTATCTTTTCTACACATTTATAGGGGATGGCAACTGAACCAGAGGAGGAATTTTTCATGACACCATTTTGGGGTGAAGTCGTTGGTACAATGCTTCTGATTATTTTCGGAGGCGGTGTGTGTGCGGCAGTCAGTTTAAAGAAATCGCTCGCTTATCAGTCCGGCTGGATTGTAATCGCTTTCGGATGGGGATTTGCAGTAGCGATTGCAGCTTATGCCACTGGAGGAATCAGCGGTGCACATTTAAACCCGGCGCTGACAATAGGTCTTGCATTAGAAGGAAGTTTTCCTTGGGCTGATGTTCCAATGTATATTGTCGGTCAAATGCTTGGCGCATTACTCGGAGCTATTATTGTCTTCTTACATTACTTACCACACTGGAAAGCGACAGACGATCCAGGTGCAAAACTAGGGGTATTCTCAACTGGTCCTGCGATTCCGCATACTTTTGCAAACGTGCTCAGTGAAGTCATCGGTACATTTGTATTGGTGGTAGGAATTCTAGCGATTGGTGCAAATAAATTTGCAGACGGAGTCAATCCGCTGATTGTTGGTTTCTTAATTGTCGCAATTGGTCTTTCATTAGGTGGTACAACTGGTTACGCAATTAACCCTGCACGTGATTTAGGTCCAAGAATCGCACATGCCATTCTGCCGATTCCAGGTAAAGGTCCATCAAATTGGAAATATGCTTGGGTTCCTGTTGTTGGTCCAATTTTGGGCGGTGCATTTGGCGGTGTTTTCTATAATGCAGCCTTTAAAGCGAACGTCACACCAGCCTTTTGGATTGTAAGCGTTATTTTAGTTGTGGTATTGTTAGGACTCTATGTTTCTACGAAAAACCAGACAAATGCTGTCAATGAAAGTATGTAAGGGGAGGAAAACACCATGGCAAAAGAAAAATATATTCTCGCATTAGATCAAGGGACAACAAGCTCAAGAGCGATCTTATTTGATCAAGAAGGTAAAATTGCACATACAGCTCAGAAGGAATTCAATCAATATTTTCCGAACCCAGGCTGGGTAGAACACAATGCAAATGAAATTTGGAGCTCTGTTCTATCAGTTATTTCAACTGCTTTAATCGAATCAGGAATTGAAGCAGATCAAATCGCCGGTATCGGAATTACGAACCAGCGTGAGACAGCTGTCGTTTGGGATAAACATACAGGCGCACCCGTTTACAATGCAATTGTTTGGCAGTCTAGACAAACATCGGGTATATGTGATGAGCTAAAAGCGCAAGGGCACGATGAAACGTTTAGAAATAAAACCGGTCTTCTGATTGATGCTTATTTCTCAGGCACTAAAGTGAAATGGATTTTAGACAATGTCGAAGGTGCTCGTGAGAAAGCAGAAAATGGTGACTTACTGTTTGGCACAATCGATACATGGCTCATTTGGAAAATGACTGGCGGGCAATCACACGTGACAGATTATTCGAATGCATCAAGAACGTTAATGTTCAATATTTACGATCTGAAATGGGATGAAGAACTCCTTGATATCTTAGGTGTTCCAGCTTCCATGCTGCCAGACGTCAAACCATCATCACACATTTATGGTGAAACAACAGACTATCACTTCTTCGGTAAAAATATTCCGATTGCAGGAGCGGCGGGAGATCAGCAGTCTGCGTTATTCGGTCAGGCTTGCTTTGAAGAAGGAATGGCGAAGAACACATATGGTACAGGATGTTTCATGTTGATGAATACAGGGGAAAAAGCAATTAAGTCGGATCATGGATTGTTAACGACGATTGCATGGGGCATTGACGGCAAAGTTGAATATGCTTTAGAAGGAAGTATTTTCGTTGCTGGCTCAGCGATCCAGTGGCTGCGTGATGGACTTAGAATGTTTAAAGACTCAAAAGACAGTGAAGCTTATGCTGAGCGCGTTGAGTCAACAGACGGCGTATATGTCGTACCAGCATTCGTTGGTTTAGGCACACCATATTGGGATAGTGATGTCCGAGGCGCTGTATTCGGTTTAACACGCGGTACTTCTAAAGAGCACTTTGTTCGTGCAACGTTAGAATCACTTGCTTATCAAACGAAAGATGTTTTAGATGCGATGGAAAAAGATTCAAACATCTCACTTAAAACATTACGTGTCGATGGCGGAGCTGTAAAGAATGATTTCTTAATGGGCTTCCAAAGTGATTTGCTCGATGTACCAGTAGAACGTCCAGAAATTAATGAAACGACGGCACTCGGTGCGGCCTATCTTGCGGGAATAGCAGTTGGCTTCTGGAACGACCGTTCAGACATTGCAAAACAATGGAACCTTGACAAGCGCTTTGAACCTAAAATGGAAGAAGACAGCCGTGACTCGTTATACAGCGGGTGGAAAAAGGCTGTAAAAGCAGCTCAAGCTTTCAAATAAACAAAAAGTATGGTATACTTCAAGTAAGTTAATAGAACGGTTGGAGAACTGGAGAGACCGCAAGCACCGAAGTGTAGAAATACGCTTTGGGTGTTTGCGGTCTCTTTTTCTTTACCGTACAACATGGGAGGAACAAGAGATGACTTTTTCTAGCTTAGAAAGAGAACAAATGCTTCAGGACATGACAAAAAAACCATATGATGTGTTTATCATTGGTGGGGGTATTACAGGCGCAGGTACGGCACTTGATGCGGCTTCACGCGGGATGCGTGTCGGTCTTGCGGAAATGCAGGATTTCGCAGCAGGTACGTCTAGCCGCTCAACGAAACTAGTGCACGGTGGACTTCGTTATTTAAAACAATTTGAAGTGAAAATGGTCGCAGAGGTCGGTAAAGAGCGTGCCATCGTATACGAAAACGGTCCTCATGTGACAACGCCAGAATGGATGCTTCTTCCGATGCATAAAGGCGGGACATTCGGTAAGTTTTCAACTTCAATCGGACTTAGAGTATATGACTTTTTAGCTGGCGTTAAGCATAGTGAACGCAGAAGTATGCTAAGTGCAAAAGAGACACTTGCAAAAGAACCACTTGTGAAAAAGGATGGCTTAAAAGGCGGGGGCTACTATGTTGAATACCGTACAGATGATGCACGCCTGACAATTGAAGTCATGAAAGAGGCTGTGAAATTCGGGGCAGAAGCGGTCAACTATGCGAAAGTAAAAGAATTTATTTATGATAAAGGCAAAGTTGTCGGTGTTGTCATTGAAGATGTCACAACACAGAAAACATACGATGTATATGCGAAAAAAATCGTCAATGCGACAGGTCCATGGGTCGATCAGCTAAGAGACAAGGACCACTCAAAAGAGGGGAAACATTTACAACATACAAAAGGAATTCACTTAGTATTTGATCAATCTGTTTTCCCATTAAAACAAGCAATCTACTTTGACACGCCTGATAAACGAATGGTCTTTGCCATTCCAAGAGAAGGAAAAACGTACGTGGGAACAACAGATACCGTTTACAAAAAACAGCTGGAACATCCGCGTATGACAAAAGAAGATCGTGATTACGTGATCAAAGCCATTCAATATATGTTCCCAGATCTTAACATTACAGAGAAAGACGTTGAATCTAACTGGGCTGGTCTTCGTCCACTTATTCATGAAGAAGGGAAAGATCCTTCAGAAATTTCTCGTAAAGATGAGGTATGGACATCATCTTCAGGCTTAATTACGATTGCCGGCGGTAAATTAACAGGTTACCGTAAAATGGCTGAACACATTGTGAATCTTGTACGTGATGGACTGAAAGAGGAAACTGGAAAAGATTTCGGACCATGTAAAACGAAACATATGCCAATTTCAGGTGGGCATGTAGGCGGTTCGAAAAATATGGCATCCTTTGTTCAAGCGAAAACGGCAGAAGGAGCATCCGTTGGTTTGACAGAACCGATTGCACAAAAATTAGCTGAGAAATATGGCTCAAACGTCAGCAATGTCTTCAATCGTGTAGAGCAGCTTCAAGGGGAAGCAGACAAACGAAACATTCCCGCATATGTGTTGGCTGAACTTGTCTATGCGATCGAAGAAGAATTGGCTGTAACACCTGTTGATTTCTTCTTGAGAAGAACAGGCAGCCTATTATTTAATATCAATTGGGCAAAAACGTATGCACAGCCTGTTGTTGACTATATGGCAGATCGTTTTGGCTGGGATGAAGCGACAAAACAGAAACATCAAACTGAATTAGACCGACTATTCCATGAAGCAGTCGTACCGCTTGATGCTGAATAAGTAAAAAGCCGATCGTGTATCGGCTTTTTTTATTTTGTTCATCGTTTTTTCATATGTTCATGATATAACATGACATGAAGGATAATTCCATATAAAATAACAGTAGATGTTATTTTATTGATGATAAGAGCTGGGAGGACGACCATGAGTTGGAATACGAATTATGAGCGTTGGATCAATGAGAAGCACCTGGATACTGAACTGAGGGAATGGCTGGAGGCACATCAAGATGATCATCAAGCACTTGAAGACTGTTTCTACAAAAACCTTGAGTTTGGTACTGGAGGAATGCGCGGAGAAATTGGTGCTGGAACGAATCGAATGAATGTTTACACTGTTCGAAAAGCATCCGCTGGTCTTGCTGCGTATATTGCAGCACATGGAGAGGATGCAAAAAAAAGAGGTGTCGCCATTGCCTATGATTCACGCCATAAATCTCCTGAATTTGCGATGGAAGCGGCCAAAACACTTGCTTCACATGGCATTCAAACATACGTATTTGATGAACTGCGTCCGACACCAGAACTCTCTTTTGCAGTTCGAGAACTGAATGCCTTTGCAGGGATTGTTGTGACAGCAAGTCACAATCCGCCGGAATATAATGGCTATAAAGTATATGGAGAAGATGGAGGCCAAATGCCCCCATTTGAAGCAGATCAAGTCATTAAAGAAGTAGATGCCATCGAAAATGAATTAGCCATTTCAGTGGAATCAGAAGAAGTATTGAAGCAAAATGGTTTGATCCGCATGATTGGTGAAGAAATCGATCAAGCGTATATGGAAAAATTAAAAACCATTCGTGTGCACCCTGAGCTTGCAAAAGAAGTCGATGTCAAAGTGGTGTTTACCCCGCTTCATGGAACGGCGAATAAACCTGTCCGAAACGGACTTCAGGCCTTTGGTTATGAGCATGTGACGGTTGTACCTGAACAGGAAAAACCAGATCCACAATTCTCGACGGTCACGTCTCCAAATCCAGAGGAGCATGCCGCTTTTGAATACGCCATCAAGCTTGGCGAAAAGCAAAATGCTGATATGTTGATTGCGACAGATCCAGATGCAGATCGATTAGGTATCGCTGTGAAAAATCATGATGGTGAATTTACCGTTTTGACCGGCAACCAAACAGGCGCCTTACTACTTCATTATTTATTATCTGAAAAACAAAAACTAGGTCAGTTGCCGCCTCGCCCCGTTGTGATGAAAACGATTGTGACAAGTGAGCTTGGGCGTGCTGTTGCCTCAGCATTTGGAGCTGACACGATTGATACGCTCACTGGCTTTAAATTTATCGGAGAAAAAATCAAGCAGTTTGAGGAAAGCGGAGAATACACGTTTCAATTCGGCTATGAAGAAAGCTATGGCTATTTGATCGGTGATTTTGCACGAGATAAAGATGCAGTTCAAGCTGCGCTATTAGCAGTTGAAGTCGCAGCCTTTTATAAGAAACAAGGGAAGTCATTATATGATGCGCTTGTTGATATTTTTAAGGAATTTGGATTTTACAGAGAAGGGTTAAAGTCATTAACCTTAAAGGGGAAAGTAGGAGCGGAGCAGATTTCTGCTATTCTTCATACCTTTAGATCAAACCCGCCAGCTTCCATCGCTGGTCAGCGCATTACGGTCATTGAGGATTATCAATCAAGTCAAAGGCACCTTGTAGCTGAAAAGAAAGAAGAAACGATTCATCTGCCGGCATCAAACGTCCTGAAATATTTCCTTGAAGATGGCTCATGGTTTTGTTTACGACCTTCTGGTACGGAGCCTAAAGTCAAATTTTATATTGCAGTCAAAGGCACATCGTTAACTGACAGCGAAGAAAAGCTGAAACACTTATCAGAAGAAGTCATGAAAGTCGTCTATGACATTGTGGAAGAAACAGCTAAATAAAACATCACAAAGCCATCATGTCATGCATGATGGCTTTTCTCAGTCGAAAGGATGAGAAAAAATCATCCTTTTTGAGAAAGAGCCGCACAGATGCTCATGGTATAATCAACATATTGATCAGAGAGGCAGTAAAAGCCGGGGGTACACACGATGGGAGATTACCAAGAAAAAGTCAAAACATTAAAAACGTTAAAAGAAATTGCTGAAAAGTTAAATGAAGGAATGGAAATGAAGGAAACGCTTCATGAAGTGCTTCATATGCTTATGGAAGTGACAGGCTTTCAAACAGCATGGATTTATTTTATAGAAGAAGACGGATCGTATGAACTAATGGCAGAAGTATGCTTACCTGAAGCGCTGGCAAAGCATCAAAAAGAGCTCATGTGTCAAAACGATTGCTATTGCATCAACCGCTACACGAAAGGCTCACTGCAATCAGCGACCAATATCATCAATTGTAAACGGATTGAAACGGCGATTGAGCAAAAGCTTGGAGATACAGAAGGAATTACCCATCATGCAACCGTTCCGCTCCAAGCATGTAAGCGTACGTTTGGCTTATTAAATGTGGCGGCAAAAGGGAAGGTCACATTTACACAGGAGGAGCTGAATCTGCTTGAAAGTATTGCACTGCAAATAGGTACGGCTATTCAGCGCATGAAGCTTGTGCAAAATGAGCAGCAGCATGCACTGCTAGAAGAACGAAACCGGCTTGCGCAGGATTTACACGATTCTGTGAATCAAATGCTGTTTTCCGTGAGTTTGACTGCAAAGGCAGCGCGTCAAATGACAAGTGATCAACATTTAGGGGAAATGATTGATTTTATTCAGCATTTATCACAAGATGCCCTCATTGAAATGCGTTCACTCATATGGCAGTTAAGACCAAAAGGACTTGAAAAAGGATTTACGACAGCGATTGAAGAGTATGCACAGCTTTTAGGTCTAAATTGTTCATTGTCTTTATCAGGCTGTATGGAAATAGATCATTCAAAGCACGAGACTTTATTTCGCGTATGTCAAGAAGCTCTAAATAACTGCCAAAAGCATGCGGGCGTTGAGAAAGTAGAGGTCAAACTGGAGCAATCAGGAGATACGTTTGGTATGAAAATCATCGATCAGGGAAAGGGATTTCAGTATGATGAACAAATGAGTCTTCCTTCATTTGGGCTGAAAGGGATGGCTGATCGTATCCGAAGAGCAGGCGGTACATTTTGCATCAATTCTGAGCTAGGTAAGGGAACGACGATTGATGTGAAAGTACCATTTTCTCAAGAAAGGAAGGGATTGTCATGAGGGTAGTTATTGCAGATGATCATCATATTGTCAGAAAAGGGCTGGTCTTTTTCTTGCAAACTCAGCCAGATGTAGACATCGTCGGTGAGGCATCCAATGGGGAAGAGGCACTGCAGGTAGTTAGGCAAACAAAGCCTGACATTGTCTTGATGGATCTCTCTATGCCTGTAATGAATGGAATTGAGGCGACAAAGCAAATGACGCTGGATATGCCGGATGTCCGCATTGTCATTCTGACAAGCTATGCAGATAAGGACTATGTGATCCCTGCTATCCAAGCGGGAGCGAAGGCTTATCAGCTCAAGGATGTAGCACCTGAAAAGCTTCTCACGACAATGATTGAGGTGCAAAATGGTACGTATCAATTAGACGGTCATATTACGACGTTTCTCGTCCAGCATCTAACTGAACCTAAAGAGCAGAAATGGGCATTGATGAACGAACTGACCAATAGAGAACGTGATGTCTTATTTGAAATCGCAAAAGGGAAAAGTAACAAAGAAATTGCCTCATCGCTTTTTATTTCTGAAAAGACTGTGAAAACTCACGTGTCTCATGTGTTATCAAAGTTAGAGCTGGCAGATCGAACTCAGGCCGCTCTATATGCGGTAGATTATCAAAAAAATCAGCCGAAAGAGCTGTTGTAAACAGTCATGGTGGACATTCCAAAAGACTTCATGAGTATTCTCTCGTGAAGTCTTTTCTTCTTTATGAAAGGCGGTTAGTAAAAGGCTGAAAAGAAAACAAAGAGCTAAAATAAAGTTCATTTTAGCCCTTTGTCAACAATCGAAAATCAACCTTTTCCTTTATGTGTACATTGGTTCAGCATATGCTTCAGCAACGGCAGCTTCTGAAGCATGGTCGATATACTGCAGGAGTCCATATAAACATTTTTCAACATCTGCATCGTTCCGGTTAAATTGATACGCATGTAAGAAATGCTCAATACGTTTCGAGAGCAAATCATCTTGCGTACGGACCATAAGAATAAGTAAATTATCCCATTGCGAGCGATGCGTATAATAAAGTGCCTTATCATAATCTGCCACATTCATTAAACCTTCTCCTTTCCCTTGAGAAGTCCTCATTAGTTTGCTCGGATCAGGTCGACTTTTTCAGGGGAAAAGTTGGTGTCTGCATAAACTGGGTACCGGGAATTATAGGCTGAATAAATGCTTGATGTATGAAAAAGAACCAACCAGCAAAACCTAAACAAAATAGACATGAAAGTGAGAATATTGATATTATGCACCCGAAATTATGGATGCTTTTTGCAGCAGGAATTGTTTTATTTGGCAGTCTCATGATTCATTCATCTTCACAAGCAGCTGTGCAGCCGGCAGAGAATTGGGAAAGACTTGCGTATACTGCCTTGCAAGATGAATATGAAGGCGCCGCTTTAAACGATTATCATTACATTGGACGTACACAAGTGAATGAAGATCAAACAAAAGATGTGTTTCGCGTGACCGTGAAGGAAGGCTCCACACGATTTGCAGCACATGCAGAAATTTATTTTCATCCAGTGACGGGTCATTTGATTAGTATTAACGTATTTCGGCTATAAAAAAGCACCTCTTTTAAAAAGAGGTGCTCCAGCTGAAAACAAGATCTATTTCATGCTTCCTTGAAGATATGAGCGAATATCCACACCGAGTGAATCCGCTAAACGCTGTCCGTAATCTTCATCTGCACGATAGAAGTTACAGATCGCAAGTAATTTCGTTTTTTCATTTACATCTTTCAAGTCAGCTGTCAGGTTTTTGATCAATGCTTGTTTCTCTTCTTCAGAGTAGCTTCGATATTTTTCTCCAGCTTGTTTGAAATCATTTGGTTTTTCAATTTTTTGTCTCACTATACGGTCACCATGAAGAACTGGTTCACTTTCTTTGTAGTGAGGGTTTTCTTTTGGCTGATCATCATAACGGTTTGGTTCATAGTTAATATGACCGCTTGGACGAGTTGTTGTCATAAAACCATCCTGTTGGTTATTGTGAACAGGCGCATAAGGACAGTTCACTGGGATGCGCATGTAGTTTGCACCTAGGCGGTGACGCTGCGTGTCAGGATAAGAGAACAGTCGGCCTTGAAGCAGTTTGTCTTCAGATGCTTCAATTCCTGGTACTAGGGCACTTGGCGTGAAAGCAGCTTGCTCTGTTTCAGCAAAGAAATTTTCTGGATTGCGGTTCAGTGTCATGCGGCCCACTTTTTGCAGTGGATAATCTTCCTCGCTCCACGTCTTCGTCGGATCACATGGATCATAATCTAGTTCATCATAATCACTGAGCGGCATAAGCTGAACGTAAAGATCCCATGCTGGATAATTTCCTTTTTCAATACGATCATACAAGTCTCTTGTCGCATGCTGGAAGTCGTTTGCTTGGATTTCTGCAGCTTCTTCCATCGATAAATTGCGAATGCCTTCTGATGGTCTCCAGTGGTATTTCACATATTTTGTTTCTCCGTATTTGTTTACCCATCTAAACGTATGAACACCAGAACCGCGCATTTCAGCGTAGTTCGCAGGAATACCTTCGTCAGAGAAGAGCCATGTGAGCATGTGAGTGGATTCAGGTGTTAACGTCATAAAATCCCAATAACGGTCAGGATCTTGAATGTTGGTTACAGGATCTGGCTTAAGAGAGTGAACCATGTCAGGGAATTTGAGTGCATCACGAATGAAGAAGATCGGCAAGTTGTTCCCAACTAGATCATAGTTGCCTTCTTCTGTATAAAATTTGACAGCGAAACCACGAGGGTCACGTAATGTTTCAGGTGAACCTTTAGGGTGAATAACCGTTGAGAAACGGACAAAAACATCTGTTTGTTTTCCTTCTTCACTTAAGAAAGCTGCTCTTGTATGTTTCTCCATGCTATTTTCTACTTCAAACACACCATAAGCGCCAGCGCCTCTTGCATGAACAACACGCTCTGGAATACGTTCACGGTCAAAGTGTGCAAGTTTTTCAATCAAATGGTAATCATCAAGAAATGAAGGCCCTCTGTGACCAGCAGTTCTTGAGTTTTGATTATCGCCAACTGGCACGCCTTGATTCGTCGTCAAATTTTTATGATTAGAATTTGTCATTCTTTTTCTCCTCCTGTAAACAAAAATGGTTTCTAGCAATCTATATACCCTAATTATATTGAATCAAACATGATAGTCAATATTTATTTATAATAATTTTAAATAAATTATTATTACAAAGAGGTAAAGAAAAAGACGAAAGAATAAAATTCTTTCGCCTTAGAGCAGAAGCTCTCTTAGAGCATCTTTGTTTTGTGTTAAATCACTTAATGTGTATTGGTCAAGAACGCGTAAATAAGCAGTGAGTGCTTCATGAAGTACGTGCTTTAATGAACAAATCGGGGAGATAATACAGCTGTTTTTCTTCGGATCAAAGCATTCAACCATGACTAAATCATCCTCTGTATAGCGGACAACCTCACCAATATTAATGCTTTCTGGGCTTTTCCCCAGCCTAATCCCACCATTTCTTCCGCGGATCGTTTCTACATAACCACGTTTTCCTAGATGGTAAATGACCTTTGTCAGGTGATTTTTCGAAATGCCATAAATATCGGCAATCTGCTGAATATTTGACAGTTCATTGTTTTCTCTCGAAGCTAAATAAATGAGTACCCTTAATGAGAAATCTGTATAATTCGTAAGTTTCATTTGGACGACCTCTAAACCTAATAGAGTTTTGTATCATCGTAACACATTTTAGACAAAAACTGTTCGAGAAAGTACTAAATGTGACAACATTTAAAACATGCATTTTAAATATTGCTTTTATAAGCTGTCATCCATTACGATAAAGATGTATTCAAAATACATCTTTTGAAAGAAGGAATAACGATGTTATCCACAGATCAAATGAATGCCATTAAACAATCAGCCCCTCTTCTAAAAGCTGAGGGAACAAAACTTGTGACTGTTTTTTATCAAAATATGATTAGACAGCACCCAGAGCTACTCAATCAGTTTAATAAAACAAATCTCATGAATGGAAGCCAGCCAGAGGCGCTTGCCGCAACACTCTATCAAGCTGCACTGCACATTGATCGCTTGGCAGACTTGCTTCCTGCTGTGAAACAAATTGCCCATAAGCATGTCAGTGTCATGGTGAAAAAAGAGCAGTACCCAATCGTCGGATATCACCTTCTTGAAGCAATGAAAGAGGTATTTGGGTTATCAGAGGAAGATGACACATTGTTGGCTTGGAAGGCTGCATATGACATCATTGCGAATATATTCATCACCATTGAGGCAGAAATGATGGCTGAAAATGTGAAACAAACGGGTGGATGGGCAGATGTCAAACCGTTTATTCTGAAGAAAAAGAAACAAGAATCTCCATCACTCATTTCCTTTTATTTCGTACCAGAGGATGAATCGGAGTTGCCAATGTATGAAGCTGGTCAATACATTACGGTGCAGGTAGATATGCCGGGTGAAGCCTATATATGCAGCAGACAATACAGTTTATCAGATCAATATCACCCATCTTACTATCGCATCACCGTGAAACGAGATGGGCATGTCTCCACATTCCTGCATGATGAAATGGAAGAAGGCGATATTCTTCACGTCAGTATGCCGCAGGGAATGTTCTGCTTGCAAGATGACACAAAAGAACCCGTTTATTTGATTAGTGCTGGTTCTGGTGTCACACCAATGATTGGTTTAGTGAAAACAGCTTCGCATAACAATCAACCATTCACGATGATTCATGCAGACAGACTAGAGGATGTAACTGCTTTCGAACAAGAGTTTGAACACGTTCTCATTTCATCTCCAGAGGGGCGTATTATCCTTTGTAACGAACAATTTGAAAAGAGTGTAAAGAGTGAGCTGGTTGAGAAGGCGGCTTCCCGTATTGACCAGCCATTCCTCCAATCAGTCATTGGTGAAGGGAAAGGCCAATTTTATGTTTGCGGTTCCCCAGCATTTACACAAGAGATGATCCTTAGTTTAAAAGCGATGGACATCCCGGAAGAGAATATCCATTATGAATCGTTCGGCGGGCAGTCCATGAAAGAGATGGAAGTCGTCTAAACAACTGGCTGAACATCATGTTTTATTAAGTACGCTCATATAGTAGGGATAAGTCCGATGAGGAGGGATGGTTTCCTTGAGCGTATCTGAAAAGCGTCTATTACAACGAGCCATTGATGAAATTACAGAAATTGCAGAAGGATTTGGTCTAGATTTTTATCCGATGAGGTATGAAATCTGTCCCGCGGAGATTATTTATACATTCGGTGCATATGGCATGCCAACACGATTTAGCCACTGGAGCTTTGGAAAGCAATTTCACAAAATGAAGCTTCATTATGATTTAGGATTAAGCAAAATTTATGAGCTTGTGATTAATTCAAATCCTTGCTATGCCTTTCTCCTTGATAACAATTCGCTTGTTCAAAATAAACTAATTGTGGCTCATGTCTTGGCACACTGCGATTTCTTTAAAAACAACTGCCGTTTCCAAAACACAAAACGAGATATGGTGGAAAGTATGTCAGCGGCAGCAGAGCGAATCAAAGAATATGAACATATCCACGGTACAAAAGAAGTCGAGTCCTTTTTAGATGCTGTATTGGCATTGCAGGAGCATATTGATCCGTCGCTTGTTCGTTCAAAATTAAGCTGGAATCTCGACGATGAAGATGAATATGAAGAGGACAAACCAAAACGTCAAACGCCATATGATGATTTGTGGGGAATGGATGAACCGAAAACACGTGAGAAAAAGAAAACGATCAAGCAATTCCCCCCAAAGCCAGAAAAAGATATTTTGCTCTTTATCGAGGCACACTCCCGAGAGCTAGAGCCTTGGCAGCGGGATGTGCTGACGATGCTGAGAGAGGAAATGCTCTATTTTTGGCCACAGCTAGAAACGAAAATCATGAATGAAGGCTGGGCATCGTATTGGCACCAGCGGATTATGCGTGAACTTGATTTAGATTCAAGTGAATCGATTGAATTTGCCAAATTAAATGCAGGTGTCGTGCAGCCATCTAAGACAGGAATCAATCCTTACTATTTAGGGCTGAAGATTTTTGAAGATATTGAAGAGCGCTACGATCATCCATGCGAGGAATTAAAAAAAGCAGGAGTGACGGAAGGGTCCGGTCGCAGCAAAATGTTTGAAGTGCGAGAAATTGAATCAGACATTTCTTTTATTCGAAATTACTTAACGAAAGACCTTGTGATGAGGGAAGATTTGTACTTGTTTCAAAAGCAGGGGAGAGACTATAAAGTCATTGATAAAGAATGGAAGGCAGTCCGTGATCAGCTAGTCAGCATGAGGGTCAATGGCGGCTTTCCGTATTTGACAGTCATCGATGGTGACTATTTAAAAAACAATGAACTCTATATTAAACATTGGTATGAAGGCATTGAGCTCGATCTCAAATACTTAGAAAAGGTGCTCCCATATTTGTATCAGCTATGGGGAAGAAGTGTGCACATCGAGTCAGTTCTTGAAGGAAAAGAAGTGATGTTTTCATACGATGGAAAAGGGGTTCATAGGAAGTATCTCACTTAATGATCAAAAAAGATGTCTACGACTAGACATCTTTTTTTGTGATTAGCACTTTATTGGTTTTTCAGCAGTTTGAAAATGTGTTTCGCTTGATCTGTATTTTCCATGAGCCCTTTTAGCTGTTCGCTTGTTGGTCCATAAGCATAAAATGGTACTTCATCCCCTGTATGACCTGATGTGGTCCAGCCTGTATGAGACCTTGTATTGATGACTTTTTCGATGGCATCATCAATTTGAACAGGATCTTTTGTTTCAGCTGCCTTTTGAATAGAGGCGATTTCCTCTTTTGTGAAATCAAGGTCGATGTATTGTTTGAGCGCAGTCTCGACCGTCATACCCTCTACAATTTTGTTTGCAATGAAATCAGGTGTCTTTTTTGCTGCTTTGACAGGCTGATAATCCCAGCTGCCCGAGCCGTCTGCCCCGAAGGAAAGGCCGCCAGTTGAATGATCTGCGGTCGTGATGACTAATGTGTTTTTATCCTTTTTTGCGAAACGAATGGCTTCTTCAAATGCTTTTTCAAAATCCTTCATCTCACTCATCGCACTGACAATATCGTGGTCATGTCCAGCCCAGTCAATTTGACTGCCTTCAACCATGAGGAAAAATCCTTTTTTGTTTTTAGACAGCTGTTTGATGGCTGAGGATGTCATGTCTTGCAAGGAAGGGGTCATTTTATCACGATCAATTGCTTTATCGAGACCACCGTCAGCAAAAATGCCTAACAATTTTTGCTGTTTGTTTTTTTGTAAGTCAGCTTTATTGGTTACGTAACGATAGCCTGCTTTTTGAAATTCCTTCGTCAAATCACGATCTTTGCGGACAAAATCGATCAGCCCTCCGCCAAGCATGACATCGACTGTATGCTGTTTACCAATTTTCTCATCGAAGAAATCATCAGCAATGGCTGCTGTGTTTTTTCTAGAAACATCGTGGGCGGCATACGCAGCAGGTGTCGCATTGGTTAATTCAGATGTGACGACGAGACCAGTAGACTTTCCTTTGCGTTTTGCTTCTTCTAATACTGTTTTTAGTTTTTTGCCATTTTTGTTTACACCAATGGCGTTGTTGTATGTCTTTTGACCAGTTGCCATGGCTGTCCCAGCTGCTGCTGAATCAGTAATGTTACTTTTAGAATCATCAGGGTATGTTTTATGCATGCCAGTGAGGTAAGGGTCAAACGCTGTTTTCTTGGAAAGATCACCGTTGTGTTTAAATGAGCGGTAAGTTGAAAGGTAAGGTGTTCCCATGCCATCTCCAATGAGCACGATCACATTTTGTACGTCATTTTTTGGTTTCTTTTTAGCCTCAGCTTTGTCAGCCTGTCCAAATTCAATTCCTGAAAAAATACCAATCGATAACACTGATGCAGCTGCGATTGCAGCTATTTTCGTTTTCGAGCTTTTCAACACACTCATTCATTTTGCCTCCTCATTGTTTATGTATCGCTCTCACGTTTACAATGGTAGAACAGAAGTGTGGATTCCAAATGACAGCACCGTAAAGTTCACTTTAAAATTGTAAAGGTCCACTTTACATAGAATGAACCAAAAAGAGAAATGAATGTATGATTTATCTATGACAAGATGCATTTGTTTTGTCATGATTGTGTAATAAAAATGAAATAAAAAGAACCCTAAAAAAAAATAATTTTTGCCGAATTAATAAGCATAATGTCGTAGGAAGTCAAGACTATTTCTTCTGGTATTCGATCCTTATAATAGAAAGTAGATAAAAATTCGGATCACGATAGATACATACAGGAGGAACAAATGAAAAAACAATTGATCACAGCTGCAAGTGCAGTTCTACTTGGGACGACATTATTTGCCGGAGCTGCCTCAGCACAATCAGTAAAGGTTCAAAAAGGTGACTCTCTTTCTGTTCTAGCGAAAAAATACAAAACAACCGTGAGTAAGATTAAATCAGACAATAAGTTGAAATCTAACACGATTTATGTTGGACAAACTTTAAAAGTGAATGGTACTTCTTCAAAAAAGGTAACGAAAACATCAAAAACAACAACAAAAGTAAAAGCGTCTTCAGCGACAGCCACTCATAAAGTTGTCAAAGGTGATACTTTATCTAAAATCGGCAAAAAATATGGAATGACAGTGAAAGAGCTGAAATCGTTAAATAAACTCAAAACAGACCTGATTAAAATTGGACAAAAGCTGAAAGTGAAAAAGACATCCAAAGTGAAACCAACACCTGTCAAAGAAAAAACAGTTGCTACTTCTTCTTTAAACACGTCTAAACTCGTAGCAGATGCGAAAGCACAAAACGGTACACCATATAAATGGGGTGGAACGACACCGAAAGGCTTTGATTGCAGCGGTTTTATGTGGTATATCATTAACAAACAAACAAAGATTTCAAGACAAACAACTGAAGGTTTTTGGGGATCAATGAAAAGCGTCTCAACACCTAAAGTTGGAGATTTTGTCTTCTTTACAACCTATAAATCTGGCCCATCTCACATGGGTGTCTACCTTGGGAACAACAAGTTTATCCACGCTGCTTCTGATGGTGTGACGATCAGCGATATGACTTCAAGCTATTGGAAGCCAATTTACCTTGGCGCAAAGACATTTGTAAACTAATAATGGATCTTAAGAGACTGCTTACTAGGCAGTCTCTTTTTTTGTATATCGTTTGCGCAGCTCAATCAGTCCTTTATCATAGCTCTCTATGAGTCTAAAGGCTTTTAAATAAGCAAAAGTGAAGACAAGTTATCAAAAGAATAATTTTATTTTCACTTTATAAAAATTATATCAAAAAAGTATAATTTTGTATGTTGTATAATAAATAGAAGAAGCCAAGCTATGATTTAAATAAAGATTGAAGAAAATCTACCCTGATGATTGACAAATATTTTGTTGATAAATAAGAATTTTCACTCTATTTTGAAAAAAAGTGTTTTCATTTTTTAATTTTCATATATAATAATTTTACGCCACTAATTTATTGCGCTAAATTAAATCTAAATATTCAGAAAATAAAGTGAATTACGAAGTGGTGGCGTCTTTAGACGGATACTAAGTTTTGGGAGTGATGGTATGAGCAATTCGTTGTTTAGAAAGAAAAGCATTTCAGAGCTAATTGCGGCAACACAAGGGGAAAAAGCGTTAAGAAAGGAATTAGGTTCATTTGACTTAACGATGCTTGGTATTGGAGCGATTATCGGTACAGGGATATTTGTACTGACAGGTACAGGCGCCGTCACAGCAGGACCAGGACTTGTTTTATCATTTGTGATTGCAGGTCTTGCATGTTTATTTGCGGCATTGTCATATGCGGAATTCGCTTCCACAGTGCCAGTATCAGGATCTGTTTATACATTTACGTACGCATCTATGGGAGAATTTTTAGCGTTTATCATTGGCTGGGATTTGATATTAGAATATATGCTAGCCGCTAGTGCCGTTTCAGCAGGCTGGTCAGGCTACTTTGTGTCGTTTTTAAATGGGATAGGGATTCATATACCGGTTGAATTAACAGCAGCACCAGGTGGTTTAAAGGGTCAAGTGACATATTTTAATCTTCCTGCATTTATTATTTTAATGATCATCACCTTCTTGCTGTACTTCGGTATTAAAGAATCAAAACGAGTCAACAACATTATGGTCATTATGAAAATTGCGGTGATTCTGCTCTTTATTTTAGTCGCTGTGAAATATGTAAAACCTGAAAACTGGACACCATTCGTTCCTTTTGGAACTTCAGGCGTGTTAAGTGCAGCAGCTCTCGTATTCTTTGCATTTATCGGATTTGATGCAGTTGCTTCTGCGGCAGAGGAAACAAAAAATCCATCCCGCAACTTGCCAAGAGGAATCATCACTTCCTTATTGATTTGTACCGTGTTGTATGTGGTAGTCAGTGCCATCATGACAGGCATTGTTCCATTTATGAACTTTGAGGGAGTATCCCATCCAGTGTCTCTTGTTTTACAAGTAGCCGGTCAAAATTGGGTGGCGGGTATTGTAGATGTTGGGGCGATTTTAGGGATGACCACGGTCATGCTTGTCATGCTGTACGGCCAAACACGTGTCATGTTTGCCATGTCTCGTGATGGCTTGGTACCAAAGGTTCTTTCAAAGGTTCATCCAAAACATAAAACACCTTATATCAATACTCTTTTCTTTGGAACATTGTCAGCATTAATGGGTGGATTCATTCCGCTTGATGAGCTGGCAAGTCTAGTGAACATCGGAACACTTTCAGCTTTCATTTTGATTTCAGTTGCTGTCATTGTCATGAGAAAAACACAACCTGATTTACCGAGAGCATTCAGATGCCCCGCAGTGCCGCTCATTCCAATCTTGGCTATTCTATCTTGCGGACTGCTCATTTATAAGCTTGGCACCATCACATTTGTTCGTTTCTTAATCTGGCTTGCCATTGGGCTTGTTGTCTATTTCTTATATTCAAGAAAGCACTCCGAATTAAACAAAAAATAAGAGTGTACAGAAAAAGCCAGTATGACTGGCTCAGCGTGTAGACAAACCTTCGCATTCTTTGTCAGTTCTGCGCGCTGGTGCTCACGAATGTCAAATTCGCTCCGCTCCAGTACTCGTCCTTCATAGACTGCAAAGGTTTTCAGGTCACGCTGAAAAGAAGACAAAGGGCTAAAATAAACAACATTTTAGCCCTTTGTCAACAATCTGAAAGCCAGTCAAGTATGACTGGCTTTTTAGTATTAAAAACCTAATTGAAGATCGACATCAATGGAGACGATCGCATAGACACAAACGATGACAAAAATATTCAGAACGACGCCTAGGAAACCTGGTCCAGTGCGGCCTTTTTTAATGAACAGTTCAATCACACCGAATGGAACTGCGGCCATTGCAAAAGGAAGCATTTGAAACGAATAAAATGTCACATTGCTGATAATGGCGAGGTTCAGCATGAGCAGCGATAAAATAGCGGTGCCGACCGAAATCCAGCCAAACACATTATGCTCTTTAAAAATTCTTACCAATTCCATAATTCCACCTCGCTCACTTTGGCCGTTTTAATGCGTTTTGTCTTCACAAATTTCTCTATTTCTTTAGAAGGACCTGTGACAACAGAACCGTAAACCGTGACACCATTTTGATTGATATAGCGTATTCGGTTAGAGAGGTCAAGTTCAGGTCTGCCAGAGATCGTTTTTGCCCAGGATGGATGCTGGTTGACATAGGCGAGGGCATCTTTGAACTGATCAACCTCTGTTTTTGATGTGTGCTGAAGCTCTTTTAAAAATTCAGAGTCTTTCCCGGGAAAACCGATTGGACGCTGATTTCCACTTAATGAATCTTCTGTTTTGATCGCATTCCAAAGCACTTTCATATCATATTTTTTAGCAAATGAATACACGTCTTTCGGTGTGTATGCTTTGTCATAGGATACATACACTTCACTCACTGTTCCTTCAGGTAGCTTGTCTAGAGTAGTGAGTGTTTGTTTTTTAGATGTATCTGCCTGAGACGAAGGGTGCGTAAAGAAATCCTCCGTATTACGTGCGCTGTCGCCATAATAAGAGATCGTAGGCTGCTTTAATTTATCGAAAAACATTTCGATTTGTTCACTGCCGATGGCTTCTGTTTTATTGCCAATTTGTTTTTGCAGCTTAAGTTCTGTGTTCATACCAAATAGTTTGACTTGCCCTTTTAAATCCTTCATATCAATGGCGACATTCGGTTTTGTTAGGGCGACTGTTACAGCGGCCGTTTCCATAAAATGATTGCCTTTACTGTCTGCTCCGCCAACGCCGTAGTATAGATAACTACCTAGTGTACAAAGCGGTAAAATAATCAATGTAGATATAACAGCAAGCACAGAAATACGTAAATAGGACTTTCTTTTTCCGTATTGTAAAATGGCTTTTTGTTTTTCAGGACTGATGGAGAAGTCTGTCCAATCTGAGTCATTCAGTTCTTGGCTTAAGCGTTTTTCATTTTCTTCCAGCTCTTCTTCAAACGCCATCATTTCTTCCTCGTTCATCTCGCCATTATTATATTGTTCCCATCGCTTATTAAACTCTTCATTCATCATTAACACCTCTGTTATATAGTGCTTTTAGGCGCTGCCTTGCACGAAATAAAACACTTTTAAAATTTGCTTCAGTAATATTCATGACCTTGGATGCTTCTTTGTAATTTAGTTCTTTTAAATAATACAATGTCAACGCTTCCTTGTAGTTATCTGGAAGTTGCTCCAAATACATGTTGAGAACTTCTTTTATTTCAATCTGTTCAGCAGGACTTTGTACAGACGTTTGTAAAAGGCCGCCAATGAGATCATCCGATATGGTCACTTCTTTTTTATGTTTCCTGACATAATCAATAAAAGCATTTCGTGCCACCTGAAATAACCAAGGTTTCACTTTGCTATGGTCGTAGGAATGAATATGTATATAAGCACGCATAAAGGTTTCCTGCAATAAGTCCTCTGCCAAATGTTTGTCTTTTGTCATGGAGAGCAGAAACCTGTAAACATCGTTCATATACATTTGATAAATTTCATCGATCGTCACTGATTTTTCTCCCCTCTATGTTATACACGCATAAGAAAGGCATAAAGTTGCACGAAACTTCTCATAGGCCGTACATTACTCATCTCTTTCACCGAATCAAAATCATTTCTCCTTATCATAGCGAAATTTGCATCATTTATAAAGTGTTTTCAATAGAACAAATCAGGAAAAAAACTCAAAAAACGACAATTTTGGACACATTTCTTTCTCTATTCTTTCCTAAAAACACATGCTTGAATACAGAAGGAGCGGTCATCTTAAGTGAAAAGATGATTTTAGTGAACCGTCTCTATTTTATCAGCAGGAGAAAATTTTTAGTACCAGGTAATAAAAAATTTGTTATAATAGAAACAAATCCTTCATTCTTCAAACAAAGGAAGTGCACTATGTATAAATTTTCAGGCTATACCGTCAAAGCATTTTTTGCTCTCCGAGGCGGAATCAAAGTATATCAAAAAGAGAATCTGCCAACAGACCGGGGGTTTGTCATTGCTTGTACGCATGAGGGTTTTGTGGATGTTCTTGCATTAGGCGCAGGAATTCTTCCGTTTGAGATCCACTACATGGCGAAAAAAGAATTGTTTGCAAATAAATGGATCGGCGGATTTTTAAAGAAGATTCATGCTTTTCCAGTTGATCGAGAGAATCCTGGGCCAAGCAGTATTAAAACGCCCATTAAATTATTAAAAGAGGGGAAAATCGTTGGGATTTTTCCAAGCGGAACACGTACAACAGAAGATGTTCCTTTAAAAAGAGGGGCCGTTACGATTGCGCAGCTCGGCAAATCACCAATCGTACCAGCAGCGTACAAAGGACCTTCTAATGCAAAAAGCCTTTTTAAGAAGGGGAAAATGCGCTTAATCATTGGTGAACCGATTGAGCTGTCTGAATTTGATCATCTGCCGCCAAAAGAAAGATTAGGTGCGATGACAGAAGTATTAAACACAAGAATCAAAGAACTTGAAGCTAAGTTAATCGAAAAGGGATAAAGAAAACGACCACTTGCTAAGGCAAGGGTCGTTTTTTTCTTAAGAAGCGCCTTCTTCAGCTGCTTCTAATAGTTGTTCGTTTAGTTTTTTGACTTCGATGTATGCCACATGGTGTCCATCGACTTCATTAATGATAAATTCATAGCCTTGTTCACGAATCGCGTCATTTTTCTCGACTTCATATTTTTGTGTAAGGAACCAGCCGCCGATTGTGTCGACTTCTTCGTTATCAAGCTGAATACCTAGTAGCAGGTTAACTTGATCTACAAGGACCTTTCCATCAAAGATATAGTGGTCTTCTCCCAGTTTACGCACTTCGTTGATTTCATCAATATCGAATTCATCACGAATCTCACCGACGATTTCTTCAAGGATGTCTTCAACCGTTACAAGTCCTGCTGTACCGCCATATTCATCTGATAAAATGGCCATGTGTACACGCTCACGCTGCATTTTAAGCAGTAGATCATGAACAGGAACTGTTTCAATTACATGAATAATCGGGTTTACAAAATGTTCGATCGTATCACTTGTGGAACATTCACCACTAATACATGCAGTGAGTACTTCTTTAATATTCACAACACCGATGATGTTGTCTTTATCGCCATCTTCAATTGGATAACGTGTATATTTCTCGACCTTTGTCACTTTCAGCATTTCCTCAATCGTAATATCATGAGGGAAGCTGACGACTTCGGTACGAGGAATCATAATTTCTTTCGCCAGACGGTCATCAAATTCAAAAATTTTATTCACATATTTGAATTCAGACTGGTTAATCTCGCCGCTCTTATAGCTCTCTGATAAAATAATCCGCAATTCTTCTTCAGAGTGCGCCATGTCATGCTCAGATACTTGTTGAAGACCAAATGCTTTCGTTAATAAACGAGCAGATCCATTTAACACCCAGATAAAAGGGAACATCACTTTGTAAAAAATCATAAGCGGTCTAGCAAATAGAAGGGACACTTGCTCAGCCTTTTGAATGGCGAGTGTTTTTGGTGCAAGCTCTCCAACCACGACGTGTAAAAACGTCATAATACTAAACGCAATAATAAAAGTGACAATATGACTGGCTGATTGAGGAATCGACAGCTCTACAAATAGTGGAGCAAGCATGTGCGCAATTGTTTCTTCCCCTAACCAACCAATCCCAAGGGCGGTAATGGTAATACCGAGCTGACAGGCCGACAGATACTCATCAAGGTGAGTCGTGACGTGCTTGACAGCAACTGCTGTTTTATTACCTTCTGCAATTAATTGATCAATTCTTGAGCTTCTTAAGCGAATGATCGCAAACTCCGATGCAACGAAAAACGCGGTTAAAGCTATAAGTAAAGCAACTATGAGTAAATTCACTATGTCCAATTAAGGCCTTCGTTCTGACTTTGAGAACGAAGGTAACACCTCCTGTTTAGTAAAAATTTTAACTTAACAGCAGTAAAAATGATTGGACAGCCGTCATTTTTTCAGGAGTAAGCTGCTCTTTTAGTTTTTCACGTTGTTCTGGCTGAAGCTGCTTACAACGTGCCAAAATGCGGTCCATATGCTCATTCATCCGATCGATATCAGAGGTTAAATGGACAAGTTCGTCATGTTCTTCCTTTTGAGAAGGGAATTGTTCATCTAATCTGGATTTGATGTCAGAAAGAGCCAATCTCTGCTGTTTGCAAAGAACGATTAATTGTAATCGTTTTAAAGCATGTTCATCGTAATAACGATAATTAGAGCAAGATCTAACAGGCGCAAGCAACCCTAGATTCGTATAATAATCTACAGTTCGTTTCGTCACCTGTGCAATCTGTGCTAGTTCACCAATACGATACTTTTTCTCAGCCCCATCTGAACATCTCCTCCTAACCGTCACGTTATAGTTTATGAAAATAGTTTAATATAATTCGAGTCTGAAATACAAGATAATTGTTCAGATTTCCTGCCAATATGAAGAAACAAAGGGCATTTCCATCAATTTAGGTTATCATCTCTAAAATACTGTAGCGATACAGGAATTTTCAGATTATTTATGGTAAGATAAAATGAATACCGTTTCATATATATGTAGAGAGACGGATTTTACGTGAACCGGAGGTGGTTAAGTGGGGCCCTCAAAGTAGTCTTATTTAATCAGTTAACCGTTTTGCAAAAGACAACATCATCAATCAGGAGGTGACTCCTTGTTCTTCTAAGAAAGAGCAAGGTTAAATGGACGATATTGTTAATCTGAGTATAGTCGGAGTTTTGATTGCTTTAACAGCTTTCTTTGTTGCATCTGAATTTGCCATTGTAAAGGTGAGAAGTTCAAGAATTAATCAGCTTGTTGCCGAAGGGTCCAAAAAGGCTATCATGGCGAAAAAGGTGACATCAAGGCTAGATGAATATTTGTCAGCCTGCCAGCTCGGTATTACAGTGACATCCCTTGGTTTAGGGTGGATCGGTAAACCGGCAGTAAAAGAACTTTTAGTTCGAGGTTTTGGTTTGACAAACATTCCTGATTCAGCAATCAGCCTGATCTCAGCAACACTTGCGTTCTCTATTATTACCTTTTTGCATGTAGTTGTTGGCGAGCTTGCACCAAAAACACTTGCCATACAAAAGGCAGAAAAAATGACGCTTTGGCTGTCAGGACCGCTGCATGCATTTTATATCCTTATGTACCCTTTCATTTATGTGTTGAACGGGTCAGCCCGTGTACTAACGAAAATGATGGGTATCGATATGGGGTCTGAAAAAGAACATTCCCATTCCGAAGAGGAATTAAAGATTTTATTATCTGAAAGCTTAAAAAATGGGGAAATCAACTCATCAGAGTATAATTATATGAACAAGATATTCGATTTTGATAATCGAATCGCAAGAGAAATTATGATACCGCGAAGAGAAATTTGTGCGATTCCAGAAGATATGCCGTTAGACGAAATACTGGCGATCATGACAAAGGAAAAGTACACACGTTTCCCCGTGTTTTCAGGGGATAAAGACCATGTCATTGGCATGCTCAACAAAAAGCAGCTCTTTGCAGATATTGTGTATCTAGGAGAAAAAGATCAACTGAAGCTTCAAGATTATATTTATCCAGTGATTGAAGTGATTGACACGATTCCAATTCAAGAGCTTCTCGTCAAGATGCAGCGCGATCGAATGCATATGGCGATTTTAACGGATGAATATGGCGGGACATCTGGACTTGTCACAACGGAGGATATTTTAGAAGAGATTGTTGGAGACATTCGAGATGAATTCGATGAAGATGAGCAGCCGGTCATTCAAAAGAGAGCGGAGCATCATTATATATTAGATGGAAAAGTGAGATTAGAGGAAGTTCAAGATTTGATCGAAATGTCATATCATGATGAAGAAATTGATACGATAGGCGGGCTAATCTTAAATGAGAACATTGATATCCGAGAAGGACAATCCATTTATCTTGATGATATTCGGATGAAGGTCTTGGAGATGGATGGACGCTATGTGAAAAAGATCGACCTGAAAAAAGGCGTCACATCATCAGTAAAAGAAAATACACGAACAGGGCTTGATATAAAAGAGCCACTGTTAGTAAATGAAATGACCTTGAGCGAAAAATAAGCTCAAGGTTTTTTTAGGTATTTAGCCTCTTTTTTGAGAATGTATGTTCGTATATAATAAGAACAAACGTTCGTAAAAGGGGGATGGACATGCTCTGGTATGAAACAGCAAGTATCACGGAGAAAAAAACCTCAATGAAACGTATTGAGTTTCATTTAAAAAATTTCAAGAACTATCAAGCGGCCATTTTAAATATTGAAAGACAGCTTGAAAAGCGAAGTTCTCTCCAACATCATCATATGGCACGTCAAAAATTAGAAGAGCAGAAAAGTCAGTATGAACTGATTGTTGCTTGTATTGAAACGGCTTTAAAAGAATTGGATGAAATAGAGCAGCAGCTCATTGATTATAAGTATTTTCGAGATTGGCGCATGGCAAAATGTGCAATCGAAATCGGCTATAGTGAGAAGACACTATTTTTAATGAAGCGCCAGCTGATGGATCAACTGCTCATCAGCCTAGCTGCCATCACAGATATTTAAAACAGAAGTTGTCCTATTTGATAAAACACCGCAAAAATGCATAAAGAGCCGATAATTGTCACAAGTAAATAGGCAGCAAGCTTTCCTATTTGACGCTGCATCAGCATCGTCGCAGATTCTACACTAAACGTAGAGAATGTGGTAAAGCCGCCAAAAAAACCGGTTCCTATGATCACTAGCAGTGGATGATTGGACGTTACAGCGCCTGTGAGAAAACCTAAACCGGCTGCACCTAATAAATTAATGCAAATAATACTGTACGGGAAAAGGGCATGGGATGGAGTTTTCTGGATTGTTTGGCTGATGAAGAAACGACATGCACTGCCGATCCCTCCAGCTACAGCTGTATAAAAAACAATCATTTATCTGCTTCCTTTCTGCTGCTTATTTTGATGAAAGAGCCGTTCAGCAAGGATCAGGCCAGCTAAAGCAGCGGCTACTCCAGCAATGACTGAGAGCAGGATGTACATCATACTTAAATTGAACTGCCCTGCCTGTAACAGAAGAACTGTCTCTTTAGAAAAGGTGGACATGGTCGTAAACCCGCCGCAAAACCCTGTTCCAATCAAAGCTGCAAGATCTTTTTTTGCTTTCTGAAATAGAAAGTATCCTGTCGCAAAACCAAGAAGCAGGCTGCCAGAAATGTTTTCAATCATCGTTGCATAGGGGAATGTCTGGCTGATGACAGTTTGGCTTAGTTCATATCTGCAAAGTGTACCAATCAATCCACCGATAAAAACGGCGAAATAAGTTTTCATCTGCATCATTTCTCCTTTTGAAAAAATAGCGGGTTATCCGTTACCACACCATCAATTGGATATTTTTTAATTCGATCCGCTGTTTTTTGATCTTTTACAGTCCATATGAATACTTCCATTCCGAATGAATGAATACGATCTATCCACCATTTATTGATCATCGTTTTCTTCATATTAAGACCATTTGCAAACGAGCTGTATGTCGTTAACTTTCGTTTCGTTAGTTTAAATGCATCAGGCTTTATAATCAAAGCTGTGCGAAGAGAAGGGGCGAATGTTTTGATTCTTTGCAGTGCATGAACATCAAAAGATTGAATCATGATATGACGAGAATAGGCAAACCGATTGATGATGCGGGCAACTGCCTTTTCGATTCCTATCTGCCGTTTTGGGTGTTTGATCTCGATCAATATCCCAATCCGCTGACTGTATCTTTCAAGAATTTCTTGTAATGTTGGAATTCGTTCATTCGTATACTGTTGGTCAAACCAGCTTCCTGCGTCCAGTTTTTTCAACTGATCAAGTGTATAGCTTTTGACTAATCCGTTTCCGTTCGTCGTTCGATCAACGGTATCATCATGGATGACGACGACGTGCTGATCCATTGTCATTTGTACGTCTAATTCAATATAATCTGCTCCTTGCTCGACAGCTACATCAAACGCAGCGATTGTATTTTCTGGGGCGGCGCTTGATGACCCTCTATGTGCGATAATATACACTTGCTCCAGCTCCCTGACATAAGTTCTGGTCTTATCATATCAAATGCTTTGGTGGTTTTCCTTCTTTACTATATGGAGAAGAAGAGCGCGGTATTATCATGGAACCTCATGTACCGAAAAAGCTTGATGTATCATTTTGAAAAGTTACAGGAATAGAGCAAGCTTTGATTGAGTAAACCTGAATTACATCAATTTTTCTTCGATCAATTTTGTCCAAATCGTCAGCGTTCGTCAAAATATTAGTGCTTTCGTCATGTTGACTGAAAATTCTGATGTTTTATAATGATGAAAAGGAGGCGAGATGATTGGGTAAAGGGAGAATTAGAGTGGAAGAACGTATTAAGGCCGAAACGGATGCTGAAATGTTTAAAGCGACTCTCCTTGATCAGGCTCAGAAGAAAAAGTAGTTTGCTGCCCGTCGATATGTCTCAAGCCAAAATTTCATAATTGAACATCATGCCTCGGGATAGGTCCCGAGGCTTTTTATATAGAGGTCAGACATTTAAGAGAGGACATAAACGAAGGTTATATTATAAACTAGAGAGGATTGTTTTAAAGGAGAGAGACAGAGATGTTTACACAAAAATGGATGGATACATATTTTACAGTCGATATTGCGATCCAGATAGGCATTAGCCTTTGTATTTTATTGCTTTTTTTATTACTTCGAAAAGTATTTACGAAATACTTGTTTCACCTGCTCTTTAAGCTGACAAACCGGTCTAAAACCGAAGTCATTAATCAAATTGTCGTAGCGTTTGAAAAACCTGCGAGACTGTTTTTTGTGGCACTAGGTTTATATTTTGCGTTAAGACAAGCCCCATACTTTGAGCACCATATGGATGTCATTGTCAAATTGTATAGATCCTCTATTATTTTGATGCTGACGTGGGGACTTTGTAATCTAACCGCAGCTTCTTCCTTCTTATTTCAAAAAGTGAATTCAAAATTTGAATTAGAGATGGATGATATTTTAGCGCCATTTTTATCAAAGGTTCTTCGTTTTATTATTATTGCACTGAGTATTAGCGTCATTGCACAAGAGTTTAATTATGATGTGAACGGACTTGTGGCAGGGCTTGGTCTAGGTGGTCTTGCTTTTGCGCTCGCTGCGCAGGATACAGTGGCGAACTTTTTTGGAGGAATTGTGATTATTACAGAGAAGCCTTTTACAATGGGCGATTTTGTAGAGACTCCAAGTGTACTTGGGACTGTAGAGGACATTACCTTCCGAAGCACAAAATTTAGAACACCTGCTGAAGCGGTGGTGACCGTGCCAAATTCGACCCTTTCAAAGGAGCCGATCACAAATTGGACGAGAATGAATAAACGTCAAATTACGTTCTCTGTTCGCGTATCTTACAATACACCGAAAGAAAACATTGATAAGTGCATCAAACGTCTGAAACAAATGCTTTATGAGCATGATGGGGTTCATAAGGAAACGATAATGGTGAATTTCGATGTGCTGGCAGACAGCTATTTAAACTTATTCTTTAACTTTTATACAAACACAACGGCTTGGTCTGAAAACCTGGATATTAAGCAGGATATTAACTATCGCATTATTGATATTTTCCATGAAGAAGGGGTAGAATTTGCTTTCCCTGGACAGACCATTTATATGAAACAAAAAGGTGAGAAACAGCTCGGTGAATAAAGGAGGAATGGTGGTTGGATCAAACAAAAGTGGCAGCGCTAAGAGAGAGATTATCAAAGGCCTCACATATTACGGTCCTTTCAGGTGCTGGGATGAGCACAGAATCGGGAATTCCCGATTTTAGATCAACAGGTGGACTATGGACAGAAGATACCTCTCGCATGGAGGCAATGAGCCGGTCCTACTTTTTATCACATCCTCATCAATTTTGGCCGAAATTCAAAGAATTGTTTCAAATGAAGATGAGTGGAGAGTACGAGCCAAACGCTGGACATGCTTTTTTAGCCAATTTAGAAAAGCAAGGAAAACGCGTGGATATTTTCACGCAAAATATCGATGGTCTGCATAAAAAAGCGGGAAGCCAGCATGTGTATGAACTGCATGGTTCCATTCAAACAGCTACATGTCCATCATGCGGGTCAACATACGAACTGCCTTATTTATTACAAGAAGAGGTGCCGGTTTGTGAGCGGATTTCATCAGACGGCCGCACATGTGGACGAGTACTTAAAACAGATGTTGTCCTTTTTGGGGACATGGTGAAGCACTTTGATCAAGTGGAGAAATCGCTCCTGCAAACGGACATGCTACTCGTCATGGGAACGTCCTTAGAAGTGGCACCAGCCCGATATATTCCAGAAGATGCTGCTCATCATCCTTCCATCTTTAAGGTCATGATGAATTTAAGTGAAACGGAATTCGATCCGCTGTTTGATCTTGTCTTTCACGAACGAATTGGCGAGCTTGTGAATGCTTTATAAATCATAAAAAACCCGCATCCAATAGGTGCGGGTTTGCTTTATTGTTGTAGTGGCTTCATTGTTTCATCAAGGACTTCAAACGTGTAGCCCTTCGCCTTTAATTGTGTGATCAGACTGTTTAAGTATTTTGCGGTAGCTGGCTGATCATGCATTAAGATGATTTTTGGCTCTTTCGGGTACTTGGTTTCAAGTACCTGCAGCTGATTTAATACTTCTGGTACATATTTTGAGCTTTTATATTTCCAGTCAAGACTGTCAATGGTCCAGTCCCAGTATACAAAGCCTTTTTGTTTTAAACGTGTTTTTTGCTGGTCTGTTAAGTTTGGAGAACTGCCATAAGGTGTTCTCACAAGATGTGTATATTCACCAGTAACAGAAGCCAATATACGTTGATCTTCTTTCATCTCATTTACAGGAGAATCACTTTTTTGATAAAAGCGTTTCACATCATGCGTGATGCCATGAAGTCCTAATTGATGACCTTCTTGATGAAGTCTTTTCACAGCTGTTGGGTGTTCTTTGATTTGCGGCCCGAGCATAAAGAATGTGGCCTTCACTTGCTGTGATTTTAGCACATCTAACAGCTGATTTGATGTAGCAGAAGGGCCATCATCAAAGGTCAAAAAGATCGTTTGATCCGTTACATGTTTGTTTGGATTGATCTTAAAATGTGCATCTAATGTTTTTGGCGAATCATCTTTTGCTTTCAGACTTGTACTTGTGTCTCGAAATGGACTGCTCGCAGACACTTCATTCGGTTGATCTGCTGCCTGCATATTGGTTTTAGATATATCCCAAATGAAAAAAAGGATCAATGTCAGAATGACTAGACCAATTGCCTTTGAGAGCAGCATCGTGTTTGAAGGTGTCTGTTTTTTCGTAACCCGTTGCATTACAATCGCTCCAATAAATCAGTAGTTTGTGTCGAATCACGTAGTGGATTCTGTCTTTTTTCGCTGTTTTTTGTCGTGCTCATATGGAGTAAGTATACAGGAAAAAAGATCCTATGAATATAGAAGATGCTAAAAAATTGGAATCTTTTTGGTTATGAATCTATATTTGTTACAATAGAAGGTTATCCAGTCAAATGGATATGAAATAATTCTGAATAATCATTGAAACGTTTACATTTATCCGCTAAGATAGCATCAGATTCAACCATTAAGCAAAGCGAAGGGGAGATTCCATATGAAAGTATTGTACAATGGGGATTTTATTGAAAAAAAAGATGCACATGTTGATATTGAAGACAGAGGCTATCAATTTGGCGACGGAGTCTATGAGGTCATCCGCGTATATAATGGAACTTTGTTTACATTAAAAGAGCATACTGAGCGTCTATTCAAGAGTGCAAAGGAAATCGGCATTCATCTGCAAGGTACAGTATCCGATATGGAAGAGAATTTGAAGAAGCTAGTCGCAGATAATCAAGTGATTGATGGTGGCGTGTATATTCAAGTCACGCGAGGCGTCGCACCTCGTAAACATCAATATGGTGCACTTACCCCTCAGATTACGGCATATACATTTCAAGTGAAAAAGCCTATTCAAGAGCAGACAGCTGGTGCGAAAGCTCTATTGTCTGAAGATCTTCGCTGGTTAAGATGTGATATTAAAAGCTTAAACCTTTTATATAACGTCATGGAAAAGCAGAAAGCGTCTGAAGCTGGTGCGTTTGAAGCGATTTTAATAAGAGACGGCTTTGTGACAGAGGGAACGTCCTCGAATGTGTATGCCGTCATTGACGGTGTCATTCGTACACACCCAGCAAATAACCTGATTTTAAACGGCATTACACGTAGAAAGCTGCTAGAGGTTTGTCAGGAAGAAGGATGTCGTGTGGAAGAAACCCGCATGAGTAAAGACGAACTTTTGCATGCGCAGGAAATTTTCATTAGTTCAACGACAGCTGAAGTGATTCCAATTGTAGAGATAGATGGTCAGCCAGTTGGGGAAGGTGTTCCAGGGGAGATCACGAAGCGTGTACAGGAAGGGTTCCAGAAAAAAATTAAGCATGAAAGCGAAGCATCTATTTCTTCGTAAAAGGAAAAAGGCTGTAAACCAATGTTTACAGCCTTTCAGCGTGTAGACAAACCCTCGCATTCGGTGTCAGTCCTGCGTGCTGGTGCTCACGAATGTCAAATTCGCTCCGCGCCAGTACTCGTCCTTCCTAGGGCTGCAAAGGTTTTCTATCACGCTGAAAAGAAGACAAAGGGCTAAAATAAAGTTCATTTTAGCCTTTTGTGATGACATTTATTTCACGATCAGTACAGGTATATCTGATTTGGACGATAACTTTTCACTCACACTGCCAAAGAGCATTTTTTTCAATCTGCTTTGGTCACGTGCTCCCATGACGATGAGGTCTGCTGAAATCTCTTCAGCGTATTCGATAATCGCTTCTGCAGGCTCCCCTTCAACAATTTCAATCGCAGCTTCAAACTGCTCTTCATTTAACAGCATTCTTGCTTCTGCAACGACCTCTTCTGTATGGTCTTCAAAAATCAAGGGACTTTGCTGTTCATCATGAGGTACATACACAGGGGGTGTTTGAAGGTCTGCCATGCCGCCTCCGATATAAGCGCCGCCAGTCATTGGGCGAGGTGCATCAAACACCTGTCTGCTGGATTTCCCATCATGAGCGTAGGCAATGGTCAGCTTGGCATGCAAAGTTTTGGCTAAAGCGATTGCCTTCTTTAATGCTTTCTTACTGTCTTCATGTCCATCAAACGCAACGACCATCCGATCAGCTTGAAACAATGTCCTCATTCCTTTCAAAAGGAGTCTATACGTTCATGGTATACCCGATATCTGAAAAAGATACACATAAAGGGTGTGAACTTTTTGTTAGAAAATTTCATTTATTGAAAAATATTTATTGACAAAATGGTGACAGCCACTATAAGATAAAAAAAGATTCAAGAGCCAAAAGGAGGAAATGTCATGTGCAACATCATTGGAAGAATGAAATCAAACTGCATGAATGGGTTGATTCACGTGACAATTACACCTTCATTGGTCATTGAAAAGGGACTCGTATGTTCCAATTGATCGGATGAATCAAGGCGTATGTTGCGTATTTGTCAACATGCGCCTTTTTATCATGTATAAAAGAGGCGTACCAGTCAGCTGGTTGCCTCTTTTTTTGTTGTATACATTTCGTATATCGAAATAATGGAATGCATCAACAACTAAATGAAGAGGAGTGAAAGCATGTGAACATGCCAAAGGCAAGACAAATGACAAAAGCTCAAAAAACGAAACAAGGTGACAATCAGGAAAATATAGAAAGCGGCTAGCTTTAAAAGGAGAGACAAACATGTTTTCAGTATTTGTGAAATTAGGCTGGTTCTTTAAACAAGAGTGGAGGCGCTATACAATCGCCATTACGCTGCTACTCATTGTGAATGTGCTTGAAATGCTGCCACCGAGGTATCTAGGTCAAGCAGTTGATGACATTCGGTCTGGTCAATTTACAACATCCAGTATCTTATTTTACGTAACCATTTTTTGCTTACTTGGTGTCAGTGTCTATGCGCTCACCTACTTTTGGATGTATCAGTTATTTGGCGGCGCAAATGTCATGGAGCGTGTGATGCGCGGAAAATTAATGCGCCACTTACTTAAGATGACACCCACCTTTTATGAAAAGAAAAAAACCGGAAATTTAATGGCGTTAGGTACAAATGATTTGAATGCTGTGGCTTTAACAACAGGCTTTGGCGTTTTAACATTAGTCGATTCCACTGCTTACATGCTGATGATCTTTTTTACGATGGGACTGACGATCAGCTGGAAATTAACTTTAATGGCCATTATTCCAATGCCACTGATGGCGATTTTGATAGCGTTTTATGGCAGTAAAATTCATGAACGCTTTACAGTCGCTCAAGATGCATTTGGTGATATGAATGATCGTGTATTAGAATCAGTTGCCGGCGTTCGGGTGATTCGGTCTTTTGTACAGGAAAAACAAGATGTGAATCGCTTTCGAGAAATGACAGATGATGTCTTTCAAAAAAATATGAGAGTGGCGATCATTGATTCATTGTTTGAGCCGACGGTGAAATTGCTTGTGGGGATCAGTTATTTAATCGGTATCGGTTACGGCGCATATCTTGTGTTCCAAAGTGATTTAACCATTGGTGAGCTTGTCGCATTTAACGTCTATCTGGGGATGATGATCTGGCCAATGTTTGCCATTGGTGAATTGATTAATATCATGCAAAGAGGAAATGCCTCATTAGACCGGTTGAATCATACACTCAGTTATCAACCGGATGTAACTGACGCAGCCAAGCCAAAAAGATTACAAGAGCCTGGCGATATTCAATTTGAACATGTGACATTTAGGTATCCAACTTCTTCTAAAGATAATCTAACGGATGTCTCCTTTACTGTACGAAAAGGGCAAACGATTGGTATTACAGGAAAAACGGGAAGCGGAAAAACAACGATTGTCAAACAGCTTCTTCGTCAGTATCCGACAGGTGATGGAAAGATCTTGTTTTCAGGTGTTCCAATTGATGACATTGAATTGGATCAACTGTTCCAATGGATTGGCTATGTTCCGCAAGATCATGTCCTTTTCTCAAAAAGTGTAGAAGAGAATATGCGTTTCGGTCATAGAGACGCGAAAGAAGCTGAATTAGCACAAGCGATTAAAGATGCTTACTTTGAAAAGGATTTACGCCTTTTACCAGAAGGCTTGGAAACCATGGTTGGAGAAAAGGGAGTGGCGCTGTCAGGAGGACAGAAGCAGCGGATTTCCATTGCACGTGCATTATTAATTGATCCAGACATTTTGATTTTGGATGACTCGTTATCTGCAGTTGATGCAAAAACAGAAACGGCTATTTTAGAGAATTTAAGACAAAATCGTCATGGAAAAACGACATTTATTACAACCCACCGTCTATCAGCTGTTGAGCATGCGGATCTCATTCTTGTCATGGAAGAAGGGCGTATTGTTCAAAAGGGAACCCATCAAGCGCTTATTCAGCAAGATGGCTGGTATAAAGAGCAATTTCTGCGTCAGCAGCTGACAAATCAGCTGGAAGGAGGGGATGAGGCATGACAACAGGGAGAAGACTTCTTGCCTATGCACTCCTATATAAAAAAGTATTGTCTGTTGCTTTGATCTTTCTGATCATTGCAGTTGGTGCTGAGTTGACAGGACCTTTCATTGGGAAAAAAATGATTGATGATCATATTTTAGGTGTAGAAAAACCGTATGTTGAGGTAGATGAAAAAACAGATAAAACGGTTTATTACCAGGGAAATAACTATATAAGAAGTGACCGGCTACAGAATCAAAATGAAGCTGGAAAGCAAATCAATGTCGTGCAAGTCGGATTTGGGTACTATTTTGTGAATGAACCGATTCGATTTGACGGGAGCCGGACAATAGAAGGGGATCAGCTCACCATTGAAAATGGGAGCGAGCGTGAGACGTATCAGGTACAGCGTTTATCCAAAGAGGAAATCTTCGCTTTTTATCAGCCGGAAATCAGTGGTTTGGTGCAGCTTGTTCTATTTTATTTTGGGATGCTCGTCATTGCGATTTTCTTTCAATATGGGCAGCACTATTTACTCCAGCGTATTGCAAATCGCATTATTCAAAAAATGCGAGTGGACGTATTTGAACATATCCAAACGCTTCCGATTCGGTATTTTGATAATTTACCGGCTGGAAAGGTTGTCGCGCGGATTACGAATGACACAGAAACCATTCGTGATTTATATGTAACAGTACTCGCTAATTTCGTCACAAGTGCCATTTACATGGTTGGAATTTATATCGCCATGTTCTTATTAAATGTGAAGCTGGCGCTCATTTGTTTAGTGGCTGTTCCGATTATTTTCCTATGGTCGATGACTTACCGAAAGTTTGCGTCGGTTTACAATCATCGCATTCGATCCATCATCAGTGAAATTAATGCCAAGCTAAATGAAGCTATTCAAGGAATGACGATTATTCAAGCATTTCGACATGAACAAGCAACGAAAGAAGAATTTGATGAGCTGAATAACAATCACTTTCGATATCAGCGAAAGATGCTTCATTTAAATTCACTGCTTTCACATAACCTGGTGAATCTGCTTCGGAACTTAGCATATGTCGCACTCATTTGGTATTTTGGCGGCGCGTCCTTAAGTGCGACGGGCATTGTGTCGATTGGGGTGCTCTATGCATTTGTCGATTATTTAAATCGTTTGTTCCAGCCGATTACAGGCATTGTGAATCAATTTTCTAGATTAGAATTAGCAAGGGTTTCATCTGAACGGGTCTTTCGATTATTAGATGAGCCAGGTACTGAAGTGGAAGAACCAGTTCAGAAGAAACTAGAGGGACACGTTCAATTTCAGGATGTTACCTTCGCGTATAATGAAGGGAAAAATGTATTAAAGAACATCACCTTTGAGGCGAAAAAAGGTCAGACGGTGGCACTTGTTGGACATACCGGTTCTGGGAAAAGTTCGATCATGAATTTGCTACTACGTTTTTATGATATTCAGCATGGGGACATCCTCATTGATGGAAAAAGCATCTATGATCAGTCGCGCCAAACGTTGCGTAAACAAATGGGCATTGTACTTCAAGATCCTTATTTATTTTCTGGAACGATCGCATCCAATGTCAGTTTAGGAAATGAAGACATTAAAAGAGAAACGATTGAAACATCGTTAAAGCAAGTGGGCGCAGCAGAACTATTAAAGCATTTGCCTGAAGGTTTTGATGAACCAGTTGTTGAAAAGGGGAGTACTCTTTCCTCTGGGGAGCGTCAATTGATTTCATTTGCCCGTGCACTGGCATACGATCCAGCGATCTTAATTCTAGATGAAGCGACGGCTAACATCGATACAGAAACAGAAGCCATCATTCAACGGGCACTAGATGTCGTCAAAGAAGGCCGAACCACTTTTGTCATTGCACACCGATTATCTACTATTAAGAAAGCTGACATGATTTTGGTGTTAGAAAAGGGTGAGATTGTCGAGCGCGGCAGCCACGAAGAGCTCATGGAGCAAGGCGGACTGTATGCGCAAATGTACGAATTACAAAAGGGAGCTGTGACGAGCAGCTGATAGGATGAGCAGCAAAAGCCTCTTTCAATTTGAAAGAGGCTTTTTTCATGGCAATGAAAAAAGTCGAGGCTTCATGAAATGATCTCGACTTTTACTCGTTGTATATCATTTACACGAACTAAATGGTCAATAAGCGATACCGACGCGTTGATGCACAAATTCCTTTGAGTTTAACTGCTGATACAAAAAGTGTGCGGTATCTTCAACTGAAATTTTCTGTCCATCTATAGGGAGAAAATTCTTTTCATAGCGATATGACCGTGTCACTTCTCCATCTGGTAAATAGGTTGGGCAAATGATTGTCCAATCTAGTTCAGTTGATTGAAGAATTTCAAATGCTTTGGCATGTTCTTTAGCAGCTCGGGAAGTGGTTCGCCTTGATTCATTTGTTTCAAAGCGGTAAAGCTCAGGCTGCTGCCTTGCTTTTAAAATCCCCGCAGTGCCAATCGTGATAATTCTTGATGTTCCTGTTTGCTTCATGGCTTGTACGATATGCTCCATTGAAACAGATAAAGTATCATCACCATCTGTTGATAGACAGCTCACGACAATATCTGATCCTTTAATCGTTTCAAGCACATCCTCTTGATTTCTGGAATTGCCGGTGACTTGAAACATACCCGCAAGCATTTCTTCCCGGTTTGTCCGAATTAACGAGCGAACCATGTAACGATCATCTTCTTTTACGAAACGAAGAAATGCTTGTCCTACACGTCCATGAGCACCGAAAAGAGCTATTTTCATCTGATCGATCCCTCCACTACATACTATAAGTGAAAAGAACTTAAAATGGTACAGTTTTATGTCATGCTTTTTTTATAAAGATGAAAGGACCGAATACTATGAGCATATTCACATAATAGAGAGAGACCAACAAATTGTAGAAGTTCAAAATTCACACCTGAAATAATGTCCATGAAGATCCGCTCCTTTCTAATACATCATATGAATTCAAAAGGAATCGGTGAGGGATAAAACCAAAAAAAGAAGACACCATAAGAGGTGCCTTCTATGATCCAGATATGAAATTAAGCTTTTGTTCCGCCAAGGTTTTGCTGAGCGTAAGATACAAGACGTTTAGTGATTTCTCCACCAACTGAACCGTTAGCACGAGCTGTTGTTTCTGCTCCAAGGTTTACACCAAACTCAGAAGCGATTTCGTATTTCATTTGATCGATTGCTTGCGCTGCTCCAGGAACTAGTAATTGATTTGAACTATTAGAATTTGCCATGATGTGAATCTCCTTTTTATATATGATTTTTTTGGTTGGGTTTGCTGGAGTCGCACCAGCGAAATGACCAAGTCATTTGCCACTTGGCGAAACCCAATGCGGTAACTGCTTTGTACTAAATATTATGGTTCGCTACGAAAAAAACATACGGAAAAAGAACATGGTAAATGTTGTTTTCATATACAAAAAACCACCACCCAATGGTGATGGTTTGTGGAACGTCTTCTTATTCAGCTGAGCGGATGCGCAGCTCAGTCTCTGTATCAAAGAAGTGAGCTTTATTCATATCAATGGCAAGAGGGATCGTCTGACCTGCCTGAATATCTGTGCGAGAATCAACTCGTGCAATAAACGTTTGACCAGCGAGAGAAGAATAAAGCATCGTTTCGGCTCCCATTAATTCAGCCACTTCTACGTTTGCTTCAATTTTTGTTCCCTCAGAAGCCTCTATAAACACAGGCTCATCATGGAAATCTTCTGGTCTGATGCCTAGAATCACATCTTTTCCGATATAGCCCTGACTGCGTAATACTTTCATTTTTCCTTCTGGTACACGAATGTGCGTATTCCCAATGGCAATGGCTCCGTCAGACAGTTTTCCTGTAAAAAAGTTCATCGCTGGAGAGCCAATAAATCCTCCTACAAAGACATTCTCTGGGTTTTCATACACATCCTTTGGTGCGCCAACCTGCTGAATAAAGCCATCTTTCATGACAACAAGCCGAGTAGCCATTGTCATGGCTTCTGTTTGATCGTGTGTGACATAGATGAATGTCGTCTGCAACCGCTGATGAAGTTTAGAAATTTCGGCACGCATCTGAACACGAAGTTTAGCATCTAAATTAGAAAGAGGTTCATCCAAAAGAAAGACTTTTGCATCGCGCACAATGGCCCTTCCAAGTGCAACACGCTGTCTTTGACCTCCAGACAATGCCTTAGGTTTTCGATCTAAGTATTGTTCAAGCCCTAATATTTTCGCAGCGTTTCGTACCCGCTCATCAATTTCTGCTTTAGGAAATTTTCGAAGCTTTAATCCAAAAGCCATATTATCGTACACATTCATATGAGGGTATAAGGCATAGTTTTGAAAAACCATCGCAATATCCCGATCTTTTGGTGCCACATCATTCATTCGCTTGCCGTCTAATAGAAAATCCCCTTGTGAAATTTCTTCAAGGCCTGCAATCATGCGGAGGGTTGTTGATTTTCCGCACCCAGATGGACCAACAAACACAATAAATTCTTTATCCTCAATATGTAGATTAAAGTTATCTACTGCTGTTACTTTGTTATCGTACACTTTATAAATTTGATTCAGCATCATTTCGGCCATAGGTGGTAGCCTCCCAGTCCCTTTTTTTGAAAGCGCTTTACTTATAAATGAAGTGTATAAAAAGGAAGGGTGTCTGTAAATGGACAACGTGCACAACATCTTATTTTCATTTTTAGGCAAGGTGCTCATGATAGGATCATTTAAGAAAGATCGAGAAGATTCATCATGAAATAGGCAGCTGACGCTTCTTGAAAATGCCGTATATCTAGTCCTGTCCGTTCAATAAATTTATCAATCCGATACTGAAGGCTGTTTCGATGAACATATAAAGCTTTTGCTGCCTGCGATGCATTTAAATTACACTGCATATAGGTCGTGAGAGTCCGGTAAACGTCCCGATCAAAGATTGTTTCTATAAATGCATCTGAAATAGCGGCAGAAACCATGTCTGTATCATGGCGAATGAAAGCAGGTAGACATTGATAAAATGTTGCAACCCCTGACCTAAGTTTTCCTTGCTTCAGATGCCATAAAAAGAGCTGATGTTCATTTAATAATCTCATTTTTAAATTTCCATTCGGCAAATGCAGCTGTCCTTGCATGAAGACAACGTCTGTTAAAAAATCACTTGTGATGGCTTGAGACAAATCATGTAGCTGTTCAAGTTGACCATTTTCTGATGTAGCGTTTGTTTGAATGAGCATAGCTGTTTCAGTGCCTGTCCATATGAAATGAATATGTTCGAGGCTGCTGTTCACAGCCTCTTTTATTTGCTGCCTTTGTTCTGCTTGGTGATCCATTTTAAAAAAATGAACACGGACGGAGTGATCGATGGTGATTGATTTGTTTTCAAAGAGATAGCTGTACCATTTCTGTTCTTCTTCCGTTTCCTGCGTATGAGGTACATCAATTGGTGTGAGGAATGAATTGAGAAGAAGCGTTTCCCTTTCTGTTAGCTCCGTTTTGTTTACTCCGAATATTTCGCCTTCGTCTGTTTGATACCAGAGAGTTTGTTTATCATTTGTTGGTGAACTGATGATATGGTGTCCGTAAACAAGTTTTAGCTTTTCTAACATGGCGAGGCTCCTTAAACAGTTTAATCATACACATGGAATAGCATTAATTCGTGGATTTCTTCTTTTAAGGTTGGTTCAACTTCATGAGGCGGAAGCTGAGAGCCCCATTCAATATCACCCGTTTTGTGATAAATGCCTTCATAGTGTGAACCATTATGAAAAAAGGATATTTTCCAGCCAGGTAATTGCGCTTTTTTAAAGAGAGGTTTCCATTGAAAATGAGAAATCATATCATCATTGCCTCCTTGCTTTTATTGATGAAACAATAAATACACACGACAATACGGAAACAACCTTGAACTTGGTTTTATTGTATCTCATCTGATGAAAAGAGCATAGGGAAAGCACAGATTTCAGAGACATGAAAAGAAATCATCAGTAGGCGTTTGCATGGTCTATAGGAGTAAGAGCCATTTGTGTTAGGTAAGATGCGTATTCAACGATTCTTTTCCCAATCAGCCATTCTGAGTTTTTCAATGGTGCATGCAGAAAAATCTCGCGGCCTGGACGAGAATTGGCTTCAAACATCCAGATAGCACCCAAGTGATCAATACCTAAGTCAAAGCCAATTTCCCCAATCAGACCAGGCATTTTTTCATCTATCACACGACTAAGTGCGAGGGCAGTATCAGAGAGCTCTTGCAAAATCTTCAAACGTTTCTCTGCATCAGGAAAGATATCATACAGTGTTTTTACTGAACCACCATGCAGTTGATGGGTTGTGACAGTGTGATCTCCTGAAACTTTTCCAGCAACGGCTGTAACAGTCCAATGACCATACTTATTTTTATTCGTATGAATTCTGAAATCCAGTGGTTGATTGTCTATTTGAAGAAGCTCAATGCCTTGTTGTGCAATCAAGTCTTGCATTGCACAATCTTTTCGCAGTTTTTTCACGAAATGGTCTACGGAATGATATGAAGTGGATTTCCCTTTATTTGAGCAGACAGTGATCCCGTTTTCCGTCTTCTTTAACTGATAAATACCGTCTCCGTGACTGCCGTTTGTTGGTTTTAAATAAATGACATGATGCAGATGAAGGAGTGTTTCTATTTTAATTAAAGCATCAAAAGGATCTAATCGTATGGAATGTGGTAAGAAAGAGCTTGTTTTTTCATCTGTTAATAATTGCTCATGAATGTCCCATTTATTAAAAAAATAAGGGTTGAACCAAGGGATATCGTAGTCTTGAGTGAGTTTTCGTTTTGTTTCTTGAATGAATGCCGACTGAGCAGCCTTTCTATTAGGCAGCCGGTCATAAACAACGGATGGGAGGGGCATCTGCTTTTTTACCCAGCGCTCCTCTTGGTAAAGCAAACCGTCTACTATTCCTTTATCCCAATCGATAGAATGAGTACCAAAAAGATATGCAAAACCAGCATGCTGCCTGCAAGATTGCAGCAGTTTTATAAAATAGGAAGATCTTGCGCCTAAAGGTGCTGTATTTTGTTCGAATCCTGCAGTGAAAATGCCGATGAGAGGTCCTATATAGAGTGTATGTTGAACTAATATGACATCAGCTTTCGTTTTGTATGGAATGAGTAAAGCGCGATAAAGGTCTTCTGATAATAAAATCCTTTGTGATTGATGATGATAGGAAATGGTGAAATCATCTACTAAACAAGAAACTAAAGCAATAGATAAAATTGCCCCCTGCTCTTTAAACTGGACAGGGAGATGTACTGTTTTTTCACTTGCTGAATGAGGAGCGATGATGTAGCGTTTTCTGTTCATAAGGAACCTCCTTTTCTTCAGCCATCATCGATTTGGCATGTTCAAGTATGGTCTGAATCAATTGATTCTCCCTCTCAGGGTAAGCTTCTAAAAAAGAGGATCGTCCTGGCTTGGATCTTACATTTGAGATGAAAAGTCTGCCTTCATTTGTATGAAGCAAGTCTATAGCGAATTCAATACACGGTGAGAAAGTTTTGTCTATAAACGCTGGAAGAGATGACTGAATGGAGGCAATATCATCTAACAGCAGCTCTTTGATGTGTGGCTTTAATGAGTTTAAGTAGTGATCAAAGGCTACCACATGAATGGAATTTTGTGTATTGCTTAAAAGGCTGTTTTCTACTGATGGTTTTGTATGAATCCCCATGCTATTCCATTGATTTTGTGAATTTTTTATAAGAAAAATCCTAATTTCATTGAATATAACGTCTTTTTGATCATTCGTGTTAAAAAATTGAAGGAAAGATCGGCCGATATACTTTTTGCACCAGCGCACAACCTCTGCTGAATGTGAAAAGGTGATGATTTGCTTAGCGTTTAGCTGCACAGTAATGAGTGATTTGTCTCTTAAAGAAATGAAGCAAGAGGGTGCTGCGTGCTGTTGAGAAAGCGGCTGTATTTTACAATATCCGCCCTTTCTAACCAAGTTGAGAAGGTCTGAAGGCTCTGTCAATAGAGAGCAGACAGGTAAGTATGGTTGTAAAGAAGGGAGGAGACGGAGCTGCTCGAATAGCCGCATTTTATTTGAAATTCCAGTATTCAAAAAAACGGTTTTTGGATACTTTTTTAACCAATTCATGATAGGTTTTGCTTTTTTTGATTGTGCGTCATGCTGATAAAGACAACGATCATAAATCAAGTCAGGAATCTGAAATTCTGACGCTTCAAATCCTTTGCCAGTCTTAAATTTTTGACCGTGAATGACATTTGAAGCAGGCTTTAAATCTAGAGGTGAAAAACGAACAACTTCTAATTCAAAAGAAGAGGCTGCTTTGGCAAGCTGATGTGTGAATGCTTCTTCATGCTTCGGAGAAAGAGTGACAATGCCGAGCGTTGACATCATGAAACAACACCTACTTTTCAAATTCATTTTTTAACATCTGAAAAACACTTTTTGTTGATTTTACATAAACTTGGCGTTCCTATATCATTACGACAGATCGTTGTCTCATATGTCACATTGAATGCTTCATTTGCTTGGACTCTTGACAACAACTATAATACGTATAGATAAAAACAATAAACTTCAGGTGTTGTTTGAAAGGTAGATGACGACTTTGGATATATTCACAACGTTTCTCTTTATGATTGTGATAGGTGCAGTGATAGGGGCAGCAACAAACCATCTCGCAATTAAAATGCTTTTTCGTCCGTATAAGCCATATTATTTATTTGGGAAGCAGCTCCCTTTTACACCGGGTCTCATTCCTAAAAGAAGAGATGAAGTAGCCAAGCAGGTTGGCGTCATGGTGATGGAGCATTTACTAACGCCAGAGGGTATTAAAAAACGATTTGAATCATCAGAGGCAAAGCAAGAGATATTGCAGGCAGTGCACCGATATATTGATAAAGGTGCTGATATGGAAATGACGGTTTTCTCTATGTTAGAAAAATACGGTTTTTCACAGGCTGACGTTAAAGCTGACGCATGGCTTCATCAGTGGACTGATCATAAGCTCCACTCACTGCTTGAAAAGTATGATCAGCAAACGCTGTCTGAGCTGTTGCCACAGGATGTAGAAAATAAGCTTGCATCCAAAATTCCAGATGCCGCAGATTATATTTTAAAGAGAGGCATTCATTATTTTGAAAGTGATGAGGGAAAAGCAAGACTCGGTCATATGATAGATGATTTCTTAAAAGAACGAGGAATGCTTGGCAGTATGGTCCAAATGTTTTTAGGGAATTCAAGTTTAATTGATCGCGTGCATCCTGAAATGATGAAGTTCTTAAAGAATGCAGAGACAAAAAGGTTTTTATCAGATCTACTTGTTCAAGAATGGGACAAGGTAAAGCAATTTTCTTTACATGAGCTTGATGAAAAATGGAATGTGAAAGAGCTTCTATTTAGTGTGAAAAAGCAATTGCTTTCACATTTTTCTACAAAGGTGCTGTTAGATAGACCAGTAGGAGTTTACATCAGTGCAGTAGCGGGTGATCTTAAGACCAAATTTGCTCCATCTCTCATTGATAAAGGGATTGAAGCCGCATCTAATGCGCTTGAGGGACTGCTCGCAAAGCTCCAATTTGAAGAAATTATTCGTGAACAAATTGAACTTTTCCCGCTTGAAAAAATGGAAGAGCTTGTGATCAGCATATCTAATAAGGAGCTGAAGATGATCACATTTTTAGGCGGTCTTTTAGGTGGATTGATCGGTGCTGTCCAAGCGATTTTTGTCACCTTATTCTAAGGCAAGATCGAGAAATTTCGATGAATTTATTGTATATATGTGAAACGAAAGCCATAGTTTGTTATAGTGGAGTGGTGTCCGCCGATCCATATCGGTGATAACGGATAGAAAGGAGACATAACATGTCTGTAAATCTTTATGATGTTGCATATGACCTTGAAAAAGCACTGCGTCATAGCGAAGAATATTCAGCGTTAAGAAATCTTTATGATGAGGTAAACGGGGATGAGTCCTCTAAAAGAATGTTTGAGAACTTCCGTGACATTCAAGTAAACCTTCAACAAAAACAAATGACTGGTCAAGAGATTACACAAGAAGAAGTAGAGCAAGCGCAAAAAACGGTTGCACTTGTGCAGCAGCACGATAAAATCTCTCAGTTGATGGAAGCAGAACAACGCGTAAGTGTTCTCATCGGTGAATTAAATAAAATTATCATGAAGCCTCTTGAAGAGCTTTATGGAAATGCAGAAGAAAATTAATTGAAAGGGCGATCATATTCGCCCTTTTTTTCATTCATATCGCCGCTTGTATATCTTTAAAAAAAGGGTTGTCGAAGCTCGTAAATTCTGCGATAATACTTATTGAAAGTGCTTTCAAAAAGCGCTATCGTGATGAATTGGGTGCGTTCCACTTTGGATTTACGACGATGAGTCAAATGAGAGAGAAGCGCTTCTGGGAGAAAAGCAAAGCATAAGGGGATATGATATAAGCAATGCTTTGGTGTGTGAAAGATGAGGGGATCATAGGGAGCTTCATCACGCCATTGTTACGCATCCAAACCATACATAAAAAAAAGCCTAGGGGTAGGCTTTTTTTATTTGCGATTGAGGCATAAAACAAGGGCTGCTTCAACTGCATGTTCTAAAGCGATAAGCTAGGGCATATCCTCATCGTAAGTACAGTCATCAAGAAGGGGGATGCCTCAGTGTCAAAAAAGCTACTTGCACTCAATATAGATGGAACGTTACTTCGTTCCAATGGGAAAATCCATTCCGCTACAAAAGAAGCTGTGGAATATGTTAAGAAAAAAGGGGTTTACGTGACGATTGTCACCAACCGTCATTTTCGATCTGCACAAAAAATTGCCAAGGCGTTGAAAATACCAACTTCAACTCTTGTGACGCATAGTGGTGCATTTATCGCGGATAAGCTTGATGAGCCGCTCCATGTGAAGAAATTAACGGAAGAGAAAACATTTAATCTTGTGCAGATCCTTGAAAGCTTTGATTGTAATGTTCGCTTGTTACATGAAAAATTCTCAATCGGCAATCGGAAAAAAACACAGTCTCAACTGATGGGAAAAACGTTGATTCATCCGTCTGATCCCATTTTCTATCCCGTTCAATTTGTTGAATCATTAAGTGATATGCTCATGGATGAACCGGTTAGCACACCTGTCATTGAAGTGTATTCGACGGCAGCACTTCAGCCTGAAATCCACACAACCATTCAACAAGCATTCCCATCTGTTGATCTGATTAAGATCAGTGATGAGAAAATGAACATTGTATGCAAAGGGGTATCGAAAGAAGCAGGACTTTCTCTTTTAACTTCAGCATTAGGTTTTACATTAGAAGATACGGTCGTGATCGGTCACGGGACAGACGACATCCCGATGCTTGAGTTAGCTGGCTTAGGCGTTGCGATGGGGAATGCACCTCATTCGGTCAAACGTAAAGCCGATTGGGTGACACGTTCTCATGATGAACAGGGTGTTGCTTATATGATCAAAGAATACTTTAGAATGCAGCAAAGGGAAGGTTTTTTACATCAATTTGATATTAAACGATAATATAGTGAAGGCCCTGTCTATTAAGAAATGGCAGGGCCTTCGTCTGTTCTCTTCATTGCTTTTCCTAGATGAATTTTGTAAAATGAAACAAGTTTGAAGATAAAGGTGATACGATGCGAATTTTAGTTAAAGGGCTGTCTGATGAACGATTTCATCGACCGCTTGTCAATATAGCCAATTTATTTGAAGAAGATAGTGAAGTGCTGTTTGATTCAGGTGAAGCAAACGATGGCCTGGTCATGGTGTTTGATTGGAAAGAAACTGGCGGTATGGTGGAGGCTTCTGGCCATATCGCCGGAACAGATATGACGAGTCGTTTTACAAGAGAGATGCCAGAGGGCTTGAATGAAAAAGAGCGCTGGAAGCAAATCAAAAACACTGTGCTGTCTGTTTATTTACATCTGCTTCAGGATTATACAGGAATGACGCAAAAATGGGGGATTCTTACGGGGATACGCCCTACAAAATTACTTCATAAGATGCTAAGAGAAGGCATGACAAAGGAAGAAGCACATGCAGCGTTAAAGCGCGATTACTTGATTCATGATGAAAAGATCCATTTGATGCAGGAAATTGTTGATCGTCAAATCAAAGCCATTCCAGATCTGTACGATCTACAGGAGGAAGTGAGTATTTATATCGGTATTCCTTTCTGTCCAACAAAATGTGCTTATTGCACGTTCCCTGCTTATGCCATTCAAGGACAAGCTGGAAGAGTGGGAACGTTTCTTTTTGGGCTGCATTATGAGATGCAAAAAATGGGCGAATGGTTAAAGGAACATGGGATTAAAGTGACGACTGTTTATTTTGGCGGAGGTACTCCAACGAGTATTACAGCAGAAGAAATGGATTTGCTGTATGAGGAGATGTATCGCTCTTTTCCAGATGTGAAACATATTCGGGAAGTCACAGTAGAAGCGGGACGACCTGATACGATTTCACCTGATAAGCTGGAGGTGCTCAACCGTTATCATATTGACCGGATTAGTATCAATCCGCAATCATATGAGAATGAAACATTGAAAGCGATTGGCCGGCACCATAGTGTGGAAGAAACGATTGAAAAGTATCATTTATCAAGGCAGTATGGCATGAATAATATTAACATGGACTTAATCATCGGGCTGCCAGGAGAAGGGCTAAAGGAATTCCAACATTCCTTGCAGCAAACAGAAGAACTGAAGCCTGAATCTTTAACGGTGCATACACTTTCCTTTAAGAGAGCGTCTGAAATGACCCGCAATAAGGAAAAGTATCAAGTGGCAGACCGAGAAGAGATCACACGTATGATGGATGAAGCGGTTGCTTGGACAAAAGCACATGACTATCATCCGTACTATTTATACAGACAAAAAAACATTTTGGGGAATCTCGAAAATGTCGGGTATTCGTTAGATGGACAGGAAAGTTTGTATAATATTATCATTATGGAAGAGGTGCAGACGATCATTGGCATCGGATGCGGTGCTGCGAGTAAATTCATTGATCCGCGAACCGGAAAAATTACGCAATATGCCAATCCAAAAGATCCAAAATCTTATAATGATCGTTATGAGCACTATACGGAAGAGAAGATTCAGTTTCTTGAGTCATTATTTGTTTCTCACATGTAAACACTGCGGTGACGCAGTGTTTTTTTCATTTGTAAAAGGGTATATAGGGGGTAAAAAGATAAAGCAGGTGTACATATGATGGATGTGATCGGAATTGGGATTGGGCCAGCAAATTTAGGATTGGCCGCTTTATTAGAGGAGTATGAAGATGTGACATGCTGTTTTTTTGAACAGGAAACCGAATTTGCTTGGCATCCTGGTATGCTCATCAAAGGAACGGACTTGCAAGTTTCCTTTCTAGCGGACCTTGTGACAATGGCTAATCCAAGGAGCAAGTATACATTTTTAAATTATTTACATGAATCAAACAGGCTTCACCGCTTTTATACATTTGAACAATTTGATATCCCCCGGAGAGAATTCAATGAGTATTTATCCTGGGTTGCAGGTGAATTAGATAGCTGTCAGTTCGGGATGAAGGTGGAAGAAGTGACCGACTGTGAAGACGGGTATCTTGTAAAAGTTCGGCGGTTGAAAGATGGGGCGCTTTCTGAATATCGTGCAAAGCATGTCGTCCTTGGAACTGGAAGCAAGCCGATGGTCCCTGTCGATGTGCCAGAAGCTGCGTTGCCGCATGTGACCCATAGCAGCCGTTATGTAGATCAACAAAAAGAACTTCATGAAGCTGAAACGGTGGCGGTGATTGGTTCAGGTCAGAGTGCAGCTGAAATTTTCTTAGACCTGCTTCAGCATCAGAAGAAAGGACAGCAGCTTTCATGGTTTACACGTTCAAGTGAATTTAGAGAACTAGAGACAGCGGAGCTTGGTCAGGAGCTATTTACACCTAAGTATGTTGAATATTTTCATTCCCTTCCTTATGAAGAACGGATGAACACATTGCCTAGACTGGCAGGATTAAGGAATGGCATAGATGCATCGACGCTTTCTCGTATTTATCAGGAATTGTACCATCGCTCCGTTTCAGGAGAAGAGCCTTCTGTACTCATTCAGCCAATGACTGAGCTTGAAGCGATACATATGGAGGATGAGCAGCAGTTAGAGCTGCATTTGAAACAATGGCAACTGAAGAAAGAAAAGAAAATGACAGCCGATCATGTGGTATTGGCTACAGGATATACGCCTAATATTCCGGAATGGTTTAGCGCATATGAACCATTGATTGAATGGGAGAGCGATAAGCATTTTAAAGTGACAGATGACTTCAGGCTTGTGTTTAAAGACAAACGGTCTCATCATTTCTTTACATTCACGAACCTCGATCACTCTCATGGAACAGCGGCGACCAATTTAAAACTATCGATCTACCGCAATCAGAAAGTCATCCGAACCATTCGCGGGGATACGAAAGAACAAGTGAAGCAAGAAACAGCATTTCAGCAATTTGAATAGATATAAAAAAGGGCCCCTGCACAGGGCCCTTTTCAATTAAATGGTTGTTTCTCTTTTTACTTTTGGTTTTTCAGTTTTCCATTTGAAGATTTTGTTTAGGATTTGATAGATACGCTTTGATTCTTTCGTCACTAGCGGTCCTAAAATCGCAAGGATTAATACATATAATGCAGCAAATGGCTTCAATGTAGCGGCAAGCCCGCCTGCAATCCCAAGTTCGGCTACAATGATGGAAAACTCTCCTCTTGATACGATGGTTAATCCAATATTAGAAGAGGCTTTATGAGAGAAACCGGCTCTTCTTCCAGCAAACATCCCGGCGGTGAAGTTCCCGATCAAGGTGAGAATGACAGCACCGATCGCAAGCCAGAAGGCATCTCCTAATGTAAATGGATCAATACTTAGTCCAAAGCTGAAGAAGAACATGGCGCCAAAGAAATCTCTAAAAGGAACAACGAGATGTTCAATGCGGTCTGAGTGCTCTGTTTCTGAAAACACAAGACCGAGTAAGAGAGCGCCAATGGCCTCTGCGACATGAATCGTCTCTGAAAAACCAGCCACGAAGAACAAAGCGGCAAAAATGACAATGATAAATACTTCATTTGAACGGATATCGAATAGTTTGTTTAATAGTTTTGGCAGCTTACGCGCGATGATAAAGAAAATCATCATGTAACCAAAAGCGATTAAAATAGATAATAAGGCACCGCCAACGGATGTGGCATCTCCAAGGACAAGACCTGATACGACAGATAAATAAACGGCGAGAAAAATATCCTCAAACATAATAATCCCAAGAATTAACTCTGTTTCAGGGTTCGCTGTCCGTTTTAAATCGACAAGGACTTTGGCGACAATGGCGCTGGATGAAATGGTGATAACGCCTGCCATAATGAGAACTTCAAGGAATCCAAAGCCTGTGATAAACCCATAAAGCAATCCTAAGCTAAAGTTGATCAAAATATAAATAGATCCGCCGACTGCAATGGATTTACCCGATTTTATGAGTTTGCCGACAGAGAACTCAAGCCCAAGGTAGAATAGAAGGAACAGGACACCCATTCTACCAAAAAATGAAATAATCTCGGTGCTCTCGATAAACTTCAAATCAATGATCCCGATGGTTGGTGCATGCGGACCAACAATCATCCCGAGGACAATGAGAAAAGGAATGATAGAAAATTTAATTTTATTGGCGATTAAGCTGGCAATGGCGATGAGAATAAGCGCCGTTCCAACTTCAAAGACTAAATGATCCATTCATCACTCTCCCCCTCTAGAAAGAAAATCACGTATCAATCGCTTCAAGTGTTTTCTTTCGCCTGAAATGACCATCGTATCATTTGCTTGAATAATCGAATCGGCACCAGGGTTGAGTAATTTTTCATTTGTATGTTTAATGATCGCAATGACGGTGACTTCATAATTTTGTCTCACATCTAAATCGCCGAGTGTATGTCCAACCGCTTTTGCGTCTTTTTCTACCTTAAACCATTCAATGATCAAATCATTGAACGCCATTTCAATCGTTTCAAGTGCTTGCGGCTTATACACCATACCGCCAATAATGGCAGCAATTTGCCGGGCTTCAGCATCATCGAGAGAAATGGTGGACAGTACTTCATCTGGATCTTCATCGTCGAAACGATAAATCTCCCGTCTGCCATCATCATGAATCACAATCGTCATCTTTTCTCTATTTCTCGTTTCAATTTCAAATTTCTTTCCAATCCCAGGAAGATCATTTTCTTTAATGTTCATTTTATCCCTCCGAATATGATAGGTTTTGTTTTTCATATAGTGAGTACGGATGAAATAAAATGAATAAGTCGAGGTAATTTGATTGGTACATAATGGGGATTGCACACTTCATTTCTAAAAAACATAAATCAATAGATAACGCTGTGGCTAGTGCAAGCTTTACAAGAAAAGCTTTTGAAGCGCCCATTGATAACCTCTGTTTTAACAGAAGAGATGATGCATGTTTTTTTGAAAATGGAGGTGTCTTCACAGCGTTGATTTCTTCATCATAAACCGATGGAGAAATCAGGCTCGGTGTGCTCGCTTCTGCTTGTGAAGCAAAAACGACATTTGAAAAGGGAGAAAACATGACGATGCAGCTAATCAATATACATATGGAACTTCTTATCAAACATTCTCCCCCTTTCATATGATGTTTTATTTCTTATTTTACTATATAAAAATATATTTCTCGTTTCAACAATTATGCTTATTTTAGTATCAGTTGATCTTGAAATTTTTTGTGTAGAGGAAAAGGAATTGCTTGATGGAAATTGAAGTAAGTGATGAGCTTGAAAAGAAAGAGGGGGAATGGATGATGACATATATCAATTGTCAGGTAGATGGGGATATTTTTGAAATCGTTTTCAATAGGCCTGAAGCGTATAATTCGTTTCATGTTGACATGTTTGCTGAATTGAAGGAAGCGTGTGATACAGCGAGTGAGAGCAGTGCGAAAATTGTTGTACTCAAGGGGATGGGCAAAGGGTTTTCAGCAGGCGGAGATATTGGCATGATGCTAAAGCAAGATCGTGAAGAAGATTTTCATCGCGTGATGGATCTGATCGAGGGAATTACACTTTCTTTAGCCAGTATGAAAAAAGTGACGATTGCACTTGTCCACGGGGCAGCGGCTGGTCTTGCTTTTAGCTTTGCCCTTAGTTGTGACTATTTGTTTATGCATCAAGATGCTAAACTTGCCATGAACTTTAATGGAATCGGGTTAATCCCAGATGGAGGAGGGCATTTTTTCCTCACCAAAAGAGTTAGTGAACAAACCGCTAAACAATTGATTTGGAGCGGGCAAAAGCTGCCGGCTGAAGAAGCGCTCAAGCTTCGCCTTGCAGACGGCGTGTTTCAAGATGAGGTGGATACGTATCAAAAAGCGTGCGTCAAGCCATTTTTAAATATGCCGCTTCAAGCCTTTGTTGAAACAAAGATGATTTATTTTCAGCAGTCAGAATCACAGCTGTTAGCCGTTCTTCAAAAAGAGCGTGCTGCACAAGCTAGACTGAGACAAAGCCGTGATCATCAGGAGGGTGTTCAAGCGTTTTTGGAAAAAAGACGTCCTGTGTTTCATTAAATAGAAGAATGAATGGCCGGCGGATGCCGGCTTTTTTAACGTTCAAATAAAAGAAGTTTACCTGCATCATTTACGAGCCGGTGAGAATGCTTTGTGTATTGTTGTTCGATTAAACGATGACGTCCTAATTCTTTTGCTTTTTCATCACTATCTGTGGTGATTTTTTCGTTTAATAAGGTTTCACCTGACGAATCAAATACAGTCAAATAGTAGGTTTTCTCCATCTCTGATCTTCCCTTCCTTCTTGTTTTTTAATGAATTATACAAGGAGGAAGTTAAAACCTCTTTTTTCACCCCTAAAAATGTGTTTTTTAGAATGAGAGCGATAGAACGTGCATTCGTAAAAACGGCGTGATAAAATATGGACAACTACAGTAACGTACAAGGAGATAGACGTTTGACGAAGCTCACTTTTATTCATGCCGCAGATCTTCATTTAGATAGTCCGTTTGCGGGAATGTCCAATATACCGAACCGAATTTTTAAGAGGTTGAAAGAAAGTACATTTCAAAGTGCCAAGAACATGTTTGAACTTGCAATTGATCGAGAAGTAGACTTTATGCTGCTGAGCGGAGATATATTTGACGAATCGAATCGCAGCCTAAAAGCACAGCTTTTTTTAAGAAATCAGTTTCTACAGCTACAATCACACGGGATTGAAGTGTTTATTATTTATGGTAATCATGATCATTTAGGTGGTGAATGGACACCAATTGAGTGGCCAGAGAATGTTCACGTTTTTTTGAGCAGTACGCCAAGTGAGCAAGCCTTTTATAGAGAAGGTCAGCTTGTGGCAAGTATTTACGGGTTCAGCTACAAAGAGCGAGCTGTCCATGAAAATATGACACCTTATTATGAAAAAACAACAGATGCCCCTTATCATATTGCAATGCTTCACGGCACATTAGCAGGTCAAGAAGGGCATGATGCGTATGCACCATTTCAGCTTCAGCAGCTTCTAGCGCGGGATTTTGATTATTGGGCGCTTGGACATATTCATAAGCGGGCTCTTCTGCATGAAGACCCGATGGTGATCTATCCTGGAAACGTGCAAGGAAGACATATAAAAGAAACAGGAGAGAAAGGCTGTTATGTCGTTTACCTATCTGAAGATGCTCAAAGAGCGGAGTTTATGGGCTGTTCAGATGTCATCTTTGAGACATTGACAATAGATATCACACATACCGCTCATATGACCGATCTTGTGATACTTGTGGACAAAAAGATGAGTGGACTGAAAGAGAGAGGTGTTCCTCATTTTGTGAAAATCGAACTAACTGGCGATGCTCCTGCTTATATGGAGCTCACGCAGCTTGAAGTGCTTGAGGAGCTGATGGCTGTTCTTCATGAACAGGAGGAAGATGAAGACTTGTTCGTTTGGGTGATGTCGATTGACTGCCGGACACATGAAGATGCCGTCTATCCAGAAGATTCTTTTTTGACAGAACTAACAGCAGAAATTGCCGAGTTTGATGCGTATGATGAGCTGCTTTCACCGATCAAGCGTCATCCAACCTATAGAAAGGCAGGAAGAGCTTTTACAAAAGAGGACGAGATCGATATTAAAGAAGAGGCACAAAGGCTGCTGGCAGAACAGCTGAAGCATTTATGAGAAAAGGAGAGGCATGATGAAAATACGTTCACTCCATATTGCGAATTTCGGGAAATTTTCCAATCAAACCTTCCACTTTTCTGATGACGGTTTTCAGTTGGTTTATGGCCTGAATGAATCGGGGAAAACGACATTGAAGGCGTTTATTGAATCGATGTTATTTGGTTTTTCCAAAAGCCATATGTATAAGCCAAAGCATGGCTCATTTTATGGCGGGTCTCTTACATGTTTAGATGATGAATTAGGTGTGATTCATATTGAAAGAACATCTGATCATGGCGGCCAAGCTCAGGTGTTGCTGCCAAATGGTGAAGTGAAAGATGAAGCGTTTCTACATGCGATGTTAAAGGGAACAGATCGCAGATTATACCAATCGATCTATTCTTTTGACGTGTTTGGTCTGCAAAATGTACAAGCATTAAATCAAGATCAAATAGGGGAATTTCTACTCTTTTCAAGTTTGTTTGGCTCAGATGCGGCATCCAAAATGGACAGCAGGCTGCTAAAACAGCAGGAGCAGCTTTTTAAACCGAATGGACGTAAGCCTGAATTAAATCAGCAGCTTGATCATGTAAAAGAGCTGTCAGGTAAGTTAAAACAGGCCAAATTGGTAGAAAGTCGTTATACCGCAAAGAAAAAAGAACAAGCTGAATTAACCGAGAAGGTAGAAATGCTTCAGCATGAAATGAGACAGACTGAAGAAGAGATTCAGCTTTTGACTGAACATATTCGACTTTATCCTATGGTAGAAAACAAGATAGAGTTAAAAAAAGATTTGGCTAGTTATCCAGAACGAGTCAAACGGTTTAGACCGGAAACTGCGCATGAACTTGATAAATTAGAATCACACCTTCACCCAAAAAAGGCGCAAGTGACGGCACTGAAACAAAAATTAGATCATTTGCAAACGTCGCTCACGCAAGTTCAGCCACTCTATGACAAGGATACGGTATTGGAGATGAAGCGAGTCATAGCTGAATCATCTGATGCTGAACTTGTGAAGAAACGCTTAGCAGAAGGGAAAACAGAGCAGAATTCTTTGAAACAAAAAATAGAAGAAGCATCAGCGAAGCTGAAGTGGCAGCGTCCAATCAAGCTTGACCAGCTGGATGATTCACTTGACTTTGAGTGGGAATTAAAAGAGGCTGTGAGCCAATACGTTCGTTTAATGGATAGGAAAACGCAGCTCGATGACCGGTTTGATCATGCAAGACATGAGCTAGAAGAAGCGGAAACCGCTCTAAAAGGATTAAAGGAACAGCCCGTTAAAGAGCAAGATGCAGAAGATGTCAGGGGCACAAAGGCTACAGTGAAACAGAAGCATTCCAGAGTGTGGTTATTCCCGCTGATGTTCGTGCTATGTGCTATCATTCTCACGGTCTTATTCGTTTTAGCAGAGAGCTGGGTGACGTTACTGTTTGCAGGATTTTCCGTATTTATCTTGATTGCTATTTATCCAGTGCTTAAACAGACTCAGATGAAGGAAGCAAACGACAGTAACGCCTATCATTCTTTTCAAGTTCAAACAGCTTCAGCTGAAACGCTAGTGAAGCAAAAGGAGCTTTTATACGAAAGAATGATACAGCAATATGAAGACTGGGAGCGGGAACTGGAACCTGTACAGCAGCAAGTAGAAGATATGAGAAGGCAGCTGGGGTTGTCCTCAGAGCTCTCATTCCTTGTGGAAGCTTTCCATATCTTGAAACAATTAAAAGCGAATACAGCGGCATATGAGGCGCTTAACAAGGAAATAAAGATGCTCACACAGCAGCAATCGACCTACGAGCAAAGAGTTTCAGCGCTCATGAGTCTCCTTCAAAGAAAAGAAGGGACCATTCAAGAGAATATCTCAGCCTTTCAAGAGATATTGAAAGATGAGGAAAAAAGAGAAAAAGAACGTCAGACATTGCACGTATCCATTCAGCATGTAGAGCAGCAGCTGACAACATTAGAAGGAGAAGTTCAATATTATGAAAAACAAACGGACGAGCTTTTTCGAAAAGTAGAAGCAGCGTCAAAAGAAGATTATCATGTCCTGTCTCATCTATCCAAAGAATACCGTGAGCGGCTGTACAATTTGCAGCAGCAGAACCAAGAGCTGCACAAAAGCGGTTATATAGATGAGGAAGAGGTCATTGTCCGTAAAGGTTTACGCACCCTTGAGGAGCAGTGTGCACAAGCAAAAAGACGTCTGAATGACATGCAAGAGAATGTGACGAATATGAAAAAACGCTTGGCAGAATTAGCAGTAGAAATACGCCAAATAGAAGCATCAGGTACAGTGTCTGATTTGACTCATCAGCTTGCTGTAGAGCAGGAGCAGGCAAAGCATCTAGCGAAAAAATGGGCGGCTATTCAGCTCGTTCGTTCCGTCATTCGAGAGAAACTCAATGAGCATAAAGAAACGAGGCTACCAGCACTCCTCCAAACAGCTTCACGATTTATTCAGCCGTTAACGAATGATCGATATGAAGTGATTTTATTTTCTGCCGAAGATGACCGTCTGATTGTGAAACGGAGGGATGGACGCCTATTCCGCCCGGAGGAGCTTTCACAAGCAACATGTGAGCAAATTTATCTCTCGATTCGTTTTGCACTTGCTTTGTCCCACCAGCAAGATTGTCAGCTCCCATTTATGATGGATGACAGTTTCGTTCACTTTGATCATGTCCGTCTAGACAGGGTGCTGGAGCTGATGAGTGAACTCACTCGTTTTGAAACACAGCTGTTTTATTTCACTTGTCATCATTATATGAAACAAGCAGCGGAAGACGGGCAGATTACGAGTTTAGTAGTGGAATGATTGACAAATTATGACTTATGTTATACTTATATGAGCAGAAACATGGAAGGAGCATTTATTGAATGGCTAAAGGGATCATGACCTATGACGTCGGCGAACAAGTTGACCTGCATTTATTAATTAAATCATCTACTAAAGGGATTGCGAGTAATGGCAAACCATTTTTAACGTTAATTCTTCAAGATCAAAGTGGAGATATTGAGGCGAAGCTATGGGATGCAAAGCAGAATGATGAACTCACATATGCTGCGCAAACCATTGTGAAGGTAGTAGGTGATATTCATCATTATCGCGGAAGGAATCAGCTGAAGCTTAGGAATATACGTCCTGTTGCTGAAAACGAGCAAATCCGCATTGATGATTTTCTAGAAACAGCTCCTATTCCAAAGCACGATATGATGGATACCATCATGCAATATATTTTTGATATGAAAAACCCTAATATTCAGCGTGTCACAAGACATTTGCTGAAGAAATATGGACAGGAATTCGCTGATTACCCAGCAGCTACGAAAAACCATCACGAGTTTGTTTCGGGTCTTGCCTATCACGTGGTATCGATGCTTCATTTAGCGAAATCCATTGTTGATCTATACCCATCACTAGATCGAGATCTTTTATATTCAGGGATCATTCTACATGATTTAGGGAAAGTCAAAGAGCTTTCGGGTCCTGTCTCCACCACATATACAGTAGAAGGGAACTTAATTGGCCACATTTCTATTATGGTGACAGAAATTGCGAAAGCCGCAGAGGAGCTTGGCATTGATTCTGAGGAAATTCTGATTCTGCAGCATTTAGTGCTGAGTCATCATGGAAAAGGGGAGTGGGGCAGTCCTAAACCACCAATGGTGAAGGAAGCCGAAATTCTCCACTATATAGATAATTTAGATGCAAAAATGAACATGATGGATCGTGCGCTTGAGCATGTGAAGCCAGGAGAATATACAGAGCGTATTTTTGCACTAGAGAATCGTTCGTTTTATAAACCAACCTTTCACAATGAATCATCATGATAAAACGCCCGTTTGATGCGGGCGTTTTTTTTCATAACTTGTCTTCTTTTCGCATAAGCATGTAACACAAAGGAAGAGAGATTAGTCCTGAAAAAGGAGGGGAAGACAATGTTATTTTTTCCATGGTGGGTATATGCATGTATCATTGGTATTATCTTTTGTGCCTATAAATTAATGACGACAGCCAAAGAGGAGCAAGAGATTGATCAATCCTTTATTGAAAAAGAGGGAGAAATCTTTATCGAACGAATGGAGCAGGAGAGAGAGCGTAGACGTCAAGGACAGCAAATGAAACGATCACAGGAAACAGCGAAGCATGAGGACCATTCGATTGCATAATCAATAAGAATAAAAAACCCCTCTACAAGTTCATGTAGAGGGGTTTTTCGTTCATTATTGGTTTGTTGTTTGTTGTGTGGTTTGCTCAGATTTTTCTTTGAATGTATTTTCAAGTTCTTTATCTTTTACTTTCACATCAGCATCTTTCACCAATTTGTTTAAGATCGTTTGAATTTCATTGTTATCTGCTTGTTTTTGATCAAGCAGTTCTTTTTTCAAGTCTGCTTTCATGTCATCGTATTTACCGCGTTCTTCGGTCTTTTTAATGATATGGTAACCAAATTGAGATTTTACTGGTTTGCTGATTTCATTTACTTTTAGTTTGAAGGCAGCTTTACTGAAGTTCTCATCCATTTGGCCATCTTTTGCGAACCAGCCTACATCGCCGCCTTGTGCTGCTGAAGCAGTGTCAGTTGAATATTCAGATACAAGGTCATCCCACTTTTCGCCTTTATCTAATTTCTTTTCTACTTCATCTGCTGTTTTCTTGTCAGCAACTAAAATGTGGCTTGCGCGGATTTTTCCTTTTAGGTCATCGTAATACGCTTTTACTTCTTTGTCAGTGATTTTGATGTTAGCTTTGGCAGCCTTTTGAGTCAGCAGCTCATATTTTACTTGATCTTTGATGTAATCTTTTCCGAATTCATCTTGAAGTTGTTTTAAACGATCTTCACCAAGTGTCTTTTTATATTCTTCCAATTTCTTATCAATTTCTTTATCTGATACTTTGTATTTGTCAGCAAGAACCTTTTGTTGAACAAGTAGGTTTAAAGCATCTCCACCTGCTTGTTTCTTAAGTGTTGTGTAAAGCTCTTCTTTTGTGACATCTCCTGATTTTGTTGTTGCGATCACTTCTTTGTCACCGCTACTGCATGCGCCAAGAGTTAAAACACTTACTGCTGTTACAGCTGCTAAAGCCATTTTTTTCATTCAAAAAACACTCCTAATCTTTCCAATTTATTTATCATTGCTTGTATCATAACATATTGTGACATGCTGTAAAAAGAAATGCAAATGGGAGGGCATTCGTCTAGTCAAATTTTTGCGACCAACATACACATATATTGATCACAAAAAGGAGGCTGAATTATATGGGAGCAGGATATTCTAATGGGTTTGCTTTATTGGTCGTGCTATTCATTTTGCTGATCATCGTTGGTGCAGCATATCTTTATTAATTAAATCGCTGTAACAGAAAGGAGCCGTCCTGCCATGCGTGCGGGCGGTTCTTTTTTAAAACGATGACAGGTGCCTAAACGTTTTAAAATTTTTTGCATACACTGAGCTTAGAACAGAGGAAGAACTGGCAGGAGGTGTTTTCACATGGGAGGAGAAGTCTTTGCTGGCGGTTTTGCACTAGTCGTCGTGTTATTCATCTTATTGATCATTATCGGTGCATCGTGGATTTGCTAATAGATCATCATACACAAAAAGCTGCCATCAAACAGGCAGCTTTTGCTTTGATCTTAAATAGATATGGTAATTTCAACAAATGATGAGATCAGTAAGATCAGTATCGATACATTGATAAAGCGAAACACCTTATCTTGCCGTTCTTCAGGAATCTCTCTGACAAGGCATAATGTATTAGTAAGCCTGTTTATTGAATACACAATAAACGCGGCAAAGACGATGAAGTAAAATAAAACTATCGGAGATCCCCCCTCTCTATGCTATTCCCATACTACATTACCAAATTTTTTATGAAAAAGATAGAAGTTGGCTTTAAAAACCTCATGATGAGGAAGTTGGGTCAACTAAAATATCAAACTCGTCTTGGGCTTGATCAATGATGCATGATTTTGGCGCTTTTAGCAGTTTCCAAGCAAATAAAAAGTCAGGCAAACAATAGCCTGCATGAATACTTGCGATCATGATAAAATAGTGTGCGTACATTGGAAATGCCATTCCTAAAACAAAGTAAACAGGTGAGATGACACAAAACGGGCTGAGCAGTGAGAAAAGCATCACTCTCTTAGGCACGCGCTGCCAGCAATTTCGTTTAAATAACGTCATTTTTTTCTTATGTTTCATGACTGGGATCAAGTGAACCACGCGGTGGACAAGCAATGTCGCAAGTAAAAGCACGACAAAAAGTGGTGCATTGTGACTGCTGAGTCTCGTTTCAGGATGAGTCAGTTGAAAACATAAAAATGCCATAATGAAAAAAAATACAGTAAGACATATGGCTGAAATCATCATTCTCGTATAACCATAATCCTTTTCAAGATTAATGGTCTTCCAACAATTCATTTTTCATCCTTCCAATCTCAAAAAAACTAATTGAATATCTCAAGATAATTTACTCTTCCTGAGGATAAAAATCAATGGTTTTCAAGAAAAAAAATAAATTGTTACATTCATATGGAATAAAGAGAGGGAACTTTGGGTTTTTCAAGAAAAAAAGACATAAGGGGGAGGTTCGTCTCTTTCGTCAATGAGTAATTTCGGCTAAAATAGAGTGACTAAGAGAAAGAGGGAACGTACATGAGTATTGAGGAACGAATGAGCCAGCTCGAATATTATATGGAACTGTTACTGACGGCAACAGATATGAGCCGTTATCCATATTATGCGCTATTGATCCGGCAGCGTGTATCGAAAGAAGAGGCAAAGGACATTGAGCGTATTTGTGCTGAGCTCTCAGATGAAATGGACAAGCAAAAAGCACAAGGCTACGTCATGTTCGACGATCTCCTTGCGCTGTTTGCGGGACAGTTAATTGAAAAGCTGGATGTTCATGAGACGATTTTTGCTTTGCATGATCAAGGGCTGTTTCAGCCGTTAATGAATGAATTTATAAAGATCATTAAACAATTTGATTTGCTTTAGAAGCTTTTTCCTCTGCTGAGTCTTCAAGTTCTTCAGGCTTTTTCGTGACTTTCCCACGTTCATTCAAAAAGTCCTTCTCAATGTTTGAAAACGATTTCTCAAAAATCTCCATGAAATCCTCACCATAAATGTTTCGGATAATACACATCATTTCTAAAATTTCAGGGAACTTTCCGTAAATGTCATGAAGCGGCTGTGCGCCTTTGACAATACCAGTTCGGGCCGGGTCGTAATCTTCGAGTAGTTTATGGAATGTCTCTTCGCCTTTTGGCGTTAGTTCAATATACGTATTGCGTTTATCGTTTAACTTTTTAGAAAATTTTAAAAATCCTCTTTCCTCTAATTTTTTAGAGAAGTTAAACGCCGTTGATACATGCATGACGCCAAACTTTGCAATTTCTGATATTGAAGCTCCTTTTAATTGATACGCAATCCACAAAATATGATGTTCATTGATATTTAGGTTATACGGTTTGATCCACTGCTGCCAGTCCTTTTCAATGGATTTCCAAAGAGCTTTGCTCAATTGGGCCATTCTTTGACTGAATAAAAGTGCTTCTTTTACATCGAAAGGCTGTTCCGAATGATTCATCCATTTCACCTACTTCTCTTTTTCTTGTAATTCTATTATGCCAATAAAATAAAGATTAATAAAGCTGAAAATTCAAGAATTTTTAAAAGTCATGAAAAACATTGATAAAATAACCTTTTTTCAACAAAAAAAGTGCGGGATACGCACCCCGCACACTTTTGTAAACGAATATTTTTTTGTGAGTATATTAGTTTTGTAAGGTTTTCTCCAGTTGTTTGAGCTTTTCCTCAATTTCCTGAATTTCCTTTTGTAAGTCCTGCTGATGAGGTTTGATTTCCTCGCGCCATTGCTGTATCGATGTTTGTAATTCAGTTCCGACCTCTTTAATGACTTCAGCACTTTCTTTTGCGGTTTCAACAATCTGCTCTTTTAAAGCTTGTCCATCTCTTTTTAATCTTGTCAGCGTATCTTCGAATTTGTCATAGCCGTCTTTCATCTTTCCGCGTACATCTCTGCCAGAAGAGGGAGTCGTCAGGAGCACTGCCGCACCTCCGAGGAGACCGCCTACAAATAATCCTGTTAATAAAGAACGTCCACTAGCCATTCCAATCACCTCTAGTCAAATTTTACACATTCGCATGTTCTCTCTGAGCTGACGATCAGCTTCATTGAACTTCCATACATAGCTTGCTTTATTTTAGCATACTTTTGAAGAAAAGGGAGGGGAGAAGGTTGTCTGTCTTTCTGTTCGTTTTTACGTGTATGTGTGTGATTTTCGCAGGTGGTTCTATTCATTATGTAAGGCAGCTTGGGTATGCAGGGTCTTATCCGCCAAAACATGTATTAAGACAAAAAGCAATTGTGTGTGCAGCAGGTGCAGGGATTTCGCTCTCCATTTTGCTGCTTACCCTTTTTCTTTTATAGAAGCATGAAAAAAACCTCTTCATCTAATGAAGAGGTTCAGTTATTCGTTAAGCGACTTCAATCATTCTTGCGCGCTTTAATATGGACTGAGCAATCGGGAAGACAAATACCATAGCTATCGTATTGATCACAGTTGCTGGCAGGACAACACCTACAAGAAGTGCTGGTAACGCAGCCGGCAGTCCAGTAATCAGTAAAGCGGCAGATAGGAAAATCACGCCCGATACGACGGTCCCAACAGCGGTGAGTACAGCGGTCAGAACGACTTTGTTCTTGATCTTCAGGCAAGATAAGAAAAGGGCTAAGAAGATAAAGGCTGTCACCGGTTTATCAATCATATTTGGAATTTGTCCGCCTGGAAAACCTGTTGTCAAAGCGGAAATGACCCCAGTGACTAGGGCGATCACAACGACATGCTGTACCTTCGGAAAAAGGATGATGCTTAAAAACATCATAACCAGCATCATATCAGGTTTCATTCCAAAAAAGATGGGCGGGAAAATCGTATGCAAAACAGCTCCCATTGCTGCAAGCAATGACATAATCACTAATTCTTTTGTTTTCATTTCTATGCTCTCCTCTGCTAAGCTCTTAGAACTCTCCAATAATATGGCTGATCATTTATTGCAAGAGTCATGACTTTATATTTCTCGTTATTATAACAAATTTATTTCACGATAGAAAAGCCTTTTTACTCATTTTCTTGCTGGAACTTTTTCATAAAGTCCGCAAGCTTTTGGCAGTCTTCTATAGAGACGGCGTTGTAAATCGAGGCTCTGCATCCGCCAACAGAACGGTGGCCGGCGAGTCCAACCATTTGTTCTTGTTTTGCTTTCTCCACAAAGGATGCAGTGAGTGCATCATCACGCAGGGTAAACGTGACATTCATATGTGAACGGCTGTCAGCACGTGCATGCCCTTTGTAAAAATCGCCACTTTGATCAATCGTATCATACAGAAGCGCTGCTTTTTGTTCATTGCGTTTTTCTGCTGCTTCTACACCGCCCGCCTGTTTCACATGCTCCAGGACAAGGGACAGCATATAAATCGCAAAAGTTGGTGGTGTGTGATAAAGAGAATTGGCTTTGGCATGTGTTGAATATTTTAAAATTTTAGGTGTGCCGCTTTTTTCTTTCTCTAATAAACGTTTGCGCGCGATCACAATCGTGATACCAGAAGGCCCTAGATTTTTTTGTGCCCCGGCATAAATGAAATCAAATGAAGACACGTCTATTTTTTTGCTGAGAATATCACTGGACATGTCGGCAATAAGCGGGAGTGACGTGTTCGGGAACGTTTTCCACTGAGTACCGAAAATGGTATTGTTCGATGTGATGTGCAAGTAAGCACCGTCATTTAAAACGGACGCATCTACATCTGGAATATACGAATAGTTGTCGTCTTCACTTGAGGCAAACACTGATGTTTCACCAAACCCTTTTGCTTCTGACAAGGCTTTCTCTGACCAAGCACCTGTTTGGATGAAATGAGCCGTTTCGCCTTCATGTAAGAAGTTCATCGGAATCATTGCAAATTGAAGACTTGCCCCGCCTTGTAAAAAGAGGACCTCATAATCTTCTGGAATGTCCATCAATTCTACCAAGAGTGCTTTCGCTTTATTGTGGACTTCTTCATACTCACCGCTGCGATGAGAAAGTTCCATCACAGACATCCCGGTTTGTTTAAAATCAACAAGTTCTTCCTGTGCTTTTTGAAGCACTTCTAGCGGCAGCGCCGCCGGACCAGCATTAAAATTCGTCGTTCGCTTCATCACAATCTCTCCCTATTTCTCGCGTTAATGGATCAAAAGATAAAACCATCCTATCACAAATTTGAAGCATTTGGACAAAAAATTTGAATCGTCCTAAATATCTTACGATTCAGAGGATAAGCTCAGAAAAGAGGCGAAAAAAAGAAAAACCTCATCAATTAAGATGAGGTAAGGCGCGTATGGATGGCAGAAGAAATGTCTTTTAAATCCTCTGATGTATATTGATCTTGGTGAGATTTCCATACGGCACCAAAGCCGTCGCCTTTGCCATAACGCGGAATAATATGCATATGGTAATGGAACACAGATTGTCCGGCTTTTTCACCGTTGTTGTTCAGAAGGTTTAAACCAATTGGTTCAAATTCTTGTTTGATGGCTCTAGCGATTTTTGGAATCGCTTGGAAGTAATGATTAGACACTTCTGGTGTCATGTCATAAATGTTTTCTTTATGTATTTTCGGGATTACAAGGGTATGTCCTTTTGTTACTTGGCTGATATCAAGAAAAGCCAATACATGCTCGTCTTCATATACTTTTGCACATGGAATGTCTCCATCAATGATCTTGCAAAAAATGCAGTCGCTCACGCCATGTCACTCCTCATTATTTTTCCTTTATCGTATCACAAAAAGAAGCAAAAAAGAAAACAGGACAAGCGAACTCCTTTGGTCGCTCATCCTGCTCCTGCAGAAGAAATGCTGATGTTTTCATTTGATATGCCTTTTGAATTCTCTATTTACTGAAATAAAGAATTCATATGCCTGCTATTTCTGCCGTAAACACCTCATTTGACGTTTTGATTCGTCGTATACATATTTGTATAGGACACAAAAATCAAGAATCAGTGAAGCAAAACAGAAGCTAAGGTTTTTAGATGAAAAACCAACTTGTCATGCGGTTATTGCCTTTAACAAACACCTCATTTACGTATTGGTCATCAAGTTCATTTCTTCTACATACATTATGATGACCAGTATGCCGATGTTTTATTCATGAGTTGTCTATAGGTAAACATTTCAAATTGTCTTTCGTTTTTGGTACTATAAAGGAAAAAAGAAAGAAAGGAACGAACTGATGTCCCTTCTAACTGTAAAAGATGTAACGGGTGGATATACAAAGAATCCCGTTCTGAAAAATATTTCATTTGAATTAGAAAGAAACCAAATCGTTGGTCTCATTGGCTTAAACGGGGCGGGAAAAAGTACAACCATTCGTCATATTATTGGATTAATGAAACCTCATAAAGGGGTCATTGAGCTGAATGGACGAACCCTTCAAGAAGATCAAGAGGCGTATCGTTCACAATTTACGTTTATTCCAGAGACACCTGTCTTATATGAAGAATTAACGTTAAAAGAGCATTTAGAGCTGACAGCGATGGCTTACGGCCTTTCAAAAGAACAATTAGAAGAACGTCTGCCGTCTTTGCTGAAGGAATTCCGAATGGAGAAGAGATTGAAATGGTTCCCTGCTCATTTTTCTAAAGGGATGAAGCAGAAGGTGATGATTATGTGTGCGTTTCTTGTGGAGCCAGAGTTGTATATTATCGATGAGCCGTTTTTAGGGCTTGATCCGCTTGCGATCAACGCACTATTAGAACGGATGAATGCGGCGAAACAAAACGGCGCAAGTGTTCTGATGTCAACGCATATTTTAGCCACAGCGGAACGTTATTGTGATTCCTTTATTATTTTGCATGAAGGGGAAATTAGAGCGAAAGGAACACTGACAGAACTAAGAGAGCAGTTCAACATGAGAGATGCGACACTCGATGATCTTTATTTGGAATTAACAAAGGAAGAAAGCTATGAGTAAAACAACGCAAACCATTTGGAAATCACGATTAGAAGAACACGTACAAGAAACAAGAAAATATTTAAAATATATGTTCAACGATCATCTTGTGATTGTGCTCATTTTTTTCCTTGCAGGCGGGGCGAGCTGGTACAGTAATTGGCTGAAGCATATTCCAGCTCACTTTCCATCCTATTGGGTCATGGCAGTTGTTTTCTCATTGGTACTGACTAGTTCTTACGTGCGAACGTTGATCAAAGAGGCAGATCTTGTGTTTATGCTTCCTTTGGAAGCTAAGATGGACCCTTATTTAAAACAAGCGTTTAACTTTAGCTTCATTTCTCAGTTATTTCCTTTGATTGCCGTGTCCATTATTGCACTTCCGCTATATTCGGCTGTCTCCTCAGGCGATCTGATGCTATATGTGCTCATTTTGGCGCAAATGATCTTAATAAAAGGTCTGAATACAGCGATTCAGTGGAGAATCACTTATTTTCAAGGGAAACATGTGAGATGGATTGATGCAGTGATTCGTTTTCTGCTCAATACAATGTTAATGTATACCGTTTTACAAGCAGCTTATGCCATTGCCATCGTCTTTTATCTTTTATATGCTGTCTATCTCATTTATCTAACAAATGCAGTAAAAAAACAGCCCTTTCAATGGGAATTGCATATTTCTGATGAGTTAAAACGAAAACAGCGTTTTTACCGCTTGGCAAACTTATTTACGGATGTCCCTCATTTAAAGAAACAAGTGAAAAGAAGGGCGTATATGGACTGGGTCTTGCAGTTTGTTCCTGATGAACAGCGTAAAGCTTTTTCTTATATGTATGTGAGGGCGTTTTTACGTTCAAATGACTATTTTGGTCTTGTGTTTAGGTTAACGGTCGTGTTTGTGCTCATCCTCTTGTATACAGGTGCAGCAGGCTGGGTGGGGGCATTACTTGTCTTGTTTACAGTCTTTATCACAGGTGTACAGCTTGTCCCGTTAACAAAGCACTTTGCTCATCTGTCGTTACAGGCACTTTATCCTGTGTCTCAGCAAGAAAAAGATCGAAGCTTTTTTGTTCTCGTACGAAATGTACTCATCATCCAGTCAATTGTACTGAGCTCCGCCGTTTTCCCAGCAGGTGGATGGAAGGGAAGCGGACTTGCTCTTCTCATTTCATTGGTATTTGTGCTTGTCCTATTCAAGCCTTACGTACAAAGCAGATTAAAAAAGATGAGATAAGCATTTTTTACAGCGTGTGTATGATGTCACCAAGGAGGGAACTGGGATGAATGCAGCTGAACGGGAACTGTATGAAGAGGCCATTTTTTTTCAAATGCGGGAAAACCATCCAAGATCGAGCGGTTTTCAAAAGGTGTTCAGCAGCAAGTGAATCGCCGAATCCCTGCTCGATTTCATCAAGTCATCACAAGTGCGGTGAAAACAATGGTTGAATCCACCGTATCAGGAAGCCATTTTACTTCATTTACAGTCATTGATGAACAATTGTCTATTGTAGAGCGAAATGAGCTGGCAAAGGAAAAGGTGACATATTATCAAAAGGCCGCTGCGATTGAAGGAATTGGCACAGGTGCGGGTGGATTGTTTCTCGGAATGGCGGATTTCCCTCTCCTTTTAAGTATCAAGATGAAATGTCTTTATGAGCTTGCCTGTATATATGGATTTGATTTGTCTCAAAAAGAGGAAAGACTCTTTTTGCTTTGTATTTTTCAACTCGCCTTTTCAAGCAGTACACACCGTCAAAAAATGATGAAACTCATTGAAGAATGGGAAACAACCCGGGAAGAAATGGATTGGTATAGCTTTCAGCAGGAATATCGAGATTATATTGACCTTGTGAAGCTGTTTCAATTAATGCCTGTGGTCGGTGCCGCTGTTGGTGGGGTGGCAAATCATCAGCTGACAGGACAGCTTGGTGAAGTCGCACGCCATGTGTTTCACTTGAGAGTGTTGAAAGAATCGAAATAGAAAAGCCGCTGCCCAGCAGCGGCTTTTTTTCATTCATCGTAGGAAAGGACGGCATGAGCGATTACCTTTGCTGCGACAGGCATTGCGTTTTCGTTAATATCAAATTTCGGATGGTGATGTGGATACACATCTTGGCTGTTTTCTGGCATAGCGCCTGTGTAGAAGAAAGTACCAGGAACATGCTGAAGGTAGTAAGCAAAGTCTTCTCCGCCCATTTGGGTTTCGGCTTCTTTTACTTCTGTGACTCCTTCTGTCTGTTTGGCTATTTCTGCTATATATTCAGTTGGTGCAGGGTGATTTTTGACTGCAGGATAGCCTCTTACATATTCATAAGTATAAGAGGCATCGTGCATGTGGCAGACACCTTTCACCACCTGTTCAATTTCACGTTCAATGATATGGCGTGCACTCTCTTCAAAGGAACGTGCAGTACCTGTTAGCACGGCCGAATCTGCAATGACGTTAAAGGCATTTTCAGCGACAAATCCCCCTACAGATACCACCGCAGAATCAATCGGGTTGACTTTACGGGCCACGACCTGCTGAAGATTGGCTACAATTTGTGAACCGATGAGTACGGCATCTTTCGTCAGGTGCGGCTGTGCGCCATGTCCGCCTTTCCCTTGCACTTGAATAGAGAAACGATCGGCGGCTGCCATAAAGTTCCCGCTTTTATAAAGAACAGTGCCGCATGGCTCTGAGGACCAAAGGTGGGTGCCGAAAATGACGTCAACACCGTCTAAACAGCCATCTTCAATCATTGGTTTCGCACCGCCGGGGGCATATTCTTCAGCGTGTTGATGAATGAGGACGATTTTTCCTTTTAATTGATCTCGGTGCTCATGTAAGATCTTCGCTAAGACGAGAAGTGTTGCTGTGTGGCCATCGTGACCGCATGCGTGCATGACGCCAGGTTTTGTTGAACGGTAAGGTACATCCTTTTCATCATGAATGGGAAGTGCATCAAAATCAGCTCTCAATGCAATGGTCGGTCCAGGGGAAGCTCCTTCAATAAAAGCGAGTACACCATGTCCGCCTACATGTGTGCGTGTTGGGATATGTAATCTGTCATAATATTGAGCGATGTAAGCAGCTGTTTCCTCTTCCTGAAAAGAAAGTTCTGGATTCATATGGAGATGGCGTCTAATTTCAACCATTTCCTCATAATGTTCATCAAGACGTTCATTGATCCTTTTGTGTAAAGTGGATACTGTCATTGATCCGAAAACCTCCTTTAAGCTCTTTTACTGATTGTATGGTAATTGTTAGAATCTTTCAACAGAAGAGGATGTCGAGAATGACAGAAAAGGTCATTTTACATAAAAGTCGAAGGTTAAGTATGAAGCTTGAAAAGGGGGAGTGGCATTGGGAAGCTGTCCAAATTGTTCAAAAGCATTTTCTTTCGTCGAAAAATTTCATTTATCGCATACGAGAATGATGCTTTGTCCAAGCTGCCGGCATCAAATCAAAGAAACGTTCGTTTCGAAGATGAGCTTTTTGATGATTTGTTTGATTCCACTGTTGGTACTACTTATTCAGATGAAAGGTGCTTCACCTATGCTCAAATGGCCAATCTTATTAGGATGGATCTTGCTGAATTTTTATGTACTTCAGCCAATCATTCATCGGTACGAGCTTAGAGATAAGCGTTGAAAGCCCAGCAGAAGGGCTTTTTTTTATGAAAAAAAGAAGTGCGAAAAGTAGCACTTCCTTAATGGTCTATGACGGCATGATAGGATGTCAGATAGGCAGGACGAGAGAAGATGGAGCCAGTATCCTCGTGTGGCTGAAAGAATGCTTCTGACTCTTGGAAGTCTTGAAATAAGTCTTCAGATTCCCAAAGGGTCAAAATTAAGTACACTTCTTCATCCTTTTTTGGTCTTAACACACGAAGCGCCTGAAAGCCGCGCTGGTGTTCTGATATGTTTGTTTTTTTCTGAAAGGTGGATTCAAAAAGTGCTCTGCTTTCGAGCTTTACAGGGATATGATTCAGCGTGACAAAGCCAGATTGGACGAGCTCACCTTTTGTATAAATCACATCATAGGCATGGGGGGCTTTAAAGACTGTCTCACCCTCCGTTTCATGAAAAAGAGCCGCTTGTTCCTTACCGACCGTATAAAGCAGATTTTCAAGATGATGTTTTTTTGCGATTTTTTGCAAAAAGTCTGCTGTTCCATATGTAATATAGAAATTCATCTAAACCGCCTCCTGCTTGATAGTATAACAAAAGAATGATATATAATTCTTTGGTAGTCAATCCATAAAACATATTATGAAGCAATACATCCCATACTATCCGTATAAAGGAATGAGGTGACCTAATTTGAAGAAAAAGAAGATAATCATTCCATTAGTCATTGCAGGAAGTACAATCGTGCTTTCATTTATTGGCTATCTGACCATTTTATTTTTAGGACATTATGTCATAGATGAGAAGAAGCTCGTTTTTCACGCTTCCTCGAAAATCATTGATCAGAATGGAAAAGAACTCACAAGCATGTATTCAGAAAATCGGGACCCTGTGTCATTAAAAGAGGTCCCAGATAAAGTGGCGAAAGCTTTTGTTGCTGTAGAGGACAAGCGCTTTTATGAGCACCACGGAATTGATGCACAATCGATTTCAAGGGCGGTTTATCGAGATATATTAGCAGGTGGAAAGGTAGAAGGCGGCAGTACCATCACCCAGCAGCTCGCCAAAAATATCTTTCTCACAAATGATAAAACGTTTCTTCGAAAAACAAAAGAAGTCATTATTGCGATCAATTTAGAAAGAGATTATTCAAAGGACAAGCTGCTCGAAATGTATTTGAATCAGCTTTACTTTGGTCATGGCGTCTATGGGATCCAAGCAGCGGCCAATTACTATTTTAGTAAAGATGTAAAAGATCTCACTGTCAGTGAAGGAGCTACACTTGCTGCCATGCCAAAGGCACCTTCAACGTATTCCCCTGTTCTATACCCAGATAAAAATAAACAAAGACGGGATACCATCCTGAATTTAATGAATGAACAAGGATATTTGTCTTCTAAAGAAACAGTTGAAGCAAAAGGAAGAACACTTGGTATTCATTTAAAAAAGAAATCAGAAACCCCTTGGGTGGACAGTTATGTAGATCTCATGATTAAAGAAGCAGAATCACAGTATTCGATTTCGCATGAACAATTGCTTCAAGGCGGCTATACCATTACGGTACCAATCGATATGAATTTGCAAAAAGTTGCCTATGATGCGATGAAAAACAATCGTTATTTCCCGGGAAAAAGCGGGTCACCTGAAGGAAGCGCTGTGTTTATTGACAACGCATCTGGTGGTGTAAAAGCAGCAATAGGCGGACGAGAATATCAGGCAAGAGGCTATAACAGAGTCACAGCTGTTAGACAGCCTGGTTCTGTCTTTAAGCCGATCGCAGTATATGGTCCAGCGATTCAGGAGAAAAAATTCAGACCATATTCACTGCTTGAGGACAAGGAAAAAAGCTATGACGGCTATTCTCCAAAGAACTACGATGGACAGTACGAGGGCAGGGTCACGATGGTAGAGGCTCTCATGAAAAGTAAAAATACGTCTGCCGTATGGACGTTAAGCCAGCTTGGCATCGATACGTCTAAATCCTATCTTGAGAAAATGGGAATGGATATTTCGGATAAGGGACTTGCCATAGCGCTTGGCGGTCTAGAAAAAGGGGTTTCTCCATTGCAGATAGCTGGAGCATTTCATACATTTGCAAATGAAGGCGTCTATAAAAAGCCGTTCTTCATTCAGAAAATCACGAATGATGATGGTGAAACCGTTGAAAAAAATCGAAACAAAGAAGAACGAGTGTTTAGCGTACAAAATGCTTGGAATATGACAAGAATGCTTCAACAGGTCGTCAAAGGCGGAACCGCTCAGAGCGGATCATACGCTGGAGATTTGGCTGGTAAAACAGGCACAACTACGTATTCCGGTGTCAAAGGGGCAACGAAAGATGCTTGGTTTGCTGGCTACACGCCTAGTACAACAGGGGCAATCTGGATGGGGTATGACAAAACGGATAACAGTCATTATTTAACTGGCGGCAGTCAGTATCCAGTGCAGTTAATGAAAGATATTTTAACGACCGCTCAAATAACCAATGAAACATTCCAAAAACCAGAGGGAATTAAAGAACTTCAATCGCCAATCCATTTAGAAGGATTGTCAGGCTTTGAAGCACGGTATGCATTTAAAATCAAAGGGCTCTTTACATTGGAGCTGTCATGGGATGAACAGGAAGACAAACGCGTTGAATATCGTATTTATGAAAAGAGAAATGGAAGCGAGACTCTGATCGACTCAGTAACAGGAACAAACAGCTACACAATGCCGTATGCGAATGTGTTTTCAGATGCGCAGTATAAGGTTGTTCCATACAATACTCAAACACAAGAAGAAGGCGAAGGCAGTGCTTATATCAAGCCAGAGGCTTTTGGACGTTAATATTCGGCGATTTTTTGAACATTGAGCCGCTTTAGTATACCGAGCCCTGAAAAAGCGGTATAGTAAAAGCAGTGTTTGAGCCTTATACAAAGAGAGTGTGAGGCGAAAGGTGGAATGAAAGGTAATGGGAAAAACGAAGGCTTTTAATGACACGTTCTTAAAGGCGTGCAAAGGGGAAAAAACAGACCATGTACCGGTTTGGTATATGAGACAGGCAGGACGCTCGCAGCCTGAATATCGTGCCCTTAAAGAAAAATACGGGCTATTTGAAATTACGCATCAGCCAGAGCTATGTGCTTACGTAACAAGACTTCCTGTAGAACAATATGGTGTAGATGCCGCTATTTTATATAAAGATATTATGACTCCGCTTCCAGCTATTGGTGTGGATGTTGAAATTAAAAATGGAATTGGACCAGTGATTGACTCGCCTATTCGGACAAAGGCAGATATCCAGCGTCTTGGAGAGCTTCATCCTGAAGAAGACCTGCCGTATGTGCTTGATACGATCAAGCTGTTAACAGAGGAGCAGTTGAATGTTCCGCTGATTGGTTTCGCAGGTGCACCTTTTACGATGGCAAGCTATATGATCGAAGGCGGTCCATCTAAAAATTATCATAAAACAAAGGCGCTCATGTACAGTGAGCCAGAGACATGGATGCTTTTGATGAATAAATTAGCCGATATGACGATCACATACATACGCGCTCAGGTAAAAGCAGGCGTCCGAGCATTTCAAATCTTCGACTCTTGGGTTGGCGCTTTAAATGCAGCAGATTACCGGGACTTCATTAAGCCTGTCATGCAGCGTATTTTCACAGAGCTGAAGTCTGAAAACGTACCAATGATTATGTATGGTGTCGGTGCGAGCCATCTGGCGAAAGATTGGCATGACTTGCCGCTTGATGTCGTTGGACTGGATTGGCGTATGAGTATAGACGAAGCGCGAAAAGAAGGCTTAACAAAAACGTTACAAGGAAACCTTGATCCAACGATTTTACTTTCTCCTTGGGAAGTGATTGAAGAAAGAGCAAAAGCGATTTTAGATCAAGGAATGAAATCAGATCAATTCATCTTTAACTTAGGTCACGGGGTATTTCCTGATGTCTCACCAGACACGTTAAAGAAGCTGACTGATTTTATTCACGATTATTCAGCTAAACATAAAAAGACATCCATCTAAATGATTTCAAATGATCTGAAGGAGTGTTGGTTGTGGAGAAAAAGAAAATGGGGCTACTTGTCATGGCATATGGCACCCCATATAAAGAAGAAGACATTGAACGTTACTATACACATATCCGCAGAGGCAGAAAGCCAGAGCCGGAGATGCTGCAAGATTTAAAGGACCGCTACAAGGCAATTGGCGGCATTTCTCCTTTATCAAAAATTACAGAACAGCAGGCAAATGGTTTGTGTGAACATTTGAATGAGATCCAAGACGAGATTGAATTTCATGTATACATTGGGTTAAAACATATTGAGCCTTTCATTGAAGATGCAGTCGCTGACATGCACCGAGATGGCATCACAGAAGCGGTGAGTATTGTCCTAGCACCGCACTTCTCCACATTTAGTGTGAAATCGTATAACAAACGTGCACAAGATGAAGCAGAAAAGCTTGGCCATCTGAACATTACTTCTGTTGAAAGCTGGTACGATGAGCCGAAGTTTGTGGACTATTGGGTGAAACAAGTGAAAGAGACGTATGCATCCATGAGTCAGGAAGAGAGAGATTCAGCAGTGCTGATTGTGTCTGCACACAGTCTTCCTGAAAAAATTATTGCAGCAGGGGACCCATACCCTGATCAGCTTGCACAATCTGCAAAAATGATTGCTGAAGCTGCAGGAATTGAGCATTATGAAATTGGCTGGCAAAGTGAAGGCAATACGCCTGATCCGTGGCTTGGACCAGACGTACAGGATCTCACGCGTGACCTATTTGAGCAAAAAGGCTATAAAACATTTGTATACGTGCCTGTTGGTTTTGTCGCTGATCACCTTGAAGTGTTATACGACAATGATTATGAATGTAAAGTCGTCACGGATGAAATTGGTGCAGCTTACTATCGTCCAGAAATGCCAAATGCGAAACCAGCATTTATTGATGCACTGGCAGCAGTCGTATTAAAGAAGCTTAATGAAAGCAAGTAATCATATAAAAGAAGGCGATCCTATGCATGACAATCAAAAACACCTTGTCATCATTGGCGGTGGCATCACAGGTTTGGCCGCCGCCTTCTATTTGGAAAAGGAAATTGAAGAAAAAGGCCTTCCTATCCAAATATCTCTTATTGAAGCGAGTCCTAGGCTAGGTGGAAAAATTCAAACATTATATAAAGACGGTTATATCATTGAACGTGGACCCGATTCATTTTTAGAAAGAAAGGTCAGTGGACCCCAGCTGGCAAAAGATGTTGGCCTATCTGATCAGCTCGTCAATAATGAAACAGGGCAAGCGTATGTATTAGTCAATGAAACCCTTCATCCGATGCCAAAGGGCGCTGTCATGGGCATTCCAACTCAAATCAGTCCTTTCATTACAACTGGGCTTTTTTCAGTTGTCGGAAAAGCACGTGCAGCGATGGATTTCGTTTTGCCAAAAAGCAAACAGACAGAAGATCAGTCTCTGGGGGAATTTTTTAGAAGACGTGTGGGTGATGAAGTGGTGGAGAATTTAATTGAACCGCTACTATCAGGCATTTATGCTGGTGACATTGATCGCCTGAGCTTAATGTCTACCTTCCCGCAGTTCTATCAAACAGAACAGAAGCATCGCAGTTTGATTCTTGGGATGAAAAAATCACAGCAGCATGCAAAAGCGCAACAAGTGACAGCGAAAAAGCAAGGACAGTTCCAGACAATCAATCAAGGGCTGCAAGCACTTGTTGAAGCGGTCGAAAGTAAACTCAAGCTGACGAAGATTTACAAAGGGACAAAAGTGACCCAGATCGAAAAAGCCGAGGGAGGCTATGGCGTTCAATTAGACAGCGGTCAAACGCTTTTTGCAGATTCTGCCATTGTGACAACTCCTCACCAATCGATCTATTCCATGTTTCCAAAAGAAGCAGGGCTTGAGTACTTGCATGACATGACATCGACTTCTGTTGCAACAGTTGCACTCGGATTCAAAGAAGAGGATGTTCACAATGAATATGATGGTACTGGTTTTGTCATCTCAAGAAATAGTGATTTCTCCATTACAGCATGTACGTGGACAAATAAGAAATGGCCTCACACTGCACCTAAAGGAAAAACATTGCTCCGTGCATACGTTGGGAAAGCTGGCGATGAATCAATTGTTGAACAGTCTGATCATCAAATCGTGAGCATCGTGCTGGAGGATTTGAAGAAGATCATGGATATTAAAGCAGATCCAGAGCTGACGACAGTGACTCGCTGGAAAACAAGCATGCCGCAATATCATGTGGGTCATCAAAAAGAGATTTCGACGATGAGAGAAACGTTTAAGCAATCATATCCTGGTATTTATATCACGGGTGCTGCATTTGAAGGTGTTGGAATTCCTGATTGTATTGATCAAGGAAAAGCTGCCATCTCAGAAGCTGTATCTTATCTATTTTCATAAAAAACAAACTCCCTTTTCTGTCATGGAAAGGGAGTTTTTCATGTTCGTATGTTTAGAAAAGAGTGGTGAATAATAAAATTGAACAAAGTTGTTGCATCTGAGGAAAAGGATGTGGTATATTACTTTCTGTACTTAATGACCGAAACGTTCAAATAGTCATTTTGGGAGTGAGATCATGAGTGTTGATAGGAGACAAATGATTTTAGATGGAGCAACAAAGGCATTTACCCAGTTCGGGTATAAAGCCACGACAATGGACCTTGTAGCAAAGCTTGCCAACGTTGGAAAAGGAACGATTTATACTTTTTTCAAAAACAAAGAAGAGCTGTTCGATGAAATTTTCACATCACTGTTAATGGAGATGAGGAAAATTGCAGATGAAGCAATAGATGAGAAGAATAGTTTCTCAGAAAACCTTCATTTAGCACTCTTTGCAATATTAGAATTTCGAAAAAACCACCAGCTTACAATTAAAATCTTTCAGGAAAATGCGGAGCTTGGCACATCAGCAGTGAAAGAAATGATTGAAAAAATGGAACAGATGATCATTCGCTATATTAAAACAAAAGTAAAAGAAGCGATTGAAAAAGGCGACATTAAGCCCTGTGATCCTGAATTGACGGCATTTGTGATGGTGAAACTATATATTGCACTTATTTTTGACTGGGAAAAGCGATATGAGCCTTTAACAAAAGAAGAGGTCGCTGAATCGCTCGAGCTTTATGTACTAAAAGGACTGTCTGCAACAACATAATTTTTTTTAAGTTCAAATGACCGAATTCTTAATTTAGTCATTCACCAATGGGAGGAAAACAGCAATGAATGTAATTCGGAATCAATGGAAAGACATTGTGACGAGCAAAAAACTACTGATCCCGATTTTAGCTGTCTTATTTATTCCACTGATTTATAGTGGTGTATTTTTAAAAGCTTACTGGGATCCATATGGTACAGTTGATCAATTACCTGTAGCGGTTGTCAACTTGGATGAAGGCAGTCATTATGACGGCAAAACCCTTCAAGTGGGCGATGATTTAGTGAAGGAATTGAAGAAAAACGATAGTTTTAAATGGCATTTTGTTGATAGTGAAGAAAAGGCCATCAATGGGTTAAATAACGAAGACTATTATCTCGTCGTCGAGATTCCGAAAGATTTCTCGAAAAATGCGAGTACAGTACTAGACAAACATCCGAAAAAATCGAATCTGAAATATTATACGAATCCAGGCGCAAACTATGCTGCGTCTCAAATTGCGAATAACGCCATTATCAAATTAAAAGATTCGGTTTCAAAGGAAGTCACAGAAAATTATGCAGAGGTCATCTTTGATAACTTCAAAACGATTGCAAAAGGATTAGATCAAGCAAGCGATGGAGCGAAGAAAATTGATGACGGAACAAAAAGCGCAAAAGACGGTAGCCAAAAGTTAAAAGACAATTTGGCGAAATTGGCAGAAGGAACGTTAACGTATAGCGAAGGTGTTCATCAGTTTGCAGGAAAAATGGGTGAACTGAACACTGGAATTCAATCTCTTGATAGCGGTCTTGGTCAGCTCTTAACAGGCTATCAAACGATTGATCAGAAATTTGGTGAACTTGGCACAGGAATTGATACATTGACCGAAGGGTTAAACACAAGCCGTGAAGGTCATGAGCAGCTTTCTTCTAAAATGCCGCAATTCACAGCAGGCATTGAGCAGCTGAACAATAAAGCACAGTCATTTTCAGAAAAAATCGCTGCTGTGGAGAAAGTATTGTCTTCACCTGAATTAGCGAATCTTGAAAAGATGGCGCCTAAGATTGATCAGGTGAAAAAAGATGCAAAAACGTTTAGTACCAAACTTGCTTCTTTAAAAGAAGCATTATCTAATCGAGATGCAAAAGTAAAAAGTATTATTCAAAACAGCTCGATGACAGATGAAGAGAAAAAGGCGGCAATGGATCAGCTAGACAGTCTTCCTACAATCGAACTGCCTGATTTGTCTGGTCTTGAGCAAAGCTTAGCGGCGCTGCAAGAACTGCCTGACGCAAGTGAAGTTCAGTCTGCGGTTGCATCTGCAAAAGCACAGCTACAGCAAGTCAAGCAGCTGCCAGAGAAAACAGAACAGCTGTATACATCAACAGTCGCCATACAAAATGCGATTGATCAAATGACATCTGGTACGAATAAATTGTATCAAGGTGCACTGAAGCTTCAAACGGGTCAAGGGAAATTACAAGATGGCCTGCAAACAGCAAATGGAAAGCTTGACACAGCGAAAAGTGGTGCGGATAAACTGGCAAATGGTTCAAGCCAGCTTAGTGCAGCATTGAATAAACTAGAAAGTGGATCAGAGAGTATCCAAAGCAACTCATCTAAACTGGCTGAAGGGTCAAAATCCCTTGATAAAGGATTAGGTGACTTAAAAAGTGGAACTGGAAAGCTTTCTGATAAGCTAAAAAGCGCTGCAGATGAAACAGGAGACATTGATGCGGGGCAGGACAACTACAATATGATTGCAAGCCCAGTCAAAACAGAGAATGATACAGCGAAAAAAATTGATAACTATGGAACAGGGCTCACACCATATATTTTATCAATGGGACTCTTTGTTGGAGCTCTTATGCTGACTGTTGTATTCCCAATGAAAGATCCTGCAGGACGCCCTAGAAATGCGTTTGAATGGTTTGTCAGCAAATATAGTGTGCTTCTCTTAGTCGGTATCTTGCAGGCAGTGATTGCAAGCACCATGCTGATCTTTGGGCTTGGACTTGAAGTGGAAAGCCTCTGGCGCTTCTATCTCTTTGCAATCATCGTCAGTCTGACATTCCTAGCGATCATTCAGCTTCTTGCGACGACGATGGGGAACCCAGGACGCTTTATTGCCGTCATTATCTTGGTTCTTCAGCTTGCAGCAAGTGCGGGTACATTCCCGCTTGAGCTTGTACCAAAATTCTTCCAAGTCATTCACAGTCTGCTTCCAATGACGTATACCATCAACGGATTTAGAACGATCATTGCAAGCGGTGATAACAGTTATTTATGGCACCAAGCAGCGATTCTTGGAACAGTAGCCATCATCATGATGGCTGCAACAACAGCATACTTTGCTTGGAACATAAGAAAAATGAAACAAGAAGAAGCTTAATCAAAAAAACCTTTCTCTTCCATGAGAAAGGTTTTCAGCGTGTAGACAAACCCTCGCATGCGGTGTCAGTCCTGCGCTTCGGTGCTCACGAATGTTAAATTCGCTCCGCCCCGATGCTCGTCCTTCCTAGCATGCAAAGGTTTTCTATCACGCTGAAAAGAAGACAAAGGGCTAAAATCAAGTTCATTTTAGCCCTTTGTCAACAATCTGAAACCTTTCTCTTTCATGAGAAAGGTTTTTCTATTAGAAATTAGACATCAGGAACCCGAAGCGATATATTTTAAGAAGGATGCTGAAAAAAGGCATGCTTGGAAAGAATTTCTTTTAGATGAAGGAGGATATGCCGAATGACAACGGAAGTAAATGAAACGATTCAGCTTATTCAAAAGCTTGTGTCGATCCCAAGTCCATCAGGAAATACTGAGAAAGTGATTGGCTTTGTCGAACGTTTTTTACAAGATTTAAATATTGAAACGAAGCGAAATCGAAAAGGTGGATTAATTGCCACCCTAAAAGGAACAGATGACAAGGAACACCGCATGTTGACAGCACATGTCGATACGCTCGGTGCGATGGTCAAAGAAATTAAATCAAATGGCCGGCTGCGTCTTGCACTCATTGGAGGCTTTCAATATAACTCGATAGAAGGCGAGTATTGTGAAATTGAAACAGTAACAGGTCGTACATACACAGGTACCATTCTGATGCATCAAACGTCCGTTCACGTATATGAGGATGCTGGAAAAGCGAAGCGAAATCAAGAAAATATGGAGATTCGCTTAGATGAGAAAGTGAAAAATGCAGACGATGTGCAAGCACTCGGCATTCAAGTAGGAGACTTTATCTCATTTGATCCTAGAGTGGAAGTGACATCTTCAGGTTTTATTAAATCAAGACACCTTGATGATAAGGCAAGTGTGGCGTTGTTGCTGAGATTGATTCACCGCATTCAAACAGAGAACATCACATTGCCGCATACGACACATTTCTTAATTTCAAATAATGAAGAAATCGGATACGGTGGGAACTCGAATATCCCGGAAGAAACGGTGGAATATTTGGCTGTTGATATGGGAGCCATCGGTGATGGTCAATCAACCGATGAATACAGTGTGTCGATATGTGTGAAGGATTCTAGCGGTCCTTATCACTATGGTCTGCGCAAACATTTAGCAGCATTAGCTGAGGCAAATAAGATCGATTACCGCCTTGATATATACCCTTATTATGGCTCAGATGCGTCGGCAGCGATTCGAGCAGGGCATGATATCATTCATGGACTGATTGGACCTGGCATTGACTCTTCGCATGCCTTTGAAAGAACCCATGAAGACTCATTGATTCATACAGCCAATCTACTGTACCACTATGTTCAAAGCAAATTAATCACAGTATAAAAAAAGAACCCCATGATCGGGGTTCTTTTTGATTAGCTTGAAAGTTGTGTTGGCTCAGGTACATCTTGTCCAGTCATCACGCGGTGTCCTTTTTCAGGGTCATATTGCCCTTCCCATTTAGACATCACGACTGCTGCAAGTGCATTACCAGTTAAGTTGACAACGGTTCTTGCCATATCCATGATACGATCAACACCTGCAATAAAGGCTAGACCTTCAGCAGGAACACCAATCGTTCCGAGTGTTGCAAGTAATACAACAAAGGATGTACCAGGAACGGCAGCCATTCCTTTTGATGTCACCATCAGTACAAGGATTAGTGTGAGCTGCTGTATGATCGTGAGGTCAATGCCATATACCTGCGCTAGGAAAAGCGCCGCAATGGCTTGATACAAGACGGAGCCGTCCAGATTAAACGTATAACCAATTGGGATAACAAAAGAAACAATTCCTTTTGGACACCCGATGCGCTCCATTTTATCCATGACTCTCGGTAAAACTGTTTCAGAGCTGGATGTACTAAAGGCGAGAAGCATTTCGTCTTTCATGTAAGCAAGAAATCTGAAAATATTGACGCCAATCATCTTTCCAATAATTCCGAATACAACGATAAGGAAGAGAGCGAGCGCAAAATAAACAAGACCTACGAGCTTACCTAATGAAACAAGAGATTCAAGACCAAATTTTGATACTGTCACACCAATGAGCGCGAACACACCAAATGGTGCAGCTTTCATCACAACATTGACGACATGGAACATCGCATGTGACACACCTTCAAAGAAGGCGAGCACTGGTTTGCCGCGTTCACCAATCGCTGAAACGCCAAGTGCGAATAATACAGTGAAGAAAATAATCGCAAGCAAATCACCTTCCGCCAATGATTGGAAGAAGTTCGTCGGAACGATATGAAGGAACGTATCAGCAACTGATTTACTGCTTTGTTCTTTTTCCGTTTCAACATACTGGCTAATATCCTGTTTTTCTGTATGTCCAAAGTCAACGCCTGCACCTGGTTGAACAAAGTTCGCAAGCACAAGACCAAGGATGATCGCAAACGTTGTGATAATTTCAAAATAAAGAATGGTTCTAAAACCAAGCTTCCCTACTTTTTTACCATCACCCGCACCTGCAACACCTAAAATTAAGCTAGATACGACAATCGGAATGACAATCATCTTAATGAGTCGTAAGAAGAAGTCTCCAATTGGTTTTAAATATGTCTCAACACCAGGGTTACCGAAAAAGATCGCACCAACCACGACACCGAGAATAAGACCGATTAGGATTTGAGTAGCTAATCCAAATTTTAATTTTTTCATAGATTTCCTCCCTAACATATTCATTAAAGGAATATTCCCATTATATTAAGTTTTAATATATGAATTAAAGTATAACTAAAATTAAAGAGGTTCGTCCACGATTAAATTATATTAAGAAAATACAAAATTATTTGAAAAAATGGACACTTCGAACCCCCTTCGTTGTTTTAAGTCAATAAAAAGTGCCTTCCGAACTAAAAGTCATCATATGAAAATACTAAAAAACCCTTTTGTACCAAGGGTTTTACCTTTTTACCTATTTTTCAGAAAAAATAAAAAGCACTTTTGACTCCAACTGACGAAGGAGGAAAAAAGTGCTTTTTTATTCTATTTATTTCCTTATTTGAGATAACTTACTTGTGAGCATTCCTCACATTCATTACCGTAACACTCGTGCTGTTCCATTAAATCATTTCCACATTTTGTGCATTTTTTTGAAGGCAAATTTCTAAAAAACTCAGTGATTTTTCCTAGCATTTGTCATCCTCCAATACGTTTTATTGCTATCATTGTATTATAACAGATTGATAATTGTCAATCTGTTTTGTAACAATAGGCAAGAAGAATGCTTTTTTTATGAAAAATGGGTATATTGTAAGAAGGGGATTTTTTGAAAAGGAGGAAATATGACGATGAAATTAACCGTGATTGGCTGCTACGGAGGATTTCCAGCAGCTGGTGAAGCCACATCAGGTTATCTTTTTGAATCAGATGGTTTTCGTCTGCTTGTCGACTGCGGGAGCGGAGTTCTGTCAAAGCTTCAGCAATACATTGATATAGAAGAACTAGATGCTGTACTCCTTTCTCATTATCATCACGATCATGTTGCAGATATCGGACCTCTCCAATATGCGAAGCTAGTGGGTTATCATTTAGGAAAAAGCAGTGGTCCGCTGACGATCTACGGACATACCGGGGATCAAGCAGCATTTCAGCGGCTCTCTGATGATGTACATACAAAGACAAAACCTTATCACCCGGAAGAGGGCATTCAAATTGGACCATTTCAAATTGATTTTTTGAAAACGGTTCATCCGGCAGAATGCTATGCGATGAGAATTCAGGCAAATGAGGCTGTGGTGGTGTATACAGCTGACTCCAGCTATCAAGATGCATTTATCCCTTTTAGCAAGGATGCAGACTTACTTATTGCCGAAAGCAACTTTTACGCCGGACAAGACGGATCGGGTGCAGGACATATGAACAGCACTGAAGTAGGGAAGCTGGCAAGTGAAGCAAATGTTGGAGAGCTTATCATCACCCATCTGCCTCATTTCGGTCGGCATAAAGACCTAGTCAATGAAGCACAGGCGTTATATACTGGCAATATACAGCTTGCCCAATCAGGGCTTAGATGGAACAAGGAAGGAAGATAGAGATGCTGTTTATCGATAACGAGCAACATTATGACCCAATGATTAATTTAGCAATTGAAGAGTATTGCTTAAAATATTTAGATCCAGAAGAAACGTATTTGCTGTTTTACATCAACCAGCCATCCATTATTATTGGAAAGAACCAAAATACAATAGAAGAAATCAATACAAAATATGTCGAAGACAATGGCATCAAAGTCGTTCGCAGGTTATCTGGCGGTGGTGCAGTTTACCATGACAAAGGAAACTTGAACTTCAGTTTTATTACAAAAGACGATGGGGACAGCTTTCATAACTTTAAAAAATTCACCGAGCCAGTCATCAAAGCGCTTGAAAAGCTTGGCGTCAAAGCGGAATTAAGCGGCAGAAATGACATCATGGCAGATGGGCGTAAAATTTCGGGGAATGCTCAATTTGCTACACGAGGACGTATCTTCAGTCATGGCACCCTATTATTTGATTCAGAAATCGAACATGTTGTCTCGGCATTAAATGTGAAGAAAGAAAAGATCGAATCAAAAGGTATCAAATCCATTAGAAGCAGGGTTGCGAATATTAGTGAACTGATGGATCAAAAGATGACAACAGAAGAATTTAGAAAAATTCTTTTAAGCTATATTTTTGACACGAACGGAGACGTGCCTGAGTATCAGCTGACAGAAAAGGATTGGGAGAAGATTCATGAGATTTCTCGTGATCGATACCAAAAATGGGAATGGAACTACGGCCGTTCACCTAAGTTTAACTTGCAGCACTCTAAGCGTTTTCCAGCTGGATCGATTGATCTTCGATTAGAAGTGAAAAAAGGCATCATTCAAGACTGCAAAATTTTTGGTGACTTCTTCGGTGTAGGGGATATTGCTGATATTGAGAAACGACTCATTGGGCAGCAATATGATCGCAAAACCATTAGTGATGTATTAGAAGACATGGATATGCGCCATTATTTTGGTAACGTATCAAAAGAAGATTTTCTGGATTTGATTTATTAAGCAAGGACAAGCACGGCTAGAGATAGCGGTGCTTTTTCTAATGAAAGAGATGAAAGCGGTTTACATTTGATCTTGTGAATTTTTTCGATTGTCTATTATAATAGAAAGGAGGAATGTTTGGTCATGAAATGAATGGCTATTCATTCATTGATGAAGTATAAGGGGTGGGAGAATGGATTTGATCAAAAATCTTGAGCAGACTGCGATGACCAAGGGAGAGAACGTCGCACTGATCTTTGAAGGGAACAAGTGGACCTATCAAGAACTGATGACAAGTATCGAACGTTTTGCAGATGGTTTAGTGAGCGAAGGGTTTCAAGCGGGAGATCATATCGCGCTGATTTTAGGAAATTCACCGCATTTTGTGATTTCATTTTTTGGTGCATTAAAGGCAGGACTTGTTGTTGTACCTGTCAATCCAACATATACGCCAAGTGAAATCGGCTATATGCTTGTCACTGGTGATGTAAAAGGGATTGTTGCACCGGATCAGCTTCTGCCGATATACGAGCAGGTGTATGAACAGCTTCCATCTATTGAACGAGTCATTATTTGTGCACAAAATGAATCTGCGTGCAGGTCAAGTTTAAAAGAAGTATCTGATCGTCTTGTTTTCTTCGGAAAGCTTGTGTCTGGAGATGCGCCGGAAACTGAGCATCCTGTCATACAACCTGACGATACGGCCGTTATTTTATTTACATCTGGCACAACAGGAAAACCAAAAGGGGCAATGCTCACTCATGTTAACCTATATTCAAATGCAAGAGACATTGCGGAGTACCTGTCAATTGATGAGAAGGACAAGGTGATTGCTGCTTTGCCGATGTTCCATGTGTTTTGTTTGACCGTCTGTATGAATGCCCCTTTGATTCATGGAGCGACCATCTATGTCCTGCCGCATTTCAGCCCATCAGAGCTTTTACGAATGATGGAGAAAGAAAAACCAACGCTATTTGTTGGTGTTCCAACCATGTATAACTATTTATATCGTCAGGACGGTCATGAGGAAGCGATGAAGTCGGTGAGGATTTGTATATCAGGCGGTGCGTCCATGCCTGTTGCTTTACTTCACGGTTTTGAAGAAAAGTTCGGTGTCACGGTGTTAGAGGGCTATGGATTGTCAGAGGCTTCCCCAGTGACGGCATTCAATCCCCTTGATGGAAAAAGAAAACCAGGCTCGGTCGGCACTGATATTATGAATGTGAAAAATAAGATCGTGAATGAACTTGGAGAGGAAGTTGGACCAAACGAAGTCGGAGAACTGATCGCAAAAGGGCCAAACATTATGAAAGGCTATTATCAAATGCCAGAAGACACAGAAGCAGCACTGAAAGATGGCTGGCTGTACACAGGAGATTTGGCGAGAAGAGATGAAGACGGATATATTTATATCGTCGATCGAAAAAAGGATATGATTCTCGTAGGCGGGTATAATGTCTATCCAAGAGAAGTAGAAGAAGTGCTTTATCAACATGAAGCTGTAGCAGAAGCCGTTGTCATCGGTGTGCCCGATCCAAACACAGGAGAGGCTGTTGTCTGTTACATTTCCCCTAAGAAACATGCTCACATCAATCAAGAAGACATCATCACACATTGTTCACGCTATTTGGCGAAATATAAGCAGCCCCAAACGATCCATTTCATTGATGATATTCCAAAAAACACGACTGGTAAAATTTTAAGAAGAGCGCTAAAGGATAAGTACCAAGCAGAAACAAGTAAATAAAAAAAGAGTCTCTTCTTATGAGGCGGCTCCTCAGCGTGTAGACAAACCCTCGCATTCTTTGTCAGTCCTGCGTGCTGGTGCTCACGAATGTCACATTCGCTCCGCGCCTCCTAGACTGCAAAGGTTTTCTATCACGCTGAAAAGAAGACAAGGGGATAAAATCAAGTTCATTTTATCCCTTTGTCAACAATCTAGGGAGTCTCTTATGAAGAGGCTCCTTTTTGAATCGCTTCTTGTACCTGTTTTCGAAAGGAATTTGACTGTTTTTGATTTAATTCATAATAGGTGCCGTCTACTAAAAAAACAACTTGAGAGCGGTTGGTCCATAGCTGAAAAGAAGTGCCATTTGTCCGTCCGAACATGACCTTGGCGATATAATCTGGCTTCTTTACATTCTTTTTGAGATGGCTGCTTGTTTGTTTCCCTTTGTTTAATTGTTCAATTAGATCCTCAGTTGTATCTTTATCATCTATTTCATAAGAAATGGACTGGTTCGTCGGTGAAAGCAATAATTTCTCTGCTCGATTTTCATCGAAGATGTCACTTGTCCGGCTGAACACATAAAAGAAGGTAATCAGTAAAAGCCCAAAGATCACAATTCCTGCAAGGATTTTCTTCATGATGAACCTCCAACTCACTTTTTTATAGTTAGTTTCTCCGATTTTTGAACAGCATAATCATTTTTTTCACTCAAGCTTTTTCAGATAGGGCATGCTATGATGGAGCCACATGAGACAGGTTCTAAACAAAAACGTGCGTGATTACAATAGAGAGAGAAATGGAAAGGAGGCTGACCAGTGCGAGTACGCAAATGGATAGCCCTTGCAACGGTAGCATACATATTGTATGGTCTTTTTATTTATTCTTACTTATTTCTAATGGGGGATTCATCTGTCCCTGACAGTGTGAAAGGGACAAGTGCAGACCCGCATACATTTATGACAAGCCATGAGCTTTTGATCAGTGGAAATTACTCGAACATTCGTAACCTGTTGTACTTTATGACAATTCCTTTAGATTGGTATGTCTTTTTCCTTTTGCTCATTTCAGGGTTTTCAAGGAAATTAGCAGATTGGAGCTTGGCAGCAGCTCGTTTTCACCTTGTGAGCAAACTTGTGTATGTGTTTGTGCTGTCACTTTTGACGATGCTGATCACATTGCCGGTCAAGTGGGTGAGCTACCAGTTGTCCTTGTACTACGGTGTTTCAGCACAAAGCACAGCAAGTTGGCTAAAAGACCAAACGCTTGATTTTTGGATTCAATATCCACTGCTTGTTCTATGCGCGATTGTGTTCTTTTGGCTCATTCAAAAGAAAAGGAAATATTGGTGGCTGTATGCTTGGTGTTTAACCGTTCCAGTTACACTATTTCTCTTCTTTATACAGCCGGTCGTTATTGATCCACTCTACAATGATTTTTACCCATTGAAGGATCAAGCGCTTGAGAAAAAGATATTAACTCTTGCAGAGAAAGCACACATTCCAGCAGATCATGTATATGAAGTCAACATGTCAGAGAAAACAAACACGATGAATGCTTACGTCACAGGAATTGGTGAAAATAAACGTATTGTTTTGTGGGATACGACACTTCAAAAGCTGAAAGACCGTGAAATCTTATTTATCATGGCGCATGAGATGGGACATTACGTGATGAAGCATGTGTATATCGGTTTAGCAGGATATTTAGTGTTGTCTCTGGTTGGATTTTTTGCCATTGACCGTCTTTATTTTTCCCTTTACCAAAAAGGCGCTTCTCCATTTCGTCTGAAGGCACCATATGACGTTGCTGCTCTTCCGCTTCTTTTGATCATTGTATCTATGCTGTCATTTGCTGCTTCTCCTTTCACAAATGCTGTGTCAAGGCATCAAGAACGTGCAGCTGATGAATACGCCGTGAACTTGACGAAAGATGGAGAGGCGGGGGTAACATCATTTCAAAAGCTTGCAAAATCAGGGCTTTCCCAAGTCAATCCGCCACTTTTAGTGAAAATATTCCGCTATGGACACCCGACGATGATGGAGAGAATCATCGATATGGAAAAAGCGGCGAAAAAAGAGGAAACATCGAAAAAAGAGGAAACATCGAAAAAAGAGGAAACATCGAAAAAAGAGGAAACATCGAAAAAGCAATAAATAAAAAATCCGGCTCAGTTAGCCGGATTTTTTGTCACACTTATTTTAGTTAGAAGCTGCTTGAACGTTAATCAATCCTTTTCCATAATAGAACGAATTACCAAGCGGTGTTGCCGTATTTTCTAAGCGCTGACGAACCTGAGACGTTGATAGATTCGGATACTTAGAAAGGATAAGCGCTGCTGCTCCTGCTACATGAGGAGATGCCATCGATGTTCCCGTATAAGATGTATATCCACTGCTTGGTACTGTACTTAAAATCGATGTACCAGGTGCAGAAACATCTAATTCAGGACCTGCGCTAGAGGACGAGTTTCTGACATTGTTGCTGTTCACGTTGGCAACAGCAATCGTAGAGTCGTATTTTGCAGGATAGCCTACGGTGCTAGTAGAGCCAGTGGAACCTGAATTCCCTGCTGCGGCAACGACAACCACTCCGCGGTTATTCGCTGTGTCTACAGCATTTTTAAGCGCTGTGGAGCCGCTTGGGCCGCCTAAGCTCATATTGATGACATCCATGTTATTGGCAACAGCCCATTCAATACCGCTGATAATCCAGCTGTATTGTCCATCTCCGTTTCGATCTAACACTTTAACGGCATACAAGGAGGCGCTTGGCGCGACCCCAAGAACACCAATCGTGTTATCAAGGGCAGCAATGGTTCCGGCTACGTGAGTTCCGTGTGATTGAAAGTCTTGTGTGGCATTTGGCTCTGAAGGGACGAAGCTAGCACCGCCTGCAACATTTAAGTCAGGGTGTGCGGCGTGGATTCCAGTATCAAGTACAGCTACTTTGACGTTAGCACCTTTATAACCTTGAGCGTGTACGGCTGGAGCTTTGATTTGAGGGATACCATAAGGGACGGTTTGGGCATATGCTTCTGCTTTGTGGTCTTCTTCTACATAAGCAATGCTAGGGTCGTGTTCAAGTTTTTTTGCGGCTTGTTCAGACATCTTCACTTGTGCAGCATTAATGAGGCGGTATTGTTTTTCTAATTTCCCACCATTTTGTGTCACTGCTTGTTTCTTAGAGCTGTTTGTGGTGGCAGAAGCTTTAAAGCCAACGATATAGCTTTTTTCACTTTCTGTCTTTGAGGCAGTCTCGGCATTTGCCATCGAGCCTCCAAACCCTGCTGAAAACAGAAGAGGGACAGCCAATAAAACACTTGTCATCACATTTTTCTTTTTCACGCACATTCCACATCCCTTTTTTCTTATTTCAGAATAATCATCCGTAGTCTATAAGAATGATCCGTTTGATTATTCTGTATTTTCAGTTTAATAGAGGTAGGCAAATAAGAGTAGACCTGAATTTTTGTGGAAGTCCTAGCGGAAAATAGGGAATTAAGTCGCTTGGAAATGATGGTAAAATATGTTTATTGTGTGTCTTCAAAGATTTTCTGTTAAAAAGGAATCGTGCTTTTTTTCTCATGATCTATTTGGGGATAAACATTCGATACCCGAAATGCTATAAAATAGGTAGAAAAGGCTATCATCTATTTCGAATTTCGATATAAAAAAATATTATTTTATCATTATTTTTGACATGAAAAAGAACCTGTTATGAAAACAGGTTCTTTAAGAAGGGGCAGATTGTGTTAAATGGCTGACCACGTTGTAATCGTTCACCTTCCATTCACCATCTGTCCATTCCACATAATTTAAGCAGGCATTCTCAAGTCTTGTATCCTTAATACCCATCTGTTCGTCAGCTAGTGAGGTGAGTAAGGCATGGATGGCAGCACCGTGTGCTACGATTAGTACCCGTTGATCTGGGTAGGTTGCTCTCACTTTTTCGATACCTTCTAGCATTCGATCTTGAAGTGCCGATAGTGGTTCCATATTTGGATACTGTTTATTTGGAAACAGTTTCTGACGTTCCTCAAATGACATGCCTTCAGCGTCGCCATAGTCACGTTCAATAAAATCGTCCATGATCACGAGCGGTGCATGTACATGCTGTAAAATCAAATGAGCTGTTTCTTTTGCCCTTGATAGCGGACTGGAAATGACAACATCCCAGTGGGCATCTTTTAAGTAAAGACCGGTTTGTTCCGCTTGCCATTTACCAGTGTCATTTAAAGGGATATCTGTTCGTCCTTGAATTCGTTTTGCTGCATTCCAATCGGTTTCTCCGTGTCTGACTAGGCAAATTGCTGTCAATCAAATCCCGCCTTTTCTATCTTTTCTTCTATTATACTAAAACAGAAGAAGAATGACTGGATCAGTGATTTGTCAGACTCGTTAAGGACTCGACCGAACTTGCCACTTGGGACACTGTTTGTTTGACTTCTTTCAATTCGTTTAGGAATGTTTGCAAATCTATTTCAATTTTTCCGTTTTGGTTTTTGCTTAAGTTCATGCTGCTGACGATATCATCGAATAGCGAGTTGATTTGGGTCATTTTTTCTTTACTGTCTGTCACAAGTAAATTCACATCAGCAATATGCTGTGACACAATGGCGATTTGTGAATTTGTGTTGTTGACGAGCTCAGATACAGTTGAAACCGTTTTCTTTGTATCCTCTGATAATTTGCGAACCTCGTTTGCAACGACAGCAAAGCCTTTGCCATGTTCACCTGCTCGAGCTGATTCGATTGAAGCGTTTAAAGATAGTAAATTCGTTTGCTCCGCAATACCTGTGACGATCCCAAAAATTTGTTCAATTTGTTTTGCAATTTCTTCTAAGCGTTTAATTTCTGTTTCAATCTTTGTCATACTGCCGTCAATTTGGTTCATTTGCGTCTGCTGAATTTCTAACTCTTTTTTACCGCCAATTGATTTCTCTTCAACTTGTGCAGAAATCTTTGTGCCAGCCTGTGACATATCCGCCATCTCATCAGATTTTGATACAAGTTTGTCCACTGCATTTGTTGTGTTTGAGAAGAGAGAAGCAAGTGAATTAGATGTTTCTGTAATTTTTGTATGAAGCTCTTTTTGCTGTAGTTCTGCTTCATCACGAACTTTAGAGTATTCATTTTGGAACGTATCTAGGACAAGCTGCTGCTCTAGATTTAAAATTTTCGTCGTCGCCTTCACTGCCGTCTGATATTCTTTGAAATCTTGGATATGCTGGGCAAATAAATCCATAATGGATAGCAATAGGTCTTGGAAGGCTGCCATATACCATTTAGGTTGAAGCCCAATTCTTAAATGAACTTGTGCAATTTTAATTCTTTTGGCCACATAAGATTCGTCAATCACACCGGCAAACATTTCACTAATATGAATGCGTAGTGTTTTCTTTAGACGCTCGACTGAGCTGTTATCTTGAATGATGTGCATCAAGGAAGACTCGACTTCTAGGTTTTTATAAAATTTATCGACGATATGTTCAATTTCATCTTGAACGATTGGATTCAGCTGTTTCAAGATAAAAAGGTCTTGCTGCGTCAAATCAATCATTTTAATTTGTTTGGCAATGTCCGTATTCTCCGGAAAATTGATTCGTTTTATCCCATCATCCTGCTGTGTGAAAAAAGCAGTGTTTTTCTTTTTACTCTCTTTTTTAAATAACAATGTGTTTGTCCCCCCATGATCATCAAAAATATCAGACTTTATGTTTTTTATCGGATAATATTGGATTTTTTAAAGGGGAAACAGTGAAATTTTACTGTTCTTTATATGACCTTTTTAGTGGTTTTTTCGCCGGACCTTCTACTACTTCTCCCGTAATGGAGAAACGAGACCCGTGACAAGGACAGTCCCACGTGCGGTCACTATTATTCCACGCGACTTCGCAGCCTAAGTGAGTACAGGTTGTATCGACAAGAAAGAGATCGCCGTCCTCTGACTTAAAAGCGCCACATTTTTTGTGCTCATAAGATACAATGCCGCCTTCACCCGGTTTTAAATCATCAATTGTTTGATCAGCTCGCTTTAATTTACCGCTGATCAGCTTTGCTGCAACATTGGTGTTTTCTTTGATAAAGTCTTTTACGAATGCGTCTGACACGAGTCTTGATGGAGTAAAGAGGGATTCGTAAGGATTCGATTTTCCTTCGATCAAATCTCCGATCAGTGTCGCTGCTACGTGGCTTGTGGTCATGCCCCATTTTCTAAAGCCTGTTGCCACAAAAATATTCGAATGATGTGATGTCAGGCGGCCAATGTAAGGGATTTGATCCATTGTGACCATATCATGAGTGGACCAGCGGTAAAGGACTTCCGTTATACCAAGGGTGGCTTCACCAAACTTTTCTAGTGCTTCATAGTGTGCGGATTCATCTCCGCCTTGTCCGGTTTTATGACCTTGTCCACCGATGAGCACGACATCTTCTCCATGGAATCTCGCCGTTCTTAATGAATGGGCAGGCTGATCAATTCCTAAGTACATGCCGTCTGGGAGCGGTTTTTTTGTTTTGGCTGCGACGACATAAGATTGCTCAGGATGGATTCGAGTGAAATACAGTCCTTTGCCATCGTAAAAAGGAAAGTGTGAGCATGAAATGATAGAGCGCCCCATCAGATGATGGCCACTTTTTGTGATGACAGCAGGGTGTTTTCCTTCTTTTACATCGACTGCCGTTGTCTGTTCAAATATGCGCACGCCTCGGTCAATGAGCTGATCGATCAGTGCATGAAGATAATGAAGAGGATGAAATTGTGCCTGCTGCGTCATGGCGAGGGCTGCCTTGATGCCAGCATCAAACGGGAGCGCTGTTTTCCATTCGCGATCGATACCGAGCTGTTTATACGCATCTAATTCCTTCTTTAACTTTTTGACGCCGTTTTCTTCTGTTGTATAAAGGTAAGCATCTTTTACCTCAAGCTGACAATCAATGTCATACTCTTTCACACGTGCTTGGATGAGCTCCTTTGCTTTTTCATTTGCTTCTACATATAAACGGGCTTTCGGCATACCAATATGCTGAATCAGCTCATGATAGTAAACATCATGCTGGGAGGTAATTTTCGCTGTTGTATGTCCGGTGGTTCCTTGCAATACTTGATCAGCATCTATGATGATGACATCCAGCCCGCGTTCTATCATCTCAAATGCAGTAGCGATACCTGTAATACCGGCACCGACAATGATGACATCTGCTGTAAGATCTTCGCTGACAGTAGGAAAAGAGGGCTTCTCACTATCAGCTAGCCATAACGACTTTGCTTGTTCCGATCCTTTATGTTCTTGTTCCATGTTGTCGCCTCCAGTCACTTGTTGTGTATAATTTTTCCACGATGCTGAAAATCATACATTTTAATGGAAACAAGAGCGAAATACATAAAAAAATGAGCAACACATAAAAATAAACGAGATAAAAAGGAAGGAGTGGACTGACGTGTCAACAAAGCAGCCAAAGAAAACGTTACCGCCTCAGCATCAGAACGAACGTCCAGGACTTGAATATAAAATGAACCCTAGACCTATCTTTGATCGAGAGGTGCAAGGCAAAAAGCTGACAGGGAAAACGGCGATTGTCACAGGTGGAGACAGCGGGATTGGAAGAGCAGTATCTGTCTTATTTGCGAAAGAAGGAGCCAATGTAGCAATTGTTTATTTGAATGAACATCGCGATGCGGAAGAAACGAAGGACTATATTGAAAAGATGGGAGGACGCGTCATTTTAATAGCAGGTGACCTAGGGGATGAAGCTTTTTCAAACGAGGTCGTCAAAAAAACAAAAGATGCTTTCGGTTCGATTGATATTTTGGTCAACAACGCAGGTGAACAGCATCCGCAAAAAAGCATTGAACAGATTACCTCTCACCAGCTTCTTCGGACATTTCAAACGAATATATTTGCCATGTTCTATTTAACAAAAGCGGTGCTCCCTCATTTAAAGAAAGGAAGCAGTATTATTAATACAGCATCGGTCACTGCTTATAAAGGTCATGAAACCTTAATTGATTATTCATCGACAAAAGGGGCGGTTGTAACGTTTACAAGATCATTATCTCTATCTCTTATCAAACAAGGGATTCGGGTAAATGGGGTAGCGCCTGGACCGATTTGGACACCGCTGATTCCATCCACATTTACGGAAAAGGAAGTGTCTGAATTTGGTGGAGATGTCCCAATGGAGCGGCCTGGTGAACCAGTAGAGTTAGCGCCGAGTTATTTATTTTTAGCGAGCGAAGACTCTTCTTATATAAATGGACAAATGATTCATGTGAATGGCGGAACCATATTAAATGGATAAAAACAAAAAACTTGCGGTAAAGAGACAAGTTTCTGTCTCTCTGCCGCAAGTAAAATCATCATGATTGATGTAAGCAGTGTTCTGCATATTGAGCTGACAGGTCATTAAAACGTTTTTCATCACGCTGATCTAGCGCCTTGTCAATCTCTTCTCTAAGGAAGGTTAAGCGCTGTTTATAAAGCGCCTCATCTAAAACCATTTGAATATAAATGTCTAAAATAGTAACGCCATTCTCTTCGGTTTTTTGGGTGTTGCGGGACTTCATGAGCTCAGCATACGTTTTTTTCTCTTTCATAAAGAATCCCCCCGATGCCTTTTTTATAGTATATGGATTGGCGGAGAAAAAATCAACAAGAATTTATAATTTTTAGACAATTTATTTTTGAGCCATATCGACACCCCTTGTCCAGTCGACAAGATGCGATATATCTTTAAAAATGGCTTTTAGATAGATCGAATGTACTAAAAAACATGATAAAAAGATAATTTTAAATAAATATTGAAAAAATCCTGTCGTTTCTTATACGTTGGTGATAGATTAATAGTATCTAAAATAACCAAAAATTAACACAGGAGGAAATGAAGTGTCAGGAATTAGTGAAACACCATTAGATTCATACGTCATTAATCAAACAACAATGGCGGTCCTTCCGGTTGAAGAAGGAAAACGAGTATATTCAAAAGTGATCGAAAGAGAGACAAGCTTTTATGTTGAATTAAAGCCGCTGCAAATTATAGAACGCAGTTGCAGGTTCTTTGGCTCAAGCTATGCAGGCAGAAAAGCGGGAACATATGAAGTAACAGGTATTTCCCACAAGCCTCCCATCGTGATTGACTCATCCAATCATCTGTATTTCTTCCCAACCTATTCATCCAACCGCCCTCAATGCGGATGGATCTCCCACAAATACATTCATATCTTTCAGGAATCATCCCTCGGAGACACGGTTGTTACTTTTACAAATGAGCAATCGGTCAAACTAGATGTCTCATATAAGTCATTTGAGAGTCAGGTACACCGAACAGCGTATCTCCGAACGAAATTTCAAGATCGACTTGATGGAGGTCTTCCTAAGAAACAAGAATTTATGCTGTATCCAAAGGAACAGCAGCTCAACCTTGTGTATGATTTTATCTTAAGAGAACTTCGTAATCGTTATTAGTGAGAGACCAGCGGCAGACAGCCGCTGGAATGCTTACCCATCGTCATCACTTTTTTGCAGAAAAAACCATTGATTATTATATAAAAAAATATATAATTTATCTATATCATATAATTTTTTATACAACGAAAGGGGTCATGGGGATGATGTATGAAGAACTGGATACGCCGGCACTACTCATTGATAAACGGGTGATGATGGAGAATGTAGCGGCGATGCAGCAATACGCAGACCGTCAGCATGTCAAATTGCGCCCTCATACGAAAACGCATAAAACGCCTGCACTTGCCAAGCTGCAGGAAGAGAAAGGTGCATCTGGCATTACGGTAGCGAAAGTAGGAGAGGCTGAAGTAATGGCAGCCCATGGGCTCAAGGATATTTTTATCGCCAATCAAATTGTAGGTGAGACTAAACTCAAGCGGATTCGTAAACTGGCAGAGTCGATACAGATTTCATTCGGTATAGATTGTGTTGAGCATGTGAAGCAGATTGAGCAAGTCTTTCGTGAATCAGAGAAAAAAGCGGAGGTTTTAATTGAGATAGAGGTTGGAGAAGGAAGGTCTGGTGTCATTGAAGAACGTGATTTCTGCCACATATTAGAGGCGATTCAAACAAGTGATGCCGTTCATTTAAAGGGGATTTTTTCTCATGATGGCCATACATATCAAGCGGAAAGTAAAGCACATTGCCGGACATTATACAAGGAGGCTGTAAATCGAACGCTCCGTTTTGCGCAGATTGCAGAAGAAGCTGGTATGCCGATAGAGGTCGTCAGTATTGGATCAACACCGCCATTTTTATTTCAATTTGATATCCCAAAAGGAGTCACAGAAATACGGCCAGGCACATACATCTTGATGGATGCTTCCCAGTCCAATGTAATCGGCACATATTCACATTGTGCAGCATCTGTGCTGACGACGGTCATTAGTAAACCGACAGAGCGCCGGGTGATTACAGATGTAGGGGCCAAGGGGCTGACGGCACAAACACGTACAAAAGGGCTGACCAAAACAGAGGGCTTAGGCAAAGTGAAAGAATATGATGATGTATTTGTTTCAAGCGTATTTGACGAGCATGCCATTATCTATCATGAAGGCTTTCGTCAAAGTGTACAGATCGGTGAGAAGGTGCAAATTATTCCGAATCACATCTGTCCTGCTGTGAATCTTCATGAAAAAGCATACCTCATTCAAGATGGCGAAGTGGTAGAAGAGCTGGAGATTGCTTGTAAAGGAAAGCTGCAATAAATGGGTAGGATCATAAAAGGCGCCGAAAGGGGTCTTTTTTATTGGAGAAAAAATGGCGAAGATGAATTAGATTGAAACCAAATGTGCCTTTCTCGTCGTCTATTGACTGTATCATCATGAAATGGCAGGGAAATGTGAACCATTAGAAGGATTTTCATTCATTTCCGCATAAATCACAGAAGTGATACATGCGGTCTGTTACAATAAAAATAAGTCATTTCTTGCAAGGTGTTCGTATGAGGTAAAAGTTGATCATATTTGACCGATATGAACAAATGGGAAAGAGAAATGGGGGCCGTGTATGAAAAAACGATGGCATTTGATGCTGCTATTTACCGTGACAGTGACACTACTCACGGCCTGCAATCAAGCAGGTCAGCCGCCTTCAAAACAAAACACAAAAGAAGCTGCGTATGAACAATGGGTTCAGCGTTATATGGATGAGTTAAATGAAGCATATGAAAACATGACCGATCAATTTATTTCGGATGGACATGGAAAAATTCAAGTCAATGACAAATTGACAAAAGCAACGAAAGCATTCGACCGTGTCATTCAAAAAGGGCTTACTCATCAAGAAGTGCCAGCTGTGTATCAAAAGGCAGACAAACAATTAAAGACAGGTCTTGCTTCATTTGAAAAAGGAATGAGCAAGGTAGAGCAGCTGTTGAAGCGTCCTGATCAAGAAAAGCTGTTTATGTCAGCCACTCAATATTTTCAAGATGGATTGCAAGAGACAGCCTCTTTCATTGAAGAAGTAGGAAACGTTCAGCAATCACAATGAAAAGCCTGGAAGAGAGACTTCCAGGCTTTTTTAGATGTGCAGTGTTTGCTTTAATCGGCGTACACCTTCTTGAATCATGGCTTCATCCGTACAGGCAAAACCAAGCAGCAACCCTTTCCTTTTGCTTTCATAACAATAGGGGCTTAATGGATAAATGCCGACACCTGCCGCTTTTGCGGCCTCAATCGTACCTTGTTCATCAAAGTCTGATGTTCCTTCCAAAAAGACGTGAAGGCCTGTATCGGTTCCATATAAACGGAAGTGTTTGTCAAAGTGATGTGTCAAAAGAGCATCCATCATCGCTGCCTGCCGTTTTTTATACACCTGTCTCATCCGCCTGACATATCGCGTAAACTCGCCTTCTCTGAAAAAAGAGGCAAGGGTGATTTGCTCCATGATCGGCAGCTGTCTTTGAATAAGTGATTGCAGTGCAGCGATTTCTTTGATGACTGCTTTGGAGCCGATGATGGCAGCAAGGCGGATGCCTGGAGCAAGTACCTTGGAAAAACTGACAATATAGATCACATGATCGGGTGCTTCTGAAAATAAAGAAGGAAGCGGTCCGCCATGATAACGATAATCCCCATCAAAATCATCTTCTAATATGTAAGATTGAGCCTTCGCAGCAAACTGCAACAGCTCCCGTCTTCTATTGACGCTCATACAGACACCGGTTGGCCGCTGATGAGAGGGCGTTACAGCGATCAGCTTTGTACGTTCTGGCAATGTATTCACCATCATTCCTTCTTCATCGACTGGTGCGGGGTAAATAGTCATTTCGCGATGTAAAAAGGACAACCTAGCTCCAGGAAAACCAGGATCTTCAACAGCGACTGTATCTCCTTTTTTGAGCATGACTTGTGAAATTAAGTCAATGGCTTGCTGTGTGCCCCCTGTTAACACCATTTGGTCTTCTTCTATATCAATGCCGCGTTCAACCGATAAGTATTGGCGAATTTCTGAACGCACTTCCCATAATCCATGCGGAGAAGAATAGCCCCAATCCTTCATATTTAAGCGCTGTAGTGCTTTTAGAAGCGAGCGTTTCCATATGTTTTGAAAATGGTCGTCGATGGCTGGTTCTTGATGGCGGAAATCAATCTCAAGTGTGTCATGAAATTGATTGGCCGAGAGCCAGTGATCCATTTGTTTTTCAGCCTCGTCAAAGTGAGGTCTTGTCGGAAGTGCAAAAGGCGGTTCGTTTTGATGTGGGGGAGAAGCAGCATAGTGATTACTTGAAATGACCTTTGTCCCGCCTCTTCTAGAGGTGCTGACATAGCCTCTTGCTAGCAGTTCATCATAGGCAAGCTGTACGGTGGATCGAGATACGTTGAGCTCTTGTGCTAATACTCTTGTCGGAGTCAACTGATCATCAGGATTCAGTGTGTTTGTATGAATTTTTTGAATGATGCCATTGACGATTTGCTGCCAGAGCGGGGTAGAGCTGGAACGGTCTAAATGAATGTACACAGTGCACCTTCTTTCCTTTGTCATGTCATCATTGATGATGACATGGAATTATGGACTGGTCAATAGCTTCATTTTTGGATGTGGGAAGAAATCCAAATGATGTGTACACTGGTTCATATCATTTACACAGAGGAGAGAGTCCCATGATTCCTGCATCAAAAGAAGAAACAGCACAGCTATCTATGATTCCGTTTGTGTTCGTTTTATTTAGCCTTTTTATGATTACAACAGCAGTGAACCTGCAAGTCCCTCTTTATACGGAATATGCAGAGCAGGCAGGATACGGAAAGGCGTCAACAGCCCTTGTGTTTGCTGCGTATGTTTTCGGACTGATTCCAGTATTATTGTTACTTGGCGGCATGTCTGACCGGGCTGGACGAAAACCGATTTTATTGATCGCTCTTTGCTTTTCATTATGTGCCACCCTGCTCATGATCGTGCAGCCGACCATACAAATGCTCTTTGTCGCCCGGCTGCTGCAAGGAGTGGGACTTGGGTTAAGTGTTGGCACATGTACTGCCTACTTGATTGCTTTATATCCAGAGAAATCGGGCTGGATCCCAACGTTTATCGCATTATGCAGTTCAATTGGATTTGGAGGAGGTGCTCTTTTTACAGCGATTCTTTCTTTTGAGCGAGTGTCACTGACGCCTCTTAGCTATTGGATTGTGTTGGTCTTGATCATGTTGACGATTGTTGCTGTATTCTTTTTGGTGCCGCCTGTACAAGGGGATGCAAGTAAACCGCTAATGAACATGCCGAGGTTTCCAAAAGGGACAATGCCTGCGAACATAGCCATTGCTATCGCATGGTCTGTGTGCGGTCTTGTCATTTCGATTTTGCCAGCACAGCTTAAATTAAATGGCTATGAATTGTGGGTAGGCCCGGCGCTGTTTTTTATTAATATGGCAGGTGTTCTGATGCAGCCTTTTGTCCGAAAGATGAATAGCAGTGCAGCGCTTCGTATCGGTTTTATTTGTCTTCCGTGCGGATATGGCCTGCTGTTATTCGGTGCTAATAGCGGGTCTATATTCCTTGTCCTTGCTGGAACTCTTTTAGCGGGCACAGCTTGCTATGGATTTACTTACTTAGGCGGTCTCCAGCTGATTGTTGAGAAAGGGAAGAAGGAAGCGGCTAGAGCCGTTGCTGGATATTACTTGTTTGCGTATCTAGGTCTTGGCATACCAAGTGTGTTCGTTGGTCTCTTTGCTGATATGTACGGTACTCAGACAGTGTTAACGCTCTTTTTCATGCTCGTGCTGGCAGCCTGTCTGATCTTGTTTAGTTTAAGTTTCAGAGAGAGGCAAAAGTGAAATGGATTCTTTCTCTTTCCTCTCCAATTCGTTTAAAATAAAGACAGAAGAGGGGGAGGGAAATGAAAAAAGTACAGCTAAATGGTGCGATGTGCAGATCACAAGAGGAGCTTCATGATCAACTAAAAACAGTGTTACAACTTCCTGATCATTACGGGAAAAATCTTGATGCCCTTTGGGACTGTTTAACAGGAGAAGTGAGCTTGCCTGTAGAGCTTACATGGATTCATTATCAAGCAAGCAAAGACGAGCTTGGTGATTATGCAGAGAATTTGCGGCAGTTATTTCAAGAGGCTGAAGAGGAATTGCAAGGGCAGTTTCAATTGAATATTGAAGCGTAAAAAAGCAGCTGATCCTAAAAGCTGTTTTTTTATGCGGTTTTCACCCTTTCTCATTCTACTATTGAATATTTCACTAAATATGATAATATATGAACTGCCGTTAATTGATAATGATAATCATTTGTGGCAGAGAGCTTGATAGAAAGTGTGAACCCTGTATGAAGTTGTACCAATTAAGTTTGTTGTTTGTGTGTTTGGCATGTGCGTCGCTGTTTGTCGGAGTACAGGACCTGTCTCTTTTACAGTTGTTTCATCTATCAGATGAACAAATGAACACCTTATTTTCAAGTCGCATCCCGCGGCTGATGAGTATTGTGCTTGCTGGCATGAGCCTGAGCTTATGCGGTTTTATCATGCAAAGCATGACGAGAAATAAATTTGTCTCTCCAACGACTGCAGGAACAATGGATTGGGCCAAGCTGGGTATTTTAACCGCTATGCTTGTTTTTACACAGGCAAGCCCGCTGATGAAAATGGCGATTGCGTTTTTATTTACGTTAGCTGGCAATCTATTATTCTTAAAAATTCTACGCCATATTAAGGTGAACGATACGATCTACGTACCGTTAGTCGGCTTAATGTTTGGCGGAATTGTTAGTTCAATTTCCACGTTTATAGCCTATAAATATGATTTGATCCAAAACGTATCCGCATGGCTGCAAGGGGATTTTTCTCTTATTGTTCAGGGGCGTTATGAACTGCTCTATGTAAGTGTTCCTCTATTGATCATCGCGTATTTATATGCTGACCGCTTTACAGTGGCTGGTATGGGTGAGAGCTTTGCCGTCAATTTAGGTTTAACGTATAAACGTGTCATGGCAGTTGGTTTGGTGATTGTTTCGATGATTACTTCTGTAACGATTTTGACTGTTGGCATGCTACCTTTCCTCGGCTTAATCATTCCGAATATTGTATCGATCTACCGAGGGGATCACTTGAAAAAGAGCCTTCCGCATACGGCTTTATTAGGGGCCATTTTTGTGCTCATATGTGACGTGCTCGGACGAGTGATCATTTATCCATATGAAATATCTGTCGGGCTTATGGTCGGCATCATTGGAAGTGCGATCTTCCTGTACATGTTATTAAGGAGGAAGCGCTATGCATAAGAAACGAACATTATTTCTCATTGCAGCCATTGCAGCCGTATTCGTTGTCATCTTCGTCACCTTTCAAATGGGGTACTGGGAGTACACAGTGCCGAGCCGTTTAAAAAAGGTGCTTGCCATGACTTTGACAGGAGGCGCGATTGCCTTTTCCTCTGTTGTGTTTCAAACATTGACCAATAACCGAATCTTAACGCCAAGCATTTTAGGGTTAGACGCGCTTTACTTGTTTTTGCAAACGGCAATTATTTATCTTTTTGGATCGACCAATTTGATGATCGCGAATAAGAACCTGAATTTCTTTCTCTGCGTTGGATTGATGATTCTTTTTTCTGTGCTGCTCTATACGGTGATGTTCAAGCGCAAAAACAAGCATATTTTCTTACTCCTGCTTGTCGGGATTGTGTTTGGAACATTGTTCAAAAGTCTTTCTTCCTTTATGGAAATGCTCATTGACCCGAATGAATACCAAGTCGTACAGGACAAGTCCTTTGCCAGCTTTAATCACATGAACACAGATATTTTACTCTTCGCTTCTCTTTTATTTGCGGCACTTTGTCTTTATATATGGACCTTCCGCGCGAAATTAGATGTCATGTCGTTAGGAAAGGAACAGGCTGTGAATCTCGGGATTGACTATGACGGGATCACAAAAAAGATGCTGATCGTCATTGCCGTCCTTGTTTCTATTGCGACGGCCCTCGTCGGCCCGATTACGTTTCTTGGCTTACTCGTTGTGAATGTGGCAAGAGAGCTGTTTCGTACATATCGGCACACGTACTTGCTATTAGGCTCGTTTTTCATTAGTGTCATTGCGCTTGTAGGCGGGGAATTTCTTGTGGAAAAGGTATTTACGTTTCAAACACCGCTTAGTGTGCTAATTGATTTAGTCGGCGGACTGTATTTTATTTATCTACTTTTAAAGGAGAGTCGTTCATGGTCGTGATGAAGGGAGTCAGTAAGACATATAACGGAAAAACAGTGCTTCACGAAACAACTGTCAGTGTAAAAAAAGGACAGCTGACCTCTCTCATTGGTCCAAATGGTGCAGGCAAAAGTACGCTTTTGTCCATCATGAGCCGCCTGATTCAACCTGATACTGGGGAAGCTTATTTAGAGGATAAACCTTATCGAGCGTACGCTCCTCAGGAGCTTGCGAAAAAAATGAGCATCTTGAAGCAGTCGAACCACATGAGTGTGCGTCTGACCGTTCGTGAGCTTGTCAGCTTTGGCCGCTTTCCTTACTCTCAAGGCCGCTTGACAAAAGAAGATGAGAACATGATTGATGTGTCGCTTCAATACATGAGACTCGTCGAAATCCAGCATCAATATTTAGATGAACTAAGCGGCGGACAAAGGCAGAGAGCCTTTATTGCCATGGTGCTGGCTCAGGATACGGATTATATTTTCTTAGATGAGCCTTTAAATAATTTAGATATGAACCATTCAGTTGAAATGATGAAGCTGTTTCAGCAGCTCGTGAAAGATCTTGGAAAAACGATTGTTGTTGTTCTCCATGATATTAACTTTGCATCTGTCTATTCAGATCACATCGTCGCCTTAAAAGAGGGTCAGGTAATCAAAGAAGGAAGCGTTGATGAAGTGATTCAAACAGAAGCACTTGAACACATTTATGACATGCGCATACCGATCGAAGTCATTCGTGGTGAGCGTATTTGCTTATATTTTTCTTGAAAAAATGAAGAGGTGATCAATCATGAAAAAATGGATTTGGATGATAACAGTATTAACAGCGATTGCTGTCCTTGCTGCCTGTGGTAACCAAGGAAAAACAGCGGGAACGAATGAGGAAACCGTAACAGTAAAGGATATGTTGAATAAAGACGGTGTGAAGATCAAGAAAAACCCGAAAAAAGTCGTCGTTTTTGATATGGGAAGTCTCGATACACTTGATAAGCTTGGTGTCAACGTGACAGCTTTACCAAAACAAGTGATTCCTCACTATTTATCTAAATATGAAAGTGACAAATATGAGAATGTCGGCGGGTTAAAAGAGCCAAACTTTGAGAAAATTGCAGAGATGAAGCCTGACTTGATCATTATTCAGCACCGTCAAGCAGATGCATTTGATGAATTTTCTAAATTTGCTCCGACGATTTATATGGATGTAGATAACGCAAACTATATGGAATCATTTAAAAAGAATGCTGAAACATTAGGAAAGATTTTTGATAAGGAAGACAAAGTCAAAAAAGAACTTTCTGCCATTGACCAAAAAGTGGCTTCATTAAAGAAACAAGCCAAAGAGTTAAAGAAAAATGGACTCGTCATTATGGCGAACGACAGCAAAATGACGGCATTTGGTCCTAAGTCAAGATATGGTCTGATTCATGATGTATTTGGCATCACACCAGCAGATCAAAAGCTAGAGCCATCTGATAAACATGGACAAAGCATTTCGTATGAGTATATGGTCAAAACGAACCCAGATTACTTATTTGTCGTGGATCGCGGCGCGGCAATTGGAGAAGAAACGTCTGCGAAACAGCTTGTTGAAAATGATTATGTGAAATCAGTCAAAGCGGTTAAAAACAATCATGTGGTGTATTTAAACTCTGACATGTGGTATTTAGCAGGCGGCGGCCTTGAATCATTGAATGCGATGATTGATGAAGTGAAAAAAGGAATTGAACAAAAGTAATGGATGAAAAGCTGCTCCTATCGAGCAGCTTTTTTATTGTGGATACATAAAAATATGTTGCGTGCAGGAAACTTTCATCAAAATATGTTATAGTGGAACCTACATTGTGAGACTAAGATAGAGTGAGGGTTCGGAAAGGATGAAGGAGAAAACAAGATCAAAAAGAAGGCTAAGACCTTGGGTGAAAGTCGTGCTGTTTATCATGGCATTTGTCATGATCATGGCAGTATCTGTCACAGGATACGCATACTATAAAATTTCAAAAGCGTCGAATAAAGCGCAAGTATCTTTAGAAAGAGGAGAGACCTCGCAAAAGCGTGTGAAAGCTTTTGATCCAGGAAAGGATAGTTTTTCGGTGCTGCTCTTAGGGATTGACAGCCGTCCAGGTGAAACGGTAGACGAAGCAAGAAGTGATGCGGTCTTACTGGCGACGGTGAATCGAACAGACAAAACGATCAAGCTCCTAAGTATTCCTCGTGATTCTTATGTTGATATACCGGGGAGAGGATATGATAAAATTGCTCACGCCCATGCGTTTGGGAGTGCAGATTTATCAGTCAAAACGGTAGAGAATTTGTTAAACATCCCGGTAGACTATGTGATTGCAGGAAACTTTAAGGCGTTTCAAGACATTGTCGATGAGCTAAATGGAATTGACGTAACGATTGAAGATGAAGGCATTGCAAAACAAATGGAGAAGGATTCAAAAGGAAAAGTTCATGTGGAAACAGGCACGCATACGCTCAGTGGTGAAGAAGCATTAGCGTTTGTGAGAACGAGAAAGGCAGATAGTGATCTCATGCGCGGAAAGCGCCAAATGGAAGCACTTCAAGCCATCTTTGAAAAATCAAAATCCATTTCTTCCATACCGTCTTATGACAACATCATTGATACACTTGGGGATAACGTCTCCACCAATTTATCCATGAAACAGTTGATCGGTCTATTCCCTTTACTGAGTTCATTAAAATCAGTGGATACCATCCAATTAAAAGGGCACGATTACCAGCCTGGGAATGTGTATTACTTTGAGTTAGATGGACCAGGATTAGAAGAAGTGAGACAAGAGCTGAGAAAACAGCTCGAATTGTCATAATGGAGAAAGAGCCTGCCGCTATGGCAGGCTTCAGCGTGTAGACAAACCCTCGCATTCTTTGTCAGTCCTGCGCTCTGGTGCTCACGAATGCCAAATTCGCTCCGCGCCAGTACTCGTCCTTCCTAGGGCTGCAAAGGTTTTCTATCACGCTGAAAAGAAGACAAAGGGCTAAAATAAAGTTCATTTTAGCCCTTTGTCAACAATCTGGAGCCTGCCACTGTGGCAGGCTTTTTTTAATAGTAGAGGGTTGCAGGCATCGTTGGGTACCACACACCATTTAAAGCAAGCGCCCAGCCATACACCTTTTGACCTGATTCAATCTTGTCCTTTACCGAAGTGAGCGCTTCGTATGAAAAGACTTGATAAGCCTGTCCGGTTTTTTTAGCGATAATGACCGATAGAATATTGTCATTGAATACACTTGGCTCTTCGTCCGTACTCGTCCAAGCAATTCGATTATAGTAATTCATGTTAAAAGGATTTTCGAGTGCTTTCACTTCAAACTTCACTCGTTTTCCAACGATAGAAACCGTTGTATAGGCTACACTTGTTATTTGTGCAGATGCTGCTGGGGCTTGTTTTCCTGTTTGCAGTGGTTCTAATGCCGAAACGGTACTTGGCACAAGTAATCCTGCTGCTAAGGTAAGTGCTGTTATTTTTTTGAACATGAGTTGGAACCTCCTAATTTTTGGTATAACAATCAATTCGCCAAAAACTAAAGAGTTCCTTCTTTAAATGTAAAATATAACCATATTATTTTCCTGAATGGAGAAAATAATGGGTGAGCATTTCCTCTACACGATGACGTATACGGGGATTAAAATATTTATGCTTTTCTTCATAGCCATTGATCAGAAATAAATATGTCGTAAATCCTTCATCGTGTTCAATTTGCTGTACGTTCATTTTTTCTTTACGTAACTGTTGTTTCAGTTGATAAAGGGCTTTTTGTGCTTCTTTTAATGAAGAGGTGACTAGCTGAATATATGGTTCATTTAGTTTGAATGTTTGATGTTTTTTAAGGTGCGTCAAATCACGATTGAGGATGGAGATGACCATTGGAAGAAAGATGGCTTGTTCCATCATCTGAAGTTGTACGCTTGATAATCTCGTCATGTCCATGCCTGCTTTCTTTGTATAGAACATTTGTTCTTATTTATTATATCGGATGAGTTAAAAAATCTCAAGGGGGGGCTGAGAGGGATTCATTTGTATATTTTTATGTTTTCCATGTAAAATGAAAGATAGACAAACCTTGAAGGAGTCAAACAAGTTGCCATTATTTCTTTCTATATTTACTCATGAAAATATCACATCATTTTTTGAAAGCTACAAGGCTTTTGGACCCATTGTGGCTATATTACTCCCTTTAATAGAAGCATTTCTACCGTTTTTACCTCTCGTGGCATTTGCGGTGGCCAATGCAAATGCTTTTGGGCTATGGGAAGGCTTTTTATTGACCTGGATTGGTGCAAGTGCAGGGTCTATCCTTGTCTTTTTACTGATCAGAAAATTTGGACAGATGAGGATGTTGAACTTTATTAGCAGACACCCTTCTATTCAAAAGCTAATGCTTTGGGTTGAAAAGCGGGGATTTGGTCCGTTGTTTATTTTACTCTGCTTTCCTTTTACACCTTCTGCTGCCGTTAATGTCGTAGCAGGTCTATCAAGAATCAGCGTCTGGCAGTTCTCATTAGCCGCTTTATCAGGGAAGTGTGTCATGCTCTTTATTATTAGTTTTATCGGCTATGACATTTCAGCTTTAGTAAAGAATCCGTTAAGAAGTGTTTTTGCGGTTCTAGTCATTGCTTTATTATGGTATGTTGGAAAGAGAGTAGAAAATAGGTTGAATATTCGGATGAGTCAGCGTGAGGACAAAGGAGGCTCTTAATGAAAAAGAAGCCATTGCTATGGTTCATGATTATTACATGCATCGTCTTGTTGTTCCAAGTAAAGAATTTCATGTTTGTCACGTACAAAGTAGAAGGGGTTAGTATGGACCCTACATTTACAGATGGAACAGAATTATTAATTAACAAGTTCTCGCCAAAACTCACGAAAATTAGCCGGTTTGACTATGTATTATTTCATGGCCCTAAAAATCAAATCTTGATCAAACGGGTCATTGGACTTCCAGGAGAAACAATCAAATATGAAGATGATCAACTGTTTGTTGATGGTGTAAAGTGGAAAGAGCCGTATTTAAAAGAGCAGAAAAAACATAAAATGGGCAACGTCCTAACAGGTGATTTTCAGCTGAAAGCCATCACCGGTCGTCAGAACATACAAAACAATCATTACTTCGTGATCGGAGATAATCGAATACATAGCTTTGACAGCCGGCATTTTGGAACGATCTCAAAGGATCAAGTAGTCGGTGTAAAAAGGAATCATGATGAATAAAAAAGAGCCGCTCTGCTTATGCAAAGCGGCTCAGCGTGTAGACAAACCCTCGCATTCGTTGTCATGTCTGCTCTCCAGTGCTCACGAATGTCAAATTCGCTCCGCTCTGGTGCTCGACCTTCCTAGACTTCAAAGGTTTTCTATCACGCTGAAAAGAAGACAACGGGCTAAAATCAACATCATTTTAGCCCGTTGTCAGACAATCTGACAGCCGCTCTGCTTATGCAAAGCGGCTCTTTTTATTTAGCGGTTTTATAATCAGTCTGTCTTTTTGCCCAGACATGATGTAAGAAACGAAAAAACGGTGGTAGCATGGCGATGACCAAAATAATTCTAACGACTTGTACAGCCACAACAAAGGTGGAATCCTCATGAAGTGTAACAGCTGTTGTTGCCATTTCTGCAATACCGCCAGGCGAAAAAGCAAGAATGGCCGTAATGACAGAAATACCTGTTATTTCTGCAATGGCAATTGAACTGAGAACGGTCGCGGCAATCAATCCGGCTGAGCTGACGACGGCCACAATCAAGGTATTTTTTAGCCCGACAAACATTTGTTTATTCATTTTTGACCCGATGGTTGCCCCTAGAAATACCTGTGACGCAATGTTCGCTTGGGCTGGCCAGTAAGGAATCAAATCATGACCTGTCAAGGCGCCTGCCCCTACTTGGAGAGCTGCCACACCTAACATACTGCCGATGAGCCAAGGGGCAGGAAAGTGAAGACGCACAGCTAGGCGTGACATCAGCCATGCCCCTAAAATGAGTGCAGCAGTCCAAGAAATGTTTGATATTGTGAAAACGCCTGATGAGAAGGCGCTGCCTTGGGCGACTACCGCATCTGATTGGCTTTTTGTATTTAAATAAAATACCGTAAATGGAATGGTCAGTACGACCATTAACACACGTATCGTTTGTACGAGACTAACTACAGCTGTATTTGCTCCAACCTCTTGGGCGATGCCCGGCATAGCGGAAAGACCGCCGGGGGCAGTGCCGACAAAGCTGGTCAGCATATCTGTTTTACTCAGCTTCCATAAGATAAACCCGGAGAGCATGGCTAATAAAATAGAAAAGACGAGCATGAAACTCACGGGAAGCCAATTTTCAGCGAAAATGTGAAGGACTTTCATGTTCATTTTTTGTCCTAGTTCGATTCCGAGAATGAATTGACCAAGGAGTAGCCATCTACTGTGAATACGTAAGGTATTCTTTCCTTTACGCTGAAACAGGGCGGGACGGCGCAGGGCAATAAATGCAGCTGTCATTAATGTGCCAATCATCCAGCCGATAGACATCCCTGTTAGAGACAAAAGGAATCCACCTAAACCGCTTACCGCAATCAAAATGAGATCGGTTCGAAGGCTGTTTCCTTGCTTCATCACATATAAACCTTCTTCCTGTATATTTGTTCAGTAAGTGAAATGTTGTTATCTTCACTATAATACAAAAGTCTCTATAAATAAAATACGAATTTTTTTAGTATTTTCATAAGATTATCTTATGGATAACTCTGTTAGAAAAAATTGTTTTTGATATAAATGACATATAATTTTTGTCAAAAACAAATACAATATACAACGATTTTCCCCTATTTTTGTTATCGGTTGACTATCATTTTCAATTACACTACAATGCTTAGTGTGAGGTGATGACATGAAAATTCCTTCTTTTAAATATAATGAAAAGGGATTGAACCGCTTTTTCGGTCCTTTAGAAGGAAGGATCATGGAGATCCTTTATCAAGGTGAGGATCTGCCGATTAAAGAGGTACAGCAGAAGCTGTCAGATGAGAAGCCAATTAATTTCAACACGGTCATGACGGTACTCAATCGATTAACCGAAAAAGGAATTGTGGAAAAGAAAACAAAAGGGCGTTCATCTATCTATAACCCTGTTTTAACAAAAGAAGAATTTCTAAATGAGCAAACGAAATGGATTACTCAAGGACTGATGGATGATTTCGGCCCCCTTGCAGTCAATCATATGGTGGACGCAATTGAAAGTGCTGATCCTGAATTACTGAAGGTACTTGAAGCAAGGCTTGCATCCAAAAAAGAGGAGAAACGACATGATTAAAATGAAGTCGAGTCTGCTGTTTTTAGGCGGTATATTGATTGGCTTAGTGATCTTTTACCAGATGGGCTATTATGTACTCTCAAGCTTTTTTGGCTGGAATCAAGCATATAACCTGATCCACGTATGTCAATCTGTTCTCGAATTTTATGGATTCACTCCTTTAAAGTATTTTCTGGATGCGTTCGTCTTGTATACGCTTGGTTTTGCCGTTTTCTATATGACAAAGCAGGTCAGAAAGTATCTTCATTTCAAAAGAAATATGCTGATGGCAGTCGATCAACATTCAACGCAAACTCTATCAGACAAGTATAGAAATGAGATCATTGTGTTTCATTGCCATGAACCGCTTGCTTTCGCAATGGGGATGCTTCGGCCAAAAGTGTATCTCTCAACAGCGCTTATAGACATGCTGGATGAAGGGGAAATCGATGCGGTTGTCTATCACGAATTACATCACAAATACAGCTACGATCCTTTAAAGACTTTCGCTTTCTCTATGCTCACAAAAGTGATTTGGTACATTCCTGTGTTAAAGCATATGAGACAAAGTTACTCCGTTTTTCGTGAAGTCATTGCAGATGACTATGCCATTCAGCAGACAGGGACTGAGCTTGGAGTAGGGCAAGCCCTTTTGAAACTCATTAAAAATAGAACCCAGTTTCAAAAACAAACGAAATTTGCCGTGTCCTTTGGAGACCGAGCATTAAATTTAAGAATCCAAAAAATCTTAAACCCAACATACAACATACCGTTCAATGTACCACTTATCCCAATTGTGACATCAACCATCCTCATGTTGGTCTTAATGATTATGCTCAACTTAAATTACTAATTTTTTTTACGAATGAACATTACATGATGTAGTGTAAAAATGGGAGGAAATCACTATATGAAAACAAATCAAGAAATAGGAACACTTTTTGTTCGCGTCATCTTAGGCATTATTTTCTTTTTACATGGGCTTCAAGCATATCAAGGTGGACTAGGAGGTACTGCGGCATTTTTTGGTCAAATTGGTGTCCCTGAATTTATGGCCTATATTGTCAAAACAATTGAACTGGTTGGTGGAATTGCCCTGATTCTAGGTTTAGGCACACGTCTTTTCGCAGCTTTATTTGTACCAATTATGGCTGTAGCCATTATCACAGTTGGTTTTGCAAGAGGATTTGTGGGCGGTTATGAATTTGAACTTTCTTTAATGGTCATGGCGCTTTACTTGACACTTAGTGGCAGCAAGATGCTTTCGATTGATGGATTGTTAAAACAACAGCAACAAAGCAATGAAGCAAAATTTCATTAAATAACAAAAAACTCCTTCTGCGTTGTAGCAGAGGAGTTTTTTTATGGTCAAAAGGTCGTTTTATCATTAAAAAAGGAAAAGCGAAGAGTCGTTTTGATGATGACAGCCCTTTATTTCACATATTGAATGAGCAAAAAAGCAATTTCATTTTTTGACGGAACATACGATCTCCTATTAAAATAGGAGTAACTAAGAAACATGGTGCGTTAAAAGATATAGAAACCAGACAGCATGCTGCTGTTCATCTTGAGCAATACGCTTCATTAATTCCTTTGTTCCTTGATCACGGACATAGTCTGATACCGTTAAGTAAAAATCGACTGTTTTTTGTTCGTCTTTAAAGGCAAATAAGAGACCTTCCCTAAATTGGTCTGGACAAGGCTCTGTTATGCTTGGTTTGTGGTTTTTACCAGTCAAAGAATAGTATAGCTTTGTAAATAGCTGATAATGTCTGACTTCATCCTGACGTATTTCTTGAATGATTTTTTTCGCTTCAGGATTTTTTGCTTTTTGTGCAAGTTTTTCATAGCATTGGATCGCAGAATATTCTCCATTGATGGCCTTTTCAAGGTCTGCAATGATCCTTGTGTTTTGGCGCATGTCATATGGCGAGTAGTCATAATAACCGTAATACATGATATTGCCAGCCTCCTTTTAGATCATAATGGTTTATGATATGAAAAGAGTCGGGAAAGGTGCCTATTTTCTTTTCAATTGGAGGAGAAAGGGAAGGTGATAGGAAAATAGCTATTTACCTTTATTTTCGCTAGAATATGAGTACATAAGAAAGGTGTTGTGGAACGTGGAGATTCAGTTTTTAGCAGGCAGATCGGGGAGTGGAAAAACGACTGCAATTCTAGAAGAAATCAAAGAACAACTGCGGCTTGATCCGCTGGGTCCGCCAATCATTTTTTTAGTCCCGGATCAAATGACATTTTTAATGGAATATGAGCTTGCAAAAACGTCTGAAGCTGGTGGAATGATCAGGGCCAAAGTCTTTAGTTTTACTCGGCTTGCCTGGTCTATATTACAGCAGACTGGCGGTGCGAACCGTCAATTTGTCACAAGCACAGGAATTCAAATGCTCTTAAGAAAAGTAATAGAAGAACAGAAAGACAAGTTTAAGGTATTCAAAAAGGCGAGTGATAAACCGGGATTTGTTGAGCAAATAGAAAAGACGATGGCTGAATTCAAAAGGTACTGTATGATGCCGGAGGATATTGAAAAAATCTCGGCATCCAGCATGCATTCAGAGTATACAGAAGAAAGACGTGCGGCGGAAAAATTGCATGATCTTCATGTTCTTTATCAGCAGATGGAGCAGCATCTGCAAGATGAGTATGTGCACTCAGAGGATTACTTGACACTTCTGGCTCAGCAAATTCCTTTATCAGAAGAATTGAGAGGGGCACACATTTATATAGATGGTTTTTATCAGTTTACCCCCCAGCAGCTTCTTGTCATTGAACAGCTTTTGCTACATGCAGAAAAAATAACAGCTGCATTCACAGTGGATCGTTCCTATCATGACACGCAGCCTAATGAACTTGATTTATTTCGCATGACAGGTAAGACATATTCCCAGCTTTATCAGTTGGCCAAAGAGTGCGGAGCGGCTATTTCTGAGAACATTTTGGAGAGAAATAAGCGGCATCTTCATACCCCAGATCTAGCTTATTTAGAAAATCAATATGAACAGAGACCTTTGCAGCCATATCAAGAAGAAACGCCTCACCTTACCGTATCGAAAAGTGCAAATAAACGAGCTGAAATTGAGGGAGTAGCGAGAGATATTCTTGATTTAGTAAGAGGGGAAGGTCTTAGGTTACGAGACATCTCAATTGTTGCAAGACATGTAGACGACTATAAAGATACGTTAAAAGAGGTGTTTCGAGATTACGATATTCCTTTCTTTATTGATGGAAATGAATCGATGCAGTATCATCCGCTCATTGAGTTCATTCGTTCGAGCCTCGATGTCATAAAAGGGAACTGGCGGTATGAGGCGGTGTTTCGCTGTGTGAAAACGGAGTTCTTATTTCCGCTTGAACTCGCCAAAAACAAAGCGAGAGAACAGGCGGATCAGCTTGAAAACTATTGTATTGCTTACGGTGTAAAAGGTGAACGCTGGACGAATGGTTCACGCTTTCATTATAGCCGCTTCCAATCACTAGATGAAGATTTTGGACAAACCGATCAAGAAATAGAAATGGAGCAAATGCTGAATGATGTAAAAGAATGGATTGTTCCGCCTCTCTTTCAATTGCAAAAAAGGTTGAAAAAAGCGCAAAAGCTAAGAGACATGGTGGAGGCAGTGTATGTCTTTCTAGAGGAAGCCCAAGTGCCAGAAAAGCTTGAAAAGGCAAGGCTTGAGGCAGAAGAAGCAGGCAGGTTAGCTGAAGCGATGCAGCATGGGCAAGTATGGGATGCTGTCATTCAATTAATGGATGAATTTGTTGAAATGCTGGGCGAGGAGGAGCTCTCATTTCCATTATTTCAACAGATGATGGATACAGGACTGTCCTCTCTCAAGTTCGCTTTGATTCCCCCTTCACTTGATCAAGTGTTTATCGGAAGTATGGATTTATCCAGAATGTATCAAGTAAAGTGTACGTTTGTCATTGGAGTAAATGATGGAGTTATACCTGCACGGCCCTCTGATGAAAGTGTATTGTCTGAAGACGACCGGGAATGGTTAAAACGGGCAGGAGCAGAGCTGGCAGAGACAGGGAAGGAACGGCTGCTGGATGAACAATTTTTGATATATCAAGCGCTGTCCAGTCCATCGCACTACCTGTATGTATCCTATTCAGCTTCAGATACGGAAGGGCGGTCTCTTTTGCCTTCGACCCTCATCAAGTATTGTGAGGAACTGATGCCAAACCATCAGCAAGCCCTCTATGTGTTAGATCCAGAGCAGTTGGATGATCAGGAGCAATTAAAATTTGTAACAAACGAGCATGTCTCGTTATCCTATACCGTTTCGCAGCTGCAACAATGGCTCAACCAATATCCGATCAGCGGCGTATGGTGGAGTGTATATAATCATTTGATGACCTCTTCCAACCGCGACGTATCAAAAAAAATCATGTCCAGCTTGTTCTTTACAAATAGAGCGACACGTTTAAAGCCGAATGTCACAAAAGAACTTTACGGTGACCATATTCAGGGCAGTGTTTCAAGAATGGAGAAATTCAATGCATGTGCATTTTCTCATTTTGCTTCCCACGGGCTAAAACTAAAAGATCGACAATTTTACAAATTAGAAGCACCTGATATCGGCCAGCTCTTTCACTCAGCTTTAAAACTGATTTCAGATACGCTTGTTGAACAAAAAAAGGATTGGAAAAACTTAACGAAGGAAGATTGTGTGACCTACTCAAGGCATGCAATTGAACAGTTGGCTCCACGTCTGCAAAAAGAAATTTTATTAAGCTCTAATCGGCATGCTTATATAAAAGAAAAGCTTCAAAAAATCCTCATCAGGGTGTCTTCTATATTAAGCGAACATGCAAAAGTGAGCGGATTCTCTCCGGTTGGACTTGAGTTAGGTTTTGGAGGTCAAGGACCTCTGCCGCCGTTTACTTTTCAATTAAAAAACGGCTGCACGATGGAGCTTGTTGGAAGGATTGACCGAGTGGATAAAGCAGAAGGATCAAAAGGACTTCTATTAAGAATTGTCGACTATAAGTCCAGTGAGAAGGGGCTTGATCTAGCAGAAGTTTACTACGGTTTAGCCTTGCAAATGCTCACTTATTTAGACCTGACCATTACGTATTCTAAAGAATGGCTTGGCATGGAAGCGACACCGGCAGGAATTTTATACTTCCATATTCATGACCCGCTGATTCAAGCGCCTATTCCGCTTGGAGAAGATGCAATTGAGCAGGAAATATTGAAGAAATTTAAAATGAAGGGTCTATTGCTCGAAGATGTGGAAGCAGTGAAGTTGATGGATCAAACACTCGAATCAGGAAGATCACAAGTCATCCAAGCTGGTTTGAAAAAGGATGGTTCTTTCCGATCTGACTCTGCGGTATTAAGTGAAGATCATTTTCACATTCTCACAAAACACGTTCGGCGAACCTTTGAAGAGGCAGGAGAAAGAATTACAAGCGGTGAGGTAGAAATAAACCCATATAAATTAAAGGATCAAACCCCTTGCCGCTTTTGCTCCTTTAAGTCTATTTGCCAATTTGATGAATCAATAGAAGATAATGAATTTAGGGTGCTCACCTCTGAGAAGGATGATGTCATGTTAGACCGGATCAAAAAAGAAGGGGATCAGTATGCAAATACCAAAACCGAATAACAGTACTTGGACAGATGACCAATGGAACGCCATCGTTTCAGAAGGACAAGATATTCTTGTTGCTGCGGCGGCAGGGTCAGGGAAAACAGCGGTCTTGGTTGAACGGCTCATTCGAAAAATGACTCGGCCGGAGCAGCCAGTTGATGTGGACAGGCTGCTCGTAGTGACTTTTACCAATGCTTCAGCAGCAGAAATGAAGCACCGGATCACTGAAGCACTTGAAAAAGAACTATCTAAAAACCCTGGTTCCCTTCATATGCGGAGACAGCTGTCACTTATGAATCGTGCCAATATTTCTACCTTGCACTCTTTTTGTTTGCAAGTTCTCCGTACCTTTTATTATGAGATTGACCTTGATCCAGGTTTTCGTTTGGCTGATCAAACAGAAGGAGAATTATTAGGAGATGAAGTGTTAGATGAACTGTTTGAGGATGAGTATAAGGCTGGAAAGCCGTCATTCTTTGAACTCGTTGATCGTTACACATCTGATCGGCATGATTTAGATCTTCAATGGCTTGTCAAAAGAATTTATGAGTTTTCTAGGTCACATCCAGCGCCCGAACAATGGATGCGGGCATTCCTTTCTCTTTATGATGTGGATACACAGACAAAGGTAGAAGAGTTACCCTTTTATCCATATATCAAAGAGGACCTTTCTCTCGTTTTAAGAAGCTGTCAGGAACTGCTGGAACAAGCGCTCACTTTATCAAAAGAGCCGGGCGGTCCAGCACCGAGAGCAGAGAATTTTATAGATGATTTAGAGCAAGTAAATGAATTAATAAGGCATCAAGATGATTTTGGAACACTTTATGAGCTTTTGCCAAACATCAATTTTAAAAGGTTAAAGACTTGCAAAGGGGATGACTATGACCCAGCTCTGTTAGAAAAAGCAACAGATGCACGCAATCAAGCCAAAAAACAATTAGAAAAGCTAAAAGATGAATACTTTATGCGCAGTCCCGATCAGCATTTAAAAAGCTTGGCTGAAATGAAGCCAGTTGTAGAAACACTTGTAGAGCTTGTGATTCAATATGGCGAGCGTTTCGAAAGAGCAAAACAAGAAAAATCAATCGTAGACTTTTCGGATCTAGAACATTATTGTTTGCGCATTTTAGCGAAGCAGGACGCAGAAGGAAATCTCATTGAAACAGAAGCGGCTAAATACTATCAACAGCAATTTGAAGAAGTACTCGTGGATGAATACCAGGATACAAACCTTGTCCAAGAAACGATTTTAAAGCTCGTGTCTAAAGGAAAACATCCTGCCGAAGGCAACCGCTTTATGGTTGGTGATGTGAAGCAGTCCATTTATCGCTTTAGACTTGCAGAGCCGATGCTCTTTTTAAATAAATATAAACAATTCAAAGCAGATAGCAAAGAAACAGGTAAAAGAATTGATCTAAATAAAAACTTCCGCAGCCGGGCTGATGTTTTAGACAGTACCAACTTTCTGTTCAAACAGCTGATGGGAGAAACAGTTGGAGAAATTGAATATGATGAACAAGCTGAATTAAAGCTTGGAGCGAGTTATCCGCAAAGCGAAGACACGACGTCAGAAATGCTTCTTGTTCATTTAGATCAGCACGACACAGAAAACGATGAAGAACGAGAAGAGTTAGAGACGGTACAATTTGAGGCGAGAGTGATTGCGAAGAAAATAAAAGAACTGGTAGAACAGCCTTTTCAAGTGTACGATGCAAAACAGCAGCTGACCCGCAACTTGCAGTATCGAGACATTGTGATCTTGCTTCGCTCAATGCCGTGGGCTCCGCAAATGATGGAAAAGTTGAAGAAGCAGGGAATCCCTGTTTATGCGAATCTTTCCTCAGGTTATTTTGAAGCTACAGAAGTATCTGTCATTCTTTCTTTGTTAAAAGTGATTGATAATCCATATCAAGATATTCCGCTCGCTGCTGTTTTAAGGTCACCTCTTGTTCATTTAGACGAAAATGAGATGGCACTGATTAGAACAAGTGATAAAAAAGGCACTTATTATGACGCTGTGAAGGCATTTATGAGTGTGACACACTCTGATCATCCGACATGCAGAAAGCTGGAGCGTTTCTTCCTTCAATTACGCAAATGGCGTGATTTTTCGATTCAGCATTCGGTAGCAGAACTGATTTGGGAAGTGTACCGAGATACACAATATCTAGATTATGTCGGCGGGATGCCAGGAGGTAAGCAAAGACAGGCAAACCTTCGGGCTTTATATGATCGAGCAAAACAGTATGAAAAGGCTGCTTTTAGAGGGCTGTTTCGATTTCTTCGATTTATTGAAAGAATGCAAGAGCGTGGAGATGATCTTGGAGCGGCAAAAACGTTCAGTGAAACAGAGGATGTTGTCCGCATGATGACCATTCATAGCAGTAAAGGACTCGAATTCCCTGTTGTGTTTACTGCAGGACTTGGCAGGAACTTTAATATGATGGATCTAAATCAGTCCTACTTGCTCGATAAAGAACTAGGTTTTGGCAGCAAATATATTCATCCTGAGCTGAGAATTAGTTATGCAACATTACCGCTGATCGCGATGAAAAAAAAGATGAGAAAAGAACTATTATCTGAAGAACTGAGGGTTCTATATGTGGCGCTCACAAGGGCGAAAGAAAAATTATTTTTAGTCGGTTCTGTCAAAAATCAAGTGAAAGCTTTAAGCAAGTGGCAAAATGCCGCAAACGGAGACGACTGGCTCCTCCCTGATTTTGAACGTTATCAAGCGAGAACATACTTAGATTTTATTGGCCCTGCTCTTATCCGTCATCAAGCGATGTCATCTCTTTTAGAAGAATCGAGAGAAGTCGTTCTCTCTCATCCATCATCATTTTCTATCACCTTTCATCAAGCGTCCGATCTTCTAAAAGAAGACATGTTACTTGAAAAACAAAAACAAGACGAAGTGGTACAAGCATTAATGGAAGGGGTGCCTGTTGAAGGATATGGCGATTACGAGGAGGAAGTAAAAGAAAGGCTTTCATGGCGATATCCATATTTAGCGGCCTCCCAAGTAGGGACAAAGCAGTCAGTTTCTGAGATCAAAAGAATGAAAGAAATACAGGATGAATACAGTGTGCCTTCTTCCGTTCGAAAAGCTCGTGCGACATTGTACGAACGACCGGCTTTTATGAAGAAAAAAACACTCACAGCCGCAGAACAAGGGACGGCCATGCATACAGTCATGCAGCATATCCCTCTTCCTTCAAATGAACCATATGATGAATCTCGTGTAGAAGAGCTGCTCCATTCTTTAAAAGAGAAAGACTTACTAACAGATGAACAAATCCAGTCCATCAATCGAGAAGGAATTGTGGCCTTCTTTTCTACTGCTATTGGTCAAAAACTGCGGAAAGCGGACTGGGTGAAACGAGAAGTATCGTTTAGTATGGTTTTACCGGTTAAAGAGGTATACAGCCATATTGATGCAGAAGGTGAACCTGTGCTCATTCAAGGAATGATTGATTGTTTATTTGAAGCAGATGGCAAGCTCTATTTACTTGATTATAAAACAGATCGAGTGACTGGCAGATTCTCAGGTGGCTTAGAGGAAGCTGAAGCGATGTTAAAAAAACGCTATGAAACGCAAATATCGTTGTATACAGCAGCGGTAGAGCGTTTAACAAACAGAACATTAGAGGAGAAAATCCTTTATTTCTTTGATGGAAATCTAGAAATTTCTTTATAGGTGGAATGAATGAGAGGTGAATCACATGAGGATTCTGCATACAGCGGATTGGCATCTAGGGAAAACCCTTGAAGGCCGAAGCAGGCTTGAGGAGCAAGCGGAGTTTTTAGATGAATTAAATCAAATCGTCAAGGATGAACACATTGATGTCATTGTGATGGCAGGCGATGCCTTTGATACAGTGAACCCTCCTGCTCGCGCAGAACAGCTTTTTTATGAAAGTCTGTCTGCATTATCTGATAAAGGAAAGCGTCAGGTGGTTGTGATCTCTGGCAACCATGATAACCCAGACCGTTTATCAGCCGCATCTCCTTTAACGAATGAGCAGGGGATTCATTTAATTGGATATCCGACAAATGATTTAATTCATGTCGATGTTCCTTCTGCAAGTGAACGTCTATCTATTGCCGCACTCGCTTACCCATCCGAAGCAAGGCTAAACGAGGTGCTGGCTGAAACATTTGAAGAGAAACTGCTCCGTGATCAGTACAATTTAAAAATACAACAAATGTTTCAACATTTAAGCAACCAATTTCAGGCGGATACGGTTAATATCGCAACAAGTCATATTTATGTGGCAGGTGGCAGTCAAACGGATTCGGAAAGGCCGATTGAAGTGGGAGGCGCATATACCGTTGCGGCCGAAAGTCTGCCTGAGGCGGCTTGTTATGTCGCACTGGGGCATTTGCATCGCCCCCAAACCATTAAACGTGCCAAAACGATTGCCCGCTATTCTGGCTCTCCACTTGCATACAGCTTTTCTGAAGCAGGCTACGCCAAATCAGTCACCATTGTAGATGCAAAACCGAATGAAACAGCAAGCTGGAAAGAAGTGTTTTTATCAAGCGGTAAACCACTTATGAAGTGGAAGGCGACTGAAGGACTGAGCCAAGTACACAGTTGGCTGGATGAAAAGCGGGATCTTCAAGCCTGGATTGATTTAGAGATTCACTTAACAGATCAGCTGTCGATCGAACAAATTCATCAGCTTAGAAAACAGCATAGTGGATTTGTCCATATTAGACCAAAGTTTAAAGAGTTACAGCAAAAAGAAGAACAAAAACAAGTGGAAAAGCTCTCGATTGAAGAGCGGTTCGTGAAATTTTATGAGCGTCAGACAGGTGGAGGTCTACCTGATGAAAAAACCGTCAAGCTATTTTTAGAGCTTGCCAATGACATGCAAGAGGAGGAAGCGAATTGAAGCCGATCACGCTAACCATTAAAGGACTTCATAGCTTCAGAGAAGAGCAAACCATTGACTTTAGCTCCTTATGTGATGCAGGTGTGTTTGGTATTTTTGGACCGACTGGAAGCGGAAAATCGTCCATATTAGATGCCATGACACTAGCACTCTATGGCAAGGTCGAACGTGCACTCAATAATACGCATGGTATTTTGAACCAAGCTGAAGAAAAGCTGTCTGTCTCCTTTACGTTCGCTTTGCAAAGGGAACACCATATTTCTTATAAAGTGGAACGTGCCTTTAAAAGGGCAGATGAAATGAAGGTTAGAACGACGTTATGCCGATTGATTGAAATTGGTGATACGCAGACAGTTCTTGCAGATAAAGCAAGTGAGGTCAATCGTAAAATAGAAGAATTACTTGGTTTAACCATTGACGATTTTACGAGAGCGGTTGTTTTACCCCAAGGAAAGTTTGCGGAATTCCTTTCATTGAAAGGAGCCGACAGACGCCAAATGCTGCAGCGTTTGTTTAATTTGGAGAAATATGGTGATCAGCTCGTCAAACGTTTACGCGCAAAGGCTCAAAAACACTATGGTCAGAAAAACGAACTGCTGGCTGAACTGACTGGATTAGGAGAAGCTGGTCCAGAGGCATTAGCGAAAGCTAAAGAAGCAGCTGCGCAGGCGCAAGCTATTTTTCATGAGAAAAAACAAACGCGGGACGAAGCGTTCACTGCTTTTACAAAAGCGCAAGCCATCTGGCAGTATCAAAAGGAACAAGAAGCGTACGAGAAGGAACAACACAACCTCAATCTGCTGGCATCCACGATGGAAGAGAAAAAGAATCAACTTCACATTGCAGAGCAGGCAGAGACATTAAAGCCTTATGCGGATGCATTAACAAAGGCTGAAAAGCAGCTCTCTCAAGCATCAAAAGAGAAGCAGGAAGCAGAAAAACATTTACTTCATCAACGAACGATCTATGATCAAATGACGCAGGAGTATGAGCAAACGCGGCAAAAGAAAATGGAAAATGAGCCAGAGCTTCTTCAAAAGAAAGAGCAGCTGATTCAATTAAAAGAAATTGAACGAAAAAAAGAAACAGCTCTTCAGGAAAAGACCGTACTAGAGCAGCAAAACCATGAAAAAGCGCAGCAATTGACTCAAAAAAAAGCGGAAGCCGAAAACGTGCAATCTTTATTAGAGCGTGCGCTTGCGAAACAAACACAGTTGAAGCATGAGCTGGAACAATTACAAGTCTCTGTCAAAGAGCGGAAACTTGTACAAGACGCACTTCGTTTCAGTGAAAATGTTCAAAGAATGAATGTGAGCATTCAAAAGGAAGAACAAAAGATTGAGGAGCTAAGACAGCGTTCAGCACAGGCGACACAATCGTATGAAAAGCTTCAAAAACAGCAAAAAGATCATCATGAAAAAATAAATCAATCGTTTCAAGCGATAGAGCAATTGTATTTTTATGTATGTGAATTTGAACGAGGTCTTACAGAATGGAGTCATAAAGAGCAGGACAAAAAACAAGAAAAATTAAAACAGCGTGATGTTGTCAGATCGGCAGAATTAAGAAAAGAATTAGCGGCAGAGCTAGTAGACGGTGAACCATGTCCTGTTTGTGGATCGATTCATCATGATCCAAAGGCTGTGATAGACAATGACTATGAAGAAACGGTTGCCCAAATTGATGAATGGATTGTAAAAATGGATAAAGAGCTCAAGCTGGCAGAGGAATATGCTAGAGACATGTTTGCTGCAAAACAGCTGCTTGAAACGCATGCCAATCAATTAGTTAAACAGTTCTCCTTTTTATCTCAAAAAGCCCCCGATTCGGAAGTAGCTGCAGCAGTAGAAGCAGTACAGAATCCGCAGTCTTTGCACCAGCTGATTCAAGAATGGAAAGGTGTAAAACAAGATATTCAAGCAATCGAAAGCAAACGAGCTCGTTTAATGGACGTCACTTATGATCAAGCGGCAGAAATGAGCAAAGTCAAAGATCAACTGACATTTGAGCAGCAGCGCATACAAGAACTAGACATGCTGATCAAGGAGCTTCGATCTGAGCTTTCCGAACAACTGACGCAATTTGAACAGACCTTTCCTCATCTGACAATCAACCAAGTGCAGGAAATGCAGCAACAAATTGACGAAAAGGATCAACAAGCGGAAGGTTATCAAGAGCGTATTGAGAAGAGTATTTCTTTTCTAGAGGAAAAACAGCAGGCAAAAGAGCATCTGCAAACAGCCATATACGATCTAGAGAAGGAACTCGATAAGTTGGCGCATCAGCTGGGAAGCCAGCAACACCTGATCGATCAATATGAAACAGATTTACAGCGATATCCTTTAAAAGCCGCTTCTCTTTCTGATGAACTGGACGAAGTTCAACAATCTCTTGCTCATCTAAATGAAAAAGAACAGCATTCGTACGAGCAATTCAAGCATGCACAGCAATTATTTAGTGAGGCGCAAAGCCATTTCTCAAGCAGTGAACGTCAGCTCCAAGAGGCTAAGCGGCGAAAACAAGAAGCTGAGAAAGCGTGGCAAAAAGAAACAGCATCTACTCCTTTTGCTCATCCTCAGGAGATAGCACCTGCTTTAATGGATCGATCTGTACGTCTTACAGTCAAACAGGAAATTGAGGAATTTGAGGATAAAAGAAAGCAATGTGCAGCAAACTTAAAGCGAATTTCTGAACTGTTAAAAGGTGAGTCGCTGGATGAAGACGAGTGGACAGACATTCAACTAAAAAAAGAAGCGGCGGAAAAAGCGCTTGAAGAAGCGACAGCGCTGAGTGGATCTGCACAGGAGCATCTGCGAGTGATTGAAGCAAACCATCAGCGTTTTGCAAGCATTCATGAACGCCTTGAAGAACTGCAGCAAGAAATTGACCGGCTGGATAAGCTTCAAACTGTGTTTAAAGGGAATACGTTTGTTGAGTTCCTAGCAGAAGAACAGCTAGAAAGTGTCAGCCGTGATGCTTCTCATCGTCTTGGGATTTTGACAAGACAAAGATATGCCATTGAAGTCGATTCAGAGGGCGGTTTTGTGATGCGGGATGATGCCAATGGAGGTGTCAGACGTCCGGTATCCAGCTTGTCTGGGGGAGAAACTTTCCTGACGTCTTTAGCACTTGCCCTTGCTCTGTCTGCACAAATTCAGCTGAGAGGTGAGTTCCCGCTGCAATTCTTCTTCTTAGATGAAGGATTTGGTACACTCGATCAAGACTTGTTAGATACGGTGATTACAGCATTAGAGAAACTACAGTCTCAAAATTTAGCTGTTGGTGTGATCAGCCATGTGGAAGAATTAAAGATGAGACTGCCAAAGAAACTGATTGTCCACCCAGCAGATCCAAGCGGGAAAGGAACAACAGTCTCGATGGAATTAATGTAAAGTGAGGTGATCTCAGGATGGCAAAGCAAACGATTGGATTATGTGAGCTGTGCGGAAGACAAGAGGTCGTCCTTACAGAACATCACTTAACGCCAAGAGAAGAAGGAGGGGCCTTTCTACCGACTGCCTTCCTGTGTATCCCTTGCCATAAACAGGTACATGCTCTTTATACAAACCAGGAGCTTGCCGCACGTTTGAATACGCTGGATGCACTAAGACAAGATGAAAAGCTTGTTCCGTACATCAAATGGATTCGAAAGCAACCGGCAAGCAAGCTGGTCAAAACAAAGAAATCAAGACAACGCAGAAAGAAATAAGCATAAAAAAGCGCTCCTCTAAATGAAATGAGTGTAGAGGAGCCGCTTTATGCATTGCCTACCATATTCTGATCATTTAAGTCAGGATCCACATAGTTGGTGGCGCTAATGCCATTATTTAAAATCAAGAAATCTCCGGTATTCCCCGCTCCAGAGCCTAAAGCAGATTTTGAAGAACTTTTAGGCGAAAGATAAAATGAGTCACCGACGTTTACGACGCCTCCAGAAATCGAGTTAATGTAAATGGGTCCGACAATTGCTGGCATAATCGACATCCTTTATTCGAAGTCATATCACCATCATATGCGCAGGTAGGTCCAATTGTGAGTTTGGCGGATGTTCGTCATTGTTGCTAAATAACTCTCGAATATGCTTCACTCGCGCAACGGCATTTATTCCGCACGTAGAGCCAATTTGATAGATAGAGGAGGAAGAGACCCCTTCTACATGAATGGACGACACTTTAATGAGAGGCTTTTCATGATAAAAGGCCGTTCTAACCGCTCGTTCTGGCAGCATCAATGGGATCGGCTCATAATACACTTCAAATTCTTTTGCATCTAGGTTTTCAGCTTCATTTCCATAAAACAAACTAATGGTTCGCTGAACAGCTAACACCTTCACGTTCGGGCATAGCTCCTGTGTATCACCAATTTGAACAACACTTGCAATCCCGACAGAATTCACCTTCGAGAACTTCACTTGAGATGTGCGCTTGATCATTATCGAGGGGCTAGAGGAACAAACGGGCCAATAATTAAAGATTCTGGCGGTGTATCAAAAATCGATGACAGCTGTACGTGATCCGTGTCCCCGATAATAAATAGGGAAGAGGACGATACCCCAACTACTTTAATGCTTCCGGTTTCGATGTTGCGGTTGACGACTGTGAAATTCATCCGTTTTCCTCTCCTTTCGTTTCATTTGGAATATGGGCTAAAAAGTGCTCGATTGCCCGTTTGACATCATGTTTCACGTATTCAGCAATTTGCTCGGAACGTTGAAGCGGGGTCATATCTTCCCTTTGTGGCAGCTGCCCCGCATAATATTTGATTCTGCTGTCTATTTGTTTTCGAATGTCCTCAATGATATGGTGTTTGTTGCTTTCATCAAGCGAGCCTTCGTATCGCTGCTCTAGTTCTTCAAGAAGCTGCGGTGCTTCTTCATTTAAGAATGCATCGACAAGCTGGCGTGTTTGATTGAAAAATTGATCAGCCATTTCTTGCTGCATCATTCCAATTCCCGGGGTTGTTGTTTGGCCCACTTCAAAATTTTGAACACTATTTGGATCAGATGGATTGAGGCCGATATTTAATGTGCCTTCCAGCCGCTCGATTTTCAGTTGATCAAATTGATAATCAATCCGTTCAATCGTTGTTGTCGGTTTATCTTTGATCATTTGCATTTCCTGCTGAAGCTCGTTAAGCCTTTTTTCAAGCATCATGATTTGCTGTGTTTGCTTTTGAATGATGCCATACAATTGTGAAGCGTTGTTTTGATAGTCATACATATGCATACACCTCCGGGGATTGCAGATGAACTTATGTTGTTGGTGACTGAAGCGGTACAAAAGGTGCTGTGCTTGCGCCTTGAGATTCTTGAATTCCTTGTGTGCCTGCTGCGGCAGGTGCTGACTCTACGTAGCTTCCAGTGTTATACAGATTGGAGAGTGCCTTGATTGATCCAGCACTTCCGATTTGCAGAACGGATGAGTTACTCACAGACTCCACACGTAAGTAATTAATTTGTATCGCTTGATTAATATAGAAGTTCAACGGATTCTCACTCCTTACAAGTTACCAACAAGCGGTTGATCAATGACATCACTATCATACGTATTTGTCACACTTTTATAGTTGCTAATGCGTAATTGATCACCAGTGTTAAAACTGCCTGCGCCGGCAAACGTTTTAACCTGACTATTTGGAGAAATGGTGATGCAGTCTCCAACATGAACGACTCCGCTCGTTCCGACGGCATTTACTTTAAAGGCTCCAACAATAGCCGGCATAGCGGTGCACATCCTTTAGAAAAATAGGGCACTTCGTTTTTGGGCGTTTCACCATAGCTTATGATGGGTCTTTTAATATGTGATTGTCTTTTTGAAGAACTTTGATGAGAGGAATGAAGTGTATGGTTTACCCTTTATTCGAGCATTCTTTAGAGGTGGTTTTGATGCCTTTATTTAAGAGTGTGTCAAGCTCTTGACTGCACCTGATGGTTTCTTCGGCATTCATTCCGAATTTTTTTGCGGTCTCAATTAAATGTAATCTTTTTTGTTCAATTTCATAATTGATCATAACGGACGCCAACTCTCACATTTTTTATCAAATAGAAGGATATGGTTAGTATACCCTATTTTTCTATAAAAAAAGCTCTTTCGTCAATATGAGAACTAAAGTGACAAAATTCGAAAGTGTCTTTACAGGCGCGATGTCTCTTTTTTAATCTCAGTTTGTAAATAACGTCGTCTTTTGTTGATATACTGTCGGATTAATTCTCGCTCTGAACGCAGCATGTCTTGTCGGTTTTTCGTATATGGATCATCTCCAATTCGCTGCTCAATCGAAGCATGCCATGTCTCAATGATAGGGAGAAGCCGTTTTTCTAAAAAATGTGTATCTAGTACGTGCTGGAAAAGGGCATAATAGTCTCTTTTAAATGCAGGGATGTCTAGCAATCTAGCGGTTAATGTATTGAAACCGCTGACTGGAATATAATCAAACGCCATTTCTTCTCCGTGAATATCACGACCCCAAGTCGCATCATAATCCCAAGGCATTACTTGAAACCTTCCTTGATCATTCACATAAAGCGCATAGTTATGAACAAAGCCATCAAAATTTTGGGTACACACGACACCAATGAGCCAGCGGAAATATTGTGTTACATCAAGGTACTGCTCAATCTTACTTGCAAACGTGTCGTCCCTTGCGGTGTTCAAAAAGTAAATAAATTCACTCAGCTGCTTGTCGTGTTCAGGAGTTCCCGTTTTTTTCTCATAACCGAGAAGAAGATGTTTTTTTGGCTTTTTATCAAATGAACTTAAAAGAGAGAAATTGGCGTCATCATCTACAGCATAATAAATGCCGCCTCCATGCAGCTGTCGTTTTTGGAGGAACAGCTCATCTACAGATTCTATTTTTAAATAAATGCCTTCTTTTCTTCCATTAATGGTCAGAAACACATGAGAAGCGGACGGGCTGAAGACACCCATTTGTTCAAAGAAATAAAAAGACAGCCTGTTGCGAATGAAAGAAGGATCATTGTACTCTGCATTTAAGTGAAAAAGGGATTCGCCCTGTCTTTGCTTTGGTTTTCGATATTCAATTTGATAGGATTTTTTCTTGAGCTTTCGGATGTGTGATCCTCGGTATGAGGCATAAATATGTGACTTCGTTTGGCCGGTTTTCAGAATGGCCTCGACGGGTTCATCGTTCCATACGTCCTTTTTTAATTCCATGAGATCTTTTGGATGAATCCAGATATCCAGTTGTTTTAAAGGTTCTGTGTCCATGCGTTCATCACCCTCCTATATCTCCTCCACTATATGAAAATGAAGGAATGTCCTGTACCTGCTGGTAGGTATTCATGGAGTTTTCTAAGAAAGAGGCATTCGCCAAGAACACTTGTCTATCGAGTCTCGTAACATAAAGCAGAGAAGATAAACAGCTTTGTCTGTTTGTTTTGTCAGAGCACAGATTGGGAGGGGAATTGTTCGTGAGCACATTTGATCATTCGCATATTGAACATGCAGTTGATTCACTTCGAAGTGAGGGGCGTGATCATCACTTAGATCGTGAACCAGAATCGGGACATTCGCACAAATCATCTCGTTCTCGTCATTCAAATCGCCGTCACTGGTTCTTTGGTGGAGGAGGCTGCCGTAAGTCACATCGCAGCAAAAAAAGCCATAAAAGCTATCGTTCTAAAAAAAGCTATCGCTCTAAAAAAAGTCGCTGCTCAAAAAAAAGTGTAAAGAGCGAGAAACCATGCAAAAGTAAAAAGTCGTATAAAAGCAAAAAGTCTTGCCGCAGCAAAAAGAGTGAACCAAAAAAATCATGCCGCAGCAAACACAGATCACATCATAAGAAAAGCTGCCGCAAATCACACCGCAGCCATCGATCTAAACGTTCTCATCACCATAAACGGAGTCACTCTTGCCGAAGATGCGGGAAGAAAAAACATCATTCCCGCCATCAAGGAAATGTTGATCGTAAATGGGATCAAGGGAATATGTGGGAGTATCGACGCTACCGCTAAATGTCAGGTCTTCATTTTTGAAACCCTTTTTAAAAGAGAGTATGATAAAAAAGGGTTTTTTTTATTTCGTAGAGAAATAAAAATGAGACATCATAATGTATTGAAATGAAGATTGTGAGGGGAAGACATGAAGTTTTTTACAGGTGAGATACATAACAGATTGTTTATCGGGGTCGTCATTGATGATGAATGGGTGATGGACGTCAAAAAGGCAGAAGCAAAACTATTTGAGCTAGAAACATTGCCAAACTCTTTATCTGAATGCATCAACATGGGGGACAAGTTTGTCGAACACGTCAAACAGCTTCTTGATTGGGCGGAGAAAAAAGAAGAAGACCGCGGCTCTTATGTCTATCCGCTTTCGGACGTGACACTCCATGCACCGATTCCAAAACCAACGAAAAACATCATGTGTGTTGGGAAAAACTATCAAGATCACGTCATGGAAATGGGAAGTGCGGCAGATATTCCTAAAGACGTGATGATCTTTACAAAGGCGCCTACCTCTGTTGTAGGGCATGAAGCGGACATTCTTCTCCATGAAGATGTGACAAGTGAATTGGATTACGAAGGGGAGCTTGCCATTGTCATTGGCAAAACAGGAAAGAATATTGCTCCTGAAGAGGTCCAAGATTACATTTTCGGTTACACCATTTTAAATGATATAACCGCAAGAGATTTGCAGAAAAAACACAAACAATTTTTCATCGGAAAAAGCTTAGATACAACTTGTCCAATGGGACCTTATATCGTTCACAAGTCAGTGATCGAGGATCATGGAGCACTCCATGTGGAAACAAAGGTAAACGGAGAGGTTCGTCAGTCTGCGAGTACGGAATTAATGATCTTCCCAATTGAAGACATTGTGTCAACTCTTTCAAAAGGGATGACGCTGGAAGCGGGAGACATCATTGCAACAGGTACACCTTCTGGAGTCGGCAAAGGTTTTGAACCGCCAAAATTTTTAGCCTCAGGCGATCAGATTGAAGTAACAATTGAACCAATTGGGACGTTATCAAATCGTGTCAAATAAAGGCGTGTTGACACAGGATTGTCGCTTTGTGTTCGACTTATTTCGTGGTACGATGAGAAGGTAATTGTTCTGATAAAGGGGGAAATCACAAATGGGAACACATTTACATATTACAGCGTGGGTGCTAGGTATTATTCTATTTTTCGTTGCCTTTGCATTAACAGGTAAAAACGATAAAGGCGCTAAAATTGTGCATATGATCGTACGCCTATTTTACTTGATTATTATTGCAACAGGCGTAGAGCTGTATGTTCGCACAGGAATGAAAATCCCGGGTTACGGGGGCGAGTATGTTGGAAAAATGATACTTGGTATTCTTGTGATTGGTTTCATGGAAATGGTCCTTGTACGCAAGAAAAAAGGAAAATCGGTGACGGGTGTATTCATTGGTTTTATCGTGGTTGCCATTGTGACCATTCTTCTAGGCTTACGTCTGCCGATCGGTTTCCATATCTTTTAAGATAAAAAGGGCATTGCTTATTAAAAGCAGTGCCCTTTTTATGTGAGATCAAACTGAGACATCAGCCGGTGACCGTCAGATGTCGTCCATTCCAATTGAACTTGATTTGTACCCGAATGATGGTGGCATTGAAGGGCAAGTGATTGCATGTCTCCTGAAAACTGAAAAAAAGACACGCGATGAGAAGGATGGAAGGAAGAGAAGACACAATCATAGACGGAAAAGCCAAGCTGTTCTACATGGTCAATGATCTGATAAAAGACGCTTTCTGGTACGAACATAAGCAAATCAAGCCACCCTTTAGAAAGAGACGCTGTATATTGAATGCGTTCACCGCCTTTTACCTCCATCAACTTCCCATTCTCACAAAGAACGACAGACCCGAGCAATTCTCCTTTTGTCCATCGATCCTTTTTTTTCAAACAGATCATAGAACTTTGAAGGCTTTCAGGCAGCATGATGTCTCCTTCTTCGTCTTCAATCAGACAATGACCGTTTTCTATCAGTAAGTACCCGTTACACCATTTTGGGTGGTTTTGCTGAAGATATGTCATGCGGTTCTCCATTCGCAAAACCTCCTTTCCTCTTTCTTTTCTTACCAAATGAAGCTTGTCCTATACACAGGGGGAAAAAGGACAAATCAACTATCAAGGAGACGATGCATAAACTAAGAAAGGCTAAATGAGAACACTTGATGAAAAACGGATGGGAGCTGATGATGATGTGTGGAATAACAGGCTGGGCAGACTTTAAAAAGCAGCTCATCCAACAGGATCATGTAATCAATCAAATGACAGATACATTATCTAAACGAGGGCCGGATGATACAAATACGTGGAAAAGTGAGCACGTTCTTTTCGGCCATAAACGGTTAGCCGTTGTCGATGTTGAAGGCGGAAAGCAGCCGATGACATATACCCATCAACACCATGATTATACGGTGGTATACAATGGAGAACTCTATAACACGGAGGATATACGAAAAGAATTATTCAAAAGGGGGCACCGCTTTCTTGGGCATTCTGATACAGAGGTTCTTCTTCACGCCTATACAGAATGGAAGGAAGAGTGTGTGACCCATTTTAATGGAATTTTTGCATTTGTCATTTGGGATAGTGAGCGTGAATTATTATTTGCAGCGAGAGACCGGCTCGGTGTCAAGCCATTTTTCTATACAGAACGTCATCATTCCTTTTTGTTTGGTTCAGAAATCAAAGCAATTCTGGCTCATCCTGAGATGAAAGCCAAAGTCGATCATGAAGGCTTATCAGAAATTTTTGGCCTAGGGCCGTCTAGAACACCAGGGCAAGGCGTATTTAAAGGGGTGAAAGAGCTGAGGCCGGCACATGCCCTAACCTTTTCAAAAGATGGTTTGCGTGTGTGGAGGTACTGGAATGTCAAAAGCAAGCAGCATACAGACTCGCTTGATGACACCGCTCAGCACGTGAAGGAACTCTTTACGGATGCCGTTACAAGACAGCTCGTCTCTGATGTGCCTGTATGTACGTTTTTATCGGGTGGAGTGGATTCTAGTGCCATTACAGCCATTGCCGCCAAGCACTTTGAGAAAATAGGGAAAGCCCCGCTGCATACGTATTCCGTTGATTACGACGGAAATGATCAATTCTTTGAAGCAAGTCAATTTCAGCCCAATGCTGACGGGCCGTGGATTGATCGAATGACCAAAGCGTTTCAAACGAATCATCACAGCTGTATCATCGGGCAAAAAGAGCTGGCTTCTTATTTGAAAGAAGCGGTTGAAGTGCGAGATTTGCCGGGGATGGCAGATATTGATTCTTCCTTACTATGGTTCTGCCGAGAAATTAAAAAGGATTTTGTTGTTGGTTTATCAGGTGAATGTGCAGATGAAATTTTTGGAGGTTACCCATGGTTTCATATGGCAAGCGAAACCAATGGGTTCCCTTGGATGAGATCAACGGAAGCACGCATTCAGCTTCTTCAAGACTCATGGCAAAAGAAATTATCACTGAAGGAATATGCGCAAAGCAAATATGAAGAAACCGTGGCAGAAACCCCTCTTTTAGATGGAGAAACCGGAGTAGATAAAGCCCGAAGAGAACTTTTTTACTTAAATATGATTTGGTTTATGACCACGCTACTGGATCGAAAAGATCGTATGAGCATGGGGGCGAGCCTTGAGGTACGTGTACCATTCGCAGATCATCGTCTTGTTGAGTATGTATGGAATATTCCTTGGGAAATGAAAATGTATGGAAATCGGGAAAAAGGGGTTTTGAGGAAAGCATTAGAGGGAATTTTACCGAATGAAGTGCTTTATCGCAAGAAGAGCCCTTATCCGAAAACACATCATCCTGCTTATACTCAAGCGGTAAAAGAGATGTTAACAGATTGTCTCGCGCAAAAGGATTCTGTGCTTCATGAATTTTTAGATCCACATCAATTAAAACAGCTGATTGAAACGGAAGGGGCTTCTTTCCAGGTCCCTTGGTATGGTCAGTTAATGAAAGGCCCACAGCTCATTGCCCATTTGGCACAGATTCATCATTGGTTTGAAACATATCGAATTGATATAGAAGCATAACAAAGGGTCGGCTTTCTTGCACTTGTTGAAAGGAAGTCGGCTTTTTTGATACATAACATGAGACTTTTAGAGCACATCAAAAGTTGAACTAACCGTTTCAATTTGTATAATTAACTTAAAGTGAATTAATTTGGAGGAAAAAGGATAATGAAAATCATTGTGATCGGAGCAGGACCAGGGGGACTTGCAGCAGCTATGATGTTGCAAAGCAAAGGACATGATGTTCATATATATGAAAAACAGTCCTTTGTTGGCGGACGTAACTCTAAGTTTCAACTTGGTGATTTCACGTTTGATACAGGTCCTACTTTTCTCAGTATGATTCATATTGCAGAGGAACTATTCACCTTTGCCGGTAAAAATCTCTATGATTATATAGATGTGATTGAATTAAAAGAAATGTATAGATTAATCTTTCAAGATGAGAAGCTTGATATGATTCGAGATCGAGACGAAATGTACAAACGACTAGAAGCCTTTGCACCTGGTGAGGGCGAAGGGTATGTACGTTTTATGAATGACACAAAACGAAAAATGGACCGCCTAACGCCGATTCTACAAAGTAAAATGGATCGTTTCCATCATTATTTGCGTCCAAAAGTCATAAAAGCACTTCCTCAGCTCTCATTAAATAAAAGCTTATATGATGTGCTGTCGGATTATTTCTCAAATGAATCAGTGAAATATGCCTTTACATTCCAATCAAAATATTTAGGGATGTCACCTTGGGAATGCCCAGGAGCGTTCTCAATTCTTTCCTTTATGGAGCATGACACAGGCGTTTATCATCCGAAAGGCGGAGTGAATCAGCTGTCAGAAGCGATGGCAAAGGCAGCTGTTGAATCTGGGGCTACCCTTCATCTATCAACTGGAGTTGAAAAGTTGCTGACGGAAGGCAGGAAAGTGAAGGGCATTCGCTTAGAAACTGGTGAAGAAATACAGGCAGATGAGGTGGTCGTAAATGGTGATTTTGCACACGTGATGACAAAGCTTGTAGAGCCAGGTCTTTTAAAGAAATATAGCGAGAAGAAACTGAAAAAGAAAAAATTCTCATGCTCCACCTTTATGCTGTACCTAGGTTTAGATACGATATATGATGAGCCGCATCATACCATCGTTTTTTCCGATGACTATGCGAAGTTCGTCAAAGAAATTACGAAAACCTTTGAGCTACCGGATGATCCGTCCATTTATATTCAAAATGCAAGTGTGACAGATGATTCGCTTGCGCCAAAAGGCAAGTCCGCTCTTTATGTGTTAGCACCCGTTGCCAATAATCAAAGCGGTATTGACTGGGAAGCGCATCAAGAAGAATTTAGAGAGCTTGTGCTGGATACACTGGAGCGGAAAACGGGCTTTAAGAATATCAGGCAGCATATTGAAGTCGAGCGGATGATCACGCCGAAGCATTGGGAAGAAGAGCTGTACGTGTATGAAGGAGCTACATTTAATCTTGGTCACCAGTTGACGCAGATGATGGTACTCAGGCCGCATAATGAATTTGATGAGTTGAAACATTGCTGGCTCGTTGGTGGAGGAACCCACCCAGGGAGCGGATTGCCAACCATTTTAGAATCAGCGCGTATCACGACAAATGCGATTCTGTCAAAAGAGAAACATACGCACAAAAGAGTGCCACATGAAGAAAAGGGGAGCGCCTCATGAAAAAACATATATTGATTGCTGGCGGCGGTATTGGCGGAATGATCTCAGCCCTCTATTTAAAAAAAGCTGGACATGATGTCACCCTTGTTGAAAAAAATGAACGGCTCGGCGGGAGACTTGCTTTTGTACGTGAGAAAGGATATAAAGTAGATGAAGGTCCGACCATTGTCCTACTTCCTGATATGTTAAGAGGCATTTTACATGACGTAGGCATTGATGAAACATCTCTTGATCTCTTGCAGCTCGATCCGCTGTATACGATCCACTATCAAGATGGAACCTCCTACACGAAATACTCTGATACACGGCGACAACTAGAAGAAATCAAACGTGTATTTCCAAAGGAAGAACAGGGATATTTAAAATTTATGCAAGAAATGACGGATCGGTTTCAAGAAGGGCAGCAAGCTTTTCTAGAAAAATCATTTCATGAAAAACGAACCTTTTTTACAAAAGCGAACATGAAGATTTTAATGAAATTAAAAGCATATCGAACCGTTCAAAGTTCTCTCAAAAAATATTTTTCGGATGAGCGCCTCCGAGATGCATATGCACTTCAAACCCTCTATGTCGGAGGAAATCCGTATGAAGCATCTGCCATTTATTCGCTTGTTTCATATAGTGAGCACGCACACGGAATTTACTATTTAAAAGGCGGATATGCGAGTTTAGTAGATATATTGGAGAGACAGCTCTTAAAGACGGGTGTACACATAAGAAAAAGTGAAGAAGTCGCACAACTTGAGTTTGAGGGGAAACGTGTGGTCAAGGCAAAAATAAATGATGAACACATAGCAGCTGATGCATTTGTGATGAACGGAGATTATCCAGCGGCGTTAAAACAACTTGGTTTAGGTGAACAAGACCGGCGTAAATACGTTCCATCCTCCGGCTGCGTGATGGTGTATCTAGGGTTAAACAAAGTATACGATGAAGCACCTGTTCATCAATTTTTCATGGGAGAACACTTTGATCAGCATATGAGAGAGGTGTTCCAAACGAAAACGATACCTCAAGATCCATCATTTTATACTTTTAATCCATCGACCATCGATCCATCCCTTGCCCCAGAAGGCAGCAGTGTCCTATATATGCTCATTCCTGTTCCATCAGGAGATCACATCAACTGGGAACAAGAGACAGACTTTGTGGATAAAATGGTGGAGCGTCTTGAGAAAAGAGGCTTTCCACAGCTGCGAGAGGCGGTTGTCTGGAAAAAGGTGAGAACACCGAATGATTCAATGCGAGAAGGATTGTTTGAAGGCGGCAGCTTTGGCCTCGCTCCTAATTTGTTTCAATCAGGTGTGTTTCGCCCGCAGGTAAAGGTTGCAGAGGTAGACAATCTATATGCGGTAGGTGCATCCATCCATCCCGGCGGCGGGGTACCGATCGTGATGCAAAGTGCAAAGCTCATGGCTTCTGTACTGCTTAAAGATCTGAACAACAGAAAGGAAGTGAAGCTAAGTGGTTGATGTACAAACAGCATTGAAAATATGTGAAGAGACCATTCAAACCCATTCAAAAACGTTTTATCGTGCCTTTTCCATGCTGCCTAAAAAGAAAAGACAGGCTGTTTGGGCTGTTTATTCCTTTTGTAGGAGAGCGGATGACATTGTAGATGAGTCTCCTTCACCAAAGGAAGAACTGGCGTTTTTTCAGGAGGCATTTGAACGTTTCTTGCAAGGAGAAGTAGATCGTGATGATCCAATGTGGGTGGCGCTGGAGTATACATTTCAACAGTTTCGTATGGATGAATCCCCATTCCGTGACCTGCTGCGAGGGCAGGAGATGGATTTAGAGCAGCACCGGTATGAAACGTTAGATGAACTGCTCATCTATTCCTATCATGTCGCAAGTACAGTTGGATTAATGTTGCTTCCGATCATTGCACCGCGTAAAAAAGAACAGCTAAAAGAAGCAGCGATTTCCCTTGGGATTGGCATGCAGTTGACCAATATTCTTCGAGACATTGGTGAGGATAAGGCGGAAAGGAACCGCATTTATTTGCCAAAACAAGTCATGGATCAATTTGGGTATACAGAGCAAGAATTACAAGAAGGGATCGTCAATCAAGCCTTCCAGCACGTATGGGAATATATTGCGTTTGAGGCAGAGGCATACTATGAGGAATTTTTTGACCATCTCCATGAATTCCCACTTTATTCAAGGATACCAGTGAAAGCAGCTGCTCACTTTTATAAGGCTATTCTAGATAAAACTAGAGAAAACGAATACCGCGTCTTTACGAAGCGGTCATATATTTCAACACAAGAAAAAGCACTTATTTTAGAAGATATTACGTAATGAAAAGAAGACAAAGGGGTAAAATAAAGTTCGTTTTAGCCCTTTCAGCGTGTAGACAAACCCTCGCATTCGGTGTCAGTCCTGCGCTTCGGTGCTCACGAATGTCAAATTCGCTCCGCGCCGATGCTCGTCCTTCCTAGGGCTGCAAAGGTTTTCTATCACGCTGAAAAGAAGACAAAGGGCTAAAATAAAGTTCATTTTAGCCCTTTGACAACAATCTGAAAGGACTGCACCCGCAGTCCTTTTTATGTGGAAGTAAATCGATAATCCGTCCACACCCTTGAACGCCACCGCCTATACATGAAGATACCTCTTACCCATTCATCCACGATAAAAGAAATCCAAACCCCGATCAGGCCCATCTCAAGTTGAATGCCTAATAAATAAGCGATCGGAAGGCCGATGCCCCACATTGAAATCATCGCCATATAGACAGGAAACTTCGCGTCACCAGCTGCCCGCAAGGAGTTGATGATGACCATATTAAAAGAACGTCCAGGCTCTAAAACAATCGTCAATATGAGGAGGAGGCTCGCGATTTGAATGATCTCACTGTTGCTAGTGAAAAAAGTAAGTAAATGCGTCGATGATAAAGATAAAGCAGTCGAAGAAAGAAGTGAGATGGCAATGGCCCAGTATAAGCTTTTCATGCATCTTCGATAGGCCGCATCAAACTCTTTCGCCCCGATCAGGCGCCCGATTAAGATTTGTGTTCCTTGGCTAATGGCGGCACCAAATAACATAATGAACATCATCAAATTCTGGGTATAGACTTTTGCTGCCAGTGCTTGCGTGCCCATAAATGTGATAAACAGCGTAATAATCATTTGAGAGCCATTATAAGAAAGCTGTTCTCCAGCAGAAGGAATGCCGATTTTTAGCAGTTTTTTTAAATGCGTTCGCTGGATGTAAAACATTCGCTTGAATGAAAACCGCAATCCAATGCGGTGTCGAACAATGAGGATCATGGCTGTTAGACCGATCAACCGTGCAAATGATGTGGAAAGAGCAACACCCATGACACCTAATACAGGGAAGCCAAATGGTCCAAAGATGACCAAATAATTACCAGCAACGTTTAACAGATTCATACCGATGGTGACATACATCGTATCTCTCGTGAATCCATAGCTTTTTAAAATAGCACTATAGGTCATAATGAGCGCCTGTATAAAAGACAGCAGGCCGACAATCTGTAAAAAGACGGTTGCATCTGGCATGAGCTCGCTTGATAATCCCATGATATGCAGGATGGGCACAGCTAACACAAACATAAGAAGACTGATCACAAAGCTAATGAGGAAGTTGGTGCCTAGTGATACATAGGCAACTAGGGTCGCTTCCTGATTGCGGCCCGCTCCTAAAAGCTGCGCAATGACAATCGTCGTCCCAGTCGTAATGAAGCTGAACATCACAATCAATAGATTTAGTAGCTGATTGCTTACCCCTACTGCGGCAACACTATTGTCAGAATACTGGCTGAGCATCAGTGTATCTGCGCTGCCCATCAGCATATATAAAGAGATTTCGATAAAAATAGGCCAAGTTAATGCAAATAATGAAGGGTGGGATTTTTCACTTTTGGCTTGAACCTTTTGTATTGTCAGTGCTTGTGGTTTCATCACATCGCCTTCTTTCGTATAAATCCGATTTATAGTGTACCTTGCATCGACTATAATAAGAAGAGATGAAACCGAAACTTATTGGAGAAATCCGACTTCATAAGGGGATGAATATGGGTCCGTTTATTACATTTACTGTACCGCCATTTCCAGTCTATATTGCTTCAGGCAAAGGTGTATTCCATCCAGGAGAACGACATATCTCCAGAATTTTCACCGTATTTGATCTTCTTTATGTCACGAAAGGGGAACTATGGATCACAGAAGACGAGGTGCCTCATCACGTAAAAGAGGGAGAATATATCATCTTATCACCGGGACTTGCCCATGGTGGACATCTGCCATGCAAAGAAGAAACACTTTATGAGTGGCTGCATTTCTCAATTGATCCATTTGAGTTTACAGATCGGCCGAGAGAACACTGGTTTGACATGAAGCAAAATCAAGCCACTTTTGAAAAAGCAGCAAGCTATGAATTTCGTCTGCCCCGAAAAGGAAAAGTGAAAGGGGGAAGCGTGCTACAGAAGCATCTTTTAGCGATGCGCGCTTTAAATGATGATGCGTCTGAACTTCAGCTCAAAAAGCAGCTTCAATTTGAGGAAATGCTCATCCATTTACAAAAAGAAGCATTTCATATTCCAAGTGCAAAGGAGACTGTCGCTTCAGAAGTGGTTTACTATCTTGAACGTCATTTTACGCAAAAATTAAAGATGGAGAAGCTGGCAGAGATTCTTCATTATCATCCTGATTACATGACAAGGTGCATGCAGACCGTGTACGGACTGACGCCGAGCCAGTACATCAATCGACTCAAAATTGAAAAAGCCAAAAGCCTACTTGCTTCAACGAATGAAAAAATAGCTCTCATTGCAGAACATGTAGGCATTGATGACCCTACTTATTTTTCAAAGCTGTTTCGGCAAAATGAAGGCATGACGCCTATCGAGTATCGTCATCTTGCTAAAAGAACGACAAAGTAAAGGAACGTGAACAGATGAAAGGAAAAAAAGAAGAGATTGTGAGCATACGTCCATTAGACGAAACCGATTTAGAAGTGGTATGGCATTTAAGGTTTAAAGCACCAGACCAGGCCTATCGAAAGTGGAATGCACCGTATTTTATTGAACATGACATATCGCTTGCTGCATTTAAAAAACGCTATTTACAGGATGAATCTGTCCTGCCAAAACTATTTGGCATTGATGTAGGAGGTGAATTAAAGGGCACAGTTTCTTATTATTGGGAGAATGAACGCACACGCTGGCTGGAGTGCGGGATTCTTATTTATGACTCACGTTTTTGGAATGGGGGCGTTGGAACAAAGGCATTGCGTCTATGGATCGATGAACTCTTTTCACACATCGATATCCCACGCATCGGTCTGACCACCTGGTCTGGAAATGAACGCATGATGCGTTGCGCAGAGAAATGCGGGTTTATCCTTGAGGGAAGACTGCGTAAGGTTCGTTACTATCAAGGGGATTATTATGATTCGATGCGGTATGGGATGCTAAGAGAAGAATGGCAAAGCCTTCCGCACCATTCATTTGAATAGTTGTTTTTAAGATTAGGAAAAAAGTATAGTAAGATTCAATAAATTGAAAAAGAAGGGTGGCGGATGAATGTGAAATGGATTACAGGTTGGTTTGTATCCATATTAGTCGCAATCTACCTATTCGTTGATGCACCAAAACACGGGAAAAATAAATGGTTATGGGCCATCTTAGGCCTTTTACTCGGGCTCTTCACACTTGGAATATATCTCATTCAAACAGGAAGAAAAGGGTTGGGCTGGACAGTACTGATTGTGTCCATTCTCATCTATGCGATTGCCATCCTCGTCTTTGTCTTGTACTTTCTCATGCTGATCTTCGGGTACTCCAACGCAAATTAGAGAGTACGGCTGTGGCGATTTGTTTCACTTCAAGTTGCTACCGATTGATGGTTTGATTGCGCCAAAGCATCTTAGGATCAATGGTGATGGGGCGCGGTCAAGATGATCCTCATGTTTAACCATCTTATTTTATCTCATGTGGCTCACTGCTTTGGTCAAGTAAGTCCTTCATAAAGAAGGGCTTTTTTCTTTTATTTTTTGAGCAGGGACACCTGCAATGACAATCCGCTCTTCATGAAAGGAGCGATTCACTACTGCATTTGCTCCGATGGAAATATGATTCGCAATATAAATATTTCCAAACAGTTTAGCGCCAGGGCCGATCCATACATGATCTCCAATGACGGGCACATCTTTTTCATGATGGTTTTGACCGATATTCACGCCTTGATGAATATCACAAAACGATCCGATTTTGGCGTGCTTGTTCACAATCAACAGCCCAGTATGGTTGATTCTGAGCCCAGGTCCAAATACACCAATTGGGATATCAAAGCCAAGCTGCATGCCTTTCTTTTTATGTAAGTAACGATAAAACCATTTGCGTAACGTAGCACCGCTATTCGTATAGTACTCATATTTTCGTAAATATCTTTGATATTTCCAAATATCATCCCCAAGCCACTTTGGTCTTTTTCGATTGATGGCAAGTGCTTTCTGATCTTGTGCCAAGTAGTGGTGAAGGTCATGCTTCGTTAAAATCATCAGATCTCCCTCGATTCCCTTTCGTTTCAGAGAAATTATACCATCATACCCATTTATATCAAGATAAAATAACGTTCATTTTTTGTTTTACTGCATTCATTTCATTCGGCCGTCGCGTATCAAGCAAGGGAGCTACAACGCATAGAGCAAAAGAACCAGGAGAATTGTTTTGTAATTTTTTTCAATATTTTTCATACTCAAACGTTACATCGCCCTTATGGCTGTAGATGTTTGTAAAAAATACACGAAATTACTCGTTAAAAAGAGAATATAGCATTCATATGCTTTTAGAATCATCTTTTTGAATACAATTGACTTTCGTATCTTACATCCTCTAGGCTAGTAAATGAAAATGATAATCTTTATCAATTGGAGGAGTGTTTTATTATGTCCATCAAAACCGTTTCTAAAAATCAGCAATTTTTAGAGCAACAAAGTCAAAGAGAATCTAATGCAAGGTCTTACCCGAGACGGTTCCCATTAGCCATGCAAAAAGCCGAAGGTATGATCGTGACAGATGCAGATGGTAGAGAATTTTATGACTGCCTAGCAGGTGCAGGAACACTTGCCCTTGGTCACAATCACCCGGTTGTTATAGATGCTATTGAACGTATGCTTCATGAAAAAAGACCGTTGCATACGCTGGACATCACTTCAGAGATTAAAGAAGAATTTGTGAATGAGATTTTTTCTCACTTGCCAGAAGAGTTTGCAAAAAGAGCAAAAATTCAATTTTGTGGACCAACTGGTGGTGATGCTATAGAAGCAGCAATTAAATTAGTCAAGACAGCGACGGGAAATCGTTCCATTCTATCATTCCACGGAGCATATCATGGTGCTACGCATGGCACGATGTCATTAAGCGGCAACTTATCGCCAAAGGAAAAAGTACAAGGATTAATGCCAGATGTTCACTTCCTGCCTTATCCATATGAATACCGCTGCCCATTTGGAATTGGCGGTAAAGATTCACATCGCATTTCCAGCTCTTATATTGAGCGTGTATTAAATGACCCTGAGAGTGGAATTCTTCCGCCAGCAGGCATGATCTTTGAAGCGGTCCAAGGGGAGGGCGGCTCCATCCCGGCATCAATTGAATGGATACAAGAAATGAGACGAATCACAAAAGAAAAAGGAATTCCACTTATTATTGATGAGGTTCAATCAGGCATCGGCCGAACGGGTAAGATGTTTGCCTTTGAACATGCTGGTATTGTGCCAGATGTCATTGTGTTATCAAAAGCAATTGGGGGAAGCCTTCCGCTATCCGTTGTGATTTATGACAAAGACTTAGATCAATGGAATCCAGGTGCACACATTGGCACGTTTAGAGGAAATCAAATGGCGATGGCAGCTGGAACTGCTACGCTTAAATATATAAAAGAAACCAATCTGCTTGATCATGTAGAAGCGCTTGGTCAGCGTATGCAGGCGAATCTAAAAGACATTCAAAAACAAGTGCCTGCTCTCGGTGATGTGCGAGGAAGAGGATTAATGATTGGTGTTGAAGTTGTGAATCCAGATGAGAAACAGGATGTGGACGGCAGTTATCCAGCAAATCCAGAGCTAGCCAGTCTCATTCAAAAGAATTGTTTTGATAAAGGCTTAATTGTGGAGACAGGAGGCCGTTTTGGAAGTGTGATTCGATTCTTACCACCTTTGATCATGACAGAAGAACAGCTTGAAAAAGTCATCACGATTTTTAAAGAGGCAGTTTACGATGCAGTCAACTAAACCATCCGTCGATTCATTATTTATTCAACAAAGCCAGCTTGGGAGGGAGTCCTTCCAAGCGGCTCTCTACACATCCATCGACAGCTTACTGGCAGAGTGGCAAACAAGCAGAGGACCATATAGCGGAATATTGCCTGGGAAATTAGCGGCTCATGTCGAATCGTTATTCCAGATTCAACCGGCTGGTGAATCCATTGAGTCTGTTTTTCAAGATATAAAAAATCACCTTTTACCGCATTTAGTTGATGTGTCACATCCTAAATGCCTGGCACATTTGCATTGCCCACCTCTTATTCCTGCTCTGGCAGCAGAGGTGATCGTAAGCTCCTTTAACCAATCAATGGATTCCTTTGATCAAAGCGGCATTGCATCTTTGGTTGAGGAGGAAATCCTCAAGTGGTTATGTGAAAAGTTTTCTTATGGAGAACGAGCAGATGGGACCTTTACGAGCGGTGGAACCCAATCTAACTACATGGGACTGCTTTTAGCAAGAGATGCATTTTGCGAAAACATTTGGCAATGGAATGTACAGCAGAAAGGGTTGCCGAGCGAGGCAAACCGTATGCGGATTCTTTGCTCCAAGAATGCCCACTTCACTGTGAAAAAATCAGCATCTCAGCTAGGTTTAGGTGAACAGGCTGTTGTGTTAGTTGAGACGGACGAACATCACCGAATGGACCTGCATGATTTGCAGAAGAAGCTTATGGAGCTTAAAGAGCAGGATTTGCTTCCATTTGCAGTCGTGGCGACTTGCGGGACAACTGATTTTGGCAGTATTGATCCTGTACGTGACATATATGACATGGTGAAGCCTTTCGGTTTGTGGATTCATGCAGATGCTGCCTATGGAGGAGCGCTTGTATTAAGCAAAACCTTCCAAGGAAAATTAGATGGCATCGAGCTGGCTGATTCGATCACGATTGACTTTCATAAGCAATTTTATCAGCCGATCTCCTGCGGGGCATTTTTACTAAAGGATAAGAGACATTTTGGTTTGATTGATTACCACGCAGATTATCTCAATCCAAAGGAAGATGAACTGGAAGGCATTCTGCATCTCGTGAATAAATCTGTTCAGACGACGCGCCGGTTTGATGCGCTAAAACTCCTTCTCTCTCTGCGTATGATTGGAGAAGAAGGATTTGCAAGTATCATTGACCATACCATCCATTTTGCGAAAGATGTGGCTACGTTGATTGAGAAAAATGAGCATCTTGAGGTGATCAATCCTGATCCAGAAATCAATGCAGTCGTGTTTCGTTTTATAGATGATCAACAAGCAGAGGACATCAATAAAATCATTCATCGCACACTTTTCCAAACAGGAACGGCTGTCATAGCAAAAACAGTAGCCGATGGTCAAACTTGCTTAAAATTTACTTTGTTAAATCCGAGAACGACTATTACACATATTGAGGAAATCCTTTCTGACATTGTTGATATCGGGATCGCTCATATTCAATCCGGGAGGGTACTACGTTGAGTCAATATAAACAAATGGCTGAAAATGCAACGATGCAAAGTTTTTTAAATTGTTTTTTACGTGAAACAGGAATTGATCGATCTGCAAAGAAAGAGACAAAAGCAGACGGATCACTTGTATTTGTAGCAGCATTAGCAAAACAAGATCTTGAGCTTGTCATTCCGATTCGATATTTTTCGCCTGTAGGCCGTCATCTCTTTGATTTTCCCGTTCGCTTTCGCCCGCAAGGCAGTGAGCAACAGGGAACGATTATCGATTACACCACACTTGTTGCTTTATGTTCAAAGGAACTTCTCATTGAATACGGCCGCACAGATGCAGAGGATGAGTTCATGCTTCGCATCATTTTAAGCTGCCGGAATATTGAACGATTCATTAGAGAGAGGGAAAGTGATCGAGCGGCTCTTTCTTCAGCTGATTTTGAATATATTGAAGCGGAGCAGTCACTTCTTCTTGGACATTTAACGCATCCTACACCAAAAAGCAGACAAGGAATGACAGAAGAGGAGGAAGCTATTTATTCTCCAGAGCTGAAAGGCTCTTTCCAGCTTCATTACTTTAAAGCACATCCGTCAATTGTACTTCAGGATTCTTCAATTTCACAGTCTGCGGCAAGCCTCATGTTTGAGGAGCTCATGCGCCAGATGCCAGAAGAAAAAGAGAGACTGACGACGTTAACAGAAGGCGGTCAATATGTCCTGATTCCGATTCATCCGCTGCAAGTCCAAGTGGTGATGGAGAAAGCGTTCGTCAAGCGTTATATAGAGGACGGAAAGCTGGCGTATTTAGGGCCACTAGGGTCTGAATACACAGCGACATCTTCCTTTAGAACGGTTTATCAAAAAGACTCTGCGTACATGCTCAAATTCTCTGTCCCTGTAAAGATCACAAACTCTTTACGCGTTAACAAACAAAAGGAACTTGATCGTGGAGTTGAGATGTCTCGTATCTTAAAAACAGAATTAGGCGTTTCTTTATATGACAAATTTTCTGGATTCCGTGTGATTGAAGATCCTGCGTATCTATCTATTCAAGGGGATGAGGCGGAATCTGGCTTTGAAGTCGTCATTCGTCAAAATCCATTTTTGCATCATGAAAAAGGGGCAAGCTTAATTGCAGGGCTATGTCAGGATCATGCATACGGAGAAAAATCACGCCTTTCAGGCATTATTCATGAATTAGCAGACGCTGAAGGCAGATCAACAGAAGATGTCAGCCGTGATTGGTTCACACAATATTTATCGATTTCGTTAGAGCCGATGCTTTGGCTGTTTGAAACGTATGGTCTTGCCCTTGAAGCCCATCAGCAAAATGCTGTCGTACAGCTAAAGAATGGATATCCGCACACATTCTATTATCGTGACAATCAAGGCTACTATTATAGCGAATCGAAAAAGGATCAGCTTGCGAAGCTTGTTCAAAACTTAAGCGTCAGAAGTGAGACCATTTGTGCAGACGATGTAGCGGTTGAGAGACTGCGTTACTATTTCTTCTTTAATCATTTGTTTGGTCTTGTGAATGGTTTTGGTACAGAGGGGCTTGCAAAAGAAGAAGATTTATTAGCCCTGATTAGAGACACACTGCTTGCGCATGAAGAGACATATGGTGCATCTGAGCTGACGAACAGTCTTCTTCGGTCACAGGAGCTGCCTTCAAAAGCGAACTTACTCACGAGGTTTGAAGATATGGATGAGCTGACGGGTTCTTTAGAAACGCAATCCAGGTACACGTCTGTGTTGAATCCGCTCTTTTTACATGAGGAGGCGCTGATTGGATGAGGCATCGAATTGGGTTCATTCGCGCTGAATATGAACGGGACGTCCAGCTTGTCCACAAGTGGATGCAAGAAGAGTATGTCCACCCATTTTGGCATTTGAATATTCCATTTCCTGCTTTTGAAAAGCACTTTTATCAGGCCATTCATGATCCGCATCAAACCCTTTATTTAGGAACCATTGATGGCACGCCGATGAGCTATTTTGAAGCATACAATGTGAAAGGGGATATCATTGAATCGTACTATCAGCCTTCTCCGCATGATCAAGGCATTCACCTGTTAATTGGAGAGCCAGATTATGTAGGGAAAGGATTTGCGGCTCCGCTGCTTCAAGCCATGACAGCATTTCAGTTTGAGCAGAACAAACGAACAGAAAAAATCGTGGCTGAGCCAGATATTCGGAACGAAAAAATGATTCATGTCTTTGAAAAGTGTGGATTCGAACGTGTGAAACCAGTCACTTTACCAGATAAAACAGGTCTTTTAATGTTTTGTCATCGAGATCGATTTGAAAGGAAGTATAACCATGACGCGGTTCAACAAGCAAAATAATGTAGTGGATGTCATTGGGATTGGCATTGGACCATTTAACCTAGGGCTTGCTGCATTATCTGAAGAAGTAAACGAAATTGACGCTTTGTTTTTTGAAAGAAGTGAAGCGTTCCACTGGCATCCAGGTATGCTCATTGAAGGGACAACACTTCAAGTCCCCTTTTTAGCGGATCTTGTCAGTATGGCGGATGTGAAAAGCAAATATAGCTTTCTCAACTATTTGCAGGAACAAAACCGTTTGTATTCATTTTACTTTCTAGAAGACTTCCATATCCCGCGCAAGGAATATAGCCATTATTGCCGCTGGGTCGCGGATCAATTAGATTCTTGCCGATTTGGCATGAATGTCGAATCTGTCTCCATCGTTGAAAAAGCTGGAGAAAAACGATATGAAGTGCATGTCCGTCATGTGAAAGATCAAACGGTAGAGGTGTTTGAAAGTAAGCATCTTGTTTTAGGTATCGGCACACAGCCTGCGGTACCAGCACCTCTTCAGCCAGCTTTAGGGGATCGGGTGTTTCATTCTGCTGATTACTTGAAACGAAAGAAAGAAGGCTGTTTTAAAGGAAAATCCGTGACGGTCATCGGTTCTGGTCAAAGTGCGGCAGAAGTATTCTATGACATTTTATCAGACGATGAGGCGAAGGATATTCATTGGTTTACACGCTCTAAAGGGTTTTTCCCAATGGAATATTCAAATTTGGGTCTTGAGTATTTCTCTCCAGACTATATTGATTTCTTTTATGAGCTTCCGCAACCTAAAAAAGATGCGCTATTAAAGCAGCAAGATTTGCTGTATAAAGGCATCAGCTCAGCGATGATCCGAGATATTTATCACTTGCTTTATGAACGTTCTGCTTGCGGAGAGCAGCTGAACACCGTGCTGCAGGCGATGACGGAGGTCAATTTGATTGAGGAAACGAGGGACGGCTTATCGCTTTCATGCAATCAATGGGTCAAAGAGGAATCCTTTACGCATGAGACAGACATTGTCGTCTTGGCAACGGGCTATCAATCTGTATTACCGCCATTTATTGATCCGATTTCCCATCATATTCAGTGGGATCATCAAGGACGCTTCCAGGTTGAACGTGAATATCGATTGAAAACAAACTCATTAGGTGAAAATGATATTTTTGTACAAAATGCAGAGCTTCATACACATGGAGTAGGCGCACCAGATTTAGGGCTAGGGGCGTACCGAAACAGTGTCATTATCAATGAACTGGCTCGTCGACCTGTGTATCCACTTTATCAAAAGCATGTTTTCCAGACATTCGGTACACATAAACACGCAAATACATTTGAAGAAATCAAAGGGTAAGGAGGATGAACCGATGAGTGTACAAGATGAATTGAAAAAAGCGGTCAATCCTGCTGCTTGGAAAAAAGCAAACCAGCGAATGGTGGCAAAAATGCTGTCCGAATATATGTATGAGGATATGCTTCATCCCGTTCAGCTAGATCATCAGGATGGCATCGCCCAATATGAATTAATCATTCACGAACAGAAGAAATATCGTTATCTCGCAAAACCTCGTTTGTTTGATAGTTTTGATACGATTGCTGAATCGATCGAGTGCTGTCAAGACGGAATATGGACAAAGGATGTTAGTGCCATTGTGTTTTTACTAGACATTCAGCCGATCATCCCAATGTCTTCTGAAACAACTGGACATCTGATCAAAGAGCTTCACCATACCTTGTTAGCGGATGTTCATTTGCTGTCGAAAAAAGCACTTCGTGCAGATGAGCTAACAGATACAGATTATGCATGGATTGAAGGCGAGATGACTGGTCATCCGTGGATCGTCTATAACAAAGGGCGTATTGGGTTCAGCTACGAAGATTACTTAGCCTATGCACCTGAAAGGCAGGAATGTGTGCAGCTGTCTTGGATTGCTGTTCACCGAGAACTTGCGACTTTCCATGCGGTCGATCATGAGAACTATGAGCACATCATTGCCAAAGAATTAGACGAAGTCACGATTCGTCAATTCCAACGTGTGTTAAAGGATGAAGGGCTGAATGCGGCTGATTATTATATGATGCCTGTTCATAAATGGCAGTGGACGCATATGATCATCCAGCATTTCCCCGAAGATTTGGCCATGCGCCGTATCGTGTATTTAGGAGAAGGGCTGGATCAATATATTCCACAGCAATCGATCAGAACCTTTACAAACATCTCAAATAAAGGCAAGCATCATATTAAACTGCCAATGAGTATTTTAAATACGCTAGTGTACCGGGGGCTCCCATCAGAACGTACGGTGATTGCACCTCGTATTACAGCGCATATTAAAGGAATTGCCGATCAAGACGCCTTTTTATCCGATGTATGCCGCGTGATTTTACCAGGTGAGAATGCGAGTATCAATGTTGATCATCCTTATTACAGCAAGCTACCTGGTGCGCCATATCAATACCTTGAAATGCTTGGGGTCATTTTTAGAGAAAGCATTTATACGTATTTAGATGAAGGGGAGAGCCCTGTTACGCTGGCGGCACTGACGTATGAGGATCATGAAGGCGAGCCTTATCTAAAGCAGCTCATTGAAAAATCGGGTCTGTCAGCAAAAGAATGGATGGCGTCATTCTTCCATGTTGTCATGCCGCCGCTTCTGCACTTTATGTATCAATACGGCACGGTGTTTTCGCCGCACGGACAAAATACAATTCTTGTATTAAAAGATCACAAGCCGCATCGTTTGGCGATCAAAGATTTTGTGGATGACGTGAACATTAGTGATCAACCGCTGCCTGAATTGGCTTCATTAGAAGAAGATCTAAAGGAAGTGCTGCGTAGTGAGCCGCCTGAGGGTCTTGTACAATTTATTTTTACGGGTCTGTTTATTTGCAATCTTCGTTACGTGTCAAATGTGTTAGACAATCACAATCTGTTAGATGAAACGACGCTTTGGCGCTTGCTTGCAGAAGAAATTCAGCAGTATCAAAAGCAATTTCCACAGCTAAAAGATCGTTTTGCTTTATTTGATCTATTCCAGCCTCAGCTGACAAAGCTTTGCTTAAACCGTAATCGCATGATTGATTACGGCTATGGAGACGGAGATGACCGGCCGCATGCATCAGAGCATGGCAAGGTCACAAATGCACTCGCTCAAGTTCTCTCATCCGTAGGCGAAAAATAAAATCAAAAAGCTGTAGACAACATCTGTCTACAGCTTTTTGATTTTTTATGAAAATGCTTGTGAGGCCAGGAAATAGAGAAGCGCCGGATCGTTCTGCTTTTCGTTCCCGCGAATCATCATAAAATGTGCGACGTTTGTTTTCGTAAATCCTGCTTCTACAAGTGATGTATGCAGGCGTTCAGCTGTTTCTTCCTGCATATCTAAACGAAAGGCGCCAGAATAAGACGTGAGAAGTGATTGAATGAGTGATAGCGCCGTTTGTTCATCGTTTGCTGCAAGCGGGCCAATCATCAGATTAGCTGGTGTTTCCACACCAAACGCGAAGCCGGTGATTTCGTGGTGTTCATCCTTTGCGATCAGTTTAAATGCTGCTCGCTCCATTCGCTTTATTAAGAAGTTTGATCGATTGGTCCCTGCGCCTTTTTCATCCAGCCTTTCAATAGACGGGAGGTGCGTTTCATCAGCGGGAAAAAGGTGAATCTGATGTGACGGGTGAAGCGCACTAGGATTTGTTTTTTGTGCTTTGTATGTATGAATATAACCGGCTGTCTGAAAGCCGATTTTTTCATAAACTGGCTGTCCTTGTACAGTAGCCGTTAAAACGACAGGGACACTTGGATCACTATGACGAAGCAGTGTGTCAATCATTTGACGGGCAAGACCGAGGCCTCGATGTGTCTCAGATACAATGACCGCTCCAATTGATGCCACACTGTCATACTGAAAAAGTCCAGCGCATGAAATGACTTGTCCGTCAGTTGTTGTAAAACCGGTAAAGTGTCCATTTGTTAAAAGAGATGTGAGCTCTTCCGCATTGTAATCAGGCCAATCGACCTCTTTTGACAATGCGACAAGGTCTGGTATGTCATCAAGGGTTAAAGATCGTTGAATAACGTTTGGCAATACACGCAACTCCTTCTTAGCTGATTTCTCTCTATGTATCGTACCATAAGAACGCATAAGAAAAAGGAAAAGGGGATACCTTTTCCTTTTGTCTAGTTTAATAATTGAGGTCACGGTTGTATTCATATTCAAAGGTGAGCTGTAAGTTCTTAATTGAGACAACGCCTACTTTGATTAACCGTCCACCGATCAATTGAGGAACCTCGGTTGCATTAAAAGAAACAAAAAAGCGGTCTTTTGCCGGCACTTGACTTGTTTTATAAGAAGAGATGTCAACTTTTTGACCGTTCCAAGGTACGTTCACTGTTCCGCCTTTTAAGGAAGAGACGGTGAATACATAATTATATGCATTTGTACTACCTTTTTCAGCTTCTAATGACAGGCCAGTGACAACGGCATCCTGCGGCAAGCTGCTTAAATCAAAAGAAGAATTGGGAGATCCGGCTTCATTGAAACTATTCAATGTGGCAGGTGATCCATATCGTTTCGTTGTGCCTTTTTCAATACTTTTATCAAAGACAATACGATACATGTTGTCCTCTTCATTTAATAATTGCTTTGGTTTGACGGCTAAATAGTAGTCAGTACTGGCGGCAATTTTCGGCATATGGATGATTTCATTTTGGTTGTTTGTTCGCACAGAGGAAGACACGAGTGACCCGCTCTGATTGTAAAGATAAAGATCGAAATCATTTCCAGCTTTCACATTGACGAGTTTGATAGAAAAGCGGCCATCTGCTCCATCAAATTTAGAGCTGGTGAACCGGTAAAAATCAATGTCATTCATAGAAGAGATACTGCCTTCGTGATATAAATAGGTCTTGTTTAGATGAAGAGAGTGCTGTAAGAATTGAGCTTTGTCCATCGTATCATTGTTTGCATAATCACTGTCTGGATACAGATGCTCCAATTCTTCTGTATAATATTTTGTTTGTTTCGTAGACGTTTCACTTGCTTGAGCAGGTGATTGGAAAAGAGGGCTAGCGATAAAGAGGCCTGTGAGCAATAAAACCCCGATCTTCTTTTTGAACATGACAAACATCTCCTTTTAAGTAAATGACTTTCATTTATAATATCGGTAAATAAACGTAATTTTTCATATTTATTCCATTTTTAATTATAAAAAGAACCTCCAATTCAGGAGGTTTTTTTAGTGAACGTTAAAATATCGAGCTTCAGGATGAGAAACGACAATGGCTGAAACGGATGCTTCAGGCTCCATCATAAATCCTTCTGTGAGATGAATCCCGATTTTTTCTGGCTGCAGCAGATGGAATAGTTTTTCTTGGTCTTCTAGATTAGGGCACGCTGGATAGCCAAAGGAATAGCGCTGACCTTGATATTTGGCTTGGAACCGTTTCTCCATCGTGAAATCGACTGGGTCTGGGAATCCCCATTTATCACGAATTACTTGATGCGTTCGTTCAGCCAAGCCTTCTGCAAGCTCAAGTGCTAAAGCTTGGACCGCATGCATTTTTAAATAGTCACCCTCTTGTTTAAATTGCTGCGCAACTTCTCGTATGCGGGCACCAGCCGTCACTGCAAATAAGGCGATATAATCTTTCTCGTTCTCTCCGCTTTTCCGCACATAATCAGAAATAGACCGGTACGGAAGTTTTTCCTGTCTTGGAAATTGGAATGTCTCAATGACGCGGTCAGGCGCTTCTGGATCATAGATATGCAGGTCATTCCGATTTGAATTGGCAGGGAAGAATTGATAGACGAATGCAGGTGCAAACCAGTTTTTCTCTCTGCCTTCTTGAAGAAGATCTGTGATCAGTTGTTTTAACTCCAATGCTTTTGGATGCTGTTCAGCCAAGAGCTTTTTGACCTTTCCTTTTAAACCGAGATGATGGCCGATCAGCATTTGCTCATTGACATAGGGCATAATGTGGTGCAAATCAATATCCCGTACATAATGGCGTTTCGTATTTTCTGGCGTGAATATCGCTGCCTCCGGAAGTGTCGCGCGTTTTTCTAGTAATTCAATCACGGCTTTTGGCTGCTTTGTTTCTTTTTCCTTATGGAGTGTTTCTTGATCCTCTAAGGGTTTTGTTTGAAATTGAAGAGGGTTCGTTCTTAATTCATTCGCTAAAGACAGGCCGTCCATTGCATCTTTGGCGTAAAGGACGGGGCCATCATATTGAGGCGAAATTTTCATCTTCGTAAACTTCCGTGAAAGCGCCGCGCCGCCCACCAAAATGGGAACAGAGATGTTTGCTTTTTGTAAATCTTGAGCGGTCAAGACCATTTGCTGTGCTGATTTGACAAGTAAACCTGATAATCCAATCATATCTGGCTTTTCTTTTTGCACCGCTTCAATCAATGTTTGTGGGGTTACTTTGATTCCGAGATCGACGACGTGAAAGCCATTATTGCTCAAAATGATGTCGACCAGGTTTTTCCCTATATCATGGACATCGCCTTTGACGGTGGCGAGGAGAATCTTCCCTTTGCCGCTTGCGTCCTTTTTCTCCATAAATTGCTCAAGGTATGAAACAGATGCTTTCATGACCTCAGCGGATTGAAGCACTTCAGCTACAATCAATTCGTTTTGATTAAAAAGGCGCCCAACCTCTGACATTCCCTGCATTAATGGTCCATTGATGATATGAAGAGGTGATTCAAATTTCTCCAAAGCAAGGGCAAGGTCATCAATCAGGCCTTCTTTCGTCCCTTCGACGACATAGAGTGCCAGTCTTTCATCAAGCGATAAGGAGATCTTTGGTTTTTTCTCTGTTTTCTTTTTCCCGCGATAAAATTGGGTGAACTCAGCAAGGGTTTGATCATTTGTTTCATAAAGTAAAGTTTCAGCCAGCTTGATTTCTTCCTTTGGAATTGAAGCAAAGCGTTCAAGCTTTTCAGTATTCACGATCGCATAATCAAGTCCTGCTTTGACGCAGTGATACAAATAAACGGCATTCAATATTTCTCTGCCAACTGGCGGGAGTCCGAAAGACACGTTACTAATGCCTAAAATGGTGAGACATTCAGGCAGTGCTGCTTTGATTCGCTCAATGCCTTTAATCGTCTCTTCAGCAGCACCAATATACTGTTCGTCTCCAGTACCTACTGGAAAGACAAGCGGGTCAAAAATGATATCACTCGCAGGGATTCCATATTTTTTCGTGAGCAGGTCATGGGATCTTACGGCAATTTCAAGTTTTCGATCTGCTGTGACGGCCATCCCTGTTTCATCGATTGTTCCAACAACAAGTGCGCCGCCATATAGCTTGACAAGCGGAAGAATCTCTTCAAAGCGCTCTTCTCCATCCTCTAAATTAATAGAATTAATAATGGCTTTTCCTTGAGAATACATGAGTGCTTTTTCGATGACATGTTTATCGGTTGAATCAATGACAAAAGGAGCTTTCACTTTTTTCATGGCTTCTTTTAAAAAGCCTTCCATGTCTGCTATCTCATCACGATCAGGGTCTGCTAGACACACATCAATGACGTGAGCGCCATTTTTCACTTGAGCACGAGCAATTTCTGCTGCCTCTTCAAACTTTTGTTCTGCGATGAGCCGTTTGAATTTGCGTGAACCAATGACATTTGTGCGCTCACCAACAAAGAGGGGGCGCATCGCTTCTTCATAAATGAGGGGCTCGATTCCTGATACGGTATGCGGTGATGACTCATGCGACATGCTGCGGGGCTGAAGCGAACGTACTTCATCTGACAATGCCTGAATATGTGCAGGCGTTGTACCGCAGCAGCCGCCGACGATATTTAACCAGCCTTCTTTTGCAAAAGCGGCGATTTTTTTAGCAAGCGAAGCAGGGGATTCGTGATATTGCCCCTCTTCATCTGGGAGACCAGCGTTTGGATAGCAGCTGACAGCCGACTTTGAGATGGAGGAGAGTGTACGGATATGGTCTGTCATAAATTCTGGACCAGTTGCACAGTTTAAGCCGACGCTGATTGGTTTCATATGCTCAAGTGAGATATAAAAGGCTTCAATATCTTGACCGGCAAGGGTAGTGCCCATCGGCTCAATCGTCCCTGACACCATCAGTGGTAGCTCAATACCGGTTGCGTGAAAGGCTTCTTGAATGCCTTTAAATCCAGCTTTGACATTCAGCATGTCTTGACTCGTTTCTAAAAGAAGAGCATCACATTTCCCATCAATCAGGGCGCGGGCTTGTTCTTCATAATTTGCAACGAGCTCTTCAAACGTTGTGCCGCCTGTCACGGATAATGTTTTTGTAGTGGGCCCCATTGCGCCTACTACAAAGCGGGGCCAGTCTGGCGTCGACAAACGGTCTGCTTCACGCTTTGCCAGCTGAGCTGCTTTTACGTTCAATTCATAGGCGAGATGGCCAAGTCCATATTCATCGAGAACGAGCTTCGTCGCACCGAATGTATTTGTTTCAATGAGGTCAGCACTTGCCTCTAGGTATTGCCGGTGAATCGTGGAGATAATGTGAGGGGCTGTGACGTTTAAATATTCGTTACAGCCCTCATACTCTTCTCCGCCGAAATCCTCTGCTGTGAGATCGGCGTTTTGAATCATTGTGCCCATTGCACCGTCAAGGACGAGGATGCGTTTTTTGAGCTGTTCAGTGATAGTTGGCATGGATGTTTGGCTCCTTTTCTTTCTGATGGATGTAAGTTGTCAGTTCTGCTGTTAAATCTGATCGAAGGAAAGGGGTAATTAAATAGATACCATTAAACAATTCGCAAGCTGTATCTAATAAAGAGCGGGCAATCGCTAACCCTTCTGTCCGCTGCTTTTCTTTATTTTCGCCTGCCTTGGCCATAATCTCACGAATCGAGTCAGACAATTTAATGCCGGGAATTTCATGATGAATAAACTCTGCGTTTCGGCTGCTTGTTAGCGGCATAATACCGATGTAAATCGGTTTATCTAAATGTCGGCTTTCTTCATGAATCTTCACAAGCTGTTCCTCAGAGTATACAGGTTGTGAAATAAAATAATCGGCACCGTATTCGATTTTCTTCTCGAGGCGTTTGACTGCTTTATCAATATGACGGACATTTGGATTAAACGCGCCAGCCACTGAAAAATTAGTCTTTTTCCCGAGCGGCTTCCCGGAGAAAGATAGTCCCTCGTTAAATTGTTTGATCAGACGGATCAAATCAAAGGAGGTTAAATCATACACAGATGTCGCACCTGGGAAGTCTCCAATTTTAGACGGATCGCCTGTGATGGCTAAAATATCGGTTAGTCCAAGTGTGTCCAGCCCCATTAAGTGGGATTGGAGTCCAATCAAATTGCGATCACGACATGTGATATGGACAAGTGAACGCATATTAAGCTGCTGTTTTAATAAAGCGCCGCATGCCACATTGCTAATACGCGGGGTAGCTAGAGAGTTATCGGCCAGTGTGAGGGCATCAATGCCTGCACTTTTTAATTCGTTCGCTGCGACGAGGAATTTTTCAAAGTTCAGCTTCTTCGGCGGGTCTAGCTCGACGATAATCGAACGTTTTTTCACAGCCAGCTCGTCAAGACCTGGTTCTGTCCGTTGATCTTGGATGGAAATGATTTCTTCTTTTAATATTTTCACTTCTTTTTCGGTGATAGGTGCTAAATCTTTGACCGCCTCAGCCATGGCGCTAATATGCTGAGGGGTTGTTCCGCAGCAGCCTCCAATGATTCGTGCGCCCTGATTTCTAAACTCAAGTGCACTTTTTCGGAAATAATCATTATCTGTATCATAGACGAGTCTGCCTTCTTCAAGGGAGGGGAGACTGCTGTTTGGATAGACAGATAAATGAGAATTTTCCAAAAGTGGAACACCTTCAAGTGCCTGAATCATATGATAAGGGCCCAGCCGGCAGTTAATGCCGACGACATCAGCGCCAAGTGAGGATAATTCAGATAAACCGTCTTTTAGCGGTGTCCCGTCCTGCAATACACCTTGCTCATGCATGGAGACGTTCATGACAATCGGAAGCGCTGTTTCTTTGCGAGCAATCTCAAGAACGGCTTTTGCTTCTTCAATATCGTAATATGTTTCAAGCAGTAATCCATCAGGCTCTTCATTTAAAAGGATATAGAGCTGTTCTCTAAAGCTCCGTTTAATCTCGTCTAAAGAGTAGGCATTTTTGTTAAATGTTCGAATGCCACCGATCGTTCCAAGGACATAAGCTGAGCCAGCGGCTGCTTTGGCAATTTGTACAGCTTTTGTGTTAATGCGTTTTGTTTCTTCTTCTAAACCGTAGCGGGATAGTTTAATATAATTCGCACCGTATGTGTTCGTTTGAATAATGTCCGCTCCAGCTTGCACATATGCCTCGTGCACTCTTTTGACTTCATCTTCTTTTGATAAATTTAATTCTTCAAAGCAACGGTCAATGCCATAAGAGTATAAAAGTGTTCCCATTGCTCCATCAGCAATCAGTACGCGATTTTGTAAGTCTTGTAATAGGCCCATTGGTTTCCTCCTTATTTCTATGTAACAAAAAAAGCCTTCTGATAAGAAGAAGACTTTTTGGCTGTATGGAAATTCTTCTTCTTATCTTCCAAGCAGTTGCTTGCTGGATTTAGCACCTTGGTCATAGAAAATAGATTTCTACTACACCGGTTGCTGAGGCTTCACAGGGCCAGTCCCTCTGCCTCTCTTGATAAGAAAGCGATATGAACATGTCAATGAATTGAACTTCCATCAACTGTATCGAAAAAATCGGAAATAATCAATGGAAAATTTGAAATTTATCGAAAATTTATAAATTGGACGGCAATCGGTAAATCTGCCTTGCGCATAAGCGCCATCACTTCTTGTAAATCATCTTTATTTTTTCCTGTCACACGCACTTGGTCATCTTGAAATTGCGACTTTACTTTTATACCAGATTGTTTGATCAAGGCATTGATCTTTTTGGCATTGTCCTTATCAATCCCGCTAATCAGCTTTGCACGCTGGCGAACGGTTCCACCTAGGGCATGTTCTGTTTTTCCGTAGTCAATGTTTTTAGTCGGTACGTTTCGTTTAATCAGTTTTGTCACAAGGACATCCTTTAGCTGCTCCAGCTTGAAGTCATCATCAGAAATGAGAACGAGTTCTTCTTTTTCTAGTGAAATATCACTTTTACTTCCTTTAAAATCATAACGGTTTTTAATTTCTTTCAGTGCTGCTTGAATGGCGTTTTGCACCTCTGGCAGCTCCACCTTCGATACAATATCAAATGAACTTTCTTTTGCCATCACATATGACCTCCAACTATAGATATTGCGTCTATTTTATCATGCCCATAGGGGAAGAAGAAACTTTATCGAAGAGAGTTCAGATGTATGCGGTATAATTCAAGTACAGTTTGTCCACTTTAGCTAACAGAACTAGAGATGTTCATGATGACAGAAGTATAGTAGAATAAAGTGAATCAAAAGATGAACGAACGCTCTTTTAAGGGCAGATAGGAAGGAAGAGAACATGAGACCAGGTGAGCAACTGACCTTGCAAATAGATAACGAGATGGAATACGGCTACTTTTTAACAGATGGCGAAGATTCTGTCCTCCTACATCGCAGTGAGATGACAGAGGATATTGGAGATCGTGATGAAGTAGAGGTCTACTTATATGTAGATCATGAGGAAAGACTGGCAGCGACGATGAAAATTCCTAAAATCAATGCACATACATACGACTGGGTAGAAGTTGTAGACGTTGTAGAAGATATGGGTGCTTTTGTCGATATAGGTTTGTCAAAGGATGCACTTGTTGCAACTGAACACCTCCCGCCTTTTGAGGAAGCGTGGCCGAAAAAAGGCGACAAACTATACTGTATGCTCAAAGTGACAAGTTACGGGAGAATGTTCGCAAAACCAGCCACTGAAGATGTGATCAGTGAATTATTTACTGAAGCGCCAGAAACGTTAATGAACAAAGAAATCACGGGGACAATTTATCGCTTAATTGCGACAGGTTCCTTTATGCTGACTGATACAGGGATTAGAGGATTTATCCATCGTACTGAGCGGAAAGAAGAACCAAGACTCGGATCGACCGTGACTGGACGCGTGATTGCAGTGAAAGAGGATGGAACTGTCAATGTGTCACTGCTTCCGAGAAAGCAGGATGCGTTATCAGTCGATGCAGAAGAAATCTTAACTTATATGAGAACGAGAAACGGTGCAATGCCTTACGGGGATAAAAGTGATCCAGAAGATATCCGGGAAAGATTTCAAATGAGTAAAGCAGCCTTCAAACGAGCATTAGGTCATCTGATGAAAAATGATCTTGTTTACCAAAAAGAAGGGTGGACATACGAGAAAAAGTGAGCATTTGCTCACTTTCAGCGTGTAGACAAACCCTCGCATTCTTTGTCAGTCCTGCGCGCTGGTACTCACGAATGTCAAATTCGCTCCGTGCCAGTGCTCGTACTTCCTAGACTGCAAAGGTTTTCTATCACGCTGAAAAGAAGACAAAGGGCTAAAATCAAGTTCATTTTAGCCCTTTGTCAACAATCTGAAGTGAGCATTTGCTCACTTTTTTTATTTTTGTCATAAATAATGGTTTTTTTCAGTGAAAAAAGTCATGAAAAAAGCTGAAAATCCTTCACTTTATCATTGAAACAATGACTCTCAAATCCGATAAATAAGGGGTAAGGATGATAAAAGGAGTGTGTTTTTGGATGAAAGTGAAGATTTCATTACTTCTGATGGCAGCTATGATTATGGTACTCGCCTCATGCAGCAATCAGCAGGGAGGACCACCGGTATCAAATACGAAGCATATTGGTGTCATGCTGACGGATGATGGTCTTGGTGATCAATCATTTAACGATTCATCATTTAAAGGATTAGAAAAAGCACGTGATGAGCTTGGCATTGAATTCGATTATAGAGAAATTGCAGAAACCGATACATATGAAAAAGGGCTGACCGAGCTTGTGAAAGATGGAAATGACCTGATCATCGGTGTAGGTTTCAGTATGCAAGAAGACTTAGAAAAGGTAGCGAAAAAATATCCGAAAAAGCAATTTTTACTCATTGATGCTGTGTCTGAACTGAAAAATGTCACATCAGTGACTTTTAAAGAAGAGCAGGGCAGCTATTTAGCGGGAGCTCTTGCTGCCATGACAACAAAAAGTGATGTCATTGGTTTTGTTGGCGGAGTCGATGCAGAGGTGATCCATCGATTTGAACAAGGCTATCAAAAAGGCGCAAAATCAGTGAATCCGAAAATCAAGGTCGTATCCACGTATGCTGGCACATTTAGTGATGCAGGTAAAGGCAGTAAAATAGCGAAAGACATGATCAAAAAGAAAGCAGATGTTTTATATGCTGCAGCCGGTTATACGGGTGTTGGTGTATTAAAAGAAGCGCAAACGCAAGGCAAATATGCAATCGGCGTGGACAGCGATCAGTATTATACAGCTGAAAAAGCCGTTATTTCGTCTATGGTCAAAAACGTAGATGAAGTCGTTTATCAATTCAGCGAACAGCTCGTCAAAAGCAGCAAAATCAAAAGTGGACATATCGTTTATGACTTAAGTAATGACGGAATCGATATGGCAAGAATCCGGGTGCTCAAAGATGCTGAGAAATTGACCAAAAAATTAAATGGACTGAAGCAAACACTTCTGAAAGAAGAGGGGGCAGCATCATGAGCTTACGCATCAAAATTTTGCTCAACTCACTCATTTCACTTCTTTTAGCGGTTGGCGTAATTGCCTTTATTATTGTGAGCATGACAAAGATTCAGTCATCAAGCGAAACAGAAGTTCAAACCTTACTGAATGTACAAAAAACGAAGGCCAGCTTTGAAAGTGTCGAACAAGCCATGACCAATTATTCCATGACCCTTTCAGATGAACAGCTAGAGGTCGTTCAAAACGATATATCGACAGCGAAAAAACAGCTGCAAACGTTAAACAAAAACGCAGGAAATATGAACAAAGAAGCCCTAACACGGTTAAATTCAAAGTTTGACACATGGACGCAAGAAGCAAACAATGCCATTGGTGAAAAAAATGCCTCTGATGCCAGACGAGTGGCTGCCAGAATTGACGGTGTTTTAAACGACGTGCATACGATGAATAAAAGAGCACAAGAAGCGTATGAATACCATTTAGAGGAGGCGGCAGACAATGTGCAAAGGATCATTACCAGCGCATCTGTCGCAGCCCTCACGCTGATTGTCATCGCCGTCTTTTTAAATATTGGGTTAACGAGATCCATTGTGACACCAATCAAATCCCTTTCTTACCGGGCAAAACAGATTGCCGAAGGAAACCTCGCTGTGGAGCGGATGAACATCAAGCGTAAAGATGAAATCGGCGGATTAAATGAGTCGTTCAATCAAATGACGGATCAGCTGATTAGCTTGATTCAAGAAATCAGTCATGTCTCAAGTCAAGTGGAATCGTTCTCGATTCAGCTAGATGATGAAAACAAAAAGCTTATCGAATCGGCCAATCAAGTGTCTGTATCGACAGACGAAATGGCGAATGGTTCACAAGCGATTTCAGAAGACCTTCAGCATGGCGTTAGTTTGATTGAAAAAATGGATTCACATGGCCGTAAGAATTCCGAAAGATCACATACAGTCATCCGTAGTACAGAGGATGCCATTGAAGCGGTGGAAAGCGGAAAGCACACGTTAACAGAAACAAAAGCAGCCATTGAAAAAAATACACGTGCGACGAGACAAATTGAAGAGTCTGCAGGAGAATTCACTCAGTACGCAAGCGGAATCTCCGCAATGGCCAAAACGGTTTCTGATATTGCGGACCAGACAAACCTCCTCTCGCTCAATGCGGCGATTGAAGCGGCAAGGGCAGGAGAAGCTGGCAAAGGGTTCGCCGTCGTAGCGGACGAAATTCGTAAGCTCGCAGATGAATCGTCTCGTGCAACAAGACAAATTTTTGACATGGTAAGTCATATAGAAAAAGGCATTCAATCCATTAGCCAAACTGTACAAGAAGGGGTCAAGCTATCACTTCAGCAGCAAGATGCAATGGACAAAACCTCACACTCCTTTGAAGATATAGAAACAAAAGCACAACATATTAAGCAAGAAATGGCGGTCTTAAATGACCAAATTATTCAATCAACAGAGCTTGGCGGACAAGTGCTGCACTCGATTGAAAATATTAGTGCCGTTGTAGAAGAAACGGCAGCGGGCAGCGAAGAAATTTCTGCCTCGGCAAACGAACAACTGCAATCTTTCCATCAAATGAACAAACAAGTAGAAGAATTGATGAGTATGACGGCAAGGTTAAACGAAACCGTTCACCGATTTAAGCTATCATAAGAAAAGCACCCTTCCCGTGATGTTTCAGGGAAGGGTGCTTTTTATGATGGGCTGCCTGTAAAGAAGATGGCAAGTGTGCTAGGGCCTGAGTGGGACCCAACAGCTGCGCCGATGACCTGGATGTCGATTTCTTTTGGATGAAATTCGGCTTCGATTAATTGTCTCATTTCTTCTGCAAGTGCAGGGTCATCTCCATGACTAATGCCAACAGTTTGACTAGACCAGTCAGATCCGCGTTCTTTCATCAGCTCGATTATGCGTTTCAATAATTTTTTCCGGCCACGAATTTTTTCAAGGGGTATCAGTTTTCCATCCTCAACGTGTAAAATGGGTTTAATACTTAACAATCCGCCAACAAATGCGGACGCTTTACTGATTCTTCCGCCTCTTGCTAAATACGATAAATCGTCTACAGTAAAAATATGTTGTAAAGATTCACAAAAATGCTTTACAGACGTTTCAATTTCTTGTATTGTATTTCCGTCAATGGCAAGTGATTGAGCGTGTTTGACAGCTAGTCCATAACCAAGTGAAGCACATTTAGAATCAATGATTCGTAAATCGAAATCAGGGTATTCTTCCTTCACTTCGTTTGCCATCATCACAGCGGTTTGGTATGTACCTGAAAGCTCTGATGAAAAGGCAACATAGATAGCGGATGTATGGGTTTGTGCTGCAGAAACAAAGGCTTCTTTGATCCGGTTCGGTGAAGCTTGTGATGTTTTTGGACTTGCACCTTGTCTCATCGCATCAAATACTTGTTTTGGTTCAATGGTGATCAAATCCTCAAATTCCTGCTCGCCGAGTAATACACGCAGCGGAATGAGTGTCATGTTTTGTTCATCATAATAAGAAAGAGGCAGATCAGCAGCACTGTCTGCTATGATATGAACAGTCATCAAAATCCCTTCTTTCTAAAAAAATCAACCATATTTTACATCTTTTTAGCCTAACTATATCATAGAAAATCATTTTTTCGTGTTCAAATTCTAAATTTTAGGGAAAACCATAGAGAGAATGGTAAGTGGAGGAATGACAACATGTTCATTGGAGAAGCAAAAAAATTCATCGTCGTCGTCATTGGTGCCTTACTCAATGCGATTGGACTGAATTTATTTTTAATCCCTGCTGACGTATATGCAAGTGGTTTTACAGGGGTTGCCCAGCTGTTATCTAGTTTAATCGATCAATATGCACCGTTTTATTTATCAACAGGGATCCTATTATTTATTTTAAACATTCCGGTCGGCATTTTAGGCTGGATGAAGGTTGGTCGTTCCTTTACTTTGTATAGCATTATTAGTGTGGCACTGACAACGATTTTCCTCGGCATTTTACCAGAGACAAGTGTTTCTGAAGATATTTTATTAAATGCTGTATTTGGCGGAGTCATTTCTGCACTTGGCATTGGGATTACACTGAAATATGGGGCATCTACAGGCGGCCTTGACATTATTGCGATGATTTTAGCGAAATGGAAAGACAAACCAGTTGGCACGTATTTCTTCATTTTAAACGGAATTATCATTTTTACAGCAGGATTGTTACAAGGTTGGGAGAAAGCTTTATATACCCTTGTCACATTATATGTGACGACTAGGGTAATTGATGCCATCCATACGAGACATGAAAAGCTGACCGCCATGATTGTGACAAAGAAAGCAGATGAAATCAAAGAAGCCATTTATGGAAAAATGGTCAGAGGGATTACGACTGTTCCGGCCAAAGGGGCATTTACCAATGAACAAAAAGAAATGATGGTCATTGTCATTACAAGGTATGAGCTGTATGAACTTGAACAAATTATAAAGGAAGTCGATCCAAAAGCCTTTACAAATATTGTTCAAACAACCAATATTCTTGGATTTTTCAGACGAGATTAAAAGGTGGGTAGAAGATGAAAAAAGGGTTAGTGCTTTTTCTCGTTCTATTGGTTTTAACAGCTTGTGGACAACAAAAAAAGGATGAACCAGACAAGGAGGTATCCGGTCAAATGGGAGAAAAAACCGTTGTACTCACAGTAGACCCCGTCCAAAAAGGTTCTTCGGTTCAATTTAATATGTCACTCAAAAATGAATCAGATCGAGATATTGAATTCACGTTTAACACAAGCCAAAAATTCGAATTGAGTGTGTACGATGAAGACGGAAATGAAAAATACCGTTACTCGAAAGACCGTATGTTCACACAAGCCATCCAATCCTTTGTGCTGAAAGCAGATGAAACATATGACTTCCAAGATACGTGGTCAAACGGTGTGGAGCCGGGAACGTATGAAGCGGTCGTCACATTTAAAGGAAAAGCAGAAGGGCTAAAGCAAATCACTGAGAAGAAAACGTTCCAAGTGAAATAAGCATAAGAAAAGCTGTCCACAAAGCGGACAGCTTTTTTCGTTAAAGATCATCAAGCAGGTCTTGGAACGTATGCAGCTGGTTTCTTTCTGCATCTGTCGAATTAGCAAATGCAGACGATACGGCGTTTTTAGCTCGCTGAACTGCTTGTTGACGCTCTAAACCAGATGGAAATGAAGAAGTAAGGGCTTCTTCAGTAAATGATTTGGCTTGATCAAAAAGTTCGTTTCTCACAATGAACCTCCAGAAGCATCAGTCTTCATATTTCCCCTGTCCTCCGCAGCTTCTTCAAGTGTGGAACGATACGGAAAACGTGCGTCATGCAGACTGACTGAATCTTTACCTTGTTGTATAAAGCGTTTCGATTTGCTTCTTTTACCCATTCGGAATCCGCCCCTTTACACAAGCTGACAGGACAACCTGTCTAACGGTAGTATGCCCGCTTCGACCTGCTATGTATGAATGGAAAAATTAAAGCGAGAAGTAATTCGTTAGGAATTTTGCAATCCCATCTTGTTCGTTCGTATCTGTCACTTCATTAGAGACGCGTTTCACTGCATCAATTCCGTTGCCCATGGCAACCCCGCATCCAGCAAATTCAAGCATCTCTAAATCATTGTCTTCATCTCCGAATGCCACAATCCGCTCCTGAGGCACACCGTAATAATCACTGATCTTTTGCAGTCCAACGGCTTTGTTCATACCTGTTTTAATAATTTCAATGACGTGCCACGGAGCAGCCCAGCGTCTGTGGTCAATCACTTCTGCATGAACATCTGTCAAATAGCTCCGAATCGCTCCGACGTCTTCTTCTTTTGCGTGAATTAAGACGCTTGTGACATTCTCTCCAAGATTGTTCCGAAGGTCTCCAACGGTCACTTTGTTTGCATTCATATTAAAAATATCAATAAGCTTTTCATCATGATAATGGAAATACAAATCGTCTAGCACTTCAGCTAACACATTGTGTACTTTATATTCCTCACTAATATCCACAAGCTGTTTCACGACTTGAAGATCAAGTGATGTGTGAAATCTGCCCCATTTTTCATCAAGAGGATGATGGACAAACGCTCCATTAAAGTTCACAATCGGTGAATCGAGCTGCAATTGCTGATAATAAGGAGAGCTGGAACGAAATGGCCGGCCAGTTGAAATACAGACATGATGCCCGCTGTCTTTCACTTTTTGAATGACATCAAGTGTGTGTGCTGAAATCGTTTTATCGTCTTTTAATAACGTGCCATCCAGGTCAAGTGCGATTAGATAAGGTTTAGTCTCCATAAAATCTCCTTTGATCTGTAAGTAATAGGAGGCAGCTGGTGCGGGTGCCTCCATCTATAGTGTATCTTTATCACATCTTCGTTGTCTACATGTTAAAATAAACAAAGACGGGAATGATAAAGGAGGATTCATAGGCTGTGATCACCATTGATGAGCAAATGACGCACGATATTCCATTTTTACATATCGTAAAAGCTGAAAATAAAGACAAACCACTGCCACTTGTATTTTTTATACATGGATTTACGAGTGCACGCGAGCACAACTTACACTTCGCCTTTCATTTGGCAGAAAAAGGCATGAGAGTCATTTTGCCTGACTGTGCTTATCATGGTGTAAGATCAGAAAACCTCAGCTTAGAGGAACTGGCATCAAAGTTTTGGGAAATCGTCCTGAACGAAATCCGTGAAATCGATATACTTAAGACACATTTTCAAGAAAAACAATTGATTGATTCCGACCTAATAGGCGTTGCAGGTACTTCCATGGGAGGCATCACGACCTTTGGTGCACTCGCAAAACATGATTGGATTAAAGCGGCAGTCAGCTTGATGGGCAGTCCGAAATATACGACATTCCTACAAGCACAAATCATGGACATGCGTCACAAAGGGTTGATGAAAGATATCACGGACGAAGAAGTCAATCAGCAATTAGACGCTCTGCGTCCTTATGATTTAACGCTGCAAACAGATCGATTAAACAAAAGACCGCTGTTATTCTGGCATGCAGAAAACGATCCAGTTGTCCCTTACAGACATGCAAAAGCTCTTTATGACGAGTTAGCAGAAACCCAATATAAAGAAGATCCGCACCTGATTCGTTTTATTACAGATGGACAGGCTGGCCATAAGGTCTCAAGACAAGCGATGTTTGAAACGATTGATTGGTTTGTGACACACCTGAAAAGCACAAACGTTTAGCCAAAAGGAAAAGTACGTTATACTAGTTGAAAAAGGAGTGGATATCATGGATGAAGCATTGAAAGAAAATATTTTAGGCGCCCTAGAACAGGTGATTGACCCTGAGTTAAACGTAGACATCGTCAACCTTGGACTTGTCTATGATGTCGATCTTGATGAGAATGGAAAAGCGGATATCACAATGACTTTAACATCAATGGGCTGTCCTCTTGCACCAGTTATCGTCGATGAAGTCAAAAAAGCATTGAGCGACTTGCCTGAAGTGAAAGAAACAGAAGTTCACATCGTATGGAATCCACCTTGGACACGTGACAAAATGTCAAGGTACGCAAAAATTGCGCTTGGTATTCAATAAGTAAATACGACCTGGTATGAGTTGAACTCATGCCAGGTTTTTTTATGAAAAATTAAGGTAGAGGAGGAGTATGGCTTGATATAATGGATGTAATTTTATAGAACGGAGTACCTATAATGAAACGAAAGTGGATATGGATCGTTCTTTTGATGGGATATGGTGCTGCCTTTTTTGCATCAGTCTCTATACGTGAAGGTCAAGCACACAAAAGACAAGGACTTGAGGCGTTTACAGATGTGAGTCACCTTATGCCGGTCAAAATAAAAAAAGTCGTGCAAGGAAAAGAAATAGAATCTTTAAAAGAAGTATTAGAAGAAGCAAAAGAGAAGAATCTGCCCATTTCAATCGCCGGAAAGCAGCATAGTATGGGCGGCCACACGTATTATGAAAATGGCATTGTACTAGACATGACGAAATTTCGCCGAATCGTATCATTTAATGAAAAAAAGAAGACCATTCGGGTCCAGAGCGGCGCCACATGGGATGATATTCAAACATATGTGAACCCATATGGTCTTGCAGTAAAGGTGATGCAATCTCAAAACATCTTTACGATTGGTGGCTCGTTAAGTGCAAATGCGCATGGACGTGACATTCGCTACGGCTCACTTATTGACACTGTGCGCTCTTTCACACTGTTAAAAGCAGATGGAGAGATCATCACAGTAAAGCCTAGCGATGATTTATTTACTGCCGTGATTGGAGGATACGGCTTATTCGGTGTCATTTTAGATGTTGAGCTTTCCTTAACAAAGGATGAATTATATAAAACGGAGACAACCTCTCTACACTACGATGAATACACTGATTATTTTCAAAAGCATGTAAAGAACAATAAAGAAGTGCGCATGCATCTCGCAAGAATCTCTACAGCGAAAACAAATTTTTTGAAAGAGATGTATGTGACGAATTATTCACTTACTTCTGATCAACAGATCGATCCATACCGCGAGCTCAAAGAAGATCAGCTCGTCATCCCTTTAAAATTTATGCTCGGCCTTTCGAGAAGATTTGATATGGGGAAAGATTTGCTATGGAACTTGCAAAAGAAGTATTTTCAAAGTCAAAATGACCAGCTGATCACAAGAAATAACGTGATGCGGTCTGATTCTGCTTTTTTAGAATATGAAAATGAGTCAGATACCGATGTGCTTCAAGAATACTTTGTTCCAGTTGATCGTTTTCGTGCGTATATCGATGACATGAGAAGCTTTTTACAACAGGAAGAATTGAATTTAATGAACATCACGATCCGTTACGTACAAAAAAATGAAAAAGCGGATCTCTCATATGCGAAAGAAGATATGTTTGCACTTGTTTTGTTAGTGAATTATGGTTTTGAGAAAGAAGAGAAGGCAGAAGCAGAGCGGGTCATCCGGCAAATGACAGATATCACCTTACGGCACCATGGAAGCTATTACTTACCATACATGCCTTATCAAACGAAAGCACAAATGAAACAAGCGTATCCAAAAACCGATCTATTCTTTCAAAAGAAAAAGCAAGCAGATCCAGATGGCAGATTTATCAACTACTTTTATGAAAGGTACAATACACAATGAATGCTAAAGCAATGAAATGGTTTGTCTATTCACAAAGTCTACTGTTTTTCGCCAGTAGTCTCATTTTCCCTTTTTATATTCTTTTTATTAAAAATGTTGGGTCGAGCTATTCTCAATTTGGTCTTGCTTATGGTCTGTTTGGTTTGAGCGGTGCGTTCATTCATTTATTATTAGGAAAACTTCCTGAAACGACCGACAGGCGTCTCTTTTTAATCATTCATTCGTTTGGTATGGCGTTTCTTCTTCTCCTTTTTCCACATATCACAGAAGTAGAGCAAGTTTATATGATTCAGATTGCCTTAGGTGTGCTAGGTGGTGTTCAGAAGCACGGAGAGAAACTGCTCGTCACCGAACTCACAAATGAGAAGAAGCGAATGAAAGAAGTTGGGCACTATCATTTTTGGACAGCGCTTTTTTCATCTATCGCCATTATGCTTGGCGGCCTGTTTGCTGATTTCTTCACCATTCATTTGATTTTTTATGCAAGTTCCCTATTATATTTATGCAGTGCGCTTCTGGTCCTCAATATGAAGAACAATAGATAAAATCCGCATGTCTCACGAAGATATGTGGATTTTTTTATGAAAAAAAATGAAAACAAATATTAAATATACAATTGAATTAATTTTTATACATGTTATAATGTTAAATAATTTCACAAAGATCAAGAGGGTGTATTGACGTTGAAAATAGGTATTATAGGTGCTACAGGGTACGGTGGTGCGGAATTAGTTCGTATCTTTAAGCAGCATCCACATGTGGAGGAATGTATATTGTATTCATCAAGTGGTGATGGGCAATTATACAGTCAATCTTATCCGCATCTGACAACGATTACTGACCAAACATTAAAAGCCATTGATCCGGCTGCCATTGTGCAAGAAACAGATGCTGTGTTTTTAGCGACACCAGCAGGCGTATCAAGTGAACTCACACCGAAGCTCATGAATCAAGGGGTGCCAATTATTGATTTATCAGGTGACTTGCGCATTCAAGATGGGACCGTTTATGAAGCGTGGTATAAACGAAGGGCAGCGGATGAAGCATCGGTTCAACAAGCTGTATACGGATTATCTGAATTGAATCGTGAAACCATTAAGCAAGCGGAAGTCATTGCAAACCCAGGCTGCTTTCCTACTGCAGTTCTTCTAGGATTAGCACCGCTGATGAAACAGAATTTAATCGATGAATCTATGATCATAATAGATGCAAAAACCGGGGTGTCCGGTGCAGGACGATCAGCCTCACTTGGCACACATTTTTCAGAGCTGAACGATAACTTTAAAATTTATAAGGTGAATGAACATCAGCACACACCTGAAATAGAACAAGTACTTAGAGAATGGAACCCGCAAACGGCGAACATCACATTTTCAACACACCTTGTCCCGATGACAAGAGGGATTATGGCGACGATGTATACACAATTGAAAGCAGATGTCACAAAAGAAGAATTAATGAAACGGATGAAGGACTTTTATGAAGATTCCTATTTTGTAAGAGTGAGAGATCACGGGATATATCCGCAAACAAAAGAAGTATACGGCAGTAACTTCTGTGATATTGGCTTTCATTTAGATGAGCGAACAGGGAGACTGACGATTGTATCTGTCATAGATAATCTCATGAAAGGTGCAGCCGGCCAAGCGGTTCAAAACTTCAACATCATCAAAGGCTTACATGAAGAGGCGGGCCTCACAATGACACCTCTCTATCCATAAGAACAGGGGAGACAACAAACATGATCGAATTGAATGAAAAAAGTATTGTCAAAATTGACGGGGACGTATCATCACCAAAAGGTTTTGAAGCAAAGGGGATTCATATAGGATTACGCTATTCAAAAAAAGACCTTGGCTTGATCATCAGTGAAGTACCAGCAGCGAGTGCAGCGGTATACACTCAAAGTCACTTTCAAGCTGCTCCTTTACAAGTGACACAAAAAAGCTTAAAAAAGACGGGCAAACTAAAAGGTGTCATTGTCAATAGTGCGATCGCCAACGCATGCACAGGTGAGCAGGGATTAAAAGATGCATACGACATGCAGGCAGCCTGTGCAGACATGTTAGGCACAGAGCCTGATTACATTGCCGTTTCTTCTACTGGTGTCATTGGAGAGTGTCTGGATATGGATAAAATCAAAACAGGCATCGCTCAGCTAAAAGAAGCAAAAGCAGGAAATGGCCACTTTGAAGAAGCGATTTTAACAACAGATACAGTCATTAAAAATACGACATACTCCTTGACGATAGACGGGAAAGAGATTCTCATTTCTGGTGCAGCAAAGGGCTCTGGTATGATTCATCCGAACATGGCCACAATGCTCGGGTTTGTCACAACCGATGCAAATGTCGAACAAGAAGCTTTGCAAAATGCTCTTCGTGACATCACAGATGTGACGTTTAATCAAATTACCGTCGATGGAGAAACATCAACTAACGATATGGTGCTTGTGATGGCAAATGGAATGGCAGAAAACCAGGCACTGAATGAAGAACATCCAGAATGGCCATTGTTTAAAGAAGGATTAAAACTAGCCTGCGAAGATCTAGCAAAAGAGATTGCAAGAGACGGAGAAGGCGCAACTAAATTAATCGAAGCGAAAGTTGTTGGTGCTAAAAACAACTTAGAAGCGGGAATTATTGCAAAAAAAATCGTAGGTTCAAGTCTTGTGAAAACAGCCGTATACGGTACGGACGCCAACTGGGGACGGATTATCGGAGCAATCGGTCATAGCGCAGCTTCTGTCACGCCAGAAGAGGTGGAAGTTTACTTAGGCGGGCAGTGTCTGTTTAAACATAACGAACCTCAGTCTTTCTCAGAAGAGGAAGCAAAAGCGTATCTAGAGCAGGATGAGATTACGATTTTCATTCAAATGAATGAAGGAAATGGTGAAGCGGCAGCATGGGGCTGTGACCTTACCTATGATTATGTGAAAATTAACGCGAGCTATCGCACATAATGAAGGAGATAGACATGGATAAAACGATCGTGTTCAAGTGTGGAGGCAGTGTCATTCGAGAACTTTCCGATACCTTTTATGAAAATGTCCGCTCACTTCAAGCTGCTGGATTTAAACTGGCTATCGTACATGGCGGAGGTCCTGAAATCACGAGCATGCTGCAAAAATTAGAAGTGAAAACGGAATTTGTAGATGGACAGCGCAAAACAACAAAGCCGGTGTTAGAGGTAGCCGAAATGGTCCTTTCAGGAACGGTGAATAAATACTTTGTTTCAGAACTGGCAAAGCATGATATATCATCTGTCGGTGTATCTGGTAAAGATGGACAGATGCTTGTCGCCGATTTTCTCGATCAAGATGTATATGGGTACGTTGGCGAAATCAAAGAAGTCAATCCAGAGATGGCAGAAGCACTAATGGAGAAACAATTCATTCCCGTCATTGCGCCGCTATCTATGACCGAAGAATGCCAAACGTTAAATGTAAATGCTGATCTTGCAGCATCAGCAGTCGCAGGAGCTATGAAAGCTGATAAGCTCATGTTTGTCACAGATGTGGAAGGAATTTTAAAAAATGGTGAGCTGTTAGACGTTGTCACCGAACAAGAAGCTCTCAAGCTCATCGATGAAGGCATTATTTCCGGGGGAATGATTCCAAAAGTGCAATCTGCGCTCAGTGCTTTATCAGGAGATGTGGATGAAGTCATGATTGTGAATGGAAAAGGCAGTATTTTTACAGGAGATACCTTTAAAGGAACTCGAATTGTAAAACAAAAGGAGGCGGTCCTGTGAGTCATCTCTTTCAAACGTACGGACGGTGGAATGTTGAAATTAAAGAGGCAGAAGGTTCTTGGGCAGTTGATACAACTGGGAAAAAATATTTAGACTTTATACAAGGCATTGCGGTCACGAATTTAGGTCACAATCATCCAAAGGTCAATCAAGCCATCAAGAAGCAGCTTGACGAGGTCTGGCACGTATCAAATCTATTTGAAAATGGACTGCAAGAAAAAGCAGCGGAAAAGCTGGCAGCAAACAGTTCAGGAGATCTCGTATTTTTCTGCAACAGCGGGGCTGAAGCGAATGAAGGGGCTATCAAATTGGCCCGAAAAGCAACAGGGAAAACAAATATTGTGACGTTTTTGCACTCTTTCCATGGGCGCACGTATGCTGGTATGGCTGCCACAGGTCAAGATAAAATCAAAACTGGTTTTGGACCGATGCTGGAAGGCTTTCATTATGTACCGTTTAATGACCCTGAAGCGATCACAGCGTGTGAAATCGATGATGTCGCAGCCGTCATGCTGGAAGTGGTGCAAGGTGAAGGTGGAGTGAATCCAGCTACAGCTGAATTTCTTGAAGCCGTTCAAGCGTTTTGCAAAAAACATCAAGCACTGCTGATTGTAGATGAAATCCAAACGGGTATTGGGCGAACAGGGACAGCATTTGCCTATGAGCAATCGGGACTTGATCCTGATATTATTTCAGCCGCAAAAGGTTTAGGAAATGGATTTCCAGTCGGTGCAGTGATAGGGAAAAAAGCTTTAGGGGATGCCTTTTCTCCAGGCTCTCATGGCACAACATTTGGTGGCAACATGCTCGCTATGTCAGCTGTGAACGCAACCCTTGATGTAATATTCAAAGAAGACTTTCTTTCAGAAGTGAAAGAAAAGGGTGCGTACCTCTTAAAGAGACTGCAAGAAGTCAAACAGCTGAACATCGTGAAAGAAGTACGGGGCAAAGGATTAATGGCGGGAATTGAGTGTTATCAGCCAGTAGGTGATTACATCACAGCCCTTCGAGCGCAAGGTTTGCTGGTGCTTCCAGCTGGTCCGAATGTCATTCGTTTATTACCTCCGCTGAATGTCAAAAAAGTTGAATTGGATCAAGCAATAGAAGCGGTCATTCAAGTGTTAGCAAATGAAGCAGTAACGGTCTAAATTTTTTTACACCAGAACGCATAAACATGCATTTATATTATTAATTATTCAATATGGGGTGACACAAGCATGAAAGGTTATTTAAATTTAGAAGATGGAGCCTCTTTTGAAGGAGATCTGACAGGAGAAGCTGGCATGACGGGTGAAGTGGTCTTTTTTACAGGGATGACAGGTTATCAAGAGGTACTCACAGATCCTTCTTATAAAGGACAAATCATTGTCTTCACATATCCGCTCATCGGAAATTACGGCATCAATCATGAAGACTTTGAGAGCAAAAAACCACAAGTAAAAGCGGTCGTTGTCTATGAGGCAGCTGAGCATTTTTCTCATCACCTTGCAGCCGTAAGCTTAAAAGATTATTTACAGAAGTGGAACATTCCGCTTCTTACACATATAGATACTCGTGCAGTCGTGCAGAACATTCGAGCAAATGGAACGATGAATGCAGTGCTTAGTTTAGACGAAAATGAAACGCCACCTGCAATGAAGCAAGACAATGTGGTTGAGCAGGTCACAGAGGATGAAGTATACACACAAGGCAGCGGCGAGGATCATGTAGCGCTCATTGATTTTGGCTTTAAAAAATCAATTGCGGACTCACTCGAAGCGCGCGGCTGTAAAGTCACAGTGATTCCGTACAAACAAATGGAAAAGGTATTTGATATCAAGCCAGATGCGATCCTTTTGTCAAATGGACCTGGAGATCCAAAAACAATGAAGCCATATTTAAAAACCATTCATGACATCATGATGACCTTCCCGACACTAGGCATTTGCTTAGGTCATCAATTAATTGCTCTTGCGCTTGGCGGGGATACGTATAAGCTTCCTTTTGGCCACCGCGGGGCGAATCATCCTGTACAAGATACAGAATCAAAACGTGTCTTTATGACAAGCCAAAATCATAGCTATGTGGTCAATGAAAAAAGCATGAATGACAAAGAAGTGGACGTCAAATTCCTCCACGTGAATGACGGATCTGTTGAAGGATTCATTCATAAAGAGAAGCTGATTATGTCCGTTCAATTTCATCCAGAAGCACACCCAGGCCCTGCAGAAAGTGAATGGGTATTCGATGATTTTATTGAGAAAGTGAAACAAGCAAGGAGAGAAGTCGCACATGCCTAAAGATCAAAGCATACAAACCATTCTAGTCATCGGGTCTGGTCCAATCATCATTGGTCAGGCAGCAGAATTTGATTACTCAGGAACACAAGGTTGTATGGCCTTAAAAGAAGAAGGCTACAACGTCATCTTAGTGAATAACAACCCAGCAACTATTATGACAGACGAGTCATTTGCTGATGAAATTTATTTTGAACCGCTTTCAGTTGATTCAGTGACAAGAATCATTGAAAAAGAGAAACCAGATGGTCTTTTAGCCAATCTTGGCGGACAGACGGCTTTAAACCTTGCTGTCGAGCTGGAAAAAGCCGGTGTGCTGAAAAAGCATGGGGTAAAACTGCTCGGAACGTCAGTTGAAACAATTGAAAACGGTGAAGATCGTGAGAAATTCCGTGCTCTCATGAAGCATTTGAATGAACCTGTACCAGAAAGTGAAATTGTAGATAATGCGAAAGACGCCCTTCAATTTGCAAAAGAAGTGGGCTTTCCCGTCATTCTTCGACCAGCCTACACACTTGGTGGTAAAGGGGGAGGCATCGCTTTAACTGAAGAGGCTTTTAAACCGCTGATTGAAGGTGCTCTTCTAGCGAGTCCGATTCATCAGTGCTTAGTTGAAAAAAGCATTGCTGGCTTTAAAGAAGTCGAGTATGAGGTCATGAGAGATCGTCAAAATACGTGTATCACTGTATGTAACATGGAAAATATCGATCCAGTTGGTGTGCATACAGGTGACTCGATTGTCGTTGCACCGTCACAGACATTAACGGATCAGGATTATCAAATGCTCCGCTCAGCAAGCTTAAAAATCATTTCAGCGCTTGATGTCGTTGGCGGCTGTAATATCCAATTCGCTCTCGATCCACTCAGCAAAGAATATTTTGTCATTGAGGTCAACCCTCGGGTCAGCCGGTCTTCTGCTCTTGCATCGAAAGCAACAGGCTATCCGATTGCCAAAATGGCGGCAAAACTTGCGGTCGGTTATACACTAGATGAATTGAAAAATCCGCTTACAGGAACAACGTATGCTAGCTTTGAGCCGGCACTCGATTATGTCGTGGTGAAATTTCCGCGCTGGCCGTTCGATAAATTTAAACAAGCAGACCGGAAATTAGGCACAAAAATGAAGGCGACTGGTGAAGTCATGGCGATTGACCGTAATTTAGAATCTGCCATTCAAAAAGCCGTCGCATCACTTGAAATCAAAACAAAGGGCTTCCACTTGCCTGAACTGAAAGAACATTCGACTGAACAGTTATTTGAATTAATCAAAACACCGGACGATCGCCGTTTCTTCGCTGTCATGGAGCTGCTTTCCAGACAAGAAACCGTTGAAACGATTCATGAAACGACGAAGATTGATCTGTTTTTCTTACATGTTTTCAAGAATATGATCACACTCGAACAAGAATTGAAGAACCATCAGGGGACGCTATCCAAAGACACCTTAAGAAAGGTGAAAGAAAAAGGCTTCCTTGATGAAACAATCGCTTCTCTGACGGATCGCAGTGAACAAGATATCAGACAGCTTCGCCAAGAGTATGGCATTGCCGCTTCATTTAAAATTGTCGATACATGTGCGGCTGAATTCGATGCAAAAACGAATTACTTCTATTCTACGTACTTTGGCAAAAGTGATGGAGAGCATCAAGAGAAAACAAAGGAGCGTGCACTCATCATTGGCTCTGGTCCGATTCGAATTGGGCAAGGGGTCGAGTTTGATTATAGTGCCGTTCATGGCGTTCTTACTTTACAAAAGCTTGGATTTGAAACCATCATGATGAACAATAATCCAGAAACGGTTAGTACCGATTATGAGATTGCAGATCGTTTATACTTTGAGCCGATCACGTTAGAACATATTTTAAACGTAGTTGAAGCGGAGCAAATTGATTTTGTCATCGTTCAATTTGGCGGGCAGACAGCAATCAATGTGGCGGAAGGTTTAGAAAAAGCCGGCGTTACCTTGTTAGGCACGTCCTTTGACACACTAGATGCATTAGAAGATCGCGATTTATTCTATCAGCTTCTTGATGAACTGAATCTTCCTCATGCAAAAGGAGATACAGCACATTCAAAAGAAGAAGCACTGGAGCATGCTGCAAGCATCGGGTACCCTGTTCTTATTCGTCCATCATATGTCATTGGGGGAATGGGCATGATCGTTGTCCATACAGAAGCTCAATTGGTAGCAATACTTGATCAGCCAGATCATTTACCTTATCCGATCTTAATTGATGAGTACGTCGCTGGAAAAGAAGTGGAAGTGGATCTCATTTCAGACGGAAAGACGACATTCATTCCAACAATCGTTGAGCATATTGAAAAAGCGGGCGTACACTCAGGTGACAGCTTTGCCATCTTGCCAAGTGTCTCTATTAGTGAAGACATCAAAGAGCAGGTGTATAACGCTTCTGAACAAATCGCAAAGAAATTAGCTTTTAAAGGCATTATGAATATTCAATTTGTGATAAAAGGGAACCAGGCGCTCGTATTAGAGGTGAATCCTCGGGCAAGCCGGACTGTTCCAGTTGTAAGTAAAGTCATGGGTGTTGACATGATCCCAATGGCGACTCAGCTGTTAGCTGGTGCAACGCTTGAAGAATTGAAACCGGCAACGAAGAATAAGGGGGGCACAGCTGTTAAATTCCCAGTCTTCTCCTCACATGCCATTCAAGATATTGATTTAAAGCTCACACCTGAAATGAAAGCGACGGGTGAAGGAATGTGTGTAGGAAAGAACGTCGAAAGCGCCTTGAAAAAAGTGTTTGCACCGATCTGGAAACAGAAAGGAAGCCTCTTTATACAAGGCAGTGAATTATTCGTAGATGAAGCAAAACGAGCAGGCTTTGACGTCTGGACTGGCAGCTTTGAATCGTGGCTGAAACAAGACGATAAATCGCTTCACATTCATTTAGGTGATGATGAAGAGGCAAAAGAACAGCGTGTAAAAGCACTCACACATGGTGTTCAAGTTCTAACCGAATATGAAACAGCGCAAGCGTTCCTGCAAGGAAAAGATGGAGATGTATCACCAGTATCTCTCCACGAATTATATAAAAAGGAAGTGACGGCATGAGCCAAGTCGACGTGCAACCGGCATTATACGGAAAAGACTTTTTATCGTTAAAAGACTTTTCGATCAATGACATTGCGTACTTAATTGAAAAAGCAGAAGAAATGAAACAACATCCATATCAAGATTTATTCAAAGGAAAAACATTAGCGATGATCTTTGAAAAATCTTCAACTAGAACCCGTGTCTCGTTTGAAGCGGGCATGACGCAGCTAGGCGGACATGCGCTCTTCCTCAGCTCAAATGATCTGCAAATTGGCAGAGGAGAAACGATTGGTGATACAGCGCAGGTGCTGTCTGGGTATGTAGATGGCATTATGATTCGAACCTTTGAACATGAGAAGGTAGAAGAACTTGCAAAATACGCCTCTATTCCAGTGATCAACGGACTAACGGACTACTCTCATCCATGTCAGGCACTGGCTGATTTACTGACGATTAAAGAAGCAAAAGGCACACTAAAAGGTGTGAAAGTGGCGTACATCGGTGATGGGAATAATGTGGCTCATTCCTTAATGGTTGGTTGCGCGCAGTTAGGCTGTGACATTGCCGTTGCATCACCAAAAGGCTATGAACCTCTTCAAGAAGTGACAGAGACTGCCCAGGCGTTTGCAAAACAATCAGGCGCAGAAGTCATCGTCACAACAGATCCAGTAGCTGCTGTTCAGGATGCAGATGTCATTTATTCAGACGTATTTACAAGCATGGGACAGGAAGCTGAAACAGAGAAACGTCTAGCTGAATTTAAAGAATATCAAGTCAATGAGGAACTCATGCAACATGCAGCAGCAGATTATATCTTCCTTCATTGTCTGCCGGCACACCGAGGAGAAGAAGTGACGGCTGATATCATTGATGGACCACACTCTAAAGTATTCCAGCAAGCAGAAAATCGCTTGCATGTGCAAAAAGCGTTAATCAAAGAGCTCATGTATCAACAACCTAAATAAATCACAAGTGTCCCTGTCTCGACTGAGCAGGGACTTTTTACATGTTGGATTGGAGAGACAATGGACGGGACATAATAACATCAATCGAGAAAGGAGGATGGAAATGGGTCAACAGCATCAGTTTAAATCTGGTAATAAGGCACCTAATAATGGTGTTTATATCGAAATCGGTGAGACCGGTAGTATGGTGAAAGATCCTTTAAAGATAAAGCTTAAAGCAGGAGACGTCTTTCCGGATAACTCGAACCATAACCGTGTTTGGACTTACCAAAGAAAGCCGTAAGCAATTGACTAAGAGTCCATATGAATAAGTCTTTAGAGGCATGTGTCATGCCTCTTTTTTCTTTATAATAAAAAACAATTAAGTTCCAATTTTCAAATAAATAGTATGAAAAAAAGAAAGATTAAGGTAAAATATGTAAGGATAGTATAAGGTTGAAAGGATTTGTGTGATGGAAAAGATGAATCTCAGTGAAAGTGTTTGGAATAAACGCTTCACCTCATTGTTCATATCAAGACTCATAAAAAATACAGGAGAAAGTTTTGCTTTTACATCCGTTCTTTGGTTATTGATTTTAAGAGGGGATGGAGCGCTCGGTACCGGACTTCTTCTAGCAGTGACAGTTCTTCCTTCATCATTGTTGGCCCCAATACTAGGACCTCTTATGAAAAGACATCATTTATCTAAATGGATGTTTGCTTCAGATGTCATTCGAGCAACCATTGTACTCATTATTCCACTACTGCATTTTTCGCACATATTGCCTCTATGGTTATTGATCTCATTAATGGTTATTCAATCGGCAACAGGTGCAGCCTATAACCCGGCTTCTGTGGCTATCCTTCCGCAGATTGTTCCAAAGCATCTCATTCAAAAAGCAAATGCGATCCTGCAATCATCTTTTGAAATTGTCGCACTTGCTGCGGTGATGGTCGCTGGTCTTTTGGTCAAATTAATTGGACCTGCAGATACGCTCCTGATCACCACTGCTTTATTTATCATATCGGGCTTGTTCATTATTGGCGTTAAACTCCAAAAGTCAGATGCAGAAAAAGCAGCAGACATTAAACAAGCAAAGAATACATATCTGTATAACTTAAAAAGAGGCTTTCTAGTCGTTAAAAATCATCATATTTTATTTGCACTGACCCTTTATTGTATTTTAATGAATGTCGCTGCAGCTCCGTGGCAGGCATTATCCGCTGTATATGTAGCAGAAGCGCTGCAAAGTGATTCAATGGTGTATTCCATTTTAAGAGGTGTCGCCGCAGTCGGTGCGTTTATGATGGGCTTTGCACTGGCGAAGGTGAAAATCAAAAGGTTTGGCTTGTTCTTTATTGTCGCAGGCATGATTGAAGGAGCTGCATTCTTTATCACTGGAATGAGTACATGGCTTCCAGTCGTTCTTCTAGCTTCCTTTATTTTTGGTGCAGCCGTCAGTGCGATCAATGTTCCAGAGATGGTCATTATTCAAACGTCTGTTGACCAAGAAGATCAGCCGCAAGTATATGCCGTGATCAATGCGTCATCAAATGTCTTTCTCCCGCTTGCAGCCGTCATATCGGGCGTCCTGGCAGAACGCTTTGGAGCAGGACCTGTCATTGCGGGGGGCGGTGTGCTTGAAATTTTATCGGGCATCGCGATCTTCCTGTTCACAGGGCTTGCGAAAAGCCATTTGTCAGCAGACAAACAGAAGTCCGAAACGGTTGAGGTGTAACTCAAAAACCCCCTGTAATTAACGGCAGGGGGTTTTAGCGTGCGCTCTCAACTTCTGGTCATCATTCTGAAAAAAAGAAAAAGAGCTAATCTCAAATCATTAGCTCTTTTCCAGCAATATTAAGAATGTTCTGTTGAACTTTCTGTTTCTTTCATTGGACTTACTTCAGCAAAGATGAATAAAATAACCGTAAACACTATGGCAAGAATGGAAGTTAACGTAAAATCATAAGCAGCTCCATTCATAGATGCAACGATGTAACCAGCCATATGTGTCAGCAGAAAAGTCCAAATGAGGGTGATAATGTAATGCATTATTCCACCGTCCTTTATGTAACAATCTATTGACTATCATACCATAGATACGAGTTCAGAGAAAAGACTGTTTTCCGCCTTTATGTGACCATTTTGAGACCTTCTACTATAAAAATAAAAAGAATTCTTCTGTCTTTAGGGGATTTCCTTATTCCTACAAGAGTTGTTGTTCATATCATAGAAAGCAGAATCACTGAAAGGAGGCTGGCCATATGGGTGTAAGCGAACGTTTTTTCCAGCTTGGTTCCCAGTGGAACGTCATTCACCTTCCTCAAAAACCAAATGGCTTTGGCATTCTAATCCTCGGTGACCGAAATCACTTTGTGCAGGAAAATACATCATTCTGGCTTCAGCATTACGGAAGAAACCAGCTTTTAACTGCTTTAAAGGATGAAGGATATACATTGTTTAATAGTCATCTTCATGGGAATCACTGGGGATGTGAAGATGCTGTTTTTAGTGCGAAACAGCTTGTTCATCACACATTAAAACAAGAAATATTAAACCGGGAAATTCATGTGCTGGCAGAGGGAATGGGTGCACTTGTCGCCATGAGTCTTGCCGAAGAAATGCCAGAAGTGCTAAGGTCTATAGCCATGATGAATCCATGTTTACACCTGCAAGCACAAAGAGAAAGAGAAAAGGAACACAAATTCTTCTACAAACAGTTCATGAAAGAACTCGCACAGAGCTATGGGTGCTCTGCAAAGGAAGCAGAAACGTATCCACTTCCTTCTTGCCCCGTTCATTCAGCTCATGTACCGATTCATATATGGCAGAGACTAAACGGCGCACCGTATGCCTATGAACTACATGCAAAGCCTTTTATTGATCAACATATGATGAATCCAGACCATTGTCAGATGGACCTTACCTTGCATATGTTTGATCATCCAAGAAGAATCTTTCAGTCCATTCACAAGTTTTATAAATCGCATGAAAGAGAATTGTAATGAATAGGATGATAACAGCCCTTCATGGAAAGGGCTCTTCTTTTTATTCGATATGCTAAAAAAGGGGACATGAACATGGAAACAGGACTGATCATAGGTGCAGATGAATTTTTTGGCCTGACACTTTGTGAATATATGATGAAAGAGGGCATACAAGTGGATATCACATATCCTAAGGAGCAGTCAGAGGAGCAAAAAATGTTATTAGAAGAGCGGATGATGTGGCTTGGCCGCAATGATCTTGTCCGCGTTATTGATGGTCAAGATAGGAAAGAGGCATATGACCTGATCTTTTTTCAATCAGATGATTCAATGAACAGAGAGACAGACCTCGAAGCGAAGCATGGCATATACCGCTTGTTTTACGAAGAACCCGAAAGCCATTCGCATGAACAAAGCGTTTCGGCTGTTATCCTTCCACGCATGTTTGGTCCGTGGACACTCCATGAAGAGAGACGAATAAAGGATGATCACGCATTTTTTGTAGAAGATGTCGCAAAGGAGCTTTTAAAGTGGGCACGCACTGATCAAAGGCAGGAAATGATCCATCAATTAAAGGTAGAAAGACAAACAGGTGACAAACAAGCAGAAGAAATCATAGCAGAATGGAAAAGACAAAACTCAACATTTTTCGACAAAAAGCAAGAATGATCTTCCATCTTATCTTTTTTCAGTATAAAATAAACCTATATTTAACATACAGGTTCATGCCTGCGTGTTGCAAAGGGAGTTGAACATGGCATGAAGTACCAGCGGCTTGTCATGATCTTTTCGTTCCTTCTTCTTATGCTATCTGCCTGCTCGCAGGCGCCGTTAAAAGGACATATTGAGAAGGTGGGTTTACTCGTCCCCGATACGATTAATGATCAAGTTTGGGGAACGAAAGGTTATAAAGGCTTATTAAATATCCAATCAACATTTGGTGTAGATGTTTATTATAAGGAAGGGATGGTCGACAAGGAGAAAATCGTTGATGCCATTGAAGAATTTCATAAAAAAGGAGTCAATTTGATTATTGGCCATGGCAATGAATACAGCGAAATTTTCAACTTGATCAGTGAAGATTATCCGAAAACACAATTTATCACGGTCAATGGAGGCAAGCCTCAAGCTGATAATGTCACAAACGTCACGTTTAAAGGAGAAGCAATGGGCTTTTTCGGAGGCATGACAGCAGCACATATGTCCAAAACAAAAAAGATTGGTATTCTGGCTACATATGATTGGCAAAGTGAAGTAGACGGTTTTATCAAAGGTGCAAAATATCAGGATGAACATGTGCAAGTCCTAGCGGAATTTGTCGAAAACTGGGATGATGCTGACAAAGCGGTGAACCTCTATCAAAAATTGAAAAAACAAGGTGTAGATGTTGTGTATCCAGCAGGTGATGGTTATAATATCCCTGTCATTGAACAAATCAAAACCGACAATCTATCTGCGATCGGATATGTCACTGATCAATCCAACCTTGGAAGCCATACGGTGTTAACTAGCACTGTACAGCATGTCGATAAAGCGTACAGTATCATTGCGAAGAAGTTTAATGAAGGCAAGCTAAACGAACAAGGTGAGTACTCCTTTGACTTTAAAGAAGGAGTGATCGAAATGGGGAAATTTAGCTCAACCATAGACCGCGCTTTTGTGAAAGACATTGAGAAGGATATTGCGAATTACAAAAAAACAGGCAAATTGCCAAATGAAAAGTGAGGACGTTGAACATGCAACACGAAAAATCGATGGAGTTTTTACAAATTGCGATGAAGTATTTTCCACAAGCAAAAGAAGAATTAGATAAAGCAGGGATTCAGCTTGATCCAGAAGCACTTCAGCCGCTTCTCTCTTTGTTTACATCTGTCATGCAAGAGGCATATGAGCTTGGAAAAGCAGATGCAGCATCAGAAAAAGCCACAGAATAGTGGCTTTCAGCGTGTAGACAAACCCTCGCATTCTTTGTCAGTCCTGCGCGCTGGTGCTCACGAATGACAAATTCGCTCCGCTCCAGTGCTCGTCCTTCCTAGACTGCAAAGGTTTTCTATCACGCTGAGAAGAAGACAAAGGGCTAAAATATTTTAGCCCTTTGTCAACAATCAAAAAAAGCCACAGAATAGTGGCTTTTTTTTATGATAATTTTTTCTTAAAGGCACTGATCATAGGGCCGACATCTTTAAACACAGGCTTCAGCTCATCGATGGAGTTCATAATGTTTCCAATTTGATTCATGACATGCATGTAGTCAATGGAGTCATCACTTGAAGAAGTCTCTGCACGCTCCTCCTTTTTTTCTGTCTTGCTTTTCTCCTTTTCAAGCGGCTGACCAAACATCATTGCTGAGAAAATATCCTTTTGCGCCATATCACATGTTCCTTTCTACTATTGGTATATCATTAATCTATGAAAAAAGTGAGAGGAAAGGTTAGACGTTTGTATTGCCAAGGAGAAAAAAATAAGGTAAAATTAGTACCAGATACTAATATAAGATCACAATATCACATGCTCGTATGAGTAAAAGGAGTCTTATTCAATGAATGCTGGAATTATTGGCCTTGGCCGCTATATACCTGAAAAAGTATTAACAAATCGTGATTTAGAAAAAATGGTTGAAACTTCTGACGAGTGGATTCGTACTAGAACAGGTATAGAAGAAAGAAGAATTGCATCTGATGATGTCAATACATCTCATATGGCGCTTGCTGCTGCAAAAAAAGCATTAGCTGACGCAGATGTGGCTGCAGAAGATATTGATATGATTCTTGTAGCGACAGTTACGCCAGATCAAGCATTTCCGACAGTCGCTTGTATGATTCAAGAGCAGCTCGGTGCACATAAAGCATGTGCAATGGATATTAGCGCTGCATGCGCTGGCTTTATGTATGGGCTTGTTACTGGAAAACAATTTATCGAATCTGGCACTTACAAACATGTGCTTGTCGTTGGTGTAGAAAAGCTTTCTCGCATTACCGACTGGGATGACCGCAACACAGCTGTTTTGTTTGGAGATGGAGCAGGTGCTGCTGTACTAGGAACAGTCAGCGAAGGCAAGGGAATTCTATCATTTGAGCTTGGAGCCGATGGAAGAGGCGGGAAGCACTTGTACTTAGATGAAAAAGATCATACAATCATGAATGGAAGAGAAGTATTTAAATTTGCTGTGAGACAAATGGGCGAGTCAAGCGTAAACGTGATTGAAAAAGCTGGACTATCAAAAGAAGACGTAGACTTCTTGATTCCGCATCAAGCAAACATTCGCATTATGGAAGCAGCACGCGAACGCTTAGAGCTGCCAGTTGAAAAAATGTCGAAAACAGTCCATAAATATGGAAACACATCAGCAGCATCCATTCCAATTTCACTATGTGAAGAAATCGAAGCCGGAAAAATTCATGACGGCGATGTGATTGTAATGGTTGGTTTTGGTGGAGGATTAACGTGGGGCGCAATCGCTATGCGATGGGGCCGATAAAAGAGTGGGGTGCACAAATTAATGGATAAGAAACGAGTAGTTGTTACAGGATTAGGTGCTTTGACACCTCTTGGCAACGATGTAGAGACAACATGGAAAAATGCTGTAGCAGGTGTATCAGGTGTTGGCCCGATCACACGTGTTGATTCAAGTGAATATACAGCAAAAGTAGCTGCAGAACTAAAAGATTTTAACATCGAAGATTACATGGAGAAAAAAGAAGCGAGAAAGATGGCACGCTTCACACAATATGCAGTCGTTGCTGCTCAAAAGGCTTTAGATGATTCACGCCTTGAAATTACAGATGAAAACGCACCTCGTGTTGGGGTATGGGTTGGATCTGGTATTGGCGGACTTGAAACATTCGAAGAGCAATTCGAAGTGTATTCGAATAAAGGAGCAAGACGCGTAAGCCCGTTCTTCGTTCCAATGATGATTCCAGATATGGCAACAGGCCAAATTTCAATTGCTCTTGGCGCAAAAGGGGTTAACTCTTGTACAGTAACAGCATGTGCAACAGGAACAAACTCCATTGGTGATGCCTTTAAAGTCATTCAGCGCGGAGATGCAGATGCGATGATTACAGGTGGAACAGAAGCACCGTTAACGAAAATGTCGTTTGCTGGCTTCTGTGCAAACAAAGCCCTTTCGACAAATCCTGATCCAGATACAGCAAGTCGTCCATTTGATAAAAACCGTGACGGATTTGTCATGGGTGAGGGAGCGGGAATTGTTGTTCTTGAAGAATTAGAGCATGCGTTAAAACGTGGTGCGACCATTTATGCAGAAATCGTTGGCTACGGCTCAACTGGAGATGCATACCATATCACAGCACCTGCTCCAAACGGAGAAGGCGGCGTACGTGCAATGAAAGAAGCCATTCGTGATGCAGGTTTAACAGTGGAAGAAATTGATTATATCAATGCCCACGGAACAAGCACACCGTATAATGATAAGTTTGAAACAATGGCGATTAAAGAAGTGTTTGGAGAGCATGCGAATCAGCTTGCGATCAGCTCGACAAAATCAATGACAGGTCATTTACTTGGCGCAGCAGGCGGAGTAGAAGCGATTTTCTCTGTTCTGGCGATTAAAGACAGTGTCATTCCGCCAACGATTAACCTTGAAACACCAGATGAAGAATGTGATCTTGATTATGTAGCAAATGAAGCACGTTCAAAAGAAGTACAAGTTGCGTTGAGCAACTCACTTGGTTTTGGCGGGCACAATGCGACAATTATCTTCAAAAAATACGAAGCGTAATATGTCTTAAGAAGGCGGCGATCTATAAACAGATCGCCGCCTTTTTGCATATGATGAAAATGGAGGTGTTCAGCGGTATGGGTCTGATCAATACACAATATCTCATTGAGCAATCATCATCATTTCAGGAGCTGGCGGCACGTTTTGTCCCTTATTTTAAAGGAGCGGAGAAAAAAGAAGGATCATCTATTCTCGCCCATTTACAACATCACGGAATGGTTCGATCATGGAACGCCTGCCAGGAAATGATCGACAAGCTCAAAGAAAAAGGGTATTTCCAGCTTGTGATGAAAGAATACAAAGCGCTGCAAAAAAAGTGGGGAGGTCCTGATGTCCCTGTCTTTATTTTGCCTGTTAATGAGAGCAGCAAAGAGATCAGAGAACAATTTTACTTTCAATCCGGCATGGCATTTGATGACAAAATCTTTCTTTTTTTATCCCCGCATACACCGAAGGAGCGAATCGGTACGTTGCTGACGCATGAATATCACCATGTATGCAGGTTGCATTTTCTCACGAAAGAAGAAAAAGATTTTACATTCCTTGATACAATCATGATGGAGGGGCTCGCTGAATATGCTGTGTATCATAGATATGGAGAAAGCTATACAGCAAAGTGGACGACTTTATATGATGAATCGCAGCTGCAACGCATGTACAAGAAATGGGTATCCAGTCACCTTTATCAGAAAGTGCAGGACGACGAAAGGCTGATACAGAATCTCCTTTATGGAAAAGGGAACTACCCCAAAATGCTTGGCTATGCCACTGGATTTTATATCGTGAAAAAGTATTTCGATGAGCACCGAATCAGCGAGGAGTCTATGATTGCGGAGCCAGCGGAAACGTTTTTAAAGGCGATAGAATCATAAAGACAATCATTCACAAAAAAAGTGTCATATTACAATTTTACTAAATACTTCTTGATTTCGTCATGCTGATGTAATAATATACAAATATAAATTTTGATAATTCTTTTTATTCTAAAAAGACGGAATTTTTCGATTCGGTTCATTTGATCTATGGAGAAAGGGGCGAATGCATGAGCACACTGCTTGAAGTGCAAAACTTAAAAACCTATTTTTTTCGAAAAAAGGAACCAATACCTGCTGTTGATGGCGTTGATTTTAGTATCAAAAAAGGGGAAACAGTCGCATTAGTCGGTGAGTCTGGGTCTGGTAAAAGTATTACGTCTTTATCCATCATGGGTCTGATTAATGGGACTGGTGGGAAGATTATGGATGGTTCCATTAAGCTTGATGGAAAAGACCTTGTTACATATAGTGAAAAGGAATTGTGCAATATTCGTGGTAATGATGTATCCATGATCTTTCAGGAACCCATGACCTCACTTAATCCCGTCTTAACCATCGGGGAACAAATAACAGAAATCCTCATTTACCACAAAAAACTTTCAAAAAAAGAAGCGACCAAAAAAGCGATTGACTTGCTAAAGCTTGTAGGCTTTTCCAGGCCAGAACAAATCATCAAAGATTACCCGCACCGTTTATCCGGCGGTATGCGTCAACGAGTCATGATCGCCATTGCGCTAAGCTGTGATCCGAAGCTCCTCATTGCGGATGAGCCGACTACTGCGCTCGATGTGACCATACAAGCCCAGGTGCTGACCTTAATGAAAGATTTATGTTCGACCTTTGGTACATCTATACTTCTCATTACGCACGATTTAGGTGTTGTGTCGGAAGTAGCAGACCGCGTCATTGTCATGTACTGCGGACAGGTTGTTGAAAATGGAACCGTTGAAGAGTTGTTTGATCAGCCGCTTCACCCATACACAGAAGGACTGCTTGAATCCATTCCAGTCATTGACGGAGACATTCAGCCATTAACGGCGATAAAAGGAAATGTCCCTGCGCCAGATCAGCTTCCCGCAGGATGCCGTTTTGCGCCAAGATGCCCGAAAGTAATGGAACACTGCATAGGTGAATTGCCCAAACTGACAACCTTTGAAAATGGTAGAAGCGTCAGGTGTTTCTTATATGAGGAGGCAAGCCAAACATGACACTTGCTGAAAATCAACCATACATGACAGATCGATCTGAGAAAGAAACCATCCTGGAATTAAAAAATATACGAAAACACTTTCCGATTAAAGCTGGCGTGCTGCAAAAGAAAGTAGGAGCAGTCAAAGCGGTTGACGGCATCGACTTAAACATTTATAAAGGTGAAACGTTAGGCATCGTTGGAGAGTCTGGATGCGGTAAATCCACATTAGGACGGACGATGATTCGTTTATATGAACCAACAGAAGGACAAATTCTATTTAAAGGGCAAGATATTTCTCATGTATCTGAATCAAAACTAAGACAATCAACAAGGAAAAACATCCAAATGGTTTTTCAAGATCCCTTTGCATCACTCAACCCTAGAAAAACACTTCGAAGTATCATCAAAGAACCCTACAAAACACATCACTTATATTCCTTAAAAGAAAGAAATGAAAAAGTAGAACAGCTTTTATCCAAAGTCGGCCTTCACCCAAGTTTTGCGAATCGATACCCGCACGAATTCTCCGGCGGACAAAGGCAGCGGATCGGTATCGCTCGTGCACTTGCCATGAATCCTGAAATGATCATAGCAGATGAGCCTGTTTCAGCGCTTGACGTCTCCATTCAGGCGCAGGTCATCAATTTGATGGAAGAGCTTCAAGAAGAGTTTGACCTCACCTATCTATTTATCTCTCACGATCTCAGTGTGGTCCGCCACATTAGTGATCGAGTGGGCGTCATGTATCTTGGCAAAATGATGGAACTTGCGGATAAGCACAGCCTGTACGATGATCCGCTTCATCCGTATACACAGGCGCTTTTATCTTCCGTTCCAGTCACCCGTAAAAAAGGTCAGGTGAAAAGGGAACGGATTATGCTGCAAGGGGATTTACCAAGCCCTGCAAATCCGCCAAAAGGTTGTGTGTTTCATACAAGATGCCCACACGCGAAAGAAGTCTGTAAAGAAAAAGTACCAGAATTTCAAGAATTAAAAACGAACCACTTTGTGGCCTGCCACCTCTACGACGCTTGATCACGCTTGTATGATCTCATCTTTGAGAGGGGGGATGAAACGGGCTTCTGTCATCATTTTTTAAAAAAGATAGGGGGAATTGTCTATGAAAGATAGAAAGAGAAAGTCCATTTTGGTCAGTTTACTGCTGATCTTTACATTGATCCTTGCTGCTTGTTCTGGTGGAAATAAAACGTCTGGAGACAGTGAAAAGAAATCCACAGGTAAACCTGTACAAGGTGGAGATCTTGTCATTGGTTCGATTGCAGAGCCTACATTATTTAACTCACTTTACTCAACAGACGTGGCAAGTTCTGATATTGAAGAGAGAATCTATAGCTTTTTACTGCAAACAGATGGAAAGCTTAACCCACAGCTGGCGTTGGCAGAAGATATTAAAGAATCCGATGACGGCAAACAGTTTGATGTGACCATTAGAAAAGGCGTGAAGTTTCATGATGGAGAAGAACTGACTGCTGATGATGTTGTGTTTACATACAGCATTCCGATCAATAAAGATTACAATGGTGAGCGTGGATCAGGCTTTGAAGTATTAGAGTCTGTCAAAAAAACAGGGGACTATTCGGTCGAATTTAAGCTGAATAAAAAAGATCCATATTTTTATAATGTCACGCTAGGAAGCTATGGCATTTTACCAAAGCATATTTTAGGTGATGTCCCTATAAAGGATCTTGGCGAAAATGAATTTAACCGAAAAAATCCAATCGGCTCCGGTCCATTTAAATTTGCCGAGTGGAAAGAAGGAGACTATGTCAAACTCGAAGCATTTGATGACTATTGGGATGGACGGCCATACCTTGATACAGTCACCATTAAAACGATTCCTGATCAAAATGCAGCCATGGCTCAGCTATCCGCAGGTGATATTGATTTCTTTGCAGTGCCTGGAGCAGAACTGCAAACAGCTGAAAAAGTTAGTAACATCAAAATCGAATCTGATCTAGGGCTAAATTATTCATATATTGGCTGGAATCAGAAAAACGAACTGTTCAAAAGTAAAAAAGTCCGTCAAGCTCTTACCCATGCCATTGATCGTCAAACGATTGTCGATCAAGTGTTAAATGGAGACGGGAAAGTAGCCAACATCCCAGAAAGCCCGCTGTCATGGAACTACCCTAAAAATGAAAATGTCCCAGTATTTGAATTTGATCAAGAAAAAGCGAAAAAGATGCTGAAAGAAGAAGGCTGGGAGGATACAGATGGAGATGGTTATCTGGATAAGGACGGTAAGAAGTTCTCCTTCGTCTTGAAGACGAACCAAGGAAACAAAGTCCGTGAAGATATTGCTGTCGTTGTCCAGCAGCAGCTCAAAGAAATTGGCATTGAAGCAAAACCGCAAATTGTAGAATTTAGTGCATTAATCGAGCAAACAACCCCGCCAAAATGGGATTATGATGCGTTATTACTCGGCTGGAGCTTAGCGACATTCCCTGACCAATACAGCATTTTCCATTCAAGTCAGTCTGAAAAAGGTTTAAATAACATTTGGTATAAAAATGAAGAAGTCGATAAACTGCTAGTTGATGCCAAAAACTTGAGTGATCGTAAAGAGTATTCAAAGGCGTATGAAAAAATTTATGAGCTGATTGCAGAAGACCAGCCGTATACGTTCCTTTATTATGCCAACTCACATCGTGCGATGCCATCTAATCTACAAGGCTACTCTTACCACCCGAAAGATGAATATTACAAAATCGAAAAATGGTGGATTGAACAGTAGTCTGCTAGTGAAGAAGGGGAGGGGTCTCCCCTTTTTTCATCATAGTATGGCCATCCGATGAAAAAGGAGTTGTGCACATGGTTACATATATCATTAGAAGGACACTTCTTTCTATCCCGATTTTGTTTGGTATTACGATTTTGTCCTTTGCGATTATGAAAGCAGCACCAGGCGATCCGATGTCACTCATGATGGACCCGACCATTAGTGCCGCAGACCGGGAAGCCTTTATTGATAAGTACGGCTTGAACGATCCTGAATATGTGCAATATATGAAATGGCTCGGTAATATGCTTCAAGGTGACTTTGGCACATCCATTGTAAAAAAAGGAACGCCCGTGTCGGATTTGATTTTTGCCCGGCTGCCAAATACCCTCATCCTCATGATCTTTTCTACATTAGTTGCCCTGATCATTGCCATCCCATTTGGTGTTCTTTCAGCAAAACGTCCGTATACAAAACTTGACTATGGTATTACGGTTACATCATTTATCGGACTGGCTATTCCGAATTTTTGGTTTGGTTTGATCCTTATTATGGTGTTATCAGTGAATTTAGGATGGTTTCCGACCGGGGGTGTCTCTACCTTAAATGCAGATTTTAATCTATTTGACCGGCTTCATCATATTATTTTACCGGCCTTTGTTTTAGCAACGGCTGATATGGCCGGCCTTACACGTTATACAAGGTCAAGTATGCTCGATGTGATGCGGCAGGATTACATTCGCACGGCGCGAGCGAAAGGTTTTAGAGAGAACAAAGTCATCTTCAAACATGGATTGAGAAACGGTCTGATGCCTGTTATTACGATCTTTGGACTCATGATTCCATCCTTTATTGGCGGCGCAGTCGTGGTGGAACAAATCTTCACATGGCCAGGGCTTGGGAAACTGTTTATCGATTCTGCTTTTTCAAGAGATTATCCCGTCATTATGGCGATGACTGTTATCTCTGCTGTGCTCGTGGTCGTTGGAAACTTAATAGCGGATATTCTTTATGCGATCGTTGATCCGCGTATTGAATATTAGAAGGGAGCTGAAGCACAATTGGCACAACCTAATATGGGAACACCTCCAGTTGATCTCAAATTAAAAGAAGGCCTTCCGCCAAAACCAGAGACGATGCTTCGTTTATTTTGCGAGAAATTTTTCAAAAATAAATTGGCGGTTGCCGGCTCCGCTATTTTATTGATCATTATCTTTTCAGCTATTTTTGCCCCGGTGATCGCACCTTACGCACCGGAACAGCAAGACTTGTTGAAACGGCTACAGCCTCCAAGTGCAGAGCATTTTATGGGAACCGACAAGTTTGGTCGAGATATTTTTTCAAGAGTGCTATACGGAGCGAGGGTGTCTCTATTAGTTGGCTTTGTCTCAGTAGTCGGAGCCATCACCATTGGTACCGTCATTGGGGCGGTAGCGGGATACTTTAAAGGTTTTGTCGATTCTGTGCTCATGAGAATGGTGGATGTGGTATTGTCTATTCCAGATATTTTTCTCTTGATCACGCTAGTGACAATTTTTAAACCGGGTATTGATAAATTGATTTTAATCTTTGCGCTGACTGGCTGGACAACAACCGCCAGGCTGATCCGCAGTGAATTCTTGTCACTTCGCACAAGAGAATTCGTACTCGCAGCAAGAACGATCGGAACGAAAAACCATGTCATCATCTTTTCGCATATTTTACCGAACTGTATCGGCCCTATCATTGTGTCTGCTACATTGAAAGTCGGTTCTGTTATTTTAGCTGAGTCGACACTTAGCTATCTAGGGTTTGGCATCCAGCCTCCAACGGCGAGCTGGGGAAACATGCTTCAAGATGCACAAAATTTCTCCATCATGGTGCAAGCATGGTGGTATCCACTGTTCCCAGGTTTACTGATTCTACTTACCGTTTTATGCTTTAACTTCTTAGGTGATGGACTGAGAGATGCCCTTGATCCTAAAAAGCTAAAATAAGGTTCTGCTTATATAAGATCGTGAAAGGACTCTGCGAGACGTTCTCCTTTTCCCAGGAAATAAAGCCGTCCTTCCGTCAGGGCGAAGTTTTAATAAAGTTGGAATAATTTCTCTATCCCTTGCCCATACTGTGGACAACAGTTTTTAAAAAGTGAGGGATTGGTTATGTTATTTCTTCATGACGTATGGGTGAATTGGTTTGAAGGGGAAGAGAATGGCTATAATGTGTGCCATTTTCATGAGTGGCGCAAGGAGGACAGCGTGGAGCTGTTAGATCAAGTACCTTTACTCAAGGTGCAGAGTCCTTTGTTTGATTACATAGAGAATGATCTATCAGAGCTGCCAAAGACGCTGCTAGAGACTGTATTTGAGAAATCATATATTCGAAAAAATCATGAACGCCGTAAATTAGAGTATTGCTTTGTGGTCACGGACGGGATTAGAATCATCGCTGTGGATACGATTGGTTATTCCATCCCTGTGAGAAAGAGCCGATTGATTCCAAGACAGGAGCAATTGGTATATGAAATGGTGAAAGATGTGAAGGCAGAGGAGTATGAATTCACGCCGGACAGCCTTGAATCGACGAAAGAATATCACATCCTATCATTACCACCGCAGCATATCAGCGGATTAACGAGAAAAGAAAGACAGCTGAAGCAGCTGATGTTTATGGCGCTAGATCAACTAAAGGGGCTTCAAAACCGAGCAGAAATTGCCTATTGGTATACAGAATGGAATCCGCGCATGTACAACCAGATCAAACGAATGTCTTTCGAGGAAATTTGGAACATGCTTTATAACGAAACCATTGATGGATGGTCAGAAAACCATTTAGCCTTTTGTGAAAAAATGATTAAAGGACAGCCATTTTTTGAAAAACTTTGGGAAATGGAAAATGAATCAAAAGTGAATTAGAAAAAGCTTGCAGCTGAATATGCTGCAAGCTTGTTTTATTTGCGTTTCCGGCCAAGACCCATCGCATTCTCCATTTTTTTCAGCATTTTGTTTGCCGTACGGTTCGCTTTTTCAGCACCTTCATCTAAAATGCGGTCAAGCTCTTCTGATTCAATGAGTTCATAATAGCGATCTTGAATCGGTTTTAATGCATCCACAACAACGTTCGCAAGATCTCCCTTAAATTCACCATAACCTTTGCCTTCGTATTTTTGTTCAAGCTCTGCAATCGATACGTTCCCTAATACAGAATAAATCGTCAGTAAGTTGGCAATTCCAGGTTTGTTTTCTTTGTCATATTTGACGATGCCTTCTGAATCAGTCACAGCACTTTTGATTTTCTTTTCAAGCTGTTTTGGCTCATCTAATAAGGTAATGAAAGATTTTTGGTTCGGATCAGATTTGCTCATCTTTTTCGTTGGATCTGCTAAAGACATAATCCGAGCGCCTTCTTTTGGAATTTTGACTTCAGGTACAGTAAAGATGTCGTTATACTTTCGGTTAAAGCGTTCAGCAAGCGTTCTCGTTAATTCAAGATGCTGCTTTTGATCTTCTCCTACAGGAACTAAGTCCGTACCGTATAACAAAATATCGCCAGCCATTAATGGCGGATACGTTAATAGTCCTGAAACGACTGCTTCCTTACCAGCAGATTTGTCCTTAAATTGAGTCATTCTTTCTAATTCTCCAATATAAGCGACACATTGCAGCATCCATCCTGCCTGGGCGTGGGCAGGTACCTCTGATTGGATAAACAATGTTGCCTTCTCAGGATCAAGCCCCACTGCCAAATAAAGAGCGGCTAAACTTCTAATATTTTGTCGAAGGGCTAAACGATCCTGACTCACCGTAATGGCATGCTGATCGACCACACAAAAGTAGCCGTTGTAATCATGCTGAAGATCGACAAATTGCTTCATCGCTCCAATGTAGTTCCCCAATGTCACAGAACCACTAGGCTGAATGCCTGAGAAAATCGTCTTTTTTGTCATACTAAAACCTCTTTTCTTCAATATAAAAAGGCCCACCCATCACTTTTCAACAGAAAAGGGACGAATGAACCGTGGTACCACCCTTGTTATTTCAATACGAAATCACTCAAGACGTTGATATCGGAGACTGCTCCGTCTAAGCCTACTGACTCTGTCAAGTGTTCGGTTAGCTGCTCCAAAGCCCATTCCATACATGCCATTATCTGCTTGCACCAACCGCAGACTCTCTGTAAATGGTGAATATATGTACTCTTCTTTTTCATCGCAACAGTATGTCTATCTATTATAAAGGATGACCATGAAAAAGTCACGAAGCCTATTTGTGACCTTCTCATCATGTCGTTTGACACTTAAAATTTTAGATAAAATAGTAACTATCTGTCAGAATTTTTTAAAAAAGGATGATTAATTATATGTATAAAACATTATTCCTGCTGAATTTGTTAAATTATTTTAATCAATTTACGCTTTAATTTGTTGAAGTGATTGAGACTTTAGTTTATAAAAATCAATCTTTATCCCCATTTACGTTTTTTAAAAATATGTGAAATTGATATTGCAATAAATTATTCTATTCATTATAATGAATTTGTTCACACGTTTGTGCTAGGCTCTTTACATAGTGAAAATTCAGAAAAAACAAAAGAAATAGAAAGTAAGCTATTCAGGGACTTTTTTACGCTATTTCTTAAATCTGAATCTCATCTTCTATCGAGACCTTTGAACTAAAAACATATTATAAGGGGGAATACAGTTGAAAAAGCGTTGGTCTGTTGTTACTTTAATGCTTATTTTCACACTTGTATTAAGCGCTTGTGGTTTCAGCGGAAACAAATCAGGCGACAGCACGAGCAGTTCTGGAGAGGCTAAAACAACATTAAATGTGAATATCTCCACTGAGCCTTTTTCTCTACATCCGGGATTGGCAAATGATTCAACTTCAGGAAGTGTCATCCGTCAGACTTTTGAGGGATTAACAAGAATTAACGCTGAAGGTAAGCCAGAAAACGCAATGGCTTCTGATATCAAAACAAGTGATGATGGTAAAACTTACACATTCACACTTCGTGATGCAAAATGGTCTAATGGTGACCCTGTCACAGCACAAGACTTCGAATATGCTTGGAAATGGGCATTAGATCCTAAAAATGAATCTCAATATGCTTACCAGCTTTATTATATTAAAGGTGCTGAAGCTGCTAACAAAGGGGAAGCAAAAGTTTCTGATGTTGGCATTAAAGCAAAAGACGACAAAACGCTTGTAGTTGAGCTAGAGAACCCAACACCGTTCTTTACTGAACTAACTGCATTCTATACGTATATGCCAGTCAACAAAAAAGTGGCTGAAAAGAATAAAAACTGGTACACAAATGCTGGTGAAAACTACGTATCTAATGGACCATTCGTTCTTTCTAAATGGAAACACGGCGGTTCTATCACACTTGAAAAGAACAATGAATACTGGGATAAAGACACTGTGAAATTGAAAAAGATTAACATGTCTATGATCAAAGATACAAACACTGAACTTAGCATGTTCAAAAAAGGCGAACTTGACTGGGCTGGTTCTCCAACTGGAAGCCTTCCAACTGAGTCTTTAAAAACGTTGAAAAAAGAAGGCGGTCTTGAAATTCAAACGATCGCTGGTATCTATAACTACAAATTCAATACAAAAGTAAAACCTTTAAACAATGCGAACATCCGTAAAGCCCTTGCATACTCAATCAACCGTCAAGCGATCGTTGACAAAATTACGCAAGGTGAACAAGTTCCAGCGATGGCAATCGTTCCTCCAACAATGGAAGGATTCACGGATAACAAAACTGGTTACTTCAAAGATCATGATGTAGCGACTGCTAAAGAACTTCTTGAAAAAGGTGCGAAAGAATTAGGTTATAAGTCAGTTTCTGATCTTCCAACATTGAAATTGTCTTACAACACAGATGAAGGCCACCAAAAGATTGCACAAGCAATTCAAGAAATGTGGAAAAAAGATTTAGGTGTTAACGTTGAACTTGATAACTCTGAGTGGAACGTATACATCGATAAAATCCACAGTGGAGACTACCAAATCGGACGTATGGGCTGGTTAGGTGACTTCAACGATCCAGTGAACTTCCTTGAGCTTTACAAAGATAAAGACGGTGGAAACAATGACACTGGATGGGAAAGCAAAGAGTACAAACAATTATTGAATGATTCTGCAAAAGAAACAGACAAAACAAAGCGTGAAGAAATGCTGAAAAAAGCAGAAAAAATCATCATCGACGATATGCCTGTAGCGCCTATTTACTTCTACACTCAACTTTGGGTACAAGATCCAAAACTTAAAGGTGTGGTTGTATCTGGACTTGGTGATGTTCAATACAAATGGGCACATTTCGAAAAGTAAGAGTTATAGTGTAAGAGATCTACGGCAAGGATCTTAAGGTATATGGAGGATGTCTCTCCATATACCTTTCTTGCTGATTAGAGAAATTGTTGTAAAATCATGGAGGTGCAATTCCGTTGCTTAAATATATCGGTAAGCGATTAATATATATTTTAATCACACTGTTTGTTATTGTAACTGCAACTTTCTTTCTCATGCAGGCAGCACCTGGTGGTCCATTCTCTGGAGAGAAGAAACTTCCTGCTGAAATTGAGGCAAACCTAAACGAGCACTACGGGTTGGACAAACCCTTATTTGTTCAATACGTGAGCTACCTAGGTTCAGTTGCAAAATTAGATTTTGGTCCCTCATTTAAATATAAAGGACAAACTGTTAATGATTTAATCAGTTCTGGATTCCCCGTTTCCTTTACCCTCGGAATTGAGGCAATTCTCCTCGCATTAGCATTTGGTGTATTGTTTGGGGTCCTTGCAGCGCTCTATCATAACAAGTGGCAAGACTATACGATTGCCATTTTAACGATCTTTGGAATCTCAGTTCCAAGTTTCATCTTAGCGGCGCTATTACAATATGTATTTGCATCTGAGGCAAGCTTTTTAGCGATCTTCCCAGTTGCAGGATGGGAGTCTTGGGCAAGCACCGTACTACCTTCTATTGCACTTTCCTTCATGCCAATGGCATTTATCGCTAGACTTGCACGGTCAAGTATGCTTGAAGTATTAAATAGTGACTACATTAGAACGGCTAGAGCAAAAGGATTAACAAAATCAGCTGTGACGATCAAACACGCCATTCGAAACGCATTGTTACCTGTTATCACATACATGGGACCAATGGCTGCTTCAGTGTTAACAGGTAGTTTTGTCGTGGAGAAGATTTTTGGTATTCCTGGTCTTGGCTCTCACTTTGTTACAAGCATTACAAACCGTGACTACACCGTCATCATGGGTGTCACAGTCTTCTACAGTATTATTCTATTAGTCAGTATTCTAGTTGTTGACGTCCTCTACGGTATTATTGATCCTAGAATTAAACTGACGAAGGCGAAGAAAGGGGTCTAACACATGGAAGAGATGAGAAAAGATTTATTTGTGCCTGCGACAGCTGACGCAGCAGAATCTGAAAAAATTTCTAAACCTAGTCTATCTTTATGGAAGGATGCCATGCTTCGCTTCCGTGCAAATAAACTTGCAATGGTTGGACTTGCAATCATTTTCATTATTGTGATTCTGGCCATTTTCGTTCCAGTGTTCTCGAAATATGATTATTCAACGACAGATTTGCTTAATGCAGATCAGCCGCCATCAAAAGAGCATTGGTTTGGTACAGATGATTTAGGCCGAGACATGTTTGTTCGTACATGGGTAGGGGCAAGAATTTCGATCTTCATCGGTCTTGCTGCAGCAGTTCTTGACGTGATCATTGGGATCATCTGGGGAAGTATTGCTGCGTTCAAAGGCGGCCGTACAGATGAAGTCATGATGCGTATCGCAGACGTTTTATGGGCAATTCCAACACTATTAATGGTTATTTTAATGATGGTTGTTCTGCCAAAAGGATTATTAACGATTATCCTTGCTATGACAGTCGTAGGCTGGATTAACATGGCACGTATCGTTCGAGGGCAAGTTTTACAATTGAAGAGCCAAGAATACGTTCTTGCAGCACAAACATTAGGTGCAAAAACATCTAGACTTTTATTTAAACACTTGATTCCAAACTCAATGGGACCGATTCTTGTCACAATGACATTAACGATTCCTTCTGCTATTTTCACAGAAGCATTCTTAAGCTATCTAGGGCTTGGTGTACCGGCTCCATTAGCTAGCTGGGGAACAATGGCTTCTGACGGAATTCCGGCCATGACGTATTATCCATGGAGATTATGGTTCCCAGCCGCATTTATCTGTATTACAATGTTTGGTTTTAACGTGGTTGGAGACGGACTAAGAGACGCTTTAGATCCGAAGTTGCGTAAATAAGGAGTGATTAGGATGGAACGTGAACGTATTCTAGAGGTGAAGGACCTTGCAATCTCATTTAAAACATATGGTGGAGAGGTTCAAGCCATTCGTGGTGTGAACTTCCACTTAAATAAAGGCGAGACACTTGCTATTGTAGGTGAATCTGGTTCTGGTAAAAGTGTAACATCACAGGCCATCATGCGATTAATCCCGATGCCGCCAGGTTATTTCAAGCGCGGAGAGATTTTATTTGATGGGCAAGATATTGTCAAGAAAACGGAAAAGCAAATGCAAACCATTCGAGGAAAAGACATTTCGATGATCTTCCAAGATCCGATGACTTCTTTGAACCCAACCATGAAGGTCGGGAAACAAATTACAGAAGTACTTTTCAAGCACGAACAAATCTCAAAAGAAGCGGCTGAAAAAAGAGCCATTGAACTTTTAGAGCTTGTTGGGATTCCAATGCCTGAAAAAAGAATCAAACAATATCCGCATGAATTTAGTGGCGGGATGAGACAAAGGGTTGTCATCGCGATGGCACTTGCAGCTGATCCAAAGCTATTGATTGCTGATGAGCCAACGACTGCACTTGATGTAACCATTCAGGCGCAAATTTTAGAATTAATGAAAGAAATTCAGCAAAAAGTCGAAACATCTATTATCTTTATTACCCATGATCTAGGTGTTGTAGCCAATGTTGCTGATCGTGTAGCCGTTATGTATGCTGGACAGATTGTGGAGACAGGGACTGTTGATGAAATTTTCTACAATCCGAAACATCCATATACATGGGGACTTTTAGCATCTATGCCAAGCCTAGACACAGATGGAGGAGCTGAAGGGAAACTAACGGCGATTCCAGGAACACCACCAGATTTAACAAACCCGCCGAAAGGAGATGCATTTGCACTCCGGAGCGATTATGCAATGAAAATTGACTTTGAACAAGAACCGCCAATGTTCAAAGTATCAGATACGCATTATGTGAAATCATGGCTACTTCATCCGAATGCCCCTAAAGTTGAACCGCCTGCTTCCGTAAAGGCGAGAATGCGTGAACTAGAAGGTAGCTACGAAAAACCTGTATTAGTAAAAGAGGGTGAATAGCATGGCAGAAAAACTGTTAGAAATTAAAAATTTAAAACAGCATTTCCATACAGCAAGAGGGACTGTAAAAGCAGTTGATGGTGTCTCATTTGATATTTATAAAGGTGAAACACTTGGACTTGTAGGTGAATCTGGATGTGGAAAGTCGACAACTGGCCGTTCGATCATAAGACTTTATGATGCGACAGATGGCGAAGTTCTCTATAAAGGAGAAAGCGTACACGGAAAGAAATCAAGACAAAAAATGCTTGAATTTAACCGCCAAATGCAGATGATTTTCCAAGACCCATATGCTTCACTTAACCCTAGAATGACAGTGCTTGATATCATTGCAGAAGGCATTGACATTCATGGTCTTGCGAAAACAAAACAAGCACGTAAAGAGCGTGTATATCAATTGCTTGAAACGGTTGGTTTGAATAAAGAGCACGCGAATAGATACCCACATGAATTTTCAGGCGGTCAAAGGCAACGTATTGGAATTGCTCGTGCGTTAGCTGTTGAGCCTGATTTCATCATTGCCGATGAGCCAATCTCTGCACTAGATGTGTCGATCCAAGCGCAGGTCGTCAACTTAATGAAAGAACTGCAAGAAGAAAAGGGCTTAACGTATTTATTCATTGCCCATGACCTTTCCATGGTGAAATATATCAGCGATCGTATCGGTGTGATGTATTTTGGGAAATTGGTTGAGCTGGCACCAGCGAATGAATTATATGAAAACCCGCTTCATCCATATACAAAATCATTACTATCTGCGATTCCGCTTCCAGATCCTGATTATGAACGTAACCGCAAACGGATTAAATACGATCCATCTGTTCATAAAGGAACAAATACGGAATTTCGTGAAGTGAAGCCAGGTCACTTTGTCAGCTGTACTGAGGAAGAATTCAAAGAGATCAAAGCAAAACAATAAGAACAGAGAAGAAGCACTGCGATATCAGTGCTTCTTTTTTTATTTTACAAAAAAACAAGTTGATGGTAATTTTTATGTAAAATGAGTAAACCAGGAGGAAATCAAATGTTGTTATGGAAGACGTTTCGCTATTCATGTCTTCACTTTTTTATCGTCACGATGCTTTTTTCAATATCTTTTTTAACGGAACCAAATGGAGGAAAGTGGATGATCGCATTTTTAGTGCTCATTTGCATCATTTCGTTTTCGGTTGAATTTGCTGTGTATCGGCGCACGAATAAACAGAAGGAAGAAGTCCGGCGTATGAAGTACCTTTATTTCATCATGTTTCAGATCGCCATGACACTTCTTTTGTTTGCTTGCTTTCAAATGCTCATGAATCGTTCGATATAAAACTTTTTTGTTTTCTCTTGAAAAAAAGTGAAACCACCAAAGGCATTGTTGCGTCTTACTAGTACAGGCGTTTAAATAGCAGGAAATCGGGAATAGATAAGGAAGTGGTTCTTAACTACATCATAAGGAGCGGATCCATGAATTGGTATGAAAAGCTCAGTGAATACTTCCCGATAGAAGAAATGAAGTCAAAAGAGCATATGGAAGCTTTATTAAAGGAAAGAAGTGATATTTATCATAAAGAAGAAGGGCCTCATCATGTAATGATGTACGCTGAATTTGATTCTTTCATCTTTATTGATTATTTATTTGTTTCCAAGGATGCAAGAGGTGAAGGCCTCGGCTCAAAGCTCATTCATAAGCTGAAGGAAAAAAGAAAACCGATCTTGCTTGAGGTCGAGCCTGTAGATGAAGATGATGCAGATACTGCAAAACGCCTAAAGTTTTATCAGAGAGAGCACTTCAAGCATGCTGAATCAATTGGTTATAAACGCAGGTCACTTGCAACAAATGAAGTGAACCGCATGGAAATTCTTTATTGGTCGCCTCGTACAGATAATGAGGAAGAAATGATGGAGGCCATGAGAAAGACGTACGAAGGAATCCATACGTATAAAGACGAAGAATGGTATGGACAATCGTATGAGGATGTTGATGATGTGCTGAAGCTCGTTGAAAATAGAAAACAAAAAAATATTTTCGATCATCTCGACTAAATGAGAATGTTCAGACTTCAAACATCTGCACAAAAAGAATGAAATTGTCTAGTTTTTGTCACAAAAATTGCAAGAAAATCTGTTCACACTTACTTTTTTATAGTATAATCACTATAAAGATTACTTATTTAGAACAATTTTAATTTAAGAATACAGATCAATATTCATTCTACAAATTGAGGAGTGAAGATTTATGGTAACATTATACACATCACCAAGCTGTACATCATGTAGAAAAGCAAGAGCGTGGTTAGAAGAGCACAATATTCCATACCAAGAGAGAAATATCTTTTCTGAGCCTCTTTCAATCGATGAAATCAAAGAGATTCTTCGTATGACGGAAGATGGTACAGATGAAATTATCTCAACACGTTCTAAAGTATTCCAAAAACTAAATGTAAATGTTGAGACAATGCCACTTCAACAATTGTATAAACTAATCAATGAGCACCCTGGTCTTCTAAGACGTCCAATTATTTTGGATGAAAAAAGACTGCAAGTTGGGTACAACGAAGATGAAATTAGACGTTTCCTTCCTAGAACGGTTCGTACATTCCAACTTCGAGAAGCTCAGCGACTTGCTAACTAATAGACAACACGAAAAGCTGCCGATCATTTGGCAGCTTTTTTTATTTATTTTCAGCCGTTTGTTCGTAAAAGAGACTGGCTAAAATAACGGTTGCGACGGTTAAAAAAGGAAGCAACAATTCAAGTGTAGTATGCTGCGCCATAAATTCATTCAGTTTTACATCACGGACAATCATTTCTCCGCCAGTAAAAGCTAAAAGGGCACTCCCTCCGTATAAAAGAATCGGAAACTTGGTTAGTGCTACATGAATCAGCTTACTCCCCCAAATAATAATCGGGACTGAAATCATTAAGCCAAAGGCAGTGAGCACCATGTTCCCCTTAGCTGCCCCTGCAACAGCGATCACATTATCAAGTGACATAAAAAGATCTGCAATCACGATGGTCTGAACAGCACGCCAAAGGGAGCCGCTGCTTTTAATCCGAATGGATTCTTTCTTTTGTTCAATTAACAAATTGTATCCTATATAAAGGAGAAAGAGACCGCCGATAAATTGCAAATAGGGGATGGTCAATAAATAAACGGCAGCACCAGTCATGGTAATTCTCATCAGCACTGCCAAAAGTGTGCCGATCCATATGGCTTTGTTTCGTTTTTCATTTGATAAGCTTCGACTGGCCATCGCAATGATTAATGCATTATCTCCGCCTAATATGAGGTCTATGCCAATAATCATCAGTAAGGATACGATCCACTCTGTTTCCATCCAGTTCACCTCATTTCACTAAAATAGCTCGTACAACCAATATATGAAGACAATTCAAATATATGTTTCTGCAAGTTTTCTCTGCAAAAAATGCGTTTTTATTTCTTTTATTCATGTTTTATCATAAAATAGACAGTACACAGCAATACCTCATTTCTTTAAATGGTTAACATGTAGACGGAACGGGTAAAGTGTAGTAAAGTACTATTAATTGGGAGCTTGTATGTCCCTTCAACATCTTATATAGAAGGGAAGGTTGGCAAAATGGAAATCGAAAGAATAAATGAACATACAGTCAAATTTTATATTTCCTACGGTGATATTGAAGATCGCGGTTTTGACCGTGAAGAGATTTGGTATAATCGTGAGCGCAGTGAAGAGCTGTTCTGGGAAGTGATGGACGAAGTGCACGAAGAAGAAGAATTTGCAGTAGAGGGACCACTTTGGATTCAAGTACAGGCACTTGATAAAGGTCTTGAAATTGTCGTGACAAAAGCCCAACTTTCTAAAGATGGACAAAAGCTCGAATTGCCGATTCCAGAAGATAAAAAAGATCAAACAGATGAAGAAAGTTTAGATGCTCTGCTTGATGATTTTCATAAAGAAGAGCAAGATCAAGAAGATCATAATGAGAAGGACAAAAAACTTCAACTTCAGTTCGTATTGAAAATGGATGACTTTGAAGATTTGATTGCACTTTCTCAATTAAATATGCAGGATTTTACGACAAGTTTATATTCGTTTGAAAACCGTTATTATCTATATGTTGACTTCCACGAGGATTTGTCAGATGAGCAGGTGGAGAATAAGCTTAGTATTCTGCTTGAATATGCTCATGAATCAGTGGTCAGCATCTACAGACTGCAAGAATACGGTCAGCTGATTGTCAAAGAGAATGCGCTTGAAACGATTCAACAGCACTTCTCGTAACAACCAAAAGTCGATTTCTATAGAGGAATCGACTTTTTTATCTGAATGAAAAAGTAAACAAAGTGATCGGCAAGGAGAAAATGAAATGAGAAATGTAGTCAAAGTTCTATTTTTTCTTATCATTACGATAGGTGCTTATTTGATTATCCAAATTTTTGCCGGTGATCTAGCGGTAAGTGTATTAAGTTCCGTCAGTGTTCTATTCACTTTATCGATTATTTTCATCGGGTTTGTCATTTTCTTAGAAAACAGAAACCCCTCTCAAACGATTACGTGGCTTGTGCTGCTTGGGAGCTTTCCGCTTTTCGGGTTTTTGTTTTATATTTTCTTTGGACGCAATATTAAAAAGCGCAGACTTTTTGAAAAGAAAGCGGTACTAGACGAACAGCTTGTCCAGGAAGATGAACGTATCCACAGAGAAGCGATTGAAAAAATGACTCATATGGGTGACCATCAGCAGCTCTTATTTAAACTGGCCCACAGACTTGGACATACCCCTATTACGTATCGCACATCCTCTAAAGTTCTGACCAATGGAGAAGAAACGTTCTCTCATATTTTTGAAGAAATCAAAAAAGCAACACATCACATTCACCTAGAATATTATATTCTCCGTCATGATGATCTGGGACAAGAATTAAAGGACATTTTAATCGAGAAAGCAAAAAGTGGTGTGATTGTCCGCTTTTTATATGATGATGTAGGCAGCCTAAAACTCTCCCGTCAATATATTGCTGACTTAGAAAAGGCTGGCGTGCAGATCGTTCCGTTTTTACCAGTGAGACTGCCCTTATTAAATAATAAAATCAACTTCCGAAATCACCGAAAAATCGTGGTGATTGATGGAGAAGTAGGATTTGTCGGCGGGCTAAACATTGGGGACGAATATATGGGGAGAAGCAGACAATATGGATTTTGGCGTGATACGCACCTGATGATTAAAGGTGAGGCCGTTCGTGATTTGCAGCAGATTTTTATGCAGGATTGGTATTACATGACCAACGAAAGGTGCTCGGGTGTGGATTATTTTAAAGATTTCAGCCATATGGAGAGTCGAGCAGAAGGCGTACAAATGATTGCTGGTGGTCCTGATAAACAGTGGGAAGTCATTAAAAATCTCTTTTTCTCCATGATTATCTCCGCCAAAAAATCAATTTGGATTGCTTCACCTTATTTTGTACCTGATGATGATATTTTGTCCGCACTGAAAATTGCTGCTTTGAGCGGAGTCGATGTACGAATCATTGCACCGAAAAATCCAGATAAACGCATCGTATTTCATGCGTCCCGTTCATACTTCCCCGAACTTTTAGAAGCAGGTGCGAAGGTATATGAATATGATCAAGGCTTTATGCATAGTAAGTTTATCATTGTGGATAGTGAGCTAGCATCAATTGGTACAGCAAATATGGATATGAGAAGTTTTCATCTGAACTTTGAAGTGAATGCTTTCCTCTACAAAACAAAAAGCACAGAGAAGCTGGTCAACGACTTCTTAGGTGACTTAGAGCAGTCACATGAAATTGTTCCAGAAGAATTTGCGAAGAGGCCTTTAAGGGTGAGGCTGTTTGAATCAACAGCAAGATTATTATCACCTCTTTTATAAAAATTGTATTTTCCCCCTTTTCTAAAAGGGGGATTTTTTATTTTACTAAGGGAAAGTAGGTTGAAATCGTGTTTTGATACGATAAAAATTCATTTTCGATATTCGCTTCCTGATGAGAGAAAAAGCTATAATACGGTCATCAAAGAGCAAGGGGCGAAATATATGAATGCAGCAATCATGGAGAATGGCAAGCTGATTCGCATCACACAACATCTGACTAAAAGGCGGCTAGAGCATGTAAGAGCTACGTGCAAATTTTACTGTCCTGAATGTAGGCAGGAGGTTCTATTAAAGCTAGGTGAGCATCGTGTCCATCATTTTGCACATAAACAGCTCTCGGCATGTCCATTAGCGTCCACCGGTGAAACAGCTTATCATCAGGCAGGGAAGATTGCTCTTAAGGATTGGCTCACACAGCTTGGATATGAGCCGTTACTAGAGAAGTATGTTTCAAACATTCAGCAGCGCCCTGATGTGACCGTTGCTATAGAAAATAAAAGCTATGCCATCGAATTTCAATGTGCAAATATTTCGTGGAAAGAGCTACATAAACGAACGGAAGGTCTCCGTGCTGCGGGGCTCTATCCTATATGGATCATAGGGGCGAATCGTTTAAAACGAATGGCTGGCCAGCTCTTTTCATTCTCCTCCATTCATTGGGGAATTTTAAGGCAGTCAAAGAATAGGAGACTCATTTTTTATTGTCCGATCCAAAATAGATTCATCCACCTGGATCAACTTCTCGTGTTTCAGCCAACGAAAATATGTGCCTCAATGACCGTTAGACCGCCTTCAGCTTATCGCCAACTACCAGCACTCTTATCTGTTTCCTCGAGCAATCATCAATTGTATAAAGAGTGGCTCAAGTGTATTCGGCAATTTAGGGAGCGGCCACCCCAAATTTTAGCAAATGAAAGCAAGCGTTTAAGAACCATATTTTATGAGCATCATCAAACAGCATGGCCATTTCTACCGACAGAACTATTTATCCCCCTGACAGAAGCATATATCTTTTCAAGCCCTGTTTATGTGTGGCAAGGATGTCTTTATGATTGGATGGTTCGAACGGGAAAAGAACAAGTGACCATTCATCTTCTTTTAAAAGAAATTGAGCGATGTGTCCAGAATAAAGAAGTGAAGCTCCGATATACCAATGTCACAATAGAAGAAATCAAAGAGGTGATCATTTCATATGTACGGGCGCTTGTGAAACTAGGGTTTTTATACATGACGAAAGAGGGTAATTATCAAGTAACGTCGAATCAAAAGCCTATACGAACAGCAGATGAAGCGATAAAACGAGATGCTTTCTTATTTCATTAGCATGTTTCATGCCCACTTTGATCATGATAAGAAAAAGGTGGTGCTGCTATTGAATAGAAAGAAACGCTTTTTTCTCATTTTTTTAGTTTGTTTGGTATTTATTTCTGCATATGATTTGACAAACATAGTTCAAAACAAAGAAGATAAATACAACACCAATTTCTTTCACTTTCCGAAAGGTTGGTTCAACACAACTCATGCAAGGGGGATTCATATGACTTCACAAAATAACAACAATCATTTACCAGACAGAAGCGAAGTAAAAGAAGAAAACAAATGGCGCCTTGAAGATATTTTTGAAAGTGTCGATTCTTGGAATAAGGAATTCGAAGCTGTAAAAAAAGAAATTCCGAAGCTCGCCCAATTTAAAGGCAAGCTGGCCCATTCTGCTGATGTCTTGTATGAAGCCCTAACATTTCAGGATCAACTTTCTGAAAAGCTTGGCAAGCTTTATACATATGCGCATATGAAATATGATGAAGATACAACAAATTCATCATTTCAGGCTTTAAATGATAAAGCATCCAATTTATTTACACAGCTGTCTAGTACATCTGCCTATATTGTTCCGGAGATTTTATCTATTCAAGAAGATAAGCTGCAGCAATTTATTTTGGAAAAAGAAGAATTAAAACTTTATTCTCACGCTCTCGAAGAAATTAACAAAGAGCGTCCGCATATTTTAAGTGAGGAGCAAGAAGCTTTATTAGCTGAAGCCTCTGAACCTTTATCAACATCATCCACTACGTTTAGTATGTTTAATAATGCAGATATTTCGTTCCCTTCTGTTAAGGATGAAAATGGAGAAGAAAAGAAAATTACTCATGGCAACTTCATTACTTTTTTAAACAGTGATGATCGTGAAGTGAGAAAGAATGCTTTTAAAGCCGTTTATAAAACGTATGATCAATATAAGAATACTTTGGCGTCTACACTCAGCGGCTCGATTAAAAAGGATAATTTTTATGCGAAAGTACGTCATTACAAATCTGCAAGAGAAGCAGCGCTATCACGCAACAGTATTCCTGAAGAAGTGTATGACAATCTAATTGATACAGTTCATCAATATTTACCCTTATTACACCGCTACATTGAATTGCGTAAAAAGGTATTAAAGCTTGATGAAGTGCACAATTATGACTTGTATACACCATTAGTAAAAGATGCTGGCATGAAGCTGACCTATGACCAAGCAAAGGATTATATGCTGAAAGGGTTAGCGCCATTAGGAGAAGAATATGTTTCGGTATTAAAAGAGGGACTCGAAAATCGCTGGGTAGACGTTTATGAGAATAAAGGGAAACGAAGCGGCGCGTATTCTTCTGGAAGCTATGGTACGAATCCTTATATCTTAATGAACTGGCAAAATAATATTGATAATTTATTTACGCTGGCTCATGAATTTGGTCACTCTGTTCATAGCTACTATACAAGAAAGCATCAGCCATATCCGTACGGAAACTACAGCATTTTTGTAGCGGAAGTAGCTTCTACAACAAACGAAGCATTACTAGGTGAATACTTACTCAATCATTTAGAGGACAAAAAGCAGCGCTTGTATGTGCTCAATCACTTGTTAGAAGGATTTAGAGGGACGGTATTCAGACAAACGATGTTTGCAGAGTTCGAGCACCTGATTCATGTGAAAGCGCAAGAAGGGGAGGCATTAACGCCAGAGTTTATGACGAACCTGTATTACGACCTGAATAAGAAGTATTTTGGCGACGGTATGGTTGTGGATAAGGAAATCGGATTAGAATGGACCCGAATTCCGCATTTCTATTACAACTATTATGTGTATCAATATGCGACAGGCTATAGTGCGGCTCAGGCATTAAGTAAACAAATTTTAGAAGAAGGGAAACCTGCAGTGGAGCGCTATACAGACTTCCTTAAAGCAGGAAGCTCTGACTATCCAATTAACGTGCTGAAAAAAGCTGGTGTAGATATGGCATCAAAAGAACCAATTGAGGCAGCATGTCAATTGTTTGAAGAAAAATTAAAGGAAATGGAAGAGCTCATCTCAAAGACTGGTGAGTAACGAGAAGACTTCTGTCAGGTGTGTGAGTGCAAACTCACCTTTTGGCAGGAGTTTTTTCTTGAAATAAAAAAGACCAGATTGTTGACAAAGGGCTAAGATGAACTTGATTTTAGCCCTTTGACTTCTTTTTAGCGTGATAGAAAACCTTTGCACGCAGGACGACTGACACCGAATGCGAGGGTTTGCCTACACGATAGACCTCGTCTATATGAACGAGGTTTGTACATTCAATTGTTACGCTTTAAATCCTTTGAAGGTTTTTCGGTGATTCATTCGATAGAGTGTAAAGAGAATGGAAGCGAATAGGAGTGGAGATGTCAGGTATAGAGGCAGCATCTTCATTAAGCCTAATATATTTAAACAGAAACATAAGCCAATGGCAACAAGTCCAATGGTTGTGCTGCGCATGCAGATCCCCCCATTTTTTTGTTACTTTCACTATATGAAAGTGACAGTCCTCTTATGTTTTGTGACAAAAATATGAACATATAGTATATCGGTTGTCATAAGTCGACAAAATTTGATATACTACAGATGTGAAATTAATCACATACAAACATTACCCCTTTGTTTGACCGTGAAAAATTTCTCCCATCCCCTTTGTTGTCGTTAAGACATAGTGAAACCGCGCTTATCCCGGCGCGGTTTCTTCGTACTTATAAATAGAACAAGTGTTCTTTTTAGGGATAAAGAAAAAACATGGGTCAGCACCCATGTTCATTCTCACAGCGGTAGACATCAAGATCTGAATGATTGTCTCCTTCTGTATAACGCCAAAACATTTCTTGATGTACTTGTACACGTTCTACCTTTTTAGCAAATGCGAGCTTTTTCATCTCGCGTTCAACTTCTTCAAGGGTCAGGTCATATACAACGGCAATTTCTTTTGCTGATGCAAATTGAAAGTAAGCGATAAACCATTCAATTGGCGGTCGTTCTGAAGGTGTTGGTTTTTCGCCAATCATTTCAAAGAGAATTTCCTCGTAAATATCGTAAGAATATGCACCTGAAATCTTTAATCCTTCTTCACCATTGATCGTATTAAAAAAGGCGAAAGTGGGAAGCTCAGACACATCCATTTCAGCTGCGATTTTCATATCACATTGGAGCGCTTTGACAGCACTTTGAGAATGGATATCTCGCTGGAACTCTTCAATGTCCAGTCCAGCCGTTTTTGCATTTTCTAGCAAGACTTGTTCACTGGTGACGTCCTGCTGATGGCAAAAAAGCGATTCTTGAATGAGTCGTAAAAATTTCATTCCGCATTTTCTGCCTTGAAGTTCAGCTGCTTTTAATGCAAGAGAGGCGAGATAAGGTGATGTCACAATTTGTTCAGACAGCATTTGTTCTTTTTTGGTCTGAGTTTTCGTGGCAAATTTCCCCCACGCTTCGGTTAGCAAATGTTTTTTTCGTTTCCGGTTCAAAGCATTAATACTAGAACTTGTAACCGTTCGTAAAGTGAAGAAACGGCCATATTTCATTTTCAACTTTTTAATTGATGGCTCTAATAACCAGCAGTCCGGGCTGAGAGGATCAATGAATACATAGATTTCAATCGGCTTTTGAGGATGTCCGTGACAATGTGAGAAATATTGCTCATGCGGATTGCAGCTCAAGATCGTCCGTCCTTTTCAGGTATTTGGTTGACCATGTGACGAGCCGTCAAAGACAGTCGCTCAAATAAAAAGTCACGAATATCGCCGGTTAGTCCTACTTGATCCATTGCATCCTCCATGCATTCAAGCCATGCGTCCGCCCGCTCCTCAGTAATCGGAAAAGGGAGATGTCTCGCCCGTAGCATTGGGTGACCATGCTCCTCAGTATAAAGCGGCGGTCCGCCTAAATATTGAGTTAAGAACTGTTTTTGTTTTCTTGCTGTTTCTTTTAAGTCATCCGGGAAAATAGGATGAAGCAAAGGATGACACTTTACATTTTCATAAAAAGTATCAACAAGTTGCGATAGAAGTTCCTCTCCAACCGCTTCGTAAGGTGCGTTAAACGATTGTACCATGTTGACTACTCCTTTAACTCGTAGCTAATAGGATGGCTCACCCTATTGCGAATTTCATGTATTTCAAAAGTGATATTCAGTTTGTTCTATTTTGTTGTTTCTATTCTTGTATACTTATTTTAACAACCTCTACTCAATTCCACAAACAAACCGCTTTGGTCCTTTGGGAAAAGTGAGGGAGACAGGTTCCGTGTTCGATTGACCATATCATAACACATTCAGTCAAAAAAGGGTGAAAAGCGACATACAAAAAACCGAAGAGGTTATTCTCTTCGGTTTAGGCGAAATATTGAGCTGTGATTTTCTTTACATAATTTTGTGTTTCTTTAAATGGAGGAATGCCTCCGTACTTATCTACATTCCCTGAGCCTGCGTTATAAGCGGCTAAGGCGAGTGAGACATTTCCATTATATTTTTGCAGCATTTGTTTTAAATACTTCGTTCCGCCTTCAATGTTTTGGGCTGCATCAAAGGCATTGTTCACGCCAAGTGATTTAGCCGTAGACGGCATAAGCTGCATCAGTCCAAGTGCACCTGCATGGCTGACAGCATTCGTGCGATAACCGGATTCTTGCTTGATCACTGCGTGGATCAGCTTTTCTGGAACTCCGTGCTTTTGAGCCATTTGTGAGACGATCTGATTAATCTCTTTTGATGAAGAGCCTGAAACAGCTTTTTGAAGCGGCGGTGTGTAGCTATTGTTTAAGACGTTTCCAATACCATTTGCGGTATTCAATTGGCTGTCATTTGCATAAAGAGACTGAGATTGAAGCTGTTCACTGCCTGCTATCGCAGATAAATATGGGTTCATTCGTGCATATTGCGTGTTCGGAGACGTTGATGGGTCCGACCCCATAAAAGCAGAAATGGAAAGCGGGAGACGAGATAATTCTGAACCGCCTAAAAAATCTTGCAACAGCGACTGGAATGAAGTCTCAGCGCTTGATTCTTGTCCAGCTGTGAGTTGTGTTTGTCCATTATCAGATTGTAACGTTTTGAGTGCTTGAAGCTGCATAAAGGATTGAAGTTGATTGACGTTCATCATGTTCCTCCTTCAAGGAATTCATCTATTCTTTTGTTTTCATTTTTTCTTCATAAAAACGTACGACTTTGTTTTTCGTGTGTCTTGGTGGGATCTGAAATTGCTGAAGCAATGCTGTGAAAGCGGCTTGTCCAATGTCTAAATCGCTCACTTCAAATTCAAGTTCATAGTCCTCTACTGTTAAATATCGGCTGTGATCCAAAACAATTAAGCCTTCTTTGGTCATTTTTTCTGCTCTTGACGTTTCCAGTGAACCAAAATACACGATTTGATCCTTTTGGATGTGAAGGTTTACTAATCTGTCTGCCACTTCACCTTCTGGCAGATGGAAATGTTCAAGACTTGCGGGAGGATCGATCGTTTGGTGAGTTTCCAAAAGGCCGATCTTATGCGGTTCCTTTAATGTGAGAACCCACTGCCCGCCTTTTTCTCTCATTCGTAATGCAGCGAATTTGGATTTTATATCAAATTGAGGTGTATCAAAATAATAGTTGGTTTGAGTGTGGAAGTCCTCGTCCTTTAATTGAAAATATTCTTTTAACTGTTCAAATTCTTCTTTCATTAATAATTGTTTTAGTTCTATCTCAATTTCCTGTGCCATTTTGACATCAACCTTTCATTTAGAGGAAATATGATTATTGTACATGAAAAGCTTCTTTTTTTCTTATTTATTCCTTAAAAAGAGACGTATATAGATGCTAAATGAGGCAAAATGAACAACGAAATGGAGAAATCAAATTTTCTCAAAAAGTTCGGTTTATCAATATTGAACTTGATATGATAAAATAAAGCTGTACTTTGTTGTAAAGGAGATCATGATGCAAAACAGAATTGAAATCACAGAAGCAACTTTAAAAGAAGACAGGCTGATCTTGACGGTCCAGTCAGATGAGCAAATTCAAAAAGCAAAAGCATCAGGACAAATGCTTGTTGATTCTGATCACTTTGCGTTCGTTTACATACTTGAGACTGAGGAGTCTTTTACGTATCTTATTTTAGGAGAACATACATGGGCTCCATTAAAAGAAGCAATGAATCTTGAAATCCCTGTCTATTTGGCGGCGGAAGAGCAAACACTAGAACTCATTCAACTTCATCAGGAATTAAACTATTTAATCGACAATATTAAAGACAATGCCAATTACGGAGATATGGAAGAGAAAGTGAAGAGCACATTCCTCTGAAATAATTAGGTATTTGGAATTGGGGGAAGTTTCATGGACAAAAAACAATGGGATCAATTCCTCGCACCATATAAGCAAGCAGTCGAAGAATTAAAAGTGAAACTAAAAGGCATTCGAAAACTGTATGAATTTGAGGATGACCATTCACCAGTCGAATTTGTCACTGGCCGAGTGAAACCCGTTGCCAGCATATTGGAAAAGGCAAAGCGTAAAAACATCCCGATGCATGAGATTGAAACGATGCAGGATATTGCAGGGCTTCGCATTATGTGCCAATTTGTAGAAGATATACAAGTCGTCAAGAAAATGCTTCAGTCACGAAAAGATTTCGTGGTAGTAGATAAACGCGACTATATTGCAGAACATAAAGAAAGCGGATACCGCTCGTACCACCTTGTTGTGTTATATCCGCTGCAAACGATCAATGGAGAGAAGCAGCTCCTCGTCGAAATCCAAATCCGTACATTAGCCATGAATTTTTGGGCGACCATCGAGCATTCTCTGAATTATAAATATAGCGGGAATATCCCGGAGAAGGTCAAGCAGCGCCTTCAAAGAGCTTCTGAGGCAGCATCTCTTCTTGATGATGAGATGTCTGAAATCAGAGGGGAAATTCAAGAAGCGCAAGTGGCATTTTCCCGGAAAAAGAAAAACGATAGCTGAGCCTAAGCTTGATCAAATATGATGCTGCCCTCTCATAGCAGCAAGGTGGAAAAGGAGAAGAATTCATGAAATTTGCAGTTTCTTCGAAAGGGAATTCTGTATCTGACACACTTAAAAATAAAATACAGACCTACTTATTGGATTTTGGAATGGAATTAAATGAAGAGGAACCCGATCTCGTCATTACAGTTGGCGGAGACGGAACCCTTTTATACGCTTTTCACCGGTATAGTAACCGTCTAAACGAAACCGCTTTTGTCGGCGTACATACAGGCCATCTTGGTTTTTATGCGGACTGGGTCCCGAGTGAAATTGAAAAGCTTGTGTTAGCCATTGCCAAAACGCCTTATCATATTGTGGAATATCCGATTCTTGAAGTCATCGTCAGGTACAACGATGGGGGCCGGGAAGAAAAATATTTAGCAATGAATGAATGTACGATTAAAAGTATGGAAGGTACACTTGTGGCAGATGTTGAGATTAGGGGTCAGCTTTTTGAAACATTCAGAGGAGATGGTCTTTGTTTGTCTACACCATCTGGCAGTACAGCCTATAATAAGGCACTTGGCGGGGCTATTATTCACCCATCCATTAGGGCGATCCAGCTGGCAGAAATGGCTTCAATCAACAACAGAGTGTTTAGAACGGTCGGTTCGCCGCTCATTTTGCCGGACCACCATACGTGTGTGATCAAACCGATTAATGATGTGGATTTTCAGGTGACGATAGATCATTTGTCGCTGCTGCATAAAGATGTGAAATCCATTCAATGCCGAGTGGCAGACGAGAATGTCCGGTTTGCCCGATTTAGACCATTTCCGTTTTGGAAAAGGGTGCAAGATTCCTTTATCGGCAAAGGAGAATAAGAAAGAGGTTGTTCTCGCTGGAATACTTTAAGATAAACAAAACCATATCAGCCAAAGAAGAAGGCAGGCTGCTGAAGGACTACTTAATCGATCTTGGCATTTCAAAACGAATGCTGACAGATATTAAATTTGATGGCGGTGACCTTCTGATTAATGGAGAGCATGTGACCGTGAGATATGAGCTGCGCGAGGGAGACAGGCTCACCATTTTATTTCCCGAGGAAAAAGTGAGTGAAGGGCTAAAACCTGCGGCCATTCCGCTTGATATTTTATTTGAGGACGAGCACGTGCTTGTGCTGAATAAAAAGCCATATATCCCATCGATTCCTTCTCGAGAGCACCCTGAGCATAGTATTGCAAATGGGTTGCTTCACCATTATGCTAAGCAGTCCGTTCGACTGACTGTCCACTTGGTGAACCGTCTTGATCGTGATACTTCTGGTGTCATGTTAGTCGCTAAACATCGCTTTGCACACAGCCTTTTATCAAAGGCGCAGAAAAAAGGGGAAGTCAAGCGAACATATAGAGCCATGACACATGGCATGATCACGCAAAAGGAAGGAACAATTAGAGCAAAAATTGCTCGAAAAGGGGACAGCATTATTGAACGAATGGTGGATGAATCTGGTCAGGAAGCCGTAACACATTATACGGTGCGGGCGGTACATACTCATTTAGATATGTCTGATGTGTCCCTTACCCTTGAAACGGGAAGAACTCATCAAATTCGTGTTCACATGCAATTCCTAGGTCATCCGCTTGTTGGAGATACGCTATATGGTGGAACAAGCGAGAGAATAGGCAGGCAGGCACTTCATAGTGAAACCCTTGTTTTTCCGCATCCGATAACAGGGGAGTCCATGACCTTTTCGGCTCCTTTGCCGGATGATATGACATTATTGCTTCAGTAAACAAGTAAACCCGGTCACCTGTCATGGTGGACCGGGTTTTTTATTGCGTGAAATGCTGAAATCTTGAATCATCAAATGGCATAGATGAAGGAACAGATACTGTCTCAAGCTCTGGATATCTAAGGGCAGAGAGCTTGTGGCCAAAGACGCAGCCTGTATCAATGTTAACCGTTCTACCGATAAATCTTGGTGCTTTTACGGGTGTATGCCCGTACACAATCCATGGTTTTCCGTGATATTCCTTTGCCCAGTCCTTCCTGACAGGTCGACCGTCTGGCCATGTTTCTCCGGTGACTGCTCCAAATAATAGATAAGACCTCATCTGTTTGTTCGGTTTTTTGCCAATATCCTTTTCCTTCATTGCTGCGTGTGCAATGATCAGTTCATTCGGAATCAGTACATCATAAAGCGGTGCCTTTTCAAATAAATGTTTAAATTCACGTGATAAAATGGTTTGTTCATCATGCGGCAGGTTTTTGATTTCGTTCACCGTTGTTTCAATGCCGTGCAGTAATTTTACGGGATTTCCTTTCAAATAGCGATACAGCTTAAAACAGTGGTTGCCAGGCACATAGCGGATGGCACCCTTAGAATAGGCGTGTATGACAAATTGCATCACGGCAACTGATCGAGGGCCGCGGTCTGTTAAATCACCAACAAGGGCCAGTGTTCTCTTATCAGGGTGGACAGGTAGTCCGTGTTTGAGTTCGTATCCTAGTTTGTGTATGAGGGTAAGCAGCTCTTCGTAGCAGCCGTGGATATCGCCGATGATATCGAATTTCATAAAGGTTCCTCCTGATTTTTTCATCCATTTATCGGATATAAAGAAGTTTGAATTTTAGAAAATATAACGAATGGCTTTCATTTCATTTGGGCAATTGTTAGAATCAATGCTTTAACGTAAAACTTAAAAATTAAACATGAATGTTAGGAGGCTTTAGCCAATGGAGCATACATCTGTTTCATCACTCGTTGTCGTTATTATTGTAGCCTTTTTCACCCCCATTTTATTGCACCGATTTAAGCTGACCATCCCGGTCGTTGTCGCTGAAATCATCATGGGGCTCATCATTGGAAAAAGCGGTCTTCAACTAGTTGTTGAACACGACGCATGGCTAGATACGTTATCCATGCTAGGTTTTATTTTTCTTATGTTTTTAAGTGGACTTGAAATAGATTTTTCTTCTTTTGAATCAAAGAAGAAAGCGCGAGAACTACCAAATGGATTAAAAGAACCGAATACATTTAAAACAGCAACCATTATTTTTGTTGGCGTATTTTGTATGTCCTTTATCCTGTCTTATGCGTTTGTCCTTGCAGGATTTATTCAAAATGCCTTTTTAATGACGCTTATTATTTCCACCATCTCATTGGGTGTGGTAGTTCCTACCTTAAAAGAGGAAAAGTTGATGCAAACGAATATTGGTCAAATCATTTTGCTTGTAGCCGTCATTGCTGATTTGGTGACAATGATTTTACTTGCTGTGTTTTCCTCCATTTATGGCGATGGAACAGGGAACATGTGGTTGCTCTTATTATTATTTGCGGCAGGTATTCTTCTTTATTTATTTGGCCGGGTATTTAAGACAAAGTCCATTTTTCAGTCCATGTCAAAAGGAACGGTGCAAATTGGGACAAGAGCCATCTTTACTCTCATTATAGTCTTAGTTGCCTTATCTGAATCACTCGGTGCTGAAAATATTCTGGGGGCTTTTTTAGCAGGTGTGCTTGTGTCTCTTCTTTCGCCTAATAAAGAACTCGTACAGCAGCTGGACTCATTTGGCTATGGATTTTTAATTCCGATCTTTTTTGTGATGGTCGGTGTGGACCTGAATATATGGTCACTCTTTAAAGATCCAACCATCATGATCATGATTCCGCTACTGTTTATTGCATTATTGCTTAGTAAACTCGTTCCGATTCTTTATTTAAAAAAATGGTATGACATGAAAAAGGTCATTGGTTCTGGTTTTTTATTAACCTCGACGTTATCCCTAGTTATTGCGGCTGCAACGATTGGTGAGCGGCTTGGTGTCATTGATCATAAAATGTCAGGAGCCCTCATTCTAGTCGCTGTGCTCACGAGTATTTTAACGCCTGTTTGGTTTAAGGCGTTATTTAAACAAGAACGTGAAACCAATCATAAAAAGCGTGTGACGTTTATTGGAGCGAATCAGCTGACGTTACCTGTGACGCTTGATTTGCATCAGGATGAATATGACATCCGTATTTTACACGTCTTTCAGGAAAATAAAGAAGCCTTGCTTGCTGACTCCATCTTTGAAGTTGAAGCGATTGAACAATATGACGATGATACGCTCAGGCAGGCTGGCATTGGGCAAGAGGATGTGCTCGTTGTGGCTACAGGCAGTGAAACGAAAAATAAGGAAATTGCTTTATTTGCAAAAGAAGAAGGGTCTAAACAAGTCATTGCAAGTGTTAACAAAGCGGAAGCCGAGCTGACATTAAAGGAAGCAGGGATCGATACCTTTTCTAACTTCTTATCATCTAAAACGGTGCTGAGGGCATTGATTGAAGCACCTGATGCGATTCGCTTGTTAACAAATGAGGATTCTTCTTTGTATCAAATTCAAATGAACAATCATCGGTATCATAATGTCATGCTGAGGGAATTTCCTTTTACCGGCGATTTGGTGTTTGTCCGTATTTTTAGAGGAATTGACAGCTTAGTACCGCATGGGGATACGACGCTTAGAAGCGGTGACCGCGTGCTTGTGTCTGGCTCCCGGGAGTATGTGGCAGGACTTAGAGCCCAATTAGAGTTGCAATGAACCCTTGACCGATGAACAAATCCTGATTAAGATAGAGGTACAACAATATATGTTTGATCCACTAGGGGAGTCCTTTAAAAGGGCTGAGATAAAAGTGTAGACTTTTAGACCCTCATTACCTGAACAGGTTCATACCTGCGTAGGGAAGTGGTGCGGTGTTTGACTATGCTTTTTACAAATTCCAAACCACTTTCCACGCGGAAAGTGGTTTTTTTATATGGAAAAACAGGAGGAGAGGAACATGACATTTTCGAACGAATGTAAAGAAGCAGCAGCTAGATGGTGGAATGGGAGCTTTACACACCCTTTTGTGAAAGGGATTGGTGATGGCACACTTTCACTCGATCGTTTCACTTATTATGTGATGCAGGATTCGTACTATTTAACTCATTTTGCAAAAGTACAGTCGTATGGAGCCGCCATTAGTGAGGACTTACATACGACAGGCAGAATGGCATATCATGCGCAGGGTACGTATGAAGCAGAGCTATCACTGCATAGAAAGTTCACAGAACTGCTCCAGATCTCTGATGAAGCGCTGGCAAACTTTAAACCTTCTCCAACTGCTTATGCATATACCTCGCATATGTACCGATCTGTGAAAAGCGGTCGTTTTGAAGAAATTTTAGCCGCATTATTGCCGTGCTACTGGCTTTATTATGAGGTAGGAGAAAAACTGAAACAAACAACTCCTGACCATCCGATTTATCAAGAATGGATTTTGACATATGGCGGGGATTGGTTTAAAGAGCTTGTTTTTGAACAGGTGAACCGTTTTAATGAACTTGCAGAAAAAGCGCCAGAACATGTGCGGGCTAATATGAAAGAAAATTTCGTGATTTCGAGCTATTACGAATACCATTTCTGGGAGATGGCGTATGAAAAAGAAATGTGGCAGACAGCATGCTTAGATGGGGTTGGTGCAAATGGAACTCCATGCAGTGACAAATGATACGCTTCCTGTCAGGGAGCTCATCAAGCAAATAAAAGACATTGCGTCTGAAGTAGACTTTATTCATATTCGTGAACGATCGAAGGCAGCAGGTGAGCTGGTTCACCTCGTGAAACAACTTCTAGCAGAAGGTGTTCCGAAAGAAAAGCTGATTATCAATGACCGAGTTGACGTTGCGCTGCTGACCAATATTCACCGGGTTCATCTTCCAGGACACAGCTTTTCGCCAAAGGAATTAAGACAAAAATTTCCTCACCTCCATGCGGGGGTATCGGTTCATTCGATAGAAGAAGCCAAAGCAGCAGAGAAGAACGGGGCAGAGTATGTCATGTTTGGGCACGTGTATGATACCGCATGCAAACCCGGACTTCAGGCGAGAGGCATAAAGGTTGTGGAGGAAATGACTTCTGAGCTGTCCATTCCAGTCGTTGTCATTGGTGGAATCACACCAGAACGATTGCCAGAATTGATGCATGTTGAGTTAAAAGGAATAGCCGTCATGTCGGGGATTTTTGCTCATCCTCAGCCGCGCAAAATGGCGCAAACATTTTCTAAAAAGCGAAAGGAGAATCCTTATGAACAAGCATTATGATGTTGCAATCATTGGTGGTGGAATCATAGGGATGTCGATCGCTTATCACCTTGCAAAAGCAGGAAAGCAGATTGTCTTATTTGAGGCAAATGAGATCGGGAAGCAAACGACAAGTGCGGCTGCTGGCATGCTGGGTGCACATGCTGAAGGAGAAGGTGATGAGGATATTTTCTTTCAAGTAGGCAGACAAAGTCAGGCTTTATATGAAAAATTAACAGTCGACCTTCAGCATGAATCGGGCATTGATATTCGGATATCAGTGGGCGGGATTATGAAGGTGGCTTTTACAGAACAAGAAAAGCGTGCGCTTTGCCGGATGCAGCATTTGCCCACATTTGAATGGCTTGAAGCAAGCAGCGTAAAAGAACGTATGCCTCAAATTGCAGATGACATCTTAGGAGCAGGATTGATAGAAGATGATGTACATGTCGAGCCATATGCGGTATGCAGGGCTTTTTGGCAGGCGGCTGTTCGGCACGGAGCGGATGTGAAGGAGTTTACCCCTGTTATCGATGTGAAGAGGGGAAAAGAAACATTGACAGTCAGTACAGCTAAAGGCATCTTCACATGTGATCATCTGACTGTAGCAAGTGGTGTATGGTCGGGCCGTTTTTTAGAAGAACTGGGGTTATCACATTCTCTCTATCCAGTAAAAGGAGAATGCGTGTCTGTTTGGAATAACGGTCCAGCGCTTGCACACACCATCTATCATGATCATTGTTATATCGTTCAAAGGGATAGCGGTAAGCTAGTGATTGGTGCAACGATGAAACCGAATGACTGGCAGGCCGTTCCGACACTTGGCGGTATTGAAGCAGTTATTCACAAAGCATCTCAGCTCATGCCATCTATTCGAGAGATGCCGATTGATCAATGCTGGGCAGGTCTTCGGCCAGCGACAAGCGACCGGCACCCCTATATCGGAAAACATCCAGAAGACGAGCGTATTCTTTTTGCAACGGGACATTACCGAAATGGCATTTTACTTGCGCCAATTACGGGGGAAATCATTCGCGGCTTAATAGCGGGCGAGTCTGTTCACAAGGAATGGCTTCATGCGTTTCGTATTGGGCGAAAGGAGGCATTGTTCGTATGAAAATTCAATTGAATGGAAGAATGGTTGATTTCGATAAGGAAAATGGCACGATTTTTGATCTGCTATCAGCCTATCAACTTGAAAACCGAGTGGTGATCGTTGAAAAAAATCAAGAAATTATAGATAAAGAAGCCTTTCAACAGGTAAAAATTCAACCAAATGACACGATTGAAATCGTTCACTTTGTAGGAGGAGGATGACACCATGCTGCGCATTGGCGGAAAAACATTTACATCAAGACTATTACTAGGGACAGGAAAGTATCCATCATTTGAAGTTCAAAAAGAGGCGGTCAACGTATCAGAAGCTGAAATTTTGACCTTTGCTGTGCGAAGAATGAACATATTTGAACCATCACAGCCCAATTTTTTAGAGCAGCTTGATTTATCAGCCTATACATTGCTGCCAAATACTGCCGGGGCAAGTACAGCGGAAGAAGCGGTGCGGATTGCCCGTTTAGCGAAAGCTTCTGGACTGTGTGACATGATCAAAGTAGAAGTCATTGGCTGTTCAAGGTCTCTTCTGCCAGATCCAGTCGAAACGTTAAAAGCATCTGAAATGCTATTAGAAGAAGGCTTTATCGTGTTGCCATATACGTCAGATGATGTGGTGCTGGCAAGAAAATTAGAAGAACTTGGTGTTCATGCCATTATGCCAGGTGCTTCTCCAATCGGTTCAGGTCAAGGGCTTTTAAACCCTCTGAATCTATCGTTTATTATCGAACAGGCAAAGGTGCCAGTTATTATTGATGCGGGTGTAGGTTCGCCGAAGGATGCTGCTTTTGCGATGGAATTGGGCGCTGATGCTGTATTACTGAATACAGCCGTGTCTGGCGCAAAGGACCCTGTGAAAATGGCTAAAGCGATGAAGCTGGCGATTGAATCTGGAAGACTCGGTTTCGAGGCAGGCCGTATTCCACTCAAAAACTATGGAACAGCCAGCAGTCCGCAGGAAGGAATGCCAGCATTTTGAGCACACGTTATTCACGCCAAGAGCTGTTTAGGCCGATTGGAACAGAAGGACAAAAACGGCTACATGCCTCAAAGGCCGTCATTATTGGGGCTGGGGCACTTGGAACAGCGAGTGCTGAAATGCTCGTCCGTGCCGGCGTAGGATCTGTCACCATTTTGGATAGAGATTATATTGAATGGAGCAACCTGCAGCGTCAGCAGCTATACACAGAACAAGATGTTCTTGATCGGTTGCCAAAGGCTGTGGCTGCTGAGAAAAGACTCAAGCAGGTGAACAGTGACGTTCATGTGAGAGGAATCGTCATTGACGTGAACGCTCAAAATATTGATGAGTACGTCAGCGGGGCATCCATCATCGTGGATGCAGCGGATAATTTTGAGGTGAGAATGATTGCGAACGATGCAGCCGTCAAACATCAAATTCCGTTCCTTTACGGGGCCTGTGTAGCAAGCTATGGTATTCAATTCACAGTGATTCCTGGTGAAACACCATGTTTACATTGCCTGCTTGAGCATTTACCTGCACAAGGCATGACATGTGATACAGCAGGAATTATTAGTCCAGTTGTGCAACAGGTTGCGGCCTATCAAGTGGCGGATGCACTGAAGCTTTTAACAGGACACCACATCACACCGGTATTAAGATCGTTTGATTTATGGACAAACGAGCGATCTGATATTCGATCCGTTACGTCTTTAAAAAAGAAACAATGTCCAAGCTGCGGTCTTAAGACATATCCATTTCTCTCATATGATCAAAGAGCAAAAGCAGATGTATTATGTGGACGAAATACCGTACAAATTCGCAGTGCACTAGGGGCACCCCCGGCGCTGCATGAAGTAGCCCGTCAGCTAAAGAAAGCAGGAATGGATGTGCTGGAAAATCCTTATTTGCTTTCGTGTCAGAAGGATGAGTACAAGCTTGTTTTATTCAAAGATGGCAGAGCGCTTGTACATGGGACAAATGATATTGCGAAAGCGAGAACGATTTATCATCAATGGATTGGCTAATGAGAGGGTGAGATGACATGACGATTAAAAAAGCATTAACCATCGCAGGTACTGATTCTGGTGGTGGAGCAGGTATTCAAGCAGACTTGAAAACCTTTCAGGAGCTTGGTGTGTACGGAATGTCCGCCATTACGGCCATTACAGCGCAAAACACACTTGGTGTTCACGGTATTTATCCACTGTCTATCGAGGCACTCGAAAGTCAAATTGATGCAGTAGCAGAAGACTTGTTGCCAGATGCCGCTAAAACAGGGATGCTGTGGAGTGCCGACATGATCAGTGTCGTTGCTGAAAAGACGAAGCAATATGACTTGAAACTAATTGTCGATCCAGTCATGATTGCCAAAGGCGGCGCTTCTTTATTAAATGAAGATGCGGTCTCTGCTATGAAAACACAGTTACTACCAGTCAGTTATGCAGTCACACCGAATCTCCCTGAGGCAGAAGTGCTGACAGGCATGCGCATTCAGACAAAAGACGATCGCCATAGAGCAGCAGAACGACTTTATGAGCTTGGCACGTCCTATGTTGTGATCAAAGGAGGTCATAGTCCTTCAGACGGCCTCATTACAGACATTTTGTATGATGGAAAAAGCTTTTTTGAACTCACGAATGAACATATTGATACACCACATACACACGGAACAGGCTGTACATTTGCAGCGGCATTAACGGCAGAAATAGCAAAAGGTCATTCCATGAAGGAAGCCTTTGAAACGGCAGAAACCTTTGTCCATGAGGCGATCAAATTTCCTCTGAATATTGGCGCTGGGCACGGACCGACTAACCACTTTGCTTATCAGCAAAACAGAGTCAAAGCATAAAAAGAAGACTGTCTTCACTTGTGAGGACGGTCTTTTTACTGAAATAAAAACTTTCTTTCAACGGAAATTGTCAATATCTCATGATTTGTGATAAGATTATGATCAGGTACTAATACTATGTCTTGAAAAAATAGGAGGCTTTAATACATATGAACTTTTCTTTAGAAGGCCGTAATATTGTGGTGATGGGTGTTGCCAATAAACGAAGCATCGCTTGGGGAATTGCTCGTTCACTTCACGAAGCAGGAGCTCGTTTGATTTTTACTTATGTTGGAGATCGTCTGGCAGAATCAGTGAAAGAGCTAGCAAGCACGCTAGAGCGTGATGATTCCATTATTCTTCCTTGTGATGTGACAAGTGATGAAGAAATCGAAAAATGTTTTGCAACGATTAAAGAAAAAGTACAAGTCATCCATGGTGTTGCACATGCGATTGCATTTGCGAACAAAGAAGAGCTTGTCGGTGAATATTTGAACACGAACCGTGAAGGTTTCCTTTTAGCGCACAACATTAGTGCCTATTCACTAACAGCTGTAGCAAAAGCAGCACGTCCGCTCATGACAGAAGGCGGAAGCATTGTCACACTTACTTACCTAGGCGGAGAGCGCGTTGTCTCTAACTACAATGTCATGGGTGTAGCAAAAGCAGCCCTTGAAGCAAGTGTGAAATACTTAGCAGCTGATCTTGGAGCGGAAGGCATCCGTGTGAACAGCATTTCTGCTGGTCCAATTCGTACGTTATCTGCAAAAGGAATCAGCGGCTTTAATACGATCCTGAAGGATATTGAAGAGCGTGCACCACTTCGCCGTACAACGACTCCTGAAGAAGTTGGCGATACAGCACTATTCTTATTCAGTGATTTATCCCGCGGCATGACAGGTGAGAATCTTCATGTTGATTCTGGCTTCCATATCATTGCCCGCTAAACGAATAATTGATTTGCAGCATACCAATCACTGGTATGCTGTTTTTTATTTTTCTTCTGATTTGGGGTGTCCTCTCATATATATAAGGAATGAATCATTCGGGAGGGATCAGTATGTCAAATAAAGGTGATGAGAATCAAAAGCCGCTTATGTATATTGTTCAGCCGAGCTATGATGAATCAGCGCCGGCCATGCAAAATATTGTGAGAAAGCGAAAGAAGTCAGAAAAACCTTCAGAAACCAAAAAAAGCGCCAAAGAGGATGCCATTGAAGAGAGCGTGCAAGAACCTATATCACAGGAAGTAAAGCAGAAAAAAGAAGAGCCGCCTGCGCTACAGCAAGAGCAGGAGATCAATCAAGAAAAAGATGATTCACAAAATCGAGAGCCAGTACAAGAACAAGAAAAACAACCAGAAGGCGTATTTCATGAAACAAAAGAAGAACCAAGAAGAAAACGAGTGAAGAAGCCGTTAAGCCAAATGAATATCGAGGAGAAAGTCGATTTTCTTACAAGTCTGCCGCATAATATGCCGAGAGCGCTTTGCCTCATTGAAGCCGATGGAAAAACATACAGAGGAATCATCATGGAGAGAAAAGACAATATGGTGGTCATTCGCACGGCAGGCGGCGGTAATCCAGTGGAATTAGCAATTGGTGATATTTCTTCTATTCATCCACTTGGTTTTTAATGAACATAAAAAAAGTCCCATAACGGGACTTTTTTTGTTAGCAGCTACGGTTGATGAGTCTTGGATTTAAGCACTCGATTGCGCAGAAGCAGTCAAGGTCTACTTCAATGCAATATTTTGATTTTTCTAAACGGAACACATCACATACGGAATCTTTATCTGTAAAATCTAAAATATGACGATCTTTGTCAAATGCAATAAGCAAGCTGAGTGTTGCGCAGTGATCAGAGATGTGTTCGACTCTGAAAAATGCAGTGCTGAAGCAAGGGCCAGCATCTACTTCTCCGACGTTTCCGAATGCGACGAATGGTTTTGATTTTGAGGTAAATAGAACAAACGGGACAGTGTCACCTAATGAATGTGATGGAGAAAGGAGATTGCTGTAACAGCTGGTCGGGCAATCCTCTTCGACGGCATTTTGTAAGTCGTTTATGTTTTCAACAGCCTCTGCTACACAGTTCCATGAATGTTTGCGGCTCATATTCAACCCTCCTATACAAGGAAATTTGTTTGAGTGTTTGAGCACTGTCATCATCATCTATAAGCTTTATTACGTGTCTCGCCGGTTGATGCATCTAATGTCAATCAATGCGGAAGCGGCCGCCTTTTGCTGACTGCTCCGCATGATTGGTTGTCATTCGTGAGGAAGGGGATGCTTTGACTTATGACAAGATAGATGAGCGGGCGATTGGTTTAGCCGTGGTGATGATGCTTTTTATCTTTTGTTGGCATGACTCTGTCGACAAGTTCTGGATTTAAACATTGGATCGCGCAGAAACAGTTCAAATCAACTTCGATACAAAAGTCCGCTTTTTCTAAACCAAAGAAGTCAGGATCGCAAGGGTGACAAACGCTTAGCGTATGTCCGTGTACATCAACAGGTCTTAATACAGATAATGTGGCACAGCAGTCATGCAATTTTTCAACCCGGAAGAAAATGGATTCGAAGCATTGGCAATCGTCAACAAATCCTCCAATGTTTCCGAAAGTAGAGAACAATCCGCCCTTTTTATCAAAAAGTAAAAACGGAATCGTATCTTTTCCAGAAACTGTCGGGCTTAATAAATTACTGTAGCAGCTCGTAGGACATTTATCTTCTACAGCTTCCTGCTCTGCTAAAATCTTATCAACCGCATCGCATACACAGTTTTCATCATGTCGGCCATGGTGTTTTCCGCAGCTCATGGATTTCAGCTCCTTTAACAAGGTATTTGACTTTAGTCCTTAACAACATATGTATGCGCCCTCTAGTTGGTGTGGGTAAATGACTATTTATCTTTGTTGTATTTTTAGAAAAAGGAAAAGCAGAGCTTTTCGCTCTGCTTTTGTACATTAGAGGATACCAATTGCAACGATCGTCGCAACAAGTGTCTGTGTAAGCGTTTGGATGGCAATAGAGATGTCCGCATCGATTGTAGAGACTGTAACGTTTCTAGAGTTTTCGATAACAAGTTTCTGGCGATTTGTTTGTTTGTGGCTAGCTGCTTGTAAGAGATCTTGCGTGACGCGGTCAGCTAGGTCACCATCAGCGATTGAGATGTTTGTAATGGTGATGATCGCTGTTTGAACAGCTGCTTGGATAGATGCTGCAACCTGTGCATCAACAGAAGAAACGTTAATGTCACAAGAATCTCTAACGATAATGACTTCCTCAGATGTCTGCTTTGTGACACTCACTTGATCAAAGTCTTGTAAAACATCTTCATCATCATAATAGTGGCCGTCACAAACTGCTTTTCTTTCGTAGTTATGATGGTAATCGCCGTGGTGTGTACAGTTACGATCTAGAGCGACCCAAGAGTATGGTTTAGAATCCATTTCTTTTCCTCCTTCCGTTTACTTTATTAAATGCTGGAATGATTGGTTTTGTCTCGGGCATTTATCCTAGCAGGCAACCCATTTTTATTTAATCGTTATTTTGCTGCGCTTGACGGCGCTGCTGGATACGATCTCGAAGTGAATTTCGTTTAGGGCGCACTTGTGGTTCAGGCTCGACCTCTTCTGCATGTTTTGCTGCCTCTGCCTGACGCTTTTTCTCCTGCTGCTGCTGTACGAAATCATCTGCTTTCTTTTGTAAATCCTGAACCAGCTTCAAAATCATCCTTCTTTGATCTTCTGAAAGGTTTGCTTTCTGATCATCTGTGACATTATTTTTGTTTAAAATATCACTCACAAGAAGGCTTGTTAATGGATCAACATCAGTGTTGATTTGAAACTCCTTTTTTTCGTTCTCTTCAGCCACGATTATTTCACCTCTTTCATACATGATGTTAGAAAAAGAAAGGGTCAAAGAATGCCGGCTTCAACTAAAAGTACATTCAGTGTTTGAGTGAGAATTTGGACGGAGTTCATAATGGATGCATCAGATAATGTAATCGTGACGTTATAACAATTGATGATTTGAATCACTGTTTTCTTTTGAACTGTCACTTGTTGTGCAGCTAAAAGCTGTTCTGTGATGTCTGCAGCCAATTCATCATCTGGTACAAGAATTTGAATTAAAAGAGTAATGATTGTCGTTACGGTCGCTTGAAGGGAGAGTGCGGCTGTTACATCTGTTTTATGAATCGTGACATTTTCGGAATCCTTGATCTCGATGAAATCATCATAATTGCTGATTAATTCGTTTAACAGTTGTGTGTATAATAAATCAGCACTTTCTTCAATAGACAATACTTTCACTCCTTTCTTATCTATACATTATTTAATGCAGCAGAGGCTCAAGGTGGAATCGGAAAGCATGAAAAAGTACAACCCAATTTTATTTCCACTCGATTCATCATGGCGGTCTTTCTTTTTGCATATATAAAGAAAGGACGGAAAAAGAAGAATGAAGGAGGTGGAGGTTCCATGAGCGGCGCTTTGTCATTTGCTATATTTGCCCTCGCATCCTTTAGGCTGACGAGATTGATCGTGTTTGATACGATTACAGCCCCCTTTCGCCGTCTATTTCATGAAGAGCAAGAAGAGGTAAACGAACAAGGTGAAGTCGAGACCTATATCGTCATTAAGGGGAAGGGACTGCGATCTTGGATAGGAGAGCTGTTAAGCTGTTATTGGTGTACGGGTATGTGGTGCACTGCTGCTTTACTTGCGATATACATATTTTTTCCTGTCATCAGCATGTGGCTTAATTTACTATTAGCGATTGCCGCCGCAGCAGGCTTGATTGAAGCAGTCGTGTCAAAGCTTGTGAAATAAACAGGCATTCTGATCAGACACGCTTAAAGAAAATGCATATACTAACATGGAATAGGAAAGGAAGGGTTGCGATGAAACCAACTGAAACACCGTCACATATGCTTCAAGGGTATCCAGCGCAGTCAAATCAACAATCTGTATATACGAAGAAAATCAAGAAGACGGGCTGCGGCTGCGGGAAGAAAAAGAAACCTCAATAGAGAAAAACAAAAGCCGGATTTATCCGGTTTTTTTGTTGCCCTTTTTTTGGGTGATGCATATGTAAGAGAGAAGGGGTGACCAGAATGGATGCATTCGAACAATTAATCGGTTCCTTGTTCACTAAACCCCATGATGGGAAAGAGCAAGCGCACGAAAAAGCTGAAATGGATCTAGCGAACAAAGCGAAGGATCTTGAAGAGCACTTAAAAGCATTTGGCGAGAAAATGGATACTTTTGCGAAAGAAACAGAAGCATTCATGATCCGTCATGGAGAGGCAGATTACGTCTTTAAACAGCAGAAATAAAAATTCCGCACTTTTTTATGTGATCGTCCAAACCATTTCATGTATTTTTCATATTTTGTAAGGGAGAAGAGGAGGTGCTTAAATATGAGTTGTTACGGTTACGGTGGCGGTTATTGCGGAGGTTATGGTGGCGGCTACGGCGGCGGTTATGGTTCAACTTTTGTTCTTGTCGTCGTGCTTTTCATCCTTCTAATCATCGTTGGTGCTTCTTTCTTTAACTAAACAGTAAGAAGGTGAGGGAAGCAATAGGGAAGCCTTTTGCTTTCCTTTCTCTTTGCTAACAAGGCAGCAGGATAGGCACATATCTCGCCTATTTTCATATAGTAAGGTGATTACTCCACAAAGAGGAGGCAAAGGAATGGATAATAAATTCTTTAAAAGCGTGGAAAATAAAACAGGTGTAAATATGAATGATGTCTTTAAGCTTGCAGGTTCTTTGCAAAACGCGAACTTTAAAGATGAGAATACCGTTCGAGGTGTCATTAAAAAAGTGGCGCAGCTTGCAAACAAACGTGTACCTAAAGAAATGGAAGACAAAATCGTTCAATCGATTACAAGTGGAAAAGAAAAGCTTGATTTTAATACAATCGCTAAAATGATGAACAACAAAAAATAAACAACAGGCTCTCCATTTAAAGGGGGGCCTGTTGTTTTTGTGTGAATAATTCACGATTTTTCTTTAAAAGAGGGTACAAAAAGCGGGAGCGGTGAGCCGTTTTTCCTCTTCTATATGATGGAACGGATAGATAAAGGGATTGTTCTGCTCTCGTCATGGCAACGTATAATAAGCGCCGCTCCTCTTCGATGGCTTCTTCATCACCGCTTCTCAGCTCATCAAGTGCAAAGTCATGAGGGAGCGCCCCATCAACCACGCTCGTGATGTACACTGTTTGGAATTCTAGTCCCTTCGCACGGTGGATCGTCATGAGCTGAACGCCTGGTTCATCTGATTTTTCCTTTTCAGCAGATTTCATATGTTCGGCATGAGCGAGGAAGGCTTCAATCGTTTCAAAACGTTTCGCCGCTGTTTTCACATCTCGTACATCATCAGTTCCTTTTTCAAGCACATTCGTATCACTCACACGTTTTTTTAAATAATCACCAAGTCCCATCCTTTGTTCAATAAACGCTACAGCTTCAGATGGCTTTAACGATTTTAACGTACGAAACAGGGGAACGATCGATTGCAGTTTTTTGCGCTGAAACGGCTGAATGTCTGTTAGCTTTCCAAGTGCCTCTACCATAGAACAATCTTCCGTAATGGTCAGTGCCTTCATGGTATTCAGTGTTTGCTGCTTTAAAAAGAAAACGGGCAGCAGCAGCTTCATTGCGGCGACATCATCTGCATCCTGACTGAGCGAAAGAAAAGCGAGCAGCACCCGAACAATTCTTCTGCTATAAAAGGCTTTTACGCCAGCATCAGTTTGATACGGAATCGCCGATTGATGAAGACGTTCATAAATCGCGCGGCCTCCTGTATTCGTTCTAAACAGCACGCAAAAGTCATTCGGTTTTGCACCGTTTTTAATTTTCTCCTGAATATCTGCTACGATCATGGTCGCTTCCTCTTCCTCGTCATATGGATAAAAAAGAGTCGGCGGAATTTTCTCCACGCGTACGGCTTTTAACGTTTTCTCGTAACGATGCTGGTTCTTCTTAATAATGGCGTCTGCACTTGCGACAATCGTATGATGAGAGCGGTAATTTGCATGTAAATGGACGATCTCGGCCGAAGGATAGTCCTGTTTGAAGTCAAGAATAAAAGCAGGATTGCTTCCTCTAAATGCATAGATGGCTTGATCATCATCGCCTACACAAAATAACTGCTCGGATTCTCCAGCTAAAAGCTGGATTAATTGATATTGTACGGGATTAATATCTTGAAATTCATCTACTAAAATATACTTGAATCGTTCTTGATATTGTTTGAGCAATTTAGGCTGCTTAGTCAGCATGTGTAAACAGGCAATCGCCATGTCATCAAAGTCAAATTGTTGATTTTCACGCTTTTGCTGTTCGTATGACTGATAGATTGTCCACATTTGCTTTTCCTTTTCATCTTTCAGCTCAGGAAGTTCGTTTGGTAAAAAAGCATTTTTCCAATAGCCGATTGATTGCAGCACTTGATCGGTTGGATAGTCTTTTTCATCAAGTCCTTCATGCATGATCGCTTTGCGAATATACTGCTCTTTTTGCCAGTCGAATTTAATCAAATGCTGTCCGTTCCATTTGCCCCGATCATCGTGAAGCAACATTTTATAAAATAGACTGTGGAATGTGCCTGTCACAACTTGGCTCGCCTGTGAAGGATGAAGCTGATACTGCATACGTAGTCTTTCTTTCATTTCACTGCTTGCTTTTGTGGTGAAGGTCACGAGCAGGATATGGTGAGCAGGGATTTGATGGTGCGACATCAGATAAGCAGCTCTTGCTGTCAGTACCCTTGTTTTCCCGCTGCCGGCGCCAGCCAGCACAAGCATCGGACCGTCTTTGTGTGTGACAGCTTGGAGCTGCGGTGCGCTAAAGGTGATGTGTGGAAAGAGGTCAATGGTATGCACTTCTTCATTCTTTTCTAAATGAAAGGTTTCGCCAAATTGAATGGATCGTGGTTCCTGCCAGTCATCCGATTCTTCTGTTTGTGAGATGATCTGTTTGCCGGTTGGAAAGCGAAAGCCGCCAAGTTCTTTGTAGGATGCCTCTTCCTCTCGTTCAGCCGGTTTCTTTTCCTCTTGTTGTTCTCTTTTTTCGCAAATCTCTTGCTGAGATATTTGCTTATGGATAAAGGCAGGTTCTTCATGTATATTTAATCTGAAAAAGACGGGTTGTCCGCAATATGGGCAAGATAAATGCCCTTTTTTGCCCTCATCATGGAGGAATTGATAGTGTTCTCTCGAATATGTATGTAATGAGATCGTTCGATCATGTCGTCGTGCGCATTTCAAAGCTAGTCCTCCAATAGTCAATCAATCTTAAAAAGAAACACATCTAATCATATCAAATGAGGCGTGTTTCAAACAGTCATAATTAGGGAATAGTAGAGTAGAAGAGAAGCAAAGGAGGCGTTCTTGATGGGATATATAGCCCCGATTCAGCCGGATCTGTATTTTCAATATATCAATCGTCCTGCTCCTCAGGATAAAGAAGACTATGCGAAAGTGACGAAGGTCACCCGCACCTTTCATGACAAGGTATACAGAGAGCTGGAGAAAAAAGAGGACTTAGTGACAGAAGCGGAAACGAAAGTACAGCAAAAAAAGCGGGAACGCTTTGTACGAGATATGTTTATGGAAGAAGGTAAGGGCGTTCATATCAATACTTACGTCTAAATGACTGCGCTTTCTTCCTGAGCGAACGAGATGGAATCAATAAAAAGCCAGAGCATCCATGATGCCCTGGCTTTTTATTGTCGTTAAACGGATAGTGTTTTTGTCATTTTGACATGTGTAATTCCTGCTTCTTCAAACGGTTCTGAAACGGCTTTGTAGCCTTTCTTTTCGTAGAAAGGAAGAGCTTGGACTTGTGCATGCATGACAGCTTCTTTCGCTCCGTTTGCCATCGCTTCAGACTCAAGTGCTTCTAAAAGCTGGTGGCCAAGACCGAAAGAGCGCGCCTCTTTTAATACACAAATTCGTTCAAGCTTTGCCTTATGACCTTCAATTATGCGCAGTCTAGCAGCAGCTTGTGGTTTGTTGTCATCATTATAAATGACAAAGTGAATGGCTTCGTCCTCAAGTTCATCAATTTCGATCTCTAACGGGACTTCTTGTTCTTTTACGAAAACTTCTTTTCGAACATAATAAGCATCTTCTCGTTGTGTTTGTTCTTTTACGATGACTGTATTCAAATGTCTTTAACCCTCTTCTCCTAAGATAAATGTTTCATAAACGGTCCAAGAACCGTTCTCTAATTGATATAAAAGATGGAAGCGGTCAACCGTTTCCTCGTGGTCAATTTTTCTCAGCTTCAATGTGCCTAGAACGTCTGAATGCTCATCGTCTGATAACTTTTGAGCCACTGTCACATGCGGAACAAACGCATATTCAGGTGTACCAGCAAGCGGATCAGTGTACAACTTCTCATTGAGAGCCATTAATTCTTCGTTCGGTTCTACTTTCATATAAATCACGTTGTTTACAGGAGCGAATGAACTGAATTTTTTAATACGTAACGTAATAGGAGAAGCATTTTTTGCGTACTCTCGCAAGGTGGAGACGACCTCAGCTGCTTCTAGATCCGTTAATTCAAAAGGTGTTCTTAATGTTAAATGAGGTGGTATGAGTGCATAGTTCGGATCATAACGTTTCCGATAAGAGTTCGCAATGTCTTGCAATTTTTTTGATGGAAATAAAACAACTCCGTATTTCATCATGTTCCCTCCTGATTAAGAAAGTATTTATTATTTTTTATTATAACAAAATTCAGTTGATTAACGAATATGGGAGCATTCTTTTTAACGAAGGTGAAATGAGCGGCTGCCAAAACGTCCATTTATGATCGCCTTCGAATGTCTCAAATAAATAATCCGCACCTGACTTCTCCAAAAGGATCTTTAATTCTTCGTTCGGCTGAATAAAGTCAAGCACTTGCCCATCTGTCGTTTTCACAGCTGTTTCTTCTAACCCGATTTGATGGATAATGGCATAGTGAGCAAGGGATGATGACTGTTTGACTGTTTGCAGAACCGACTCATCCACGTAAGGAGACTGCAAAATCAATCCGCCAAATAACGAAGGATAATCAATGGCTGTCATAAGTGAGATCGTAGCACCTAATGAATCACCGATAAATGTACGACCTGATCCAACTTGATACGTTGGGTAGTGTTCATCAATATACGGAACTAGTTCATTTGCCAAAAAGCGTTTATACGCCTCGAACTTTGGTCCGTCTGGATGATACGTATTTCGCCTTTCAGTCACATTTTCATATGGGACACCAATGATAATCGAGCGTTCCATTTCTTTGTTTTGCATTAATTCTTCCGCCTGTCTGCCTATTTTACCTAGACGGAAATAATCATGACCATCCTGTGCAATGATGACATGATATGTATAAAGGGGGGAGTAATTGACTGGCAAATAAATCAAAATGGTCATATCTGCCCCAAGTTCTTTTGACTGTAAGGTTTCTTCTTGAATGATGCCTGTTTTCTTCACCATAATCCATTCCTCCAGCTAACCAAATTCATCATAAGTGAAACGTTTCCATTCATTGTAACACGAAAAACAGCGTTGTTCCTATATGCTAACATGCAATCAAATTGGCTGACATCCAATCTGCTGCAAAATACAGAAAATTTTAATTAATCGTTACATTTCCCCTTGAAAAATGAGGTTTAATGCGTTACAGTATTAAGAATTAGAACAGACAGACAACACATTCTTATCGTGAGAGGTGGAGGGACTGGCCCTTTGAAACCTCAGCAACCGGTATGCATCACTTCATGTGATGTACCAAGGTGCTAAATCCAGCAAGCAGCTTTTTTGCTTGGAAGATAAGAGGAAGCGATTAAACCCCTTCTTCTTATGAAGAAGGGGTTTTTCTGTTTTGAAATTAGATTTTTACTTAGGATGGTGTCAAATGACAGAACATGTGGAAACGAAGTTAGCGCAAATTGGAAACCGCAGCGAAGAGGCGACTGGAACTGTCAGTCCTCCCGTTTATCTTTCAACAGCTTACAGACATAGAGGCATTGGGGAATCAACAGGATTTGATTATATTCGGACGAAAAACCCAACAAGGCAGCTTGTAGAAGATGCGATTGCTTCACTCGAAGAAGGAACGGCCGGTTTTGCCTTCAGTTCAGGAATGGCTGCCATCCAAACGATCATGGCGCTGTTTGAGAGCGGGGATGAACTCATTGTTTCATCAGATTTATATGGCGGTACATACCGTCTATTTGAAAACGAATGGAAAAAGTACGGACTGCGCTTTGTTTATGATGATTTTTCAGATGAAGACTGTTTACGCTCTAAAATGACGCCAAATACAAAAGCCGTTTTTATTGAAACGCCAACAAACCCACTCATGCAGGAAGCGGATATTCAAAAGATTGCGAAAATCGCAAAAGAACACGGTGCATTGGTCATTGTGGATAACACCTTTTATACGCCCGTCTTGCAAAAACCGATTACACTCGGAGCGGACATTGTCATTCATAGTGCCACCAAATATTTAGGCGGACATAACGATGTTCTTGCCGGACTTGTCGTCACAAAAGGAGAGAAGCTATCGGAAGACATGTTCCAGCATCAAAACGCCATCGGAGCGGTTTTATCTCCATTTGACTCATGGCTTTTAATGAGAGGAATGAAAACATTGGCGCTGAGAATGCGCCAGCACGAAGCAAATGCGAAAGAATTAGCTGACTTTCTAAATCAGCAGCCGGAAATTCAAGATGTCCTTTACCCAGGAAAGGGAGGCATGCTGTCATTCCGAGTAGCCAAAGAGGACTGGGTCAATCCATTTTTGAAGCAGCTGAAAACGATTTGTTTTGCTGAAAGCCTTGGCGGAGTCGAAAGCTTCATTACGTATCCTGCAACGCAAACCCATATGGACATCCCAGAAGAGATTCGTATTGCAAACGGTGTGTGTAACAAATTGCTCCGTTTCTCAGTCGGGATTGAGCATGTGGAGGACCTAAAAGCAGACTTAAAACAGGCACTATCAAATGTGAAAGAGGAGGTACACACGAAATGACCACACATGATTGGACACTAGAAACACAACTCGTTCATAATGCGTTTAAAACAGACCGTTCCACAGGTGCAGTCAGTGTGCCGATTCAACATGCATCGACGTTTCACCAAAGCAGCTTCGATGACTTTGGTCAATATGACTACTCCCGATCAGGCACCCCTACACGTCAGGCATTAGAGGATACCATTGCAGCGCTAGAAGGAGGAACGAGAGGGCTTGCCTTTGCGTCAGGCATGGCAGCCATTTCAACCGCTTTTCTTCTATTATCAAAAGGAGATCATGTCCTTGTCACAAGAGATGTGTACGGCGGGACTTTCCGAATGATCACCCAAGTTCTTTCAAGATTTGGGATTGAGCATACCTTTGTGGACATGACAAATTTGAATGAAGTGAAACAAGGCATTCAATCAAATACAAAAGTCATTTACATGGAAACACCGTCAAACCCTACACTCGGTATTACAGATATTGAAGGTGTCGTACAGATTGCGAAAGAACATGACTGTCTGACTTTCTTAGATAATACGTTTTTAACGCCTGCGCTTCAGCGTCCGCTGGACCTTGGTGTAGACGTTGTGCTGCACAGCGCAACGAAATTTTTAAGCGGCCACAGTGATGTACTGTCAGGCTTAGCCGTGGTGAAAGATGAGAAGCTAGGAGACGAACTTTATTCACTGCAAAACTCCTTCGGGGCGGTACTTGGCGTACAGGATTGCTGGCTTGTGCTGAGAGGATTAAAGACCCTTCAAGTCAGATTAGAAAAAGCCAGTCAAACCGCATTAGAACTAGCTTCATTCCTCAAAGAACATCCTGCGGTCAAAAAAGTATATTACCCGGGATTAGATGATCACCCAGGGGCAGACATTCAGCGGAAACAGGCGAGCGGTGCAGGTGCTGTTCTTTCATTTGAACTAGAAAACCAAGCGGCTGTCAAAGAATTGGTCGATGGCGTCACATTACCTGTATTCGCCGTCAGCCTCGGAGCAGTCGAATCCATTCTTTCCTATCCGGCCAAAATGTCCCATGCCGCTATGCCAAAAGAAGAAAGAGAAAAAAGAGGCATCACGGATGGTTTACTTCGATTAAGTGTGGGCGTAGAAAACGGAGAAGACCTCAAAAGGGACTTCAAACAAGCACTAGATCAACTAAAGCCAGTTCTTGTGAACCAATCATAAACGTCAGTAAAAAGCCGGTATGGATACCGGCTTTGTGCCTTTTTTGAACAAAACCATTGACGACTGATCATGATGGTTATATAATAGAGACTGTCAGTAACAGAAAGCCCAGAACTGATACATAACCCGATTCCGTAGCTCAGCTGGGAGAGCGCTACCTTGACAGGGTAGAGGTCGCTGGTTCGAGCCCAGTCGGAATCATCGTTTAAACCCTTGCCTAGCAAGGGTTTTTTTTGTTTTGTGGGTAATGAATATTTGTTCAGTTTTTATCCATCAGGTTGTTTCTAAGTATTCTTAGGACCAAAACGATGAAAGTGTTCTGCAAAGTGGATCGTTACGTCTGTTAAGGTTTAAGTCAGCAATCTAAGGTACTATATAGACAGGAAAAAGTTAATTCCAGCCGAAAATCGGGATTTTTGTTTAAAGTCGGTATATAATTGAGCAATAATAAAACCACTAGGTAAAAAACAGTAGGAGATGATATTAATGGAGAGTTATCCGTCCACTCGGATGAGAAGAAATCGAAACAATGACTGGAGCCGCAGATTGGTTGCCGAAAATCGGTTGTCGGCTGATGACTTCATTTGGCCAGTTTTTGTTCGGGAACGACCGGGAGAGGAAGAAATTGTTTCGCTGCCAGGGCAGTTGCGAGTCGGACTAGATCGTCTTATTGAGCACGTGGGACAGGCAGTAGAATTGGGAATTCCAGCAGTTGCGCTATTTCCTGTTATCGATCCAGAAAAAAAAGATGCTGATGGGAGTGAGGCGACAAATCCGGATAATTTGATTTGTCGGGCTGCCCGCGAGCTTAAGAGGGCATTTCCGGAACTGGGATTAATCGGTGATGTTGCATTAGATCCTTACACCACTCATGGGCAAGACGGAATTCTACGTAATGGCTATGTCGTAAACGATGAAAGTGTAAGTAGATTATCCGAACAAGCCATCATCCTTGCGGAAGCTGGGTTTGATGTTGTAGCTCCATCCGACATGATGGATGGGCGTATAGGTGCTATACGGAGTGCTTTAGAAGAAAAGGAACTGGTCAATACAAGAATTCTATCGTATGCGGTAAAATATGCATCTGGCTTCTATGGTCCTTTCCGTCAAGCTCTGGGGAATGTATTGTCTGGGGATAAAAAAAGCTATCAAATGGATTCTGCCAATAGCGATGAAGCCCTTCGAGAGGTAGCGCTTGATTTGAATGAGGGCGCGGACATGGTCATGGTAAAACCAGGGCTGCCTTATTTAGATGTCATACATCGGGTGAAATCTGAATTTAAAGTTCCTACTTTTGCCTACCAGGTTAGTGGAGAATATTCAATGTTGATGGCAGCTATTCAGAATGGCTGGCTTGATGCAAATGTTGTAATTGAAGAATCATTAATGGCGTTCAAACGCGCCGGATGCGATGGCATTTTGACTTATTTTGCTTTAGATATGGCGCAGCGATTGAGAGATGGAGAATCTCAAAAAATATAGGCAAAATGAAAACAGACCCTGCGTGGTCTGTTTTTTTATGAGGAGGATTTGAGGACCTTCAGAAAAAGTATTGATGGAAGATAATCCGATACGGATTTTAAGTATTTTCATTTATAATTCTCTATTTGTCTATACTTTTCATATCGCTGTTGTATAAGCTCTTCCGAGGATAATCGTATCAATTTTTTTAGAGATGATTCAATCACAGATTCAATCAATTTTGCCTGTGATTTTATATCATTTTGTGCTCCACCCTTAATTTCAGGAATGATTTCATCAATAATTCCTAAATGCTTTAAATCTTTTGCTGAAATTTTCATATGTTTAGCAGCTTCTGGAGCATACTTAGCATCCTTCCATAGGATAGATGCTGCTCCTTCTGGCGAAATGACCGAGTACCATGAATACTCTAACATATGGATATGGTTACCGACACTAATACCAAGAGCTCCACCACTTGATGCCTCTCCAATTACAATACAAACAATTGGCACTTTAAGTGTAGCCATTTCCAATAGATTTCGAGCTATCGCTTCAGAAATTCCACGTTCTTCAGACCCTTTGCCTGGATAGGCGCCAATCGTATCAATAAATGTAATAATAGGGCGATTAAATTTATCAGCTTGTTTCATCAGTCTTAGCGCTTTTCTATATCCTTCTGGATGTGACATTCCAAAATTTCTTTCTATATTTTCCTTTGTACTTCTCCCTCTTTGATGACCAATAACCGTAACGGGCATCCCTTTAAATTTTGCAATACCACCTATCATTGCTTGATCATCACCATATAATCGATCACCATGAAGTTCGAAAAAGTTTGTAAACAATAAAGGTATATAATCCAATGTCGTGGGCCGGTTACGTAGCCTTGCAATTTGAACTCGTTGAAAAGGTGTAAGATTAGAATAAATTTCATCTTGCATTTTATTTAAACGTTTTTCTAATTCTTGAATTTCTGATGATAAATCTACATTATGTTCTTTCATCATTTTCTTTAATTCATCAAATTTCTCTTTTAGTTCAATCATAGGACGTTCAAAATCCAAACTCATTTTATCCTCCAAAGGGTATGATTTACCTCACTCTAATCAATAGACTTAGAAATAGAATCAATAAATAATTCAAAACCATCCACAACTATTTTTTGTTCTGACTCTGATAAATTATTGAGGATACGTTGATAAAATGTAAGGGATTGTTCTCTTAAGCGATTAACAGTAATGTGACCTTTTTCTGTGAGGTGCAGAAAAAGTTCTCTTCTGTTTTTTTCATTTACTTCACGATAAACAAGTCCCTTTTTTACTAACTTATCTACCAATCTACTTACAGTTGAAGTCTCTAATCTAAGTTTATTGGATAGTTGCCAAACAGTTAATTTTTCCATCTCTAGTTCCTCTAACGCCATCATTTGAGAAGTTGGTAGAGGTTTTTCAAATGGTCCATTGGGCAAATTTTGAGATTCAAAAACCCCAGTTATTATAATCATTTTCTTAATATCTGATCTTAGTTTTAAGGCATCTTCTCTTTTCAAAAAGGTCACCCTCCTAAAATTCATGTATGATACATCAATTGTATTATACATGAATATGTTTTTTTCACAAGTTTAACGTCAGCCCATATGACAACATGGACAAGAGATTTCTTCTTGTTAAAATGGTTTAAGTGGATTGATCATAGTCGATCCACCTGATTGATAGATGCATCAGGATCTTACCCTAAGTAATTACTGTTTACTGTTCTTTCAACAAAAATATGAAAAATGAAGAGAGGGGGAGAAAAATATGAAGTCATTTTTACTAATTGGACAATCTAATATGGCGGGTCGAGGCTTTAAGCATGAAGTGCCGCCAATTTATAATGAAAGAATCATGATGCTGCGAAATGGAAGATGGCAAATGATGACTGAACCTATTCATTTTGATAGGTCGGTAGCTGGTGTAGGACTGGCGGCTTCCTTCGCGGAGACTTGGTGTAAGGATCATGAGGGAGAAAAAATTGGTCTTATTCCATGTGCCGAAGGTGGCAGTACCATTGATGAATGGTCACGAGATGGGGCATTATTTCGTCATGCAATAAATGAAGCTAAATTTGCAAGGGAAGATAGCGAATTGGCCGGGATATTATGGCATCAAGGAGAAAGTGACAGCCAAGATGGAAAATACAAAGAATACAATGAAAAAATACGAAGATTAATTCATGAACTGAGAACGGAATTATCTGTCCCTAACATTCCGCTTGTGATAGGTGGTTTGGGCGATTTCTTAGGAAAGACAGCATTTGGCGCAGGATGTGTGGAATATCAACTGATCAATGAGGAACTACAAAAATATGCACATGATCATGAAAATTGTTATTATGTTACTGCGAAAGGTCTTATACCTAACCCGGACGGAATTCACATCAATGCGATGTCCCAAAGAATATTTGGGATAAGATACTATGAAGCATGTCGAAAAAAAGAACATTTACATGAACCATTACCAAATGAACATAAGTTAGTGAATGAATGTCATAATAGAATGAAAACCTCAGCGGAGAATACATATATAGCACTAGAAAAATTCACGTTGGGCAAGATGACTTATGAAGAGTTGCTGGAGGCTTTAACGTAGGCAAAGCTCATAGTAGTCTTTGAATAAACAGAAACATGATATATCTTGTGAAAGGATGATTGTGGTGGTAAAAACAGATAAAGCTTCCTCCTGAATACAAGCAATTACATTCAGGAGGAGATAAAAAATGTTTAAACAAATAGATGAAAATTATCCGAGAAAAGAGCACTTTCATCATTATATGACGGTAACCCGATGCTCATATAGCTTGGTGATCAATCTAGACATCACGAAATTGTATGCAATATTAAAAGAAAAAAGGCTAGATTCAATGCAAATTACCTGAAGACAAAAGGTATTCTCATGGAAATCTAGAAGATGAAGGCAGACTGAAATGAGTCTGCCTTTTTGTTTTGTGAGGATAAAGACATGTGCCAAAGGTTTATTGATGTACACTGGTTCTTTTTGCGGTTTCTTTTCGGTGCCTTGTAAATTTCTGTATGTCATAATAAATGTAATATAAGGAAATATTGTAGAAGGGGAGTAAGGGGATGGAGAAAGTTCTTTCTTCACATGTTGGTGTGAAAATAAATGAATGGTATAAAATGATTCGTCAATTTAGTGTGCCAGATGCAGAGATTTTGAAAGCTGAGGTAGAACAAGAAATTGAACGAATGGAAGAAGACCAGGATTTACTGATTTACTATCAATTGATGTGCTTTCGTCATCAGCTTATGCTTGATTATATTAAACCCTCAGAGCAGCGCTCTTTATCCATAGCAGACTTAGTAGATAAAATAGAAAACTCCAACCATAAATTGTCCGGCATGCTGCAGTATTACAACGCGTTTTTTCGTGGAATGTATGAGTTCAGTATAAAAGAATATGTACAGGCCATTCAATATTACAAGATCGCTGAGCGGCAGCTCGCACTGGTTGTCGATGATATTGAGCAAGCGGAGTTTCACTTCAAGGTGGCTGAAGCCTACTATATTATGAAACAAACTCATGTTTCTATGCATCACATCATAAAGGCGCTTGAAATATACGATCAGTATGAGTTACAAGATTAGAAAAGTTCAATGCTTATTTGTAATAGCAGGAAATTATGATGATTTTAAGCAGTATGAAAAATCATTAATACATCTGAATAAAGCCTATTCCATCGCTGAAGAAATAGCGGATAAAAGGTTGATTGCCAAGGCACTTTTAAATATAGGAAACAATTATGAAAAAAAACAAGATTATGCAAAGGCTATCCAATATTATCAAGAGTCTCTTGAAATATCAGAAGATGGTGTGGACGATGTAAAATCGGTCATATATGTTAATCTCTGTTGGGCACTATATAAGACAGGAGAAAATGATGAAGCATCCAAATTAGTGGATAAAGCTTTGGAACTTGTCTCTCATAAAGAGAACCCGCACGAAATTTTATTAATACGTTCTATAAGAACAACATATGAAAGTAATGATGAGGAAGAGATTCAAGCTATGCTACAGGCATTTGAAGAAAAGCAGTTGTTTGTTTTCGTAGAAGAATTCACTAAAAACCTTGCAGTGATTCATGAAAAAAGAGGAAAGTTTGAGAAAGCAACAGAATATTACAGGAAGGCATTTCAAGCCCAACATAATATTCAAAAAGGAGAGTGTCTTTATGAGTGTTAAAAAAATGATTGTTATAAGCTCTATTATCCTTCTAGGTGCAGGTTTATATGAAGCATCTAGCTTGATTAAACCAGCATCAAATCGGAATACAACAATGGAGGAGTCGAATAGAAATACAACTTTCATTCCACAAAAAATCGATCGAAACACGACAATGATCAATCGAAATACAATTTCTCAAAACGTATAGGCAAAATTAAAACAGACCATGCAGGGTCTGTTTTTTTATGGGGACAGATTGGGGATGAACCTTTTCAGTTTTCTTCAGAAATGCACATTTTTTATCAGAAAGGCTCATCATAGAACCTTATTAAATCAGTCTTTTTCAGGGAAGAACAAAGTAAAACCCCTGACTTTTATGGCTAGGGGATTTTTTCTGAGAACTTTCTTCAAATGTTAATCACAAAAAAATAAAGGCACCAAAAGTGAGAAGTGTAACGCCAAGAGATACCAAACTGATAAGTGGCGCAATAGTTCGCATTAATTCCGCTTCGACATTCACTACTAAAACCAGCTTTCTCAATTTCTTTCTCTTGCAAAATGCCCACTATCTTAAAAAAACCTGCATTTTTGTTGTAATTGCAATAAAAATATTTTATTCTTACTAGTATAAGACCTTATAAATGCTTCACCTGGTTCAGACTAATATCAGAAAAGGATTGATAAACAATGCATATAAAAAAAATAACAACTGAAAATGACTTACAAGTTGCTCTTAATATTAGAAAGTCGGTCTTTATTGATGAACAGCAAGTACCTGAGTCTGAAGAATTTGATCAATTTGACACTCTTCAGGAACAATGTCAGCATGTCTTGGTATGCCATGACAATGAACCTGTCGGCACAGGTCGGGTGCGTATTGTGGATGGTACAGGTAAATTGGAACGAATTTGCATCCTAAAACCTTATCGTAAGTACGGTTTAGGCAAAGTGATTATCAGAGAACTGGAAAAAATCATGCAAGAAAAAGGAATTACAAAGATAAAGCTGCATGGACAAACACAAGCAGAAGGTTTTTATAAAAAACTTGGTTTTCAAACTGCTTCAGATGAATTTATGGAAGACGGGATTCTGCACGTTTTAATGATAAAAGAATTATCTTTAAGTAGAGATCATGTCTAATAAAAAAAAGTATGTTTCTTACGGTTTAGGTGTACTCGTATTAAGTTTAGGAATTTCATTAACAATACAATCAGGACTAGGTGCTTCCCCATTTGATGCCCTTTTAGTTGGCCTTTCCAAAGAATTTGGTCTTACCGTAGGGAGCTGGGAGGTCTTGATTTCTATCATCATCTTAATTTGCAATTCTATATTAGTGAGAAAAAAACCTGTTTTTTTAGGTTTGATTACAGCGTTCGTGACTGGAATCGGTATTGATCTGTGGTTACTCCTCATCAAATATGTCATTGATACAAGCACGTGGTTTAGCAAACTGACTTGCTTTGGAGCTGGTTTGATATTCATTGGTCTTGGAACAGCCGTATATCTTCAAACAAAATTCGCATCAACACCAATTGATCATTTAACACTCATTCTTCGAGATATTTCAAAAAGAACCATCGCATTTTCGAGAACAATATTATATGCATTTTTCTTCATATTAGCTTTTATATGCAAAGGACCTATCGGTGTTGGAACCATATTAACTATTTGTTTCGGAGGCATCATTCTTCACTTTTTCATGCCTATTGTTAACCGTCGGTTATTATCAAATTGATGATTTGGCTGGGTACGATAAATCAATTAAAAAGCTTCTATAGTAAAGGTAGAAGTGAATAGAGGATAGCGCTGATAATTACAAATTCTATATTGGCAGGGGAGAAATATATATATCACTAGAACCCTTCACGTTAGGGAAGATTACTTACGAAGAGTTGCTGGAGGCTTTATCATAAACAAAGCTCATGGTAGACTTTGAATGGACAGAAACATGACATAACTCTTGAAAGGATGATTGTGGTGGTGAAAACAGATAAAGTCTCCTCCTGAATACATGAAATAACATTCAGGAGGAGATAAAAAATGTTTAAACAAATAGATGAAAATTATCCGAGAAAAGAGCACTTTCATCATTATATGACGGTAACCCGATGCTCATATAGTCTGGTGATCGATCTAGACATCACAAAATTGTATGCAATATTAAAAGAAAAAAGGCTAAAAGTATATCCTGTGCAAATTTATTTGTTAGCAAGAGCTGTGCAAAAATTACCGGAATTTCGGATGGATCAAGTGAACGATGAACTTGGTTACTGGGAGATTCTCCATCCTAGTTATACGATTTTAAATAAAGAAACAAAGACGTTTTCAAGTATTTGGACGCCTTATGATGAAAACTTTGCTCGGTTTTATAAAAGCTGTGTAGCGGACATGGACACTTACAGCAAAAGCAGCAGCCTATTTCCGAAACCTCATATGCCAGAAAACATGTTCAATATTTCAAGCCTGCCGTGGATTGATTTTACTTCTTTTAACCTTAATGTATCTACAGATATAACTTATTTACTGCCAATATTTACGATAGGCAAGTTTAAGGTGGAAGAAGGAAAAATCATTCTGCCCGTTGCGATTCAAGTACATCATGCTGTTTGTGATGGCTATCATGTCGGTCAATATGTTGAATATTTGAGATGGCTTATAGAACATTGTGAAGAGTGGTTAGATTCATTGGATATGTCCTGAATGTCAGGAGTGATTTGCAAGAGGTGTTCCCGTGGAATTTAAAAGATAGCTTAAAGCAGACTTAAATGAGTCTGCTTTTTTGTTTTTTGATGAAAATTTAAACGTGACAAGTAGCTATTAATGGCAATAAAGATTTGTTTCTCATTTTTTTTTGCGGTTTCTTTTCGGTGTTTTGTAAATTCTATCATGTGATAATAAATGGAATATAAGGGAACTTAATGAATTGTGAGTAGGGGATGTAGAAAATTTCAGCTTGAAACTGTTTTCAAGAGTAGGCCTGAAAAGTGATTTGTGATGATTCTGAGTATATTTAAGCTTCTAAGTCAATTAAAGATAGGTGATAAACTACGTAGTAATGGAATATAGAACGTTAATTCAACCATAGCAATTCATTATGCTGCTAGGGTTTACAGGAAATATGGTTTCGATTTTGATAAATATTAAACAAGTTATGGTTTATGACAACGTAAAAAAGATTAACAAATTAAATAACAGCCCAACAAAAGGTTAAATAAAATTTTGAAATTATTAAAACAAAATCAATGCGGAATACAACAATCAAAGAACAACAAAAAACATGTCGAAACACGACGATGATTGCTCGACGCACAGCATCTCAAAATGTATAAAACATATGAAAACAGACCTTAAGGAGGTCTGTTTTCATATTGGCTTCAGTCAAAATCATCATGAACATGAGGAAGATGTAAGTGTTGTATGCACTTTTGTTGTGCACAACATTTTATGTCAAGCCTCAAGGTTGTGTAAATAACCATCAAGATAAAAAGACATTGTATTCATCACATCTGTTTTAAAATCTCGTTTAAATTCATGCAAATTATGATTTTCAATAATAGTAATGACTTCATCTGGTAAAGTGGCAGTGAGTTTGCATCCAGTGATAATCGCTGCTTCAGCTTGAAAAATATCCATCACTTGCGCCTCATTGATCACATCATTTGAACAAAGTAAGTCTGTCATTTCCGTTAGCTTTTGAAATAATAACAGTTTTGATTGAAGCATGGTATCAGAGTCGATGTTTCTTTCCAAAACAGACGTGCGAATGGCTTCTAATCTAATGTACATAGGATTTTTATCAATGATTTCTTCCAATTCTTTCAGAAAAAGTTGTTTGATATCCTGAAGGTTTTTGATCTGTGTTTCAGAAATAATTTCAATGAAGCGTTCTAGTCTCTTTACATATTCCCGGCATAATAGTTGGAAGAAAAGAGCTTCTTTTGTTTTGAAATAAACAAATAGTATGCCCTTTGATAGCTTCGTTTCTTTGGCGATATCTGACATTTTGATTTGGTTATATTCATGTGTCTCAAAAAGCGCTGCTGCTTTATCTAAAATCGCTTGAGCTCTTAGAGCCTTCGCTTCATCTGTCATCGCTCGTTTCATTATTTTCAACCTCCATTTCAAAGGTAATTTTGATTTGGAGTCAGACAAAGAGATATTTAGGGGAGCAAGTGATTAGCTGAATCTTTTAATGATTTTGTCAAACGTACGATCACCCAGGAGATTTTTCATAAACACCATAGGTTTAGCACCAAACCCAACCAAATAGCGCGTTTTAGGTTTCGTTACAGTGACAGCTTTCACAATTGTATTTGCAATGACATCTGGTTTTGTTAAATTACTTCCTGAATACGTTTTTACCATATTATCTGCTGATTTGTTGGCAGCTTCTTTATAAGCTCCTTTTGCTGAAGCAGTTTTAAGTTTTTCTGCTGCAATGACGCCCCAATCGGTTGCGATCCCGCCAGGTTCCACAACAATCACATCAATACCAAATGGTTCAACTTCTAACCGTAAGCAATCAGAAAAACCTTCTACTGCAAATTTTGTAGCGTGATACCATGCGCCAAATGATGTCCACACTTTACCACCCATAGAAGAAATATTGACGATCTTTCCATAGTTGTTTTGTCTCATATTAGGCAGAACAAGCTGCGTCATTCTGGCCAGTCCAAACAGGTTGACTTCTACTTGTCTTCGAGCTTCTTCCATAGATACATCCTCCACCGCACCATATGAGCCATAGCCGGCATTATTGACAAGCACGTCGATTCTTCCTTCTTTGTCCAAAATCTCACGTACACAGTTTACCATAGACTCTTCATCAGTGACATCAAGTGAAATGGTGTGAATTCCTTGAGAGATGAGATCCTCCATCATTTCTTTTCGACGAGCAGCACCATAAACAATAAAACCTTTCTTATTTAATTCAATTGCTGTGGACTTTCCAATACCTGCTGATGCACCTGTGATAAGAGCAACTTTTTTACTCATTCGTTCTTCCTCCTTTTAATGACCTTTGGTCAATTATATATGACTTAGGGTCAATTATAAATGACTGACGGTCAACTGTAAAGGGGAATATGAAGATGTTTTATCATTTGTTTTAATGGTCGAATTTATGACCATGAAACGCTTTAAGAGTACAAAAAAGGTGTTTAATACTTTGACCGCCAATGGCCGGAGGATCTGGTGGTCATTTTAAAAATATGAATGATATACTTATCTCAATAAATACTGGGAGGCATCCATTTTGAATTTGAAATCATTCTGGGAGAAAGATGAAGAGAGTCCTTTTACGTTAGAAAAGATAGATGAGGAACAAATTCGTGAAGCAGAGGGAACACTTGGAGTCACTTTACCCGATACATACAAAAAACTCATTTTAGAATGGAATGGTGGTTTTACAGTTCGTAATGCTTTTCCAACCGAACGGCCGAATTCATGGGCAGAGGATCATGTTCAATTCGATCATCTAAGAGGAATCGCTAAAGATGATGGAATTATGAATAGTGTTCAGTTAAGTGATGAATTGGAGCTACCAGAGGGATTTGTTTTCATCAGCGGGGAAGAAGATACATGGATTGCCATGGATTATCGAGAAACGAAGGAACATCCTCCTATTCACTATTTCGATTTAGAGCTGGAAGTAGATTTTAAGCTGGCAGATAGTTTCGATGAATTTGTTAAGCGGTTATATACAGCTGACGACGCCATGGTTGAAGTAATAGAGATTGAGGAGGAAGCTTCGGATTTATATATCAGTAAAGAAGAGCTTGAACACATTTTTGAGAGAGGAGACCTTCGTCAGCAGAATCTCTTCAAAATGGCACATTATCCGATGGAAGACATTGAAGAGATCGCATGGTTTTTCTTGCGCATGAAACAGTGCATCAAACAGATAAAAGATCAACATGTCTTGTATGAAACAGCTACTGCTATTCACTCCAACCTTCTGTTAAACCCAGATATGCCAAGGAATGACCGTATTAATCAAGAGCTGCAAGAAATTGCTGAATTTCTAGAAAATAGTGAAGATCCGAATACCGCCTTTTTGGGAGAGGACATTCATCCAGTGAAAAAACGATAGTGAAAGATGAAAAGCCCTTTCCAGGGCTTTTCGAATGTAGTTTATGATCTCTTTTTATTTAAAATTTTCATAATGAATAATGCTATATATGAAGCAATGAATGAGCCTAAAGTGTAAACAACAGCCCAGCCAAAGAAAGAGACATTAAAAAGTGTAAATGTCAGAATGAGCAAAATGATAAAGCTCACAATTGGCATGAAATAAACCTTTTGTACAAACAATGTGACGATAAAAGAAGCGATGATCATACTGACTGGAAGCAAGCCGAATGCGAATTCTAAATGAGTCATATCCATTCTCCTTTTAAATGACTTAGCTACATTTGATTTGTTCTCATTGTCTCTCATACACTCAAAATTCATAGTACATCGGGTTTTTGAGTTTAGTAAATTATATTAGACAGAAGAATCAATAACCATATCATAACACATAAAATGAAATTATTTCATTTTATGTAATTTAAAGGGTTTTTGATGATTTTAAATCTTTCTTTTTGTCATCTTATTGAAAGTCATATTTAAATAAAGTATAGTAAATTTATATGATATAGAGGAGGATGGTTAAAAATGATGCATGCAGGAAGATTACGCCAGAAAACTTTGAATCAGTAATTTCATATGTTCAAAGGCTCTGTTTTCATCAAACGGAGTAAACGGGGTAGTCTGCACATTTTTAATGATCTTCAGCGGGAAAGTATGCAATTTCACTAGAAAAGAGGCAGCTAATCGGTCTGTCTTTTTTTGTATGTTTTTTATGATGCAAAGAAAGGCATATGTCTAGCTTTGTTTACTCTGACCACATAAAGTAGCCTGTTTGTGGGTTTTGTGATGATATTCTTGATGCCTATTGATCATGACTAAATGAACAATTGGAGGATTGGATATGAATAGACTGGAATTAAAGCAGTTAGTCAAACATCACGGATTAGAGATTTTAGAGAATACCATCAAAATAAATGAATCAGGTGTGGATTTCCGTGTCGCTCACGTCGAAGATTTACATGGTGATCAATGGATAATAAGAATGCCTCGCAGACCTGAATCAATGAAACATACCTTACAAGAAAAAAAGACATTAGATTACATTAGTAATCAGGTTCACTTTCAGGTTCCTAAGTGGTCTATCTTTACAGAAAGTCTGATTGCTTATAAACAATTAGAGGGGGTACCGGCGGCTAGTATTGATGTGGAACAGCAATCTTATGAGTGGAGATTTGACCAAACGAATGTACCGCAAGCTTATTATGAATCATTAGGAAGAGTTTTAGCGAATGTACATTCCTTAGATCAACAGCCTTTTAAAACGATCGGTGTGGACATGCTCAGTGCTCATGAATTAAGAGGATCAATGAAACAGCGAATGGAACGTGTCAAATCGCAATACACCATTAACAGCGGTTTATGGGAGCGCTGGCAAGAATGGCTAGCTAAAGATTCTTTATGGCCGCCTTTTGTGGGAGTGAAGCATGGAGATTTGCATCCTGGCCACATTCTGATTGATGAAAATCAATGTGTTACTGGTGTGATTGATTGGTCTGAAGTGGGGATTGGTGATGTATCTGCCGACTTTTTGTCGCATCAACTTCTCTTTGGGAAAGAAGGATTAACGAAACTTATCCATGCGTATGAAAAAGCAGGCGGGAGAACTTGGTCAGGAATGGATGAACATATAATAGAACTTCTGACGACAAGTGCGATCACTGTGGCCGAGTACGCACAGAGATCAGGATTGAAAGATATGTATGAATCTGCAGCATACATGTTGGCAAACGAAAGCTAATCAATCAGAACGAATCCAAAAAAGCCCCTAAAAAGGGCTTTTTTTAATCTAAATCATGAAAAAACTGTTTGAGTTGATCAATGAAAACGGATTTGGATTTTCCTTTTTTATAAATGAACTCAATATTGATGTTGAAATTGATAGATGGCTCAATTGAAATTTGTTTTAATGTTCCTTGTTTTACTTCATTTCTAACACAATGATGAGGTAGAAACGATAGTCCCATTCCTTGCAGTACTAAATTTTTTGCAGTTTCCATATGATCAACCTCAATGGAGATGTTCGGTGTAATATTGTTTTTTTGAAATAATCGGTGGAGCATCAACCAATCAAATGACCCATAGTCAAAGAAAATAAAAGGTTGTTCTTCTAGTTCATTCATATTGATGTTGCCTAGTCTGGCAAGCGGGTGATGAGTTGGGACGAACAGCCCGATTGGATCGCTGAAAATCGGGATTGATTCAATTTGAGGATGTGTTTCAGTCCTGACAATGCCAAAGTCTACTTGGTTGTTAATCACTTTTTGGACAACATCCTTTGAATGTCCTGTTACAATTTTCACTTTCAGGTTTTCGTATTTTTCTTTTAGGGCGGGCAATATGTTAGGCAATAGATTATTGGAAATAGAGGATGCGCATCCAATCGTCAATTCATAAGGGATCATCGTTTGTTTGAGACTATGCTTTGCTTCTTGATAAGAATGGAGAATCTTTTTGGCATGCGGGTAAAACTGTTCACCTTTTTCCGTCAGAGATAATTTATTTCTCTGTCTATCAAATAATTTCAGGTCTAATTCTTTTTCTAACGATTGAATACGTGCTGATACAGAAGGCTGGGTTAAATACAATGCTTCTGCAGCTTTATTGATACTGCCTAGCTGGCATACATAAATAAACGCTTCTATATTCTCAATATTCATGTTATCCCCTTATATGACGTTCTTTAAATGTTTAGCTTTTCAAGTTCATACACTAATTTTACAGCTTCTTTCGCCAAAATGACAGTAGGGTCAATCACTTTCACAGCTTTGGTTGACCTTAGAACTAGAGGAATTTCTGTACAGCCGGCAATGATGGCTTCTGCTCCTTGATTGATTAAAATTTCTGCAGCTAACGCCAGTTCACTTTCGCCTTTACTCAATTTCCCTGCTTTCACGGCATAAATCCCATTCATCACACTTTTCTGAAGGTTTTCACTAGGAGTCATGACATCAATCTTGTGATGGGCACAAGCCTTTTGATAGAGCTGGGTTTTTAATGTGCCATCAGTACATAGTAAGCCCACAGACGTATAGTGATGTTTGTTCAGGTGCTTTGCGGTTTCTAATGGCATATTCATGATAGGGATATGAGTGGATTGTTGTACGTTTTCTAAAAAGAAGTGAGCGGTATTGCATGCAATCAGAATAAAGTCCGCTCCTGCGCGTTCTAATCTTTTAGCTGATGCAATCATATATTCTGTAGGATCTTCGCCTTTCCCAAATATGGCATTGGTTCTATCAGGGATTTGCGGATCATTATCAGCAATTACATGGAGATGATCCTGATCTTTTATCGCTGGTGTATGAGAAATGATTTTTTTCATCAGATCAATCGTCGCTAAAGGGCCCATACCACCCATAATACCAATTGTTGTAGACATGCATATCACCACATTTCATTTTTTTCTATTATAAAAAAAGAAAGGAGGGTGAGTGTTATAGAAAAGTTCTATTTGTATATAGAAGGTTGATTAAAAGCACCTTTTATTTTCTTCTTTATCTGTTTTGCGGTATGAGTTGCAATCTAATCAAAAAACATTAGAATAAAGAAAAATTGATAAAGGAGCTACCATTATGAATTTCAATTTGGATGAAGCTTTAGATATGTTGAGTCGAACTCCTCGTACATTAGAAAGTCTTTTGTCAGGTTTATCGAAGGATTGGCTCCACAGTCGTGAAGGGGAGGGAACGTGGAATCCCGTTGAAGTCATTGAACATTTGATTGAAGCAGAGAAATTCAACTGGATTCCCCGATTAAATGTCATTCTTGCTGATGGAGAGAATACACCATTTCCTGCGTTTGACCGCTACTCTCATTTGAACCAATCTGAAAGACAGATAGAACAAGCATTATCTGAGTTTCATCATGTGCGGATGGAGAATGTGGCATACATTCAGCGTATGACACATTCAGGCCTTGATTTAGAGAAAAAGGGCGTCCACCCGGAGTTTGGAGTCGTGAAAGTGAGCGAATTACTTTCTGCGTGGGTTGTCCATGATTTCACCCATATCTCCCAAATTGTTCGAGTCATGGCGGAACGATATCGAACCGATGTAGGACCGTGGAGCGCTTATTTAGGGATTTTGAATAGGAAATAAATGTTTAATGACGCTTCGCGGCCCACTCAGATTGAAGAATGGCATATTGATACTCATCGACCCAATGTCCTTTTGACATATAATTTTGCAGCAAATGTCCTTCGCGTCTCATGTCTAAACGTTCCAGTACTCGAATAGATTTTTCGTTTCGTACATCTGTAAAGGCAATGATTTTATGCTTGTTCAGTGTAGTGAAAATATATTCGATCATTGAATTCAAGGCTTCATGAATATAGCCCTTTCCTTGAAATTCAGGCGCGAGTGTAAATCCTATTTCAACGATTCTAGGCTCGCTGCCGAGTGTATGAATGGCGCAATCTCCTATCAGCTGATTGGATTCAGATAAGGCAATCGCGTATTGAAACCACGTCCCTGGTTGATTAGGTTGTTGCGTCATTTGGTGTTGTACAAATGATTCAGCGTCTTCGTGCGTGTAGTTTTCCCAGGATTGAAATGTGGCAATAGAGGGATTTGATCGGTATTGATAAAATGCTTCAATATCCTGCTGATCAAACTGACGAATCACAACCCGGTTTGTTCTTGTAAATATGCTGTTTGCATTCTTCATGTGTTACCCTCACTTTTTAGTTTGTTCTTGATTTAAAAAAGTCTATTAGCCATTCAGATAGCTGTTTTTGCGATTTTGTCACAAATCGATCGGCATAATACGTTAATTCAAGATGCCGAACAGGAGCAGGGGCAGAAATAGGGATAGAGACAATATTAGGCCATGCTGAATGTTGCTTTAACAGCCCTCTTGGCTGGATGGTGGCACCGATCCCGGCTTCAACCAACTGCAATAATGAAGTGGCAGACCCAACATCCATGACCGTGTCCAATTCAAAACCGTGTTCTTTACATACGTCATCGACCAAATCTCTTCCTAGATAGCCTTTTGGATACATGACCAGCGCATGCTTTGTCAGCTCTTTTAGCGTCACTTCACGCCTTTTTGCCAGTTCACTGTCTGAATGAACAAACAATTCGTAGGGCTCATCGCCAAGTGGAATTTGAATCAGGCGTTTATCCGCAGGCCCGCGCAGCCCAATTCCGATATCGACTTTATGTGAGAGCACCTCGTCACGAACAAAGATGGTCGAAAAAGCCTTTAGATTGATCTCTGGATACAGCGTTTTAAATTCTACAAAAAGCGGAACAAGCTGAAAGTCAAGATCAGAGGGAAGGACGGCAAGCCGAACGGTACCCCGCTGTTCAGATAAGAGTTCTTTCATGGCATTTTTTGCATCTCGTTCAGCCTGAAGCATTTTCATGCCATATTGATAAAGAAGCGAACCAGCTTCAGTTGCAACTACTTTTTTACCGATTCGGTCAAAGAGCGGCATCCCAACTTCAGCTTCAAGCAGTTGAATCTGTTGGCTTAATGTAGGCTGTGATATACCTAGCTGCTCTGCAGCCTTTGTGAAATGTAAATGATCGAATACAGCCATAAAATAGGTAATGTGACGAGTATCCATATGCCATCCTTTCATTAATGATAGTATTTTCCTATCATCATAATACGAATTATTGTATTGATCAATGAATGAAGCGGATTTATACTCATAGTAACCTCAACAAGATGAGAGAGGAAGAAGAGTATTGATAAAAAAAATATTTTATTTAGCCGCTTTATTTTTAGCTGCATTAAACTTGCGCCCAATCATTACATCCGTAGCTTCTATGATGAGCATGATTCAATCAGACCTTGGCGTTAGTGCACTCACGGCAAGTCTTTTAACCACTTTGCCGGTCTTGTGCATGGGAGTGTTTGCCCCTGTAGCAACGAAACTAAGCCGCCGGTTTGGATTAGAGAGAACTCTTTTTTTCTCGATTTTTCTTATCACAATTGCGACTGGACTGCGTGGTACAAGTCAAACGGTTACCATCCTTCTCATGACTGCTTTTGCAGGAGGAGTTGGAATTAGTTTTGCCGGACCATTGTTGTCTAGTTTTATTAAAAAGTATTTTCCGAAAAGTCCTGGGATTGTCAGTGTGTACTCTATATCGATGACAGTTGGCGCTGCACTTGCTTCGGGCTTGACCATTCCGATTTACCTTCGCAGTGAGCATAACCTTCCACTTGCGTTAGCCTGTTGGGCGGTTTTAGGCGTGATTGCACTGATTTTATGGCTCGGTCTAGCTCGTAAAAACCAACAAGCAGATCATGCAGATGTGCCGCTGAGATTACCGCTGCGAAACAAAAAAGCCATTCAATTCACCTTGTTCTTTGGCTTTATGTCTAGCATGTTCTATTCGTTAACAGCGTGGATTTCACCCATTGCGCTTGATTTTGGGAATAGTCCGCAGTATGCCGCCATGCTGCTTACGATATTTACGCTCATTCAGATTCCGGTGGCATTACTTGTTCCAGCAATCGTTAATCGTCTAGGAAAGCCGAAATTATTTCTGATCTTATGCAGTTTGTCAGAGCTGATTGGCCTCATATTCCTTCTACTGCCAATGCCGATCCTGCCAGCTGTTATTTTTCTAGGGATTGGAGCAGGTGGATTATTTCCTTTAGCGCTTATGCTGCCTATTATTGAAACGCGTACACCAGAAGAAGCCGGTACATGGTCCGCGATGTCACAGATGGGCGGGTACATCATGGGAGGATTTGGTCCATTTTTAATCGGTTTGATTTTCGATATCAGCGGACATTTTCAAGCTGCTATTGTCGCAATGCTCGCCATCGTGATGCTGATGATTGGCGTTCAGTTATCGATGAAGTTAGGAAAAAAACGTGAAGAGGTATCCAATTAAAGATCAATATACCGCTGCTTTTATATCATGACTCAATTGAAATCGCCATAGCCTATTCCTAAGTAGGCTATGGCGATTATTTTGCTCAATCTTTAAAAGATGCACCTGAATGAATTATCGTGAAAGAAATTTTTCAACTTTACGAGTGGCCATTTCTGCAGCCTCCATGATCATTTCACCTAATGTTGGGTGAGGATGAATCGTCATGGCTAAATCTTCTACTGTAGCACCAATTTCAATAGCGAGAGAAAGTTCTGATATAAGAGTAGATGCCTCTGCACCTACGATCTGTGCTCCTAAAATAAGGCCAGATTCAGCATGGGCCACAATCTTCACAAATCCTTCTGGTTCTTTTAATGCCAGTGCTCGACCATTAATAGAGAACATTGTTTTTCCAGTAACAGTCGGAATCGATTGTTGCTTGCAAGCCGTTTCGCTCAGTCCAACACTCGTCAATTCTGGGCTAGAAAACACAACAAGTGGGATCGCTTTATAATCGATCATCGAAGGTTTCCCGGCGATTGCCTCTGCTGCCACCTTCGCTTCATAGGAAGCTTTATGAGCCAGAGCAGGACCCTCGGTGATATCACCAATTGCATAAATGTGCGGAATGGAAGTTCTGCATTGTTCATCAATTTTAACTAGTCCGTTAGGGGTAATGGACAAACCGATAGAATGGATACCTAATGTTCCATCTGTATTCGGTTTTCTTCCGACAGTAATCAGTGCATAATCTGCTTTCAACGTGTAACTTTCTTTCTGTTTCTCATAATGAAGATCAATTCCGCTCATATGCTGCTCGGCACCTATGACGTTTGCTCCTGTAATCACGGTGATGTTATCTTCTTTCAATTGTCGAACAACAGGTGAGACAAGTTCACTTTCAAAACCAGGCAATACTTGATTGCCGCCTTCTAGAATGGTGACTTTTGATCCAAACCTTGCAAACATCTGTCCGAGTTCAACACCAATATATCCACCCCCAACTACGACAAGGCTTTTAGGGATTTCGGGAAGGGATAGTGCTTCAGTGGAAGACAATATACGACCTCCGAAAGGGAGTGATTTAATTTCAATTGGACGAGAGCCGGTTGCTAATATAAGGTATTTGAAGTTGATTCGTTTTTCACCTTTTTCGGCATGTTGAATCACCGCTGTATGCTGATCGAACAAGCTTGCCTCGCCTTCCAAAATAGTAACTCCCGCTGACTTTAACAAAAATTGGACGCCTCCAGCTTGTTTTTCCACAACAGCTTTTTTGAACGCTTGAGCTTCATTGAAAGAACCGCCTTCTTGAAAACCACCCCATTGTGTGCTGAGTTTGAACCGCTCTGCTTCTGCTATTAGCGCTTTAGAAGGGATACAGCCTACATGGGTGCATACGCCACCTAACTGATCACGTTCTACTATCGCTGTCTTCATGCCGAGATGAGCTGAACGTAATGCCGCCACGTAGCCCCCTGGACCTGATCCAATCACTAATGTATCTACTGTTTCTAAATGAATCATTTCTTGCACCTCCAATTTCAAAATATGATGATCATAATATATTATAGTCATCATATTTTAGTGAAGTCAATCCCATTTGAGTGAGGAAAGATGGATTTTAGTCAATTGACACAAGATAATATGATAATTATAATATTTTAATAAATACACTTAGATGAGTTAAAAGGAAGGAGAAAAGAGGATGCCTTATCCGAAAGGTCATAAGTCAAAAGTGAGAGAGCAGATCATCGCTAGTGCTGCACGAGCATTTCGAACAAATGGCGTCCGTAGTATCAGTTTGCCATACATTATGAAAGGGGCAGGTCTAACTCATGGAGGGTTTTACGCTCACTTTAAGAACAAGGATCAGTTGGTGATAGAGACTTTTCATTTTGCTATTACTGATACGATCAAGCTGCTGCAAAGTGTTGCAGATAAGAAAGCAGATCAGCCTCGAATTCAGACGATTATTGAATTTTATTTAAGTTCCGTTCACCGTGATCAGACGGAGATCGGCTGTATATTGCCTGCACTGGCAGGGGAGATTGCTCAATTATCGCAAGAGGTACGTAAAGCCTATACAGATGAATTGAAACGGTTTATGGCGTTTACAGCTGATACGGGAAACATAGATCTCTCTACCAGTTACGCACTAGTAAGCAGCATGATTGGTACAATTGCTCTTGCACGAGCTGTCAATGATTCGCAGTTCAGTGATCAATTGTTAATGGCAGGTAGAACACAGGCAAAACACATTTTAAATTCAAATTAAAAAACATAGGGGATGTTGCGATGTTGATTAGAGAAGCAAGCATAGAAGATTATCCACAATTAAGACAAATCTATTTAGAATCCCGACGTCAGAGCTTTCACTGGCTCAATACAGAAGAAATCAAACTGCAAGATTTTGATCAAGATACGCAGGAAGAGCAAATTTTCTTAGCTGAGGAGAGCAATAAAATCCTTGGATTCATCTCATTATATGTACCAGATCGTTTTATTCATCTCTTGTTTGTACATCCAGAAGCTGCTGGTCAAGGGGCTGGCGATCTGTTGCTGAAACATGCGATCAAAGTGCTCGGAACACCAGTCACCCTCAAATGTGTATCCGAAAATCACATAGCTTTGTCTTTTTATCAAAAAAGAGGATGGAAGGCTGTTGTAGAGGAGGGGGAGCCTGGGGCGAAGTACTGGGTGCTTATTTATGAATAGAAGTCATGTTATCTATCATTCACACGGCCCTTTATAGGGCTTTTTTGCGGTTTATTTTCGGTGTCGAATGATTCATAAAATGATAATATATGTCATTATAGGGAAAATAGAGGAAGGGGTAAGAGCTGATGGAGAAAGTGCTTTCTTCTCACGTCGGTTTGAAAATCAATGAATGGTATTATCATATTCAACGATTTAATGTACCGGACGCCGAAGCATATAAAGAAGAAATCAAATCAATGATTGATCATATGGAAGAGAATCAAGATTTATTATTGTATTTCTCACTCATGGAGTTCAGACATAAATTAATGCTAGATTACTTGAATCCTTTAGAAAATGGGAAAGAACGAGCGAACTTCAGGGAACTTGCAGTGAAGATAAAAAAAGATCAAGAGAAATTAACAGGATTGCTTGAGTATTACTTTAATTTTTTCTATGGGATGTATGAATTTGAAAACTACGAATACCTCAATGCGATTACCTTCTATAAGCGAGCAGAAAAAAAGCTGTCTCTTGTCAGCGACGATATTGAACGTGCCGAGTTCAATTACAAGATGGCGGAAATCTATTACCACATGAAACAAACCCACATGTCCATGCACCATATCGCACAGGCGATAGAATGTTACCGAGAAAAAGATACATACACAGTCAGAGAAATCCAGTGTTCTTTTGTCATTGGATTAAACTATATTGATATGGGCTGCCCCGAAAAAGCCATTCCACATTTTGAACGTGCGCTTGAACAAGCTGCCGATCACTCAACAAAAAGACTAAAAGGGTCAGCGCTCTATAATTTAGGGTTGAGTTATTTCCATCATGGTGACCTAGCACAAGCAATTGTTCACTTTAATGACTCGATTCGAGCATTTAAAGAGCAGGGGTACGAGCATTTAAATCGAATTTTAGACCCTCTCGTTATGTTATCAAAATCCTATTTTAAAAAGAACGAACAAGATCTAGGTACGTATGCATTACATAACGGTATAGAACTATCTGAAAAGCTGAAAGATCATGTGTTGTTACGTATCTTTACGTTTTTAAAATCACTATACGTTGACAACAATTTTGAACAACTAGAAAAAATTTCAGATTGGTTAGAGATGAAGTCCATGTATCCTGACCTTGAAGACTTAGCAAAAGATGCTGCAAAATATTATAATGAGATGGGAGATAAAGACAATGCGATGCATTTCTATGAAAAAATTCTTTATTTCCAAACTCAAGTAAAGCGGGGTGACTGTCAGTATGAAATTTAAAACGTTATCAGTAGTATGTGCAGTGATCAGTGTCATCAGTATTGTTAGTTATTTTACATCTGAAGTGACAGCAAGTCATGATGAAGCTAGGAGAGGTCATACGGCAAGTATCGGTTATACTGCTTAAATAAAAAGCCCCTTAAGGGCTTTTTATTTTAAGACGGTATATATGCTATGAATAAAGAATATTTTTCCCATAGAAAAGATATTGAGGAGGAAGTAAAATGACAATGTTAAAATCCAAATTATTTCGAAGGATTTTCATTATATTCTTTGCTTTAACCTTTATGATTAGCCTGTTTAATATGGCTGTATTTCCAGGGACGCCAGTGTCTTATTATGTTGGTCTGATTTGTAAGATGTTGTTAATCAGTTTGTTAAATGGTATGTTTTTCGGAACAATCTTCTATTTGATTGTCACCTTTCTTATCGCTAAAGATTTTAATCAAAATCAATAGTTAGCAAAGCATTCATGAATTTAACATTCTGATTGGCAGGCAGTATAAGCCGATACTAGAACAACAAAGATTCAAAAGTTCTCAAGTCTCATTTTTCATTCGCAAAACTCCACTATAAACTCATTCAAAATTTGAATTGCCAATGTAAATTTCTTTTTCGTCTTTATATCGATTCAATGTTGAATGTTGTTAATAATATGAGAATAGCTAGAAAAGTGTACCACATGAATAATGATTACTAGGGGGAATCATTATTCATGTGAGGCCTCTAAGTATGTGAAGCAAAAAAATCTGCCCTAATAAAGGGGGCAGATTTTTTTGCATTTTTACATTATTCGTAAACATAACAAGTGCCGCTTATAACAGTGACACATTCATAAGTATTAGAGTAAGACTTACCATTCGAATCTCTAAAGAAAACGGTGACGGTTGCTACTCCACTGCTATTGTAGCCATTCCATTGATATTGATAGCCATCATACTTGTCCCTAATAGGGATTAAATTCGAAGCGGCATCAGCAGGAATTGCAGAGAACATTAAAGCACCAGTGAAGAGAGTAGCTCCCACTATTTTTTTCATTTTTCCCTTAAACATTAAAACATCTCCCTTTTCCTTATTTTTCTATTAAACCAATGTTTAACAGATGCTTATAAGAATAGCACGTCTAGCAGGAGGAAAATGTCAAAAAATGTCTAAATAAATAAAAATTAAAAAAATATACATATTTAGGAATTGTTTGTTTTCGGCATGATTGAATTTTTTTCCTAAAAATGAATAAAGATAGACTACGCATAAAAGTGAACATGGATAAAGGGATGATTAAATTGATTAGGAGGAGAAATACATGCAAAAACTTTGCCGGGAAGTCTGGATTGAAGTCAATCTTGATGCGATTAAAAGAAATATCGAAGCCATTCAAGCGCATATTCCAAAGAAGAGTAAGATCATGGCCGTCGTGAAGGCGAATGCTTATGGACACGGTTCAGTGGAGGTAGCGCGGCAGGCACTAGAAAGCGGTGCGACGGAGCTCGCAGTTGCTAGCTTAGAGGAAGGTATTGTGCTGCGAAGAGCAAAAATTGAAGCGCCGATTTTGGTTCTTGGATTTACACCGCTCGACTGTGTGAAAAGGGCCGCAGCCTGGAGAATCGACCTCTCCGGCCTTCGAGAAGACTGGATTGCTCAAGCAAATGAGATCTTATCGGAAGAAGAAAGCCAGCGCCGGCTTGGGATTCATGTCAATGTTGACACGGGGATGGGGCGATTAGGTGTACGGACAAAGGAAGAGCTGTTAGCGGTGGTGAAGGCGCTTGAAAAGAGTGAACACCTGAGGTGGGATGGAATATTTACGCATTTCTCTACTGCGGATGAGCCTGATCCTGATTTTACGTTGCTTCAGCACAGCATCTTCATTGATTTTCTTCGGTTTTTGAAAGAAGAAGGGATCAAACTGCCGACCGTACATATGAACAATACAGCTGCTTCGATTGCGTTTCCTGAATTTAGTGCCGATATGATCCGGCTTGGTATCGGACTTTATGGATTGTATCCCTCGCAATATATTCAAAGCTTAGACGCTGTTCAATTGGAACCGGCACTAAGCTTAAAGGCAAGAATTGCTTTTGTAAAAGAAATGGTTACAAAACCTAGGACGGTCAGCTATGGGGCAACCTATGTGGCAAAGCCTGACGAAGTCATTGCGACCATACCGATTGGCTATGCAGATGGGTACTCACGTGCTTTATCCAATCGAGGGTTTATGCTTTTCCGCGGAGAAAGAATGCCGATTGCGGGCCGAGTTACAATGGATATGACGATGATCAGTTTAGGAGAGATGAAAGCAAAGCAAGGTGAGGAAGTCGTCATTTATGGCCGTCAAAAGGGCGGAGAAATTTCTGTTGATGAAATTGCTGAAATGCTCAATACGATTAACTACGAAGTTGTCGCGACCTTAAGCCGCCGAGTCCCAAGGTTTTATCGTCGAGGCGGGAAGATTATTAAAATATCGACGCCGGTGATGTATGTGTGAAGGTAAGGAGAGCATGAAAGTCCAAAAATCCCCCTTTATATGGAAAGGGGGATTTTGAGTTTCATGTCTCATTACGACTTAAGCTCGATACTCTTTATCTAAAATAAGAATTGGTTTAATCGTAGATCCATTTTTAGAATCTTCAAAGGCTTGTTCAATCTCTTCTAATTCGTAGAATTTTGCTAGTTTCTCAACTGGGAATTGTCCATTTTTAAAGAACTTGACTAGTTTAGGAATGAATAGTTGAGGAACGGCATCTCCTTCTATCACACCTTTTAACGTGAGCGCATTGAGCATGAGATCATTTGTCACATTAAACGTTAAATCGCGCTTTCCTACTGCTACTGTTGCACAAGTTCCTTTGACACGTAGGCAGTGAAGGGCAGCTAGCGTGACTTCTGGTACTCCAGTTGTTTCAAATGAGTAATGTGCCCCTTTTCCTTCTGTGATTTCCTTGATTTTTTCAGTTGGATTCTCATGTTTACTGTTGATGACATGTGTTGCACCTAATTCTTTTGCTAATTCAAGGCGGCTATCATGGATATCAACGGCAATAATCGGATCACAGCCTGCAATTTTTGCTGCCATTAACCCACTTAAACCAACAGCGCCTGTACCGAACACAACAAAGCTTGTACCTGGAGCTGGAGCAAGAGAATTTAAGACAGTACCGCTCCCAGTCATTAAGCCGCAACCAAATGGTCCTAAATAACGTAAATCAGTTTCTTTGTCTACTTTCACCACATTTTTCTCATCAACCGTTGCATATGTACCAAATGACGATTGACCAAAAAATTGTGATACATCTTGATGCTCATGTGTATGGATAGGCGTTTCATTATGTTTATTACGACCAGAAAAATTTAGTGGAATCATGTTTTCACATCCACCAGCGTTCCCGTCAAGACAATTATGGCAATGACCGCAATAAGCGAAACCTAGTACAACGTGGTCTCCTTCTTGAACGGTTGTGACATTAGAACCTGCTTTTACGACAATACCAGAGCCTTCATGTCCTAATAAAGCAGGACGTGGGACAGGAAGCGTGCCATCTAATACAGTGGCATCCGTATGACAAACGCCAGATGCAACGATTTTGACAAGCACTTCATCTGCTTTTGGATCATCTAGTAATAGTGTTTGTTTCTCGAAATCTTTTTCATTTGTTGTGACCATCGCTTGAATTTCCATATCATGTGCCCTCACTTTTTGTATAGTATGATATTCTGAAGAAAGGTTAGATCAAATGTCACAAAAAATTCATTTCTTTATGACTAAGTTGATTGTAGGACGAAAGATTTTCCGTTTCAATCAGCAAAAAAAATTTTTTGTATAGGTTTTCAACACAAATGAATTTATGTATCTCTAATCAACATTTTTTAAAAAGTGTCTAAAGGAGGGGCCCATGATCAAAAAAGAGGATCGCCGTGTTGAGCGAACAAAAGAAACACTTCGTCAAACATTCAAAATACTAGTAAAAGAAAAAGGATATTCGCATGTAAAAGTGAAGGATATTGTGGAAAAGGCAAACTATAATCGGACGACGTTTTATGTGCATTATGAAAGTAAAGATGAATTAGCAGCAGATGTTATTCACCGGGAAATGATCGATTTCGAATATGAATTTTGTAAGCCGACTCGTGAAAATCCACTGTTGGATTTAACTCGCATGAAACCAGAAGGCACTGATGTATTTCAATATATCGTTGAAAATCGCGACTATTATGATTTATTAGTGATGGAAGACCGAATTCCACACATACAAGAACAATTGCTTAAGAAAATACAATATATTTTCCAAAATAGAATGTCGTTTGTGAGTGATCAGTATGCAGAAATCAACGACAGTTATTTTGTCCAGTATCGTTCATACGGCATCTTTGGTTTTATCATTGAATGGATCAGAAATGACTACAATGCATCTCCCTCAGAAATGGCACGCCGCATTATCAATTTATTATATATTCAATCCTCACTTATGATTCAGTTGAAAGATGAAGAAGCGATTATGAAAAGGTAATGTCATATAAAATTGATATATGTAGAAAGATATTAATAGAAATAAGTGCGCCCTAAATTTATGACAGGCACAACGGTGAAATTTAAATTTTATTACAAATATGTCGATAAAAGGAGGGAAATTTAAGAGATGGAGGAAAGAAACGATGAAAAAAGGATTATTTTTAGTGTTTTTAGCCATTTTTATGATGGTCACAATTCATCCGTTAAATGCTCATGCAGCTGAGACAAATGGTTGGACGAAGCGAGCGGACTTACCGGAAGAGCGTATCGGAGCAAGTGTAGGTGTAGTTGACGGAAAAATATATGTATTCGGTGGAGCTAGCCAGCAGTCTAAGTTCAATGATTCAACATATATGTATGATCCTAAAACTGATTCGTGGACAGAAAAATCAGCTATGCCAAGGTCAAGAACAGGTGCTGCTTATGCGACAGTAGATAAAAAAATCTATGTCATTGGCGGTCTCTATGAAACGACTAAAACAGTTCATAGAACTATGGATGTTTATGATACAGAACTTGACCAATGGACAGAAGAATCAATTAAGATGCCTGATAAATTTATTTATAAATCCTATACAACAGGTGCCTTACGAGCTGTTACAGTTGGAGAAAAGATTTATATCGTATCCTCTTTATCATCCTATAAAGAAAATTTTTATTCTTATGATACGGTAAGTGGAGAGTGGGAATCTTTAGATAGTTCCCTATTAGTGAATCACCAAGGTAGAAGTATTTCAGAAATAAATGGGAAAATATATATTGCTGGTGGTGAGGCTAATGTTAGCCGAGGGAAAGATAAAGACATTTTAGAATATGATAGGTCGCTAGGGAAGTGGCAACGCTTAAAGGATGTTCAATTAAATTCTTTTGCCTATGAAGCTGCATTTGCGACATATAATCATAAACTATTTATCATTGGTGGACAGCAAATTGGAGATAGATCTAGCAAATTATTAAAACAAGTTCAAATATTTGATCCAAAAACTAGTCAAGTTAAAGATTCTTTATATGAAATCCCTGAAGGTAGAGTTGGATCTGTGGCAGTTATTGCTGATGATCAATTATATGTTATTGGTGGAAGAGACTATGCTGAATCAATTGGTAGTCATTCTGTCAAAAACAATTTTAAATCTGTTATCTCTATTCCATTAAAAGATCTGCAAAAAGTGTCAACGGATCAGGAGGAAACAAAACCAGATGATGGTACAACCGAAGAGCCGAAAGATCAGGACGGGACAAATCCAGGTGATGGCACAACAGAAGAACCTAAAGATCAGGACGGGACAAATCCAGGTGATGGCACAACAGAAGAGCCAAAAGATCAGGACGGAACAAAACCTGGTGATGGGTCAACCGAAGAACCGAAAGATCAGGATGGAACAAAGCCTGGGGAAGAATCAACAAAAGGTATACTTTCAATTACTATGATAAACGGACTGCAAAAGGATTATCTGCTCTCAATGAAAGAAATCAACAATTTTCTTAACTGGTACAAAGAAAGAAGCTTTGGAATTGGGATGAACTTCTATGAAATCAATGATGAACACAATAAAGGACCTTTCACAAGTAAGAAGGATTACGTAGTGTACCAAAATATTTTGATGTTTGATATCAAGCAATATTGATAAAATGAAAGCTGCTGATAATAGATCAGCAGTTTTTTATATTTTACATAATTTTTAAATTTAGTATTAATATCATAAAAAAACAAGATATTTTTTAAAAAATCTGCTAAACATCCCATAACCACGTCCGATAATAGAATTGTCAGGGTTGATAAGCCCTAGAACGAAGGACTTTTTTCAGACAAGGACGTCTGTCAGGTCCCACATACATGGAGGTAATAGGAAATGAGAATTAACCACAATATCGCAGCACTTAACACATTAAACCGTTTATCTGCAAACAACGGTGCGAGCCAAAAGAACATGGAGAAACTTTCTTCTGGTCTTAAAATCAACCGTGCAGGAGATGACGCAGCAGGTCTTGCAATCTCTGAAAAAATGCGTGGACAAATCCGCGGATTAGAAATGGCATCTAAAAACGCACAAGACGGTATCTCTCTTATCCAAACAGCTGAAGGTGCATTGACTGAAACTCATGCAATCCTTCAACGTATGCGTGAACTAACTGTTCAAGCAGGTAACACTGGTACTCAACAAACTGAAGATTTAACTGCTATTAAAGAGGAAATGGATGCACTTGTTGAAGAGATCGATGGGATTTCTAATCGTACTGAGTTTAACGGAAAAAAATTATTAGATGGTACTGAAACTGCTGGATTCACATTCCAAATTGGTGCTAACGCCACTCAAAATATCAACGTTACTATTAGTAGCATGGATGCTACTACTTTAGGCGTAAATGCTATTGATGTTTCAGCTGCTGCTTTCAGTTTTGACACAGAAATCGCAAAAATCGATACAGCAATTAAAAGTGTATCTTCAGAGCGTTCTAAACTTGGTGCAGTTCAAAACCGTTTAGAGCACACAATCAACAACCTTGGTGCTTCTGGTGAAAACTTAACAGCTGCTGAGTCTCGTATCCGTGACGTTGACATGGCGAAAGAAATGAGTGAGTTCACGAAGAACAACATTCTTTCTCAAGCGTCTCAAGCAATGCTTGCACAAGCGAATCAACAGCCACAAAACGTACTTCAATTACTACGTTAATGAAGAGCCCCTTTTTAAGGGGCTTTTGTTTAAATAAAATTTAAACTTTATAAAGTTAATTTAGATACGAATACTTAGTAAATTTAATTTGTAAATAAGACTAAAGATGTGAAAAAGCTAAACTTTCTTTAGAATCAGCCGATATTTTAAATGTCAGGGCATGTAAACCCTAGAACAAAGGACTTTTTTCAGACAAGGACGTCTGTCAGGTCCCATATACATGGAGGTAATAGGAAATGAGAATTAACCACAATATCGCAGCACTTAACACATTAAACCGTTTGTCTGCAAACAACGGTGCGAGCCAAAAGAACATGGAGAAACTTTCTTCTGGTCTTAAAATCAACCGTGCAGGAGATGACGCAGCAGGTCTTGCAATCTCTGAAAAAATGCGTGGACAAATCCGCGGATTAGAAATGGCTTCTAAAAACGCACAAGACGGTATCTCTCTTATCCAAACAGCTGAAGGTGCATTAACTGAAACTCATGCGATTCTTCAACGTATGCGTGAACTAACTGTTCAAGCAGGTAACACTGGTACTCAACAAACTGAAGATTTAACTGCTATTAAAGATGAGATGGATGCATTAATCGAAGAGATTGATGGGATTGGTGACCGTACTCAATTCAACGGTAAAACTCTTCTAGATGGTTCTTTTGCTCAAGGAACAGCTGATCTTGTTTTTCAAATTGGAGCAAATTCTGGTCAACAATTGACTGTAAATATTGACAGTATGAAATCTGCTGATTTAGGAACTACTGTTGCAATTAGTGCTATCGATGTAACTGATTTTGCTACTACATCTTTTGACGATCAACTTAAAGGAATTGATGAAGCAATCAATCAAGTGTCATCTCAACGTGCTAAACTTGGTGCAGTCCAAAACCGTCTAGAGCACACAATCAACAACCTTGGTGCTTCTGGTGAAAACTTAACAGCTGCTGAGTCTCGTATCCGTGACGTTGACATGGCGAAAGAAATGAGTGAGTTCACGAAGAACAACATTCTTTCTCAAGCTTCTCAAGCAATGCTTGCACAAGCGAACCAACAGCCACAAAACGTACTTCAATTACTACGTTAATGAAAGGCCCCTTGATGGGGCTTTTTTTATGCTCTTTTTTCTTCGTTTTTTCTCCTTAATTATGATTCTTAAATCCCTCTGATAAATCATGAAAAATGACCTTTAAATTTGGCATACTCTAGCGAAACAATCATAATGAATAAGACTTTTTCCTTATTTATTCCTTTTTTGTTAAACATATTCCATTAAAGATCGATAAATGGATTGTAAGGCTTACAAAAAAATTCTAATTTAGAACTTTTGGACATGGATGTCTAATTGGTTCAAACACATGGAGGTAATAGGAAATGAGAATTAACCACAATATCGCAGCACTTAACACATTAAACCGTTTGTCTGCAAACAATGGGGCAGGACAAAAGAACATGGAGAAGCTTTCTTCTGGTCTTCGTATCAACCGTGCAGGAGATGACGCAGCGGGTCTTGCGATCTCTGAAAAAATGCGTGGACAAATCCGCGGATTAGAAATGGCATCTAAAAACGCACAAGATGGTATTTCTCTTATTCAAACCGCTGAAGGTGCATTAACTGAAACTCATGCGATTCTTCAACGTATGCGTGAATTGACAGTTCAAGCGGGTAACGTTGGTACACAGCAGACAGAAGATTTAACGGCGATTCAAGAAGAACTTACTGCTTTGGTTGATGAAATTGATGGGATTTCTCAGCGTACAGCATTTAACGGAAAGAATCTATTAGATGGTAGTGTAGAGGATGGATTCCAATTTCAAATTGGAGCGAACATTGAGCAAAATATCAACGTAAAGATCGGCAAAATGGACGCTGAAACATTGACTGTCAAAGATATTAAAGTGAATGAAGATGGTTTTGACTTTGACGTTGAAGTAGCAAAAATCGATGCTGCAATCGGTGCGGTATCTAAACAACGTTCAGCACTTGGTGCAGTCCAAAACCGTCTAGAGCACACAATCAACAACCTTGGTGCTTCTGCTGAAAACTTAACAGCTGCTGAGTCTCGTATTCGTGACGTTGACATGGCGAAAGAAATGAGTGAGTTCACAAAGAACAACATTCTTTCTCAAGCTTCTCAAGCAATGCTTGCACAAGCGAACCAACAGCCACAAAACGTACTTCAATTATTACGTTAATTAAAAGCCCCCTTTGAGGGGCTTTTTTTATGTTGATTTTAGCAACAGATGTAATTGAAAATCTGGAACAGCTTCATAGAAGAAAGCTCGATTTAATTCATCATTCTTTTGATCCCACCTATGCCACCAGTGGCCGACCTCACCAGTGGAGTCAGCTTGAATCATGTCTTGCAGCTGCTCTAGGTTGATGATTTTTCTCGGTTCTATTAAGAATGAATGCATACGATGATACGCCTCAAGGCATTTAGGTTGTTTTGTTTGAACGGCATATTGTACATAATAATTGAAAAATTCTTGTACAAATGTCAGATGGGGAATGGGGGTTCCTTTTAATTCGACGCCTTCCCATGCCATATCCGCAATCGCACAAAGCCACCAGCCAAGCTCATTGGCGTGCTGCATTTGTTGTAAGGTGTTTTTTTCAAAAAACATAAGCTCATTTTCTTGTGCTTGTTTGAGCATACGCTCAAGTGTCTGTGCCTCAAGAGCTGCCTTTGTCATTCCCTGACCATGTATGGGATCTAATGTGCATAAGGCATCACCCATGACCAATAAGCCGCTTGGCCAATCTTCCATTTGTTCATAGTGGTTTCTGACACAAGCCGGAACTCTAAATCCTTTTGGTTTCGTATAGGGAATTAAATGAGTGATGGCTTCTGCTATCGAGGGATTGGTCAGCCTAGCGGTCTCTGCATCAAACTGATCAGCGTCTGTTGTTGGATAATGAGAATCGCCAGCTGCTGAGAGAAGAACCGCTACTAAATCATGATCTACTCGTTCAAACAGTCCTGTTGGAATTTTCTTCTTTGGCTGTCCAACGATGACCATTGGTTCCAGATTCGGTGCCTCAGGTGGTATTTGGTAGTATCTTGTGCTATAGCCAAGAGACACGATTAGCTCATCTGTCTGCGGCAAGGTTCGCCCTGCGCTTTTCAGCCATTTTGGCAATTTAGACATTCTTCCAGACGTATCAATGACTAAGTCCGCACTCATCTTGTTGATGATTCCAGGCTTTATTCTCCGATCTTTGACCTGTAATCCACTCACTTTAGTCGTTTCTTCTTCAAAAAAAAGAGCGATCGCTTCATGTTTTTCTAAAAATTGAACACGTTCCTCACGTAATATTCTTTGCATCAGCACCCACTCTAGCATGGCACGTCGTGTGACAGCTGTTTCTTCAGTATCCGTAAGTACTAACTCGCCATCTTTTGTCAAAAATCGAGATGTCTGATGCCATGTGTTGTACCCGCCCATTTCGAGTAATTCTTTTGTATAACCAGGAAATAGACGTTCCACTATTTGTTTGCCTAGTGGCAGCATTCTATGTGGATGAAAAGCTTGAGGCGTGCCAAGACGATTCTCAGGAGCGTCTGGCAATTCGTCCTTTTCAATAATCAATACTTCAAGGTAAAAACTTGATAAAACCTTTGCAGCGAGCATTCCTGTTATTCCGCCTCCGATGACGATCGCCCGCTCATACTTCATGGGTTGTGTCACAACATGCGCCTCCAGTGAATATATAAAATGGTTACATGACCATTTCATCATATGTTGATTTTCTAAGTATAGCAAATTCTTGTTTTTTTGAATATAGAAAGGAATTGGCATACTTTTTACTCGTAAATATGAAAAAAACTTCAATCTTGATCATTATTTTTAAAAAATAATGATCAAATTTAAGAGGAATGACCGATAAATACATTAAGGGGGTAGAGAGAATGGATATACTACAGAGTATTGTAACCGCAGCACCTTATATGATGAAGATTTTAAAAGATGAAGTGACGATGGGTGTCATTGATCGAGAAAAATTCTTGCTGTATTTGCCATCAAAAGATGTGGATTTTCAGATACGGAAAGGAGATCCCATTAAACCAGATGATCAGAATATGAAAAATGCGCTTAGAGGAGAAACATCAAGTACATTCGTACCTGAATCGGTGTATGGGACGCCTTTAAATGCAATGGGATTGCCGATTTTCGATGAAAATCATCAAGTCATTGGTGCAATCGCTTTAGGTTTTCCGCTTAAAAATCAAATAGAACTCGAGGCGTATATGGAGTCATTGAACGACATCATTCAAAGTATTCAAGAAAAAGTACATGTGGTGGCGGCTCATTCAGAAGAGCTCTCTGCGACAAGTGAGGAAATGACATTCCAAACACAGCAAACACTTGAAAGCTCGAAGAAAACTTCAGATATTACAAAAATGATCAAAGGTATCTCTAAACAAACGAGTTTGCTAGGATTGAATGCTTCAATTGAAGCGGCCAGGGCAGGAAAAGAGGGAGCGGGTTTTAGTGTTGTAGCGAGCGAGGTTCAAAAGCTCTCAAGCGAAACCTCACGTGCAACGGAAAACATAGAAAGCTCATTGCAAGGGATTTCCTCTAATATACATACATTACTTGAGAGTATGGGCCATATGAAAGGGTCATCTTCAGAACAAGCTTTATTAGTGACGGAGTTTAGTGAAATTGTAGACAGGTTGACGACAGTTAGCAAAGAAATGAAAGAATTTATGCAAAAGGTGATGTCAACGTAAAAAACGAATCCAAAAAGGGTTCGTTTTTTTTGCTGGCTCGTTATTTTCTATTTTTCTGATCAAAGCGATAATCGTATGTTTCACCTTTGACCACATTTAAAAACTCATGTCCAATTTGAACGAGCTGTGCATTTTCCCATTTGATCAGTGGATCTTTATCAGGGTACTTCCAGTAGATTGTTTTCTTGTGATGGGTGAGTTTGTTTTCAATTTCTGCTCTGACCGCATTCTCTTTTAGCTTTCCTCCGCTATGTCGATATGTGTTAATGGTATAGGTTCCATCAGGTGATGATATCGAGCGGATGAATGTTCCGTGAGACACGCCTTGAAGAGAGAAGCATTTCCAGTAAATAATTCCGGCGAAGCTAAGACATAAGATGGCAAGGATGATGGTGGTTTTCTTTTTAAACATGAATTCCTCCAGGTATAGATCGCAATATTCTAGTATATGAGAGAGAATACAAAAAGATTCATATAGTCCAAAAGTTCTATTCATTTCAATTATCGGTCATTTTTTCTCAACATTCAACAGTTAGCCCGAAAAGGTAAGGAAAATTTAAGGATGCATTCAGATCACACTGGTCATTCGAAAACACTTTACAAAAGAATTTGCGATCAGTAGACTTATGCTCATATAGAGAAATGGGGCAGATGGAATGAATCAAATCATAGATACGTATCAAAATTATGAAGAGCTTTCCGCTCATGAAAGAAAAGGGATTGACTATCAGATTCTTCATCAGCGGAAAGGGGATCAGCTTCTCGTCCTGTCACCTCATGCGGGAGGAATTGAATCTGGCGTGAGCGAGCTGGTCCATGAAGTAGCAACCGATTATTCTATGTATTTATTCGAGGGCCTTAAAGTGAAAGGCAATCATGTTCTTCATATTACGAGCACACGTTTTGATGAGCCGATTTGTCTTTCTCAAGTGCATACACATCATTATACGTTTGCACTCCACGGCTATGGAGAAACAGACGTCCTACAAACTTTAGTTGGCGGTACCGACAGGGAAAAAGCTGCTGAAACAGTGAAGCGTCTCACACAAAATGGCTTCCATGCCTTACTTTTATCTGAGTCGGATCAATTTGCTGGAACACATCCTCAAAATATTAATAATCAGTGCCTCACAGGAAAAAGTGTTCAAATTGAAATTAGCCAAGCTCAGAGAAGAGCTTTCTTTCAAGACTTTAGGCGGAGCCGTAGGCGTGATACACAAACCGAACAATTTTATCAATACACAAATGTACTGAAACAAGTGTTAAGCCTTTATGAATAAACTTCTGACGTCACGTGTGCTGACGCTTTTGTTTGATACGCAGCTTCATTTTCTGCGACCTTGCCTGCTCTCATTAAATAAGAAGTGAATTCTTTTTGAAATTGAATGCCGGCTCTTCGCTGTTCAAATAGAGCAAGCCGTTTTTCAGCAAAATCCCGAGTGACATGAAATGTTTGAGCAATATGCAAAATGGCTTGCTGCCTAAGGTTTGGGAGCGTCATTTGCAGCAGCATAAAAGTCGGAACACAAAAGTGATACATGAATTGTTTTGCTTGAAACTCTTGCAGTTCTCGAAAGAGCTTGTGCATGTTAAAGTGGTTGCCTGTATGCTTCAGCACATGACAAAGCTCGTGGGCGAAATCCTGCCACTGTTCTTCTGACGATAAGGCTCTGTTTAAAATAATACTGTAAAGACCTTGATGTTTGATCATCATGCTGCCAGTATCCTCGTAGTGTACCCATACATGAAATTCAGCTGCGATCCTATGCATGTCTACATAGGCAGGACCGCTTATTTGCAGTTGAGTGTATAACCGTCTAATATCTTCTTCTAAATGGGTTAAAAAATAAGTCATGTCAAAACCTCCATACAAACGTATGTTCTATTTTTGCCGTAAAAGAAAAGTCCATATAGGACTAAATGGCTAATAAAGCTATCGCTTACTTTTTATATCGGCTTATTTTTAACAATTTTAACATAAAATCAAAGAAAATTGGAAGTTTTTCCTGTTTTTTTGTTCTATTTTTTATTTTTTACAAAGATAAAACGGCGATTGAATTCAAATTTTACCATAGTCTTATGATGAAAACAAACAAATTTGTCTTACGTTTGCCACCGATTGATGAGCAAGATCAAACATCAATTTAACAAAAAGGAGTGCAAAACATGGTACAAATTTATCAAGATTTTATTCCAGTTGGAAACGGAAATCGGCCAGGATATGCTATGACGCCGCTTTATGTAACTGTGCATAACACAGCCAATACATCTAAGGGAGCTGACGCAAAAAGTCATGCAGCATATGTCAAACGCTCAACAACAGAGGTAAGCTGGCACTTTACAGTGGATGACAGAGAAATTTTTCAGCATCTCCCTTTAAATGAAAATGGGTGGCATGCTGGGGATGGACATGGAGATGGCAACCGAAAATCGATTGGCATTGAAATTTGTGAAAACGAAGATGGAAACTTTCAACAAGCTGTCAAACATGCCCAGTGGCTTATTCAAAAGCTTTTAAAAGAACATGGCATTCCATTAGCAAATGTGGTGACGCATCAGCATTGGTCAGGAAAAACATGTCCACGTCTGCTGCTAGCTACATGGGATGAATTTAAAAGAGGAATTGAGACTGCAGGTGATCCGGAAACGGTGATCACATATGTGGTGAAAAGCGGGGATACGCTAACGAGTATTGCCAAAGCCCATGGTGTCACAGTGAGTGATTTACAGACATGGAATCAGATTAGTGACCCGAACATGATTCGAGTTGGACAAGTTCTCAAGATTTATCTTGCAGAAGAAAAGCTCAGTTATGAACTGCCGGATGGGGTGTTAAAGGTGACATCACCTCTGATAAAAGGGGAGCATGTACGTCTCGTCCAAAAAGCGCTTGCTGCTGTGTATTTTTATCCTGACAAAACAGCTGCAGATAAGGGCATTGATGGCGTTTATGGGGAAAAAACAGCCAATGCCGTCGCGCGATTTCAACTGATGAACGGTCTAACAAGTGATGGAGTATACGGTCCTAAAACAAAAGTGAAGTTGCTTCAACTATTAAATCAGTGAGTCTTTCTTTTTGGCCGCTTGAATGACGGCTTCACTTTTTTCATGTAATCGGCAGATATAAGGGGATGGCTTAAATTCAGCAAACTGAACATACCTCAATTGTTTAAGTTTCTTTTTCATATTGGCACCTCAATCGTTGCAGCAGTTGGTTTTATTGTATGCAAGTAGATGTGAAAACGGAAGTAGGACGCGGATGATGTTCCGCGTCCTTTAGTGTAATCAAGCTTTTTTATTTTTATACTCATCTAGGAGCTGTTCATTCTTTTTGAAAATACGCTCCGTATGGGGACTTACTTTGTAATCAGCCATACTAATATGGCGCTTTTTCTTTAAAATCTTAAATGGGTTTTTCTTGCGATTGTTATTATCCCCTTGAAGTGCGTGTTCCATCTTCATCACCTTCCTCTTCGTCAGGCAAGATTAGGTCATAAATCGTTGTAAGTGAAGTCATTAATAAATAGTCGAATTCAGTGACAATTTCCTCAGAGGTCAGCTTAATCACAAAGTGAGCATCCGCTACTGAAAACGGGATGAGAACCAATTTGCCGAAATCATCGTAATACACTTCCTGCCTGTCAAGCTTTGCTTGAATGAGCGCTCTCTGATCAAGTGTCCGCAGCAGGTCATCTTTTTGCTCCTGCGTATCATAAGGACAAAGAACTGCTTGAATATTCATTTTTTCTGCAAAAGAATAGATCAGTCGTTCAATTCCCTCTATATAAGCTTCTATACTTCCATAATATACATGGATCGGTTCGTTTTTCAATAGGTATTGGTACGTTTTTAGTTTATTGAGGTAAGAATGAAGCAGGTCGTTATTTTGTTCTAGGAGTTGATGGGTGTCGGTTTCAAGTTCATGATTTCCTAGTTTTTTAATATAGGAGCTGAGGAAAATAAAGGCATCAGTTAATGCGAAAAAAACAGCAATAATCAGGTAGTGCATCCAATCGGTGAAGATTGAAGCAGGGTCATTTGTCCAGTACACAACAGCACCCGCTACATAAATCCAATACCACGTTTTACGAATCGCAAACATCTTTTCTTTTACTTTTTGTTCAAAGCGCCATACCGCAAATACATATACAGCAAGAGCACCTAGCAATAACCAAACAGTCAATTGAAAAAATAATAGCATGTTCTTCTCTCCCATAGACAGATGGATACTTATTTATTTCTATGGATATGTTTGGAAACCCTGCTTCATGAAAAAATGGCTTGCAGAAAAAAAGAGCATTTAAGAATGCAAACAAATAAAAAAAGACCTGTTAGACAGGTCTTTGATATTAGAGAATCGCATTTAACACAAAGTATATAAGTGCCCCTAGAGTTCCCGAAATCGGTAATGTGATCACCCAAGTGACAAGCATACGTTTTGCCGTACCCCAGTTGACTCCTTTTACTCTATGTGCAGATCCTACACCTAGAATAGAAGATGAGATCACGTGAGTGGTACTAACCGGTAAGTGAATAAATGTTGCACCGAAGATAATAGCTGCACCCGTTAAGTCTGCAGATACTCCGTTTACTGGACGAATCTTCATGATTTTACCGCCGACTGTTTTAATAATCTTCCAGCCGCCAATAGACGTACCTAGTCCCATTGCAAGCGCACAAGAGAATTGTACCCAGAAAGGAATGTCGTCTGTTGTATGCAAATTACCTGCAATTAAAGCCATCGTAATAATTCCCATCGCTTTTTGCGCATCGTTTGTTCCGTGGGTATACGATTGCAGTGCAGCCGTTAAAATTTGAACACGTCGGAATTGTTTATTTGTTTTTGCGAGATTGTTATTTCGGAATATAATTTTGATAATGGTATACACGATATATCCTAAAACAAAAGCCAGGATAGGTGAAAGCAAAAGTGCTTGAATGATTTTAATGAATCCCGAATAGTTTAAAGCGCCAAAACCAGCAGAGGCAATAACAGCTCCTGCAATTGATCCGATCAGTGCGTGTGAAGAACTACTCGGAATCCCGTAATACCAAGTAAGCAAGTTCCAAGTTATCGCTGCAATTAAAGCAGCCAAAATGACGACAGATCCGTTTTGAAGTGTAAAAGGATCTGCGATGTCTTTTGTAATGGACTTTGCCACACCTGTAAATGTCATTGCTCCTAAGAAGTTCATAAACGCTGCCATAATAATAGCATGTCTAGGCTTTAACGCCTTTGTTGAAACAGAAGTAGCAATGGCATTTGCTGTATCGTGGAATCCGTTAATGAAATCAAAAGCAAGTGCACAAATGACAATAAGTATGGTAAGGATGAGTAATGTATCCATGTTTAACTAACCCCGTTACGCATTCTTCATAATGATTGTTTCTAGATTGTTGGCAACACTTTGACAGGAATCTGCGATTTCTTCAAGTGTTTCGTAAATTTCTTTGTATTGAATGACCTTAATTGGATCTGTTTCTTTTCCAAACAAGTTCTTTAGTGATTTGCGGTGAAGATTGTCACAATTATGCTCAATCTCTTTAATTTTGATTGCGTGCGGATGAATATCTTTCAAGCGATTATCAGCCAGTAATTCAATAGTCGTTAAAATTTCTTTCGCACATTCTCTGATGTAGTGGCTGAATTTGTCGATATGTTCGTCAGAGCTTGTAATTGAATAAATTTCTAAAGTTGCTGAAAAATGCTCAATGCCGTCTAAAACATCGTCGAGGCTATTCGTCAATTGAAGAATGTCTTCACGTTCAATCGGTGTAATAAAGGCTTTGTTCAGCTCTTTAATCATGGTATGAACATGATTATCACCTTTTGTCTCATATTCCTTCAATGTGTCAGAAAATTCTTTCAGAGTGGTTTGATTTGTTACTTTATAGCTAACAAAATACTCAGCAGTTTCATCTAAATTTTTAGCAATTTCCGTTAACAAGACGGAAAACTTGTCTTTTTTCCTTTTTAACATGTAAAAACCCTCCATTGTATAAATGAGACAATGCACACATCAAATAATTATATATTCTTTTGTCGAAAAAAAACAGGTGTAGTCGAAAATTTCTTCACTTTTTCTATTTGATCTTATTCTGACCTAAAGATGTGATCTCAACTCACCTTTTTCAGAAAGGGGAAAAGAAAGCAAAAAAGCGGACCATTTTTGGCACCGCTTAAAAGTTAAGAAGCTGAATAAACAAGCTTAAATCGCTCACAAACAAGAAGCATATCTTCCTTAAATGTTAATCCGTACGGCTTAAGGGCTTCTGTGAAAAATTCTTCATGTTCTTTGTACCAATAGTCATATGAAAGATCGCCTTCACCTTCTGCTTTTGCAAATGATTCAGGAACTTCATTCATTGGCATGATATCTACTTGTGTGATCTCTATGATGGCTTTTGGTTCCTCCCTGCTGTCCAAAATGACCGCATATTGACCGGGTTTTGGAAGAGGCTCTTGTTCTTTTTCGTAAAAAAGGTATCCAGAACAAGTGGCTGTTTTTTTTCCTTGTTGTACAAGGTCAAGCAAGTGATCTGGATCTGCGCCAAATGCCCAAGCAGAAACAGAGGCGTGATCAGGAGTTTTTTCTGATTTTTCTTCCCAATAAGATTCCCAAAATAAAGTGCTTTTGTGGTTCATTCTTTTTCCCCCTTTGTTAAGAGATTATTATATCGTGAAGTTTCAAACTTGGAAATCATATGTCTTTATTACTACGAACTGTGCATGTCATATGTTTTGAAAACATGCGTTTTGTTTGGCAGATATAGGATGATAGAATGAAAAATTTTGAAATTTTAGAATAATCTATTGTATTCTGGTCAAGAAGTCGGTAAGGTCAAAGTAAGAATATGGAAGGGGTGTTGTTCATGAAACGCATTTCTCTAACTGTTTTGTCCATATGTCTGTTTGTTTTCTCGTTTTTCCTGCCGGTCAGCCAAGTCACTGCAAACGAAACTCATGGGAATAAAGTAGCTGTTGGCAAAGATGGTATGGTGGCTACTGCACATCCGCTTGCATCAGAGATTGGTGCTGACGTATTGAAAAAAGGTGGGAACGCAGTGGATGCTGCTGTTGCCATTCAGTACGCACTTAACGTAACAGAGCCAATGATGTCTGGAATTGGCGGTGGCGGATTTATGATGGTTTATGATGGGAAAACAAAGGAAACATCCATCATCAATAGCAGAGAGCGAGCACCACAGGGCGCAACACCTGACATGTTTTTAACAGATGATGGAAAAGTGATTCCGTTTGCTGAGCGATCTACACATGGAAATGCGGTAGGTGTTCCAGGGACTGTAAAAGGTCTTGAAGCTGCATTAGATAAGTGGGGTACTCGTTCTATGAAGGAATTGATTGAGCCCTCCATTCAACTTGCAGAAGATGGTTTTGAAATTGATTCTGTCTTGGCAAAAGCGATTGATGATCATCAAGGAAAATTGAAAAAAACGGCCGCAGCGCCAATTTTTCTTCCAAATGATCAGCCGCTCGAAGAAGGAGATCTGCTTGTACAGCCAGGTCTTGCAAAAACATTTAAACTCATTGCGAAAAAAGGAAGCAAAGCATTTTATGAAGGAAAAGTAGCAAAGGCACTTGCAAATACAGTTCAAGATTTTGGCGGGACGATGACTTCAAAAGATATCAAACGTTATGAAGTCAAGACTGACAAGCCAATCTGGGGAGACTATAAAGGATATCAGCTTGCAAGCATGCCTCCACCAAGCTCAGGCGGGGTGTTTATGCTACAAATTCTCAAAATACTTGACCATTTTAACCTGTCTCAGTATGACCCCAAATCATTCGAAAAATATCAGCTGCTTGCTGAAACAATGCACCTCTCCTATGCTGACCGAGCCGCATATGCCGGCGACCCCGAATTCGTAGATGTTCCACTAAAAGGACTATTAGACGATGATTACATTTCAGAAAGAGCCTCTCTCATTCAATTAGATCAAATGAATCGCAGCCCGAAAGAAGGAGATCCTTGGGCATATGAGGATGAAAAAAATCCATCCCCAATTGTTCCTCAGCCGGAAGATAAAACCATTGGTGAGACGACCCATTTTACTGTTGCAGATCAGTGGGGAAATGTTGTGTCATTCACCACTACCATTGAACAATTATTTGGTACAGGGATTCTTGTTCCAGAGTATGGATTTTTCTTAAATAATGAACTAACTGATTTTGATGCACGACCTGGCGGTGCAAATGAAGTCCAGCCAAATAAACGTCCATTATCAAGTATGACCCCGACGATCATTTTTAAAGATGGAGAGCCTGTCATGACTGTTGGATCTCCTGGTGGAACGACGATCATTGCTTCTGTTTCACAGACGATTCTCAATTTACTTGAATATGACATGGAGCTTCAGGATGCGGTAGAAGAGCCAAGAATCTACACAAACAGCTTAACTTCGTATCGTTATGAAGTAGGTGTCCCTCTAGATGTAAGAACAAAGTTAAATGATATGGGTCACCAGTTTGGCAGTTCGCCTATTGATATAGGGAATGTGCAAGCTTTACTGATTGATCGAAAAGCAGGGACATTTACTGGAGTAGCTGATTCAACGAGAAATGGAACTGCTGTTGGTGTCAATCTAAAGGTAGCTGCAGATCAATAGCATTTCCCGGGAAAAGAAGCGCCTCATCAAGAAGGCGTTTCTTTTTTTCATTAAAATAAAAACACAGTTGACACCTGTGAATAGTTTGAATAATATATAGACTAACATCAATCATACATAGCTGATCGGACAACCGAAGGCTCTTGGCATTGACGTACAGGACTTTTTTGTACTTCAATCGCTGAGGGCCTTTTTTGCGTATAGAACTGAAAACGGCAAGGTTGGTGTCACTATTCAATGTGAAAGGGAGCGGATAACGTGAAAAAATGGATATGGATGTCTATTGCGATCACACTTTTCATCATCACAAGTGCTGCATGCTCAAATGCGAATGAAGCCTCAAATCAAAAGGGAAAGGTTGAGCTGTTGAATGTGTCATACGATCCTACCCGTGAATTGTATCAGGAATACAATCAAGCCTTTCAGACTTATTGGAAAGAAAAAACCGGTGAAGATGTGACAATCCAGCAGTCTCATGGAGGGTCGGGTAAGCAGGGGAGATCGATTATTGATGGACTCGAAGCAGACGTGGCTACACTTGCTCTTGGGTACGACATTGATGCCATTGCAGATCGAGGGCTACTTTCAAAGGATTGGCAAAAAGAATTTCCGAATCAGTCCACACCTTACACGTCTACGATTGTGTTTCTTGTGAAGAAAGGGAACCCCAAAAATATTAAAGACTGGGATGACTTGCTTCAGCCAGGTGTATCTATCATCACACCAAATCCAAAAACGTCAGGCGGTGCAAGATGGAATTATTTAGCCGCATGGGCATATGCAGATAAAACCTTTCATGGGGATGAAGAAAAAACGAAGGATTTTGTGAAAAAGTTATATGAACATGTCGAGGTGCTCGATTCAGGTGCTCGTGGTGCCACAACAACTTTTGTCGAGCGCGGTCTTGGTGATGTGTTAATTGCTTGGGAAAATGAAGCCTATTTAACACTGCATGAATTAGGCAAAGACAAATTTGAGATTGTCAGCCCCTCCATTAGTATTTTAGCAGAGCCGCCCGTTGCCGTTGTCGACCAAAATGTGAAACGAAAAGGAACAGAGAAAGTGGCAAAGGCTTATTTAGATTATTTGTATTCTAAAAAAGGACAGGAAATTGCGGCGAAAAACTATTATCGACCAAGAAATCAAGAAGTGCTAAACAAATATAAAGATCAATTTAAAGAGATTGATATGGTGACCATTGATCAGGCATTTGGCGGATGGCGAAAGACGCAGAAAAGATTTTTTGATGATGGCGGATTATTTGATCAAATATATAGCGGACAAAAATAGGGGGCGACGTGATGAAGAAAGGCTATACTGCCGTCAATAAAAGAAAACGTGTATTGCCTGGATTCGGGCTGAGTCTCGGAGTGACACTTGGTTATGTCAGTGCGATTGTCGTGATTCCTTTATCTATGGTATTTATTTGGACGGCTTCATTAGGAGCAAAAGGAATTTGGAATGTCTTTAGTGATGCGCGGGTGCTAAAGTCGCTGCAGCTTACGGTTACGACTTCTTTTGCAGCTGCACTCATCAATGCAGGTTTCGGTGTACTGATCGCATGGGTTCTCACGCGGTACTCGTTTCCAGGAAAGAACATCCTGGATGCCCTCATCGATTTGCCGTTTGCTCTTCCAACGGCAGTGGCTGGCATCGCTTTGACGACTCTTTATTCTCCGAATGGGTGGATTGGGCAATTTTTGCATGTGAAGGTGGCATACACCCCGCTCGGTATTATTTTGGCACTGATTTTTATTGGCGTTCCATTTGTCATAAGAACGGTTCAACCGGTCATTGAGGGGCTTGAGCAGGAAGTGGAAGAGGCCGCAGCTATACTTGGTGCTACAAGAAAACAGACCTTTTTTCATGTACTGCTGCCTGCCTTGTTTCCAGCGGTGCTGACTGGATTTTCTCTTGCATTTGCAAGAGCACTCGGTGAATATGGCTCCGTTGTGTTTATAGCGGGAAATATTCCGTTTAAAACAGAGATTACACCACTGATGATCATGTCTAAGCTTGAGCAGTATGATTATCAAGGTGCCGCAGCCATTGCTTGTTTCATGCTGCTCTTATCATTTGTCATTTTGTTATTGATTCACGGATTGCAGTGGTTTGTCGAGCGGAAAAAACAAGTGGAAGTGAGGTGAGACGATTGGAAAGGGAGCTTCTTAAAGAGCACCGCATCAAGTACAGGAGTCCTGTGACGGAATCAAAAGCGGTGAAGCGTATGTTGATTAGTGTGGTGTATGCTTTTTTGATTTTGTTTTTACTCATGCCGTTGATTGCTGTGTTTTCAAAGGCTTTTGAGAAAGGATGGAGTTCTTATCTTCTTGCCATCTCACATCCAGACACGATTGCGGCAATTAAATTGACTGTTTTCATTGTGATGATCACATTGCCGCTTCAAATGATTTTTGGGGTCAGTGCTGCTTGGCTCATCACAAAATTTCATTTCCCGGGAAAACGTTTGTTAACGACTGTCATTGATCTTCCGTTTGCGGTGTCACCTGTCATTGCAGGACTTGTATTTGTACTTTTATTTGGTTCAAATGGACTTTTAGGACCGTGGCTTTTAGCAAATGGATGGAAAGTGATTTACTCTGTACCGGGGATGATTCTTGCGACCATCTTTGTGACATTTCCTTTTGTTGCGAGAGAGTTAATTCCGTTTATGCAAAATGAAGGCATTCATGAGGAAGAAGCATCGCTTACGCTTGGTGCCAGTGGGTGGAAGACCTTTTTCCTTGTGACACTTCCAAATATAAAATGGGCCCTTTTTTACGGCGCCATTTTAGCGGGGGCTAGGGCAATTGGTGAATTTGGTGCAGTGTCGGTTGTATCTGGTCATATCCGCGGAATGACGAATACGATGCCGCTTCATATAGAAATTCTATACAACGAGTATCAATTCCAAGCGGCTTTTGCTGTGGCCTCTCTCATGGCGTTTGTAGCGGTCATTACATTAATCATCAAGCAGATCATTCAGCAGAGAGATCACAGGCTTGGCAAGCGTTCAAAATGAATGGAGGGATCAGCCTTGGGGATTACAGCGAAACAAATATCAAAGCAATTTGGGCAGACGAAGGTTTTGCAAAACGTGGATTTGACGATCGGAAATGGGGAATTAATATCCTTACTAGGACCATCAGGATCAGGTAAGACGACTTTATTAAGAATTATTGCAGGGCTTGATGATGCGAATGCAGGACAGATCTTATTTGGAGAACAGGATTATACTCACATCCCAGTGCGAAAACGGCAAATTGGTTTTGTCTTTCAGCAATATGCGCTTTTTCGAAATATGACGGTATTTGATAATGTGGCTTTTGGATTGAAGATGAAACCTAGAGGTGAAAGGCTGCCTAAAAAAGACATCAAAGAGCGGGTGCATGAGCTGCTGAAAGTCGTTCAATTAACGCAGTATGCACACCGTTATCCAGAGCAGCTGTCAGGTGGACAAAAGCAACGTGTAGCACTTGCACGTGCTCTAGCCGTTAAACCGAAAGCTCTTCTCTTAGATGAACCTTTTGGTGCACTAGATTCAAAGGTGAGAAAAGACTTAAGACATTGGCTGAAAAAAGTTCATCAAGAATTTCAAATGACGACCATCTTTGTGACGCATGATCAAGAAGAAGCGTTTGATATCGCTGATCGTGTTGTGGTGATGAATGAGGGCAGAATCGAAAAAATCGGCACAAAAAAAGAAATGGCAGAGCAGACAGACAACCTTTTTGTAGCTGAATTTTTAGATATAGGAAGCCATATTTAACAAGAAGTTGATGTGATGTAATGAAAGAGATGCGGCAAAAAGCTGCATCTTTTTTTATAAAAATTTTCCTAGGAACATTGACTTATAATTTCGAATATTATAATATCTTTACAAAGGTAACAGTATTGAACATTTTATAAAACATCTATTTGTAAGCGCTTTAAAAAAGGTTCTATTTTAAAATGTTCATTCTTTTTGTTACATGTGTTCATATTTATACCAAATGAAAGGGGTGGTTGTTTGAACAGTTTGTTTGAGTTAGATCAACAGCTGATTGAGCTGCAATACGAAGCATCTTCAAGTGAGGAGGTGACTGCCTATTTAGCAGAAAGGTTAGAAACTGGAGGTTATATTAAATCGAGCTTTTTACCAGCAGTGCTTGAAAGAGAAAAAACATATCCGACCGGTCTTCCTCTTGCGACCTTTGGGGTAGCCATTCCCCATACAGATCCTGAACATGTAAACAAACCGGCGATCAGTGTAGCGACATTAAAGGAACCTGTTATTTTTCATAAGATGGGAAGCCCTCATGAGACAGTTCAAGCCAAAATTGTGTTCGTTCTGGCAATCTCTGAACCTAGTAAGCAGCTCGTGATGTTAGAGAAACTGATGACGCTTTTCAGAAAAGAAGAAGTGATGACAAGTTTATCTCACATGACATCGTATGAAGAAGCTGTTGATGTACTTCAAAAAGAATTAAACCAATAGCTATTCATGACATAATGTAAGCGCTTTATTTAAAATCAGGAGGTGGATGTATGATCAAGCAAGCCGTCGATTTCATCTTAGACTTAGGGCCAACAATTATGCTCCCAATTATTATGACGTTATTCGGTATGATTTTAAGGCAAGGATTTAAAAAATCCTTCCGTGCAGGTATTACGATCGGAATTGGATTTGTTGGGGTCAATCTGGTCATTAATTTACTTGTAAGCGGTCTTGGACCAGCAGCCAAAGCCATGGTCAATTCACTTGGATTAAAGCTTGATATTTTAGATGTCGGCTGGCCGATTGGAGCCGCCATTTCATTTGGTACACCTGTTGCCCCTTTGATGATTCCTCTTGTGCTCTTGTTAAATGTCATTTTGCTGTCTGTTAACTTTACGAAAACATTGAATGTGGATATTTGGAATTTCTGGCATTTGATTTTCGCTGCTTCTGTTACTTACTACGCTTATCATAATATGTTCTTAGCCCTTGCCGTTGGTTTAATCGTTTCTGCGATTACACTAAAACTAGCCGATTGGACGGCACCGACGATCGAACACCATTTCGGATTAAAAGGCGTATCGATGGCTCATGCTGAAACGGTCAACTTCGCTCCGCTGATGTATGCGTCAAACCGAGTGATTGATAAAATCCCTGGTTTAAACAAAATTCATGCGGATCCAGAAACTTTGAAAAAACGTTTTGGCATCTTTGGTGAACCGCTTGTGATGGGTCTTATACTTGGTATCATTATTGGTCTTCTTGGTGGCTATGATGCAAAAGGTGTCATGACCCTTGGAATTCAAATGGCTGCAGTGCTTGTGTTAATGCCAAGAATGGTTGCTTTATTAATGGAAGGACTTATTCCAATCTCTGAGGGTGCTCGTTCTTATATTCAAAAGCGTTTCCCTGGAAAAAATGTGTATATTGGTTTGGATACAGCGATTGTCATTGGTCATCCAGCGAATATGGCTGTAGCCCTTTTGATGGTGCCAATCACCATTTTGCTCGCTGTTGTCCTTCCTTACAATGGTATGCTGCCGTTTGCAGACTTATCGGTTCTGCCATTTACAGTCGTATGGGCAGTAGCTGCCGCTCGTGGGAATATTATTCGCGGCCTCATTAACAGTATTTTTACTTTAATGATTGTTTTCTTCATTGCAACGAACCTTGCACCACTCGCCACAACAATGGGGAAAGCAGTTGGTTTCGACTTCCCAGAAGGGGCAAATATGATCTCTGGTATCGATCTTGGTTCACACGTCATTCCTTGGATCATGGTGAGACTTCTTGATCCGAGCAATCCTTACTTCATTGCAGCGATTGTCTGTGCACTGGCATATGCGCTTCTTTGGTACTGGGTGCGAAATGATATTAAAAAGCAGTATGCAAAAGAAATGGGCTTAGATCAGAAAGATCAATAAATGAGCTGGAGGGATTCTCATGGCAAAAAAAATATTAGTATCTTGCGGAACGGCAGTTGCAACGTCAACGGTTGTGGCAAAAAAGGTAGAAGAGACATTAAAGGAAAAAGGATACGATGTCATCGTTGAACAGTGTAAGGCATCTGAGGTTCCGCAGAAAGCGGAGGGTGCTGATTTAATTGTGACGACAACGCCTGTTAGTGATACAAAAGGAACACCTGTGATTCAAACGTTATCTTTTTTAACGGGATTTGGTATTGAAGAAGATATTGAAAAAATTATCGATCATATTAAGTGAACGATGATTGCGTGGAGGAGCTGCGAAAGCTCCTTCCATGTCATTTGAAAGGAGGAGCTCTCATGCAGCAGCATGCTTATAGCCGAACGTCTGCCATGTTTTCTATTTTCCTTCCGGCCTTGTTAATATGTGTGTTTTTTCTCTGGTCTCTTTATACGTTGATGTCGGCAGGACCTGAGCCATTAGCTGTGTTAGGTGTCTATACGCTGCCTATCCTTATGCTTTCTAGCATCACTGGCCTGAATCAGCCAACGAATATCATGATTAGTGAAGATGAGCTGAAAATAGGTGCGTTTGGCAGGTGGCACACATATGCCGTGTCCGATATTAAAGGAAAATTGTTTTTAAAACCATATCCTCATATCGGGAAAGTATATGTCAGAGTGGGACCTGCGCGAATATTTGGAGGACGCTACTGGATTTCAAGTGAGATGAGTGAGTACAAGCAGCTCGTTCAATCCTTGCAGAGTCTTGCGACATGTGATGAAAAGGAGGATGCGGCTAAATGAAATCAGCTGTCTTTTATTCTTCAGAGGACATTCGTTACGAGGAGCGGAAGCGGCCAGCCATTGGTGATGATGAAGTATTATTAAAAATGCGTGCCTGCGGGTTATGCGGGACGGATATTTATAAAGCGACACATGAGACGGTACCTCCTGGCACAGTGCTAGGGCATGAAATCGCTGGTGACATTATCGAAACAGGCCGTCACGTCACACATGTTCAAACGGGAGACAGGGTGTATGTAGCGCATCATGTCCCTTGTTTTACTTGTGACTTTTGTCAAAGAGGATTTTATACAATGTGCCCGCAATTTGCAGCCACAAATGTAGAGCCGGGCGGTTTTTCGGAATATATTCGTGTTCCTGCTTTACATGTGAAGCATACAATGGGCAAACTCCCACATGACGTCTCATATGAACAAGGAGCGATGGTCGAACCGGTTGCCTGCTGTCTTCACGGCTTTGAAAGGGCGCCCGTTCATCCTGGAGATTCGGTGTTGATTCTTGGAGCGGGGCAAATTGGCTGCATTCAATTACAGCTTGCCAAATATTATTTGGCTGGAAAAGTGATGATCACAGACGTAAATGAGAACAGGCTCCTTCAAGCAAGAAATCTTGGGGCGGACGTCGCCTTTCATCCAGCATCTGAGCCAGTAGAAAACCGCGTCATGAAAGAAACAGGTGGAAAGGGAGCGGACCTTGTTATTATTTCTGTGGGGAGCAGTGCGCTTTTAAAAGAAGCATTTCAAGCTGTCGCAAGAGGCGGAACGATTTTGGTCTTTGCTCACTTTCCGAAAGGGGATGTCTCCATTCCAGCAGAACGTTTTTTCCATGATGAAGTGAAAGTAGTCGGAGCTTATTCGTCGCATCCATACCATTATCGTGAAGCGCTGGAGCTCTTAAAAGCAAAGGTCGTTCATACAGAAAAAATGGTGACGCATCGATATCCATTAAGTCAGCTTCGTCAGGCGATAGAATGCGCTAGGCATCCAGAAGGTGAAAGCGTCAAAATCATGATGTATCCAGATGAATGAGAATGTACGAGATGGAGAGAAAGAGAAGGTCTTTGGAAAAGGGCTTTGCCTTTCTCTTTTTTTCTGAAAAAAGATGAAAACGCTTAAAAAATAAACGGAAATGCTTGACTTCAATGAGAGTTAAACGTATGATAATTACAAATGTAACACATAAGAACAAATGTAAAGGGGAGAGAAGAAATGCAAAAACAAATCACTTTGCCTGAACAGATTAGTCATGAGAAATTAGCAGATTTATATAAACAAATGTGGTTAGTAAGATATTTTGATGAAAAGGTCGATCAATTCTTTGCTAAAGGATTAATCCATGGAACGACCCATTTATGTGTTGGACAGGAAGCATCGGCTGTTGGATCTATTGCTGTGTTAAAGGATGAAGATAAGATTGTCAGTACACACCGCGGACATGGTCACTGTATTGCAAAAGGTGCAGAGGTCAATAAAATGATGGCTGAACTGTTCGGACGTGAAACAGGTTACTGCAAAGGAAAAGGCGGTTCCATGCATATTGCCGATTTAGAAAAAGGAAACCTTGGGGCAAATGGAATTGTTGGCGGCGGTATTCCACTTGCAACAGGTGCGGCGCTCACGTCCAAGATGAAAAAGGAAGGCTTTGTGGTCCTTTGTTTCTTCGGAGACGGCGCCACAAATGAAGGCAGCTTCCATGAAGCGCTGAATCTTGCTTCCATTTGGGATTTACCTGTTGTGTTTATTTGTGAAAACAACCAATACGGCATGTCTGGTCCTGTGAAAGAAATGATCAACATTGAAGACATCTCAACAAGAGCAGAAAGCTACGGAATGCCAGGGAAAACAGTTGATGGAAATGACATGGTTGAGATCATGAATACAGTAGATGAAGCGGTAAGCCGTGCAAGAGCTGGAGAAGGGCCATCACTCATTGAAATGAAAACGTATCGCTGGAAGGGTCACTCAAAGAGTGATGCGAAAAAATACCGTACACGTGAAGAAGAGACAGAATGGAGACAAAAAGACGGAATTAAACGCTTTAAGTCACTCTTAATGGAGCTAGATGTTCTGACAGAAGAGCAGGCTGCTCGTTTACAAGAAGAAGCGAAGCAAGAGATCGAGGCATCTGTTGAATTTGCGAAAAATAGTAAAGAACCATCAATTGACACACTATTAGAGGATGTATACGCCTAATTAGGAGGGGAATCACGTGACAAACACGACAGTGAGAGAGATTTCATATTTAGAAGCCGTTCGAGAAGCAATGAGTCAGGAAATGAGAAAAAATCAAGATGTCTTCATTTTAGGTGAAGATATCGGCGTATACGGTGGCGCATTTGGTGTCACGCGCGGGATGATCGAGGAATTCGGTCCAGAACGCGTCCGCAATACGCCGATTTCAGAGGCTGCCATCGCAGGAGGCGCAGTCGGAGCGGCTTTGACAGGAATGCGTCCGATTTTAGAACTACAATTCTCTGACTTTATTACAATTGCAATGGATCAGCTTGTAAACCAAGCAGCGAAAACACGTTACATGTTTGGCGGAAAAGGGAAAGTGCCGCTTGTTGTCAGAACACCAGCAGGTTCTGGGACAGGTGCCGCAGCGCAGCACTCCCAAAGCTTAGAAGCGTGGATGGCTCATATTCCTGGACTAAAGGTGGTTCAGCCTTCAACAGCTTATGATGCAAAAGGACTTTTAAAAGCAGCAATGGATGATGACAACCCTGTCATTTTCTATGAACACAAGCTTTTATATAAAACAATTGGTGAAGTACCAGAAGAGCAGTATTCGATTCCTTTAGGGAAAGCGGATGTGAAGAGAAGCGGAAAGGACGTCACAATTGTCGCAACAGCCATTATGGTGCACAAAGCGCTCGAAGCAGCGAAGGAACTAGAAGCGGAAGGAATCGATGTCGAGATCATTGATCCGAGAACGCTCGTCCCATTAGATGAAGAAACCATTATTGAATCTGTGAAAAAAACAGGCAAATGTATCGTTGTGCATGAGGCAGTGAAACGAGGCGGCTACGGCGGAGAGATTGCCAGTATGATAGCGGAAAGTGAAGCCTTCGACTATTTAGATGCACCTATTAAACGACTTGGCGGTCTTGCCGTCCCAATACCGTACAACCCAACGCTGGAAAAAGCAGTCATTCCACAAGTGCCAGATATTATTGAAGCAGCAAAAGAGCTCGTGCGCTCTTAAGTAAAGGGGAGAAGATCATGCCAAAAGAGATATTTATGCCGAAGCTAAGCAGTACGATGGAGATCGGTACCTTGCTTCAATGGTTTAAAGAAGAAGGAGATTCGGTTGAAATCGGTGAGCCTCTATTTGAGATTATGACAGACAAAATCAATATCGAGGTTGAAGCCTATGATGATGGCGTTTTTCTAAAGAAATATTACGAAGCAGATGATCAGATTCCAGTTAATGCTGTCATTGGATATATCGGAGAGGCTAATGAGCAGGTACCGAGCGAGCCGCCAGCGCAGTCAGATGAAGCATCTTCTGAAGACAGCGGAACGTCATCACCATCTGAACCATCTGTTTCGACTGAAGCTGAACCAGCGGTGGGTGAGAAAGTACGCGCAACTCCTGCAGCGAGAAAAACGGCAAAAGATCACCAAGTTGCCATTCACGAAGTATCTGGTACAGGACCAAAAGGCAGAATTCAAAAACGGGATGTCGAAGCGGCCCTTCATACGAACGAGAAAGGCCAGCGCGTATCACCACTTGCAGGAAAAGTGGCTGCTCGTGAAGGGATCGACTTAGCGAATGTTGCTGGTTCTGGCGTCCACGGAAAAATCATGAAGAGTGACGTGAAAGCAGCAGGCGCACAAAAGGCAGAAGCTGCTCCAGTGAGAACACAAAAACTAGCCGGGATGAGAAAAGTGATCGCAGATCGCATGTCACAAAGTGCCTTTACAGCGCCGCACGTCACATTAACAAGTGAAATTGATATGACAAAAGCAAAAGAAGTGCGCAAACAGCTGCTCCCAGCGATTGAAAAAGAGACAGGCTACAGATTGTCGTTTACAGAAATCATCATCCATGCGGTCAGCAGTGTCCTAACGCGCCATCCGCAAATCAATATGACGTTTGAACAAAATGAGCTCCATTTCCATGAGGATGTGCACATTGGTCTTGCGGTTGCTGTGAAAGACGGCTTAATGGTTCCGGTCATCTCTCATGCAAATCAAAAAGGGCTGAAACAGCTCACAAAAGAAGCAAAAGAAATTGGTCGAAATGCACGCGATCAAAAGCTGCTGCCAGACCAGTTGAAGGGGTCTACATTTACCATTAGTAACTTAGGGATGTATGCCATTGACACGTTTACCCCAATTATTAATCAGCCGGAAGTGGCGATTTTAGGTGTTGGACGCATTCAAGAAAAACCTGTAGTGATCGATGGAGAAATTCAGGTGCGGCCAATGATGGGCGTCAGTTTATCATTTGATCATCGAGTGGTAGATGGTGCACCAGCAGCAGCCTTTTTAACAGACCTTAAAAAAGTGCTTGAACAACCATTTGAATTGCTAATGTAGGAGATGAATCGGATGACAAAAACGTATGATCTGACAGTCATTGGCGGAGGGCCTGGCGGATACACTGCCGCCCTTCAAGCCGCTGAACGTGGACACAAAGTTGCATTGATTGAAGAGGATTTTCTAGGGGGGACTTGTTTAAATCGAGGCTGTATCCCTTCAAAGACACTGCTCAAACATGCAGAAGTCATTGAATCCATTGAGAAAGCAAAAAGCTGGGGAATCGAAACAGGTGAGATGGTTCTTTCCTTCGATAAAATGAGAAAACGTAAAGATGATGTCATCGAAAAACTCAGGGGCGGAATCGCCTTTTTATTAAAGCAAGGAAAGATTGATGTATATAACGGCAGAGGCACAGCTGTGACAAAAAATCGCATTGACATTAAAAAACAAGATGGGTCAGAAACGATTGAAACAAAAGAGCTGATCATTGCCACTGGCTCATCACCTGCTATTCCGCCTATTCCAGGGCTCAAAGAGATTCAATTTGACACAAGTGATACGATCTTTGACATCCCAGATATTCCTGCATCTGTCGTCATTATTGGCGGGGGTGTAATTGGTCTTGAGCTGGCATGCATCTTCCAGAGTCTCCAATCAAAAGTCACCATTATAGAAGCCGCTCCGTCGATTATTCCGCAGGAAGATGAAGAAGCGTCGAAATTACTAGAAAAAGAATTGAAGAAAAAAGGCATCCATATCGCAAAGAAAACGACGGTGACAGAGGTAACAGAAAGTGAAGGAGTCAAAGCGATTCATGCGACAGACGATAAAGGAGAGACGCACATCTTTACGGCTGAAAGACTGCTAGTTTGCGTCGGAAGAAGACCAAATGTCTCTGCTGTCAGTCAGCTGGACCTTCAGCTGGATGGTCCTTTTATTAAAGTAAACGATGAGATGAAGACAAGTGCTGAAGGTGTATATGCAATTGGCGATGTAGCCGGCGGCTATCAGCTCGCTCATGCGGCGATGGCAGAGGCAGCTGTTGCGGTTAGCAATATATGCGGCGAGCCTGAAAGAATGAATCACGACATCGTTCCTAGATGTATTTATACATTGCCAGAAGTAGCGAGTGTGGGACTGACAGAGAAAGAGGCAAAAGCCAAAGGGCTAAACGTGCGGGCAGAGCGATTTGATTTAGCTGCAAGCGGAAAAGCGTTGGCAGCAGGTGTTCAAACCGGTTTTATTAAACTCGTGTACGATACCGTATATGGTGAAGTCATTGGCGCTACAATGGTTGGTCCGCACGTAACGGAGATGATATCAGAGGCTTCCTCATTTATGTATTTAGAAGGAACAGCTGAAGAGATGGCCAAAATGATTCATCCGCATCCAACCATCTCAGAAGGCTTTTATGAAGCAGCTCTTGATATTGTGAGTAAGCTGAGAAAATACATGCCAAACAAGGGATAGGGAGGAGATCCGTGTGCACGTCCAGCTTCATCAGAAAGTGGCACTTGTGACAGATAGCACAGATGGATTTGGAGAAGCCATCTGCCTGGCTTTGGCCCGGGCAGGTGCACATGTTTTCATACACGCTTTTCGTGATGAATCAAAAGCAAAGTCGATAAGCGAAGACATTGAAAAATTAGGCGGCCAATCGACTGTTGTCATCAATCCGCTTGAGACACCGCGTGATGCCACGCTGATGCTAAGACAAGTCATCGATACATGCGGCAAACTTGATATTTTAGTCAATCAAGCCGAGCAAACAGCAGATGGGGAGATTGATGACGTAAGTCCTGAGATATGGGTCGATGAAGTGGAAAGGTCCGTAAATACAGTCTTTCTTTCCAGTCAAGCTGCAGTGTGGCATATGGTGGATCAGAAGCAGGGCTGTATCATTAATATTTCCTCATCAGGCAGCATAACAGGTGATGGCGGGATCTCACATGCTACATCAAATAGTATGTTGAATGCCATGACAAAAGGATTAGCGCGCGAATTTAAAGACAAAGGCATCCGGGTATTGGCACTACTTCCGCCGCCTCTCCATTTGCTTCCTGACAAAGAGCAAATCAAGGAGACGGTGGCTCATATGACGGTTTTCTTAAGTACATCGTACGGCGCATTTACAGATGGAGCAGCGATTATGCTTGATGGGGGTGAGAGCGCTGGCTAATCAACAAAAACCAGTTCTCATCGTAGGTGGCGCCCAAGGGATCGGCAAAGAAATTGCTCAGCGTTTTTTAAAAGAAGGGCATCGTGTAGCTGTGTCAGATATAGATGAACAGGGACTTTTGCTTTTAAAACAACAGCATCCTCAGCTGCTGACGTTCCAAGCTGACGTTTCATCGTGGGAAAGTGTTCAGCAAATGGCGTCAGCAGCTGAAAGGGAGTTGGGTGGCATTGGGCATCTTGTCTATTCAGCAGGAATGACGAAATCCCTTCCTTTTTTAGAGGTTGATTTTTCACTTTGGAAAAAGACACTGGCTGTGAATCTATATGGTCTTTTCTACTGCATCAAAGCATTAGCACCCTATCTATGTGAGCGGAATGAAGGCAGCGTCGTCATTATTGGATCAGGATCTGCGATAACAGGCTCTGGCGGCGGCATCCAGTATTACGCATCAAAAGCCGGGGCATTTGGTCTCATGCGTTCGCTCGTAAAGGAATTGGGTTCCCATCATGTCCGCATCAATGTCATTGCACCACGCGTCATTGAATCTCAGATGCTTGATACGCTCTATCCGACTGAGCTTGAGAAAAGTCAGCTTCGATCACTTATTCCTATCGGGAGATTAGGAAAACCAGAAGATATTGCTGGAGTCACTTTATTTCTCGCAAGTGACGAGGGAAGCTATTTGCACGGACAGATACTCTTATTAGATGGCGGGAGAACGTATCAGCCTAAATATAGCGAGGGAAAAAGAGCGGAGAGTTGATCGCTCTTTTTGTCATTTTCATAACAATTGTTCCAATTAGAAACGAATGTTTGGTATACTGGTAATCATAGTATATTAAAAGGATGATGTCACATGCTGAATTGGGAAGAAAGACGACAGCTCGTCAAGGTTGCTCATCTTTATTATACAGACGGGTGGACGCAGCAGGAGATTGCAAAAAAACTCAATGTCTCAAGACCAGTCATTTCAAAGCTCTTACAAAAAGCAAAAGATGTGGGAATCGTTGAAGTGTACATTAAAGACGAAAGTATTCATACAGTGGAACTTGAAAAACAGCTGGAAACGACCTTTCAATTAACGGATGCTGTCGTTGTTCCAAGTGTCGGGACAATGTCTGAGATGGTCAAACGGGCAGTCGGTCAAGCGGGCGCCTATTATCTTTCTAAAAACATGAAAGGCGCTGAGAAAATCGGTATTTCATGGGGGACCACACTTGCCGAGCTAGTGAAGGAATATCCATTTGAACGAAGAAACGATGTCAAAGTCATTCCTTTAGAGGGTGGAATGGGCAGGCAGGCGGTCGACATTCACGCGAATCAGCTGGCGTATGAGCTGGCAAAGAAAATGAATGGTACGTGCTCCTATTTATATGCACCTGCGATCTTAGAAACAGAAGAATTAAAAGAGCGGCTGATGGCGATGCAGGACATAGAAGCTGTGCTTGAAGAAGGCAGAAATGTTGATATTGCCCTGATTGGTATTGGGAATCCGCATAAAGGCTCTACATTGAAAACAGTCGGTTATTTAAAAGAAGAAGATTTGTCTGGTTTAAGGCAATCAGGAGCTGTTGGTGATATTGGTTTTCGTTTCTTTGACGGGGAAGGGAAACCAGTCCAAGATGAGCTGAACCAAAAGGTGATTGGATTATCGTTAGAACAATTAAAGAGCGTGAAAAAAGTCATCGCAGTTGTGGAAGGAACCCATAAGGCTGAAAGTATTTTAGGGGCCTTAAACGGCGGCTTTATTCAGGTGCTCGTCACCGATGAATTGACTGCGGCAGCTATTTTAAAGGAAGCATCTGTCCAATAAACAGCTGACAGCCATCGTATTGTATAAAAAGAGCAACATCAAACGAGAAAGGAGCTGTGTATCTTGAAGCAAACCGAAATGGAAGCAAACCTACACTGTACTCGGTGCCAAGAAGAGACCCTCCACAGCATCGTTTATGTGAATGATCAGATGAAAAGCGTTGAGTGTACAGAGTGTCATCAGAAGATCAGTGTGCAAGTCGACATCATGAAGGAATTTTACAAAGAAGTATATGAAAAAATTGCGACAAAGCCGAAGCGGATGACGCAGGAGTATAAGGCGAATCTGAATGGATTTATTTCAAGACTCCCCATCCGGGTTTTAAGTAAGCCATACCGGCTGATGAGATATTTAAACGAATCTTATAAGGTCATTAAGCAATATAAAAAATAAAGCAGAGGCTGTCTTAGCGCTCTGCTTTATTTTGTGTTTTTTTCATGTAGTAATAAATCGGCAGTCCGGCAATGCCGATCAGCATGGAGATCAGGCAGCTTTGCCAATCGGTGATCATGGTGCTGATTAAGACAAAGAAAGAGCCGATAATCGCAATGATCGGTGTGAGCGGGTAAAGTGGTACGCTATAAGTGCGCTTCATTCCCTTGTTTTGTTTTCTTAGCTTAAAGACAGCGAAAAAGGCCATCACATAAAAGATGTAAATCATGAAAATCGAAACCTCTGACAGCTTCTCAGGATTACTGACGATCATAAACACAATGGCAATCAAAATCTGTACAAATACAGCGATCCAAGGTGTTTGAAAAGTAGGATGAATGCGTGAAATGGCTTTGGCAAACGGAATTTGTTTTCGTTCTGCCATTGCAAAAATGACACGCGGGAACGAAAGAACCTTTCCATTCAAACAGCCAAAGATACTAATGATGATTCCGATACTAATAATTTTACCGCCAATGGGACCAAAGAGCATTGTAGCAGCTGTGCTTGTGGCATTTTCACCTAGTTGAACGATTTGATCAGCTGGTAACACATGCAAAAGGGCGATGTTAATAAAGAGATAACATGCTGTGACAATTAAAATACCTCCTGCCATCGCGCGAGGAAGCAGTTTCTCTGGATTTTTCATTTCACCACCAAGCGCTGCAAGCAAAATCCAGCCATCATAGGCGAATAATGTTGCCAAAATTGCTGCACCGAAGTTCATCTGAGCGATACTCTCATTGACGGCTGTGAAAATATGTTCATTTCCTTTCCATAAGCCAAACACAATAATTGCTGCAATTGGAACAAGCTTTCCGATCGTGGTCAGTCCTTGGACAAAACCACCGTATTTCGTTCCCATGATGTTGATCACACATAAAAAAAGAACGGTGATAATGCCAATGGTTGTAGCCCATATAGATGAAAGAGAAAATAAATTAGCTAATAATGAACCAAAATAAAGACCAAGAGCACCAATAATCGCTGGTCCGTAAATAATAATTTGCACCCAGCCACATAAGTAGCCCCAAAATTCACCGTATACTTCTTCAAGATAGGCATATAAACCGCCAGTACGCGGGATTTGTGTACCAATTTCAGCGACTGTGAGTCCGCCTGCAAGGGTTAAGATCCCGCCTAACAGCCATGCGAATAAGGCGATGCCTGAGCTTCCTGAATAAGAAAGGACGTTGCCAGGCTTCATAAAAACGCCCGATCCAATAATTGTTCCGATGACAAGAGATAGGGCAAAAAATAAGCCGATGTCTTGTTTTAACGCTGGTTGTTCTTTGTTCATTACACACGACCTCCTGCATCACTTTCGTACGTTACTGTGACATGTATTTTGTTCATTGTAATACGATTTTAGGAAAACAAGAATTAAAAAAATTTTCTGATTTTCGTATTTGTATTTAAAAGTGTTCGTTTATTGGAGATATTAGGATGAATGTTATCTTAAAAACGAACAATATAATAATATTTTCGATTTAATGTTAATTTAATAGGTGAAAGCCGAACATCCAATAAAGATGCAGCCGAATGGTTGACTTTTCTTCTAAAATGACCTATTTTATTCATAAGGATATTATCTTGAATTCGAGATATTTTATAATAGGAGTGAACACAATGAAAATAAATGGGATTCACCACGTATCAGCACTAACAGCAAATGCTCAGAAAAACGTTGATTTCTACCGCCAAATCCTTGGCTTAAAACTGGTGAAAAAAACAGTCAATCAAGATGATCCATCGATGTATCATCTATTTTATGGAGATGAGGTCGCCTCACCTGGTACAGAGCTGACGTTTTTTGAAATACCGATGCTCGCCCGCCGGCTGGACGGAACAAATGCGATCTCACGCACAGGTTTGATTGTCACTTCAGAGGAGGCACTCACCTTTTGGGAAAAGCGCTTTGAAGAAAAAGGTGTAAAGAAAGAAACAGCTTCTTTAAGAGGCGGCAGACCTGCCTTGAAATTTACAGATCCAGAAGGACAGCAGCTGTTTTTGACTGTAGAACCAAGCGTGCAAGATGGAGCGAAGCCGCCAGTGCATGATGAGATTCCTGCTGATTTTGCGATCAGAGGTTTGGGACCAGTAGAATTAACAGTCGCAGAAGCAGATAAAACGATCAGTGTGTTAACGAGCATCCTTGGTTTCACAGAAAAAGCACGTGAACAATCAAATGATGGGGAAATCGTGACGATTTTTGAATCAGGACAAGGCGGAGCTGGAACAGAGATTCATGTCATTGAAAAAGCAGAAGGACCTGCTGAGCGATCTGGCAGAGGGAGTGTTCATCACGTAGCCTTTCGTGTAGCGGACGCAGAAGAGCTTGAAAAATGGCATGATAAAATAGCCAAAGCCGGTTTCACCAACTCTGGTGTTGTAGAACGTTTTTATTTTAAAGCCCTATATTTTAGAGAGCCAAACGGCATTTTGTTTGAAATCTCAACAGACGGTCCGGGATTTACAGTGGATGAAAGCGTGGATGAGCTTGGTGATCAATTAGCACTTCCACCATTTTTAGAGCACAAACGAGCAGAAATTGAACAAAGATTAGTCCCAATCAAGTGAACATGAAAAAAGCAGCTCATAAAAATTGAGCTGCTTTTTTCGTTAAGAGCTGACTTGCTTTGATTCAGATTGTGTTAATGTCACTTGTTTTGTTTCTTCTGTTCCATTACGAACGAGTGTGATGCTGACGGTATCTCCTACTTTTGCATTCGTGTAAAGCTCGTGACGTAATTCACTGCCGGTTGTCACTTTTTTACCATTGATGGCGGTGATGACATCCTCTGCCTTTAATCCAGCTTTTGCAGCAGGTGAGCCAGCAGCGATTTCTTTTACGTACACGCCTTTATCGAGCTGACTGCTTGTCAGTCCAAGCGTTTCCTTCTGATAAGCATCTGGAACTTGTTCGAGATCCAGCATGCTGATACCGATATAAGGTCGTTCGATTTTTCCTTTTGTGAGAAGCTGCTCTGCAATTGGTTTGACATCATTGATTGGGAGCGCAAACCCGATACCTTCCACACCTGTTTCAGAAATTTTCATACTGGTGATCCCCACAACCTTTCCGTCTGTTGTTAACAGCGGCCCGCCGCTGTTGCCGGGGTTAATGGCGGCATCTGTTTGAATGACATTAATACTGCTTTCGCCAGCTGATGTATCCATAGACACTGTTCGATCGACACCGCTGACAATTCCTTGCGTCACTGTTCTTGATAAATCTTCACCAAGCGGGTTTCCGATTGCGATGACGGTTTCTCCTGCACGAAGGGATGAGGAGTCTCCAAGTTCAGCGACTTTTGTAACGCCACTGCTACTAATTTCCACGACAGCAAGATCAGTCAGCGGATCAGAGCCGACTACTTTTCCTTCCACCGTCTTGCCATTATGCAAGGAGACTGTTAATTTACTTGCTCCTTCAATCACATGGTTGTTTGTTAATACATAGGCTTTACTGCCCGATTTTTTGAAAATAACCCCTGATCCGGTACCGCTTTCTTGCTCTTGACTGCTACTGTTTTGATTTTGCTGTGATCCATCAAAAGGTGTGTTCATATCGCCAAAATCTGTGCTTGTTTGACTTTGTGTTTGATAGTTTGTAATGCCGACGATGGCTGGTGATACGTTTTCGACCATACTGGAAATACTGCTGGTCGAATTGGATGTTTGTGACGCTGTTGTTTTTGACGAATTTGTACTTGTATCATTTGTCGATACAGCGGCTGTTTTCGTTGACGAATCAGTTGAACTATTTTCTGAATGCTGAGCATATGGAGTCAGAACGTAAACACCTAACGCTAACGTACCGCCTACAATCCCGCTGACAAATGGCTTCAGCCAGCCACTTGGCTTCTTCTGCTGTTTTTTCGGCTGTTCAATTGTTTGTAATTCATAAGAAGTGTGTTTTTCATCTTTGTGATGTGTCATCAAGATCACTCTCTTTCATCGATTTTTTCATGTATGTGTTTAAGGTGATTGACCGTATGTGGTGGATACTGACTTTATCGTAAGAAAAAAGTGTGGGATAAAAATGAAAACATTGTGGGAAATTGTTAAAATAAGTAGTGAATCTAAGCAAAATAGAGGAGATTAAACTGTGGAGACTATTGGAATCATTGGATATGGAAGCATGGCAGATATGATGGTGCAAAAATGGCTGGACAAAGGAGTACTTCATGCCAGTCAGTTTATGATCCATACAAGAAGTGAAACGGAGCGGCTGCAACAGCTGAAAGAGAAGAACCAGCATGTCAACATTTGCTCTTTAGATGACATCTCTGCATCATGTGATGTCGTGTTTGTTTGTGTACCACCGCTTGCTGTACTGGATGTCTTAGATCAGCTGAGCCCCGCAAAGACATCTCTTCATATCGTATCAGTGGCAGCGGCTGTCACGTTAGACAAATTAATGCAACATACGAATCAGCCGGTTTCTAGATACATTCCCACTTTGACATCAGCCGTAGGAACGGGTGTATCCCTTGTGGCGCATGGTGAAACCGCTGGGCAGGAGGCGCAAGAACGGCTCCACCACCTGCTTTCAGCTTTTAGTATCGTCAGGGAAGTGGAAGAGGACCGGTTTGATGCGGCGAGTAATTTGACAAGCTCTTCTCCGGGCTTTATTGCAGCAATCTTTGAAGAAATGGCAAGAGCCGCTGTTCGGAATAGTGAGCTTTCTTTAGAAGAAGCCTATGAATTTTTAACATATGCGCTGCTAGGAACAGGTCAGGTTCTTGTTGAACGCGGACTGACATTTGCTGAAACGGTGAACAGGGTCGCAACAAAAGGCGGGATTACAGGAGAGGGCGCTGCAGTCATTCAGCAGCAGGCACCGCAAATGTTCGATGACTTATTTACACAAACGATGAAAAAATATGCGCAGCTAAAATCGCAAATCGATGAAGCGGACAAACACCACTAAAGACATAGCTAGTGGTGTTTTTTCTGTAAAATAAATCCTTTCGCATCAATGCTTTTGACCTGTATTACCTGAGTCTAATTTCCTTATTTTCAGACATTGTATTGAAAAATCAATCAAGTTCTCATATAATTTTTTAGAAAATTTAGAAAAATATACACAAATTTTAAGTTTAATTAAAGGGGGATGGGGATGAAGCTCTATTTATCAGTCGATATGGAGGGAATTACTGGTCTAGCTGATCATACATTTGTTGATAGCCGCCAGCACAATTATGAGCGCGGGAGAAAAATCATGACAGGTGAAGTGAACGCCTGTGTAGAAGCTCTTCTTACACATGGGGCGACCGATATTTTAGTGAATGATAGCCATTCTAAAATGAATAATCTGTTGATTGAAGAATTGCATGAGGAAGCATCTCTCATATCAGGTGATGTAAAGCCTTATTCAATGGTTCAAGGATTAGATCAAACGTATGATGCCGCTGTTTTTTTAGGCTACCATGCGAGGGCATCAATGAAAGGTGTGATGTCTCACAGTATGATTTTTGGTGTCAGACATTTTTACATAAATGATCATCCAGTTGGTGAAATGGGCTTTAATGCGTATGTCGCAGGCTATTATGGTGTTCCGGTCATTCTTGTATGCGGAGACGATCAAGCGGCACTTGAAGCAGAAAAGCTAATGCCTGGCGTGAAAACAGTGGCGGTGAAAGAAACCATTTCAAGATCTGCTGTGAAATGCTTAACACCAGCAAAAGTGAGCACCCTCATCTCGCAGCAAGTGGAAGCTGCCATGAAACAAATTCATCAAATGAAGCCGCTCACGCCTCCTGAGCAGCCAGTGCTGAAAATCGAGTTTGCCAATTATGGACAAGCCGAATGGGCGAATTTAATGCCGGGTACGGCCATCATTGAAGGGACAACAACGGTGACGTACCAAGCGAAGAATATATTAGAAGCCTATCAAGCGATGCTTGTCATGACAGAGCTTGCCGCACGTACAACATTTTGTTAAGCGAGGGGGAGACAGCAGATGGCCAGCTTTTTGCTCAAGCGTTTGATTGCGATGATTGCCACGATTTTAACGATTACGACGTTAACGTTTATTTTAATGAAGGTCATCCCAGGATCGCCCTTCAATGAAGAACGAAATACAAACGAAACTGTCCAGCGAAACCTCGAAAGCTACTATCACTTAGACGAACCACTCTATGTTCAATATATGATCTATTTAAAATCCATCGTTACTTTTGATTTTGGTCCTTCCATTAAAAAGCCTTCTGAAAGTGTCAATGATTTATTGGCGAGAGGTTTTCCAGTCTCATTAGAACTTGGTCTTATCTCTATTTTGATTGCTGTCATCTCCGGCATCTTGCTCGGAATCATGGCTGCCCTCCGGCATAATGGCTTGATTGATTATATCGCCATGACGATTGCTGTTTTCGGTATATCCATACCAAACTTTATCTTTGCTACCTTATTAATTCAGCAGCTTGCTGTGAATGTAAAACTCTTTCCTACAGCGATGTGGACAAGTCCAATGCATATGGTGCTTCCTACCATTGCACTGGCGGTAGGTCCAATGGCGATCATTGCCCGATTAACGAGATCGAGCATGATTGAAGTGCTGTCGCAGGACTATATTCGAACTGCAAAAGCGAAAGGACTTTCCCCTTATAAAATTGTGTTTAAACATGCCCTGCGGAATGCACTTTTACCTGTCGTCACGATCCTCGGCACACTTGTCGCAAGTATTTTAACAGGCAGTTTTGTCATTGAAAAAATCTTTGCGATCCCTGGAATGGGAAAATACTTTGTCGAGAGTATTAACAACCGTGACTATCCTGTCATCATGGGAACCACTGTTTTTTACAGCATCATCTTAATTACCCTTCTTTTCATTGTAGATGTGACATATCGTCTGCTTGATCCAAGGATCCAGCTGCATCAGAAAGGAGGAAAGGCATGAGTATACACCTTCAGCATGATCAAATGAATCAAGCGCATGAAGTGCCAGATGAATGGTTTGCGCCTAAAGAACAAAAGACATCTGAAGTCCATGCCATTAAAAGACCTTCACTTTCGTATTGGGCAGATACTTGGCGACGGTTAAAACAAAATAAACTCGCTATGTTTAGTTTATCGGTGCTGATTTTTCTTTTCGTCATGGCTATATTAGGCCCACTCCTTGCACCGAATAGTGTGACAGAACAGCGGCTTTCCATGCAAAACTTGCCACCGTCAGCTGCTCACTGGTTTGGAACAGATGAACTTGGACGTGATGTGTTTACACGTACTTGGTACGGCGCACGCATTTCATTATTTGTGGGCGTGATGGCCGCTCTCATTGATTTTGCAATCGGTGTCATCTATGGCGGTATTGCAGGCTATAAAGGCGGGAAGTATGACCATGTCATGATGCGGATCGTCGAGGTGCTTTACGGTCTGCCGTATTTACTCGTCGTCATTTTATTGATGGTCCTGATGGGACCTGGGCTTGTCACTATTATTGTGGCGCTCACTGTCACAGGGTGGATCGGGATGGCAAGAATCGTGAGAGGTCAAGTCCTTCAGCTGAAAAGCCAAGAATATGTCCTTGCCTCGAAAACCTTTGGCGCAAAAAGTTTGCGCATCATCCGCAAAAATTTACTGCCGAATACGATGGGACCGATTATTGTCCAGATGACGCTAACTGTACCGACAGCGATTTTTGCTGAAGCATTCTTAAGTTTTCTCGGTTTAGGGATTCAAGCCCCGTTTGCAAGCTGGGGTGTGATGGCCAATGACGCCTTGCCGACAGTGCTGTCAGATAATGGTCACTGGTGGCGTTTATTCTTTCCGGCATTTTTTATTTCGCTGACGATGTTTTGCTTTAATAATTTAGGTGATGGCTTGCAAGATGCGCTTGATCCGAAGATGAAGAGGTGATGGCGTGATGAAAAAAATGCTTCGGATTATCGATCTGCATGTTAGCTTTCGGACATATGGCGGTTCTGTTCAAGCGGTACGCGGGGTGAATGTGGATGTGTATGAAAAAGAAACCCTCGCCATTGTAGGAGAATCAGGCTGCGGGAAAAGTGTGACGTCTCAAAGTATCATGCGGCTTCTCCCTGCATATAGCGCACAAGTCGATCAAGGGGAAATTTGGTTTCGTGATCGCAACTTGCTGTCATTATCTGAAAAAGACATGCGAAGCATACGTGGTGTCGATATCTCCATGATTTTTCAAGATCCTATGACGGCACTCAACCCGACACTGACAATTGGAGATCAGCTGATGGAGGCTGCAAAAGTGCATCAGAAGCTGACAAAAAAAGAAGTGAAAGAAGAGGCGCTTCGTATGCTTGATTTGGTGGGGATACCGCAGCCGAAAGAGAGGCTAAAGCAATATCCGCATCAATTCAGCGGCGGCATGAGACAGCGGCTCATGATTGCAATGGCTCTTATTTGTGAGCCGAAGGTGCTGATTGCAGATGAACCGACAACTGCACTAGATGTCACCATACAGGCGCAGATTTTAGAACTATTTAAAGAGATTCAGAAAAAAACAGGCGTGACGATTATTTTAATTACACATGACCTAGGGGTCGTAGCACAAGTCGCTGATCGAGTGGCTGTCATGTACGGGGGGAAAATCGTTGAAGTTGGGACAAGGCGAGATATCTTTTACAGTCCACAGCATCCCTATACAAAAGGGCTGCTGCAATCCGTTCCAAGGCTGGATATGAAAGATGAGCTCATTCCTATTGAAGGAAGCCCGCCTGATTTATTTGCCCCGCCAAAAGGATGTCCATATACCGATCGATGCCCGTCTGCGATGAAAGTGTGTGATCATATCATGCCGCATGAAACGCAGCGTTCACCTACACATACAGTACATTGCTGGCTTCAAGATGAACGAGCGAAGCAAACGGTTTTATCTTCAACACAAAGGGGGAGTTTTTCATGAGAAAAACAGGTTGGATTCTCAGTATGTGCTTTATCGCAGTGATGCTGCTTGCAGGATGTACAGCCAATGAGCAAGCAGGCAAAGGATCTTCAAGCAAGAGCGAAGAGAAAGTTTTAACATTAAATAACGAAAACGAACCGACATCATTTGATCCGCCCATTGGTTTTAATAATGTGTCCTGGCAAGGGCTCAATAACTTAATGGAAGGATTAACAAGACTGAATGAAAAGCACGAACCATCTGCTGCCATGGCGGAAAAATGGGACATCTCAAAGGACGGAAAAACGTACACGTTCCATTTAAGGGATGGGATTAAGTGGTCAAATGGTGATCCAGTCAAAGCAAGTGACTTTGAATATGCGTGGAAGCGGCTGCTAGATCCAAAGACGGGCTCTTCTGCGGCATTCTTAGCTTATATGATTGAAGGGGGCGAAGCGTTTAACAGCGGGAAAGGGAAGAAAGAAGATGTAAAAGTCAAGGCTGTTAATGATCAAACGCTAGAGGTCAAGCTAGCATACCCACAGAAATCTTTCTTAAATATGACGGCAAACCCTGCCTTTTTCCCAGTGAATGAGAAGGTAGCGGAAAAGGACCCGAACTGGGCCAAGGATGCGAAAACCTTTGTCGGTAATGGACCGTTTAAGCTGACAGAGTGGAAGCATGATGAAAGCTTTACGATGGAAAAAAGTGACACGTATTGGGACAAACAAACGGTCAAGCTAGATCAAGTGAAATGGCTCATGATCAGTGATCGAAATACAGATTACCAAATGTATCAATCAGGAGATTTAGATACGGCCTTCGTTCCGGCAGAACAAAGTGAAGACCTGTTAAAAAGCAAAGATGTGCAAATTGAAGATCAAGCAGGGCTGTTTTTTTATCGCCTAAATGTCAACATGGAGCCTTTTCAAAATAAGAACATTCGTAAAGCCTTTCAAATGGCGATCAATTCTCAGGATATTGTAGAGTATGTGACGAAAAATGAAGAGAAGCCAGCACGTGCCTTCGTTTCACCAGGAATTTTAGATTCAAAGGGTGAAGATTTCAGAGAAGCTGGCGGCGACCTTGTCAAACATGATACGAGTGAAGCTGTAAAACTATTAGAAAAAGGGTTGAAAGAAGAGAACTATTCTAAGCTTCCGCCCGTCACATTAACATATAGTACAAAGCCTGAAAATAAGAAAAAAGCAGAAGCCATTCAGCAACAATTAAAAGAAGCGCTAGGGGTAGATGTGAAGCTTGCCAACATGGAAGCAAATGTGTTTGCAGAAGATCAAAAGGCACTCAAATTCCAATTCTCGCAAAGTTCATTTCTAGCTGACTATGCAGACCCAATCAATTTCTTAGAGAGCTTCCAAACAGGAAATGCGATGAACCGGACAGGTTGGTCAAACGATACGTATGATCAGCTGATCAAAAAGGCGAGTCAAGAAGCAGATGAACAAAAGAGAAATCGTATGCTGCATGATGCCGAGGCACTTCTGATGGAAGAAGCACCGATCATTCCCATTCATTTTTATAACCAAGTCTATTTACAAAAAGAAGGCGTAAAGGGCATTGTCCGTCATCCGGTTGGTTACATTGATTTGAAATGGGCACAGGTAGATGGAGAGTAAATGAAAAGAATGAGAGAACGGGACGCTTTGAAAAAAGCGTCTGTTCCTTTATTCGTTCATGTTATGAAGAAGATGCCCATAGATTGAAAGAAACGAAGAGAAAGAGGGGATTGGCATGAACCATCTGCCAGTGGCACTTCAAACAGGAGATACAGTGGGAATCATTGCACCAGCAAGCCCGCCTGATGAGCTGAAATTAGCAAGAGGTATTTCTTTTTTAGAAAGCTTAGGGCTAAAGGTGAAAAAGGGGAAGTATATCGACTCCCGGTATGGTTATTTAGCAGGTCATGATCATGAACGAGTGGAAGATATTCATCACATGTTTCAAGATCCAGACGTGAAGGCAGTGATTTGTGCTTGCGGAGGATACGGAACAGGAAGAATTGCAGAAGCCATTGATTATGACCTCATTCGCCGGAACCCAAAAATCTTTTGGGGATACAGTGATATTACGTTTTTACATACAGCGATTCAGCAGCAGACGGGTCTTGTGACCTTTCATGGTCCAATGCTCTCCTCTGATGTGGGACTTGAGGAGGTTCATCCGTATACAAAAGATACCTTTTTACAGCTATTCACTCCGAAAGCCTTTTCGTATACGAACCACCTGTCACCTCTTCACACTTTTTATCATGGCACGGCTTCAGGCGAAATCACCGGAGGAAATCTTGCCCTTATCGTCACGACACTTGGTACACCTTTTGAAATTGATACAAAGGGGAAGCTTTTATTGATAGAAGATATTGACGAAGAACCATATAAAATCGATCGAATGATGCAGCACTTAGCATCTGCAGGAAAATTACATGATGCGGCGGGATTTATCATTGGTGATTTTCATCAATGTGAGCCGAAAAAGAAAGAGCAGTCGTTAACGCTCGATCAGCTATGGGAGACGTATATTGTCCCGCAACAGAAACCTGCACTTGGCGGCTTTCGGATCGGTCATTCATCTCCAAACTTCGCCATTCCAATCGGCGTGCAGGCTACATTAGATGCTACAGGGAAAAAACTGCATATTTCCCCAGGTGTTGCAGCGAAAGAGGCGATCAAATGAAAATCGTAGATGTTCGCACATGCAGAACGAGTGTACCGCTAAAGAAGCCTTTCAAAACAGCATTAAGAACGGTGTATGATGCCGCATCTCTTATTGTGATCATCACCTATGATCAAGGTGATGTCAGCTATGGAGAGGCAGTGCCGACATCGGTCATTACAGGTGAAACACTGGAAAGCATCGACTATGCTATTTGCGCTGTGATGAGGCCGATCTTGATTGGGGCCTCATTGTCACAATATGAACAAATCTTTTCAGCGATCGACCGTGTACTTGTAGGAAACACGAGTGCAAAGGCTGCAATAGATATGGCGATTTACGATGGTTTAGCGAAGCAGGCTGGCCTGCCGCTTTATCAATATCTTGGTGGTTATCGCGATCAGCTGGAAACGGATTACACGGTTAGTGTCAACCGTCCGCTAGAAATGGCAGAGGATGCGAAGCAATATGCAGCTGAAGGCTTTCGTACCTTAAAGATCAAAGTGGGAAAAGATGATATAGAGACGGATATTCAGCGGATCAAGCGGATTCGAGAAAAAGTCGGGCCGGATATTCAAATCAGGCTTGACGCCAACCAAGGCTGGACGTGGAAGGAAGCGATTGTGGCCATTCGAAAAATGGAGGCACTCGATATTGAACTAGTCGAGCAGCCAGTGCCTAAAGAAGACATCGAGGCTCTGCGCCGGGTGACGGAAGCAACAGACACATTGATTATGGCAGATGAAAGTATTTTTAGCCTCCATGATGCCATCAAGGTGTTAGAAACGAGAAGCTGTGATCTCATCAACTTAAAATTAATGAAAACAGGGGGTATCAAAAAAGCGCTGAAAATCAATAGTTTAGCAGAAGCATACGGCGTCAAGTGCATGGTTGGCAGTATGATCGAGTCAAAACTAGGGATTACCGCAGCCGCTCATCTTGCTGCAAGCCAGCCGAATATTACCCGTTATGATTTTGATGCGCCGCTTATGCTCAAAGAGGACTTAATAGACGGAGGAATTGTCTATCAAGGAAAAGATATTCTCTTTCCACCGCATCATGGATTAGGCATTCAAGGAGTGAAAGGGGTCTTATGATGTTATATGAATCAAAGGTTCCAGTCGCAAATATATGGACAGCACCGCAGTCGCCGAGAGATATGGATCGACACGTTCTTCAAAGTTCCGTCCAGATCAAAGAATGGATTGATCAGCAAACATATGAACAGAAATTGGCCTTATGTGAAGAAAACCTTATTCAAACCCAAGTACTGCTTGGCGAACGAGTCATTGGGCTGGAGGAGACAGATGGCTGGATGAAAGTTGTCATCCCGCAGCAGGCAAGCCGGAAACACCCGCAAGGCTACCCAGGTTATATCCCTGTAGAGCAATTAAATGAAGTATCAGAGAGTGAACCAGCTGCTAGTCCCTTGATTGTTTGTCAGAAAAAAGCGGTTTTATATCAAAATGGAACACCGGATATGGAGGTTAGTTTTTTAACAGAACTAGCACCTGTTGAAGAAATGAGCGATTCCTTTGATGTTCTGACTCCAGTAGGAAGAAGAGAAATCAAAAAAGAAGATGTGCGCCGCGCTTCATCACCTTCTTCTATGAGCGGTAAGGATGCCTTAGCCATAGGAAAACAATTTATTGGACTGTCGTATTTGTGGGGCGGCATGAGCAGCTATGGCTACGACTGTTCGGGTTTTGTTTACAGCATGTACAAAGCGTGTGGATGTTTATTACCGAGAGACGCAAGTGACCAAGCAGTTCAAGGAACTCCAGTCGCATCAAATCATTTGGCGCCAGGTGATCTCATGTTTTTTGCCAATGACAATGGGAAGGGAGCAGTTCGCCATGTAGGGATGTATGCTGGAGATGGCATGATGCTTCACTCGCCAAAAACGGGCAGACAGATTGAACTTCTTTCTCTTTCTGGTACTTCATATGAACAGGAATGGGCAGGAACAAGGCGGTATTTGAAAGCTGAGAGGGGGAGATGTGATGGGAAGTGAACCACTTCTGCAAGTCAACAACTTAAAAAAGCATTTTCATCTATCGAAAGGAAGAACGTTAAAAGCATTAGATGGTGTCACCTTTCAGCTGAAACAAGGCGAAACCTTTGGTCTTGTTGGTGAGTCAGGCTGCGGTAAATCTACACTTGGAAAAGTGCTCATGCGGCTTTATGACCCGACAGAAGGTGAAGCTTTGTATGAAGGGAAAAGTCTCCATCACTTATCGAACCGAGAATCATTTGATTTCAATAGACAAATTCAAATGGTGTTTCAAGATCCGTATTCTTCTTTAAATCCTAGGCTCTCTGTAAAAGATATTATGCTAGAACCGATGGAGATCCATCAATTGTATGGCAGTCAAAAGAAAAGGATCGAGCGCGTGAAGGAACTGCTTGAAGCGGTGGGGCTAAGTCATGATTTTGCTACACGCTATCCTCACGAATTCAGCGGAGGTCAGAGGCAAAGAATAGGGATTGCTAGAGCACTCGCCTTATCGCCAAAGTTTATCGTGGCAGATGAGCCGATTTCTGCACTAGATGTATCCGTTCAAGCTCAAGTCGTGAATTTGCTGAAAAAACTGCAAAAAGAAGAAGGATTGACGTTTTTATTTATTGCCCATGATTTATCGATGGTCAAATATATTAGCGATCGAATCGGTGTCATGTACTTAGGACATCTCGTGGAGATGACCAGCAGTGATGCTTTATATAAAACACCACTTCATCCATATACACAAGCATTGCTGTCTGCTATCCCGATTCCAGATCCTGATGTGGAAGATAAACGCAAGCGGTTTATTTTAAAGGGAGAAATTCCAAGTCCAGTGAATCCGCCAAGCGGCTGCGTATTTCGGACAAGATGTCCTGCTGCAATGGATGTATGTGCGGACAAAAAGCCAGTATTACAAGCAGTCGAAGAAGGACATGAAGTGGCTTGTCATTTATATGATAGGAAATAGATAAAGGGAAGTAGACAAGCGTTTAAAAAGCCAGCGAGTAGACAAGCTGGCTTTTTGGCTTTTATGAACGCCTAATAGGTAATGTACAGCATCTAAAAGAGCCGCCGGATTTAATGATTTCTGAAAAATCTACTTCAATGACGGTGTAGCCGCGGGCTGTTAATGCAGCATTTGTTTCTTGATTGATTGGTAAGCTGATGACTTTTTTCTGACCAATGGACAACACATTTGGTCCAAGTGTGAACTGCTCTTGCTCACTTATTTCAATGAGATCATAATGCTTTTTGAGCATATGAAGATCCTTTTCCGTAAAAGCTTCAGGGTAAATCAAGATCTCATGATGAGAAAGAATATTCATCACACAATCAAGATGCAAAATGTGAGAAGGAAGATGAATAGGAATGATGTCGTGATTCGGCAGTTCTTTTTTGAGCTGCTGGATGGCGGCTAGATTTGTTCTTTTGCTGATCCCCACAAATACACGGGTTTGGTCTACAAGCACATCGCCGCCTTCAATCGTTCCATCATCCAGCGTGATGGTTGTCCATCCTTTTGTCTGTGCCCATTCTTTTAAGGAATGTTCTTCTCCTTGTCTGACAGGGGCTGCCATGTTTGAAACAAATAAAGTCTGTCCAATTGTAAATCCAATATCCCGAGTGAAGACTTGTTCAGGGAAACGTTCATTTGCAGGAAGAAGGACAGGCCGGACATGATGGTTTTTCAGCGTTTGGATGAATTGCTTATGCTGCGTGAGGGCTTTGATTTGAGAAATATTTTCTCTTGCAAAATGCTTTTGGGTTTCATTGATGATCTGTTTAATTTCCATATAAATTGGACTGCATAAGAGGACTTCTTGTAAATCATCATATTCACTCATACATTGCGGCGTTTTATACACTTTCTCTGATTTCATAGAATCCATCAAAGGGCCTCCTTGTTTATCGATAGTTATATTATTCCTCCTTCTAGTAAATGTTGAAACATTTCCGAAAGAAAATCTCTCATGAGAGACTAAAGCAAAAAGTTTAGACAAACCTAATAGAATAGTGTTTAATAAAAGTCGTTCCGCATCAACGAAAACAGCAAGAAGGAGCTATGACGATGAGTGAAGAAAATTTCAAATACTGCAAGGAATCAAAAGTTGTGAAAACCAGCAGGGTATTCCCTCTCGATACGAATAACCACCAAACGTTATTTGGCGGGAAATTAATGAGTTATATAGATGACATTGCTTCCATCTCGGCAGCAAGACACAGCCGTAGTGAAACAGTCACCGCATCAATGGATTCAGTTGATTTTTTAGAGCCGATTGGACAGAAGGAGTCCGTCTGCTTAGAATCTTATGTGACATGGGTCGGCACATCTTCTATGGAAGTATTCGTCAAAGTCATTAAGGAAAACTTGATGTCTGGAGAACGCAGACTCGCAGCAACTTCATTTCTTACATTTGTCTCGCTTGATGAAAACGGGAAGCCAAAACGAGTCCCGCAAGTCATGCCGGAAACAGAGGAAGAAATCATGCTTCATCAAACAGCGAAGCAGCGGGCAGAGGAAAGAAAAAGCCGCCGAAAGCATAGTAAAGCTTTGGCTGACGCACTTGGGACGGATAAGCCTTGGGCGTAAAAATCACCCTTTATGCGGTGATTTTTTTCTAAGTCAGTATCTTGCATAGCAAGATAGTGTGTGGTAAGATCATGCTATCTTGTCATGCAAGATACTGAAAGCGGAGGATCGATGATGACACAATCAACACAAATGCTAAAAGGAATTTTAGAGGGATGCCTACTGTCGATTATTTCTGAAGGTGAAATTTATGGATATGAAATGACAAAGAAGCTTGCGCACTATGGGTTTGATCAAATTAGTGAAGGTAGTATTTATCCGATCTTGCTGCGCATGCAAAAAGAACAACTAGTTCATACGTCCACAAAAGCATCGGCGAGCGGGCCGAAAAGGAAATACTATACGCTCACACAAAGAGGCGAAGAAGCGCTGACGGATTTTACCATGCGATGGAATGAGCTGTCAGGGAATGTAGAGCGATTATTACATAAAGGGAAGTGAGAAGATGGTAACAAAAGAAACGAGACACATCTTATTAGAACTGCAACTCTATCTCATATCAAAAGGGAAAAATCAGGACGAGATCGACGAAGTGATGGATGAATTAACGACACACGCTGTCGAAGCTGAGAAAGATGGGAAAACAGGGGAAGATGTATTTGGCGGAGATCCACGGGGCTTTGCTGATGAGCTATCAAAAGAGCTCTCTAGAAACCATAAAGATTGGGTTACGTTTGTCAGTGCTTTTTTAATTGGATCTCTTTTTTACATGATGTTAGCAGATGCCATCAGTCAAAGTTTATCGTATTCTTGGTATGCACTCATTGGTTATCCGCTCATCATAGTGGCCAATGTGATCATGACCATTGTGATGTTTAGAGCTTCTGCCTTTCAAACAAGCAGGAGGGCATTCTTTTACTTTTGGATATTAGGTGTTTTTCAGATGACAGCCTTGATCACAGTGAAATTATTGGACCAAAAACTTGGTACTCCTTTACTTGTGCTGACCTCGAGCCAAAGATGGGGCGTCATTCTTCTGTTGCTGCTGTGTATTATCTTATTGAATGCCATATTAAAGGCGAATATGATGTCGCTCATTCCGCTGATCTTCTTTGGACCGCAACTCCTATTCGAATGGCTTGGATGGACATCACCTCTCATGCTTCTTTTCACAAGTCTGGTATCCATTGTGATTTTAGTCTTGCTCACAATCGTTTTTTTACGGAAAACAAACAAGAAAAATGAACATTTAATGTAAATAGAGCACATCATTTGCGATGTGCTTCAGCGTGTAGACAAACCCTCGCATTCTTTGTCAGTCCTGCGTGCTGGTGCTCACGAATGTCAAATTCGCTCCGCGCCAGTACTCGTCCTTCCTAGGGCTGCAAAGGTTTTCTATCACGCTGAAAAGAAGACAAAGGGCTAAAATAAAGTTCATTTTAGCCCTTTGTCAACAATCTGGAGCACATCTCTTGCGATGTGCTTTTCTTTTACTAAAAAAATGTAGATATGGGATCACATTTTTCTTTACAATGAGAAGAGGACAAAAATGAAAAGGGGTTCTGTGATTGGATATTGTATGGGGGTATGTACTCGTTTTTATATTGGCTGCTTTACCTTTCTTTGAAGTGGTTGGTGTCGTTCCGCTGGGGATTTTAAGTGGTCTGCATCCTGTGACAACGGCAGTTATTGGATTCGTCGGCAACTTTCTTACCGTCTTGCTACTCATCGTCTTCGTGGACCGATTTAAAGCGTGGTGGCTGAAGAGGAAAGAGGAGAAACATGATGAAAAAGGAGAGAAAAAACAGCTGAAAGCCAGAAAGGTTTGGGAACGGTATGGTCTCCCTGGTTTGGCACTTATCGGTCCTTTTATCATTGGCAGTCATTTAGCGGCTTTTATGTGTATGAGCTTCGGTACGAAAAGAAAACAAGTCACTGTGTGGATGACGGTCAGTTTAATCATGTGGACCGCATTAGCTGCTAGTTTAACGGGTGCGGGGTTCCATTACTTTGCCCCAGATTCAAATGGGTTGTTCGGAGATATTTTTAGCAAGTAAGCAGGGGGGGATAAAAAATGGCACATCAAACACGGATCGTGCTTGAAACAGAGCGCCTCAGACTGAGAACAATGGATGAAGACGATGCGCCTTTTTTATATGAAAAGCTGTTCCAAGATGAAGAGGTCATGAAGTATTATCCTTCACTAAAGGATGAAGAGCAGACAAAAGAGTGGATTGCTTGGAATCAAAAGAATGACCGCACGTACCATACATCCCTGTGGATCATTGAAGAAAAAGAAACGAAAGAACCACTTGGACAAAGCGGAATTGTTCTCCAAAACGTCGAAGGACAAACAGAGCTTGAAATTGGCTATATGCTAAAGAGATCGGCATGGGGAAAAGGATATGCTGTTGAGGCTGCAAAAGGCTGTCTTGCGTATGGTTTTGACGATATGAAGGTGAGGCGAATGGTCAGCTTAATTCGCCCTGACAATGAAGCGTCAGTCAAGGTCGCAATGAAAATGGGGATGAAAAAAGAAAAAACCATTTCAAAATGGGATCAAATGATTGATGTTTACAGTGTTACTCGTGACGGAAAAAGCGGCTCGCTTGAATCATAAGGAGAGCCGCTTTTTCTTTTATATACGCTGTTCTAACTGAAGTAAATATTTCTTTCGTTCGATTCCCCCGCCATATCCGCCAAGTTCACCGCTTGTTTGAATGACTCGGTGACAAGGAATGATGATGGCCAACTGATTGGCACCATTTGCATTTCCAACTGCCCGAACCAAATGGGGATCGCCAAGCATGATGGCAAGATCTCGATACGATCTCGTTTCGCCTGGTGGAATCTGTAATAGAAGATCCCATACCCTTTTTTGAAAAGGTGTGCCATGTATAGAAAGTGGCACAGTAAACTGCGTGAGTTTCTTTTCAAAATATAAGGCCAATTCCTTTGCTAATTGCTGATGGACGTTTGTTTCTCCAACTAAAATACGGGCATGATGTTTTTTTCTGATGTTCTCAATTTCTCTTTCTAATCCTCGCCTGTCCATAAATTCAAGCAAATACACATGGGTTGCATCTGAAATGCTCATCATCCGCCCAATCGGAGTAGAAATAAAATTCGCATGCAAAATATTGACTTGCGCCTTTTTGGGTGGATTTCCCATGATTTTCGTAAAGGCGTCATTGAAGGCACTGGAAGACTCGTAACCGAAGGTGACTTGCTGATCTATGACTTTTTTTCCGTTCAGAATCTCTTTAAACGCTAGCCCCATTCGGCGTGATCTAGCATATTGAACAAAGGTCATTCCATAGATTTCTTTAAATTTTCTCCGAGCTGTTGCAGAGTGAATCCCTAATTGGCGAAAATCTTCTTCTTTCCATCGTTTCTCAGGACTCTCTTCAACTGCTGATACAAGTGTTTTGACTTCTTCTGGAATGCTGTTAGGATATGTTAAAGGCGTGCATCGCTTACACGGCCGATACCCTGCAAGCAGCGCCTCCTCTGCTGTAAAGAAAAACTCACAGTTTTCATATTTTGGTTTTCTAGCAGTGCATGTGGCATGACAGAAGATGCCGGTTGTTTTAATACCTGCAAAGAACGTGCCGTCATATTGCGGATTTTTATCAACAAGTGCTTGATAAAATTCGTGTTTTTGTTCGTCGGTCATCATCATTTGATCCACCTCTTGTTTTATTATATCAGTGATGTGGTCGTTCCTCTTTCTAACATTTAGTATACTTCGCTTTCATCCACTTTCTTTCGAAAAATGAACAAGTATATTTGAAGGGGAAAAGCAAAGTGGTAGACCGGCATATCAGGGTGTGATACACTTTTTCATACAGAATCGGCTTTACGCTAGATCTGCTTATCATGAATTGGTTTTCTAGGGTTCCGTGCGGCAGCGCAGTCTGGACCGAGAGAAAACACATAGGGTCCTCTAAGAATGGGCCGTATGGACACGGAGGGATAAAAGCCCGGGAGATTTGATCAAACGATCGATTTCCGGGCTTTTTTAATTGCTTGGAATCGGTAAGAAAGGAAGAGATCGAATGAAATGGGGAAACGTTTTGATTGCAGCCGTATTTGAAGTCGGCTGGGTAATGGGGTTGAAATATGCTGACTCTATATTGGAATGGAGCGCAACCATCGTTTGTATTGTCGTCAGCTTTTATTTACTCCTGAAAGCCACGACTGTACTTCCAGTTGGCACGCTTTACGCCGTTTTCACCGGACTTGGAACAGCAGGTACGGTCATAGTAGGTATGGTCATGGGTGAGCCGGTACAGCTAGTAAAATTACTTTTGATCATGGTCCTTTTAAGCGGTGTATTAGGACTCAAATTAACCACAGGTGAAAAGAAAGGGGAGGCTGAATCGTGAGCTGGCTTTTACTCATTGGGGCAGGCATCTTAGAAATGCTTTGTGTCACCATGATGAATCAATTCCAGAAAGATCGCCATGTCAAATGGATTTTCTTCATAGCAGCTGGATTTTCGCTATCCTTTCTGATGCTGTCTCTTGCGATGAATACAATTCCGATGGGAACGGCGTATGCGATTTGGACAGGAATCGGAGCAGCTGGAGGAGCGATTGTCGGAATGCTGTTTTACGGTGAGTCAAAAGATGCAAAACGTATTTTCTTTATCGCACTGATTTTATCGGCAGCGGTCGGGTTGAAAATCATTGAATAAGAAAAGGCTGGCACATGTTTGCCAGCCTTTTTGCTACATCGAAGGGTGATTGGAATCGTTTTCATTTTTGCGGTAAAGCTGACTCACAAGCAGAAAACATACACCAAATGTAAGTAAAGGAATGAGTCTTTCTCCGGTCATAAATAGATAAATGCCCGTAATGAGACATACGATGCCGAGCCAAAAGCTCACTTTACCAAACAAAGTCATGCTTTTCATCTCCATCACTCCTTTTGTGATAAAAGGTCTATTCATATTATATCACGCCAGGTGCGGAATTGAATGAATATTCAATAAAAAATACGACGCTTAATTGCTTTTTCTCTTTCCAGTCCAGTATAATATTTCATTAGAATGAAAAACGTAAATGAGGTCATAAGACATGAGAACATTGATTACAGAGAAACTTGAATTACACAGACAAAAGCATGAGCAAAAAGGAAGGCTTTTAGTCAGCTGCCCGGATCAGCCTGGTATTGTGTCAGCTGTTTCTACTTTTTTATTTGAACATGGAGCAAACATCATTGAATCTAGTCAATACACAACAGATCATGAGCGCGGCCGGTTCTTTTTAAGAATTGAATTTGATTGGAAAGACATTTCTGCCAACTTAGATCAATTGAAAAGCAGTTTTGAGCCAATTGCGCAATCATTTCACATGACGTGGAGCATGTCGCGTGCAAGTGATCTGAAAAAGCTAGCGATCTTTGTGTCCAAAGAGCTTCATTGTTTACATGAACTTTTATGGGAATGGCAAAGCGGTAATTTAATGGCTGAAATAGCGGTTGTCATCAGCAATCATGAAACGGCAAAAGATACAGTCGAAGCACTCGGCATTCCATTCCATTTCGTGAAGGCAAATAAAGACATTCGTCAAGATGCAGAAAAACAACAGCTTGCATTATTAGAAGAGTATGACATTGATGCGGTTGTGCTAGCTAGATATATGCAAATTTTGACGCCAGCCTTTATTGAACAGCATCCGAACAAAATCATCAATATTCATCATTCCTTCCTGCCAGCGTTTATCGGTGCAAACCCATACAAGCGGGCATACGAGCGGGGAGTCAAATTAATTGGTGCGACTTCTCATTATGTCACCAATGATTTAGACGAAGGACCAATCATTGAACAGGATATTGAGCGGGTAGATCATAGAGATGATGCAGAGGCATTAAAAAATATTGGCCGCACGATTGAGCGCAGCGTGCTTGCCCGTGCTGTCAAATGGCATCTAGAAGATCGAATCATTGTCCATGAGAATAAAACGATTGTGTTTAATTGACCGCTTGACTTTTCTGAAGCAATTGGTGATAATATAAAAAAATTAACGAGCGTTGAGAAGGAATAGTAAGCAGGACCTGCTGTGTAAAGAGAGCAAATGACATGCTGAAACATTTGCCGCAGACAGCTGCTGAACCTACCCTTTGAGCCTTAGAGGAAAAATCTAAGCGCATGCCTGGCGTTACAGGAGTTGAGTGGAATAAGCAGACGTATGCTTATTCAATGAAGGTGGTACCACGGAAAATCCCTTTTTCGTCCTTTACATAAGGAGAAAAAGGGATTTTTTATGTGGTGAAAGGTATAGCGGAGGGAATCAATGATGAAAAAGCAAAGGATCGTCATAAAAATTGGTAGCAGTTCATTAACAGAGCAAAAGGGAGCCATTGATGAACACAAAATGCAGGATCATGTCAAAGCCATCGCAAAGCTAAAAGAGGCAGGGCATGAAATCATTCTCATTTCGTCAGGTGCCGTTGCGGCGGGATTTGGCAGTTTAGGATATCCGTCAAGACCTGTGACCTTAAAAGGAAAGCAGGCTGCTGCTGCTGTTGGTCAAGGCTTGTTAATGCAGAAATACACAGAACTATTTTCACAGTTTCAGATGACGCCTGCACAAATGCTTTTAACACGTAATGACTTTTCAGATCGTACAAGATATCGAAATGCTTACGCAACGATGATGGAACTGCTCGAAAGAAAAATTTTACCGATCATTAATGAAAATGATTCTGTGTCCATCGAGGAGCTTACCTTTGGTGATAATGACATGTTATCAGCACTGGTCAGTGGCTTAATTCATGCAGACCAATTGATCATTTTAACAGATATCAACGGAATTTATGATGCCAATCCAAGTGAGAATCCTGATGCGAAGCGGTTTGATGTGCTGACTCACATTTCAGATGAATTGTTCTCATATGCGAAGAGTACGGGTTCAAAGGTTGGAACAGGCGGGATGAAATCTAAGCTTTCAGCTGCACAAACAGCTCTCTCCCTTGGCGTTAAAGTCTTCATTGGCACAGGTGCAGGAGAAGACAAGCTTCTTCACATTCTCGCTGGTCAAGGAAACGGCACATATATTGGTGAACAAGACTTATCATCAGTCAATAACCGTCGCCAATGGATTCAATTCCACTCACCAGTCTCTGGGAAGATCATGATTGATGCGGGGGCAGAGGCGGCGATTTTGCATAATGGAAGAAGTCTTCTTCCAGCTGGTGTCATTGATGTAGCTGGTGAATTTTCTAAAGGAGAGGTCGTCGAAGTCGTTGGTCCAAACGGATTAGTCGGTAAAGGACAAACATTGTATGATTCTGATGAGCTTCTTGGCATCAAAGGGATGCGAAGTCATGAGCTTTCTCATGAAAAACCTGAAGTCATTCACCGAGATCACTGGGTTCAGCACATACAAAACTGAGGAGGGAAAACGATGAATGAAGTTCTAGAAAAAGCAAAAAAGGCAAGTGCAGCCAAAGATCAGCTGCTATTAAAAACGACTGAACAAAAGAATGCTGCATTAGACGCTATTGCAAAAGCATTAAAAGCATCTTCAGCTTATTTAATTGCCGAGAACCAAAAGGACGTTCAGGCGGCTATAGACAAAGAGTTCACGCCATCTGTGATCGACAGAATTACATTAACAGAAGAGAGAATTGAAGCGATTGCAGACGCTACGCATCAACTCATTCAGCTCAAAGACCCAATTGGTGAAACATTAGAAACCATTCAAAAAGAAAACGGGCTTTTCATTGAAAAAGTACGTGTGCCTCTTGGAACGGTTGGGATGATTTACGAAGCAAGACCAAACGTGACAGTCGATGCGGCCACTCTTTGCTTGAAAACTGGAAATGCTGTGATTCTTCGAGGAAGTTCATCGGCCATTCATAGTAATAAAGCGATTGTGAAAGTCATTCACGAAGCGCTGCAACCAACGGATATTCCAGTAGACAGTGTACAATTGATTGAAGATACAGGCCGTGAGACGGCTAAAACCCTGTTCACTTTAAATGACTATCTAGATGTCCTTATTCCACGCGGCGGGAAACATTTAATTGATCTTGTTGTGAGAGAGTCTACTGTTCCAGTACTTGAGACGGGTGCAGGGAATTGTCATATTTACATTGATGAAACAGCCCAAAAAGAAATGGCTGAACAAATTGTTCTGAATGCGAAAACACAAAGACCATCTGTTTGTAATGCCATTGAGAGCATTGTCATTCATGAAACATGGGCAAAAGAACATGGCGCTTCGCTTTTTGAAGCACTTCAGACACATGGTGTAGAAATACGGGGCGATGAAGCAGTATGTGCACTTGCACCGAGTGCCACATTAGCGACAACCACTGATTTTGAAACGGAATTTTTAGCGCCGATTGTCAGTATTAAAACCGTAAAGACCATGGAAGAGGCGATACAGCATATTCAAATGTATAGCTCTAAGCATTCTGAAGCGATCATTACGGAAAACGAGCAGCATGCGGCACTTTTCTTAACAGCCGTTGATGCTGCCGCTGTGTATCATAATGCATCTACCCGGTTTACAGATGGCTTTGAATTTGGCTACGGAGCGGAAATCGGCATTAGCACACAAAAATTGCATGCTAGAGGACCAATGGGTCTGCCAGCCCTAACCTCTGAAAAATTTGTCATTCGTGGTCAAGGACAAATAAGAGAATAACCCATCCAAAAAGAGAGTCTTATCGCACAAGGCTCTCTTTTTCCTTTCATTTTTGTATTTCTTCGGTCAAGTATGATAAAATATGGTAATGTTTTATATTTTGAGAAGATTGGAGAAGGCAACGTATGGCGAAAATCATTCCCTCTTCGGATATTGGAGTGAAAATCAACAAGTGGTATGAATTAATCCGCAGATTTGATTCAGAACAAGCAGAACAGTTAAAGCAGGAAATTCGCACCTCTCTTGATTCAATGGAAGAAGATCAGAATTTGCTTCTCTATTTTTCTTTAATGGAATTCAGGCATGAGGTCATGCTCGATTATTTAAAGCCATTAAAGGAAGGAAAGCTTCGCGCCAACTTTTCCGAGCTTTCGAAAGAAATAGATGAGCATCAAACGCATGTCACAGGCATGCTTGAATATTACTATCATTTCTTCAGAGGCATGTATGAGTTCGGCCGGAGAGAGTACATTGCTGCCATATCGTCCTATCAAAAGGCAGAGCATAAGCTTTCTTTTGTATCCGACGATATTGAACGTGCAGAATTTCATTTTAAAATGTCAGAAATATATTATCACATGAAACAAACACACATTTCGATGCACCATGCCAAACTAGCGCTGGATGTCTATATTCAGCACGAACTATATGCGCTTCGTACCATTCAGTGTGAATTTATTGTAGCCGGTAATTATGATGATATGAGAAGGCATGAAAAGGCATTGCCACATCTCGAAAGAGCACTTGCAAGATCAAGAGACTTTCAGAATGTGCGTTTTATTGCTTCTTCTTTGTTTAATATGGGCAACAGTTATTACAGAATGGGAGACTTGAACCGCGCACTCGACTTAATGAAAGAATCCATCTCATTATTTGATCAAAACCAATCTGATCATCTTCGTCGATCGATAGACCCTCTTTATACAGCCGCTCAGATCTTATACAAACAAGGTAAAAACGATGAAGCATTATATTACAGAGAAGAATGTATGAAACGAGCAGAAGCTCTGCAGGATGACATTCATATTCAGAAGACCATTTTTTTAGAAGCGTTGTACTTACGACAAGATGCAGAGCATATTAAACGGATTTTCCATTTTTTAGAATCTTCCTATGCATATCCAGATATAGAAGAGCTGGCTTTAGACACCGCAAAGTATTATAATGAAATGGAGGATTATGAAAAATCTTCCATGTTCTATGGGGAAGCGGAACATGCTCGTATCTATATTCAGAGAGGGGATTGTTTATATGAATTTTAAAAAATGGGCAGTCGTCTGTACAAGCATCACGATCTTGGCATTATGGATCACATCACCTAATGCCGACCCCGATAACAGAAACCATACGCTAGAAAAACCGAATCCGCAGCATATCACGATCTAAAAAGCCCTTTTTAAAGGGCTTTTTTTATTGACCGCTTCAATCATCGTAGGTTGCACATTCATAAAAATAAAAAATGGAGGAAAGATGAAAGTGAGTGTTTTTCATTGACTCTTGAATTTAGATTGTGTACAATTTAATTGTAGAAAATATTAATAGAGCGAAAGAGGGTTATATTCATGTCAGAAGTTTTATTTACTGCAACAGTATCAGCTGTAGGAGGAAGAGAAGGTAAGGTTGTGTCAACAGATGGTGTACTAGAGCATGATGTAGCAATGCCAGGAACGCCAAGAGCGAAAAAGCTTGAGAAAGCAACGAATCCAGAGCAATTATTCGCAGCGGGCTATTCTGCATGTTTTGATTCAGCCCTTCAAATGGTCGCAAGACAAGAGCGTATCCGTTTTGAAAGTGAAGTAACGGCACATGTAAGCTTAATCAAAGACAGTTCAGACGGCGGTTTCAAACTAGGTGTTAAATTAGAAGTAAAAGGAACTGGAATTGAGCAATCTGCACTTGATGAACTTGTTCATAAAGCACACGGCGTTTGCCCATACTCAAAAGCAACGCAAGGAAACATTGAAGTAGAATTAGTAGCTGTCGCTCAATAATAGACATCAAAAAAAAGGCTGAGGGAATATTCCCTCAGCCTTTTGATTGTGTTAATTTTTGCAGAAGCTCATGTAAAGAAGCGCGAAGTGTTTTCAGCTCTTCTTCTGATCTGCCTGTTCCAGACAGCATTTGAAATGGAATCGAAGTGGCCTTCTCTTGTAAAGCTTCTCCGTATTCTGTTAAACGAATTTGGACCGAACGCTCATCCTCTTTTGAACGTTCACGGATGATGAGTCCATTTTGTTCCATTCGTTTTAGCATAGGTGTGAGTGTACCGGAGTCTAAATATAAAAGCTCTCCCATTGTTTTCACATTTAATGTCCCATGCTCCCATAACAAAAGCAGTGCCAAATATTGCGGGTATGTGATATTTAACTCTTCTAATAATGGTTTATATTGCTTCGTCATTTCTCTTGAACTTGCATATAACAAGAAACAAAGCTGATTTTCCAGCTTCATATGTTCAAATTCATTTGTCATATCTGTCACCAACTATTTTTTGTCATACTTATCATTGTATAAGATTTTCTTCCTTTTTAAAATAAATACAGACTAAAAATGAAAAATTCTTCAATGTGCCATAAATGTTTGAGCAACGAATAGAACGTGAAAGGTATAAGTAGAAGAAGGAGGAGATCAAGATGAAACCATTATTTACTGCAAAAGTAAAAGCACAGCACGGAAGAGCAGGACATGTTCGTTCTGATGATGGTGTGCTTGACCACAACATTGTGATGCCAAACGCAAAGAAAGATGGAGAAACTGGTACGAATCCTGAACAATTATTTGCAGCGGGTTATGCGGCCTGCTTCGGAGGGGCGCTTGAACAAGTCGCCAAGAAGCAAGGTGTCGAAATTGAATCAGAAGTAGAAGGACATGTCAGTCTATTAAAAGATGAAAGTGATGGCGGTTTTAAACTTGGCGTGAAGCTGATTGTTTCCGCTAAAGGGCTTGATCATGACAAAGCGAAAGAGCTTGTTGAGGCTGCACATGAATTCTGTCCATATTCAAAAGCAACAAGAGGAAACATCGAAGTAGAGCTTGAAGTGGCGGAATCATGAAAAGAAAAAAGGGCTAAAATTTAGCCCTTTCTCACTGACATCTGCTGTGGAGCAGGTGTCTTTTTTAATATTCTTTCTTTTTGTCGTATGTGTCCCATGCTTCAAATGGAGCAAGGGTTTTTTGAAGGGTCAGCTGGTAAAATGGAATGTTTCTTGATTCGTATTCTTTATTGATTTCTTCATAAATAAAGGAGTCATCAAAACCAGAAGTCGCTGCATCCTTGTGTCCAGCGGCAAAATATACGGCCTTTGGTCTAGCCCAATAGATAGCACCAAGACACATTGGACAAGGCTCACAGCTTGTATACAAAATACAGTCTTCTAATTGATATGTATGTAGTGTTTGGCACGCCTTTCGAATAGCTGTCACTTCTGCATGTGCAGTTGGATCATTACTCGTTGTGACATTGTTGCTTCCCTCTGCAATAATCTGACCGTCTTTGACAATGACCGCTCCAAAAGGGCCGCCTGTGCCACTATTTACTCCTTCTACTGCAAGATCAATTGCGCGTTGTAAAAAAGCTTCGTGATTCATTGTCTTCCTCCCTTTGTTCGACTGACTTCTCTAGTATAAACGAATCATGATAGAAAAGGAATCATTGTAGGAGGAGATCGAACAGGACAATTTACGCATAAAAAACCCCTGCCAAATGTTCAGCAGGGGAAGAGTGATTCCATTATGCGTGCTGCGCTAGCTTTTTACGAGCGACTTCAGCAGCTGTCACCATGTTTTTCAAAGCAGCAATGGTTTCAGGTTCTTGTCTTGTTTTCAGTCCACAGTCAGGGTTGACCCAGAAGCGATCTGTCGGACATACGTTCAGTGCATCATCAATGATTTTACTCATTTCTTCAACAGATGGAACGCGCGGGCTGTGGATGTCGTATACCCCAAGTCCAAGACCTTTCAAATACGGGTGTTTTTCTAAATAATCGAGGAACCCGCCATGACTGCGTGAATGTTCAATCGTAATCACGTCTGCATCAAGGTCTTCAATCGTATCAACAATATCCTCGAAATTGCTGTAGCACATATGTGTATGAATTTGCGTTTCATTTTGAACAGACGATGTCGATAGACGGAATGACTCTGCTGCCCAGTTTAAGTATGCTGCCCAATCACTCTCTTTTAAAGGAAGACCTTCTCTTAGCGCAGGTTCATCCACTTGAATCACTTGAATACCCGCTGCTTCTAACGCTTCTACCTCTTTGCGTAAAGCAAAAGCGATTTGGAAGGCAATGTCTTTACGAGAGATATCTGTTCTTGGGAAAGACCAGTTTAAGATTGTGACAGGTCCTGTCAGCATTCCTTTGACTTTTTTCTCTGTTAAGCTTTGAGCGTAAACCGTCTCTTTCACTGTCATTGGCTCTGTAAATTCTACATCTCCATAAATGATCGGCGGCTTCACGCAGCGTGATCCATAAGATTGAACCCAAGCGAATTTTGTAAAGGCAAATCCAGCGAGTTTTTCACCGAAGTATTCAACCATGTCTGTACGTTCAAATTCTCCATGAACGAGTACATCTAGGCCAATCTCTTCTTGAATATCAATCCATCTTTTTGTTTCTTTTTTAATAAATTCATCATACTCTGCATCTGTCCACTCATTTTTGCGCCATTTTTGACGAGCACTGCGCACCTCAGCTGACTGAGGGAAGCTTCCGATTGTTGTGGTTGGAAGAAGCGGCAGTTCAAGAGATTCATTTTGAATGCGTAGTCGTTCTTCAAAAGCAACTGGACGTTTAAAATCTTTTGATGAAAGGCTGTTGCGCTCTGCTGTCAGGTCCGCATTCGTTCCTTTCGCGAATTCTTTTAACGTCAGAAGTGCTTCATTTGCTGCATGGATGTCTGCATCAATGGCAGCTGCTCCTTTTGATAATCCTTCTTTTAATAGCGTTAATTCAGCCAGCTTTTCAGTGGCATAAGAAAGTCCGTTTAATAGTTTTTCTTCAAGCTGTTCGCTCGGATGTTTTGCAACTGGGACATGTAGCAGGCTGCTTGAAGGCTGTAGCCATACTTCTTTTGGCTGCACGTCAGCAATCACTTCAGAAATAAACGATAATCTTTCTCCTAGATCTGATCTCCAAATATTTCTGCCGTCGATGATACCGGCTGCTAAAATTTTATCTTTTGGGAAGCCGTGTTTTTTAAATTGTTCAAGGTTTCGTCCTTGATCATGGACAAAATCAAGACCGATGGCTTCAACAGGATACGTCACAAGCTCTTCATAGGCATCTACTGAGTCAAAGTATGTTTGAAGGAGAACGTTTAAGGCAGGTACAGCTTTTTTAATCGTTTGATAGATGGCTTTTACTGCTTTCACGTCTTCACTTGAAGCTGTGACTAAAGCAGGCTCATCAATTTGAACCCATTTTACACCGGCTTCTTCAAGCTCTTTTAACAACTGAGTATAAAGCGGCACTAGGCGTTGCTGAATCTCTTTCACTTCATTGGCTTCATAGCCTTTAGAAAGTGCGACAAATGTATAAAGGCCAAGAACGACAGGTTTTGTTTCAACACCAAACGCTTTTTTCACCTTTTCGTATGCTTCAAGTGGTTTGTTATGTGTGAGTTTGAATTCTGTGCTTTTTTCGTATTCTGGAACGATGTAGTGATAGTTTGTATTAAACCATTTTGTCATTTCACTTGAGACAGCATCTTTTGTTCCTCTTGCCATCGCAAAGTATGTATCTAGCGGGTCTTTCAAGCTGCGGAAGCGCTCTGGAATCCAATTGAACATAACGGCAGTATCCAGCACGTGATCATAGAAGGTAAAGTCTCCAGAAGGAACAACGTCAATTTGTTGATCAATTTGAGTTTTAATAGCGGCTAAAAATTGTTCATCGAGTGTGCTTAAGAGGGTTTCTCGGTCAGTTTGACCTTTCCAATAAGACTCAAGTGCTTTTTTCCATTCTCTGTTTAAACCAATTCGCGGGAAACCTAGATTACTTGTTTTAACAATTGTCAATTCCAATTCCTCCTCTAAATATAAAAAGACACTCACACTCATGGTTAAGATTGATGAGGGCAAATGTCTGGTTTAAAAAGACAAAATGTGTGTGCGAAAGAAGGCGTAAGTATCAATGACGAACGCTTTTCCGACATCTCCTATCAACCGTAGGGGGTTTGATGTGATAGAGCGGCTGGTATCCTGGCTCGCGAATCTGCAAGCTTTTCATCCTTCCCATCTTAATGACAGTGGATTATTAACGAAAAGCTCTCCTCACTTACAGTGGCGGGACCGCGCCGGATTTTCACCGGTCTTCCCAATTAAAATTCGATGTGTGATCGAATTACCGACTCTCAAACTATGAATTTATTGTGTTCGATTATATAACGTTCACTTCATTTCGTCAAAGTAAATTTTGAATAATTTTAATTAAAAAAATCCTGAGAAAATTCTATCTTTTCTCAGGACCTAACATGTACCTATAGAGACAAAAGTTCTGCTTCCAATGTTTTCTCAAGAAGCACATCTGGTGCAGTTAAATATAAAAACCCGTTTCCTACAAGGGTTTTTGATTGTTTTAGCGGAAGGGTTCTCCGTACGAGCTGAGCATATACCTCAGGTTCTGTCAGCTTACGCTGGAACGCTTCTTCTTCGGCATTTTTAATAATGGCGAGTGCACCGCTCACATGAGGGGCAGCCATGGAAGTGCCTGTTAGTCTTCCGTATTTATGGTTAGGGAGAGTGGATAAAATGTCTTCACCTGGAGCGACGAGGTCGATTTCTTTATTCGCATTGGAGAATTCAGAGGATTCTCTTGCAAGAGAGACAGAGCCGACGGCAATGACCTCGTTGTATGCAGCTGGGTAGGAGAACTCTTCAGTACGCTCGTCTCCGTCACCTTCATTTCCTGCTGCGCAGACAACAAGCACACCGCTGCTTACCGCATGTTGGATAGCCTTTTGCAGTTCTGGTTCATTGCTTGGCCCACCGAGAGACATGGAAATGATATCAACCTTCTGTTCAACCGCATAATTAATGCCATTGATAATCCATTCGTATTTCCCGCTGCCATTTTTCCCTCCAAGAACTTTCACGATCAACAGCTTGGCTTCAGGCGCAACACCTAAAATGCCACCATTTTGATCTGTTGCTGCAATCGTTCCTGATACATGGGTACCATGCCCGTTGTAGTCTTTTACATTCTCAGCATCTCCATTGTCATCATCGGTAAAGTTTTTTCCTCCGATAATCTGATCTTTTAAATCGGGATGCTCCGTGTCGCAACCTGTATCAAGGACAGCAATGGTTATGCCTTTTCCTTTGAAGCCACTTGACCAAAGTTCGGGTGCTTTAATCTCCTGAATACTTTCCGGCGTCTCTTTCGCTTCCATCACATTGGCTTTTACTTCATACGGAATTAAGCGAATTTCACCTTTCATAAGAAAGCCCTCCTTATTTTGTTTTCAAAGTAGATTCAGGTTGCGTAATGTTATTGTATAAAACAAATGTTTGATCGGAAAGGGTCAATTGTAATAATTTTTCAAATAATCAAATAATTATTTATTGTGCAGTTCTCCTCATATCTTGCCGAAAGAAGTCACCTTTTGAGGAAAACTCTTAGTATCATATGAAAAAGAATGAATTGTTGCATAGTGAGCTTGCACCTGTACAGATGAAAATGGGTGAAAAGAACTAAAAAAGGCAGATCGAAAAAACAATCATATAAAGAGATAGAGGATGACAGAAAAGAAAAAGGTACATGCCATGTGCAGATAATTGTTTTTTTATTATAATGATCGAAAGAATATAGAATGTAAAAAGTATTTGACATTTTTTAAGCGGATGATATGATTAAAATGTAAAAAGTATTTGACATTTTGATTAGGAGGGGACTAACCGTTGGATGTTGTAAAAGTTGTGTATTCAGTCATCTTATTAGTGGTCGGACTGTTCATCTTTATCGCGCCTATGATTCAAAAGGGTGATGAAAGAAAGAGATTTATCTACTCAAAAGCTCAATCGTATGCATTTATGGTGGTCATTGGTACGCTTTTATTAGAAGTCGCAAAGTCTATATTTTTAACGACCCAGGGGAACAATTCTGATAAGGGGTTTGGGATTTCTCCCATCATGTTCCTAACTGTAATTTCGGTCATATATTTAGTTACATTACTCATATACAGAAAAAAATATGGTGATTAAATTGCAAAATCATATAAGAGAACTAAGGAAATCCATTAAATTATCCCAAGAAGAACTTGCTAAACGGTGTAAGGTCTCGAGACAAACCATCAATGCCATTGAAAACGATAAGTACGACCCTACTTTACAATTAGCCTTTGACATCGCCTCTGTTTTGAATACGACTGTAGATGAGCTTTTTGTCAGTCAACCTAAAAAGAAGTAAAGGACCAGCCTCAGAAAAGAGGCTTTTTTTGTTGATTTGTGTAATGTGAAAGGATCAGCTGAAAATAAAAATCAACCATATTACATAACAATTCCTCATTCATGAAAAATAAGATATGAAGATTGTGACTGTTCCAATGGAGAAAGGCAACATATAATAATGGAAAGACAAGCTTGCCTTTTAGATAGGAGAGATAGAGATGAACAAAGGGAAGATACTCGTGGTCGAAGATGAAAAGAAAATTGCAAGAGTGCTGTCATTAGAACTTGAATATGAAGGATATGAGGTCACAGTCCAAGATACAGGGATGAAAGGGCTCCAGGCGCTCGAGGAGGAGAGTTTTGATTTAGTGCTTCTAGATGTCATGCTTCCAGAATTAAGCGGACTTGAAGTGCTTAGAAGGGTTCGAAAGACAAATACGGCAACACCGATCATTTTGATTACCGCAAGAGGAAGTGTTCCCGATAAGGTCAGCGGTCTTGATCTTGGGGCAAACGATTATATTACAAAACCCTTTGACATAGAAGAATTATTAGCGCGAATTCGTGCACAGCTGAGGTTCAATCACAATGCGCAAGATGAAAAGGAAATTGAGCTAAGTATTGCAGATTTAACGGTGAATGAGAAAACAAGAGAAATTCAAAGAGGCGGTCAGACGCTTGAGCTGACACCGAGAGAATATGACCTGCTTGTTCATTTATTGAAACATCAACAGCAAGTGCTCACAAGAGATCAGCTTTTAACAGCTGTTTGGGGTTTTGATTATTTTGGTGACACGAACGTGGTTGATGTCTATATTCGCTATTTAAGGAAAAAAATCGATTACCCGTTTGAAAAACAATTGATTCACACAGTGAGAGGTGTGGGTTATGTGATGAAAGGATAAAGCATGAGATTAAAAAATAAGATCCAGCTTTATACATCGTTGTCCTTGTTTTTAATGGTGCTGCTGTTTCATACAGCGATTTATTTTATTTTTTCGATGACCTTGACGCAAAAAGATATGTCCAGACTGTCGGAAGTAGCTGAAAATATTGCGATTGCACTAAAGAAGTCAGAAGAAGAGGGCCTTCCATCTTCAGAGCTTCTGAAAGCGTATCTGCCTCAAAATGGTATGATCCGTGTCGTCACAGAGAAAGGTGAATCAAAGCTGACCGTCACGAAGGAATCTACGTTTAGCTCACTTCCTTTTACATACGAATCTGGTCAGACAGCAGAAATTCAAGAATACAATAAGCATATGATTGCGTTCGCGGCTATCCCTGTCATTTGGACAAATGGGGACATTGTGTCGCTGCAAGTTTATGAAGAAATTGAAAATACAGAAGAGAACTTGGCGTTATTAAAAATGATTTTAATCGCTGCTGGCGTTTTGTTTATTGTGCTTTCTTATTTTGCAGGCCACATTTTAACGAAACAAATTGTCCGCCCAATTAGTAGAATGACCAATACGATGAAAGCAAGTATGAGAGAAAAGGCATTTAAACGAATTGAATTAACAGGCGATTCAAAGGATGAACTGTATCAAATGGGTCAAACCTTTAATGAAATGGCCGAAATTCTTGAGAAACATTATGAGAAAGAGCAGCAATTTTTGCACGATGCTTCTCATGAATTGAAAACACCCATTACCGTCATCATGAGCTACAGCAATTTACTAAAACGCTGGGGGCAAAGCCGGCCAGAGGTCGTAGAAGAATCCTCTCAAGCCATTCATGATGAGGCAAAAAAAATGAAAAGGCTGACAGATCAACTACTCACACTGGCGAAAAATGGGCAGCCGCTTTACTTGGACATGAAGCCGGTTGATCTTGGTCATTTGTGCAGCCAAGTTGGCCATACACTTGAAGTGGCAACAAATCGAACCATCCTTACTCATGTACAAACAGATCAGCCTGTTATTGCTGAAGGGAACGAAGAGAAGATCAAACAGCTTTTGACCATCTTGATTGATAATGCGGTTAAATATAGTGCAGAGCCAGTTGATGTGAACTGCGGACGAGCAGGAGAGAAACCGTTTATTTCGGTTGTTGACAAAGGAATTGGCATAAAAGAAGAGGATCTGCCGAAAATCTTTGACCGCTTTTTCCGTGTGGATGAAGCGAGAAACAGTGAGACGGGCGGTACTGGACTTGGCCTGTCAATTGCGAAGCAAATTGCTGAAGAGCATGGGGCTGAGCTAAAGGTAGACAGCCGTATCGGTGAAGGAACCGTGATGACCATTCTTTTTCAGAAATAAGTAGGTCTTTTCTCATCAATTTCTCATTTCTTCCTTATAAAATAGGAAATAGGAAGGAGGCGCTGCATGTCTAAAAAAATGAAAATGCTGCTTACGCTCGCAGGATGTCTTTTCATTCTTGCGGCCTTTGCAATGCTCATGATTCAAACCATTGACCAAAAAATATTAAGCGAAGCAGACATTAAAAAAATCATAGCAAAAGACTACAATGGAAACATCACAAATATTGATTTGATCAATCATAAACAGGACTATACATTGACGCTTGAAAATTCAAATGGCATCTATCAAATCATTGCATCTTCCTCAAGCGGTCAAATGAAAGAGATGAAACAGTTAAAGAGCTATCAAAAACCAAATGAGAAAAATGCCGAACTTCAAGCAGAAGAAGCGGCAGTGAAAAAAGTGAAGGGTACTGTGATTCAAAAGAAAGAAAAATCGGATCGCTTTATCTTTACGATTCAATCAAAAAAAGAACTGTATCAAGTGGATGTTGAGAAAGACACGTTCAAGGTGATTGAAGCAGAAAAGAAAAAGCCAACCTCTAAAGAAAAGAAGCTGACAAAAATAACGGTAGAAGAAGCCATTCAGATTGCCGTAAAAGAAGTGGGCGGCACAGTGGATGATGCAGATCTTGAAACTTTTAGCGGAATGCTCGTGTTTGAGGTAGAGCTCGATTTGCCGGATGGAAGAGAGGCAGAGGTGTTAGTGAATGCCTATACAGGAGATATTGAAGGTATTACGTACGAAAACTAATCATTTTCTCATGATTTTCTCATCTTCCTTTCCTTCCTTTATCATCTTGTTTTTTTAAGATAAAGGAGAAATCAAACAGAGGAGGAGTTAAACATGATAAAAAAAGTACTAGTAGCTACAGCATTCACAGGAGCCCTTGTCGCAGGTGGTTTCACCCTTCAAGCGCAAAATACCAATCAAACGGCAAATGCCGAACAAGTGGTGCAAAAGAAATCTTCATTTGTCTCAAAGAAACAGGCTGAAAAAGCAGCATTAAAAGTTGTGAAAGGCTATGTAGATGATGTAGATCTTGAGCGTAAAAAAGGAAAATGGGTATATGAGGTCGAGATTAAAAAAGGCGGCTTTGAATATAAAGTATATGTCGATGCCAAAACAGGCAAAGCGCTCAATGATCCAGTCAAAGAAAAGAAACAAAATGTAAAAATCACCAAAAAACAGGCTGAACAAATTGCCCTTGCAAAAGTAAAAGGAACAGTCACAGATTCAGAATTAGATAAAGAAAATGGTGTGTACTTGTATGAAATTGAAATTACGACACCAAGCGGCGAAGAAGTTGATTTTGAGATTTCCGCTAAAACAGGCAAAATCCTCAAGCAAGAATGGGACGATTAAGCTATAAAAGAACCTTTGAGCGTGATAGAAAACCTTTGCAGTCCTAGGAAGGACGAGTACTGGCGCGGGGCGAATTTGACAATCGTGAGCACCAGCACGCACACGCTGAACCTTACACTTTTATGTGTAAGGTTTTTTCATTGGGACAAACTACTGGAAAGGAGGCGAGAGAATATGATGAAGAAAAAAGAAGAAGAACAGACGATGGATCGTGCGGAATATGTTCCCCATCCTGATGGAGAAGGATATGCTTTGTTTTTGCATGATTCTTTTCATCTCCTCTCCCAAGAGGATATGAATCAGCCAGAAGAGGAATAGAAGACATGAAAGGGTGATGGTCAACTTGTCTATCGCTCTTTTTTTGAAAAGTAAGCGAATACATCAGAAAACTTGGCATCTTGCTTATTGACATCATTGCGCTTTTTCTGTAATCTCAGTGTGTCAACAATATGAGACTTCGTTAGGTGAGGCTCCTGTATGGAGATACGCTGCTGCCCAAAAATGTCCAAAGACGCCAATGGGTCAACAGGAATCATCGACATAAGGTGATTTTTAATGCAGCTGGATGAATCCTATGCCATACAGTGCTAAAGCTCTACGATTGAAGGAGCAAGTGTTTATTTGTCATGCTTACAAAGCGCCTTCATTCGATTGAAGGTGCTTTTTTATGAGAAAAGGAGGTGTGGGGATGGATCATCCCGATTCGAGACACATAGAGAGTATGTCAAAAGATCAGATTGACGCATCAGATAGCGGAGATCCTGACCCCCGCACAATCTAAGGGATTCGGGTATCTCCTGATTTTGGGGAGGTAACAGCGATGATACAGAACATTACGTACGATGAACTCATTTTACGCATCATTATTTTACTAAGAGATGGAAAACGTAAAGAATTTAAAAACATTATGGAAGAACTTCAGCCTTATGATATGGCCTACTTATTCAAGGAGCTTCCAGAAAAACACCGCGGCCGCTTTCTCAGCTTTTTAACAGTCGATGACGTGACGGAAATGATGGGTGAACTGGAGCGGGAATATCAAGAGATTGTTCTTGAAAAAGTAGGGAAAGACAAAGCCACCTTCGTCACAAACAAAATGGATAACGATGACCTTGCCAACTTGTTTGATGAGATGGAGGATGAGCTGAAGGATCAGCTTTTATCTAACATGGAGGCAGAGGAATCCAAAGCCGTCCAGCTTCTCATGAATTATCCTGCTGAGACAGCAGGCCGGATCATGACCAACCGGTACGTTTGGATTCCGCAGCATTATACGGTTCAAGATGCCGTGGTGAAGCTGAAAAGCTTTGCTGAAATTGCCGAATCGATCAACTACTTATATGTCATAAATGATCAAAAACAGCTTGTAGGGGTACTCTCATACAGGGATCTTATTTTAGGTGAGCCAGATGAAAAAGTGCAGGATCTTATGTTTACAAGAGTCATTGCCGTTGGTGCCTTTCAAGACCAGGAAGAAATCGCAAAGCTCATTGAACGATATGATTTCCTTGCCATCCCTGTTGTAGAAGAGAACAATGTCCTAGTCGGAATTGTGACAGTCGATGATATCATTGATGTTGTGATTCAAGAGGCAGGAGAAGACTATGAAAAGTTTGCTGCCTCTGGTAAAGATATCACGTTCGACACACCGGCATTTGTGGCGGCATACCGCCGTCTTCCGTGGCTTATTTTGCTCTTATTCATTGGGCTGATTTCAGGCAGTATCTTAAATTATTTTGAAGATACCCTGCAGCAAGTCGTTGCTTTAGCATTCTTCATGCCGATGATTGCAGGTATGACAGGGAATACAGGGACACAGTCTCTAGCGGTTGTCATTAGAGGATTGTCAAAAGAAGAATTAACGAAAAAAACCATTATGCGCTTGATTTTCAGAGAGCTGAGAACAAGTATTTATATTGGGATTGTTTGTTCAATCATTATTACGGTCGTTGCCATGGTATGGCAGGGCAATATGATTTTAGGTTTTGTTGTTGGTTCCTCGCTTCTTGCAACACTGATTATTGGGACAATGGCAGGTACGGTCGTGCCGATTATTTTACACAGATTAAACGTGGACCCAGCCATTGCATCTGGACCACTGATCACAACATTGAATGATATTTTATCCTTACTCATCTATTTTGGAATTGCAACAGCATTTCTTCATACACTGATGTAGTCAAAAGACTGTAAAATGTAACGTTTTACAGTCTTTTTTGAATAAAGATTGCATATAGCGCTTCCATCCTTTACATTTTAAGGAGAAGGTGGGAGAGAAAAATGAAGAAGTTTTTATTCATTTTCATGTGCATTGTTTTGCTAAGTGCATGTTCAAGAGAAGACGAGGGGAAAGACAGAAGACTGGTGGCATCAGAGCATATGCTTGAAGCGATAACTGAAGGAAATAAACGAAAAATGGACAATGTCTATGTCGAAGGCGCAGTCCCAAGCCCAAATGACATTCTTAAATCGAAAAAGGAATGGGGAATTGAGACGCTTTCTTATGAAGATTTTCAAATGGAAGAAGCCAGCATCCACGTCTTTCATGCAAATTATAAAGATGCAAACACTGGAGAAAAAAAGGCGCTTGCCTTTCGGGTGAAAGAAGATCCTGAAAAAGGCGGCGTACGAATTGACTTTGTAGGGGTTGTTGAAGGAACTGACGCTTCATCTAAATAAAAAGAATCGTTCATATGCTTGGCATAAGTTGAGATAATGTAAAAGGATAGAAGAGCTGAAAGAATGTCGCTCTATCTATCCTCTTTTTTATCACACATGTTCTTATTAATGAAAACAATGATCTGTCTCAGATCACATATTCGTAATGCCTATTAACTCCATAAATTGTGACAGAGCACTGGTCATGTACGAATCACGTCGCCTGATCAACACAGTGGGTACGATTCGATGTGGTTCTGGTAACGGATGACAGGTGAATTTGCCTTCCCCCCGAGATTCAACCATAGATTTTGGTAATATAGTCACTCCCAGCCCGCTTTCAACACATTTAAGGACGCCCTCTAACGTACCATATTCCATGACCTTCATAGGAGGATAGCCGTTGTTCTCTAGCCACTTTTGCCATCGTCCTAAATAAATACAATGGGCGAATGACGAGAGCAACGGCTCATGTAAAATAGATTCTACCTGGAATTGCTCCGTGGAGTAGCTTGTAATGAGAACGAGGGATTCTTCCAATACAGGATACTCGATGATTTCTGGATGAAGAATTGGCCCATCTACCAAGGCCCCGTCTACTTTGTAGTTGAGGATAGCGCTAACTTGGTCGACTGTAGGTGCCATATACAAGCTCAATTCTACTTGTGGAAATGTTTTGTGATATTCTGTGAAAATGCTGGGCAATCTTGTAGATGCGGTGGACTCTATAGATCCAATGTGTAAAGATCCCCGCGGAGTAGAGGAAAGCTTTACTGCTTCTATCGCTTCTTCGTAATCATATAGCAATTTATTTACATAGGGCAGCAGTTCACGTCCTGCAGGCGTTAAAGATATTTTCTTATGATATCGATAGAGAAGAGGTACACCTAACTCTTGTTCAAGACGTTGGATTCTTGCGGTGACATTGGACTGCACATAATTTAATTTTTGAGCAGCTTTTGTGATGCTTTGTTCAATGGCAACGGCTTTAAATACTTCCAAAGATTTAATATCCAAACTAACTCTCCTTTTTTGCATCACAAATTGTGATGATCTATATGCTGTTTTTTGATTTTACGTGATCCAATGAAGTATGTAAACTAAATGATAGAAGAGGTTGATGCTCATTGCGTCCCTTTTATCTGATTGAGAGGAGAAAATGAGATTTTCTTAGCTGTGGCAATTAAACGTTTCCATTTAATAAGGAGGGGAATCGATTGATTTCAAAGGTAAATATCGAAGAAAAATTTTCGCAAATAAATGATTATTGGAATCCTAGAATAGGTGGAGAGTTGAATGACTCATACATGAAAATGGTGAAAATTAAGGGTGAATTCATTTGGCATCACCATGATGATGAGGATGAAATGTTCTTTGTGTGGAAAGGCAACCTAGTCATCCGTTTTAGGGATAGGGAAATAACGCTTAATGAAGGAGAATTTCTTGTGATTCCAAAAGGAGTTGAACATCAGCCAATTGCTGAAGAAGAAGTTCACTTGCTCTTAATTGAACCCAAAACGACGCTAAACACGGGGAATGTGCTCAATGAACGAACTGTTTCGATTCCTGAACAAATTTGAAAAACTAAATCGTTAAAGATCAAGTATCTTAGGTGATAAATAGTTGAATGGTTGTTTTAGCTAATAACGAGGCTGCAATTGCTGCCTCGTTTTGTTGCTTCAATGATTCAGATGAGCTGTAACGCATTTGCTTTCACTACCTGAAATAAACTCTTCAGCAAGAATCGGTTTGTGCTTTCATCGTTTCATATTCAGGACGATCAGATACTAAGTCTATTTTGCTGAGTAAGCGATTGTTATTTAGTTCATCGATTCTTGTACCGGAAGTGCGCGTTAATTTGACCTTCCAGCATCTTTTTCTTATATTGTCCGCTTTTTAATGCCTGTTCTTTTTTCTTCATGTCTTTTAAAATTTCCGCTGTCTGCACACCATCTTCCCGTTTATTGGCGATATCCATTAAACGTTCTACATCAGAAAAAGAATATTTTCGTGTGCCTCTTGTTGAGCGCTGGGGGTAGATGAGTTTCCGTTCCTCATAATATCGGATTTGCCTGACGGAAAGCCCTGTTAATTCACTGACAATCCCGATTGAAATGACTTTTTTATCTTTATAAGATACATCTTCCTGCGTCATATCCTCACCCCTGCAAGTCTTTTCTTCATATTATATCGAAAAGTCAGTAAAAAAACCTAACGTTTGTTAGATAATATAACACAAAAATGAAAAAAGTGAAAAACAATGGAAGGAAAATTAACATATAACGTGCAAATCATATCACGTGAACATATGATAATAAAAAGAAAAAATGAGGAGGAGGCGCACTTGATGGAGAAAACACAGATCATCCGTATGGCAAAAGAAATCATCGCATTAGATGTGAAGAGGGATGAACTGCTGGAGCAGTTCATGCAGGCTGCGGGTCAGAATGCACATGCTCTTCTTAGAGCCGTACAAAATGATTTGTATAAAAAGTCCTCATAAGCACCCGATCCATATCCATTGATAGGAGGGGAGATGTCGTGCGGCGTATATTAAAAGAAGCTTTAGCGAAAGAAAGACATTATTATACGAAGCAGCTTTGCTCACTTGGGGTGTATAGCCCTGATATGACCAAGAACATGACAATTAGTGACTTAAAAAAAGAGTATCATTTCTTTTTCAACAAAACAGATCGCTATCTTTAACATCCCTTATCATGTGCGTTGTCACATGAAGGGTTCTTTTTTTGTGTGTTTAATATTATAGCAATATTGAATTTTGTAGAAATTTGACGAATCAAATGTAAGGAAATATAGAGCCTTTACAGATTATGTTAAAATTTGTCGTAACATGATGGTTTGCTGGAAAAGCTTTTTTTCGAGATGATTGTGAAAAATAAGAAGGATTTTAAAAGTTTATATCGAAATCTTATACATAACACGAATGGAGTCACTTATGTGGTTGAAAGGGTTTTCAAAAACGTACTTCTATTTTTTACGAAAGGCTCCAACTGCACCGCAAGAAAGCCTTGAAGTTAAAAAAATATTATAAGAGGTAGATATGTGATGAGACTATCGTTTAATGAAGAAGAAGTAGAACGTTCAATGACGCTTTACAAAGTTTTTGCAAGGGCATTTAAAAGCGTTTCCGAACACAGTATTAGAGACAGCAAGGAGCATGGATTTAATCCAACTGAATTTGCCGTTCTCGAATTACTGTATACGAGAGGTGCTCAAAAACTTCAGCAAATCGGCTCAAGACTCCTGCTTGTCAGCGGGAATGTGACGTACGTAATTGACAAGTTAGAACGAAATGGTTTCATTGAAAGAGAACAGGACCCAAAGGATAAGCGGTCAGTTTATGCCCATTTAACGGATAAAGGGCGCAGTTATCTGGATAAAATTTATCCAATCCATTCTCTTCGAATTGCGCGGGCGTTTTCTGGTCTTTCGCGTGAAGAACAGGAGCAATTAATTAGTCTGCTGAAAAAAGCAGGTATTCACAGTCAGCATTTGTTATTTAGATAAAACGAAAAGGTGCCATGGTTGGCACCTTTTTTATGTATCCAGCTGATGAGCAGGATAGGCGATAAATTTTTCAATATCACTAGCTGGAAGTGGCTTGGCATAATAAAAGCCTTGTAGATCGTCACAGCCCTGCGCAGATAAAAGTTGTGCTTGTGCAAAAGTTTCAACACCTTCAGCAATGACTTCTAGAGATAGCTGGTGCCCCATTGCAATAATAGCCCCTGTGATTTGCTCAGACTTTGAATCACTCAAAATATCCTCGATAAATGATTTATCAATTTTCAGACGGTGAATCGGCAAATCCTTCAAATAGCTTAAAGAGCTGTGGCCTGTACCAAAATCATCAATACTAATGCGGACGCCAAGTTGTTTTAAAGACGTCAGTACTTGTTTTGACTGCTTGATGTTGTCCATTGTCATGCTTTCTGTCACTTCAAGCTCAAGAAGTGATGGTTGAAGGTCGTATTTTTTTAGCGTTAGTTTGATCAAATCAATTAAGTCTTCAGAGTTAAACTGCTTAGCAGATAAATTGACTGCTACAGGGATTTTCAATTGCTTGTCATACCACAATTTTGCCTGCTTACATGCCGTGTCAATGACCCACCTTCCAATATCGATAATCAGGCCCGATTCTTCAGCAAGTTCAATGAAAGCCTCTGGTGATTTTAGAGAACCGTCTGGTGCTTTCATTCTTAAAAGGGCTTCAACACCTGTCATCTGTCTTGTTTTGGCGCTGATTTGCGGCTGATAATGAAGCACAAACTGCTTTCTTTGAATGGCATCTCGTAGCTCTAGTTCGCGATTGAGTCTGTCCTCACTCAATCTCTCCATAGATTCAGTAAAGAATTCATAGCGGCTTTGTTTATGTTTCTTTGATAAATACATGGCCATATCTGCTTTTCTCATCAATTCCATGCCATTCTTTCCGTTTTGCGGAGAGATGGCGATTCCAATACTAATGGATGTAATGAGCTGATGGTTTTGAATGAAAAAAGGTCGTTCAAATTGGCGAATGATGTTTTTCGAAAGCTGTTCAATTTTATGTGTACCATGCTCCAGGTGAGGAAAGATCATTAAAAATTCATCCCCGCCAATTCTTGCAATAAAGCCATTGTCAGGCAAACATTTGGTTAATCTGTTTGCGGCGGCTTTCAACAGCAGATCGCCTATGTTATGACCAAGGGCATCATTAATAATTTTAAACCGATTTAAATCAAGAAAAAGAACTGCCGTTGACGTTTTTGTCTCTTCTTGAGCGGATAAAACATCATTTAAATGATTAATTCCGTGACGACGGTTCGGAAGTTCAGTTAATGCATCATAATGTGCCATCACATGAATTTCTTTTTCAGCAATCTTCTGCTGGGTTAAATCCTTTAAAACGAGATAAATGCTGTCAAGTGTATGGTTGACGTGTACGGGTATGTATGTAACATGATAATAATAAAAACGATCTGCTGCTTTCAGTTCTGCTTCACGCGTAATTGCTTTTTTAGATTGATCAATAAAGTCTTCCCACATCTCAGTCGGCATGACATATTGACTCACATCATCACCAATCCAGGAATTGCACATTTTCAAAATGTGTTTGCCTGGGTCATTCGCAGATATCACTTTTCGATCAACAGATAACACGATAATCCCATCTATATTATGCTTGATCAGTGATTGGAACCGCTGTTCATTTTCTTTTAGCTGATCGGATTGTGACATAATCCGGTGATCAATATAGGCGCCGAAAATCATAAGTGATTGGACGATAAGCGTCATCAGACCGATGAAAATGGACAGGCTAAATGGTGACATTTCAAGAGAACCACCCGCAGCGGCATGACCATCTGAATGAAAAAACATCGTCGAAGACGCCATGCCAGTGTAATGCATGCCCGCAACAGCACCGCCCATCATCAGTGCACCCGCTATTTTTAACAGCTGATCTCCCCGCCTTTTCTCAGAGCGATGGAGCCGGAAAAAAAGGTGTAATGAAAAGAATGAAGCGAGCGCACCAATAAAAAACGAAAGAAAAAAGAGAACAGGGTCATAGCTGATGGTGACATTCGCCATTGATTCCAATCCGAGGTAGTGCATGCTGCAAATAGCTGAGCCCATCGTGATCGAACTAATCAAAAGTCGTCTTGTAGAAAGTTGCTGCTGAATACATATTGAAAATGCAATGAAAGAACCGATAAAAGAGGCCAAAATCGATAAAATGAGTAAGGGTGTTTCATATGTGATACCAGAGCGTAGGTGAAACGCCATCATGCCAATAAAATGCATTGACCATATTCCCATCCCCATGATCATCGCACCAATGATCAACCATACTCTTTTCTTTGCGCCGCTCGACTGGATCACCCGGCTGGCTAATTGAAGAGCTGAGTAGGAGGCGACAGCGGCGACAGCGACTGACAGAAAGACAAGCCATCCGTTGTAGCTTCCTGTTAAATGTGTCATGTAAGAAAACCTCCTGTATCTAAAAACAGACATATACTTAATATATCGGATCAAGTGGCGCCTGTGTTCACTTTTCCTTTACTTAAAAAGGGCATTTAGCATTTTTTTTGAACATTTTTTATAGTAAAATCAAATTTAATGTAAAAAAACGAAGAAAAGTGAATCATTTTTGTTTTTTTATTCGTTTAATAGGTGGCACGGTACGATTTGCAAGCATAGCCTGTCAAACTGATTATGTGTGAAAGGGATTGATAAACATCGAAGATTTTATTATTTCATTAGCTGATGCCTTTAAGAATTTGTCGTACTTCGGCATCTTTCTTGCATTATGCATTGAATTTGTTCCTGCTGAAGTGGTGTTGCCTCTTGCAGGTTACTGGGTTTCAAAAGGGGACATGGCCTTCATCGGTGTTGTGGCTGCCGGTTCTATTGGCGGTGTGGCAGGCCCCTTGACCTTGTACTGGTTAGGGCGTTATGGAGGGAGACCCTTTTTAAATAAATATGGGAAGTATTTCTTTGTGAAACCTGAGTCACTTGATAAATCGGATGCCTTTTTTGAAAAGCATGGCGGATTTGTTGCGTTTAGCGGCCGGTTTATTCCAGGGGTCAGAACCCTTATTTCCATTCCGTGCGGGATTGCGAAGATGAATGTGTGGGTTTTTTGCCTGTATACGTTTTTGGCGATTACGCCAATTACATTTGTATATGTGTATCTAGGATTTGTCCTTGGGGAGAACTGGCAAGAGGTTGGAACCATTTTAGAACCATATGTATTGCCGATTGGAATTGGTATGCTCTTATTGTTTGTTCTCTACGTGTGGCTGAAACGAAGAAAAAGAAAAACAGAAACACCAACTGCTTAATCAATGGGTGGGGATAAAAAGTCACCTGTTGACAATACGGGGTCTGTTGATTATGATATAAGTAATCTAAATATTCTTAATCCCACCAAAGGGGAGTAGCGTCCGGTTTTTACCGGAAACAAAGTCGTCATTACATGGAACCTCATTCCATCGGCTTTGTTGGCATGATTTACATATCACATGTCTAGCAAGACCTTTGCCATTACAGGCAAAGGTCTTTTTTGCATTCATAAGCCTTTGTCTGTTGTGGGACAATAGATAAAAAATAAGGAGGAATGATGATGGATGCAGCAATTATTTTAGAGTACGGGTGGGTTCTTCTCGTATTGATTGGGTTAGAAGGGATTTTAGCAGCTGATAATGCGCTGGTTATGGCTGTGATGGTCAAACACCTTCCTGAAAAACAAAGAAAAAAGGCATTGTTTTACGGACTTGCGGGAGCATTTGTCATGCGATTTGGTTCTCTTTTTCTTATTTCGTTTTTAGTAGATGTGTGGCAAGTTCAAGCCATTGGCGCAATTTATCTTCTATATATTTCGATTCACCATATTTTAAAATCGCACGTATTTAAGAAAAAGGAAGCAGACACAAACATGAAACAAAGCGGCTTTTGGGCAACCGTCGTAAAAGTTGAGCTTGCTGACATTGCATTTGCAGTAGATTCTATTTTAGCAGCTGTTGCATTAGCTGTGACTCTGCCAGCAACAAACCTTCCACAAATTGGCGGGCTTGATGGCGGTCAATTTATTGTCATTCTATTGGGCGGTATCATTGGTCTAGTGATCATGAGGTTTGCGGCGACTGTATTTGTGAAACTGCTTAAAACGAGACCAAGCCTAGAAACAGCAGCATTTGTCATTGTCGGATGGGTTGGCGTGAAGCTGACGCTCTATACACTTTCTCATCCAGCCATTGGGGTCGTGTCCTCTCATTTCATTCATTCAACATTATGGAAAATCATTTTCTGGACGGTTCTTCTCGCAATTGCAGCATTTGGTTGGTTTTTATCAAGTCCATCAAGAAAAGGCGGCCAGCAAAACGAGGAAAAACAAGAGATGCGGCTGGAAGAGTAGGTTTTTTGAAAGAAATATCATTTCATTTTCATAACACGTATATTACAAAAAAGGGGGGGATACCCCCTTATTTCTTTGCTTTTAAACGAAACGTTGTAAAGTAGATAAAGAAATACATGTCACAATTGAGTAACAGGAAATGAATTCCTCATTTCTTCCTTTGCGCTTCCCTCATAAATTAGCTATCATAAATGAGTAATATAGGGAGAACTGAGGTGAAACCATTGCTTAGCCTTTTGTTTAAAAAGGGAAAGAAAAAGCAAACATTAGAGCAGTCGGCAATCAACATCCAACAGGGTGATACCGAGCTGCAAAATGCATTAATCGAGCAATACAAACCATTTGTCGCTAAGACGGTTTCATCCGTTTGTAAACGATATATAGATGAAAAAGATGATGAATTCAGCGTAGGCTTAATTGCCTTTAATGAAGCGATAGAAAAATACTCTGCCGAAAAAGGCAACTCACTCCTTGCATTTGCGGAGTTAATTATTAAAAGAAAAGTAATCGACTATATTCGAAAAGAAGCAAGAAACGCGCCAACGGTTCAAATGGACCTTCAAGAAAGTGAGAATGGCGAGTACTCGCAAAGCATGATTGAAGCAGAGCTTTCTGCAAATGAATATAGGCGTTTAATTGAACAAGAACATAGAAGAGAAGAGATTGAACATTTTAAAGAACGATTGAAAGTATATGGTCTTACGTTTCAAGAACTGCTTGAGCATTCACCAAAGCATGCGGATGCGAGACAAAATGCCATTAAAGTGGCCCATACACTCGTTAAGCACGATGAACTGAGAACCATTTTATTTCAGAAAAAACAATTGCCAGTCAAACAGCTGGAAAAGCTAGTGGAAGTCAGCCGCAAAACGATTGAGAGAAATAGAAAATATATTATTGCGATGGCGATCATTATGACAGGTGATTATGTGTATTTGAAAGATTACCTTAAAGGGGTGCTTAATTCATGAGAAGAGGCATTATAGTAGAGAAAAACAAAAAATATGTCACACTGCTGACCCCTGATGGACAATTTCTGCGGACAAAGTATGAACAGCAAGACTATGAAATCGGTCAAGAAGTGACGTTTCCGAATGAATCACGTCTCGAAAGAAAAAGAGCCGGTTTTTTTGACCTGCTTCGTTTACGTCCGTTAAATGCAGGAATTCTATCAATTGCAGCAATTATTGTCGTGATCTTCACTATGATGCCATCTTTCTCAAGTCAAAAAGCATATGCATATATGACGATTGACATTAACCCAAGTTTTGAGCTGAAACTCGATCACAATTATCAAGTGATCGGTGTCACTCCGCTGAATAAAGATGCGAAGCAAGTACTGGCCAGTATGAAAGATTTAGAAAAAAACGACATGACCAAAGTCGTGCAGGAAATCATCGATGATTGTGATAAAAAAGGATACGTGAACCACTCTAAAAGCATTTATATTTCAACTGTTTATGAAAACAAGCAGGATCATACATACAAAACAAACGTAAAAAGTAAAATCAGCACCATCTCGGGGGAATATCAAAAGCGCAATTATAAGCTGGAAACTGTAGAAGGTGACCTGGAAACAAGAGAAAAGGCACAAAAAGCAGGCATTTCAACAGGAACTTATATTAGAAATCAAGAAATGCAAGACAACGAACAAGAGGACGTTAAAAAAGAAGATGAAGATCCAGCAGATGACGAGGCTGTCAAAGAAGAAGAGCCGAAAAATGCTGATGAAGATCAAAAAGACGAAGACAAAAAAGAAGATATAAAGATAGACGGTAGCGATGAGATGCAGCCGGATAAAGAGGCTCCAGAAGGCGAAGACAAAGAGCAGAAGGAAGTTGAGAGGGAAGAGCAAGGAGCTGTTCAAAAGCCTCACCAAACAAGCCCTAATCATGAAAATAAAGAGAAAAAGGGAAAAGAAGAAAAGGACCGCCCTTTTGAAAAAGACAAAGAGCAAAAAAAAAATCACTCGACTGATCCTGATGAAAAAAGACATCCAAATGGCACATCACGTGGTGATGCTGAAAAGCATGTAAAAAAAAACGACAGTGGTCAGAATCGTCCGTACGTCGAACGTAACAGAAATGACGTCAAACAAAAAGGGAAAAATACACCGCCTTCATACCGTGAAAACCGGGATGAGCCTACATATGAACAGTAAAAAAACGCCAGAATAGATCCGGCGTATTTCACCATGTCTTTATTTAGTTGAATGGCCCATTTGAGATTGCGCCTGCTGTACGAGTCTTTTTGTCATCTCGCCGCCAACAGAACCGTTTGAACGTGCGACTGTATCTGAACCGAGAGTCACGCCAAATTCTTGAGCGATCTCGTATTTAAATTGATCTAATGCTTGTTCTACTCCAGGAACAAGAAGTTGATTTCGATTTGCCATCACAGATTCCTCCTTTCACCTCATGTTTGTTGCGCCTTCTTATTTTGAAAAAAACAGCCTGCAATTATGCTGGCAATTGCTGCACAAAAAAGCCGAGGTGATGAAGGTCACCTCGGGCTCTGTTTTAAGCCTTTTTCAGCTGAAGCGTATTAAACATCATTTCTTGCGCTGTGCTTTGCAAGTGAGAAGTGAAAACGGAGAAAACGGTAGAACTGATAATGCCTTTAATCAAATGCCATTGCGGCTTCGTCAATTCTGTAAACTCTTCGTGGAGCTTGTCCGTCTGCTCTTCTGTCATTTCTCGTAAATTCGTTTCCTTTAATGGAAAATGTGTATGGTGATAAATAAAATCAAGGACGTGCGCATATGCTTCATAAAAACGGATGGGGCTGATAATATCATCCGTTCGATCTGTGATCGTATTAAATAAGGCAGATAAGATCATACGAATAGAATCAAAATCAAATACTGATTTTAAATCCCGGACAATTAATAAAATAACGACCTGATCAATGGAGTACTTCTTGCCAAGCTCTGGATGGCCGATCATATCTTTAATATCGCGCTTGATCCAGTTTTGAATGGCTGTCGATTTAAGAGAAGTCAGCTCACACAAGTTGCCAAGCTCAACGATTTCGTTCGTTGAAAGCCCGTGCTCTGATTTTTGCTTCCGCCGTTCGAGTTTTTCAAAAAACGAAGGGATTTTTAATTCATCATATTCATGTTCCTTATCGCTTTTTACAGATAAATTCAAAAGCTGAAGCGGAGTCAGATCTCCCTCGCCTTTTAGAGAATACAGAAGTCTCGTCATGTCAATTCTCGTTAATTTAAAAGTCACCATGTTCCACCTCATTTGTACGTCAAAAACGTGATTATTGATCTAATTCAACATCATAATCTCTTTTTAATGAAAATGCAAAATAAACTAAAATAGGACCGCTGCGTCACAATTTGTTCACTTTTTAGCGGATGCAAGTAGCGTAATCATTGAAATGACGAGGTTTGAGCCAGTATGATAAACATAGAAAACGATTCCTTTTTCCTTGCAATTTGAGACGTTTATTTTTATAATTTTATTAATAAGTTCAAATGAACTTAATATGACAGCGGAGGTTATGTATGGGTAAAAGAATATTTCTGTTTATATTAACGAACATTCTTGTTATCACTACGATTGGTATTGTCCTATCGGTTATTAGTGCAGCAACTGGTGTTGGTTCTTATATAGGAGCAGACGGAAGACTTAATATCCTTTATCTTCTTGTATTCAGTGCAGTTGTTGGTTTTGTAGGCTCGTTTATGTCACTAGCGATGTCTCGCTGGATGGCAAAAATGATGATGGGTGTGCGTGTGTTAAATCCAGAAAAGGATTCTTTAACATATGATGAGCAGCAGCTTGTTGACCGCGTTCACAGACTATCAAGAGCAGCAGGCCTTTCTAAAATGCCTGAGGTCGGTATTTACCAATCATCTGAAGTAAATGCATTTGCGACAGGTCCTTCTAAAAGAAGATCGCTTGTTGCCGTATCAACTGGATTGCTTCATGAAATGGATGATGCAGCAGTTGAAGGGGTTATCGCTCACGAAGTCGCTCACGTAGCGAACGGTGACATGGTTACAATGACGTTACTTCAAGGAATCGTCAACACGTTTGTTGTCTTCCTTTCAAGAATTGCGGCATGGATCGCAAGCCGTTTCGTTCCACGTGAAGAGCTTGTGCCGATTGTTCACTTTATCGCTGTGATCGTCTTCCAAATTATTTTCTCTATCTTAGGAAGCCTTGTCGTATTTGCTTACTCTAGACATCGCGAATTCCATGCAGACCGCGGCGGTGCGGACCTTGCAGGAAAAGATAAAATGATTCATGCGCTCCGTTCACTAGAGGCGTATACATCAAGAATTAAAGATGATGATCAAACAGCTGTTGCTACACTGAAAATCAGTGGTAAAAGAAAAGCTTCTCTTTTCTCAACACACCCTGATTTAAACGAAAGAATTAGAAGACTCGAAGCAAAATAAGAAAGATCAAAAGACATTCTGCGTAAGGATGTCTTTTTCTTTTTGATGAAAAAGTAAATAAAGCACAAAATACCTTTAAAATCTTCTTTCTTTTCATTAAAATGATATAGTATTCGAAAAGAAAGATAAAAGAAGGAATAACCATGAATCCAATGAAAAAACTAATCGACCGGCTGTCGGCTTTTCAGTTGATTGCCCTTTATTATTTTCTTGCTGTGACCGTGTCGTTCATTCTACTCAGTCTGCCAGTGGCTCACCAAGAAGGAGTCAAATGGACATTTATTGATGCGCTGTTTACAGCTGTGAGTGCAGTCAGTGTCACGGGTCTGACTGTTGTCGATACGTCACAAACATTTAGTGTGACCGGGATGTGGATCCTTGCATTTGTTTTGCAAATCGGGGGTATCGGCATTATGACCCTTGGTACATTCGTCTGGCTGGTTATGCGAAAAAGGATCGGCATTAAAGAAAGAAAATTAATTATGGCAGACCAAAACCAGAGCAACTTATCAGGAATTGTAAAACTCATGAAGCAGGTCTTATATTTAATCTTACTGATTGAGTTTGTAGGCGGTCTGATTTTAAGTATGTATTTTCTAAAGTATTACGATGTGCAAGGTGCTTTTTTACACGGATTTTTCTCTAGTATCAGTGCCACAACCAATGGAGGATTTGATATTACTGGAAATTCGTTAATTCCTTATAAAGATGACTATTTCGTCCAATTTATTACGATGCTTCTCATCATTTTTGGCGCTATTGGCTTTCCGGTACTTGTCGAAGTAAAGGATTATTTATTCAATCAAGACCGAAAACATGCATCGTTTTCATTGTTTACGAAAATTACAACAATCACGTTTGGCCTGCTTGTTGTCGTTGGGGCAATTGGGATTTATGCACTTGAAGCCCGGTTTACTTTTCTAGGGAAGAGCTGGCATGAAATCTTGTTTTATTCTTTGTTTCAATCAACAGCTACCAGAAGTGGCGGGCTTTCGACATTAGATATTACGCAATTGACAGAGCCGACACTGTTATTTTTATGTTTGCTGATGTTTATCGGGGCATCTCCAAGCTCGGTAGGGGGCGGAATTCGGACAACCACGTTTGCCCTTAATTTACTTGCTTTGTTTCATTTTGCGAGAGGAAATAAGTCCATTAAAATCTTTAAAAGAGAGCTTCATCAAGCGGACATTAATAAATCCCTCATGGTGACGATGATGGCCTTTATTTTAGTGTTTGGTGCTACGTTTCTGTTAACTTTATCAGACCATCATACACTTCTTGAAACTTTATTTGAAGTTTGTTCTGCCTTCGGAACAACGGGACTGTCGCTCGGAATTACGTCTGACTTGTCCGTATTTGGTAAGTGTATTATTATGGTCGTCATGTTTATAGGACGGATTGGAATTCCAAGCTTCTTGTATTTAATTGGCCGCCGGGAAAGTGAAGCGAATTATCATTATCCGAAAGAGCGTGTGATCATCGGCTAACCAGCATTCCTACTGAATGCTGGTTTCAGCGTGTAGACAAACCCTCGCATTCGTTGTCAAATCTGTGCTCCGGTGCTCACGAATGTCAAATTCGCTCCGCTCCGCCGGTGCTCGACTTTTCTAGACTGCAAAGGTTTTCTATCACGCTGAAAAGAAGAAGAGCTAAAATAAAGATCATTTTAACTCTTTATCAACAATCAGACCAGCATTCCTACTGAATGCTGGGTTTTTTTATTTCCATTATATAACTGGCTAAATCACAAGGGATGTTCGCAATCTATAGGTAAGAGGTGAAAGAGACGTGCTGGATGTGTTATGGAAAGCAATTGTAATGCTGCTCGTTGGTACCTTGCTGCTGAGAATAGCAGGACCTAAATCCATTAGTCAATTGACGGTTCAACAGACAGTCATCATGATTTCAATTGGATCGATTATTATCCAACCCTTTATTGAGCATAATTTACTTGAAACCATTTATGCGGCCGCCATTTTTATTGTGGCGCTTGTGATTATGGAAAAGCTGTCGATCCAATTTGATTTTTTTGAAAAATTGGTTTCAGGGAAGTCTGTGGTGATTTTAGAGGATGGAGAAATGCTTGATCACAAGCTAAAAAAAACGCGGCTGACAAGGGACCAATTCAAAATGCGCTTAAAGCAGCAGGGCATCACAGACATCAGCAGTCTCAAAAAAGCAACGCTAGAAGCGAATGGGCAAATTGGATATGAGTTAAAGCCTGAGGAAAAACCAGTGACAGTCAAACAAATGAAAGAGCTGTTTGATCAATTGAGCGAAGAACTAAACATGTTAAAAAGGAATGATGACAAGTGAAAAGAAAAGCAGCAAAAAATGAAGCACTCACGAATAATATGACGCCTACAGAAAGCATGGCACACGATCAAGGACAAACACAATTTGACGAGCAATCAGAAGACCGCCAGGCGAACCGAAATTCTCATCAAGGGAAACAGGGGGGAGCGTCTCGTGACTAAAAAACATGTGAAAAGTAAAGATATGAAAGACCATAAAAAACCGATGAACCCCGATATCTTGGAAGAGGAATTTGGCAGCGAGCTGGGAGATATAAACAGCAGTAAATGGATTGATACCTTAATGAAGCCTAAAAAAAACGATGAATGTCACACTGAACAGAAAAACAAAAAATAAATAGAAAAAAACGATCCAGAGAGATCGTTTTTTCTATTTAATATAACTGTTTTGTCTGCCAGTAATGGTTCTCATCAGGCTGGTCATTTTGAGCTCGATGACTGGTTGTGCAACAGTTTTAACAAATGTACTAGATAGGGTAAAGGTTAAGAGGACCGTAAGTAGCAATAGAATCAATACACTTGCCGTATTTAGAGCCCAATCATCAAACCAAGTCGTTCTTAAAAGCTTAATCACAAAGCCATGAAGTAAATAGACATATAACGTTCTTGTGCCCCATTTGGTAAAGAAGAACCGGCGTGTAGGGACTAATGCAAAGAAACTAAAGGTAGCAGCAAATGCAAGTAAATACCATACCATTCGTTTCATCGCTGCAATGAGTCCTTCATCTCCAAGAGAAGCGTAAGACTGTGACCCAAATAAAAAGGAATAATCGAATTCATAAAAATAGCAAAACATGAACACGGCCATCAGTACAAGAAGTGCAGTCAGTTTCCCTTTGCTTGTTCGGATAAATTCAAAGTGCTGCTTTTTTAAATAAAAGCCAGCTAAAAACATCGGCAAAAAGACAAATGTACGAGATAGGCTGAGTGTATCGCTAATGCTGTCCACGTAACCGACAAGTAACGCCATCGATAAACTGACGATCATTGCCCAGTGGAATGGCAGTTTTGAAAAAGGAATAAGTAGTAAGTTCCAAAAGAATAAACTGATTAAAAACCATAAAGACCATTGCGGATCAATCGGATTTAAGTTAGAGATGCTTTGATCCTGTAAGAAATAATAATACACAGAATAGATGACCTGAAAAATCAAATATGGGATGATCAGCTTAACAGCGACTTTTTTCATAAAACCTGGTTTTCTAAAACCTTTGGCAAAGAAGCCAGACACCAATATAAAAGCGGGCATATGGAATGTATAAATAAATTTATATAAGTAGAGTATCCAGTCATTATCATGTATGAATGACCGTAACAAATGACCAAAAACAACTAGAAAAATCAGAAGAAATTTTGCATTATCAAAATAACTGTCTCTCGTTGATGTCATAACATCACCTTTCCTGCTTCATTTCGAACATAAACGTTCTAAGTGCACTGTTCCCTCATTTGCCCCATTTTAAAATACAAATTGGCTCATTTCGCTATTTGATGTGAAATTGTAGAGCGGTTGTAAAAGAAGCGTAAGAAAAGAGAATCGTTATACAATCGTGTCATCCAAATGAAACAAATGAAGCAAGCCTCGTGTAAAAAGTTCTCTTTTTTTATGAGTCGAATGAAGGAACAATGAAAATCTTGTAGAAATATTGTAGAGGAATGAGGCTGGAAAAGGAGTGTAAGAGAATGACTGAAACGCTCGATGGTGCGAAAAATATCAGAAAATTAGAAAAAGAAAACGAATATTTGCGAAATGAATTGATACAGCACAAAATGCTGTTAAATAAGACGTTAGATGCCATTTTTATATTTGATCAGCACCTCAACATTATCCAAGCCAATGAAGCGACATGCAGGCTTGTCCAAACACCGAAAGAAGACCTCCTCAATAAATCCGTTCTAGATTTCCTATACGGCATTCCGAAAAACAAAATTGACTGCTCACTTGAGATTTTTTTTCGAAAAGGAACGTTAAAAAGAGAGATCTCCATTCAACTTGAAAATGGAGAGACAAAATATATTGAATTTGCAGCAGAGCACGACGTGGTGAATCAACAATATATTGTCGTCATGCGTGATATTTCTTCAAAGAAAATATTAGAGCGAGAACGCTCGATGAATGAGCAGCTGTTTAAAGATTTATTTGATCGAGCGATTGACGGTATGGTCATTTTTGATCAGGATGGTTGTATGATTGACGCCAATCACTCTTTTTGCCAGAGCTTTGAACTTCAAAAAACAGATTTAACAGACCGCTACTTAAATGAATTTGTTGAAGAAGAAAATCTTCCAGCGCTCCAGCAGCTCTTAACTTCATTGAAAGAAACAGGGAAAGCAAAGGGAGAACTTCCTGTTACCCTTCAATCTGGGCAGCACAAATTATTCGAACTGACCATCACATCCAATGTGATGAGTGGTTTTTACATGTCCATCATGCGTGATATTACAGAAAAAAGATTAATGGAAGAAAAGCTGCTAAAAAGTGAAGAACGTTTTAGAGAAATATTCGAAAATGCGATGGATGCCATCATCATTTGGGCGGATGATGGAGAAATTGTCAGGGCAAATGAATCAGCCTGCCGAATTTTCGAATTACCGATGCATCAGCTGATTGGCAAGAAACTCATGGATTTTCTAGTCAAATCTGATCGCAGATACCGGCCGACAAGAAGACGGTATATCAGGAATCTTGAAATCAGAGAAGAACTCCTCTTTAGAATGGCGAATGGCCAATTCAAAGAGCTTGAGTTCACCTCTAAGCATGCGGTATTAGAAGGACAGCACTTAACCATTTTACGGAATGTCAGTGACAGAAAGCGAATGGAAGAGGAGCTGCGAGAAAGTGAGCTCAAATTCCGTAAAGTATTTAATGGCTCTATGGATGGCATTGTTCTTTTCGATAATCAATACCGGATTATAGATGTGAATCCTTCTGCAAGTGAACTGCTTGGCCTCAAAGATGATCACTTAACGGAAATGAACCTTTTTCATATCCTTGCGCCATATCAAATTGAAAATTTGGCGCAGCCAGCTCAGGCGATGTCATTAGACGAGATGGACAATGAAGTTCCCTTTGTGCTGAACCATCCAGATCAACGTATTTTGGAGTTTTCTTTTAAACGAAATATTATTCATAACATGAATTTGGCCATCTTTAGAGATGTGACTGAACGCAAGGAATTAGAGGAGCGGGTAAGAAAATCGGATACGCTTCATGTTGTCGGAGAGCTTGCCGCAGGAATTGCTCATGAAATTAGAAATCCAATGACGGCTTTAAAAGGCTTCATTCAGCTGCTCAAAGGAAACATTGAAGGGGAGTATTCGCTCTATTTTAATGTCATCACATCAGAGCTAAAAAGAATCGAATCCATCATTACAGAATTTTTGATTTTAGCGAAACCGCAGGCCATCATCTATGAAGAAAAAAATGTCGTGCAAATTGTCAAAGACACGATGGACCTTCTTCACGCACAGGCCAATCTTGGCAATGTACAAATGCATTTAGATGTGCTGGATGATATTCCGCTCATCTACTGTGAACAAAATCAATTGAAGCAAGTCTTTATTAACATTTTAAAAAATGCGATTGAAGTAATGCCTCAGAAAGGAAATGTATACGTGAGCATTCAAAGGAAGGGGGAGGAGCACATTGTGATTTCTCTTCGTGATGAAGGCTGCGGCATGACAGAGGATAAACTAAAGCGTCTCGGAGAACCATTTTATACAACAAAAGAAAGAGGCACTGGACTTGGGTTAATGGTTAGTTATAAAATTATTGAAGAGCATCAAGGAACCATTGAAGTAGAGAGTGAAGAAGGGGTCGGAACAGTGTTCCATCTCACGCTTCCACTCCGGCAGCAGAAACAAGAAGGGGAGCTTTAATGTGTATTATACAGTCTATACCGCACCAATCGGGGCATTATATATACTAGAGAAAGATGGTGCCATCATTGAAGTGAAGTTTGATGATGAATCGTTTTTGGTCAAAGAACAGAGAGACCATTTTAAACAAGAAGACACGCCTGTATTAAAAGAAGCGAAAAAACAGCTGGATGAATATTTTAAGGGCGATCGGAAAGTGTTCGATCTCCCGCTCAAGCAAGCAGGCTCTCCGTTTCAAGAGCAAGTGTGGGAGGCACTTTCTACTATTCCGTATGGTGAATCAAAGAGCTATGCTGATATTGCAGAAGCGATCAGTAATCCAAAGGCTGTCAGAGCCATTGGACAAGCTAATAGACGCAATGCATTGCCTATTTTTATCCCGTGTCACCGGGTCATTGGAAAAGACAGGACTCTGACTGGTTATGCAGGGACGAAGACAGGGATGAAAGCGATCCTGTTAGAATTAGAAGGCATCCCATTTGTTCAAAAATAAATGAATTGACCTGTTCCAAATGTTTAGTGAGCGACATATCCTTTTATTAAGCTAAAAAAGTTGGTCTGGGGAAAAAGGAGGCTGCTAACATGTTATGGGGCAAAAAAGATAAAATGTACGCCGTCACATCACTATGTGTCAAAATGAACGTGTTGACAGAAGAACAGAAAAAAGAAATATTAGCAAAAACAAACGAAACAAAAAAGCGCGGTGCTCTTAAATGATAAGAATCCCGCGCTTTTGTTTGATTAAAGTGACACGCTTTCAGTAAATAGTGCATCAATCTCTTCTGTATAGTTGGAAGTGATAATGCCTTTTTCTGTAATGATCCCGGAAATGAGATGGTGAGGAGTGACATCAAAGGCAGGGTTAAATACCTGCACGTCAGGAGGCGCTATTTGGATGCCGTTTAATTCCTTTACTTCCTGCGGGTCGCGTTCTTCAATCGGAATATCTGACCCATCCTGAGTTGACACATCAAAGGTCGAAAGAGGCGCTGCCACAAAAAATGGAATTTGAAAGTGTTTAGCCAAAATAGCCAGACTTAACGTTCCAATTTTATTTGCTGTATCACCGTTTCTAGCGATTCGATCTGCACCAACAATAACGGCAGAAATTTGTTTTTCTTTCATCGTATGGGCTGCCATATTATCCGTGATAAGCGTCACATCTACGCCGCCCTGCATCAATTCCCATGTCGTCAGACGAGCGCCTTGAAGGACAGGACGTGTTTCACATGCGTAAATGTGAAGATCGAGGTTTTTCTTTTTCGCTAAATAAAAGGGTGCAAGCGCTGTTCCGTAGCGGCTTGTGGCAATGGAGCCTGCGTTACAAATGGTCATAATTCGATCACCAGATTTAAAGAGCTGAAGAGCATTTTGACCGATTTGCCGGCATGTTTCTTCATCTTCGATTTGAATTTGAATGGCTTCATGGACAAGATCAGTTTTGGCTGCATTCACCGAAGCAGCACGCTGAGTGCGCTGATAAAGCCGGTCTAATGCCCAGGCAAGATTCACAGCGGTTGGACGAGCACTGTTTAAATATTCTTTCAGGCGAGCGACTTCTCGCTTAAAGAGATTAATGTCTTCTGTATCAATCTCTTGTGCACTGAGTGCGAGCCCAAAAGCCGCTGTAATGCCAATAGCAGGTGCTCCGCGTACTTTTAGCGTCACAATGGCATCATACACATCTTCTTTTGTATATAAATGCTCAAACACGGTTTCAGCGGGTAATTTTTGCTGATTCAAAATGTTGATACGGTTTTCTTCCCATTCGACGGAACGGGGAACTTCAAATTCTTTAGACAAAACTCGTCACTCCTTTACAGTTTGCTGGAATAATGCGACGAGGTCAGACGCTGTTTCCACTGCTTGATATTGTTTGATGAATGTTTTTCCTAGTGTAAGTGCTGCTTTTTTCTGCTGAAGCCTTCTAGAATGTGATGGAATCGCATCGAGATCAGCCGCATGCGCAAGACCGATGGTTCGGCGAACAAGCTCACAGCCAGCAAAGCCGGTGGCTTCTTTTAAAATACGGTCAAACGTTGTTTCTAAAAAGCTGTCCGATACACTAAACGCTTCAATACTGTCTTCTTTCCATGCTTTTGTGAACACTTCTTTGAATGTTGCCCATACATTGACGACATGATCAAAAAGGTGCTGCTGATCCTGCTCATTCTCATGAGATAAAGCATTGATGAACAGATTGGCAATAAAGTGACCGATATCGAATCCGAAAGGACCGTAAAAAGCGAACTCTGGATCAATGATTTTCGTTTCCGTTTCGTTTGCAAAAATACTGCCTGTATGAAGATCTCCATGTACCAGTGTTTCAGCAGAGGTTAAGAAGATCCGTTTCAATTCGGCTGCTTTTGCTTGCAGTTCAAGATCAGCCCATAGTGCTTGTGCCTCTTCTCTTAATTCCTCTTCGAAGTCATTCGTTTCGCTGTCAAAGAAAGGATCTGTGAAGACGAGTTTCTCTGTAATGTCACAAAGATCAGGGTTCGTAAACTGCTTCACGAATTGCTTTTTGATTTTAGGATTCGTGGCAAAGTCAGATGTGTAAAATAGTGTTTTGCCTAAAAATTCTCCGACATGATCTGATAAGTACGGGTATTGTTTTCCGGCAATTAGCCCTTTTCTGACGATTTCAAGGTGTGATAGATCTTCCATTGCCGTCACTGCAAGAGCTGTATCCGAATAATAGACGGCTGGTACGAGATGTGGTGCATACTCTGATTGCTTGATGAGTGCTGCACTTTCAATTCTTGCGCGGTCTAATGTCAGCGGCCAGCTTTCTCCAACGACTTTTGCGTAAGGAAGGGCCTGCTTGATAATCAGTCCTTTTGCTTGTTTGTGATCATAAATATGAAAGACGTAATTTAAATTTCCGTCGCCAATTTCAGTACAGGTCAAATGACTGCTCTCTTGAATCAATCCAAGTCTAATGGCTAATGCAACTGCCGAACTCTCTGTTAATTCTTCATATGATGCCGTAAGTGTAACCAATTGCTTCCCCTCCAAATCATATAAAAAAGCCTCTTTCTCCTGAGAGAAAGAGGCTTGATGGCGTGTATGCTCGAAGCCTCTCTTATCTCTCAGCACATACGTCTGATGGAATTAGCACCGTGCCCTATAAGACAATAAATTGTCTTGGCGCTGTTCTTGCTGCGCCCCACTTCACAGTGGTATTAACGGTCGGTTGCTGTTGGGGTCAAAAGGCCAAATCCCTCGCCCAACTCTCGATAAGAGAAATCAATATGTAATTGTTTCATGTCTACTTGCATTTCTTAATTCTAGATATTATCAGAGCTGCAGTTCACATGTCAATCTTTTTTCAAAATTGCTTTACAATTCATAAAACAATCCATTACAGTGATTGTATTGTCATGTAACTTGAATAGAAGGTGAAAAAATGGAATTCCAGCAATCGGATGTATTGAAACATTTACCGAAACAATTTTTTGCGTCGCTTGTACAAAAAGTACAGAAAAAAGTGCAGGAAGGGGCAGATGTGATTAATTTAGGTCAAGGAAATCCTGATCAGCCCACTCCTCCACATATTGTGAAAGCGATGCAGGAAGCGGTAGCAAAACCTGAAAATCATCAATACTCCTCATTCCGCGGGACAGCGAAACTAAAAAAAGCTGCAGCTGCTTTTTATGAAAGAGAATATGGCGTCACGCTTGACCCAAAGACAGAGATTGCCATCTTATTTGGAGGGAAAGCGGGACTAGTCGAATTGCCGCAATGCTTACTGAATCCAGGTGATACGCTGCTTGTTCCAGATCCGGGCTATCCTGATTACTGGTCAGGCGCTGTGCTTGCCGGAGCTCGCATGGTCACAATGCCTCTTCTTGAACAAAATGATTTTTTACCTGACTACCACCAATTGTCAGAACAGGATAAGAATCAAGCAAAGTTGATGTACTTAAATTACCCAAATAATCCGACTGGTGCGACTGCAACCCGGACATTTTTTGAAGATACTGTTGCGTTTGCGAATGAAAATAAGATGTGTGTAGTCCATGATTTTGCATATGGCGGCATAGGATTTGACGGCGAAAAGCCCCTTAGTTTCCTGGAAATAGACGGAGCAAAAGAGACAGGTATTGAAATCTATACATTGTCCAAAACGTATAATATGGCTGGTTGGAGAGTCGGTTTTGCAGCAGGGAATGCCTCTGTTATCGAAGCCATTGAGCTTTATCAGGATCACCTGTTTGTGTCACTGTTTAAAGCAACTCAAGATGCAGCAGCAGAAGCACTTTTAAGCGATCAAACGTGCGTACAAGTACAAAATGATCGGTACGAAAAAAGACGAAACACTTGGATTGCTGCATGCAAAGAGATTGGCTGGGACGTCAGTGCGCCAAAGGGCTCGTTTTTTGCTTGGTTAAAGGTGCCTGAAGGGTATACATCGGAAACTTTTTCTGATGTATTATTAGAAAAAGCACATGTTGTTGTTGCACCCGGGAATGGCTTTGGTGCTCACGGTGAAGGCTACGTCAGAGTCGGACTTTTAACAAGTGAGGAGCGGCTAAAGGAAGCCGCTGATCGTATCGCTGCCTTGCAGTTATTTGAAAAAAAGCCATTGACAACGTAAAAAAATGGTGCGATAATTCAGGCAATATTTAAGAAAATTGAATATTCTTATCAAGAGTAGGCAGAGGGACTAGCCCAATGAAGCCCGGCAACCGACTTCCATGAAGCACGGTGCTAATTCTTGCAGCAAGCGCTGAGAGATAAGATTCGGATGAATGAGACGAAACCTCTTTAACGCGCTGATCAAGCACTTAAAGAGGTTTTTTTATTGACCATATACAGGACGCAATCGAAAGGGGATTCCTAGTGAGTGAACTACTGGCAACATACGTACTAACACATCTAGAGGATGAACAAATAGACCGAAAAGCAGAGCAGATCGCACTTGGGTTAACGGTCGGGTCATGGACGGACTTGCCGCAGCTCAAAAAGGAGCAGCTGAAAAAACATAAAGGCCGTGTGGTGAGCGTAAAAGAACAGTCTCCCGCAAATGGTGGTCTGTATCAAACAGAGGTGACCATTGCTTATCCTGAGGCGAACTTTTCAGCTGATATACCAGCGGTGTTGACGACGATTTTTGGAAAGCTTTCACTGGATGGGAAAGTAAAGCTCGTCGATATCGAATTTTCGGAAAGGTTTAAAAGCTGTCTGCCAGGACCGGTATTTGGCATTGAGGGGATACGAAAGAAAGTAGGCGTGTTTGATCGGCCGCTATTGATGAGTATATTTAAAGGCGTGATCGGTCGTGATATGGAGGATTTAAAAGAACAGCTCCGCTTACAGGCTTTAGGTGGAGTAGACTTCATCAAAGATGATGAGATTTTATTTGAAAGCCCATTAGCCCCTTTTGAAGATCGAATCAAGGAAGGAAAAAAGATATTAAAAGAAACATATGAAGAGACAGGACATCGCACGCTTTATGCTGTTAATTTAACTGGTAGAACTTTTGATTTGAAAGATCGAGCAAGAAAGGCAGCCGAACTCGGGGCTGATGCGCTTTTATTCAACGTTTTTGCGTATGGACTTGATGTCATGCAAAGCTTGGCTGAAGATCCAGAGATCCCATTGCCGATCATGGCACATCCGGCAGTGAGCGGTGCAATGACATCATCTCCAGACTATGGATTCTCGCATTCTCTTCTTTTAGGCAAATTAAATCGATATGCTGGTGCTGATTTAAGTCTTTTTCCCTCTCCTTATGGATCAGTCGCCCTTCCGAAAAAAGATGCCATTGGCATTTTCGAAGCATGTGTGAAAGAGGATACAGTTCAACAAACATTTCCTGTCCCTTCAGCAGGCATTCACCCGGGAATGGTGCCGATCTTAATCAAAGATTTTGGACTTGATCATGTCATTAATGCAGGCGGGGGAATTCACGGACATCCGCGGGGAGCAATTGGAGGAGGGAAAGCCTTTCGTTCGATCATTGATGCGGTGGTCAAAAAAGAGTCTATCGAAGAAAAAGCATCAACTTGTCAAGACTTACAAGCAGCACTTGATCTTTGGGGAAGGGTAGCAGAATAAATGAAAAAACCAATTGTATGTTGTGATTTTGATGGCACGATTACGAAAAATGATAATATCATTCGCATCATGAAGCAGTTTGCTCCGAAAGAATGGACGAAATGGAAGGATGGTGTTCTAGCAAAAGAGATCACGATCCAAGAAGGCGTCGGGCAGATGTTTCAGTTACTGACGAGTGATCAGAAAGAAGCCATTCGATCATTTATTTTAGAGGATACAGAGATTCGTGAAGGATTTGAACAGTTTGTCGATGATGTCAAAAAAGCAGACATTCCTTTCTATGTACTCAGCGGCGGTATGGACTTTTTTGTCTATCCTATCCTTGAAGGGATTGTCGAACAAGAGAATATTTATTGTAACCATGCATCATTTAAAGAAGATCATATTCAAATTGAATGGCCGCATGCCTGTGATTCAGAATGCCAAAATGGCTGTGGCTGCTGCAAGCCTTCCATTATTCGAGAGCTGACGCAGGAAGATGATTTTATTATCATGATTGGTGATTCAGTGACTGATATTGAGGCAGCGAAACATGCGGATCTCACGTTTGCGCGTGATTATTTACTGAACGAATGTAAAGAGCTAGGGCTCGTACATAAAGAGTATGAAACATTTGTTGATCTAAAAGCGCAATTTGATCAAATAAAGGAAGTGAAGGAATGGCAGACGAGAAGAGTAAACGCTGGAAGGAACTAGCAGACATCAAACGTGAATTGGCACAAAGAGACTGGTTTTACGGAACGAGCGGCAATTTATCGATAAAAGTGTCGGATGATCCCATCACGTTTTTGGTGACGGCAAGCGGCAAAGATAAAAGAAAAGAAACCGATGAAGATTTTGTTCTTGTTGATGCAGCAGGTCAGCCGGTTCATCCGAATGAGCCGCTCAGGCCATCAGCTGAAACACTGCTTCACACATACGTTTATGAGCGGACGAAAGCAGGATGTTGTCTTCACGTCCACACGATCGATAACAATGTCATTTCTGAGCTGTATGGCGATAAAGGAGAAATTCGTTTTAAAGGTAATGAAATCATTAAAGCGCTTGGTTATTGGGAAGAGGATGCAGAAGTTGCTGTTCCTATTATTGAAAACCCAGCTCATATTCCGCACCTTGCAGAGCAATTTGCAGTGCACCTGACGGACGATGCTGGTGCTGTACTCATTCGTAATCATGGCATCACCGTTTGGGGGAAAAGCGCATTTGAAGCCAAACGAGTCTTAGAGGCTTATGAATTTTTATTTACCTATCATTTGAAAGTAGCGCTTTATCAAAAGCAGCTTGTTAAATAAAAAGGAGGAAACACACATGGCGACCATTTACATTCATAATGAAGAGAACACGTTACTTGAGAACGAACAAGAGGTTCAGGCGTATTTAGAACAGCAAGGGGTCATTTATGAACATTGGGATATTGAAAAACTACCAAAACAGTTATCAGAAAAGTACGATTTAACAGATGATGAAAAGGAAGAAATTTTAACTGTGTTTCAAGAGGAAATAAAGAGTATTTCCGAGCGAAGAGGATACAAAGCGCAGGATGTGATTTCATTATCAGATGCGACTCCTAACCTGGATGAACTGCTTCAAAACTTTAAACGTGAGCATCATCATACGGATGATGAAGTCAGATTTATCGTGAGCGGTCATGGAATCTTTGCCATTCAAGGCAAAGACGGCGTCTTTTTTGATGTGAGACTGAATCCAGGTGATTTAATTTCTGTGCCTCCGAATATTCGTCACTACTTTACACTTCAAGAAGATCGTCAAGTCGTCGCCGTTCGCATATTTGTCACAACTGAGGGCTGGGTGCCAATTTACGAAGAAGAAACGGTTTAATAGTGGGAGCTGATCATTTCGCATGAGGCGGAAGATCAGCTTTTTTTTAGGAAAATAGACATAAAATGAGAGAGAAAATAGTTGATTTTGGTCTTCTGCATAGGATAAAATTCTGTTTAATCAATGTGTCAGTCCTGTCCAATTTTGAAGTTTACCCCCAGAATTCATTGGGTAAAAGGTCTTTAGGCTGTAAAAAATTAAATAAAATAAGCATATTTAATTTAATTTACAAATAAAGTATAATTTTGGTGTCGGATCATTTAGAGCGTAGACAGACGAATTCAGAGCGGGAGCTGAGATCATGAATATTTATGTACGGAAAGAACAGCTATTAATGTCAATTGATGAAAAGAGAAGACAAATGGTAGAAGCTGCTCAAGTAGAAGGCTATACAGGTGAGACGACAATTAAATATAGTCAAGAACTGGACAACCTGATGAATGAGTATCAGTCTCTTCTTTTTCATGAACAACAATCTGTTGCTTCCTTTCATGATCTTGTATCACAAATGAGTCTCCTTTCTGTCAATCGTCCTTCTTATTGACATCAAAAAACCGGTCTTGCCATTAGCAAAACCGGATGAATGCTTCAGCTATTAGTGTGCAGAAGGGAGCATGATGATCACGGTTGTTCCTTTATTCACTTCGCTCTCGATATCGATTGTCCCCCCATACATCGAAATGATTCGTTTACATACAACAAGCCCAAGACCTGTTCCTTTTTCTTTCGACGTAATAAAAGGGAGGAAGATATGTTTCAGCATCTCTTCTGGTATACCTTCACCTGTATCTTTCACTTTTATGATGACCTGTTCTTTTTCAGCCTCAATGACAATCTTCAAATGACCGCCATTTGGCATCGCTTCTAACGAGTTTTTCGCTACATTCAATACCACTTGTTTAATGTGATCCTTCGTGCAATACACGCCAACATCTTGAATGGTATTGATTTGCAAATCAACCTCGACATTATAAAGGTTCGCCTCAGAAAATACAATGGGCATGATCTCACTCACAATTTCTTTCACAGAATTATTTTGCCACTTTTCAGCCGTTGGTTTTCCTAGCACAAGAAACTCACTGACGATTTGGTTAATCCGTTTAATTTCTTCCTCGATGACAGAAAAATAAAGCTGATCCTCTTCTGAACGATACTTCTTTTGCAAAAGTTGAATAAACCCGCTAATGCCTGTTAATGGATTGCGAATTTCATGCGCTGTACTTGCCGCAAGTGTTCCAATGAGTTCAAGTTTTTGTGCTTCATTTTGGTGGCGTTCCTGCTGGGTTTGTCGTCTTAAAATGATATATTGGACGAGTGTGAATAAGATATTTAAGAGAATAAACGCACTGGATAAAGGAAACAGCATCACAGACAGGACTTCACTTGTTGTCGCACGCTGCGGAAAAACCTCCAGCTTCCAGCTGTTTTCATCTAAATATGTAGACACGGTGCTATCACTTTCAGATGCTGGCTGTGGACCACTTGTAAACACAACGTCTCCATTTTGATTCAGCATCTTAAAATGAAGCTCTGGGTTTAATACATTCATAATATTTCTTAAATAATCAATTTGAATCGCAGCGACTAGCACATCTGTGACTTCGTCGTTCTCATTCAAAACAGGGACACAAATGGAGAGAATCCGCTGCTTAGTAATGCGGCTTACATAGTTATCTGTGATGACGGTCTGTTTTGTGACTTGAATACGTTTAAAGTAATCTCTAAATGACAGGTTGATTTTTTCCTTTAATGGTGTGGTGCTGGCTGTGACATTTCCTTTTTGGTCTAGGAGATACAGGCCTGAAAAACGAGGTTCTTGTTTATAGATTTTCTCTAGGATGTTTTGTACTCTTTTCGCTTCAAGCGGCTGGTCAAATCCCATGGCAAGGGAAGTTAATCTTGCTTCTGTTTCACTGATTAAATAATTCATTTGGTTTTTGTGAATATTTAACATAAGTGTAGCGGTTTGTTTGTTTTTTACATCAATTTTCTCAGTTTCTTTTTCGTAGATAAAATAACTAATGATGAGGGTTGGAATCACGACCAAAATAAGGTAAAGCTTGATCTTCTTCCAAAACCCTTTCAGTATACTCATGATTCATCGCTCCAACGTATTACCTAATAGACTTATTATAGCATTGAACCTATCTTTATTACGATGACTTGTGAGATTTTTAAAAAATTAGGTGATTCGTTCTGGTCTCTTTTTCATGCTAAAAATGGTTCAACATGTTGACATTTTACTTATTGTTTATTAATGTCACATTAGTGGGTTGCATTTCATAAAGGATGATAAAAAATGGAAAATCATAATGTTGAGAAATCTTTGAAATTATTTATTGTACTATCACGTGCCTATCGCTCCATTAATCACCACATGAACAAACATATTGTGAAGCACGGTCTGAATCCGACTGAATTTGCTGTATTAGAATTGCTGTATCATAAAGGTGATCAGCCGCTTCAGCAAATAGGTGATAAGATCTTACTCGCAAGCGGAAGCATCACGTATGTGGTTGATAAATTGGAGAAAAAAGAACTCCTTAGCCGGAAAGCTTGTGCAGAAGACCGCAGGGTGACATTTGCACATATTACGGAGCAGGGAAGAGCTTTACTTGATGACATCTTCCCAGATCATGCAAAAGAGATTCACGAGATGATCAGTGTGCTTAGTGAAGAGGAGAAGGATGCCTGCATCGATATGCTCAAACATGTAGGACTGCGTGCCAAGCATTTATATGATCATAAAGAATAAACACATAAAAAAGGAAGCCGTTGGCTTCCTTTTTAGTATGTAGACTAATCCTCGCATATGGTGTCAGTCCTGCGCACCGATAAACGCCAAGCGCTTTCAATCGCGCTCGTAAAAAAGACAAAGGACTAAAATAAACATCATTTTAGCCCTTTGTCATGATCTGAAAGGAAGCTGCTGGCTTCCTATTTATTTTGCTTTTTTCTCAATTGGCAAAATAAGAACTTCGACGCGTCTGTTTTTACTTCTGCCTTCTGCGGTATCGTTAGAGGCAATCGGTTTAAATTCACCGTAACCTTTTGTGCTAAAGTTCTCTTGGTCTAGGTTGCTGTTTTCAAGGAGAATATTTAAAAAGTTGACCGCACGAATGGCGCTTAAATACCAGTTGGATTCAAATTCAGAATTCCGAATCGGAACGTTATCTGTATGTCCGCCAATGACGATATCACGAGCAGGGTTAATGACGAGCAGCTTTGATATTTCTTTGGCTAACGGAACATCCTGCGAGCGGATCACCGCTCGCCCAGAATCAAAGAAGATGCTGTCTTCAATTGTAATAAGCAGACCTTCATCCGTCAGTTTTGTTTCAAGCTTCGAACCAAGTTTTTTATCCGCAATGAATGAATCTACTTGCTTTTTAACCTTTGTTAATACCGCTTGGTCACGAGCTTTCGCTTTTGCTTCTTCTTCTTCATCTTCTGCTGATTTTTTGGTTTGATTGCTGTTTTCTGTTTCTTCGGTGCTCTGCATGCTTGATTGGTCCATTACGCCAGTGCCGCCAGTAAAGACAACATTAAACGATTTAGCCATCTGTTCATATTTTGCCGCATCAATGGAGCTAGATGCAAACAGCACAATGAAGAGGGCGAGAAGAAGCGTAAGAAGATCGGCGTAAGGGATCAGCCAAGACTCATCTACATGGTCTTCATGATCATGTTTTTTACGTTTCCTAGCCATTCTGTTTTTCTCCTTCTTCAATGACAAGATTTGCACGTTCTTTTGCTGGTAAGTACATCAGAAGTTTTTGCTCAATGACCTTTGGAGACTGGCCTTCAAGGACAGAAAGAATCCCTTCAATCATAATGAGACGAAGCTTTACTTCTTCCTTTGATTTACGCTTCAGCTTGTTGGCAAATGGATGCCACAACACATACCCTGTAAAAATCCCAAGCAGTGTGGCGACGAAGGCAGCACTAATCGCATGTCCAAGTGCTTCAATGTCTCCCATGTTTGCAAGTGCGGCAATAAGTCCGACAACGGCACCAAGTACCCCTAGAGTCGGAGCGTATGTACCAGCTTGTGTAAAGATTAATGCGCCTGACTGATGTCTCTCCGACATGGCATCGACTTCTTCTGTTAAGACGTCGCGAATAAATTCAGCACTTTGACCGTCAACTGCCATGCTTAAGCCGTTCTTTAGAAAATCGTCATCGACTTCCTCAAGATTTGCCTCTAATGCCAAAAGACCTTCACGACGAGCAATTTGTGCCCAGTTTGAAAATAGAGGAATCATTTCTTGTATCGTTGGAAGCTTGCTATCTTTGAAAATTTTGCCGAATAATTTTGGTGTTTTCTTAATTTCACTAGATGGGAAGGCAATGACAACAGCTGAAATTGTCCCAACCACAATGATCAATATAGCCGCCGGGTTGATAAGAGCGGTTAGACTCACACCTTTCAAAACCATACCGACACTCAGTGCAATAAATGCTAAAATAATACCAATTAACGATGTTTTGTCCATTATCTCACCAAATCCTTTAACTATCTTTTTCTATAGTTAATATCGGTGTCTTCTAGAAGGGTTTTAGTCAGAATATAAAATTAAGACAGTTTATGTGAAGAAATTTTGACAAAAGCGCTTTCTGGAAGCCGTAAAAAAAGAAAACTCCCTCATATAAAAGGGAGTTTTCAGCGTGTAGGCAAACCCTCGCATTCTTTGTCAGTCTTGCGTGCTGGTGCTCACGAATGTTACATTCGCTCCGCGCCAGTACTCGTCCTTCCTAGGGCTGCAAAGGTTTTCTATCACGCTGAAAAGAAAACAAAGGGCTAAAATCAAGTTCATTTTAGCTCTTTGTCAACAATCTGGAAACTTCATCTTTTTTGAGCTGTTTCATCTAAGAGCAATTCTTTTAATTTTTCTTCATGTATGATTTTGATCAAATCGTAGTTCCAATTGATCATGTGATCCATGTGATCCACCTCTTTTTCTTTTATCGTAAAGGAAAAGAGGCGGGGGAGCGTCGGCGCTCAGATGGAATTTAGACACTGCCACATGATGGAGCTGAAGATCCTCCTTAGGATGTACTTAGCTCTTTTTCACAACAATTTCGTCATGTTCAACATCGACTGTAAATCCAGTAAGTTTTTCTTCTTCAAGCAAGATGTCCGTCATTTGATCTTCAACATGCTCTTGAATCGTTCTTCGTAACGGACGAGCCCCAAATGCTGGATGGTAACCAAGTTCAGCGATTTTTTCTTTCGCTTCGTTTGTGACGTGAACAGTTAGATTTTGTTCTTTTAACTGCTCTGACAAATCTTTGAGCAGAAGATCCACAATTTTGACTAAATCGTCTTTATCTAATGAATCAAACTGAATGATGCTGTCAAAACGGTTCAAGAATTCCGGTTTGAAATAAGCGCTCAGTGAATCAATCAATGATTGTTCTTCGATGGCTTCTTCTTGTTCAGACTGGAATCCGACTTTGACTGCTTTTTTATCTGTGCTGCCAGCGTTACTTGTCATAATGATAACTGTGTCTTTAAAGCTGACGGTTCTGCCTTGACTGTCTGTTAGACGGCCATCTTCCATGATTTGAAGGAACATATGCTGGACATCAGGGTGCGCTTTTTCGATTTCATCGAGCAAAATGATGCTGTATGGTTTTCTGCGAACCTTTTCCGTGAGCTGTCCGGCTTCATCATGTCCAACGTAACCAGGAGGAGAACCGATGATTTTGGACACGGAATGTTTCTCCATGTACTCACTCATATCTAAACGAATGATCGCTTCTTTTGAGCCAAATAATTCTTCCGCTAATGTTTTAGACAATTCGGTTTTCCCGACGCCTGTTGGCCCAACGAAAAGGAAGGAGCCAGTTGGTCTGTGTTTTGATTTTAAGCCGGCTCTGCTTCTTTTTACGGCTTTCGCCACTTTTTCAACCGCATGTTCCTGACCAATGACGCGGGCTTTTAAGCGGACATCAATTTCTTTCATTTTTGTTTGTTCGTCTGCTTGCAGTTTGCCGACAGGGATACCTGTTTTTTGTTCTACAATCGACTGAATGTCCTCAGCTGTGACGACATGTTCTTTGTCATTTGTTTTGTTTTGCAATCTCGCTTCAATCGCTTCTTCTTCGTCTCGAAGCTTCGCTGCTTTTTCATATCGTTCTTCATTTAAAGCAGCTTGTTTTTCAGCGGCGATTTGCGCAAGACGGTTTGTTAATTCATCTTCACTTGCTGCATCAATGGAGAGATTCGCTTTTGAACCTGCTTCATCCATTAAATCAATGGCTTTATCTGGCAAGTGGCGGTCTTGAATATACCGCGAAGATAATTGAACACACGCTTTAATGGCTTCGTCAGAATAGGTGACGCCATGATACGCTTCATATTTATCTTGAATGCCTTTTAATATCTCGAATGCTTCATCCTGTGTTGGCTCATCAACGATGACGGGTTGGAATCTGCGTTCAAGGGCAGCATCTTTTTCAATCTGACGATATTCTTTTAATGTTGTCGCACCTACTAGCTGCAGTTCCCCTCGAGCTAGAGCTGGTTTCAAAATGTTTCCGGCATCCATTGACCCTTCAGCAGAGCCTGCGCCTACAAGAAGATGAATTTCATCAACGAATAAGATGATATTTTTACGGCTTTGCAATTCTTTGATTAATTGCTTCATCCGTTCCTCAAATTGACCACGTACACCTGTGTTTGCCACAAGTGAAGAGACATCTAATAAATAAACTTGTTTGTTCTTTAATTTATTTGGTACATCTCCATTTGCAATTTTTAGAGCTAGTCCTTCGGCTATGGCCGTTTTACCAACACCAGGTTCACCAATGAGGACAGGATTGTTTTTATTTCTTCTATTTAAAATCTCAATGACTCTTGTGACTTCTTCATCACGGCCAATGACAGGATCGATTAAACCAGCATGTGCGCCATCCGTTAAGTTCCGGCCAAGCTCATCGAGTAAGCCTTTTTGTTTAGGCCGCTCTTGGCTCGTCGCATGTCCTGCTTGCTCAGAGAAGAATGAACCGCCTCCGAAAAGGTTAGGACCCATTTTCATTTTTGACTGTTCCATCAAAGAGGTATAGCAGTCTTCACATAAAACCATTTGGCTACGGGACGAATTTACTTGCATATTCAGGCGAATCGTTGCTTCATTTACTTGACAATGTTGACAACGCATGAGCCATGACCTCCTTAAAATAAAGTTTGACTTTATTTGACCAATGAATGTTAAATAAAATGGTCTGTTGTTTGACCATCTTTGACTATAGTATACTCTGACCTATTTTGACTTTCAACTGTTTTGCTCATAGCTGAATGAAAAATCCTTTTTTGCATTTAATCATGGTTTGTCCTTCTTTTCAAGGAACTTGTCTCATAGGATAAAAAAGAGACAATCGAAAGTGATGGGTGCGGAGGGGTCATATGAAACGTTCAAATGAATCCGCTTTTCAGCTTGCCTTTGTATATGTAGGAACAGTGGTTGGAGCTGGGTTTGCGACAGGAAAAGAAATCGTAGAATTTTTTGTTCGTTTTGGCTGGATTGGATTGATCGGGATTTTGATGAGCGGTGTTATTTTTACCGGCCTTGGCGCAAAAATGATGCTGATTTCCAAACGAATTAAAGCGGAGTCTTATCAAGATATGAATCGGTTTTTATTTGGATCTGCTGCGAGTCGATATATTAACATCGTCATGTTTTTTATACTACTAGGTGTTACGTCAGTGATGATTTCTGGAGCAGGCGCTATTTTTGAAGAACAACTTGGCATCTCAAAAGAATATGGTATTTGTTTAACGATTATTTTAAGTGTCATTGTCCTTTTTAAGGGTTCAAAAGGGTTATTTGGTGTCAATGTACTTGTCGTTCCAATGCTGATTTTCTTTTCGCTGATTGTGTTTCTAGACTCATTTGTGTTTAGTAGCGGTGAAAGCCACGTTCTGGGGCTGCAAATGGGAGAGGGCGAATGGATGTTGTCTGCGATTTCATATGGTGCATTTAATTTAGCGCTGTCTCAAGCCGTATTAGTGCCGGTCGCAAACGAAATGACATCCGAAGCCGTTATAAAAAAGGGAGCGGTGCTTGGAGGTCTGATGTTGACACTCATTCTGCTCGCCTGCTTTTTATCCCTTTCTTCATTAGAAATGCTGGAGGCGTATGATATCCCGATGGCTCAAGTGGTGTATCAAGTCGCAAACTCCATTCATCTCATCTATTTATTCGTGATCTTCGGTGAAGTCTTTACATCCGTTATAGGGAATTTATACGGTCTCGAAAGACAAGTGAGGGTGTATATCCGATTGAACAGTACGTATACGATATCCTTTATTCTTCTTTGCTGTTATGTGATCAGTAAAATTGGATACGGCACACTCATTTCAACGGTTTACCCTGTTTTTGGCTATGTCAGTATCTTTTTTATCCTCTTCCTTTGTCTGAAAAAAGTGCCTGCATCAGGTGATAAGTAAAGAAGGGATAGCTTGTACACCAATTATGTGGTACACTATCCTCTGTGAAAATTGAACAAAAATCCGTGAAAACGGGAGAGGTTCTAGCAAAACCCTCTATAAAAAACTAAGGACTTGCCGTATCCTTGGATGTGGCATTTTTTATTTTTTATGGCTGGGACACCTCATACACATGTAAAGGTGTCTTTTCTTTTGAGAAAATAGGGGTTTTCATGAACCTTTCAGATGCAGCTTTGTGCGGAGGTACGGGTCTGCAAAAGGAGGAAAAGGAAAAATGAAAAATGAAAAAGCGGTCGTTGTCTTTAGCGGGGGACAGGACAGTACGACATGTTTACTATGGGCACTTCAACAATTTAAAGAGGTTGAAACGGTAACCTTTCATTATAATCAGCGTCATCAAGAAGAAATTGATGTCGCCAAAAGAATTGCTGACAAGCTAGGTGTGAAAAATCATCTATTAGATATGTCTCTTTTAAATCAGCTTGCACCCAATGCCTTAACAAGAGATGACATTGATATTGAAGAAAAAGAAGGAGAACTGCCTTCCACATTTGTTCCGGGGAGAAACTTAGTTTTCTTATCCTTTGCATCCATTCTTGCGTATCAAATCGGAGCACGTCATATTATCACGGGTGTGTGCGAGACAGACTTTAGCGGCTACCCAGATTGCCGAGATGAGTTTGTGAAATCTTGTAACGTCACGGTGAATTTGGCAATGGAAAAACCATTTGTCATCCATACGCCGCTCATGTGGCTGAATAAAGCTGAAACGTGGAAGCTGGCTGATGAACTGAATGCGCTAGATTTTGTGAAAAATGAAACGCTCACTTGCTATAATGGCATCATTTCTGATGGCTGCGGGGAATGTCCTGCATGTAAGCTTCGGAAAAATGGCTATGACACTTATATGGACATGAAGGAGGCGAACTAAATGCTTTCTCAAATCTATCCACAGACGAATCATCCATTTTCGTTTGAATTAAATAAAGATATGCATGTATCGGCAGCCCACTTTATCCCGAGAGAAGATGCTGGCGCTTGTAGCCGTGTACATGGTCATACGTATACGATTAACATTACGATTGCAGGAGATCATCTAGATGATTCAGGTTTCCTTGTGAATTTTAGCACGCTAAAAAAACTCATTCATGGACAGTACGACCATACACTGCTCAATGACCATGAAGAATTCTCATCAAATGATCCATACGCGATGCCAACCACTGAGGTTGTCGCAAAGACTGTGTATGATAAAGTGGCCGCATATTTAACGACTTTAGCGAACAAACCAGTATGTGTTCAAGTTTTTGTCAGAGAGACACCAACAAGCTACTGCATTTACCGTCCGAAACGAGTTGAGCTCAATGACTAAAGCGATTCCTGTCTTAGAAATCTTTGGTCCAACCATTCAAGGAGAAGGAATGGTCATTGGCCAAAAAACCATGTTTGTCAGAACGGCTGGCTGTGACTACTCTTGCAGCTGGTGTGATTCATCTTTTACATGGGATGGATCAGCTAAGCATGATATTCAGTGGCTTCAGGCAGAGGACATTGTAAAAGAGCTGAAGAGAATAGGTGGAAAGGCATTTTCTCATGTCACCATTTCAGGTGGGAATCCTGCGCTTTTGAAACAAATGGAATCACTTATTGATTTATTGCATGAAGAAGGAATTGATACGGCGCTTGAAACGCAGGGAACGATGTATCAAGATTGGTTTTTGAAGATAGATGATTTAACCATTTCTCCAAAACCACCAAGTTCAAATATGAAAACAGATTTTACGAAACTAACGCGTATCATAGATGAATTGAAAAATGGAAACAGATTACATCATGCAAGCCTGAAGGTCGTCATCTTTGATGATTTTGATCTAGCCTATGCAAAGGATGTCCATGCGAAATACCCAGAACTTCCTTTTTATTTGCAGGTGGGAAATGATGATACAACAACAGCTGATGATGCGTACCTATTGACGCACTTATTAAAGAAATACGAAATGCTTGTAGATCAAGTAGCGCAAGACCCTGATTTGAATCGTGTGAGAGTCTTACCACAACTGCACACGCTATTGTGGGGAAATAAACGAGGCGTATAGAAAGGAAGAGAGACAAAATGACGACAAGAAAACCAGAAGAATTAGAAGGTGTCACTTTACTAGGAAACCAGGGGACCAATTACTTGTTTGACTATGCACCACAAGTGCTTGAAACGTTCCCGAATAAACATACGAATAGAGATTATTTTGTGAAATTCAACTGCCCAGAATTCACATCACTTTGCCCGCAAACAGGGCAGCCAGATTTTGCGACCGTGTATATCAGCTACATCCCAAATGAAATCATGGTCGAAAGTAAATCATTAAAATTATATTTGTTCAGCTTCCGTAACCACGGTGACTTCCATGAGGATTGTATGAATATTATCATGAACGACCTCATTGAATTAATGGACCCAAGATATATCGAAGTATGGGGCAAATTTACACCAAGAGGCGGTATTTCAATTGATCCGTATACGAACTACGGAAAACCTGGGACAAAGTATGAAGAGATGGCATCGTATCGTATGATGAATCACGATATGTATCCAGAAACGATTGATAATCGCTAATAAATAAAAAAAGATATGCGGATGACATGTCTTTTTTTATGGAGTAGATTATGATGGCATATAAAAAAAGAGAAGAGTCATGTCACTCTTCTCATACCAATAGGAATAGAACTTGCTAGGACGGCTGGGGGCTACCAGCTCGTATGTATAGTATACACGATAGAACGTATGTTTGTAAAGGTGTATCATGCTTTTATTCTTCATATATTTACTTTAAGATAAAATTGAAACGAGCGAATGAAAATGGGGGCGTTTGTGTTGGCAAACAAAGAAGACAAAACAGAGAAGCTGCTGATGGAATTAAGGGAAGAGCTTCAGATGCTTGAACATCAAAACAAAGAACGATATAAATGGAGTGCCTCCACATTACTTGGAGTGATCGCCCTTTTAATTGATAAAGGCGTGATAACACCTGAAGAAGTTGATATGTACAAAACAAAAGCGGAAATGCAAACCTTTCACGCGCAAAAAGACTGACGCCTTCATCAAATGATGTAAGAGAAAATAAGAAAAAGACATAATAAATTGATGATTCAATTTATTATGTCTTTATTTCTGCAATTCTTTTTCATCGTATTAAACGAGCTTATACATTAATACATCATCCCAGTATTCATGATCATTTATTTTAAATTCATTGATTTTACGCCCTTCTTCTAAAAAGCCCATCTTTTTATACAAAGAAATAGCTTTTTGGTTTGTGGAGAAAACGGCTAAACTAACCTTTTCAATTGAAGGGTTCTTTTCTGCCCAATTTAATAATGCTGTTAGTAACATTTCCCCTATGCCTAAACCTCTATAGCTCTTATCAACCATCAAGCCGAAAGAACCAACGTGAGAAGTTCTTTTTCTATTTGATGATTGTTCAAAGGCTATCCATCCAATGACTTGATCGCCAGTTTGGGCAACTATGTACGTCTCATTTTCGTTTTCTATTCTTTTCTGTATCCATTCCTTGTGTTCTAACAAGGTTTTTTTGTATTCTTCCGGCGTTGTCAGTAAATAATCTGACTCAGCAATCACTGATTTTTGAATTTCTAAAGTAGTTTCAGCATCTTCTATTTTTCCAAAACGTACAATGATATCATTTGAATGTTGCATATTAGTTTCTCCTATCTAGAGCTAATATTGCATCAGATCACTTTTTTTACATAAAACATAAAAAGTAAGGTATTGTGATCAGCTCTGCTTCGTATATCCTTATGTAACGGTAGGCTGAATTGAGGATTGCAAATTAATGTACGGAGTCTTTGATGATTTTATAGTTTTTATGATTAACGACTGTTAGTGAATCCAGTTCTAAATCTCTATAGTTGTCCATAATGGTGACATCCACAATAACAGAGTTTTCATTCACTTTTTCAACTACACCTGTTAAACCATTTCTAAATTCGATCACATTCCCAATTTTTGCAATCTTCAACCGATCCCTCTCCTTTAAAAACAGATTTCATTCCCTATTAAAAAGTATTTTGCAATATTTTCATACCAATGTAAAGGATAAAGACGTTTTTCTTTCGTTTTCGTTGTACGCTTTGAAAACGAATGGTATATTTAATATTTGATCAAGTCTGAAAAGGAGCGGTTTTTTTGACTGAAGAACACATCAACACAATACTAGAATCATTACGGAATGGAACTGAAAAACAAGTGACCATTCAAAAGGATGATTTTTTAACATTTCGTTCTGTATTGGTCAATCAAGATGATTTTAAACATTTTCGCGGAATCGCCAAGCATGGTGGAGATGTTATTTTTGAATATCTTAAAGAAGCAAGAAGCTAAAGCTTTTTCTCATTCATGAGAAAAAGCTTTTTATTTTGGTTCTTTTGTCACACTTCAAACCAGCCTGATACATATGAAAAGAAAATGTAATAACCCATAATCAGGAGCATAAGGATGATTATAGGCTAAAAAGAGACTATATTAAACGCTTACATTACCAGTTCATGCGTATTTCAACTAGGACATGCCATTTAATGACGGAATTTGGACAGGCATGCAAATCTTTGTGCGTGAAAATAGAAGAAGCTCTTGTTAGAGTGGACAAGTATCTTACGGCCTACATTGATTAAAGGAGGAATGAGGCGAATGATCAAAATTCATACAGCTCTTTTTGCCATCCTTATGCTCATCTCAGCGATCAAGATGGACAATATACAAGAGCAAGAAGGCACATTAAGTCAGAAACTTGGACAAGCACCTGTAAAGCATCAGCTTTCATATATAGATCAAGATGAAAAGCATACCGTGATCCCAGCGTTTTCAGAGGAGAAACATCAGCCTAAAGTGAAAATGCTAAGCACGTCAACAGAGGAAAAGGCATCAAAACCGAAGCCGAAGCCGAAGAAAAAGGAAACGGCAAAGCCAGCAAGCTCAAGAAATCAATCACACTATTCTAATGAAGAAATGGACTTGCTTTCTCGGTTGGTACATGCCGAAGCAAAAGGTGAATCTTACGCCGGGAAAAAAGCGGTAGCAAGCGTCGTCTTAAACCGCGTAGAACACCGCTCTTTTCCTGACAGTGTCAGAGGCGTGATTTATCAGCGAAATGCCTTCCAGCCCGTATCAAATGGAAGTATCAATGATAAGGCAGACCAGGATTCCGTAAAAGCTGTGAAGCAGGTTGTCAAAGAAGATGACAGAACAACAAAGGCGATTTATTTTTATAATCCAAAAACGGCGACAGATAACTGGATTCGTTCTCGTAAAATTGTAGAACGCATTGGCCGTCATGTGTTTGCAGTGTAAAGAAAAGCAGCGATCAATCAGTCGCTGTTTTTTTGTCTTCAATTATTAAAATATTTTCAGGACTTGTCTCATAGAATGTGAAAAGAATTTGCTTTTAGACAAGGGGAGGCTACATGAATCGATTTGTAAAAGGGGTCATTCTGCTATCTGTCGCAGCTTTCATTGCTGAGTGTATCGAGTTTTTAGTCAATATGATTTTAGCGAGAGAGCTTGGAGAACATGGAATGGGTTTATATATGAGCATCCTTCCCATCATCATGCTTGTGCTTGTGATCGCCAGCTTAGAGCTGCCAGTCTCCATTTCTAAATTCATTGCAGAATCGCATGAGCGGCTTCATAAAAGTATGCTTCGCCATGCATTTAAAATGACGCTTGTGGTGACATGCACCACAACGGCAATAGCAGCCATTGTACTGCCTTTCATTCCTGTATTTCAATCGTATCATCCGCTGATGAAGGGCTTGGTTCTGTCACTCATTCCAATCATCGCATTTACGTCCATTGCACGCGGCTATTTTATGGGCAAGCAGCAAATGGGCAGAATTGCTCTAGCCAATATGCTGAAAAAAACGATCCAGCTTATCTGTTTGTTTTTGTTTTTTCATTGGTATTCGTTTGATATTGAAACAGCTGTGCTTATCGCGATTGGCGTGATTGTTGCAAGTGATCTCGTCGTCTTTATCTATTTATATTCCCAATACGTCATGGCAAAAAATGCTGTGAATGTCAGATCGGTTGAGTTAAGAGGGATTGACGTCAGAAAACGTTTGTTAGCAGTCTCCATTCCGACAACAGGTATGCGTATCTTTCATGCCATTGCCAATGCGATTGAACCGTTTTTAATCAAAGGAGCCCTCGTTGCAGCGGGCATTTCTGGTACGCTTGCTGTTGATCATTACGGAATGCTTGCTGGCGTAGCGATGTCGATCGGTTTTTTTCCGGCGTTTATCGCTCATTCCATTATGATTGTGATGATTCCGAATGTATCAGAAGCCTATGCCTTGGGGCAGTATGATCTCGTGAAAAAACGTGTCAGACAAGCGATTCTCATTACGTTTGGATACGGGGTGCCAGCGGTGATGATCATGTATTATTTCGCTTATCCGCTCACGCAGCTCTTTTTTGACTCACCTCAAGCAGCCGTCTACTTGCAGCTGCTATGGCCTTACTTCTTATGCCACTTGTTCGTGATGCCGTTTCAAGCGTGCTTAATTGGTATGGGTCTCATTAAAGATGTGTTCCTACATAATATATGGGTGCACGTGGTGTCGTTCTCTATGGTGTATTTTCTAGGATCCATCGAATCCTTAAATATGATGGGCGTTATCTTAGGAATGAACACGGGGATGCTGCTATTAACGGCTTTGCATTATGCGACGATTTGCAAGGAACTCGGCGTCTCCATGTTTCTTACATTGAAAAAAGCTTGAATGTCATGTGCAGCTAGCGGGCAAGCTATAGGAAAATCAGGAAGGAAGATGCTGATGAATCGTAAATATCTACCCGCCAGTCTTCTCATGATGACCCTTCTTTTATTTCTGATGAACATAGAGGCTGAAGCAAAAGAGCCTGTCATGGCGCCGAGGATAGAAGCTCCTACATTAACAGGTGAAACGCAGGTGATCCCGGTGAAAGGGAAGCGGACCATTCTGCATTTTTGGACAACGTGGTGCCCATCCTGCAAAATGGAGCTTCCAGCCTTTGAACAGATTGTGAAAGAAAATCAAAGTGATGTAGACATACTGACTGTGAATTTACTTGGTGCTGAGCAAAGCAAGCAGGCAGTTGCCCAATTTGTGAAAGACAGAAAGTTCACATTTCCGATCGTTCTCGATGAGCACGGCGAAATGATGAAGAAATACCAAATCATGACGATCCCGACGACTTTTTTCATCAATGAAAAGGGTGAAGTAGTCAAAAACCATGTAGGTCCGCTGACGAAAAAACAAATCAAAGAGTGGACAAATTCGTAGAACACAAGCTTTCTGTAAGAACCAATGGTCGATCCGTTGGTTCTTTTTTGTGTTCAATTACCTTTCAGATGAATAAAATGTGCTCAGAAAGAGGAAGAAATGTCGGGTGCTAATAATGATAATTATTATCAAAAAGAAATTATAATAATTATTAATTGAAAATTGATCAGAACCTGTTATAATGAGTTACAGACCTATAAAAAGCTTGAAATAGCAGAAAATATAGATGATAAACGGAACGGGCAACGATTGATAATGTGAAAATCATTATCAATTAGAGAGGAGAAAGTAATCATGAATGAGAATACAGCACTTTATCAAACGACAGATCAAAAGGGATCCAACTCGCTCTTTCATAAATGGGCACAGCACGGAGAATTAATCGCAGCAGGAATTTCGGGGATTCTCATCTTGATTGGATGGTTTCTAAAGGATGAAACGATGTGGAGTATTCCTCTTTTTATTCTTGCTTTTGTTATTGGTGGTTTTGCAAAGGCAAAGGAAGGAATTGAAGAAACCATTTCATCCAAGACATTAAATGTAGAACTTCTAATGATATTTGCTGCGATAGGCTCAGCGATCATTGGCTACTGGGCAGAGGGCGCCATTTTAATTTTTATTTTTTCTTTGAGCGGTGCGCTAGAAACGTATACGTCAAATAAAAGTAAAAAAGACTTAACGGCTTTAATGAGTATCGCTCCAGATGAAGCCACTTTAATTGAAGAAGATGGCAGCACCATCCAAATCGCTGCTTCTTCACTTACGCCAGGCGACCGTATTTTAATCAAAGCGGGCGAACGAATTGCAGCAGATGGTGTGATCATGAGCGGAAGAACAAGTGTAGACGAATCTGCCTTAACGGGTGAATCGGTGCCTCAGGAAAAAGGGCAAGGGGAAGATGTGTTTGCAGGAACAGTGAATTTAAATGGTTCATTAACAGTAGAAGTAACAAAACATAATGAAGAAACACTTTTTCATAAAATCATTAAGCTTGTGGAATCTGCACAAGAAAGTGTATCGCCAAGCCAAGCATTTATTGAAAAATTTGAAGGTGCATATGTAAAAGGTGTACTCATCACTGTGGCGATTTTAATGTTCCTGCCTCATTTTGTACTTGGCTGGAGCATGAGTGAAACGTTTTACCGTGCGATGGTGTTTATGGTGGTTGCTTCGCCTTGTGCACTTGTTGCCTCAATTATGCCAGCAGCTCTTTCACTCATCTCAAACGGTGCAAGAAACGGTATGCTTGTAAAAGGAAGTGTCTTTTTAGAAAAACTGGGCACAAGTACGATGATTGCATTTGATAAAACGGGTACGATTACAAGTGGAAAACCAGCTGTTGAAAAAGTAGTTTTGGCAAAAGGGCAAGATGAATCGACCTTTTATCAAGCGCTCTATCAAATTGAAAGTCAGTCAAACCATCCATTAGCTAAAGCCATTTCTGATATGGCAAAAGAGCATCATACAGAGCGGGCAGCCCACGTAACCATTGAAGAAACATCAGGTTTTGGTGTGGAAGCACAATTAAATGAGGACACATGGCGGATTGGGAAGAAAGATTTTGCCGGAAAAGCTTCAATGGATCGTGACATTGAAGAGAATGGTGATGTTCTTTCATCCAAAGGCTATACAGTTGTCTATGTTCAAAAAAATCAAGAAGTCGTCGGCTGTCTCGGTTTGAAAGATCAAATCAGACCTGAAGCCAAAAAAATGATTCAGGAGCTGAATGATTTAGGCATCCAAACCGTCATGCTCACAGGGGATCAGCAAAAAACAGCTGAAGCGATTGCAGAGGAAGCAGGCATCCAAACCGTTGTCGCTGAATGTCTTCCAGATGAAAAGGTACATGAAGTCAATCAATTGAAAAAACAAGGTGATTCGATCATTATGGTCGGAGATGGAATCAATGATGCACCTGCACTCGCCACAGCGGATGTTGGCGTCGCAATGGGCGGAGGGACAGATGTTGCTTTAGAAACAGCAGATCTCATTTTAATGAAAAATAACTTAAACAACCTGACAAAGATGATCCGTCTTTCAAGAAAGATGAACCGAATCATTAAACAAAACATCATCTTTTCATTAACAGTTATTTGTTTGTTAATCTGTGCGAATTTCTTACAAGTTCTTGATTTACCTTTTGGTGTCATTGGGCATGAAGGCAGTACGATTTTGGTTATTTTAAACGGACTTCGTTTGCTTCGTGCTTCTTAAGCAAATCACAAAAGCGCACTGGCTTTAGGTCAGTGCGCTTTTGTGCGAAATACAGTGAAAACTGATACAATAGATCAGTAGTCAAACGTGTGAGGAGGATCACGATGAATCGAATGAAAAACTTGTCTTCTTGGCTTAAGAAAAAAGACATTCAAGGTGCATTTATACATACAAAGGAGAATGTATTCTATCTATCTGGATACTTCACAGAGCCGCATGAAAGAGTGATGGGGCTGTTTGTTTTTCAGGAAGCAGATCCATTTTTCATTTTGCCTAAGATGGAAGTTGAGCAAGCAAAAAATGCGGGATGGGCTGGAGATCTCATTGGATATGAAGACCATGAAAACCCCTTTGATTTCATACAAAAGGCACTAGGAAAACGAGGAGTAAAAGCGACTCGCCTAGCGATTGAAAAAGAATCCATTCCTTTGCAAAGAGCAGAGCAGCTTCAAGCTGTCACTGGGGCAGAAACATTCGTCCGGGCAGAAGATGTGCTCAATCAGCTAAGACTAATAAAAGACGAAGCTGAAATTGAAACATTGAAAAAAGCAGCTCAACTGGCAGACGAAGGCGTCAAAATTGGGGTTCATGCCCTAAAAGAAGGGGTGACGGAAACCGAAGTTCTTGCTGTCATCGAATATGAACTGAAGAAAAAAGGCATTCAGGGCATGTCCTTTTCAACCATGGTACTATTCGGAGAAAAATCAGGAGAACCTCATGGAAATCCGGGGCAGGCAGCCTTGAAAAAAGGTGATTTTGTTTTATTTGACCTCGGCGTGATTGTGGATGGCTATTGTTCAGATATTACAAGAACCTTCATCTATCAAGAAGCGACTGAACAACAAAAGGATATTTACAACACTGTCTTGAAAGCCGAATTGGCAGCACTTGATATGAGCCAGCCGGGTGTGAGAATTGGTGACCTTGACTTAAAAGCAAGAGGGCTGATCGCAGAAGCAGGGTATGGCGAATACTTCCCTCACCGTCTAGGGCATGGACTCGGGGTTTCTGTTCACGAGTTCCCTTCTATGAGTCAAGCAAATGATGACCTTCTAAAAGAAGGGATGGTCTATACAATCGAGCCGGGTATTTATGTACCAGGAGTCGGCGGGGTTAGAATTGAAGACGATGTTCTCATTACAAAAGATGGCCCAGTCACCTTAACCAATTATCCAAAAGAGTTGACGATCATCAAGTAATGAAAAAAATCACGATGAACGTCCAAGTATTGGGAGCGTCATCGTGATTTTTTTGTCACTCTTTGCGATCCTTATCAACAAAAAAATCATCAATTGATTGAAACGGCTTGATTTTATGTTCTTTTCCTAAAGGATGTAGTGCGAATCGAGCAGAAAACAAAATAGTCAAACATAATATGATCCATATGATAATACCCATCTTGAATTCCCCTTTCCACCCAGTGATTTGTTCAGCTCACATACATCTTAAAGTATGAAACGCTTACCATATCAAGAGAAAGTAGGAGAAAAAATGCCTAACATAAGGGATATTGCGAAAAGGGCGGGTGTATCTGTTACCACTGTATCACGAGTGATGAATGATCATCCTTATGTCAAAGAAGAAAAGCGAGAGCGCGTACTTAGTGCGATGAAAGAGCTCAAATATACACGGAATATTCAGGCAGTGCATTTAGCAAAGGGCTATTCCAATATGCTTGGAATTGTACTTCCGACAATTGATCACTCCTATTTCAGCGGAATTGTCACAGGGATTGCAGAGAAAGCACAGGAGTGCGGAATGCATTTTGCCTTGTTTCAAACAGGATATGACCCATTAAAGGAAAAAGAAGCATTAATGAGCTTAAAAGAGCAGCGTGTGGATGGTTTAATCTTTTGCTCAAATGCGTTAAGTGATCGAGACATTTTAAAGTGGCAGGAATCTGGTCCTATTATCTTTTGTCATCCTACTCCGCATGATCCATGTTCATCGGTATCGATTGCGCATGATCAGGCTTTTAAGGAAGCGCTTGAACACTTAGCGGCATGCGGTCATGAGCGAATCGCAATCGTTCTTGCTAGAACAGAAGGGGAGAATAGCCAAGTTCGCATTCAGACTTATCAAGAAATGATGCGGTCGCTTGGGCAGGACATTGATGATGAATGGGTCATTGAAGGAAAACTGACCATTTTTGATGGCAAGCAATTATTTACAGAATGGAAAGAGATGAAAAATCGTCCGACAGCCTTACTGATTACGAACGATGATGTATCAGCAGGTTTTTTACTAGAAGCACAGCGTCACCAAATAAACGTTGGAGAATCACCAGCCATACTTGGCTTTCAAAACGATCAATTGAGTGAAGCATTGGGGATTTCTAGTATAGACATTCCCCTCAAACAAATGGGGCAGGAAGCATTTGACTTGTTCAAGCAAGCATTACAAGGTGAGGCACCAGAAAAAAGAGTGCTGTCATATCGACTCGTTGAGCGCACAACGACTATTTTGAAAAACAATCGTTGACGCACGTTTCATCTGTTTTGTACGATAAGAAGGATTGAATAAGAAGGAGGTGGGGATGTTCATGGAATCCTTCACCGTTGATAAAGCGTTAAATAATAATGTCATCATCGCAAAACACCCTTCTTTAGGCGAAGTGGTCCTGATTGATAAAGGGATCGGCTTTGGGAAAAAATCGGGTGACGTTCTCGATCAAGCGGCATTTGAGAAAATGTTTGTGTTAAAGAACACAAAAGAGCAAACAGAATACAAACAATTGCTGCACCACATAAATGAGGACATGATTGAGCTTGCCAATGACGTCATTTATCATATACGAGAAAAAATGGGGCATCGTTTAAATGAGCATATTCATATTGCACTGACAGATCATATTGCCTTTAGTTTTAAGCGAGTTAAGCAAGGCTATGATATCACCAATCCTTTTATGCTTGAAACGAAATCCTTATACCCGAAAGAATACGAGGTCGCAAAGGAAGTCGTGGAACTGATAAATGCGCGGCCAGATGTTGAAACAAAGCTGCCCGAAGGAGAGATTGGCTTTATTGCGCTCCACATTCACTCTGCTTTAACGAACCGGCCTTTATCCGAGGTCAACCGTCATTCGCAGCTTATGACACAAATGGTCCAAGTTATAGAAGATGCATTTCATATGAAAGTAGATAGAGAAAGTATTCATTATTTACGCTTACTGCGCCATATTACGTTTTCGATTGAGCGTATTAAACGGGAAGAATCATTAGAGGAGCCAGAAAAGTTGCTTCATCTATTGAAAAATGAATATCCTTTATGCTACAATACTGCTTGGAAAATGATCAAAATTTTGCAACATGCATTGAAAAAGCCTGTACAAGATGCCGAAGCTGTCTATTTGACACTTCACCTGTACAGATTGACGAATAAAATTTCATAGTTTCCTTGAAACGTGTAACTGATTCGATCAGGCATGAGTGACTTAAGGTAAATACAGGATAAGATCCTGTTATTTGCGCAACCTTATATCACCATGCCTTTTTTGTGTTCTGAAAGTGAAATGTAAACGGTTAATTATGAAATGTACGTCAATATGTGATTGAAATGTATGTTGTAAGCGAAAACAAAAGGAGGTTCAACCAGTGTTTAAATCACTTTTTGGTGTGTTGCAAAAAATTGGACGAGCACTTATGCTTCCAGTTGCGATCCTTCCTGCTGCTGGTATTTTACTAGCACTCGGAAATGCGATGCAAAATCCGCAGCTGATTGATGTCGCTCAATTTTTAAGCAATGATACAATTCAGCTTGTTGCTAGTGTTATGGAGAATGCGGGGAATATTGTCTTCTCGAATCTTCCGCTCCTATTTGCTGTAGGGGTTGCCATCGGTCTTGCCAATGGAGACGGTGTGGCAGGGATTGCCGCGATCATCGGTTACCTTGTCATGAACGTGACGATGAGTGCCGTATTAATGGCCAACGGTTCCATTCCATCCGATTCAATCAAATTGGCTAAGTTCTTTAAGGAAAGTCATCCAGCGTATGTGAATATGCTCGGCATACCGACCTTGTCTACCGGCGTGTTTGGCGGGATTATTGTCGGGGTATTAGCGGCTTATATGTTTAATAAATTTTACAAAATTGAGCTCCCGCAATATCTTGGCTTCTTTGCTGGTAAGCGTTTTGTTCCAATCGTTACGTCGATTTCAGCACTTATTTTAGGGCTTTTGATGCTCGTCATTTGGCCGCCAATCCAAGGTGCATTGAACTCATTTTCAACTGGACTGCTTGCAGCGAATGAGCCGCTAGCTGCCTTTGTATTTGGTGTCATTGAACGCTCATTAATTCCGTTTGGTCTGCACCACATATTCTACGCACCATTCTGGTATGAATTTTTTAGCTATAAGAGCTTATCAGGAGATATTATCCGTGGTGACCAGCGTATTTTCATGGCGCAAATCAAAGATGGTGTTCAGCTGACAGCCGGGACATTCATGACAGGGAAATATCCGTTCATGATGTTTGGACTTCCAGCAGCAGCACTTGCGATTTACCATGAAGCCAAACCTAAGAATAAAAAGCTTGTAGCAGGAATTATGGGATCAGCGGCCCTTACTTCTTTCCTAACAGGGATCACTGAACCGCTTGAATTCTCATTCTTGTTTGTTGCACCGATATTATTTGCGATTCACTGTGTATTTGCTGGATTATCCTTTATGATAATGGATATTCTAAACGTGAAAATCGGGATGACCTTCTCAGGAGGGTTAATCGACTTCTTCCTTTTTGGTATCCTGCCGAATAGAACCGCTTGGTGGCTTGTCATTCCAGTCGGTCTCGTACTAGCTGTCATTTACTACTTCGGATTCAGATTTGCGATTCGCAAGTTTAATCTGAAAACGCCAGGACGCGAAGATGAAGCAGCTGACGGTGCAAGCAACGCTCAATCTGGAAAAGGCGATGACTTACCTTATGAAATTCTTGAAGCAATGGGTGACCAAGAAAACATTAAACACCTAGATGCTTGTATTACGCGTTTACGTGTCACTGTAAATGATCAGAAAAAAGTGGATAAAGACCGCTTGAAAAAGCTTGGCGCTTCAGGTGTCCTTGAAGTAGGGAATAACATCCAGGCCATCTTTGGTCCACGCTCTGATAATTTAAAAACACAAATGCAAGACATTATTGCAGGGCGCACACCTCGACCAGCGAAAGACCCTTCTGCAAAAGAAGAAGTTAGCCAGCAGGTTGAAGAAGTCATTGCAAAACCGCTTCAAAACGAACAAGGGGAAGAAACGTTTGCTTCACCAATTACAGGGGAGCTGCATCCAATTACAGATGTGCCAGATCAAGTATTCTCAGGGAAAATGATGGGTGACGGTTTTGCTATCTTGCCAAAAGAGGGAACAGTGGTTTCACCAGTAAGAGGAAAAATCTTAAATGTGTTCCCAACAAAACACGCCATCGGCCTCCAGTCTGATGGTGGACTTGAAATCTTGATTCACTTCGGGATTGATACAGTCAGCCTCAAAGGAGAAGGATTTGAAGCATTTGTACAAGAGGGAGATCAAGTAGAAATCGGTCAAAAACTTTTAGAGGTTGATATTGATAAAATTAAGTCAGAAGTACCATCTTTAATGACACCAATTGTATTTACAAACTTAAGTGAAGGACAATTTATTGACCTTCAAGAATCCGGTGAAATCAAAGCTGGCCAAGAAAACATCATGAAAATTTCAAAATAATTTTCATAACTGCCGTTCTTGTTAGATGACAAGCTCGGCAGTATGATATAATATTGTGGATGTATGAAATGTATAAAAAGGAGATTGATAAAAATGGCTCAACAAACATTCAAAGTAACTGCAGATTCTGGAATTCACGCACGTCCTGCAACAGTTCTTGTACAAACTGCTAGTAAATATGATGCTGATATCAACTTAGAATATAATGGTAAAACAGTGAACCTGAAATCTATTATGGGTGTAATGTCTCTAGGAATTGCGAAAGGTGCTACAATCACAATCTCTGCTTCTGGTTCTGATGAAAATGATGCACTTGCTGCGCTAAAAGACACAATGAAAAGTGAAGGCCTAGGCGAGTAATGCAACAACTGAAAGGAATCGGTGCTTCAGCAGGCGTTGCGATTGCAAAAGCATATCGTCTAGAAGAACCAGATTTAACAGTTCACCAAAAAGACATCAATGATCCAGAGACAGAAGTGAAACGCTTTGAAGAAGCAATTCATGTTTCAAAGCAAGAACTTGAAGCAATTAAAGAACATGCGCTAAAAGAACTTGGCCAAGATAAAGCGGATATTTTTTCTGCACACCTTCTTGTGTTAAGTGATCCAGAGCTGCTCAACCCAGTGAAGGATAAAATCACATCGGATAAAGTAAATGCTGAATTTGCTTTAAAAGAAACAGCAACAATGTTTGTTACAATGTTTGAAGCAATGGACAATGAATACATGAAAGAACGTGCAGCGGATATTCGCGACGTTACAAAACGTGTCACTGGTCATTTGCTAGGCGTTGACATTCCAAACCCAAGTATGATTTCTGAAGAAGTCATTATCATTGCTGAAGATTTAACACCTTCTGATACAGCTCAGCTGAACAGACAATTTGTCAAAGGTTTTGCGACAGATATCGGTGGTCGTACTTCTCACTCAGCGATTATGGCTAGATCAATGGAAATCCCAGCAGTTGTTGGAACAAAAGAAGCAACAAAAACGGTGAAAAACAATGATCTGATTATTGTTGATGGTATTAGCGGAGACGTCATCATTCAGCCTTCTGAAGATGAAGTGAAAGCGTATCAAAAAAAGCATGAAGACTACTTAGCTCAAAAAGCGGAATGGGCGAAACTTGTTGACCAGCCAACGGTCACAAAAGACGGCGTTCACGTAGAGTTAGCTGCGAATATTGGAACACCTGAAGATGTGAAAGGTGTACTTGAAAATGGCGGCGAAGCAGTTGGATTGTACCGTACAGAATTTTTATACATGGGCAGAGATCAGCTCCCAACAGAAGAAGAGCAGTTCGATGCGTATAAAACCGTTTTAGAGAAAATGGAAGGCAAGGCTGTGGTTGTCCGCACACTAGATATTGGTGGCGATAAAGAACTTCCTTACTTGCAGCTTCCAAAAGAAATGAACCCGTTCCTTGGCTATAGAGCGATCCGCCTTTGCCTTGAAGAGCAGGAGATTTTTAGAACACAGCTACGCGCGTTACTTCGTGCAAGTACATATGGAAACTTGAAAATCATGTTCCCTATGATCGCGACGTTATCAGAATTTAGAGAAGCAAAAGCTATTTTACTTGAAGAAAAAGAAGCATTGGTTGCTGCTGGTACAGAAGTATCTGATTCCATTGAAATCGGAATGATGGTAGAAATTCCATCAACAGCTGTTATCGCAGATCAATTTGCAAAAGAAGTAGATTTCTTCAGTATTGGAACAAATGATTTGATTCAATACACAATGGCTGCTGATCGAATGAACGAACGAGTGTCTTATCTTTACCAGCCATACAATCCAGCTATTTTACGCCTCATAACGCTTGTGATTGAAGCAGCGCATAAAGAAGGTAAATGGGTTGGCATGTGCGGTGAGATGGCAGGAGATGAAATCGCAATCCCGCTCCTACTTGGACTAGGATTAGATGAATTTTCAATGAGCGCAACATCGATTCTTCCAGCAAGAACGCAGTTAAGCAAGCTTTCTAAGGAAGAAGCTGCATCATTTAAAGAGCATATTTTATCACTGAGTACAACTGAAGAAGTGGTTGATTTCGTGAAAAAAACGTTTCAACATAACTAGGTGATGTAAACCAGACAGGTCAAACTGTCTGGTTTTTTTGTCGAATTTTATCATAATCAGTCATATCGCTTGCAGAGAAGGGCATCCTAACATAAAAAATGGAGGTGACCAGTTTGTCTTTCTCTAACTATAAGCCAGGTGATCAAGTATATGTCATTTATCGAAATCCACATGCAGCCAATGTCGCACAAATTAAAGAAGCGGAAATCGTTTCACACCCTTACAATGAACAAGAGCTTGCGCTATTTCTACTTGAAACATATCACCCATTAGCCCCTGATGATGCCGTATTTCCAACATACGAAGAAGCAGAAGCTCTTTATCAAGATCTGTTTGAATAAGGGAGATTTTAGAAAGAATAGAAGCCATCCTGAGAGGTTAAAGTAACGGTATGAACCTATAAGGTAAGGATGTGCTAAATATGATCAAACCGTTCGTTCCTCAGCTTGTGTATATTGAACCTCGGGCGCTAGAGTACCCATTAGGACAAGAGCTGAAAGAAAAATTTGAAGGTATGGGAATTGAAATTAGAGAAACAACCTCACACAACCAAGTGAGAAATATTCCGGGGAAAAATGATTTACAAAAGTACCGTAATGCAAAATCGACGCTCGTTATCGGCGTGAGAAAAACCTTGAAATTTGATACATCTAAACCATCTGCAGAGTATGCCATTCCGTTTGCGACAGGATGCATGGGGCATTGCCATTATTGCTACCTGCAAACGACGATGGGGAGTAAGCCGTACATTCGCACATATGTCAATGTAGAAGAGATCTTAGATCAGGCTGAACAGTACATGAACGAGCGTGCACCTGATATCACGCGATTTGAAGCTTCGTGTACATCTGATATCGTAGGAATTGACCATTTGACTCACACACTCAAACGAGCGATTGAATACTTTGGTCAAACCGATCTTGGCAAACTACGCTTTGTTACGAAATTTCATCATGTAGACCATTTGTTAGACGCAAAACACAATGGGCGAACAAGATTCCGCTTTAGTATCAATGCCGATTATGTCATTAAATATTTCGAACCTGGAACATCACCACTCGATCAGCGGATTGAAGCGGCTGTAAAGGTAGCAAAAGCAGGCTATCCACTGGGCTTTATTATTGCCCCTATTTACATTCATGAAGGGTGGCAAGAGGGCTATAAAGTCCTATTTGAAAAACTTGATGCAGCTCTCCCTGAAGAAGTGAGACAAGATATCACCTTTGAAATGATTCAGCACCGTTTTACAAAACCGGCGAAGCGTGTCATCCAAAAAAACTATCCAAAAACAAAACTAGAACTAGATGAAGAAAAGAGAAGATATAAGTGGGGTAGATATGGAATTGGAAAATATATCTATCAAAAAGATGAAGAACAAGAACTTAGACAGACATTAGAATCATATATCGAACAGTACTTTCCGTCTGCAAAAATTGAATATTTTACTTAAAACAAGTCATTATGGCTTGTTTTTTCTATTTAAATTTTCTTACAACTATTGAATGCGGTACCAATTTTGCCGATATACACATTAAGATGCGAAAGTAGGATGTAGGGGTGATGAGATGTTTAAGAAACTTCAAGTGAGAATAGCTGTTTTCATCTCAGTTATTTTAATTTTAACCGTTGTCGCAGTTCAAGTGGGTTCCAATTTAGTATTAAGACCACTGATTGAACGAGATGCGAAAACAACGACATCAGCAACGGCAGAAAGCATGAGAGACATCATAGCACTAAAGCTTGAGAATTACGGTGATACGATTAACCAATTGGCAACAAGTACACTTACTGAAGAATTTGCACAGAAACAAACAAAGCAGACATTGGCATTTGAAAACGATGAATTAAAAGGATTGCAGGAGCAGGATGAACTCATCTCGCTTGCCTATATAGGAACAAGTGATGGTAAAATGTTTGCTTTCCCGGAGTCCGATTTTGGTGAAGGGTATGATCCGTCTAAACGAGACTGGTATATTCAAGCGGCTGAAAAGCCTGACGAAGTCCTATGGACAGATCCGTACATTGATAAAGCAACAAGTGAAATGGTCGTTTCAGCCACGAAGGCGATCGTACGAAATGGGAAAGTAGTCGGTGTCGCTGGACTTGACTTGAAACTGGCTTCCATTCAGTCCTTTATAAATGAACAAAAGATTCCTTACATGGGAACGGCTTTCTTAGTTGACGGCACAGGGACCATTTTGGCACATCCAACAGAGCAAGGAAAAAATATCTCAAAAGTCGCTTCTGTGAAAAAAGCGATCGATAACTCGGGTATTGATAATGACAAACAGCTGACCGTCATCTCAAAAATTAAAGAGGCAAACTGGACGATCGGTGTGAGCTTCGAGAAAAAGAAACTTCTTTGGATCACTGAACAAATGAATCAGACAAGTATCATTATTTCTGTCATTGCCATTATACTTGCCATGATTCTAAGCTACTTATTGGCTAGAAGCATTACAACACCAATTAAACGCCTCATCGAGCATGTTCGTAAAGTGTCTGAAGGCGATTTAACCAGCTCGCTTGAGTCGAAGTCTCAGGATGAGATAGGTTTCCTGACGAAAAGCTTTAATCAAATGACTGAAGGTATCAGGGACTTAATTGAAAAAGTGAAAGAGTCTTCAGATCAGGTTGTGAAATCAACGGATGAAGTGACCCAAATTTCAAACGAGACATTGCTGTCTAGTGAACAGATTGCAACGGCTATTCAAGAGGTCGCTGTAGGAGCGACGAAACAAGCATCAGAAGCGGAAACCATTAATGAAAAATCAGAGCATTTGTATGAAAAAGTTCGTCATATGGGTGAGCTTGCCACGCAAATGCAAACCAATTCAAAATCATCGGAAGATGCAAGCTATAGAGGACTTGATGCTCTTGGTCTGCTCGTCCAAAAATCAACACAAGCGAATGAAGAATCGAAGAAGGTAGAGCAAATGCTGCTTGACCTTGAGCATAAAACAAAAAATATTGAAAACGTCGTAACAGCGATTTCTGAAATCTCAGATCAAACGAATTTACTCGCACTGAATGCAAGTATTGAAGCAGCGAGAGCAGGAGAAAGCGGAAGAGGATTTGCTGTTGTTGCAGAAGAAGTCAGAAAGCTGGCTGAACAATCTGCGGAATCAACGAAACATATTAGTGAAACCGTAAAACTCATTCAAGATGAATCGAAAAAGGCAGCTGAAGCGATGACAGCAGCAAGCAAAATGAATGAAGAACAAGGTGATGCCATCAATTCAACAGGAGAGGCACTCAGCAGTATCACAATGGAAATGCAGGCACTTGTCGGCTCCATTGACAGCATTCATACACAAATCAATGAAATGACTGAAGAACAGCAGAAAATGAATGATTCCATTCAAAGTATTGCGGCCATTTCACAAGAATCCGCCGCTTCAGCTGAGGAAGTACATGCTTCCACAGACGAACAAGTACAAGCTTTAGAAAGAACGAAAACATCAACAGAAATGTTGAACGAATCAAGTCAGGCACTGCGTCAGGCAGTCAATCGGTTTAAACTATAATCTTGCAGAAAAGAACCTTGCCATGTGAGCAAGGTTCTTTTTGTATGATAAAATATGAACAGAGGAGGGTGCCAACATGCATGTTAATCTATCTGGCAAAAAAGCATTGGTCGCAGCAAGCAGTCAAGGTATCGGTAAAGCCATTGCCTTTCATCTTGCAAAAGAGGGAGCAGATGTGATGCTCTCGGGAAGACATGAGCAAACGCTGCAAGAAGCGGTCAAAGAATTATCCCCGCTTGTAAAAGGGAAGCTGACGTATCAAGTATGTGATGTATCTGACGCCGAGCAAATTAAAGCGCTTGTCGTCGCAGCAGCAGGTGATGAAAAACGTCTTGATATACTCGTGAACAATACAGGCGGTCCTCAAACAGGAACACTTGAAACCTTAACAGATGAAGATTGGATGGAATCATTTCAGCTTCATTTACTCAGCTATATTCGGTTATTAAAAGAAGCCTTGCCGTATTTAAAAAAACAAGGTGCACGCGTGTTAAATATTGCATCTATGTCGGTCAAAGAACCGATCCCAGGCTTGATGCTGTCGAATACATTTAGACCGGCCATTACCGGCTGGACAAAAACAGCTGCTCAGGAGCTTGCCAAAGATGGCATTTTGATCAATACCTTAGCCCCTGGGAAAATTGAAACAGAGCGCGTGAAACAGTTAGACAAACACCGTGCACAAGAGGAGCAACAATCGGTTGAAGAGATCAAAGCACAAGCTGAACGTATGATTCCGCTGGGCCGTTACGGGCAGCCAGAGGAATTTGCAGCATATGCGGCTTTTCTTTTATCTGAAGCCAATACATATATGACAGGTCAAACCCTCATCATTGATGGTGGATTGACAAAGTCTCTATAAGGAGGAATTCTTGATGGCACAAATCAAAACAGTTGGTTTTATTGGAATCGGTGTAATGGGGCGTAGTATGGCAGGGCATTTAATGAATGCTGGCTACGAAGTTCTCGTTTATACAAGAACAAAAGCAAAGGCAGACACATTGATTCAAAAAGGTGCTCTTTGGAAATCGACCGTAAAGGAGATCGCAAAGGAGGCAGATGCCGTCATCACAATGGTCGGGTATCCATCAGATGTAGAAGAAGTCTATTTAGGAGAAGATGGACTCGTGGCACATGCTGCGCCTGGTACACACCTCATTGATATGACCACATCGAAACCTCAGCTGGCAAAAGAAATTGAAGCGAAAGCGAAGGAAAAAGGACTATTTGCATTAGATGCGCCGGTCTCTGGCGGAGACGTTGGAGCCCAAAATGGCACGCTGGCCATTATGATTGGTGGAGAAAAAGCAGCCTATGAAGCGTGCCTGCCGCTATTTCAGCAAATGGGAGAAAATATACAATATCAAGGACCTGCAGGAAGTGGTCAGCATACAAAAATGTGTAACCAAATCGCTATCGCAGCAGGGATGGTAGGTGTGGCAGAGGCAATGGCTTATGCGGAAAAATCAGGACTTGATCCAGAGCAGGTACTTAAAAGCATCACAACAGGAGCAGCTGGCAGTTGGTCTTTGTCAAACCTTGCACCAAGAATGCTGAAAGGTGATTTCGAGCCAGGATTTTATGTGAAGCATTTTATTAAGGATATGGGCATTGCACTTGAAGAAGCAGAGCTGATGGGAGAAGAGATGCCAGGCCTTTCACTAGCGAAGTCATTATATGAAAAGCTCAGTGAACAGGGCGAAGAAAACAGCGGAACACAAAGCATCTATAAATTATGGGTGAAATAAAAAAACTGCCCCGCCTAGGTGGAACAGTTTGTAGCGTGTAAACAAGCCCTCACATGGCTGAAAAAAGAAAACAAACTAAAAACCTGTCCCGAAAAGAGACAGGTTTTTTTGATCTTATTTTCCGATGAATTGCTGCGTCCAGTAGTTACCAGATTTCACATAACCTACACCGATATGTGTATAGTTTTTGTTTAAAATGTTCGCTCTGTGACCTTCACTGTTCATCCAAGCTGTTACTACTTCTTGAGGTGATCTTTGACCTTGAGCAATGTTTTCACCTGCTGTTTTGTACGTGATACCAAATTGCTTCATTTGATCAAATGGAGATCCGTAAGTTGGGCTTGTATGAGAGAAATAGTTTTTATCTTTCATATCTTGTGATTTAGCGCGAGCAGATTTGCTTAATTTAGAATCAACAGAAAGAGCTTTTAAGCCTTGTTTTGCACGCTCTTTATTTGTCAGTTCAACCACTTCTTGTTCAAATGCATTTAAGCTGCTGTCTGCTTTTGTTGCAGTTGTGTCTTTTTGATCAGATTTTGAGCTGTTGTTCGTTGTGTTTTGTTTTGCTGGTGTGCTTGGTTTAGAAGCAGCTGGTTTTTTCACTGATTCTTGTTTTTGCTCATTTTTTGCTTTATTAACTTCTTTCACCACTTTTGTACCAGTAACAGGTTGACCACTTTTGATCAGCTTGTTTAATAGAGCTTCGATCTCTTTTTGATTTGAAGTGCTTAGCTTGTTTACATCTGAAGAGATATGTAATTTTGCAGCTAATGTATGAAGATCAATGGCTTGATGCTGTACGTTTATGACTTGTTTCAGGTTAAGCTCTTTCGCATCAGCTGAATGCCCTCCAGTGAACGTGATCAATGCAGCAGCTGTCAGCGCTGAAAAAATGAATGATTTCTTTTTCATTTTGTAACTCCTCCTAAAATCTTTGTTTTGTTTTCTCACAGAAAATCATAACATGGACTTTTTGTTATAAACGTACCAGCATCCTCCATTGACAACGCCCGTTTGTCATTTTTGTTAAAGTCATAGAAAGAGTCTCTTCATATCAATGAATGGAGAATCTTTCTATTTAAAGAAAACGACATAAACATACCAATATTTTAAAGTGTTAGTATATTTTTTTGCAGAATAGGGATTGACAGCTTTTTTTCACTTGTTTCGCTGTAACAACTATTACAAAAGTGTTACAATAATGAGTGGTAATTGTAAAAGATTGAAAGGATGAGAGGAGCTACATAAGTGGGAGAGAAACAGCATCAAGGTGCTGCCGAGCAGAAAAAAATGAAGCGCCGGAACGCCTGGAGAATTAATCTCTTTTTCTTCGCTGTATTTAGTTTATTTGCTGGACTTGTCATCAAGCTCGGTGTGCTGCAAATCGTCAATGGTGAGGATTATAAAAAGCAAGCCAACCGAACTGAGGTCAAAACAGCATCATACCCGTCTCCAAGAGGAAAAATGTATGACGCGAGAGGAAGAGTCGTTGTTGATAACGAAAGTGTACCTGCCATCGTTTATACATCAGAAAGCGGTGTGAAAGCGGAGGATAAGATTAAAGTAGCAAGAAAACTTGCGACTTATATAAAAATGGATACAGATTTTTTGAGAGAGCGTGACATTCGAGATTTTTGGCTGGCAAGCCATCCGAAAGAAGCGGATAAGCTCATTTCAAAAGCAGAGCAAAAGAATCTTAAAGCAAAAGATGTCTATCCTCTTCAAGTAGAGCGTGTGCCTAAGAAAGAAGTCAAGGCGATCGAAAAAGATGCAGAGGAAAAAGCAGTTGCAGCGATCTATCGCAGGTTTACAGGCGGATATGCCTTTGAACCTCAAATCGTGAAAGCGATGGACCCGAACGAAGAGAAAAAAGGGGACGAAAAAGTTGCGCTGCTTGATGAAACAAAAGAATCAAAACAGACATCATCCGTAAGTTTGACATACGAAGAGATCTCACTTGTATCAGAGCATCTTGATGAACTGCCTGGTGTAAATGTCATCAATGACTGGACAAGGAAATATCCGTATGAAAAAACCCTCTATAATGTCCTTGGCGGTGTCACCACCCCAGAGCAAGGCATTATAAAAGAGCGTGAAGATTACTATATGGCAAGAGGTTACTCGCGAAATGACCGAGTAGGAAAAAGTTATTTAGAATATCAATATGAGGATTTTCTCAATCCAGAAAAAGCAACTGTTCAATATACACAGGTCGGCGGCAAACTGCTTGATGAAATCAAGCGGACAGAAGGTCGAAGAGGACTTGACCTTGCACTCACATTTGATATGGAGCTGCAAAAGGAAGTCGACAAAATCGTTGAATCAGAGCTAAGATCCGCTAGTGCAAGAAACTATATGATGGACCGTGCCTTTGTTGTGATGATGGACCCTAACACAGGTGATGTTCTCGCGATGTCAGGGAAGAAAATGGACGGCAGGGACGTCACAGATTATGCGATCGGAACATTTACGACACAGTATGAAATGGGCTCTGTTGTCAAAGGAGCTACTGTCCTCTCTGGTTATCAAGATGGCATGTCACACAATCAATCCTATTTGGATACACCGCTGTATTTTGCGGGAAGTGGAGGAAAGCCTAAACAGTCTTACAAAGTTCTTGGATGGGTTAACGACCTTCAGGCACTCCAAAAAAGTTCCAACGTTTACATGTTCCAAGTGGCGATGAGAATGGCAGGGATCACCTATCAAAAAGATGGCCCGTTACGGGCAAGACCTGAACACTTACAAAAAATGAGAAACTACTATGCGCAATTCGGTCTTGGCGTGAAAACAGGCATCGACTTGCCGCAGGAATCAAGCGGAATGCAGACGCATCCTCAGACAGTCGGCGGACTCTTGCTTGATGAAGCGATTGGTCAGTATGACACGTATACACCACTTCAAGTCGCACAATACATGTCGACCATCGCAAATGGAGGTAACCGTATTCAGCCAAGAGTGGTGAAAAGTGTTCACTTTCCAACGAATAAGGAAGAAGTAGGTCCTGTTGTGAAGAAATATGAGCCGAAGGTGCTAAACACCATTAACAACTCGAAAGCAGATATCGACCGCGTCAAAATGGGACTAAAAATGGTCACATCAACAGGCGGGACTGCCGCTGGCCGGTTCGGTCAGCATGATGTCGCAGGGAAAACGGGTACAGCCCAAACCTTCTACTATGGTGCCAACCGGAGCTGGTGGGGGAATGCCACGTACAACTTAACCTTTGGAGGATATTATCCTTCTTCCAATCCGAAAGTGGCATTTAGTGTCGTCACACCGTATGTATCAGATAAAGATCCTGTCATTAAAACCATTCCAAGTAAAATTGTTGATAAGTACGTTGAATTACAAAAGAAATATGAAAAGCAATAAACAGCAGGGAGCACAGCAAGAGAAAGTGCTCCCTTTTTGCTGAAAATATGGACGTTTCACACGAGATTGGGAGGAAAATACGGTTTTTCTAGCGAATCCTTTTTATACATCAAACTAAGGACAGCCCTAAAAAAATTAAAGGAGGGTCGGACGACGATGGAACAAAAAATGAAAGATTCGAATCAGCTGTACTCGAATATTGATTTACATGCCGTTCTTTCTTCTAATGGCCGCTTTCTCTACATTTCTTCCAATTGTAAGCAGCTTTTGCTCTATGAACAAAAGGATTTACTAGGGTGTTTTTTGAAAGACTTTGTTCATACCGAAGATCAATTTCTCGTCGAAAGTTATTTCTATAATCAGCATATGCTAGAGATTTGCCACTTTAGACTGCTTAGAAGTGATCTTACAGCTGTATGGGTAGAAGCAAGCATTGATTTTGTTGCTTGTGATGGGTTAGACAACGATTTAAGTAGAGAAATGATCCTGAAAATGAGGGTAATGAATACAGAGCCTCAAAAAGCAGCATTTCAACCAACAGAAGTGTCAGAACAGTCGTTAGGCAGTCTACCGGCTTTCCAAGATGTCAGTGAAGCTGAAAATCTGATTGCCATGCTGCCAAATCCGTTATGTATTACGGCGCTTGGGAAAATTGTGTACGCCAACGATGCGATGCTGCAATTAATGGGTGTATGTACAAAAGATGAAATGATCGGCAAGTCTGCGTTTGATTTTATTGCCGAGGAGTACCATGACATTGTGAGAAGCCGAATCAACAGACTGCAGCAAGGCCTTCCAGTCGGAATGATTGAACAAATATGGAAAAGGAAAGACGGGAGCATGATTCATATTGAAGTGAAGTCATCTCCGGCAATTTATCAAAATCAACGGGCAGAACTTTTACTATTAGTGGACATCTCTTCCCGTAAAAAATTTCAAACCGTTCTTCAAAAAAGTAGAGAGCGGTATCAGCTGCTTATCCAAAATTCCATTGATACCATCGCCGTCATCCACGATCATAAATGGGTATTTATGAATGAATCAGGTATTAAATTATTTGAAGCCGAACATTACGATAAATTAATCGGAAAAGATATCTTTCATCAAATCCATTCATGTGATCAGCAAAAAGTCAAAAAGAGCATATCACGTATTATCGAAAGAGCATCAGATTCTGAGATTGTGACGATGAGCTGCCATACGTTTAAACACCGGTTGATTTATACAGAAATGGTTTGTATCCCTACCACATTTTTTGGTGAAACAGCCGTTCAAATTATTTTAAGAGATATATCTGAACGAAAACAAACAGAAGAACTCATGCTGCGCTCTGAAAAATTATCAATCGCAGGTCAATTGGCAGCAGGCATTGCACATGAAATAAGGAATCCACTGACGGCGATTAAGGGCTTTTTACAGCTCATTAAACCAAAAACAAAAGACCGTGATCAATATTTTGAAATTGTCTTCTCTGAGCTGAGCCGGATTGAAATCATCTTAAGTGAGCTACTAATGCTTGCGAAGCCGCAGCAAACAGCATCCATGCAGACGCTTGATTTGAAAAAAATCATTAGCGAAGTCACCGCTCTGCTAGAAACACAGGCCAACTTAAATGGAATTTTGATGAACACAAGTGATATTGAGGAGGATCTCCTGATGAATGGGGATCAAAACCAGCTGAAGCAGGTGTTTATCAATTTAATCAAAAATGCCGTCGAATCCATGCCGGACGGAGGGAAGGTAGACATTACCGCCAAAGCCGAAAAAGAAGGGATACTTGTCACGATTAGAGATGAAGGAATTGGTATTCCTGAATCGGTCATGAAGCGGATCGGCGAACCTTTTTTAACGACAAAAGAAAAGGGAACAGGGCTTGGGCTCATGGTGACATTTAATATTTTAGAAAATCACAACGGAACCATCCGGGTAGATAGCCATCCAGAGAAAGGGACTGTGTTTCACATCATGTTTCCCGCAAAATAAAAACAACGGCAAGAGAGCCGTTGTTTCATCCGTCTATTGATTGTATGGAACGCTTTTCAAGTACAAATTGTTCGAGACGGTCAAGTCCTTCTTTTAACGTTTCAAGTGAATATGCATAGGAAAGGCGCACATATCCTTCTCCGAGTGAAGAGAAAGCAGAACCAGGTACGACCGCAAGTTTTGTACTTTCTAACAACTCCATGCAAAAATCAAATGAACTCATCCCAAACGATTCAATGGAAGGGAAAATATAAAAAGCGCCGGAAGGTTTAATGACCGGAAGCCCCATAGAAATGAGTCGATCATATACATAGTCGAGTCTTTTCTTATATTGCTCTCTCATAATTAGTGCATCATCCACACCGTTTGTCACTGCTTCAAGTGCCGCCTTTTGTGAGATAGCCGAGGCACAAGACACGTTATATTGATGTACTTTTAATACATGTTTAGCAATAGGAGCGGAAGCAAATAAAAAGCCGATTCTCCATCCGGTCATGCTATGAGATTTTGACAGTCCATTGATGACAATCGTCTGTTCCTTTAAGAAAGAAGCAATGGAATGATGTGGACGATCAAATGTCAGCTCACTATAAATTTCATCAGATAGAATAAAAATATCCTTTCCTTCAAGAAGCTGTGCAATTTCTTTCAATTCTTCTTCTAATAGCGTGACCCCAGTTGGATTTGAAGGGTATGGAAGGACAACACACTTTGTCTTTTCCGTTAATGCATCTTCAATCAGCTTGGCGTTTAATTTAAAACCGGCATTTGTTGTGTCAATATGCACGGGCACCGCACCGCACATCCGAATGATCGGTTCATAGCCAGGGTACACAGGGCCGGGCAGGATGACCTCATCGCCTTCAGTCAAAATGGTTCGAAACGCAGCATCAATTGCTTGACTCGCACCTGTTGTCACAATGATTTCTGTCTCTGCATCATAATCAAGATGGACTTTCTTTTTGATGTACTGCTGGATCGCTTGTCTTAGCTCTAAAAATCCAGCATTATGAGTATACGAGGTGAAATTCTCGTCAATGGCTGTTTTGGCAGCTGTTTTGACATGATGCGGCGTATAAAAATCGGGCTGACCTATGGTCAATGAAACGACATCCTCATATGAAGATACGAGATTTGAAAATGTTCGAATGCCTGAAATTTCAATATCCTTTACTCTTGGATTCAGCAAATGCTCCATTTCTCATCACCTTAAAAATTTATGTTTTTATCCTATTTTACCATTCACTGCATAAATGTCACCTGCGGAAAGGCTTCGGATATCGTTATATGTAGTCTATTCTCCTATCCATCACAGCATGAGTGATATATGAAGAAAGAGCAACATTTATTATAGCGTAACCTGCTCGGAAAATACAGCGCTGCTTAAGATGATTAGAATAAGGCAAAACGGTATAAACTGAAAGAACGAGAGAATCAAGTCATGGGAATTGCTTTCACAGGCATACGATCTCCAGAAGGAGGACGATAATAGATGGATCAATCAGCAAAGACATCGAAAATAGCCTTTTTATCCGTCATGAGTAATACGTTTGTTGTGGTCCTTAAAATCATTGTAGGGGTGTTAACTGGATCTGTTGCGGTTTTATCAGAAGCCATTCACTCTTTTCTCGATTTAATGGCCTCTTTTATTGCATTTATCTCTGTTCGTATTTCAAGAAAGCCGGCAGATTCAAAACATCCTTATGGACATGGAAAAGTTGAGAATATTTCTGGAACGATTGAAACTTTGTTAATTTTTGTTGCTGGGATTTGGATCATTTATGAGTGTGTTCATAAATTAATGCATCCTGAGCCTGTTAAACTGCCGGTACTTGGTATTGTGGTCATGCTGATCGGGGCACTTATCAATTTTGTTGTGTCGAGAGTTGTGAACAAGGAGGCAGAGCGAGTACATTCTGTTGCCATGAAATCGAATGCACTGCATCTTTTAACAGATGTGTTTACGTCACTAGGGGTTGCCATTAGTTTATTGCTTGTTGCATTAACGGACTGGTATTTCCTCGATCCGATTATTGGAATGGTGCTAGCGCTCTATATTATGCGTGAAGCGTTTAAACTCATGAAGGAAGCCTTCCCGCCGCTTGTCGACGCCCGGTTAACCCCGGAAGAAGAACAAGCGATAGAGGCCATCATTCAAACATTCAGTCAAGAGTTTATCGAATATCATGACTTTCGAACAAGACGATCTGGTGCTGAAGAATATATTGACTTCCATTTGATTGTTCATGGAAAAACAACCATTGAAGATGTTCACCAATTATGTGATCGAATTGAAGAGAACATTCAGCAGGCGTTTCCGCATGCACAAATCTTTATTCATGTAGAACCTGAAAGTGAAAGAAGCACACAAACGTAAAAAGGCGATACCACCTCTTTAAAGGTTGTATCGCCTTTTTTTACGCTTCATCTATGAAATGAAATCAATATCCATAAGCAGTATCGTAATCTTCATACCAAGAGATATAAGCAGCATCTTCATTTGATAAACCATGTTTCATATCTAAAAAATCAGCTTCGCAAATATCTTCAATCACAGTCATTTCGTTGTTCTTTAATAGTACGACAGTTCCCATCATGAACACCTTTCTTTAAAAAATCCTTGACTATTGTACCATGTGAAACGTGATTGTCAACAGAAGAATCGAAATGAGAGGAAAATATCACAAAATGTTAAAAAATCAGGCGTTGAAAGAACTAGATGTGCCATAATTTTCGTGAATTTTCAGTATTTATTCACATAAATCATCATTTAAAAATGATCTAAAATTCATGTAAAAATGTAAAGCTCCATTGATCTTGCGATATTCATAAGATATAATAACGAATGATTATAAGAAATTTATAGAAAACATACATAATAAAGGAGAAATAGGATGGAAACAAACATGTCAGAAGCACCTATTCAAGAAGAAAAACATCCTGAACTAGCTGGAGTAGGTTATCGTTTTCTTGCTCATCTTTTAGACGGTGTCATTATTAGTGTACCATTTTCAATCATTGTATTTATTCTCGCAACACTCTTTTTTGTCTCAAGCCCTGAGGCGGCATTTTTAATGTATGATGATAGCTATTACTATTCTTCAACGGTGATCACGGATGAAGAATGGGCAGTCATTGTGGGCCTTCTCTTTTTCTATGGCGTAACGACCTTAATCGGTATCGCGGTGACTTGGCTTTATTATGCGATCATGGAATCATCAAAGTTGCAAGGAACTCTTGGCAAGATGGCTCTTGGCATCAAAGTGACAAAAGTAACGGGTGGAAAAATAACATTCGGGCGCGCGACAGGCCGCTTTTTTGCAAAAGGCTTTTTGTCTCCAATCTTATTCATTGGCTACATCATTGCGTTTTTCACAGAAAAAAAACAAGCACTTCACGACTTGATTGCAAGTACCATTGTCGTAAAGAAATAATGAAAAGAAGCACCTCTGCTAAATAGTAAGGGGTGCTTTTTGTATAGATTGCTTGTATGGAAGAGGGAAACGTCACATAAAGTAGAATGATAGTGAAAATAAAAGCAGAGAAGGGAGTCAATCTATTGAAAAGAGGGAAAATGACCGTTCAGAAAAAAGGGGCAAGCTTCGGGCTCTTTTTCACAGCACCTGTTTTGGCCTGGGCATTGTATGATTTTGCAAATACGATATTTTCATCGAATATGATCACCATTTTCTTCCCATTTTACTTGCAGGAGACGATAGGCGACAGTGCGAGGATGGATCAAATCGCCAGTACATTTATTTCTTATGCGAACGCACTTGCAAGCTTTTTCCTCGTCATTTTTACGCCTTTATATGGTGTGCTGATTGATCGTACAGGGAAAAAGAAGCGGTATATCACGGTGTTTACCCTGATTTGTATTGCCTGTACCTTTATGATGGGGATCTTTGCTGGGATTGATTTCTCAAGCGAATGGTTTGGTCTTCCTGTCTCCTTATTTGTGGTGGTTACCTTGTTCGTCATCGCCAAATTTTTCTATCACTCTAGTCTTGTTTTTTATGACACCATTTTGCCCGATCTTGGGACAAAGGATGAAATCCCCCTCATTTCTGGATTCGGTATTGCTGTCGGCTATTTAGGTACACTTGTCGGCCTTTCTGTTTATTTACTTGTAGGAAATGACCAGTTTCATGAAGCATTTATTCCGACAGCCCTTTTATTCTTTCTCTTTTTTCTGCCCTTTCTCTTTATTATAAAAGATCCTCAACCTCTCCCGCAGCAAGAGAAAAAGGCGTCTTTTTTCAGCGGGTATAAAGAGATTATTCGTACATTTAAAGAGATGAAGCAGTACAAACCGGCCTTTATTTTTATGATCGCTTTCTTTTTTATGAATGATGCGTTGCAGACAGCGATTGCGATGATGGCGGTTTATGCAAAAATTATCATTGGTTTTACGGCAGGTCAATTTATTTTGCTGTATCTTGTGTCCACGATTTCAAGTATCATTGGCTCGTTTCTATTCGGATATGTCACAAAGGCCATCGGGGCAAAGCGCTCGATTACAGTCGTGTATGTCATTTTAATTGTGGCGCTCATTCTAGCTGTGACAGCGACAACTGAATGGGTCTTCTGGGTAGCAGGCAGTCTATTCGGCATTTCACTTGGCGCAAGCTGGGGATCATCACGAATCCTCATTATTGAGCTGACGCCTAAAGAAAAACGAGGACAATTTTTTGGTCTCTTTGCGTTTTCGGGAAAGGTGTCTTCAATCGTCGGTCCCATCATTTATGGCTCCGTCACACTTCTATTTGCAGCACATGGGAATCTCGCAAGCCGTCTTGCATTAGGGTCTTTGCTCATCCTTGCAGCCATAGGACTTGTGATTCATCAATTCGTGCGAGAGAAAGCGTAAAGAAACGTCAACTTTTTACCCATGCTGCCGATATAAAAAGTACAATCTTATATTGAAGAATAGAGGGATTTCCGTGGCTTTAAACAAACAAGAAATTTTACTTGACTCTGGTACTAATGAATTGGAAATTGTGAAGTTTGAAATTGGTTCAAATCAATTCGGCATTAACGTCATGAAAGTAAGAGAAATTATTCAGCCAGTTGAGGTGACAGTTGTACCGCACTCTCACCAAGATGTAGAAGGGATGATTAGTTTACGAGGCGAGATTTTACCAGTCATCAATCTATTTTCCTTTTTTAATGTCGAGTCAGATCAGTCAGAACAAGAGAAATACATTGTGACTGAATTCAACCAACGGAAATTTGTGTTCCATACAGGAACGGTATCACAAATTCACCGCGTCAGCTGGGAAGAGATTGAAAAACCAACTGCACTCAATCAAGGAATGGACCGTCATTTAACAGGGATCATCAAGCTTGACGAGAAAATGATTTTCCTTCCAGATTACGAAAAAATCATCTATGATATTGAATCCGCATCTGGTGTAGACACATATCATATGTTTGACGGTGAGAAAGACGAGAGAAGAACAGGGAAGAAGCTGTATGTTGTTGAAGATTCTCCGCTTCTTATGCGCTTATTAACAAATGAATTAACCGAGGCAGGCTATAAAAACATTGTGACCTTTGAAGATGGAAAACAAGCATATGACCATGTCATGGATCTTGTCAGTAAAGGCATTAGTGTGACAGAAGAAATTGATATGATTATTACAGATATAGAAATGCCAAAAATGGATGGACATCGATTAACAAAACTGCTGAAGGACAATCCTTTAACACAGTCCATTCCAATTCTCATTTTCTCTTCATTAATTACGGAAGATCTGCGTCATAAAGGGGAAACCATCGGTGCAGATGATCAAATTAGTAAACCAGAAATTCATCAGCTGATTGAAAAAGTAGATCATTTTATTATCTAAAGAAAAAACCACTCTCTTTGAGTGGTTTTTCTGTTTAAAAATAACTTTCCCCGAGCCGTTTGAAGACGGGTTTTGTATAATGTGATTTTTGTTTTGTGGCGGCAGGTTTTTCTTTTAAACCGACATACGTTTGAAGTATTTGTTTTGCTCGATTTAATGACATATTCGCTTTCGGATTGCGATATGATTGATTTAAATTTCCTAAGTGTGGCAAAAATTCGAAGTCTTCTTTAGTTGGTGGCAGATGAAAATAATAATCTCCGATTTCAATCAGCACGTCGGACTGTTGTTGACTATATCTGGGATTGTTAGAGAAATGTAGGCCCACTTTTCTTCCTTTACCTTCTTGCAATAGTTTTTGCAGCGCACGTTTTTTCAAAAGATAAAGAAACTTGGGATTTGGTGCGGTTTTAGCATGGCGGTTAACAGTATAAATGGCTTTTGCGATGTTTTCTGCTGTAGGTTCTATGTCTTTAGTATGAGCATAATCGTCCATTTTTTCTCTCCTTTGTCTTTCGTCTTCCTGTGCTTAGTATAAATTATACGTTTTTATTAGTAAATTGCAAATAGACTTATTGTAAAAACCATTAGATTTTCATCACTCTTATTTACAATAGCCATTCATGATGATTCTGAAACGTGAAGAAGAACAATGAATGAATCCTTCTTAGCAAGAGCACCATCATTTATCCGGTATCCTTTCCAACTAGGCGTTTCAGTTGGATGTAAACGATGCCTTTGATTTTCTATATGATAAAGGTGTTGTATTTTTTACTCTTTTAAAAATACTAATAAAATAACTAGTGCTGCTGAAGCCAACTTGGTAGGCGATTTCTGTTATGTTTAAGTCCGTCTTTTGAAGCAAAATGAGGCTTTGTTGAATTCGATATTCATTCACATAATGTATAGGAGATTTCTTTAAAATATCATTGAAATATCTACAGCATTCAGAGCGGCTTAATTGTCCTTCACGAGCGATATCTTGAAGAAGAACCTTTTCATGATAATGTTCATGAATCCAATTCAGCATATGTTTCATACGTTCATTTCTATCGTGCTTACGAGCATCATATGTCAGTTGAAAACGATTTTGTAAAAGGCATTTCCAAATCGTGATGAGCTGTATATTAAGTTCGAGTTCATAATATGCCGGAGTTTGTTCGATTAATCGTTGAATGATTTGTATACCTTGATAGATTTGGTTTGGCCATCCGTCTTTTCGGTTGAATAAAATAAAAGGTGTTTGACTCGCATGCATATATGGATGAACGAACGTGGTGAATAACTCATTGGCTGTGATGAAGTGAGGTGAAACGTTTAAACAAATATAAGTACATGTCGTCCCATTTGCATCCTTTGCCATGTGTAAGCAGCCACTGTTGATGAATACACCATCTCCTTGCTGAATGTTCAATATCTTCTCGTTAATGTGAAACTCAGCCTCTCCCTCCAAAATAAAGACGAATTGAAATTCGTCGTGCCAATGAAGAGGGATATATCCGCTCATATGATCACGAATCTTTGTATGATATAGAGCAATAGGCCATGTGGTGGTTGAATGCTCCGTTAATTCTTTCAGATTGTTGTCAATAAGAAAATGATGATTGTGCATGGTTCTCCTCAATATTCTTTTATTTTTATGTTCAATTGATATATCAATATGTAAAAAATTGAACTACTATCAACTATATTATCATGATTTTTTTAGAATTGAGGAGAATAAAAATGAAGAGGAGAAAGGGAATCTTTCTTGTACTGATAGGAGCTATCTGTTGGGGAGTAGGAGGAACCGTTTCACAAAAATTGTTTCAGCAATATGGAATTGACGTCCATTGGCTGGTCACTGTCAGGCTGCTCATTTCAGGCGGGTTGCTTTTATTTGTTCATTACATGACGAAAGAACGCACGCAATTGATTGGCGTGTTGAAAATGAAGAGTACGGCCATTCAAGTGCTGATATTTGGACTAATGGGCATGTTAGCTGTTCAATATACTTATATGGTGTCCATTCATCATGGGAATGCTGCGGTGGCTACATTGCTACAGTATACAGCACCTGTCATGATTATCGTGTATCTAGTATTTCGCCGGCAATCCACTTTTACAAAAAGAGATATGTTGACGGTCGTATTGGCTTTGGTTGGCATGTTTCTCTTATTGACGAATGGTTCCGTTTCCACATTAACTGTTCCAGCTGTCGCGGTATTTTGGGGAATACTATCAGCCGTGGCATTGTCCTTTTATACGTTATATCCAATCAACCTGTTAAAACAATTCGATTCACTTGTTGTTGTTGGCTGGGCGATGCTTATAGGGGGAGCTGCCCTTAGCTTGGTCCATCCTCCATGGAAGGTGAATCTGTCTCAATTACCTTTTGAAGCGTATATCTATTTATTATTTGTCATTGTATTTGGAACGATGGTCGCTTTTTGGTTTTACATCGAAAGTTTGAAGTATTTATCTCCGAAGGACTCAAGCTTAATTGGAAGTGTCGAACCCCTTGCAGCAGTGATAACCACTGTTTTCTGGTTAAAAGAGCCATTTGGTCTTTTCCAGTGGATAGGGACAGCGTGTATTGTATACATGATATTATTCATGGCATTATACCAGCCTAAAATAAGAGGGGAAAAGAAGAAATTGGGTTCATTGGATAGATGATAAGGTAAATTGTATGTGTGAAATGTATATAAAGTGAACTATTAAACATAGATAACTACCTATTTTAAAATAAATGGGTAGTTAATGACTTATATGAGAACGGGATTGCCGGATAAAATCTACCATATGCAAGACAATCAAAGTCGAACATATGGCTTAAAAACATGGACTATTTTGTATGGCTAGAATAAGCACAGTAAAAACAGCCGTTAAAATCAGTTTCACTCGTCATTTTTTTGGCTTCATCCATGGCGCTTTCACTGTTCATGTGCAGACCAATCAATGTACGGCTTGCTGCATCACCTAAAAATGCGCAGTCTTCTGTATGTACAACATATTGTCCTTGATCATTTTTTGAATGAATAAAATAATAGCTTTTTAGCATACCCCTCACCTCCAACCTGACTATCCTACTATAAAACTTCCAATAATGTAAAGGTTTTTTATTAAAATTGTTGCAATTTTATGCACATTCCTTTTATTTTATAAAAAGGAAAATATATTATAAAATATGAAGATCAAAGTCAATGAGAACAGAAAGGATGGTTTAGATTGAAAGATATTTTAACGCCTTTATTGGTCGCTTTTGTGGTTGGAGGCATTGTGTACGTGATAGATGATCGGCCGATTCATCCTTTTCTTCTTTTTCTCATCTTATTTATTAGCATTTATACAGTCGATAGAATCGTTCATTTTGCTTCGAATCATTTCCATGAGCAGAAAAAATAATCGTCGTTTATGTTACACCCATGAAAAAAGGACTTTCTATAGAAGAAAGTCCTTTCAGCGTGTAGACAAACCCTCGCAATCTTTGTCAGTCCTGCGTGCTGGTGCTCACGAATGTGAAATTCGCTCCGCTCCATTACTCGCCCTTCCTAGACTGCAAAGGTTTTCTATCACGCTGAAAAGAAGAAAAAGGGCTAAAATAAACATTATTTTAGCCCTTTTTGCTTCATCTATTGTACTCCCTGACCTTTTAATTCACGCTGTACATCTAAGTCGGCAGCTTCTCTGCTGAACTTTGGCAGTGTAATGAAGTAAAAAAGGAAAACGAGTAAAATAATAATACCCATTCCGTAATAAATGTAAGAAACATTGGTGATGAGCTTTGGAAATAACACGGCAATTAAACCTAGCGTCATTGATTGTGCAAACATGGTGAGCGGATCAACCCACCCTGATACGCGTCCCATCAGACGAGGGTGAACAATTCTTGGGAGCCAGCCTCCAATGACAATGTTGACTGGACCAATACATGTACCAATGACAAATGATGTGACATAAAATAACCATAATGTATGGGTGGAACCAAGGACAAAAATTAAAATACCTGCAACTAGAATTGGAATCGACATGAGATATTGCATCTTTACCTTTTTCGCAAGAATAGAGCCAAGTAAGCTTCCAACTAGAAGTCCGGCACCGATTGCGATCGTAAAAAAGGATGTATGCAGTTCAAAATGGTCCGGTGAAAGACCGTATTTCATTGTAAACATCGGAAGAACGGCAAATGCGCCATTCACAAGACCAAAAACAAAAAAGCCGAAAATTAAAGAAGCCAATAATTTATTTTTTAAAATATAGAGAATGCCTTCTTTAAAATCTTTTAGAGATGTTTTAACGGTCATGCCTTTCCAGCCTGCTTGTCCATTTGGCTGTCGTGCTTCAATTGGAATATTGCATGATCGAATGAGAATACCGGAAATAATAAAACTGACCAAATCAATGGTAATGGCACCGTGAAGTCCAATCGTTTTATACATAATGGCACCTATTCCAACACCAAATACCATAAACAAACTAAACAGCATCTGATTTAAACCAGCAGCTTTTGCATATTGATCTTTATTTAAAATGGCCTGAACGAGAGAGGCTTCAGCTGGATAGAAGAACTTCGTAATGGCACTTCGTATAAACAAGATCAAGAAAATAAGCGGCAGTGAATTAAAATAAATGACGATAAATAAAACGATCGTCAGCCCAGCTCGTATCCAATCACAATTCTCTGCGACTTTTTTACGATCAAAACGGTCTGCGACCACACCGACCATAAAAAAGACAAAGATCGTAGGCAGTGAATACATTAGCTCTGCTAAAGTGGCGTAAGCGGGCTGATGACTAAAATGATCGAGCAAATAAAAGGCAAACGCCATATTGCCTACTGTTGTCCCCATTTGCGAGGCAAGTGCTGCAAAAAAGAGACGAACAAAATTTCTGTTTTTAAAAATATCCATAAATACGCTCCTTAACCTGAAGATCCCACTTTCTATCATATAAAATTTTAACCATTCGTACAATTGATTTCTCCTACTGGCTAATGGTCACAGGTGTTCCATTTGGAACTATTGAAGCAAGTTCGATGACATTCTGATTGTACATGCGAATGCACCCTCTAGACACAGCTTTACCAATTGAAGACGGGTTATTCGTTCCATGGATGCCGTAATGAACTTTTGAAAGGCTCAGCCAATAGGCGCCAAAGGGACCTCCTGGGTTTGGCTGTCTGTTGACAATATAATAAGAACCTGTCGGTGTCATGTTTAATATTCTGCCAGTTGCGATCGGGTATGAGCGCAAGAGCTGTGATCCAGAAAACAGTACGAGACGTTTCGCTGAAATTGACACAGATATGCGGTAAGGGATCGTGTTAGGATCCGGTAACCCAGGGATGATGATGACTTCATTTTGTTCTGGCTCGCGGGTTTGAAGTGACGGATTTGCAGCTTTTAAAGCATCTGTCGTTGTTCGAAAATCAAGTGCTATAGAAGCAAGTGTTTCTCCACTTTTTACCGTGTATCGCAGCACGAAAGCACACTCCTTTTACTCAAATAAAAGAAGCCATGATCCCCGCCTCACATATACTATATGGACGGGATCAGGCCCGATAAGGTTTCTCCTAACATTTGTCATGAGAATGATCTTTGTTTATACATATGCAGGAAAAGGTGATTTGGCTTCTCTTTACACGTGAGATGTTAAGGTGAAAAAAGTGATTTCAGGTTTGGCTAAAAACCGAAGCGGCAGTCTAGTTGTCCCAAGCCCGCGGTTGACATAGATACGGTGCTGATAGCTACCGTATAAGCCTTCGACATATGTACGCCCAAAAGGTGCTGTGAGAATCGGTCCATAGAAAGGAAGCTGTATTTGACCACCATGCGTATGCCCAGAAAGCTGCAAGTTAATAGGTATTGTTTCAAGCTCTAGTGCGGCATCAGGCTCATGCACAAGCAATAACGTAAAGAGATCAGAAGAGACTTCTCGTTTGATGAAATGGTAATCAGGCATACTCATCATGAGGTCATCCAGTGTAGCGATCTGTATGCGTCCGCCTTCTTTTTCTAAGTGAAACACTTCATTTTTACATAATGTAAAACCGCAAGCTTTCATCGTTTCCTCATATAGATCGATGCCAAAAGGTCCGTAGTCATGATTTCCGCATATGGCAAACTTTCCAAACGGAGCATCAAGCTTAGACAAAGAGGCTTTGGCTTTTTCATGTTCTTCAATCGATGATTCAAAATCAACAAGATCACCTGTAAACACAATGAGATCGGGAGATGCAGCGTTGATTTTTTGGACAACAGTCTCTAAATCTTTTGCCGAAAATGTATCACTTAAATGAACGTCACTAAATTGCGCAATTTTAAATTGGTCAAAAGAAGCCGGTAGCTGAGCATCATGAATAGTGAGTGATACGGTGTCGATCATGCGCGGTTCAATGTACCGAGCATAGCCATAACCGGATGTAGTCGCCAAAAGTCCGAGAATACTCGCACCAGCTGCTCCTTTTAAAAATTGCCTACGGGAAAGTTGCTTCATATAAGACTCCTTTAAAAATAAAATTAAGTATAGCATGATTTTTGATGAATCTCCCATATGGTGTATGGAGGGGAAATCATGATATGATAGATGGATAATGAATGAATAGTCATTCAAAACACACAAAGGAGGAGAACAAATGACGAAGCAAACAGTGATTGTCACAGGGGGATCAAGCGGAATGGGAAAGGCGATGGCGACTCATTTGGCACTCGGGGGCTGGAATGTTTTGATTACTGGAAGAACAGAAGAGACCCTTGAAACAACGGCAAATGAAATCAAACAGCAAGGTGGTTCGATCGCTTATTTTCAAATGGACGTGCGACATCCAGAAGATGCTGATCAAATGGTGAAGTTTGCAGTAGATACATTTGGTGATGTGGATGCACTCATCAATAACGCAGCAGGCAACTTTTTAGTTCCAGCAGAAAAACTGTCTCCTAACGGCTGGAAAGCGGTCATTGATATTGTGCTAAATGGCACCTTTTTTTGCAGCCATGCAGTGGGCAACTATTGGATTCGTCAAAAGAAAAGCGGAAGTATGATCAACATGGTCGCCACATATGCATGGGGGGCTGGTGTTGGTGTAGCGCATTCAGCAGCCGCAAAAGCAGGCGTACTATCACTTACCCGAACGCTTGCAGTCGAATGGGGAAAGCAATATCGCATTCGCGTAAATGCCATTGCGCCGGGGCCCATTGAAAGAACAGGTGGTGCTGATAAACTGTGGGAATCTGAAGAGGCTGCCCAAAGAACATTAGATAGTGTTCCGCTCGGTAGACTTGGCACACCAGAAGAAATTGCAGAACTTGCGAGTTTCTTATTATCTGAGCATGCATCTTATATTAATGGAGATTGTATCACGATGGATGGGGGGCAATGGCTCAACCAATCACCATTTTGAATGACCGTGTAAGACCTGCTTTTGATATGGTATAATCACACAAAGAGAGAAGCAGGTGATGAAAATGGTCGATCCATTGGATATTTTAACGAATATTGAAGATGTTTTCCCGCACTATCAAGCGATCTTCAGTGCGGAGGAACAAAAAGTGATAGGCTATGAGATTCTTGGAAGAATGAAGCTTGAGTCGGGAACAGTTAGTCTAGGCTCCTTCTTTACGGATTCATCTATTCCTGACGAATATAAATTGGAAGTAGATCAAAAAGTATTAAGTCAAGCGCTTGATCTCTTCACAACCGAAGATGAAGATTTGCTCATCTTTATTAATCATGATGCGAATGTCATCATGCTTGATCATGGCGAAAGTTTTTTAGAACTTTTAAAAGAATATGAAGCAAGGGGTATTCAGCTTAACCGGTTTGTCATTGAAATTACTGAACATACGTTTAGCGGCGACATTGAACAGCTTTACCATACGTTAACGTATTATCGTACATATGGGATCAAAATCGCCGTATCTAATATAGGAAAAGAAAGCAGCAATCTTGACCGGATTGCTCTGCTTTCACCTGATCTATTAAAAATAGATCTACAGGCTTTAAGAGCTTCGTCTCCATCTCCTTCCTATGAATATGTGTTATACAGCATTTCACTTCTTGCAAGAAAAATAGGAGCGGCTTTAATCTATGAAGACATTGAAGCGAATTTTCAGCTGCAATATGCATGGAGAAATGGCGGAAGATATTTTCAAGGCTTCTACCTTCACGAGCCTGCCGCACAATTAATTGACCGTAACAAACGAAAAGAGCAGCTTAAAGAAGAATTTCAACAATTCATTGCCCATGAGAAAAAGAAACTCCAAGCTGTCTATGAACATTCTGAAACCTTTTATAAACGAATTCATCAAGCCGTCAGTACGTTAAAAAAATCATGCAGCACAAATGATGAACTTATACAAAAACTGGCACATGAACTAACCGATTGCAGCTTTCGCATTTATATGTGTAATGAAGAAGGGTTTCAAATCACTGGAAATGTGTTTAAGAAAGAGAAAGAATGGCTGTTTCAGCCAGAGTATATAGAGAAAAACTGGAGCTGGCGCCCTTATTTTCTAGCAAATATTCTTCAAATGAGAATTAGCGGAAAAGGATTTTTCAGCGATATCTACAGTGATTTAGAAACTGGAGAACGAATACGTACGTTTTCTTATCCGTTAGAGGGAGACGTGTATTTGTTTGTAGATCTTCCGTATGCTTATCTATATGAGCAGGAAGGATTAATTTAAAAGCAGCCGTCAAGGCTGTTTTTTTTATTAGAAAAAAGATAGAAAAAATGGTTGACAATGAAACTGATAATCATTATCATTTAGTTATAGAGAGAAGCTACTCTCTGTTCCCCAACCCCTCTATCAGATCAAGATCCAAAAAACTTGGCGCTACCCCCGCCAAGTTTTTTTTGTGCGCCAATCATTCCCTTCATGCATAGGACATCCCAATTCATCCATACACCTTAAATGATGATAGTTAGACAGTAGGAGGGAAAAGTCATGATCAAACGTGACAAGCGGCTGCTGATTGATTTACCAATGCCTGATCACCCAGATGCAAATGGTGCAGCGGCTGTGCAAGAATTACTCGGCGGAAAATTTGGTGAAATGTCCACATTAAATAACTACATGTTTCAATCGTTTAACTTTAGAGGGAAACGAAAGCTCAAACCATTTTATGATCTTGTATCAAGTATTACAGCTGAAGAATTCGGTCATGTAGAGCTTGTGACAACTGCAGTCAATCTCATGATTACGGGAACCACCCATGGGGGCGATCCAGATACGACCCCGATGAAAGCGGCTGTTGATAAACGAAATACGCAGCATTTTATCCAAACGGCACAAACAGGCTATCCGTTTGACTCCATGGCAAAGCCGTGGACAGGTGAGAATGTGTTCTCAAGTGGTAATCTGATTCTGGATCTTCTTCATAACTTCTTCCTAGAGTGCGGAGCTCGTACGCATAAAATGCGCGTATATGAAATGACGGATCACCCTACGGCAAGAGAAATGATCGGTTATTTACTTGTCAGAGGCGGCGTACATGTTGTGGCGTATGCAAAAGCCCTTGAGGTAGCGACAGGAGTAGATGTTGGGAAGATGCTGCCGATTCCAAATCTCGACAATAAATACTTTGATTCTGCAAGAAAGTTTGAAGATCAAAATGTTCATACAAAGCTGTATACATTTAGTGACACGGATTATAAGGATATCAATCAAATTTGGAAAGGAAACCATCCGATTGATGGAAAGCCGCTGACAGTTATTGAGGGCACGCCAAAAGGTGCACCCGTGCCAGATTATAGAGATTTGCCGGAAGAGTTTGCTCCAGGTATTTCAAAAGAAGATTTTGACGAAATTGCGAAACGCCTGATGAGATCGGCCGGTTTATAAAAAACAAGATGCATGAGATAAGAAAAAAGACTCAAAATAAAAAAACAGATTCTTTTTCTTTTTTTGAATTCAAGAGGAAAAATATCATCTGAGAACACTTTATGGTATGATGCTTTGTAGGACTTGTGTATAATCAATACGGGTTCATCTTGAGTTGTTTTTTTGAAAGGAGTCTTTTTTTAGAATGTCACAATTAATGGGTATCATTACAAGGCTGCAAAGTCTTCAAGAGACAGCAGAAGCTGCAAACGAGCCGGCACAGCGTTATTTCGAAGTGAACGGTGAGAAAATCTGTAGTGTTAAGTATTTCGAAAAGAATCAAACGTTTGAATTGACTGTTTTTCAACAAGGGGATAAGCCAAACACTTTCCCATTTGACAACATTGATATGATTTCGATTGAGATTTTTGAGCTTCTACAATCCTAAGCTGAATCGTATGAAATGTTTTTTCTAAGAATTCCTTCGTTGATTGCGGAAGCATACACTTCATAGGTGATAAGCAAAAGGAAGATGATCATTCAGTGCAATATTCGGATAAGAGACCATTTAAAAGGAGTTCCTTTCTGTGAGTGATTCTTTTTTCTTTAATCTTTCTGAAGAGCATTTAGCGTTTTCTGATGTTGTCATGAGAATGAAAGACTTTATTCAAAAAGACCCGAGATCTGTTTATGTACTATCAATTGGTACGGACTCTCAGGTCAATCAGAATGTCACAACATTTATGACTGCAATTCATCTTCACCGGATCGGCAAAGGAGCTTGGGGCTGTCTCACGCAGCAAGTGTTGAATCGGCCTGTACAAAGTCTTAGAGAAAAAATTTCATTAGAGACAGCGTTTAGCCAAAAGGTATGTGCAGACATCCTTGAGGGACCTTTAACAGAACTGATGGATTTGCTTCTTCCGTTTGCTGAGGAAGGGGCAGACCTTCGTTTTGAAGTCCATCTAGATATTGGCAAAAAAGGAAGTACAAAAGAGCTGATCCAGGAAATGACCGGAATGATCACAGCCATGGGAATTGAAGCAAAAATAAAACCCGACTCATACGCAGCATTTTGCTACGCCAATCGATACACAAAATAAATTCCGTCATTTTTCTCCAAACGTTGTCGAAACGTGCGGTTGACGATTCGATTCTAGTTCCTTATTCTAGCTGTATAGAGAGGAAGCAGACATTCAAACGCCTGCTAATCAATATAAAAGCATATATGAAACAGGGGGCCTGATGTTGAATGAGCGTCATCGAAAATCGTTTTAATGAAGAAGAGAAAAAGCTATTATTAAACGTATTACTGAATCAGGAATATGCTGTCGAATTACTAAGCAGTGAGATCAATGATATAGAATGTGGAACAAAAAATGTCGACGACAATACGTATAAGAAATTGATCACATTGTATGACAGAGTAAGGTTTGAGAATTAATATCGATTGAACATTCTATTAGATACTCTACGCTGAGTATCTTTTTTATGCAGAAAAAAATCTTTCGACAAAATTCGTTTTAGTTTATGCTTAATGTTAAAGGGGAATGTATGATTGATGATTGAGAGAAAAGGGGTCGAAGAAACATGATAGAGATAGAACCGGCTCAATTACTTGAGTCAACAGTAGCTGAGCATATGATTGATGCAGATAAAGTGGCACACGTTCAAATTGGAAATAATCTTGAACACGCCCTATTGGTCCTGACAAAAACAGGATATACAGCCATACCTGTTCTGGATGCTTCTTATCACCTTCATGGGTTAATTGGAACAAATATGATTATGGATAAAATCTTTGGCTTAGAACGAATTGAATTTGAAAAGCTCGACCAATTGAAGGTAGAAGAGGTCATGCTATCAGATATTCCAAGACTGAAAACGACCGATCCTGTTTTAAAAGGTGTTCACGCTGTGACGAATAATGGATTTGTTTGTGTGGAAAATGAAGAGCAAGTATTCGAAGGGATTTTCACTCGGCGTGTTGTATTAAAGCGCTTAAATGAAGTCATTCATTCCGCAAAAAAATGAGCTGCAGCCCAGCTTATTTTTTTTGCCTTCATAAGCTATTATTTATATAATGACTATATAAAATAAGAAAAACTTATCGAGAGAAGGAGGGCGCCCATGCAGCTTCAAGAGTTACATATGCTTGTTGTACTTAGTGAGGAATTGAATATGAGAAAGGCTTCAGAGCGGCTCTTTGTCTCTCAGCCTGCCTTATCTCAAAGGCTGCAAACGATTGAAAAAGAGTGGGGAACCAAAATCTTTTTTCGTTCACAAAAAGGCTTGACAGTCACTTCAGCTGGCGAACAGATCATTCAATTCGCCAAAGAGGTCACGACTGAGCAGGATCGAGTGCGAGAGAGAATTGACGAGCTTGAAGGAGACATTCACGGTACACTCAAGCTTGCAGTTGCGTCCATTATTGGTCAGCACTGGCTGCCAAAGGTGTTGAAGCGGTATGTCGAGAAATACCCAAATGCCAAAGTATCTCTTGTGACAGGCTGGAGCAGTGAGATGCTTAAAAGTCTGTATGAAGACCATGTCCACATCGGCATCATTCGCGGGAATCCTGATTGGAAGGGCACAAAGGAATACTTAATGACCGATCATTTATATTTAGTCGATTCTGTCATCAAGGACGTGGATGAGTTAATTGAGACAGAACGCCCGTTTATTCAATTTAAAAGTGATAGCACCTATTATCAAGAAATTCAGCACTGGTGGCATCAAAAGTTTAAAGTGTCGCCAAAACAGACGATTCTTGTGGACCAGATTGAGACATGTAAACAAATGGCCTATCACGGTATCGGCTACGCCATTTTGCCTTCGGTCACCCTATATGATCATGAGAAAAGCGTACACAAAACCCCGCTCGTAGACGCAAATGGAGAGCAAATCGGACGTGACACGTGGCTGTTAGGATATGAAGCCTCTTTTCAGTTAAAACAAGTTCAAGCATTTGTTGGTGTGGTGAAAGAAATGCTTGAAAGTGAGGCAGTGTAAGTACTTCTGGAAGAGGAGGTGCTTTTTTAGGATAAGTAGTTTGATTAGGTTTCTAATAGATTTACCTGTTTCATACTGAAAAAACAGAAAGCTGGAAGAAATGATGAGAAATCAACGAAAAAAGAAGACGGATATACCGAAGTGGGGAACTTATTTACGCGAGAGATGGCGTGGACGTTTTGCAAGTCATCTTTCTTTAGAAGAACAAAAAGAGATTGGGATGGATGGCTTCCTATGGCACTTATGTAGCTGGGGAAAAGTTGAATGCCTTGAAAAAGAGGCAGCGATTAACGCCTTTCATCAGCAATCAAAGCATACATGTACTCTTTTTTATCAATTTGCTCAAGAAGCGTATCTGTTTGAAAACGCCGCTGACCTGTCAGTGAAGGAATTGCCATATACAGACGGACACATGGACTATAGCGATCTGTATGTCATGGATTGGGAAGAAAATTGGACATTTGTGATGACGCACGAAACCGATTGCGGTCCATATTTTATTCAGAAATAAAAAAAGAGTACATCACAAAGAGATAGAGTGATGATCAATTAAAGCCGCCTTCCAATTGGAATGAGCGGTTTTTTGATGTACGTCATGTGTATTTTGAACAGCACCTTTTCATAAAACATTTGACAATGAAAATCATTATCATTTAAAGTGTACATATAATAATTGAAAATGATTATCATTTAGATGAGGTGACCAATAGATGAAAGCACTAATTGCATTTGCGAGTATGTCTGGCAATACGGAAGATATGGCAGCGATCTTAAAACAAACGCTTGAAGGAAAAGGGATAGAGACAGAGATGATGGAATTTGACGACACAAGTGCAGAAGATCTTTCTTCATACGATTATGTCATGATCGGCTCTTACACATGGGGTGACGGTGATTTACCTTATGAAGCTGAAGATTTTTATGAAGAGGTCTCATCCCTTGAACTTTCTCACATCAAAGCGGCGGTATTTGGATCAGGCGATTACAGTTATCCGAAGTTTTGCGAGGCTGTTCATACCTTTCATGACATGCTGAAATCGACAGGTGCATCCGTATTTCCTGAAACATTGAAAATGGAACTTGCGCCAGATACAGATGAAGATGTGGCGTGCTGTGAGGAGTTTGCAACGAGCTTTTTAACGTGGGCATCATTGTCTGAGAAAAGAGTTGAAAATCATGTTTCATAAAGGTGCGACAGCTGTTGCTGCGTCTAAAAGTGGCGGCTATTTTGTTGCTGTCAAACGAGAAGGTATTTTTCATTACAGTGTGGAGGGCGGATGGCAGCAGCTTTTTAAGCTTAAGCATAAAATCCACGCTATCAGTTATATTGGTCCGTATTTGTTCGGTGTTGGTGAAAATGGAACTGTCATACGATCAGGAGATGAGGGCCACACATGGGCGCTATCATCTTTTCCGACAAATGCAGTTGTTTGGTCTATTACAGGACGCAAAGATGGGTTTGTATGCGCACATGGAAAGCATAGTATTTATGTGTCAACCGATTTCGGAATTTCCTGGGAAATTATGAAGCCATTTGCTCATGTAAATCAGCCCCCTGTGATTCGCTCATTATGTGTAGCCGGTGATTATCTTTATATTGGAACACAGATTCATGAGGTGCATGGAGGAATATGGGTGTATGACTTGCAAAGTGAACAGATTTTTCTCCTAAACAGAGAAGAGCACCGAATGACTGCTTCTATGTTGCTTTGCGGGGAACACCTCCTTGTCTGTGCGATGGGCTCTAAAAAAGGGAAAAGAGGATCTGTTCAAATTTTAGACTTACATACAAATATGCTGCATGATATTCAATCACAAGCTTTTGCGCGAGAGGAATCATTTTTGGATGTGTCAGAGGATAACGGCATTGTGTACGTGACCACCTCACAGGACGAGCATGGATTTTCTAAGGTGTATCAGCTTGATATAGAGCAAAAAGAGCTCAAGTGGTTTGATACGATCAAAGGGCATGGTTTTCGTGTCGCCAATCAAAAGGAGAATTTTTTCTGTGCGGGTTTATATGAAAGTAAGTTTGTCAGGCCTTATGAGGAACCTGCACTGATTCATTAATAAGGAGGAAGAAAAAGTGACGAAAAAAGTTTTATTGGTGTATGCCACAATGTCAGGAAATACAGAAGCAATGGCTGATTTAATCGAAAAAGGGTTAAAGGAAGCTGGGGCTAGCGTGGACCGGCATGAAGCGATGGATATTGATGCTGAACTTCTTCATGATTACTCGCACATTCTGTTAGGTGCATATACTTGGGGAGATGGTGATCTTCCAGATGATTTTATTGATCTATATGAGGAAATGGAAGAGCTGGATTTGACGGGTAAAGCATTTGCTGTATTCGGTTCTGGAGATACATCTTATGAACATTTTTGCGGAGCTGTGGATTTAATTGAAGAAAAAGTGAAAGAACTGGGCGGTGATATCGTCCTACCATCCATCAAAATTGAGCTGAATCCAGAAGGAAACGAGGAAGAGGAATTGATTTCTTTTGGTAGACAATTTGTTCATCTTCACCAGCAAGAAGCGGGATAAAGAGGCCCGCTTGTTTTATTTGCCAAGGCGCAGACGATTCTTTCACTTGTCATTAAAACTCTCCTTTGGTACAGTAATGAAGTATAAATTAAGAGGAGGACATACATACATGAAACAAATGGACGCTAATGAAATTATTTCATTTATTCAAAATAGTACAAAATCAACACCTGTGAAAGTCTACATTAAAGGGGACTTAGAAGGTATTGAATTTGGTGAACATGCAAAAACATTTATCACAGGTAACACTGGTGTTGTCTTCGGTGAGTGGAGCGAAATTCAAGAAGCTCTAGCATCAAACAAAGACAAAATTGAAGATGTTGTCGTGGAAAATGACCGTCGTAACTCTGCGATTCCTATGTTGGATTTGAAAAACATCAAAGCACGTATTGAGCCAGGTGCAATCATTCGTGATCAAGTGGAAATTGGCGATAATGCAGTCATCATGATGGGTGCTTCTATTAATATCGGTTCAGTCATCGGTGAAGGTACGATGATTGATATGAACGTTGTTCTTGGCGGCCGTGCGACAGTAGGTAAGAACTGTCATATCGGTGCGGGATCTGTTCTTGCAGGTGTCATTGAGCCGCCTTCTGCTAAGCCAGTTGTAGTAGAAGATGATGTTGTCATTGGTGCAAACGCTGTTGTTTTAGAAGGTGTGACAATTGGAAAAGGTGCAGTTGTAGCAGCTGGAGCGATCGTTGTGAACGATGTCGAGCCTTACACGGTTGTAGCAGGTACACCTGCAAAGAAAATCAAAGACATTGATGAAAAAACAAAAGGTAAAACTGAAATCAAACAAGAACTGCGTCAGCTTTAATTGACACAATTCGCAGCTGAAGACATAGACGTGGATGATATATCCACGTCTTATTCGTATAGAGGAAAGGAAGCGAGTTCACTTGTTAAATCGTGAGCAATTAATATCCATTCGAAGAGATTTGCACCAAATTCCTGAGCTTGGTTTTAAGGAATTTAAAACACAAGCTTACCTCATCAAGCATCTCGAATCGTACCCAACAGATCGAATCGAGATGGAAACATGGCGGACTGGACTTTTTGTGAAAGTAAAAGGGACAAATCCTACGCGCGTCTTTGCGTATCGTGCAGATATGGACGGATTATCTATCCCTGAAGAAACGGGCTATCCATTTCAATCGGTACATGAAGGCCACATGCATGCATGTGGACATGATCTTCATATGACCATTGCTCTTGGTATCATTGATCATTTCGTGCATCAGCCAATCAAAGAAGATCTGCTATTTATTTTCCAACCGGCAGAAGAAGGGCCAGGCGGAGCTGAACCAATGCTTGCAAGTGATGTTCTAAAAAAGTGGACGCCAGACTTTATTACAGCGCTGCATATTGCACCTGAATATCCAGTCGGCACGATTGCAACAAAGCCGGGCTTATTATTTGCTAATACGAGTGAGCTTGTGATCGATCTTGAAGGAAAAGGCGGGCATGCCGCATACCCTCATTTAGCAAATGATATGGTGGTGGCTGCAAGTGCACTAGTAGGGCAGCTGCAATCGGTGATTTCACGAAATGTGGACCCTCTTGATAGTGCCGTTATTACAGTTGGCACGATTACAGGTGGCACTGCTCAAAATATCATTGCGCAGCACGCAAAGCTTGATGGAACCATTCGCACGCTCTCGCCAGAGTCTATGGAAAAGGTGAGAAAACGAATTGAAGCACTTGCAAAGGGAATTGAAATTGGCTATGAATGCAAGGCGACAGTTCGATACCCTTCATCTTATTACGAAGTGGACAATTCAAAGGATTTGACAGAGGAATTTATGTCATATGTAGCCGAAGAAGGTCTTGCAAACGTCATTGAATGCAGAGAAGCGATGACAGGAGAAGATTTCGGCTACATGCTGAAAAAATATCCCGGGTTCATGTTTTGGCTAGGGGTAGATTCAGAATATGGTCTGCACCATGCAAAACTCACGCCTGACGAAAATGCGATTGAAACAGCTGTAAACGTCATGACAGCTTATTTTAAAAAGCAAGCAGGTGAATGAATAATCAAATGGTCTCCTGTACACCTTATGAACAGGAGGTGTTCTTGATTATGACAAGAATTGGTGTAGAACCATCTTTATCCGATGTAGAAGAGCTTTTGAAGCAAAAAGGGTATGATGTCGTACGTATTCAAAATGAACAGCAAATGGATCAGTGTGACTGCTATGTGGTCACAGGACTAGATTCAAATGTTCTTGGCATTTCAGACACAACGACAAAGGCATCTGTCATTACAGCGTCAGGTATGACGGCTGATGAAATTTGTCAAGAAGTAGAACAGCGTGTTCAATAAAACTAACAAAAAAGAACCAGGATATTATGATCCTGGTTCTTTTTGCTCTTTGGCTAGATCGAGTGCTTCTTTCATTTTTTTGCGTAGAATTCGTTCGACACGCCACTGCTCCATCGTTTCAGTTTTTGCAATGATACGAAGGACGAGGGATGAAGAGCCAAATGATTCCACTCCAACGACTTGAGGACCTTCAATGATTTGCGGCATGCTCTCACGAACTTCATCACAGGCTGCTTGCAAAGTGGTGATCATCTGATCCACATTTTCATCTGGGGATAATTCGATATCAACGAGTGCCTGCATCGTCCCTCGTGAATGATTGCTTACATTCAGTATACTTCGGTTCGGAATGAAATGAAGAGTGCCATCAAAGCTTCGAAGCTGTGTTGTTCTCAGTCCAATTTGTTCAACGATCCCATCGAAACCAGCAACCGTTATATACTCGCCGACATCAAATTGTTTTTCCAGCAGTATGAAGAAGCCTGTCACAATATCACTCACCAATCCCTGAGCGCCAAATCCAATGGCAAGTCCTACAACACCTGCGCCAGCCAGCAAGGCGGTTGGGTTATAATGAAATAAGTCGAGGATCATCACAACTAGAATAAAAATCAGTAAGTAGGCGAAAATATTTAAGGTAAGACTTTGCAGCGTTTGAGCTCGTGATAAAGAGACATCGTGCTTCTCAGAGAATGCTGAATAGGCACGCTTAATCATCTTATTTCCAATCGCTCTGATGATAAAATAAATCACAAAAATAGCAATGAGTTTTAGCAAAATCATACTGATATTCATGATGATGAAAACCCAATCTACTTGTTCAAGTGCTTTCATGATCTTCAAAACCTTTCTATGTATGTGCGAAATGAGAAGCTAATCATTTGTTCCCTTAAGCAAGTCATGTTAAACTTTTAATAGTTGGAGCGAGAGATTGTGACAAATCGTTAATTAAATTTATTATTAATTAATATTGACTAAAAATCGCTTAAGTATTATAATTATATTTGTGAAGTTATTAACTAAATGAGAATTCAACCTGTTGATTCTCATTTTATATACAGCTAAGAAGTCTGTATAAAGATATTATTTTTGGAGGGATTTACATATGGCAGAGCGTTTTGTAGGAAAACAAGCTCCACGTTTTGAAATGGAAGCAGTACTTGCTAATAAGGAATTTGGTAAAGTGAGTTTAGAGGAAAACATCAAGAATGACAAATGGACAGTTCTTTTCTTCTATCCAATGGATTTCACTTTTGTTTGTCCAACTGAAATTACAGCAATGAGCGATCGTTATGATGAGTTTGAAGATTTAGATGCAGAAATCATTGGTGTATCTACTGATACAATCCATACGCATCTTGCTTGGATCAACACAGATCGTAAAGACAATGGTCTTGGTGAATTAAAATATCCACTAGCTGCTGACACAAACCACACAGTATCTAGAGAATACGGTGTTTTAATTGAAGAAGAAGGAATTGCACTTCGTGGTCTATTCATCATTAATCCAGAAGGCGAACTTCAATATCAAACAGTATTCCACAACAATATCGGTCGTGATGTAGATGAGACACTACGTGTTCTTCAAGCATTACAAACTGGTGGACTTTGCCCAGCGAACTGGAAACCTGGTCAAAAAACACTTTAATTGATAGTTGAAGAAACAGTCTAACGGGTGTTAGACCTTCAGATTGTTGACAAAGGGCTAAAATGAACTTGATTTTAGCCCTTTGTCTTCTTTTCAGCGTGATAGAAAACCTTTGAAGTCTAGGAAGAACGAGTACTGGCGCGAAGCGAATGTGACATTCGTGAGTACCAGCACGCAGGACCGAAAAAGAATGCGAGGGTTTGTCTACATGGGGTCTAACTGATGTTAGACTTTTTTGTTTCGAGACATACAATGGATGGAGGCGCTTCAAAATGAAATTACGTCAACCAATGCCAGAACTAACTGGTGCAAAAATATGGTTAAATGGAGAAGTAACAAGAGAAGAATTAATTGGTGATAAACCAACATTGATCCACTTCTGGTCAGTTAGCTGTCACCTTTGTAAAGAGGCGATGCCGCAAGTGAACCAATTCCGTGATGAATACAAAGATCAACTAAACGTGATCGCAGTTCACATGCCACGTTCAGAGGATGACCTTGATCTAGAAAAAATCAAAGAGGTTGCAAATGAGCATGAAATCACTCAGCCAATCTTTGTAGACAGCGACCATAAATTAACAGAAGCATTTGAGAACGAATATGTACCAGCTTACTATGTATTCGATAAAACAGGTGCTTTACGCCACTTCCAAGCTGGCGGAAGCGGTATGAAAATGCTTGAAAAACGTGTCAATCGAGTTCTTTCTGAGTCTGAAAAGGCTGCAGAATAGGCTTTCCCCCCATGAATGGGGGTTTTTTCATGGGGAAAAATAGGAGACATATTGCACTGGATGAATATGATTGTAGGTGGAATGCCTAAGAAAAGAGAAAATGAGGGATTTCATTAAAAAAATTTCCTAAAATAAAAAGGTATTATGACCTATTTACATTTTTATTTTGAAATGAAAATGTAAAGATTTTAACTTTTTACTATTCAGAACGTTTTTGCACAAAAGAAATTTCAGTTTGGTAAATAACTATATAAATCAAGTAGTATAAGCATTTATTCAAAATTTTTACAATATTTTAAAGGTGGTCAAAAGCCTATAGTGGCAATGAAATGGGTGCCGATTTTTCTTCTTTGGCAAAATTTTAGTTGGAAATACCTATCTGATAGCAAACTGTAAAATGATAAAAAAATAGTTGATAAAATTAGTTTTCTAATCTAATATTTACTATAGAATATTTTTTATATGATGAGGGGGAAATCCATTGTTTAATGAGAGGGAAGCGTTACGTTTACGATTGGAACAATTAAATGAAGCAGAAGTAAAGGTCATCCGTGAATATCAAATTGAACGAGATGCGATTTACGCAAAACTAAGAGAATTAGACCGTCAAGGTACAGGTCTCGTCACAGATACAAAAAAAGAAGTACGTACAGAGAGAAAAACAGATTCACTGCCTGTATTAGCTGAGCTGGCTGCACAAGAAATGAGAAGCTACAATCAGCCTGCGCAAACGCAGTCAAACGTTACATCATCTTTAGGAACAGGTCAGCTAAATGGTGCACCTGTAGGTATTCCTGAAGGATCTACAAGACGCAGAAGAGGCACAGCTAGACCTGGATCAAAGGCAGCTAAGCTTCGTGAAGCTGCAATTAAAACATTAAAGCGTCATAATGCGGCGATTAAAAGCTCTGAACTTCAAAAAGAGATTGAAAAAGAGAGCGGTCTTGAAATTCCAAATATGACAACGTTTATGCAAAGCTTAATTAAAATGTACCCAGAAGTGAAGAAACCTTATCGCGGACAGTATATTTTAGAAGGTGACATTCAAACAGAAGACGAATAAATAAAAAAGAAACTGCTGGGCGTAAATGCCAGCAGTTTTTTCTTGCGTACGTGATGAATGGATTACTTTTTTTGATCAACTGTATAGACAATCTTTCGTTCTTTGGGCATGTTGTCGCGCTGTTTTTTAAATCCATCGATCTTCACTGTCATAACCTCTCCACTCCGCTGCACCGCATCAACTTTTGCCTGGAGCGTTTCTACTTGTTCGTTTAGTTTCTTCAAAATCGGTCCTATTTCTTCGGTTGTTTGCAAAATAGGGTCTTGTGAGAACGGCTCGGCATTTGTTTGGGCTGACTGGTCGATATCAGCAAAATGAGAAGCGATCCATTCCTCGCTTTCGGCTAACTGTTTTTGGTAGCTCGTGAGCGTTTCATAAAAAATGGCTTCTTTTGCTTTTTCGATGTGCAGTAATTTCTCTTGTGTTTCATAAAAACGCTCCTGTAGATGCCGCACGCCTTCTTGTAATAAATGAAGCTCTGCGTTTTTATCGCCTAGAGTTTGCTGCAGTTTTTCAATCACAGCGGATAAAGTATTTCCTTTTTTCTCCTCTTTTGCAAGCTGTTTATCTTGGTCTAGTAATCGCTCCTGTAGTTGCTGAGACATTTCCTTATATTTTACAACCTTCAAATGCAATCGGTGCTTTTCCTCTGTTTCTTTTCGTCTATGATAGGTTTCCTTTTGCAGCATTTCATGAAGAAGGACGATTTTATGTAATAATTCCGATTTGCTATAAGAGAGATCCTGTATTTTAGATGATGCTTCGTCTTGGTCAATGGTCATTTCATACAATTGTTGTTTTAATTGAGTGAAATCCTTTTTCATCTCATGATATTCTTGAGATAGCTTCTTGTTTTTAGCATACGTATACGTGGACTGTAAATCTGAAATCATCTGTTGATATTTGGCCGTTTCAGCTTTTAAAAATAGGTTTTCTTGAGACAGATCATGGAATAGGGGAGAAGCATGGCGCCGGTTCATAGGTAGACCCTCCTTATTCATGTTATCAATAAAGTATGCGAAATGAGTGCGATTAGAACAACCATATCAAAGGGGATGAGATGATGAGAATAGTGAATGTGATACTAGCCGGAGGTGCTTCTAGGCGTTTTGGAGAGCCAAAGGCAAGTCATGTCTATCAGGGGAAACCACTATATGAACATGTGAAAGAGCAACTTTTGAAAGGGGAAACCATCATCATCAGTCACCCGAAGCTTCTGCCTTTTTTCAAAGCAAGAGGGGAACAAGCTGTTTGGTTAGATGATGAACAGGTGCGTGGGTATGGCCCGCTTGCAGGCATATATACCGCTATGCAAAAGCAAGAAGCAGAGTGGTATTTAGTGACGGCATGTGATATGCCATTCATACGAAAAGAGACAGCCGTCGCTTTATCTTCCTATTGCCATGAGCATGTAGATGCTGTGGTCCCGATGGTGCAGGAAAGATTACAGCCGTTATTTGCGCTTTATCACCGCCGCAGTCTTCCGTTTATTTCTGCGTGCTTAAAAGAGAATCAATTAGCTATTAAAGACTTATTACAAAAACTTCACGTTCAGGTTGTTCCAGCCGACGAACTGAACGTGGCACCAAATGAATTTCACAATATCAATAAAAGAAGCGATTTACCTGAAAACGGTATGATATGATACATAAAAACGAGAAGGAGAGAACAATATTGAACGAGCGATATTCAAGGCAAATCTTGTTCCCTCCGGTAGGCGAAAAAGGGCAGTCTGCGCTTGCCGAAAGTCATGTCCTTATTGTTGGAGCTGGTGCACTTGGAACAGCGTCTGCTGAAGGGCTTGTCCGATCTGGAATTGGTACTTTGACGATTGTAGATCGTGATTATGTCGAATTCTCAAATTTACAACGGCAGCAGCTGTACACTGAACACGATGCAAAGATGCATGTGCCAAAAGCGGCAGCGGCGAAAAAACGTCTCCAAGAGATCAACCATGAAGTGACCATTCACGCCCTTATTGAAGATGCAGGAGTAGAGCTGTTAAGACCTTTATTCCGAAAAGCAAATATCGTCATTGATGCGACTGATAATTTTGAGACAAGAATGGTGATGAATGACTTATCTTTAGAAACAAATACGCCTTGGATTTACGGTGCCTGTGTGAGCAGTCAGGGAATGTATATGACCATTTTGCCGGGCAAAACACCTTGCTTATCCTGTGTGTTTACCTCAGTGCCTATTGGGGGTTTGACATGTGATACAGCTGGTATTATTTCTCCTGCTGTCCAAATGGTGTCGGCTTATCAGCAAACAGAGGCATTAAAATATTTAACTGGGCATGAAGAGCAAATGGAGCGAAAGTTTGTCACGTTTGATTTGTGGCAGTCGTCTTCGTTTAAAATGGATGTATCTCGTACGAAGCAGGAGAGCTGTCCATCTTGCGGCATAAATAGAACGTATCCATATTTAGATGAACAGCGAAAAAAAACAGCGATTCTTTGCGGGCGTGACACCATTCAGATCATATCGAAGGATTTAGAAAACCTTTCATTTCAGCATGTAAAAGAGCGTCTGTCATCTATTTGTGAGGTGGAAGTGAACGATTTTTTAATTCATATACGCTATGAAAGACACCGTATCGTTTGTTTTAAAGGAGGACGTGTATTAATCCATGGGACAAATGATGAAAGAGTAGCCAATTCATTACTAGCAAGACTGCTAGGCATATAGGAGTGAGAAGTGATGGAAAGACGACAGCCAATTCCAGTAGAAGAGGCAGTAAAGAAAGTCCACCAATTTCAAAAACATGGACAAGTCGAATGGGTTCCTTTAAAGAACAGCCTTGGAAGATGGATTGCAGAGGATATTTTAGCAGACCATGATGTTCCTGCCTTTGATCGTTCTCCGTATGATGGTTTTGCACTTCGAGCAGAAGATACAAAGGATGCATCGAGCGAGCATCCGGTTGAATTTGAGGTCATTGATCATATAGGGGCAGGTATTGTTTCTGCAAAAACGATCGGTCCTTTTCAAGCGATTCGCATCATGACAGGAGCGAAGATTCCAAAAGGAGCAAATGTTGTGATCATGCTCGAATTGACGAAAACGTTTGAAAAAGACGGTAAATCAATGATGTCACTTAAAAGACCGCTGAAAAAGGGGGACAATATTTCTCGGCAAGGAGAAGAGACCCTCAAAGGGAACGTCATGATCAAAAAAGGCTCAAAAGTTACCCCAGGCGTGACGGCGATATTGGCAACGTTCGGGTATGCGGTTGTGCCAGTCGTCAAAAAACCGGTGATCGGTATCATCTCAACAGGTACCGAGCTCCTACAAGTAAGTGATGCCATGGTGGACGGTAAAATTAGAAATAGTAACCTAAGCATGGTATACGCTCAGGTTCTTGAAGCTGGAGGAGAACCGCTTGATTTAGGCGGTGTATCCGATGATTTTGATCAAAGCTATGAAGCCGTAAAATCAGCCTTAAGCAAAGTTGATATGCTCATCACAACAGGTGGTGTATCGGTAGGTGATTTTGACTTTTTACCTGCTATTTATGAAAAACTAGGTGCAGAGGTGTTGTTTAATAAAGTCGCCATGAGACCTGGAAGTGTGACGACCGTTGCTGCGTTGTCAAATGGTCAATTGCTTTATGGGCTGTCAGGAAATCCGGCTGCCTGTTTTGTTGGCTTTGAACTATTTGTCAAACCGATCATTTATAAATGGTGTTTGAAAGAAAATCCATTTCCCGTTTTTGCTGAGGCGAAGCTGACACATGATTTTCCAAAAGCCAATCCATTCACACGATTTGTTAGAGCATCACTTGATTTCGCTGGCAGCCAGCTGAGTGTGACGCCAACAGGTCTTGATAAATCTAGTGCGGTGACATCTATTGCTCATGCTGATTGTTTCATTGTTTTGCCTGGAGGAACAAGAGGGTTTAGTGCAGGTGACCAGGTCAGCGTTCTGCTATTTCACCACGAAGGCGGTGCTCCATGTTGGATGACAAATTAAACATTCTACAAGTCGTGGGCTATCAAAATAGTGGTAAAACGACGCTGATCGAAAAATTATGTCAGCTGGCGGATGAAGAAGAAATGCAGCTAGGCTGCTTCAAACATCACGGACATGGCGGAAAACCAGACCGTCTGTTCAAACAAAAAGATACGGATCGATATGTTCAAGCGGGTGCATTTGCCGCAGGTGTGGAGGGAGAAGGTGAATGTCACTTTTTCATACGGCACATGACATTCACACAACTAATCAACATGTGTCAGCATCTTCCTTTAGATGCCGTCTTGATCGAAGGATACAAACAGGCGCCTTACCGCAAAATCCTGTGTGTCAAAGACGAACAGGAACTCATTGATCTTTCGACACTTTCTCATATACAAGCAGCCATTTATTTCAATAAAGAAATACAATTCACTGAGAAATACCCGTTTCCTGTGTTTTCAGCATTTGACAAGCGCGGAATCACATTTGCTTTTAATTTATTGAAGGGGGAAGTCTCGTATGAATGAACTTTTTAATATCACAAAAGAGCCAATTGATGTGAATGAATTGATTCAGCATGTCACAAGACGCAAAGCGGGAGCCATTACGACATTCATAGGCACGGTAAGAGAATGGACAAATGGCAAAAAAACGCTGCGTTTAACATATGAAGCATACATACCAATGGCGGAAAATATGTTGAGTCAAATTGGACAAGAAATTAAAAAACGCTGGCCTGATACAGAAGCTGCCATTGTGCATCGTATTGGCACTCTTGAGATATGTGACATTGCAGTGGCAATAGCTGTTTCATCACCTCATCGGAAAGCTGCATACGAAGCCAATGAATATGCGATTGAACGAATAAAGGAAATTGTTCCTATTTGGAAAAAGGAATACTGGGAAGATGGAGAGGCTTGGATAGGTGATCAGCTTGAAATCGTTTCATACCCAGAAGGAAAACCTAGTACTCTCCAACTTAACGAGAAAGAAGGGAAGCGGCATGATTAGCGTATTATTGTTCGCCGGCCTTGCTGAGAAGGCCGGTAAACAACAAATCATCATTCAAAAAGATCAAACAACGGTTGATGAAATTAAAATAGAATTACAGGAGGTATATGGAGTTGATACTGCACAAAACGTGATGGTTGCAGTCAACGAAATATATACGAGGGGAAATGCTGAAGTGCGTAGCGGGGACACTGTTGCACTCATTCCTCCTGTAAGTGGTGGATAATAGATATTAGAGGATTTGGTTATGGCCAGCGGCTGTAACCAATTTTTTTATGTGTGAAAAGATTGTAGAGGTACTTGGGTATGATCTTCGTAAATAAAACATCCCCGGCGTGCTTTAGAAATGTGAGGATCGAGCTGTTGAATGAGATCATACAATTCGCTGATTCGTCTCACATTGAAATCTGTTTGAGCTTGAAGCTGTTCTTTTAGTTCTTTTGTGCTCACGATGCTTCCCTTTTTTTCTTTAATAATATCTACACACCTTGCTGCGTAGTATATTTTGTCATTAGAAGGTCTGCTCTCTTTCATATCAAGTAATTTGAGCTCATGATAAATCAGTTCTCTTTCCTTTCGAAAGTATTGCCATGCTTCTTGTTCCTTTTCATAAAGTAAAATCAATTGCATTTTCAATTTTTCTCTTAACATTCACTTGACTCCATTTCCACTATCATTTAACCTACCTCTATTTTACATTATATGAAAAAATAACATTTGATCAAGTAAAATCCTTTTATTTTTATTTTTTTAATATGAAAGTATTGATACTAAAGGCTCATCTGTTCTATAAAAGGCGCTAAACATAGTCCTATAAAGCCGGGATTCATTGAAATTACTAGGAATATTTTAACAAAAAATTGTTGTGTCTAACTGAGACCATCTGAATCCAAAGGAAAAGGATATTTATTCCGAAAGACATGTTGTTTACTTCATAAACTGTTTTTCAGTCAGTAAAATCATGATTTTTTCATATGAATATGGTCGGATCAAGGTATCATTTGAAAGATGTCGTTCATGAAAATAGAATAATAGATTCAATCCTATCACTATGAAAATAAGAAAATCAAATGATCTATCACTTATTGGCAATCTTTTGATAAAATAGAAACAACAAGAGTATGAAAAAACGATTCCATACTTACAGCACATGGAGAGGATGACATTTGATGAAAGAAACAACGCAAAAACCCACAATAATAGGCGTAAGCACAAGACCATCAGAGCATTTAAAAAGAGTGTGGGAGCAGCCATTCGTTTGGTGGCCTTTATCATGTGTGCTTGTATTAACAGTTGTTGTCACTTATTTGTCTCAGCTAGTGAATGAAGGATTGTGGGCAGATTTAATTTTACCAATCCCTTTCGTTTATGTGATCACGCTTATTGGTCTGGTCATTGGGATTGTCATTAATACTGCCGTATACAAGTTCATCGTCTTTTTAGCAAAAGGTGATGCAACATTTCATCAGCTGTTTTCAGGTGTACTGTATATCACGCCTATTACGATCATTGGTACGATTATTTCTCATTTGGCGATCATTTTTTTTCATGTGCCAAAAGATATCACGGTTACCTCATTAAACGCATTCATTCGAATGTCTGGTCCATGGCATGCCGTGTTAGCCAATATCGATCTTTTTGTGATCTGGAATCTTGTTTTAACAGGCTTTTTATTGATCAAAGTCGGCCGCATTTCGCCAAGAATATCTTGGATTATTGTGAGTGTCTTTTATGTATTATCTTTAATTTTTCAATATCTAGGAACTACGATCACCATCAACATGCAGTAAGCTGGGGGTAGAATGTTTTTATGAGAAAGAAAATCATTATCGGATCCATTATCATTATTGTGATTGGTCTATTCATTGGATTTAATATTGCAAAAAACCAATCAAAGCCTGCCTCTACGGCATCATTTAAAACAGTCCAACTTGCATCAAAAGAAATAACTTCTACGGTGATGACGCCTGGAACACTTTCATTCTCGGAGGAGCAATTCATTTATACAGAAGAGGAGAAGGGAAGCCTGAATCATATCGCTGTGAAAGAAGGAGAAAAGGTGAAAGCTGGAACACCGCTCCTTACATATGAAAATAAGGAACTGGAGCTTGAAGAACAGCAGCAAGCACTTGCAGCTGAATCAAGTACACTAAAGCTTGAACAATTACAAAATAGACTCAATACATTAGATGAAAATCAGGGGAAAAAGGCGGGCTCTGATTCGAAAAACGAGCGAGATCAGCTTGAACTCGAACTCAAAGCCGCTGAATTAGAGCAAAAACAAGCGGAGCTTAACCAAGAAAAAATAAAGGCACAAATAGAAGATTTAACGATACATAGCAAAATTGAAGGAACAGTCATCTCCATCGAGCAAGATGCTGGCGCAGGGAAGCTAGAAGAGAGACAGCCGGTGATCCATATTGGCAATGAGAAAAAAATGATCGTACGAGGCTTAATCACTGAGTATGACGCCATGAAAGTCAAAAAGAAACAAAAAGTAAAGGTAACGTCTGATGTCATTCGCGGAAAGAGCTGGCAAGGAGTGGTGAAAAAAGTGGGCGCTGTGCCTGCCCAGTCAACAGCAGAAACAGCTGCTAGTGATCAAACCGTACAATATCCAGTCGAAATTGAAATAAAAGGGAAAAAGCCGGATGCAAAACCAGGCTTTAAAATGATCATGGAAATTGAAACGGACAAGCGTCAAGTGCTCACAATTCCTGAAACAGCCGTAAAAAAAGAGAAAGATGGATCATACGTTTATGTTGTTGAAAAGAATGCACTGAAGAAAGTAAAAGTGACATTAGGTGAAACGTCAGATCAAGATCTTGAAGTGACGAAAGGTTTAACAAAAGAAGATCAAATCATTGCAGAGCCATCAGATGATATGTATGACGGAATGGAAGTGAATGCTGAATGATTCAGCTTTCAAACGTGACAAAAAGCTACGAAGTCGCTGAGGAGACATTTGATGTATTAAGTGATGTGGACCTTGTCATAGGTAAAGGCGAGTATATGTCCATTATGGGCCCGTCCGGCTCTGGAAAATCAACGTTAATGAATATCATTGGCTGTTTGGACCACCCGACCTCCGGACAGTACCATTTTCAAGGTATGGAGCTGTCGGCAGCAAAGGATCAAGAACTGGCAGTGATTCGAAATCGATCCATTGGTTTTGTTTTTCAACAATTTTATTTACTGCCTAGATTAAATGCGAGGCGAAATGTTGAACTTCCGATGATTTATGCTGGTATCAGTCAAAAGGAAAGAAAAGAACGTGCGGAAATGGCACTTGAAAAGGTTGGTTTGGCAGATCGAATGAAGCATATGCCAAACGAGTTGTCAGGGGGTCAAAAGCAAAGAGTAGCCATCGCACGTGCGATTGTCAATGAGCCGAAGCTCATCTTGGCAGATGAACCAACAGGCGCTCTTGATTCAAAAACGAGCGGCTCGATTATGGAACAGTTTACAAAGCTCAATGAGGAAGGAACAACGGTTGTGCTAGTTACTCATGAAGAAGAAATAGCTGCGTATACAAACCGGATAGTCGTTGTAAGAGATGGACGCCTCGTTCAAGATAGATTGATACAAGGAGACGCAATGAATGAAACTCTTTGAAAATATCAAAATAGCGCTGAATTCTGTCCTAGCTCATAAATTGCGTTCTATTTTAACAATGCTTGGAATTATTATTGGGGTTGGATCAGTGATTGCAGTCGTTGCCATCGGTCAAGGCGGAGAGCAAATGCTGAAAGAATCAATTTCAGGGCCAAACAATACCATTGATATGACCTATACACCCTCTGATGAGGAGTTAAATGCGAATCCTAATGCGTTATTTGAAGCCACATTTACTGAAGAAGACATTCAAAGTGTTCAAGCATTGAATGGGGTTAAACAGGTTGCCTCCTCCACTGCACAAGGCATGCAATTAAGATTCCAAGATACAACAATAGATGCAACGGTCAATGGGATTAATGAAGGCTACACGAATGTACATTCATTACATATATCAGAAGGACAGGACTTACGTGAAATCGATTTTAGGAGCGGCAGAAGGGCAGCTGTTATTTCAGAAGGGATACAAAAAGAATTATTTAATGGAGAGAAGGCAGTAGGCGAGTTGATTTGGATGAATGGACAGCCGGTTGAGGTGATCGGAGTTTTAGCAAAACAGGAAGGGCTGTTTTCATTTGATATGAATGAAATATATGTCCCTTTTGCAATGCTGACAACTGCATTTGGTGTGAAAGAATATGATAAGTTGTCTATTCAAGTCGCACATGCTGATCAAATGAAAGAAGTAGGAAAGAGTGCGGCTGCACGCTTAAATGAAAATCACCATACAGAAGATGCTTACGAAATGATCAATCTGGAAGAGATTGCAGCAGGCATTGTTCAGATTACGTCTGTCATGACAACAATCATTGGCTCAATTGCTGGAATCTCATTACTTGTCGGCGGCATTGGTGTCATGAATATTATGCTCGTATCTGTCACAGAAAGAACAAGAGAAATCGGAATTCGAAAGGCACTTGGGGCAACTAGGGCTCAAATACTCGTTCAGTTTTTAATTGAGTCTGTCGTCCTGACACTGATCGGTGGGTTACTTGGAATCGCTCTTGGCTTAGGAGGTGCTTCACTTGTGTCACTGTTTGCAGGATGGCCTTCTCTTGTATCGTGGCAAATCGTATGTGGAGGCGTCCTATTTAGTATGCTCATTGGTATTATTTTTGGACTGATTCCTGCCAATAAAGCAGCGAGGCTCGATCCGATTGAATCACTTAGATATGAATAATCCTAAAGTTAACGTACGAGGTGCTGACAAGAAGGTAGAACGAGATATATTGCCTGCTGCTCCGCACCTGAAGCTTTTATGCAAAACGCATAAAGGCTTTTTTTCGTTCAATTGAATGAAATGAAAAATGATAGAAATGCTAATATCATGACTTTCTTCTCAATGTCACATATTTTTCAGTTTACAAATGGTACATATAAAGGTAAGATGACCATTGTGAAAGATTTTGATAGTTATTGAATGTATTTGATTGTTTTGTATTGATAATGTTGAAAAAAGCGATTACAATAAAGGTGCGCGCAAAATGAATACGTTTTCAAAAGGGGGTGTTTTCAATGCTAACACCAGAAAGACATCAACTCATTATCGACTATTTAGAAGAAAACGATGTCATCAAAATACAGGACTTAACGATTATGACGGATGCGTCTGAATCTACAATTAGAAGAGATTTGTCAGCCCTCGAAGAAAAAGGCTTTCTTAAAAGAGTTCACGGAGGAGCAGCTAAAATATCTAGTATTCGTCTTGAACCAGATGTGTTTGAGAAATCTGCCAAAAACCTTCATGAAAAGTCATTGATTGCAGAGGCAGCTGCATCACTTTTAAAACAAGGCGATTGTATTTACTTAGATGCTGGTACGACAACACAGCAAATGATTGACTATATCGATCCAGATCAAGATATCGTGGTGGTGACAAATGGTGTCATGCACATTGAAGCACTCATGAGAAAAGGCATTTCTTTTTACCTGATAGGCGGATCAGTGAAACATCGAACAGGAGCCATGGTGGGAGCCGCAGCTTTGACAGCTATGGAAAATTACCGTTTTGACAAAAGCTTTGTTGGGACGAACGGCATTCATCCCGAGGCAGGGTTTACAACACCTGATCCAGAAGAAGCGCTCATTAAAAAAAGAGCCATGAAGCAGGCGAAAAAAACCTACATCTTAACAGATGCCTCAAAGTTTGGCGAAATATCGTTTTCAACCTTTGCTAGTTTACAGGAAGCCACCATTATCACAAACGACGCAAAAGAGGATTCATTCGATAATTACCATGAAAAAACGGTTATAAAGGTAGTGAAAACATGATTTATACAGTTACTTTAAACCCATCAGTTGATTACATCGTACACGTGGAGGATTTTGCGGTCGGTGGTTTAAATCGTTCAACCTATGACAAAAAATATCCAGGTGGTAAAGGAATCAATGTCTCAAGGCTTTTAAAACGGCACGGTGTTGAATCAAAAGCACTTGGATTCATTGGCGGTTTTACAGGCAAATATATTCAAGACTTTTTACAAAACGAACAATTACAAACAGCCTTTCATGAGGTGTCAGAAGATACACGTATCAATGTGAAACTAAAAACAGGCGAAGAAACAGAAATCAACGGGCTCGGTCCAAGTATTACTGAAGCGCAGTTCGATTCGTTTTTATCCCAATTCACTTCATTAACAGAAGGCGATGTCGTTGTATTAGCAGGCAGCATTCCTTCTTCACTGCCTCATAACACATATGAGCGCATTGCTGAAGTATGTGCGAAGCAAGGGGTAAGAGTAGTACTTGATATTTCTGGAGAAGCCTTAAAAAAAGCAGCAGATCTGCAACCATTCTTAATGAAACCAAACCATCATGAGTTAGGTGAAATGTTTGAAACCAGTATTTCATCTGCAGAAGAAGCCATTCCTTATGGGAAAAAGCTGTTGGAACAAGGTGCTGAACATGTCATTGTATCTATGGCTGGAGACGGGGCTCTCTTATTCAGTAAGGAAGGGATCTTTCAATCTAATGTTCCAACAGGCAAGCTGATCAACTCAGTTGGTGCAGGGGATTCAGTCGTTGCAGGATTCTTAGCTGGCGTTTCTAAAGGCCTTTCCATAGAAGAATCATTTAAGCTTGGCGTCACATCAGGAAGTGCTACAGCATTTTCTGAGGAACTTGGAACAAAAGAGCTTGTCGATACATTATTGCCACAAGTAAAAGTCACACGCATTTAAAGGAGGAGTCATCATGAAAATTACAGAACTACTCACGAAGCATACGATTAAGCTTCAATTAGACAGCCAGCAAAAAGAAGCCGTTATTGAAGAACTGGTCACTGTATTAGATACAGCTGGTAAATTAAATGATAAAGAAGGCTACAAAGCAGCTGTTGTTAATCGTGAAAAACAAAGCTCTACGGGAATCGGAGAAGGAATTGCGATTCCTCATGCGAAAACAGCAAGTGTGAAAGAACCTGCCATTGCATTTGGTCGTTCAACAGCTGGTGTAGATTATGAATCATTAGACGGACAGCCAAGTCATCTTGTCTTTATGATTGCAGCAACTGAAGGCGCAAACAACACGCATTTAGAAGCACTTTCTCGTTTATCCACACTTCTCATGCGTGAAGAGATCCGAAAGCAGCTTCTTGAAGCGGCTACTGAAGATGAAATCATTGAAATTATCAATACACATGATAAAGACGATGAAGAAGAAGAGGAAGTCAAAGAGGAACCGACTGCACCGGGAAAACCTGCTAAAATTTTAGCGGTGACAGCTTGTCCAACAGGCATCGCGCATACATTTATGGCCGCAGATGCTTTGAAAGAAAAAGCAAAAGAAATGGGCGTTGACATTAAAGTTGAGACAAACGGCTCTAGTGGAATTAAACATGCCCTGACAGCAAAAGAAATTGAAGAAGCGCCAGCTATTATTGTGGCAGCTGATAAACAAGTTGAAATGGAACGCTTTAAAGGCAAACATGTCATTGAAGTACCTGTGACAGCTGGAATTCGCCGTCCGCAAGAATTGATCGAAAAAGCCATCAACCAAGATGCGCCGATTTATAAAGGTTCAGGCGGCAGTTCTTCAAAAGATGAAAATGAATCGTCAGGTAAGGGAAGAAGTGGATTCTATAAGCACTTAATGAGCGGTGTAAGCAACATGCTTCCGTTTGTTGTTGGGGGCGGTATCCTCGTTGCGATTTCATTCTTCTGGGGAATTAATTCAGCTGACCCTAAAGATCCTTCTTTCAATTCATTTGCAGCTGTATTAAAAGGAATTGGCGGAGATAATGCACTTGCCTTAATCGTTGCTGTATTAGCTGGATTTATCGCAATGAGTATTGCAGACCGTCCAGGTTTTGCACCAGGTATGGTTGGCGGATTCATGGCCTCTGCAGCAGGTGCTGGATTCTTAGGCGGATTGATTGCTGGTTTCCTTGCTGGTTACATCGTGGTGCTGCTCAAAAAAGTATTCACTTTTGTACCACAGTCGCTCGATGGTATTAAACCAGTTCTGCTCTATCCATTGTTCGGTATTTTCTTTACAGGGATTATCATGCATTACATCGTCAACACGCCTGTTAAAATGGTCATGGACGGATTAACACACTGGCTTGAATCACTTGGTACTGGAAACCTTGTATTAATGGGGATTATTTTAGCTGGTATGATGGCCATTGATATGGGTGGTCCGATTAACAAAGCGGCCTACACATTTGGTCTTGCGATGATTGCTGCTGGCAACTATGCACCGCATGCTGCGATTATGGCAGGCGGAATGGTGCCGCCGCTAGGAATTGCCCTAGCGACAACAATCTTTAGAAACAAATTCTCTAAACGTGACCGCGAAGCAGGTATTACATGCTACTTCATGGGAGCTGCGTTCATTACGGAAGGGGCGATCCCGTTTGCAGCGGCAGATCCTCTGCGCGTCATTCCTTCAGCTGTGATTGGTGCAGCAGTTGCAGGTGGATTAACAGAATTCTTTAGAGTGACGCTTCCTGCACCGCACGGCGGACTATTCGTTTTCTGGGTAACAAACCATCCAGTTCTTTACATCATCAGCATCTTAATCGGTGCCATTGTTACAGCGCTACTTCTCGGAATTCTAAAAAAACCAGTCCGACAAGAAGCTTAATTTGAAAAGAAGCATCGTGAAGAGCGGTGCTTCTTTTTGTTTAATCATCAGCAAATTAGGAAAAAATATCTAATTGAATGGTTGTCTTGTGAATTTTTAAATGACATGTGATAAAGTAAAGTTATTCAATTCACGTTTCAAGTCTTTTAGCAGAAAGTCTTAGGAGGAAGCAGTATTTTGAACGAAGAAAACAAACAAAACGAAAATGACATTCAATCTGATGAGAAACAAGCCAAAAAAGAGAAGAAAAGTTCTCTGTTTGAATGGATCAAAGCCATTTTAATTGCACTTGCCCTCGTCCTCATCATCCGTACGTTTATTTTTGAGCCGTATGTGGTGGAAGGAGAGTCAATGGAACCAACCCTTCATGATGGAGAAAAGCTGTTTGTCAACAAAACCATCAACTATCTCGGTGGAGTCAAACGTGGTGACATCGTGATTATTAATGGAAAAGACGGTCAGAAAATACATTATGTCAAACGATTGATCGGCCTTCCAGGCGACACGATTGAAATGAAGGATGATACGCTTTACATTAATGGTAAAAAAGTAGATGAGCCTTATTTAAAAGAGAACAAGGCACATGCCAAAGAGTATGAGGTACATTTAACAGGAGATTTTGGTCCAGTGAAAGTACCGAAAAACGATTACTTTGTTATGGGTGACAACAGACTGAATTCTATGGACAGTCGAAATGGACTCGGACTCATTGAAAAGGATCGGATTGTCGGCACATCAGAATTTGTTTTCTTCCCATTTGGCGATATTCGACAAACACAATAAATACACCTTTCTCAATGCGTAAGAAAGGTGCTTGAATGGACGACCCTTCATGTAGGGTCGTTTTTAATTTGGTGTGAGCATCGTGACAATGATGACAATGGCCAAAACAGAAGCGAAAACGGACCCGGTAATCGCCAAAACAGAACGGAATAATCCAATTTTCACATTGTCTTTTCCGCGCTTTTGTAAAAAGCGTTTTGAAAAGATATGGACCAGTGTGTAAATGAGGACAAGCCCAATATAAAGGCCAAAGTCTCTTGCATTAAAGCCAGTCGCCGATAAATAAATGCCCATAAAGAAAATCAATAAACAGTATTCCATGAGTGTGAGTAATCTCAAATCGCCCGAACTCCTTCAACAAAAACATTCCCACTTATTATACCATATTGGACAAAAAGCCTTTGTTCTTAGCGAGAGACGTTTCTATCAATCGTTATTCATGTTATACTTCATATTGATGAATGAGTGATGGAGGATTAATAAATGATTGCAGTGAATAATGTTAGTTTGCGATTTGCTGATCGTAAATTATTTGAAGAAGTAAATATTAAGTTCACTCCTGGCAACTGCTACGGACTAATTGGTGCCAATGGAGCTGGTAAATCAACGTTCTTAAAGATTCTTTCTGGAGAAATTGAAGCTCAAACGGGCGATGTTCATATGAGTCCTGGTGAACGTTTAGCGATTTTAAAACAGAACCACTTTGAATACGAAGAGTTTGAAGTGTTAAAAGTCGTCATCATGGGTCACAAACGTCTATATGATGTGATGCAGGAAAAAGATGCGATTTATATGAAACCTGATTTCTCAGATGAAGACGGGATTCGTGCAGCAGAGCTTGAAGGTGAGTTTGCTGAGTTAAACGGGTGGGAAGCAGAAAGTGAAGCTGCGATCCTATTAAAAGGTCTTGGTATTCCAGAGAGCCTGCAATCGAAGAAAATGTCTGAGCTTGGCGGATCTGAAAAGGTAAAAGTGCTTTTAGCACAAGCTTTATTCGGTAAGCCTGACGTTCTACTTCTCGATGAGCCAACGAACCACTTGGACTTACAAGCCATTCAGTGGTTAGAAGAGTTCCTCATTAACTTTGAAAATACCGTCATCGTCGTATCGCATGATCGTCATTTCTTAAACAAAGTATGTACGCATATTGCAGACCTTGACTTTGGAAAAATTCAAGTGTATGTCGGAAACTATGATTTCTGGTATGAATCAAGCCAGCTGGCATTAAAACTCAGCCAGGATGCCAACAAGAAAAAAGAAGAACAAATTAAGCAGCTTCAAGAATTCGTTGCTCGGTTCAGTGCGAACGCATCTAAATCGAAGCAAGCGACATCAAGAAAGAAATTGCTTGATAAGATTTCGCTAGATGACATTAAACCATCTTCTCGTAAATATCCTTATGTTCATTTTGCGCCAGAGCGTGAAATCGGAAATGATGTCCTTCAAGTAGAAGGTCTATCAAAAACGATTGACGGTGTAAAAGTACTGGATAACGTCAGCTTTATTATGAATCGTGAGGATAAAATTGCGTTCTTAAGCCGTAATGAGCTTGCTGTCTCTACTTTATTTAAAATCCTTGCTGGTGAAATGGAGCCAGACAGCGGCACGTTTAAATGGGGCGTGACAACATCTCAAGCCTTTTTCCCTAAAGACAACAGTGAATATTTTGAAGGAAGCGATTTAGATCTTGTTGATTGGCTTCGTCAATATTCTCCTAATGATCAAAGTGAAAGCTTCCTGCGTGGTTTCTTAGGCCGTATGCTTTTCTCTGGGGAAGAAGTGAAGAAAAAAGCAAGCGTCTTATCAGGTGGAGAAAAGGTTCGTTGTATGTTATCAAAAATGATGCTGTCTGGAGCGAATATTTTGCTGTTAGACGAGCCGACGAACCATTTAGACCTAGAGTCCATCACAGCGCTAAATAACGGTCTAATGAGCTTTAAAGGGGCTATGCTCTTCTCATCTCATGACCATCAGTTTGTTGAAACAGTTGCAAACCGTATTATCGAAGTGACGCCAAATGGCATCGTTGATAAACAAACAACTTATGATGAGTTTTTATCAGATCAAGAGATTCAAAAAAGACTACAAGAGCTGTATGCATAAACATAAAGAAAAGACATCCACATGTGGATGTCTTTTTTCTTTAAAAAGCCCAATTTCCATTACGGAAAATCGGTTCACGTTTACCATCTTTTGTGATCCCATCAATATTCATTTCCTTTGAACCAATCATGAAATCGACGTGTGTAATACTGCTGTTCACACCCGCTGCGTCTAATTCCTCTCGTTTCATCTCTTTACCGCCTTCGATATTAAATGCATAACCGCTGCCGATGGCAAGGTGGTTGGATGCATTTTCATCGTAAAGTGTATTGTAATAGAGGATATTTGAGTTAGAAATTGGTGAATCATCTGGTACAAGGGCAACCTCACCTAGATAATGTGAGCCTTCATCTGTTTCAACGAGAGAGGTTAAAATGTCTTCGCCCTCTTTTGCTTTCACATCTACAATAAGCCCATTTTCAAAGGTTAACGTAAATTCATCGATAATGTTTCCTGCATAACTAAGTGGTTTTGTGCTTGAGACAGTCCCGTTTACACCATCTTTTTTAGGTACGGTAAAGACCTCTTCTGTCGGCATATTGGCCATGAATGATACGCCGCGTTCACTCACGCTGCCAGCACCTACCCAAATATGCTGTTCTGGAAGTTCAATCGTTAAATCTGTACCTGGTGCTTCATAGTGCAGCTTGTGGTAATGACGTTCATTTAATACTTTTACTTTTTCATTTAGTGATTCATCATGCTTTTTCCACGCTTCAACAGGATCTGGCTGATCAGCGCGGGCGACTTTAAAGATTTGGTCCCATAATAATGCAACAGCTTCTTCATCTGCATGCTCAGGGAAAATCTTTTTCGCCCAATCTTTTGATGCAGCACCGACGACTGTCCATGCAACTTTGTCAGATTGAACGTATTGACGATATGTATGAAGTGCTGAACCTGCAGCTTTTTGCTGTGAAGCAATTTTTTTCGAGTCAATGCCACTTAGAAGATCAGGGCTTTCTGACAAGATCGTAATAAAAGCACCGCCACGTTTTGCGATGGTTTCCATCATCTGTGCTTCCCATTCTGGAAATTGCTCAAACACATCTTGTGGGGCATGTTCATATTTTAAACGGGTCAGAACACCATCACTCCAGCGGATATGTACGTTTTTCGCTCCGCGCTCATATGCGTGTTTTGCCACAAGGCGGACAAGGTCTACAGATTCAGTGAACGCAGATACGACCACTTCTTGACCACTTTGAACATTTACACCTACTTCAACGATGGTTTTTGCATATTGATCTAGTTGTTTTTCGAATGAACTCATAAAAAACCCTCCTTTAGTCATGTTCATCATATCAGATTTAAGACCGAAAAGGAAAATGGGGAGCCGTCCCGAAGCAAAATAAAAAAGCCGCTTTCGTGCGGCTTTTTTAGCGGTTCAGTTGTTTCACAGGCTGTGCATTAGAAGGGGGCATATGTGAAAACGACAGGCTCATTCCTCCTAAAATAATACCGGTTAAAATGACTGTGACAACGACCCGTTTACCTAAATCAAGCAACATGTTCTTCCTCCTTCACGTTTATCCATTCATCACGATATGATCGAAATGATGAAAAAAGAAGTAGAACATGAAGATTATTTTAATGTTTTTTGCAATTTGTCGATGACTTCTAATGAACGACCTGTTCCAATTGCGACAGATTCAAGAGGGTTTGCTGCGATATGAACTGGGACAACAATTTCTTGAGAGAGCCATTCTTGAATGCCGTTTAATAGTGCACCACCGCCAGTTAGAATGACGCCGCGATCTACGATATCACCACTCAGTTCTGGAGGGCTGTCTTCTAATGTAGCCCGAATCGCCTCTAAAATATGAAGAAGTGATTCTCGCATAGCACCTTGAATTTCTGTTGATTCAAGTGTAATTGTTTTTGGAAGACCTGTGACAAGGTCGCGTCCACGTACTTCTAATGACTCAGGTTCGTGTTCAATGAGACCATAACCAATTTCCATTTTTACCTGTTCAGCTGTCCGTTCACCGATCAGTAAATTGTATTTCTTTCTCACAAAAGTAATGATATCTTCATCCAGTTGATCTCCGCCAATTCGGATCGAGTGGCAAGAGACAACCCCGCCAAATGAAATGATCGCTACCTCTGTCGTTCCTCCGCCAATATCTACAACGACGTTGGCAACAGGCTCGTCCACCGGGAGATCAGCACCGATTGCAGCTGCGACGGGTTCTTCAATTAAATGCACATGCTTTGCCCCGCAATTTTTGACAGCATCGCTGATCGCGCGGCGTTCGACAGCTGTTGAACCTGAAGGTGTACAAACAACCACAGTCGGCTTTCTAAAGGTAAACCCAATATTTTTTCCTGCTTTTTTCATAATTTGTTTAAGTAAATCGGTTGTCATATCGTAATCAGCGATGACACCATCTTTCATCGGACGGATCGCTACAATTTTTCCAGGTGTTTTCCCAATCATCTCTTTTGCTTCTGACCCCACTGCAAGGACAGTTTTTGTTTCCGTATCTACTGCCACAACGGATGGTTCATTGAGAATAATTCCTTTATTTTTACTGTAAACCAATATGTTAGCTGTTCCTAAATCAATTCCAATTTCGGCATTTTGAAACATGTTTTCACCCAATCTCTATTTTTGCTGTTTTAAACAATTTTACATTTAAAAGTTCAGAGGGTTGAGGTCATTTGTGGGGGTGTGTGATCATCTTGAAATGAATCTGTAAAATTCAAGTCTCATTTTGACATTCACAATAAATTTTCCCTTTGGTTTTTCGATTTTGAAAAAAATTTTTATGCAGGAGAAACCTTTTAAGAATCTCTTACGTCTACGATATATCAATTGGTGAAAAACAGATTGATCTTGAGCTAATGAAAGAAAGAGGGAACGAAATTGAAATCTATCGGAGTTGTAAGAAAAGTAGATGAACTAGGGCGTATTGTGATGCCAATCGAATTGAGAAGAGCACTTGATATCGCTATTAAAGACAGTATGGAATTTTTTATAGATGGAGATAAAATCGTCTTGAAAAAATATCAGCCAGAGGGCGTCTGCCTGATGACTGGTGAGATTACTTCTGAGAACCACGAGTATGGAAATGGTCAAATTACATTAAGCGCTGAAGGCGCAGAACTACTGCTAAAAGAGCTTCAAGAAGCCCTTCAGCAGTAAATAAAAATAGCCTGTTCTCTCCCATTGTGCTGAGAGCAGGCTTTTTTTTCTAAAAAAGTTCCTTAAAAATGCCACATCTTCCTCAAAAAATAAGTGGAAAATGGTACAATTGACAAAGAATCTCAGGGCGGCAGGTGGAATTATTTGAACAAAACATATCAAGTACGGATCCTGTTATCCGTTCTTGCATTTATATTAATTTTGAGCTGGGATTTCTTTTATTATCTTAGCGGCTATCACATTAATTGGCCGCTCGATCTAGCCTTTACAGTCGTTGTTTTGGCCGGTATTTGGAGCATCTCAGGCTATGTGGACCGGTTGAATTTGCTTGTATCAGATTTAAATAAACGAGAAAAAGAAGCACACGAACTGACAGAGCGGCTGAATCGAATCACAGATAACTTGCAAGAAATCGTTTTTGAAACCAATGAAAAAGGTGAAATCATTTTTTTAAATCAAGCATGGAAACAAATGACGGGTTACGACATAGAGGAGTGTCTAGGTACGATGTACAATCAGTACTTTGATCAAGAAGAGCATGTCGTTCAGCATTTGTTGTCTGTGATCAAAGAGCATAAGGATGAGGGGCGGGTGGAGCTGCAGCTTCTCCATAAAGAAGGAAAAAAGGTATGGGGAGATGTGCATTATAAGCTTTATTTCGATGAACAGCACCAGTTTACTGGAGGTATTGGAACGGTTGCAGATATCACGAAACAAAAGCAGGCAAAGCTTGAACTTGAAAGATCAAATCAGCAATTGCAAATGCAGGCACAAAAGCTGGCTGTTGCAGGACAAATAGCCGCTGGCATTGCCCATGAAGTCAGAAATCCGCTCACCTCAGTCAATGGATTTTTGCAGCTGATGAAAGCGCAATATCCTGAAAGAACCGATTATTTTGATATCATCTTTTCTGAAATTAAACGCATTGATTTTGTTTTAAGTGAACTGCTTGTCTTAGCAAAACCTCAATCGGTTCAATTTCAAGAAGTACAGCTCCATGATTTGCTAGAGCAGGTGATTACCTTATTAAAGACAAATGCCGTTCTTTCAAATATTGATCTCAAACAGCCATTTAAAAAGCAGGATACTGGCACGATATTAGCAGACGCCAATCAAATGAAGCAGCTGTTCATTAACTTAATCAAAAATGCGATCGAGGCGATGCCTGAAGGCGGCAATATATACATATCAACAGAAAAAGTGATGAATGAATGGAAAATCACGATTCAAGATGAAGGAAAAGGAATGTCCGAAGAGGACATTCTGAAAATATATGATCCTTTCTTTTCGACTAAAAAAGAAGGTACAGGACTTGGTTTAACGATCTGTGCGACGATCTTAAAAGATCACCATGGAAGAATGGATGTAAAGAGCGAGCTCAGCAAAGGGACGGCTTTTGATATTTACTTACCTGTGTATCAAAAAAGCAGATAGTAGCAAGGTGAGAGGACGTGATGTGTGATGACGAAGGAGACAAAGACGTTATTTGTGTATGGGACACTTTTAAAGCACGAAAAGTATCACGAGACAATGATGAAAGAAAGCAGTCCATTAGCAGCATCTGCTTGGATAAAGGGGAGACTGTACGATACAGGTGAGGGTTACCCTGTGTGTGTTGTCTCGGAACAAAACACAGTATATGGAGAATTGTATGAGGTCAGTGATGAAACGCTGCATAAGATAGATGAGCTAGAGGAAGGGTATGACCAGCAGGAAATAGAGGTTATGACAGACCAGGGACCAAGGTCAGCCGTTGCTTATACAATATGTAAGCAGAAGGCTTCGAGCCTAAAGGAGATTGAAAGCGGCTGCTGGAAGTCATATCAATTATGGGAGCGCAAACCGTCTTCCTTCTATTATTTTGCCTATGGGTCCTGCATGGATGATGCAAGGTTTAAGCTTGCGAAAGTGGATCATTATTTCAAACAAATCATCGGCGGCGGCACACTTGATCGTTTTACCACAAGGTTTACATTGGTGCGTCCTGATGGATCAAGAGCAGATATGGTAGAAGACGGCGGAGAAACAGAGGGTGTTCTATATGAAGTACCTTTTGATGCCATTCGTTATTTGTACAAACGAGAAGGTGTAAATGAAGGGACTTATCGTCCAGCATTTGTCGATGTCACAGTAGGTGATCAAGTGTATGAGGACTGCTTAACGTTTCTCGTTTTAAAAAAGAGCGAAGAAATTGCGCCTCCTGGTCATTATCGCAGTGAAATCGAAAAAGGAGCAGACCTTTACTTAAGTGAAGCATTCCGTAAAAAAATACGGTCACATATGGATTCATTAATGAAACCGTAGTAAAATGCATGGTAAGTGATATAAAAGGAGTCTGAACATGAAAAAGGAATATGCAGTCATTGGTCTTGGACGCTTCGGCGGAAGTATCTGCAAGGCGCTAAGCGAAGAAGGACTTGAAGTCATGGCCATGGATATGAATGAAGATCGTGTGAACGAATATGCTAAAATTGCATCACATGCCGTGATTGGTGATTCGACGGACGAATCTGTCCTAAAAAACCTAGGCATTCGCAATTTTGATCATGTGATCGTGGCGATAGGTGAAAACATTCAGGCGAGTATTTTAACAACGATTATGCTGAAAGAGCTGGGTGTCAAAATGGTCACAGTGAAAGCTCAAAATGACTACCATGAAAAGGTTTTGAATAAAATTGGTGCGGACCGTATTGTCCATCCTGAACGAGACATGGGCAGACGGATTGCACATAAAATTATTTCTAACAACGTGCTTGATTATTTAGAGCTGTCAGATGAGTACAGCCTTATTGAAATCGTCGCCAACAGCAGACTCGCCGGGCACTCTTTGTTAGATCTCGACATTCGTGCAAGGTACGGGATCAATATCGTGGCAATTAAGCGCGGGAAAGAAGTGATCGTTTCACCGCTCGCAGATGAAATGATTCAAAAAGAAGATATCCTCATTGTCATTGGGGCAGTGGCAGATATCGGGCGCTTTGAAAAACGGGAAATGCAGAACGACTATTAAACACTCCGAGAAGGGGTGTTTTTTGCTTTAGAAGTGTACGTATGGGGCGGACATTGTGGGAGAGAACAAAGTGGAAATGAGCCGTTTACTTTCCAAAAGAACAGCAAAATAGAACATGGTTATTTTTCAGCCAATTATCACTATTCAGAAATAAAAATCAATCTTTTGATATGGTTGATTTTCTCTAAATGTCATTGACTGGACAAACAGATTCGTTTACGATAAGAAACATTATATTGTTTACTCGGAGGAGGCAGTGTCGTTGGATAAGGAGCTTTTCAGACATCAAATTGAGGTAGCTGCAAAGAGAAAAAAAGCAGCCCTAGTGATTAAACATGCGAAGGTTATGGACGTGTTTAACCAGGAATGGATAGACGCTGATGTCGCTGTTGAAAATGGAAAAATAGTAGGAATTGGGGAGTATGAAGGAGAACAGGAGCTGGATGCAACAGGTCAAATGCTTGTTCCCGGTTTCATTGACGGCCACGTTCATATCGAATCCTCGATGGTGACTCCTGCTGAATTTTCCAAAGCTGTCGTTCCTCACGGCGTGACAACTGTTGTCACAGACCCGCATGAAATTGCCAATGTATCCGGTGTTGCAGGTATCCGTTTTATGCTCGAAGAAGCGAGAAAAGCTGCTCTAAATATATATTTCATGCTGCCATCCTGTGTACCGGCAGTCAGCTTTGAACGATCAGGTGCTACACTAAAAGCAAAAGATTTAAAGCCTCTTTATCAGGAGAAAGAAGTGCTTGGTCTTGCCGAAGTGATGGATTATGTCGCGGTTGAACAAGCGGAAGAAGATATGCTTCAAAAACTGCTTGATGCTCAACATGAACATAAACTCATTGATGGCCATCTAGCAGGATTAACGGACCGATTAATTAATGTGTACCGAACAGCTAATGTCCAAACGGATCATGAGGTGACAACAGCTCAAGAGGCCCTTGAACGTGTCAAAAGAGGCATGTATGTCATGCTCAGAGAAGGCTCTGTTGCTAAAAACGTGAAAAACGTATTACCTGCTGTCAATGAGAAGAATGCGAGACGCTTTTTCTTTTGTACGGATGATAAACATTTAGATGATTTAATGGCTCAAGGAAGTATTGATGAACAAGTACGGATGTCGATACAAGAAGGATTGGACCCCTTTTTAGCATATCAAATGGGAAGTTTAAACGCAGCGGAGTGCTTCGGTCTCAAAACAAAGGGAGCGATTGCACCAGGCTTTGACGCGGACTTTATGCTCATTTCTGACTTACATGAGGTAGGAATTACAAGCGTCTTTATCGCAGGAGAATTGGTCTCTGAACATGGAGAATATTTGCCAAGTGTCGACAAGATCACGCCAAGTTCTTCGCTCATGCAATCGGTACATGCAGTGGACGTTCAAGAGAAAGATTTAACGCTGCCTATAACAGATCATCAAAAGATGAATGTCATTCGCATTATACCGAATCAGCTTGAAACGAAATTAGAACAAATATCTCCATCTGGAAGCGATGGACAATTTACGAGTGATATTGATCGAGATGTATTAAAAATAGTACTTGTCGAACGCCACAAAGGTCTATCTGAAATTGGGATAGGGGTTGTCAGCGGATTCGGCTTAAAAGAGGGGGCAATTGCAACAACAGTTGCCCATGACTCGCATAACTTAATTGCCGTTGGAACAAATGATGCTGATATGATCAAAGCCATTGAGACGTTAAAAGAAGCAGGGGGCGGTTTGACCGTTGTAAAAGACGGAGAAGTTCTTCATACGCTTCCATTACCGATTTCCGGTTTATTATCAGATCAACCTGCACATAAGGTCAATGAAAGCCTTCATGCACTTCATGAAGCGTTAAAGGAAACAGGCTTTGTCTTAGACTTTAATCCGTTTTTGACATTATCCTTCTTAGCACTGCCAGTCATTCCTGATGTGAAAATGACAACACAAGGATTGTTTGATGTGAGAAGTTTTCAGCATCTCCCGATTCAATCGTAAAACAATGACTGAACCCGCACGTATCGTACAGATATGCGGGTTTTTTTTATTGCGCATAAAAAAGAGACACAGCCAATTGGCTATGTCTCCCTGTACGTCCTTACACTTCCATAATAATCGGTAAGATCATTGGGCGGCGTCTTGTTTTTTCATAAAGGAAAGGAGCAAGAGTGTCAGTAATCTCGTTCTTAATTTCTGACCATGACTGAACCCGCACGTATCGTACAGATATGCGGGTTTTTTTTATTGCGCATAAAAAAGAGACACAGCCAATTGGCTATGTCTCCCTGTACGTCCTTACACTTCCATAATAATCGGTAAGATCATTGGGCGGCGTCTTGTTTTTTCATAAAGGAAAGGAGCAAGAGTGTCAGTAATCTCGTTCTTAATTTCTGACCATTGAGTCGTCTTACGTTCCATTACTTTTTCAAGATGCTTTGAAATGAGATCTTGCGCGTCATTAATGAGGTCTCCAGATTCTCTCATGTAGACAAAACCTCTTGAGATTAAATCAGGACCTGCAGAAATTTTGAATTCTTTCATATCCATGCTGACAACAACAATGACAAGACCTTCTTCTGAAAGAATGCGGCGGTCTCTTAACACGATGTTGCCGATATCACCAATACCGCTACCGTCGATATACACGTTGCCTGATGGAATTTTGCCAGCGACACTTGCTTCGTCACCTTTCAGAGCAAGAACTTCACCGTTATCCATGATAAAGCAGTTTTCCTCAGGAATTCCGCAATCATTCGCAAGTTTAATATGCGTTTTTTGCATGCGGTACTCACCGTGGATCGGCATGAAGAATTTAGGTTTAATTAAACGGAGCATCAGCTTTTGTTCTTCCTGCCCGCCGTGTCCAGAGGTATGAATATTATTAAGTGAGCCATGAATGACTTCAGCACCAGCACGATACAGCTGGTTAATAGTACGGCTTACGCTAATATTGTTACCTGGGATCGGTGAAGACGAGAAGACAACAGTGTCTCCAGGGTTAATTGAAATCTGGCGGTGCGTACCGTTGGCAATACGAGAAAGAGCGGCCATCGGTTCGCCCTGACTACCAGTACAAAGAATGGTTACTTTGTTTGCTGGAAGGCGGTTGATTTCATTGTGTTCAATGAACGTGTTTTTTGGACATTTGATATATCCGAGCTCTTGTCCAATATCAATGGCAGACTCCATGCTACGCCCAAACACAGCGACTTTTCGGCCGTTGGCAACAGCTGACTCGATCACTTGCTGAAGTCTGTGAATGTTAGATGCAAATGTAGCAAAGATAATACGTCCATCTACTTTTCTGAAGATGTCATCAATGCTTTCACCTACACGTCTTTCGGACATCGTAAATTCTGGAATTTCACTATTTGTACTGTCAGATAGAAGACAAAGAACGCCTTCTTTCCCGATCTCAGCCATTTTCGTTAAATTGGCAGGCTCGCCAACAGGAGTAAAGTCAAACTTGAAATCGCCTGTATGTACGATGTTACCAGGAGGTGTCTTCACGACAATTCCATAAGAATCTGGGATACTGTGCGTCGTTCTAAAGAAAGACACAGCTGTTTTTCTAAATTTGATCGTATCCTCTTCTTCAAAGATGTGAAGTTTGGTCTGTCTTAATAGACCATGCTCTTCCAATTTGTTACGAAGTAGGCCGATTGCGAGTTTGCCTCCGTAAACTGGAATGTTCACTTGCTTGAGAAGGTAAGGGATACCGCCGATGTGGTCTTCATGTCCATGAGTAATAAAAAGACCTTTGATTTTATCTTCGTTTTTAACTAAATACGTATAGTCAGGGATGACGTAATCAATTCCAAGAAGTTCATCTTCAGGGAACTTAATACCAGCATCAATCAAAATGATTTCATCTTGAAATTGAACGCCATACGTGTTTTTACCGATCTCGCCTAATCCGCCGAGCGCAAAAACTGCCGCCTGATCGTTTTTTACAAATTTCATTCCTCTCATAGCTCCAATACTTTAAAATTTTCACTTTCTCGTTCATAGTCTAAAAAAGCACCGTCTACAGGCTGAATGAATTCAATATTGTAGTTATGTTTTTTCAACTTATCGCGTACGTCTCTTTCAGAAACCGCTTCAACGTATAGTGAATCTGTGTGTTCTCTCACAGGTACCTCAGTCGTACTTGCCTGAAAAAATACCTTATATATCATCCAAATCTCTCCTTAAATACCGTATGTTACACTCGCTTATTCTATTATATTAAAAAAACGCGCATAAGAAAAGTCTCAGAGAAAAAAGGACCTTCAGCAAATGTGCGGAAGATCCTTTTAAGCAATCGATTTTTTACGAAGCATGTCCTTCCATTGTCTTCGAATTTTCTTGCGCAGACGACGAAGCATCGCGGATCGCCTCCTTTCGGTATGAGTTCATTCAGCCATTTGTTCCGTTCTCTCTATATACTTGTATTATATGATGTTTCCACTTAATGTTACATGGTTATATGTGGGAAATGGGCGTTTTAAGAGGAAGTGGTTTCGTCAGTGAAGATCTTTCTGTATGATGAAGGGGAGAGGGTATACATAACAAGAGACAGGAGACGAGATATGAATAAAAAAGTCATCTTCTTTGATATCGACGGTACTTTATATGACCATGATAAAAAAATACCTGAATCAACGAAGCGAGCTGTTCGTTTATTAAAAGAAAAAGGGCATCATCTCTTCATTGCATCTGGCCGTTCGCCTTTTCTTATCCAGCCTATTTTAGAAGAAATAGGGCTTGACTCATTTATTGCTTATAACGGTCAGTATGTCATGTACGAAGGAGAAGTCATTTATGGCAATCCGCTTAAGCAAGAGCTGATGGATAAAATTTATGAAACAGCGGATCAACATGATCATCCGCTTGTTTTCATGGGAGAGAAGACGATGAAGGCGTCTGTGCCGAACCATCCATTTATCCATGAAGGGATTGGCACTTTAAAAACAGAGCATCCCGAGCACGATTTGTCATTCTTTAAAGAAAACGTCATTTATCAAATGCTGCTATTTTGTAAAGCAGAAGAGGAACATCTATATGAAGCGTTCCGTGAAGAAATTGATCTCGTCAGGTGGCATGAGCTGTCTACGGATGTCCTGCCAAAAGGTGGATCAAAGGCTGAAGGAATTAAACGAGTCATTGAAAGACTCCCGTACGATCAAAAGGACACAATTGCCTTCGGTGACGGGCTGAACGATCGAGAAATGATTTCGTTTGTTGGAACAGGCGTTGCGATGGGGAATGCAGTCAATGAATTAAAAACATTAGCTGACTTTGTCACCAAACCTGTAGATGAGGATGGCATATTCCACGCTGTGACTGAATTAGGCCTTATTGATGAATAAAAAAACAAGACCCGCTGATGGACGGGTCTTGTTTTTTTATTATGATCTGCCGATCGCAACCGCGTTGTCTGGCTCGGCGAATGGATGATCTTTTTGAATATGATCATAAAACATAATGCCATTTAAGTGGTCAATTTCATGCTGAAAAACGATGGCCGGAAACCCTTTTAGGCGAATATCAATGTCTTCACCTTCAAGCGTTGTACCTTTCACCCTGATTTTTTCATAGCGCGGGACGAATCCAGGGATGGCTTCATCAACAGATAAACAGCCTTCTCCAGTAGCTAAATAAGCTCTTTTGACTGAATGGCTAACAATGCGAGGATTGAATAATGCATAGCTGTAAAGTTCTCCGCCCTCGTCTTCACAGTGAACAGCAATCATTCGTTTACTGATATTGATTTGCGGAGCTGCTAGGCCAACACCGGGTCTAAGTTCATATTTTTCAGCAATGTCTGCATCCTGACTGTTTTTGACAAATTCAATCATGTCAGCTAATTGCTGTTTTTCTTCTTCTGTTGGCGGGAGTTCGACCGCTTCAGCTGTTTGTCTTAAGACGGGATGCCCGTCTCGTACGATATCATCCATGGTAATCACAAAACTTCACTCCTATTTCCTTTGTATGTAAAGTATATAAAATGATACACGACATATGCAATGAAATAAAGAAGACCGGTCGTATGAGACCGGTCAGAGGCTTATTCAGCCATTAGCAGCAGCCACCGCCACCTAAGAATGCTGCGCCAACAATGATCAATAGAATGAATAGGACGACGATTAAAGCGAATGTACGTCCACCACCGTAACCGCAACCGTATCCACCACCATAACTTGGATAGCAACAACCGCCGCCGTATCCATAACCGTAACCGCCGTATCCACCATACATACTTCCATGACTATAATTAGACATACTTTTGACCTCCTTTGGAAATACACTCGGCCTCTCATAAGTGAAGGCGAAGCGTGTAATATAAACTATGTATGAATGCACTATTTGTATAGTCATGAGCCTAGAGCATGAAAAAAATCTTCTTTCCCTTCAAAAAGCCAGCCTCTTTCCTTGTCACAACCGCCCTGAAAAATTATAGTGGTATGTGGAGATGTAAAGGGGGACCTTGTAATTGAAACAGATGAAAAGAAGAATAAAAGCAGGTGCAGCTTTAGCGGGGATATGTACCCTCTTGCTTGCGGGCTGCGGAGGTCAAAATCCGCTTTATGAGATGCAAGATGCCATGACGAAAATGAGCGAAAAAGAAGCATCCTTTGAAAAAGAACAAGGTGCACTGCAAAGCTATGAGAAAAAAGAGCAGCAGTTGTATAAAAAAATGATTCAAACAACAAAAGACCACACAAAAACAGTCTCAAACTTGTCTGATCAAGCATTAGCATCGGCAGAAAAGCGTGAAGAACATTTAAAAACAGAAAAAGACAGCATGGATCAATCGAAAAAAGAATTTCAATCTGTAAAGGAATTCGCTGAACAGATAAAAGATGCGGAAGTAAAAGACAAAGCAGAACAAACAGTCAAATCAATTGAAAAAAGATATGCATCGTATGATCAGCTTTACCGTGAGTATCAAAAGGCGCTGAAACAAGACAAGCACTTGTATGAATCTTTAAAAAGAAAAGACTTAGGATACGCTGAACTGAAATCCAAACTGAAAACAGTCAATCGTTCCTATAGTAAAGTGAGAAAAGAAAGCAAGAAGTTCAATCAATATACAGATCAATTGAACGAATATAAACAAGCTTTATACAAAACAGCTCAGAAAGAATCACAAAACAGTTAAAAACAGTACTTGCATATTCTAGTTCTGTTTATCGCTGCTACTCACAAAGTGCCTGCGTGTCGTTACTCGTTTTTTCAAGAAGTCAAACTGAAAAGAAGAGAAAGGGTTAAAATGAAGTTCATTTTAGCCCCTTGTCCATCACGATCAAAAGAGCTAAAAATAGCTCTTTTTTTATTTTTCGACAAAAACAAACATCTGCTATTGTAGTACAGCGACCCACTCTATACTAGTACAGTTTGTGCTGTTGATTAAACAGATTGATACAGGTCACCATAAAAAGTAAAGCGAATACATTTATTTAAATAAAGCCGTTAAATCAATTGACGGACTATTTTTCTTGTTGTAAACTATTCCTTGTTAACAGAAGTTGTATTAGTTTTTTGTGAACTATCGTTAATACAGTTAGAAAAACTCAAAAGCAAGCGATCATCCAATGTTTCGACAATGATCTTTGTGGCTATTATATACAGGAGTCATATGAGCATTTTGGGTTATCCTATATCTGTATGTATAAATGGATTCACGACAAATTGACTGTTAAAAGAAAGGAAGAGGTGACTTTAGAATGGCTGCAAAAACAAAAAAAGCAATTGTTGATAGCAAAAAGCAATTCGATGCCATCAAAAAGCAGTTTGAAACGTTCCAAATTTTAAACGAAAAAGGCGAAGTCGTAAACGAAGCGGCAATGCCAGATCTTTCAGATGACCAATTAAAAGAATTAATGCGCCGTATGGTGTTTACACGTGTATTAGATCAACGTTCAATTTCATTGAACCGTCAAGGACGTCTTGGCTTCTATGCGCCAACAGCTGGACAAGAAGCTTCTCAGCTTGCAACTCACTTTGCACTTGAGAAAGAAGATTTCATTCTTCCAGGATATCGTGATGTACCACAATTAATCTGGCATGGTCTTCCACTAACAAAAGCATTCTTGTTCTCTCGTGGACACTTTGTTGGAAACCAAATGCCTGAAGATGTGAATGCACTTTCTCCGCAAATCATTATCGGTGCACAAATCATTCAAGCTGCTGGTGTAGCTCTTGGTTTGAAAAAGCGCGGTAAAAATGCTGTTGCAATCACTTACACTGGTGATGGTGGAGCTTCACAAGGTGATTTCTACGAAGGTATTAACTTTGCAGGGGCTTACAAAGCGCCAGCGATTTTTGTTGTCCAAAACAACAGATATGCGATCTCTACACCTGTTGAAAAGCAATCTGCTGCACAAACGATTGCACAAAAAGCAGCTGCAGCTGGTATCGTAGGCGTACAAGTTGACGGTATGGATGCATTAGCTGTATACGCAGCGACTGCTGAAGCTCGTGAGCGTGCTGTAAATGGTGAAGGTCCAACATTAATTGAAACTCTTACATTCCGTTACGGCCCACATACAATGGCTGGTGACGATCCAACAAGATATCGTACAAAAGAAGATGAAAATGAGTGGGAGCAAAAAGATCCATTGGTACGCTACCGCAAATTCTTGGAAAACAAAGGCCTTTGGTCTGAAGAAGAAGAGAATAAAGTCATCGAAGATGCAAAAGAACAAATCAAACAAGCAATCAAAGAAGCTGACGAACAGCCTAAGCAGAAAGTCACTGATTTGATTGAAAACATGTACGATGTGAAACCATTTAACTTGGTTGAACAGCTTGAAATCTACAAACAGAAGGAGTCGAAGTAAGCCATGGCGCAAATGACATTGATTCAAGCGATCACTGATGCGTTACGCACAGAACTGAAAAATGACGAAAACGTTCTTGTTTTCGGAGAAGACGTTGGTAAAAACGGCGGCGTATTCCGTGCGACTGAAGGATTGCAAAAAGAGTTTGGTGAGGATCGTGTATTCGATACTCCACTTGCTGAATCTGGTATTGGCGGTCTTGCAATTGGCCTTGGACTACAAGAATTCCGCCCAGTAATGGAAATTCAATTCTTCGGATTCGTTTACGAAGTATTAGATTCTGTTTCTGGACAAATGGCTCGTATGCGTTACCGTTCTGGTGGACGCTGGCATTCTCCAGTGACAATCCGTTCTCCATTTGGCGGAGGAGTTCACACACCTGAGCTTCACGCTGATAGCTTAGAAGGTCTTATTGCACAACAGCCTGGTATCAAGGTTGTTATTCCTTCAACACCTTACGATGCAAAAGGACTATTAATTTCTGCAATCCGTGACAACGATCCGGTTGTATTCCTTGAGCATATGAAACTTTATCGTTCTTTCCGTCAGGAAGTTCCTGAAGAAGAGTACACAATTGAAATCGGTAAAGCTGACGTGAAACGTGAAGGTTCTGACCTTTCAATCATCACTTACGGTGCAATGGTTCACGAATCACTTAAAGCTGCTGAAGAACTTGAAAAAGAAGGCGTTTCTGCTGAGGTCGTTGACCTTCGTACAGTGAGCCCGCTTGATATTGAAACAATCATCGCTTCTGTTGAAAAAACAGGTCGTGCGATCGTTGTTCAAGAAGCACAAAAACAAGCTGGTATTGCAGCAAACGTAGTAGCTGAAATCAATGATAGAGCAATTCTTAGCCTTGAAGCACCAGTACTTCGTGTAGCTGCACCTGATACTGTATTTGCTTTCTCTCAAGCTGAGAGCGTATGGCTTCCAAACCATAAAGACGTGCTTGAAACAGCTAAGAAAGTTCTTGAATTTTAATTAAATGACAGAGGGGAAAAGAATTTATTTCTCTTCCCCTTTATCAATTACATGACCGTGTAATATTGACAGAACAAGGGTTTAACATAATCTAGGAGGCGAAAAACAGTGGCATTTGAATTTAAACTTCCGGACATCGGAGAAGGTATCCACGAAGGTGAGATCGTTAAGTGGTTTGTAAAACCAAACGACGAAATCAATGAAGATGACGTTTTAGCAGAGGTACAAAATGATAAAGCAGTTGTAGAAATTCCTTCACCTGTTAAAGGAAAAGTATTAGAATTAAAAGTTGAAGAGGGAACAGTTGCAACTGTAGGACAAACAATCATTACGTTTGATGCACCTGGTTACGAAAATCTTCAATTTAAAGGCAGCGAAGAAGAAGGCGAAGCGAAAACTGAAGCTCAAGTACAAGGTACTGCTGAAGCTGGTAACGAGCCTGAAAAGAAAGAAGTTGCTCAAGAAGAAGCGGCAGCAGCAACTGGTGCTGGCGCACAAGAGCAAGTAGATGCTGATCCTAACAAACGCGTTATTGCTATGCCATCTGTACGTAAATATGCGCGTGAAAAAGGCGTTGAAATTTACAAAGTTGCAGGTACTGGTAAAAATGGCCGCGTGCTAAAAGAAGATATCGACAGCTTCCTTAATGGCGGTTCTGCAGCAACTCAAGAAGCAGCACCTCAAGCAGCTGAAAGTGCGAAAGAAGAAGCAGCTCCAAAAGCGGCAGCAGCTCCAGTTCTAGAAGGAGAATTCCCAGAAACTCGCGAGAAAATGAGCGGAATCCGCAAAGCGATCGCGAAAGCAATGGTGAACTCTAAGCACACAGCTCCTCACGTAACATTAATGGATGAAGTTGATGTAACAAACCTTGTTGCACATCGTAAACAATTCAAACAAGTTGCAGCTGATCAAGGAATCAAGTTAACTTACTTGCCTTACGTTGTAAAAGCTCTAACTTCTGCTTTGAAAAAGTACCCAGTACTTAACACTTCTATCGATGATAAAACAGATGAAGTTGTTCAAAAGCATTACTACAACATCGGAATTGCAGCTGATACTGAAAAAGGCTTGCTTGTTCCAGTTGTGAAAAATGCAGATCGCAAAGCGATTTTCGAAGTATCTAACGAAATCAACGAGCTTGCAACAAAAGCACGTGATGGTAAATTGGCTCCAGCTGAAATGAAGGGTGCATCTTGCACAATCACAAACATCGGTTCTGCTGGTGGACAATGGTTTACTCCAGTCATCAACCACCCAGAAGTAGCGATCCTTGGTATTGGCCGTATCGCTGAAAAAGCGGTTGTTCGTGATGGCGAAATCGTTGCAGCTCCAGTCTTAGCTCTTTCCCTAAGCTTTGACCACCGTATGATTGATGGAGCTACTGCGCAAAATGCCCTTAACCACATCAAGCGTTTATTGAATGATCCACAATTAATTTTAATGGAGGCGTAAATTCATGGTAGTAGGAGATTTCCCAATCGAAACAGATACTCTTGTCATCGGTGCAGGTCCTGGTGGATATGTAGCTGCTATTCGTGCTGCACAGCTAGGACAAAAAGTAACAATCGTTGAAAAAGGAACACTTGGCGGCGTATGTCTAAACGTCGGCTGTATCCCTTCAAAAGCATTGATCAATGCTGGACATCGTTTCGAGAATGCAAAGCATTCTGAAGACATGGGTATCAAAGCTGAAAACGTAACAGTTGATTTCACAAAAGTTCAAGAGTGGAAAGCTTCTGTTGTAAACAAATTAACAGGTGGAGTTCAAGGTCTTCTAAAAGGAAATAAAGTAGACATCGTCAAAGGTGAAGCTTATTTCGTAGACAGCAACTCTGTACGTGTCATGGATGAAAATTCAGCGCAGACTTATACATTTAAAAATGCAATTCTTGCAACTGGATCTCGTCCAATCGAATTGCCTACATTTAAATACACAGACCGCGTGATCAACTCAACTGGTGCTTTAGCGCTTAAAGAAGTACCTAAAAAGTTAGTTGTCATCGGTGGTGGATACATCGGTACTGAGCTTGGTACTGCTTATGCGAACTTTGGAACAGAAGTTGTCATCCTTGAAGGTGGAGACGAAATCCTTCCAGGTTTTGAAAAGCAAATGAGCTCATTAGTGAAACGTAACCTGAAGAAAAAAGGAAACGTTGAAATTCACACAAACGCTCTTGCAAAAGGCGTTGAAGAAAAATCTGACGGTGTCACTGTTACTTTCGAAGTAAAAGGTGAAGAAAAAACTGTCGATGCTGACTACGTACTTGTGACTGTTGGTCGTCGTCCAAACACAGATGAGCTTGGTCTTGAGCAAGTTGGTGTTGAATTGACAGACCGCGGAGTTGTCAAAACTGACAAACAATGCCGTACAAGCGTTTCAAACATCTATGCAATTGGTGACATCGTTGATGGACCACCACTTGCACACAAAGCTTCTTACGAAGGTAAAATTGCTGCTGAAGCAATCGCTGGAGAGCCAGCTGAAATTGATTACCTTGGTATTCCTGCTGTTGTATTCTCTGAGCCAGAACTTGCAACTGTTGGATACACTGAAGCAGAAGCAAAAGAAGAAGGAATCGACATTGTTGCAGCGAAATTCCCATTCGCAGCAAACGGACGTGCACTTTCTCTTGATGCAACTGATGGCTTCATGAAAATGATCACTCGTAAAGAGGATGGTCTTGTGATCGGTGCACAAATCGCAGGTGTTGGTGCTTCTGATATGATTTCAGAGCTTAGCCTTGCAATTGAAGCTGGTGTGACAGCTGAAGATATCGCAATGACAATTCACGCTCACCCAACTTTAGGTGAAATCACAATGGAAACGGCTGAAGTAGCAATCGGAAGCCCAATCCATATCGTAAAATAATGAACGTTGAAATCCTCTCCACACGGAGAGGGTTTTTTTATGTATGTGAAACCTCGCTGAAAACGAAAAGCCCTCATGAGCTGAGGGCTTTTTTCATATGGATATATAAGTGCAAAGTCGAACCGTTAATTTGTATTCACTCGATCTAATGCTTGGCATATGGGTGATAAGATATCCTCTTTACTTCGGACATTACCTTCCACCTTCACAATGACCTTTTCATTATTGACAAGTAAAATAGCCGGCAGTTCGTCTACTTCATTTTTCCAGCCTTTACGATCTTCTTTGACAATCATCTTGGACATTTCCTTCGGATATTCATTTTTTAAATCGAGCACTGCGTCATAATAAGGACTTTCTTTATCAAGATTTTCTGCATCAGTAAAAAAGAGAATTCTTGGTTTTTGAATATGACTGACCTGGTCTGTCTGATTCGGTATGATATACGCAAATGAGCATGAACTAAGTACAAAGAGCATAGGGAATATAATGAGAAGGGTCCTCATAAAATTCAATCTATTCACCTCAAAATCCTTTGGGGTTGTACCAACATTTTTAGGAGCCAGTTCCCTGTTAGTCACTCTAGTGTATCACGTCCTTTTTGACAATTTTCGATTGTTACTCAATTGTTACAGAATTGATATGAAGCAAAATACATTTGAAACGTTTCCTCAATATGATGAGAAAAAAACATATTTTTATAAAAAATGATTAAATGTGTCATACAATTAACCGTTGACAACTTAAATATGACATCATATTATAGAGATATGAAATAGATTAAACGCTTTCAAACTTTGAGTAAAGAAAAGGGGAATGTACTGTGGGTACAATTATTTGTCAAGATTGCAATGAAACCATTGATCAATTTGAAAATGAAAAAGTGACAACACTTTATGGAACATGTGGTCACTGTCATTGCTGTGATGAAGCCTCTGAATAAATAAAAAAGCATGCAGCTCCAATGGGGGCTGCATGTTTCTTTTTTATAAAATGGCTTTTTGTTCTTTAATGACACGAATCATATCTAGTGTGGAATCTTCTGGTCCTTGAACAGGAAGACCGATTTCGATATTTTTAAAGATATAGGAGATATTTTCTTCTGTGATGATTTCTCCTGGTATAAAAATAGGAATACCAGGCGGATAAACCATGACAAATTCTGCAATGATACGGCCAGCCGCTTCTTTAAATGGAATGACTTCCGTTGTTGCGTAAAAAGCGTCACGCGGCGTCATCGCAAGCGAAGGGATCTCAGGCAGTAACACTTCTGTCACGGCTTGTTTGCCGCCTTGACGTGCAGAGGTTGCCGCAATTTCCTTCATAGCCGTTACAAGCGTATCAATCGTCTCATCACAATCGCCAGGCGTCACGATACATAAAATGTTGTATAGGTCAGAGAGCTCTACTTCAATTCGGTAGCTTTCTCTCAGCCATTTCTCCACATCATGGCCATTCAGTCCAAGGTCTTTAATGGAGATGATTAATTTTGTTGGGTCATAATCGTAAGTAGAAGGTGAACCGAGAATTTCTTGACCAATACAAGTAATACCTTCAATTTCGTTTAAACGAGTTCTTGCTGATTCAGCTAATCGAATGGCTTCATCTGCAAGTGCCTTTCCTTCAGTCGCTAATCGCTTTCTAGCGACATCCAGGGAGGCTAAAAGCAAATAAGAAGTAGACGTAGTTGTCAGCATGCTTAAAATAGATTGTACTCGATCCTTTGAAACAAGCCCTTCTTTTATATTTAAAATCGAGCTTTGGGTGAGAGAGCCACCAAGTTTATGCACACTTGTTGCTGCCATATCAGCTCCCGCCTGCATCGCAGACAATGGAAGCTCATCGTGAAAATGAATATGCACACCATGTGCCTCATCTACAAGAACAGGTACGTCATATGAATGAGCAATCTCTACAATGGTTTTTAAATCAGCTGAAATACCAAAATACGTTGGGTTAATCACAAGCAGCCCTTTCGCATCTGGATGTTTAGTCAGCGCTCTTTTAGCTGACTCTGGCGTGATGCCATGTGAGATGCCAAGCTCTTTGTCAATTTCCGGGTGAATAAAAACAGGTACTGCACCAGAAAATACAATAGCAGACATAATCGACTTATGGACATTACGTGGAACAATAATTTTGTCTCCAGGGCCACAGACGGTCATCACCATTGTCATGATCGCACCGCTTGTTCCTTGTATAGAGAAAAACGTATGGTCTGCACCAAATGCTTCTGCTGCAAGCTCCTGTGCTTCTTTGATCATTCCTCGAGGCGAATGTAAATCATCAAGAGGTTCTATATTAATAAGGTCAATGCTTAATGCATTGTCTCCAATAAATGCTCTAAATTCAGGGTCCATTCCGGCTCCTTTTTTATGGCCTGGAATGTGAAATTGGACTGGATTGGTTGAAGCGTGTTTTTTAAGTCCAGTGTATAAGGGTGTATCATGTTGTGACAATTGCTTTCCCACCTTCATCGAAATACCTGCTATTATTATCCCAATAACAGCAGATTTCATTGCATAAAACAAAAGAATTATATTATGAACTGATCGGAATGTAAAGCATAAAATCAATCGGATTCTGATCAAACAGATGCTATAATAAAAGTTCAAATAAGAAATGTGGATTAAAGTGAGGGACAAGTAAATGGAATATCAATATCCAATGGACGTCGACTGGACAACTGAAGAAAAGATGGCGGTCATTTCATTTTTTCAAGCCGTTGAAAAAGCCTATGAAACAGGAATTGCGAAACAAGCGTTACTAGAGGCTTATAAACGATTTAAAGAAGTTGTACCATCAAAAGCAGAAGAAAAGACGCATTGTGCGGCGTTTGAAAAGGGAAGTGGGTATTCCCCTTATCGCACAGTAAAAAGCGCAAGAGAGGCTGAAGAAACAGCTATGATACGGATGTAAAAAACGAGCCAATATAGGCTCGTTTTTTTATACAGATTCTTTTTGTGTAAAGCGGTATAGATAAGTTACTGTGCGGAAGGCATCTTCAATTTTTGATAAGAATTCTTCATTATTCATTTGAACAACTTCTTCTCTAGGAAGCTGGATGCCGCAAAGGAGTTCGGCCTTTTTGACTGTTTGAACACGTTCAAATAGTGTTCTCAGCTGTTCAGCATCAAGTTCGCTGTGGCGGAGGACGTCCGGTTTCATATGATCCTTAGACCAAACAAAGTATTGCGGTATTTTCTTTTGGATCGTGTCCAGCTCTTTTTCGAATAATTGCCCATATTCACCTTTTACTGGAGATTCATAAATAAGCGCAAACCATACAAATACATGAGTTTTCCAAAGCCCAATTTGAAAATGAGGGAGCTTTTTATACCCACGCTTACTGTTAGCGAAAGCCACCCAAGTGTCATTTGGCGGGTTGACTGATCTTCTTGCATGTTTTGCCACGTGGACAAACATTTCGTCTCCTGTAATAGAAGAAAGAAGCGGTGCAAAATGTTCACCAAGTGCTTCAAGCTTTGGACGGACTCTCTCTTTTAATACGGTCATACGTTCATCTAAACCGTCTACTGTGAATGTTTCAAAATCTTCATCTCTAAAACGCATTTCACTCATGTTATGCCTCCTGTATCTTTTCGCTGATCATATTTTATCATAGCTTGGGTCAAGCTCAAAAAAAGATGCACTTTAAGGAGAAAGATAGCAGGGATCTTGGTTCGGCGTTTAAAAACATCGATTTTGTGGTACATAACAAATAGGTAAAAACACAATTTTCAGAATGTCGTTGCGGTTATGCGATCGCTTCATACGATATAAGCAAGAACCATTTCTCTTATCGATTGTATTTTTTATCAATGAAAACTGACAAGGAATGAATCATTCTCTGGAAGGGGCGTTGACCAATGAAGCAAATCGTGAAGCATGGGTATAGACAAGAGAAGAAGAATCGCATCGCTGTGTGGAGATTAGAGGTTGATTATGAGCTTTCTACGCTTCATGAAGCCATCGAGCAAAAAGATGATATCCAAGTAGAACGCAGCAAACGAAAGCTTGAGCGCCTAAGAAAAGAATGGGAGCAGCTTCAAGGGTAAAACAAGGTGAGGTAAAAACGAACCAATTCATCGGTTCGTTTTTGTATGAAGCTGCTTTTTTCTTGCTTTTACGTACATAATATCAGTATGCTAATACAAATAGGTACTACATAGAAAAGAGGTTTACAGTCCGATGACAAACTGGGTGGAAATTGACCGACTTGCAAAGCTTTGGGTAAAAGAAGCGGGTAGCCGCATTAAAGCATCCATGCAGGAAGGTCTATCAATTGAAACAAAATCAAATCCAAATGATCTTGTCACAAACATCGATAAAGAAACAGAACGTTTCTTCATTGAAAAGATACAGTCGACATTTTCAGATCATCATATTTTAGGAGAAGAGGGCCAAGGGGAAGAAGTGATCTCTCTTGACGGAATAGTATGGATCATTGATCCAATTGATGGCACCATGAACTTTGTCCATCAAAAACGAAATTTTGCCATTTCAATTGGGATATTTGAACATGGTGTGGGGAAAATCGGTCTTATTTATGACGTCATCCATGACGAGCTCTATCATGCAGTCAAAGGAGAAGGGGCATATATGAACGATATCTTACTCCCGCCTTTAAAAGATGTCGCCATTGAAAAAGCCATTGTCGGCATTAACCCAACATGGGCGATTGAAAGCCCTCATTTTGACGCTAAGCCGTTTGCCCGTCTCGTACGCGATGTGAGAGGAACACGAACGATTGGGTCAGCTGCACTTGAACTAGCTTATATTGCAAGCGGAAGAAGCGACGCATATGTCACGTTAAGGCTAGCGCCTTGGGATTATGCGGCTGGATGTGTGTTACTTGATGAGGTAGGCGCTGTTTACTCGAATATTCACGGAGAACGCTTGACGTTTCTAGAGAAAAATAGCATTGTTGCTGGAAATCGATCCGTCTGTGAAAAAATCTTGCATGATTACATAAAGGGAAGCGGAAATAAACAATAAACAACATCACTTCATGAGAATGAAGTGATTTTTTGTATTTGATGAAACTTTTTAACAAGTCAAATGTCTATACGAACGAGGCCTTAATTTGAAGTAAAGGATTGTGTAGCGATGTTTGATTTGTTTAGTGATTTATCCCTCCATTTTGAAAGGTTTTTTATTTTAAATGAGTACAGTATCCACATGATTCAATGGTGTGTGCTTGGACTATTTGTCCTTTTCATTACACTTCCCATATGGAAAGAAAAGAAGAGTAGTTATTATGTATTTTATGCTGGAATCGTATTAAGAGTAGTTCTGCTAGGGAGTATGACACTTGAGATGATCCACCAAGTGCTAGCTAGACAGTATACGATCGAAACATTTGAAGTGCTGACAGATTTCATGCAATTTCTCATCTATGGATATGTCTTGCTTGCATCACTTTTCTATGTGATTTCTCTTCCTTATTTAAAAAATAAAGGCATGTTTTTTGCGTTTGATTTATCTGTGTTACTTCTGCCTTTATGTCAAACGGTGTTTATTGTGTTAGTTGAAAGCAAAAAGTTCTTTCTCAGCGGTGATACGGAGCTGGTATGGAGAGATTTGATCATCATTTTGCTTATGATTGGCTTTGCCGCTTTGGTACTTCACCTATTCTTTCGTTTGTTTTGGCATCAGAAGTGGAAAGAATTGCTGTTTTTCTATGGCCTGATTTTCGCTGCGCTGCTGTATATTTTTTATCCTTCTATCTCGAAGCATGAGCTGCAATCTTCGTTTAAGTCCATAGTGATTTTAGTGGCGGCCGCAGGAAGCTTTATGACATTACATTTGTTATGTGCGTTAATACAAAACAAGGTAAAGTTGAGACAGTGGGGTGCTGGGGGGATTGTCGTCTTTTTTATGCTGATGCTGAACCCAATCCTAAATCTCCCACATATCATGTTTCAATTTACTAAAACGGAACTGACAGATACTTTCTCAGAAGAATATCGCCCTTTATCTGAAGCAAGTGCAAAAGCATTCGCTTCAAAGTTTGTACCATCGGACACTACATTATATTCAACGACTTATAAACAGCCGATCTCTTATAACTATGTGTTTGCAGCCGATCAATATGAAGTGAATGTTTCTGCGTTTACAGGTGAATTAAACAGCTATTTTTATCATGGTCGCGCAAAGGGTCAGCATTTGACCGATAAAGAATATAGGGAAAAAACCATTGAATTTTTTGAAAGAAGCGGCCGATCCGTTGATCTAGACCGCATTCATATCGTCGTCGAAAAAGAAGACGGGGAGACAAGCGTTCTTCTTTTGCCAAAAATGTCTCAGAATAAAGATGAGAGCTTAGCGTTTGCCACCTGGAAAAAAGAGACGCTTCGACAAGCGCAATATGGGAACGCCATCTTTCAATTAAAGGATATAGACGGGATCAATTTAACAAACAAAGAAATGAAAACGAAAATTAATCGTATTTATAAAAAGTTAAGTTTACAGCCACCAGCTTACCAGATCACAGACGTTGATGCTTTTTATTTTGAATGGCAGCATGAAGTGACGGTAAAGACAGCCGATCAATCTGAATTTCTGTTTAATGGTTCAACGAAAGAATTGCTGAAAATACAGCTATCAAAAGCGATTCTTCAACAGAAAAAAGGAAATATCAGTGACGAAGATTTGTTTGAAATGATAGGGGAACAGTCAAAAGACGTGAAGACAGAAACAGGAACTCGTGAACACAAACAATATACTTTTCACGGGTCATCAAATTTACTTCATGTGACGAGAGATGCCGATGGAATTGAGTTGAATTGGCAATCAGACTCTTCTTTACCGCATACGGTATCGAATCAAGAACGTGATGAAGTCTATCAGCAAGTTCTCAAAAAGTATGAACCTTATACCATCTATAAAAAACAAATCAAGCCGGTGAGAATGATCGACAAAGAGGGAAAAATGGGCATTTCGTGGTTGGTGATCATTCAAACCTTCGGATCGAATGAGCGGAAAATATATGAAGTAAATGAACGAACAAAAGAGGTGCAACGTTTTGACAGATAAAGAAAAACAAGCCATCTTTCAAGACTTATATGAATTGTATCAGGAAGGGGAGCTTGGAGAAGAGGCTTCTAACTGGATGAAGACGCATGAAAAGCAGTTTCAGCATTCTGTTAAGGGAAATGAGTTTGCTCCTGCCCACACTGAGGATCAGAACGATTATCTAGAATTAAAACGCATGAAGTGGTTTATTTCTTCGTTATACTTCTTTTTTATCGTTTTATCAATTTGGATGACTGTGTGGTTTTATTTTTGATGTCTAGACCGACCAATCAAATTGAAAAAATATATGAAGAATATTTTCAGGAAATCACCAAATATTTATATCGCAGAACGGGAAATGTCGAAACAGCCAAGGACCTTGCGCAGGATGTATTTATCAAGGCACTGCATGGATTATCCTCTTTTAAAGGACATTCAAGCATTAAAACATGGCTTTACACCATTGCTTATCATACATTTGTCAACGACTATCGCCGAAAAATAAAACGAACTTTTACGGATGTAGAAAATGCTGATTTTTTAGAGCAACAGATATTCATGACACCTGAAGACCATTTAGAAACTCAAGCTGATATTCAAAGGCTGTGGAGCCATATCAATCAATTGAAGGATTCTTACCGAGAAGTCCTCATTTTAAGAGATATTCAGGAATTATCGTATGAAGAAGTAGCGGAAATTTTGAATTGGACTTTGTCTAAAGTGAAGACAACCCTTCATCGAGCAAGATTAGAGCTGAAACGAAAGCTACATTGTGAGGAGTTCAACAAATGAGCTGTTATTTGATTGAAGAACTATTACCACTTTATATAGAAGGGGACACGAGTGAAGAAACAAATCAATTAGTGAATGAGCACTTACGTTCATGCAAAAAATGCCTTCATCTATATGAAGAAATGAAAGAACCAGTCTCTATTGCAAAGTCAACAGATTTCATACCGTTCATAGATGAAAAAGAAGAAAAAAGAAAGTTTGAAAAGCGCTACTATGGAAAACTGTTATTAAGGGCAAGTATCGTTTTTAGTATCGTCTATCTCATCATGCTCTTGATCTATTGGATATAAGAAAGAACCCCCATCTGGATGAACCGGATGGGGGTTTTTTGAGCTTAGTTCAATTTTTCTTTAGCAATTTGAACTGCATCATAGAACGTTTTTAATTGCTCTTGAGGAATTTTCTTAAGCAATTGGTTGAAAACAAGTAATTCAGTAGAGCTGAATCCAAGACCTTTAGCGATTTTAGAATCAATTACAACGTTTCCTTTTTTGTCTAGAACAAGTGCATCACCAGCAAGATCAGCAATTCTGATCACTGATTTGAAAAGCTTTTCGAATTTAGTTGCTTCTTCTTTAGTAAGACCAAGTTCAACAGCTTTTTCTGCATCAAAAACTAATTTTCCTTTTTCGTTTTTAGTGATGCTTTCACTGAAAACGATTGTAAGAACAGCTGCGCGATCTAAGAATTTCTCAGCAGTCGCCGCTTCTTCTTCAGTCAAACCGAGCTCAACAGCTTTTTTCACATCAAATGTGTAGTTGTTGTCTTCCTCAACAAATGAATTGATGAGAATGCTGATAACACGCTCGTTTTTCTCCAATAAATCTTTAATAATTTGTTGCTGCTCAAAAGGAATCCCTTTGAAAGTTGCAGCACTTGCTTGCCCAGGAGCTACTGTTGTGAAAGTAAAAATGATAGCTAAAGCGAAAAATACAACAGAGCTGAGCGATTTGCTCAAAAACTTCTTCATGCTTCTTTTCTCTCCCTTTTCTGTTAAATTTTGTTGCAAGAACAGCATACCATGAGAAACTTTGTGGAAGAATAGGAAAAATGTAACTTTGTGTTTGATTTTGGAGAACTATAAAAGTTCTTGTCGAAAAATGGAAGAGTTCAGATTGCTTAGATTTGCCAACACTATATGAATTTTTTAGTTGAATCACTAGGATTACATAGGTGGTTGGTCTTGTTTTTACCCAAAATAAAAGCCTTCTACATGTAAAATGTAAAAGGCTTTTCATAAATTTTATGATTGTACGTTTAATTTTCGTTTTAATGTAAATCCTGTACCCATGAAAATCATGGCGAACACAATACTTAAGCATGTTCCCAGTATGCTTTTTTCTGCAACAGACACTCCAATAAACGCCATACTGACGACGGCAAGTAATGCACATAATAATAGAAGCCATTTGATTTGTTTCATTTGTCTCCATCCCTTTTTTTAGAGTTAATATAAGTTTACAGAAAAACGATCGGCATTTAAAGGGGATTGTGATATAATATGAAAGTTATCTAATTATTTTAGGAGATGAAAATGTGAAACTTCGAAAAGACCTTCGCAACATCGCAATTATTGCCCACGTTGACCATGGTAAAACGACGCTTGTTGACCAATTGCTCCATCAAGCTGGTACTTTCCGTGCGAATGAAAATATCGCTGAGAGAGCCATGGATTCAAATGATTTAGAGCGAGAGCGCGGTATTACGATCTTAGCTAAAAATACTGCGATCCATTATAAAGATACACGCATTAATATTTTAGATACACCAGGACACGCCGATTTCGGTGGTGAAGTTGAGCGTATCATGAAAATGGTAGATGGTGTACTTCTCGTTGTGGATGCATATGAAGGTTGTATGCCTCAAACACGATTCGTGCTAAAAAAAGCACTTGAGCAAAACTTAACACCAATTGTTGTTGTCAATAAAATTGACCGTGACTTTGCTCGTCCAGCTGAAGTAGTCGATGAAGTCATTGACTTGTTCATTGAATTGGATGCAACAGAAGAACAGCTTGAATTCCCAGTTGTATATGCATCAGCAATCAATGGTACAGCAAGTAACGATGCTAGTAAGCAAGATGAAAACATGGAATCGTTGTTTGAAGCGATTGTCAACCATATCCCATGCCCAGTCGACAACCATGAAGAGCCGCTTCAATTCCAAGTGGCGCTACTTGATTACAATGATTATGTTGGAAGAATTGGAATTGGCCGTGTATTTAGAGGAACGATGCAAGTAGGACAGCAAGTTGCTCTAATGAAAGTGGATGGCAGTGTAAAACAATTCCGCGTGACGAAGATTTTTGGTTTCCAAGGGTTAAAACGAGTGGAAATCAATGAAGCGAAAGCTGGAGATCTTGTCGCAGTATCTGGTATGGAAGACATCAACGTAGGAGAAACAGTCTGCCCGGTAGAACACCAAGAGGCATTGCCGATCCTTCGTATTGATGAGCCGACACTTCAAATGACATTTGTTGTGAATAACAGCCCATTTGCAGGCCGTGAAGGAAAGTACGTGACATCACGTAAAATTGAAGAGCGTTTAGAACAGCAGCTTCAAACAGACGTAAGTCTTCGTGTAGATCCAACGGATTCACCTGATGCTTGGGTCGTATCAGGACGCGGTGAGCTTCACTTATCCATTCTGATTGAGAATATGAGACGTGAAGGATTTGAACTGCAAGTATCGAAGCCAGAAGTTATTGTAAAAGAAGTTGACGGTGTTCGATGTGAGCCTGTTGAGCGCGTTCAAATTGATGTACCTGAAGAGCACACTGGCTCTATCATGGAATCAATGGGCGCAAGAAAAGGTGAAATGATTGACATGATCAATAATGGTAACGGTCAAGTTCGCCTGATCTTTACAGTGCCATCACGTGGTTTAATCGGATATACAACTGAATTTCTTTCATTAACTCGTGGTTTTGGTATTTTAAACCATACGTTTGACAGCTACCAGCCGATGCAGTCTGGTCAAGTTGGCGGACGCCGTCAAGGTGTACTTGTTTCAATGGAAACAGGTAAAGCAACTGCTTACGGAATCCAAGGCGTTGAAGAGCGCGGTGTGATTTTCGTTGAGCCGGGTGTTGAAGTATACCAAGGAATGATTGTTGGTGAGCATAACCGTGAAAACGATCTTGTTGTCAACGTAAGTCGTATGAAACAACAAACAAACGTGCGTTCAGCGACGAAAGATCAAACAGTTAGTATGAAAAAACCACGTATTATGTCACTTGAGGAATCTCTTGAGTACTTAAATGAAGACGAATACTGTGAGGTTACACCGGAATCGATCCGTTTAAGAAAGAAAATTTTAGATAAAAACGAACGTGAGAAAGCAGCGAAGAAGAAAAAGCTAGCAGGATTATCTTAATTCCATGAAGAATTAAAAAGATAGAACCCTGAAAGATAAGGGGAGGGAATCTTTTTGAATGATCAGGAAGTAAGTGAGAATCTATCCTTTTTCGCGATGCTGTTTCGTGTCGATGAAAATCCGCAAACAGGGATGTGGCTCCTATATGGCACCATCCTTGTTTTAGCGATTGTTGTTTTTAAACTCGGATTTGCTAGACGTTTACCGATTTTAAAAGCACTTGTCATTTATTTGTTTTTGATTTTTGGTTGCACGTTTCTCACATTTCTAGGTATCTTCTTGCCAGTCGCAGAAGGCCTGGTTGTGGCAGCTGTCATTTTGATTATTTATAAAATACGACTGCATCGTGCGAAAAAAGAAGGAACAGTGAGTACGTAAAAAAGACCTGACACAAGTTCAGGTCTTTTTTATGTCTTCTGTTCTTTTTTTCCTTTTTTCTTCTTTTTCTCTTTCGTCGCAGGATCTTGATAAAGAGAGAATCTGCCAGTTTTGATGCGTGCCTCTGTCTTTACTTTAATTCTTTCTTGGCAGTCATCGCACATATATGTATGAATCGGTCGATTTCTTAACCGTTTAGCAACAAGTGTATCATCATTAATGGTTTCAAGCTTTTCACATAATGAGCACTTCACTCTCATCATTTTCACCTCACTTTGGTCATGCCTTCATTATAGCATGTTTTTTGAGCCACTTAAAATCAGCATAAAAAAGGCTTATATCACAAGAGATATAAGCCGTTCTCATTATTTCTTCTGATTCATATGATGGTTTGATTGATCGTTTTGGTTTTTTTCTAATTGCTTTTGATCTTGTTGTTTGAGCTGATGGTTCGGATCATTTGTCGGATCTGTTTCGTTACGGTCGATTTCATTTCGAGGCATTTCTGGCATAACACGTCCCACAATGGCTGCTAGTTCATCCATAATTCCGCTTACTGGCCTGCCTGCTTGTATTTCTTTACCCATTTCCTTTAAACGGCTCACTGTATCTGGATCAGCGACGACAACAGCATTCGCACCTTCTGGGTCATTTGTCAGAGCTTTGGCGACTGAATATTTAATGGTTTCAACTTTGCTTCTATCTAAATCATCTTTTACATCAATGCCAACGACAGCATACTTGCCGATGACGATCGCTGTTGCGTCATTTACATCTGCTACATGCTCAGTCACATTCACTAGGTGCTGCGCCACATCTGTAGCTGGGCGGGCTTTGTCAGTGTTTTTCTTGGATGAGTCTGATACTCTTACTAAATGCTTGTTTCCGTCTTGATGTTCTTGTGCCAAAGGCTTCTCTTGATGTTGGCAAGCACCTAATAAAAGAATGGTTTGAACCATGAATAACGTCAAAAATAGTCGCATGTGTATTCCCTCCTTCACAAACTGCATGATTTATTTTATTGTTGAATTAACCTTCTAACTTTATTCATGAAAACATATATTTTAACAATCGTTTTTGGAAAGACAAGGATGAATGAAACCCCGATCAGGAGGCGAAGGACCTGAGTAAAATTTATGTATTAGACACAAATGTGTTATTACAGGATCCGAATTCAATCTTTTCATTTGAAGACAACGAGGTCGTGATTCCGGCCGTAGTGTTAGAAGAAGTTGACTCGAAAAAAAGATATATGGACGAGGTTGGGCAAAATGCACGACGTGTCTCACGTTTAATCGACGGCTTGAGATCGAAAGGCAAACTGCATGAAAAAATTACGCTGGAGTCAAAAGGAACACTTCGTATTGAGCTGAATCATCGCTCTTTCCATGAACTTCAAGAAATTTTCATCGAAAAAACAAACGATAACCGGATTTTGGCTGTTGCCAAGAATTTGAGCTTAGAGGAAGAAACAAAACCGGATGGCCGGCCTGTCATTTTGGTCAGCAAAGATGTCCTAGTGCGAGTAAAGGCGGATGCCATTGGTCTGCAAGCAGAGGATTTCTTAAGCGATCGTGTGCTGCAAAATGAAGACATTGATAACGGCTATCACGAGCTCTATATTCCGACTGAGCAGCTGAATACATTTTATAAGCAAAATCAGTTACCAATAAAAGACGTCACCCAAACGCCATTAAACCCTCATCAATTTGTTATTATGAAGGGAAATGAGGGTGGTTCTGCTTTGGGGATGCTTGATCAAAAAGCAGAGCATGTGAAACGGCTTATTTATGACCAAGAACATATTTGGGGAATTCGCCCAAAAAATGTCCAGCAAACGATGGCGCTTGAGTTACTTTTACGCCGCGATATTCCGCTTGTGACACTTATCGGAAAAGCGGGAACAGGCAAGACACTGCTTGCACTTGCTGCTGGATTAATGCAGACAGAGGACCTCGGCATGTTTAAAAAGCTCATCGTGGCACGCTCTATTGTTCCTGTTGGTAAGGACTTAGGGTATTTGCCAGGCGAAAAAGAAGAGAAGCTCAGACCGTGGATGCAGCCGATCTATGACAACCTAGAATTTTTATTTAACACAAAAAAACCCGGTGAACTCGATGCGATACTAGCGGGCATCGGTTCAATTCAAGTGGAAGCTTTAACGTATATTCGCGGGAGAAGTATCCCTGATCAATTTATCATTATCGATGAGGCGCAAAATTTAACAAAACACGAAGTAAAAACATTATTAACGCGGGTTGGTGAGGGAAGTAAAATTGTGCTGATGGGAGACCCAGAGCAGATTGATCACCCTTATTTAGACAGCTTAAATAATGGGCTCACATATGTCATTGAGCGTTTCAAAGGGCAGCAAATATCTGGACATGTCAAGCTTGTCAAAGGAGAAAGGTCTGGACTTGCACAGCTTGCAGCTGATTTATTATAGTCCAGACCCGCCATCTTATGTAATGATTAACTCTTTGACGCCTTTAATCGGCTGAGTGATGTTGGACTGATCCTCGAAATAAACGTGGATTGGTCCTTCTTCTGTTATAGGTTTTCCATTTTGGCTGAAATGGGCAATGCTATCCATCGCCTTAGAGAGCGGAACAGCAATTGTTTCTGTTTCTGTGACAAATTCACACGTCTCCGCTTGTTCGAGCGGTTCTGCATTTTTTATCATGTCGCCAAGTTTCATCCCGAAGCTGCCTGTGACAAGTCTTTCTTTTTCGTACTTTTTCTCTGTTTTTAATGTGGGTGGAAGTGTTTGACCTTCTCTTATGACCCGCTCTTGATCAAGCTCCTGATCTAGCTGCTGCTCTTCGTTTGCTGCACTTTTCTCAAAAAATGAATCCATTAAAAATTTACGGTCATCAAAAATCCATACACTCGGATCAATGGTGATCTTGTATTGTACGTTCCCTTTGATTTGAATAATGCTCATGTTCAAGACAACCCCTTTCCAACATAAATTATAGAAGTTTTCGCCCGCTTTGTCACTTTCATAAACATGCACCTCCTTGTACAAACTACGATTAGACGAAAAATAGGGAGGATTTTGGGCATGGCATGTCGTGACAATGAAGAGCTTCAGCGATTTGTAGAAGAGGCAAAAAAGGTGGCCAAAAATGGAAAGGTAGCATCCTATATTCCGGCACTCGGTAAAGCGGATCAATCGGATTTATCTGTCGCTGTTTATCATGTGAGTAATACGTGCCACTCAGCAGGAAATGTTGATAAACGATTCACCCTGCAAAGTATTTCAAAAGTATTAGCACTGGCGCTCGTGCTCTCAGAAGAAGGACCGAAAAAAGTGTTTCAATATGTTGGACAAGAACCGACTGGCGACCCGTTTAATTCGATGATTAAACTAGAGACAGCAAGCCCAAATAAGCCGCTTAACCCAATGATTAATGCAGGAGCGCTTGCCGTTACAAGTTTAATAAGAGGGGCAACGCCGCAAGATCAGCTGAACCGGCTGCTTGGTTTTATTAGAGAGCTTGCCAATGACACCACCATTACATATTGCAAAGAAACCGCTGCATCCGAATTTGAAACATCAATGATTAACCGCGCAATGTGCTATTATATGAAGCAATATCATATCATTAAAGGGAATGTAGAAGAGGTGATGGATGTCTATACGAAGCAGTGCGCCGTCATGATGAACAGCCTGGATTTGGCGAAGATCGCGTGTGTTTTTTCATTAGATGGCAGGCATCCAGAGACAGGAAAGCAAATCCTTTCGAAAGATGTCGCTAGAATTTGTAAAACGTTTATGGTCACATGCGGTATGTACAATGCGAGCGGGGAATTTGCGATCAATATCGGAATCCCTGCTAAAAGTGGTGTTTCAGGCGGAATTATGGGGGCGGCGCCATACGACTTTGGGATAGGTATATTCGGGCCTGCTTTGGATGAAAAAGGGAATAGTATTGCGGGTATTAAGCTGCTTGAGCTCATGAGTGAAAAATATGAGATGAGTATCTTTTAATAACGAATGGCTTCTTTTTATTTTTACAGAGCGAACTGTACAAATCTGCTTGCAATTTTGGGCGTTTCGCTTTATGATAAATAGAAGAATTAGGTACTCGCCTGGGGAACGGAGGGATACTTTTGGCGTCAGAAATTTTAGTCGATCATCGGCAAAAAGCACTGGCTTTATTAAAATTGGATGCAGATAAAATTTTAAAATTGATCCAAGTGCAAATGGACAACTTAACGATGCCGCAATGTCCTCTTTATGAAGAGGTTTTAGATACTCAAATGTTCGGATTATCGAGAGAAATTGATTTCGCTGTCCGGCTTGGATTAGTTGATCAACATGAAGGCAAAAAACTACTCGATAAACTTGAGAGAGAACTATCCGCACTTCATGATGCGTTCACAAAAAAATAATGATTGAAAACTCAAACTTCCACAACATAAGTTTGAGTTTTTTTGTCCGCCTTTTTATTTTGATTGATGCCAAACGGACTTGATTGTCTCATGAAAGACGAACAATATAAAGAGGTAAAACGGGATCAAACGGAGAAAATGTAGTAGAATAAGAACAGCTAAGAGAAGAGAATGTCAAGCAGTAGAAATAGACGTTAGGAAGAGGATTATATGTTAAAGAGAATGCTAAAATCGTATGACTACTCATTATTGTTCGCCATTATATTAATTAGCGCATTCGGCTTGGTGATGGTGTATAGCTCAAGTATGATTACATCTGTGATCAGATATGATGCTGCGCCAGATAATTTTTTCAAGAAACAGCTTTTATTTATGATTGTCGGGGCGGTCATCTTGATTTTTACAGCCCTCATTCCGTATCAGCTGCTCTTAAATAAAAGATTCCAAATTGTGATGCTTTTGTTATCTGTGTTTTCTCTCATTTATGTGTACTTTGGCGGTCACATTGCAGGGAATGCTAGAAGCTGGATCAAATTTGGACCTTTTAGTCTTCAGCCAGCGGAATTCGTGAAGATCGTTGTCATCATTTATCTTGCTGCTGTCTATGCAAAGAAGCAGCATTATATTGACCATATTTTAAGAGGGGTGACACCTCCAATTGTGGTTGTCTCCATCCTATGCGGATTTATTATTTTACAGCCAGACTATGGGACAGCTTTTATCATTGGTATGATTGCCCTTGCGATGATTTTATGCTCAGGGTTTAGCGGCAAAACGCTGGCCAAGCTGCTCGCTTTATTTAGTGCGGTGATGGTTGTTGTGACACCGTTTATTATTCTTTTTTGGGATAAAATTTTCACGCAGAATCGTCTTGGACGTTTTGAGAGTTTCCAAGATCCATTTAAAGACGCAGGCGCTTCTGGGCATCAATTGATTAATTCATATTATGCGATTGGGTCAGGCGGCTTTTTTGGGCTTGGTCTTGGAGAGAGTGTACAAAAGTATGGATACCTTCCAGAACCGCATACAGATTTTATCATGGCAATTATCTCGGAAGAGCTTGGTTTTTTCGGTGTATTTTTTGTCCTTGCTCTCCTTGGCTTTATTGTCGTGAAAGGTTTTTACATTGCGAGAAAGTGTGAAGATCCGTTTGGAAGTTTGCTTGCAATAGGAATTTCTTCAATGATTGCCATCCAAACGTGTATTAATTTGGGTGGTGTTTCAGGTCTCATTCCGATCACTGGGGTCACACTTCCGTTTATCAGCTACGGGGGATCGTCTATCATTTTACTGAGTGGATGTATGGGAATATTGCTGAATATCAGCATGTTCACTGAATATAAAGAGCGTTATAAAAAGAAAAAATCAATCAGCAAACCATCGATTCAAAAAAATGGATTGCAGAAAACTTTGAATCTTTAGAAAACAAAAGTGTACAGTTTTCATTTCTTCCTTTATTATAGAGTACATATAAAATTTTAAGGGATATGGAGGAGTGAGAATGTCACAGAGAACAATTCAAAAGGTTCTAGTTGCAAACAGAGGGGAAATCGCTATCAGAGTCTTTAGGGCCTGTACGGAGCTCAACTTACGTACAGTGGCCATTTACTCCAAAGAAGACTCGGGCTCTTATCATCGCTATAAAGCCGATGAAGCATATCTAGTTGGAGAAGGGAAAAAGCCGATTGATGCCTACCTTGATATCGAGGGGATCATCGAAATTGCAAAACGAAATGACGTGGATGCGATTCATCCAGGATACGGATTTTTATCTGAAAACATTCATTTTGCAAGACGATGCGAAGAGGAAGGCATCCAATTCATCGGCCCAACTTCTCAACATTTAGATATGTTTGGAGATAAAGTAAAAGCGAGAGATGAAGCGAAAAAAGCTGGAATTCCAGTCATTCCAGGAAGTGACGGGCCAGTTGATTCGGTCAAAGAAGTCGAAAAATTCGGTGAAGAATACGGTTACCCGTTTATTATTAAAGCTTCACTTGGAGGCGGCGGCCGAGGTATGCGGATTGTCAGATCAAAAGAGGAGCTGAACGAAGCCTACGACCGTGCAAAGTCAGAGGCGAAAGCGGCTTTTGGAAATGACGAAGTATACGTTGAAAAGCTGATTGAAAATCCGAAACATATTGAAGTGCAGGTGATTGGAGACAATCACGGCAATATCATTCATTTATATGAGCGTGACTGCTCTGTTCAAAGGCGTCATCAAAAAGTCATTGAGGTTGCACCAAGTGTGTCTCTTTCTAATCAATTGCGTGAAGACATCTGTGAAGCGGCTGTTCAGCTGGCGCAGAATGTATCGTATATCAATGCAGGGACTGTAGAATTCCTAGTGGCAAATGGCGAGTTTTATTTTATTGAAGTCAATCCTAGGGTTCAAGTGGAACACACGATCACAGAAATGATCACAGGTGTCGATATCGTCCAAACCCAAATTCTTGTCGCAAAAGGACATGACCTCCACAGCAAAGAAGTCGGGATACCAAAACAAGAAGATATCTTTACACATGGATTTGCCATTCAATCAAGGGTCACAACAGAAGATCCTTTGAATGATTTTATGCCAGATACAGGAAAAATCATGGCTTACCGTTCAGGCGGTGGTTTTGGTGTACGTCTTGATACAGGGAACAGCTTCCAAGGTGCGGTGATTACACCTTATTACGATTCACTGTTGGTCAAGCTGTCTACTTGGGCACTTACATTTGATCAAGCTGCGGCTAAAATGGTCCGAAATTTACAAGAATTCAGGATTCGCGGCATTAAAACAAATATCCCGTTTCTTGAAAACGTCGCAAAGCACGAGAAGTTTCTAAGAGGGGAATATGATACATCGTTTATTGATTCAACACCTGAGCTATTTAACTTCCCTAAGCAAAAAGACCGTGGAACGAAAATGCTTACTTATATTGGTAACGTTACCATTAATGGGTTCCCTGGTATTTCGGAAAATAAGAAGCCTCATTTTGATCAACCAAATGTGCCGAAACTTGCTGTCCATGAAACGATTCCTTCTGGAACAAAACAATTGTTAGACAAGCATGGACCTGAGGGGCTCGCCAATTGGGTGAAAGAGCAAAGCGGTGTACTTTTAACGGATACAACCTTTAGAGACGCACATCAATCCCTGCTTGCAACACGCTTTAGAACACACGACTTAAAGAAAGTTGCGCAGCCAACAGCAGGCTTATGGCCAGAGTTATTCAGTATGGAAATGTGGGGCGGTGCTACCTTTGATGTGGCATATCGTTTCTTGAAAGAAGATCCTTGGGAAAGATTGAAAGAGCTTCGTCAAGAAGTGCCAAACACTTTGTTCCAAATGCTATTAAGATCATCAAACGCTGTCGGATATACAAACTATGCGGATAATGTGATTAAAGCATTTGTAAAGGAATCGGCAGAGGCAGGCATTGACGTCTTCCGTATTTTCGACAGTCTAAACTGGGTCAAAGGTATGACGCTTGCCATTGATTCTGTTCGTGAATCCGGCAAAGTGGCAGAGGCAGCGATTTGTTATACAGGTGATATTCTTGATCCATCACGTCCGAAATATGATTTGAAATATTATGTCTCTCTTGCGAAGGAGCTTGAATCCGCAGGCGCTCATATTTTAGGCATTAAAGATATGGCGGGATTATTAAAACCGCAGGCGGCTTATGAACTTGTATCGGCTCTAAAAGACGAGCTCACGATTCCAATCCATCTTCATACACACGATACGAGTGGAAATGGACTCTTCACCTATGCAAGAGCGATTGATGCAGGTGTTGATATTGTTGATGTTGCTGTCAGCTCTATGGCGGGGCTCACATCACAACCAAGTGCGAGCTCATTATATTATGCTTTAGACGGACATGAAAGAAAGCCCGAAATGAATGTTCAAGCGGTTGAACGTCTTTCTCAATATTGGGATTCCGTCAGAAAATATTACCATGAGTTTGAAAGCGGAATGAATTCACCGCATACAGAAATTTATGAGCATGAAATGCCTGGTGGCCAGTATAGTAACCTGCAACAGCAGGCAAAAGGGGTCGGCCTTGGCGAACGCTGGAATGAAGTAAAAGAAATGTACAGACGTGTAAATGACATGTTTGGTGATATCGTGAAGGTAACACCGTCTTCTAAAGTGGTCGGAGATATGGCGCTTTATATGGTGCAAAACGATCTGACAGAAGAGGATGTTTATGAAAAAGGAGCAACACTGGATTTCCCAGATTCGGTTGTTGAATTGTTTAAAGGCTATTTAGGACAGCCTCATGGCGGGTTCCCAGAAAAATTGCAAAAGCTGATTTTAAAAGGGGAGGAGCCGCTTACTGTCAGACCAGGTGAGAAACTGAAGCCTGTGGACTTTGAAGAAATCAAAAAGCAGTTCAAAGAATCACATGATCTGACGTTGACAGAACAAGATGCCATTGCATATGCTTTATACCCGAAAGTCTTTTCTGAATTTGTTCAAACAGCAGAAAGCTATGGAGATATCTCTGTTCTTGACACACCAACCTTCTTCTACGGCATGAGACTTGGTGAAGAAATTGAGGTAGAAATTGAAAAAGGGAAAACCCTCATTGTCAAACTCGTGTCCATTGGAGAACCGAATCCGGACGCTACAAGAGTGCTTTACTTTGAACTGAATGGACAGCCGCGTGAAGTGGTCATTAAGGATGAAAGCATCAAATCCTCCGTTCAAGAAAAAATGAAGGCAGATCGCTCAAATCCAAATCACATTGCCGCATCGATGCCAGGCACTGTGATCAAAGTGCTTGTTGAAAAAGGACAGAAAATTTCTCAAGGTGAGCACTTGATGATCAATGAAGCGATGAAGATGGAAACGACGGTACAAGCACCGTTCTCAGCAGTCGTGGATGAAATTCATGTCACGAATGGAGAAGGGATTCAAACTGGAGATCTGTTGATTGTCTTAAAGCCTGAATAATGAGTGAGACACATCCATTTGGATGTGTCTTTTTTTGAGCGCATTAAAATGTGCAGCCGCCCGCTAGAGTGATTACACTATAAAATGAGGTGAAGAAAGAGTGGAAATTGTCGTGATTTGGTTTCGCCGAGATATGCGATTGGATGATCATATCGCCTTATCAAAAGCGATCACATATGCAAAAAAACATCAGTACCGATTATTTGCTTTTTATCATCTAGATCCGTTTTTTACAGAAATGGAACTGGATTTGAACAACGAACATTTCTTTCAAAACTTGGCCAATTTCGTCAAGGAAGCGAGAGAATCTCACATGTATGTTCATCTCATTCATGATGATATTTTGTCCGCTTTTCAAAAGCTCATGAATGCTTATGACATCAATGCGGTCTTTTTTAATGAGGACGAAGTAGGAAATGGTCGAACACGTGATGAGCAAGTGACCCGTTTCTTAGAAGAAAAGGGCATTCATGTGTCAAAGTGGCAAGATACGCATCTGCATGGGGCGAGAGATATTTTAAAAGCGGATGGTTCTCATTATCAAGTGTTTACTCCATACTACCAAGCGTGGCGGAAGCAGGAGAAGCAGTCTGTGATAAAAGTTGACAAATCATTTCTGAGCAGTGAGCATACGATTTGTGATGAGTCACTTTCTGAAAAGGGAGATGCGGAACTAAGGGACATCATTAAGAAATGTACAAGAAAATTCGATCAGATTGGGTCAGACAAAGCGAGAAGCACGCTAGGCGGCTTTATTCAAGAAAGATTGACGCATTATCATGAGAAACGAGATATTCCGTCTGTTTTTGGGACGAGCAAGCTGTCTCGGTTCTTAAAAACCGGGACCATTTCTATTCGCACAATCTTTCATGCGGTCAATGAGGAAGAACTTGTTAAAGATGAGGGCAAGGAAACATTTATCAAAGAGCTGGCATGGCGTGATTTTTATCATATGATCTTTGCGCATTATCCAGAGATGAAAGAAAAAGAAATCAACGCCTCCTTTCAACACATAAAATGGAATGATGATGAGACACTTTTTGAAGCTTGGTGTAAAGGACAAACAGGCTTCCCGCTCGTTGACGCTGGGATGAGACAGTTAAATGAAGAAGGCTGGATGCATAACCGTTTGAGAATGGTGACGGCTTCATTCCTGACAAAAGATTATCTCATCGATTGGAGAATGGGCGAAGCGTATTTTGCGAGAAAACTTGTCGACTATGATGAGGCTTCGAATATTGGAGGATTTCAGTGGGCAGCCTCCGTCGGAACGGATGCTGTTCCTTACTTCCGTATTTTTAACCCAACGACCCAGTCGAAACGATTTGATCCAAGCGGAGAATATATTAGAAGGTATGTGCCAGAACTTAAGCATGTGAATGAAAAATGGATTCATGAACCGAGTAAAATGCCGATAGATGAGCAGATGAAATCGGGGTGTGTGCTGGGGGATATATATCCTCTGCCTACAGTCGATCATCAAGAAAGACGAAAAAGAGCCATTTCGACATTTGAAGAAGCGAAACAAACATAAAAGAAATCCCCCTTTTCGGATGAAAGGGGGATTTCTTTTATGTTTATCTGAAAGGCTCTCTATTTTCATATTTAAACCGGGCAATGAGTAAGCAGAAGTAGCATAGTACCCCAAACAAACAAGAAATAAAGAATGAATGAGCAAGCGCATAACCGAGTGCGAGCTGAGAATAAACAGACATGACACCAGAGATCGCTTGAAGTGTAATCAGAATGGCTGAAATGATCCATCCATAATACAGCTGCTTTTGTTCTTTATAATGTTTAAGGGCATGGAACATCGCAACAAATATCCAAACGAATAAAAGAAGGGCTGCTGCTCGGTGAGACATTTGAACCCATTGATTAAAATACGCTGGAAGTGCGCCGTCTTTTGAACAAAATGGGAAGACAGAGCATGCAAGACTTGATTTTGTATGTCTCACATAGGCGCCCGTATACACCACAATATACGTATATGTGATCAACCCATAAATATGGAACTGCATTCTTTTGCCGATATGAAGCGGCTTCACAAGCTTTGTTTCAGATCTGGTTGCTTCAAACACAAGCAGTGCCAGTAGTAAAATGGAAGCAAAAGAAATCAGTGAAATACCGAAGTGCAGTGCCATGACAAGTGCGTTAGAACCAAACACAACGGCGAGTGCCCCTAACAGCGCTTGAAGCAGTAAGAATATAATGGACATGATGACCAAAAATTTGGTTTCACGGAATACTGGACTGATTTTTTTCCAGCATAAGACCGCCAGTGCCAATACAAGAATGGTGGAAACTCCTGTTGACATGCGGTGGCTCCATTCGATAATGGAAGCAGGGTTCATTTCTGGAAAGAAACGACCGTGGCAAAGGGGCCACTGTCTGCCGCAGCCAAGACCGGAGCCAGTTTTCGTCACAAGCGCACCGCCAATCAGAACGATCAGCATCACAAATGTTGTGACAACGCTCAATAACCTTAAAGCAAATTTCATCAAATGATTTCACCTTCTCTAAATAACTTCTGATCTAAATGAAAACCTCACATGTTCTCAAGTTTAAGCCAAATGCGTGTTCTGTTGCAATTCATAATGACCAAAGTTCACAAAAAAATGATATGTTAGTTCACAAAGTTTACAGATTTAGAGTGCTTGATCTTTCTTTGACAGTCTGATAGAAATAGAGGAGAGAATATTTCATTTTGCACCGCCTTCTGAAACGCACATCCTAATAAATTCACGAAAAGTTCACAAATAACTTCAAGTTTGTCGTTTATTATTTAATAGGATGTTTTTTTACAGCTCTTTATCTTGTATGATAGAGTTGTAACGATTTTACGTTTTATTCGTTCGTTTGAAGGTTTGGGCAAGGGAGGTTATACACATTGGCAAATTCCAAAACAGCCGCGGAAGCAGCTATTCATGGACAAATAGAAGAAACAACCGCTTTAAAAGATTTTCTTGCTCTTATTAAAATGGGCATCGTCAATTCCAATTTCATTACAACATTTACTGGAATGTGGCTTGCTTTTTATTTTACAGATATGAGTTTCCTTGGGAATCTTGATATTGTGCTGTTAACAATGATTGGTTCTTCTCTTATTATTGCCGGTTCATGCGCCATTAATAATGCGTTTGACCGTGATATTGATATACTAATGGAAAGAACAAAAACAAGACCGACGGTGACAGGTAAAGTTCAGCCAGGTCAAGCGTATGCATTTGGTATTCTGCTTGTTGTACTTGGACTGATTATGCTTCTGATGACAACTGTTACATCAGCAGTGATTGGATTTATCGGTGTCTTTACTTATGCAGTTCTATACACGATGTGGTCTAAACGCCATTACACCATTAATACAGTCATTGGGAGTGTATCTGGTGCGGTTCCGCCATTAATTGGCTGGACAGCTGTTACAGGCACCATCGACACAACGGCTTGGGTCCTGTTTATGATTATGTTCATCTGGCAAATTCCACATTTCTTATCACTTGCGATTAAGAAAACGGAAGATTACCGCAAAGCAGGTATTCCAATGCTGCCAGTTGTTTACGGCTTTGAAGTCACAAAACGCCAAATCATCATTTGGACAGCATGTCTTCTTCCGCTTCCATTTTTCTTAGGTGGATTAGGATGGCCGATTGTCGCACTTGGCACATTGCTGAACATTGGATGGCTCGTCATTGGTCTTATGGGCTTTAAAATGAAAGATATCATGAAGTGGTCAACACTCATGTTCGTTTATTCATTAAACTACTTAACGATCTTTTTCGTTGCGATGATTATTATCACACTATTCTAGAGTGAAATACACTTTGATCACATCAAAACAATGGCTATATCTTATAACACAACATTTTCTTACAACTATGAAAGCCGCCTGATATTCAGTTCTATTTAGGCGGCTTTCTGTTTATACATAGATGGTATTTTGAGTAAAAACATCATTTTTTTATGAAAAGAGGAAATGTAAGTGCTTTTATAAGAGGCGGGGGTTATGGATGGGTGAAAGGTGATTTTATAAATAAGAGGTAAAAGCGAAAGGCAAAGGAGATCAAGCAAAAGGGGTTGGGACAAATTATGATAAGAAAATGGCGTGTTTATTCACTGTTTCTTTTACTGACGCTCGTTTTGGCGGGCTGCGGTGAACCATACTTATCAACACTCAAGCCAGTTGGGGAAGTAGCAGATAAACAGTTTTTCCTAACGGTACTGAGTACACTTATTATGGTTCTTGTCGTTATTGTTGTATCGATCATTTTCTTTTACGTCATCATTAAATTCAAACGTTCTAAAGTGGGAGAAGATACGATTCCTAAACAGGTAGAAGGGAACCGTAACCTCGAAATTACGTGGACAGCGATTCCGATACTTCTACTCATTATTCTCGTTGTACCTGTTGTGGCATACACGCTTGAGCTAGGGGATACAAGCGCTATGGATAAGAAAAAACGAGATCCTGAAAAAACACTTGTTGTGAATGTAAGAGCCAGCTTATATTGGTGGGAATTTGAATACCCTGATTATGGGATTGTGACAAGTCAGGAATTGATTGTTCCAACTGATCAAAAGGTTTATTTTAAGCTGAAAGCATCTGATGTGAAACACTCATTCTGGATTCCATCAGCTGGGGGTAAAATTGATACAAATACAGACAACGAGAACAAGTTTTATTTAACATTTGACTCAAAACGAACGAAAGATGCTGGAGAATATTTCTATGGGAAATGTGCAGAGCTTTGTGGTCCATCACATGCTTTAATGGACTTTAAAGTTAAAACGCTTTCTCAAGATGAGTTTTTAGGCTGGACGAAAAAGATGACAGATTATAAAAAGCCTGCATCTACGTCAGATCTAGCCCTTGAGGGTGAAAAACTCTTTAAAGAGAAAAACTGTTTAAGTTGTCACGCGGTAGAGCCTGGAGATGAACGACCAGAGGCGGCAAGGACTGCACCAAACCTTGCAACCTTCGGAGAGCGGACAAAAGTAGCTGGAATTAAAGACATGAACAAAGAAAATGTCAAAGCATGGCTGAAAGATCCAGAGAGCTTTAAACCAGGTAATAAGATGACAGGGACGTACCCTAAACTAAATGATTCAGAAGCAGATGCACTCTACGAGTATTTAAAAGGTCTTAAAATACAGTAAATGCCTTGAGCAGCTTGAAGTTGCGCACATTCAAAAGGGTATACGATCTATGTGAAGTTTTTGTTAAGAGCTCCCGAATAAGTCTCTACATCCAAGAATAAGTCATCTGTCAGATATAGTCTGTTTTTAGAACGTGAAGATAGACATTGATATGAAAAGGGGCAAATGGGAGATAAGAGGGGGATTTCATGGTGAGTACAATAGCTAAAAAGCGGGGGTTTGGCGCTGTCTTATGGGATTACTTAACGACGGTTGACCACAAAAAAATTGCCATACTATATTTAGTGGCAGGGGGATTTTTCTTTTTAATTGGTGGCCTGGAAGCGATGATTATCCGTATTCAGCTAGCCATCCCTGAAAATGATTTTGTGAGTGCAGGGTTTTACAATGAAGTCATGACGATGCATGGAACAACGATGATTTTCCTTGCAGCAATGCCGCTTTTATTTGCATTAATGAACGCGGTTGTACCCATTCAAATTGGTGCACGTGACGTAGCGTTTCCATTTGTGAATTCACTTGGTTTTTGGTTGTTCTTTTTCGGAGGAATTTTCTTAAACCTTGGATGGTTTATGGGCGGAGCACCTGATGCAGGCTGGACTGCCTATGCGTCGCTCACGCTGAATTCAGAAGGGCACGGCATGGATTTCTATATTTTAGGGTTGCAGATAGCGGGTATTGGTACGCTAATTGCCGGAATCAACTTTCTTGCAACGATTATTAATATGAGAGCGCCAGGTATGACGTATATGAGAATGCCGCTCTTTACCTGGACGACGTTTGTGGCATCTGCACTAATTTTATTCGCATTCCCGCCGCTGACAGCAGGACTTGCGATGCTGATGCTTGATCGAATGTTTGATACGAGCTTTTTTAATCCAGAGCTCGGCGGAAATACAATCATCTGGGAGCATTTGTTCTGGATTTTCGGACACCCAGAAGTGTATATCTTGATTTTGCCGGCATTTGGGATTTTCTCTGAGATCATTCCGGTGTTTGCAAGAAAAAGATTGTTTGGTTATTCGTCCATGGTGTTTGCGACTGTATTAATTGGTTTCCTTGGATTCATGGTGTGGGCGCATCACATGTTCACAACAGGACTTGGTCCAATTGCCAATGCGATCTTTGCCGTAGCCACAATGGCGATTGCGGTGCCAACTGGAATTAAAGTATTTAACTGGTTGCTCACCATATGGGGCGGTAATGTGAAGTTTACAACGCCGATGCTATATTCAGTTGCGTTCATTCCGTCATTCTTACTTGGCGGTGTAACCGGCGTCATGCTTGCAGCAGCAGCAGCGGATTATCAGTTCCATGACACGTACTTCGTTGTGGCGCATTTCCACTATGTCATTATCGGTGGTGTGGTCTTCGGTATTTTAGCAGGTGTGCATTATTGGTGGCCGAAGATGTTTGGGAAAATACTGAATGAGAAGCTTGGGAAAATTGGCTTTGTGCTGTTTTTCGTCGGTTTCCATTTAACGTTCTTTATCCAGCATTTTCTCGGTCTTTGGGGCATGCCGCGCCGAGTCTTTACATTCTTGCCAGGTCAGGGTCTAGACCTTGGGAACTTGGTCAGTACGATTGGGGCACTGTTCATGTTTGTAGCAGTTGTCATCATGCTGATTAATATCATCTGGACGACAGCAAAAGGGGAGCGTGTATCGGGCGATCCTTGGGGAGATGGAAGAACGCTTGAATGGGCAGTATCTTCACCTCCTCCAGAATATAACTTTAAGCAGCTGCCTCTTGTACGGGGGCTTGATCCATTATGGATTGAGAAAATGGATGGTAAAAAAGGAATGACAGCATCTGAACCGCTCGATGATATTCACATGCCGAATAATTCCATCTTGCCTATCATTATCTCATTCGGTCTATTTGTGTCAGCGTTTGGTTTTATGTATCGTCAAGAACACAGCTGGGGTCTACCGGTGATCTTCATTGGTCTTGGGATCACGTTTGCGACCATGCTCGTTCGCTCTCTTAAAGATGATCATGGATACCATATTCACAAAGAAGATTTGACGGATGACGATGACAAAGGGGTGAAAGCATAATGGAACCACAAAAAATGACAGCGGAAACCTTTCCGGCTTCTCCTGAGAAAGCCACGTTAGAAGGAAAGAATAAGTTCGTCGGGTTCTGGTTGTTTCTTGGGGGAGAAACGGTCCTGTTTGCATCTTTGTTTGCCACTTATTTGGCGCTGAAAAATTCAAATGCAGGCGGCGCAACAACAACTGAAATGTTTGACCTCACACTTGTCTTTATTGCCACAATGCTTCTGTTAACGAGCAGTTTAACGAGTGTGTATGCTATGTATCATATGAAAAACTTTGCCTTTAAAAAAATGCAGCTTTGGCTAGGTGTAACCGTTCTTTTAGGTGCTGGATTTTTAGGGGTAGAAATTTATGAGTTTTATCATTATGTGCATGCGTATGAATTTACCATTACGAGCTCTGCACTTGGCTCTTCCTTCTATACGCTTGTTGGAACACACGGGGCTCACGTCGCATTTGGACTTTGCTGGATCACCGCTCTGATGATTCGGAATATGAGACGCGGACTCGATTTATACAATGCACCAAAATATTATGTGGCGAGCCTTTATTGGCACTTCATTGATGTTGTGTGGGTCTTCATCTTTACCGTTGTATATTTAATGGGAATGGTGGGATAAGAATGGGAAATAAAAACACAAATCAGTCCAAAGTCGATCTTGTCTATCGGAAAAAGAAAAATGCCGAAGAAATGAAGCATCAGCTCATTTCTTTCGGCTTGATGATTGGTTTAACGTTTGTTGCCTTTTTAACAATCGCCTCTGAAGATGTCGGAAATTGGTTCGCTGTCCCTTTTATTTTACTGCTTGCAGTGATTCAGGTAGCTTTTCAGCTTTATTATTTTATGCACATGAACCAAAAAGGGCATGAAACACCCGCGTTGTTTCTTTACTCAGGTGTGTTTGTCGCGTTTATTACCGTTTTAGCCTTTTTGACCATTATTTGGTGGTAAGCTCGCTTTGCCCTTGAAGGAGGCGCAGCAATGGAAAACTTAGAGATATTTGGATTTCGTGCATTATGGAGTCCTTACTATTTGACATGTATTGTAGCAGCAGCCGCTTTTTATCTGCTTCTCGTGACGAAGGGAAAGCACCGTGCGACGGTGAAAGAGAAAACGCTATTTCTCACGGGGCTTGTGTTGCTTTACGCAGTGAAGGGGAGCCCGATTGATTTAATGGGGCATATTATGTTCAGTGCGCATATGGCGCAAATGGCAGTGCTCTATTTGGTCATCCCGCCGCTTCTTATTACAGGTTTACCTGCGGCGATTTGGGAGCGGATCATTCAAACACGGGGTATTCAGCCGATTTTCCGCTTGTTTTCTAAGCCGTTGATTGCCTTGCTCGGATTTAACGGGTTGTTTTCGCTTTATCATATTCCGCTTGTGTTCGATTTTGTTAAAACAGATCCGTTTTATCACGCATTGATGACGGTTGTCATTTTTATCGCTGCCTTTTTCATGTGGTGGCCGCTTGTCCATAAAGTGCAAAGTCAGCCGCAGATTACAGGCATTTTAAAGCTTGGGTATATTATGGCAGATGGGATTTTAATGACACCTGCCTGCGCACTCATTATGTTTAGTGAAGCGCCTATCTATGCCACTTATTCAGATGCCGGCGCATGGATACAAGCACTGCACCTATGCGTACCGAGTGATATGCTTGCTGGTCTTGCACTTACGGGTCCTGACATGTTTCATACATTGCCGCTGCTAGAAGATCAGCAACTAGGTGCTATTTTGATGAAAATCATTCAAGAGATTGTATACGGATCGATTCTTGCTGTTGTCTTCTTTGACTGGGCGAGAAAAGAAAGAGCGAAAGATGCCGTACCAGATGCGCTCATTCCGAAATATGAATAAATGAAAAGCACAGCCGCAGGGGCTGTGCTTTTTATGCTTCAGCAGTTATCGCTTCTAGTTTTTCTTTTAATTGGTTCAGCGTTTTTTTGCTTGATTGAATAAGAGATTTAGGGAAATCTTCGCCTTCTCCATATTCAACACCATGCGGATAATAGTGTTTTCCAAGTAAAGGTGTCAGCAGCTGGATGTGGGCTTTTTTGGAGCCAACATCTCCTTCAGTGGCGTAGCCAGAGATCCGTAAGTAAAACGTCCCCTCTACCATGTTATACTTCCTGTCGTACGTCACACGCTCATAATCCCATTGATCGGCTCGTACAAATCCTTCACTTTCCATAATGAAATCTAATTTATTTAAGTCAGCTGATACCTTCTCAATCCCCGTACCTTCAAACTTCACCCAAAACCCCTCCTTATAAAAATTCCCTTTACTGACAATCATAGTATGAAAGCGTTAAACTTTCAACTGTGAAAGGTATGTTCTTTTATAAGCTGGTTACAGTAATAAAGAAAATAACGGATGGAGGAATCAACGTGAAAACGAAAAAAATCAAAGATATCATGACGAAAAAAGTAGTGACGTTGCGAAAGGACGACAATGCGTATGAAGCGGCAGTCAAAATGAAAGATGCTGACATTGGTGCCATTCCAGTAGTCGACGGAGATCAGCTTGTTGGTATTGTCACAGACCGCGACCTTGTACTTAGAGGTATTGCTGAGAAAAAGCCGAACTCACAAGAGGTTGGTGTCCTCATGACGAAGGAAGTATTGACAGCTGAAGAAGATGCAACCCTAGAAGAAATTGTCCGGTTGATGTCAGAACATCAGCTCCGCCGTATCCCGGTTGTCAAAAACGGGGCACTAACAGGAATCGTAGCCCTTGGGGATTTATCAGTTGAAGATTTATCAAACGATCGTGCAGGTGATGCTCTGACGGAAATCTCTCAACAAGACCAGGATCATGGCCAAGGATTTCTTCATTAGGAGGGGCATATTTTAAATTCGTGTTAAATAGGCTGTATTGTCGTTGATAAATGGAGCAAGTTTTGTTTAAATGACAGTAGAAGGTACTTTTTGTACCTTGCCAATTTAACGGAGGTGTTTATTTGAAAACTGTGCTGAAAACACTCTTCATCCTCCTGATTATATCTGGAACGTACGTTCTGTTTATTCAATATGGATCTTCACCAGAAAAAGAAAACAGCAATGAGCCGAAGGTGTCTAATGAAGAAACATCTAGCGATAAGCCGATCAACATTCCGAAAAAAGGTCTCATGTCCTTTATGGGGAAGTCTTCAAACGAAGTGCTTAAACAGCTAGGGGAACCAGATCGCATTGATCCTTCCGCATATGATTATGACTGGTGGATATACAATCAATCGAAGAAACACTATATTCAAGTAGGGGTAAAGGACAGTAAAGTGGTGACCTTGTTTGCGACAGGGGATGGGCTGAATGTTGAGCCATTTAAAATCGGTCAAGCCACAAGTGAAGTATTTAAAAAAACACAAATCGCTCCTTACATTCATGTAGAGGACGAGGGAAATTCATATCGCTTTGAATTCTCAGAAGATGATATGAATACCAGGCCGACGGTGAAAGTGGGAGATGATGTGTATGTCCAGCTCTACATGGATAAGTTTGAAAGCACTCTTTCGAGCATTAGAGCCTTTAACGCAGATACATTTGTCAAACAAAAGCCGTATGAAGTCGTTTATCGAGGTCAATTAATTGAACCTGAGGCGATATCAGGCGAAAAGTGGAAGGATATTGAAGCGTCGAGTCAAAAACAAATTTTTGATATGACCAATATTATCCGCCATAAGTACAAACTACCGACCTTAAAGTGGGACGATGAAACCTCTGAAGTGGCATTCATGCATAGTGAGGACATGAAAGATCATCATTATTTCTCCCATGAATCTAAAAAATACGGCACGCTGAAAGACCGGTTAGAAAGAGGCGAGGTCGCATTTCAGCTTGCGGGGGAAAACATTGCGTATAATTATGTTGATGGCCCTGCAGCTGTAGAAGGCTGGCTGAATAGCGAAGGTCACCGGAAGGCATTGTTAAATCAAGATTACACGCACCTTGGCGTTGGTGTGAAAGAAAAGTACTATACACAAAACTTCATTAAGAAAACGTCTTAATCCTTTAAACAGCTGCGCACAGATGGCGGCTGTTTTTTTATGAAAAGGGCTCACCAAAATAGATCTAGATGTATATAGTATAGTAGGCATTTGTATGGGGGGTGAGGATATGACAAATAAGCAAAAGCAAACATCCATTGATGAATTTAAACAGTTCGTCAGACGCCATCCGAAATTAATCCAAGAAGTGCAGACGCAAGAAAAAAGCTGGCAAAGTTTATACGAGAATTGGGTCATGTTTGGTGAGGAAGATGATATGTGGTCTCCTTACCAGCAAACACAAAAGGAAGAAGCAAAAGAAGAAAAAGCCGCTAAGCAAAGTGAACCGGGAAAAGCAGATTTTATGTCTAAAATGGTTTCTGCTGTGAAAAAAATGGACGCTGATCAAATGAATGAACAAATTAATAAAATGAGCCAGTCTATTTCCTCTTTACAAAGCTTACTCGGTCAATTTTCATCAAATGGCTCAAAGAAGGGTTCATCTGGAGGCAGCCAGCACCCATTCTCCTTCAGGAAAGATTAATTGAAAGGGGATGCTTTTGGTGCGGAGAGAAGTACAAGAGTTTGTCATGGCCGAAGAGGATCGAATCAAATTCATCAGGCAGCGCCCACTCTGGTATAGACAGTTAACGCGGCATCCTGAAAATGTCACTTCGTTTGAATTAGATAAAATGAACTTTTACGAAAAAACCATTCCTCATCGTGTAAGCCAGTTGAGCAATAGTGTCCAAATGGCTGAAATGATGATCCAGATGTTCCAAGCAATGCGCAATCAAAATGGAGCCGGGTGAGGCTTTTTTTGAGTTGATTAAGATGTCTATTTCATGAGCATCCTATGAAAGTAGACGAAAGGAGAATCAGAACATGAAATGGATGCTGTCAATATGCGCATTGCTTTTTCTTCTCACCGGATGTCAAAGTCAACATGATCAAGAGCAAGTAACTAGGCAAGAACCAGCAGTACCAGTCATGCAGCAGACGCAAAGTGAAATGAAGCAGCAAGGCTTTTTAAAATACAAAGTGCAGGGATCTGTTGTGTATATAGAAAGTACACTTCAAGATTTTCACCTTGAACCTTCACCCCTGAAAAAGGATAAGAAGACAGGGTATTTTACTGTGTATGTAGATGGGAAACGGGCAGGAAACGAATATACTGCGGCGTTTGTGGTCAAGCACCTTTCAAAAGGAAAGCATAAAATGACCGTTGTGCTAAATTCTCGTCACCCTGAATATAAGCAGAAAAGAGAGACATGGGATGTATTTGTCACGTAAAAGCATTTTCTGATCCATAGGTTTCGTGGTAAACTATGAATTGGAGGTGCAACATTTATGTATGCGACAATCGAATCTGTGGAGCTCCAAGAGGAAGCAAATCAATTGGCTGCCATGATTCTTCAGTCGGAGGAGGCTGAACATTACCGCAACTGCTTTAAGCGTCTCCAGCAAGACGAAGAAGCCCAACAAATTATTGCCCATTTTACAAAAGTAAAAGAGCAATATGAAGATGTGCAGCGGTTCGGCAAATACCATCCGGACTATAGAACGATCTCAAAAGAAATGCGTGAGGTCAAAAGAAAGCTAGATCTTCACGATACAGTGGTTGATTTCAAAAAAGCAGAAACAGCGATTCAATCCATCTTAGATGAGATTAGTATTGAAATCGGTCAAGCTGTATCAGCATATATTAAAGTTCCAACAGGGAACCCATATTTTGATGGTCTATCATCATGCGGCGGTGGCTGTGGATCAGGAGGCAGCTGTGGCTGTAAAGTATCTTGACGAGACTTGAACGTCTCGTCTTTTACATAATGAACGGAAAGAATTGAAAAGCGGCAGGTGAAAAGATGGATACCAAACGTCAAGGGATGGTCGTTTGGCTGCATTCGTTAAAGCAGTCAAAAGCGCTAAGGAAATTTGGGAATGTTCACTATATTTCAAGGAAAATGAAATATGCAGTGATTTATTGTGATATGAATGATCTTGAGCGCCACATGGCAAAGCTCAGTTCATTGCCATTTGTAAAACGTGTTGAGCCTTCCTATAAACCTTTTATTAAATTAGAGTACGAATCGAAATTGGACAAAGCTAAAGAGTATGATTATAAGGTGGGCTTTTAAAGACACAAAAAAACCCCCGCGGCATCACCCGCGGGGTCCTTCTATTCTTAATGATTCATTAAGGAGAAGGCAAAGGGAGAGGAGAAACCGGAGGAAGAACTTATGGGGAAACGTAAGTCTTCTCCGCGGTTGGCAACAGCACCACATCAGATGCTGTTAACAGTAGTATGACCCTCTCTTTTGTGATCTATACATAGAAAATGAATGGAATTCAGTGCATTGTCCCATGTGGAGTGGATATGGTAAGATAATGTTGAATTTTTTGTCATCAAACAATATTCAATAGATGCAAGCAGAAAAAGTGGTGGAAAAAATGAGAGTGATTTCTGGAACAAAAAAAGGCCGCACGCTGAAAGCCGTACCCGGCCAATCAACAAGACCAACAACAGATAAAGTAAAAGAATCCATTTTTAATATGATTGGACCGTATTTTGATGGGGGATGGGCCCTTGATTTATTTGCTGGAAGTGGTGGTTTAGGTATTGAAGCGCTTTCTAGAGGGTTCGATCATTGTATATTTGTGGATCGAGATATGAAGGCGATTCAGACGATTAAAGGCAACTTGAATCAATTGTCGCTGATGGATCAAAGTGAAGTGTTTCGAAATGATGCAAACCGTGCACTCGCTGCTGTAGTGAAGCGAGAAGAATCATTTCAAGCCATCTTCCTTGATCCGCCGTATAAAGATCAAAAGTTGAAAGCACTTCTTGATACGATTGATGAGCATTCCTTATTAGCAGATGATGGCGTCATTGTGTGTGAGCACGATAAAGATGTGACACTGCCAGAGGAAGCAGGACAGCTACATATCTCAAGGCAGGAAATGTACGGAATGACTGGCATTACGATCTATAGAAAGCGGGGAAATTAAAGCATGGGGAATATAGCCGTTTGTCCGGGTAGCTTCGATCCAGTCACATTGGGCCATTTGGATATTATCAAAAGAGGGGCAAAGATTTTTGATGAAGTATATGTGTGCGTCCTTAATAACTCGTCAAAAAAGCCGCTTTTTACTGTTGAAGAGCGATGTGAACTCATTCGTCAAGCAACAAAGGAGCTACCAAATATCAAAGTGGAATCCTTTCATGGACTGCTCGTTGATTATGCGAAACAAAAAGAGGCGAAAGTCATTTTGCGCGGACTTAGAGCGGTGACGGACTTTGAATACGAGATGCAAGGGACATCAATGAACAAAGTGTTGAATGATGACATTGAAACGTTCTTTATGATGACGAATAATCAATACTCCTTCTTAAGTTCAAGCATTGTTAAAGAAGTAGCGAAGTATCATGGATCAGTCAAAGAGCTTGTACCGCAAGAGGTCGAAGCTGCGCTGAAAGAAAAATTTAATGGATGAGTGCACTGTGCACTCATCCATTTTTTAATTTCTGATAATAGAGCGCAATATACACGATCAGACTGAACAAGGTGATGAGGGGACCAGCAGATACAAGCTGATTCCATAACACGCTGCTAAACACGACGACTTGCTCGCTTGCTTCAAATGCCCCTGCTGGAAGCGCCATGTCTGCTTTAGAGACGTAAAGGGGTTTGAATAACAAAAAGGCAAAGACGGCTGCGTAAATACCGTGAAGCAAACGGGCGAAGAAAAACGGTTTAAAGCGTATATCGGTTGCTGCCAAAATGCCGGCTACCTGAGCTTGAACGGAGAATCCGCTAAATCCTAAAATAAAGCTGACCACAATTGTTTTAGCGAGCAGGGAAACCTCTTGTGATCCTGTGAGCTGACTTCCTAATGTGATTTCAAATAGACCCGCAATCATGGCTAGATCTAATTCCGGCGGAAGGTGCATCGTTTTCAGTATAGAGCCGATCCCGATAGAGAGAAGATCTGTTACATGAACGACAGCGAGCATTTGACTAAAGACAGAAAATAAAATGATAAAGCCGCCAATCATAAAGAGCGTTTGAACAGATGACATGACAGCGTCACTTAATATTTGGCCAAGTGGTCTTTTTTCTGCGAGTCTTGCCGTATGAAGAGCGCTGAATGCTTCTCGAATTGGAGGCAATAAAAATCCTTTTCGGCTTCTGAGGTGCGCATCATGACGTGCTTTATATCCGCGCATCGTCACCCCAACCGCGAGATTTCCTAAATAATGTGCACAGGCTAACACAATGCCTAAAGCTGGGTGATGAAAAAATCCTACAGCCACTGCTCCAAAAATGAACAAAGGGTTTGAAGAATTGGTAAATGACACAAGGCGTTCTGCTTCAATTCTTGTCAGCTGTCCTTCCTGCCGAAGTCTTGTCGTCAATTTAGCGCCAGAAGGAAAACCAGAGGCCATTCCCATCGCTAATACAAATCCGCCGACACCAGGCACCCGAAAGATAGGCCGCATAAATGGCTCTAATAATACGCCGACAAATCTAACAATCCCGAAACTGATTAATAGCTCGGACAAAATAAAAAAAGGTAGCAGCGATGGAAAAACCACTTCCCACCACATTGCAAGTCCATTTTTCGATGCTTGCAAAGAGGCTTGTGGATGTGTAATCACAGTGGCTGTTAAAAAGATAAAAAAAGCAGCGATGAACAGAGTGTTCCATTTTTTCATGGAGATGTCGCCCCTTGCCGTTATAATCTATTGGCGAGCTCGTGATTAAAGAAAAAGAGATGCTAGCCGAGCCTGTCTTCTATTACTATACGATGAGAAGGGGCATGTTTAGACCTATAGATTCGTATATATGCATAGAAAGAGGAGGGTGGATTCATGAAACGACCGATTATCGGGCTTGCGCTGGGCTCCGGGGGTGCCAGAGGGATGGCGCATATCGGGGTTTTATCTAGTCTTGAGAAACAAGGAATTCAGGTGGATATGATCGCAGGAAGCAGTATTGGTGCTCTTGTGGGGAGCTTTTATGCGGCAGGACAAGACGTAGAAAAAATGAAAAAACTTGCACTTGTCTTCAGAAGAAAGTATTATGCTGACTATACACTGCCAAAAATCGGTCTGTTAAAAGGAAATCGAATTTTGCAGCTGATTCACACGTTTACATATGGGAAGAATATTGAAGAAATGCGCGTGCCGCTTGCGATTGTCGCCTGTGACCTTCAGACAGGGGAGAAGGTTGTGTTCAAAGAAGGGTCTGTCTCACAAGCAGTCAGGGCAAGCATTAGCATTCCGGGTGTGTTTGTTCCGCATGAAATAGGCGGCAGGCAATTGGTGGATGGAGCGGTAGTGGACCGCATTCCAGTCTCTGTTCTGAAAGAAATGGGGGCAGACCTCATTATCGCCTCTGATGTATCAAGGGTGAAAAAAACAGAAAAGGCAACGAGATTATCGGATGTCATTATGCAAAGTTTGGACATCCTTCAAAATGAATTGGTTCGTCACCAAACCATTCATGCAGATCTCATGATTCGGCCGAAGCTCGAGACCTTTAGCTCTAGTGCGTTTACACAGGTTCAAGAAATGATTGGAGCAGGTGAACTCGCCGCCGACCAACTAAAAGAAAAACTGAAAGATGTCATTGATAAATGGGAGTGTTAATCGAATGAAAAAATTAAATATTCGCTGGCTCAGCTTTTTTGCTGTTGTTCTAGTCTTATTTGGCTTAACTTTTGTGAAACTGCCCTATTACGTCACAAAGCCAGGTGATGCAACAGAAATTGCGCCACACATTCAAGTAGACGGAGGATTTGGCGAGAAGGGGAGCTTTTCTCTTATGACCATTAAAGTAGGTCCAGCCAATCCATATACGTATTTGCTTGCAAAAATGAACAAGTATGACGAAATCGTTCCAGAAGAAAATATTAAAGCGGACGGAGAGTCTGATGAGGATTATATGAAACGGCAGCTGCAGCTCATGAAAAGTTCTCAAGAAAATGCGATGATTGCCGCTTATACAAAAGCGGGGAAAAAAGTAGATTATACGTTTAATGGGGTATATGCGAGCTATGTGATGAAAGGAATGCCTGCATATGGGAAGATTGAAGTGGGCGATAAGATCAAAAGCGTCGACGGCCATACATATGAGTCAGCAGATAAAATGGTTTCGTATATCAGCAGTAAAAAAGCAGGCACGACTGTCCGTTTTGTACTTGAACGTAATGGCAAAGAAATCACGCAGAACGTGACGTTAAAACCATTTAAAGAAGAGCCAAAACGAGTGGGAATTGGCGTATCACTATTTACAGACCGTCATGTGAAAGTGTCTCCTTCTGTGAAAGTGGATATTGAAAACATCGGCGGCCCATCGGCTGGTTTAATGATGTCACTTGAAATTTACAATCAGCTGACAAAAGAAGATGAAACACATGGCTATGCGATCGCAGGAACTGGAACGATTGATGCAGATGGTACAGTCGGACCGATTGGCGGAATTGATCAAAAGGTTGTTGCAGCAGACAAAGCAGGAAAAGACATCTTCTTTGCACCGAATGATAAAGGTGACCCAAACTCTGACTATAAAAATGCAGTCAAAACAGCAAAAGATATTAAAAGTGATATGAAAATCGTTCCTGTGGATACCATGCAGGACGCACTAAACTATTTAAACAAATTAAAAGAGAAAGCATCATAAAAAAGAGCAGCCTGACTTGCAGGCTGCTTTTTTCTATCGAGATGAAAAGAGTCCGCTCTCTTCATCATATCGAATCGGTGATGTTTTAAACTCTGCTTTTGTTAACTCTGTTTGCATGGGTTCACAGATGGGAAGGCTGAACACCCTTGAAGCGCGAATATCAAGATCAAGGGCGGGATGTGAAAAGGAAGACAGTTTACTCACAAGTGGTACATCCAACTCTTTTTTTACAAGAGACAAGTACTGTTGTCCTTTCCTTGTCATTCCAAGTAAACGAATATAGGGCGCTTTTTTCTCTTCAAGCAGCTCGTGCATCGTCTTTTTCTTCACGTTCATTAATAGATGCGTATTCATCCGCTGTAACCTTGTCCACGTATATCGTTTTGTTTTGACAAGTGATAGATACTCCTCGTAGGAAGACGCATGTGTCATGGCTTTTTGCATGCGGTGTTCAATGCCTTCTTCAATTTCATAGATGCCCTCTAGTTCACTCGTATCCATTGTATGAAAAACATGTTTCAGAAAGCGAAAATAGGCTTCTTGCGTATGTAAAAGACCATATGAAGAATGATAGTCGTGTAATTGCTTTAAAGTAGCGTCCGGGAGGTAGGGCGTGACTGCTTGAAATGAGCTCTGTTCTTTTAATGCTTTTCGGATACTTGTGGCGCTTGCGATTTTTTGGTTGTCAGGCAGTTCTTCATCATGATAATCAGATGCAATTCTTTGAGACGTAAAAGGCTGCATGTGAGGAGCTCTCTCTAAGATGGCTTTAACATAATGAAAGCCTAAAATGTTATTTGGTTTGGACAAATCCAGTAAGTGTTCAGAATGAATGGCCTCTTGAAACGCACCTGCTGCGGCGGCGGGATAACTAAGGCCTTCTTTCACCTTTTCTTTTGTTAAAAGATCAATCTCTGCCTTTTTTTCATGCCAAGCGTGTGCTGTGCGCTCAAATGCGTTGATCTCTCCATCCTCACTGCCGAAAAAAAGAGAATGGCATTTTAATGCATCGAGGATGGACACAGCGCCATTGGCGAAGGTTTCTGCCTTTTGTACGGCATATATGTATGGAAGCTCACACACAATGTCTACGCCGTTTTGCAGTGCCATTTTTGTACGTGCCCATTTTGAGACGATGGCAGGCTCCCCGCGCTGGAGGAAAGAACCGCTCATGACGGCAATGGCAACATCTGAGGGGGTTTGTTTTTTCGCCTGATTCACATGATAGGCATGCCCATAATGAAATGGATTGTACTCGACAACGACTCCCACTGCTTTCAATAGATGTTCCGCCTTTCTTGCTATGGTTAAATGGTCTGTGCTACAGTAGCATAAGGGAAAAATGAAGACCATTTTTTTCAGTTTAGGCATTCCGAGAACTGATGTCAAACAGCCCTTTGACGTCATGAAGGACTGTAAAGAAAAAATATTGACAAATAGCATGATGAAAGCTATAATCATGTTTGTTGCTCTTAGAGGTGATACAATTGAAATGGACAGTTTATCAGTTACATCAAAAAGCTAAAAACAGCTTCGATTTTCATGAGACGGTTGACTTAAATGAACTTACTAGCCTTCATTCAGATATACGTCGTATTTCACCAGTAGAGGTGAAAGGGACTGGAGTGATCGAATCAAAGCAAGTCGCATTTGATTTAACCATCACAGGTGAAATGACATTGCCTTGTTCAAGAACGCTTGTTGATGTAAATTATCCATTTGCGATTTCAACAAAAGAACTATTTGTACTTCATAAGACAGACGATATAGAAGATGAAGACGTATCTGTTGTAGAAGACGATATCATCGACTTAACGCCTATAGTCAAGGAAGAAATTCTTCTTGAAGTGCCCATGCAAATCTTTTGCGACCAAGCTGACGTAAAAGGTGCTGCACCACAGGAAGGGAATGACTGGGCGGTCATTTCGGAAGATGCACATCAAAACCGAATTGATCCTCGTCTGGAAGGCTTGAAGAAGCTCTTAGAAGAAAATAATGAATCTTAACTCTTTAAGGAGGTGGGAATAATGGCTGTACCTTTTAGAAGAACTTCTAAAATGAAAAAAAGATTGCGTCGTACGCATTTCAAACTACAAGTACCTGGTATGGTAGCTTGCCCAGAATGCGGTGAAATGAAAATTTCTCATCGTGTCTGCAAATCTTGCGGAACATACAAAGGCAAAGACGTAAAAAGCAACTAATGCTTGATAAAAAAACGTGAGGGAATCTTCCCTTGCGTTTTTTTATTGATCTATTTTTTAGGTTTCTCTCCTGCAAATAGTCTATCTACTCTAGTAAGCGCATATGATGTGGTATTCAGATTCAGGGGGGATGATGAGTTGACGATTACACGGCAGGACGCATGGACACAAGATGAAGATTTACTTTTAGCAGAAGTTGTCTTAAGGCATATCCGAGATGGAGGTACCCAGCTTTCAGCATTTGAAGAGGTTGGAAAAGCATTGTCAAGAACAGCAGCAGCATGTGGATTCAGGTGGAATTCTTACGTCAGAAAGCAGTATCAGGCAGGCATTGAGCTTGCCAAAAAACAGCGAAAAGAACTGCGTAAAAAAATTGGTATCCATTCTTCGGGTTTACCGCAGCATGCGTTCACCATAGAAGAGAAGGCATCTTCTGATCAGACTGAACTGACGCTTCGAGAAGTAATTCGGTTTCTAGAGCAGCTTGAGAAAGAACCATCTGGTCCAGCTTATTTACGGGAGGAGCTTAAAGATGCACAGCATCAATTAAAATCACTCACCGAAGAAAATGAACAGCTGAAACGTCAATTAAAAATGACAGAAGAAGATTACCGGGCACTTATTGGTATTGTTGAAAGAGTCAAACAGAATATCAGCTTAAAAGATTACGCAAAATAAGAAAACGCCCCTCACAGATGGAAAGAGGGGCGTTTTCTTAATGATTAATGATTAAGCGGACTCACCAGTGTTCTTTTGAATATGTGCAGGCTCCCAAATGAGTGGGTTTTCTCCTTTATCGCGTTCCATATCATATTTCACCGCTTCAAAGCCCATTTTATCCCAAAAACCGGCAGATTTGACGCGTGGATTCGTTCGAATTGGAAGGCCGAAAGATTTTGCGAAATCAACAAGTGCTTCGCCGTATCCTTTACGCTGATATCCTGGCAACACTTCTAGCTTCCACAGCTCTAGATAATCATGATTATGGTCAAAATACGTCGTCGTCGAGCCATCTACTTGATAGAGACTCATACGTGCCACAAGCTTATCTCCAAAGTAAATCCCATAAAATGGAGAGTTGCTGTCATTTTCAATCATATTACTCTCTAGGTCTTCAAGCATGGAAAGTTCTTGTATGCCATATTCCTTAAATTGTTTAAATTCCTCTAATGTTTTGTAGTTAATCAGAAGACGTTTTACTTGTGTCATGTGATCTTCCCCCTTACACACATAATGTCGACAGTGATGTCATTGAAGGCGTTTTCATCCCATCCGCCTAAAAAAGTTTTTACACTTATTATTATAGTTTTTTAATTAAAAAAATTCAATCATAGCGCGTTATCTGCTTTTTGCATCGTAGCACGAAACTGGTAAAATAGTTGATAACATGAAGTAAACAGAAAAAGGGAAGTGCGGCAATTGAAAATTGGAATCATTGGCGGTGGTGCGATTGGTCTGCTTTGTGCCAGTTATTTATCAGAGCATCATGACATCACCGTCTTTACAAGAAGGAAACAGCAGGCAGAAGAAATTCGAGCATTAGGCATTGAACGAATGGTAAGAGGGGAAACCATTCAATCAGCTGTTGGGGCCGATACGGGGGTCAAAGGAATATTTGATTTGCTGATTGTGACAGTGAAGTATCATCATCTGCAAGATGTTCTAGAGGAATTATCGGGACTGCCTCGTCATCGGATCTTATTTTTGCAGAACGGAATGGCCCACCTCGTCGATTTAAAGAACTGGAAAACGGCACATCAGTTATATATTGGTGTAGTAGAGCATGGCGCAATGAAGGTGTCTGATCGCGCAGTAAACCATACAGGAATTGGTGTCATCAAGTGGGGAGCATTTCTGCATGAGGAAAAAGGACCTATGAGTAGTGAACTGTCAACGGGCGATTTTCAAATGGTTTATACAGATGAATGGAAGAAAGTACTGGAGGAAAAGCTGCTCGTCAATGTGTGTATTAATCCGTTGACGGCTTTATTACATGTGAATAATGGGGAATTGGTATCGAACCTATCATATGAACATATGATGACATGTGCATTTGAAGAAGCGGTTTCCATTCTAGGGTTGCTTGAGAAAGATCGTCTATGGGCTCATGTGAAATCAATTTGCCATCAAACGGCTGCCAATCAATCGTCGATGCTGCAAGATATCGTCAAAGGCCGCCAAACTGAAAGAAAAGCAATCATTGGCTACCTTTTAAAAAAAGCTCAAGGTCAAGGGATGACGCCGCCATTCCTCACTTTCTTGAATAGAAGCTTGGAAGTATTGGAAAAAAAGCAAACAAAATCTTTTGAGTGAGCTCATTTACATGCTATACTTTTTTCGGGAAACTAACTATTTATTGAAGAAAGGAAGTTCTAAACATGCAATTGACTGAACTTTCCATCCGAAGTCAGAATTTATTCATACGTGATTATATAGAAGAAAAAAAAGAGATGACTGCTTTTTTTGATTATGATATACATTCTGAGCACACATGGAAAAAGAGATACGACGATCTCATGGAAAGGAGCTTCCCGCGCGAGGCTTTAGCGGATTATATGAGCGCATATCATGCAAAATTTGATTCGGCTGCGATGCGTGAGAATATTGAGAAGATCCGTGATGAACGGAGCGTCATGGTGGTTGGAGGACAGCAGGCAGGTCTCTTAACAGGTCCGCTTTATACCATACATAAAATCATTTCCATTATTCAGTTTGCCAAAGAAAAAGAATCAGAGCTTGGCGTTCCTGTTATTCCGGTCTTTTGGGTAGCGGGTGAAGATCACGACGTAGACGAAATTAACTTTGTGTACACGTCTGGCGAAAAAGGCCCAGTCAAACAAAAGCTTCCATTACATCATGTGAAAAAAACAGCTGCGAAAAGAACACCTCTCCACCAAGAGAAAACAGAGAGATGGCTTCGTGATGTATTTTCAACCTATGAGGAATCTGCTTACACAAATGACTTGTTTGATCAGCTTCTTCGATGTTTACGCAAATCAGAAACGTTTACTGATTTCTTTGAGTGGATTGTTTGCGATCTATTTGAAGAAGATGGACTGCTGTTATTGAATTCAGGAGACTTCGGCGTGAAGCCACTTGAACGTACGTTATTCAAGCAAATTGTGGAGTCGAGTGATGCGATCGTGGCTCACTTAAATAACACGCAGGCTGCCATGGAACAAGCGGGGTATCAGCCGATTATTGAAGCTGGTGACCATCAAGCCAACTTGTTTTACGAATATGATGATGAGCGTTTCCTCATTGAACAAGAGAATGGCCAATTTTCTATATCTGAAGTGGGGCTTACTTGGACAAAAGATGAGCTTTTGCAGGAAGTCGAGGAGCACCCAGAGCGGTTTAGCAATAATGTGGTGACCCGTCCATTGATGCAGGAAACCCTTCTTCCAACGCTTGCTTTTATGGCTGGACACGGTGAAGTGAACTATTGGGGTGAGCTGAAAGGCATCTTCGAGTACTTCAATGTCAAAATGGCACCCGTTCTTCCAAGATTGCACGTCACCATTCTTGAAAGGCATATTGATAAGAAGCTGCCGATAAGAGAATTGTCAGTTGAAGAAGTGCTGACAAAAGGCGTGAAAGAAAAGAAGGATGCGCACTTTCAGCAAAGTCTTCCAGACAGCTTCGTTCAATCGGTTCAACATGCCAAACGTGAATTAGCGAATGTTCACGAGGCCATGAGACAAGAAGCGCTAGAGATCGAACCAAGCTTTGAACAGCTATTAGATAAAAATGCCAAATTTATAGAAGACCAGCTTCAATTTGTTTATCAGAAGGTTGCAAAGCGTGTGGAAGAGAAGGAAGGATACATCCTTCGAGATTTTGAACGGATTGAAAATAGTTTAAAACCACTCGAAGCACCACAAGAAAGAATTTGGAATATCATGTACTTTTTAAACAAATATGGTCCAGAATTCTTCAAAACGTTCAAAAATCTGCCATTTTCATTTCAAAACAAGCAACAAATTGTCAAACTTTGAAATAAAGTTTTAATGAACCCTGACTAGTTCAGGGTTTTTTTTTATGTAGAAACAGTGTAAAATAAGTTTTGTGGAGAGAAGTGGTGGATAGTGGAGAGTATAGGTGAGAAAGTGGGGCTCTGATGATCATGTTCATGGGTGAATACCAACATACGATTGATACAAAAGGGCGCATGATCATCCCTGCTAAATTTAGAGACGGTCTCGGAGAACAGTTTGTGCTGACGAGAGGGCTTGATCAATGTTTATTTGGCTACCCTATGAGTGAGTGGAAACTAATTGAAGAGAAACTCAAAGCACTGCCGCTAACGAAAAAAGATGCACGTGCGTTTACCCGGTTCTTCTTCTCCGGCGCAGTTGAATGTGATCTGGACAAGCAGGGGCGCATTAACATCGCATCCAACCTACTCCAATATGCAAAACTCGAAAAAGAATGTGTGGTCATCGGCGTTTCAAATCGAATTGAGTTGTGGAGTAAGTCGATCTGGGAACAATATACAGAAGAGCAAGAAGATTCTTTTGCTGAAATTGCTGAAAACATGATTGGATTTGATATATAATAATCCCTTGTGCAGCAAGCTTTCTACACATTCATTTCTATTTGAAAAAGGTGGGACCATATCATCATGTTTCAACATGAGACAGTATTATTAAAAGAAACAGTTGACGGTTTAAACGTCAAAGAAGACGGTACATATGTGGACTGCACGCTAGGCGGCGCAGGTCATAGCTCATATTTACTATCTCAATTATCAGAAAAAGGTACATTAATTGGGTTTGACCAAGACGATGCTGCACTGGATCATGCACGAGAGAAGCTCGCGGATTCTAAAGCGAACATTCTTTTCATAAAAAGCAACTTCCGATATTTAAAAGAACGTCTGAATGAACAAGGTATTACAAGCGTAGACGGTGTGATTTTTGACCTTGGGGTTTCATCACCTCAGCTTGACACACCAGAGAGAGGCTTTAGTTATCACCATGATGCACCTCTTGACATGCGAATGGATCAAACAGCCGCATTGTCGGCAAAACAAGTGGTGAATGAATGGCCATTTGAAGATCTAGTTCGGATTTTCTACAAATATGGGGAAGAAAAATTCAGCAAGCAAATCGCACGCAAAATTGAAGAAGCCAGAAAAAAAGCGCCAATTGAAACAACAGGTGAGCTTGTCGACATTATTAAAGAAGGAATTCCCGCACCTGCAAGACGAAAAGGCGGACATCCAGCGAAAAGAGTGTTTCAAGCGATCCGAATTGCCGTAAATGACGAATTGAAAGTATTTGAAGAAGCACTAGAACAAGCAATAGAGTTACTCAATCCGAAGGGGAGAATTTCTGTTATTACATTCCATTCACTTGAAGATCGGATTTGTAAAAGTACATTTAAAGAAATGTCTTCTCTTCCAGAACTTCCGCACGGACTACCAGTGATTCCAGAAGGACTTGAACCAAAACTGAAGCTGATCACGAGAAAACCAATCGTTGCATCAGAACAAGAGCTGGAATATAACAACCGTGCCCGTTCAGCGAAGCTCCGAATTGCAGAAAAAAAGTAAACGACACCATAGATGATGATAAAAAGGAGGTTTCTTATGAGTAATTTGGCTTACCAAAGAGAAGTAAAGCAACATCAAACCGAGCAACAAGGTCAATCGGTTGTGATTAGAAGAAGAGGTTCTATTACACTTGGTGAAAAAATCTTACTTGTCATGTTTGTCATGGCTCTCATGTGCAGCTCGATCCTCATCATTTCGAAAGCCTTTGCTGTTTATCACGCAAATATCGAAGTGCAGAAGCTAGAACAGCAAGTGTCTTTAGAATCGAAAAAGATCACTGAACTGCAAAAGCAAAAAGATTTACTAAGTGAACCAGAGAGAATCATTGAAGCCGCTAAAAAAGCAGGCTTAAGCATGTCGAAAGATGTTAAGAAGGTCGATTAACATGGCGATGCCTAAAAAGAATAAAATGATGAACAGAGGCGCGGCAATTGCGAGTATTTGCTTCGCCCTGTTTTTCTTTATCATCCTTGCGCGTTTTATTTATATTCAGATTACGGGAACCGTTGATGGACAAGTGTTAGCTGCAAAAGCCAATGAACAATATCAATCGAAAAAAACACTTGAAGCCAAAAGAGGGTCCATTTTAGACAGAAACGGAAATGTGATTGCGGAAGATACATCTGTGTATAAGCTGATTGCAATCATGAGCAAGAAAATGACGGTCGATCTAAAGCATCCGATGCATGTCGTTGACAAAGAAAAGACAGCAAAAGAGCTGTCAAAGGTCATTGATATGAGTGAGAGTGAAATTTTAAAGCGTCTGAATACAAAAGATGCATTCCAAGTCGAGTTTGGTAAGGCTGGAAAGGATATTAGTTTTTCAACTAAGGAAAAAATTGAAAAGCTAAAACTTCCTGGGATCGCCTTTGAAAAAGATACAAAGAGGTATTATCCAAACGGCATGTTTGCTTCGAACTTAATCGGTTATGCTAGATTAGATGAAGCCACCAAGGATATGTCAGGCGCAATGGGTCTAGAAAAGGCTCTGAATAAATATTTAAAAGAAAAAGATGGCTATGTAACGTATAACAGCGACAGAAGCGGATGGGCACTTCCGAATAGTAAAGAAGACATCGTTGCCCCGAAAGACGGGAAAAACGTCACACTGACCATCGATCAAAAAATTCAAGCATTTCTTGAAGAAAGTATGACGCAGGTCGCTAAAAAATATAAGCCGAAGAAAATCATTGCGACAGTCGTTGATCCGAAAACTGGAAGAGTTCTTGCAATGGGACAGCGGCCAAGCTTTAATTTAAATGAACTCGACATTACGAATTATAACAACGATGTCATTTCTTACGCATTTGAACCAGGTTCAACGATGAAAATTTTCACACTCGCTGCTGCTATCCAAGAAGGAGTGTACCAAGGCAGTGACAAGTATCAGTCTGGTACTTATAAAGTAGGTGGCGGTCTTGTAAGAGACCATAACAACGGAAATGGCTGGGGAAAAATTGATTTTCATGAAGGTGTTCTACGTTCTTCAAACGTAGCTTTTGCGAAACTGGCAAAAGAAAAGCTAGGTTTCACACGCTACGAACAATACTTGCAAAAATTCCATTTCTATGACAAAACAGGTATAGACTTGCCGAACGAAGCGTCTAGTAAAATCAATTTCAGATACGAATATGACAAAGCATCGACTGCTTATGGTCAGGCGTCCGCGATTACCCCAATTCAGCAAATTGAAGCGGCGACAGCCATTGCCAACGGTGGAACGATGATGAAGCCATATGTAATCGATCATATTACAGACCCGAACACAAACAAAACAATTTTACAGCACGAACCAACAGTGGCAGGAAAACCAATTTCTTCTGATACAGCGAAGCAAGTCCGTGACATTTTAGGTGAGGTCGTTTCCTCAAAAATTGGCACAGGACAGCCATATCAAATCAAAGGTTTTGATGTCGCTGGGAAAACAGGTACAGGACAAATTGGCGGTGCTGGCGGCTACCTTCAAGGGAGAAACGATTACGTCTTTTCATTCATGGGAATGGCACCAAAAGATGATCCGAAGCTACTCGTTTATGTCGCTGTCCAACAGCCTCAGCTATCTGAAACACAAACAGGCTCTGCCCCTGTTTCAGAAATCTTTAACCCTGTGATGAAAAATAGTTTGCTCTATCTAAATATCGCACCAACAAAAAAAGACGATAAAAAATCTGGCAAACAGAAAATAAAACAAGAAACAATGCCGTCATTCCTAGATTTAGAAGTGAAACAGGCAGAAACAGAAGCAAAAAACAAAAAGTTATCACCTGTTGTCATTGGTGACGGTCTATCCATTAAACGCCAATGGCCAAATGCGGGCTCTGAATTCTCTGAAAGCCAGAAAGTCTTTTTGAAAACAGCAGGGAAAACCATTAAAATGCCTGATATGACAGGCTGGTCCAGAAGGGAAGTTCTTCAATATGCGTCTATTTCAGGTGTGCATATTGAAACAAATGGACAGGGATATGCTGTCAAACAAAGCGTGAAAAGTGGAGCGGAGATTTCAGATAAAGTCGTCACAGTGACCTTCAAAAGTCCAAATTAACTTGAAAACCTAGCAAATCATTTGCTAGGTTTTTTTCTTTTGCTTGAGCGATGGACGAGATCGTTCTATAAAAAGACGAGCCTGCATATGATGAAAACAAGCCATATGTAAGGAGTGAACCGGGCGTGCGAGTGTCAAGTGTAACAGTGAGAAAACGATTGCTTTTCGTGCTGCTGTTTGGGGTGATCATTTTTTTCATCATAGATACTAGATTAGGATATGTGCAGTTTATTATGGGCGAGAAGCTGACAAGTTTAGCGAAAGATTCATGGAGCCGTAACCTTCCATTTGAACCAGAACGAGGAGATATTTTGGATCGAAATGGAGTGGAGCTGGCGACGAACAAAAGTGCTCCCTCTATTTTAGTCGTGCCGCGGCAGGTGAAAGACCCAGCAGAAACAAGCAAAAAATTAGCAGCAGTGCTGAATATGTCTGAGGAGAAAGCGTACAAGCATGTCACCAAGAAAACGTCTATAGAACGAATTTCCCCAGAGGGGAGAAAAGTATCTCATGAAAAAGCAAAAGAAGTCAGAGAGCTTGATTTAGATGGAGTCTATGTAGCAGAGGACAGCATCAGACATTACCCGTTTGGAAGTTTCTTATCTCATGTATTAGGTTTTGCTGGAATTGATAATCAAGGCTTACTTGGGCTAGAAGCGTACTATGATGATGACCTAAAAGGTGAAAAAGGCTCTGTGAAATTTTATTCTGATGCAAAAGGGCAGAAAATGCCAGATGAAGCAGATGATTATACACCGCCTAAAGATGGGCTTGATATGAAATTAACCGTTGATTCAAAAGTGCAAACCATCATCGAACGAGAACTAGACAATGCTCAGGCAAAATATAACCCAGATGGCATGATTGCCATTGCCATGAATCCGAAAAATGGTGAGGTTCTGGGAATGTCGAGCAGACCTGACTTTGATCCGGCTGACTATCAATCAGTTGATTCAAAAGTATTTAACCGAAACTTACCGGTGTGGAGCACATATGAGCCAGGATCGACGTTTAAAATCATTACACTGGCAGCTGCCCTGGAAGAAAATAAAGTAAATTTAAAACGTGATCATTTTTTTGACAGCGGATCTGTGACAGTGGATGGCGCAAGGCTCAGATGCTGGAAAAAGGGAGGACATGGATCACAGTCGTTTCTAGAAGTGGTACAAAACTCTTGTAACCCAGGATTTGTCGAGCTAGGCGACCGTCTTGGAAAAGATAAACTATTTTCTTATATTAAAAATTTCGGCTTTGGTCAAAAGACAGGAATCGACCTTCAAGGAGAAGGTAGAGGAATTTTGTTCCCGCTTGATCGTGTTGGTCCTGTAGAACAGGCAACAACAGCCTTTGGTCAAGGTGTATCTGTTACGCCGATTCAACAAGTAGCTGCAGTGGCAGCCGCAGTAAATGGAGGAACGCTTTACACGCCGTATATTGCAAAAGAATGGATCGATCCAATTACAAAAGAGGTAGTGAAAAAGCAATCACCAATTGCCAAGAAGAAAGTCATTTCAGCGGAGACGTCTAAAGAAATCAGGTATGCCCTTGAAAGTGTAGTCGCTCAAGGAACTGGTCGGAATGCATTCGTTGAAGGATATCGGGTGGGCGGAAAAACAGGAACAGCACAGAAAGTAAAAGACGGAAAGTACATGGAAAATAACCACATTGTGTCATTTATCGGGTTTGCACCTGCGGATGATCCAAGCATTGTTGTATATGTAGCAGTAGATAACCCAAAAGGCACGATTCAATTTGGTGGGACAGTAGCAGCACCTATTGTGGGCCATATTATGCGAGACAGTCTGCCTGAAATGGGCGTGAAAAAAAGAAAAGGACAAATTGAAAAGAAGTATCAATGGCTGGACACAAAAACCATTGAGGTACCGAATCTTGTAGGAGGATCTGTTTCTGACCTTGAATCACTCCTGATTAATCTAAAGATTGATGCTTCAGGAACTGGCAGCAAAGTGGTGAAGCAATCGCCTGCTGCCGGCACAAAGGTCAAAGAAGGTTCCACGATCCGATTATACTTAAATGATGAATAATAAAGAATGAACAGAGGGTAGCCGCACTCATTCGGCTGCCTCTTTTTGTTGAAAGAGAAGGGTCGCTTTAAAAAAAGAGCATAAAGTGTGCTTTTTCCAAGAGAAACTTAAGGAATACGCTGGATGTATCCTTTTTTTTACGATAAAATATAGACTGTGTGTTTTTTTCACAAGACATGCACGTGAACGAATTTGAGAGGTTTGATATGAAATGAAATTACAAGAACTCCTTACATACTTTAAAAGTGAAAACAATGAACTGATAAACGAAAATCCGGAGATTACTTCCATTGAAATGGATTCAAGAGAAGTGAAAAAAGGGAGTCTTTTTGTCTGTATAAAAGGCTATACAGTAGATGGACATGATTACGCTGAAAAAGCAGTGAAAAGCGGGGCTGCAGCGATTGTAGCAGAACACCCACTTCACATAACAGATGTACCAGTCATTATTGTAAAACACTCTCAAAGAGCACTTGCAAGAATAGCAGATGCTTTTTACGAACAGCCAACTCATCAACTCAATCTAATTGGTATTACAGGAACGAACGGGAAAACGTCCACAACACACATGATTGAGCAAATCATGAGAAAAGCCGATAAAAAAACAGGTTTAATCGGTACGATGTATATGAAGGTAAACGATGAAATTCTCGAAGTGAAAAACACAACACCTGAGAGTGTCACCCTTCAGAAGACCTTTAAGCAGATGCTTGATCAAGACGTAGATACGGCCATTATGGAAGTATCATCACATGCTTTGCATCTTGGGCGTGTTCATGGATGTGATTATGATATTGCCGTCTTTACAAATCTTACCCAAGATCATTTGGACTACCACAACACAATGGAAGAATATAAACATGCAAAAAGCTTGCTCTTTTCCCAGCTCGGAAGTGCCTTTCAGCACGATAAGCCGAAGCATGCCATTTTAAATGCAGATGATGAAGCGTCTAGTTATTTTGAAAAAGTCACAGCTGCTGAAATTATGACGTATGGCTTAGAGCAAGAAGCAGATGTAATGGCAAAGAACATTCAAATCAAACCAAAGGGAACACAATTTGATTTGATTACCCCAATCGGCACAAAAAACGTGACGGTTGCCCTTATTGGAAAATTCAATGTGTATAACATTCTAGCAGCTGTATCAGTAGGAATTGTATCAGGCTTAACGTTTGAAACGATCGTTAGTGCCATTGAAGAACTTGAGGGAGTCAAAGGAAGATTCGAACTTGTGAATTTTGATCAAGACTTCCCAGTCATCGTTGATTATGCACACACACCTGACAGTTTAGAAAATGTACTGACTACGTGCAGAGAATTAACAGAAGGTAGAATTTTCTGTGTAGTTGGCTGCGGGGGCGACCGTGATAAAACCAAGCGCCCTCAGATGGCCCAAATCGCTGTGAAATATGCAGATGAGCCTGTTTTTACATCAGATAATCCAAGAAGTGAAGATCCATCAGCCATTTTGAAAGACATGGAAAATGGCGTGCCAAACGCCTATTATCACAGCTTTGTGAACCGGAAACAGGCCATCTTTTTTGCCATTGCCAATGCAAAAAAGGGCGATACAGTCTTAATAGCTGGAAAAGGGCATGAGACGTACCAAATCATTGGTGATCAAGTCTATGACTTTGATGATGCCAAGGTGGCAGCGGACGCTATTTTAGATCTAAACAAATCTTAAAAATGATGAAAAGAGTGTAATGAAATGAAGCATTTTGTACAAAAACAACATACGAAAGACACGAATGAATATCATAATAATGAATGCTATTTTCTAATGGAAAACGGCTTTGGAAATTCGGAAGGAGTAAAGAACAATGCTTGAACAGGTGATATTGTTTACAATCATAATGGGATTTTTAATCAGTGTTCTTTTATCCCCGATTTTTATTCCGTTTTTAAGAAGACTTAAATTTGGTCAAAGTATTAGAGAAGAAGGACCTCAGTCTCACCAAAAGAAATCTGGTACCCCAACAATGGGTGGAATTATGATTATCTTTTCTATTACAATTACAACGATCGTGATGATTAACAAATTCTCTGAGATTAGTCCAGAAATGTTTTTATTGTTATTTGTCACCCTTGGCTACGGATTATTAGGATTTTTAGATGATTATATTAAAGTAGCGATGAAGCGAAATCTTGGCTTAACATCGAAACAAAAACTGATCGGGCAAATTGTGATTGCTGTGATTTTCTATGCAGTCTTCCATTATTATGAGTTTGCAACGACTATTCGCATTCCAGGAACAGATGTCAGCTTTGACTTAGGATGGGCATACTTTATCCTCGTCGTTTTCATGCTTGTCGGTGGTTCTAATGCGGTAAACCTTACGGATGGACTTGATGGTTTATTATCTGGAACAGCTGCTATTGCATTCGGAGCTTTTGCTATATTGGCTTGGAATCAATCTCAGTATGATGTTGCGATCTTTTCGGTAGCAGTAGCAGGCGCTGTCCTTGGGTTCCTTGTCTTTAATGCGCATCCTGCAAAAGTATTTATGGGTGATACGGGATCGCTTGCTTTAGGCGGTGCCATAGTGGCCATTGCCATTTTAACGAAACTTGAGATTTTACTCGTCATTATTGGAGGAGTATTTGTTGTTGAAACGTTATCCGTTATCCTTCAAGTCATCTCCTTCAAAACAACTGGAAAAAGAATCTTTAAGATGAGCCCGCTTCACCACCACTATGAGTTAGTTGGCTGGTCTGAGTGGAGAGTAGTTGTCACCTTCTGGACAGCTGGTTTATTGCTTGCTGTTTTAGGAATTTACATCGAGGTGTGGTTATAATTGAATAGGATGCAAATGTTAAAAGACGAACATGTACTAGTACTAGGCCTTGCAAAAAGCGGATATGCGGCAGCCTCAATTCTTCACGAGCACGGAATAAACGTGACGGTCAATGACCAAAAAGCTTTTGAAGAAAACGAGCCTGCTCAGTTACTTTCTGAAAAGGGGATTGATGTCATTTGTGGCAGTCATCCTCTTCGTGTGTTCGACGATAAAGAAATTACGATTTTAATTAAGAACCCTGGAATTCCTTATGAGAATGTGATGGTCCAAGAGGCGCTTCGCCGAAAAATTCCAGTTTGGACTGAAATAGAATTGGCGTATCATTTGACCTCATCTCCTTTTATTGGGATTACCGGATCAAATGGAAAAACGACCACGACTACTTTGATTTATGAAATGTTGAAAAAAGACAGCCAAAAAACATTGGTAGCAGGTAATATCGGAACGGTCGCAAGTGAAGTTGCCGCGCGTGCAGCGGGCGATGAATGGATCGTAACTGAGCTCTCTTCATTTCAGTTAATGGGAACCGTTGAATTCAGACCTAAAATCAGCTTAATATTAAATATTTTTGACGCACATTTAGACTATCATCACACGCGTGAAGAATACGAAAAAGCAAAACAGAAAGTGTATGCACATCAACTGGAAGATGACATAGCTGTGGTTAACCTAGATGATCCATCTGTTGTCAAACTAGCAGAAGATTCGAAAGCGCAAAAAGTGTTTTTCTCAGTTAAAGAGCCGGTAGCACATGGAGCGTTTATTAAAGATGGTGCCATCTACTATATGAATGAACATGTCATTGACCTAAAGGATGTTGTTCTTCCTGGTGAGCATAACCAAGAAAATATTCTAGCAGCTATTTGTGTTGTAAAAAATGCAGGCTGCTCAAACGAAGCGATTGCACAAGTTCTTACTACATTTAGTGGAGTGAAGCATCGTTTGCAATTTGTGGAGACGATTCAAAATAGAAAATTTTATAATGACAGTAAAGCGACCAATATACTGGCAACAAGTAAAGCTTTGTCTGCCTTCAAGCAGCCGACCATTTTACTAGCAGGTGGACTGGATCGTGGCAATGAATTTGATGAATTAAAACCTTTTATGAAGAATGTAAAAGGAATGATTACATTTGGTGAGACTGCGCCTAAGTTTGTGAAGCTTGGTGAAGAGCTGGGAATACATCACGTAAAACATGTCGATAATGTTGAACAAGCAGTACCTGCGGCGTTTAGCATATCTGAAGAAGAAGACGTGATTTTATTGTCTCCGGCTTGTGCAAGTTGGGATCAGCATAAAACATTTGAAGAACGTGGAGACATGTTTGTAAACGCCGTGCATATGCTTAAATAAGGGCTTGTCTCTCATATGACTGACAGCCCAAATGAAATTATGCTTGGGGTGTCGGTCTCTTGACGAATAAGAAAACTTCTCCGGATTTTTTGCTTGTTGTCATTACGTTACTTTTATTGACGATTGGTTTAATTATGGTGTACAGCGCAAGTGCTGTGTGGGCATCGTATAAATTTGATGATTCGTTTTATTTTGCAAAAAGACAGCTTTTGTTTGCCGGAATCGGAGTTATCGCAATGTTTTTCATTATGCGGGTCGATTATTGGACGTGGCGGACTTGGTCAAAGATACTGATTGCAGTGTGTTTTCTCCTCCTCGTGCTTGTCTTGATTCCTGGTATCGGTATGGAGAGAAATGGTTCAAGAAGCTGGATTGGTGTCGGTGCGTTTAGTATTCAGCCCTCTGAATTTATGAAGCTTGCGATGATTGCGTTTCTTGCAAAATTCTTATCTGAAAAACAAAAGAATATCACATCCTTTCGTAAAGGTTTCGCCCCAGCACTAGGCATTGTGTTTTCTGCATTTGCCATCATTATGCTGCAGCCGGACCTAGGTACAGGAACGGTTATGGTTGGAACCTGTATTATTATGATATTTGTTTCAGGTGCGAGAATCGCTCACTTTATCTTTCTCGGTCTTTTAGGGCTTAGCGGATTTGCCGCACTTGTCTTATCAGCACCCTATCGAATAAAACGAATTACATCTTATTTAAATCCTTGGGAGGATCCACTTGGCAGCGGGTTTCAAATTATTCAATCCTTATACGCTGTCGGTCCAGGCGGTCTGTTTGGAATGGGGCTAGGTCAGAGTAGACAAAAATTCTTCTATTTGCCTGAGCCTCAAACAGACTTTATCTTTGCTATATTGTCTGAAGAACTTGGATTTATAGGTGGATCACTCATTTTGCTGCTCTTTAGTGTTCTATTGTGGAGAGGCATTAGAATAGCCCTCGGGGCACCAGATTTATATGGAAGTTTCTTGGCAGTGGGTATCATCTCAATGGTTGCCATTCAAGTAATGATTAATATCGCAGTTGTCACTGGTCTCATCCCTGTGACGGGCATCACACTGCCATTCTTAAGTTATGGCGGTTCATCACTGACATTAATGCTGATGGCAATTGGCGTACTTTTGAATGTAAGCAGGTATGCTAGATATTAATGTGCTGATAGTTCATGAAACCATATAGACTTTTATTTTGCAAAAGTATGAAAAAATGATTTGAAGAGTGAAAATGGCAGTTTCTGTTTCGAAAACATGATGATTGACTCTTCTTTACAGGTTTTGACGGAGCCCTGTTGTTTAAAACAGGGTTTATACTTTGTTCAGAGCAGAAAAAAATTGAGGGGAAATGGTATAATGCGTATAGTTATTAGTGGAGGCGGAACAGGCGGGCATATTTATCCTGCTCTAGCTTTTATTAAAGAAGTGAAAAGACTGCATCCTGATGTGGAATTTTTATATATTGGCACTGAGAATGGGCTTGAAAAGAAAATTGTAGAAAGAGAAAATATCCCTTTTAAATCAATTGAAATTTCAGGTTTTAAAAGAAAGCTTTCCTTTGATAATGTAAAAACAGTGATGAGGTTTCTAAAGGGCGTCCAAAAAAGTAAATCTTATTTAAAAGAATTTAAGCCGGATGCTGTTATTGGAACAGGTGGTTATGTGTGTGGTCCAGTTGTTTATGCTGCGTCTAAGCTAAAAATCCCAACGATCATTCACGAACAAAATAGCCTACCAGGCATCACAAATAAGTTTCTGGCACGGTATGTGAATAAAGTAGCCATCTGTTTTGAAGAAGCAAAGGAACACTTTCCTTCAGAAAAGGTTGTTTTTACGGGAAACCCAAGGGCCTCTGAAGTCGTCTCTATTAAAGAGGGAAAATCTCTTAAAGAGTTCGGACTGGATGAGAAGAAAAAAACGGTTCTCATTTTTGGCGGGAGCAGAGGTGCAGCTCCAATCAATCGAGCAGTGATTGACATGCAAGATGAATTAAAGACAAAGAACTATCAGCTTTTATATATTACAGGTGAGGTTCATTATGAAAAAGTGCTGAACGAATTAAAAGAAAAAGGTGAAGCACCGAATATGATCACAAAGCCTTTCTTGCATCAAATGCCGGAGTATTTAAAATCAATTGATGTCATTGTTGCAAGAGCGGGAGCCACAACGATTGCTGAAGTGACGGCACTTGGAATTCCGACAATCTTCATTCCAAGTCCATACGTGACCGCAAATCATCAAGAAATTAACGCTAGATCACTTGAAAAACATGATGCTGCGATCGTTTTAAGAGAATCAGAGCTTTCTGGAGATCGCTTGCTTCATGCAATTGATGAAATTGCTGGTAATGACGAGAAACTACATCAAATGAGCCGTTTAACAAAAGAACTCGGAGTACCAGATGCGGCCACACGTTTATATAATGTGTTAAAAGAAATTACGACTTCATGATGAATGATATGAGGTAAGGCGGAGGGTAATATGGAGAACTTGAAGAATGAATTATTAGAAGCGCAAGTTGGTAAAGTACTTGAAAATGAACCGCTTGCAAATCATACGACAATGAAAATAGGCGGACCGGCCGATCTATTAGTCATCCCTAAAGATGTCGATGCTGTCAAAACAATTATGGATCAGGTGAAAAAACATGATACTCAATGGACGGTCATTGGGAGAGGGTCCAATTTACTTGTCCTTGATAAAGGAATTCGCGGGGTCGTTTTAAAGCTGGGCGCTGGACTTGATCACTTAACTGTCAATGATGAAGAGATTACAGTTGGCGGAGGCTATTCAGTTGTAAGACTCGCGACGTCTCTTAGTAAGCAGGGGCTGTCAGGATTGGAATTCGCAGCTGGTATTCCAGGATCTATTGGTGGCGCTGTTTATATGAACGCAGGAGCACATGGATCTGACATCAGCAAGATTCTTGTGAAAGCGAGAGTCTTATTTGAAGATGGAACGATCGAGTGGTTAACTAATGAGCAAATGAACTTTAGCTATCGAACTTCTGTGCTTCAAAAGGAACGCCCTGGAATTGTTCTCGAAGCAGTGTTCAAGCTTAAACAGGACGAACGTGAGAAAATCACAAAGAAAATGCAGCAAAATAAAGATTATCGCAAGGAAACACAACCGTATAATAAACCATGCGCCGGCAGTATTTTCCGAAATCCATTACCTGAATATGCAGGACAGCTTGTAGAAAAGGCGAATTTAAAAGGATATCAGATTGGCGGCGCTAGAATTTCTGATATGCACGGAAACTTTATTGTCAACGCTGGTGGGGCGAAGGCTCAAGATGTGCTCGACTTAATTCAGTACATTCAAAAGAAAATCAAAGATGACTACAATGTAGAGATGCATACAGAAGTAGAAATTATTGGTGAAGCAAATTAAAGGCTACTACTTATGAATGATGGTATCACAGGAAAACAAACGGCATTTTTTCATGCCGTTTGTTTTCTAATCAATATGAGATAAAGAATGATCCAAAGGTGCGGACAAGCAGCTTTGAATGAGGTGAAGAGTATATATGCGGCCTGATCATGAAAATGAAAAGATCGTCAATATAGAAGAGCGAATCCCTAAAATTAAAGAACAACGGAAGCAGAAAGCGAATCGGAGATTAATCTCTTTTATTTTGCTGTTTTTTATCATGGTTTTAATTATTGTCTATTTGCAAACACCAATCAGTAAAATTTCTTCTTTAACCATTACCGGTAATGAACATGTACCAACAAAACAGCTCGTTAAACTTTCGCAAATTAAAGAAGGCGAGACAGAGTTTTGGAATTTAAATAAAGATATGACAGCAGACCATATAAAGCAAAATAAATTGATTAAAAGTGTCAGTATCAAAAAACATTTCCCTAATAAGGTCAGTATTGCTGTCAAAGAGTATGCAAATATTGCGTATCTGCAAAAGGGACATTTTTATTATGAGCTTCTTGAAAACGGGACGGCTTTGCCAGATGAAGTAACGCCAAGTCACGCAGGACCTATTTTTGTCGATTGGGACAATAAAGAGAAATTGAAGCAAACAGTGAGAGCTCTGAATCAACTGCCGGCTTCTATTCAGGAACTAATCTCAGAAGTATATTACGTACCAACTAGCTCCAATCAATGGCTCGTTAAATTTTATATGAATGATGGAAACACCGTTATTGCATCAATTAAAACATTCGCAGATAAAATGACGACGTACCCTGCCATTGTCAAAGAGCTTTCGTCCTCTGAGAAAGGTACGATTCATATGGAAGTAGCTACGTATTTTGAAGCTTTTAAATCTAAGAAAAAGGAAGATGAACGTTGAGAGGCAAAACCGTCATATTCTCAATTGTAATGCTTGTTCTTGGATTTCTGATTTCTTTTTCATACCAATATACGAAGCAGCATCAAGCAGATGTCAATCGAACCGAACAATGGAAAAAAGAATATTCTTTGAAAAGTCAGCTAACAAAACAAGAAAAGGCGAATCAAAAACTTGAAAAAGAACTTTATCGTCTTCAATCAAAAGTCCAAGAAACAGAGTTTGGTTTGAAAAATGAAAAAGAGCAGTATTTCAATGTTTTGGAAGATGTTGAGAAATACAGAATGTTTACAGGAGAAATAGGTGTAAAAGGGAAAGGGGTAAAAGTATCTCTTGAAGATGCATCTTATATCCCGAGTGGACAAAATGTCAATAATTACATTGTGCATGAGAGCCACATTTTCCATGTGATAAACGAACTATTTATATCAGGGGCATCTGCTGTAGCTATAAACGGACAAAGAATCACACACCAATCATACATACATTGTAACGGTCCAGTCGTCACGGTTGATGGTGTTCAACATCCAGCACCATTTGTCATTTCTGCTATTGGAGATCCAGCTGTTTTAATTCCTGCATTAAACATTGCAGGCGGGGTGGTTGATCAGCTGACAAGTGATCATATTTCCATGACGATTGAAAAGAAGGATATTCGTATGAATCCTCTTCTAAGAAACAAAGATTAAATGTGAAAAGGTGAGTGGTGTTGAGGAAAAAGAAGCCATTACTTAGTTTGACAGTCCTGATGGTCATATTTGGCATCATGGTCTCGATCCAGTTTAACTCTCTACAAAAGCCTAAAGTTCGCGATACTCGAGACGTTTGGGAATTAAGAGAGGATTTATCTGCATCTAAAAGTAAGGAACTGGATTTGTTGAAAGAAATTGATAAATATGATGAAATGCTAAAAAAGTATGGCAACCAAGAAGATCAATCCAAAGAAGCACAATTAACAAAAACGTTGAAGGATTTGAAAGAAAAGGCTGGTTTTACAGAGGTAACGGGTGAAGGAGTTGAAATAGAAATTACTCAGCTTTTTTCTAAGGAACTTACTGGAGAAGAAGTCAAAAATATACCACCTGATCTTCTGAAAAAATTAATCAACGAAGCCAATATGTTTGGGGCAAAACATATTTCCATTAATGAACACCGGGTGATTAACACCAGTGTTATTCGAGATATTAATGGTACGACGAAAATGGATGGTTACAGCATAGATGGTGATACAGTCACGATTAAGATGGTCAGCGAGCAGGCCGATAAATTATACAGCCGTTTAAATGTATCAGATATTGGTGATTTGTTTGCTCAGGAAAATTTCAGTTTGAGTATTAGACCGCCGAAGAAAAAAATTCATTTAAAAGCATTTGACGGTACAATTCAATTAAATGAATTGAAGCCTCTTGACGATGTAAAGGAGGGAAAATCTTAATGTGGCTTCCTGTACTTGGTTTAATCATAGGAGTTGCGATCGGTTTCTTAACGAATTTTACGATACCGAATGAGTATTCTAACTATCTTTCCCTCGCTGTACTTGCTGCGCTTGATACATTGATTGGTGGAATCAGAGCACATCTGCAAGGGGCATACGATGAACTAGTGTTTGTATCAGGTTTCTTCTTTAATATTATACTCGCAATAAGTTTAGCTTTTCTGGGCGTCCATCTTGGTGTAGACTTGTATTTAGTCGGAATGTTTGCATTCGGTGTTAGATTGTTTCAAAATATCGCCGTTATTCGAAGAATTCTACTAACAAAATGGACAATTTCTAGAGAAAAAAAGAAAAAAAGTGAGTCATAAAAAAGGATATACATATGATGTAACGAATATTTTCAGTAATCCTAATAAAAAATGTTGATTTTTTAAGTTTTGTTACACACTTGTAAAAACACATTCATTGTATTGTTGTTCAGCAAATAATAGAATAGAAAGTATTGATATGTGAGGAGGTGCCATAGAATGAACAACAATGAAATTTACGTCAGCCTTGACATCGGTACATCCAATATAAAAGTCATCGTCGGAGAAATGGCGGATGATTCGCTTAACATTATAGGTGTTGGAAATGTCCCTTCAGAGGGGTTAAAAAAAGGATCGATTGTTGATATAGATGAAACAGTTCATTCTATTAGACAAGCATTTGAACAGGCTGAGAGAATGGTAGGTTTTCCTTTACAAAAGGCGATAGTCGGAATTAACGGAAACCACATTCATATTCAGAATACGAGCGGCGTTGTCGCAGTGTCTAGTGAAAATAAAGAAATACATGCTGAAGATGTGAGACGTGTCTTGGATGCTGCACAGGTAGTATCTATTCCGCAAGAACATCTCGTAGTAGACGTCATTCCGAGACAATTTATCGTCGACGGAAGAGATGAGATCACAGATCCGAAAAAAATGCTAGGTGTACGGCTAGAAGTGGATGGATCGTTAATCACTGGTTCTAAAACGATTCTACATAACTGGCTCCGATGTGTAGAGCGGGCTGGTATTGAAATTATGGATATTTGCTTGCAGCCACTCGCATCGGGTTCAGCAGCGTTATCGAAAGATGAAAAAAATCTAGGGGTAGCTCTTGTCGATATTGGCGGCGGCTCTACTACGATATCCGTATTTGAAAACGGGCATCTCTATTCTACTCACAGTATCCCATTGGGCGGAGAGAACATTACAAAAGATTTGTCTATAGGACTTAGAACTTCCACTGAAGAAGCTGAACGAATCAAAAAGCAATTTGGGCATGCATTCTATGATGAGGCATCGTCTGAGGAGACATTTGAAGTTTCCGTCATCGGTACGGACCAAAAACAGACGTATACACAACTTGAAGCAGCCAATATCATCGAAGCACGATTGGAAGAAATTCTGCTTTTTGTGGCAGAGGAATTACGCAATATGGGTGTCCATGATTTGCCTGGCGGATTCGTTCTAACAGGTGGACAGGCAGCTATACCAGGTATTCTTTCTCTGGCACAAACGGTCTTACAAAACAATGTAAGAATCGCAAGTCCTAATTATATTGGGGTCAGGGAACCTCAATATATGACAGGAGTGGGCCTGATCCATTTTGCTTATCGCAATGCAAAGATTCAGGGCAGACAGGTTGGATTCCAAATGCCGGATGAAGCATTTCATGAAGTAGGCGCGTCCATGGAGCCGGTTTCTTCTACACCACAAGTAAAAGAAGCTCAGCCAAGACCGAAAGTGAAACAAAAAGCGCAACAAGAGACAAATAAAAAACCGGGCAAAATGAAAAAACTATTTAATATGTTCTGGGAATAGAACTAGATTTTCGACGGATTAGGAGGATTCAGCATGTTGGAGTTTGAAACAAATATAGACGGCCTAGCATCAATTAAAGTAATCGGTGTAGGTGGCGGCGGAAATAACGCTGTCAACCGAATGATTGAAAATGACGTACAGGGTGTCGATTTTATTGCAGTGAATACAGATGCACAGGCGTTAAACTTATCAAAAGCAGAAACAAAAATGCAAATCGGTGCTAAGCTGACAAGAGGGCTTGGAGCAGGTGCGAATCCTGAAGTCGGTAAAAAAGCTGCTGAAGAAAGCAAAGAACAAATTGAAGAAGTCCTAAAAGGCGCTGACATGGTCTTTGTGACAGCCGGTATGGGCGGTGGAACTGGTACGGGTGCTGCACCTGTCATTGCGAAAATCGCAAAAGATTCTGGAGCCTTGACAGTTGGAGTTGTGACTCGTCCTTTCACATTTGAAGGAAGAAAGCGTCAGCTTCAAGCAGTTGAAGGGATTGCTTCTATGAAAGAAGCAGTTGATACGTTAATCGTGATTCCAAACGATCGCCTGCTTGAAATTGTCGATAAAAACACGCCAATGCTTGAAGCATTCCGTGCAGCAGATAACGTGTTAAGACAAGGTGTTCAAGGGATCTCAGATCTCATTGCAACACCAGGTTTAATTAACCTTGACTTTGCTGACGTGAAAACGATCATGTCTAACAAAGGTTCAGCTCTTATGGGAATTGGTGTCGCAACAGGCGAAAACCGTGCTGCTGAAGCAGCGAAAAAAGCCATTTCTTCACCACTTCTTGAAACAGCGATTGATGGAGCACAAGGTGTTATCATGAATATTACTGGTGGTACGAACCTTAGTCTTTATGAGGTACAAGAAGCAGCGGATATTGTTGCATCAGCCTCTGATGAAGATGTCAACATGATCTTTGGATCTGTCATTAATGATAACTTGAAGGATGAAATTGTGGTCACAGTCATCGCAACCGGTTTTATTGAGCAAGAGCCCGAAGTGACAAAACCTCAAAGAAATCCATTAGGACAAGGATTAAAGCAAAATCAATCCATTCCACAAAAGCGTGAAGTAAAACGTGAGGAACATCAGCAAACATCATCACAACCAAGACAAAATACACAGTCAAGTGATGATACATTGGATATCCCAACGTTCTTACGTAACCGCAATAAACGATAAGCAAGCACGATTCAACCCCTTCCTTTGGAAGGGGTTTTTTTATGTCTGCATGGTGAGAAGATCCTGAACCTGATTGATATAAAAGTCTTATTTCCTCGTGTTATTTGGAACTATTGTATGTGTTTTGGCTTGAGTTTTTTAAGTCAAAAGAATCATTTTTAATTTCCTTTACAAAAAACGACAAAATGTTGAACTTTATTTGACTACATTAATGAGAACACCAAGAAACTTGTCATGATCAAAAAGAAGGGGGAGGGGCAGGATACACACTGTTTGACCATTTGAGGAGGAGGGATTTTATTGAAAGTGAAGTTTCGCAAAACCGCCGTCTATCGTTTCATAAGTCTTTTGGTGATTGGTATTTTAACGATGACAAGCTTTGGGATGGTTCAAGCAAAATCGACTTCTACCTCATATCAGGAGGAAGCCGTTTCCTCTAAGACAACAAAAGCCAAGATTTCTTCGAGATTAAAGAAGCAGTTTCAAAAGGAAGATAAGGTGACCTTCTTAGTCAAAATGAAGGAACAAACGAATGTACAAAAAGTAGCAAAAGAAGCTGTATCAAAAGCAAAAAAACAAAAATTAACCGCGGCTAAAACGCAGTACACAAAAAGATCAGCCGTTGTATCTGAGCTGAGAGCAACATCTGATGAAACGCAGCAAGCGCTCCTAGCGTATTTACAACAGGAAAAAAAGAATAAGCAAGTGAAAGATATTCATTCCTACTATATTGTGAATGGTCTAGCTGTGACGGCAACAAAAGAAGTGATGGAAAAGGTTGCTTCTTTTCCAGAAGTAGCTCAAGTGCTGCCGAATGAAACACGTCAACTTCATCGTCCTGTTGATTTGAAGCATGCTAAGCCAAACAAACAAATCAAAGCAGTAGATGGAGTCGAATGGAATATTGCTCAGGTGCATGCACCAGAAGCGTGGGATTTAGGCTATGACGGGACTGGAACCGTTGTGGCAAGTATTGATACTGGTGTCGAATGGGATCATCCTGCGCTAAAAGAAAAATACCGCGGGTTTGATCCTGCTCGTCCGAACGAACCATCTCATGAACTGAATTGGTATGATGCCACGACAGGCTCTGAAGTCCCTTATGATGACTTGGAGCACGGGACCCATGTGACAGGCACAATGGTTGGTTCTGAGCCAGATGGAAAGAATCAAATTGGGGTCGCACCGGGAGCAGAATGGATTGCAGTGAAAGCTTTTTCAGAAGATGGCGGTACAGATGCTGATCTGTTAGATGCCGGTGAGTGGATTTTAGCACCGAAAGATCAAAGCGGAAATCCTCACCCAGAAAAGGCACCTGATGTTGTGAATAATTCGTGGGGCGGTGGGCCAGGTCTTGATGATTGGTATAAAGATGTAGTGAATGCTTGGAGAGCAGCAGACATCTTTCCAGAATTTTCAGCCGGTAATACCGATTTATTCAATCCAGGCGGCGCGGGTTCGATTGCAAATCCTGCTAACTATCAAGAAGCCTTTGCTACGGGCGCAACAGATCATGACAACAAGTTAGGGTCTTTCTCCCTTCAGGGTCCTTCTCCATATGGCGTAATGAAACCAGATATTGCTGCTCCGGGAGTAAACATTCGTTCTTCGATCCCGGGAAAAGGATATGAGGATGGGTGGAATGGTACATCGATGGCAGGTCCGCATGTCTCAGCTGTTGTTCTTCTTCTTCGCCAAGTGCAATCAGACCTTTCTGTGGATGAAATTCAGCAAATTCTCATTGAGACAGCGAAACCACTGACAGATCAGCAATTTCCTGAATCCCCTAACAACGGTTATGGGGCAGGGTTAGTTGATGCAAGAGAGGCGATTACTGCTTTAACCAATGGAATCGGTACGATTGAAGGTCAGGTGACAAAAGAAGGAGAAGATACAGAACCACCTGTTTTTTCACATAAAGGTCCGAATGAAATTTTTGCTGCAACGCCAACCCCATTAACCATCACTGCAGAAGATGGAATAGCAGTGACAAATGTTTCTTTGACTTACCGAGTAGATCAAGGTGAATGGGAGACATTGCAAGCCAACCGCACGGATGGAAATCATTTAAAAGGAACCTATACGGTGCAGCTCCCTGAACTTGAGGGGGAAAACGTGACATACCGATGGATTGTGAAAGATTTTGGAGGAAATGAAGCGGCATCAGATTCTTATACACTTCCAATTAAAACATCCATCACCACTGGCTACTCACAAGATTTTGAAGCATGGCCAAGTGGATGGTTCAGTGGTGGAACAAAAGATCCGTGGCAGTGGGGAAAACCGTCCACAGGTCCAAAACAAGCATTTAGCGGGGAACATGTCTATGCCACCAATTTAGACAGTCCTTATGAAAATAAAACGGACGCCAATTTGTCTATGCCGCTCATTGCTGTACCAGATTCAGGTTCTTCCTACCTGCAATATCAATACTGGCATGATCTCGAAGCCAATTATGATTATGTGCATGTCTATGTACAGCCAGAGGGTGAAGACGCCGTTCAAGTGACAGCTTATACGGGGAAAACAAATGCGTGGACAGCAGGCGAAGTTGATTTATCTGCTTATAAAGGTCAAAAAGTGAGAGTCCTGTTTCAGATAAGAACAGATGGCAGTGTCACTAAAGATGGCTTTTATTTAGATGATGTGAAAATCACAGATGAGGCTTTGTCTCAACAAGCCAAGAACCAGCTAGGTGTAATCAAAAAAGAAAAATCCACAAGCCAGAATAAGAAATTAGTTGATCCAAAAAAGGCAAAGCCTGCTAAAGTAAAAAATAAACATGTACACATTCAAAAGCAAAACAGTCATAATGCTCCGTCTATTCAAGCTCTTCCAATGAAAGCGCAAATCAGTATTCTAGAAAGCGGAAAATCAACTTCCTCCGATGAAGCGACAGGGAAATATCAGCTGTCTCAAGGAGCAGGAGAATGGACAGTGAAAGCGGAAGCTTACGGCTTTGAATCACGGTCCCAAAAAGTCAAAGTGGCATCAAAAGAAACAGCAGAAGCGAATTTCTCCTTACAGCCGCTAGAGAAACGAACGATCTCCGGCACGGTCGTCAATGAAACAACTGGTGAAAAGGTGAAGAATGCTACTGTTTATCTTGTGGAGGACGCAAAAATTGAGCCGGTGAAAACAGATGAATCCGGTGAATTTTCTCTAGAGGCATTAAGTGGTGTCTATACAGTCAAAATTTTTGCAAAGGGGTTTAAAGGCTATACGTTTACAGCGGATGTGACGGAAAAGCCGCTTGAAAAGTCAGTGAAACTTGAGCCTTTTATCGGTTTTCCGGGAGAGATTGGCTACGATGATGGAACGGCTGAAAATGCACGGGCTTTCTACGATCCTGGCAATGGCTGGGCTGTGAAGTTTTCATTAGAAAAAGGAAAGAAACAAGCACAAGTCACAGGTGGTCTTTTCCGGTTTTGGACATCAGAATGGCCAGCTCCTGGAGGCGATGAATTTGCTGTTGAAGTATATGATGCTTCTGGGAAGGGTGGGGCACCAGGTGAGAAAATCGCAGGACCTTTAAAAGCAAATGCGCTGCGTAATGGTGAATGGACAAAAGTAGATTTAGAAGATCAAGCCATTACAGTGGATGGCGATTTCTATCTTGTTTATATTCAAACGAAAAAGAATACCGAATCTCCGGGACTTGCCACAGATGAAGATGGCCCTAATGCTGAAAGAAGCTGGCAGCTGACGAGCGGTGCTTTTTCTCCTTCTCCGAAAGAAGAGGGGAATTATATGATACGTGCGCTCGTAAACTATGAAGCAGATGTACCAGAAATCACTTCTCCAAAGGAAGGAACCATTACAAATCAAGGTGAATTGACGATTGAAGGCACAGCCTCTCCGGGACTCGATGTGGCCATTTATCAGAATGATGAAGAGGTGGCCAACGTCAAATCAGATGAGTCGGGTACTTTCAAAGAAAATGTATCTGTTCCAAGTGGAGAGCATGTCTTCACGGCGGCGACTGTAACGGATAAAGGCTCAACAAAACATTCCAAGCCAGTCAAGGTGATCATCGATCAAACAGCACCGACATTGACCATTGATACACCGAAAAAAGGCGACAAGTCTAATAGAGAATCACTCACGGTGGAAGGGAAAGTAGCGGATGATTATCTAGATCAAGTCACAGTCAATGGAAAAAAAGCGACCGTAAAGGATGGGGCATATTCTGCAAGGGTGCTGCTTGAGAACGGGAAAAATACAATCAAAGTGACAGCAAAAGATGCGGCTGGAAACAAAACGACTAAAAAGGTCGACATCGATGTACAATATGATGCACCTATCATTTCTGAATTAACGCCAAAAGACAATATGAATCTATCATCAGGTGAATCGGTTAAGATTTCATTTAAAAGCAGGGAAAAGCTAGATGCCACCTTTGTTCTTCATATGCCGCTGACAAATGCTAGATCAAAACTTCAAAACACAACCGAACTGCCGATTCGTGAAGTAGCACCGGGAACGTATGAAGGCTACTGGACGGCGACATCTATTGCAAAAGCAAAAGGTGCAGTGATTGAAGTCATTGTCAAAGATGATTATGGAAATGTCACAAGACAGAAGGCAGAAGGAACACTCACCATCAATGAGAAAGAATGACAGCGAAAAAGACACGACTCTTCGGAGCGTGTCTTTTTTGTGCAATTGATAGAGGAGACACTTGTCCAACAAATCATCCTGATGTTCTTTCTGTTTCATACGTCGACAAAAACGATAACAATCCACCAAAAGTTCTCTATCATCCCCTACAAGAATTGACAGACTTCCATCCTATGACTGTTTTATACTGGTACAAACAAGTGCAAGTACTGCTTTTGATTCTTTGTTTCAGATGAAAGGAGCAGAAGGTGGTCATTTATTTAGATGTGATTTGGCTGTTAAACTTTTGTTTTGATCTATTGCTGCTCTTACTCACGGCATTTATTCTCAAACGACAAGTGAAAAAAAGGCGATATATGTTAGGAGCTCTCATTGGATCGAGCATTGTTCTCTTGCTCTTTACGCCATTTGCAATGATTGTGTCGCACCCTTTAGGCAAACTGCTTTTTTCTGTCTTGATCGTGCTTGGAACCTTTGGCTTTCAAAGATTTCGTTCCTTTTTTCAAAACCTGTTTGCTTTTTACTTTGTCACATTTTTGATGGGAGGGGGCATGATCGGGGTTCATTCGTTTTTGCAGACAAATACAGTCATTCAAGATGGACTGCTTATTTCACAAAATGATGGATTTGGTGATCCCATTAGCTGGCTTTTTGTTCTCACTGGCTTTCCGGCCATTTGGCTGTTTTCAAAGAAACGATTAGGAGAGGTTGGTGCGAAAAAAAGACAATATGACGAACAAGTACTTGTGGAGATACACATTCAAGGAGAAACGATCCGCTTAAATGGTCTGGTCGATTCTGGAAATCAGCTGTATGATCCATTGACGAAAACACCTGTCATGATCGTCCAGCTCGATCAGCTCACATCTATTTTCGGAGAGCCATTTATAGAAAAAATGAAACAGTTTCATCCTGTTGAAGTGATGCAAAAGCTTGATGACCATTTTCCGCTGCTTGATCGTTTAAGACTCGTTCCATATCGCGCAGTCGGTCATGATCACGGGTTTCTACTATGCTTTAAACCAGATACGGTCGTCCTTTATACAAAAACGCATATGATCCAGCCAGCGAAGTGTTTTGTTGGGATGAGTCTAAGTGGATTATCAGCAGATCAGGAATTTCAATCCATCATTCATCCAGAGATGTTAGACGGAAAAATGATACAAGGGGTGTCGTAGTTTTTTTGTGATGTCTTTTATCTTACGAAGTCAACTGGACATTTAGAAGGGAGAAGAAGATGAAAAAATTAAAATTTAAACTCACTTACTACTGGTATAAACTCCTCATGAAGCTAGGGCTAAAGAGTGATGAGATTTATTATATTGGTGGAAGTGAGGCACTGCCTCCGCCGTTATCAAAGGATGAAGAACAAGAATTGCTCGTTAAATTACCAAAAGGTGATCAAACAGCACGAGCCATTTTGATCGAAAGAAACTTGCGATTGGTCGTTTATATCGCAAGAAAATTTGAAAACACAGGCATTAACATTGAGGATTTGATTAGTATCGGAACGATAGGCCTCATAAAGGCAGTAAATACGTTTAATCCAGAAAAAAAGATCAAACTGGCCACATATGCGTCTAGATGTATTGAAAATGAGATTTTGATGTATTTGCGTCGAAATAATAAAATCCGTTCAGAAGTATCGTTTGATGAGCCGCTTAACATTGACTGGGACGGCAATGAATTGCTTTTATCAGACGTACTTGGGACAGATGATGATATTATCACCCGGGATATTGAAGCAAATGTCGATAAAAAATTACTGAAAAAAGCGTTAGAACAATTAAACGATCGTGAAAAACAAATTATGGAACTACGATTCGGTTTAGTTGGTGGTGAAGAAAAGACCCAAAAAGATGTTGCTGATATGCTTGGTATTTCTCAGTCCTATATTTCAAGGCTCGAAAAAAGAATTATTAAACGATTGCAAAAAGAATTTAATAAGATGGTCTAAAAAAATTTTTTTGAAAGCTTTATCCCTGTACTGTCAAAGGGATCACCATTTTTTCACATCTTTCTCGTCATAGACCGTGCATATTTTTCCATCCCACGGAGATACTGAACTTTGTACAACAGCTCCTGTAGGGAGGGAAAAAAGTGTCCAGAAATAAAGTGGAAATCTGCGGAGTCGACACCTCCAAACTGCCTGTTCTGAAAAACGACGAGATGAGAAAATTATTCAGACAGCTGCAAGATGAAGGTGATGATACAGCAAGAGAAAAGCTAGTCAATGGCAATTTGCGGTTGGTTTTAAGTGTGATTCAGCGTTTTAACAACAGAGGCGAGTATGTTGATGATCTCTTCCAAGTAGGCTGTATCGGATTAATGAAATCAATTGATAATTTTGATTTAAGCCACAATGTCAGATTTTCAACTTATGCGGTCCCTATGATCATAGGAGAAATCCGTCGATACTTGCGCGATAACAACCCTATCCGGGTGTCTCGTTCACTAAGAGATATTGCCTATAAGGCGCTTCAAGTCCGTGAGAGACTGATTAGTGAGACAAGCAAGGAACCAACGGCAGAAGACATTGCCAAAGTGTTAGAAGTCCCTCATGAGGAAATTGTTTTTGCCCTAGATGCCATTCAAGATCCTGTTTCTTTGTTTGAACCGATTTATAATGACGGAGGAGATCCGATTTATGTGATGGATCAAATTAGTGATGAACGGAACAAAGATACACAATGGGTAGAAGAATTGGCCTTAAAAGAGGGAATGCGCAGATTGAATGATCGAGAAAAAATGATCCTTCGCAAACGCTTCTTCCAAGGCAAAACACAAATGGAAGTGGCAGAAGAAATCGGCATTTCTCAAGCACAAGTATCAAGGCTTGAAAAAGCAGCAATCAAACAAATGAATAAAAATATTTTTTAAAGCCGCCGCTAATGTGCGGCTTTTTTCATTCTTTTTAGAGAACCCATCTCTAGTATTGACTCTGTTATTTTTTTCATTTAATCTGTTTTTAACAAATGTTATTTGAAATATCATTTGTGAGGGAATAGAGAAGCGGAAAGAAGGGTTATTATGACATTCCATGATGAAAGAAGGCTGCTCATTAAGGTTGCGCATATGTACTATGAAGAAGGCGCCACTCAATCTAAAATTGCAGAAGCTGTTGGGGTTAGCCGTTCGCTCATATCGAAATATTTGGCAAAAGCACGTGAAGCAGGAATCGTGGAAATCATTATTCATGATGAAGTGAATCAACAATATGGTTCGTTAGAAAGAAAAATAGAGCGAAAATACGGGTTGCGAGAAGTCGTGTGTGTGGAATCTCTCAGTCAAGAAACAACAAAAAGTCGAATAGGAGCTGCGGCTGCGGGCTTTTTATTAAAAGTCATAAAGGATGGACAAGTCATCGGTTTTTCATCAGGGACAACCTTGCATGAAATGGCGAAAGCGCTTACGTCTGTTCAGCATTTTCCGTCTGTGACATTTGTTCCGCTTGTCGGAGGCGTCGGAAATGAAGATGTTGATATTCATGCCAACTATATTATTGGAAGATGCTCAGAAGCACTCAAATCCAAATGTGAGTTTTTACATGTGCCTGTCATGCTTGATACGAAAGAAGCGAAAGATGTACTCATTAGACAGCCGTCGATCAAAAAAGTCATTGAATTAGGAGAATCATCAAATATCGCAGTCGTAGGAATAGGCGGGGTTCCTCAACATTCAACGATGGTGAAATCCTATATGACAAGTGGTGAGGAAGATATCCTGCAGGCGAAAGATGTCGCGGGTGACATTTGTTATAACTTTATTGATCATAAAGGTGAAGTGTATCCGCATCCGTGGAACGACCGGGTGATGGGGATCAGTCCTCAAAAACTGAAAGAGATCCCGCTTGTGATTGGTGTCGCTGGAGGAGAAGAAAAAATTGAAGCGATCAGGGCAGCGTTAGAAGGTGGATTAATTCATGTGTTAATTACAGATGAACAAACCGGAGATGCCCTATTAAAGTAACTACCTAAGCCGATTAGGTAGTTTTTTTGAGTCTTTAGACTCAAAAAGATTGAGAATTTTATCGATTTTATCTTGACACAAAGTTGACACATCATATAAACTAAGTTCATAACAAATGATAAATAAAATAACAAATGTTACAAGAGACAGATTTTTGTTAATTTTTATAACATTTGTTAAAAGTTTCAGATTATTTTTCTAGCAATCTATTGTGAAGCAAGAAAACCTGAAAGGATGATTTAGATGTCAATTTATCAACAATTGTTAGCACGAGAACGCAGCGGAGATCCAATCAAAGTTGGGATTATCGGGGCAGGCCAAATGGGGTTTGGACTCATTTCACAAATTTCTAAAATTCCAGGCATGATTGTTGCAGGTGTTTGTGATATTCATCTTAGTGCAGCTGAGAAAGCAGCGAATTTTTACAAGCAACATGCGAAACCACATCAAATGGTCGTCACAAATGATTACAGAGAAGTGATTCAATCAGATTCTGTGGAAGTCGTTGTGGATGCAACAGGTGTTCCAGAGGTCGGAGCAAACATTTCTTTGGAAGCGCTTAATTCAAAAAAACATCTCGTTCTTTTAAATGTAGAAGTCGATATTACGATCGGCTTGGTCATGCATAAATTATTCACGAATGCAGGACTTGTTTACTCTGGGTCAGCTGGAGATGAACCAGCAGCAACGCTAGAACTATACGAATTTGCAAAAACAATGGGTCTTGAAGTATTGGTTGCTGGGAAAGGTAAGAACAACCCATTCTTCCCAGAAGCAAACCCAGATACGTGTAAAGCTGAAGCAGATAGTAAACATATGAGTGCCCACATGCTGGCAGCATTCCAAGACGGAACAAAAACGATGGCAGAAATGAACCTATTAAGTAATGCAACAGGACTTTTGCCTGATAAAGTCGGCATGCATGGAGTAGAAGCGAATTTAGAAAATGTAGCAGATAAATTAAATCAAAAACAGCAAGGCGGCGTACTGGATAACTTCGGAGTCGTTGAATATGTAAACGGACTGGCACCAGGTGTCTTTGTCATCGTCAAGAGTGATCTTGAGCCAGTAGATGAAGAACTTCGCTACTTAAAAGTTGGAAAAGGTCCTCACTACACACTGTATCGTCCTTTCCACTTAGCAAGTCTTGAAACACCAGTGACGATCGCAAAAGCAGTCTTACAACACGATTCTTCAATCCATCCAATTGGTGTACCAGTATCAGAAACTGTCGCTGTGGCGAAAAGAGATATTAAAGCAGGAGAAACACTTGATGGTATTGGCGGATACTCCGTAAGAGGTGTACTTGAAACACATCAAGACATGAAAGCGAACGGCCACATCCCAATTGGCTTAATCAGCGGAAAAGTGGTAGCGAAAAAAGATATCAAATTGGGGCAATTCTTATCTCATGATGATGTAGAACTTGATGCAAACACAACGGTCTGGAAGCTGCGTTCATTACAAGATCACTTATTTCAATCATAAGGACGTGAGGCTATGGAAAAATTAGCAATCGTACTTTGTATCATTCTAATTGTGCAGTATGGTTTATCGTTTATTCAAATCAAGTACTACCGCAAAAGCATGGATTCACTGATTGACGACTATAAAGGGAAACAAGGCTATCACTTGTTTTCAGGAATGGAGCGGCGCAAATTTGGTCCTGGAGCCATTGCGCTCATCATTGTCGATGAATCATACATCATTCAAAAGTGTCATGTGCTGGGTGGCGTCTCGATTTTGTCTAAATTTAAGGAACTGCCTTCCTATGAAGGAAAACATGTGGGGGCTGTGCTTGATGAGCATCACATGATGAAACAAACATTGAAAAAGCGCAAAAGGGGACCAGCTGTCATGCAAGCACTTTCCATGGCAGCGGAGCAGGCGCTTGTCTCAATTTCTAAAAAAAATATAACAAATGTGAACTAAGAAAGGGGAGATGAAACATGGAATGGATTCAATGGTTTGGAGAGCACTTTATCGGGATGTTTGAAGCCGGCGGAAAGCAATTCATGGGTCTTGTTACAGGTATCGTTCCAACGCTTGTTGTGTTACTTACTTTCACTTATGCTGTCATGAAGTTTATTGGAGAAGAGCGAGTGAATAGAGCGATTCAGTTTGCAGCGAAATATACCATTTTGCGCTATACGTTAATGCCGATCTTATCCGTTCTTATTTTGACAAACCCAATGGCTTATACGTTTGGCCGCTTCTTACCTGAAAAACAAAAACCAGCATTCTATGATTCAGCTGTTTCATTTGTTCATCCGGTGACATCGCTGTTCCCGTATGCCAACGCAGGAGAACTGTTTGTCTACTTAGGAATTGCGAACGGGATTAAAGAAGCTGGATACTCTATGTCAGAGCTGGCTGTTCGTTACTTCTTAGTCGGGATCGTTGTCATTTTACTTCGCGGAATCATTACGGAATGGATCACAAAGTACTTAGCAGGAAAAATGAAAGCGAATTCACAATAGGGGAGGGTTAGACATGACAAACCACAAAGTATTTGTTGCAAAAGGTGCTGGCGGATGGGGAAAAGGATTAGAGCTTGAACCAACCGGTAAAAGAAGAAAGGTCGTTTCCATTACAGGAGGAGGCATTCACCCAGTTGCACGTAAAATTGCAGAAATGACAGGGACAGAAGCATGTGATGGTTTTAAAAATTCTATACCAGAAGATGAAATGATGTGTGTTGTCATTGACTGCGGAGGAACAGCGCGAATCGGACTTTATCCAATGAAACGTATTCCAACTGTCGATGTGCTGGCATCCTCTCCTTCTGGACCGCTTGCAAAACACATTACAGAGGATATCTTCGTATCAGGTGTCACAGAAAAAGATATTTCCTTTGCGGAAGCATCTGATAGTGAAGGGAATGTAGAAGGTCAAGAAAGCAGCGGCCCAATTGACAAAGAGAATTTCAAAGAAACCTATTCAAAATTGAAAGAGGAAAATATAGAACGTCAAGAAAAAGGGAATTTCCTCATGAGATTCTCAAGAGGAATCGGAAAAGTAACCGGCACATTCTATCAAGCTGGTCGTGATTCTGTTGATATGCTCCTTAAAAACATTATTCCATTCATGGCCTTTGTCAGTATGTTAATTGGAATTATCAATTATACAAAAATCGGTGATCTGATTGCCCATTTCCTTTCACCTTTGGCAGGATCTTTATGGGGGCTCTTACTGCTCGTTGTTGTCTGTACCTTACCGTTCCTATCGCCTGTCTTAGGACCTGGGGCAGTCATTGCACAAGTCATCGGTGTACTGATTGGTAGTCAAATTGCACTAGGAAATATTCCGCCTCAATTTGCACTTCCAGCACTGTTTGCGATCAACGGTCAAGTAGGGTGTGACTTTATCCCGGTTGGGCTATCACTTGGTGAAGCAAAGCCGGAAACGGTACAATATGGGGTACCAGCTGTTTTGTATAGCCGTCTCATTACAGGCGTTCTATCTGTTGTGATCGCATACGTTGCCAGCTTCGGTATGTATTAAACGTATTAAAGGAGGAATCGAGATACATGGTAACACAATCTGTCGTAAAAGAAATTGGGATCTTAGTCCCGCAGTTTAAAGAAGATAAGCTGATTGTTTTATTTGGACCAGCAGCGCCGCAGGAATTAAGAGATATGTCTGTCATTCATGAGTTTGAACACTTAGAAGAAGAGCCGCTGAAATTAGGCGGAACGATTCAAGTGGGCGACCAAACGTATACCATTACTGCTTTAGGCAATAAAGCAAATGACAACTTTAAGGAACTCGGCCATATTTCGATCTACTTCCAAGAGCCGTTTGATGATGTATTACCGGGAGCTGTCTTTGCATCCCCGCATACGTTTCCTGATATTAAAGAAGGCGTACGAATTGAAATTTCGTAACCATGCAAAAAAGCTGTTCCTTAATAGGGAGCAGCTTTTTTGCGTTAGGTTTACTGATTGAAACATTTGCGATATGCTGTAGACGTTATTATTTGTATATTCAGAATTTTTATTCAGGGGGAAAAGATCGTGTCGCTTGACTTGAAGGATGTTTCTTTAAAACGAAATGGAAAATGGCTGCTTCGTTCTATTGACTGGCAGGTGAAAAACCAGGAACACTGGGTGCTTTATGGTTTAAATGGTGCTGGGAAAACGGCTTTATTAAATATGCTTTGCTCATATTATTTTCCAACGTCAGGTGAGATGACGGTGTTAGGCCATGTGTTTGGCAAGGAAGCGCTTGGTGAAAAACTAAGGAAGAAAATTGGTCTCATCTCTGCTGGTCTTGAAAAGAAGCTGCACAGAGATGACAATGCATTTGAAATTGTTTTGAGCGGGGCATTTGCTTCCATCGGACTTTATGAAACACCTACAGATGAGATAAGAGAGAAGGCGATTGATTTATTAAAAACATTTGGATCGTTTCAATATGCCAATCGCACGTATGAAACCCTCTCGCAAGGGGAGAAACAAAAAGTGCTCATCGCAAGAGCTTTAATGAATGATCCGAAGCTCCTAATATTAGATGAACCTGTGACGGGTCTTGATTTTTTAGCAAGAGAACAAGTGCTAGAGACGATCTCATTGATTGCATCAAAACCAGATGCGCCCACATTGCTCTATACGACCCACCATGCAGAAGAGATTCTCCCGATTTTTCAGCACACCTTATTATTAAAAGAAGGTACTGTTTTTCATAAAGGGGAGACAAAGCAGATGATGACAAGTGACTTGCTTTCTTCCTTCTTTGAATGTCCAGTCGAAGTCATGTGGCAAAACGGCCGTCCTCACTTAAGTAAATTGTAGATAAGAGAAACTATTGGTCTGCTTCCCTGCTTTTCCATCATACATATTATAGTAGAAAACGAAAGGCGGGGAAGGACAGATGATCAGTATTTCTGAATTCCAAATCAAAGATGTCGTCGATGTGTCCAGCGGAAAAAAATTAGGTACTATTGGAGACATCGATATCAATGTCACGAGCGGTAAAATACAAGCGATTATCATAGGCGGTACAGGTAAAATGATGGGATTTTTCGGAAAAGAAGAGGAAATGATTGTCCCGTGGCGAAATATAGTAAAAATTGGCGAAGATGTGATACTTGTCCGTTTGTCTTCTTAATTTGTGTAAATTCCTCAACTAATAGATCAAATTTTCCTTAAAACATGCTCTCCATTCTCAGCAATCAATGTCTTTTTCGGGTAAAAAGATTACGTTTTCATATCAATTTGAAAAAAAACCTGTAGAAAGGGCACATTTGAGTGTAATATTTAATGAATCCCACTAACTGTCTTAGCAGGTCTTGTGGTAAAATAGGAGCGATATAAAGAGAGATGAATGAAAGGTGGGAGGCAGCTTTGATAGACAAATATGACCCCTTTCAGCAGAAATCACCTGATGCAATGCTGATTCATGATTGGACGAACATGACATGTTCTGGAAAAGAGATATTGGCCGGTTTTACGACAAAAAATGGCGGCTTTAGTCTTTCTCCATATCAATCACTGAACACTGGACTCCATGTAGGAGATGATGCTTCTAGTGTCCAAATGAATCGTCAAGTCATTGCAGATGCTACTGCTGTGCCGCTCTCTAATTGGGTGTTTGCTGACCAAACACACGAGGATCGCATCATGAAAGTCACGAAGGAACAAAAGGGAAGAGGAAGTCTTCAGTATGATGAAGCGCTCTCTAGAACAGATGGTTTATACACCTCTGAACCAAACATCATGCTCGCTCTTTGTTTCGCTGACTGTGTTCCGCTTTATTATCTAGCGCCGCAATCTGGGCTGATTGGAACGGCTCATGCCGGCTGGAAAGGAACCGTTAAACAAATTGGCGCCAACATGGTTGATGCATGGGTTCGCCAAGAAGGCGCTGATGCCGATCATATACAAGTCGTCATTGGACCATCCATTGGCAGCTGCTGCTACATAGTAGATGATGTTGTCATAGATCAAGTGAAACAGCTTCCTTTTTCAACAGAGGATGTGTATTCCGAGATGTCACAAGGACAATACAAAATTGACTTAAAAACACTAAACAAAAACGTATTACTTCATGCAGGATTAAAAGAAGAAAACATACATGTCAGTTCGATGTGCACAAGTTGCAATGAGCAGCATTTCTTCTCACACCGGCGTGATCAAGGGAAAACAGGACGTATGATGTCTTTTGTCGGGTTTAAGGAGGCATAAGTGCAATTGAATGTACGAGAGAATCTCAGACAAATAAATGAACAAATCAACGAAGCATGTAAAAGAGCAGGTAGACATCCAGACGATGTATCGGTTGTCGCTGTCACAAAATATGTCTCGATTGAACGAGCATTAGAAGCAAAGGATGCCGGCATTTTGCACTTTGGTGAAAATCGTGACCAAGGGTTACTTGAAAAACAGGCAGCCATAACCGATGAAAACATTAGCTGGCACTTCATCGGCAGTTTACAGACGCGAAAAGTGAAATCTGTCATTCAGACCATTGACTACTTACATTCGCTAGACAGAATGTCCCTTGCGAATGAAATTGAAAAAAGAGCGGATCACACGGTTCGCTGTTTTGTACAGGTGAACACATCACTTGAGGAGTCAAAACACGGCTTACAAAGCGAAGACGTGATTCCATTTGTCAAACAGCTCGCTGATTTCAAACATATTGAAATTGCTGGACTCATGACGATGGCTCCATTTACAGATGATCATACTGTGATACGAAACTGTTTTAAAACATTAAAAAGCCTTCAACAAGAGGTAAAACAACTGAACCAAGTAAATGCACCTTGTCAGCATTTATCGATGGGCATGTCAAACGATTTTGAAATCGCAATTGAAGAAGGTGCGACATTTGTTCGGATTGGCTCTTCACTTGTTGGAAATGAAACAGGAGGTGCGTGACATGAGCATAAAAAATAAGTTTAAAAGCTTCTTCACACTCGATGATGAAGAGTATGAGTACGAATATATTGATGAAGAAAGAGAACCAGCACAAGAAGAAAAAAACACAAAAGATAAAGCGGCATTTCAAGAGCGTCCTCAGGCAGGAAAACAAAATGTCGTCAGCTTGCAAAGCGTGCAAAAATCCTCTAAAGTGGTGTTAAGTGAGCCACGTGTTTATGCAGAGGCTCAAGAGATTGCAGATCATATTAAAAATCGGCGTGCAGTCGTCGTCAATTTGCAGCGCATTCAGCACGATCAAGCAAAGCGAATCATCGACTTCTTAAGCGGAACGGTTTATGCAATCGGTGGAGACATTCAGCGTATTGGCTCGAATATATTCCTCTGCACTCCTGATAATGTGGATGTATCTGGCACAATATCAGAGCTATTGACAGAGGAAGAACCTCAGAGGTGGTAAACCAAAGTGATTCTATATTACATTTTTCAGTTTCTACAGACTGTATTAACGATTTACTCATTCGCGATCATTATTTACATCTTTATGTCATGGGTACCATCTGCAAGAGAAACAGCGATTGGCCGCTTCTTGACAAACATTTGCGAACCGTATTTAGAACCATTCCGTAAAATTATTCCGCCAATTGGCATGATTGACATCTCGCCAATTGTGGCATTGCTTGTGATTCGTTTCGCATCATTGTATGGACTAACTGGTCTTTATAATATGATTGTACGATTCATGTAGACAGGCTGCCGGGCTTGGCATCTGCCAGGCTCTTTTACATAAAAGGGGAACAAAATGAGCGATATTTATCAACATTTTAGAAAAGACGAACAGCCATTTGTCGACCAAGTATTAGGCTGGAAAAACATCGCACTCGATCAATATCGAATGAAATTAACAGACTTTCTTGATCCGCGTGAGCAGTTCATTACCCAGTCCGTGATTCAGCATTCTGATGAACTGGGTCTCATGTTTTTTGGCGGGTATGAGGAAGCAGAGCGGAAAAGGGCTTTGATCTATCCTGACTATTTAGCACCGACCATACAGGATTTTGAACTGACTTATTTTCAGGTGAACTATGCGAAAAAGTTTATTTCGATAGAACACCCCAACCTTCTCGGTTCGCTCATTGGGACAGGCCTGAAGCGTCAAAAATTCGGTGATTTGTTGTTTTCAGAGGACAACGTGCAATTTATTTGTACAAGCGATGTTGCCGATTTTGTTCGGGCTCAGCTGACGCATGTGGGCAGAGCATCTGTTTCATTAGAGGAAATTAGCAAGGCAGATCTTCAGCCAGTCATCAGCAAAACCGATATCAAAGAAGATACGATTTCTTCACTGCGGCTTGACGCTGTATGTGCTGCTGTCAGCCGTCAGTCTCGGCAAAAAGCACAGCTTTTGGTCAAAAATGGTCTTGTCAAAGTAAACTGGAAAGTCACTGAAGACCCTTCCTTTACAATTGGTGAAGGTGATCAGCTCTCTGTCAGGGGATTTGGCCGCTTTAGCTTAAAAACAATTGATGGGAAGACGAAAAAAGATAAATTCAAAGTAACATTTGAGCTTCTGACATAACGAATTTGAATCTGGAGGTGGCAAGATTGCCATTAACACCTAATGATATTCATAATAAAACGTTCACAAAAAGTTTTCGCGGCTATGACGAAGATGAAGTAAATGAGTTTTTAAGCCAAGTACGTAAAGATTACGAGATCGTACTTCGCAAAAAGAACGAGCTTGAAGACAAAGTCAACGAGCTTGATGAAAGACTAGGCCATTTTGCAACAATCGAAGAAACATTAAACAAATCCATTCTTGTGGCGCAAGAAGCAGCAGAAGACGTGAAGCGTCATTCTGATAAAGAAGCGAAATTGATCATTCGTGAAGCTGAGAAAAATGCAGACCGTATTATCAACGAAGCGTTATCAAAATCAAGAAAGATTGCAATGGAAATCGAAGAGCTCAAGAAACAGTCGAAAGTCTTTAGAACTCGTTTCCAAATGCTCATCGAAGCTCAGCTTGATCTTCTGAAAAATGATGATTGGGATCATTTGCTGGAATATGAAGTTGACGCTGTCTTTGACGAAAAAGAATAAGTGCATCACCTTGACATGACGTGCTCATGTTGCATATAATACCATCATAAATTAACAAGAGATAAACGTTTGAAAGGGACACTCGCAGCGGTTACATGCGTAATAAAGCGAATCAGGGACGGTGGAAGCCTGACATTACGAAACGCTGCAACGAGATCACCCCTTTAGTTCCTTTTCTGAAATGAATGAGTAAGAAAAGGCGTCAGATCACGTTACGATTTTAGAGTGGATAAGCGGCAATTTCAAAGCGCTTGTCTAAAAGGGTGGTACCGCGAGACAAGCCTTCTCGTCCCTTATGGGATGAGAGGGCTTTTTTTATTGTTTTTTAATACGAATTTGCATGTGGAGGAATAGGTATGAACTACAAAGACACCTTATTAATGCCAAAAACAGAATTCCCGATGAGAGGGAACTTGCCGAACAAAGAGCCTGAAATCCAAGAGGAGTGGGCAGAAAAAGACATCTATCAAATGGTTTTAGAGCGGACAAAAGGACGCCCAACCTTTATTTTGCATGATGGACCTCCATATGCGAATGGTGACATTCATATGGGGCACGCACTCAATAAAATCCTCAAAGATTTTATTGTCCGTTTTAAATCAATGAATGGATTCCATGCACCGTACGTACCGGGCTGGGATACACATGGCTTACCGATTGAAACAGCCCTTACGAAAAATAAAAAAGTCAAACGCAAAGAAATGTCGACAGCAGAATTCCGTAAACTATGTGAGGAGTATGCTTGGAAACAAATCGAAGGTCAACGCAATCAGTTTAAACGTTTGGGCGTAAGAGCAGACTGGGACAATCCATATGTGACATTAAAGCCTGAATACGAAGCGCAGCAAATTCTTGTCTTTGGTGAAATGGCGAAAAGAGGCTATATTTACAAAGGTCTTAAGCCTGTTAACTGGTCTCCATCAAGTGAATCAGCACTTGCTGAAGCAGAAATTGAATACAAGGACAAACGTTCACCATCAATTTACGTATCATTTAAAGTGAAAGATGGCAAAGGCGTACTTGAAAACGGCGAGCAGTTCATCATCTGGACAACAACACCTTGGACACTTCCTGCAAACCTTGGCATTTGTGTTCACCCAAACCTAGAGTACAGCGTGCTTCAAGTGGGTGCTGAGCGATATGTCATCGCATCTGAACTAGTTGAACAAGTGGCAAAAACACTTGGCTTTGAAGAGTACGAAGTTGTGAAAACGTTAAAAGGTAAAGAATTAGATAAGGTCGTTGCAGCACATCCAATTTACGATAGAGATTCTCTTGTGATGCTTGGCGATCACGTCACAACAGATGCAGGAACAGGCTGTGTTCACACAGCGCCAGGTCACGGGGAAGATGACTTTATCGTAAGTATGAAGTACGGTCTTGATGTGTTATGTCCAGTAGATGAAAAAGGTGTGATGACAGAAGAAGCACCTGGTTTTGAAGGACTATTCTACGAGGATGCCAATAAAGCCATCACAGAACAGCTTGAAGCAAAAGGCGCATTGAAAAAGCTCGACTTTATCACGCACTCCTATCCGCATGACTGGAGAACGAAAAAACCAACAATTTATCGTGCAACTGCTCAGTGGTTTGCTTCCATTAAAGATTTCAGAGAAGCACTATTAGATAATATTAAAGAAACGAAATGGGTTCCAGCTTGGGGCGAAACGCGCCTGTTCAATATGGTGCGTGACAGAGGTGACTGGTGCATTTCAAGACAGCGTGTATGGGGCGTTCCAATCCCGGTCTTCTATGCTGAAAATGGTGAGCCAATCATCACAGATGAAACGATTCAGCACGTTTCTCAATTATTTAGAGAACATGGCTCGAATATTTGGTTTGAAAAAGAAGCAAAAGAATTATTGCCTGAAGGCTTTACACATCCAGGCAGCCCGAACGGTGAATTTACAAAAGAGCAAGATATCATGGATGTATGGTTTGATTCTGGTTCTTCTCACCAAGCGGTATTAGAAGAACGAGATGACCTTGTTCGTCCGGCAGACCTTTACCTTGAAGGTTCTGATCAATATCGCGGCTGGTTTAACTCATCTTTATCTACAGCGGTTGCTGTCACAGGAAAAGCGCCATATAAAGGTGTTCTCAGCCATGGCTTTACGCTTGATAAAGAAGGACGCAAGATGAGTAAATCATTAGGCAATACGATCGATCCGACGAAAGTGGCGAAGCAGCTTGGTGCGGAGATTCTTAGACTTTGGGTCTCTTCTGTCAACTATCAAGCCGATCATCCAGTGTCTGACGACATTTTAAAACAAGTCGCAGAAGTTTATCGTAAAATCCGTAACACGTTCCGCTTCTTGCATGGTAACCTGTTTGACTTTGATCCAGCAGTCAATGCAGTACCGGTCGAAGAGCTTCGCGAAGTGGATCAATATATCTTAATCAAATTAAACAAATTGATTGATAAAGTGAAAAAAGCTTATGATGATTACGAATTTGCGGTTGTCTATCATGCCATCCACAACTTCTGTACGATTGAGCTTAGCTCTTTCTATCTCGATTTTGCAAAAGATGTGGTATACATTGAGCATGCGGATCATCCAGACCGCCGCAGCATGCAAACGGTCTTCTACGAAACATTAATGGCGTTAGTGAAGCTGACAGCACCAATTCTTCCGCATACAGCAGATGAACTATGGAGCCACTTAAGCTTTGTTGAAGAGCCAAGTGTTCAGTTAACAGATATGCCAGAAGGTGTAGCTGTTCCTCAAGCAGAAGCGACAGAAGTGAAGTTTGACCGCTTTATGGAAGTACGTGACGATGTGCTAAAAGCACTGGAAATTGCGCGTAATGAGAAAGTCATCGGCCGTTCACTTGAAGCAAGTGTGACCCTTTATGCAACAGAGGAAGTGAAAAACCTTCTTGCATCCATTAAAGAAGATGTGAAGCAGCTCTTTATCATTTCTGAGTTAACAGTAGAAGATGAGAAGCATGCAGACGCATCAGCGCCTGAATACACATCAGGACGTATTGTTGTTCAAAAAGCAGAAGGCGAACTGTGCGAACGCTCCCGCATTATTTCAAAAGATGTTGGCGCAAATCCAAAATACCCAACATTGTCGCTCAAAAATGCTGAAATTGTGGAGAAATATTACCAGAATTAACAGCACAATATCACCAACTAGCGCCCCGCATATAGCGGGGCGTTTTTGATATAGAGAAAATGACAGCGTTTAGAACGAAAGGAAAAATCTTATGGCTTTAAAGTGAACAGGCGGGGCAACAATATGATTATCACGACAGGGCAGGAGTTGAAACAGCGACATGAATGGCGATCTAGAGACGATTTACATGGAACTCCTTCAAATGAGAGAAGAACTGCAATCGAAACTATTTGAATATGCATCATTGCGTTCACCCGCTGAACATGTCACTTTCGATCAAGCAAAAACGACTACGCTTCTTTATCACATCAAAGAAGAACTGCAAGATGTTTCGCTCGCGATTGCAAAAATTGAACAAGGAACTTATGGCATATGTGAGGCGACTGGGCATACAATGCCCATTGAACAAATGAGTATTCTTCCGACTGCTCGTACGACTGACGACTTTTTATATCATAAGCAATACGAGAAAAAAGCATTCACCCCTTATCCTTATGAATCAAATGATTCTCATTTTGAAGCCTTCCACATGTAGGGAGGTTTTTGTCTGTCAACTAAAGTTTCTTTACTCCATCCTGTTTTCTTGATAAAATGCTTAAAGACCAAAGTATGAAGATGGAGGAACGTGTGTGTTCTATTACATAATCGCATTCGTGATAATTTGTTTAGATCAATTAACAAAATGGCTCATTGTCAAACATATGATGCTCGGTGATTCTATTCCTGTGATTGATGGCTTCTTTTACATCACATCCCACCGAAATTCAGGAGCCGCATGGGGGATTCTCCAAGGACAAATGTGGTTTTTCTATGTGATCACACTCGTTGTTATTGCAGGAATTGTTTATTATTTGCAAAAACATGGACAAAAGGACAAGCTACTTGGCGTAGCGCTTGCCTTAATGCTTGGCGGAGCGATTGGAAACTTTATTGACCGTATTTTCCGTCAAGAAGTGGTTGATTTTGCTCATTTCGTATTTGGGGATTATCATTATCCAATCTTTAATATCGCAGATTCCTCTCTATGTGTGGGGGTCATTCTGCTCTTTATTCAAATGCTTTTAGATGGAAAGAAAAATAAGGAGTCAACTACATGAATCAAGTAAACATTGCCGTTTCAGAAGAACAAACGAGTGAACGGCTTGATAAATTTTTAAGCACAACTGAACCAGAATGGTCAAGAACCCAAGTCCAGCAGTGGGTGAAAGATGGGCTCATCGAAGTAAATGGAAAACAAGTGAAGGCCAATTATAAAGTACAAGCTGGAGATCAAATCAAAGTAGAGATTCCAGATCCAGAAGCACTAGATGTAGAAGCGGAATCAATGGATCTTGATATTTATTATGAGGATGAAGATGTACTAGTGGTCAATAAACCAAGAGGAATGGTCGTTCATCCAGCACCAGGACATGTGACAGGTACTCTTGTCAATGGCCTCATGGCTCATTGCAATGATTTGTCAGGCATTAATGGTGTGATGAGACCAGGAATTGTCCACCGTATTGATAAAGATACGTCAGGGCTTTTAATGGTCGCAAAAAATGATATGGCGCATGAATCACTCGTTAATCAGCTGGTGGCGAAAACGGTCACTAGAAAATACACAGCCGTTGTTCATGGTATCATTCAGCATGATACTGGAACGATTGATGCACCAATAGGTCGAGACAAAAAAGATCGCCAAAGCATGACGGTCACAAAAGAAAATGCAAAGCAGGCAGTCACTCATTTTGATGTGATGGAGCGCTTTAAAGACTTTACCGTTGTAGAATGCCGCCTTGAAACTGGGAGAACCCACCAAATTCGTGTTCATATGAAATACATTGGCTATCCGCTTGCCGGAGATCCAAAATATGGCCCAAGAAAAACGGTTGATTTCAATGGACAACTGCTGCATGCAGGCGTGTTAGGATTTGATCACCCTAGAACAGGAGAATATATGGAGTTTACAGCTCCAATTCCAGCTGATATGCGGGGCTTTATCGATTCATTAAGAAATAACGATTGACAGGCCGTTCTTTTTTTGAAATAATATAAACGAAGAAATTGAGATTCTTTAAAACAGTCCAGAGAGGCTGAGAAGGATAACGGATCAATTTGTGCACGAGTATGCACAAATGAGCGCCCCTCTCTGCCCTTTGCAGAAGGGGCTTTTTATTTGTCAAAAAGAGGTGTAAAAGATGGAACAAAAAGCAGTCATTCTTGATGAACAAGCGATAAGACGAGCGCTTACCCGTATTGCACATGAAATGATTGAGCGCAACAAAGGGATGAAGGATGTCATCCTGGCCGGGATCAAGACAAGAGGTATTCATCTTGCAAAGCGCCTTGCAGAGCGCATCGAGCAAATTGAAGGAAACCCCGTGACTGTGGGTGAACTGGATATTACGCTATACCGTGATGACCTGACAAAAAAGACAGAGAACCAAGACCCGCTTGTTAAGGGTGCAGACATCCCAGCTGACATTAATGACAAAACACTGATTGTCGTAGATGATGTTTTGTTCACAGGTAGAACGGTGAGAGCAGCTATGGATGCGCTTGTGGATGTAGGAAGACCATCTTCCATTCAGCTAGCTGTTCTAGTCGACCGGGGACACCGGGAGCTGCCGATTCGGGCAGATTATATCGGGAAAAACATCCCGACATCAAAAGCAGAGACAGTCATGGTTCAGCTCAATGAAGTAGATCAAAACGACCTTGTCGCTATATATGAAAAATAACCTTTTTAAATGCATTCCAGAGAGTTTGCAAAGAGGGCAATAACAGAGACACCGAGCACACGACTAAAGTGACGTGTACGGTTTTTCTAGGCCTCTTTGCGCATACTCGCAAAGAGGCTTTTTAATGAAAAAGGACACATCTAGGAGGAAAATCATGAGTCAGCAAAAAGCCAATTTAGGCATTCGAGATATCCCAAAACCGTTCACATGGCTGTCACTCAGCCTGCAGCACTTGTTTGCCATGTTTGGTGCAACCATTCTTGTACCAAAGATCATTGATATGAGCCCAGCCGTTGCGCTCATCTCAAGCGGGGTTGGAACCATTGTGTACTTAATCATCACAAGAGGGCAGATTCCGGCGTATCTTGGATCGTCCTTTGCCTTTATCGCCCCTATCTTGAATGTAAAAGCCACCGGCGGCCCTGGAGCAGCAATGGTAGGTGCCTTTATGGCGGGTGTGGCATATGCACTCATCGCATTATTTATCAAATGGCTCGGCACAGGCTGGCTAATGAAGCTTCTGCCGCCTGTCGTTGTAGGACCCGTCATTATGGTCATCGGACTCGGACTCGCTGGAACAGCTGTTAACATGGCGATGTACGTGGATCCAAATGCAAAGGAGCTTGTTTACAGCCTGAAGCACTTAATGGTTGCAGGCTTCACGCTCGCCGTCACCATTATTAGTATGATCTTCCTAAGAGGATTCCTTAGCTTGATTCCAGTCTTAATCGGCATTATCAGCGGCTACCTCTTTGCCTTAACACAAGGCATTGTGAACTTCCAGCCGGTCATTGCTGCAAAATGGTTTGCTGTACCAGACTTTGTTGTACCATTTGTCGACTATACTCCTGCTGTGACCTTAAGCATACTCACAGTGATGGTGCCAGTTGCCTTTGTGACCATGTCTGAGCACATCGGCCATCAAGTCGTGTTAAGCAAAGTTGTTGGACAAGATTTTATTAAAAAACCAGGTCTTCATCGCTCCATTTTAGGAGACAGTGCGGCGACAATCTTCGCTTCACTCATCGGCGGACCTCCAACAACGACTTATGGAGAGAACATTGGTGTCCTTGCGATCACAAGAGTGTTCAGTATCTTCGTTATCGGCGGAGCAGCGGTGTTTGCGATCTGCTTCGGCTTTGTTGGGAAAATTTCAGCATTAATCAGTACAGTACCATCCGCGGTTATGGGGGGCGTTTCGTTCCTGCTCTTTGGAATCATAGCCTCAAGCGGACTGCGAATCCTGATTGATCATAAAGTGAATTTTGAAGAAAAGCGCAATCTCATTATCGCATCAGTCATCTTAGTCATTGGAATTGGCGGGGCATTCATTGAGGTGAAACAAATCAATCTGACGCTGTCAGGAATGGCACTCGCTGCCATTACTGGCGTCCTGCTAAACCTGATTCTGCCGCATCAAAAGGCAGAAGATGATGAGTCAAATGAATCGAATACCGAAAACCTTTTAAAAGAAGTCCAGTGAGGCTGACAAGGGTTCTAAACGGAGCAGAACGTGCGAAAGCACCCCTGCTTCTTTTGGAGAACCCTAAGCTGCCGAGGCTTAGGGTTTTTTTGAACCTGAAAGTGATGAAAAACTAGAGGGGGCAGAAAAAATGAATGATTTATCGACAATGAGCAGCTTGTCAAAGGAAGAAATTTTACAGCTGATTGAAGAAGCATGTGCATTGAAAAAAGGGAAACAGGAACATGGTTTAGCAGGTGAATTTGTAGCGAACCTCTTCTTTGAACCAAGTACAAGAACACGTTTTAGCTTTGAGGTGGCAGAGAAGAAACTTGGAATGAATGTGCTGAACCTAGACGCAGCAAGTACCTCTGTTCAAAAGGGAGAGACCCTTTACGATACAGTGAAAACACTTGAATCCATCGGAGTCAAGGCATGTGTCATCAGAGACAGTACCGACGAATATTACAAAGAGCTGATTGGGAAGGTCGGGATTCCAATCATTAATGCGGGAGATGGCTGCGGACAGCACCCTACACAATCATTGCTGGATTTGATGACGATCTTCGAAGAGTTTGGCGGCTTTGAAGGCTTAACCATCTCGATTCATGGTGATATCAAACATAGCAGGGTGGCAAGGTCCAATGCTGAAGTCCTCGCAAGACTAGGAGCGACAGTGCTCTTTTCAGGACCAGCATCCTTCCAAGATGAACAAAATCCTCATGGAATGTATGTCGAAGTGGACGAAGCCATGAAGCGGTCTGACGTGGTGATGCTGCTGAGAATTCAGCATGAAAGACACTCAGAAAAGATGGGCAACGAGGGTTACTTATCGACTTATGGATTAACAGTAGACAGGGCAAGCAAAATGAAAGAAAGAGCGATTATTATGCATCCAGCACCAGTAAATAGAGGTGTTGAAATAGATGATTCATTAGTAGAGTCAAAGCAGTCAAGGATTTTTAAACAAATGGAAAATGGTGTGTATATCCGAATGGCTGTGTTAAAAAGAGCTTTTCGAAATAGCAGACTACATCAAAAAGGGAGAGATTCTGTCTATGTCATATCTCATTAAAAACGGTTTTATCTTAACAAGCACAGGGGAAAGAGTGCAGCAGGATATTAGGGTAGAAGGAAAAGTGATTCAAGCAATGGGTCACTTAGAAAGAGAAGACGGAGAAGAAGTCATTGATGCAGCAGGGCTATTTGTATCACCAGGTTTGATTGATCTGCATGTGCATTTAAGAGAGCCAGGCGGCGAGAAAAAAGAAACCATTGAAACAGGTTCTAAGGCAGCAGCAAGAGGCGGGTATACGACCATTGCAGCAATGCCAAATACACGACCAGTTCCAGATACAAAAGAACAAATGGAATGGCTGATGAATCGAATCAAAGAGACCTCCTCTGTAAGAGTACTGCCATACGCTTCCATCACGACGAGACAAATTGGCGAAGAGATGACAGACTTTGCAGCGTTAAAAGAAGCGGGCGCTTTTGCCTTTACGGATGACGGTGTAGGTATTCAAACCGCAGGCATGATGTACGAAGCAATGAAAAAGGCAGCAAGCCTTGATCAAGCCATAGTGGCGCACTGTGAAGATAACTCACTCATTTATGGAGGATGCGTTCATGAAGGAGACTTTTCAAAAGCAAATGGGTTAAACGGGATACCGTCAATTTGTGAATCGGTGCATATTGCAAGAGATGTCCTCTTAGCAGAAGCAGCGAATTGTCATTATCATGTATGCCATATCAGCACAAAGGAATCCGTCCGAGTGGTACGCGATGCAAAAAAAGCAGGCATTCGTGTGACGGCTGAGGTCTCTCCACATCACCTTCTCTTATGTGATGCAGACATTCCAGGTCTTGACACAAACTATAAAATGAATCCGCCGCTCAGAGGAGCAGAAGATCGCGAGGCACTGATCGAGGGGCTTTTAGATGGCACGATTGATTTTATCGCCACAGACCATGCACCGCATACAGAAGAAGAAAAGAACGAAACGATGCAGAGGGCACCTTTTGGGATTGTCGGACTTGAAACAGCGTTCCCGCTTCTGTACACACGTTTTGTGAAAACAGGGGAATGGACATTAAAAGAACTTGTTGATTATATGACCATCAAACCAGCAGAAGCCTTTGCTCTTCCATACGGAAAGCTGGAAGAAGGTCAAATCGCTGATATCACACTGATTGATTTAAACAAAGAAATGGCAATTGACAAAAAAAGCTTCTTATCTAAAGGACAAAATACACCGTTTGACAAATTGACTGTATCAGGATGGCCGGTCATGACACTTGCATCTGGGAAAGTCGTTTATGAAGAGGGGAGACTAGTAAAATGAAGAGACGCTTAGTGCTAGAAAACGGAACAGTATTCGAAGGAACAGGCTTTGGCAGCTTAGAACCGTCAGTCGGAGAAGTCGTCTTTAACACAGGGATGACAGGCTATCAAGAGATTTTGTCTGACCCGTCGTACTGCGGACAAATTGTCACACTCACTTACCCGCTGATCGGCAACTACGGCATTAACCGTGATGATTTTGAATCGATCACACCGTTTGTGAAAGGGCTGATCGTGAAAGAGCTTTGTGAAAAGCCTTCAAACTGGCGCTCTTCATACTCACTTGATGAGTATTTAAAAATGAAAAATATCCCGGGTCTTAGCGGCATTGATACACGCAAGCTCACGCGCATGATTCGAAGTGCAGGCACATTAAGAGGAGCTTTTGCAGGACCGGATGAACAAGTAGAAGACGTTGTGAGCCGCCTTCAAACGATGCAGCTACCAACAGATCAAGTAAGCCAAGTATCTGTGAAAAATGCGTATCCAAGCCCAGGAAGAGGCAAAAGAATTGTGCTTGTCGATTTCGGCATGAAGCACGGCATTTTGCGCGAACTCAATAAGCGAGATTGTGATGTCATTGTGGTGCCATACAATATCACGGCAGATGAAGTATTACAGTTAAAACCAGATGGCATCATGCTTTCAAACGGACCTGGGGATCCAGTCGATGTGCCAGAAGCGGTTGAAATGATTCAGCAGCTGATTGGAAAGGTACCACTCTTTGGTATCTGCCTAGGACACCAGTTATTCGCGCTTGCGTGCGGCGCAAGTACAGAAAAAATGAAATTTGGGCATAGAGGATCCAACCATCCAGTCAAAGAACTAGCAACTGGCAAGGTAACCTTGACGTCTCAAAACCATGGCTACACGGTTAGCGCCATTAATGAAGACGTGCTTGAAGTCACACATATTGCGCTAAATGACAACACCATTGAAGGATTAAAACATAAAGAAGCACCAGCATTCACTGTCCAGTATCACCCAGAAGCATCACCGGGTCCAGAAGATGCGAACTACTTATTCGACGAGTTCATGGACATGATTCATACAACTGAGAAAGAAGGGGAAGAAGTATGCCAAAACGCGTAGATATCAAAAAGATTTTAGTGATCGGTTCAGGTCCAATCATCATCGGTCAGGCAGCGGAGTTTGACTATGCAGGCACACAGGCTTGCTTAGCGCTAAAAGAAGAGGGCTATGAAGTCGTTCTTGTGAACTCTAACCCGGCGACGATCATGACAGATACAGAAATGGCCGATAAGGTATACATCGAACCACTGACACCAGAATTTTTAACACGAATCATTCGAAAAGAACGTCCTGATGCGATTCTGCCGACACTTGGCGGACAAACTGGATTGAACCTTGCTGTTGAGTTATCAGATCTTGGTGTACTCGCTGAATGCGGTGTTGAAGTACTAGGCACCAAGCTGTCAGCTATTCAAAAAGCAGAGGACAGAGATTTATTCCGTAATCTAATGAATGAATTAAATGAACCTGTACCAGAAAGTGAAATCATCCATAACCTTGAAGAAGCGATGGCATTCACAGATCAAATCGGTTTCCCGGTCATTGTTAGACCAGCCTATACACTAGGCGGAACAGGCGGCGGAATTTGTACAAATGAGCAAGAATTAAAAGAAATCGTCGAGAATGGACTGAAGTTAAGTCCGGTGACACAATGCTTGCTTGAAAAAAGTATCGCAGGCTTTAAAGAAATTGAATATGAGGTCATGCGTGACAGCGGAGATCATGCCATTGTGGTTTGTAACATGGAAAACTTTGATCCTGTCGGCATCCACACAGGTGACAGTATCGTTGTGGCACCAAGTCAAACGCTAAGTGATCGTGAATATCAGCTGCTTCGTAATGTGTCACTCAAGCTGATTCGTGCACTTGGCATTGAAGGCGGATGTAACGTACAGCTGGCGATTGATCCAGACAGCTTCCAATACTATATTATCGAAGTAAACCCGCGCGTGAGTCGTTCTTCTGCTCTTGCGTCTAAAGCAACTGGATATCCAATTGCAAAACTTGCAGCGAAAATCGCAGTTGGCCTAACACTTGATGAAATGATGAACCCAGTCACAGGTAAAACATATGCAGCGTTCGAACCAGCACTCGACTATATCGTTTCAAAAATCCCGCGCTGGCCGTTCGATAAATTTGAATCTGCCAACAGACGACTTGGAACACAAATGAAAGCAACGGGTGAGGTCATGGCGATCGGCCGTACATTAGAAGAGTCTCTTTTAAAGGCTGTTCGTTCACTTGAAGCGGATGTGCATCACATTGAATTAAAAGACGAAGCGGACATTACGAACGAAGTGCTCGAAAAGCGGATTATCAAAGCAGGAGATGAGCGTCTGTTTTATATCGCTGAGGCGCTAAGAAGAGGCTATACCGTCGAACAGATTCATGAATTCTCGAAAATTGATTATTTCTTCCTTCATAAGCTGGAAGGCATCATCGCATTTGAAAAGACACTAAAAGAAAACAAAGGCAATGTAGACGTTTTAAAAGAAGCGAAAGAAAAAGGTTTCTCAGATATTTATATTAGCCGCGAATGGAATATGAATGAGGCAGATGTCTATAACCTAAGAACAGAAGCAGGCATCGTTCCTGTGTATAAGATGGTGGACACATGTGCGGCAGAATTTGAATCAGAAACACCGTATTTCTACAGCACATATGAAGATGAAAATGAATCCGAACGAACAGATAAGAAAAGTGTCATCGTGCTAGGCTCAGGTCCAATCAGAATCGGACAAGGGGTTGAATTTGATTATGCGACCGTTCATTCAGTGTGGGCAATCAAACAAGCAGGCTATGAAGCCATTATTATTAACAACAACCCTGAAACCGTCTCAACAGACTTTAGTATTTCAGATAAGCTCTACTTTGAACCACTCACTGTAGAAGATGTGATGCACATCATCGACCTTGAACAACCAGAAGGTGTCGTTGTTCAGTTTGGCGGACAAACAGCGATTAACTTAGCAGATGAATTATCAAATAGAGGGGTTAAGATACTTGGAACATCGCTTGAAGACCTTGACCGCGCGGAAAACCGTGACAAGTTTGAACAAACATTAGAAACTCTCGGCGTGCCGCAGCCAAAAGGTAAGACAGCAACGTCTGTGCAAGAGGCAGTAGCGATTGCGAATCAAATCGGTTACCCCGTGCTTGTCCGTCCTTCCTATGTATTAGGCGGCCGTGCAATGGAAATTGTGTATCAAGAAGCTGAGCTCCTTCACTACATGGAGAATGCGGTGAAAGTCAATCCGCAGCACCCAGTGCTCATTGACAAGTATTTGACAGGAAAAGAAATTGAAGTAGATGCTGTGTCTGACGGAGAAACGGTTGTCATACCGGGCATTATGGAACACATTGAAAGAGCCGGCGTTCACTCTGGAGACTCCATTGCGGTCTACCCGCCGCAAACTTTGTCAGAGGACATCAAAGCGAAGATCGCAGAATACACGATTAAACTCGCAAAAGGCCTTAACATCATTGGGCTTTTGAACATTCAATTTGTTCTATCAAAAGGAGAAGTGTACGTACTTGAAGTGAATCCGCGCTCAAGCCGGACTGTCCCATTCTTAAGTAAAATTACAGGCATTCCAATGGCGAACTTAGCTACAAAGGTTATTTTAGGAGAAAAACTGAAAAACTATGGCTACCAAGAAGGGCTTCATGTTGAGCAAGAAGGCGTATATGTTAAAGTTCCAGTCTTCTCTTTTGCAAAACTAAGAAGAGTAGATATTACACTAGGGCCTGAAATGAAATCAACAGGTGAAGTCATGGGGAAAGATGTCACAATCGAAAAAGCCCTCTACAAAGGATTGATTGCATCAGGCATTCAAATTCCAAAAGACGGAACGGTTCTCCTGACAGTGGCTGATAAAGATAAAGAAGAAGGACTTGAGATTGCAAGAAGATTCCATTCCATCGGCTATCATATTTTAGCAACAGAAGGAACAGCGAATTACTTAAAACAAGCTTCCATTCCATCAAGTGTTGTCGGCAAAATAGGAGAAGAAGGAAAGAATCTGCTGGATGTCATTCGAAATGGTGAAGCCCAATTTGTCATCAACACCTTAACAAAAGGAAAACAGCCGGCAAGAGACGGCTTTAGAATTAGACGTGAATCTGTTGAAAATGGTGTCGCTTGCTTAACGTCACTAGATACAGCAGAAGCGATTTTAAGAGTGCTAGAGAGCATGACATTTAGAGCAGATGAAATGCCAGAAGTGAAAACGAATGCTGAGGTGACAGTAACGATATGAAAAAAGCATACTTGACGGTCGTCTCAAACCGAGAGATCGCTGATCATATTTACGAAATGACATTAAAGGGTGATCTTGTTGAATCCTTTCAAACAGCTGGACAGTTTCTTCATATAAAGGTCAGTGAATCCATGACACCGCTGCTGAGAAGACCGATCAGTATTGCCAACATTCATGCCGAAAAGCAAGAAGCAACCATCATTTACCGCGCAGAGGGAGAGGGCACAAAGCTCCTTTCCCAAAAGCGGGCGGGAGAGGCAGTCGATGTGTTAGGTCCGCTTGGAAACGGCTATGACCCTTCAGTCGTTCAGGCCGGACAGACCGCATTATTAGCCGGTGGAGGAATCGGTGTGCCTCCGCTATATGAACTGTCTAAGCGGTTAACGAAAAAAGGCGTCATCGTAAAGCATGTTCTCGGTTTTCAATCGAAAAAGGATGTATTCTATGAGGAGAAGTTTCAAGCACTCGGAGATACGTTTATCGCAACCGTAGATGGGACATATGGTTCGAAAGGTTTCGTGACAAATGTCATTGAAGAGAATGAGCTGGACTTTGATGTCTTGCTTTCTTGCGGACCGACACCTATGTTAAAAGCACTAAAAGACTCTTATCCCGATAAGCCTGTCTATATTTCAATGGAAGAACGAATGGGCTGCGGAATCGGTGCATGCTTTGCTTGTGTCTGTCATACCGATCAGCACGAGAAACCGTACGTTAAAGTTTGTCTGGATGGACCTGTTTTTAAAGCGGAGGAGGTGGCGCTATCATGCTAAACATCGAATTACCCGGCTTATCTCTAAAAAATCCAATCATTCCTGCATCAGGCTGTTTTGGATTTGGAAAAGAATTCGCATCATTATATGACCTTTCCTTGCTGGGCGGCATCATGATTAAAGCCACGACCCTTGAACCGAGATTTGGCAACCCGACACCGAGGGTAGCTGAGACAGGAGCCGGTATGCTGAATGCGATTGGTCTCCAAAATCCAGGTCTAAAAGGCGTGCTTGAACATGAATTACCTTGGCTTGAGCAGTTCGATACCCCTATTATTGCCAATGTTGCTGGATCACAAGTTGATGATTATGTTGAAGTAGCGAAGCAAATTAGTCAAGCAAGTAATGTTCACGCCCTTGAACTGAATATCTCGTGTCCGAATGTGAAAACAGGTGGAATTGCCTTTGGGACCGATCCAGAAATGGCGGCTACATTGACAAAAGCCGTTAAGGAAGTTTCCTCCGTTCCTGTTTATGTGAAACTGTCACCTAATGTAGCCAATATCGTTGAGATTGCTAAAGCGATTGAATCGGCTGGAGCGGATGGACTCACCATGATCAATACCTTAATTGGGATGCGTTTAGATTTAAAGACAGGCAAACCCATTCTTGCCAATAAAACAGGCGGATTATCAGGTCCTGCTGTAAAACCTGTTGCCATCCGAATGGTGCATGAGGTCAGTCAGGCCGTTTCTATTCCGATTATTGGGATGGGCGGGGTGCAAAGCGCTGAAGATGTACTTGAATTTTTACTAGCTGGCGCAAGTGCGGTAGCTGTTGGGACAGCCAATTTTGTGAACCCATTTATTTGCCCGGAAATCATTGATGAACTACCGAATGTGTTAGCGGCTTATGGGTATTCATCTGTAGAGGAATGCATCGGAAGGAGCTGGAAACATGAAGCACTTGCCCATCATCGCGCTTGATTTTCCATCAGGACAGGAGGCGCACGCCTTTATAGATCGTTTTGAAGGCACTCCATTATTCGTAAAGGTCGGCATGGAGCTGTTTTACCAAGAAGGTCCTGCCATTATTGACGCACTGAAAGAAAAAAATTGCCGTATTTTCCTTGATCTGAAGCTTCATGACATTCCAACAACTGTGCAAAAAGCGATGAACAGGCTTGCTGCACTTGGTGTTGATTTGGTGAATGTGCATGCAGCCGGCGGGAAAAGGATGATGCAGGCGGCTTTAGAGGGGCTTGAAAGCGGAACCCCTGCCGGCCAAAATCGCCCGGGTATTATTGCAGTGACCCAGCTGACAAGCACGTCAGAAGATATGATGAAAAAAGAATTACTAATTAACCGCCCGTTGCAAGAGGCTGTGCTTCATTATGGACAATTGGCATATGAAAGTGGACTTGATGGTGTGGTGTGCTCTGTTCATGAATCAAAACAGCTTCATGAACAAATCTCTCCTTCCTTTCTCACTGTGACGCCAGGAATTCGCTTACCAAATGATCAAACGGATGACCAAAAGCGTGTGGCGACACCTGCCTTTGCCAAAGAGCAGGGTGTTTCACAGATTGTTGTGGGAAGATCGATCACAAAAGCCACAAACCCAGTGGAAGCTTATCAACAAATTTTGAAAGAGTGGGAGTGACTGCCGGATGAAAACGAAAATCGCGAAGCATTTATTACAAATCAAAGCTGTCTCTTTAAAACCAGACGAACCATTTACATGGGCGAGCGGTATCAAATCACCGATTTACTGTGACAATCGCCTCACCTTGTCTTATCCTGAGGTCAGAGGAGACATTGCGGAAGGTTTAAAAGACTTGATTCTCACTCATTTTGAAGGAGCGGAAGTTGTCGCAGGTACAGCTACAGCTGGCATTCCTCATGCGGCATTAGCAGCTGATCGTCTGAACGTACCGATGTGTTATGTAAGAAGTAAACCAAAAGCACACGGAAAAGGAAATCAAATTGAAGGAGCCGTATCACCTGGACAAAAGGTGGTTGTCGTAGAAGACCTCATCTCAACTGGAGGCAGCGTTCTTGAAGTTGTGGCTGCTCTAGAAGAAGAAGGCTGTGACGTACTCGGAGTTGTTGCGATCTTCACTTATGGACTGCCAAAAGCAACTGCGGCTTTTCAAGAGAAAAACATTCCCTATGTCACGCTGACAGACTATGACACACTGACAGAAGTGGCACTTGAGCTAAAAGCAATTGAGCCCTCTGCTATGAATAAACTAAAACGCTGGAGACAGGATCCTTCGTCTGAATCTTGGATGGAAGAAACGGTCTAAAAAGCTTGTCCTTTTTTAAAAAAGCTGTGCTGCGCTGCACAGTTTTTTATTTGGTTAAAAATAGTAAAATAGACTCAAATTTAAATAAAAACTAATCCTATCAATAAAGTCGGGTTGACTTTTGTTTGAATTGTGTTAATATTTAATACAAATTAAAACTCTTATCCAGAGAGGTGGAGGGACTGGCCCGATGAAGCCCGGCAACCTGCGATTTGCAAGGTGCTACTTCCTGCAAAATGATTCTATTTTGAAAGATAAGGAAATCGTGAGCTTCCTCATCTTTCTTTCGGACTGAAAGAAAGTTTTTTTATTTTAACGGTGAGGAGGAAGAGGAGATGGAACTGAAACAAAACCAGGATGAGGACTTAGTGAAGCATATGCAAGAGCTGATTGGGGATATGAAATTCGGTTCAATTACGTTGATCGTTCAGGACGGTCAAGTGATTCAAGTGGAAAAAAATGAAAAAATCAGATTAAAGTAGTGCGGAGAATAGCAATAGAAGCAGTACTCCGGAAGGGGAGAAACAATGTTAACTTATGAAAATTGGCAAGAGCCGTCCATTACATTTCAAGAGGACGATTTGTATAAAGGGGCCCTATCTGTGCTGAAATGGGCGTACGGCCACTATGGTGATCAGCTCGTTTATGCATGCAGTTTTGGCATTGAGGGCATTGTCCTGATCGATCTAATTGCGAAAGTAAAAAAAGATGCAAGAATTGTCTTTTTAGATACAGGTCTGCATTTCAAGGAAACATACGACACCATTGATGCAGTGAAGGAAAGATATCCTGGTTTAGACATCGTGCTGAAAACACCTGAGCTGACGGTGGAAGAGCAGAATGAGCAGCATGGTGATAAATTATGGGAAACGAATCCTCAAAGCTGCTGCCATATGAGAAAGGTCATTCCATTGCAAGAGGCACTATCTGGCTATCCGGCATGGCTGTCTGGTTTAAGAAGAGAGCAGTCGCCTAAACGAGCAGGTACGAACTTCTTAAATAAGGATGAAAAATTCCAATCAGTCAAAGTATGTCCGCTCATTCACTGGACGTGGAAGGACATATGGAGATATGCGTCTAGAGAGGATCTTACTTATAATCCGCTGCACGACCAAGGATATCCAAGCATCGGGTGTGCACCATGTACACAGCCGGCATTTACTGCTGATGATTTGCGTTCTGGAAGATGGTCAGGGACAGCAAAGACTGAGTGCGGATTACATGAGTAAGGGAGTATAATGTATGGAAATCGCCGCAATTTTATTTAGCTTATTCTTTGCTTTAAATATTGGCGCAAGCGGAGCAGCCGCTTCGATGGGCATCGCATATGGTTCAGGTGCGATCAAAAAGCCAATATACGCGCTCAGCGTTTGTGCGGTTGGAATATTAGCAGGTTCAGTGATTGGCGGCGGTGAGGTCGTCAAAACGATCAGCTCCGGGATTATGCCGGAATCTGTCATCACACTTGAAATTGTGTGTATCATCATTGGCTCGGCCGCATTATCACTTTTCATAGCGAACCTCTTGGCCATTCCTTTATCCACAAGTGAGGTCACAGTAGGTGCTGTGGTCGGTGTGGCAGCCGCATATAAAGTGCTATATGTGAAATCGATCTTAGTCATTGTCTCTTTTTGGGTGATTATTCCGATTGTTGCCTTTGTTTTTACCTTTGCTGTTGTCAAAATCATCAGATTGTTCCCTAAACGGACATTATCCAAAAAAGGTACATTGATCTTATCTGTTGTTTTGATTATCAGTGGGTTTTTAGAAGCATTTTCAGCCGGCATGAACAATGTCGCCAATGCGGTCGGCCCGCTTGTCGCGTCAGGTGTTTTATCAGTCGGGCAAGGAACCCTTTACGGCGGAATCTTTGTGGCCATTGGGGCGCTGCTTCTAGGAAGAAGGGTACTAGAAACAAACGGAAAGAAAATTACACGCTATCAAACGGGTGAAGGCATTCTATTATCGAGCACCGGTGCAGGACTTGTCATCGTCAGCTCTATATTCGGACTCCCTGTTCCCCTTACTCAAATTACCTCCTCGTCCATTATTGGGCTTGGTATGGCAAAGGGTGGACCGAACATTTTTCATAAACATGTTGTGAAAAAAATGCTGAAGGTATGGGTTGTGTCACCTTTCTTATCACTTAGTCTATCTTATTTGTTGGTAAGCCTTTTCTTAAAAGGAGACTATTACTCTATCTTTATCATGATGAGTGTACTGCTTGCTTCACTAGGTGCACTGAGTCTTATGAAGGCAGTTAAAAATGAGAGCAGCTCGATTCATGAACAGGGCGGCGGGATTTAAATATAAATCCGACTATTAACATCTAATAAATATGAACATTGAGAGGAAGATGAACAAATGAGTTTAACACCACATGGTGGCGTATTAATTAATCGAGTAAATGAAGAATTTGATCTAAGCACAGCTGCGAAAGAAATTGAGCTGGATGCCATCTCTTTTGCAGACCTTGAACTCATCGCAATTGGCGGGTATAGTCCAATTGAAGGGTTTTTAACGAAAGCTGATTATGAAGCAGTTGTCAGCAGTATGCGACTAGCAAGTGGTGTCGTTTGGTCTCTTCCGATTACTCTGCCTGTCACAAAGGAACAAGCAGCGGAGATCAATCAAGGTGACATTGTTCGTTTATCGTATAATGGAACAGTATACGGGGTCATTGAGGTGGAAGATCAATACACACCTGATAAGGAAAAAGAAGCAGTGAATGTGTATAAAACAGATGACCGCAATCACCCAGGCGTGAAAAAATTATTTGAACGCGGTGACACGTATATTGGTGGTAAAATTACACTGACAAAACGCAGTGAAAAACCTTTCCCGCAATTTACGTATGAGCCAGAAGAAACAAGAAAACATTTTAAAGAAAACGGCTGGAAAACAATTGTCGGTTTCCAAACGAGAAACCCAGTCCATCGTGCGCATGAATACATTCAAAAGACAGCACTGGAAACAGTGGATGGTCTATTTTTAAATCCACTTGTTGGTGAAACAAAATCTGATGATATTCCAGCAGATGTAAGAATGAAAAGCTATCAAGTGTTACTGAACGGTTATTACCCAAAAGACCGCGTCTTTTTAGGTGTTTTTCCTGCTGCCATGCGTTATGCTGGACCAAAGGAAGCGATTTTTCATGCGCTTGTGCGTAAAAATTATGGCTGTACACATTTTATTGTCGGCAGAGATCATGCGGGTGTTGGTGATTATTACGGCACATACGAAGCGCAGGAGCTATTTGAACAATTTACAAGCGAAGAAATTGGAATCACACCATTAAAATTTGAGCACAGCTTTTACTGCAATACATGTGAAGCCATGGCAACACCAAAAACATGCCCACATGATAAAAGCGAACATGTCATTCTCTCAGGTACAAAGGTCAGAACGATGCTGAGAAATGGTGAATTACCACCGAGCACGTTCAGCCGAAAAGAAGTCATTGAAACATTAATCGAAGGATTAAAAACGACGGTATCTTAAAGGAGGATATGACATGAGCAACGAACATATCGTGTGGCATGATTCATCTATTACTAAAAAAGAATATCAACAGAAAAACAACCATACAAGCGGGATCATTTGGCTGACAGGTCTAAGCGGTTCAGGTAAATCGACGATCGCCAACGCAGCGGCTCGAGAGCTGTTTGAACAGGGGTACCAAGTGACAGTCCTTGACGGCGATAACGTACGCCATGGACTCAATAAAGATTTAGGCTTTTCAGATGACGACAGAAAAGAGAACATTCGGCGCATCGGTGAAGTGGCGAAATTATTTGTTGAGCAAGGAACGATTGTCATTACTGCTTTTATTTCACCATTTCAAGAAGACCGCCAAATCGTAAGACAGTTAGTCGAAGACGGAGAATTTCACGAAGTGTTTGTGAAATGTGATCTGAACGTGTGTGAAGAGCGTGATCCAAAGGGGTTATATAAAAAAGCAAGAAACGGCGAAATTCCATTTTTCACGGGAATCGATTCACCATACGAAGAGCCAGCTGCGCCTGAGCTCGTCCTAGATACAGGTGAATTATCACGCGAGGAGTCAAAACAGCGCCTTGTTGATTATGTAAAGGATAAAACGAAATAATCGCCTGATGGCAGGGGGAGAAAGCAAGATGGGGAAAGTATACATTGTTGGTGCCGGACCGGGTGACCCAGACTTAATTACGCTAAAGGCCCATAAGGCAATACAGCAGGCAGATGTCATTTTATATGATCGTCTTGTCAATCAAGAGATTCTTGCCCATGCCAAACCGGAGGCGGAGTTGATCTATTGCGGCAAACTGCCGAATCATCATACGATGAGACAGGAAGCGATTAACGAAGCGCTTGTTGCTCATGCGAAGGAAGGGAACATAGTCGTTCGTCTAAAAGGCGGTGATCCCTTTGTATTTGGCCGTGGCGGTGAAGAAATCGAATGCTTAGCTGAGCATGGTATTCCATATGAAGTTGTCCCGGGGATTACTTCTGGCATTGCAGCCGCTGCTTATGCAGGCATTCCAGTCACGCACCGAGAATTCAGCTCGAATGTTGCGTTTGTGACAGGGCATTATCAAAAGGATGAACATTTTGAAGAAAAGTGGGAAGCGCTGGCGACGGGGATTGATACCCTTGTCATTTACATGGGCGTCAAAAACGTGGAAAGAGTTCAGCGGCTGCTTTTGAAAAATGGGCGGAATCCTGAAACCCCAGCTGCGTTTATTCACTGGGGAACGACCACGAGGCAAAAGACGACTTGCTGCACGGTGGCGACACTATCTGAAACGGTTGAAAAAGAAGGGATCGAGCACCCAAGTTTAATCGTGGTAGGAGATGTCGTTCACTTTCATCAAAAGTTGAACTGGTTTGAACCAGCACTGATTGAGAAATGAGAACAAAGGTGAAAAGACACGTGTAGACATCGTGTCTTTTCGTCTGAATAAAACTAAGGTTGCAAGGAGGAGTCAAAAGTAAAATGAAACAAGCAGTCCTTTATGTCGGGCATGGAAGCAGGGTAAAAGAAGCACAGGATAAAGCCATTTCTTTTATGATAAGCTGTATGCCGTTAGTGGAAGCAGATATCCAAGAAATTTGTTTTTTAGAGTTGACGGACCCTTCAATTGAAGAAGGGTTTGAGACTTGTGTGCAAAAAGGAGCAACCCACATTGCGATCGTCCCGCTCCTCCTTTTAACTGCCATGCATGCCAAATCAGATATTCCAGATGAGATTGTGAAAGTACAAAAACGTTTCCCACAAGTGAAGGTGACATATGGAAGACCTATAGGCGTGAACCAAGAAGTCACGAAAGCGGTTATCGCAAGGATTGAAGAAGCTGGATACAAGGGAGAGCGTGCAAAAATTCTCTTAATTGGCCGTGGAAGCTCTGATCCAGATGTAAAGCGGGATGTGTTTGGCATTGCAGATGATGTCCGTAGCATGTTGCCTTGTGCAGAGGTTTTTCCGTGTTTTATTACAGCGTGTGAACCGAATTATCGTGACGTCTTAGCACAGTTAACAGTAGATGACGATACGCCTGTCTATCTCGTGCCTTATCTTTTATTTACCGGCATTTTAATGAAAGAGATTGAGAGTGAAGCGAATCAGGCGAGAGAGCGGTTGCGAGATGTCCGTGTCTGCCGATATATTGGGTTTCATCCCCATGTAAAAGCAGCTTATATTGAACGTGTGCAGGAAACCATCTTAAACAAAGAGGATGCGTTTCGTTTTCAAGGAGAAAGCCATGCTTCCAGTTCATCTTGATCTAACCAATAAACATGTGCTGATTGCCGGCGGTGGAAGGATTGCGGCTAGAAGGACGAGTGCGCTATGCATGGAGCCATGCAGCATAACCATTGTGAGCCCTGACATTTGTGATGAAATGGCAAATCTCATTGAGACATATCAGCTGACTTGGAAGAAAAAGAAAGTGGATGCGGAAGATGTAAAGGATGCATTTTTAATTGTCGCTGCTACAGACGACCCTTCAGTAAACGAGTGGATGACGCAATCAGCGCTTCCTCATCAGCTCGTCAACTGTGTGAGCCAGTCAGAGCTAGGCAATGTGATTGTGCCAAAGGTTGTAACGGCAGGAAAAGTGACAATCTCCATATCTACGAGTGGTGCAAGCCCAGCCCGCACTAAACAGCTGGCTGCGGCCATTGAGACCTTGCTTGAACAAGAGGATGTAGATGCACTCGATGAGCTCTATATAGAAAGAAAAAAAAGACAAAGAAAAAGCCGATAAAATCTCATCTAAAGATTTAATCGGCTCTTTTTTATTTTCTCAGCTTTAGGACAACATCCTCATCAGGCGTCACAAATAATGTTTGCTGCTGATCATACGTGACAAAGCCCGGTTTTGCTCCGTTTGGTTTTTTCACATGCCGGATTTTCGTATAATCGACAGGGACGGAGCTTGATTCTTTTGCCTTTGAGAAGTAGGCAGCAATTTGTGCTGCTTCAAGCAAGGTTTGTTCATCAGGCGCTTTGTGACGAATGACGACATGTGATCCAGGAATATCCTTTGTGTGCAGCCAAATGTCATCACGAGCTGCCGCCTTTGTGGTCAAATATTCGTTTTGCTTGTTGTTTTTTCCAACGAGAATCGGAACACCTTGAGAAGATTCATATGCTTCAAGCTGAATGGCCGATGGTTTTTTCTTTTTGGCGTTGCGTTTTTGTTTGGGACGCAAATATTTTCCTTCCACCAGTTCTTCTCTTATTTCCTCTAAATCTTTTGGTGAGGCAGAGGACAGCTGCTGGATCAGCTCGTCAAAATAAACAATTTCTTCATGTGTTCGCTTGATTTGTTCATTTACGGCCTCTACTGCATTTTTTGCCTTTTGGTATTTTGTAAAATACGCTTGTGCATTTTCAGAAGGGGTTTTGTTTGTTTTGAGCGGGATCGTGATCTCTCCGCCTTCTTCATCATAATAATTGATGACAGTCGCTTCTTTATCCCCTTTTTTAATTGCATATATATTGGCAGTAAGCAATTCACCATAAAGCTGGTACTTATGCGCATTTTGAGATTCTTCAAGCGTTCTTGTTAGTTTTTTTAGCTTGTTTTCATTTTTCTTTTTTTCATTCACAACAAAACGTTCAAGATCAGCCGCCTGCTGTTTGACTCTGTCTCTTTCAGCTTTTCCGAAATAAAAGCGGTCAAGTAGCTCACTAAGAGAATCAAACGTCTTCATGTCACCATCGACGTGCTGAAGTTCTAATAAATAAAAATACTCTTTCCCATCTTTTCTCGTGAGCTGAGGGGTAAAAGAATGCGCCTGAATGAGCTGGAACATCTCGAGCAATGTACTTGGAATCGTTTCCTGATTGGCAAGACCGGCCCTGTGGACAGCTTCCTTAGCAAACAGCGGAGAAACCCCGGAGAATGTATCGACAATTTGATTGGCGATTTTCCCTTCTTGAAAACGTAAATGCTTTAAAATATCTTCCTTTGTCACGTCAAAAGGATTCAGCTTTTGCTGTGCCGGCGGCAGAAGATATTGATGTCCGGGCAGCACCGTTCGATAGCTGTTCACAGATGGAGAAAGATGTTTCAGTCCGTCAATGATCTGCTCCGTTTCGTCCTCCACGAGAATTAAGTTGCTGTGCCTGCCCATAATTTCAATATACAGCTTACGGGTTTGTTCATCGCCAATTTCATTTCGGCTTCGCACGTGCAGCACGATCACCCGATCTAACCCAATTTGTTCAAAACGTTCAATGAACCCACCCTCAAGATGTTTTCTGAGAAGCATACAAAACATTGGCGGTTCGCTCGGATTATCATCATGGTGCTCAGTGAGCTGTACTCTTGCATAGCTCGGGTGAGCGGATAAAAGCAGCTTATGATTCTTCCCCTTTGACCGGATATGAAAAATCAGCTCATGCTTGTATGGCTGATGTATTTTCGAAATTCTTCCGCCAGTTAATGTTTCTTGCAATTCATTAGTCATACCGTATGTAAAAATGCCGTCAAATGACATGTTGGATACACCCTCTTCTTTCACACAAATCTACTGAAAGAACCTTACGTTTTCTCGTTCTTTAGGCAGTCTTATTATTATAGCATGATTTAGGACGAGTCTGAATAAACTGGCTTATAGAACACTGCATAAGAGAGAGAACAAAAGAGGAGTGGACGAGGTCAAATGAATTGGCATGAACTGAACCAAACCGATTTATTAAAAACAATGAATACATCGATAGGTGACGGACTGTCAGAAAAAGATGTGCAAAAGCGGCTTGAAAAGCATGGGCCAAATGAATTGCAGGAAGGGAAAAAGGCGTCGGCATTCGTTATTTTTTTAGCGCAATTTAAAGACTTTATGGTGTTAATCCTGCTTGCGGCAACGATTATTTCTGCCTTTTTAGGTGAATACATTGATGCTGTGGCGATTGTGGCGATTGTGCTGATAAATGGTGTGCTTGGCTTTTATCAGGAACGCCGTGCGGAAAAGTCCCTCCAAGCACTAAAGGAATTATCAACGCCGCATGTCTATGCAAGGAGAAACAATGAATGGGTCAAGATCCCGTCGAAGCACCTCGTGCCGGGAGATATTGTGAAGTTTTCAAGTGGGGATCGAATTGGGGCAGATATCAGATTACTAGAAACAAAGAGTTTGGAAATCGAAGAATCTGCCCTCACTGGAGAGTCCATCCCAGCGGTCAAACATGCGAGTCCGCTCTCGCGAGATCATGTCTCACTTGGAGATTTGACGAACATGGCCTTTATGGGGACGCTTGTCACAAGAGGAAGCGGTGTAGGGGTTGTCATTGGTACAGGGATGAATACGGCGATGGGACAAATTGCCGGTATGCTGGATTCAGCAGGTAATATGGAAACACCGCTGCAAAGACGCCTTGAGCAGCTGGGAAAAATTTTAATTGTGGCTGCATTATTTTTAACTGTGCTTGTGGTTGTTCTTGGTGTGGTGCAAGGTCATGATTTGTATCATATGTTCTTAGCGGGTGTATCTCTCGCTGTTGCTGCGATTCCAGAAGGGCTGCCGGCGATCGTCACTGTCGCACTTTCCCTAGGTGTGCAGCGGATGATTAAACAAAAATCCATTGTCAGAAAGCTGCCGGCTGTGGAAACACTTGGCTGCGCCTCGATTATTTGCTCAGATAAAACAGGCACAATGACACAAAATAAAATGACAGTGACACATGTATGGGCAGAGGGGAAAACGTGGAATATTTCTGGCACTGGGTACGAGCCGTCAGGTGATTTTACCTTAAATGGAGAACTTGTCCATGTAGACAAACATCCAAGCCTGCAAAAGGTGCTATTATACGGAGCACTTTGTAATACATCGACCATTGTTGAAAAAGACGGTGAGATGAGACTTGATGGCGATCCGACAGAAGGAGCACTTCTAACCGCTGCGCGTAAAGCGGGTTTTACAGAGCAATTCATCGAAGCGGGATTTCGTGTGGTGGAGGAATTCCCTTTTGACTCTGAAAGAAAAATGATGTCAGTCGTCGTGGAAACGAATCAGAAGGAGCGGTATGTCATTGCCAAAGGGGCGCCAGATGTGCTGATGAACCGTTCAAGTCATATGATGCACGGCGGACGCACCGCATCATTTTCAAAGGCCCACCGGCAAGAAACAGAAGCTGCCATTCAAGGTTTAGCAAGACAAGCGCTTAGAACCATTGCGATTGCATATAAAAAAGTAAGCCTGACAGAAAAAATCACATCTGTTCAGCAGGCAGAAACTGGCCTCACATTTATCGGTCTAGAGGGCATGATTGATCCACCTCGTCCTGAAGTGAGACGAGCGATTAAAGAATGCCGGGATGCTGGCATTAAAACAGTGATGATTACAGGCGATCACGTAGAAACGGCTAAAGCGATCGCTAAAGATTTAAGTCTCTTACCGAAGCAAGGAAAGGTGCTTGATGGAAAAGCTCTGGATCAGCTAAGCGACAAAGAGCTGGAGCAAACAGCAGAAGATGTGTACGTCTTTGCCCGTGTATCACCTGAGCATAAACTGAGAATTGTGAAGGCCTATCAAAAAAATGGCCATATTGTCGCGATGACAGGTGATGGGGTGAATGATGCGCCAGCGATTAAACAGGCGGATATCGGTATATCCATGGGGATTACCGGAACAGACGTTGCCAAAGAAGCTTCTTCTCTTATTTTGCTTGATGACAACTTTGCGACCATTAAATCCGCTATTAAAGAGGGCCGGAATATTTATGAAAACATTCGCAAATTTGTCCGCTATTTGCTGGCATCGAATGTGGGAGAGATTTTGGTCATGCTGTTTGCGATGCTTCTTGCGCTTCCATTGCCTCTCGTTCCAATTCAAATTTTGTGGGTAAACCTTGTCACAGACGGCTTGCCGGCTATGGCACTTGGAATGGATAAACCAGAAGGCGATGTCATGAAGAGAAAGCCGCGCAACATGAAAGAGGGGATTTTTGCAAGAGGGCTTGGCTGGAAGGTCATATCAAGAGGGTTTCTGATCGGGATTGCCACTTTGTTAGCCTTTATGTTTGTGTATCACCGTGATCCGAACAATCTTCAATATGCGCAGACGGTTGCATTCAGCACACTCGTTTTGGCGCAGCTCATTCATGTGTTTGACTGCCGCAGTGAACGGTCTATTTTTGAACGCAATCCATTCGGGAATATGTACTTGATCGGCGCCGTTGTGTCTTCCCTTCTGCTGATGCTTGTGGTCATTTATTATCCGCCGCTTCAGCCGATTTTCAAAACGGTGGCAGTCGCACCAGTTGATTGGCTTCTGATCATCGGTATGTCTGCATTGCCAACTTTTTTACTGGCGGGGTCACTTTTGACAAGAAAAAAATAATTGGTTATGGTATAATTTTGAGGTAATAGTGTCTGCTATTACCTTTTTCATTTTATTAATATGAAAGAATTGGGTGTTTTCACATGATACGCAGTATGACGGGATTCGGCCAAGCGAGTAAAACGGATGGTGAACTGACAGTGTCAGTTGAGCTAAAATCGGTCAATCACCGTTTTAAAGAGGTTCATGCCCGTTTGCCGAGGCCGCTTTTATATTTCGAAGATACATTAAAAAAAATCATTCTTCGTCACGTGCAGCGCGGTCGAATTGAGCTGTTTGTTACGATTGAAGGCGGTAAACTTGCAAGCCGGTCTTTACAAATTGACTGGCCGCTGCTTGATGAATATATGAAAGCCGCAAAAGACCTTGAGGACCGCTATCATATTTCAGGTATTCAGCATGCACATGACTTACTGAAGCTGGAACAGGCTGTTCAGGTGGAAGAGTCAGTCAGCCGTAATGAGCAGCTGGAGCATTTGCTGATAGACACTTGTGAAGAAGCTGTCAAGGAGCTTTGCTTTATGAGAGAGCAGGAGGGAACATCACTTCAAAAAGACTGTGAACTCAGGCTGTCTGAACTCGAGGCATTTACAGAAGAAATCAAAGTGTTTGCACCAGAGGTTGTGAGTCAGTACAAAGAACGATTGAATCAAAGATTGCAAGAATGGATCGGAGAGGCGCTTGAAGAGAGCAGGCTGATCACAGAGGCGGCCATCTTTGCGGATCGCTGTGACATTACAGAAGAGATTACCAGGCTGAAAAGTCATTTTCAGCAGTTCCAGCAAATTTTGACGCAAGGCGGCGCTGCCGGACGAAAGCTTGACTTTCTTGTACAGGAGCTCAACCGTGAAGTGAACACGATTGGATCAAAAGCAAACCATCACCATTTAACAAAGCTGGTGGTTGAAATGAAAAGCGCTATTGAAAAAATAAAAGAACAAGTGCAAAATATAGAATAGTCATTGTGTATGCTGTTTACAGTGCGTCTCTTTCGGCGAGACTAGAGACGTTTATATTACAGGGGGACGAAAGAAGATGACCATAAAGTTGATCAATATCGGATTTGGAAACATCATTTCAGCGAATCGGATGATTTCAATCGTCAGTCCGGAATCAGCACCGATTAAACGAATGATACAAGACGCAAGAGATCGAGGCATGCTCATTGATGCGACATACGGAAGAAGAACCCGTGCTGTTGTCATTATGGACAGTGACCATGTCATCTTATCTGCCGTTCAGCCTGAGACTGTCGCGCAAAGACTTTCTGTAAAAGAAGAAATCATAGATGAAGGGCAGGGGTAATACGCCATTATGAAAGAAAGAGGACTTTTAATCGTTCTCTCTGGACCTTCGGGAGTTGGAAAAGGAACGGTCAGACAAGCCATTTTCTCCCAGGAAGATACGAAATTTGAATACTCTATTTCTGTGACAACCCGCAAACCGCGTGAAGGTGAAAGAAATGGTGTTGATTATTTCTTTAAAACCAGGGAAGAATTTGAACATATGATTGAAAACAAAAAGCTGTTAGAATGGGCAGAGTATGTCGGGAATTACTACGGCACGCCTGTTGACTATGTAGAACAAACATTGAGCGAAGGAAAAGATGTTTTCCTTGAAATCGAAGTGCAAGGTGCACTTCAAGTAAGAGAAGCATTCCCGGAAGGTCTCTTTATTTTCCTTGCACCGCCAAGTCTTTCAGAACTTCAAAACCGCATTATTACACGCGGGACAGAATCTGAGGATCTCATCCGTAACCGAATGGCTGCTGCAAAAGAAGAAATTGAAATGATGGATGCTTATGACTATGTCGTTGAAAACGACGATGTCGAGCTTGCATGTGAAAGAATTAAAGCGATCGTCCTTGCAGAGCACCTGCGAAGAGACAGAGTCGCACCAAGATATAAAAAAATGCTGGGGGTAGAATAAACCATGTTAGATCCTTCAATTGACTCATTGATGAACAAACTTGACTCAAAATATACACTTGTCACAGTGTCTGCACGCCGTGCACGTGAAATGCAAATCCATCAAGATCAACAAATCGAAAACACAAAATCCTATAAATTTGTAGGGAAAGCTCTTGAAGAAATCGATGCTGGTCTTTTGACATTTGAAAAAGAAGAGCAAGAATAACATCGCTTCTGCTATGCAGATACGATACGTTCAAAAAAGTCAAAACTATGATTGGTTTTGACTTTTTTGAATTGTAGACGAATTTGTGAAAAAGGCCGTTAAGGGGGACAAACAAATGTTACAGTCAAAGAATATTTTACTCGGCGTCAGCGGAGGAATCGCCGTATATAAAGCAGCTGCACTCACTAGTAAACTCGTACAGGCAGGCGCAAACGTAAGAGTGATTATGACAGAATCTGCCCGTGAGTTTGTGTCTCCGCTCACCTTCCAAGCCCTATCTCGGCATGAGGTGTATGTGGATACATTTAAAGAAAACAATCCAAAAGTCATTGCGCATATTGATGTAGCTGACTGGGCCGATCTCATTCTTGTTGCCCCTGCAACAGCACATACCATTGGTAAAATGGCCGCAGGACTTGCTGATGATATGCTCACAACGACTTTGCTTGCTTCAACAGCTCCTGTATGGGTTGCACCGGCTATGAATGTGCACATGTATGACCATCCAGCTGTCAAGCGGAACATCCGCACTTTATATGAAGACGGCTACCGGTTTATAGAGCCAAGTGAAGGCTATTTAGCATGCGGCTACATTGGAAAAGGACGCTTAGAGGAGCCTGAAAAAATTGTTGAACACATCCGTGCGTTTTTTGATGAGCCAACCAGCTTGCCGCTTTCAGGTAAAAAAGTCGTGGTCACAGCTGGCCCTACACGAGAAGTGATCGACCCTGTTCGTTTCCTTTCAAATCGTTCTTCTGGGAAAATGGGCTATGCCATTGCAGAAGCTGCCGAGCAAATGGGGGCTGATGTCACGCTCATTTCAGGACCTGTTTCGTTAACTGCGCCTGAGCATGTGAATGTGGTGCAAGTGGAATCGGCTGAGGAGATGTATCAAGCAGCGTTAGAGGTGTACGAGAAAGCAGATATAGTGATTAAATCAGCAGCCGTTGCCGATTATACGCCTGTCACGACGTATTCTCATAAAATGAAAAAACAAGACGGTGAACTAGCGGTTGAATTTAAGCGGACGAAAGATATTTTAAAAGAGCTTGGGAAAAGAAAAGAACATCAGGTGCTAGTCGGCTTTGCGGCTGAGACGCAGGATGTAGAATACTATGCGAAAAAGAAAATCGAATCCAAGCATTTAGATATGATTGTCGCGAACAATGTTGCAGCAGAGGGCGCAGGCTTTGGCACAGATACGAATGTCGCAGCATTGATCAAAGCAGACGGAACAAAAAAAGAGCTGCCAATGATGAGTAAAAAAGACCTTGCCTTTGAAATCTTACAGGAGGCAAAACAGCTGCTGCCAAAAGAGCGTGATCGAGCATGATTGCTGAAGTGATCGTCGATGTCACAACGAAAGCCATTGACAGGCCATTTGACTATCGTGTGCCAGACCGCTTTAAAGGCCTTGTCAAGGCTGGTATGAGGGTAGTAGTTCCTTTTGGACCAAGGAAGATTCAAGGGTTTGTGACAAAAATCAAAGAAGAAACAGACGTACAGTCAGGAAACATCAAGGACATTGTCGATTTATTTGATTTATCTCCTGTTCTGACAGATGAGCTATTGGAGCTTTCCCACTGGCTGACGGAAAAAACATTGTCCTATCATATTACGGCGCTTCAATCGATGCTTCCTGCAGCGATGAAAGCCAAATATGAAAAAGAAATTCAGGTGTTATCAGCTGAGGAACTTCCGCAGTCATTGAAAGAGCTTTTCGGTCAGCAAGAGAGCATCCTTTACGCTGACATTCCGCCTGAACAGCTGAAGCCTATTCAAAAGCATGTCCAAAAAGGTCATCTAGAAGTCAGATATCACGTCTCGCAAAAATCCGGAAAGAAAAAGGTGCGGACACTTCAGACAGCTGTTTCAAAAGAAAAACTTGAAGAAAAGCAGGAACAGTTAAAGAAAAATGCGGTGAAACAGAAGGCGCTGCTTGCTTTTTTACTTCAATCGAATGAAACGACGTTTTTAGCAAAAGATTTGCAGCAGCAAACAGGTGCTAGTTCTCAAACGATAAAAGCCTTGATTCAAGAAGGTCTGTTAACAGAAAGCTATGAAGAGATTTATCGAGATCCTTATCGGGATAAGGAGTTTACACCATCTACTCCTCTTGATCTCACAACAGAGCAAGCAGAAGCGGCAAAACCCATTCATCAAGCAGTGAGCGATGACAAACATGAAACGTTTTTACTGCACGGAGTCACAGGAAGCGGTAAAACCGAAATTTATTTACAGACGATTGATCATGTCCTCCAAAAGGGAAAAGAAGCGATCGTCCTAGTTCCTGAAATTTCATTAACGCCTCAAATGGTCCAGCGTTTTAAAGAGCGCTTCGGGTCCAATGTGGCTGTTCTTCATAGCGGCTTATCGACTGGGGAAAAATACGATGAATGGCGGAAAATCCACCGCAAGGAAGTCAAGCTTGTCGTTGGCGCAAGATCGGCTGTTTTTGCCCCGTTTGAGAATCTAGGAATGATCATTATAGATGAAGAACACGAATCGTCATATAAACAAGAAGAAATGCCTCGGTATCATGCGAAAGATGTGGCCATTGAACGAGCAGGGCGGCACCAATGTCCGGTTGTATTAGGCAGTGCAACGCCTTCACTTGAGTCATATGCGCGTGCGAAAAAGGGTGTGTATACACTGCTGACGCTCAAACGGCGCGTCAATCAGCAGCAGCTGCCGCACGTTTCGTTAATTGATATGAGAGAAGAATTAAGAAACGGCAACCGCTCCATGTTCTCAGAAGAATTAATGCTCAGGTTAAAAGAAGTACTTGAAAGAAAAGAACAGGCTGTTTTATTTCTAAATAAAAGAGGCTATTCATCCTTTGTGATGTGCCGTGATTGCGGATATGTGGAACAATGTCCACATTGTGAGATTTCTCTCACTTATCACCGCTTTCAAAAACGGCTGAAGTGCCATTACTGCGGTCACGAAGCTCCTGTACCTGCAGAATGTCCAGAATGCCATAGTGAGCATATTCGCTATTTTGGTACAGGCACGCAGCGTGTGGAAGAAGAGTTGACGAAGGTATTGCCAGAAGCAAGGGTCATCCGAATGGATGTAGATACAACCTCTCGGAAAGGCGCGCACGAAAAGCTTCTCACGTCCTTTGGTAACAAAGAAGCGGACATTCTGCTTGGGACGCAAATGATTGCAAAAGGATTAGACTTCCCAGATGTTACACTTGTCGGTGTCCTTAGTGCGGATACGTCTCTTCACATCCCTGATTTTCGTTCAAGTGAAAAAACGTTTCAGCTTCTTACACAAGTAAGCGGACGGGCGGGACGTCATGAAAAAGCGGGGTCAGTCATTATTCAATCATATACACCTACGCATTATAGTATTGAATTAACCAAACAGCATGATTATGAAGCCTTTTATGAGCAGGAGATGTTGCACCGTCGTCATCAGTCCTATCCGCCATTTTATTTTTTGGCGATGGTGACTGTATCACATGAAGAAGTGACAAAGGCAGCGCATGTCACAGACAAAATTGTTCAGTTCCTGAAAATGAATTGTGCACCGAATACAAGGATTCTCGGTCCTGCTGCTTCTCCGATCGCTAAGATCAAAGATAGATATCGATATCAATGCGTGATAAAATACAAAAGGGAAAATGAACTGGCAAGTTTATTACGGAAAATACAAGATCATTATCAAAAAGAAATGGAACAAAAACAGTTGATGATATCAATCGATATGAATCCATATATGATGATGTAAAACGGAGGTCTTTTCGTGGCAATCAAACCGATAGTCTTACATCCTGCAGACGTGCTTGAACAACAAACAGAGCTTGTTGATACATTCGATAAAAAACTGAAAAAACTGCTGGATGATATGTATGATACAATGCTTGAACTAGATGGAGTCGGCCTAGCCGCACCGCAAATTGGCATCTCAAAAAGAATTGCCGTGGTCGATATCGGAGAAGATTCTGGGAGGATTGACTTGGTAAATCCTGAGATTCTTGAAGTGGAAGGGAGCCAGACAGACATTGAAGGCTGCCTGAGCTTTCCATCTTTGTACGGAACGGTTGAAAGACCAAATTATGTGAAGGTGAAAGCCTTTGATAAGAAAGGCAAACCATTTACAATAGAAGCAGAAGGATTTTTAGCAAGAGCTTTATTGCATGAAATTGATCACTTAGACGGCGTATTATTCACGTCGAAGATCATTCAAACCTATACAGAAAAAGAACTTGCGGAAATGGAAGGGTGAAGAAAATGGCACGTATCGTATTTATGGGAACCCCTGATTTCTCAGTACCTGTGCTGCAAACACTTATAACAGAAGGATACGAAGTGGTAGGGGTCGTCACACAGCCAGATCGCCCGAAAGGCAGAAAACGAGTGCTCACGCCGCCTCCTGTAAAAGTAGAAGCCTTAAAACACGGCATTCCAGTTTTACAGCCTGAAAAGGTACGTCTTGATGAAGAAATTGATAAAGTGCTTGCGTTAAAGCCAGATTTAATCGTAACAGCAGCATTCGGACAAATCTTGCCAAAAAGATTACTTGATGAACCTGAATTTGGCTGTATCAACGTTCATGCCTCACTGCTGCCAGAACTAAGAGGCGGTGCACCGATCCATTATGCGATCCTGCAAGGCAAAAAGAAAACAGGCGTGACGATCATGTATATGGTGGAAAAGCTTGATGCAGGTGACATGATTAGCAAAGTAGAAGTAGAAATTGATGAATTAGACAACGTCGGAACACTGCACGATAAATTAAGTGTGGCTGGTGCGGCCTTATTAAAAGACACCGTTCCAAATGTGTTAAGCAGGTCTATCTCGCCAATTCCGCAAAATGAAGAGGCAGCAACGTATGCACCAAATATTAAGCGTGAGCAGGAAAGGTTAGACTGGACAAAACCAGGAGAAGAGCTTTACAACCAAGTTCGCGGCTTAAATCCATGGCCAGTTGCCTATACTGAATGGAACGGCGCCAACTTAAAAGTATGGGAAGCGAAAAAAGTGCCGCTTCAAGCACCAGAAGAACCTGGGAAAGTGATTGAGCTTCAAAAAGAAGGACCAGTCGTTGGAACAGGAAATCAGCAAGGCCTTTTATTAACGAGTGTACAGCCCGCTGGAAAGAAAAAAATGAGCGGTGAAGACTTCTTAAGAGGCGCAAATATCGAAATTGGACAGAAATTAGGGTTAATCAATGAAGAAAAGTAATGTGAGAGAAGTAGCGCTGGACGCTTTAATCAAACTCGAACAAAATCAAGCCTACAGTAACTTGCTTTTGCAGTCAGTGATGAAAGAGAAAGAACTCTCCGATCAAGACAAACCGCTATTAACAGAACTTGTATACGGTACACTGCAAAACAAGCTAGCACTTGATTATATGCTCACACCCTTTGTGAAAAAACCGCAAAAGGTGGCTCCATGGGTCATGCAGCTTTTGCGTATGTCTCTTTATCAGATGGTTTATCTTGAAAAAATTCCAGATCGTGCAGCCATCCATGAAGCAGTGGAACTAACGAAAAAGCGCGGACATAAAGGCATTTCTTCACTAGTCAACGGCGTTTTGCGTTCCGTGCAAAGAGAAGGCGTGCCAGCATTTGATGCGATTAAAGATCCGGTAAAAAGGCTTTCAATAGAGACAAGCCATCCATTGTGGCTCGTACAAGAATGGGTGGAGGCGTACGGTTTTGAAGCAGCAGAAAGCATGTGCCGTATTCATTTAGTCCCGCCAAAGCAGACATTGCGTGTCAATCGAATGAAAAAAGACCGCCCTGCACTGCAGCAAGAACTCATGGATGCAGGAATGGAAACAGAGCTCGGCGACTTATCTGAGGATGCACTCAAACTCATGAAAGGATCTATCGTATCTACTCCTTTCTTTCAAGAGGGCTTTGTCACGATTCAAGATGAAAGCTCCATGCTTGTCGCAAGAGCGCTGGATCCTCAGCCGGGAGAAATGGTGCTTGATGCCTGTGCCGCTCCTGGTGGTAAATCAACACATATCGCAGAGCGAATGAACGATGAGGGGAAGATTGTGTCTCTTGATTTACATGAGCACAAAGTAAAACTGATCAAACAGGCAGCAAAACGTCTGAACTTAACGCATATTGAGGCAAAAGCGCTTGATGCAAGGAAAGTATCCGACCATTATGATGATGCTTCGTTTGACCGTATTCTCATTGATGCACCATGTTCAGGTTTTGGCGTCATCAGACGAAAACCAGATATGAAATATACAAAGTCCTCGGAAGACTCAGCAAGACTTGCGACAATTCAGCAATCGATCTTGCATGAAACAGCCCAGCTGCTAAAGCCAGGCGGAACCCTTGTATACAGTACATGTACAATGGATCCAACAGAAAATCAACAAGTGATTCATGCGTTTTTACAAGAACACCAAGACTTCGACCCCGATCTATCTCTTAATGAACGGCTGCCTGAGCAGGTTGCTCCGTTTGTTCAAAACGGAAGTGTACAAATTCTTCCTCATTATTTCGGAACAGATGGTTTCTTTATTTGCAGCATGAGAAAGAAGGGATAAAAAATGACAGAACAAAAACAAAAAGTAAGAAAAGAACTGAAAACAGACATGCCGTCGATCTACTCGTTCGAGCTAAATGAAATCAAAGACTGGTTAAAGGAACAAGGCGAGAAGCCTTTCCGTGCAACACAAATTTTTGAGTGGCTTTATGAAAAACGCGTCACGTCCTTTGATGAAATGTCTAACCTTTCAAAGGAATTAAGAGAAAAATTAAAAGATCAATTCGCCATCACGACTTTAAAAACAGTGATAAAACAAACATCTCAAGATGGAACGATCAAGTTCTTATTTGAATTACACGATGGCTATACCATTGAAACCGTGCTGATGCGCCACGAATATGGCAACTCTGTCTGCGTCACAACACAGGTTGGCTGTCGAATTGGTTGTACATTCTGTGCATCTACACTTGGCGGTTTGAAACGTAACCTTGAGGCGGGAGAAATTGTGGCCCAAGTATTGAAAGTACAACAGGCGCTTGATGAAACAGATGAACGCGTCAGCTCAGTTGTCATCATGGGAATTGGCGAACCGTTTGATAACTTTGATGAAATGCTTGCATTCCTTAAAATCATTAACCATGATAACGGCTTAAATATTGGTGCACGTCATATTACCGTTTCGACGAGCGGGATCATTCCAAAGATTTATCAATTTGCGGATGAGCAAATGCAAATCAACTTTGCTGTCTCCCTGCACGCACCAAATACTGACATTCGAAGCCGCCTCATGCCAATCAATAAGGCATACAAGCTGCCAAAATTAATGGAAGCTATTGAATACTATATTCAAAAAACAGGCAGACGCGTGAGCTTTGAATACGGTCTGTTTGGCGGAGTCAATGATCAAGTCCATCACGCAGAAGAACTTGCTGATTTATTAAAAGGAATCAAATGCCATGTAAACCTCATCCCTGTGAACTATGTACCAGAAAGAGATTACGTGAGAACACCAAGAGAACAAATCTTCCTATTTGAAAAAACGCTGAAAGAACGAGGCGTAAACGTAACGATTAGACGAGAGCAAGGCCATGATATTGATGCTGCTTGCGGTCAGCTAAGAGCGAAGGAGCGTCAGGAAGAGACGAGGTGACGAATGTTGATAAGGGCAGCCTTTCAAACCGATACAGGAAAAGTCCGTCAGCATAATGAAGATGATGCAGGTATTTTTGAAGCAAAAGAAGACACACTTCTAGCTGTTGTAGCAGATGGAATGGGAGGTCATCTTGCTGGTGATGTAGCCAGCAAGATGGCAGTTTCTTCTTTAAAAGAATACTGGCAGGAAACATCTTCAATTCCAAATAAACCAGCCGATCAAGAAAATTGGTTAATCTCAAAAATTAGCGACATTAATGACCAAGTATACGAACATGCGAAAAACAATGAGGAATGCCAAGGAATGGGGACGACCATCGTTTGTGCGCTCGTTCATTTGCAAACGGTCACAATTGCCCATATTGGTGACAGCCGCTGCTATTTGCTAAGAGAAGGTGCGCTGACCCAATTAACAGATGATCACTCACTAGTGAATGAGTTAGTGAAAACAGGAGAGATTTCAAAAGCGGATGCAGAATATCATCCAAGAAAAAATGTGCTGACCAAAGCGTTAGGAACGGATAAACACGTTCAAATTGATGCACGAACTTTTGAAGTGGATCCAGGAGATCAAATTTTGCTTTGCTCAGACGGATTATCGAATAAAGTAGAAGAAGAACATTTGATTCAGATTTTATCGCAAACAACCGCACCAGATGAAAAAGTAACAGAGTTAGTTCAAACAGCGAATGACAACGGCGGTGAAGATAACATTACAGCAGTACTGTTAGAAATCTCCTCCCAAACAGAGGAGGGTGACAGCAAGTGTTGATCGGAAAAAGGATCAGCGGCCGTTATCAAATTCTTCGCGCCATAGGCGGAGGCGGAATGGCCAACGTTTATTTGGCGGAGGATATGATTTTAGATCGCGAAGTGGCGATTAAAATTTTACGGTTTGACTTTGCAAGCGATGATGATTTTATTAGACGGTTCCGGAGAGAAGCGCAATCAGCAGCCAGCTTAGATCATCCGAATATTGTCAGTATCTACGATGTAGGAGAAGAAGATGACATTTATTATATTGTCATGGAATATGTCGAAGGGATGACGCTGAAAGAATACATACACGCCAATGGACCGCTTCATCCAAAAGAAGCCGTTCGCATTATGGAGCAAGTCGTTGCGGCGATGGAAGAAGCCCATGCGAAACAGCTCGTCCATCGAGACATTAAGCCTCACAATATATTAATAGACAACTTGGGGAATATCAAAGTCACTGATTTTGGCATCGCCATGGCGCTTAGCTCAGCGACCATTACCCATACGAATTCTGTTCTTGGCTCCGTGCATTATTTGTCCCCAGAGCAAGCGCGCAGTGGTCTTGCAACGAAAAAGTCAGACATTTATTCACTTGGTATTGTTCTTTATGAGCTGATTTCAGGACGCATGCCATTTGAAGGAGAATCCGCTGTCAGTGTCGCACTGAAGCATTTGCAATCAGAGCCGCCATCTGTGAGAAGGTGGAATCCTTCTGTACCACAAAGCGTGGAGAACATCATTTTAAAAGCGATGGCCAAAGATCCATTCTATCGATACGAAGATGCATCTGAAATGCAAAAAGACTTAAAAACGGTTTTTGACCCTGCAAGACTAAAAGAAAAGCGCTTTGTCATTGAAGAAGATCATGAAGCAACAAAAGCCATTCCTATTATAAAAGATCATCAAGTCGATCAAGACAATGAAAAAACAGCCGTCCACCCGGTTCAAAAACCAAAGAAAAAAGAGAAACAAAAGCCGAAGAAAAAACGGAAAAAATGGCCGTGGATTGTAGCGTCGATCTTATTTGTTTTGACGGCTGCGACCATTTTAGCGATCACGGTCTTCCCAGGATTACTCTTTCCAAAAGACGTAGAGGTAACCGATGTTTCTGGCATGACGGTTGAAAAAGCGGAAGACACCTTGAAGAAAGCCGGATTTACCGTCGCTTCTGAACCCATTGATATTGCCGACGAGAAGATTGAAAAAGGGCTGGTTGTCAAAACAGACCCGAAAATTGGAACAAAGGTAAAAGAAGGGACAGAAATTCAGCTTTATCAAAGTACAGGTAAAGAAAAAACCGAATTACCTGATGTAACAGGTGAAAAGGTCGAGAAAGCAAAAGAACTATTAGAGAAAAAAGGGTTTAAACAGGTTGTTGTAGAGGAAGTGAATGATAATGACACAGAATCAGGCATTGTCATGGAACAGAAACCTTCCGCGAATACAGAACTTGTCGCAGCAGATGAAGAAGTCACATTGACCGTCAGTATAGGCCCTGCCGATATTACCTTACGGGATTTAACGACGTATAGTAAACAGGCCGCATCAAATTATTTAGAGGATAATGGACTAAAGCTAGATGAAAAAGAAGCATATTCTGACGATGTGCCAAAAGGTGAGGTCATGAAGCAGGAACCGGGAGCGGGGACAGCTGTTAAACCTGGTGATACGGTTAAAATTACGTTCTCCCTTGGACCAAAAGAGAAACCAGCCAAAACAGTGACTGAAAAGATTGCGATCCCATATGAACCAGAAACAGAAGGACAAGAAATGAATGTTCAAATATCCATTGACGATGCAGAACATAGCATTTCTGATTTATATGAAACCTTTAAAATCACTGCGCCCACTGAGCGAACGATTAAATTTAAGATAGAACCTGGTCAAAAAGGATACTATCAGGTGACTGTGGATGATAAAGTAGTAAGCTCCAAAACGATTGAATACCCTGATGATGAATAAAGGAGGGACTTTATGCCTGAGGGCAAAATTATTAAAGCATTAAGCGGATTTTATTATGTGCTGGATGAGTCTTTAGAAAGTGGCAAAGTAATTCAGTGTAGAGCAAGAGGGATTTTTCGTAAAAACAAAATAACCCCTCTTGTTGGAGATTATGTCGTCTATCAAGCAGATAACGATAAGGAAGGCTATTTGCTGGAAGTAAAAGAGCGGACCAATGAGCTGATTCGGCCGCCTATTAGCAACGTTGATCAAGCGGTGCTCGTTTTCTCAGCAGCAGAGCCGACCTTTAGTACATCGCTGTTAGACAGATTCCTAGTGCTTGTTGAAGAGAGCCAGATTGAACCGATTATCTGCATCACAAAAATGGACTTGCTGAAAACAGAGCAAGAGCGAGAAACGATTCAAGCCTATGCAGAAGACTATCGCCAAATTGGATACGACGTTCATTTAACATCGACAATCGAAGGGGATGGAATTGAAAAGCTGACCCCGTATTTCCATCACAAGATTACTGTTTTTGCAGGTCAATCGGGTGTAGGGAAGTCTTCCCTCTTAAATGCGATGAGTCCTGATTTAGCACTGAAAACAAATGATATTTCCTCCCATCTTGGCAGGGGGAAACATACAACAAGACATGTGGAACTCATTCGAACGGCTGAAGGGCTCATTGCCGATACACCAGGATTTAGCTCGCTTGAATTTACAGGTATCGAAGCGGAAGATTTAGGGCTCTATTTCTTAGAAATCAGAGAGAAGAGTGCAGAATGTAAATTCAGGGGCTGTTTGCACGTAAAAGAGCCTGGATGTGCAGTAAAAGAGGCAGTAGAACACGATCGCATCAGAGAGTATCGCTATCAGCATTATTTAGAGTTTTTAACTGAAATTAAAGACAGAAAGCCGAGGTACTAAATCATGGTTTATATTGCCCCATCCATTTTATCAGCCGATTTTGCCAATCTTGCGAAAGATATCCGTGATGTGGAACAAGGTGGAGCGGATTATATTCATATTGATGTGATGGACGGTCATTTTGTACCGAATATGACATTTGGACCAAATGTAGTGGAGGCGATCAGGCCGCATACAAAGCTGCCGCTCGATGTTCACTTAATGATTGAGCAGCCAGACCAGTATATCCCTGCATTTGCAAAAGCGGGCGCTGATATTATTTCTGTTCATGTCGAGGCGTGTCCACACTTACATCGCACGATTCAGCATATAAAAGAACAAGGTGTCAAAGCAGGGGTTGTTTTAAACCCGCACACACCCGTTTCTCAAATCGCGCATGTATTAGAGGATGTTGACCTCGTCTTATTCATGACGGTGAACCCTGGTTTTGGCGGACAGGCGTTTATTCCTGCTGTTCTCTCAAAGGTAAAAGAAGTAAAGACACTTAGTGAACAAAAAGGCTTAACTGATTTACTCATTGAAATAGATGGCGGTGTCAATGTAGAGACAGCAAAGAGCTGCAAAGAAGCAGGCGCTAATCTACTTGTTGCCGGCTCAGCGGTATATGGGAAAGAAGACCGCACGGCGGCCATTCAGGCCATTCGAGAAGCATAACAAAAAGAACCAAAGTCATTGTGATCTTTGGTTCTTTTTCAATGGAGAGGAGCGTAATCATGCACATACATATCGTGGCCGGCGGTCCTTTTGTGTACATCCCGCCGCTTGATCATGAAGCATCTGAGGAGGACATTCTCTGGATCGGCGTAGACCGGGGAACCCTTTTCTTACTAGAGCATGGCATTGTACCTGACAGAGCATTTGGTGATTTTGATAGTGTGACAGAAGAGGAGCTTCATGAACTGAAAAAGAAATTGCCTGCACTCAATCTATTTCAGGCAGAGAAAGATGAAACGGATTTAGAACTTGCGCTGAACTGGTCTTTGCGTCAGAATCCAGCCCATATTCAAATTTACGGCATCACAGGCGGAAGAGCAGATCATTTTCTTGGGAATATCCATCTCCTTTATAAAGGCATTCAGCACAAACAGAGCATGAACCTTGTAGATAAACAAAATATTATTCAAATGTTTGGACCTGGTACATACGAAATCAAACAAGACCCGGATAAAAAATATGTGTCGTTTTTGCCCTTCGGTACATCGGTTGAAAAGCTGACATTAAAAGGTTTCAAATATCCTCTGAAAAATTGTCATATTGAGCCTGGTTCCACACTATGTATTAGTAACGAACTCATCCACTCAAATGGTACTTTTTCTTTTCATGAAGGCATATTAATAATGGTAAGAAGCAAAGATTGACCAACCTATCAATGTGGATGGCTGATTAAGCTCAATTGTGCTGCAAGCGGTACTTTTAGGAGGGGGACAAAATGAAATTTTATACAATCAAACTGCCTAGATTTCTTGGCGGCATTGTCCGTGCGATGCTTGGTTCATTTAAGAAAGATTAATGAGTAATCTCCTTTATTTCCACATAAAAACGCCTGCTACAGTTAAATGTAGCAGGCGTTTACTCTTGCTTATACACGCTCAACTTTACCAGATTTCAAAGCTCGAGCTGATACATATACTCTTTTAGGCTTACCGTCCACTAGAATACGAACTTTTTGAAGGTTCGCGCCCCATGTACGTTTTGTAGAGTTCATTGCGTGAGAACGGTTGTTCCCAGCTTTTGTTTTTCTGCCTGTAATAACGCATTTACGTGCCATTTGTTTCCCTCCTAACTGCGAAAACATCATCATATTCTTCATATACGTACTTAGAGATGCCTCAAGATACTTTAATAATTTACCACAGCTTCAAGGGGTTTGCAAGGATTGTTTGCTCCTCTTTCAAGAAAAATACCTTGACATCTTGATAAAAAATCAAGGCTATAGTATAAGTAGGATTGGGTCGGATTGAATGATTTCTTTTAAAAAGAAGGGTCTTATAGTAAAATAGTGATAACTCAGGGCAATTTCTCAAAAAGGGGGAACCAATGTGTCCATTGAACTTAGAACGAAATACGGACAAATTGATATATCAAATGAAGTCATTGCAATGGTGGCAGGAGGCGCTGCGATCGATTGCTATGGTATTGTTGGCATGGCGTCCAAAAATCAAATAAAGGACGGCTTGACGGATATTCTCCGCAAAGAGAACTTCAGCCGGGGTGTTCTTGTGCGTCAAAAAGAAGATCGCATTCATATTGATATGTACATCATCGTCAGCTACGGTACAAAAATATCAGAAGTCGCACATAATGTTCAAACGAAAGTCAAATATACGATTCATCACACGATTGGACTTTCAGTTGACTCAGTCAACATTTATGTACAAGGAGTAAAAGTTACGAACCCGTAGTAAGGAGGAAATATATTGTCTATTAGAAATCTGGGTGGCCGCTCATTTGCAAAAATGATTCTTGCAGGTGCTCACCATCTTTCTCAAAACGCACAAATTGTTGATGCGTTAAATGTTTTTCCAGTGCCAGACGGAGACACGGGGACAAATATGAATTTGTCAATGACTTCAGGGGCAAAAGCAGTTGAAGAAACAAATACCGATCACATTGGTAAGGTCGGGGTGGCTCTGTCGAAAGGGCTGTTAATGGGGGCAAGAGGAAACTCAGGTGTGATCCTGTCTCAGCTCTTCAGAGGTTTCAGCAAAAATATAGAACAAAAAGAAACAATTGACGCAAAAGAATTTGCGCTTGCCTTGCAGGCCGGTGTTGATACAGCATATAAAGCCGTCATGAAACCGATTGAAGGAACCATCTTAACGGTTGCAAAAGACGCAGCAAAGAAAGCGGTTGCTGTTTCAACAACAGAAGACCAAATCGATCGTGTGCTTGAATTAACGATTGAGGAAGCAAGAGCATCACTTGACCGCACGCCAGATCTCCTTCCTGTTTTAAAAGAAGTCGGCGTTGTAGATAGCGGCGGTAAAGGGCTTCTTTGTGTATATGAAGGTTTCCTTGCTTCATTAAGAGGAGAAGAGCTTCCTCCTAAAACGGCCTCTTTGCCAACATTAAAAGAATTAGTGAGTGCAGAGCATCATAAAAGTGCACAAAGCCATATGAACACAGAAGATATTGAATTTGGCTATTGTACAGAATTTATGGTGAAATTCGAAGAAGACAAACAGTCCTTTGACGAAAATGCCTTCAGAGAAGAATTAAGCGAATTCGGAGATTCACTTCTTGTGGTATCTGATGATACGCTTGCAAAAGTTCATATTCATGCAGAGCAGCCAGGAGATGTCTTATCATATGCACAGCGCTATGGCAGCTTAATTAATATGAAAATTGAAAACATGAGAGAGCAGCATAGCTCGATCGTCAATGAAGAAAAAGATCACTCGCCTGCTGCACCAAAAGCAACAGCTGCTGAAAAACAGCGTTTTGGAGTAGTGAGTGTCGCAATGGGAGAAGGGATTGCTGACTTGTTTAAAAGTATCGGAGCATCCGTCGTCATTGAAGGCGGACAGACAATGAATCCGAGCACAGAAGACATTGTCAAAGCAATTGATAGCATTCATGCCGAAACCGTCTTTATCTTACCTAATAATTCTAATATTGTCATGGCAGCTAAACAGGCGGCAACTGTCTCAAGTCGTGAGGTCGTTGTTATTCCGACAAAGACCGTTCCTCAAGGAATGTCGGCACTTCTTTCTCTCAATGAAGCAGCTTCAAATGAAGACAATGAAGCAGCGATGTTAGAAGCGATTGATCATGTGAAAAGCGGCCAAATTACCTTTGCAGTGAGAGATACCCAAATTGATGGGATCGACATTGCCAAAGGCGACTATATGGGCCTATACAATGGAAAAATCACCTTAACAGCTAAAAATCAATTAGATGCAGCAAAAGAGCTTTTGACCCAAATGGTGACAGAAGATGATGAGATTGTCACAATCATCAAAGGGGAAGATGCATCATCTGATGAGATGGAAGCTTTAGAAGCATATATTGAAGACACATTTGAAGATGTAGAAGTTGAAGTCCACGATGGAAAACAGCCGCTTTATTCATATATTTTGGCTGTTGAATAAAGAAAGAAGGGCACATGAAGCCCTTCTTCTTCTTTTGCATTTTTTTACTATGTGTTCATCGATGAAATGAGTTGCGGGAATCGAATGAATCCATTAGTCTAAAGGGAGTAACAAACCAATCTGTGATTGGTGATGAGAGGGGAAGACCTATGAAATTTAGAAGTGTGTTTGATATTATTGGACCCGTCATGATTGGTCCATCAAGTTCGCACACGGCGGGTGCGGCTCGTATTGGAAGAGTGGCTCGCAGCTTGTTCGGAAGGGAACCGAAACGAATTGTTGTGTCGTTTTATGGCTCTTTTAAAGATACGTATAAAGGACACGGGACAGATGTAGCCATTATCGGCGGTGTTCTTGACTTTGATACATTTGATGAACGAATTAAAACAGCGATTGATATTGCAAAAAGCAAAGAAATCGACATTGAGTTTAAAGAAGAAGATGCGGTACCAGCGCATCCAAATACAGCAAAAGTAGAAATTTCAGATGCGAATGGAAGCCTTGAATTAATCGGGATTTCCATTGGCGGAGGTAAAATTGAAATCACAGAATTAAATGGCTTTGAACTGAGACTCTCAGGGAATCATCCGGCCATTCTTGTGGTTCATAACGACCGCTACGGGACGATTGCAGCAGTTGCCAATGTGTTAGCGAAATTCGCCATCAACATTGGTCATATGGAAGTGGCACGTAAAGAGGTCGGGCAAGAAGCTCTCATGACGATTGAAGTGGATCAGAATATTGATCCAGCGGTTTTAACAGAGCTTGAGACGCTGCCAAACATTATTCAAGTCACACAAATTGCAGAGTAACAACAAGGAGGTTATGTATGATGTTTAAAAACGTCAAAGAACTCGTGCAGCTAACAGAAGAACGGAATACCTCCATTTCAGAAATTATGATTACTCAAGAAATGGAAGTGACAGGGAAGTCACGTGAAGACATTTTCTCGCAGATGTACCGCAACCTAGAAGTGATGGAACAGGCCGTTGAAAACGGATTGAAAGGTGTGAAATCATTATCTGGTTTAACAGGCGGGGATGCGGTGAAACTTCAAGCATATATCGCATCAGGCAAAACATTGTCTGGTCATACCATTTTAGATGCCGTGAGTAAGGCAGTGGCAACAAATGAAGTGAATGCAGCAATGGGAACGATCTGTGCAACGCCTACAGCTGGCTCAGCAGGTGTTGTGCCAGGAACGCTCTTTGCGGTGAAAGAAACATTAAAGCCAACAAAGGAACAGATGGTCAGATTCCTATTTACATCTGGTGCATTTGGTTTTGTTGTCGCCAATAACGCAAGTATCTCTGGTGCAGCAGGCGGCTGTCAGGCAGAAGTAGGATCTGCATCAGGTATGGCAGCAGCAGCCATTGTAGAAATGGCAGGCGGTACGCCGCAGCAATCCGCTGAAGCCATGGCCATCACCCTAAAAAATATGCTGGGTCTTGTTTGCGATCCAGTCGCAGGACTTGTGGAAGTGCCATGTGTGAAACGAAACGCAATGGGCGCTTCTAATGCGATGATTGCAGCAGATATGGCACTTGCCGGCATTACAAGCCGCATCCCTTGTGATGAAGTCATTGATGCGATGTACAAAATTGGTCAAACGATGCCAACAGCTCTTCGTGAGACTGCACAAGGCGGACTTGCTGCAACACCGACAGCAAGGGAGCTTGAAAAGAAGATTTTCGGAGGTGTGACCTCATCTCGTGATACAGAAATTGCAAGATAAGATCTCTGCCCTCAAAGGGATTGGAGAAGAAACAGAAAAAACACTAAATGAACTTGGAATCTACACAGTAGCCGATTTACTCGGCTACTTTCCTTATCGATATGACGACTATGAGCTTCGCAACTTAGAGGAAGTCAGGCATGACGAACGTGTCACAGTTGAAGGAAAAGTGCACAGTGAGCCCGTTCTCACCTATTATGGAAAAAAACGAAGCAGGCTGACATTCAGGCTGCTTGTCGGTCGTTTTTTGATTACAGCTATATGCTTCAATCGCCCTTATTTAAAACGAAGTCTTGTTTTAGGCGATACGGTATCAGTTACAGGGAAGTGGGATAAAAACCGGCAATCCATTATGGTGCAGGAATTTAAAAAAGGAACACACGAACAAGATGGCAGTATAGAACCTGTTTATTCAGTCAAAGAAAATGTAACCGTGAAGATGATGAGACGATTTGTAAAACAAGCGTTGTCACTCTATGTAGACCATGCTGAAGATCCACTGCCAAAGCAGCTTGTAGCTGCTTATAAACTCATGTCTTATCAAGAAGCACTAAAAACCATTCATCTCCCTGAAACGAGAGACTCGCTCAAGCATGCAAGACGACGCTTCGTGTACGAGGAATTTCTCATCTTTCAGCTGAAGATGCAGGCGATCAGAAAAAAAGAACGAGAAAAAACATCAGGCATCCAGCATCCGTTCGCAAAAGAGGCGGTCTTTGAGTTTGTTCATAGCCTGCCGTTCCCGCTGACAAAAGCACAATCAAGAGTGCTGGATGAAATTATGTCAGATATGGCATCCCCGTATCGAATGAACCGGCTTCTTCAAGGGGATGTTGGATCGGGGAAAACAGCTGTAGCGGCAATTGCCCTTTATGCCGCTCATTTATCCGGCTTTCAAGGTGCGCTGATGGTGCCAACTGAAATCTTGGCTGAACAGCATGCCGATTCACTGTATCAGCTATTTGAAAAATGGGGGCTAAATATTGCTCTTTTGACGAGTTCAGTGAAAGGAAAGCGCCGCAGAGAACTGCTTGAACGTCTGAAAGAGGGAGATATTGATATTTTAGTCGGCACGCATGCTCTTATCCAGGACGAAGTGGAATTTCAGCAGCTTGGTCTTGTTATTACAGATGAACAGCACAGGTTCGGCGTGGAACAGCGGAAAAAACTGCGAAGCAAAGGGCAGGACCCAGATGTTTTGTTTATGACCGCAACGCCGATTCCAAGAACGCTTGCCATCACAGTATTTGGAGAAATGGACGTCTCTGTCATTGATGAGCTACCAGCCGGCCGAAAGCAGATTGAAACGTATTGGGTGAAGCATGACATGCTTGAGCGGATTCTTGCTTTTGTTGATAAAGAGCTCAGAAAAGGCAGACAAGCGTATATTATTTGTCCACTTATAGAAGAATCAGACAAACTGGATGTCCAAAATGCGATTGATGTTCACAGCATGCTGACAGAGGCGTATCGCGGAAAATGGTCGATCGGCTTAATGCACGGGAAACTTGCAAGTGATGAAAAAGATCAAGTGATGAGAGATTTCACTTCCAATGAAGTGCAAATCCTTGTGTCAACGACAGTTGTTGAAGTTGGCGTCAACGTGCCGAATGCGACCATTATGGTCATTTATGATGCGGACCGCTTTGGACTGTCACAGCTTCATCAGTTAAGAGGCCGGGTCGGACGCGGAGAGCATCAATCTTTTTGTATTTTAATGGCGGACCCTAAATCAGAGACCGGTAAAGAGCGCATGCGGATCATGTCTGAAACAACAGATGGCTTTGAACTGTCTGAAAAGGACTTAGAACTAAGAGGCCCTGGCGACTTCTTTGGCAAGAAACAAAGCGGAATGCCTGAATTTAAAGTGGCAGATATGGTTCATGACTATAGAGCGCTTGAAACCGCTAGAAAAGATGCGGCAGAGCTCGTGCAGTCTGAAGCCTTTTGGACAGACCCTGAATACAAAGAACTTAGGAAAACACTCGTAGACAGCGGTGTGCTAGGCGGAGATAAATTGAGCTGATCAAGTGCTGGAGGAATTTTCTTGTCTTTTTGAAACAAGGATTGATTTATCATCTATGAGATTATATACTACTATTAGTACCTAGTCATAAATGTACGGATGGTGTCTGCATATGAAACTAAATAAAAAAGAACGACAAAGGCTTCTCCAGCAAACGATCAGCTCGACTCCGTTCATTACTGATGAAGAATTGGCAAGTAAGTTCGGTGTAAGCATTCAAACAGTTCGTCTTGACCGTTTGGAGCTGTCAATCCCTGAATTACGCGAACGAATTAAGCACGTGGCCGAAAAGACATTAGAGGATGAAGTGAAGTCTCTTCCGCTGGATGAAGTCATTGGAGAAATGATTGATGTAGAGCTTGATGATCAAGCGATTTCCATTTTTGAAGTAAGAAAAGAGCATGTATTCAGCCGTAACCAAATTGCCAGGGGACATCATCTTTTTGCCCAGGCAAATTCGCTGGCAGTAGCCGTCATCGACGATGAACTGGCTTTGACAGCAAAAGCAAATATTAAGTTTACAAGGCAGGTCAAACAAGGCGAAAGAGTCGTCTCAAAAGCCAAAGTTGCCTCACATGATAAAGAAAAAGGCAGAACCGTAGTTGAAGTAAACAGCTATGTAGGTGAGGAAGTTGTCTTCTCAGGCGATTTCGTCATGTATCGCTCAAAACAAAAGTAAAAGGTGGCACATAACATGAGAATTGCAGTCGATGCAATGGGGGGAGATCATGCCCCTAAAGCCATTATTGACGGTGTGCAAAAAAGCTTAGAAGCATTTTCAGATATCGAGATTACACTAGTCGGCGATGAAAGCAAGATCAAATCATACATAACAAATCATGAACGCATCACGATCTTAGATGCAAAAGAAGTCATTGAACCAACGGATGAACCAGTGCGTGCAGTGAGACGTAAAAAGGATTCTTCTATGGTGAAAATGGCGCAGGAAGTTTCAGAAGGAAGAGCAGATGCCTGTATTTCAGCTGGAAATACTGGGGCACTCATGACAGCAGGCCTGTTTATCGTAGGCAGAATTGATGGCATTGACAGACCAGCACTTGCTCCGACGTTGCCAACACTTGATGGCAGCGGGTTCTTATTATTGGATGTCGGCGCAAACGTTGATGCAAAGCCAGAGCATCTTGTGCAATATGCCATGATGGGATCTATTTACGCAGAGCATGTCTTCCCGAAGAGCAATCCACGCGTTGGACTTTTAAATGTCGGGACAGAAGATAAAAAAGGCAACGATTTAACGAAAAAAACCTTTGAATTATTAAAAGCATCAGATTTGAATTTCGTAGGAAATGTAGAATCGCGTGATTTATTAGAGGGTGTAGCTGATGTCGTTGTCACAGATGGTTTCACGGGGAATATCGCCCTTAAAACGATCGAAGGCACAGCCCTTTCTGTTTTTAAAATGCTGAAAGAAACCTTAACATCCAGTTTCACAGCTAAAATAGCAGCAGGTATGATGAAGCCAAAATTAATGCAGATGAAATCTAAAATGGATTACTCCGAATATGGTGGTGCCGCATTATTTGGTTTAAAAGCACCGGTTATTAAAGCGCATGGTTCCTCTGATGAAAATGCGATTTTTCATGCCATTCGTCAGGCGCGCGACATCGTTAAAAAAGACGTTTCAGCTATCATTCATCAAGAAGTTCAAAAAGAAGACACGAATGAGTCGTAATGGAGGTAGAGCAGCATGAGTAAAATTGCTTTTTTATTCCCAGGCCAAGGCTCTCAAAAAATTGGCATGGGAAAAGATTTATTTGACCAAGAAGCAGCATCTAAAGCTGTGTTTGAAGAAGCAGATCAGACCCTTGGTTTTGATTTATCTTCAATGATTTTTGAAGGAAATGCAGAAGAACTGACGCTGACATATAATGCACAGCCAGCTCTTTTAACGACAAGCATCGCGATCTTAAAGAAATTTGAAGAGAGCGGAATCAAAGCAGATTATGCAGCAGGGCACAGCCTGGGTGAATATACGGCCCTTGTTGCAGCGGGAGCTCTTTCGTTTAAAGATGCCGTTTTCGCAGTGAGAAAGCGCGGCGAATTAATGAATGAAGCCGTTCCAGCAGGAGAAGGCGCAATGGCGGCGATTCTTGGCTTAGACCAAGCGGCGCTTGTAGAAGTGACAAAAGAAGTGACAGAAAGCGGTCATCTTGTAGAACTTGCGAACTTAAACTGTCCGGGCCAAATCGTCATCTCTGGTACAGCAAAAGGTGTGGAACTTGCATCAGAGAAAGCGAAAGAAAAGGGCGCAAAACGTGCAATTCCACTTGAAGTGAGTGGACCTTTCCATTCTGCATTAATGAAACCAGCAGCTGAAAAATTCACAGATGTATTATCTAAATTAGACATTTCTGATGCCGCGACGCCAGTCATTTCAAACGTAACAGCAGACATCGTGACATCACGTAATGAAATTGAAACGAAGCTGATTGAACAATTGTATTCTCCTGTTCGATTTGAAGAAAGTGTAGAACGCCTGATTGACTTAGGTGTGACAACATTTATTGAAATTGGTCCTGGTAAAGTGCTCTCAGGTCTTGTGAAAAAAGTCAATCGCCGCCTGACGACCATTTCCGTATCAGATCAAGCAACAATTGAAGCAGCCATTCAAACACTCAAGGGGGATTCTTGATGCTTACAAATAAAACAGCCGTTGTCACAGGTGCATCTCGCGGTATTGGTCGTTCGATTGCGATCGATTTGGCGAAAAAAGGTGCCAATGTTGTGGTGAACTATTCAGGCAACGAAGCAAAAGCAAATGAAGTCGTAGATGAGATCAAAGCACTTGGCCAGCAGGCTTTTGCTGTCAAAGCGGATGTGTCAAATGCAGAAGAAGTACAGGCATTAATGAAACAAGCCGTTGATACATTTGGTTCAATCGACATTCTTGTGAATAATGCTGGAATTACAAAGGACAACCTGCTCATGAGAATGAAAGAAAATGAATGGGATGATGTCATTAACATAAACTTAAAAGGTGTCTTCAACTGTACAAAAGCTGTGACACGTCAAATGATGAAACAGCGCAGCGGAAGAATCATCAATGTAGCATCTGTTGTCGGCGTTTGCGGAAACCCTGGACAAGCAAACTACGTTGCAGCAAAAGCTGGTGTGATCGGTTTAACGAAAACAACAGCGAAAGAGCTGGCCAGCCGTCATATTACAGTCAATGCCGTAGCACCAGGCTTTATTTCTACTGATATGACTGACAAGCTTGATGAGAATGTTCAAACAGAAATGCTTAAGCAAATCCCGCTCGCACGCTTTGGTGCGCCTGAAGATATAAGCAACGTTGTTGTCTTTTTAGCTTCAGAAGGAGCAGGTTATATTACAGGCCAAACCATCCAAGTGGATGGCGGAATGGTTATGTCCTAAGAAATATCAAAATTTCGTTACGTTTTCTCTAGTTTTTTAAAAACGAATCAACTATAATACTTTGAGGGGAGGTGAAAGGCAATGGCAGACGTATTAGAGCGTGTATCAAAAATTATTGTAGACCGCCTTGGCGTTGATGAGGCTGACGTGAAAATGGAGGCTTCATTTAAAGAAGATTTAGGCGCTGATTCCCTTGATGTAGTTGAGCTAGTTATGGAACTTGAAGATGAGTTCGATATGGAAATTTCTGACGAAGATGCTGAAAAAATTGCAACAGTCGGTGACGCTGTGAACTACATAAATAACCAGCAATAAGCGTAACAAAGTCCCGTCTATTTTCATGGCGGGACTTTGAAAATTTATGTTAGTTTCAACATATTCAGCTGATCAATTGTCAGCCTTTTTCAGATGCTAAGGAGCACGGTTTCCTTGCATGTAGAAAGAGAGACTCCATATAATCAGTATCCTTAAAGGCGATGACGCCTACCTGGAGGTTGCTATGCCAAAACAATATAAAGACAAACAGAAACAGAGCAAAAAACTAGAGCAATTCAGAGAATTTCAGCAGCGCATTTCTGTACACTTTAAAAATGAAAAACTACTCTATCAAGCCTTTACACATTCCTCTTATGTGAATGAGCATCGTAAAAAACCTTATGAGGATAATGAAAGACTTGAATTTTTAGGGGACGCTGTTTTAGAATTGACGATCTCACAGTTCTTATTTGCAAAGTACCCAGCCATGAGCGAGGGAGATTTAACAAAACTGAGAGCGGCGATCGTATGTGAGCCATCACTTGTGTCATTAGCGCATGAGCTGTCCTTCGGAGACCTTGTTCTTTTAGGAAAAGGGGAAGAAATGACAGGCGGCAGAAAACGCCCAGCACTCTTAGCAGACGTATTTGAGGCGTTTATCGGAGCGCTTTATTTAGATCAAGGACTTGAGCCTGTTGAACGATTCCTAGAAGCCTATGTATACCCGAAAATTAATGACGGGGCATTCTCACATGTCATGGACTTTAAAAGCCAGCTTCAAGAATTTGTTCAGCGAGATGGAAAAGGTGTACTTGAATACCGAATCCTGCATGAAAAAGGCCCAGCACATAACCGGGAATTTGAAGCCAATGTATCCCTTAGAGGTGAAGTGCTCGGAATTGGAAATGGCCGTTCAAAAAAAGAAGCGGAACAGCATGCTGCACAGGAAGCACTTGCTAAATTACAGAAACATCATATGAACCAATAAAATCCCCCTCGTGATTCAGGGGGATTTCACTCTGTTTTCCATCATCTTTTTTCAGTTCATATGGTAAGATAATAGTACTTTAAATACATAAGGAGGATCACTCTCATGTTCCTCAAACGTTTAGACGTGATAGGATTCAAATCTTTCGCACAGCGGGTGACTGTAGACTTTGTCAAAGGGGTTACAGCTGTTGTTGGACCAAACGGAAGCGGCAAAAGTAATATTACTGATGCGATCCGCTGGGTACTTGGAGAGCAATCAGCAAAAAGCCTCCGCGGAGGAAAAATGGAAGACATCATTTTTGCAGGAAGTGACTCAAGAAAACGAGTCAACTTAGCAGAAGTGACATTAACGCTCGATAACGAAGATCACTTTTTGCCGATCGATTTTCACGAAGTCAGTGTGACAAGAAGAGTCTATCGTTCTGGAGAAAGTGAATTTCTCATTAACAATCAATCTGTCCGCTTAAAGGATATTATTGATCTTTTCATGGATTCAGGTCTTGGAAAAGAAGCTTTTTCGATCATCAGCCAAGGTAAGGTAGAAGAGATTCTATCGAGTAAAGCTGAAGAAAGACGTAGCATCTTTGAAGAAGCAGCGGGTGTCCTGAAATATAAAACAAGAAAGAAAAAAGCCGAGAATAAACTGTTTGAAACGCAGGACAACTTAAACCGGGTAGAAGATATTCTGCATGAACTAGAAGATCAAGTAGAACCACTAAGAATGCAGGCATCTATTGCAAAAGACTATCTGCAAAAGAAAGAAGAACTTGAAAATGTAGAAATTGCTCTCACCGTCCATGATATTGAAGCACTACACAAAAAATGGACAACACTTGGTGAAGCTGTCGAGCGGTTCAAACAAGATGAAATGAAGCAGTCCACAGATATTCAAGCGAAGGAAGCCAAAATCGAAGAATCGAGAGACCGTATTCAGGCGCTTGACGATTCGATTCATGACCTCCAAGAAGTCCTCCTTTTCACAAGTGAAGAACTAGAAAAGCTTGAAGGGAAAAAAGAAGTTCTAAAAGAACGGAAAAAAAATGCGGCCGCTAACCAAGGGCAGCTAGAAGACACGCTCGTGCGTTTAACCGAAAAACAGGCGTTGTTAACGGAAAAGATTGAACAGCAGAAAGTCACACGTGACAGCCTGCAAACAGAAGTGCAGCAGCTAAAAGATGAAGTGAAAACAAAACAGCATCAGCTGTCTCTTCATAGTGAAGATGTGGAAGGGCAAATTGAACAGCTGAAAAGCGATTATTTTGACCTATTAAACGAGCAAGCTTCTATCCGAAACGAACGTAAATTACTAGAAGAGCAGCAGCGCCAAGCAGCCTTGCAGCTAGAGCGGTTAACGCAAAATAATCAGAAACATATCGAAGAACGGGTGTCTGTGAAGGAAAAGAAAACAGAAGCCGAGCAGCAACTTTCAGAACGAGAAGAAGACATTTTGGCTCAGGTGAAACGCTTTAGAGAAGCGGAACAAAAGCTAGAGCAGATGAAGCGTCAATACGAGAAAAAAGAAACGGCTCTTTACCAAGCCTATCAATATGTACAGCAGGCAAAATCTAAAAAAGAAATGCTTGAATCGATGCAGGAAGACTTCTCAGGTTTTTTCCAAGGAGTAAAAGAGGTTTTAAAGGCAAAGGACCGGTTAGGCGGTATTCACGGGGCGATTGCAGAGCTGATTCAAACAGAGCAGCAACATGAAACAGCGATTGAAATTGCACTTGGCGCAGCCACGCAGCATGTCGTTACTGAAAATGAAGCGGCTGCCAGACAGGCCATTGGATATTTAAAGCAGCATTCCTTTGGGCGTGCGACCTTCCTGCCGATGAACGTCATCAAAGAACGAACCATTCAGTTCAGAGATATTCAAACAGCTGAGCAGCATGACGCATTTATCGGCGTAGCGAGTCAGCTCGTTTCCTTTGACGAAAAGTATGAAAAAGTCATTCGGAATTTGCTTGGAACAGTCCTAATCGTGAAAGACTTAAAAGGTGCCAATGAGCTAGCGAAAATGCTTGGACATCGTTATCGTATCGTGACCCTTGATGGGGACGTGGTGAACCCAGGCGGTTCAATGACTGGGGGAGGCGTAAAGAAAAAGAACAATTCCCTCCTCTCCAGAAACCGAGAGATTGAAACGTTAACAAAGCAACTCGTTGAAATGGAAGAAAAAACAACGATCCTTGAAAAAGAAACAAAAGAAACGAAGCAATCGATTGCCGAAAGCGAAGTCCAATTAAATGAACTGCGTCAGCGCGGCGAAATGCTTCGAGAAAAGCAGCAAGAGTTAAAAGGGACATTATATGAACTGCAAGTAGCTGAAAAAAATATTAACGCTCATCTAGAGCTCTATGATCAAGAAAAAGAAGAGTTGCAGCAGCGCTCTAGCGAACTTGCGATCAAGGACAAAGAGCAGGCAGCCCTTGAAACATCTATAGGTGAGAAACTGACCTCTCTTGACGAAGAGATCAACACGTTAACAAAACGGAAGCAGACCCAAAGCTCAACGAAAGAAACCATTTCTTCCGAATTAACAGAGCTGAAAATCTCGCTTGCCAAAAAAGAGCAGTCTTTAGCAAATGAACAAGAAAAACTATCGAGCTTAACGGCTGAATTAGAAGAGGCTGAAAAGACGCTGACGGAAACAAAAGAAGATTTGTCCCTCTTAACAAGTGAAATGTCATCCAGCTCAAGCGGCGCCGAACAACTGGAAGAAGCGGCAAAAGAGAAACTGGAACATAAAAACAAAACGACAGCGCTTATCTCAGAGCGACGCAAACAGCGCCTGGCTCTTTCTGAAACATTAGAATTCGCAGAACGTGAACTGAAAGAGCAAAAACGCCTGTATAAACAGCTCACGACAAGCTTAAAAGATGAAGAAATCAAGCTTGGCCGCATGGAAGTTGAACTTGATAACCTCATCGCTTATTTAAACGAAGAGTATGCCCTTTCGTTTGAAGGAGCAAAAGAAATGTATCATCTGACGCTATCGCCGGATGAAGCAAGAAAACGCGTGAAATTGATCAAACTAGCCATTGAAGAGCTTGGAACAGTGAACTTAGGCAGTATTGACGAGTATGAACGTGTGAATGAACGTTTTCTCTTCTTAACTGAACAGCGCAATGATCTGACAGAAGCGAAAAATACGTTATTCCAAGTCATTGAAGAAATGGATCAGGAGATGACGAAACGTTTCTCTGAGACATTCTCTCAAATCCGCAGGCATTTTGAATCTGTTTTCCAAGCATTATTTGGCGGAGGAAGAGCAGACCTTAAGCTCACAGATCCAAACGATTTACTAAACTCAGGCGTCGATATTGTGGCGCAGCCGCCGGGGAAAAAGCTGCAAAATCTAAGCCTGCTTTCAGGCGGAGAAAGAGCATTAACAGCCATTGCTTTATTATTCTCGATCTTAAAAGTGAGACCAGTTCCATTCTGTGTGCTAGATGAGGTAGAAGCAGCGCTTGATGAAGCGAATGTGTTCCGCTTTGCCCAGTATTTAAAGAAATACAGTCAAGAAACACAGTTCATTGTGATTACACACCGAAAAGGAACCATGGAAGAAGCAGATGTTCTGTACGGTGTCACGATGCAGGAGTCAGGTGTCTCAAAACTGGTATCTGTCAAACTAGAGGAAACGAAAGAGCTTGTCCAGTAATTAAAGGAGGTTTTTGAACCCATGAGCTTTTTTAAGAAATTAAAAGAAAAATTTACGCAGCAAACCGATTCAGTATCAGAAAAGTTTAAAGATGGACTTGAAAAAACGAGAAATTCGTTTCAGGGAAAAGTAAATGAACTCATTTCTCGCTATCGTAAAGTGGATGAAGACTTTTTTGAAGAACTAGAAGAAGTGTTAATCGGTGCGGATGTCGGTTTCACGACTGTGATGGAACTGATTGATGAGCTGAAAAAAGAAGTGAAATTAAGAAACATTCAAGACCCAAGTGAAGTACAAGCAGTCATCTCTGAAAAACTCGTGGAGATTTACAATAGTGGTGAGGAACAAATCTCTGAACTGAACATTGAAGACGGCCGTTTAAATATCATTTTATTTGTAGGCGTGAACGGTGTCGGTAAAACCACAACCATTGGTAAGCTGGCAAACAAGCTAAAAAATGAAGGGAAATCCGTCATTTTAGCAGCAGGTGATACGTTCCGTGCGGGGGCGATTGAGCAGCTTGAAGTATGGGGCGAGCGCTCTGGTGTTCCTGTCGTTAAACAAACAGCAGGCTCTGACCCGGCAGCGGTCATCTATGATGCCGTTCAATCAGCTAAAGCCAAAAAAGCAGATGTCCTGATCTGTGATACAGCAGGCAGACTGCAAAACAAAGTCAACTTGATGAAAGAGCTAGAGAAGGTCAAGAGAGTCATTGAACGCGAAGTGCCCGATGCACCGCACGAAGTACTGCTTGCCCTTGATGCGACAACGGGTCAAAATGCGATGGCGCAAGCGAAGGAATTTTCTAAAGCAACAAACGTGACAGGTATCGCTTTAACAAAGCTTGACGGTACTGCAAAAGGCGGGATTGTTCTTGCCATTCGCAATGAGCTCAACATCCCTGTAAAACTTGTCGGACTAGGTGAAAAAGTAGACGATCTGCAAGAGTTCGATGCTGAATCGTATGTGTACGGATTATTCTCAGACATCATTGATCAAGAAGACTAATCAAGATGCCGACAAAACTGCCGGCATTCAGCGTGTAGACAAACCCTCGCATTCTTTGTCAGTCCTGCGTGCTGGTGCTCACGAATGTGACATTCGCTCCGCGCCAGTACTCGTCCTTCCTAGACTTCAAAGGTTTTCTATCACGCTGAAAAGAAGACAAAGTGCTAAAATCAAGTTCATTTTAGCCCTTTGTCAACAATCTGGGGATGCCGGCAAAATTGCCGGCATTTTTATTTATATATCGCCGCAGGAAGTGACAAGATAAAAACTTGACACATAGATCAGAACCGTGTAAACTTAGTTGTTGTAAAGGGAATGAACTTAACAAAGGGGAGAGAGCCCATGACGCTTGAAAAGACAACGAGAATGAACTACTTGTTTGATTTCTATCAATCGTTGTTGACCGCAAAACAAAAGAGCTACATGTCGCTTTACTACCTAGACGATTTTTCCCTCGGTGAAATTGCGGATGAATATGAAGTATCAAGACAGGCTGTTTATGATAATATTAAACGGACTGAAGCGATGCTTGAACAATATGAAGAAAAGCTGCTCTTGTTTAAGAAATTTAAAGAGCGTAAAGAACTTCTCACAAAAATGAGAGAGCTTGTAGCAGATTCCGCGCAAAAGGAAGAAGCAGAAGCTTTAATTGAATCGCTTGAGAAATTAGATTAGGAGGCGGCACAGTATGGCATTTGAAGGATTAGCCGACCGACTGCAGCAGACGATTTCAAAAATCCGCGGCAAAGGAAAAGTGTCAGAGCAAGATGTAAAAGAAATGATGCGCGAGGTACGCCTTGCCCTTCTTGAAGCTGACGTCAATTTTAAAGTAGTCAAAGACTTTGTGAAAAAAGTAAGCGAGCGGGCAGTTGGACAAGAGGTCATGCAAAGTCTTACCCCAGGACAACAGGTCATTAAAGTTGTAAAAGAAGAACTCACTGAATTAATGGGCGGGGAAGAGAGTAAAATCGCTGTAGCGAAAAAATCTCCAACTGTCATTATGATGGTTGGTCTTCAAGGGGCAGGTAAAACGACCACAACTGGAAAGCTTGCCAACTTACTTCGCAAAAAACATAATCGCAAGCCGATGATGGTGGCCGCTGATATTTACAGACCAGCAGCGATCCAGCAGCTTCAAACGCTTGGGAAACAGCTTGATATGCCCGTATTCTCATTAGGTGATCAAGTTAGTCCTGTCGAAATTGCCAAACAGGCAATTGAAAAAGCGAAAGAAGAACATCATGATTATGTCATTTTAGATACAGCAGGACGTCTTCATATTGATGAAGACTTAATGGATGAACTTCAGAAAGTAAAAGAAGTCGCAAATCCAGAAGAGATTTTCCTCGTTGTTGACTCGATGACTGGTCAAGATGCTGTCAATGTCGCAAAAAGCTTTAATGAACAGCTTGGTTTAACAGGTGTCGTTCTGACAAAACTAGACGGTGATACGCGAGGCGGGGCAGCACTTTCAATTCGTGCAGTCACAAATACGCCGATTAAATTCGCCGCACTAGGTGAAAAGCTTGATGCAATTGAACCATTCCATCCAGAGCGTATGGCATCGAGAATTCTTGGCATGGGAGATGTGCTCACGCTTATTGAAAAAGCACAAGCAAACGTTGACCAAGATAAAGCGAAAGAGCTTGAACAAAAAATGCGGACAATGAGCTTCACGCTCGATGATTTCCTCGAGCAGCTTGGGCAGGTTCGCAACATGGGTCCACTTGATGAACTGATCCAAATGATGCCGGGAGCCGGTAAAATGAAAGGGCTCAAAAACGTCCAAGTAGACGAAAAGCAGCTCAATCACATCGAAGCGATCATTAAATCAATGACGACCGAAGAAAAAGAACAGCCAGAGGTCATCAATGCAAGCCGCAGAAAACGGATTGCAAAAGGAAGCGGAACATCTGTACAGGAAGTCAATCGCCTTTTAAAACAATTTGACGAAATGAAAAAGATGATGAAGCAAATGACCAATATGTCCAAAGGAAAGAAAAAAGGCGGCTTTAAATTACCATTTATGTAATTGGTTATACATGATAAAACCGTTGTTAAGAAAAAACACTTTACAAACCCTTTTATCATTGTTAATATACTATCTTGTTGAAATATTTTCGGAGGTGCTAGTAAAATGGCAGTAAAAATTCGTTTAAAACGTATGGGAGCAAAAAAATCTCCTTTCTATCGTATTGTTGTAGCAGATTCTCGTTCACCACGTGACGGTCGTTTCATCGAAACAGTTGGAACTTACAACCCAGTGGTATCACCAGCTGAGGTGAAAATCAACGAAGAATTAGCGCTTAAATGGCTTCAAAATGGTGCGAAACCATCTGATACAGTTCGTAACCTTTTCTCAAGCCAAGGAATTCTTGAAAAATTTCATAATGCGAAAAACAGCAAATAATGAATGAGCTGTCCTTGGAAGAATTGATTGTGTCCATCGTCGAGCCACTTGTTGATTTCCCTGAAGATATTCACGTATCTTCATTAGAAAAAGATGAGCAGGTCATTTACACACTGTCTGTCAATGCTGAAGATACCGGAAAAGTGATCGGTAAGCAGGGACGTACAGCTAAAGCGATACGAACAGTCATGTTTGCAGCAAGTGCAGAGTCTTCTAAGAAAGTTCAACTTGAGATTGCTGACTAAAAAGGGAGAGGGCTTAGGACCTCCCCTTTTTTTACACGTTTAAATCTATTTTTCGTTATACTGTAGAGGACAAATGCCTTCGGATAGGGGGACAAAAAGGAAGATGCAGATCATTCAACATGTCACCGTCATGCAAGTATTAACTGAAAGCAGTAAGGACAAACTGTTAACGACTTTTTTGGAGAAAAAAGAAAGACTAGAACGTGAGTGCAATCAACTATATTTTCAACTAAAAAAGCATGAAAAAGAACCACATCAGCAAGAAGCCATCCCTCAATTTCAAAAAGCCATTGAAAAAAGACAAGAGAAAATGAGGCAAATTGATTTTCAAGTCGAGCAGCTTCATATCTTGCCTCTTGGCAGTGAAATGAAAGAAACAGAAGTGGATGCGCTGATTGAAGTAAAAATAGGTGATAAATGGGATGACAAAATGCAAGACAATGTCATCGTCGTGAAAGACGGCACCATTGTGGAAATACGTCAGGGGTGATTGAGAACATGGAGCTAGAATGGTTGAATGTCGGAAAGATCGTCAATACACATGGAGTGCGCGGAGAAGTACGTGTTGTGTCAAAGACTGATTTCCCAGAAGAACGCTACAAAAAAGGCAGCGTCCTTTATATTTTCAAACAAAATCAAAAAGAACCGCTAAAAGTGACTGTCGCATCACATAGACAGCACAAACAATTTGATTTACTGACATTTGAAGAAGTCGGCTCGTTAAATGAAGCTGAGCAATTAAAAGAGTCGATTTTAAAAGTAGAAAAAGAACATCTTGGTTCATTAGATGAAGGGGAATTCTATTTCCACGAAATCATCGGCTGTGAAGTATATGATGAAGAGGACAAACTGATTGGTCAAATCAAAGAAGTTTTAACGCCAGGGGCAAATGATGTATGGGTGGTTGGAAGAAAAGGCAAAAAAGATGCCCTCATCCCTTATATTCCATCTGTCGTCAAAACAGTTGATATTTCATCCAAGAAAGTACACATTGAAGTGATGGAAGGACTCATTGACGAATGAAAATTGACTTCTTAACACTGTTTCCTGAAATGTTTGAAGGGGTGCTTCACTCATCGATCTTAAAAAAAGCTCAGGAAAAAGATGCGGTCTCATTTGATGTCGTGAATTTTAGGGAGTATTCCGATCATAAACATAAAACAGTGGATGACTATCCGTATGGCGGCGGTGCTGGCATGGTTCTGAAAGCACAGCCTGTATTTGATGCGGTAGAAGATTTAACGAAAAAAGCAAACAAGAAGCCCCGCATTATTCTTGTCTGTCCTCAAGGAGAAAGATATACACAAAAGAAAGCAGAAGAGCTTGCAAAAGAAGAGCATCTTATGTTCATTTGCGGCCACTATGAAGGCTACGATGAGCGCATCAGGGAGCATCTTGTCACAGATGAAATCTCAATCGGAGATTTCGTTCTCACAGGCGGAGAGCTGCCGGCGATGATGATTGCAGACAGTGTGGTCAGGCTTTTGCCTCATGTGCTTGGAAAAGAAGCGTCTCATATCGAAGATTCATTTAGTACAGGTCTGCTTGAGCATCCGCACTATACAAGACCAGCTGATTATAAAGGATTGAAAGTACCAGATGTGCTTCTCTCTGGAAATCATGCCAAAATTGAAGAGTGGCGGCGTAAAGAATCGTTGAAGCGAACCTATACAAGACGGCCAGATTTGATCGATTCTTGCAAAACATTAACGGATGAAGAAAAAAGATGGCTTTGGCAGCTTCATAATGACTAGATTGTATTGCACAAGGTATACAGGTGTGGTATGATACTACTTGTGACTTGGACGGCTTGCCGATTCAAGTTTGAAAACGATGTTCCGCTGCAATGAAGAAAGAGGACATGAGCATCTGTTGGAAGGAGTTGAAAACGATGCAACAATTGATTGAAGAAATCACAAAAGAACAATTACGCACTGATCTTCCTGCGTTCCGTCCTGGTGACACTTTACGTGTACACGTGAAAGTTGTCGAGGGTACTCGTGAGCGTATCCAGATCTTTGAAGGTGTTGTAATTAAGCGTCGTGGTGGTGGAATCAGCGAAACTTTCACAGTTCGTAAGATCTCTTACGGTGTAGGCGTTGAGCGTACATTCCCTGTACACACACCAAAAATCGCTAAGATCGAAGTTGTACGTCACGGTAAGGTACGTCGTGCGAAACTTTACTACCTACGTGAACTTCGCGGTAAAGCGGCTCGTATCAAAGAAATCAGACGATAATGATATCAAAGGAAAGAGCTTGTTACCTGTAACAGGCTCTTTTTTTGTACAATGTATAGAGACAACCGTTAGAAGAGAGAAGGTGCACATATGACAATTCAATGGTTTCCAGGCCATATGGCAAAAGCAAGACGGGAAGTCACAGAAAAATTAAAGCTCATCGACATCGTATTTGAATTAACCGATGCAAGGATTCCGATGTCCTCTAGAAACCCAATGATTGAAGAAATCCTCCAAAACAAACCGAAAATTATGCTTTTGAACAAAGCAGATAAAGCAGATCCTCGTATGACAAAAGAGTGGCAGGCACACTTTGAAGCGCAAGGTGTACGGTCGCTTGCCATTAATTCTGTCGATGGACAAGGGTTAAATCAAATCATTACGACATCAAAAGAAATATTAAAAGAAAAGTTCGATCGAATGAAAGCAAAAGGTGTTAAGCCGCGTGCCATTCGAGCTTTGATTATCGGAATTCCCAATGTCGGCAAATCAACGCTGATCAATCGGTTGGCAAAGAAAAATATTGCGAAAACAGGAGATCGACCTGGTATTACGACGTCACAGCAATGGGTGAAGGTAGGAAAAGAACTTGAACTGCTCGATACCCCCGGAATTCTCTGGCCGAAATTTGAAGATGAACAAGTAGGTCTTAGGCTGGCCGTCACCGGAGCGATTAAAGACTCAATCATCAACTTGCAGGATGTCGCCGTTTATGCGCTACGCTTTTTAGAAGAGCACTATCCAGAGCGATTAAAAAAACGCTATGATCTAGCAGAAATACCTGAAGATACAGTTGAGCTGTTTGATGCCATTGGCACAAAACGCGGCTGTCTGATGAGTGGAGGATTCATTAATTACGACAAAACGACCGAAATCATCATTCGGGATATTCGAACGGAAAAATTTGGTCCCCTCACTTTTGAGAAGCCTGAAAGCTAAAAGACACGCAGCTCATGCGGGTCTTTATTTTTTGCGAAAAACTGCCGATATAAAGAAGGAGGCTGCGGAAAAGCCAATGTACACGGTCAAACAAATAAAAGCATTAATAGAACAACATGCTGACGACGAGTCATACATTCGTGAACTATTGAAAGACGATACAAGAAAAAGTGTCCAGAAGCTGATGGACAAATGGAACAAAGAGAGAGAAAAGCAGCAAGAACTACATGCAGCATGGAAGCAAATGCTGCAATTTGAAACCAAAGCAAAAGCGCAAGGATACACTTATATTGCAGGCATAGATGAAGCAGGAAGAGGACCACTCGCTGGCCCAGTGGTTGCGGCAGCTGTGATATTAAAAGAAGATACCGTCCTACTCGGTTTAAATGATTCAAAACAGCTATCTGAGAAAAAAAGAATGACCTATTATGAGCTCATTCAAAAGGAAGCGCTCGACATCGGCATCGGCATTGTTGATGCGGCAACGATTGACGAAATCAATATATACGAAGCATCAAGACTGGCGATGGTGAGGGCTGTAAAGCAGCTCACTCACACACCTGATTATCTACTCATAGATGCGATGACGCTCCCGCTTCCTACTCAACAGGAGAATATCATCAAAGGAGATGCTAAAAGCGCATCCATCGCAGCTGGTGCATGTATTGCCAAAGTGACAAGGGACCAAATGATGGAAGAGTATGGACGCCAGTACCCTGAGTATCAATTTGAAAAACATAAAGGGTATGGAACGAAAGAGCACCTTGCTGCCATTCAAACACATGGCGCCACACCTATCCACCGGTTATCATTTGCACCAGTGAAATCTGTTATTTCATAAATATTTTGACACAAGGAGGCTGCCTGTGATGACAAGAGTTGAAGATATACATACTGCACTGAATAGTCGGCTGAATACGGCAGAATCTGTTCCGCTTAACACGGAAGGAAAGGAAAATATTCACCGGCTCATTCTCGGCAAAGTACTGAAAATGCTCGGGGATGATACAGCACTTGTTCAAATAGGTTCGACCAAAATCAAAGCGCAGCTAGCGGCTCAGCTCAAAGCCGATTCTTTCTACTGGTTCCAATTAGAACAAGAAGGTGGAGGCAGTCTGAGTAAATTAAGACCTGTTCAGCAATTTGACCAAGATCCTAAAACATTAAAGGATGCCGCAGCTAAACTACTAGAAGGTCTGTCGCTTAAAAATGGACTTGAACAAATGTTAACAGCTACAGCTTTTTTAAAAGAAAAACCGGTCATCAACGAAGCAGAGTTAAAAACGGCAGTAAAATGGATTGAACAACTTCAAGGTGCGGATATCAAAAAAGGTCTGCAAGCACTTCTTTTTGCTTTAAAGAAAGATTTGCCGATTCAACAAGGAGTGCTCCAATCAATATTAGCGATGAAATCCCCCTCTGCACTTCATCAGGATGTGACAGCACTGCTAGATCGATTAACACAGCTTCCGAAGCAATCAGAAGCCACACAGGCTCTTACACAGGCCGTTCGTACGGTTGTAAATGCTGAGACAACCGTTCATGCAGAAAAGCTCTTATCGGTGCTTCTAGGAGCAAAAGAAGGTCAAACGAAGCAAGGAGAAAGCTTGCAGCAAGTGCAGCCTCATGTCAATCCGGCTCAGCAAACAAAGCAGAGCCAGCCCACCGCTATACAACAAGGGCGACAGGCGGATACAGTGAATCAGAACAGCGTGCAGCAATTATTAAGTCCAAAACAGCTCCCGCTTCAGCAAATAGAACGCATTCTGACGAGCATCACAAAGCAAGGTACAGACGGACAGCAGCAGCTTGATGTAAAACAACTCACATCACTGGTTCAAGCAGTCCAGCAGGCAGGGCCACAGGCTGACGCAAAGGCAGCCGTGCTTCAAAGGGAATTTCCGTTTCTTTCAAAAACAGAGGCGAACGCATTGGTAAAGGTCATTCAGCAGACTGAACCAGCATTAGGCAATAAAACCGATGTACTCAATTTACTGATGACGATGAAAAAAGCGATAGGTGTACGAGATGAAATTGGGATGCTGAAATTACTGGAAAAGGGCAGCCAAGATGTCAAAAGCCAAGAGCTTCACCAATTAAAGATGGTTTTAAATGATGCAAGGCAAGCTGATGTTCCCGAGCCCGTAAAAAAAGAAGTGGATCAATTATTCCATAGATTAAATGGGCAGTTACTAGTGCATCAGGAAAACCAAACAGTTAGTCAAATGATGGTTTCTTACCCTCTTTTCTCAAAACATAGTGTTCAAGATTTAACCTTTATTCTAAAAGGGCATAAGAAAAAAGATGGCTCTATTGATATTTCTCAGTGCCGTTTAATGTTTTATTTAAACATGGAAAACTTAGAAGAAACGTTAATAGACTGTACGATTCAGCAAAAAGTGATGTCAATTACAGTCGAGACGGCTCACGAACTGCAAGGGACCATTAATCCAATGATTCCAGCTGTTCGAGAGAATTTAAATGCCCTAGGGTATAGTTTGACGGGGATTACAGCGAAAAAGAGAGAAGAGCCAATTGATCCGTCTGACTTTCTAGATGAACACTTTCATAAAATCAGCGAGAAAGGGCTGGACTTACGAGTATGAAAGATTCAAAACCGCTTAGAAGAGCGATCGCTCTACACTATGATGAAGAAAAACAAAAAGCGCCAAAAGTCGTTGCAACAGGCAGTGGCTATGTGGCTGATCATATTATTGAAGAAGCTCAAAAAGCTGGAGTCCCTATTCAAGAAGACCGTAATTTAGTAGAACTGATGCGCCACTTAACGCTCGATGAGGAAATCCCAGAAGCGTTATACGATACTGTAGCAGAAATATTTTCATTTATCTATCGATTGGATCAAAAAATGAAAAAATAAGGTAAAATAAGTGTTTTGACTGAAAAATTTATATTTTTAATAAAATAAAAGTTTGAATGTTTAGAAGGATTTTACGATTTTACATAGAACCCTAGACATTCTCTTTTTTATTCTTTAAAATGAAAGCGCAGTCTATTTTATAATTTTTGTTTCTACATATGTTGGGAGGATGGGAAATGAATATCCATGAGTACCAAGGAAAAGAAATCCTAAGAAAATATGGGGTTTCAGTTCCAAATGGTAAAGTAGCATTTACACCTGATGAAGCAGTGAAAGCATCAGAAGAGCTTGGAAGCTCTGTATATGTCGTAAAAGCACAGATTCATGCAGGCGGCCGTGGTAAAGCAGGTGGGGTAAAAATTGCAAAAACAAAAGATGAAGTGAAAGGGTTTGCAGAGGAATTGCTCGGCAAGACACTTGTCACACATCAAACAGGGCCTGAAGGGCGCGAAATAAAACGCTTACTTATTGAAGAAGGCTGCGATATTCAAAAAGAGTACTATGTAGGACTCGTTTTGGATAGAGCGACATCAAGAATTGTTTTGATGGCTTCTGAAGAAGGCGGTACTGAAATTGAAGAAGTAGCAGAAAAAACGCCAGAAAAAATCGTGAAAGTGGTCATCGACCCAGCGATTGGTCTCCAAGCCTATCAGGCGAGAGAAGTTGCGTTTAAAATTAATATTCCAACAAAATTAGTTGGTCAAGCTGTTAAGTTTATGACAAGCCTTTACAATGCGTTTATTGAAAAGGATTGTTCAATTGCCGAGATAAATCCTCTTGTTGTAACAGGTGATGGAAAAGTCATGGCACTTGATGCAAAATTAAACTTTGATAGCAATGCCTTATATAGACAAAAAGATATATTAGAATACCGTGACCTTGATGAAGAAGATCCAAAGGAGATTGAAGCATCTAAATATGACCTAAGCTACATTTCACTAGATGGGAATATTGGCTGTATGGTGAATGGAGCAGGCCTTGCGATGTCTACAATGGATATCATCAAGCATTACGGCGGGGACCCTGCAAACTTCCTTGATGTTGGCGGCGGTGCAACTGCTGAAAAAGTAACGGAAGCATTTAAAATCATCTTATCTGATCAAAATGTCAAAGGGATTTTCGTGAACATTTTTGGCGGCATCATGAAATGTGATGTCATTGCAGAAGGTGTTGTTGAAGCGACGAAACAAGTCGGCTTAACATTACCACTCGTTGTACGTCTTGAAGGAACAAACGTTGAATTAGGGAAGAAAATCCTGAGTGATTCAGGCTTAAATATCACTTCTGCTGAGTCTATGGCTGACGGGGCAGAAAAGATTGTATCTTTAGTCAAGTAGAGCAGAAAGGCAGGGAACCTAAATGAGTGTATTTATTAATAAAAATACGAGAGTAATTGTTCAGGGGATTACCGGTTCAACCGCATTATTCCATACAAAACAAATGATTGAGTATGGAACAAATATCGTTGGCGGTGTCACACCTGGAAAAGGTGGAACTGAAGTAGAGGGAGTTCCTGTATTTAATACTGTATCTGAAGCAGTACAGACAACTGGAGCAAATGCTTCTGTTATCTATGTACCAGCACCATTTGCAGCAGACGCCATTTTAGAGGCTGTTGATGCAGAAGTGGATCTAGTGATTTGTATCACAGAACACATTCCAGTTCTGGATATGGTTAAAGTGAAACGCTATATGGAAGGTAAGAAGACAAGACTTGTTGGACCGAACTGTCCTGGTGTGATTACACCTGAAGAATGTAAAATTGGCATCATGCCTGGCTACATTCATAAAAAAGGTCATGTTGGTGTTGTGTCTCGTTCTGGAACGCTTACATATGAAGCGGTACATCAGCTTTCAGAGGCTGGTGTTGGTCAATCAACAGCTGTAGGAATTGGCGGCGACCCTGTCAATGGTACGAACTTTATTGATGTATTAAAAGCCTTCAATGAAGATCCTGAAACGCATGCTGTGATCATGATTGGTGAAATCGGCGGTACTGCTGAAGAAGAAGCAGCTGAATGGGTAAAAGCAAATATGACCAAGCCGGTTGTTGGCTTTATTGGCGGTAAAACAGCGCCTCCAGGAAAACGTATGGGACATGCTGGTGCCATTATTTCTGGTGGTAAAGGAACTGCTGATGAAAAAGTAAAAACAATGCGTGAATGTGGAATTGAAGTGGCAGAGACACCATCTGTCATGGGAGAAACCTTAATTAAAGTGTTAAAAGAGAAGAATCTCTTCGAAGCTTGTAAAACGCATTAATGACACAAGAAGACTTGTTCTTTGACAAGTCTTCTTCTTTCTATCTTAAACTGGAGGAATGGTATGTACAACGTGTCCGAAAGAATGATTTTTCACCGCTTAAAAGGCCTCATCTCACCCTCTTTGTTAACAAAATGGTGGAAAGTCGATCCTGAGCTATATATAAATGAAGAAACACATCATTTCAAACAGGATCGATCATTACAAAAGATCGACTTTACCCGCTTACAACAAGCTGAAGAAAATGAATTCCCCATTTTTCAACACATCGTTCAAGCCTATTTAAAGCAAAATATTCACATGATTCCCATCACATCACCTTTATATCCCAGCTCACTAAAACACATTTATGATCCTCCCCCAGTATTATTCCTAAAAGGAAACGTTACCTATTTAAATGAAGAAAAAAGTTTAGGTGTAGTAGGTACACGAGTGCCATCCTGTTATGGAGAAGCGTGCGTGAAGAAAATTGTTGGAGAACTAGTAGAGGAAGATTGGATGATTGTGAGCGGTTTAGCAAAAGGAATTGATGGACTTGCACACAAAGAGTGCATAAGAAAAAAAGGAAAAACGATTGGTGTTGTAGCTGGTGGCTTTCAACATGTATATCCAAAAGAACATGTGCAAATGGCTCAATATATGGGAGAACATCATTTACTGTTGTCAGAGCATCCGCCTTATATCAAACCAGAAAAATGGCATTTTCCAATGAGAAACCGATTAATTAGTGCCCTGACAAGAGGAACCATCGTGGTTCAATGCAAAGAAAAGAGCGGATCGCTTATTACAGCCTATCAGGCATTAGAGCAAGGAAAAGAAGTGTTTGCTGTTGCAGGATCGATCTTTGATTCTAATTCTATAGGTCCAGCTAGACTGATTCAGCAAGGTGCCAAGCTTGTTCATTCAACGAAGGATATTTTAGAGGAATTCTCCTTGAGCGGTGTTCAATATACTGAACTCCCATAAAAATATCGTTTGACAAAAGACATCGGAATATTTAATAATAGTGAGGATTTAAGTTTACACTTTGTTTTTCGTGTTTATAATGATGTTCATCATAAAGAATTTTTAACGATTGCCTGTTAGATAGGTGCAATTAACATAAATATAAATTTGTGAAATGGATAAAGAGAGAACACCTCTTAAGGGGGATTTTGAGTATGGCTGATTATTTAGTCATCGTTGAGTCGCCAGCAAAGGCGAAAACGATTGAGCGTTATTTAGGAAAAAAGTATAAAGTAAAGGCTTCAATGGGGCATGTAAGGGATTTACCGAAAAGTCAGCTTGGTGTTGACACTGAGCATGACTTCGAACCGAGATATATTACGATTCGAGGAAAAGGTCCAGTCTTAAAAGAATTAAAAACAGCAGCGAAGAAAGCAAAAAAAGTATATCTCGCAGCTGACCCCGACAGAGAGGGAGAAGCGATTGCTTGGCATTTAGCCCACAGCCTTGACCTTGACCTCTCTTCAGATTGCCGCGTTGTCTTTAACGAGATTACAAAAGATGCAATTAAAGATTCCTTTAAACATCCACGTATGATCGATATGGACTTGGTTGATGCGCAGCAGGCAAGACGGATTTTAGATCGTCTCGTTGGATATAAAATCAGCCCGATTTTATGGAAGAAAGTCAAAAAGGGTTTAAGCGCCGGTCGTGTTCAATCAGTTGCACTCCGCCTGATTATTGACCGCGAGAATGAAATTAATGAATTCAAACCAGAAGAATACTGGACAATTGATGGCACCTTCCTAAAAGGGAAAGAAAGTTTTGAAGCGAGTTTCTTTGGCGTAAATGGCAAAAAACATCCGCTAAAAACAAAAGAAGATGTAAAAGAAATCCTTGCGAAATTAAAAGGAAGCAAGTTTTCTGTTGAAAAAGTGACGAAAAAAGAACGTAAACGCAACCCAGCTGTTCCGTTTACAACATCTACCTTACAACAAGAGGCAGCGAGAAAACTAAACTTCCGTGCGAAGAAAACGATGATGATTGCACAGCAATTATATGAAGGAATTGATCTTGGTAAAGAAGGTACAGTAGGTCTCATTACATATATGAGAACGGACTCAACACGTATTTCCAATACGGCAATTGAAGAAGTATCTGCTTTCATTGATCAAACGTACGGCAAGAATTTCTTGAATACAACAAAACGTACTGCCAAAAAGAACGAAAATGCACAGGATGCTCACGAAGCCATCCGTCCGACTTCTACGCTAAGAAAACCAGCAGATGTCAAACACGTGCTAAGTAGAGATCAGCTTCGTCTTTATAAATTGATTTGGGAACGTTTTGTGGCAAGCCAAATGGCACCAGCTGTTCTTGATACAATGAGTGTGGATCTTGAAAATAACGGGCTTACTTTCCGTGCAAATGGAAGTAAGGTGAAATTCCCTGGATTTATGAAAGTATATGTTGAAGGGAAGGACGACCAGTTAGAAGAAAAGGACAAAATGCTTCCTGATCTGAAAGAGGGGGATACCGTTCTTTCAAAAGATATTGAACCAGAGCAGCACTTCACGCAGCCGCCTCCACGTTACACTGAGGCAAGACTTGTCAAAACCCTTGAAGAGCTAGGTATCGGCCGCCCATCGACGTATGCACCAACATTAGATACCATTCAAAAGCGCGGCTACGTGGCACTTGATAACAAACGGTTTATTCCAACAGAGCTTGGAGAGATTGTGCTCAACTTAATTATTGAATTCTTCCCTGAAATCATTAACGTAGAATTTACTGCGAAAATGGAAAAAGAACTTGATAGCGTTGAAGAAGGTACGATTGAATGGGTACGCATTATCGACAGTTTCTATCAAGATTTTGCAAAAAGGGTAGAAAAAGCAGAAGCAGAGATGCAGGAAGTTGAGATCGAGCCTGAATACGCCGGAGTTGATTGCGAAGAGTGTGGTCATCCAATGGTGTACAAAATGGGGAGATACGGTAAGTTCATGGCATGCTCTAATTTCCCTGACTGCCGTAACACAAAACCAATTGTCAAAGATATTGGTGTCAAATGCCCGACTTGTCACGAAGGAAATATCGTTGAACGGAAATCTAAGAAGCGCCGCATTTTTTACGGTTGCGATCGTTTTCCAGAGTGTGAATTCGTCTCTTGGGACAAACCAATTGAAAGAAAGTGTCCAAAATGCGAAAATATGCTTGTAGAGAAAAAGCTGAAAAAAGGCATTCAAGTTCAATGTGTGAACTGTGATTATAAAGAGGAACAACAAAAATAGCGGTGAGCAGCCTTGTTCACCTGCTTTTTTATGTCATTAAATAGAACTTACGAAATAGGAGAGTTGTACAATGAGTCAATTTGTAAATGTGATCGGAGCAGGTTTAGCAGGAAGTGAAGCGGCATGGCAAATTGCCAAGCGCGGAATTAAAGTCCATCTGTATGAAATGAGACCTGTCAAACAAACACCAGCTCACCACACTGATAAATTTGCGGAGCTCGTATGCAGTAACTCATTGCGTGCGAATGCTTTAACGAACGCAGTCGGTGTTTTAAAGGAAGAAATGCGTCATTTAGATTCAGCAATCATCGCAGCAGCAGATGAAAGCTCGGTTCCTGCTGGTGGAGCGCTTGCAGTAGATCGTCATGAATTTGCAGCTAACGTCACAGACCGTGTGAAAAATCACCCGAATGTGACCGTCTTTCAAGAAGAAGTGCAAAGCATTCCAGAAGGTCCGACGATTATCGCAACGGGTCCTCTTACATCAGAAGCACTTTCAAAAGAATTGAAATCTTTAACAGGTGAAGAGTATTTATATTTCTACGATGCAGCAGCGCCGATCCTCGAGAAAGACAGCATCGATATGGATAAAGTGTACTTGAAATCACGTTATGATAAAGGGGAAGCGGCTTATTTAAACTGTCCGATGACAGAAGAAGAATTCGATCGTTTTTATGAGGCGCTCATTTCGGCTGAAACTGTGCCGTTAAAAGAGTTTGAAAAAGAAATCTTCTTCGAAGGCTGTATGCCCATTGAAGTCATGGCCAAAAGAGGGAAAAAAACCATGCTCTTTGGACCGATGAAACCAGTTGGACTTGAAGATCCGAAAACAGGAAAAAGACCTTACGCTGTTGTTCAATTAAGACAGGATGATGCAGCAGGTACTTTATATAATATTGTTGGTTTCCAAACACATCTGAAGTGGGGCGATCAAAAGGAAGTATTTCGTTTGATCCCAGGTCTTGAAGAGGCAGAGATTGTTCGTTATGGTGTGATGCACCGTAATACATTTATTAACTCGCCAAGCCTTCTAAAACCGACGTATCAATTTAAAAATAGAGACGACTTATTCTTTGCCGGACAAATGACTGGTGTTGAAGGATATGTTGAGTCCGCGGCTTCAGGACTAGTGGCTGGAATCAACGCAGCTCGTTTTGTTAAAGGAGAAGAGCTTGTGACACTTCCAGAAGAAACAGCGATTGGCAGTATGGCTTACTACATCACATCAACAAACAAGAAAAGCTTCCAGCCGATGAATGCAAACTTTGGCTTGCTGAAAGATCTTGGCGTTCGAATTAAAAACAAACAAGAGCGCTATGCAGAGTACGCTAAACGCGCAATCGAAACTATTCAAACTATTTCGAAATCTCTGTAGTAAAACATTGCACGGGAAGCAAGATATGTGATACCATTTAAAAGCCTTAAAGAGGTGTAAAAATGACAGATAAACAGCGTCTTGTCCACTTATTCATTGAATATTTGCAGATTGAAAAGAACTATTCAGCTTTAACGATCTCAGGTTATACTGAGGCGATTGAAGAGTTTGTCAGATTTATGAACATTCAAGGAATAGACGGTTTTGAAGAGGTATCCTATCAAGATACGAGAATTTATTTAACAGAAGCTTATGAAAAAGGCCTTACAAGAAGAACGATTAGTAAGAAAGTCTCTGCACTTCGCAGCTTTTATAAATTTTTATTAAGAGAACAGCTTGTGAAAGAAAATCCTTTTTTACTCGTTAGCTTACCAAAGCAGGATAAGCGAATTCCTTCATTTTTGTATGAAGAGGAACTAAAAGAGCTATTTACAGTTTCTGATGTAAATACACCGCTTGGTCAAAGAAATCAAGCCATTTTAGAACTTCTTTATGCAACAGGTATGAGGGTTAGTGAGTTATGTTCATTAAAAGAATCTGATCTTGATTTATCGATGGATACAGTGCTTGTTCATGGGAAAGGCAGCAAACAGCGGTATGTACCTTTCGGCTCTTATGCACATGAAGCGCTCTCCACATATTTAGAGGATGGAAGGCAGAAGCTGAAAGTGAAGGGAAAGGATCGTGCTGATTCACATGTGTTTTTGAATCAGCGCGGAGCTCCTCTTACAGACAGAGGCGTTCGATTCATTCTCACTGAATTAATGAAAAAGGCATCTGGCACATTACATATCCATCCTCACATGTTAAGGCACACCTTTGCTACGCATCTTTTAAACGAGGGAGCGGATTTAAGAAGTGTTCAAGAACTTCTCGGTCACTCAAATTTATCATCAACACAGGTGTACACGCATGTATCAAAAGATTCTTTAAGAAAAACGTACATGTCTCATCACCCAAGGGCTTTTAAACGATCCTAAAAGGAGGTTTTTTCATGTCATCATTTCATGCAACCACAATCTTTGCCGTTCAACATAAAGGGAAAAGTGCGATGGCTGGGGACGGTCAAGTCACTTTTGGGCAGGCTGTCGTCATGAAACACACAGCAAAAAAAGTGCGCCGTCTTTTCGGAGGCAAAGTACTCGCAGGTTTTGCTGGTTCAGTTGCAGATGCATTTACACTCTTTGAGAAGTTTGAAACGAAGCTTGAAGAATACGGTGGTAACCTAAAACGAGCAGCTGTAGAACTGGCGAAAGAATGGCGAAGTGACAAGATGCTCAGACAGCTTGAGGCCATGCTGATCGTCATGAATAAAGAAAGCATCCTGCTCGTATCTGGAACAGGAGAGGTCATCGAGCCAGACGATGGCATTTTGGCTATCGGGTCAGGCGGTAACTACGCGCTTAGCGCCGGGAGAGCACTCAAAAAACATGCAGGTGACCATCTCTCAGCTCGAGAGATTGCAAAGGCGGCTCTTGAAACGGCCGGAGAAATCTGTGTCTACACGAACGATCAAATCACTTTAGAAGAGCTTGAATAGAAAGGACATGAGACGTATGGAGAAAAAGCCGTTCACCCCAAGAGAGATAGTTGAAAAGCTCGATCAGTACATTATTGGTCAGCTTGATGCGAAAAAAGCAGTGGCGGTGGCTTTAAGAAACCGTTACAGAAGAAGTCTTTTACATGATAAGCTAAAGGATGAAGTCGTTCCTAAAAACATCTTAATGATTGGTCCGACAGGTGTGGGGAAAACAGAAATTGCCCGCAGAATTGCAAGGATTTCTGGTGCACCTTTCATTAAAGTGGAAGCGACGAAGTTTACTGAAGTTGGATATGTCGGACGTGACGTAGAATCAATGATCAGAGATTTAGTGGAAACAGCAATCAGACTAGTCAAAGAAGAAAAAATGAAGGATGTTCAAGAAGAAGCGGAAAAACAAGCAAACAAACGGCTTGTTCATCTACTTGTTCCTGGAAAGAAAAAAAGTCAGTCTGTGAAAAATCCTTTTGAGATGCTGTTTGGTGGTTCTGATGCTGATGAAAGTGATCGAGATCACTCAAGTGAAGAAGTAGAGCTTGAGTCGACGAGAAAACGCATTGCGCACCAGCTGGCGATGGGTGAACTTGAAGACCATTACGTCACGATTGAAGTTGAAGAGCAGCAGCCTTCCATGTTTGATATGCTTCAAGGCTCGGGTATGGAGCAAATGGGTATGAACATGCAGGATGCGCTTAGCAATCTCATGCCTAAAAAGAAAAAACGCAGAAAGCTGACCGTCAGAGAAGCGAGAAAAGCGTTAACTGCTGAGGAAGCTTCAAAACTGATTGATATGGATGAAGTCGGTCAGGAAGCCGTGCAAAAAGCAGAGCAGCAAGGAATCATCTTTATCGATGAAATCGATAAAATTGCCAAAAGCGGTGGTGCATCGTCTGCAGATGTTTCTCGTGAAGGGGTTCAACGTGATATTTTACCGATTGTAGAAGGTTCCACTGTGATGACGAAGTATGGGGCTGTGAAAACAGATCATGTTCTATTTGTAGCAGCAGGCGCTTTTCATATGGCGAAACCCTCGGATTTGATTCCAGAGCTTCAAGGGCGCTTCCCAATCCGTGTAGAATTAGATAAATTAAGTATAGAAGACTTTGTGAAAATCTTAACGGAACCAGATAACGCGTTATTAAAGCAATATAAGGCTTTACTTGAAACAGAAGGTATATCTCTTGAATTTTCTGACGATGCTATTCATAAGATTGCCGAAGTGGCTTATCACGTCAATCAGGAGACGGATAACATCGGTGCAAGAAGGCTTCACACCATACTTGAGAAGCTGCTAGAAGAGCTCTCATTTGAGGCGCCTGATATTACAATGGAAACAGTGACTATTACCCCTCAGTATGTAGAAGAGAAGCTAGGAAAGATTGCAAATAACAAAGACTTAAGTCAATTTATACTTTAACAAATGAATAAAGTAATCTAGGAGGATCATTATTATGGCGTTACTACAAAAAACAAGGATTATTAACTCGATGCTGCAAGATGCAGCGGGGAAACCGGTTAATTTTAAAGAAATGGCAGAAACACTGAGAGATGTCATTGATTCAAACATTTTCGTATTAAGCAGAAGAGGGAAGCTTCTTGGCTACTCCATTAACCAGCAGATTGAAAATGCACGTATGAAAAAAATGCTGGAAGATCGTCAGTTCCCTGAAGAATATACAAAAAGCTTATTCAATGTCCCTGAAACATCTTCAAACCTTGACATCAACAGTGAGTACACAGCTTTCCCGATTGAGAACCGTGATTTATTCCAATCAGGTTTGACAACGATTGTGCCAATCATCGGAGGCGGAGACCGCTTAGGGACGTTAATCCTTTCTCGTTTGCAAGATACATTCACAGATGATGATTTAATTCTTGCTGAATACGGCGCAACAGTTGTTGGAATGGAGATTCTTCGCGAGAAAGCGGAAGAAATTGAAGAAGAAGCAAGAAGTAAAGCGGTTGTTCAAATGGCGATCAGCTCTCTTTCATATAGTGAGCTTGAAGCGATTGAGCATATCTTTGAAGAACTTGATGGAAACGAAGGGCTGCTTGTGGCAAGCAAGATTGCTGACCGTGTAGGAATCACTCGTTCAGTGATCGTAAACGCACTTCGTAAATTAGAAAGTGCAGGCGTTATTGAATCTCGTTCTCTTGGAATGAAGGGAACATACATCAAAGTATTAAACAACAAATTTTTAATTGAACTTGAAAATTTAAAATCTCACTAATCAAAAAACCCTTTTCGGCCGAAATAAACGCTGAAAAGGGTTTTTTTGTATAAAAAAAGAGGATTTGTCCGAAAAATGACACTCTTTTTTCCAAGAAACCCCTTACAATTCTGTAGTGCTTTGAATCTAGGTCTTTATACCTATTCGTAAAATAGATATATATTACGAGTTTTTTTTACAATTACATCATAGACTTTAATCCTATTATTTCTTACAATGAACATATGGTTTTACAAATCTCGACATGATTAAATGGAATGAAATACATATGATTGGAGGTATATGGTTTTGGATATATTTTCTGGAACGATAAGCAACCTTGAGAATGCCTTGGGCAGAGCGAATGTTAAGCAAAAAGTCATAAGCAATAATATCGCGAATATAGACACACCGAACTACAAGTCTAAAAAAGTTGCATTCCACGACATGCTAAATGATGCGTCAATCAAATTAGATGCTAAAAAAACATACCAAGGTCACATTGATTTTTCTAAAACAGGGTCTAATTATTCAGTTGTTTCGAGTAACCGTACTTCTTATCAAGAAAACGGAAATAATGTCGATATTGATCAAGAGATGAGTGAACTCGCTAAAAACCAAATTCAGTATAATGCGTTGGTTGAAAGAATGAGCGGAAAGTTCAATTCTCTTAAAACAGTTTTGACAGGAGGTAAGTGATGTCAATTTTTTCAGGCGTTAACGCTTCGGCCTCAGCATTAACAGCACAGAGGCTCAGAATGGACGTTGTATCCTCAAACCTTGCGAATATGGATACAACAAGAGCTAAACAGGTTGATGGCGAGTGGGAGCCTTATAGACGCAAGCTCGTCACATTACAGCCGTCAGGTGAATCATTTTCATCTATATTGAACTCAAGCATGAATTCGAGCGGCAAATTAGGAAACGGCGTCAAAGTAACGAAAATTACTGAAGACGAAACTCCATTCAACCTTCAATATGATCCTACAAATCCCGATGCCAATGAAAATGGATATGTTCAAACACCAAACGTTGATCCATTAAAGGAAATGGTTGATCTCATCAGCAGCTCAAGATCATATGAAGCAAACGTGACTGCGCTGAATGCGAATAAAAGCATGCTGATGAAAGCTTTAGAAATAGGAAAGTAAGGTGAAAAGAATTGGTTAACGCAATATCTCCTTTCCAGCTTCAAACCGCTCAGCAAGCAAGTGAATTGACGAATGCATCGTCTGTGCAGGCGGCTGCACCTAAAAGTCAAACGAATTTCTCTGATGTGCTGAAGAATTCCATTGAGGCATTAAATCAATCACAGCTGAAATCAGACCAGTATACGAATGCTCTCGCACAAGGGAAAGATGTCAATCTCGATGAAGTCATGATTGCTTCACAAAAAGCGAGTGTGACACTCACAGCTGCAACCGAGTTTCGGAATAAAGCAGTCGAAGCGTACCAAGAGATTATGAGAATGCAGATGTAGGAGGTGCTGGTGGACAAAAAATAGACTGAATGGAATGACCGGGGGTTAAGATGAATCGTACTTTAATGCAATTAAGAACAAAAACAGTTGAGTTTTGGCGAAATCGATCAAAATTACAAAAAATACTCATGATTGGCGGCGTAGCTGCCCTAGCAATCATTATTACGGTTGTTAGCATCTTTGCTTCTTCTGAAAAAATGGTTCCGTTGTTTAGAGATTTGTCTGAGGCAGAAGCAGGACAAATCAAACAGGAACTGGATGGCAAAAACGTTAAATCGGAACTTGCAAATAACGGAACGACGATTTTAGTTCCAGAAAAGCAAGCAGACACTTTAAAAGTCACACTCGCATCAGAAGGACTTCCTAAAACGGGGAATATTGACTACTCCTTCTTTGCGAACAATTCCGGCTTCGGTTTAACAGATAATGAATTTGATGTTCTGAAAGTAGACGCAACTCAGACAGAACTATCCAATCTGATCAACACGATTGATGGGATTAAAGATTCAAAGGTTATGATTAACCTGCCAAAAGATTCCGTTTTTGTTGGAGAAGAGCAAAGTAATGCATCAGCATCAATTGTGCTGCAAGTTCAACCAGGCTACACGCTTACTCAGCAACAAGTAAAAGGCCTTTATCATCTTATTTCAAAAAGTGTGCCGAATTTAAAAACAGAAAACATTGTCATTATGGACCAAGATTCCAACTACTATGACTTAAACAGCAGCTCAGATTCCTATGCAAGTGGAATGGATGCACAGCAGCAGAAAAAAGAGGAGATTGAAAAGAATCTTCAACGAAAAATTCAACAGCTGCTTGGAACGATGATGGGTCAAGAGAAAGTTGCCGTATCGGTCACTACAGACATTGATTTTACTGAAGAAAAAAGAAAAGAAGATCTTGTCGAACCAGTTGATCAAGAAAACATGCAAGGAATTGCTGTCAGCGCTGAAAAGATTGCTGAAACTTATTCAGGTAATGGCGCAGCAGCTGGAGGCACCGCTGGAACAGGTGACGATGATGTCACAAATTATCAAGGTGCCGATGGAACGAATGGAAGCGGAGATTACGAAAAGAGCGAAGATCGTATCAATTATGAAGTCAACCGCATTCATAAAGATATCAAAGAAAGTCCTTATAAAATCAGAGACGTTGGCATTCAGGCACTGGTTGAACCACCTACTGCAAACGATCCGACCTCATTAACTGCTGAAAGGCAGGATGATATCAAAAAAATTCTTTCAACCATCATCAGTACATCGATTGATAAAGAATACACAAACGGTCAAGCGCTCACTCAAGCAGACTTAGATAACAAAATCGTTTTATCTGTATCAAAATTAGACGGTAAACAGCAAACGGCAGCAGAAAACCCTTCAAACAATATTCCGATTTGGGTTTATATTGTTGGCGGTGTGCTACTACTTGCCATTATCGCTCTCATTATCCTTCTCGTACGTAAGCGAAGAAAAGATGAGGAAGAAGAGTTTGAGTTTGATGAACGTACACCAATTCATGTTCCTGATATCGATACTGAGCCAGAAACAGAAGAAATGGTGAGAAAAAATCAGCTTGAAAAAATGGCAAAAGATAAACCAGAAGACTTTGCTAAATTGCTACGCAGCTGGCTGTCCGAGGATTAGGAGGAATACACATGTCGAGAAAAGATCCAAATCGACTAACAGGCAGACAAAAAGCAGCAATCCTAATGATTTCCTTAGGGCTAGACGTGTCAGCATCTGTATACAAACATCTGTCTGAAGACGAAATAGAAAAATTAACATTAGAAATTTCCAATGTAAGAAGTGTAGATACTGCTAAAAAAGATGAGATCATCGAAGAATTTCACAGCATTGCCATCGCGCAGGACTACATATCACAAGGCGGTCTGATGTACGCAAGACAAGTGCTTGAAAAAGCGCTTGGTGAGGACAAAGCGGACAGCATCTTAAATCGCTTAACATCCTCACTTCAAGTGAAACCATTTGATTTTGCTAGAAAGGCTGACCCAGAGCAAATTTTAAACTTTATCCAGCATGAGCATCCACAAACCATTGCGCTCATTCTTTCCTACCTAGATCCGGTACAGGCTGGACAGATTTTATCTGAGTTAGGCGAGGAAGTACAAACCGAGGTTGCAAGAAGAATTGCTTTAATGGACCGCACATCTCCAGAGATCATCAATGAGGTGGAACGTATTCTTGAACAAAAGCTGTCTTCAACCTTTACGCAAGATTATACCCAAACGGGCGGAGTCGAAGCGGTAGTCGAAGTCCTGAATGGTGTAGACCGTGCAACGGAGAAAACCATTTTAGATACACTGGAAATTCAAGATCCTGAGCTTGCTGATGAAATTAAGAAACGTATGTTTGTCTTTGAAGACATTGTCACTCTTGATAGCAGAGCCATTCAGCGCGTGATTCGAGATGTTGAAAATGACGATTTACTGCTTTCACTCAAAGTGGCAAGCGAAGAAGTCAAAGAAATTGTCTTCCGCAACATGTCGCAACGTATGGTCGAAACGTTCAAAGAAGAAATGGAGTTTATGGGACCTGTCCGGCTTAGAGATGTCGAGGAAGCACAGACTCGTATTGTCAGTATCGTAAGACGACTTGAAGAGGCTGGAGAAATCGTCATAGCTCGAGGTGGAGGAGACGATATCATTGTCTAGGATTATCAAACATGAAACATCTGTTATTCCTGAACAAGGCCGTCAAACCATTCCCTTACAGCAAGTGGAATTCAAAAGAGAACATCACGAAGAAGAGCTTGTCAACGAGACAGAAGCATCTCAGCTTGTATTAAGTGATGCACAAGATGAAGCAAGCCGTATTTTAGAAAAAGCAAATCGTGAGCTGGAACAAACAATGGCTGAAATCAATCAGCGGCGAGCTGATTTTGAAGCAGAAAGAGTACAGCTCATTGAAGAAGCAAAACAAACAGGATATCAAGATGGTTTTCAAAAGGGCGAAGCAGATGCGAATTTACAGTATCAATCGATTCTTGATCAAGCGAATGACATTGTCAGCCTTGCAAAGCAGGACTATGAAGCAAAAATCGAAAGCTCTGCTGAAGAAATTGTCGAACTTGCGTTTGAGCTCGCTAAACGAGTATGGAATGCAGTTGAGGACACAAAAGAACAATTTTTAACGCTAGTGAAGCAGGTCATTTCAGAAGTGAAAGAATATGACGATATTTCCATCTATGTCGACCCTGCACATTACGAGCATGTGATGGAATATAAAGATGAATTAAATAGAATCCTTCAAAAGAATACACATCTTGCCATTTACTCGGATGAAAAAGCACCAAAAGGTACTTGTTACGTCGAAACAAGCTTTGGAAAAGTGGAAGCGAGTGTTGATACCCAAATGAATCAGTTAAAAGAAAAGTTATTAGAAGTCATTGATTCAGGTGATCACAAATGAACATAGATGTGCTAAAAGAAACGATTGAAACTGCCGATCCTTATAAACGTTTTGGTAAAGTCAATCGAGTTGTTGGACTGATGATCGAGTCCAAGGGGCCAGAAAGCTCAATCGGTGATGTATGTCTGATTCACAAAAAAGGGAGCAAGAATCATCCGATCAAAGCAGAAGTCGTTGGCTTTAAAGATGAAAACATTTTGCTCATGCCCTACGTAGAAGCCTCTAACATCTCACCAGGCAGTCTTGTTGAAGCAACAGGTGAGTCGTTAAAGGTCAAAGTAGGAACTGGTTTAATCGGGCAGGTTGTTGATGCCTTCGGTGATCCACTGGACGGCAGCATGCTTCCTAAAGGACTTGCACCTGTCTCAACAGAACAATCTCCTCCAAACCCGATGGACAGACCGCCTATTCGTGAAAAAATGGGCGTTGGTGTCAGAGTGATTGACAGCTTGCTCACAGTCGGCACTGGTCAAAGAATTGGCATATTCGCGGGAAGCGGTGTTGGTAAAAGTACCTTGATGGGGATGATTGCCAAGCAGACAGAAGCGGATCTCAATGTCATTGCACTTGTTGGAGAGCGTGGACGTGAAGTTCGCGAGTTTATCGAAAAAGATTTAGGAGCTGAAGGACTGAAGCGTTCGATTGTTGTTGTCGCAACTTCAGATCAGCCCGCACTGACAAGATTAAAAGCAGCCTATACTGCAACGGCCATTGCTGAATATTTCAGAGACAGAGGCAAAAATGTCATGTTTATGATGGATTCTGTCACAAGGGTCGCCATGGCACAGCGAGAAATAGGACTTGCAACAGGCGAACCGCCAACAACAAAAGGATATACGCCTTCAGTGTTCGCTATACTGCCAAAATTGTTAGAACGAACTGGTACAAATCAACTTGGTTCCATCACAGCGTTTTACACAGTGCTTGTTGATGGTGACGATATGAATGAGCCGATCGCTGATACAGTGCGGGGGATTTTAGATGGCCACATAGTACTTGATCGTGCACTGGCCAACAAAGGACAGTTTCCAGCTGTCAATATTCTGAAAAGTATCAGTCGTGTCATGAGTAATATCGCAAGTCATGATCACAAGGAAGCGGCTAACCGGTTCCGCCAGCTTTTATCCACATATCAAAACGCTGAAGACCTCATTAACATTGGAGCATATAAAAAAGGCTCCTCTAAAGATATTGATGAGGCCATGCAAGCTTACCCACAACTGATTTCATTTTTGAAGCAGGACGTTGAAGAGGCTGTATCGATTGAAGACAGCGTGAGGATATTGCTCAGTTTGATGAATAGAGAGGATTGACAAAAACAGTGAGATATCAATACAAATTTCAAAAGCTCTTAGAATTGAAAGAAAGTGAAAAAGACAAATCACTCGCAGCGTATCAACAATCCGTTTCGGCATTTGAGCAAGCCGCTGAAAAACTCTATGAAAATATGAGTAAAAAAGAGCTAATGGAAAAGAGCAAAGAAGAAAAGCTGAGAAGTGGGATGAGTGTTCAAGAAATGCGTCATTACCAACAATTTGTGACGAACTTAGATAACACCATTCATCATTATCAGCAGCTTGTGATCATGAAACGCCATCAAATGAATGAAAAGCAATCTGATTTAACTGAAAAAAATATTGAGTTTAAAAAGTTTGAAAAAATGAAAGAAAAGCAATTTGAAAAGTTCTCCCTTGAACATAAGGCAATTGAAATGAAAGAAATGGATGATATCTCTATCAGCCAATTCATGTTTCAAGGACATTAGGAGTCGAGATGAATGCCTAAGAAGGAAAAAACAAAGGAATCAAGCGGCGGCGGTAAATTTCAATGGATCTTGTTTATTGTCATTATCCCATTGGTTGTGCTTGTGATTGTAACGGGCACAATCCTTTATATGGCAGGTTATGATCTAAAGAAACCGCTCCAAAACATTCCGGGGATTAGCAGCTTGGTTGGATCAGATGACACATCAAAAACGTCATCTTCAAATAACGATCAACGTGATACAGAGTTGAAAGCGTTGAAAAAGACGATTAAAGAACAAGAGAATGAACTTGAAATTGCTCAAAAAGACTTGAAGACAAGTGATGAAGAGATTAAACGATTGAATCAAAAAATCAATTCACTTGAAAAAACATCTGATAAAGAGAACACGTCAGCAAGTGACAGTTCATCAAACAGTACATCATCAAGTAATAACGCATCAGGATCTTCCTCTGATTCGTCAGCATCTTCTAATCAGCAATCAAAAGGAAAGGTCGCCAGCATTTATGAAAGCATGGATGCAGGGAAATCTGCCAAAATTCTATCAGAGCTAAGTGATAAAGAAGCTTTGAAGATCCTTGAAGAGCTGAGTAAAAATAAGCTGACGGACATATTAGCAAAACTGACACCTCAGAAGGCAGCAACGTTCACGAAGGAGCTTGCCAAAAAAGAAGAAAGTGAAAATGGAGGTGGACAATAAGTGAAGCTATTGGACATTGGAGCCTTACAGCAATCTTCCCAAGGTCTCTCGGGACTAAAGGGAGAGGGGGCAGTATCTGCTCGCGGCCTGTTTAAACAATTGTTAAATGGCGCAGGTATTCAAAGTGGTCCAGCTATTTCTCAGCCGGCGGAAACCAATCTATCCATGAATGATGCGATGCAAATCATTGAAAAATGGATGCAATCACCTGAAGAAGGAATAGATGGAGATCTTCTTGCGGCACTTCAGGCGCTGCAAGGTCAAAAGCTTGAAGGGGCTGACTTAAAGTCACTTGAAGAGCTATTTCAAAAGATGGAATCGGTTATCTATGGCGATCAGGATGAGAAGCCAGTTGCTGAACATAGTGAACAGCTCATACAAGTCCACTTTTTCTTATATCAAATACTGAATCAGCAGCCGGTGAGCTTTGATGCAAAACTTGTACAGGATATTCAAGCAAAAGGTGAAGATTTCATCAAGTTTCTAACGAAAAACGGAGCAGATGAAAAGCTCATTCAACAAGTAAAAGAGCAGTTCTTCTCGCAAGGATCGGCACCTAAGCTGAATAATATGTCGCAAAGCGAGCTGAAACACTTTAATCAGTTAATCGATCATATGATGGCGAATGCGAAAGGGTCAGATAAAGAGTGGAAAATTTCCTTAGGAGAGTTAAAAGAAATGGTTGCTCCGAGGCAAGAATCTTCCTTCTCATCTCCAGCAAAAGGTGCTGCCTCACTTGAATGGCTTATGAAAAAAGAAGTCACCAAAGGTCAAGGCACTACGGCACCTGCTTCTGAAAAAACAATCACCCATACGCTGCTTCCAGGGCATAAACAGTTCTTCCAACTGCAATTAGCTGCTCCTGTGCAGCAGACGCAAACAACTGACGAAAAGCCAGGCACGGTTGATCAGCAGATTTTAAATACGTGGAAACAAATGAAGTTCACACCATTTGGCAATTCAAGCGGACGGTTTACCGTACGATTAAATCCAGAAAATCTAGGGTTTATTACCATCCAGCTAACGAAACAAAACGGAATGTATGCGAGTAAAATTACAGCTTCAACGCAAGCAGCAAAAGAGCTGCTCGAGCATCATCTGCCGCAGCTCAAGCAGGCGCTACCGAATATGTCGGTTCAAGTTGACCGTTTCCATATACCGCTTCAGTCAAATGATCAGCCGTCTTTTGGACAATTTAATGAGGAAGGCAAGCAGCAGCCATCAAAAGGACAAAGTTTCCAGCAGCCTGATGAACAGGAAGCTGAATTCCAAGATGTACTGGATGCGCTTGTTGGATCAGAAGAAGAAGAGGAGGAGATCTAATGGCAACTGTTGATGCGACGAATAGAACAGCCGCACAAGCGGACACTTCTTCAAACGCAGCAAAGAAAACAGATACACTTGGCCGAGATCAGTTCTTGAAAATCTTGCTTACGCAGCTTCAAAACCAAGATCCGACAAACCCGATTGATGACCGTGAGTTTGTCACACAGCTTGCAACATTTTCTTCTTTAGAACAGCAAATGAATATGAACGAATCTATCACTCAAATGAATCAGATCATGTCTACATTCGTTGCACACCAAGATCCATTTACGACATATGTAGGCTGGATTGGTAAAGAAGTAGAGGGTAAACAAGATGATAAAGACATATCTGGCATTGTGAAGTCTGTGAAAAACATAAACAATGAATACTTCCTATATTTAGAAGATGGAACGAAAATCAGCCCTTGGGACGTTACAACTGTTGGAGAAAAATCGTAAGCAAATCGAGGAGGAAAATAAATGTTACGCTCACTTTACTCAGGAATTAGCGGAATGAAAAACTTCCAAACAAAATTAGATGTTGTAGCCAATAACGTAGCCAACGTCAATACACACGGATACAAAAAAAGCCGTATCACGTTTAAAGATATGGTCAGTCAAACCATTGCAAGTTCTGGTGGACCGACGAATAACTCTGGTTCAATCAACTCAAAACAAGTTGGATTAGGATCAGCTTTATCTTCTATTGATAAAATCATGACATCAGGTTCTTCTCAAAATACAGACGAACCATATGATTTCTATATTAATGGAGATGGATTTTTCCGTATTGAAAAGCAAGGTGAAATCCTATTTACAAGAACAGGGAACTTCAAACCTGATTCAAATGGGGATCTGATAACATCTGATGGAAACTATCTTCTTGGGATGGATGGGCAAAGAATCAACATTCCACGAGACAATGTGTCAAGTGTTAGTGTTGGGCCAGATGGGACCGTTTCTGTAGTTGAGAACAACGTTTCTCGTACTGTTGGACAAGTATCACTTGTGTCTTTCAGTAATGCAGGAGGACTAGATAAAGTTGGGGATAACTTATATCGCCAAACACTCAGTTCCGGTGCACCAAGTAATGCCATGGCTCCTGGAACTCAAGGAACAGGTGAACTTCAAACAGGTAAACTTGAAATGTCAAACGTTGATTTAACAGACGAGTTTACAGAAATGATTATCGCACAGCGTGGATTCCAATCGAATGCAAAGACGATCACAACATCTGATGAAATTCTGCAAGAACTTGTGAATCTGAAACGATAGGAGGTAGGGGGAGCGGTTTATCGCTTCTCTGCTTAATATGATTGAAGTGACAAGATTAAATGGCAAAGGATTTATGCTCAACGCTCTCCATATCGAGCAAATCGAAAGCTTTCCAGACACGACCATTACACTCGCCAATGGAAAGAAATTCGTTGTGAAAGAAGATGAAGAGCAGCTTCAGGAGAAAATCATTTCTTTCTATAGAAAAATCCAAGTCATTTCATTGAATCAAGGAATAGAGGAGTTTGAATGAAGAAGAAATTAGTCGTAGTAATGCTAATCATGATTATTGCTATCGTCGGAATTGGAGCTGGTATTGTCTTTCTGGTGAATGGGTCAGACGAAGCAAAAGCAGAAAAAGAGCCAACAGCAGATGAAGTCGTAAAAGCTTCTGTTGAAATTCCTGAGATTGTGACCAATTTAAAATCTGAAGGAAATGCGGTTAAACTTGTACTAAATATTGAAACAGATTCAGAAAAAGCCAAAGAAGAGCTTGAAAAAAGAAGCTTCCAAGTGAAAGATGCCGTGATTGACATTTTATCAGACACGAATGCAGATGAACTTGATGGCAAAAAAGGCAGAGAACATTTTAAAACACAGGTCAAAAACAAAGTGAATAACTATTTGCAAGATGGCAAGGTGAAAGAAGTTTATATAACCTCCTTTAATCTGCAATAGAGGCGATTAATTGACACGATGGAGGTGAAGAAATGTCAGGAGAAGTGCTTTCCCAGAATGAGATCGATGCATTATTATCCGCCATATCAACAGGCGAAATGGATGCAGAAGAGCTGAAAAAAGAAGAAACGACGAAAAAAGTGAAAGTGTATGACTTTAAACGTGCACTGCGCTTTTCAAAAGACCAGATTCGAAGTTTAACAAGAATTCATGATAACTTCGCTAGACTGCTTACCACACACTTTTCAGCGCAGCTAAGATCATATATTCAAATTTCTGTCAGCTCGGTTGACCAAGTGCCATATGAAGAATTTATTCGTTCGATTCCTAATATGACATTATTAAACTTATTTTACGTCAGCCCGCTTGAAGGAAGAATCATGCTTGAAGTGAACCCAACGATTGGCTATGCCATGATGGATAGGCTGATGGGTGGGATTGGCATTAGTCATAATAAGACAGAATCACTGACAGAAATCGAAACAAAGATTATCTCAAACATGTTTGAGGGAGCTTTGGAAAACTACAGAGAAGCGTGGCAGTCCATAACCGACATCGAGCCAGAAATGGCAGATTTCGAGGTAAATCCCCAGTTTGTTCAAATGGTGTCACCAAACGAAACAGTTGTCGTCATTTCTCTTAATACACAAATTGGTGAGGTAAGCGGGGTTATTAACCTCTGTATTCCTCACGTAGTATTAGAGCCTATTATTCCGAAGCTGTCTGTACACTACTGGATGCAATCGGAACGAAATGAACCGAAACAAGAAGAAACAAAGGCCATTGAAAAACGGATTATGACGGCGAAAATACCGGTAGTCGCAGAGCTTGGACAATCGGAAATGACGGTGGAAGAGTTTTTGAATTTGGAAATTGGTGATTGTATTGCCTTGGACAAACCAGTAAATGCGCCTCTTACTGTTATGGTCGGAAATAAACCGAAATTCTTGGGACAGGCCGGCCGCGTGAATCGGAAACAGGCGATTCAAATTCTAGATCACGACATAAGAGGTGAAGAAGATGGAGAATAACGGAAGTAAATTATCACAAGATGAAATCGATGCGCTCCTTAAAGGAGGCAGCAATGACGATATAGAGCCTGATACACTCCTTTCTGCAATGGAACAAGATGCCATTGGGGAAATCGGAAATATATCATTTGGAAGCTCTGCAACAGCACTTTCAACCCTATTAAGTCAAAAAGTGGAGATTACAACTCCAACTGTCACAGTGATTCAAAAAAGCAAGCTGAATGAGGAATTTCCTCATCCGTATGTCGCAATTGAAGTGAATTATACGGAAGGCTTCAGCGCTAGTAACTTGCTTGTCATCCAGCAAACCGATGCGGCAGTCATTGCGGATTTAATGATGGGCGGAGATGGAACAAATGCTGACCCGTCGTTAAGTGAAATTCACTTAAGTGCAGTACAAGAAGCGATGAACCAAATGATGGGTTCAGCAGCGACGTCCATGTCAACAGTCTTTAATAAAAAGATTGATATTTCTCCGCCTCGCGTTGAGCTGCTTGATGTGAAAGAAGGAGAAGGCACAGACCGCATTCCAGCTGAAGAGATGCTTGTCAAAGTGTCCTTTAGATTAACGATAGGTGAACTCATAGATTCAAATATTATGCAGCTTTACCCTATTACGTTTGCGAAAGATTTGATTGCAGAATTAACAGACCCAGCGGAAGAAGAGCCGGTTCAAGAAGCACCTCAGAGTGCACCTGAACCACAGCAGGCTGCTCCGCAAGCACAATCTGCTCCTATGCAGCAATCGGCACCGCCGAAAAGACAGGCGAAGCCAAAGCCGGCAGAACCTGTCAATGTGGCGCCAGTTGAATTTGAGGCATTTAGTGAGCCTCAGCATACAACAAGTCAGCTCGGTAATCTTGATATGCTGATGGATATTCCACTTTCCATTACAGTGGAGCTTGGAAGAACGCAGCGCAGTGTGAAAGAAGTACTTGAACTTTCCGCTGGAAGTATCATTGAACTGGACAAACTTGCAGGTGAGCCAGTCGACATTCTGGTCAACAAACGAATCGTCGCCAAAGGAGAAGTTGTTGTCATTGATGAGAACTTTGGTGTACGTGTGACTGACATTTTAAGTCAGTCTGAAAGACTTTCTAATTTAAAATAAACAAACATATAGGGAGAGAATAAGTAAATGGCTACTAAGGTATTAATCGTAGATGATGCAGCATTCATGAGAATGATGATTAAGGATATTCTTGTAAAAAATGGATTTGATGTAGTAGGAGAAGCAGAAAACGGCGCACAAGCTGTTGAAAAATATAAAGAAACATCTCCTGATCTAGTCACAATGGATATCACAATGCCAGAAATGGACGGGATCACAGCATTAAAAGAAATTAAACAAATCGATGCTTCTGCAAAAATCATTATGTGCTCAGCGATGGGACAACAATCAATGGTTATAGATGCCATTCAAGCAGGTGCAAAAGACTTTATCGTGAAGCCATTCCAGGCAGACCGTGTACTTGAAGCAATTAATAAAACGTTAGGCTAAAAAAGGGTGTAAGACTTGTTGAAAAAACGTTTGATATTTATAGCAATGATCAGTTTTATGCTTTTCTTGACAGCGCAGCCCGCCTCACTGTTTGCTGAAACAAAAGATCCTGAAAATGGCATGGTGAATGATTGGATCAAAGATGAGAAAGAAAGCAAAAAGGATACAGAAAAGAAAACCACTGACAATCAAACGAATCCGGCAGAAGAAGTTCCCTCTTCTTCTGTCTCCATTATGGATTTTGTCAAAATGATTGGTGCCTTACTTTTTGTCATCCTGCTCATTTACGGATTGGTGAGATTTGTTGGAAAGCAAAACCGCTTACTCAAGCCATTTCGCTATGTTGAAAATATTGGCGGAACGACGGTTGGTCAAAATCGTTCAGTTCAGCTAATCAAAGTGGGCAAACGAGTGTTAGTTGTTGGTGTAGCAGACTCAATCCATCTGCTAAAAGAAATCGATGATGAACAAGAATGCGAAGCGATTGTGAAACAATACGAAGAAGCGATGGAAAGTAAGACTGACTTACCGAAAATGATGCAAAAATTGACATCGCAAGTGAAGAAACACGATCAGCCGACCACTTCTTCTTTTTCAGCCAATTTAAAGGCGCAGCTAGCCGAATTGAAAAAGACCCAATCAGAAGTCAGAAAGAAAGGCCCGAAACAAAATGAATGAGTTTATCGATTTATTTAATTCCAGTGGCGCAGGGAATATTAGCACATCTGTCCGTCTTCTTTTATTGTTAACTGTATTTTCAGTTGCACCAGGCATTCTTATTTTAATGACCTGTTTTACACGGATTGTGATTGTTCTTTCGTTCGTCAGAACATCACTTGCAACCAACTCAATGCCGCCAAACCAAGTGCTTGTAGGACTTGCTTTGTTTCTCACATTTTTTATTATGGCACCCACGTTCTCAGAGATTAATAAAGAGGCACTCACGCCGCTTTTAAATGATGATATTACGTTAAATCAGGCCTATGAAAAAGCCGAAGTGCCAATTAAAGAGTTTATGAGTAAACATACGAGACAGAAAGACTTGGCTTTATTTCTTAGTTACGCAAAAATGGATACCCCTGAATCGATTAAAGATATTCCCTTAACGGCGATGGTACCAGCATTTGCAATTTCAGAATTAAAGACGGCATTTCAAATTGGTTTTATGATTTTTATTCCATTTTTAATTATTGACATGGTGGTCGCAAGTGTCCTGATGTCGATGGGGATGATGATGCTTCCGCCGGTTATGATATCGCTCCCTTTCAAAATATTGTTATTTGTATTAGTTGATGGATGGTATTTGATTGTTAAATCTTTGCTGCAAAGCTTTTAGAGTAGGTGCTTAAAACATGAGTTCAGAATTTGTCATTACGATGGCTGAAAGATCAGTGTATGTTGTTTTACTTGTCAGCGGGCCGCTTCTTGCGCTCGCACTAATCGTGGGACTAATTGTCAGTGTGTTTCAGGCGACAACCCAAATCCAAGAACAGACGCTTGCGTTCATTCCAAAAATTGTTGCAGTGCTCATTGGACTTGTTGTGTTTGGTCCGTGGATGCTTTCAACAATTGTGTCATTTACAACAGAGCTGTTCTCGAATTTAGATCGATTTGCAGGTTAATCAGAGATGTCAATCATAGAATTATTTCCTGCCTTTCTTCTCGTTTTCATTCGGATCACCGCTTTTTTTGTGACAGTGCCGCTATTAGCGCATCGAACGATACCAGCAGTTCACAGAGTTGGTTTTTCACTGTTTTTGGCTGTCATTAGTTTTAGCACCATTAAAGAACCGCCAGCACTCGATATCGACGGTCTTTACATGATGCTTGCCGTGAAAGAAGCAATGGTCGGACTTCTTCTTGGACTGATTGCATATATCATGGTGTCCGCAGTTCAAATTGCCGGCTCATTCATCGATTTTCAAATGGGTTTTGCGATCGCCAATATTATTGATCCACAAACAGGGGCGCAAACGCCGCTGATGGGGCAGTTTTTTTATACGGTGACCTTGCTGCTGATGCTGGCAACAAATGCACATCATTTGCTGCTTGATGGAATCTATTACAGTTTTCAATATATTCAAGTTGATCAGTATGCACTGAACTTCGGTAGTGAATCCTTTGCTTACTTTATTGCAAAGAGCTTCAACCAAATGTTCATCATAGCCTTTCAAATCTCAGCACCTGTTGTGGCTAGTTTGTTTTTAGTCGATTTGGCATTAGGAATTGTGGCACGTACAGTTCCGCAAATGAACGTATTTGTCGTTGGACTTCCCATTAAAATGGGCGTGAGTTTTATTATGATCATCATTTGTATGGGTGTCATCTTCGGGGTCGTCCAAAATACATTTGAAACGATTGTGCTCACCATGAGGAATTTCTTAGCATTGGTCGGTGGTTCGTCATGACGACAAGACTTAGACTCGACTTGCAATTTTTCGCAGGTGAAAAAACAGAAAAAGCAACACCGAAAAAGAGACGGGATTCACGTAAAAAAGGGCAGGTTGCCAAAAGTACCGACGTCAATACAGCCATCTCATTTCTACTAATCTTTTTATCATTCTTTTTTATTGGGCCTTTTATGAAAGAGCGTATTATTGCGCTCATTGAACGTTTTTATTCAACAACGATGCTAATGAAGGTTAGCACATCTAATATTCACCAGTTATTCTTGGAATTGCTTCAAGAGACAGGTCTCCTCCTCATGCCAATTCTTGGTGTTGGGATGCTGGCAGGGATCATCAGTAACTATTTACAAGTTGGATTTCTCTTTTCAACTGAAGTGATCAAGCCCAAATTAGAAAAGCTTGATCCAATCAAAGGGTTTAAACGAATATACAGTATTCGAGCACTCGTTGAGCTATTAAAATCCATTTTAAAAATTGGTTTTGTTGGTTTTGCGACATTTATCGCTCTATGGATGCACTTTGACGAAATCTTGCGGCTCCCTCTACTCACTGCAGAGGAAACCCTTCATTTCGTGGCAAATATGACCTTGATTATGGGGCTATATGCAGCAGGTGCTCTTCTGATCTTAGCCGGGCTTGACTACATGTATCAGAAATTTGATTATGAAAAAAACTTACGGATGTCTAAACAAGACATCAAAGATGAGTATAAAAAATCAGAGGGTGACCCGCTCATAAAATCAAAAATTAAACAGCGGCAAAGGGAAATGGCCATGAGACGGATGATGCAGGAAGTCCCAAAAGCGGACGTCATCATTACAAACCCGACCCACTACGCAATTGCCTTGAAATATGACGAAGAAAAGATGGACGCGCCGTTTGTTGTGGCAAAGGGAACAGATATTTTGGCTTTGAAAATTAGAACAATTGCGAAAGAACACGATGTCATGACTGTAGAGAACCGGCCGCTCGCCCGTGCTCTCTATGATCAAGTGGATATCAACCAAGCGGTGCCGGAAGAATATTTTAAGGCGATCGCAGAAATTTTGGCTTACGTATATAAAACGAAACAAAAGATTTTATGAATTTTTGGTTTTAAAAGGAGAGAACAGGCATGTCAGCAAGAGATTTATCTGTTTTATTCAGTGTTATTTTAATCGTGGCGATGCTGGTCATACCGTTTCCGCCCGTCCTATTAAGTATTTTAATTATTATTAATATTTCTCTTGCGCTTATCGTGCTTCTCACCACAATGAACATGCAAGAACCACTGCAATTTTCCATTTTTCCATCGTTACTTTTGCTCTTAACACTGTTTCGTTTAGGGCTTAACATCTCTACAACCCGTTCTATTTTATCAACTGGAGATGCTGGTAAGGTTGTAGAAACGTTTGGATCATTTGTTGTTGGGGGCAATATACTCGTTGGTCTGGTTGTCTTCCTTATTCTGATCATCATTCAGTTTATTGTCATCACCAAAGGGGCGGAGCGTGTATCAGAGGTTGCGGCCAGATTTACACTCGACGCGATGCCAGGTAAACAAATGAGTATTGACGCAGATTTGAATGCAGGAATGCTGACAGAAAGTGAAGCTAGAAACCGCCGTGAAAAAGTAGCAAGAGAAGCAGACTTTTATGGTGCGATGGATGGTGCAAGTAAGTTCGTTAAAGGGGATGCCATCGCAGGTATTATCATCGTTATTATCAATATTATTTTTGGCATCATTATTGGGATGATTCAGCAAGGAATGTCGATTCAAGAATCAGCTTCCCACTTTACTCTTTTAACAGTAGGGGACGGAATTGTGTCGCAAATCCCTGCACTTCTCATCTCAACAGCGACAGGGATTGTTGTCACGAGAGCGGCTTCTAACGGAAACCTTGGTTCAGACATTACGGGTCAGCTCTTTGCCTTCCCTGCCATGCTTTACGTCACAGCAGGTACGATCTTCCTGCTTGGATTGTTTACGCCAATTGGCGTACTTTTGACAGGGCCGATCGCAGGTTTACTTGCACTCGGTGCGTACATGATGTCGAAAAACAAACAGGATCAAGAAGAGATTGAAGAAGTACTGGAAGAACAGGCAGAGGTAGAAGAGATGAAAAGTCCAGAAAGCGTCATTCATCTCCTGCAAATGGATGCCATTGAATTTGAATTTGGCTACGGGTTGATCCCGCTTGCAGATGCCAATCAAGGCGGAGACCTGCTAGACCGAATTGTCATGATCAGAAGGCAGCTTGCTCTTGAACTAGGTCTTGTTATTCCAGTTGTCCGTATTCGAGACAACATTGCGCTGAACCCGAACGAATACAGGCTCAAAATAAAAGGGAACGAAGTGGCAAAAGGAGAGCTGCTGCTCGATCATTACTTAGCGATGTCTCCAACGCCTGATGATGATCCGATTGAAGGAATTGAAACAATCGAACCATCCTTTGGCCTGCCGGCAAAATGGATATCAGAAGCAGAAAAAGATCAGGCTGAAATGCTTGGGTATACAGTGGTCGATCCAGCATCTGTTGTGTCTACCCACATCACAGAGAAGATTAGACAAAACACCCATGAACTGCTTGGACGCCAAGAAACGAAGCAATTAATCGATCATCTGAAAGAAAGTTATCCAGTTCTAGTAGATGAGGTAACACCGAATCCACTAGCGGTCGGGGATATCCAAAAAGTACTTGCAAAGCTTCTGAAAGAAAAGGTCTCCATTCGAAACCTTGTGACCATTTTTGAGACCCTTGCAGACTACGGAAAATTAACGACTGATACAGACTTGCTAACAGAGTATGTTAGACAGGCACTTGCAAGACAGATTACTGCACAGTATGCAAGAGAAAATGAATCACTGAAAGTCGTGACATGCTCAGGCCGAGTCGAAAAGGTGATTGCAGACAGCGTGCAGCAAACAGAGCATGGGAACTACTTATCGTTAGATCCAGAATCCTCTGAAAGTGTGATTCAATCAGTGGCGAGAGAAATTGAACAGCTTTCGCTTCGTCAGGAAACGCCGGTTCTATTATGCTCACCTCCTATAAGAATGTACGTCAAACAGTTGTTAGAAAGATATTTCCCAGATTTACCGGTACTATCTTATAACGAACTAGAAGCAAATGTGGAAGTACAGAGCATCGGAGTGGTGGATATCTAATGAAAATGAAAAAAATCACAGCGAATTCTATGCAGGAGGCAACGATCCAAATCAGGCAGCAGCTTGGGAAGGATGCCGTCATATTAAATTCGAAAACCGTTGTCAAACGAAAGCTGTTCGGTTTAAAGAAACAGCAAATGGTCGAAGTGATTGCAGTGCTGGATCAAGATTTTGAAGAAAGAGCCGGCAAAGGATTACAACCAGCAGCTGCGCCTATCCCGGTGTTACCGAAAAAGGAGCAGACTCAACACCTTACACAAGAGCTGCCGGCTGCTGCTCAAGCAGTCAAAGCAGCGCCTTCTCATTCTCAGCCTATAGAATATGCAAGAAACGAACGCCATGCCGGGATCTTGCCGGATTCTCTCATGAAAATGGATCAAAAGCTAAAGGATCAAGGTCTTGATGATGAGATTCGAGATGAATGCTTAAAGGGTCTTTTAACAAAGGGTGCTGTGAAAGAAGAGCAGATTGAAAAAGAACTTGAAAAATTACTCACAGGGATGCTGCCGGCTCACACTTCTGATGAGCCGATGATTCGTTCGAAATACATTGTGCTGTTTGGTTCAACTGGTGCTGGTAAAACGACAACGATTGCAAAGCTGGCTGCGAAAACGGCTATTCAGCAGCAAAAGAAAATTGCTTTTATCACAACAGATACGTACCGGATTGCAGCGATTGAACAACTAAAAACATATGCTGAACTGCTGAATGCACCTCTTGAGGTTTGTTATTCAAGAGAGGACTTTGTGAAAGCACAGAAGACCTTTAAAGACTATGATCATATTTTCATCGATACAGCAGGCCGTAACTTTAAAGAAGAGGCGTACATCAAAGAGCTGACAGATATCATTCCATTTGATGAAAGCATTCAAAGTTTTCTTGTCATGAGTGCGACATCGAAATATCAAGATATGAAAGCCATGGTCAAACGTTTTGAACACGTTCCAATCGATCAATTTATTTTCACAAAAGTTGATGAAACAGACACGATGGGAACGATCTTTCAAATCATTGCAGAATCTCAAATCGGGCTCGGGTTTTTAACAAATGGTCAAAATGTGCCTGAGGATATTCTTGAGAGTTCCCCCCTTGATTTGACAAGGATGGTCTTACAATGATGAAGCCTGACCAAGCCGAAGGTTTAAGAAAGCTTGTTCAGCAGAACCAACTGATTGTACCGAACTCTCTTCGTGCGAATGGACAAGCGAAAACCATTGCTGTCATGAGCGGTAAAGGCGGAGTAGGTAAATCGAATTTGACGCTGAATATGGCACTGTCTATCGCAAGTACGGGCAAGCAAGTGCTCATCATCGACCTCGACTTTGGCATGGGGAATATTGATATTTTACTAGGGAAAACATCGACCAGCTCTATATTAGACGTGCTTGTTAGGAAAAAATCCTTCCAAGCGGCTATGACAAAAGGAACGGACAATCTGTATTACATTTCTGGCGGAAGCGGGCTTGAACAGCTGTTTTCTTTAGACAAAGATCAATGGTCGTTCTTTTTAGAAGAGATGGAGAAAATATTGAATGACTTTGATTGTATATTCTTTGATATGGGTGCAGGCTTGTCAAAAGATCAACTCCCTTTTGTCTTATCGGCAGGAGAAGTGGTTGTTGTGACAACGCCAGAACCAACATCCATCATGGATGCCTACAGCGCAATTAAGCACTTAGCCATTCATCAGTTTGAACAGTCTGTTCAAATCATTGTCAACCGGTGTAAAACCCCTTCGGAAGGATCTGAAACGTACCGGAAATTAGCAGGAGTGGTGACGTCCTTTCTACACCGAAAGCTTGTATTTGCTGGTGCGGTACCTGATGATCCTGCTGTTCCTAAAGCAGTCACTGAACAAATGCCATTTTATATGAAGCAGCCTCATTCAAGGCTAAGTAAAACCATTAAAATGCTGGCTGAAACACTTTATCATCAGCAGATAAGAGAGGCACAGAGAGAGCAGCATACGTTTATAGATAAGTTGTCCTCTTTTTTTAAAAGGAGGAAGGTGGACTCATGATTAGAGTGCTTGTAGTAGATGACTCGGCTTTTATGAGAAAACTCATCAGTGATTTCCTAAGTGCCGAGCAAGAAATTGAAGTCGTCGGAACGGCGCGAAATGGAGAAGATGCCTTAAAGCGGATTAAGGAATTGAATCCAGATGTTGTCACACTTGATGTGGAAATGCCTGTTCTAAATGGAACAGAAGCATTAAAACAAATTCTGGCTGAACACGACCTTGCTGTGATTATGGTGTCAAGCCAGACGAAGCAAGGGAAGGAATTAACCATCCATTGCTTAGAACTCGGTGCTTTTGACTTTGTGACAAAGCCTTCAGGAAGTATTTCGCTCGATTTACACAAAGTAAGAGGTCAAATTGTAGAGCGGGTACTTGCGGCAGGCCTGTCCAGAAAACGTACTGAGAAACAAGTTTCTCCTAAGCCGTTCATGAAGCCGCCAAGTCCAATTCCAGCGGCCGCTCCCCGCCTGCAAGAAGTAAGAAGCGGCTCATCACTCCGAAAGATTATTTCAATCGGAACTTCTACGGGAGGGCCTAGGGCGCTTCAACGAGTCGTCACGAAGCTGCCAAAAGACATAGAGGCGCCGATTTTGATTGTGCAGCATATGCCGGCAGGATTTACGGCATCGCTGGCTACTAGATTAGATCATTTATCACAAATTACGATCAAAGAAGCTCAAGATGGAGACATCGCTAAAAATGGAGTGGCTTACATAGCTCCTGGTGGATTGAATATGTCACTTCATGAACAAGGGGCAGCTTTAGTGATCAGGCTGTCCCCAGAAGACACTGACAGCCGTCACAAACCTTCTGTTAACTATTTATTTGAATCCATCAGCAACATAAAAGGTTACGAGAAAATCGCTGTCATTATGACAGGAATGGGTAGTGACGGCACAGAAGGTGTCAAAAAAATGGTCGCAAGCGGTCATACAAAAGTCATTGCAGAAAAAGAAGAATCATGTGTTGTTTTCGGAATGCCTAAATCAGTCATTAAAGCAGGCCTTGCACATGAAACAAGGCATGTGGATGACATCGCACATGCAATTATAAGCTCCATGAAAAAAGAGAGGGCGTGAACACGTTGGATGTAAACCAATACTTAGATATCTTTTTAGATGAAAGCAGAGAACACTTACAAACTTGTAATGAAAAACTTCTTGAATTAGAAAAGAACCCAACAGACTTGCAGCTAGTGAATGATATATTCAGAGCCGCTCATACACTGAAAGGCATGAGTGCAACGATGGGCTTTGATGATATGGCTCAATTAACACATCATTTAGAAAACATGTTTGATGCCATCAGAAACGAACAAATGATTGTCACTCCTGAATCAATGGATACGATGTTTGAAGCACTCGATCACCTTGAAGCAATGGTTCAATCGATTGCAGAGGGCGGGGATGGAAAACGTGATGTCACGGAGATTAGTAAAAAACTAGATGTGACAGGAAGCCATGCAGAAACAGCATCTGCCGTTGAGACTGCTGAAGCATCATCAGCTGCAAGCGACCTAGACTATAACGAATTTGAACGAACAGTTCTTGATGAAGCGAGAGAACAAGGCTTTAAATGTTATGAGCTGAACGTGACATTAAGTGACGCATGCTTATTAAAAGCCGTTCGTGTCTATATGATTTTTGAAAGACTGAACGAAGCAGGAGAAGTTGTCAAAACGGTTCCGAATGCAGAACTTTTAGAATCAGAAGATTTTGAATCTGAATTCAGCATTTCTTACTTATCGAAACAGCCGATGGAAGAAGTGAAAAAAATCGTGACAGCGATCTCAGAGGTTGAACAAGTGGAGATTTCTGAAGTCTCTGCCTTTGAAGAAGCGGCTCCGGCTGAAACAAAAGCAGAGAAACCTGAGCAGAAAAATGAAGAAGCCGCAGCGCCTGCTGCTAAAGCGCCAGCAAACGATGCGCCAAAAGCAAATGGCAATAACGGTGCAGCTGCCGGCGGAACGAAAACGATCCGTGTCAACATTGATCGTCTAGATTCACTTATGAACCTGTTTGAAGAGCTTGTCATTGATAGAGGGCGTTTAGAACAGATTGCCAAAGAACTTGAAAACAACGAACTCACGGATACAGTGGAAAGAATGTCCCGTATTTCTGGAGACCTGCAATCGATCATCTTAAACATGAGAATGGTGCCTGTAGAAACGGTGTTTAACAGATTCCCACGTATGATTCGTCAATTGACGAAAGAGCTCAATAAGAAAATTGAACTGATCATTGAAGGTGCTGAGACAGAGCTTGATCGAACAGTGATCGATGAAATTGGCGATCCGCTCTTACACTTACTTAGAAACAGTCTCGATCACGGGATTGAATCACCAGAAGAACGTGTGAAAAAAGGCAAACCAGAAAAAGGAACTGTTCTTTTAAAAGCATATCATAGCGGAAACCATGTCTTCATTGAAGTCGAAGATGATGGCGGCGGAATTAACCGTAAAAAGGTCCTTGAAAAAGCATTAGAGCGCGGAGTTATTACAGAAAGAGAAGCGGAAACGCTTGAAGATCACCAAATTGATTCATTGATCTTTGCAGCAGGGTTCTCTACAGCTGATACGATTTCTGATATCTCGGGCCGAGGTGTAGGTCTTGACGTTGTGAAAAACAAGCTGGAATCATTAGGTGGTTCTGTGAGTATTAACTCAACAGAAGGTCAAGGCTCACTGTTCTCAATTCAGCTTCCACTCACATTATCGATCATTTCCGTACTTCTTGTGAAACTAGAGGAAGAAACATTTGCTATTCCGATTTCTTCTATTATAGAAACGGCTGTCATTAAGAAGAGTGACATCCTTCAAACGCATGATCGTGAAGTCATTGATTTCCGTGGATTTATCGTACCGGTTGTGTACTTGAAGAAACAGTTCAACGTACCAAATGCGAATGATTTAGAAGAAGAACTGCACATTATTGTTGTCCGTAAAGGAGACAAGCTAACAGCATTTGTGGTCGATTCGTTTATCGGTCAGCAAGAGGTTGTATTGAAATCACTTGGAGATTACCTACCAAACGTATTTGCGATATCAGGCGCAACAATCTTAGGTGACGGTCAGGTTGCACTCATCGTTGACTGTAATGCACTGATTAAGTAAAAAACAATAGAGGAGCGGTCTGAAATGAGTACAGATATCAAAACTGGCGAAAAGATGATTGTGTTTATCGTAAACAAAAAAGAATACGCCATTTCAGTATCAGAAGTAAAGTCCATTGAAAAATGGCAGCAGCCGACAAGAGTTCCTGGCGTTGCCCCTTATATATGCGGTGTCATTAATCTACGTGGTGTCGTGACACCTGTCATTGACCTTAGAGTGAGACTTGGATCAACTGACAACGAGATTACAGACGAAACAAGAATGATTATTGTACAAGTTGGTGACATTGAAGTCGGCTGGATTGTTGATGAAGCAAATGATGTCATTACTGTTCATCAGGAAGAGGTAGAATCTTCTACTGATACAGCTGAAAAAGAAGGACTGTCATGGGTGACAGGTATTATTAAGCATGATCAGCGTCTATTCAATATCATTCATGCTGGTGCGGTCCTCGACAAGAGCGTGCAAGATGCACCTGTTCATTAAGGGGGATGTGAGATGAGCATTTTCAATGAAATTAAAGATGAACAGCTAGATATATTAAGTGAGGTTGGGAATATCGGAGCAGGCCATGCAGCGTCTGCTCTTGCCAGCCTATTGAATCGCAAAATTGATATGGCTGTTCCTTTTGTCAAAGTTCTCTCGTTTGAAGATTTAATGGATTTCTTTGGTGGAGCAGACCTTCCAGTTGCCAGTATCTTTTTGCGAATGGAGGGTGATCTTACCGGTTCAATCTTTTTCATTATGCCGTTTGAACAAGCTGAACAATTTGTAAGAGAGCTTGTTCAGGACCCAGCATTTGATATTGATACGATTCATGAACACATGCTAGGAACATCAGCGCTTCATGAGTTAGGAAATATTTTAGCAGGCTCTTATTTATCAGCACTTGCCGATTTAACAAAACTGCAGCTTCACCCAAGTGTTCCAGATGTCACGCTCGACATGTTTGGGGCTGTCATTAGTGAAGGATTAATGCAGTTTAGCCCTCTCGGCGATCAGGCGATTGTGATTGATACATCTATTTTTGATGATCAAAATCAGCAAGAGCTGAAAGGAAATATGTTTCTATTACCAGACTTTGAATCGTTTGAAAAACTGTTCAAAGCATTAGGTAACCTATAATGAACGTGCAGATTCCGGCAGTTGTAAAGGTTGGTATAGCGGATGTTCAGCTTGTGAAAACACCGGACCGTATTCGGACATCCGGTCTCGGTTCTTGCGTAGGACTTGTCCTTTTTGACCAAGAAAAAAAACTGGCAGGACTTGTCCATGTCATGCTTCCAGACTCCTCTCTTTCAAAAGGAGCGGTAGAGAACTTGGCTAAGTATGCAGATACAGGTGTCAAGCATACAATTGATCTGCTCTTAAAAGAAGGAGCGCGCAAACATGCGCTAAAAGCGAAGCTTGCCGGCGGCGCAGAAATGTTTAAATTTAAGTCAACCAATGATCTGATGAGAATTGGACCTAGAAATGTATCAGCTGTGAAAGAACATCTGTCTCTTCATCATATCCCGATCATTAGTGAGGACACGGGCGGAAACAATGGACGCACGATTGAATTCGATCCGCTTACAACAGAACTTGAGATCCGCACTGTGAAACAAGGCATTATGAAGATATAACTAAGGAAGTATAGGGGGAGAAAGATGCAATCCTTAAATTACGAAGATCAGGCGCTATGGGCTAGATGGAAAGAGTGGAAGGACCCAGCTGCTGGAGATGATCTTATGCGCCGCTATATGCCGCTCGTCACATATCATGTTGGAAGAATTTCCATCGGTCTCCCGAAGTCAGTGCACAAAGAAGACTTGATCAGTCTAGGGATGCTCGGTTTATATGATGCCCTTGAAAAATTTGACCCCGGAAGAGATCTGAAGTTTGATACATATGCATCCTTCAGAATTCGCGGGGCCATCATCGACGGTCTTCGTAAAGAGGACTGGCTGCCTCGTACATCAAGAGAAAAAACAAAAAAAGTAGAAGCGGCAATTGAAAAGCTTGAACAGCGATATTTGCGAAATGTGACACCAACAGAGGTTGCTGAAGAACTCGGCATGAGTGAACAAGATGTGGTCACAACGATGAATGAAGGGTTCTTTGCGAATTTGCTCTCGATTGATGAGAAGCTGCATGATCAAGAAGACGGAGAAAACGTTCAAGTCATGATTCGCGACGAAAAGACTGTGACACCTGAAGAAAAAATGCTGAAAGATGAATTAATTGAACAGCTTGCCGAAAAAATGACAGAGCTTTCGGAAAAAGAAAAGCTTGTGATTAGTCTTTTCTATAAAGAGGAATTGACGTTAACGGAAATTGGTCAAGTGCTTAATTTATCGACCTCCCGCATTTCGCAAATTCATTCAAAGGCATTGTTCAAGCTTAAGCATCTGCTTGATAAAGCCATTCAATCTTAAAGAGTTAGTGAGTGAAAAAATATGCTATGGCTGATTAGCTTTATGCTTCATGCTGCACTTATTTATTTTGTGATCATTTTATACACGAGAATGAATTCGCTGAAGGCAACAGAACAAAAGCAGCGAGAGCTTTTAGAAGAAACGGAAAATACCCTGGCTGCATTTTTGATGGAAGTCAAAGAAGAGAATGAAAAACTATCAAAAGCTGCAGCCACTTCCCCTGATTTTTCTGCTGAAGAGCTGAAATCGGATCTTCAGACACCAAAGCAGCCACAACCACCAATTGAATCCCTGCATTCGGTAGAAAGTGAAGATCCAGTTCCAGAGCACCTGTCGGCTCTCCTTAGCGAAGTTGAGGTGCAGGAAGAGAAGGTAAACGAACCCGTTTCAAGTCTCGAAACAGAAGCTTCTGCGCCTTCTGAAAGTGAAATAGAAGAAACATTTGAGGATCAAGTAAAGGCCTTATATGATCAAGGGCTATCATTAGAAGAAATAGCGAAAGAATTAAAAACGGGCAAGACAGAAATCGAGCTTTTATTAAAATTTAGCGGAAAGCTGTAAAGGATTCTTGATTGTCAGTCCATCATGTGTTATATTATTTCTTGGTGTTAAATACACACGCTTAATGATTCGTATGAAGGTGCTGCCGTGGCGCAGTTTTATGTGAACATGACTTAAGCGGAGGAAAAAAAACCATTATATTAGGAGGCAACAACATGTCAGTTATTTCTATGAAACAATTGCTAGAAGCTGGTGTTCACTTCGGTCACCAAACACGCCGTTGGAACCCAAAAATGAAGCGTTACATCTTTACAGAGCGTAACGGTATCTACATCATCGATCTTCAAAAAACGGTGAAAAAAGTAGAGGAAGCTTACAACTTCACGAAAAACCTTGCTGCTGATGGAGGAAAAATCCTTTTCGTTGGTACGAAAAAGCAAGCACAAGATTCAGTGAAAGAAGAAGCAATCCGTTCTGGTATGTTCTATGTAAACCAACGCTGGCTTGGTGGAACGTTAACAAACTTTGAAACAATCCAAAAACGTATCAAACGTTTAAAAGATATTGAAAAAATGCAAGAAAACGGTACGTTCGAAGTTCTTCCTAAGAAAGAAGTCGTTCAACTGAAAAAAGAATTAGAACGTCTTGAAAAATTCCTAGGCGGAATCAAAGACATGAAGGGTCTTCCAGATGCACTTTTCATTATCGACCCTCGTAAAGAGCGTATTGCAGTTGCAGAAGCTCGTAAATTGAATATCCCAATTATCGGTATCGTTGACACAAACTGTGATCCAGACGAAATTGATGTTGTGATCCCTGCAAACGATGATGCAATCCGTGCTGTAAAACTTCTAACTGCTAAAATGGCAGATGCGATTCTTGAGTCTAAACAAGGCGAAGAAGAAGCTGTTGTAGAAGAAACGACAGAAACTGAAACAACAACTGCGTAACCTATTCAAAAGGTGATAAGAGGGAACTGCCTTTTATCACCTTTTTTTCACCTAGTAATCCGTGTTTTAACATAGAAGGAGGAAATGTAAAATGGCAATTACTGCTCAATTAGTAAAAGAACTGCGTCAAAAAACTGGTGCAGGTATGATGGACTGTAAAAAAGCGTTAACAGAAACTGATGGTGACATCGATAAAGCAATCGATCTTCTAAGAGAAAAAGGGATCGCAAAAGCTGCGAAAAAAGCAGACCGTATTGCGGCAGAAGGATTAACTCTTATTAAAACTGACGGCAACACTGGCGTTATCCTAGAAGTGAACTCTGAGACTGATTTCGTTGCGAAAAACGAAGGATTCCAAAATCTTCTTAACGAACTTGCTGATCATTTACTTGCTGCGAAACCTGCAACAATTGAAGAAGCACATGCTTCTAAAATGGAAAATGGTTCAACAGTTGAAGAACATATTACTTCTGCAATTGCGAAAATCGGAGAAAAAATTACGCTGCGCCGTTTCTCAGTCATCACAAAAGAAGATAACGCTGCATTCGGTTCTTACTTACACATGGGCGGACGCATCGGTGTATTAGCGGTTCTTAACGGAACAACTGATGAAGAGCTTGCGAGAGACATCGCAATGCACGTTGCTGCTGTAAACCCTAAATACATTTCTCGTGACCAAGTGTCTGAAGAAGAAGCAAACCGTGAGCGTGAAGTATTAACACAACAAGCGCTTCAAGAAGGAAAGCCTGAAAATATCGTTGCTAAAATGGTAGAAGGCCGTCTAAACAAATTCTTCGAAGAAATTTGCTTACTTGACCAAGCATTCGTTAAAAACCCAGATGAAAAAGTGAAACAAGTTGTAGGTGCGAAAAACGCAACTGTTCAAACTTATGTTCGCTATGAAGTGGGCGAAGGTATCGAAAAGCGTCAAGACAACTTTGCTGAAGAAGTTATGAGCCAAGTGAAAAAATAATGTTTGAAAAGCTCTCTGGGGCTTTTTTAGGGAGCACAAGCACTGTGTTCCCTATTTTTTAGAGGATATTGATTTACAAAAGGCGGTTTCTTACGCATAATAAGAGACGGTATAGTTTACACTTGGAGGTTATCATGAGCAAACCGAAATATAATCGCATTGTACTGAAGCTAAGTGGAGAAGCACTAGCTGGTGATGCTGGAAATGGAATTAACCCAACTGTCATTCAATCAATTGCAAAGCAAGTAAAAGAAATTGCAGAACTTGATGTTGAAGTTGCAGTCGTTGTAGGTGGAGGAAACCTTTGGCGTGGTAAGACAGGCAGTGACTTAGGAATGGACCGGGCAACAGCAGACTATATGGGGATGCTTGCAACAGTGATGAATTCATTGGCATTACAAGACAGCCTAGAAACGCTTGGTATTCAGTCTAGAGTACAAACCTCTATCGAAATGAGACAGGTTGCAGAGCCATACATAAGAAGAAAAGCGATCCGTCACCTTGAGAAGAAACGTGTCGTGATTTTTGCTGCAGGTACTGGTAACCCTTATTTCTCTACTGATACAACAGCAGCACTTCGTGCAGCTGAAATTGAAGCAGATGTCATTTTAATGGCGAAAAACAATGTAGACGGTGTCTACAGTGCTGATCCTCGTACAGATGCGGATGCAGTAAAATATGATAAGCTTTCATATCTTGATGTACTAAAAGAAGGGCTTGCTGTAATGGATTCTACTGCGTCCTCATTATGTATGGACAATGACATTCCATTAATCGTCTTCTCTATTATGGAAGAAGGAAATATTAAACGTGCCGTCAATGGCGAATCAATCGGAACGATCGTGAGGGGGAAATAACGTGTCAAAAGAAGTGTTGAACCAAACAAAAGAAAAAATGGAAAAAGCCGTTCAAGCATACGGACGTGAACTAGCAACTGTCCGTGCGGGCAGAGCTAATGCTTCCCTTTTAGACAAAGTAACAGTGGATTACTATGGTGCGCAAACACCACTAAACCAAATTGCGTCAATTACAGTGCCAGAAGCACGTATGCTGATTATCACACCTTACGATAAAACAGCGATCGGTGATATCGAAAAGGCGATCCAAAAGTCTGATCTTGGTATCACACCAACAAGTGACGGAAACGTGATCCGTATTGCGATCCCAGCACTAACAGAAGAAAGACGTAAAGAACTTGTAAAAGTTGTGAGAAAATACTCAGAAGAAGCAAAAGTAGCTGTTCGTAACGTTCGTCGTGATGCAAACGATGAATTGAAAAAGCTAGAGAAAAATGGGGAGATCACTGAAGATGAATTAAGATCATCTACAGAGGATGTTCAAAAATTGACAGATGAATATGTCGCTAAAATTGATGAAGTGACAAAAGATAAAGAAAAAGAAATCATGGAAGTTTAAGAAAAAACTATGTACAATAGATAATAGTGAAAAGACCCTCTTCATGTTTACAGGGGGTTTTTTTGTTAATACTGTTGAGGACTATATTATTAGCGGGAACGCAACCTTTTTGGGTGATGGAGGAATCTCATGCTCAATATACTCAAAAATTGGAAGAATCAGCAAACAGCAGCTTCCAACTTAGAAAGCCTGACAAAAGAAGACATATTAAATGGAGAAATTCCTGAACATATCGCCATTATCATGGATGGGAATGGAAGATGGGCGAAGAAACGTGCGCTTCCACGGGTAGCAGGACATCATGAAGGAATGAAAGTTGTCAAGCGCATGACCAAGCTTGCAAATGAGCTGAATGTCAAAGTGCTGACTTTGTATGCTTTCTCTACAGAAAATTGGAAACGTCCAAAACTAGAAGTAGACTTTTTAATGAAGCTTCCTGAAGAGTTTCTAAACATCTATCTGCCTGAACTCATCGAGGAAAATGTCCGTGTACGTTTAACAGGTGATCCAGACGGCCTCCCGCAACATACAAAAAAAGCGGTAGAGAACGCAGTGAAGAGTACGGCGAATAATGACGGACTCATTTTAAATTTTGCGCTCAATTATGGAGGACGGACAGAAATTATTTCTGCATGCAGACAAATTTCTGAAAAAGTCAAAGAAGGCAAGCTTCGAGCAGAAGACATCACAGAAGAGATGTTTTCAGCTTATTTAATGACAGAATCTCTTCAAGATCCGGATTTGCTTATTCGCACGAGTGGAGAAATTAGATTAAGCAACTTTATGCTTTGGCAAATTGCATACAGCGAGTTTGTCTTTACGGATGTGCTTTGGCCTGACTTTTCTGATGAGCATCTCATAGGCGCTATCGGAGAGTACCAGCGCCGCGGCCGGAGGTTCGGTGGAATTTAGAGGGTGGTGCAGATGAAACAAAGAATTTTGACGGGTGTTCTGGCAGCTGCAGTGTTTTTACTTGCAGTGATTTATGGACAAATGCCATTTACCCTGCTGATTTATTTAATGGGAAGTGTCGCTCTCTTTGAGCTTCTTAGAATGAAAAAGATTTCGATTTTCAGCTTTCCTGGCATTGTCAGCTTAATATTGCTTTGGCTTTTAATGGGCGGAGAAAATAGCTTCTTCCCGAACGTAGACGCATCAAAAATGCAGATTGCTTTATTTGCAGTCTTAATCCTTTTAACTTATACAGTTCTGAGCAAAAACTCTTTCACATTCGATGAGGTTGCTTTTGTTATATTAGCCACATTATATATTGGCGTTAGTTTCTATTATTTTATTCAAATTAGAGGCTTGTATGGCATGAGTGCGATCTTCTTCGCAGCGGTGATTATTTGGTCCACTGACTCAGGTGCCTATTTTATTGGGAAATCTATGGGGAAACGAAAGCTTTGGCCAGAGATCAGCCCAAACAAAACAGTAGAAGGATTTATCGGCGGAATCGTCACAGCGGTTGTGCTGTCACTTGTGTTCCAGGCGGTTACAGGATTTTTGCCATCATATCTGCTTGTTATGTTTATTACTCTTTTGCTCAGTATTTTTGGACAGCTTGGCGACCTTGTGGAATCTGCTTTAAAGCGTCATTACCATGTGAAGGATTCAGGGACAATACTCCCAGGTCATGGCGGAATTTTGGACAGGTTTGACAGCTTTTTATTCGTTCTGCCGTTTTTATATTTATTGCTGGCCACGTTTGCTAGCTAACCTCATAGAAACTAATTGAACGAGAGAAGGAGTGGCAATTTGAAATATATTTCGCTATTAGGCGCAACAGGATCAATTGGAGAACAAACATTAGATGTGATCAGGCAGCATCCAGACAAATTCAAGTTGAAAGCGATGACGTTTGGCCGAAATATAGACAAGGCCATCCCTATCATTGAACAATTTCAGCCTGAATTCGTTGGATGTGTAGACGAAGAGACCTATCGCACGTTAAAAGGTCATTCATTTCAATACGATGTCAAAATGGCTGCGGGTGATGAAGCGAACATCGAAGCAGCGACCTATGATGCAGTGGATGTTGTGGTCAATGCACTGGTAGGAAGTGTCGGACTTGTGCCGACATTAAAAGCCATTGAACAAAAAAAGACGATCGCACTTGCAAATAAGGAAACACTTGTGACAGCTGGTCATATAGTAAAAGAGTACGCCAAAAAGTATGACGTGCCATTACTTCCTGTCGATAGTGAACACTCCGCTATTTTTCAATCCCTGCAAGGTGAACAAGCTAAAAACATTGAACGCTTAATCGTCACAGCTTCAGGCGGCAGTTTCCGAGATAAAAAACGCACGGAGCTTGAAGGTGTCACGGTTGAAGAAGCGCTGAATCATCCAAACTGGTCCATGGGCGCAAAAATCACGATTGATTCAGCGACCATGATGAATAAGGGGCTTGAGGTGATTGAGGCGCATTGGCTGTTTGATATCCCATACGATCAAATTGATGTGCTGTTACATAAAGAGAGCATCATCCATTCCATGGTGGAATTCCATGACAAAAGTGTCATGGCTCAGTTAGGTACACCTGACATGAGGGTTCCGATTCAATACGCGCTCACTTACCCTGATAGAGCGCCATTAAAAGAAGCGAAATCATTAAACCTTTGGGAGATTGGACAATTAAATTTCCAAAAAGCGGATTTTGACAGGTATCGCTGCTTACATTTTGCTTATGAATCAGGTAAAATAGGAGGGACAATGCCTACTGTGCTTAATGCAGCCAATGAAATTGCTGTTGATGCATTTCTAAAAGGCAAAGTAACGTTCCTGCAAATTGAAGAATTGATTGAAAAGGCACTGAACAGACATCATGTGATTTCAACGCCTAGTTTGCAAGATATCCATGAAGTGGACAAAGATACACGAGACTTTGTTCAATCAATCCTCGCATAAGGTGGTATGTTCGTGAATACAGTGATTGCGTTTATTATTATTTTTGGAACGCTCGTTTTTTTCCACGAGCTTGGCCATTTAATTATGGCGCAGCGCGCAGGCATTTTATGCCGCGAGTTCGCAATTGGTTTTGGACCGAAGATTTTCTCCTTTAAACGAAAAGAAACCGTCTATACCATCAGACTTCTGCCAATCGGCGGATTTGTTAAAATGGCTGGAGAAGATCCTGAAGTCATTGAAATTAAACCGGGTCATACAGTGGGGCTCTTATTCAATGAGCAAAATGAAGTAGAAAAAATCATTTTAAATGATAAAGAGAAATATCCTGATGCACTTGTCATTGAAGTTGAACAAATTGATTTAGATCATGCGATGAGAATTTCAGGATATGAGGCTGGAAATGAAGACATCCTTACTGGCTACAATGTAAGCCAAACAAGCTTCTATATTGCAGATGGTGAAGAAATTCAAATTGCACCATACAACCGTCAGTTTGGTTCAAAAACAGTATGGCAGCGCATTAAAGCCATTGCAGCTGGACCGATTATGAACTTTATCTTGGCATATGTGATTCTTGTGGCTTTAGGATTTATTCAAGGTGTAACCGTGGATGATCCTGTACTTGGTAAGCTGACAAAAGACGGCCGGGCAGCGCAAGCTGGGCTTATGCAGGGAGATCATATCGTTTCAATTAACGGGGATAAAATGAATTCTTGGACAGACGTTGTTCAAACGGTTCAAAAAAACCCAGATAAAAAAATGAATGTCGTCATTGACCGAGATGGCAAAGAAAGCACCATTCAGGTTGTACCGGAAGCTGTGAAGGCAGAAGGAAAAACCATTGGCCGTTTTGGCTCTTATCCGCCAACGGAAAATGGCTTTCTCAAAGTCATTTCATCCTCAGGCACTACAGTGATATCTACAGCAGGTCTCATCTTAACGAACTTGCAAAAGATTGTCACAGGGCAATTTTCGTTAGATATGCTTGCAGGTCCTGTTGGAATATATGACATGACAGGAGAAGTAGCGAAACAAGGTGTGTTAACATTAATGCAGTTTGCTGCGTTTCTTAGTATCAACTTAGGGATCGTGAATTTATTACCGATTCCTGCATTAGACGGAGGAAGATTACTTTTCCTATTCGTTGAAGCCATTCGCGGCAAACCAATTAATCGTGAGAAAGAGGCACTTGTTGTCTTCATTGGTGTTGCGTTCCTCATGCTATTAATGCTAGTAGTGACATGGAATGACATCCAGCGATTATTTTTATAAAAACCATTCTCTCTTGTTTCTCATTCTGGGAAACAAGAGTTTTTGTGAGAAGTCCTATTTCTTAAATGAGGTGTAACGACATGAGACAATCCCTGACTTTCATTCCAACTCTTCGAGAGGTGCCGGCAGATGCTGAGGCAAAAAGTCATCAGCTATTAGTAAGAGCTGGATTTATTAGACAAAACACGAGCGGTATCTATCATTATTTGCCGTTAGCACATAAAGTGATTCAGCACATTCAATCCATTGTTCGCAAGGAAATGGAAAAGGCGGGAGCAGCTGAACTGTTAATGCCAGTGCTGCAGCAAGCAGAAATGTGGCAAGAGTCAGGAAGATGGTATACATACGGTCCAGAACTCATGCGTATGAAAGATCGTCACGGCCGCGAGTTTGCACTTGGCCCAACACACGAAGAAGTGATCACATCACTCGTACGCAGTGAAGTAAAATCGTATAAAAAGCTTCCTTTGACACTATATCAAATCCAATCTAAATTCCGTGATGAACAAAGACCTCGCTTTGGGTTATTGCGCGGACGTGAATTTATTATGAAGGACGCCTATTCATTCCACTCTTCACCAGAGAGCCTTGATGACACATACAACAAAATGTTTACAGCTTACTCGAATGTCTTTTCAAAAGTAGGTCTTAACTTTAGACCCGTCATTGCCGATTCTGGGGCAATGGGAGGAAAAGATACACATGAGTTTATGGCACTGTCAGAAGTAGGAGAAGATACAATCGCATACTCTGACACATCTTCCTACGCTGCGAACATTGAAATGGCTGAGGTTGTGTATCACGGAGAAGAAGCAAACCCTGCGGACTTCAAAGAACTTGAGAAAGTACACACGCCGCAGGTAAAGACGATACAAGATGTTGCGGCATTCTTAGAAGTCGCTCCTTCTACATGTATCAAATCTGTCTTGTTTAAAGCGGACGATGCGTATGTACTTGTCCTGACAAGAGGCGATCATGAAGTAAATGATGTGAAAGTGAAAAACTTAGTTGGAGCACAGCTTGTTGAGCTTGCTTCACGTGAGGAAGTACTAGACGTGATCGGAACAGAACCAGGATTTGTTGGACCAGTGAAGCTTGAAGCGGAAGTAACGATTTATGCAGACCACGCTGTAAAAGGAATGACAAACGCAGTTGTAGGTGCAAATGAATCGGATTATCACTATGTCAATGTTAATCCTGCTCGTGATCTGTCAGTGAAGGAATATACAGATCTTCGCTTGATTCAAGAAGGAGACGTTTCTCCAGATGGTGAAGGCACAATCCAGTTCGCAAAAGGAATTGAAGTAGGACAAGTCTTTAAACTAGGCACGCGTTATTCAGAGGCAATGGATGCAACATACCTCGATGAAAATGGACGTGCGCAGCCAATGATCATGGGCTGCTATGGCATCGGAATTTCTAGAACTCTTTCTGCGATTGTTGAACAGCATCATGATGACAAGGGGATTATTTGGCCAGAAACAGTTGCGCCATATGATCTTCATCTACTTGCCTTAAATATGAAAAACGATGCACAAAAGGAACTGGCTGAAACGCTGTATGAGCGTTTACAGGAAGAGGGCTATGATGTCCTTTTCGATGACCGCCAAGAGCGTGCAGGCGTTAAATTTGCCGACAGTGACTTAATTGGACTGCCAATTCGCATTAGCTGCGGGAAACGTTCAGAAGAAGGTATTGTCGAAGTGAAATTCAGAAAATCAGGTGAATCACACGAAGTATCTGTTGATGAACTGATTTCATTTATACGCCAAGCATAAAAAACGAACAAAAAAATGAAGGTACCTCCTGCAAAAAAGAGGTACCTTTCTGATTTGCAAAAGGAGGGTCCTGTCTTGGATGAACAATTACCGATTACCCGGCGGCAATTTCATATATTACTCAATCAGATTCAAATGACAGATGATGACCTCAGTCGTTACTTTGAAGAAGGCGAGATCGTCAAATTGACGGTGCATAAGGCGGCAAAAACGTGGCATTTCCTTTTTAAATTTAAGGCACTTTTGCCTTACCAAGTATATGCAATGTTTTTAAGCAGGCTGACAAATGCATTTTCTCATATTGCACAAGTTACTTGTACGATTGAAGTCAATGATCCGCACATATCTGAAGAGCTCGTTCAATCGTATTGGTCCCATTGTGTGGAAGAGCTTCAAGGGATTTCTCCCCCAATCATCAGCTTGCTTCAACAGCAAAAACCAGCGCTGTCTGGACATAAGATCATCATCAAAACAAAAAGCGAAACTGAGGCTCTAGCCATCAAGAAGAAATATAGCCCAATGCTTCAGGCTGCATTTAAACAAGTTGGTTTTCCAGAACTTCAATTTGATACAGAAATTTTTGTATCAGATCAAGAGATTCAGAAGTTCAGAGAACAAAAACTTGCTGAAGATCAAGAAAGAGCCATGCAAGCCCTTGTTGAGATGGAGAAGAAGGAAAGTGAGGATCAAGAGGAAGCTCCTTCTGGCCCTCTGATGATTGGCTATCAAATCAAAGACAATGAAGAAATACGTACGCTTGATAGTATTATGGACGAAGAAAGACGAATCACCGTCCAAGGGTACGTGTTCGATGCAGAAACGCGCGAACTAAAAAGCGGTAGAACCCTTTGTATCTTTAAAATTACCGATTATACGAATAGTATTTTGATCAAAATGTTTGCGAGAGAAAAAGAAGATGCTCAGCTCATGAAATCCTTGAAAAAAGGGATGTGGGTCAAAGCAAGAGGAAGCATTCAAAACGATACGTTTGTGAGAGATCTTGTCATGATCGCAAATGACGTCAATGAAATGAAACCTCAGCTGAAAGAAGATACTGCACCTGAGGGAGAAAAGCGTGTTGAGCTTCATTTGCATTCGCCAATGAGCCAGATGGATGCTGTCACTGGCATCGGTAAACTTGTTGAACAAGCAAAAAAATGGGGGCATGAGGCCATTGCCCTGACAGATCACGCCGTTGTACAATCCTTTCCAGATGCGTATGCAGCAAGTAAAAAGCATGGCATCAAAATGATGTACGGGGTGGAAATCAATTTAGTCGACGACGGGGTACCGATTGCGTATAATCCAGAGCACCGCTTGTTAGAAGATGCGACGTTTGTCGTATTTGATGTTGAGACAACAGGACTCTCTGCTGTGTATGATACGATCATTGAGCTTGCAGCCGTGAAAATCAAAGGCGGGGAAATCATTGACCGCTTTGAGGCATTTGCAAACCCTCATCATCCGTTATCAGCAACAACCATTGAACTAACCGGTATCACGGATGACATGGTGAGAGATGCACCAGATGTGGTCGATGTTGTTCGGGATTTCAAAGAGTGGATTGGACAAGATATCCTTGTTGCTCACAATGCAAGCTTTGATATGGGCTTTTTAAATGCAGCATATAAGCGACTGTTAAAAACAGATAAAGCGTCAAACCCTGTCATTGATACACTAGAACTCGGCCGATTCCTTTATCCTGAATTTAAAAATCACCGGCTGAACACGCTGTGTAAAAAGTTCGATATTGAACTCACGCAGCATCACCGGGCGATTTATGATGCAGAAGCAACTGGTTACCTCATGCTGAAGATGCTAAAAGATGCGGCTGAAAAAGAGATTGCCTACCACGATCAATTGAATGAAAACATGGGGCAGTCCAATGCGTATCAGCGCTCACGTCCTTACCATGCAACGGTGATTGCACAAAATGAGACGGGTCTAAAGAATTTATTTAAGCTTGTTTCACTTTCCCATATTCATTATTTCTACCGCGTGCCGCGTATCCCGCGCTCACAGCTTGAGAAATATCGAGAAGGATTAATTGTTGGGTCTGCTTGTGATAAGGGTGAAGTGTTTGAAGGGATGATGCAGAAGTCACCTGATGAGGTAGAAGACATTGCCGCATTTTACGACTATTTAGAAGTTCATCCGCCAGAAGTGTATCAGCATTTACTCCAGCTGGAGCTTGTTCGGGATGAACGTGCATTAAAAGAGATCATCACAAACATTGTAAAACTTGGTGAAAAACTGAATAAACCAGTCGTGGCGACTGGAAATGTGCACTACCTGCATCCAGAAGACAAAATTTATCGCAAAATCTTAATTTCATCACAAGGCGGGGCGAATCCACTCAATCGTCATGAACTGCCAAAAGTTCACTTTAGAACAACTGATGAAATGCTAGAAGCCTTCTCTTTTCTTGGAGACGAGAAGGCGAAAGAGATTGTCGTGACGAATACGCAAAAAGTATCTGAGATGGTTGAAAGTATTAAACCAATCAAAGACGATCTTTATACACCAAAAATCGAAGGTGCAGATGAAGAAATTCGGGAAATGAGCTATAACATGGCTCGCAGCATCTACGGTGACGATTTACCGAAAATTGTAGAAGACCGGATCGAGAAAGAATTAAAGAGTATTATTGGTCACGGTTTCGCTGTTATTTATTTAATTTCTCATAAGCTTGTTAAGAAATCACTTGATGATGGATATCTAGTTGGTTCAAGGGGATCAGTTGGTTCATCCCTCGTTGCAACATTAACAGAGATTACAGAAGTGAACCCGCTTGCGCCGCACTATGTATGTCCAAGTTGCAAGCACTCTGAGTTCTTTAATGATGGATCGGTTGGCTCAGGATTTGACCTTCCTGATAAAGACTGTCCTGAATGCGGCACACCGTATAAAAAAGACGGACACGATATTCCGTTTGAAACGTTCTTAGGTTTTAAAGGAGATAAAGTGCCCGATATCGACTTGAACTTCTCAGGAGAATATCAGCCGATTGCCCATAACTATACGAAAGAGCTGTTTGGTGAAGAGTATGTATACCGCGCAGGTACAATCGGTACCGTTGCAGAAAAAACGGCATATGGTTATGTGAAAGGCTACGCAGGAGATCATAACCTTCATATGAGAGGTGCTGAAATTGACCGGCTCGTACAGGGCTGTACGGGCGTCAAACGGACAACGGGCCAACATCCAGGCGGTATTATCGTCGTGCCGGATTATATGGACATTTACGATTTCTCACCAATTCAATATCCAGCAGATGCGACAGGTTCTGATTGGAAAACGACGCATTTTGATTTCCATTCAATCCATGATAACTTGCTGAAACTAGATATTCTTGGACACGATGATCCAACGGTCATTCGGATGCTTCAGGACTTGAGCGGAATTGACCCAAAAACGATTCCGACAGATGATCCTGAGGTCATGAAAATCTTCCAAGGAACGGAACCTCTCGGGGTCACAGAAGAACAAATTGGATGTAAAACGGGAACACTTGGGATCCCAGAGTTTGGCACAAGGTTTGTTCGTCAGATGCTTGAAGATACAAAACCGACCACCTTCTCGGAGCTTGTTCAGATCTCTGGTCTATCTCACGGTACAGATGTATGGCTCGGCAACGCCCAAGAGCTGATTCATAATAAAACGTGTGAACTAAGCGAAGTGATTGGATGTCGTGATGATATTATGGTCTATCTGATTTATCAAGGGTTAGAGCCGTCACTTGCCTTTAAAATTATGGAATCTGTTCGTAAAGGGAAGGGACTTCCTCCTGAATGGGAAGAAGAAATGAAGAATAATAACGTACCGAACTGGTACATTGATTCTTGTAAAAAGATTAAATACATGTTCCCTAAAGCCCATGCGGCTGCTTATGTATTAATGGCTGTTCGGATTGCTTATTTCAAGGTGCACCATGCACTTCTGTACTATGCGGCTTATTTTACCGTTCGTGCTGATGATTTTGATATCGAAACGATGACAAAAGGATCGAATGCGATTCGAGCGGTCATGGACGATATTAACTCAAAAGGTCTTGATGCATCACCGAAAGAGAAGAACCTATTAACTGTACTAGAGCTTGCACTTGAAATGTGTGAAAGAGGCTATCACTTTAAAAAAGTAGACCTATACCGATCAAGTGCCACTGAGTTTATCATTGATGGAGACGGGCTAATCCCGCCATTCAACTCCATCCCTGGACTCGGAACAAACGTTGCGTTAAATATTGTACGCGCACGCCAAGATGGTGAATTCCTTTCAAAAGAAGATTTACAAAAACGAGGAAAAGTGTCTAAGACCATCCTTGAGTATTTGGATCGTCAAGGCTGCTTAGAAGCACTTCCTGATCAAAACCAGCTTTCTTTGTTCTAATGTGAAAAATGAAGAGCGCCCTTAAAGGGCGTTCTTTTTATATATACAATAAATTTATTATGTAAACTAAAATATTTTAACTGGAATTATTTTCTTGTTGGTTCATATATCTTGATTTAACGTCGTGTTTTGAGAGAAGAGATTGTATGTCATTCTTTCTACCCAAATAGAGCAAAAAAGAGAATTTAGCCGTCTGAAATGTTCTCATACGACATATGATCATTTTGGGTACAGTCACATGAAGAATCAGGAGAAAACCTTCGGTGAGCGTCAAGCTGATGGCTGTTTACTATGCACATTTTTGAAACACGCTTGATTCTTTTCAACACTGTACAAAACACGTACGGAATGACAAGGAGGTGGTCATTTTTTGTTCAATGTTTCACGTTTAAGAAAAAAGAAGGGGTGAGAAGTAGGTACATGTCAGATTACAACTATGTAGAGGTGCTTCAAAAATCCATTTTGTTTTACGAAGCCCAGCGTTCCGGAAAGCTTCCTGAAAGCAATCGTCTTAACTGGCGAGGGGATTCTGGACTAGAGGATGGGAAAGATGTTAGTCATGATTTAACAGGCGGCTGGTACGATGCTGGTGATCATGTGAAGTTCGGACTTCCGATGGCTTACTCGGCAGCCGTGCTTGCATGGACAGTCTATGAATACCGAGAAGCTTACGAAGAGGCAGAGCTGCTTGATGATATGTTAGATCAAATCAAGTGGGCAACCGATTATTTTTTGAAAGCCCATACAGGTCCAAATGAATTTTGGGCACAAGTAGGCGATGGGAACGCGGATCATGGCTGGTGGGGTCCAGCAGAAGTGATGCCGATGAACCGGCCGGCATTTAAAATTGATGAACATTGTCCAGGAACAGAAGTAGCCGCCCAAACCGCAGCCGCTTTAGCAGCAGGTTCAATTATTTTTAAAGAAACTGATGCGCCTTATGCAGCAAAGCTTCTCACCCATGCAAAGCAGCTTTATGCATTTGCTGACCAATATCGCGGTGAGTATACAGATTGTGTCACCAATGCGCAGCCATTTTATAACTCTTGGAGCGGCTATATGGATGAGCTCATTTGGGGTGGAATATGGCTGTACTTGGCGACAAATGACCAGACCTATTTAAACAAAGCACTAAAAGCAGTAGAAGAATGGCCGAAGGATTGGGACTATACGTTTACGATGTCGTGGGACAATACCTTTTTTGCTTCGCAAATTTTACTTGCGAGAATCACAAAGGAGAAAAGGTTTATCGAATCGACGGAGCGTAATCTCGATTACTGGTCGACGGGTTTTGTTCAAAATGGAAAAGTAGAAAGAATCACTTATACGCCTGGCGGACTAGCGTGGTTAGATCAATGGGGTTCACTTCGTTATACAGCAAATGCTGCATTTTTAGCGTTTGTGTACGCAGATTGGGTCTCTGATCAAGAAAAAAAGAATCGATACCAAACGTTTGCGATCAGGCAAACACACTATATGTTAGGGGATAATCCGCAAAATAGAAGCTATGTCGTTGGGTTTGGCAAAAATCCGCCGATGCATCCACACCATCGAACTGCACATGGCTCATGGTCTAATCAGCTGACAACTCCTTCTTCTCATCGGCACACGCTTTATGGAGCGCTTGTTGGTGGGCCTAATGCACAGGATCAGTATACCGATGACATCTCTGACTATGTATCAAACGAGGTAGCAACAGACTATAATGCCGCCTTTACTGGAAATGTAGCCAAAATGGTGCAGCTGTTTGGTCAGGGGCAGTCAAAGCTGCCGAATTTTCCGCCTAAAGAAAAAGTGGAAGATGAGTTTTTTGTAGAGGCAGCTGTCATGAGTAACGATACAACATCTACTCAGATCAAAGCCATTCTATACAATCGATCAGGCTGGCCGGCAAGAAGTAGTCAATCACTTTCTTTTAGATATTATGTCAATCTGAGCGAGATATTTGCGAAGGGATTCACTGATAAAGATATTCAAGTGACAGCTGTCTACAATGAAGGCGCTTCCTTATCTCCGTTAACGGTGTATGACGCATCATCCCATATCTATTTTACAGAAATCGATTTTACTGGCGTAGCTATTTTTCCAGGAGGCGAATCGCTTCATAAGAAGGAAATACAGTTCCGGTTATCTGCGCCAAATGGTGCGAATATATGGGATGCCTCAAATGATTATTCCTTTCAAGGATTAACATCCAATATGCAAAAAACAGCGAGAATTCCTGTTTTTGATCAAGGTGATTTAGTATTTGGTACGCTTCCGAATAAATAAATATAAAGGGTGAGGACATGACAAATAAAGAACGGTTTTTAGCGCTTTATCATCAAATGAAAAACGAGACGAATGGATATTTTTCAAAAGAAGGCATTCCGTATCATTCCGTTGAGACACTCATTTGTGAGGCACCTGATTACGGGCATATGACAACTTCAGAAGCTTACAGCTACTGGTTATGGCTTGAAGTATTGTATGGGCATTACACAGGCGATTGGAGCAAACTAGAAGCGGCTTGGGATAATATGGAGAAGTTTATCATTCCAGTAAACGAAGATGGACATGACGAACAGCCGCATATGAGCTCTTACAATCCATCTAGCCCAGCCACATACGCTTCAGAAAAACCATATCCAGATCAATATCCGAGCCAGTTGACGGGTGCTCGCCCTGCTGGTCAAGATCCAATTGATCATGAACTGAGGTCAACTTACGGAACGAATGAAACGTATTTAATGCACTGGCTTCTTGATGTAGACAACTGGTATGAATATGGGAATTTGCTCAATCCATCACATACAGCCGCATATGTAAACACATTCCAGCGGGGGCCGCAAGAATCCGTATGGGAGGCCATCCCTCATCCATCACAAGATGATAAAACGGCCGGAAAGCCCAATGAAGGTTTCATGAGCTTGTTCACAAAAGAAAATCAAGCGCCAGCCGCCCAGTGGCGCTACACAAATGCGACGGACGCTGATGCACGTGCGATACAGGCAATGTATTGGGCAAAGGAACTTGGCTATAATGGTTCAGCCTATCTTGATAAAGCGAAAAAGATGGGGGATTTCCTTCGTTACGGAATGTACGATAAATATTTTCAAACAATTGGAAGCGGCAAGCAAGGTAATCCGTATCCTGGAAATGGAAAAAGTGCATGTCATCACTTAATGGCATGGTATACCTCTTGGGGCGGGGGACTTGGAGAATATGCGAATTGGTCATGGCGTATCGGAGCGAGCCATTGTCATCAAGGGTATCAAAACCCAGTCGCTGCCTACGCTTTATCCTCAGATAAGGGAGGCTTAAAGCCATCGTCACCGACTGGTGCAAGTGATTGGGAAAAGACGTTAAAGAGACAGCTTGAATTTTACGTCTGGCTTCAATCAAAAGAGGGAGCGATTGCAGGAGGTGCTACCAACAGCTGGAATGGAGACTATAGCGCTTATCCAGCAGGAAGAAGCACATTTTATGATATGGCTTATGAAGATGCGCCTGTTTACCATGATCCTCCGTCCAATAACTGGTTTGGAATGCAAGCATGGCCGATTGAGCGTGTAGCAGAGCTTTATTATATCTTTGCAAAAGATGGCGACAAAACATCTGAAAATTTCCAAATGGCCAAATCTGTCATCACAAAATGGGTCAACTATTCACTAGATTATATTTTTATTGGCACTCGTCCTGTGTCGGATCAAGATGGGTATTTTTTAGATGGTCAGGGTCAAAGGATTCTAGGGGGGACAAATGTTGCTGTTGCTACGACGAGTGCACCTGGAGATTTTTGGATTCCTGGGAATATAGAATGGAGCGGCCAGCCTGACACTTGGAGCGGGTTCCAATCTGCAACAGGTAATCCAAATTTAACGGCAGTTACAAAAGATCCTACTCAAGATACTGGTGTACTGGGCAGTCTAATCAAAGCACTCACATTCTTTGCTGCTGCAACACAGAAAGAGACAGGAAACTACACAGCACTTGGCATAAGAGCAAAAGAGACAGCGGCACAGCTCCTTGAGGTCGCTTGGAATTACAATGATGGTGTAGGGATTGTGACAGAGGAAGACAGAGAAGACTACCACCGTTTCTTTAAAAAAGAAGTGTACTTCCCAAATGGCTGGAACGGAACATTTGGTCAAGGAAATCAGATTCCTGGTTCCAGCACCATTCCTTCTGACCCGCAGCGAGGAGGTAACGGAGTGTATACGAGCTTTGCAGATCTTCGTCCGAAAATCAAGCAAGACCCAGCTTGGTCAGCCCTGGAGAGTAAATATCAATCATCTTTTAATGAAGCAACAGGCAAATGGGAAAACGGAGCGCCAAGTTTCACCTATCACCGTTTCTGGTCGCAAGTTGATATGGCTACGGCTTATGCAGAATACCATCGTCTCATAAACGAATAGAACGTAGTACAGCTGCCGGCTTTTTTAGTCGGCGGTTTCCTAATAAGATAAATGAAATGAAAGCAAAGGTGATGTCATCATGGTTAATAAGAAAGAATTTATGAATCATTCATCGAATGGCGGATCACAGGAACAAGAAAATCAAAGCTGGAGAAAAGAAGCAAATAATCGAATCTTACAACATAGACAAAGAGAGCTTGTCATAAACGTCATCAATAAGGAACAAAAGCCAGTTGCCGGAATAGAGGTGGAAATAAAACAAATCAGACATGAATTTGCATTTGGTTCAGCAATGAATGACCAAGTTCTATTCAATCAAACGTATGCTGATTTTTTTGTTCAACATTTTAATTGGGCTGTGTTTGAAAATGAGGCAAAATGGTATGCAAATGAGCCTGAAAGAGGGAAAATAACCTACGAAAAAGCAGATGCCATGCTGAATTTTGCCAATAGACACCAAATTCCAGTGAGGGGGCACGCCTTATTTTGGGAGGTAGAGGATGCCAATCCAAACTGGCTGAAATCATTACCGAATCATGAAGTATATGAAGCCATGAAAAGGCGGCTTGAGCATGCAGGCAATCATTTCAAAGGGAAATTCCGTCATTGGGATGTAAACAACGAAATGATGCATGGTTCATTTTTTAAAGACCGGTTTGGGAAACAGATTTGGAAATGGATGTATGAAGAAACGAAAAAAATTGATCCTCAAGCCTTGCTGTTTGTCAATGATTATAATGTAATCTCATACGGCGAACATCACGCATATAAAGCACATATCAATGAACTTCGTCAGTTGGGGGCACCAGTTGAGGCCATTGGAGTTCAAGGTCACTTTGAAGATCGAGTGGATCCAGTTGTTGTAAAACAAAGACTAGATGTGCTTGCTGAGCTTGGTCTACCGATATGGGTGACAGAGTATGACTCTGTTCATCCGGATGCCAATAGACGAGCGGATAACTTAGAAGCTTTATATCGGGTTGCCTTTAGTCATCCAGCCGTAAAAGGTGTGCTGATGTGGGGATTTTGGGCGGGTGCTCATTGGAGAGGTGAGCACGCAGCCATCGTGAATCATGATTGGTCGTTAAATGAAGCAGGCAGGCGTTATGAAAAGCTTCTACAGGAGTGGACGACACAAAGAGTGGAAAAAACAGATGCGAATGGCCAAGTGACATGTCCAGCGTTTCACGGGACGTATGAGATTCGAATTGGTGAAGAAAGTAAAATGTTGCAGCAGCAGACGATTGAACTTGATTCAACTAAACAAACACCGCTTCAACTAGATATCATCGTACCAGTAGAATAAGAGATTGTGAGGAGAATGAAATGAAAAAATGGGTTCAACAGGTGGCTTGTTTTATGCTGCTGATCACTTTATGGGCGGGTTGGTTCACTCTGACCGTAAAGGCCTCCTCCTATGTGCAAACATCTGGTACACATTTTGTATTGAACAACCACCCATTTTACTTTGCTGGCACAAATAATTATTATTTCCATTACAAATCAAAAAAGATGGTAGATGCTGTTTTTGACGATATGAAGGCAATGGATTTAAAGGTTATTCGTATTTGGGGATTTCACGATGGTACCCCTCAAGAAAACTCAGTCTTACAATCTCGTCCAGGTGTTTATGAAGAATCCGGTTTTCAAAAACTAGACTATGCGATTTATAAAGCAGGGCAGGAAGGAATCAAGCTGGTCATCCCACTCGTGAACAATTGGGATGACTTTGGCGGGATGAATCAATATGTGAAGTGGTTTCAGGCAGGGTCACATGATCACTTTTATACAGATCCTCGGATTAAAACAGCTTACAAAAACTATGTGCGCTATGTATTAGAGAGAACCAATACGTACTCAGGTGTTCAATATAAAGATGATCCTGCTATTATGACATGGGAGCTCGCCAATGAGCCGCGCGCTCAGTCAGACCCTTCGGGAGATATACTAGTAAACTGGGCAGATGAAATGAGTGCATGGATCAAATCAATCGACTCGAATCATCTTGTTGCTGTAGGAGACGAAGGGTTCTTTCGCATGACAGGTCATGATGATTGGTTTTACAGTGGAGGAGAAGGTGTTGATTGGGATCGTTTGACTGCTCTCCCTCATATTGATTATGGAACCTATCATTTATACCCAGATCACTGGAATCAGTCTGCTGCATGGGGAGTGAAATGGATCAAAGATCATATCACCCGAGGAAACGCAATCGGAAAACCTGTTGTATTAGAAGAGTTTGGCTATCAAAATCAAGCAGCCCGTCCTGATGTATATGATAGCTGGCTGAAGACAATTGAACAGCTCGGAGGCGCAGGTAGCCAATTTTGGATTTTAACAAGCATTCAAGACGATGATTCCCTCTACCCGGATTATGATGGTTTTCGAGTTTTAAAGGAGAGCCGGGAGGCAGGAATTATTCGTGAACACGCCAAAAGAATGAATGAAAAGAACTGATGAAGAATGCCTGTTTATAAGGAACTTCATTTGCATAAAAAAATTGGATATGGTATAGTTTTTATGGAAATGCTAACGATTACCGAGACAAGAGTGGGGAAACCCGCTCTTTTGTATTGAACAGGCAATTTTTGTCTCGACATTATTCATCCGTTTTCTGCTCCCCCTGCTCACAATAAAGCAGGGTTTTTATGCAGAATGATTGATAAGAGCGTTTATCGAAAGCACAAGGAGGAAGAGAATGAGCAAAAAAGTAGTGGATATCGTAAGCGACATGGTGCAGCCAATTTTAGATGGCTTACAGCTTGAACTCGTTGATGTTGAATTTGTCAAAGAGGGTCAAAACTGGTTCCTTCGCGTATTTATTGACTCTGATAAAGGCGTCGATATCGAGGAGTGTGCCAAAGTGAGCGAAGCCTTGAGCGAAAAGCTTGATGAGGCAGATCCAATTAGCCAAAACTACTTTCTTGAAGTGTCCTCTCCTGGAGCGGAGCGCCCATTAAAGAAAAAAGCTGATTTTGAAAAAGCACTTGGAAAAAATGTTTTCATGAAAACATACGAACCAATTGATGGTGAAAAGGCATTTGAAGGTGAGCTTACAAGCTTTGATGGTGAGATTGCAACAGTGACAGTGAAGATCAAGACAAGAAAGAAAGAGATCAATATTCCATACGAAAAAATTGCTAACGCAAGATTAGCAGTTTCGTTCAATTAACCTTTTCATTGATATAAGGGGGAACCATAAAAATGAGTAGTGAGTTGTTAGATGCCCTGACTGTTCTTGAGAAAGAGAAGGGCATTAGTAAAGAAATTATTATTGAAGCGATAGAAGCTGCACTCATTTCTGCATACAAGCGTAATTTTAATCAAGCACAAAATGTGCGTGTTGATTTAAACCGTGAAACGGGAACGATTCGCGTATTCGCAAGAAAAGATGTTGTAGATGAAGTGTATGATTCTCGCCTTGAAATCTCTGTAGATGATGCAGCAAATATCAACCCGAATTACATGGTTGGTGACGTGGTTGAAATTGAAGTCACACCAAAAGATTTCGGACGCATTGCAGCTCAGACAGCGAAACAAGTCGTGACGCAGCGAGTGAGAGAAGCAGAGCGAGGTGTGATTTACACTGAGTTTATCGATCGTGAGGAAGACATCATGACGGGAATCGTTCAGCGAATTGACAGTAAATTCATTTACGTGTCACTTGGCAAAATCGAAGCCCTTCTTCCGGTCAACGAACAAATGCCAAATGAGGACTACAAACCACATGACCGCATTAAAGTGTTCATTACGAAAGTAGAAAAAACAACAAAAGGACCACAAATTTATGTATCAAGAACACACCCAGGTCTTTTAAAGCGTTTATTTGAAATCGAAGTGCCAGAAATTTATGATGGTACTGTAGAGCTTAAATCTGTCGCTAGAGAAGCAGGGGACCGTTCTAAAATATCTGTTCGTACAGATGATCCTGATGTTGATCCAGTTGGTTCTTGTGTTGGACCTAAAGGTCAGCGTGTACAAGCAATTGTCAATGAGCTGAAAGGCGAAAAAATTGACATTGTTCATTGGTCGAATGACCCGGTTGAATTTGTTGCCAATGCGTTAAGTCCATCAAAAGTTCTTGATGTCATTGTAAATGAAGAAGATAAGGCGACAACTGTCATTGTCCCTGATTATCAGCTGTCATTAGCCATTGGTAAAAGAGGTCAAAATGCGCGTCTTGCAGCGAAATTAACGAGCTGGAAGATTGACATTAAAAGCGAAACAGATGCAAGAGAACTCGGTATTTTCCCAAGAACTGAAGACTCTGAATCTCTTTTCTTAGAGGCTGAACCAGTAGCTGAGGAATCTGACGAATAAGAGGTGATATAAAAGGTGAAAAGCCGAAAAAAAATCCCGCTTAGAAAATGCGTCGTGACGGGAGAAATGAAACCAAAGAAAGAACTGATTCGCGTTGTTCGTTCAAAAGAAGGTGAAGTGTCTGTTGACGCAACCGGAAAAATGAACGGGCGCGGCGCTTACCTTTCTCTCGATAAAGAAACCATTCTTGCGGCGAAGAACAAACGTAGTTTACAGCAGCAATTTCAGACACAGATTGACGAACACATTTTTGAAGAATTACTAGAACTAGCTGAAAAGGTGAAAAAACCTAATGACTGAATCTGAATGGTATCCTTTGCTTGGTCTAGCAAATCGAGCTCGTAAAGTCGTGTCAGGAGAAGATCTGGTGATCAAAGAAATTAGACATGCGCGTGCTAAGCTGGTTCTTCTTGCAGCAGATGCCTCATCCAACACAGAGAAAAAGGTATCTGACAAATGCAAATTTTACAATGTTCCGGTTAGAAAAGTTGAAGACCGTTCCGTTCTCGGACGTTCTATAGGGAAGGAAGCTCGCGTAGTTGTCGCTGTCACTGACCAAGGCTTCGCTAAGAAGCTCATAAGCTTGCTCGATTAATTTATTTGGGGGTGAACGAATGGCTAAAGTGAGAGTATATGAATACGCAAAAGCCATAGATGTTTCAAGTAAAGATATTATAGCAGCGCTTAAGGATATGAACGTGGAAGTGAACAACCACATGGCGACGCTTGAAGACGACACTGTGAAAAAGCTAGACGCTATCTATAAAAAAGCCAAAGCAAAAGAGACAGCTAACGAGAAACCCGCAGAACAAAAAAAACAATCATCTAACAAAAACAATGATAGAAAGAAGAATGACGTGCAGAATAATCAATTTAATAAAAACAAAAAAAACAACAACCAAAACAAAAACAAAAATAAACGCGGCGGCAACAACAAGGCGCAGCATCAGCAAGCAAGACCTGTGAAGCCGAAAAAAGAGCTTCCTGAAAAAATTGAATTTACAAATTCAATGACAGTCGGCCAGCTTGCTGACGAGCTTGGCAAAGAAACTGCTGAAATCATCAAAAAACTGATGATGCTTGGTGTCATGGCTACGATCAACCAAGAGCTCGATAAAGATACAGTCGAATTAATTGCTTCTGAATATGGTGTTCCAGTAGAAGAAGTCATCATTTTAGAAGAAACTGAACTTGAAAAGTATGAAGTTGAAGATAAAGAAGAAGATATGCAAGTACGCCCTCCAGTCGTAACGATCATGGGACACGTTGACCACGGGAAAACAACGCTTCTTGACAGCATTCGTAAAACGAAAGTTGTTGAAGGCGAAGCGGGTGGAATCACGCAGCATATTGGTGCATACCAAATTGAAGAAAACGGTAAGAAAATCACGTTCCTTGATACACCAGGACACGCAGCTTTCACTACGATGCGAGCACGCGGTGCTGAAGTAACAGATACGACGATCTTGGTCGTTGCAGCAGATGATGGTGTCATGCCGCAAACGATTGAAGCGATCAACCACGCAAAAGCGGCAGAGGTGCCAATCATTGTGGCTGTCAATAAAATTGACAAACCAACAGCGAACCCTGACCGCGTGATGCAGGAATTAACTGAGCATGGTCTTGTACCTGAGGCTTGGGGCGGCGAAACCATTTTCGTTCCTTTATCTGCAAAAACAGGCGAAGGCATTGACGAATTGATCGAAATGATCCTTCTTGTCAGCGAAGTAGCAGAACTAAAAGCCAACCCAAATCGTGCGGCAAAAGGAACTGTGATCGAGGCTGAGCTTGATAAAGGAAGAGGTTCTGTTGCAACCCTTCTCGTTCAAACTGGTACACTTCAAGTAGGTGACCCAATCGTTGTCGGAAATACATTTGGCCGTGTACGTGCAATGGTCAATGACATCGGACGCCGCGTGAAAACAGCAGGACCATCTACACCTGTTGAAATCACTGGTTTAAATGATGTACCGCATGCAGGGGATCAGTTCCTCGTATTCAAAGATGAAAAAACAGCTCGTCAAGTCGGTGAGGCGCGTGCATCTAAACAACTTGATGAACAACGTTCAGACAAAGCGAAATTATCTCTCGATGACCTATTTGAGCAAATCAAACAAGGTGATGTGAAAGATATCAACTTAATCGTAAAAGCAGACGTACAAGGTTCTGCTGAAGCACTGACGGCAGCTCTTCAAAAAATTGAAGTAGAAGGCGTAAAAGTGAAAATTATCCATACGGGTGTTGGAGCGATTACAGAATCTGATATCATTTTAGCAAGTGCTTCTAATGCGATTGTGATCGGATTTAACGTACGTCCTGATGGCAATGCGAAGAGCACAGCTGAAACAGAAAACGTAGATATCCGCTTACACCGCATCATCTACAAAGTCATCGATGAAATTGAAGCTGCGATGAAAGGGATGCTTGACCCTGAATATGAAGAAAAAGTCATCGGTCAAGTTGAAGTTCGTCAAACGTTTAAAGTATCAAAAATCGGTACAATTGCTGGTGGCTATGTCACTGAAGGTACCATTACTAGAGACAGTGGTATCCGCTTAATTCGTGATGGCGTCGTCATCTTTGAAGGTGAAGTCGACGTATTAAAACGATTCAAAGACGATGTGAAAGAAGTTTCACAAGGCTATGAATGTGGTATTACCATTAAGAAATACAATGATATCCGTGAAGGTGATGTCATGGAATCATTCGTTATGCAAGAAATCGAAAGAAAATGATCGGTTATACCGAGTGTGAGTGTATGATCTATGATGCATCCTCACTGAAGGAAAAACGTGCGGTTCTGCAGCGTATCATGACAAGAACGCGCCATAAATTCAATGTGACCATTGCTGAAATGGACTATCAGGATACATGGCAGCGTACTTCGATCGGAATCGCCGTCATTTCCTCCTCCCGGGTTCAAGTGGAAAAGGAACTTCAGCGTGTGTTAAGCTTTATTGATTCTTTTCCGGAAATTGAACGAACGATCACGAAAACTGAGTGGTTTTAATTAGAGGTGATAAGATCATGAGTATGAGAGCAACCCGTGTGGGTGAGCAAATGAAAAAAGAATTAGGCGACATCCTTGGCAGAAAGCTAAAAGATCCAAGAATCGGCTTTTTGACTGTAACGGATGTTGAAGTATCCGGTGATTTGCAAATTGCTAAAGTCTATATTTCTGTTCTTGGCGACGAGAAGAAAAGAGAGGAAACCTTAAAAGGCCTTGCAAAGGCGAAAGGGTATATCCGCTCTGAAATTGGCAATCGAATCAGACTTCGCAAAACACCAGAACTTCACTTTGAATTCGATGAGTCTGTAGATTACGGTAACCGAATTGAAAGCCTGATTGCTGAACTAAACACAAAAGATCACGAATAAGACGTTGAAATAAGGATAGGCGATGATCGTCTGTCCTTTTTCATCGTTTATGAAAGGAGAGAACGCAGGTGCAAAACGGTGTTCTTTTATTACATAAAGAAAGAGGCATGACCTCTCACGACTGTGTGTTTAAAGTGAGAAAGATTTTACACACAAAAAAAGTGGGACATACAGGGACACTCGATCCAGAGGTTTCAGGTGTTCTGCCTATTTGTATTGGACGAGCGACAAAAATTGTGGAGTACTTAACAGATAAATCGAAAACGTATGATGCGGAAATCACCATTGGATTTTCTACAACGACAGAAGACCAAACAGGTGAAGTAGTAGAAGAAAAAAAGGTGCCGGTACCGATGTCAGAAGATGACATTGATGCTGCGTTGAAACAATTTGAAGGAACCATTGAACAGATCCCTCCGATGTTTTCTGCTGTGAAAATTGGCGGAAAAAAGCTCTATGAATATGCAAGGCAAGGCATTGAAATTGAACGTCCAAGCCGTGAAATTACCATTCATCGCATCGAGCGGACAACACCTGTCACATTTGAAAATGGTAAAGTATCATTTAGATTCACCGTACTGTGTTCAAAAGGCACATATGTGAGAACGTTAGCCGTCGATATCGGAAAAAAACTTGGGTTTCCAGCCCACATGTCTCACCTCATTCGCATAGGATCTGGTGACTTTACGTTAGATGAATGTATCACTCTTGATGAGTTGCGGGAGATCAGCGAGAAAGGAACGGTTGAGGAACATCTTGTGCCGATCGAGCGTGCGCTCAATCATTTGCCGAAATGGGAGATAAATGATACATTAGCAAGTAAAGTGGAAAACGGTGCAGTCCTACCTATGCCTGATGAATTTGCTCATTTTGCAGAGGAAGATCGTGTCGCTGTCTTTGCTCCTTCAGGCCATTGTATGGCGATTTATATGAAGCACCCGACCAAACAGAACCTGATGAAGCCGGCGAAGATTTTATCACAGGACAAGCAATCTTAAAGAAAAGGTGACCATCTCGTGAAGACTATACATATTTCACACCCACATACATTGAATCAAAAGGATCAAGTCCCGTCTGTGATGGCTTTAGGGTATTTTGACGGTGTTCACCTCGGACACCAAAAAGTGATTGATGCAGCGAAAAACATTGCGGAAAAAGAGGGTTTAGCTCTAGCTGTCATGACTTTTCATCCGCATCCATCACATGTTCTGCAAAAAGCACGTGAACCAAAAGACTTAATCACACCGCTTGAGGATAAGATTGATTTTATCGAACAATTAGGTGCTGACTACTTATACATTGTGCAATTCAGCGAAAGCTTTGCAGCACTGTCTCCTCAAGACTTTGTCGATCAATATTTGGACGAACTGAATGTGAAGCATGCAGTCGCTGGTTTCGATTTTACATTCGGCCGGTTTGGCGCAGGCACAATGGAAACGTTTGACGAATACGGGAAAGGGCGGATTGCTGCGACCATTGTACCTAAGCTTTCCAACCAAGACCGGAAAGTCAGCTCGACCCTGATACGTTCCGCATTGAAAAATGGAGACGTTGAATATGTGAGTGAGCTTTTAGGCAAACCGTATCAGCTGCGAGGCATTGTGATTCATGGAGATAAACGAGGACGCACGATTGGCTTTCCAACCGCCAATGTTGGTTTATCTGCTGAATACATCATCCCGCCAACAGGCGTATATGCAGTGAGAGCGGAAGTGAAAGGCAAGGTGTATGACGGTGTTTGTAACGTTGGCTACAAACCAACATTTTATGAAAAACGTCCTGATCAGCCTGCGATTGAAGTGAACCTTTTTGATTTTAACGAAGAAATTTATGGTGAACCGATTAAATTACAGTGGTACAAACGGATTCGCAGTGAACAAAAATTTAACGGTATCCAAGAATTAACGGCTCAAATTAGTCAAGATAAAGAAGAAGCGATTCAGTTTTTTCAAAATCATCTTCATTAAACAAAAAAATCGCAGAAAAACCGCTCTATCATTTGCAAAATCGGCATATTTTTAGTATGATAATTCCTGTAGCTTTAAAACCACTTACTTGGCAGGCCGACTTCACCGACGGTTGCGAGGTAGATGGGGCTAACATGATTTGGAGGTGAAACAGGATGGCTATTACTCAAGAGCGTAAAACTCAATTAATTAATGAGTTCAAAACACACGAATCTGATACTGGATCTCCAGAAGTTCAGATCGCTGTCCTAACAGAATCAATTAACAACTTGAACGAGCATTTACGTACTCATAAGAAAGATCACCACTCACGTCGCGGTCTTTTGAAAATGGTAGGTAGACGTCGTAATCTTCTTACGTATCTACGTAATAAAGACGTAACTCGTTACCGTGAGTTAATTAACAAACTAGGCTTACGTCGATAATCGTAAAAAGCGGGAGGATTCCCGCTTTTTTATCGTATAATCACTAATATTTTATGGTTAAAATGTTGAAAGAATGGCAAAAACCCTTCTACATACAGCTTTCACATTGATATGTGAAAATCATTTTGTTCATAATAAGAAATAACCTAAAAACTTTACGACAAGAGAGGAGTTTATCACAGAATGGGACAAGAGAAACAAGTCTTCACCATAGACTGGGCTGGACGTCAACTGACAGTTGAAACTGGCCAGCTTGCAAAGCAAGCAAACGGAGCGGTTCTCGTACGCTACGGAGATACGGCTGTGCTTAGCTCAGCAACAGCTTCTAAAGAACCAAAACCACTTGATTTTTTCCCGCTCACTGTAAACTACGAAGAAAGATTATATGCAGTTGGTAAAATTCCTGGTGGTTTCATTAAAAGAGAAGGCCGCCCAAGTGAAAAAGCAATCCTTGCGAGCCGCTTAATTGACAGACCGATCCGTCCACTATTTGCAGACGGATTTAGAAATGAAGTACAAGTTATTAGTATTGTCATGAGTGTGGATCAAGATTGTTCATCTGAAATGGCTGCAATGTTTGGCTCATCTTTAGCTTTATGTGTGTCTGACATTCCATTTGAGGGACCAATCGCTGGCGTGACAGTAGGACGAGTAGATGGAAAACTCATCATCAACCCAAATGTTGAGCAGCTTGAACAAAGCGATATCAACCTTGTTGTAGCTGGAACAAAAGATGCAATCAACATGGTAGAAGCTGGTGCTGATGAAGTACCAGAAGAAACAATGCTTGAAGCTATCATGTACGGCCATCAAGAGATCAAACGCTTAATCGAATTCCAAGAAGAAATTGTAAAAGCTGTCGGTAAAGAAAAAATCGATATTCCTTTATATGAAGTCGATCAAGCATTAGCAGAGGAAGTAAAACAACTTGCTGAAGCGGATCTACTGAAAGCGATTCAAGTACATGAGAAGCATGCTCGTGAAGATGCCATCAGTGCTGTGAAAAAAGCTGTCGTTCAAAAATTTGAAGAAGAAGAGCGTGACGAAGCAACGATTAAACAAGCGAAGGATGTCTTAAACAAGCTTGTGAAAAACGAAGTTCGCCGCCTTATTACTGAAGAGAAAGTACGTCCAGATGGACGCGGCGTCGATCAAATCCGTCCACTTTCTTCAGAAGTAGGACTTCTTCCAAGAACTCACGGTTCAGGATTGTTTACAAGGGGCCAAACACAGGCACTCAGTATTTGTACATTAGGTGCACTTGGTGATGTACAGATTCTTGATGGTCTTGGTGTTGAAGAGTCTAAGCGATTCATGCACCATTATAACTTCCCACAATTCAGTGTTGGTGAGACCGGCCCAATGCGTGGTCCAGGCCGTCGTGAGATTGGACATGGTGCGCTAGGCGAACGTGCATTAGAGCCAGTCATTCCATCTGAAAAAGATTTCCCTTATACGGTTCGCCTTGTGTCTGAGGTGTTAGAATCAAACGGTTCTACTTCACAAGCAAGTATTTGTGCGAGCACACTTGCGATGATGGATGCCGGTGTTCCAATTAAAGCACCAGTTGCAGGGATTGCAATGGGACTTGTTAAATCTGGTGAATACTACACAGTGCTGACAGACATTCAAGGAATGGAAGATGCACTTGGAGATATGGACTTTAAAGTAGCAGGTACATCTAAAGGTGTAACAGCGCTTCAAATGGACATTAAAATCGATGGTCTATCAAAAGACATTTTAGAAGAAGCACTTCAACAAGCGAAAAAAGGAAGAATGGAAATTTTAGACAGCATGCTGTCAACGATTCCAGCTTCTAGAGGAGAATTGTCGCGTTATGCACCAAAAATCTTAACGATGACAATCAATCCAGATAAAATTCGCGATGTCATTGGACCAAGCGGTAAACAAATCAATAAAATCATTGAAGATACCGGTGTGAAAATTGATATTGAACAAGACGGTACAATCTTTATCTCTTCTACTGAAGAAGACATGAACCAAAAAGCGAAGAAAATCATTGAAGATCTTGTCAGAGAAGTTGAAGTTGGCCAACTTTACTTAGGTAAAGTAAAACGAATTGAAAAATTCGGTGCCTTCCTTGAAATCTTCAGCGGCAAAGATGGACTTGTTCATATTTCTGAGCTTGCACTTGAACGTGTTGGCAAAGTAGAAGATGTCGTGAAGATTGGTGACGAGCTACTCGTCAAAGTCACTGAGATCGATAAACAAGGCCGTGTGAACCTTTCTCGTAAAGCTGTTTTACGTGAAGAAAAGGAAAAAGAAGAAAAGCAGTCTTAATGAGAACAAATAAAATGTGTTAGAAGCCAGGTATCCGTGCCAGGCTTCTTTCTTTTCTTGCGCGTAACTATAGTTCTAGCTTGTTTCTCCCCATCATAATTTGTGGTAAAGGGGAGGGACAACCATTGAAAAAAACGATACCATTCTTTGTGTTTGTATTTTTACTGCTCGTGTCATATCAAACGATGAAGCAGCCGGCTGCTGTTACATATATGAATTCAATGAAAGAGCACGCCGAGGTAGCATCTGTTTCAAAACATATTCTGTATCAAGAGATCGAATCGAAGTCTTCTGACTATGAAGAGAAGCCGCAAAATGCTAAGATTGATAAAGTGTGGAAAAAGATGCCTGGTTTAAATGGACAGACAGTCGATATCGATGCTTCTTACGAAAAAATGAAAAAACAGGGCTCTTTCGATGAAAAGCTGCTTGTTTTTAAAGAAACAAAACCATCTGTCCATTTACATGAACTTGGTGCTGAACCTATCTATAAGGGACATCCAGACAAAAAGATGAATGCATTCCTGATCAATGTAGCTTGGGGCGACGAGCATTTAACAAAGATGTTGAATACACTAGAAAAGCATCAAGTGAAGGCAACCTTTTTCTTAGAAGGCAAATGGGTGAAAAACAGTCCAGACCTTGCTAAAAAAATCGTGGCAGATGGTCATGAAATTGGAAATCATTCATACAATCACCCAGATATGCGCACACTGACAAGAGAACGAGCATTAGAGCAGATGATTAAAACAAATCGCCAAATTGAAGAATCCCTTGGGAAAAAACCGATATGGTTTGCGCCTCCAAGTGGCAGCTTTAAAGAAGAAACAGTAAAGCTTGCGAAACAAGAAGGAATGGAAACCATTATGTGGACAGTAGACACGATCGACTGGCAAAAACCATCACCAGCTGTATTACAAAAACGAGTGCTTGGGAAAATTCACAATGGGGCGATGATATTAATGCATCCAACAGACGCAACAGCGAGAAGTCTTGACGCACTTATCACTCAAATCAAAGAAAGAGGATATGAATTAGGAACGGTTTCTGACCTCCTAAGTGAAAAAAGACATCCGTGATGCGATCTGTTTGTTGAATAGGAGGAGCAAAACTTGGTCAAAACGTATACATGCCAAAACGGAGTAAGAATTGTACTTGAAAACAATCCCACTGTAAGGTCTGTCGCAATTGGCGTCTGGATTGGAACAGGTTCTAGACATGAGACACCAGAAGTAAATGGGATCTCACACTTTTTAGAGCATATGTTCTTTAAAGGAACAAAGACGAGATCTGCACGTGATATCGCAGAATCCTTTGACCGCATTGGTGGTCAAGTGAATGCCTTTACGTCAAAAGAATATACTTGCTATTATGCAAAAGTACTTGATTCACATGCTGGGTATGCCCTCGATGTGTTGGGTGACATGTTTTTCAACTCTGCTTTTGACGAAGAAGAGCTGAAGAAAGAAAAAAATGTGGTCTATGAAGAAATTAAAATGTATGAAGATACTCCTGATGACATCGTTCATGATTTGTTAAGTAAAGCCATTTACGGTGATCATTCATTAGGTTATCCGATTTTAGGGACAGAGGAAACACTCTCTACTTTTAACGGTGATTCCCTTCGAAAATATATGGATGAATTCTATACGCCAGATCGCGTCGTCATCTCTGTTGCAGGGAACGTCGATGACACCTTCATTCGTGAGGTCGAAACATTATTTGGCTCGTATGAAGGAAAGGGGAAAAAGCAGCCTGTCGAAGCCCCGCAATTCCACTATGACAAACTGACACGCAAAAAGGAAACAGAACAGGCGCATCTTTGCATGGGCTTTAACGGACTTCCTGCTGGAGATCAGGGCATCTATGACTTAATCGTCTTAAATAATGTTCTAGGCGGTAGCATGAGCAGCCGGTTGTTCCAAGACGTAAGAGAAGATAAAGGACTTGCGTATTCTGTATTCAGCTATCATAGTTCATTTGCAGATAACGGAATGCTGACGATCTATGGTGGAACTGGAGCGAAGCAGCTGAACCTGCTATCTGAAACCATCTTACAAACATTAGACGTCTTAAAACGTGAGGGAATTACGCAGAAAGAACTTGAAAACTCTAAGGAGCAAATGAAAGGCAACCTCATGCTTAGTCTTGAAAGCACAAACAGCAAGATGAGCCGAAATGGTAAAAATGAATTACTCCTTGGCAAACATCGTACGCTTGATGAAATTATTGATGAAATCAATCGCGTCTCATTAGACGGCGTGAACAATTTATCGAAAAGAATCTTTACAGAAGATTATGCTCTCTCGCTTATTAGTCCAACGGGTGATCAGCCATCATAATGTAAACAACACGGCAGACTTCTAAAGAGGTCTGCCGTTTATTGTATACCAAGAAGAAAGGGGCTCTGCGTTCATGAAACACGAAAAACTGAAACAGCTATCTCCGCTTCTTAAACAAGCCATCTCTTTCCGGCCGATGACATCTGGATTTTCGGGAGACCGCACCTTTTTGGTCACAACGCCTAGTGAAAAGCTAGTACTCAAGCTATCAGACATTCAGAAATATGCCAGTTTGAAAAAGAAAGCGTCCATTCAGCAGAAGTTAAAAAATCGAGGCGTTATTTGTTCTGAAGTGATGGAGGTCGGAGTGAGTGCTGAACAAAACTGTACCTTTCGTATTTTTCCATTTATCGAAGGAGAGATTGCTAGAGCATCTATTCATCTGCTCACAGAAGAAGAGCAGTATGAAATCGGAAGGCGGGCAGGCAGAGACTTGAGTATCATGCATACATGCGATGCCCCTTTTTATGCAGCCCCCTGGGATAAGAAGGTATTAGCGAAACATGAACGGTATGTACATGCCTATCAATCAAGCGGAGTGACCTTTTCCCATGATCAGTTCGTATTAGATTTTATTCAGTCACATGCTGATGCGGTAAAAGGGAGGCCAAACCAGTTCCAGCATGATGATTTTCATTTAGGGAATATCATTATACAGCGTCATCAATATGCTGGGGCGATCGACTTTGATCAATCCGACTGGGGTGATCCGATTCATGACTTTTATAAACTGTCTTTATTTAGTCGAGAAAGCAGCATTCCATTTTCAGCCGGGCAATTGGATGCCTATTTAAGCACCACGCAGGTAACACGTAATTTTTGGCTTCTTTTTTCCATGTATACAGCTATGAGTTGCTTTTCTTCTATTGTTTGGACGTTATCCCATGATCCGGGACATGTAAAAGATATGGTGAATCGAGTGGAGAGAATACTGTCAGACCATAATCGTTTTACTCAACTTATACCAGTTTGGTATGTAGATAGGCTTCATTCGTGACCTATAGAATGGCCCGGTCTATTCCCCCTCAGTGCTGCATATATGATATGGAAGGGGAGTGATGCGATTTTGAGGCTGAGTGAGCTGTCAGGAAAAGAGATCGTCGATATTAAAAGAGCGGAGCGGCTTGGCGTGCTTGGACAAACCGACCTTGAAATAAATGAACAGGACGGTCAAATTACAGCACTCATCATACCTTCCGTCAAATGGTTTGGCTTTCGAAAACAAGGAAATGACATCCGCGTTCCGTGGAATCACATTCAAAAAATAGGATCAGATATGATCATTCTCGATGTGCCTGAAGAACTTCAGCCGCACGGAGAAAAAGAGCACCCATCATAAAAGGGTGCTCTTTTTCTTTTCTCTTCCCGATTTGTTCACAGGCTGAATCCTCTCCTCATATGCTGAAAGGGAGATTCGGAAAATATTACAGACTTTTTTAAATAAAGAAGGTGAACGGTCAGTATGTTGAGCGGTTTAACGGTTGCGGTGATCGGGGGAGATGCTAGGCAGCTTGAAATCATTCGCAAGCTGTCACAGCAGCATGCCAAAGTGTTTTTGGTCGGTTTTGATCAGCTGGATCATGGATTTATTGGTGCTGAAAAGCTGAAAATGTCAGAGCTTCCATTTGAGCAGGTAGACAGTATGATCCTTCCGGTATCAGGTGCTACAGACGAAGGGGTCGTTGCCACCGTTTTTTCAAATGAGAAGGTCGTGCTAGAAGCTAAATATTTAGAAAGAACCCCTGCACATTGTACCTTGTACTCAGGTATTTCTAATATGTACTTAGACAATATGGCAAAGCAGGTGAACCGGAAGCTTGTGAAGCTGTTTGAGCGAGATGATATTGCCATATATAACTCTATTCCAACAGTTGAAGGGATTATCATGATGGCCATTCAGCAAACGGATTATACGATTCATGGGTCACATGTCGCTGTTCTCGGGCTTGGTAGAACAGGGCTCACCATTGCCCGCACATTTCGGGCGCTAGGTGCGGAAGTGAAAGTTGGTGCTGCGGATACAGCCCATTTAGCGCGAGCCTTTGAGATGGGACTTGATCCATTTTCAATGGACCGTTTAAAAGATGAAGTAACGGATGTCGACATCATCATCAATACGATTCCAAGCTTAGTATTAGATTCATCTGTCATCGTCAGCATGACACCAAAGACACTCATTTTGGATATCGCCTCCCGCCCAGGTGGAACAGACTTTGACTTTGCACAAAAGCATGGAGTGAAGGCGCTTCTTGCACCAGGACTTCCAGGAATTGTGGCACCAAAGACAGCCGGGCAGATCATTGCAAAAGTGCTTTCTGGGCTCTTATGTGAACTTGCGGAGGAAAAAAGGGGGATGGAATCATGACAACACTAAAAGGGAAAAGAATCGGCTTTGGTTTAACAGGTTCCCACTGCACGTACGAAGCCGTTTTTCCGCAAATCGAATCACTCGTGAAAGAAGGGGCAGAAGTGCGTCCTGTCGTGTCGTATACGGTGCAAAATACAAATACGAGATTCGGAGAAGGAGCGGACTGGATTGAGCGGATTGAGAAGCTGACAGGATTTCAAGCGATTGACTCAATCGTCAAAGCAGAGCCACTCGGGCCTAAACTTCCACTTGATTGTATGGTCATTGCGCCTTTAACAGGCAATTCAATGGCGAAATTTGCAAATGCACTGACAGACAGTCCAGTCTTAATGGCTGCTAAGGCGACCATTCGTAATCACCGCCCTGTCGTTTTAGGCATTTCCACCAATGATGCATTAGGTTTAAATGGTACAAATCTCATGAGACTCATGTCGACAAAGAACATTTTCTTTATTCCATTCGGCCAAGATGATCCATTCAAAAAACCGACTTCCATGGTAGCGCATATGGATCTACTGACGAAAACGGTAGAAGAGGCGCTCGAGCATAGACAAATTCAGCCCATTTTAATTGGAGCAAACGAATAATAGATTCACTAGAAAATCATGAAAGATTCAAAAAAGGTACTTCAAGCCTTGCTTTTCTATGGTAAAATAAAATGTAAAAAGTCATAGGATGGCCATCCGAAAGAAAAGAATCATGGATGGGTCGGAAGGAGTTTTACTGATGGGAAGAGGATTGCATGTAGCTGTAGTTGGAGCGACTGGAGCTGTCGGTCAACAAATGTTAAAAACACTAGCTGACAGAGATTTTGAAATGGATACACTTACCCTACTATCCTCAAAACGTTCTGCTGGAACAAAAGTGACATTCAGAGGTCAAGAGTATACCGTTCAAGAAGCAACACCTGAAAGCTTTGAAGGGGTCAATATTGCACTATTCAGTGCGGGAGGAAATGTTTCCAAAGCGCTAGCTCCTGAAGCAGTCAAACGAGGTGCAATTGTTGTCGATAATACAAGTGCTTTTCGTATGGACGAAAATACCCCTCTTGTCGTACCAGAGGTAAACGAAAAAGATTTGCATGACCATCAAGGGATCATTGCAAACCCTAACTGTTCAACGATTCAAATGGTGGCGGCGCTAGAACCGCTTCGTCAAGCGTATGGCATGAAAAAAGTCATTGTGTCTACTTACCAAGCAGTATCAGGTGCAGGACATGAAGCCATAGACGAACTGTACAGCCAGTCGCAAGCCATTTTAAATAAAGAAGATGTGAAACCAGAAGTCATGCCTTATCAAATTGCCTTTAATGCGATTCCGCAAATTGATAAATTCCAAGATAATGGCTATACATTTGAAGAAATGAAAATGATCAATGAAACGAAAAAAATCATGCATTTGCCAGAGCTAGAAGTAGCGGCAACATGTGTGAGACTGCCAATTGAAACGGGTCATTCAGAATCGGTTTACGTTGAACTTAAATCAAATGACGCAACGGTTGATGACATCAAGTCTATCCTAAAAGATGCACCAGGCATCACATTACAAGATGATCCGTCTCAGCAAATTTATCCAATGCCTGCAGATGCTGTTGGTAAAAACGACGTATTTGTCGGCCGCATTCGGAAGGATTTGGATCGTCCAAATGGCTTCCATATGTGGATTGTATCTGATAACCTGCTAAAAGGCGCTGCATGGAACTCCGTTCAAATTGCAGAAAGCTTACGAGCATTAAAATTAGTTTAACATTCAATGGATGATGAGGACGAATAGAAGAGAGTTAGGCATCTTTCGCCTGCTCTCTTCTGTTACGTCAGAATGAACTTGGAGTGAAAACAGTGAAAATAATTGTCCAAAAATTTGGCGGTACATCTGTCAAAGATGATCAAGGGAGAAAAAGGGCACTTGCACATATCTTATCTGCAAAAGAGAAAGGCTATAAATCGGTCGTTGTCGTGTCTGCGATGGGACGAAAAGGCGATCCTTATGCGACAGATACACTGCTAGGTCTGCTTTACGGCAGTGCGCAGCATATGACAAACCGAGAAAAAGATTTACTCGTGTCTTGCGGAGAAAATATTTCAGCTGTTGTTTTTTCAAGTATGCTGAATGAAAACGGGCTAAAGGCTGTTGCGATGACTGGATCACAGGCAGGCTTTGTGACGGATAAAGAACATACAAATGCGAAAATTATTGACATGAAGTGTGAACGTCTTGAGGCGGCACTTTCAGAGCATGATGTGGTTGTCGTAGCTGGATTCCAAGGCGCTGCAAAAAATGGAGACGTGACAACAATCGGACGAGGCGGCAGTGATACGTCAGCTGCTGCGTTAGGCGCTGCATTGCAGGCAGATTTCATCGATATTTTTACAGATGTAGAAGGGGTCATGACAGCAGATCCCCGTATCGTAGAAAATGCAAAACCACTGAGAGTCGTGACATACACAGAAATTTGTAACCTCGCATACCAAGGGGCAAAAGTCATTCACCCTAGAGCTGTTGAAATTGCCATGCAAGCAAAAGTACCAATGAGGGTCCGTTCAACATACTCTGATGATGAGGGCACACTCGTGACATCACACTACTCAGATAAAATGAGTCATGATGTGTACGACCGCCTGATTACGGGTATTGCACATGTCAATGATGTCACACAAATCAAAGTCCCAGCTAAAGAGGGACAGTACAGCGTACAAACAGAAGTCTTTAAAGCAATGGCAAATGCCCAAATCAGTGTCGATTTCTTCAACATTACACCGAGCGAAATCGTCTATACGGTGACAGGTGCAATGACTGAAAAAGCAACGGCGATCCTAAAAGATCTAGGCTATACGCCGATTGTCACGACAAACTGTGCAAAGGTATCAGCTGTTGGAGCAGGCATTATGGGTGTACCAGGTGTCACATCTAAAATTGTATCTGCACTATCTGAGCAAAATATTCCGATCTTACAGTCCGCTGACAGTCATACGACGATTTGGGTGTTAGTGAACGAAGAAAACATGAGAGCGGCTGTCAATGCCCTTCATGAAGTGTTTGAACTTTCAAGATAAATGTGATTGAATCATGATGAGGTGAAAAAAATGAATTTCGGAAATATCGCAACAGCTATGATTACACCTTTTGATAAAAAGGGCAACATTGATTTCCAAAAGCTATCAATTCTCATTGATTACTTGTTAAAAAACGGCAGTGACTCTTTAGTCGTTGCAGGGACAACAGGCGAATCGCCAACTTTATCGACTGAAGAAAAAGTCGCTCTTTTTCAGCAATCGGTGAAATTAGCAAATGGTCGTTGTAAAATCATTGCAGGAACAGGCAGTAATAACACAAATGCGTCTATTAAACTAACGAAAAAAGCAGAAGAAGCGGGCGTTGATGCAGTGATGCTTGTCGTACCTTACTACAACAAGCCATCACAGGAAGGCATGTATGCACACTTTAAAGCAATTGCCGAGTCTACATCTCTTCCTGTCATGCTTTACAATGTACCAGGAAGAACGGTTGCTTCATTAGCACCAGAAACAACGATTAAGCTTGCGCAAATACCGAACATTGTCGCAATCAAAGAAGCAAGCGGTGATCTAGATGCCATGACAAAAATCATTGCAGAGACACCAGAAGATTTTGACGTTTACTCTGGTGACGACAGCCTAACGCTTCCTGCGGTTGCGATTGGTGCAAGAGGAGTCGTCTCTGTGGCTTCTCATATCGTAGGCCTTGATATGCAGCAAATGCTAAAAAGCTACGCTTCAGGACAAACAGCGAATGCGGCATTGATTCATCAAAAGCTGGTGCCGATCATGAACCAGCTGTTCTCAGCGCCAAATCCAACGCCTGTCAAAACAGCTCTTCAGCTGAAAGGATTAGATGTCGGATCTGTTCGACTCCCGCTTTTACCTTTATCAGAAGAAGAGAGACTGAATTTAAGCAGCGTATTAAACAGCTGATCAAAACAAAAAAATTCGTAAGCGGTCATTCTCAGATGTCCCTGAGTATGACCGTTTTTTATACATAAACACTTTCTTAAAATGTGACTTCATCTTGTTTTCTAAAATTAGATTCAGTTATAATAGCATTAAGCGATGATGGACGGGCTTGAGACTAGGAGGATAAGAATTTTGAAAAAGAAAAATACAGAGAACGTAAGAATTATTGCACTGGGAGGCGTTGGAGAAATCGGGAAAAACTTATATGTCATTGAGATTGATTCCGACATATATGTTGTAGATGCAGGACTCATGCATCCAGAAAACGAAATGCTAGGCATTGACGTGGTCATTCCTGATATCTCTTATTTAACAGAACGAGCTGATCGGGTGAAAGCAATTTTTCTTACCCACGGACATGATGAAGCAATCGGAGGCGTATTCCATTGCTTAAGCAAATTGTCTGTACCAGTTTACGGCACGAAGCTAACCCTTGCGTTACTTCGAGAAAAGTTAAAGCAATACGGCTTCAATCAAAAAGCTGATTTGCGAGAGGTTCATGCAAAGTCAGTCATTACATTTGAAACAACAAAGGTATCATTCTTTAGAACGAATCACAGTATTCCTGATTCAGTCGGAATCAGCTTCAAAACATCTCTTGGTTCAATCGTATGCACAGGTGATTTTAAATTTGATCAAACCCCAGCGCTTAACCAAGCCTGTGACATCGGAGAGATTGCGAAAATTGGAAACAATGGCGTTTTAGCACTTCTTTCAGACAGTGCAAATGCTGAAAAACCAGGCTATACACCTTCTGAGGCGCTCGTCCAAGACGAAATCTCAAATGCGATGTACAATGCTGAAAATCGTGTGATTGTCGCTGTATCTTCATCAAATATTAACCGTGTACAGCAGATCATTAATGCCACAAACCAAAATGGCCGTAAGCTTGCAGTAGCAGGGAAAAATATGATGACAACTCTTCAGCTTGCGATCAAACTTGGTTATGTGACAGCAGACGAAGAATTATTTGTTCCAGTCCAAGAAGTGAAAAAAATGGCGAAAAACAGTGTGGTCATTCTCACAGCAGGAAGCCACGGTGAGCCTCTCGCTGCTTTAACAAAAATGGCGAAACAAAATCACAAACAGCTTCATATTGAAAAAGATGACACGGTTGTGATTGCTTCTACACCTCTTCCAGGACAAGAACTCACCTATTCAAAAACGGTGGATTTCCTTACAAGAAGCGGAGCACAAGTGATTTTTGCTCAAAAACGTGTGCATGTATCTGGACATGGCTGTCAAGAAGAGTTAAAGCTTATGCTGAACTTACTGAAGCCGAAGTATTTAATTCCTGTAAACGGCGAATATCGCATGCAAAAAGCACATTCTCGTATTGCTGAAGAAGTGGGAATGAAACGAAGCGACATTTTCTTAATTGATAAAGGCGATGTTGTAGAATTTAGAGGACAAAACGTCAAAATCGGTGAAAAAGTGCATCAAGGGAACATTTTGATCGACGGTCTTGGTGTTGGTGATATTGGGAATATTGTCTTACGTGATAGACGCCTATTGTCTCAAGATGGCATCTTAATTGTGGTCATTACGCTCGATAAACAAAAGAAACAATTAATTTCTGGACCTGAGATCATCACAAGAGGATTTGTTTATGTAAGAGAATCCGAAGAGCTGATTGTGAAAGCAACAGAAATGGTCAAAGGGATTGTGAAAGAGCAAACGGAAAACTCAATTGTTGAATGGTCAACACTGAAACAATCCATGCGCGATGTACTAAATCAATTCCTATATGAAAAAACAAAACGCAAGCCAATGATCATTCCAATTATTATGGAAGTGTGATGAGAAAAGCCCAAAGAGCACAAGCTCTTTGGGGTTTTTTAATGTGACATGATGAATGCGGATGGAATGTGACGATCTTGTTCATAATAGGAGGAGAGTTTTTAGGAAAGGATGGAGACAAATGGACGAACAGAATGAACAGCAGCCTGAGCGAAAACCAGAAGAAAAAGATAGCATTATGAGCAAAATACAACAGCTTGGTGAAACAGCCGTCCCGCAGTTGTCACAAGATACAAACATACATTGCCTCACCATTATTGGACAAATTGAAGGGCACATGCAGCTGCCGCCACAAAATAAAACAACCAAATACGAACATGTCATTCCACAAATCGTAGCAGTTGAACAAAACCCAAAAATTGAAGGACTTCTAATCATTTTAAATACAGTCGGCGGTGATGTAGAAGCAGGACTAGCCATTGCGGAAATGCTCGCTTCTTTATCCAAACCGACTGTATCCATTGTGCTTGGCGGCGGCCACTCTATTGGGGTCCCAATCGCCGTATCGTGTGATTATTCATACATTGCCGAAACAGCAACGATGACCATTCACCCTGTACGCTTAACCGGTCTAGTCATTGGTGTTCCGCAAACCTTTGAATACTTAGATAAAATGCAGGAAAGAGTCATTAATTTTGTCACGAGTCACTCAAACATTACAGAAGAGAAATTTAAAGAGCTTATGTTCTCTAAAGGCAATTTAACAAGAGACATCGGGACAAATGTCGTTGGTCATGAGGCGGCTGAATACGGACTGATGCATGAAGTCGGCGGCGTTGGACAAGCGATTAAAAAGCTGAACGAGCTTATTGGCGAACGGGCTGCACAAAACGAGGGGCTGATCCAATGATTTTATATACAACTATGCCTTATGAAGCCATTTACGCTGAGGAACAAGGAGAGCGCAAACTCCAGCAGGTATACATTCAGGGCGTGCCAGTGATGGTTGAAATGAAAGAAGATGAAGCGGAAATCGTTCAAGTAATGAGTACGAATCCAATGGATTTTTTGAATCAGGAGCTTGCACCAGGTAAGCGATTGAAGTTACATTTAGGCACCAATCAAACCGACTCATATGAATGATTCTATGCTATAATAAAGGGAAAACTTACAACAAGATGCAGCCAAAACCAGGCTGCTTTCTTTCTGATCTTTTCGTAGGTTATATTTTCTTTTGTAGTAAGGTGATGAGTATGGCGAAAAAGAGAAAACGTAAAACAAGAAAAAAACAAAATAAACAGCTAAAACTGAAATATGAACTAAATGGGTTAGTCTGTATTGCCATAGCGATCATTGCCATTTTACAGCTAGGTGTAGTTGGACAAACCTTTGTATATCTATTCCGATTCTTTGCAGGTGAATGGTTTATTCTCTGCCTTATCGGATTATTTCTTTTTGGTGTGACGATCTTTTGGAAAAAACAAATTCCTGATTTACTGACAAGAAGAAAAGCAGGTTTATACTGCATCATTGCGAGTATCTTGCTTTTGTCCCATGTGAAGCTTTTTCAGCATCTTTCAGCTGCAGGCGTGATAGGTTCTCAAAGTGTAATCAGAAATACGTTTGAGTTATTCTTAATGGATATGAAAGGTGAGACAGGCTCGCCCGATTTAGGAGGCGGTATGATCGGTGCTGTATTATTTGCGGCCTCCTATTTCTTGTTTGCACAAGCAGGGTCGCAAATCATGGCCATTGTGCTAATGCTGATCGGAATTGTGCTGATCACAAACCGGTCACTGCAAGAAATGGTCAAAAAAGTGACGCTGCCTGTATCACAATTTTTGGTGAAGCAGTGGAAAGCATTTATTGAAGATATGAAAGGCATAAGGCAGGCGAAAAAGAATGCACCTGCGCAGAAAACAAGTGAAAAGAAAAAACGTTCACGGTTGCAAGAAGAGACCGAAGAAGATCATGATCATATCTTGATCGAGGAAGAAGAGCAAGCTTCTGACAATCGTCAGCCGATTATCTCAAGTTTTGCTGATCGAGATGACATGCTCACACAGCAAGTTCAAAAAGATCAGCCGGTCAATGAGCCAGATCCTCTTCAAGAAACTGTACAAGGCACTCCGTCTCATGATACAGGGGATGAACCGAAAGAAGCTCCGCCTATGACGTTTACGGAGCTTGAAAACAAGGATTATGAGCTGCCATCGCTTGATATTTTAGCTGAGCCGCAGCATTCAGGTCAGCAAACAGATAAGAAGAATATTTATGAAAATGCAAGAAAGCTTGAAAAGACCTTCCAAAGCTTTGGTGTAAAAGCAAAAGTGACACAAGTTCATTTAGGGCCGGCCGTCACAAAATATGAAGTATACCCTGATGTCGGCGTGAAGGTAAGTAAGATCGTCAACTTGAGTGATGATCTAGCCCTTGCATTAGCAGCAAAAGACATTCGAATTGAAGCGCCGATTCCTGGCAAATCCGCCATCGGAATTGAAGTTCCCAACGCAGAAATTGCGATGGTTTCTTTAAAAGAGGTTTTAGAATCGAAACAAAATGACCGCCCAAATGCCAAGCTACTCATCGGACTCGGCCGAAATATTTCTGGTGAAGCTGTGCTGGCTGAAATGAACAAAATGCCGCATTTACTTGTGGCTGGTTCGACAGGAAGCGGAAAGAGTGTATGTATCAATGGTATTATCACAAGCATTCTCATGAGAGCAAAACCTCATGAAGTAAAAATGATGATGATTGACCCGAAAATGGTTGAATTAAATGTTTATAACGGCATCCCGCATCTGTTGGCTCCAGTTGTGACCGATCCTAAAAAAGCCTCACAGGCACTTAAAAAAGTGGTTAGTGAAATGGAGCGCCGTTACGAATTGTTTTCTCATACGGGCACAAGAAATATTGAAGGGTACAATGATTACATTAAACGAATGAATCAATCAGAAGAGGCGAAGCAGCCAGAACTCCCTTATATTGTCGTCATTGTAGACGAGCTTGCTGATTTAATGATGGTTGCTTCCTCTGATGTAGAAGATTCCATTACAAGGCTTTCTCAAATGGCACGTGCTGCGGGGATTCATTTAATTATTGCTACACAAAGACCTTCTGTTGATGTCATTACAGGTGTCATTAAAGCCAATATTCCATCCCGCATTGCATTTAGCGTATCGTCACAAACCGATTCAAGGACCATTCTTGATATGGGAGGCGCAGAAAAATTGCTGGGCAGAGGGGATATGTTGTTCTTACCTGTCGGTGCGAACAAACCAGTTCGTGTACAAGGCGCCTTTTTATCAGATGAAGAAGTGGAACATGTCGTTGATCATGTCATCACGCAGCAAAAAGCACAATATCAAGAAGAAATGATCCCGAGTGAAGAAACGCAAGATCAGCTTGGGGCTGTGGACGACGACTTATATGATGAAGCAGTTGAACTGATCATTGGCATGCAGACGGCCTCTGTTTCTATGCTGCAAAGGAGGTTCCGCATTGGTTATACTCGTGCTGCACGTCTTATTGACGCAATGGAAGAGCGCGGGGTTGTCGGACCATATGAAGGAAGTAAACCGAGAGAAGTCCTCCTCTCAAAAGAACAACATGACGAGCTCTCTTCATAATTCGAAGAGAGCTTTCATAACATGAAGTTAACGATATATTGATTATGTTAACTGGTTGTCAGACTATTTATTTATTTGCAAAAACATGATATAGTTATGTTCATCTTATCTCGGAATAGAGATTTCTCATCTTATCATTTGCATTGATTAGACGGAGGGAAAACATGTCGACCAAAACAGACAATCGCCATTTATATTTGAAAGTGATTGACCGTATTAAAGAAGATATTCAAACAGGTGTATATGCCGAAAAAGAAAAGCTCCCTTCTGAGTTTGAGCTCTCAAAGCTTTTAGGCGTTAGCAGAGCGACCCTTCGTGAAGCCCTTCGTATATTAGAAGAAGAGAAGTATTTAATTAGAAGGCATGGTGTGGGAACTTTCGTCAACTCAAGACCGCTTTTTTCTACTGGCATTGAACAGCTGACAAGTGTCACAAAAATGATTGAACAGGTCAATATGACGCCAGGTACCATCTTTTTGTCCTCACAAGAAGGAGAGCCGACAGAGAATGATGTCATTCGTTTTCAGTGTGATGAATCCGAGAAGGTTTTTTCAATGGAACGCGTTCGAACAGCAGATGGACAGCCAGTCGTCTATTGTTTAGATAAAATTCCGGTCAAACATCTTCCCGCTTCTTTTACTCATGAGGAAGAATCGCTTTTTGAGCTGTTTGGCAGAGAACCGCACAGCGGAATTAAATATGCAGTGGCAGACATCGAACCGATTGGTTATCACGATCAGGTTTCACCGATACTAGAATGTGACCCAGAAACAGCCTTACTATTACTGAAACAAATGCACTATGATCAAGATGATCAGCCGGTCTTATACTCGCTCAATTATTTTCGAGCGGATAAATTCAGCTTCCATGTCATACGTAAACGATTTTAACAAAGCAGTCGCTTCCATAGGCGGTTGCTTTTTGTTTGCCCATACATAAAACCCGTGAAACATGCCACACTAATACGTAACAGTATATAGAATTGGGTGAATGATGTTGGGCGAGAAAACTGTCAGTAAAAAGAATATTATTGCATTATCATCAGTGCCTCTAATCATGACACTTGGGAACTCGATGCTAATCCCCGTATTACCAGAGATCGAAAAGAAACTCTCAATCACTTCCTTTCAAGTGTCACTCATTATTACGGTATACTCCGTTGTGGCGATTTTGTGTATTCCGATTGCCGGTTATTTATCTGACCGAATTGGGCGAAAAAAGGTGCTTTTGCCGTGCCTTTTAATCGCAGGACTTGGAGGAGCTGTGGCAGCTGTTGCCTCAACCATCATGAAAGAACCCTACATGTGGATTTTATTTGGCAGGGTCCTTCAAGGAGTTGGCTCAGCTGGGGCAGCACCTGTCGTTATGCCGTTTATTGGCGACTTGTTTCATGATGATGAAGAGGTAAGTGCGGGACTTGGAGCCATTGAAACTTCTAATACAGCTGGAAAGGTACTAAGTCCTATTATTGGGGCACTTCTCGCTTCTTGGTTTTGGTTTGTACCGTTTTGGTTCATTCCATTCTTTTCAATCATCAGCTTTGTGATGGTACTGTTTATGGTTGAATCCGCAAAGAAAGAGGAAGATCCGCCTACATTTAAGGAGTTTTTAAAATCAACAAAGACGATTTTTAAGCATGAAGGGCGCTGGCTTTATGCCATTTTTGCTATTGGCGGTTTTATTATGTTTCTTCTTTTTGGCGTGCTCTTTTATTTATCAGATAACCTAGAAGCAGCGTATCAAATAACGGGTGTCAAAAAAGGCTTGCTGCTAAGCATCCCGCTCCTTTTCTTATCAATCAGCTCGTATATTGCGGGGAAAACAATCGGGAAAGAAAAGGGGAAAATGAGGATATTTCTCATCGTTGGTATGGCTCTTTTATCACTTTCGTATATATTTTTATGGTGGAATCACAGTTTTTACGTGTTGTTTGTCTGCTTAAGTATTGGTGGCGTAGGGATTGGCATTGTGCTTCCAGCACTTGATGCGTTGATAACAGAAGGTATTGAAAAAGAGCAGTGCGGAACCATTACGTCATTTTATAGCAGCATGCGGTTTATCGGTGTTGCTTTAGGACCTCCAATTTACGCATTTCTTATGGATAAAGGAGACTCCATCGTTTTTATTCTATCGACCATATGTAGTCTCATTTCATTATTTTTGGTCCTCTTTTTTATCCAGCCAGATGAAAAGGATGAAAGTGAACAATTGAAAACGGTTTAAACATAGAAAAAAGACGGTATTTTGCCATCTTTTTTCTTTTTTATAAATTGACATGTAAAATTTTGATAGTTAAACTAATGTATAGTAATATCTTTTAAATTATCCCAAATAGGAGGTGTTCAAAAACATTCATTTTCTGTCTTTGTTTTAAGTCAGAAATTGAGCTCGTGGCTGATGATGGATATGCGTTTCTTCAACACGAAAGGACAATTGAATAGGTCATCCTGCCATTAGCACGTTGATGGAGACGAAGTCAGCACTTCAGACACGCTCAAAAACAGCAAATTGATTGATGAACTAGAAGGAGCTTGAAGCAGCTATGTTGCAAATAATTAAAGCAAGATGGATTGTATTAATGGTGTGGATGATAACAGCTGTGATTCTGTTTATTACTGCGCCCAATTTAGAGGAATTAACAAGAGAAAAAGGGCAGTTAAAGGTTCCAGAGGGGACACCAACAGCTGAGGCACTTCACTTATTGGATAAGCTTTCAGATCATAATGGGAAAAAAGATACTGGTGTGATTGTATTCTCCGAACAACATTTGTTCCCTGCCAAAGAGCAGGAATTAAAAAAGGCTTTAGCTGCACTCATGACACATGCCCCAGAACTCCACATTGACGGAATTACTTCGTATTTTCATGTAGAACGTGACATTCAAAAACAACTTTTATCAAAGGATAAAAGTACACTTCTTGTTCCATTCAAATTCGACCACTACGAAACAAAAGCTGTGAAGGTTAAAGAACGAATTGAGGAAGTTTTAAAGCCCTACAACGTTTCATATGAAATGACAGGTCAAAAATTTGTGGACTCAGATGTCATTAAAAGCTCTCAACAAGGTCTGAAGAAAACTGAACTTATCACGATGATTTTTATTTTCTTTATTTTAATAATTGTATTCAGATCGATACTGGCACCTGTTGTCCCGCTTATTACGATTGGCATTTCTTATGCTGTCAGCCGGTGTATTGTGGCTTTTCTCGTAGAATATACACCATTTCCTCTGTCTAATTTCACTCAGATTTTTATGGTAGCTATTATGTTCGGTATAGGAACGGATTATTGTATATTACTTTTAAGCCGTTTTAAAGAGGAGATTGGTCAGGGGCGTGATGTCAAAGAATCGATTATCATCACGTATCAATGTGCAGGGAAAACGGTCTTTTTCAGCGGCTTAGCTGTGTTAGTCGGCTTCTCAAGTATTGGTTTCGCAAAATTCCAATTGTACCAATCAGCCGTCAGCGTTGCCGTAGGCGTTGGCATTCTGCTCATTGCACTTGTCACAATCGTTCCCTTTTTTATGTCGGTTTTCGGAAAATCCCTTTTTTGGCCGTCTAAAAGAGAAAACATTCGTCATCCACAAAGTAAGATTTGGGAATGGGCTGGGCGCTTTTCATTTAAAAGACCGCTCATCAGCTTAGGTGTAGTTGCACTCATCACTGTTCCTCCGATTCTGATGTATGACGGCACTCTTTCTTATAATAGTTTAAATGAGATTGGGACAAAGTATGAGTCAGTGTCTGCATTTAATACGATATCTGAGCAATTTGGCTTTGGTGAAGCGCTGCCGCTGAATGTGCTTGTCGAAAGTGACAATGAGCTCGATAATCAAGAAAAGATTGTCATGATTGAAAAACTGACCCGTAAGTTAAATGACATTGAGGAAGTAAAAGCGGTTCGCAGTGTCACTCGCCCAGTTGGAGATGGGTTAAGTCAGCTCTACGTTACCTCTCAAGCGAAAGAGCTGGGAGGAGAGCTTGGGAAAGGTCATGAGGGCATCGGGAAAATTACAGATGGCTTGACCGAAACAAACTTAGCACTTCTCAAACAAAAACCAAAAATTGAAGAATCCGCTAAAGGGATTGATCAATTGATTGATGGGACAAAAGCCATCAAAGGTGGGATCGGAGAAGTGAGGAAATCACTCATTTCTTTAGAGGATGGTGTGAGGCGCAGTAAAGAGGGCGTAGGAACCATTCGCACTGAAATCAAACAAGCGAAAAAAGAATTAGAGCAAGAATATCGCAAAAGTGAAACCATGATTCAAGATCTTGAACGAGTCGTAAGCACACTCGAAGGTCACGCAACATCAAATGAGCAACTGATGACAACGATTAAGAAAGTGAAACAATCCTACGAAAACGTATCATTTGAAGGGCTTGAAAACCGGCTTCCAGAAATCAAAGATATGAATGAATATAAAGAAATCAAAAAAGTATTCAAAGACACAAAAGGAATGATCGATCAAGCTGGAGAGCAAATGAGCGTCTATGAAGAGGAAGCAACTGCCTTTAAACAAAAGATCAAGAAAGCAGATCAAGTCATTCAAACGTTCTCATACAAGCAAAAAGAAATCAAACAACAAGTAAAGGAGCTGATGACAGGTTTAGATCAAATTTATGATGGTCTTGATGAAACGAATAAAGGACAAAAACAGCTCATCAAAGAAATGCCTAAAATTGAAGACGGCGCAGATCAGCTGACAGATGGCCAAAAAGCCGTGAAAAAAGGGTTTAACCAGCTATCATCTAAACTCTCACTATTAACAGATGGATTAGATGAAAGTATTTCCGGACTTGAGCAAGTAAAAAGCGGCTTTACCGAGGCGGACAGCTATTTAAAACAGCTTCAGGAAGCACCAGATGAAGAAGTAACGGGCTGGTTTATACCAGAAGAAGTATTGAAACGCCATGAGTTTAAGAAAATATTTAATACGTATATGTCCCCAGATCGTAAATTAACAACCTTTGAAGTGATTTTAAATGTAAATCCATACAGCAATGAAGCAATGAAAGGTGTTGCAAAAATCGAGGAAACCCTTGATCAATACTTACCTGTAAGTGGTTTGAAAAACGCCAACTACGGTGTATCTGGTATCTCCAGTTTAAATGTTGACTTAAAAGAAACGTCAGACGGTGACTTTATCAGAACGGTTATTTTCATGTTAATTGGTATCTTTATTATTTTAGTTATACTATTAAGATCAATCGTCATGCCGATATACTTAACACTGTCACTCATATTAACGTATTTTACATCCATTGGCTTAACAGAATGGATTTTCAAAACATTCTTTGGCTACGATGGTGTCAGCTGGGCTGTTCCATTTTTCAGCTTTGTGATCCTTGTGACCCTCGGCATTGATTATTCGATCTTCCTCATGGATCGTTTTAATGAATGGAAGGGAGAGCATGTTCAAGCATCCATGATATCAGCGATGAGAAATATGGGGTCGGTCATTATTTCAGCAGTTGCTATTTTAGCGGGTACTTTTGCTGCGATGCTGCCCTCGGGTGTATTATCATTAGTTGAAATTGCAACGGTCGTACTCATTGGACTTTTATTATATGCTTTTGTTGTTCTACCACTCTTTATCCCGGTCATGGTTCGCATCTTTGGAAAATGGAATTGGTGGCCGTTTAGAATGAAATAACAACTTGCGTCTCTGCTTTTAGCAGAGGCGTTTTTATTTCCTATCCTTTCCTCTGATTGATATAATGACTATTAAATGGCTGTTTCACGTATATATCAGCTATGTTCTAATACATAATAAATAGGATGAACAAAGGAGGTTTCTCATGACGTACTTACAAGAGAAGACATTTGATACACCTGGTCTTCATACTCATATTGTCAAAACAGAAAAATTTAAAACCGTGACGATCCTTTTTAAAATGCTTGCGCCTTTATCCAAAGATGACGTCACCATGCGTTCTCTTTTCCCGCATGTGCTATTAAGAGGAACAGAAAAAATGCCGAAAACGGGAGAGCTTCGTGCTTATTTCGACGAGCTCTATGGGGCGACCGTTTCCGCAGACATGGCGAAAAAAGGTGAAAATCACATCATTACCTTCCGTCTAGAAATGGCGAATGAAAAATATTTAAAGGATCAAACCCCTTTACTAGAAAAAGGGATTGCCTTACTTTCTGAACTATTATTCCACCCGTACGTGGAAAACGGGGTATTTCATGAATTGTACGTTGAGCAAGAAAAACGAACATTGAAACAGCGCATTCAAGCCGTTTATGATGACAAAATGCGCTATTCAAACTTAAGACTTGTGCAGGAAATGTGTAAAGGTGAGCCATATGCACTGCACGTCAATGGTGAAATGGAAGACGTCGAAGCGATTACGTCAGAAGCGCTCTTTAAAGCATACGAGCATGCACTTCAGTCCAACCAGCTGGATCTCTATGTTGTGGGAGACGTTGATGAACAAGACATCAATCGAATGGTCTCGCAATACTTTAAAACAAGTGAAAGAGAGCCGGTCAAACAAAATACCGAATCATCAAGATCACAAATAGAGCCAAAAGAAGTCATTGATGAAGAGGATGTAAAACAAGGAAAGCTGAACATTGGCTTTCGCACACATACAACGATAGCGGATGAAGATTATCCGGCGCTGCATTTGTTTAATGGCATATTCGGCGGCTTCTCTCATTCAAAGCTATTTATCAATGTGCGGGAAAAAGCAAGTCTTGCGTACTATGCTGTCTCTAGACTTGAGAGCTTTAAAGGTTTGATGATGGTCATGTCAGGAATTGAAGTCGGCAACTATCAGCAGGCAGTAGACATTATCAAAGAACAATTTGATGCCATGCAAAAAGGCGATTTTTCTGATGAAGCAATTGAACAGACAAAGGCTGTCGTCAAAAATCAGTTGCTCGAAACCATTGATACGTCTTATGGAACAGCGGAATACTTATATCAGCATGCCGTCGTGCCAACAGGGGAGAGCCTCGATTCCTTTTTAGATGCGTTAGACAGAGTGACAAAAGAGGACATCATCAAAGTGGGTCAAAAAATCGAATGGGATACGACCTATTTTCTTAAAGGAACGGAGGGTGCTTCATGACAGTGAAAACAATTCAATTCGATCAGCTGCAAGAGACGGTGTATCACGAAAAAATGGACAGCGGACTTGACGTCTATGTGCTGCCAAAACAAGGGTTTAACAAAACATATGCAACCTTCACAACAAAATATGGCTCTGTTGACAATGAATTTGTGCCGCTTGGCAAAGAAGACATGATCCGAGTGCCTGATGGAATTGCCCATTTCTTAGAGCATAAGCTGTTTGAAAAAGAAGATGGTGATGTGTTTCATACATTTAGTAAACAGGGAGCAGCCGCAAACGCATTTACGACGTTTACGAGAACGGCATACTTATTTTCAAGCACGGCCAATGTCGAACAGAATCTTGAAACACTCATTGATTTTGTGCAAGAGCCTTATTTTACTGAAAAAACGGTCGAAAAAGAAAAAGGCATCATTGGTCAAGAAATCAACATGTATGATGACAATCCAGATTGGCGTTTATTCTTTGGTCTGATCGAAAACCTCTATCAAGAGCACCCAGTGAGAATTGATATTGCTGGAACCGTTGAAAGCATTGCGCCAATTACGAAAGACCATTTATATGAATGCTACGAAACGTTCTATCACCCAAGCAATATGCTTCTTTTTGTAGTGGGTCCTGTTGATCCGGCGCAAATTTTAGACCAAGTAAGAGCGAATCAGGCAAAAAAACCATTTACCGATCAGCCGGATATTCAGCGGAAAGAGATCAATGAACCTGATCGTGTATACCGAAAAGAATACGAACTGAAAATGAATGTACAAGGTTCTAAATGTATGTTTGGTTTGAAAACGAAAAACCCGCATAAAAAAGGAAAACAGCTCCTCAAACATGAGCTTGGCATGAATCTTATTTTAGAGACATTGTTTGGTAAAAGTTCTCTGCAATATGAGCGTATGTATGAAAAAGGCTTGATTGATGAGACATTCAGTTACGATTATACGGAAGAAGGCGGTTTTGGCTTCACTTCAGTTGGCGGAGACACAAATGACCCTGATCAACTCGCAGATGAATTAAAAGAAACGCTTCTTCAAGCAAAAAGCCTGATCACAGAAGAAAAGATTGAACTTGCTCGCAAGAAAAAAATTGGCAGCTTTTTAAAAGCGATGAACTCCCCGGAGTACATCGCCAATCAATTCACTCGATACGCATTCTTAGAAATGAGCTTATTTGATGTCGTGCCAGTACTGGAGCAAATCCAATTAACAGATATTCAGCAAATCTTAGACGAAGAAATTGATGAAGAAAGAATGTCAGTTTTTAAAGTCGTACCGAAAGCAAAATAAATGAAAAAAAGACAAACTCAACGTATAAGAGTTTGTCTTTTTTGTGTCCAGCTAAAGAAAGCGCTTTATATGCGAAGATATTGATTGACAATTGTTTTGGGTATTAGTTAAACTCTTTAATAGTTAAACAATCAAACTAAAGGAGCAGCATATGGTACAAAATAAAATTGCCCAGCTCATCCAGAGATATGCGGACGTCTATCTCATGATGGAGAAAAAAGTATCGAGTATGATCACGGAAAAGCTCGATAAAGAACTGACACTTGATCAATATTACTCGCTTCGATACATCAATTTACACCCAGGATGTACATCAACAGACCTTGCCATCGAATGTAATGTCAACAAAAGTGCTGTGACATCTATGACCAATCGTCTTTTTAATAAAGATTATATTTATCGTGAGCATGATCAAGCTGATCGAAGAAATGTTCATCTCTATGTGACGCCCGAAGGAAAAGACGTGGTCAGCCGAATGGAAAAGCAGCTTCAGGATCTTGTTCGGTCATATTTAGAAAAGTTTGATGAAAAAGAAATCGAATCATTTATTCAAACATATGAAAAGATTTATCAGATTATCATCGAAGAGGAGGCACAACATAGTAATGAGAGCAATCATAAAGGGTAGATGGCTGATCACGATCCTTTGGGTCGTACTAGCGGCTGTATTATTAATCACCGCTCCTAATATGGCGCAATTAACAAAAGAAAAAGGGCAGATTTCTGTTCCTGATGGTTATCCTTCTTCCTACGCCGATCAATTATTAAAGAACATGTCTGAAAATGGGGATACGGAAAAATCGATCGTCATTGTCTTTCAAGGTAAGGATATCGTCAAAGAAAGAGAAGCCTCTTTAAAGAAAGCGATGGAGATTTTAGAAAAGGATCAAGATCTCCATGTTGAAGACATCACTTCTTATTTTGATGCAAACAAAGATATTAAAAAACAGATGCTCTCTAAAGATCAAACAACACTTCTTGTTCCAGTTACATACGACTCGAACAAAATCAAAGCATCCGATTTTAAAGAAAGAGTCAATGAAAAGCTTAAGAGCCTGAACCTGAAATTTGAAATGACAGGGCAGCCGCTAATCGACGATGATGTCATCACAAGCTCACAAGAAGGTCTGAAAAAAACAGAATTCATTACAATTGGGTTTATTTTAATTGTTCTTGTGCTTGTCTTTAGATCCGCAGTGGCACCGTTCGTTCCTTTAGTGGCCGTGGCGCTTTCCTATTTGGTCAGTCAATCCATTGTGGCTTACCTAGTAAAGTATGTTGATTTTCCGCTCTCGACCTTTACCCAAATTTTTATGGTCGCCATCATGTTTGGGATTGGAACCGACTACTGCATCCTGTTGCTAAGCCGGTTTAAAGAAGAACTATCTCACGGAAAAGATAAGATTGAGGCGATTATTACAACATATAAGACGGCAGGTAAAACCGTTTTATTCAGCGGAATTGCTGTCCTCATTGGTTTTACATGTATCGGTTTAGCTGAATTCCAACTGTATAAATCAGCTGTCGCCGTGGCGGTTGGTGTTGCCGTGTTAATTGTGGCACTGCTCACTGTCGTTCCATTCTTTATGGCGGTTTTAGGAAAAGTGTTATTTTGGCCGATCAAAGGCGATATTGCCCACCCACAATCGAAAATGTGGGAAACAGCCGGTCGTTTTTCATTTAAGAAACCACTTCTCAGCTTGCTAATCGTTGCAATTATTACCCTTCCAGCGATTCTTATGTATAAAGGAACACTTTCATATAACAACCTAGACGAAATCGGCAATAAATACGAATCCGTCAATGCATTTAATACGATCTCTGACAAATTTGGACCAGGTGAAGCTCTTCCAGCAACCGTTGTCGTGAAATCATCCGATCTTTTAGACAATAACGAAGGTCTGATTGCTGTTGAAAAACTAAGCCGTGCGATTGAACAAACAGATGGCGTGAGTAAAGTGAGAAGTGCCACTCGTCCTGTTGGTAAAGGGCTGAATGATCTGTACGTGAAATCTCAAGCCAAAGAGCTAAATAGCGGGCTTGATAAAAGTAACGAAGGGTTGAAAAAGATCCAAGATGCTCTTACAACCATGAGTAAATCCATCGAGGATCAAACACCACAAATTAAAGCATCAGGAAAAGGCATTAACAAATTGATTTCTGGAACCGAATCCGTAAAATCAGGTATTCAAAACGTCGAAAAAACGATGAGAGAACTGCAAACCTATATCGATCAAAACAAAAAAGGCGTTTCTGAAATTAAAGAAAGAATAAAGGGTGCGAAAAAGGAATTAACAGATCAAGTCGCACAAGTGAATCAGCAAGTGGCACTGTATAAAAGCATTTCCAAAGAATTAAAAGCAGCATTGGCACAAGTCGATACGTCATCCTCTGCCGCAGCGGATGTGAAAGCTTTGATCAGTCAAGCGAATAAACAGTTCAGTACACTTGAAGAGCAAATTCCGCAAGTGAAAGAAAATCAATCATATCAAGCCATCAAAGCTTCATATAAGGAACTTTCTACTACCTTGCAAGAAGGAGCCAAACAGGCTGACAGCTATGCAAAACAAGCAAAAGAAGCAAAAAAACAGCTTGAAGCAGCAGATGCTTTTATCGCAAAAGCTTCAGAGCAGCAAAAAGTGTTTACAAATCAAATTGATGAGCTGATTGCTGGCTTAGAAGCCATTGAAAACGGGCTAGATCAAACGTCTAAAGGCCAAGGGCAGTTAGCTGATGGTATGCCTAAACTTGCAAATGGAGCCGGCGACATCATTAATGGTCAAAAACAAATGAAAGAAAAAATTGGCGGCTTTGGTGACGATCTGACCAAGCTGACAGATGGTCTAAACAAAAGTGTCGAAGGACTTGAGAAAATTTCAAACGGCTTAATGGGTGCAGGAGACTACTTAGATGAACTGAAAAACGCGCCAGATCAAGACATGGCCGGTTGGTTTATTCCAAAAGATGTCCTAAAAAATAAAGCTTTCAAGCAAGTGTTCGATTCCTATATGTCGGATGACCGCAAAATGACAAAGATTGACGTCATTTTAGAAGACAATCCATATGGAAACGACGCCATGAAAACAATTAAACAAGTAGAAGCTTCGGTCAAACGTGCACTTCCTGAAACAAACCTAAAAGATGTTTCATTTGGCGTATCTGGTGTATCAAGTATGAACGCTGATTTAAAACAGCTGTCAGACCAAGACTTCAATAAGACGGTTCTTTACATGATGATCGGTATTTTCTTAATACTAGTGATTCTCTTCCGTTCGCTCGTGATGCCGCTTTACTTAGTTGGATCGCTGATTTTAACGTACTTTACCGCCATTGGTATAACCGAATTTATTTTCACCCATTTCTTCGGATATCCGGGCATCAACTGGGCTGTTCCATTCTTTGGCTTTGTCATCTTAATGGCGCTTGGAGTCGATTATTCAATTTTCTTAATGGAACGTTTCAATGAATACAAAACAAAAGACATCCAGTTTGCCATGACTGAATCAATGAAAAATATGGGATCTGTTATTATGTCTGCTGCCGTCATTTTGGCAGGAACATTTGCAGCGATGCTACCTTCAGGTGTATTGTCACTCTTACAAATTGCAACACTTGTTCTAACTGGACTTTTATTGTATGCACTCGTTGTGCTACCATTGTTCGTACCTGTGATGGTCAAATTGTTCGGATCAGCGAATTGGTTCCCATTTAAACGAAAAGAATAAGGATTCCATAAAGAAAGTAGGAACAAAGTATGAGTCGTTGGGCACTGATTACTGGTGCCAGTGGCGGAATTGGGCAGGCGACAGCCAAAAAGCTTGCCCAAGAAGGCTGCCATCTGATGCTCCATTATCATCAAAATGAACAAGCGGCTAATCGTCTTTCCGCCGATCTCAAAGAAACATATCAAGTAGAAACGTACGTCGTTCAAGCTGATTTAGCGAAAACAGGCGGAGCAGCAGAGCTTGTCAGCCGCCTGCCGCTTGATCCAGATATTCTTGTTTTAAATAGCGGAAAGAGTCATGTTGGTTTAGTGACAGATACTGAAAAAGAAGTTCTAGCCAGCATGGTGCAGCTTCATGTGACAAGTCCATATGAGCTTACCCAATCCATTTTGCCTGCCATGATTCAAAAAAAGTCAGGACATATTATTGCGGTTAGCTCAATATGGGGGGAAACGGGTGCCTCGTGTGAAGTACTGTACAGTATGGTCAAGGGTGCTCAAAATGCCTTCATTAAGGGGCTTGCCAAAGAGCTTGCCCCAAGTGGAATTAGAGCAAATGCAGTCTCACCAGGTGCGGTTCAGACTGATATGATGAAAAGCTTCACACAAGAAGACCTTGCGATGATGGAAGAGGAGATTCCACTAGGCCGTCTTGCCGCACCTGAAGAGATAGCCGATGCCATTTGGTTTCTTGCCTCCAAGCAGTCAAGTTATATCACAGGTCAAATTTTATCTGTCAATGGCGGCTGGTACTGTTAAAAAACGTGTATAATTCGTCTCTCCATGACAAAAGCTATGGCTGTAATTCATCTTTTCGAATGGAGGAATCGACATGTCTGTACTTGAGAGCTGGGACCATTGGAAAAACTTTTTAGGTGACCGTTTAAATCATGCACAGGATAAAGGTTTATCAGATGATACCATCAATAACCTTGCGTATGAAATTGGCGGATACCTGGCTAATGAAGTTGAAGCAAAGAATGAGCAAGAAAGAGTACTTTCTGACCTTTGGAGCGTTGCATCAGAAGATGAGCAGCGTGCCATTGCAAACATGATGGTCAAGCTAGTTGAAAATAATAGCTCGCACTAAACAAAAAGAGAGGTCGTTTGTGCCTCTCTTTTTATTTTAACCGTTTAGCAACATTGTGCTTTCTAAAAATGTGAAAATGCTTTATGATAAAGGAAGGTAAAAATTTGCCACAATGAAGGGGGTAATATCATTTGGCAAAGCTCGAATGGTATTTTGAATATGAGATACAGGTGAACCGTCCCGGACTTTTAGGAGACATTTCTTCTTTAATGGGGATGCTTTCAATTAATATTGTGACAATTAATGGTGTTGATGTATCAAGACGCGGCATGCTTCTTCGATGTGACCACACAGACCAAATTAAGCGGCTTGAATCAATTTTAAATACAATGGAAACGATAAAAGTAACGAAACTAAGACAGCCAAAACTTCGTGACCGTTTAGCTGTTCGTCATGGAAGATACATTCAGCGTGATGCGGATGACAAAAAGACGTTCCGTTTTGAAAGGGACGAGCTTGGTCTACTTGTCGATTTTATGGCTGAATTATTTAAAAAAGAAGGACATAAATTGATTGGAATTCGCGGAATGCCGCGGGTTGGAAAAACAGAATCAATTGTTGCTTCAAGTGTATGTGCAAGTAAGAGGTGGCTGTTTGTATCGTCGACTCTTTTGAAACAGACCATTCGCAGTCAGCTGATTGCAGATGAATACAGCCCAGATAACGTCTTTATTATTGATGGGATTGTGTCGACAAGAAGAGGTTCTGAAAAGCACTTGCAGCTTTTAAGAGAAATTATGAGACTGCCTGCTACAAAGGTGGTAGAGCATCCAGATATCTTTATTCAAAATTCAGAATATACAATGGATGATTTCGACTACATCATTGAATTGCGTAATAGTGCAGACGAAGAAATTACATACGAGCACGCAGAAGAACCACAAGTATTTGATCATTCTGGTTTTTCTGGCTTCGATTTTTAATATGGTAATGGTAGGTGTTTGTTTTGACTGAATTGGGAAAACGGCTCGTTGAGGCCAGAGAGGAAAAAGGGATGTCGCTGGAGGATTTGATGGCGGCTACCAAAATCCAAAAGCGCTATTTGCTAGCAATAGAACAAGGAAACTATGATATCATTCCAGGTAAATTTTACGTCAGAGCGTTTATTAAACAATATGCCGAAGCCGTTGGACTGAATCCTGAACAATTGTTCGAAGAGTTTCGTAAAGATGTACCAAGCACGTATAACGATGAAGTGTCTGATAAATTATCAAATATTAAACCGCAACGAGAGCTGCCAAAGCCTGCCTCAAAGGTACTGGAGCTGCTTCCGACGATTTTAATCATTGGAGGGATCCTTGTGGTGATCGCTATCATTTATGTGATCGTTCAAGCGATTAATCATGATAGCGGACAGAAAAATAATCAGGCGGCTCCTCAGCAATCAGAATCAAAATACGAAGTGTCTAAGGATTCATCGCTTGCAAAGGATCAAAAGAAAAAGGAAAAAGCTTCGTCAGATGATCAAGAAAAATCATCTGAAAAAGACGATTCCTCAAAGGATTCATCTAAAGACGATAAAGATGTTTCTTTGAAGGCGACGAATACAGAGGGTTCTACGACAACGTATGAAGTATCAGGTGCAGAAGAGATGGAGCTAACCATTTCTGCCTCACAAGCTTCATGGCTTCGTGTGAGAGACGAATCTGGAAAAGTGCTGAAGATGGGTGAATTGAAAGATGGCGAATCGTTTAAAACAGACTTAACTGATCTTTCCCAAGTCGATATCCGCTTAGGAAATGCATCGGGAATCGATATTAAAGTCAATGACGAAACGCTGAAGTACGAATTAGACCCTAAAAACACCATGACACAAAACATTGTGATTGTGAATAAAGGAAAGGAAAAGTCATCTTAAGCAAGTAGATGACTTTTCTTTTGTTCCTACTATTATATACATAAAAAAATGCTTTATTGGAGGATTGGAATTCATGTTTAACTTACCGAATAAAATTACTCTTTCTAGGATCGCCTTGATTCCTGTGTTTATGTTGATTATGCTTGCTCCATTAGATTGGGGTGTTGCGCGCTTTGGTGACGTCAGCATCGAAGTCACTCACCTTGTTGGAGCGATCTTGTTTATTGTCGCTTCGACAACCGACTGGATTGATGGTTACTATGCACGTAAGCTCAATTTAGTCACAAACTTTGGTAAGTTTTTAGATCCGCTTGCAGATAAATTGCTTGTTTCAGCGGCTTTAATTATACTTGTTCAATACAATCTCACACCGGCATGGATGGCAATTGTGATCATTAGCCGTGAATTTGCTGTAACAGGCCTAAGGCTTGTCTTAGCTGGAGGCGGTGAAGTGGTCGCAGCCAATATGCTTGGAAAAGTGAAGACGTGGGCGCAAATCATTGCGATTTCGGCACTTCTTTTGCATAACCTGCCGTTTGAACTTGTATCATTCCCATTTGGTGATCTTGCTATGTGGGTAGCGGTGTTCTTCACTGTTGTCTCAGGCTGGGATTACTTTGCGAAAAACTGGGAAGCCTTAAAGAATTCTAACTAAAAAGGACGTGTACGCTTTGAAGTCAGAGAGAAAAGCAGAAATTATTGCAGTCGGTTCCGAACTTTTGCTAGGGCAAATTACGAATACGAATGCACAATTCATCAGCAAACAACTAGCTGAAATTGGTGTGAATGTTTATTACCACACAGCAGTTGGTGACAATCCAGAGCGTTTAAAAAGGGCCATTCAAGTGGCACAGGAAAGATCGAATTTTATTATCTTCTCAGGTGGTCTTGGACCAACGAAAGACGATTTAACAAAAGAAACCATTGCGAGTACGCTCGGTAAAGAGCTTGTGCTAAATGAAGAAGCATTTGAGTCTATTCAAGAGTACTTCCGTAAAACCGGACGTGATATGTCGCCGAACAACCGTAAACAGGCGCTCGTTCTAGAGGGATCTGATGTGCTCGTAAACCGTTTCGGAATGGCACCTGGTATGTTTATACAAGAGGGAGATACGTTTTACATTCTGCTCCCTGGACCGCCAAGTGAATTGCACCCGATGTTTGAAAACGAAGCGAAGCCGCTTATTTCTGAAAAACTTGGCCTAAAGGAAAAAATCGTGTCTGTTGTCTTGCGTTTCTTTGGCATCGGTGAATCTCAACTGGAAACAGATCTTGAAGATTTAATTGATGCACAGACCAATCCAACGATTGCACCGCTTGCAGCTGACGGGGAAGTGACGCTAAGGCTGACAGCCAAGCATGAGGATGAAAAAGAAACAGAGCGTCTGTTAAAAGAAACAGAAGCACAAATTTTAGAACGGGTCGGCGAGTACTTCTACGGATATGGTGATACATCTCTTGCCTTTGAAGCTTCAAAGGCCTTGCATGAACACGGGAAAACAGTAGCAGCGGCTGAAAGCCTGACTGGTGGTATGTTTTCAGAGTGGCTGACAGATCACGAAGGGGCATCATCCATTTTAAACGGTAGTGTGGTTTGTTACACAAATCAAGTCAAGCAGCAAGTGCTGGGCTGCCGTGAAGAAACATTGTCTTCTCATGGTGCTGTCAGCAAAGAGTGTGCGTTAGAGCTCGCAGAAGGCGTTAGAAAACTGACGGGAAGCGATATCGGTATTAGCTTTACAGGTGTGGCAGGTCCTGAACCACATGAAGGACAGCCGGTTGGAAAAGTATTTATCGGGCTATCGACAAAAGATCAGACAGACGTGTTTGAATGGATGTTTACTGGCAGTCGATCAGGCATTCGCAAGCGTGCTGTGAAATATGGTTTGCACCACCTTCTCAAATTATTAAAAGAAAGTTAATTTTGGTTTTTATGAGGTTTACTCCTTTATAAAAGAGCGTTTTTTCTAATAGAAACAGCTCTTTTCTTAAATAATCTGCCAAGAAAAAATCGAATATGTGTTCGTTTTTTTCTTGGCAAATGACGTAAAACAAGGTATAGTATAGATAGTGGAATTGATAAAGGAGGAAACAATAGAATGAGTGATCGTCAAGCAGCCTTAGATATGGCTCTTAAACAAATAGAAAAACAGTTTGGTAAAGGCTCTATTATGAAACTAGGAGAGCAAACAGATACACGTATTTCAACAGTACCTAGTGGTTCGTTAGCACTTGATACTGCGCTTGGAATAGGTGGATACCCTCGCGGCCGTATTATTGAAGTATATGGTCCAGAGAGTTCTGGTAAAACGACAGTAGCACTTCATGCGATTGCTGAGGTTCAGCAGCAGGGAGGACAAGCTGCATTTATCGATGCGGAGCATGCGCTAGATCCAGTTTACGCTCAAAAATTAGGTGTCAACATTGATGAGTTATTGCTTTCTCAGCCGGATACAGGAGAACAAGCACTTGAAATTGCAGAAGCACTTGTTCGTAGTGGTGCAGTTGATATTGTTGTCATTGACTCAGTAGCTGCTCTTGTACCAAAAGCAGAGATCGAAGGAGACATGGGAGATTCACACGTTGGTCTTCAAGCACGTTTGATGTCTCAAGCACTTCGTAAACTATCTGGTGCTATCAACAAATCAAAAACAATTGCGATCTTTATTAACCAAATTCGTGAAAAAGTAGGGGTTATGTTTGGTAATCCTGAAACAACGCCTGGTGGACGTGCACTTAAGTTCTATTCATCTGTTCGTTTAGAAGTACGCCGTGCTGAACAGTTGAAACAAGGGAACGACATCATGGGGAACAAAACGAGAATTAAAGTTGTGAAAAACAAAGTGGCACCGCCATTCCGTATTGCCGAAGTAGACATTATGTACGGTGAAGGTATCTCGAAAGAGGGAGAAATCATCGACCTTGGAAGCGAACTAGATATCGTACAAAAGAGCGGGGCTTGGTATTCTTATCAAGAGGAACGTCTTGGACAAGGACGTGAAAATGCGAAGCAATTCCTAAAAGAGAATAAAGACATTCTTCTTATGATTCAAGAGCAGATCAGGGAGCACTACGGTTTGGATACAAACGGAGTGAAATCAACTGACGAAGAAGGACAAGAAGAATTGGAATTGAATGACTAAAAAGACGCTGAAAAGCGTCTTTTTTTTACAATTACATAACAGCTAGCGGGTCAAAAGTTCTGTCTTTGCTTGAAATAACGACTTACGCCTTAGTCTGACTAGCTTGACAAGTATTTCCGACACAATTACAATGGGAATGTATCACTTGTTTTTCTTAACATGATTGATAACTAATTTAAACTTGACAAGGGCAGTGAGGATCTCATTCCCTGTGAAGGCCCTGTATGTTGAGACACCAAACAATGTACATGCCGACACTTTATTTGTAAAACCAAGTTCATAGCAAGAGGAGGTGAAAATATGTCGCCTACGATGTTTACGATCATCTCCATTTTGCTGAGCCTAATCTGTTTAGTTGTTGGCTACTTTGTTCGTAAAACCATTGCAGAAGCAAAAATATCCGGCGCAAGAAACATGGCCGAACAAATTGTTGAGGATGCAAAGCGTGATGCGGAAGCATTGAAGAAAGAAGCACTCTTAGAAGCGAAAGATGAAATTCATTCGTTTCGTGTAGAGGCGGAGCAAGAAGTTCGTGAAAGACGTAATGAGCTTCAAAGACAAGAAAACCGTTTACTTCAAAAAGAGGAAAACCTTGATCGCAAGGACGAATCTTTAGATAAACGGGAGTCCCTGTTAGAGAAGAGAGATCATTCTCTGAATGAACGACAACAACATATTGAAGAGATGGAAAGCAAAGTGGATGATATGATTCGTTTGCAGAAAGCTGAGTTGGAGCGTATTTCTAGTCTAACTCGAGATGAAGCGAAACAAATCATTCTGGATCAAGTTGAAAATGAGCTTTCCCACGACATTGCAGTCATGACGAAAGAATCTGAAAACCGGGCGAAAGAAGAGGCTGATAAAAAAGCGAAAAACATTCTTTCACTTGCGTTACAGCGTTGTGCAGCTGATCATGTAGCTGAAACAACAGTATCTGTAGTCAATCTTCCAAATGATGAGATGAAAGGTCGTATTATCGGACGTGAGGGACGAAATATCCGTACGTTAGAAACGTTAACAGGTATTGACCTGATCATTGATGATACACCTGAAGCTGTCATCTTATCGGGCTTTGATCCGATAAGACGTGAAACAGCGAGGATAGCTCTGGACAAGCTAGTCCAGGATGGACGTATTCATCCTGCACGAATTGAAGAAATGGTGGAAAAATCACGCCGTGAAGTCGATGATTATATCCGCGAGATGGGTGAGCAAACGACATTTGAAGTCGGAGTTCACGGTTTGCATCCGGATCTCATCAAAATTCTCGGTCGCTTAAAATTCCGTACAAGTTATGGACAAAATGTCCTGAAGCATTCAATTGAGGTTGCACATCTTGCAGGTCTCATGGCTTCAGAGCTTGGAGAAGATGCAAAGCTTGCAAAACGAGCAGGTCTTCTGCATGACATTGGAAAAGCCATTGATCATGAAGTAGAAGGAAGCCACGTGGAAATTGGCGTTGAGCTTGCGACGAAATATAAAGAGCATCCTGTTGTCATCAACAGTATTGCATCTCACCATGGTGACCAAGAACCGACATCTATTATCGCTGTTCTTGTTGCGGCAGCCGATGCATTATCTGCAGCACGCCCTGGTGCAAGAAGTGAGACGCTTGAAAATTACATTCGGAGACTTGAGAAATTAGAAGACATCTCTGAATCTTATGAAGGTGTTGAAAAATCGTTTGCGATACAAGCTGGACGTGAAGTGCGTATTATGGTGAAGCCAGATTCAATTAATGATCTTGAAGCTCACCGTCTAGCAAGGGATATTCGTAAGCGGATTGAGGACGAGCTCGATTATCCTGGTCACATTAAAGTGACAGTTATTCGAGAAACTCGCGCAGTAGAGTATGCAAAATAGAGCGGTGCGCTTAGCGCCGCTTTATTTTTTTGTGTAAATATGCAACACTGATAAGAAGATCATTTTATAAGAGAAAGGGTTCAAAACGTATGAAAATATTATTTGTTGGAGATATCGTTGGTTCACCTGGCAGAGATACACTGAAAGAATACTTGCCAAAGCTAAAGAAAAAATATCAGCCACACTTTACGATTGTCAATGGAGAAAATGCGGCTCATGGGAAAGGTCTTACTGAAAAAATCTATCATGAGCTGCTTCAAGCTGGGGCTGATGTGCTCACGATGGGGAACCATACATGGGATAAAAGAGACATTTTCGATTTCATCGATGATGCACCCCATATTGTTCGTCCGGCAAACTTCCCGCAAGGTACACCAGGGAAAGGGCTTACTTTTATTAAAAAACAAGGTAAAGAACTAGCTGTCATCAACTTGCAAGGCCGCACATTTTTACCTCCGATTGACTGCCCATTTCAAAAAGTAGATGAGCTCATAGCAGAAGCTTCAAAACGTACACCGTTTATTTTTATTGATTTTCATGGTGAAGCCACAAGTGAAAAGCAAGCAATGGGTTGGTATACAGATGGCCGTGCATCATGTGTCGTTGGAACACATACACATGTTCAAACAGCAGATAACCGTGTATTGCCAAAAGGAACTGCTTATATTTCGGATGTTGGCATGACTGGTCCTTATGACGGTATTTTAGGTGTTGATCGGGAAACGATTATTAAACGATTTAAAACGAGCCTTCCTGTCCGTTTTGAAATTGCAGAAGGCCGCACGACATTAAGTGCAGTGATCGTAGAAATTGACGAATCGTCGAAAAAAGCTGTCAAAATTGATCGAATTTTGATAAATGATGACCATATTTTCTTTGAATAAATATTCACATATTTATTTCAGAAAAATATTAATCAGAAAGAAGGAATATGCGCCCTCTATCGTGAATATAGTAAAAATGGTAGGTAGCCTGCTATTTTTGAAAAACATTTTGGGGATGGATTTTCAAAAAAATAGCAACATCTAACAAAGATTGTTCTAATGAACACTCACTTATCCATTGTAAATTTAAGGGGGAGCAAAAATGGAAATTTTAAAAGTTTCAGCAAAGTCAAATCCAAATTCAGTAGCAGGAGCATTAGCCGGCGTTTTACGTGAACGCGGTGCAGCGGAAATACAGGCTATCGGCGCTGGAGCACTGAATCAGGCGGTCAAGGCTGTCGCCATTGCAAGGGGATTTGTTGCGCCTAGCGGAGTGGATTTGATATGCATTCCAGCCTTTACTGACATTCTTATCGATGGAGAAGAAAGAACAGCAATCAAACTGATTGTTGAACCACGATAATTCTAATTTTATTATTTTCAACCTGCTTACATCATGTAAGCAGGTTGTTTTTGTTTACCGCTATACATTTCTCATATAACATATTTCTTTCACAAAATAGATAGAAAATGACATATTGGAGCTTGCATTTTTTCACCATGATGATAAATTAAGATTAAGTTGAAAATACTTCATCAAAAATAAATATTTAAGTAGGTGAAATAATGATCGAAGCTTTTTTAAAAAGAGGAAAGCTTGTTTTTATTTTATTTTTTATCGTTCTCATTGCTGGAGGTTATTTGTTTACACAGCTTCCTAAACGAGAACTGCCAGAGTTTCAAGCAAATATTGTAACCATTTCGACTGTTTTCCCTGGTGCTGATGCAAAACAGGTAGAAAGTGATGTCACCAATAAGCTCGAGTCGGCCATTTCTGATATCAATGGTGTAGAGAAGACAAGCTCTGTTTCTGCTATTGGTTTCTCAAATATTGTGCTTGAAATTGATGATCAAGCCGATTTTCAAAAGGTGGCAAGTCAAATCAAGAGTGAAACCACAAATGCCGCCTCTTCTTTTCCAGATGGTGTGATGGAGCCAGATGTAAAGGATGAGTTTGGCAATGTGCCAGTTGGTTCTTATATGATTGTAGCAAGTAACTCATCTGATTTAGCAAAAAGTCATAAATCGCTGCGTGCGTTAAAAGAAAAAGTGGAGGACATCAAAGGTGTTGATGGAGTTGTCATCAAAGGATTCAATGACAAACAAGCAATATTGAACTTGGATTCAAGTAAACTGGAGGATAACGGGTTAAACGTGACCGATGTCACAAATGCCATCAATCAAGAATTTGGCACATCCCCTCTAGGTGACGTCCAGGCAGATGGAGAAAAGGTCAAGCTGTCCATTGATGCTTATGATCGTTTAGATCAAATTAAAAAGATTGAGATTTTCTCAAAAACGAGCCGAGAGCCTGTTACAATCGGTCAGCTTGGTCGTTTAAAAGAAGTAGAAAAAGAGAAAAGTGATATCGTTTCATATAACGGAAAGCCAGCCTATTCATTTACAGTCAATATCAAGCCGGGACTGGATATTCCTAAAATGTATGACAAAGTCAGTGCGGTCATTGGAAAAGAGAAAGAGCTGCCAAATGGTGTGGATTGGATAGACTACTATTCACAAAAAAGTGAAGTAGATGCCATTTTTAACGATTTAATCAAAGAAGCGATCGTGGCCGTCATCGCCGTCATTGTCGTCACCACACTTGGTCTAACCATTGGTGGTGCGTTTATCGTTTCACTTGCGATTCCGCTATCCATAACGATCGGAACCATCCCGCTACCGTTTTTACAAGTGGACCTTAATCAAATTTCAATTATTGGCTTTATCATTGCGCTAGGGATACTTGTAGATGACGCCATTGTCGTCAACGATAATATTTTGAGGCAGATGAAAAAATACGAAAGTCCGCTTAAAGGAACAATTGCAGGTGTAAAAGAAGTGGCTGGATCCATTTTGACGTCAACACTGGCTGTTGTCTTTGCCTTCTTGCCGCTTGTTTTCCTTTCTGGTGCGAACGGTTCATTTATTCGAGCGTTACCGTCTGTTCTAGTCACAACTGTACTTGCGTCAATGGTCATTTCATTGACACTTGTGCCCGTGTATCAATATACAGCAAACCGAAAAAGAAAGAACAAGAAGATTCAAAAAGAACCGGGCTTTTTAGGCAAACCATTAAAAAGATTAGCCGATTTTTATGCAGATCGAATACTGACAAACATCGTGAAGCGACCACTTCTCATTGGATTAAGTGGTTTGCTCGTTGCCACACTTGCCTTTTTGCTTATTTTCGCCACACCATTTGAGTTTTTCCCTGCGGCGAATAAGAAAGAGGTGGTTGTCACTGTGACACTGCCAAGTGAAATAACCTTAGATAAAACGAATGAAACATTAGAGAAAATTGAACAAGAGATCAAACAGCAAAAAGGCATTGAAGAGACGGCCATTTTTGCAGGCGGCGGAGTGCCGAACTTGTTTAATGAAAGTATCTCAAACGCAAGTGATCATACGGGTCAGGTTGTTGTCAGAGTAGACAATGAGCAGATGACAAGCAAGGCATTGATCGATCGTATGACAGAGCCATTGCGAAAGAAATTTAAAGATGCTGATATCTTTATGAAAACCATTGTTCAAGGACCACCAACGGGAGCGCCTGTGACCGTCACTGTTGCAGGAGAACAATTTTCAAAACTCGTTGATGTGAAAGAGAAGCTCACAAAAGAAATGAAAGAAAGCGGAGCGAGCCTGATCACAGACGATGTCAATCAGCCGGTGAAAACCATCTCATTTGAATTAAATCGTGACCGAATGGCAGAGGATGGGCTCACTGCTCAGTTTGTCAGCAGACAGCTCGGCCTTGTTACAGAAGGAATTCCATTAGGCACCTTTAAACAAGGAACAGATGACATCGACCTCGTAGTGAAACAAGACATGAGCACACATCAAAACGGACTGAAGCTAAAAGACATCAAGGTGCCTGTGAGTGCAAATGAGGAGGGCATGCCTCAGCTTGAGCCGCTTAGCCGATACGTAAAAGAAAAAGAAACAGAGCAATTTGAAAGCATTCCTCATGAAAACGGGATGCCGACGATCACGTTAAAGGCATATCCTGGTGCATCAGATACGTTTAAAGACGATATGACGGAAGTCGTAAATGAAGTTGGGAAAAGCGATGCGGCGAAGAATTTGACCATTTCTCAGGGCGGAGAAAATGAAGATCAAACTCAATTCTTTATTGAAATTAGTCTCTTATTTGGGGTAGTCCTTCTGCTCATTTATGTGACCATCGCTTTCCAGTTCAATTCACTCCTGCTTCCGCTTTTAGTTCTTGGAACGGTTTACTTAGCGATATCCGGCGCCATTATTGGACTATTTGTCACTCAAACGCCGTTTAGCTTTATGGCCACAATGGGGATTGTCTCATTGGCAGGTATTGTTGTCCGAAATGCGGTCGTTTTGTTTGAATTTATTGAACAGAGGCGCAAGCAAGGTCTCGATCAACAGGCAGCTGTGATTGAAGCGGGGAGAGCAAGGATTAGACCTATTTTGCTGACAGCATTTACAGCACTTGTCGCTCTTATGCCCGTTGCTTTAAGTAATGACCCACTCTTTAAGCCGCTAGCGATCTGCATCGTATCAGGTGTCTTTTTCTCAACGATTCTGACACTACTGATTGTGCCGGCTTTATATGTAGCCGTTTCAAAAAAACGCTGACAACTTAAAAGCAAATCTCCGAATAAAAGGAGATTTGCTTTTTTTTTAGAAAAATATCTAAAAAAATATGTGGAGTGTTCATTTGTCTTCTCCTGAAAGACAGCGGTATTTACGTCTAAAATAAGACATGATAAGATCGGATTGGGAGAAGTTTTTTAACAAAGGGGTTGTACGTCATGTGTGGAACGATGAAAGCGATTGTTAAAAAAGAAAGCGCTTACGGAGCGGCGATGATGGAAATGCCGATTCCAGAAATAAGTGATCATGAAGTGCTCATCCAGGTAAAGGCTACATCGATATGCGGAACGGATGTGCATATTTATAATTGGGATGATTGGGCGAAGGGGAGAGTCAAAGCACCGTACATTTTTGGTCATGAATTCACAGGGGAAGTTGTCAAAACGGGGAACCAAGTCTCACGAGCAAAAGTAGGGGATTTTGTATCGGCTGAGACGCATATTGTCTGTAATCAGTGTTATATGTGTTTAACGGGTCAGCAGCATTTGTGCAGCGAAACGAAAATTTTAGGGGTAGACATTGACGGCTGTTTTGCTGAATATGTCAAAGTACCAGAACAAAATGTGTGGCATAATCCAGCTCAAATGCCAGTGGAACTTGCATCTATTCAAGAACCGCTTGGAAATGCTGTTCATACAGTTCTGCATACACCTGTTTCCGGAAAGTCAGTGGCGATTTTTGGCTGCGGTCCCATTGGTTTAATGGCGATTGCGGTTGCAAAAGCCTCCGGGGCTGTCCAAGTGTTCGCTGTTGATAAAAATGAATACAGACTGGATCTTGCCCGTAAAATGGGTGCAGATCATATCGTGGATATCGGAAAAGATGATCCTGTTGCCATGATCAAGCAGCTCACGCGGATGGAAGGGGCAGACGTGATGTGTGAGATGTCAGGACATCCCGTTGCGATTAATCAAGCACTCGAAGCTTGTGCAAATGGAGGGAAAGTGAATATACTAAGTTTGCCAGAGCGGCCGGTAACCATTGACATTACGAATCAAATTGTTTTTAGGGGATTAACCGTGCAAGGGATCACGGGGAGAAAAATGTTTGAGACGTGGCGTCAAGTATCTGAACTTTTAAGAACGAATACCATTGATGTAAAGCCGGTTATCACCCATACGCTGCCATTTGAAGATTTTGAAAAGGGATTTGAACTCATGAGAAATGGTACGTGCGGGAAGGTCGTACTGATCATGCCATCATATCAAAGGGGGACGAAATGATGAAAGAATTTACGTATTTACAAGATGAATTAGACACAATGAAGCAACAAGGCACCCATCAAACACTGAAAGAAATCGATTCCAAACAATCTTCCACGGTGACATTAAATGAACAATCCGTCATACAACTCTCTTCAAATAACTACTTAGGGCTCACCTCACATCCAAGGCTGATGAAAGCGGCAAAAGAGGCGATTGATGAATTCGGTGCTGGAACAGGATCTGTACGAACCATTGCTGGAACGATGACAATGCATGAACGGCTTGAAAAAAAGCTCGCAGCTTTTAAAAAGACAGAGGCAGCCCTTGTATTCCAATCAGGCTTTACGACCAACCAAGGGGTCTTATCCAGTATTCTCACAAAAGATGATATTGTCATTTCAGATGAGCTGAACCATGCCTCAATCATCGATGGGATTCGCTTAACAAAGGCAGATAAAAAAGTATATGCTCATTCTAATATGGAAGAGCTTGAGAAAATTTTAAAGAAATCGATGAATTACCGCGTCCGTCTTATCGTGACAGATGGTGTGTTCTCAATGGATGGAGATATTGCACCGCTTCCTGAGATTGTAAGACTTGCAGAAACATATGATGCCTTTGTGATGGTAGACGATGCCCATGCGTCTGGAGTACTTGGTGAAAATGGGCGCGGAACAGTGAATCATTTTCAACTTGACGGCAGAGTGCATATTCAGGTTGGCACACTTAGTAAGGCAGTTGGTGTGTTAGGCGGTTACGTCGCTGGTTCTGCCGTTTTAATCGATTACTTAAAGCATAAAGCAAGACCGTTTTTATTCAGCACCTCACATCCGCCGGCTGTCACAAGAGCCTGTGAAGAAGCCATTGAAGTGCTGTTAGACGAACCGGAACGCATTGAAACACTTTGGGAGAACGCGGCCTATTTTAAAGAAAAAGTCATCGGTCTTGGATTTGAGGTGGCACCAACAGAAACGCCTATTATTCCAATGATGATTGGAGACGAGGCACTTACTTTCCGTTTTTCAAAAGCATTAATCGAGCGTGGCGTTTTCGCTCAAGGCATTGCTTTTCCAACTGTAGCGAAAGGAAAAGCGAGAATTAGAGCCATCATCACAGCAGAGCACACAAAAGAAGAGCTTGACCGTGCACTGACAATCATCGAAGAAGAAGCAAAAAAACTGAATATACTTGATTGAGAGAGCTGAGGCTCTCTTTTCTTTTGCGCTAATCTTTCCATATTTCATCAAATCTACCGTTTGTTATGTATAATGTATGTAAAAAGATCTATTGAGGTAAGTGGTGAGACAAATGTTATTTAATAAAGAAGATTTTCATGAACAATTTTTAGATTATAAGAACAAAGGGAGAACAGATAAAAATCACCCTTTTCACAACATGTTTAATAAAGATATCCCAAACAACATTCGTTATGAATTAGAAAAACGCCATATGAGGAATTTGGATAGGATCGATATTAAAGCATCTACAGGAAATGGAAAAGTTGCAGAATGTTTTTGGATTGCACTTTTAGACAAGAGATTAACCACAAATCCTAATTACCAAAAAACAACGACACAAAAAGGAATATTTATTGTTATTTTATTCGCTGAGAACGGGGAAGATTTTTATTTAACAATTGAAACTGGAACTGAAAATTTATCTCTATCTGAAATTAAGGAAGAGACAGCCATTTGGAGGGAAAGGCTACAGCCTGAATTAAAGCATCATAAAAGACTAGATGGCTTTCATATAGGTGATTTTCATTTAGGTAAATCATTAAGACCTAAAAAATATGTAGCAAGCTCATTGGTTTTTAAAAAGTATAATATTGATCATTTTGACCATCACCAATTAATACAAGATATCAATTCTTTAAATGAGTTTTTTTATGATTTTGTTTACGAAGTATATTTGGATCAGGACCTTATTCCAAAAGTGGAACATCAGAATAAATTTAAAAGAAAAAGAATCATTCATAGAGATGTTTATAAACAATTAAGAGAAGAAAGATCAAAGCAAAACGAAGAGACGGGTAGAATAGCAGAGCAATTTGTTTATCATAAGGAAGTAGAGCAATTAAAAGCAGTGGGAAGTGAACAATTAGCGGAAGCTGTCGTTTGGGTAGCTGAAACAGAAGATGGTCACGGATTTGATATCAAATCTTATTACCCCGATGGAAAAGAGAAGCTTATAGAAGTAAAAGGATCTAAACTGACTCACCATGACTTTCCATTCTTCTTATCTGAACAAGAAAGAATGGTAGCAGAAGAAGAAAAAGAATCATATGTAATTACTTTAGTTGAGAGTGTCGGTACACAGCAGATGAAGATTGTCAAAGAAATACAAAATCCTTTAGGAAAAGACGATCTCCATCTGAAGCCTACTCAATATTCATGTAAAATTCGTGTTGATTGAAAAGTGTGGACACATATGAATTTATTTTCAATTCACGACAAAATAGTCTATACTGTAGGGTGGAGCTTGGTTTGAAAGGAGTACAAATTCATGAATGAAGAGCAGAGAAAAGCGAGCGGACAAGTAAGTTCATCGGACAAAAAATCCGAGAAGGACTACAGCCAATATTTTGAAGCTGTGTACATTCCGCCTTCCTTAAAAGATGCAAAAAAACGGGGTAAAGAAGAAGTCGAATACAATCAATTTCAAATTGACGAGCGGTTTCAAGGGTTAGGGAACGGCCGCAAGTTTTATATTCGCACATATGGCTGTCAAATGAATGAGCATGACACAGAAGTGATGGCTGGTATTTTTATGGCGCTTGGTTATGAACCAACAAATTCGACTGAAGATGCGAATGTCATCTTATTAAACACTTGTGCCATTCGTGAGAATGCAGAAAACAAAGTGTTTGGAGAGCTTGGTCATTTAAAAGCATTAAAGCGTGAAAAGCCAGATTTAATCTTAGGCGTCTGCGGATGCATGTCACAAGAAGAATCTGTCGTTAACCGTATTTTAAAGAAACACCCATTTGTTGACTTGATTTTCGGTACCCACAACATTCACCGCCTGCCAGAGCTATTATCTGAATGCTACCTTTCAAAAGAAATGGTCATTGAGGTTTGGTCTAAAGAAGGCGATGTGATTGAAAATCTTCCGAGAGCCCGCCAAGGAAAAATTAAGGGGTGGGTGAATATTATGTACGGCTGTGATAAATTCTGTACATACTGTATCGTCCCTTACACGCGCGGTAAGGAAAGAAGCCGCCGTCCGGATGAAATTATTCAAGAGGTCAGACGCTTAGCAGCAGAAGGATATAAAGAAATTACCCTTCTTGGTCAAAACGTGAATGCGTATGGAAAAGATTTTGAAGACATGGAATATGGTCTTGGTCACCTCATGGATGAGCTGCGTAAAATCGATATTCCACGTATCCGTTTTACAACAAGCCACCCGCGTGACTTTGATGATCACTTAATTGAAGTGCTTGCCAAAGGCGGAAACCTTCTCGACCATATTCATTTGCCGGTTCAATCAGGAAGTTCTTCTGTGCTGAAACTCATGGCAAGAAAATACGACCGTGAACGTTACCTTGACCTAGTGCGCAAAATCAAAGAGGCAATGCCAAATGCTTCATTAACAACGGACATTATCGTTGGGTTCCCAAATGAAACAGATGAGCAGTTTGAAGAGACGCTTTCCCTCTATCGTGAGGTTGAGTTTGATGCGGCTTATACGTTCATTTACTCTCCAAGAGAAGGAACACCAGCAGCCAATATGAAAGACAACGTGCCAATGCGTGTAAAAAAAGAACGTCTGCAGCGCCTGAATGCACTCGTAAATGAAATTTCTGCGAAAAAAATGAAGGAATATGAAGGGCAGACTGTCGAAGTATTAGTAGAGGGTGAAAGTAAAAACAACCCTGAGATCCTAGCCGGATATACAAGTAAAAGCAAGCTTGTGAATTTTAAAGCACCAAAAGAAGCGATTGGCAACATCGTCAAAGTGAAAATCACACAAGCCAAAACTTGGTCTCTTGACGGAGAAATGGTTGGAGAAGCTATCGAGGTGAATTAAAATGACGCTTTATTCAAAGAAAGAGATTGTCGAGCGCGCAAGAGAGCTCGCGAAAATGATTTCTGAAACAGAAGAAGTTGATTTCTTCAAAAAAGCAGAAGCGCAAATCAATGAAAATACAAAAATTGCAGCGATCATTAATCAAATTAAGGCGCTTCAAAAGCAAGCTGTGAATTTAAAGCATTATGGCAAACATGAAGCCTTAAAACAAGTGGAAGAAAAAATTGATGCCCTGCAAGAAGAACTGGATGAGATCCCAGTGATTCAAGAATTCAAAGAATCACAAACAGAGGTTAATTCCCTGCTTCAGCTTGTAGCGCACACGATTTCTAATCAAGTAACGGATGAAATCATTCTTTCAACCGGCGGTGACCTCTTATTAGGAGAAACCGGTTCAAAAGTGAAAAACTCATCCCCAAGTTGCTCCATTAAATGAGAAAACCCCGCAGATGCGGGGTTTTTTGTTTTCTGATGTAAGAATTGCATACCTTCTTTCTCCTTCAGCTTCCATCAACCCCAATCTCTCATTCTCCAACTTTTCCAATTTTCAAGGCAAGTTTATGGGCGACCATGCATACACTGAAACAGAAATGAATTTAATTGAACATGAGACTCAAAATCGTGACACACTAGACGAATGCCCAGCATAAGATAAAACGATCAAGAACAAGGAGGCATGCCGGAATGTCTGAATACAGAGAAATTATTACAAAAGCGGTGGTCGCAAAAGGGAGGAAATTTACCCAAAGCACACACACCATTTCTCCATCGCAAAAACCAACCAGCATCCTAGGCGGTTGGATCATTAATCATAAGTACGATGCTGAAAAAGTCGGTAAAACAGTTGAGATTGAAGGTACATTTGATATTAACGTGTGGTATTCTTACGCAGACAACACGAAAACCGAAGTGGTCACAGAACGTGTAAAATATGTAGATATCATCAAACTGAGATATAAAGATAAAAACTTCCTTGATGATGAGCACGAAGTGATTGCGAAAGTCTTACAGCAGCCCAATTGCTTAGAAGTCACCATTTCTCCAAATGGCAATAAAATTGTCGTTCAAGCAGAGCGTGAATTCATTGCTGAAGTAGTAGGGGAAACCAAAATTGTTGTAGAAGTCAATTCAAGCTGGAAAGAAAAAGATGATCACGAATGGGAAGAAGAAGTGGATGAGGAATTAGAAGATATTCATCCAGAATTCCTCGCGGGTGATCCAGAAGAGTAATTGATGACTAGGGCGCATATCCCCCTAGTTTTTTTGTGCTTTGATCTAGGGAAAAAAGGTGAATTTTTATGCTATAATGAAAGATGGTATGAATTCGAAAGTAATATAGTGAGGGATTAGAAATATGGCAAGTTATACGCCCATGATACAGCAATATTTAAAGATCAAGGCAGATTACCAAGATGCCTTTTTATTTTTTCGCTTAGGCGATTTTTACGAAATGTTTTTTGATGATGCAAAAGAAGCAGCACAAGAATTAGAAATTACGTTAACAAGCAGGGATGGCGGCACGATTCCAATGTGTGGTGTTCCATATCATTCTGCGTCTGCATACATAGAACAACTGATTGAAAAAGGCTATAAAGTCGCCATTTGTGAGCAGGTGGAAGACCCTAAAACGGCAAAAGGTGTGGTCAAAAGAGAGGTCGTTCAACTGATTACACCAGGTACGGTCATGGACGGCAAAGGACTGAATGAAAACGAAAATAACTTTATCGCGTCTGTTTCCAGCTTTCAAAATGGCTACGGTCTTGCGCTTTCCGATTTATCAACAGGTGAAAACATGGCGGCTTTCATTGAACGGTTAGATGAAGTTGTGTCTGAAATTTATTCTGTCGGTGCAAAAGAGATTGTGGTATCAAAGCAGCTTGATGAAGAAACGGTGAAAACCCTGAAGGAACGCTGCCAAGCGACCATCTCATACGAAGATAGCGCTGAATTAATAGATGAAGCTGAACGACTCGTTGCTCATCTTGACGAACATCTGAAAATAGCATTTTTAACACTCTATGCATACTTAAGAAGAACGCAAAAAAGGAGTCTTGATCATCTTCAGCAAGTTCAAGTGTTTCAGCTTGAACAAACGATGAAAATTGATCTTTACTCAAAAAGAAACCTTGAATTAACAGAAACCATCCGTTCAAAAAGCAAGAAGGGTTCTTTATTATGGCTCTTAGATGAAACAAAAACGGCAATGGGCGGAAGATTGCTGAAGCAATGGATTGATCGTCCGCTCATCCGCCTTTCACAAATCAAAGAACGCCAGGAAATGGTGCAAATTTTGATGGAACATTTCTTTGAGCGAGAGGATCTGCGAGAACGTTTAAAGCAAGTGTATGATCTTGAACGTCTAGCAGGCCGTGTGGCATTTGGAAATGTGAATGCCCGAGATCTTATTCAATTGAAAGAATCTCTCAAGCAAGTGCCGGCTATTAAAGAGCTTGTCCATTCTCTCCCGGAGGAAATGGCGAAATCTAGAGCAAATGACATTGACCCATGCGGTGATTTACTTAATTTATTAGAAGATGCTCTTTATGAGAATCCGCCGATGACGTTAAAAGAAGGCAATTTGATTAAAGATGGCTACAATGCAAAATTAGATGAATATCGTGATGCGAGCCGAAACGGGAAAGATTGGATCGCTCGTCTTGAACAGCAAGAAAGAGAATATACAGGCATTCGATCGTTGAAAGTCGGCTTTAATAAAGTGTTTGGCTACTATATCGAAGTGACCCGTGCAAATACGCATTTATTAGAAGAAGGCCGTTATGAAAGAAAACAAACCCTTGCCAATGCAGAGCGGTATATTACACCTGAATTGAAAGAAAAAGAAGCCCTTATTCTTGAGGCGGAATCAAATATTAGTGAATTGGAATATGAACTATTTTCTGCGCTTCGGGAACAAGTAAAAGCCTATATTCCTAGATTACAGTTGCTTGCAAAACAAATGAGTGAGCTTGATGCGCTGCAATGCTTTGCCACTGTGAGTGAAAAACGGCGTTATGTTCGCCCTGAATTTTCATCAGATGAAGTGGAAGTCATTGATGGTCGTCATCCTGTTGTTGAAAAAGTGATGGATCATCAAGAGTATGTGCCGAATGACTGCCAAATGGGCAAAGGGAGACAAACCTTGCTCATTACTGGTCCGAATATGTCAGGGAAAAGCACATATATGAGACAAATGGCATTGATCTCGATTCTTGCGCAAATTGGCTGTTTTGTGCCAGCATCAAAGGCAACCCTTCCGATTTTTGATCAAATCTTTACACGTATTGGGGCAGCAGATGATTTGATTTCTGGTCAAAGTACTTTTATGGTAGAGATGCTTGAAGCAAAAAATGCGATGGTACATGCGACAAAGAACAGTTTGATTTTATTTGATGAAATTGGACGCGGGACAAGCACTTATGATGGAATGGCTCTTGCACAGGCAATCATTGAATTTGTGCATGATCATATTGGTGCCAAAACCCTTTTCTCCACTCATTATCATGAACTGACGGTACTGGAATCCCAATTAAGCGAACTGAAAAATGTCCACGTGCGAGCTGAAGAGCATGAAGGAACAGTTGTTTTCTTACATCAAATCAAAGAAGGTGCAGCGGATAAAAGCTACGGCATCCATGTAGCGCAGCTTGCTGAACTGCCTGATGCGATCATTGATCGAGCCCAGACCATCTTAACGGAGCTTGAGAGCGGATCACATGAAGTGATTCCGAGCGTCTCTAAAGCCCCGAAAAAAGAAATGGCTGAGGAAAAACAGCAGCTTTCTTTCTTTGAAGTGGAAGAAAAACCGCAAACAAAACCTGTGCTGAAAAACAAAGATCAAGCAGTGATCGAAGAATTGAAGTCATTTAATTTAATGGATATGACACCGCTTGAAGCGATGACAAAGCTATATGAATTGCAAAAGAAATTATAATGTAAAGTGAGGTGAGCAAGAAATGGCAAAGATTATTCAGTTATCCGATGACCTATCAAATAAAATTGCAGCTGGTGAAGTGGTCGAACGCCCGGCTTCTGTTGTGAAGGAGCTCGTGGAAAATGCGATCGATGCTAGTAGTACTGTCATTGAAATCGATGTAGAAGAAGCAGGACTTTCTTCTATTAGAATTATTGATAATGGGGTGGGAATCGATGCTGAAGATTGTAAGCTCGCCTTTCAGCGTCATGCGACGAGTAAAATCAAAGATGAAAATGATCTGTTTCGTGTCAGGACGCTCGGTTTCAGGGGGGAGGCGCTGCCAAGTATTGCCTCCGTCTCTCACTTAGAAATGAAGACAAGTACCGGTGAAGGTGCTGGAACACACTTAGCTCTCCAAGGCGGGAAGATCATTTCGGAGAAAAAAACCACTGGCCGTCGCGGCACCGAAATTGTGGTCACCAATTTATTTTATAATACGCCAGCCCGTCTAAAATACATGAAAACTGTTCATACGGAGCTTGGCAACATTTCTGATGTTGTGAACCGAATTGCACTTGCTCATCCAGAAGTGTCGATTCGTTTGCGACATCAAGGAAAAGTGCTGCTTCAAACAAATGGAAACGGAGATGTGCGGCATGTGCTTGCGGCCATTTATGGAACGGCAGTGGCCAAAAAAATGCTGCCACTACATGTACAATCACTTGATTTTGAAGTGAAAGGCTATATTTCCTTACCAGAAGTGACAAGGGCATCACGTAATTATATGTCTTCTGTTGTCAACGGTAGATATGTCAAGCATTTCCCGCTGGTGAAAGCCATTCATGAAGGATACCATACACTGCTCCCGATCGGACGCCATCCAATTACATTTATTGAGATGAAGATGGACCCCATTTTAGTCGATGTGAACGTACATCCTTCTAAACTTGAAGTCAGACTAAGTAAAGAGCAAGAACTTCATGAGTTGATCAAACAAGGGATTAAGGACGTCTTTCAAAAGCAACAGCTCATTCCAAGTGCTTCAGTGTCAAAAAAAGCACCAATGCCAGCAGTGAAAAATGAGCAACAGTCCTTATCTTTTGATTCTAAACAAACAATGAAAAGCCGAATGGAAACACCTGTTTCCTATGAGCCGGACTCACTCGCATCGGCTGTATACGAGACTAGTCAGAACGACACATACGGGGTGCGTGAACCGGAAAGTACGGAAGCGCCTTTACCAGCATCGTCTGAAGAAACGTTTGACCATGTATATGTAGAGGAATCTGCAGCTTCGCATGAACAACATGACGAAGTGATACTGGAAGAGAGTGCAGCCCAGCATCAGGCTGAAAGTGAACGTGTCCCTGTGATGTATCCGATTGGACAAATGCATGGAACGTATATTTTGGCCCAAAATGAACGCGGTCTTTATATCATCGATCAGCACGCTGCCCAAGAGCGAATCAAGTATGAGTACTTTCGTGAAAAGGTAGGAGACATTGAACAGGAAGTGCAAGAAATGCTTGTTCCATTAACCTTTCACTACTCAAAAAACGATATGTTGATTATTGAAGAGCATATCGATATTTTAGCAAAAGTAGGGGTCTTCTTAGAGCCATTCGGATCAGGTAGCTATATCGTTCGATCGCATCCGCAGTGGTTTCCTAAAGGGGAAGAGGCTGAACTCATCGAAGAAATCATTCAGCAAGTACTTGATGAAAAGCGTGTGGATATCAAGAAACTGAGAGAAGAAGCGGCGATCATGATGAGCTGTAAAGGCTCGATTAAAGCAAATCGTCATTTGCGTAACGATGAAATCAAAGCCTTATTAGATGAACTCCGGCAAACACAAGACCCATTTACATGTCCGCATGGCCGGCCGATTATGATTCATCATTCCACTTATGAAATGGAAAAGATGTTTAAACGGGTGATGTAGCAGGATTTTAGCTGGTGGGTGAATCGGTTTGCCCACCAATTAATTTTTCAATCCGATAGTTTGGTTCCTGTTGTTGTGATGTGAAGATAAACATCCGCTGTCATGTTGTAAGGATAACCCCTTTCCTCAAATGGATAGGGGTTTTTGTTATTTGGTTATACGATTAGGTGAAGCGTGATATGATTGTAAAAAGGAGGGAATATGATGACATTTAAAAAAGCGTTCAATATAGGTTACTTTGTTTTGCTTTTATCTTTTTTTGTCGTATATTTTTTGCTTCCAGTCGATCAACTATTTACCGCAATGATGATTCTAACCTTACTATTTGGCGTATATCAATTTGTGATTTTTAAAAAACTAAAAGAGCAAAAATAACAATAAAAAACGCCATATATGGGTTTGCCAACTAATGATGACAGACCATCATGAGATATGGTGTAACAATTATATAAAATGCAGTAAGCACAGTGGCAAGAGATGTAATAAATGAGAAAAAGCGCTCTAAGAGCGCTTTTTTGTTTAGCATCCGCAAGGATTTGGCGGTGTGACGACAACTGGCCGTTTATTAATATCAATCGTATCCTCTGCATAAAATGTGGAACCGATGCTGATCGCACGATTTTCTGCGCGGAACGTATATGTACCTGCAGCAGGAAGTACTTTATGAGAAAGTTGTAATGTATATTGGGAACTTCCGAATAAATCGAAACGAGCTGGAATGCGAACAGTTTTTCCATTGTTCAAAATGTAACTGTCTTTTAAAGCTTTTCCGTTGATAATATCTTTTGTTGTGGCTTGAAAACCTGCTGGTAAAGTAAATTCAACTGCACCAATACTAAGAACAGAATTTGGACGGTAAGTCAGGTCAATGTCAGAAAAAGACCATTCTTGTTTACTTGCTCCTGTGATTTTTGCATAAAGTGCAGCTGGCCTTGCATTCGTTGAAGCTTTGCTTTCCTCTGTTTTAGCCCCTTCAGCTGATGCGGCTAGCGGTACTGAGAGTGCCATGACCAATGTAAGCATCCCCATCATAATGATTGTCCATGTTTTCTTCATTTCTTCCTTCCCCCTTGGTTGATTATAGGTAAATAATAGATGATTACATCCATTATTTACCTATAAGGTTACCATATTCCTATATGTCATTAAATGGTATTTTATACCCTTATTTTGCTTGTTTTTTAGTAATAACGGGGTAGAAATGCATTTGGTTGGTTCATTCCGTAAGCATTTCCTGTCATATGATGATTTGCTGGCATCATCATCTGCATATCATGATAGCCGTATGGCTGGTGGGGAGCCATACCATAACCGCCGTAGTGACCGAAGTGATGGTGATCGTTCATCTGTACATTTGAATAGGGATCATACTGCTTCGTAAAAGGGGAATAGGCTGAATGATGATGCGGGTGGTGTCCGCTATAAGCATCTTTTTTACCGGTATGATAATGATTTGGCATATTCATATGGTCATGCATGTTTGGTGCGATCATATGCTCATGATTGGCTGTATACACATTTTCAAACGTGTGATAGGGATTTCCTTGATGGTAATGGTTGGTTTGGTTATTCATATTATTCATTTTGTATCTCATCCTTTTTTTCAGGTTGCCATATCCTATGAGCTGCACCTGTTTCATGAGCCTATCCATATGAAAGAAAAGAACGACATGTAACAAAAAAACCGGCTTTTCAGCCGGGAAAACAAAAAGCAGGTGTAGCGTCAAACACTAAAATGAGAAGCTATGTCTTTTTCTGCGACGCTTCTTACATCTGCTGCAGACACTTTTAGGAAAATAATGGGGATCGTAGCTTCTTGAAGTATCCCAAAAATCGCTCTCAAACCAATCATCTTTTTTATGATAAAACTTCTTTTTTTCACACGGATCCATATGGTGATGATCGTCATGCTTTTTATAGCATTTTGAGTGGGAATGTTTGCTCTTGCATTTGCACATTGTCATCCCTCCTAAATGTGACTCAATGCTAGTATATGCAAGAAAGGTGTACGAGGACTGGATGGTGGCGCTCCTTTTGTAAAAAAAGGCTAATTCTTTAAAAACTCAAATAAAAAGAATTGACTAGTGCTAAATTAACATGATAAAATATAAATTTTTATCCTCTGCTGAAATGTGTTATAATGATATTGTGAATACTTTCGGAGGTGGCGGATTTGTTTCAAATAGGTGATAAAATTGTTTATCCAATGCATGGAGCCGGTGTGATTGAAGGAATGGAAGAAAAAGAGATTTTAGGTAAGACGCAGGAATATTTTCTGATTCAAATGCCGAATATGCAGATGATGGTCCCAAAAGGCAGAATCAATCAACTAGGTATACGTCCGGTAGCTGATCAAGCTACGCTGAAAGTTGTGATGAACAATTTTGCAGAAGAAACAAACGACGACACGCTTACTTGGAAGCAAAGATATGATGAAAATCTGAAAAAGCTAAAAACAGGTTCGATTGAAGATGGCGCAGACGTTGTCAAAGATCTGATGAGACGTAATCAGAAAAAAGCCTTAAATTCTAGTGAAAAGAAGATGCTTGAAGATGCACGGGGCATGTTAGTGAGCGAAATTTCACTTGCACAAGGCATGTCGCAAGATGAAGTGCTGACAGCATTAGAGAATGAATTAAGAGTTTAATGCTGGATATACAGAGACTGGCTGTAAACAGAAGGAGATATTCCTTTTGTTTACAGCTTTTTTATTTGAAAAAAAGATGAAAATTCCCAATTTTGTAGGTGTTTTTGACTAAAACTAAAATGAGGTCATAGGATTTAGTTTTTACTTGGACAAGAACCGTTTTAAAGAAGCCGAAAATACCTAGGGCACCATAAAAAAACAGGTAAGTTCTCCTGATTCATGAAAAGGAGCCGGACATTCTTTGAATTCTTTTAGCGATTGATAGTAAAATAATGCGATAAGATGACATCGAAGAGAATGAAAAGGAGCGGTGAAATGAAAAGACTACTCATAAGTGGATTCATCTTTCTCATCCTGTGTGCTCTTTTAATGGTGAAATGCAGCCATTCTATCCAAGAAAATAAAGAGCAAAAACAACATTATGAAGAAGTAGAAAAGTATAAGAAAGAGCGAAAAAAAGGGGATCAATATGAAAGTTTTAAACAGCTTATACGGCATGAAAGAGACGGCTATGAGATAGAGTTTCATGAAAAAGGAGGAAGTGACTTACTTGTCTTTTCTCCTCACGGCGGTGAAATTGAGCCAGGAACAAGTGAAATTGTAGAAGCATTTGAAAAGAAGTACTCTACGTATTTATTTGAAGGGACAAAACAAGACAACAATCGTGATTTGCATATCACTAGTACAAAATTCGATGAACCGATTTTGGTTCAAATGATTAAAACATATCCCTTTTCTATATCTATCCACGGCTATAAAAGTGATAGAAGACATACACTTGTGGGCGGGACAAACGAAAAAATGCAAGAAGCGGTTGTGCGAGAACTAAAAGACAGGGGCTTCTCCGCAGAGCTCGTGCAAAAAGGCGAGCGCCTCTCTGGAACGGATCCAAACAACATTAATAATCAAAATGCAAGTGGCGAAAGTGTCCAATTAGAAATTAGTACGGCGCAGAGAAAAGCCTTTTTTGACAACTTTGATACAAGAAAAGGAAAGAAAAAAGCATTTAGTCGCTATGTCAGTGGTTTAAAAGAAGTGCTTAGAGAATTCGACCCTTCTTCGTAGAAAAAAGGTTTTGATGGGCAAAAGTACTCTCTTTAAACTTGGTAAAAAAGATAGAAATGTGCAAAATCAACATAAAATATGAAATAAATGACAATTTGCCTTAAAATCATAAATTATGTAAAATAATAGTTATCAGTTTGATATGATAGAATGGGGCTGAAGTGGATGGCACACAAAATACCATCTTCCGAAGTAGGTGTAAAAATCAATCAATGGTACACACATATTTGCAAATTTGAAGTTGATCAGGCAAACGATATGAAGCGCCTTGTTGAAGAAGACATTCATGAGATGGAAGAAGATCAAGATTTATTACTCTATTATTCTCTCATGGATTTTCGCCATCAAATGATGCTTCAGCACTTAACGCCAGTCCATGCAGGGAATGAATCGCTTCAAGCGGTTTCTTTTCCAAAAGATATTGAAGAGGCAGAAGATGAGATGACGGGTTTATTGGGCTATTACTTTCATTTTTTCCATGGAATGTATGCATTTACCCAGCACCGGTATATCGAAGCCATTTCCTATTATAAGCATGCGGAACATCAGCTGATCTTAGTGACAGATGAGATCGAAAAAGCGGAATTTTATTATAAAATTGCTGAAGTATACTATCATATGAAACAAACCTATTTTTCTATGCATTATGCGAAAAAAGCGAGAGACATCTATAAGAAACATCAGCTTTATGGAAAAAGAAGCATTCAATGCGATTTTGTGATGGCAGGTAATTGGATTGATGTAAGTCAGCATCAAAAAGCGCTCCCGTATTTAGAAAAAGCTTTAAAAGTGTGTGAAGCAATGGAAAGAAAAGAATGCACATCTTATTTTAAGGCGATGGCCCTCAATAACTTAGGAACTTGTCATTATAGTATGGGAACCTATCATACAGCGACGGTCTTCTTTGAACAAGCCATTTCACTTTATCAAAAAGATCAAGCTGCAACGATGATCAAATCATTGTTTTCACTGGCTCTTACTTGTTTTAAACTCGAAGATATGGAGCGAGCGAGTGAGGCTATAAAGGAAGGCATGAATCAGGCATCTATATTGGGAGATGAAATTTATCAATTGAAATTCCAATTTTTACAGGCACTCTATATAGAAACAGACAGCTCTGAACAATTGAGATCAGCCCTTTTGGGACTACGAAACAAAAAAATGTTTGCTGATTTAGAGGAATTGGCACTTGATGCGGCTAATTATTATAAGGAACGCGACATGTACAAGGAATCTTCCACTTTTTTTGAAATTGTGATCGAAGCGCGTACGCACATTCAAAAAGGAGATGAGATGTATGAGAACGAAGCATAACATGTCAGCTGCTCAAGTAGAAGAAAGACTTCACACATAAAAACAGACAAAACAACACCCTTTACGAAAAACGTAAAGGGCTTTTTTATTTATTCTTGGATGGCTTTTTCTGCGTCGATGGCACCTGCTCCGTAAATCATTGGGTCCTCTCCAGACCACTTGCTTGTATTTTCTTTTAATAAGGCTTTGACTTCATCAGGTGTTAAATCTGGTGAATGCTCTAATAATAGTGCGCAGATACCGGCACAAATGGGTGTCGCCATCGAAGTGCCAGATAACGTCGTATAATCATCATCGACTCTACTTGATTTATCTAGTTTATCTAGGAATGATCTTGGTGATCTAAGAGAGACGATATTGACTCCTGGTGCGAGGAGGTCGGGCTTTGTTTCACCGTAGACCGTTGGACCTCTGCTCGAAAATGGTGCCACGACATCGTCACTTGATTCTGGCGTATTTCGATCATCATAGGCTCCGACCGTAATGACTTTTTGACTCACGGCAGGGCTTGCGATTGTTTGACTGTTAGGACCGGAGTTCCCAGCAGCAACGCATACAACAATCCCTTGATCCCAAGCTGCATTGACAGCGCGCACCATCGGATCGTCTTGTTCGTCATCATAACGCTGCGCATCGCCGCCTAGCGACATACTGATAATGTGAATTGGATCATCAGGATGGTCTTCGTTGAACTGTATGCACCATTCAACACCTTCTATAATAGTAGAAAGTGATCCAGCGCCTTGTTTATTTAACACTTTTACCCCAATGATATTGGCTTTTGGAGCGGGTCCTTTGTATAAGCCGTCTGAGGCAGCTCCGTCTCCAGCCACATCCCCAGCGCAATGCGTTCCATGACCGTTATCATCGTAAGGTTTCGTTTTTTGTTTGACTAAATCTACAAAGTCGCGAATTCTTCCATCTAAGTCCTCATGTGGGTATATGCCTGTGTCAACGACCGCTACCGTAATGCCTTCACCGGTTAAGGTTGTGCCATTTCGAACGACTTCATCCGCATGACTTGATTGTGTCGCCACATCCAGCAGTGCATGTACCTGTCTGTCTAAATATATTTTGCGAATATGCTCCCCATTTGCTAAGAGTTCCTCTAAAGCAGCAGGGGTAAGATCAGCTGCGCAGCAGTTAATATGTGAAAAATGTTTTTTGATGTTTGTTTTTCTGCTTTTTTTCATTAGCTGCTTTGTGCTTTGAATACCTGCTTCGACTGCATCTTCTTTAAATTCAATGATGACCCGAAGCTTCTTGCTCTTCTTTAACCTTCCTTCAAAAAAACGATGAAGAAAACAAGGCGTCCACTTAAAAGGCTTATAGAGGTGAAGGACGGTCTCTCTTAAAGGCTGATCCAATTTACTAGCATGTGTTCTGACCATTTGTACCATGGAAAATCCAAACATGTGATGCCCTCCATTCTAGCTATCCATTCTCGTACACTCTTACGTTATGAACATGACAGCATCTTTGTTCGGATTCTTGTCCCTTCTTTTGTTCATATTGGCGGCTGACTCATTCCCTTTAAAAAGAAAAGCGCTTACATTTTGTAAAATAATAGAAAAAGGTGGAAATCATATTAAAACTGCCGATGATAGGTGGGAGAGTTCTTCTTAGAGAACCAGTAAAACAGAGGATTCTGCAGAAAAAAGGGGGGTTCTAGACAGGGTCAATGCTCATACAAATGTGATTCATTCCAGATGAAAAAAATCAAATTCGCATAAAAAAAAGACGAATTAAAGAAAACAGACTGGGTAGGACTAGGTCATTTTAAACATAACTTCATTTGTTTGTCATACTATTCTAACTCTGTTTTCAATCAGGAAAGGCGTTTCTGTGTATATAAATGCAATTATCTTATTTTTGAGGAATCTCATGATCTAGAGTGTTATGATCAAATTTGAAGAGAAAATGTGGAAAAAATGAAAAGAAATGATGATTCAATATTAATCATAGAAACGGCTTAGAAATCTGTTAAAGGAGAACGGGAATGAAGAAGTTTTTTGCTTTGCTTCTCCTGCTTGTCATCGGATGGGGCGTCTATTATACCATGCAAGCACAGGAACATGATGAGCCAGTGTCATCAGGTGGAGAAGACGAAAGCGGTTCAAATGATATGTATCGCAATTTTAAAGAACTGGAAGAGAATGAATCAACAGATCATTATCAAATCACATCCAATCCAGTGCCCGGCAGCCGTCTTCTAGTGATGTCGCCTCATGGCGGGAGAATCGAAGGCGGCGTTAGTGAGATTGTCCATTTTTTTGATAACGATTTTTCTACGTACTTATTTGAAGGTTTTAGAGAAAATGCATCAGAACTTCATATTACAAGTACAAACTTCGATGAACCAATCGGAGTCGCACAGGCAAAAGCACATGATTATGTATTAGCTGTTCATGGATATAAAGGGGAGCCGGGAATTGACCACACCCTTGTTGGCGGAACAGACTATGACCGTGCTGAAAAAATTGTGAACTCATTAGAGCGCAACGGTTTTTCTGCTGAACTTGCAGTTGCACACGCAACCCTAAGCGGAACGAGCAATCATAATATTAATAATCTTACAAAAACAGGGCAAAGTGTACAGCTTGAGATTAGTAGAAGTCAACGGGAAGCGTTATTTGACAGTTTCGATTTTCGGTATCGATCGAGTACAAAAAACGAGACGTTCTACCGGTATGTCAGGGCGATTCGCACGGTGCTGGATGAAGAATATACGTAAGGATGGTGCACATCTTAAGACAGCAAGGTGAATTCTTGTTACACTATAAAAAGTGATAACAAAAGGAGAGACAGATATGGCGCGTCATCATTTTCATCTTCAGGCAAGCTGGCCTGGTCTGCGTAACGATGTGGGGACAATCGAATGTGCACAGTTAAAGACGGAGATTTCCATTCCAAAAGAAATGGATGGACCGGGTATTGGAACAAATCCAGATGAGATGCTCCTAGGTGCAGCAGCCACATGTTATATCATTACACTTGCAGCCATGATGGAGCGGAGTCAATTAGAGAAAGAGGATCTATCGATGAGCTCTGAGGCAGTTGTCGATGTGACAAACGGTGTGTTTACATATGAGAAAATCATTCACCGTCCTGTCATCATTCTCAAAGAGTCTGCTACAGCACAGGACATAGAACGAGCTCGTAAGCTGGCACATAAAGCGGAAAGCTCATGTATGATCTCTAGAGCTGTGCAAGGGAATGTCCATATTTCCTTAGAAGAAACCATCAAAGCTGGTTATTAAGATAAAAAAGTCATTTTCTCTTGATTAATGGAGAAAATGACTTTTTTTATGACGTCCATTCGGTTTGATCGAAGGGTTCTTTCTTTTGTTTTTTGGATTGATTTAAGACAATGACGCCGCATATGACAAGTGCAAGACCAATGAATCCTTTCATATGAATGGTTTCGTTAAATAGTACGAGGCCCACAAGAGCAGTAAGTGCTGTACCGACCCCAGACCATGTGGCATATGCAGATGACAGCTCAATTGTTTTGAGTGCCAAACTGAGAAAGGTAAAGGCGCACCCAAATCCGATCAGCACCCCCATACTCGGCAGCACCTGTGTAAAACCTTGCGAAAGCTTCAGCATCGTACTGCCAAACACCTCTGTCAAAATGGCTCCTGTTAAATAAAGCATTCCTTTCATATCACTTCACATCCTTTAAGACATATTTAATAGTACGACCCCTGAAACAAGCATTGCCATTCCAATAAGTGCTTGACGGTTCAAGGTTTCTTTGAAAAAGAGCACGCCAAAAAAAGCCGTGAGGACGGTACCTACCCCAGACCATGTGGCGTAAGACATGCTAAGTGGAATGATATTTAGGGTCAATGACAGCATGTAAAAAGCAAGTGTATAGCCAGCGACAACGACAGCGCTAGGTTTAAAGCGTGTGAAACCATTTGATAGTTTCAGCATCGCTGCCCCAATCGCTTCTGAAAAAATGGCGATAGCCAAAAAAAGATATCCGAGGATCATCATCATCCCTCCTCTAAAATGTGTAAAATCCGATGAAGTAAAAGGGTTTTTTCCTTTCGATTCAATGGTTCAAGCTGAAACATTTCTGAAAACCATATGCCATCACAGGCAAGACGGATCAATTGGCTAAGTGCAGGGTCATTGATTTCCTCGGCTGCTTTTTCTTTAAATTCCGCATAAAAATGACGCCAAGGATTTAATAACGCTTCATCAAATGACATGGTTGCCAGCATACTTGTACATAGCTGTGTGGTGTTTTGTCTATCAAGATCATTTAATGTGGCCAATATATAGGCACGTACATAGGGCGCCTTTTCGTTTTTGTATGTTTCCTGATACGTGTCAAGCTGCTGACGAAAAGAGGCAACCGCATGCTCATTCATTTGCTGGATCAGGTCTTCCTTGCTTGAAAAATGATACAGTAGCCCAGCTTTGGTCATATTTGCATGTTCTGCCACCTGCTGAAGGGTGAGCTGACTCAATCCTTCTTTTAGAATGGTGTGAGCTGCTGCCTCAAAAATTTGTTCTTTTTTCGTTTTAGACATAAAAAAAACACCTACTTTACTGAACGGTCGGTAAAGTAAATGTTAACCTATGAAAAACAAACGTGTCAATCGATTCATTTTATAAGAGGATGTTTTCACTAAATCGTCATATTTAATAATAAGGGTATGGTCCATATGGCGGGTATGGGGGTGGATAAGGATAACCATAGCCATATCCTGGAGCAAGAAGCGACCCAGCTAGAAGCCCACCAGCAAAACCACCTAAAAATGGCGGTCCAAAAAATCCAGGTCTCCCATAGCCAAAACCAGGGCGCCCAAACCCAAACCCAGGTCTTCCAAAACCAAAAGGTCTTCTCATCTCATCTTGAACAAACGGTGCGTCAAAATAATTCATAAAAAAAGACTCCTTTCACATAAAATCACTGTAACTGACATCAGTGTATTCGAGTGGCCCACTTGTGTTTGGGTGAATGCCTAAAATAAGGAGGAATGTAAAAAATGGGCCTGTATCCGTCTGATTGGGCTAAATGTCCACCTCATGCACATGCTTATAAAGCGCGAACGGATGTAACCGAAGAACATTATCATTTAATAGAAGGTATTTCTCAGCCTGTCAATGGAAGCAGTACCGACAGACATACTCATTATTACCGGGGGATCACGTCATTTGAAAGAGGGCATTTTCATAGATATTATGGCGTCACTGGACCTGCTATCCCAAGAGTGGACGGGACGCACTACCATGAAATTGAGGAAGTCACGTTTTCTGCCTATATCGACTCTGTCCCGATTCCATACGGGGGAGTCGTTTACAGTCCAGATGAAGAAAGGCCAACGCATAAGCACCGTTTAAAAGGAAAGACATATGAAGTGGTCGGGAATGAACCACTTGGCTGGTGACGGGAGGATATAGGAGAGAAAGAGAAGTTATGCTATACTGTAGGCAGTTTGTAAAAGAGAGTGATGTTATGAAAAAACAACCAGTGATTGTATTAGTAGGTCCGACGGCTGTCGGAAAAACAAAGCTGAGCATTGATATAGCGAAAGCATTTAATGGAGAAATTATCAGCGGGGATTCCATGCAGATCTATAAAGGGATGGATATTGGTACAGCGAAAATCACCCCTGAAGAAATGAATGGCGTTCCGCACCATTTAATCGATATTAAACAACCGGATGAATCGTTTTCTACAGCTGAATTTCAGCAGCTTGTCCGCTTAAAAATCAAAGAGATTGCTGCGAGAGGAAAAACGCCCATGATTGTTGGTGGAACTGGGCTATATATTCAGTCTGTTTTATATGATTACACGTTTACTGATGAGAAAAGTGATCCTGCTTTTAGAGAAGAGATGACGCTGTTTAAGCAGCAGCATGGACCGATCAAACTGTATGAAAAGCTAAAAGAAGCCGATCCTGACGCTGCAAAAGCGATTCATCCGAATAACGTCCGCCGCGTGATCAGAGCGCTTGAAATCATCCATACAACAGGTCAGAAAATGTCTGATATGCAAAACGGGCATCAAGAAGTTCCTCTGTATGACACTGCCTTCATTGGGCTGAAAATGGACCGAGAGCTTTTGTACGAGCGCATTCATCAAAGAATTGATATGATGTTAGATGAAGGCTTAATTGAAGAAGTGAGCGCACTTTATCAATCTGGTTTGAAAGATTGTCAGTCTGTTCAAGCGATTGGTTATAAAGAGTTGTATGCCTATTTTCAAGGCAACTGCTCACTTGATGAAGCCATCCAGCAATTAAAACAAAATTCCCGCAGATATGCGAAGCGTCAGTTTACGTGGTTCCGTAATAAAATGGATGTCACCTGGTTTGATATGACACCACCTTGCCACTTTTCGGACAAAAAAGAGGAAATTTTCGCATATATAGCAGGAAAGCTTGGACTTAAAGCGAAACTGTAGTTATCAGAATCAAGGAGGACGAAACATGAAACCGATTAATATTCAGGACCAATTTTTGAATCAGATCCGCAAAGACAATACATTTGTCACAGTATTTTTACTGAATGGCTTTCAGCTTCGCGGTCAAGTAAAGGGATTTGACAATTTCACGGTGCTGCTTGAGACAGAAGGGAAGCAGCAGCTTATTTATAAACATGCGATTTCAACATTTGCACCTCAAAAAAATGTAAATCTTGAATTAGAATAAACACCCGTTTTCACCAATAGCCCCATGCAGCTGCGAATAAACCGGCCGAAACCCGCTACGTTTTTTGTCAGTGCAGAGGGGCTATTTTGCATGCCATGAAACTTTTCTGTCCAAGTTGCGTATAAATCCTTATTGGACATTTAAAAGGTGAGGGGATTTATATGGAAAATGCAGAGCTTGAATTGAGAAGGATTCGAGTGATCCTTCTTTTGATTGGAATCGTTGTCTTATTTGGATCATGCGCCATCTCGAACATCGAAACGAGACAAGAAAGTTGGCATAACCATTCTGGTGAGCATGATGGGAGCCATGTTGATGGTCTTTTACCATCATCTGTTGCGCTAAAAAATAATCACATTGCTGTTGTAAAAGATGATGAAGTACATGTATACCGGTTTGATGAAAAAGAAGGAGAGCTGACGCTCATTACGACAAAGTACATAGATGAATGGGATGAAGATGATGGTGATAGTGAAGACTTTGATGAAGAGTAAGCACGTAAATTTACAAATGAATGTGAAGTCGCTACACTATAAACATGCATCAGACATCTAGACAGAAAAGGATGAGTTCATGACACACAAAATTAAAATTAATCATTGGGAACAAACTTGTGAAGATGACTCCTGTTTCGAATATGGAACAAGCGTTTCTGTAAACGGGAAAGAGTTAGTAAGAGAAGCCTCGATCGTCTCTGCGCTTGAAGCGGTGCTGAAAGAATTAGGTGTTGAAGTGGAAATAACAGAAGTGTCAGAAGATTTACAGTGCGATGCCTACAAAAAATAAAACAAAAAGTCTAGTCTACTAAGCGATTTTTTTTCGTGTTATGATAGATTTCGGTTTCAGTTGAATAGGGAGTAGGGCAGTCTATTTTTAGAACCTGCTCTGCTCTATTTATTTGAACGTACGAGTTCGGCTATGAATGTTCGGCCGGGTTGGTTGATTTTTTTCGTTTCGAGCATCTATATGTTGTGTTTTGAAAAAACATAGTATACTATATATAGTGAATAGCGGAATGATCAACAATACTAAAAACTAGGTCGTGATGGAATTGATTCAAATCGTATTTGATTCAAAAACAGGAAATGTTCAACGCTTTTTGGACAAGACCCCTTTTACAGACAAACGAAAATTGACTGGAGAAGAGTTTTTGGATACGCCGTTTATTCTCGTCACCTTTACGACAGGATTTGGACAAGTCCCTGGTACCACTCAGTCATTTTTAGAGAAAAATGCGCACCTTTTACTAGGTGTAGCGGTGAGTGGGAACAAAGTGTGGGGAGATAACTTTGCCAAAAGCGCCGATACGATTTCTAAACAATATCAAGTTCCTATTTTGCACACCTTTGAACTAAGCGGAACAAAAAGGGATGTTGAATTGTTTACACAGGAGGTAGAAAGAATTGTCACAAAATCAGGTTCCAAAGTGGATACAATTAAATAACGAGATTATGATTCAAAAAGAAGGAAAGTTTCAGTTCGACAAGGACAAAGAAGCTGTACATAGTTATTTCGTAGATTATATTAATCAAAACACGGTCTTCTTTCATAATCTAGAAGAGAAGATTGATTACTTAATAGAAAACGACTACTATGAGGAAGAATTTTTAAGACAATACAGCATGTCAGATATTAAAGAAGTATTTGAAGCTGCATATGCCAAGAAATTTAGATTCCCATCATTTATGAGTGCGTTTAAGTTTTACAATGACTATGCACTGAAAACAAATGACAAAAAGAAAATCCTTGAACGCTATGAAGACCGCATTTCAGTTGTGGCTCTTTTCTTTGCGGGCGGAGACAAAAAGAAAGCACTTGAGTTTGTGGAACTGATGATCAACCAAGAGTATCAGCCAAGTACACCAACATTCTTAAACGCAGGCCGTAAAAGACGTGGTGAGCTGGTGAGCTGCTTCTTGCTTGAAGTGAATGACTCATTAAACGATATCTCAAGAGCCATTGATATTTCCATGCAGCTGTCTAAATTAGGCGGCGGCGTCAGCTTGAACCTTTCAAAGCTTCGTGCGAAAGGTGAAGCGATCAAAGATGTAGAAAATGCGACCAAAGGTGTCGTAGGCGTCATGAAACTTCTTGATAATGCATTCCGATATGCAGATCAAATGGGACAAAGACAAGGTTCAGGAAGTGCGTACCTGAATATTTTCCACAGAGATATTAACGATTTCTTAGATACGAAAAAAATCTCTGCGGATGAAGATGTTCGTGTGAAAACACTTTCGATCGGTGTCGTCATCCCAGATAAATTTATCGAGCTTGCTAGAGAAGATAAAACAGCTTATACATTCTATCCTCATACAGTTTATAAAACTTATGGACAGCATCTTGATGAGATGGATATGGAAGAAATGTATGACGAGCTTGTAGAAAACCCGAAAGTCAAAAAAGAAAAAGTCAATCCAAGAAAACTTCTTGAAAAATTAGCTGTTCTGCGCTCAGAATCAGGCTATCCATATATCATGTTCCAAGATAATGTGAATAGAGAGCACGCTCTGAACCATATTTCACGTGTGAAATTCTCAAACCTTTGCTCAGAAGTACTTCAAGCTTCAGAAGTCTCTTCTTACACGGACTATGATCAAGATGATGAGATCGGACTTGATATTTCTTGTAACCTTGGTTCTTTAAATATCATGAACGTGATGAAAAACAAATCCATTGAAAAAACAGTTAAGCTTGCAACGGACTCACTCACACTTGTGTCTGAAACAACAGATATCCGCAATGCACCAGCTGTTAGAAAAGCGAACAAAGCGATGAAGTCAATTGGACTTGGTGCGATGAACCTTCATGGGTATTTAGCTCAAAACCAAATCGCTTATGAAAGTGAAGAAGCAAGAGATTTTGCTAATACGTTCTTTATGATGGTGAACTATTACTCCATTAAGCGTTCAAGTGAGCTTGCAAAAGAAAAAGGGGAAACATTCCACCGTTATGAGGGCTCTGGTTATGCAACAGGTGAGTACTTCAATAAATACGTAGAAAATGATTTCACTCCAAAAACAGAAAAAGCGGCTGCGCTATTTGAAGGCATGCACATTCCAACAAAAGAAGATTGGGCAGCACTCAAAGACTTTGTAGCGGAAAATGGCATGTACCATAGCTATCGATTATGTATTGCGCCAACAGGTTCTATTTCGTATGTTCAATCGGCAACAGCTTCTGTAATGCCAATTATGGAACGTATCGAAGAAAGAACATACGGAAACAGCAAAACGTATTATCCAATGCCAGGACTTTCAGCACAAAACTGGTTCTTCTATAAAGAAGCATACGATATGGACATGTTTAAAGTAGTCGATATGATCGCAACCATTCAGCAGCACGTCGATCAAGGAATTAGCTTTACATTATTCCTAAAAGATACGATGACAACGCGTGACTTAAACCGCATCGATCTTTATGCACACCATAAAGGCATTAAGACACTTTATTATGCAAGAACGAAGGATACAGGGCAGGAAGGCTGTCTTTCTTGTGTTGTTTGATTAAAGGAGAGTTTAACGTGACAAAAATTTATGATGCAGCCAACTGGTCAAAACACGAAGATGATTTTACACAAATGTTTTACAACCAAAACGTCAAGCAATTCTGGCTTCCAGAAGAGATTTCCTTAAACGGGGATCTCTTAACATGGAAATATTTAGGTGAAGAAGAGCGAGATACGTACATGAAGGTACTGGCTGGACTGACGTTACTTGATACAGAACAAGGAAATACAGGAATGCCGATAGTGGCTGAACATGTGGACGGTCATCAGCGTAAAGCCGTGTTAAACTTTATGGCCATGATGGAAAATGCCGTGCATGCAAAATCATACTCAAATATCTTCATGACGCTTGCACCGACTGAAACGATTAGTGAAGTATTTGAATGGGTCAAGAAAAATAAATTCTTGCAAAAGAAAGCAGATATGATTGTAGGTCTGTACCGTTCCATTCAAAAGGATGACCCGATTTCCTTATTTAAAGCAATGGTTGCTTCAGTGTATTTAGAAAGCTTCCTATTCTATAGCGGCTTTTACTACCCGCTATATTTCTACGGTCAAGGAAAGCTCATGCAAAGTGGTGAAATCATTAACTTGATTTTGCGCGATGAAGCGATTCACGGTGTGTATGTTGGATTGTTAGCACAAGAAATTTACAACAAACAAACACCTGACGTGCAAAAAGAGCTTTATGATTTCTCTATCGATCTGCTTAATGAGCTTTATGAAAATGAACTTCATTACACTGAGGATATTTATGACCAAGTCAATTTATCGCATGATGTGAAAAAGTTCATTCGTTACAATGCCAATAAAGCGTTAATGAACCTTGGATTTGCCCCTTACTTTGAAGAAGAAGAGATCAACCCAATTGTATTGAACGGACTCAATACAAAAACAAAGTCACATGACTTCTTCTCAATGAAAGGGAACGGCTACAAAAAGGCAACAGTTGAGCCGTTAAAAGATGATGATTTCTTCTTTGGAGATGAATCATAAGGAAAGCGTAAAAGTCAAAACGCATCACTCGTTTTGGCTTTTTGCCATTTCTAACAATGTGTTACATACTGGAGGTTACCGAACATGGGAAAAATGGACGAAATTATTTTAGTTGCACCGCGCGCACGCGTGTTCCAAAACGAAACACTTGCGTTTAATGGTGTGAATAGTGAAGAGAAAACAATCAGCACCATTATGAGAGAAATCGAAGAGCACTTCGAGCAAATGCGAAGAGGCGATGCAGAAGAAAATCCTGACTTTAAGCAGCCAATTCCATATGTTGTCATTAAGCGTGAGGACGAAGTGTATGTATATGAAAGACTTCAAGGCGGGGGAGAGACTCGCTTACATCATAAGTTATCTCTTGGCTTTGGGGGTCATATGAATTTCATTGAAGGAAAAAAATTTGCTGAGATTCTAAAAGAAAATACCGATCGTGAACTGGACGAGGAACTTTCGATTCAAGAAGAAGACAAACTTGAGATGAAAACCCTTGGACTCATTAATGATGATGACAATAGTGTCGGCCGTGTGCACATCGGACTGTTATCAGCACTTGAATTATCGCCGGGTGCTCATGTAGAAGTAAAAGAAACAGATCAAATCTCAGGCAAATGGATGAAAGTAACAGATTTGAAAAAGCCTGAGTACTTCGATCGTCTTGAAACATGGTCTCAATTTGTCGTGAACATTTTAGCATAATTGGATAGACAACAAACCGGCTCTAAAGATGACTTGAGCCGGTTTGTTTTTTAGATTATTGAAAAACGAATGCGTCGTGACCGGCCTGCTTTAATCGAGCGACGAGGTCATCTGCATTTTGCTTTGAACGGAAAGCGCCAGCTTGGACTCGGTACATGCCGCTATCCAGTACGACCAGCGCTTCAAATCCTTTGGATCTGAGTGTAGCTGCTAGCTCATCCGCATTGGCTTTGACCTTGAAAGCCCCTGCTTGCACTTTATATAGGTTACTTGCTTTTTTTTTCATTTGAAGGGCTTTTTCTAATCCAGTGGCATGAGCACGAGCGATCCCTTGAAGGAAAGTAGCGTTACGGAGCTTATTTGCATCAGCTACCGTATCGATGAAACCGTTTTCAGTTAAAATGGCAGACATAGAAGTTTCCCGCAGAACGTGGAAGTTCGCCGTTTTCTTGCCGCGGTCGGCAAAATCAACGGAGCGGACAATCTCATCATGAAGGGCATTGCGATACGTGGTGGTTGGTGCTGAAACGCCAGGGTACACATAACTTTCAAAACCTGTGCCTCCGCCAGCATTAATATGAATAGACACGAAATAGTCAGCTCCCCAGCTGTTTGCCGCATTCGTACGCTGGGATAACGTGACGGATTGGTCAATTGAACGACTTAAGCGGACGGAAACCCCATCATATTCACTAATCAACATATCCCTCAGAAAAAGCGCAATTTGCAGTGTGATATTTTTCTCCAAAAGTCCATTAGCAGCAGCTCCAGAATCTGTTCCTCCGTGGCCAGGATCAATAAAAATTTTCACCATCTATTCATCACCTCGTCTTTATTTTATGAGGAAATAGAAAAATTGCCTGTACAAAATGCGGAAATCATCGAGACTCTTTTCTGCACAATTTGTGATGAAAAAGCGCCATTTTTCTAAGAAAAAACAAATTGTTGGTTTGTCCGCCCGAAATGGATGAATACAATGGAAATAGCACATCATTTCCTGGGAAACCGCACAATCCCCTACAATAACCGGTATCTCGGGTCATTTTGACAGTAAACCGATGCTAGTGCGGGCGATTGTCACGATTACAGCTCCACCCGAATAGATTAAAGAGAGAAGAGCGAGAGGTGAATACGTTGGAGCGAGCTGTCACATATAAAAATAACGGCCAAATCAACATTATACTTAATGGACAGAAGCAAGTATTGGTTGATGCAGATTCAGAGGCAGAATACTTAGAGGCCTTGCAAAAAAATGAGGCCAAACACAGCATCTTACGAGAAATAGAACGAGAAATGAACAGCCTTGTCGGGATGGATGAAATGAAACGAAACATAAAAGAAATTTATGCTTGGATTTTTGTCAATCAAAAAAGACAAGAACAAGGATTAAAGGTAGGAAAGCAAGCGCTTCATATGATGTTTAAAGGAAATCCCGGCACAGGGAAAACAACGGTTGCACGGCTTGTCGGGAAGCTTTTCTTTGAAATGAATGTTCTTTCAAAGGGGCACTTAATTGAAGCAGAACGAGGAGATCTGGTTGGAGAGTACATTGGACATACAGCTCAAAAAACAAGAGATTTGATTAAAAAATCACTAGGCGGCATTTTGTTCATCGATGAAGCCTATTCTCTTGCCCGTGGAGGAGAGAAGGATTTCGGGAAAGAAGCCATTGATACCCTTGTAAAACATATGGAGGATAAGCAGCATGAATTCATCCTCATCTTAGCTGGATACTCCAAGGAAATGGATCATTTTCTTTCTCTAAATCCTGGTCTGCAATCGAGATTTCCGATCAATATCAACTTCCCTGATTATACGGTCGATCAGCTGATGGATATTGCAAAACGAATGATGGCCGATCGGGAATATGTCTTTACCCAAGAGGCAGAATGGAAACTGCGAGACTATTTAATGCACATCAAGAGCACAACGAGTCCTGCCAAATTCAGCAACGGCCGTTTTGTGCGAAACACCATTGAAAAAGCGATCCGAACTCAGGCGATGAGGCTGCTTCTTGTGGATCATTATGATAAAAAAGATTTACTTACGATTAAAAGCCATGATCTGCAAATGAAAGAGGATACGCCTTCTTGAAATGGCGTATCCTTTTTGTAAAGAGATAAGAAATTAAACCTTCCGAATGGTGGTATACGTGTGGTGTGTTTGGTATGATGGTACTACTGAAACTTAAGTACAGAAAGGAAACAACTGACGTTGAATGAACATGAAATGATCGAAAAAGCGATCCTTGTCGGCTGTCAACTGCCGCATATAACGGATGAACGCTTTCAATATTCTATGGAAGAATTAGCTTCCTTAACCAAAACAGCTGGCGGTGAAGCTGTCAGCATCATGACGCAAAAAAGAAATAGACAAGACAGCGCGACTTACATCGGGAAAGGGAAAGTGGAAGAGCTTGAAGTGCTTTGCGACGAGTTAGACTGTGATGTTATTATTTTTAACGACGAGCTTTCGCCTAGCCAGTTAAAAGCTTTGGCGACTGCCTTAGATGTGAAAATCATTGACCGTACGCAATTGATTCTAGACATCTTTGCCAAAAGAGCCCGTACAAGAGAGGGGAAGCTGCAAATAGAGCTTGCCCAGCTTCAGTATGCCTTGCCGAGACTGAGTGGACAAGGGATCAGCCTTTCAAGACAAGGCGGCGGAATTGGCGCAAGAGGTCCAGGTGAAACAAAACTTGAAACAGACAGACGTCATATTCGAAACCGCATACACGAAATTCACGGACAACTGTCTGCAGTCAAAGAACATCGCACGAGATACCGGGAACGACGGAAGAAAAATGGCGTATTCCAAATCGCTATTGTCGGGTACACAAATGCCGGGAAATCAACATTGTTTAACCAGTTAACAGAAGCGGATAGCCATGAAGAAGATTTGCTGTTTGCCACACTTGACCCAATGACGCGTAAAATGACACTTGAATCTGGCTACAGTGTACTGATTTCCGATACAGTTGGTTTTATTCAAGACCTTCCAACCACACTGATTGCAGCATTTCGTTCCACTCTTGAAGAAGTAAAAGAAGCAGACTATTTGCTTCATGTGATCGATTCTTCGAATGAGGATTATGAAGGGCATGAACGAACGGTTCATAAGCTTTTAGAAGAATTAGAAGCTGACCGTATTCCGATGCTGACAGTCTATAACAAAAAAGACCAAATCCGGCCGGATTTTATCCCTTCCTCAAAGCAGCGCCACATTTTAATCAGTGCTAGGCGCGAGGAAGATGTGAAGCGGTTAAAAGCGGATATCATGGCTGAACTGAAAAAAGATTTTTTAAAGCCATATCATGTAAGGATTCCGGCATATGAAGGAAAACTCATATCTGCCTTAAAGTCAGAAACCTTGGTGGAATCACTGGAATTTCAAAAGGAAGCAGAGCTTTATGACATCACTGGATTTAGTGGTGAAGAGCAAACCATATTAGGACAAATCAAGAAGTATATGTTGTAGGAAAGGAATTAAATCACGATGTTTCACACTTTAAAACATGGCACCATTTTAGAAAAAATAGCAGCAGAAGCAGAACAAGACATTTCACAAATACATCAGCAAATTGATCGAAAGAGCGAACAAAATGAGTGGCGGGTTCTTGAAAGCTACCGGAAACATAAAGTCAGTGACTCTCATTTTAACCCTACAACTGGTTATGGCTACGATGATATGGGAAGAGACACGTTAGAAAAGATCTATGCGGATGTATTTGGAGGGGAAAGCGGTCTTGTACGCCCGCAGATCATTTCTGGAACACATGCCATTTCCATCGCCTTATTCGGTGTGCTAAGACCTGGTGATGAATTGATCTACATGACGGGGAAACCTTACGATACCCTAGAAGAGATTGTCGGGATTCGCGGCAAAGAAGGGACAGGCTCATTAAAAGATTTTCAGATCGATTACAAAGCCATTGATTTGCGTCAAGATGGATCTGTCGATTTCGACAAAGTCAAAGAATCTATTTCCCAAAAAACAAAAGTCATCGGGATTCAGCGTTCTAAAGGCTATGCGTCAAGACCATCCTTTACAATAGAAGAAATTGAACAAATGATTTCATTTGTGAAAGACATCAATGAGGACATCATTGTGTTTGTTGACAACTGTTATGGTGAATTTACTGAGTTGCAAGAGCCGTGTCATGTGGGCGCAGATCTTATGGCAGGTTCTCTCATTAAAAACCCAGGCGGCGGCCTTGCCAAAACGGGTGGCTACATCGTCGGAAAAGAAAAATGGGTAGAAGCTTGCTCTTATCGAATGACATCTCCAGGCATCGGCAGTGAAGCGGGTGCATCGCTGTATGCGCTTCAAGAAATGTATCAAGGATTTTTCTTAGCACCGCATGTTGTTGCACAAAGTTTAAAAGGCGCCGTGTTTACAGCGCGTTTTCTTGAAAAACTCGGGTTCCAAACAAACCCATCGTGGAATGCGAAAAGAACCGACTTGATTCAATCTGTAGAATTTGGAGACCCTAAAAAAATGATTGCATTTTGTCAGGCGATTCAATATGCATCACCGATTAACAGTCATGTCACACCGCATGCAAGCTATATGCCGGGATACGAGGACGATGTGATTATGGCAGCGGGCACATTTGTCCAAGGAGCCAGCATTGAATTATCAGCCGATGGTCCGATCAGACCGCCGTACACAGCCTATGTTCAGGGCGGTCTCACGTATGCCCATGTGAAAAATGCCATTTGCAGTGCTGTAGATGCCTTATTAGAGCAAGGTTTTATTGAAGTGCCTGCTCGATAAAAAAATCCATGTTAATATTCCTAACATTTCGTTGACACATAATATAACATGACATATAATAAATTTAAGCAAAGAGGAGGAGACAGTTGAGATGAGTGATAACATTCGCCGCTCAATGCCTTTATTCCCAATTGGGATTGTCATGCAGCTAACAGAATTATCTGCAAGACAAATTCGCTATTATGAGGAAAATGGTTTAGTATTTCCAGCGAGAAGTGATGGGAATCGCCGATTATTTTCTTTCCATGATGTTGATAAATTACTAGAAATCAAAAACCTCATCGAACAAGGTGTAAACATGGCAGGAATCAAAAAACTTTTTGCCAAAGCTGAGGCAGAAAATCCATCGTCTGAAACAAAGACAGAAGAGAAAACCACAGCGAAGCACAACTTGACAGATGATGAACTCAGGAAGCTACTGAAGAAGGAACTCATTCAGGCTGGACGTTTCCAACAAGGAACGACCTTTAGGCAGGGGGATATGTCAAGGTTCTTCCGTTAACCAATTAGCAAAAGCATTGCTATACACATTTTACCTTTTGTAGGGGAGGAGTTTTACGAAATGGCAAAGTACACAAGAGAAGATATCGTAAAATTAGTAAATGAGGAAAACGTAAAGTACATCCGTCTGCAATTTACAGACATTCTCGGAACAATTAAAAATGTTGAGATTCCTGTGAGCCAGTTAGAAAAAGCTCTCGATAACAAATGTATGTTTGATGGTTCATCTATTGAAGGGTTTGTACGTATCGAAGAATCAGATATGTACCTATATCCAGATCTAAACACGTTTGTTATTTTCCCTTGGACAGCAGAAAAAGGTAAAGTTGCACGCTTTATTTGTGACATTTATAAGCCAGACGGAACACCATTTGATGGAGACCCTCGTAACAACTTAAAGCGTATCTTAAAGGAAATGGAAGAACTAGGATTTAGTGATTTCAACCTTGGACCTGAGCCAGAATTCTTCTTATTTAAATTAGACGAAAAAGGCGAGCCAACGCTCGAACTAAACGATAAAGGTGGATACTTTGACCTTGCACCAACAGATCTAGGCGAAAACTGCCGCCGTGATATCGTGCTTGAGCTTGAAGAAATGGGCTTTGAAATTGAAGCGTCTCACCACGAAGTAGCACCTGGACAGCATGAAATTGACTTCAAATATGCAGGCGCCATCCGCTCTTGTGATGACATTCAAACGTTCAAACTCGTTGTGAAAACAATTGCGAGAAAGCACGGACTTCATGCGACATTCATGCCAAAACCATTGTTCGGTGTAAACGGATCTGGTATGCACTGTAACCTATCATTATTTAAAAATGGTAAAAACGCATTCTTTGATGAAAAAGCAGACTTACAATTAAGCGAGACGGCTAGACACTTTATCGCAGGTATTGTGAAGCACGCAACAAGCTTCACAGCGGTCACAAACCCGACGGTGAACTCTTACAAACGTCTTGTTCCTGGCTATGAAGCACCTTGCTACGTAGCATGGAGTGCACAAAACCGCAGCCCATTGATTCGTATTCCAGCATCACGCGGCATTAGCACACGTGTAGAAGTACGCAGTGTAGACCCATCTGCAAACCCATACCTTGCACTAAGCGTATTACTTGCAGCAGGTCTAGACGGAATCAAAAACAAACTAGACGCACCAGCGCCAATCGACAGAAACATCTATGTCATGGACAAAGAAGAGCGCCTTGAAAACGGCATCGCTGACTTACCTGCAACACTTGCAGAAGCACTTGAGCTGCTCAAGTCAAACGAAGTCATGATCAACGCACTAGGCGATCACTTATTCGAGCACTTCATCGAATCAAAAGAAATCGAATGGGATATGTTTAGAACCCAAGTACATCCGTGGGAACGCGATCAGTATATGTCTCAGTATTAATCAAGAAACCCCTTGAAGCCATTGGCTTCAGGGGGATTTTATTTAATTAGTTGGTCTTGTGATATTTTCATGCATATTTCACTTTTAATTAATCGAAAGAGCCACTTCTTATGCAGAAGTGGCTCTATGTTATTTATGACTAAAATAACTCAAGGTACTATTAATAATTAAAGTGATCACAGATGCAACCAGTAAAGATATACTGATTGCACCCAGTCCTAAACCTTCCCACTTTCCTACGAAAAAACTGATTAATAATAAGATAATACTGATGAAGATGAGAATTGATGGAATTCCATACTGTAAAGGTGCATTCTTTCTTTTAAAGATCAAAGAAACACCCAGTATAACAATCGTAAGAATAACTGTTAGCAGCCAAAATGATGACATTTGTTGACCTTCCTTCTTTTAAAAATATATGAAATTATCTTATTTCCTCATCCATTACTTTCTTATACTTTTCAAATTCAGAATCTTTCATTTCACCGTTCATTTGTAATAGAAAATTCCCCTTTGAATAGGTGTGAGAGAAGAACATAGATCCAGCATTGCCTAACTCATCATAATAGGATTTCGCCTGCTGTAAATCAGTTTCATTTCCGAATTTAAAAATCCTTCCACCAGCATTTTCACCTAAGGAAGGAACGAGAATTCTTTTTCCTTCTTCTCTTATATTTCCAAACTCTTTTTGTTTAAGATCAGATGGTTTTTCTGCTTCAAGCCCAGCACTTTTAAAAGCTTCAATAATATTGGCTGTCGTGAGCTGTTTTTCATTTGATGCTGCGCTACTGCAAGCTGTTAGCATCATTAAACAAATAAAAATGAATATAGATAATTTCTTCATATTGGATCCTCCTGATTTTTAGATGCAAAGGAAATTTTACATGAAGTACCTTCTTTTTACTATCGTTTCGACAAAAATAGACAGCGTGAATGACTAAGTAACTAATATTCTTCTTTTATTTTGCCTAAATTGTTAAATATACTCAGTAAGGTGGTATACTTATGTGCATAATTTACTAGGAGGCATTCATCTTGAAATCATTTTGGGAAATAGACGAGGAAGGTTACTATACGTTAAAAAAGATCAACGAAGCAGAAATAGCTAAAGCTGAAAAGAAACTTGGTGTCACTTTGCCAGATACATATAAAAAGCTCATATTAGAACAGAATGGTGGTTATACCATTCATAATGCTTTTCCAACCACTCACTCTAATTCATGGGCTGAGGCTCATATTCAATTTAATCACCTGCTGGGAATTGCTGAAGATGAAGGAATTATGGATAGTGCCTATTTAATAAAAGAGTGGGAGCTGCCAGAAGGGCTTGTTTTGATCAACGGGGATGGACATACTTGGGTAGCAATGGATTATCGAAAAACGAAAGAGAATCCTACAATTCATTATTTTGATGTTGAGATGGAAGAAGACTTTAAGTTAGCAGATTCCTTTGATGAATTCATTGAGGGGCTTTATACAGTTGAGTACAGTGTTGACGAGGAAGCAGCAGAGGGTGAATACGAAGAAGAGGAGGAGGAATATATAACTAAAGCAGAACTTGAAGCGATCTTAGAGAAAGAAGCACCTAATCCAGCCGATATTCATCAAATTACTAAATATCCGTTACAAGATTTAGAAGAAGTAGAGTGGTTCTTTAAAAGAATAAAAAGCTACATTGAATCTGTTAAAGAAGAAGACGTTCTTTTTGAAGTAGCTAGAAGCATTGAAACAATCCTTATATTAAGAGTAGATACAATGCCAAGTAACGATATTATAAAAAAGACATTATTTGAAATTGTAGACATTTTTGAAAAAACTAAAATTCCTCAGATAACTGTAACAGCTGGAAATTTCGCTGTTAATATTGATTTTTTAGATTAAGGCAAAATTAGAGCATGTAGAGTGTACTGTATAGGGTGAATTTTCAAAGAGTGAATGAGAACGGATGTTTAATTATCTGTTTTGTTTTGATTTCATTATAATATAATTTAGATTGATCCCTTCATGAACCTGGCTGAAACTCAGTCAGGTCTTTTTATATCAATTTCAAAACAATATTTTGTGAATTTCTTTTTAAAAAATGAAGGTGGTCAATCTAAAAGAAATAAGTATCAAGTCCTTTCTGGCTACTCTCTCTTTTAACCAACTCTTATAATTGCATACCATTCAATTATTATCATATTTGCGGGATACCGAAAATTTCTATTATGAGCAGATTCACTTTACATATGTTGTAAAATGCGTGTTAGAATTATACTAGGGATTTGTTTAGAAGGGGGTAAAGGAATGTCAGGATTAATTGCCTCTCAGGAGGTAGGGAACATGTTAAACACTTGGAATCTTGCGATACAAAAAGGGGATTTATCGGCAGCTATAGAAATGCAAGATGACATAGACAGGGCAATTGATTTAATGGAAGAAAATCAAGATATTCTTTTGTATTATCAACTTTTGAGCTTTAGGCTTAAGCTGAAACTTCAGAATATTAGCAGAAATTTAGATAAGCCATTCTTTCAGCGGAATGCTCCAGACGAAAAAGAAGAAAAAACAAATAAACTCATGTCATATTACTTCTACTTTTATAATGGGATCTATCATGACTACTTGCAAGATTATGATAAGGCATTAAGTTACTTCAGAATAGCTGAAAAAAAGTTGGCTTATGTTGATGATGAAATAGAAAAAGCTGAATTTCATTATAAAATCGCAGTTCTATTTTATGATTTGAAAATGACCTTTTTATCAAAATATCATGCACAAATTGCGTGTGACACATTTAATGCGCATGAAACATATATCAAAAGACAGATTAACTGTAGGATGCTACATGCGCTAAACTTAATTGATCAATTTGAATATGATAAAGCAAGAGCTCTTTTTAGTGAAGCTGAGAATATGATCGAAAGTATTAATGACAATCATTTAATCATTCATCTATATTACAATATGGGTTTTCTAGAAAGCAAAAAAGAAAATTTAGAAGAAGCATCAGCACTATTTAGGCGCACGTTGAGTTATAAAGAGATCGAAAATCAAGATTTATTGAAGCTGAGATGTTTATATGAACTTTCTAGAATAGAAATCTCCAGTAAAAGTAATGACGCGATTGAATGGATTGATCTAGGCATTTCTTTATCAGAACAAGTCAACCATAACGTTTTTCAAATAAAATTTAAATTGTTAAAAGAACTATTGTATGAAAAAAATCAATCTCAATTGAACAATATAAACAATCTGTGTTTAGAGCTTGAAGAGAAAAGAATATGGGTTGATTTAGAGGAAATTCTGGTTGATGTGGCGAAATATTTAGAGGGGAGAGGCTTGCTGAAACAATCATTAAATTACTATAAAAGAGCCTTACTCGCAAGCCAGTATGTAGGAAAAGGAGTGAATTAATTGAAGAAGTCGGTTTTTATTACATTTTCACTAGTTGTGATAGCTCTAGGTACACTTTTCTTTACAAACGGTTTGACTCAACCTCTACATGAAGATGTCCAAACAGTTGCATCAAGAGGTAGCTCTGGAGGTTAATTGGTTAAAAAACGATAAAGTGGATTAAAGCGTCAGACTTCTTATGGTATTCTGGTAAAAGAATATGCCATAAAGGAGTCTTTTTTATATTAGATGCTCCATTTGCTTTGATGGTAGCGTATAGAGATACTAGAAAAACAAATGAATTATTTAAGATTTTTAAAGAGGAAACTTTCAGTGTCCGTTAGAGGAATCTGGGTATTACCCAATTTCACTGTATATATGCGAGAGCTGTATAAAGTATGGGATTCTGAAAAGCTGAAAAAATGTATGAAGAATTTCAGGATGTTTTTATGAAGAAAGAGAAGAAAACAATTGGAGGTAAAAACAAATATAGTACATACTTTCAATTTTGTTACTTAAATCCTAAATATGGAACTGACTGTAGAATGTTAAGACTGATTGTTTTATAATTTCACGGTAACATAACGTAATTAAAAGTATAAAACGTAAGTGAAAGTATATCGGGGGATTTGTATGATAAAAAAAGAAGTTTTTCAAATAGTTTTGTTTACAGTCCTTTTGGCAATTTTTCTTTATCAAGGTGTACAAAGAGATTTTCCTTTTGAATATCTGATTACCTTAGTTGTGTGCTATGTTGCTGTAATAGTTTATAGAATTATAAAAGTAATGAAATATAAAAAGGAGTAAAGTACCGTTAAGTAGTTTGAGCTATTTTTGTTTGCGGTGTACGCAATCACTATTTGGATCAGACGTTTGAGGTCATGGCTCTTTAGCATGTTGACATTAAGAATTATATAATGAACTAAATTTAACTTCGGAGGTGCTTTTATATGTCTATTCAAGTGGATGATGATGATGTTTTAGAGATGTGTAATATATATGCTCAAGAAACTCATCACAGAGAAGCACTGATTTTAGGAAACAGGAAGGGTCTATTGGAATTAAAAAATGCGATAGATCAGGCTTTGAAAAATGGTAGTGCTGTTGCAAATTTATACCCATCTGATTTTGAAGGGTATGAAACTTGTATTGCTCTAGTGGATGATGAAAAGCAGTTTGAGAAATTAATTACTCCTTATGTAGAGGAATATACACAAGATGATGATGCGATTGATCCAATTGATATTATTAAAGACTACGATTCCAAAAAAGAAAAACTCTTATAATAGGGTTTTTCTTTTTTTAGTGGAGTATAGTTTCACCTTTTTTAGCTTTGTGTTTACTTGGAGTAAGGGATGGAGAAAGTTATGTAGGTGTGAAAATAAATAAATGGTAAACAGAATATTACAGGGTGGCATTACAACCCCAAGTGATTTGAGATGCAAAAAATTAATAAGTGTCTTAATGATTGCTATCATAATTTGATGAAGTTGTGATGGAGTTTGAACGTGAAAGTAATCTATGTGAGTACTGCCTACCGAAGTGTAGACTATAAGAGCAACTTTGCTAAATCATTTTTGAAAGGTCTTAAAAAATATGATATCGTTGAGAAAAAATTGTTGGGGGGATGTAAATGAAACGCACATTATATATGTTGTTAGGAGCCATCATTTTAACTTATTTTACTTTGATTTTACCTTTTTCAAAAATATACAACAGTGGACTGTTTGAAGTATTGTCTTTTTGGTTAATTCTAATCTTTGTATTTTCTTATAATAATAAAAACCATACTTGAGATATTTACGATTTTTTCTTTATATGGTAGTGTGTGGGCGGAGGTGTTTGGGATGAAAATCAGGTTCATACTCATTTTACTAGCTTTCGTATTCTCATTGACAATGTTTGGGGGTATTTCAAGTGCAAAAAGTAAGGAAACTAAAGATAATACAAGCCAAGAACATTCAGTCAAACTTGAAGTTGTCAAGTCTACTACATATTATAATTCACTAGATGGAGAACGAATTGAATATAATTCTGAGAATGAAAAGCGGATTGCAAAAACAAAATTAGAGGACATAAAGAAGTATAAAAAGCTCACAGGAAAAAGTATTTCATACGAAGATGTAGGGTTGAAAGATAATGGTGATTTAGGAGAATCTGATAAAATACATACCTTATCATCTTTACCGCCAACCGATCCGGCAACAAATAGCAAACTGCTTATTTCTCAACAAGTTTTTTATAAAGGTACATCTGGAACTAATTATAAATATCAATATCATTCTTATGCCGAATGGTTTAAAAAGCCTGTTAACCATAAAAAAGATGCGTTTGCAGTAGCTTGGGATACATCTGCAGTCCCTTTATCAGGTACTTTTGAGGGGTATTGGCAGCAACAAAAGGCCGTTGCTGATGGTAAAGGTGGCCTCACACATGTAACAGAAGATAAACAACTATCAGCTGATACAGACTCATACAAAAATTATGGTCATGGAGTTATTCTTTCACCTGGCTATGGAGATACTCAATTTATAACAATGGATAGAGATGTACTTGTTCCAAAGTCTAAAAAAGGAGATCCTGCAAATATTATCACAAAATATCATCACACTTATGCAACAATAAATGGTATTTCCATTAGTGTTGGCCCAGCTTCAATAAGTTTTAGTGATAGTTGGGGAGATGATTTAGTTACAGAATATAGCTTTGTATATGGAGATAGATAAGAGAAGAGGGAAGCCCTTCTCTTTATTAGGATTCCTTATTAATTCCTATTGATAACAGCATCTCATTCAATGAGTATGTTCAAATTCTTCAAAATTGGTTAAAAAACGATAAAGTGGATTAAAGTGTCAGGCTCCTTATGGTATTCTAGTAAAAGAATATGCCATAAAAGGAGTCTTTTTTATATGAAAATATTAGATGCTCCATCTTTACTATCAGCTGTAGAACAGAGATCAAAGGCCTATCATGAGCTTCAAGAAGAAATGAAACTTGTGAAAAAAGCATTAAAAAGTGTGTCGGGCTTAGGTGATGAATTTACTGGAAAAGGTGCAGACAATATCAAATCTTTTTATGAGGATCTTGCGCTGTACACAGACACATATCTTGATTTTATCGATATGCAGAAAGCTTTTTTAGATGGGGTGAAAGGAAAGCTTGATGATGAATCATTAGGCGGGAGTACTTTTATTGATGAGCACTTTTTAGACACTCAATTGAAACAAGGGATTCAGAACAATAAAGATATGGTCAAAGAACAAAAAGAGGCACTTTCCACTATTTTTGACGATATCAGTGATTTAATTGAATTACATACTTTTTCAAGTAAAGAGGTCAATGAACATTTAGACGATGCGAACAAAAAAAGAAAAGAGACCATTGAAGTTTTACATCAAATAGACAATGATTTAAAAACGGAATACGCAAAGTCAGAAGCGGTTGAGAACCACCTCAACACTTTTTATGCAAAGATGATGGCTGCTACTGGAAAAGGAAAAAATGCTCAGCCAATGTATTATGATGCAAAAGCATTTCATGAGACAGACGTGTACAAGAACCATGATCAGATTGATGCTCAAGTGAAAGCCTATTTAAAGGTGAAAAAAGAAGAAAAAGAAAAAAGAAGAATCAAAGAACTGAAAGAAAAGCTCAATGATCCTTCGTGTCTATCAGAAGCGAAATACTTTGAGATTGTAGATGAGATCGGTTATGAGAATCTCACATATGATCAAAAAATGTATTACAGTCAGCTTCTCCACATCAAAGCACAGGAAGAAGCATCGGAGGTGTTCATTGATAGTGTAAAAGGTGCTGCAGTTGGTCTATATGATGTGGCAAAAGATACAGTGACCGGAATCTATGATCTTGTCACTGACCCTGGTGGGGCTGTGGAATCAGTTGTAACGGCTGTTTCACATCCAATTGAAACATCGAAAGCGATTGGAAAATCGATTTCAGACTCATTCCAAAAAGAAGTCATAAATGGTGACGCGTATTCACGGTCACACTGGTTCGCCTATGCGACTGGTTCTCTTGCAGAAATTGTCTTTGGTTCTAAAGGGGCAGGAGCCATCACAAAAACAGGGACAACAGCTGCCAAAACAACAGTGAAGAAAGGCCTTGAACAAGGGGCAAAATCAATAGATAGAGTCTCTATTCCGAATCTATTGCCATACTCACCAAAGTTTCAAATGGCTGGTGGAGGGAAACTCCCTTATAACGTGTTTGACGGAGAAAATCTCAAAAATAAACTCCTCTCCATGGCAAAGCGTCTAGACAACAACTCAGGATACGGAATCTCTAAGACAGGCAGACGCTTACCGGCACCAAAATCACCACTGACTGTTGTCAGTTACGGAGAGCACTATGTGCGATGGAAACGCAAAAAGGTATTAAAACCGAATGTCGTTTATTCAACAAAGCAAGGTTACACCTACACAACAGATCACTATGGCCGCATTGTCAAAGTCGAAGCAAGTGATTTAAAATACGGAGAAGTCAAAAGAAATCAATATGCTCAATCCAATTCAGGTAAGCCGGATCGATTGCTGGATGATGATGGAGGGCATTTAATTGCATCTATTTTTAAAGGGTCTGGGGATATTGATAACCTACTTCCGATGAATTCACAGATTAATCGAAGCGGCGGGAAATGGTACACCATGGAACAACGGTGGTTGAAAGCTTTGAATTCAAACCCACCTAAACAAGTAGCAGTGAACATTGAACCTATCTATAAGGGAGATTCATTACGACCTGTTAGTTTCTCTGTGGAGTATAAAATTGGAGAACGTTATTCTCAAGTATTTATTAAGAATCAACCTGGAGGTTAAAACCCAATGGAAGAATTAGAAAAAAATTATAAACAAATAGCAGAATCAATTAATGAATTAATACCATGTGATTGGGATAAAGTTTGGATGTATGCAGAAATACTTGATGATTCGGCTGAGATAGTGTTTTATTTTAAAGAACAAAATGGAAATGAATATGTTAATGGACATCAAATTCCTCATAAATATAGTGTAAATAAGTCAACATACATCCACTTATTATACGAACTTAGTGAAATTTTTGAAGCATTGAAAAAGGCATATATACAAAATGATTTAGGTGCTTGGACAACAGCTACCCTCCAATTAGATCATAAAGGGGAATTCTCTATTGAGTATGGATACGATGATGTTTATTCATTAGGCATAGACAATGTACAAAGAATAGCCGTTTGGGAATACGAAACGTTCGGATTTCTACCTGAAGATGAGGAAGATAAAGAAGCTGTGCTAAATTATTTGAAAAATAACAAATAGCAATTAGCAAATGACCCTCCAAATAAATGAAGGAGGGTTTTTGTAATATTTGTTTTCATCAGAATTTCTCATTTCACCTATTTAAACCGATAAACCGTCACTTCACAATCGCCAAGAACCTCTTCCATCATCTCTCGAACAATCGTCCAATCGCCGCCTGCCAAGCCGCAGCCGATCCCATAAGGAATGGCGATAGAATGAAGGGGATGCTCTTCATTTAGATTTGTCACTGTCTGTTTTAGATGTTCAAAGCAGCTGCGTAATGCGTCGTCATCTGTTTGTTTTGTTTTTCTTCCGTATCCAACTTGGGCGAATAAGTTGGCAATGGTTTTTCCGTCGCTCGTTGTGATGAGCTGAACGGAGCTTAATAAATCATCTCCTTGTTCTGCACATAACCGTTTATAGTCTTTATACACATTTGGATATTTGCTTTTGATCTGCTTTGCTAACCCTGCTCCCATGACACCCTTACAATTCACTTGGTGACAGATGATGTCTTCTTCTGCGTCTAAGATATTGCCTTCTACCGTTTTGATCATTTCAAGTCATCCCTTTTCAATAAAATGCAAACTTATGTTCTATTATATCAGTTTTGATGACATTATGTTTAAAAAAATGGATACGTTCATACGATCAAATTGGCAAAAACAGTCCATGACATCTAAAATAGTGAAAGATAAAGAAAAAGTAGTAAGGAGAGTCTTATGGATAAAATAGAAACAAATCGGTTAATTCTTAGACCATTTCGTGATGAAGATGCACCCGGAATGCTTGCATACTTGTCTCAACCAAGAGTGAATTGTTTTCTGGATGATCAAATCTCTACATTAGAAGAAGCGGTAGCTAAGGTGCAAAAAAGAAAAGCAGATCACTCTTATATGGCGGTTTGTTTAAAAGAAAGTCAGTTGATTATCGGTGAACTGTTTTATCTAAAAGATGAGCCGGATACGTATTCGATTGGCTGGAATTTTCATGCGTCATATGAAGGAAAGGGATATGCCCGTGAAAGTGCTGAAGCGCTCTTGTCATATCTTTTTGTCAATCAAGGAGCAAGGCGTTTATATGCATATGTAGAGGATGACAATGATCGATCTCAAACATTATGCGAACGTTTAGGCATGAGGAAAGAAGGCTTCTTTCTTGAGTTTGTTTCATTTACTACAAATGAGGATGGCACCCTCAAATATGAAAACACCTATCAATATGCTTTGCTGAAAAAAGAATGGGAGCAGTATCATTCTAAATAGTGCTTTGTTTCTTGGTATCCGAATGACAACGAAGTAACAAAAATGTGAGATGATCCCTTTATTTTGTTCGCTCGATCGATGTCACGGTCTTCTTTTTTCATTTATCCTTTTCCTAAACGAAGCAAAAGGAATGAAATGAGATGCAGGAGTTTAATGAACGGGTATTTCGGTCGATTAATCAACTTAGTATGAATCACGATGTCTTAAATCCAGTTCTTATTGGATTGGCTGAATATTCAGTGATGTTCATTGCGATCATATTTTTGATCATGTGGTTTCAAAATCGGAGCAGAAGAAACAGATGGATGATGATATCTGCTGGGTTGACCTTTATCTTGGCAGAGATGTTAGGGAAAGTCGCTGGGCTCTTTTATTCCAATCAGCAGCCCTTTGCAGAATTGAATCATGTTAATCTTTTAATCGAAAAGGAAGTGAACAACTCTTTTCCGAGTGATCACACCATTTTTATTTTTTCCATTTGTATAGTCTTATGGCTTTTTCACAAGCGTCGTATTTATTGGCTTTTCATTGCCTGCGCTGTAGGATTTTCAAGGATTTGGGTAGGTGTTCATTATCCATTTGATGTGCTGGCAGGTGCTGTGATCGCTTGTTTAACGGCGGTAACGGTTGTTTATTTGCCGCTATTCCAAAAGGGCGTTAGCCTGCTTCTGTCGTGCTTTGAATGGGTGGAGCAGAAATGGGCAGGAGAGAGAACCAAATAAAATGTAAGTCCACGAAAAAACACCCCAATCTGTTATGAAATCAGATCGGGGTGTTTATTATTTTCGCCAAAATGTGGAACAATCTGCTTTGTCTTCAATGTTAAATTCAATGATTTTTTTAAGTAGAGGATAGTCAATCGGTAAGCTTTCCTTCATCCGAAACATCTTTTTTCCATGGTCATAACCAGCTTGTACAATATCTGCTGAAAAGTGATCAATCCCTTTTCCTTCTGGTGCGACAGAAATGTGGTGTTTTGCGACGCTAAATCCGATAATAAATGTGCCATGATCTGTGAACATGGGCTGATTCCAAGCAATTCTGGGCTCTAATTGAGGGAATGTGTCTGAAATCCATTGTAAGATGTCTTGCATGCGCTGTTTCAGCTCTGGATGACCGATGTTGCTTACATATTCTTCAAAAACCTGCATTGTTTTCATCCTCCATATACATCAAGCCTCAGACGGGATTCGAACCCGCACTCCTTTCGTAAGCATAGGCTAGGGGGCAACACGCTTCCCTACGGAATTTCACCGACAGGAGTTTCACCTGTCTCAGCTCATTTGCTTTTCGGTGCTTCTGAAACCCTTGCCTTGCGACCCGCCAGCTACAATTGTTTTACGGCGCTCTTCCCTTCTAGAGCTACTGAGGCACGGAAGTTCTTGTTCATATTATATAGAGAAACTTGAAAAATGAAAAGCTATGCTCATCATCTAATCCAATCGCGCACAAAATAGTCAAAGGCACATATGATAAAAGACCATATAGTTATGTATACAGCATGGAATTGGGCTGATTGTAAGTGACAAACCTGTTGATGAGTAAACTAAAAGAGATAAACAATCAAACAAAATTAGAAGGCTTTACTCACAAACGTTCGATGAGTTCTCCCTTTTTGCTCACCATGGAAGATGGGGAACCTTTTTACTCATGGGTGTTTTTTGAAAGAAGTGTGTTTAAGACTTGCTATTTTTCTTTGAGCTCTATCAATGAAAAGCAAAATTGTGTGCTGTTGGAACTTCTTGTACCGTGCTGCAATAGATCAACATGCTGTCAAAAAGTTTTGTATCGATCTAGTTCGAAAATTCTTGTCGATCTTTCTTTTTTATGTGGAATGATTGAAGTAGAGCTTCCTGTATATGATGCGCTTATTTTAAAAAACATAGAATCTCACCACATCTTTCTTTGTTTTTCCACATCGTCCAGTTCGGTGGAAGTATGGCGGAATGGAACAAAATTTCTCAATACGGCAACTGTTGTGTTGCATCATCAAGATCATCAGGATGTACCAGTCGCAATTAGGATTCAAACTGGTACATTTTGTTATGATCTTCTTGTCCAAAAAGGAGAAAGTCGTGCGATTACTGTGAAAGATGTGAAATTTATCTTGAAATCTCCATCAACTGAAAGTGTGCAAGCACGATTAGACATGCAAATCAACATGGTGCAAAGAAGAAAAATAAAGCTTTGAAGCTGTGATAATCGCACAATCATCCAATATCAATGGATCATAGTCTATCAAGATTAGGTTGAAGGAGGGTTAAAATGGCTATTTTAGGCGGATGTAGTAATGAACAAGCGGGCTTTGTAAATGATGCAGTATGCTTCACACTTGATTTAGCAGCAGCAGCTGATGCAGTTGTCGTCTGGACAGATGGAACACCTTATGTCATAAACGGAACCATCATGGTGGAAAACAATGGGATTGTGGCTGTGGCACCTACCGTGGCTTTAGAGGTAAACGGTACAGCTGTTCCTGATTTCACGGTACCGCCAGGAGAGAGTCGATCCATTACGCTCAGTGATCTGAACTCAATTGGGATTTTAGCTACTGGTGGAACCTCGACTGGAAGTATTGTCGTTTCGTTTTCTCTCAATTATCAGTATTAGTGTGTATGTCTTGATGATTCCACAGTTTGAAAGTAGTGAGAGACATGTGCGCCCAACTTAATATGTGTGGAGGAATAACTGGTCCAACCGGGGCCACGGGTTCAACGGGAGTAACTGGCCCAACGGGAGCCACGGGTTCATCCGGAGTAACTGGTCCAACCGGTGCAACGGGCTCAACGGGAGTAACTGGCCCAACGGGAGCCACGGGTTCAACAGGAGTAACTGGTCCAACGGGAGCCACGGGTTCAACCGGAGTAACCGGTCCAACCGGTGCAACTGGCCCAACGGGAGCCACGGGTTCAACCGGAGTCACGGGTTCAACAGGAGTAACTGGTCCAACGGGAGCCACGGGTTCAACCGGAGTAACCGGTCCAACCGGTGCAACTGGCCCAACGGGAGCCACGGGTTCATCCGGAGTAACTGGTCCAACGGGGGTAACCGGCTCAACCGGAGCCACGGGTTCAACGGGAGTAACTGGCCCAACGGGAGCCACGGGTTCAACCGGAGTCACGGGTCCAACGGGAGTAACCGGCCCAACGGGAGCCACGGGTTCAACAGGAATAACTGGTCCAACGGGAGCCACGGGTTCAACCGGAGTCACGGGTCCAACGGGAGTAACCGGCCCAACGGGAGCCACGGGTTCAACCGGAGCCACGGGTTCAACGGGAGTAACTGGCCCAACGGGAGCCACGGGTTCAACCGGAGCCACGGGTTCAACGGGAGTCACTGGCCCAACGGGAGTCACGGGTCCAACGGGAGCCACGGGCCCAACGGGAGCCACGGGTTCAACACTGGCCCAACGGGAGCCACGGGTTCAACCGGAGTCACGGGTCCAACGGGAGTAACCGGCCCAACGGGAGCCACGGGTTCAACAGGAATAACTGGTCCAACGGGAGCCACGGGTTCAACGGGAGTCACTGGCCCAACGGGAGCCACGGGTTCAACCGGAGTCACTGGTCCAACGGGAGCCACGGGTTCAACCGGAGTCACTGGTCCAACGGGAGCCACGGGTTCAACAGGAATAACTGGTCCAACGGGAGCCACGGGCTCAACGGGAGTAACTGGCCCAACGGGAGCCACGGGTTCAACAGGAATAACCGGTCCAACGGGAGCCACGGGCTCAACGGGATCGACGGGTTTAACGGGAGCCACGGGCTCAACGGGATCGACGGGTCCAACGGGAGTAACTGGCCCAACGGGAGTAACTGGCCCAACGGGAGCCACGGGTTCAACAGGAATAACCGGCCCGACTGGAGCCACGGGTTCAACCGGTGCAACGGGCACAACTGGTGCCACAGGTCCAACAGGAGTAACTGGTCCAACCGGAGCCACAGGTGACACAGGTCCAACCGGTACTAGTTTAACAACTAACTCGATGTACGCATCCAATACGTCGGGAAGTACGGTGCTGGTTGTTTTGGGCGGAACGGCAGTGACGCTGCCTAATAACCAAAGTTTAGATGGATTTACCGTAAGTGGTGGTAATACGGTGTTTACTGTACCTGTTTCAGGACGATATTTCATCACGTATCAAGTAAATACAAACGCTGCACTTCTGGCAGGAACAAGAGTAATTAACAACGGAACCCCCATAGCAGGGTCTATTTTAACACCTGCTTTATCTACATCTACCTACAATGTATCTCTCATTACAACACTTGCAGCAGGGAATCAAATTTCTCTTCAAATATTCGGTTTAGTCGCAACCGTAGTATTACTTGGCGGGGGATCTGTTGGAGCGGCATTAACCATTATCAGATTGGAATAAATCCAAAAAGCCCAATAAGGGCTTTTTTTCAATTCAACCGTGTCCTTTAATAGAAAAAAGACGGATTTTTTAGTGTATGCATCATTGACTAGGAGAAAGAAACGCAATAACAAAGGAATCGGTTATTGAAGATTCAAGTGATTCATATTAAAATGATGTCAAATGGACGAATTAGCAATTGCTAATAGAAGTTCCATATTTAGTGAAATCATGTGGTGTAGCTGAAGGTGATTGGGGGTGTAGAATGAGCAAAGTTCCTGTGGCGGAATTGGCATCACTATTAAATGACTGGAACATGGAAATCAAAAAAGATCATGCAGATGAGGCAGAACGGCTATTTGCTAAAGCGAAACAAGCAGTAGAGGAAATTGATGATGCTGACATCCTCATGTATTATTCTCTTCTTGAGAAAAGGCATCATATTCTGATGTACAATTTAAGAGGGCAAAAAGGCAATGTTTCAACGAAAAGTAAAGAAGGCCATTATGGGAAAAAAGATGATGATTTGTCTAATCGCCTTGCTTACTATTTTGATTTTTATGAGGGTGTGTATGAACAGCATCAGGGGAATTATGAGGTTGCATTACAGATGTATCAAAGTGCGGAAAAGCTCTTAGATAAAATTCCAAGTGAAATCGAACGCGCTGATTTCGATTTTAAGGTCGCGTGGCTTTACTATCGCCTGAGTCATATCATGCTTTCATTAAGTTATATTCGCAGGGCTCTACACGTCTATAAACGTCACAAGCACTATGAAAGAAGAACTGCACTTTCATATTCTCTTATTGCAGCCAACCTTACAGAGATTGGCAGGTACGAAGAAGCGCTTGAGAATTATCGTTTGGCGGAAGAGGTGTTGACGAGCGAACAGGATGATTTTATGCTGGCTCAGCACCATCATAATGTCGCCATTTTATATTCATTTTGGAATAAACCGAAAGAATCTATACGACATCTTGAAAAAGCATTGTCTCATCAAGAGTATTATGATTCAGATTTCTTTTTCCATTCTACGTATCTGATCAGCCGGGAACTCTGTGTGATTGGTGAAAAGCAGCGTGCAAGTCAGTATATAGATGCTGCATATGCCCGAATGAAAGAAGCTTCTCATGAAGTGTTTCAGCTCAAAATAGGCATCGTACATGATCTTTACTTAACGAATGTGCCACAAAGATTTCAGCAAATTAATGAGAAATTAAGAAAGTTAGAAGAAAAGAATGAATATCATGAAGTGAAAGAGCTTTCTCACTTTGCTGCAAAGTATTGTGAAAAGCAAGCACTTTATGAGCAGTCTGTTTTTTACTTGAATAAAAGTTTAGAAGCGGATTTACATATGAAAAGAATGGGGTTGATATAAGATGAAAACAGGATTAAAAGTATTATTCGTTGTGGGTTTAGCGGTCGCTGCGGCTGTTTTAACTGAAAATGTAGCGGGTTCTTTCGAAGTAGCAGAAAAAATCATTGGTGGTTAATCACCCAATCATTTCTCGCCCTTGTTGATGATGATCAGCAAGGGTTTTTTATATGTGTGAAAATAGGCTCTTCTTATTAAACGCTGCAAGAACGTTTAATAAGAAGAATTCGCAACAAAGGGGGTGTGCAAATTTGTTACCTGCTCCATTATTCTAAATAAATATAGGGCAGAGCAACAAGTTAAAAAGGTCACCTTTCTTTGCTTAATTTAATTTTTTGCAGGACTTTTCATTCAAATTTCATCAAATTGGTCTATAGTACATAGAAATTGTTACAAAAGTGGGAACACCGCTCCATTTGTCACGCATATGATGAGATGAAGTGTAAGTTGAAGGCAGGTGATTGTATGGATCCTCGGGTATATGGAGGCTTTCATGGCGGCGGTTTTAGCGGAGGTGCAGTGGGCCCTCATATTGGCTTTGGCGGGTATTATGTGAGCCCTGGCGTATTCTCGGGCTTAGGAGGTTACCCTGGATATGGAGGGTTCGGGACGTTTTCTGGATATTCTCCATATGGCTCCACATTCATTATGGGGCGTCCTCCTGGTTTTTATGTAAGAAGTTATTAATGTTTTATCACAGTGGTTGAAATAGCCATCTAAGATTGGCTATTTCAATTGGTGAAAGTGCTTAAATGTAGCTGTGATCACGATAACCCCTAGGATGCAAATAGGCAGCCAAATGATGATAAACGGATCGTACGCATCTGTGTATGCTGCTAAAGCAGCTCCTAGGCAGTAAAAGACAATAGAACCGATTCGCAGCAAGCTCACATGTTGAATAGGGGCTTTTCTTTTTTCCCGATTTGATAAGCGCTGCGCCAAATCTTCAAATAAGTTAGCAAGTGTACTCGTTAAAACTGTTGTAGAAATGCCAGCGACATTTAATTTGCGTGCGGCCGCCGTTTGCATGCCCATCGCCATACTTAAAAGGATAATCAGCATAAAATAAGCACCTTGCGTATAAGGAAAAATGGTCATAAGAGCAAATAGAAGCAAGATGATGACTTCTATGATAAAGATGCGTGTAACGGCTTTTGGCCAAAATGTTTTTTCTTGTTTTCCACCTATGACAACAGCTAGTAAAACACCTAGAACAAATCCGCTAAGTGCCGTGATGGAATGAAGAGCGGTTAACTGCAATGAACTGCCTGCTGCAATGCCAAGCAGTACAATATTTCCCGTCATATTTGCTGTAAACACATGCCCCAGGCTTAAATAGCCAATAACATCCACTATTCCTGCGGTAAGACATAAGAACATCAGGGCAATGTTTCGTATTGAGTGTGCGGTCAAAATAGTCATCCCTTTCTTCCTATCTAATGAATAAGTGTAACGCTTAATGACCGCGTATGTCCATTTTATGAGCTGGTAACATGTCCTGCAGCTGATATAAAACTTGTCGAAAAGAATCATCATTCACATGGTGCCTCATTTTCCGGAATGGATCGCCTTTTTCCTTTAGACGTTTCATAACAGCCGGCATCGTAAATAAAGAAGGGTGACAGTCTTCGCTATTTAATTCTTCCCATTCAATCGGTGTTGCAACAAGTCCGAGCTCGTTTCCTCTCGGGGAATACGGGGCGATGATTGTTTTTCCAGCATCATGTTGAAGGTAGTCTAAATATAAACGGTTGCCGCGGTTTTTCTTTAGACGCTCTAGCGTAAACAGCTCGGGTGCTTGTTCGCATAAAAATTGGCAGATGAACGCAGTGAATTGTCTAGTTTGTTCATATGTGAAGGCATTTTTCTTCAATGGGATATAAACTTGTAGCCCTTTCCCACCACTTGTTTTAATAAATGCGGTGAGAAAGAGTCCATCTAAAATGGCCTTGATTCGTTTGGCTGCTTCTATTGCTAGGTGAAACTCTTTAACAGAAGGCGGATCTAAATCAAATACAATTTCTACAGGCCGATCTGTATCTCTCGTTTCAAAAGGAATATGAAATTCCATCGCCAGCTGGTTACCAAGCCAAAGCAACGTATTAGGATCATTACAGATTGTGTAAGACATATCGTGCGCTTGATCTGTCTCAACAAAATCAGGCGCATAATCGGGCGTTGCCTTTTGATAAAAAGATTCTCCACCAGTGCCATGAGGAAAGCGTATTAACGTAAGACGTCTTTCACGTAAAAAGGGCAATAAATAGGGAGCGGCTTGCCTCAAATAAAGTAAGTAATCTGCCTTTGTGATATGAAGGGCAGGTACAACCGGTTTCTCTGGGTGGGTGACGTCAATCAAAGCTGGGAGCGGATAAAGCTGTTTGAGCATGTGTTGAAAGGTACACGTTGCTGGATCTGCAGCGAATAAAAACGAAGAAAACCGGGGCTCTCGTAAGGCTGATCCATCAAAAGAGATACAGGCAATCTTTGCGACAATGGATGGTGGGATTTCATAATGTGATGCTCCAGTCATTTGACCTTTGGTTAGAAATAAGGTGCGCAGGGTTTGTTCTTCTTCTTTAGAAAAACCATGCTTAAATTGGACAACCTCTAAGAGATTCGTTTCTTGATAAAGACATCCTTGAAAATAGCCATTGTCTTTATCAAAACGAGTCACGATGACAGATACATACCGCCAATTTTTGATTTTGAGCCATTCTTTCGAGCGGGTATGCTCCTGCCATTTACTCATCTTCTTTTTAGCAACTAATCCTTCCGCTAAATAGGTCAGCATGATTTTTTTCATGTCATCAGGGCTGCTATCGGTTTGGATGATTTGAAGAAGAGAGGGGTGATTCAGCTGAACGGAGGGAGGAAGATTTGCTGCTTGGAACACCTCATGCAGCTCAGCTTTTCTTTCAATCAGCGGTAAATCAACGAGGGATTTCCCTTTGCATCTCAATAGATCAAATGCAATCAAATGACATGGAAACCGCTTAGCCTGGCGTTGAATGGTTTCTGTGTTTTTCAGGCGGCCTCTTTGCTGAACCTTTGTAAAGTCGCTTTCTTGTTCACTCAGTAAAAAGACCAATTCTCCATCTAGGGTCAGCGGTAAAAAAGGTGCAAGCTGCTTTGTTAGTTGCTGGCACTGATCAATGACTTCAGGAAATTGTTTGTTTAATCGTTTTCCCGCTCTGCTCTCTAAATGGATGGTGTCTATTTCCCAAATAAGAATGGCCCTAAAGCCGTCATATTTTAATTCATACAGCCAGTCTGCTCCAGCAGGAATATCATGTGCAGACGTTAAACGCATCGGTTTCATTGTGTTTTTCACTTCCTTACATCATGTGTTCTTATGGTGGGATGAAATTTTCATAAACATACATAACTCTGATGAAAACATTACATAGTAAGGAGAAAAGAACGGAGGCGTTACGATGCATACAGTATGGAAGGGCGGCATTAGCTTCGGACTGGTGAATATTCCAGTCAAGCTGTTTACCGCTACAGAAAACAAAGATATTAAATTAAGACAGCTTCATAAAGAATGCCATACGCCGATTAACTACAAAAAGGTTTGTGCTAACTGCGGCGAGGAGGTAGCGCCAGAGCAAATTGTAAAAGCGTACGAGTATGCCAAAAATAAATTCATTGAATTGGATGAGGAAGAACTCGAAAGGCTGAGAAAAGAAAATGAAGAAAAAGCCGTCGAAATCATTGATTTTGTGAAGATAGAAGAAATCGACCCCATCTATTATGAAAGAAGTTATTTCCTATCTCCAGATACCGGCGGAGCAAAGGCTTATTCATTATTAAGAAAAGCGTTGCAAGAATCTGGGAAAATCGGTGTAGCCAAGATCATGATTCGCTCAAAGGAGCAATTAGCGATTGTTAGGTGCTACGAACATATTTTATTAATGGAAACCATTCATTTTCCTGACGAAATTAGGCAAGTATCAGACGTCCCGAATATCCCGCAAGAGGAAAACATCGTGAAGAAAGAGTTAGACACAGCGCTCCTTTTAATTGAGCAGCTGACCACCACATTCGATCCAGCCGCATATCGGGATGAATACAGAGAGCAGCTGATGAATGTCATTGGAGACAAAATTTCTGGAGAACATACCGTTCAACCAGCAACGACAGGTAAAAAAGAGGCTTCATCCAATGTCACTGATTTGATGGCCGCTTTGCAGGCTTCTATCGATCGATCAAAACCAGAAAAAACGAAAAAAGCAGCACCTAAGAAAAGAAAAGCACCCGCTAAAAAAGAAAAGAATGCATAAAGAAAAGACCGCTCCCCAAAGGGCGGTCTTATTTGGGCTTCACCACATCCTGAATCGTCCCGTCTGTTCGGTGGATGACAACTGCTGTTCCTTTTTTAGATGAAATCTCTTTCGCGCGGTCGATGGCTTCCTGTTTCGTTTCTTTTACCTCACTTGCACGCTTCGCTTTTTCAGTTTGAACCGCCCAGCCTTCATCATGTTTCACGACATGCTGCGCATGATCCATGAGCTCAGGTCGTGCAGAGCTGCTTTTCTTAGAAGGAGTCACAGAACCATGAGAGTGAAAGTCCTCCATTTCTTTTTCCGTCGCATTCTTTTTCCACTCTTTCGCTTGATTGATCGCAATTGGAATCGCTCTACCTTCTTCATAGCCTTCCTGCACCATTTTGTTGGCAATCTCAAGTGCTTTTTTTCGAATGACTTTGTCTAGTGATTGGAATGAAGCTGGATAATCTTCCATTGTCCAAGGCATATTGAACGCTCCTTTCTTTTATTTGAACACCTTCCCCCATATGCAATGGATCAAACATTTAACCATCTCAATCCAATGGCTTGGTTGAAATACATCGTTTTGCTGAGGAAGAATGTTTTCAATTCCTGCACAATAGAAGATAGTAAAGGAGTGATTGAAATGATGATGAAAGGCTTGTATGAAGCACATTTACCTGTGAGTGATTTGAAGGCATCCATTTCTTTTTATGAAAAATTGGAATTAACACTTGCTCATGAAAATGAACGAGTGGCCTTTTTGTGGATTGAGAAAGGAAAGAGCTGGCTCGGCCTTTGGAAGGTTGATATGTCCACTGTTCCATATCATCCAGCGACGCGACATGTCGCCTTCCAAATAGAAACATCCAGCATTGACCAGATCAAAGAATGGCTGATAGAAAAAGGGATCAGCATTCATCCGATGTTTGGTTTTTCGGAAGAGCAGCAGCCTTTAGTTCTTGATAATCCGCCACAATTTCATGCCGCCATTTACTTTCTTGACCCAGATGGCAATTTGCTTGAATGCATTGCACCGCTTGAAATTGATGCAGGAGAACATCATGAGATGATGACATTTGAAGATTGGGAAAGAAAGAAACATCCGTTTATTGATTGACAAAACCGCTTATTGTAACTATATTGATTACAACGGTGGTGAAGGAATGTGAAACAAATTAGCAGCAGGTATACCATTGCTGTTCATATCTTGTCTTTTATTGCGGGTGTTTCAAAAGAGTGCACAGGGGATTTTATTGCAGAAAGTGTCAATTCAAATCCAGTCATTATCAGAAAAATGATGGCTATGCTCAAAAAGGCGGATCTCATTGAGATTCGCCGAGGAGTTGGCGGTGCTTCCTTAAAAAGGCCGGCAGAGGACATTACTCTACTAGATGTGTACCGGGCTGTGGATGTAAGCGCAGATGAAGAGTTATTTAGCTTTCATCAACCAGTCATTGCATGTCCAATTGGTCAAGCCATGGATACGAGACTGCGGCAAGAACTTAAAGAAGCACAGTCCGCACTTGAGCATCACCTTAAACAAGTGACAATTAAGCAATTATTAATCGAGGCAGAGTAGAAAAAGCTCATACATAGAGCTTTTTTTACCCCTTCGTTGTAACCATTTTGATTATAACGAATGATCTGATGCAAGAAACCAGCTGCTTCATACATGAAACATCACCGTTGAACGAAAAATGAGGAGGTCAAATCAATGACATTATTAGTGACAGGTGCAACAGGACAACTTGGATCGCTCGTCGTCAAACATTTGCTCGCAAAAGTACCAGCTGAACAATTGGCGGTCAGTGTTCGAGATCCGCAAAAAGCAGTCCATCTAAAGGAAGCTGGGGTGGATGTGCGCAAGGGAGACTTCACACAGCCGGATACACTTCAATCAGCGTTTCAAGGGATTGATCGCCTTTTGATCATTTCGTCTGGGGATGGAGACCGCGTGAAGCAGCATATCAATGCCATCCAAGCAGCGAAAGCAGCGAATGTGTCATTTATTGCTTATACAAGTGTTGTCAATGCAAGAGAAAGTCAGCTTAACCTAGCACATGACCATGCAAAAACAGAAGAAGCAATTTTGGCCTCTGGCATACCTCATGTTTTTCTAAGAAACAATTGGTATGTGGAAAATGAAAAAGATACGATTCTGGCATCAGTCAACGGAGCGCCGTTTATCAGCCCAATTGGTGAAGGTAAAGTCGGCTGGGCAACAAGAAATGACTATGCAGAAGCAGCAGCAAATGCGTTAACACTGCCGGCACATGATCAGGAAATCTATGAATTGTCAGGACCGCTTCGCACACACACTGAACTTGCACAAATGGTCAGCAAAGTGAGCGGGAAAGAAATCAAAGTAGAGCACATGGATGTAGATACATTTGGAGAATTTTTAGCGTCAAATGGTGTACCGAAAGAAGCTGTTCCATTTGTCAAAGCGATGCAAAGCGGAATCCGCGATGGGGCATTAGCAGTCGAAAGCCATGATTTCGAAAAACTATTAGGCCGCTCTTTAACACCTATTGAAGATAGAATACGAGAAATGATGTCAAACTAAACAATTAACAACGCCCTGTAAAAAGGGCGTTTTTTCTATCCTTGTTGATCCGTTATTTTGAAAATATAGGTGTAATGTCCATTTTGTCGTACATATTCTTGTATGTAGATGTTAGAATTTTATGAGACGATTCCAGCAAATGAATGACGCTTACTTTATTATGAAATACATTATTCAAGATATTCATTTTGTTTTAATCCTATTAAACAGCAGGATGTGATGACATGTTACGCAAAGCCTTCCTCTCTTATCTCACTGCCAGTATAATCACAATCATCGTCATTATGATTGAACTCGGTTTTCGTTCAGCCGTTGTTTCACCATTTGTTTTACTTGATTCGAACAAAGAAAGCAATCCAAAAGTATTCGTCGCTCATTCGCTATATCAGGGTGACGTTTTATTAACCTATCAAGACGGTTCTTTCAATGGCTCTTCAGAAGCATCCTTTCAATTAAGTGGAAAGTACATAAATCTCACACAGATCCCATCTGCGAATGGAATCAGTAAGATTGAAACAGACAAAATAAAGAATGATAAGGCATTGGTTTTTCTAAGAAAAGGCTTTGTACCTATCCATGATGATACGATCATGATGGAACAGGTAACGCAAAATCCCTTCTTTTCTACATACAATCTAACGAATCTAACAGAAACAACTAAGATCAACACAAACTTTAAGTATAGCACCACATTTGTTACATTCATGACTTTAATGGGAATTCTTTTGCCCGCTTTGTTATTTTTCCTTTTTAACCTTCATGAATCGATGAAAAACCTATTCACATTATTCATTCCCTTTGTTCTAGCCATTTTTCTTCCCTTGGGATTAAATTATTATTTCTTAATGGGATACGTGCTATCAGTTACAGGATCTTATGTGTTGAGTATGATTCTCTCTATACTATTGCCTAGTTTCCTGTCAGTCTTATTGACAGCTTATTCATTTGAGTATGTGACAAAAGATTCTTCTGATGTATTAGGAGAAAATGAAGACACTTTAGGAAATTCATTCTTCCTGAACGTTAGGGAGCAAGCCGTTTTATTTGGTGCTATCACATTATCCTTGATATATTTCGGCTCTTATTTAGTCATGCCTTTGGCGTTTCAAGCGAAGGTTATGGATCACCTTTTTCTATTTTGTGCTTGGTATTTCGCCCTAGTCATCTTATTTATTATGGGTTACTCATTCATTCAAAAAATGATAAATAAGTATGAAGTCTTACGGACGGACGAATTCATAAATATTTGTAAAGATATTGAGCATAAAACGAACCAAAAGGTAAATATATGGGTAAAAAAAGACTCACAACATGATGTGAATGCCTGGATATATTCATTTCAACTTCCATTTAGAAGAAAAGTCAATCTATATGTGACGGAAGGGTTAATAGATAAGTTTGATACAGAGGAAATTCGTGCGATCTTATTCCATGAAATGGGACATGTAAAATTAAAACATGCGCATTTCACCATTTATCTCACTGTGATTGTCACCTTACTTATGGGAATCAGTATGTATTATGCCAGACAGGTGATGCTTGCCAATGGTTGGTGGCAATATATTCTGTTGTTCCCAGCAGGGATATTGATCATGATATTTATGACGGAGTGGCTGCCAAAGAAAATGAGTCGGTTATTTGAGATTCAGGCGGATCACTTTGCTGTTCGCCACCTTGAGAATCAAACTCTATACCTCAATACTTTGATAAAATTAAGTCATTTGATTGAAGAAGATGGAGAGGACGGAAGAAAATCTGAATGGCGTGAAAGTCATCCTTCTTTTGGAAAACGAATTCATCACATAAAGAAAATCATGAAGTGAAGGCGGTTTGTGTGAACGACATTTCCCTCGGTAGTATGAAGAAATAGAAACATGAATGTTCTCAAACGCCCTGTAAAAGGGCGTTTTTTTCATGTATCTACACAAGCATGATGTCCAAATTTTAGACAAATCCGTTCGTTGAAATTTCAGAAATTTGGGATTAAAATGAAATGAAGGTCCATTATTCAGTCATCAGATGACCGGACATAAATCAAGGTGCAGCAAAAGAAAGGAAGTTCGCCGATGAGAGTCAGTTTATTTGTCACCTGTTTAATTGACACTATGCAGCCACATGTAGGAAAGGCGACTGTTGAGGTGTTAGAGCGGCTTGGTGTTGAAGTGGAATTCCCTGAAGCACAAGTGTGCTGCGGGCAGCCCGCCTTTAACAGCGGTTATACAAAAGAAACAATCAAAGCGGCCAAAAATATGATGAAAGCCTTTGAATCAGCTGAATATGTCGTCACACCATCAGGTTCTTGTAAGGCCATGTTTTTAGAATATCCGCACCTTTTTAAAGAAGACCGAGCGTGGTTCGCCCGTGCTCAGGCACTTGCTGCGAAAACATATGAATTAACGGAATTTATTGTTGATATATTACATGTAACAGATGTAGGTGCGAGTCTGAAAGGAAAAGCCACCTATCATACCTCCTGCCATATGACGAGACTGCTTAGAATTAAGGAAGCGCCTTTCACACTGTTGTCAAATGTCAAAGATTTGGTGATGGAACCATTGCCTCGCGCTGAAAATTGCTGCGGATTTGGAGGAACTTTTTCAATCAAAATGACACCCATTTCTGAGCAGATGGTCGATGAAAAAGTACAAAGCATAGAGGAGACAGGCGCTGAATATATCATTGGTGCTGACTGTGGCTGTCTGCTCAATATCGGAGGAAGGCTGAATCGTCTTCATAAGCCAGTTAAAGTGATGCATATCGCAGAAGTGTTGAATAGCCGCTGAAGCTAAGAGGGGGAACGGCAGATGAGTATGAAAATTGGAGAGAAGGCTTTTAAAGAGCGGATCGGCGAAGGATTAGAAGACGCTGTGATGAGAGGAGCTGTTTCCTCTGCACAAGAGCGTCTGTATAAAAGACGGATGACTGCAAGTGAAGTGCTTGGAAACTGGGAAAAGTGGCGTGAACTTGGAGAGGACATTAGGCAGCATACACTTGCCCACCTTGATGACTACTTATATCAATTAAGTGAGAGCGTGAGCAGACGTGGAGGTCATGTGTTTTTTGCAAAAACAAAGGAAGAGGCATCGGCGTACATTCAAGATGTCGCACAAAAAAAAGCAGCAAAAAAGATCGTGAAATCAAAATCAATGGTCACAGAAGAAATTGAAATGAATGAAGCGCTAGAAGAGATTGGCTGCGAGGTAGTTGAAAGCGATCTTGGAGAATATATTCTTCAAGTTGATGACCATGAACCACCTTCACATATCGTGGCACCAGCCCTTCATATGACGAAAGAACAAATACGGGAAGTTTTTCACGAAAAGCTTGGATATGATATGTCAGAGACTCCTGAAGAAATGACCAAATTTGTAAGAGCTTTGTTACGAGAAAAATTTCTTGAAGCAGATATTGGTGTGACGGGCTGTAACTTTGCTGTGGCTGACACAGGATCGATTTGTCTTGTGACGAATGAAGGGAATGCGGATCTTGTCACGTCTATTCCAAAGACACATATCGCAGTCATGGGGATGGAGCGGCTTGTACCAACGATGGAGGAGCTCGATGTCCTTGTCGGTCTATTGTGCAGAAGCGCAGTAGGTCAAAAGTTAACAAGCTATATCTCTGTCGTGGGGCCAAAAGGAGAAGAAGAAGTTGATGGGCCAGAAGAGTTCCATTTGGTCATTGTGGATAACGGACGGTCAAACATATTAGGGACGGAATTTCAGCCAGTTTTGCAATGTATTCGGTGTGCAGCCTGTATCAATGTGTGCCCCGTTTATCGGCATGTTGGCGGTCATTCGTACGGATCAATTTACCCGGGTCCGATTGGCGCTGTTCTTTCGCCGCTACTTGGAGGATATGACGACTACCAAGAGCTTCCTTTCGCCTCAAGTTTGTGCGCAGCCTGTACAGATGCTTGTCCAGTGAAAATTCCACTTCACGAATTATTAATCAAACATCGACAAGTCATCGTTGAAAAAGAGGGGAGAGCGCCTAAAGCGGAAATGATGGCAATGAAAATGTTCGGAATGGGCGCATCCACTCCTAGAATGTATCGATTTGGAACAAAAGCAGCCCCTGTGCTCTTGAAACGTATGGCTTCAAACGGACAGATTTCAAAAGGTGCGGGTCCTTTAAAGAATTGGACAGAAATTCGTGACCTCCCAGCGCCAAGCAAAGAAAGGTTTCGGGATTGGTTTAAAAAGAAACAAAAGGAGGAGCGGCAATGAAAGGAACCATTTCTCATCGAGATCCATTTTTAGCACATATCCAGCAACAATTAGGCAAAAGCTCCTCCAAGCCTGCATCTATTCGGCGTCCGGTTTGGAAGCATCGAGTCAATTGGGAAACAAATGAAGGTCTGTCGAAAGAAGAATTGGTAGAGCAATTGAAGGTGCAATGTCAGCAAATTCATACGAGAGTGGTAGAAACAACGCCAAAAGAAGCACCCTCAACGTTACGACTATTGATGAAAGAGTATGGAGAAGGTCCTGTGATGACTTCGAGCGATAGGCGTTTTGCACAATATGAATGTCATCCAATGTTTCAAGCCTTGCAGAAAGAAGGAATCTCAGTCACTAGCTGGAATGTAGATACATCAAGAGAAGAAAATATAAGGCAGGCAGAACAAGCGAAATATGCAGTGGTATTCAGCGATTACACACTTGCAGAATCCGGAACCGTTGTTCTTTCCTCCCATCAAGGTCAAGGGAGAGCACTTCATTTTTTACCGATGATGTATATCGTATGTATTGAAAAAAGCACAATTGTCCCGCGGATGATTCATGCTGTTTCAGCTCTTCATCGCCTAGTAGAAGAAGGAGAGCAGACGAAAGGCGCCATTCATTTTATATCAGGTCCAAGTAATTCTGCCGATATTGAAATGAATTTAGTCGTTGGTGTTCATGGGCCGGTGCGGGCTGTTTATGTATTAATAGATGATGAATAAGGGCTTTCGTGAAGAAAGCTTCAGCGTGTAGGCAAACCCTCGCATTCGGTGTCAGTCCTGCGCTTCGGTGCTCACGAATGTTAAATTCGCTCCGCGCCGATGCTCGTCCTTCCTAGGACTGCAAAGGTTTTCTATCACGCTGAAAAGAAGACAAAGGGCTAAAATCAAGTTCATTTTAGCCCTTTGTCAACAATCTGGGGCTTTCGTGAAGAAAGCCTTTTTTATGTAAACATTCTTAAAATTCATCTTGCCTCTAGGCGAATGGTCATAGTAAGATGACGTCATACAAGGTGAGAAGCTCATCTACTGCTGATGTAAAGGAAGCTGCTAATGGAAATGAAGACAAATGCTCCAAAGAAGTCGATTGCGGTGCCGCTTGTGATCTCCATCATTGCGATTTCGTTTTCGGCCATTATTGTGAAGTGGTCAAGTGCGCCTGCTGCTATTTTAAGTATGTATCGAATGATATTTGCGGCGGTTTTGATGCTTCCCTTTATTCTGCCGCGTCAAAAAGAGTTTGTCTCGTTAAAGCGGAGAGACTGGTTTTTCTTATGTATGTCAGGTTTCTTTTTAGGGCTCCATTTTGTTTTGTGGTTCGGCTCATTGAAGCTCACCACAGTGGCGAGCTCTACAATCATCATTGCACTTCAACCGATGGTGTCATTATTAGGCGGATTTCTCATTTTTCGTGAACGAACAACGAAGTCAGCCATTTTCACAATGTGTGCGGCGATTGTTGGTGCGCTCATGATTGGATGGGGGGATATTGGACATAACCAAGACGCCTTTATAGGAGACATTTTATCCTTTTTCAGTGTAATCGCTGTTGTTTGTTATTTATTAATCGGTCAACAAGCTGTGAGAAAGATATCTCATTGGATTTATAGTTTTTGTGTATTTGGTTTTGCCGGCCTTTTTTTAATTTTATTTAACCTTATACAGCAAACGCCTTTTGTAGGCTATTCGGGTAAAGAATGGGGGATTTTCTTACTGCTCGCCATTATCCCTACCATGTCCCATGTCATTAACAACTGGCTGTTAACCTATGTGAATGCGACAACTATTTCAATGAGTATTCTAGGCGAACCTGTTGGGGCAACGATACTCGCTGTTTTACTGCTTGGAGAGAAAGTCACGCTGCTGCAAATGTTCGGTGGTCTTCTTGTCCTTTTAGGTGTCTTTTTCTTTTTGATGCAGCAGCGACAAGGAATCGTGATGAAAACAAAAAAATCCGGTTAACTCCCGGATTTTTTTACTCTTTTAAATGATTTTTTTCAACCACTTTGTTTAATCTAGCCTCTACTTTCTTTAATTCCACTTGTTTTCTTCTTATCATTCGAATCGCGATGACAACGATGGTCACGATCAATGCAATGAATAGAAGAGAAAATACTTGAAATACGATATCCCCAATGTTGAATGCAGTATTCGCTTCTTTAGGCATGTGTAACCCTCCTTATATCTATATATTACCATCATCAATAAAAGATTGAGATTTATCCATAATTTATCTATAATAGGTAAAATATCACTCATTAAAGGAGAACCATTATGAGAACTTTAGTCCTTTTACGAGGTCTCCCAGGTGCAGGTAAATCAACTTGGATCAAAGAACAAGGCTTAGAACCATATACATTATCAGCGGATCAGATCCGTCTGTTAACCCAGCCTCCGCAGTTATCAGTCAATGGGAAGCCGGAAATTTCAAGCAAACATGATCATAAAGTCTGGTCTTTATTATTTGAACTCCTCACAGCCCGAATGGAACGAGGAGACTTTACTGTCATTGATGCAACACATGTCACAAGTAAGTCCATTTCGCAGTATAAATCATTAGCTACTTCATATCGCTATAGAGTGTATGTCGTCGATTTTACGCAAGTGCCTCTTGAAACAGCCCTGCTGCAAAATCGCGGTCGAGAGCCGCACAAAGTAGTGAAGGAATCTGTGTTATATCAAATGAATGAACGGTTAAATACAGAGAAGGTGCCTTCATGGGTAACCGTTTTGACGCCTGAGGAATATCCAGTCATTATGACGTATCAGCCTAGGTCTTTTGATCAGTATGAAGCCATTCACGTCTTCGGTGATATTCACGGCTGTTACACAGCTCTAAATACTTATTTGCAAGGAGACTTGAAAGAAAACGAGCTTTATATCTTTGCAGGTGATTTGCTTGATAGAGGAATAGAAAACAAGGAAGTGTTAGAATGGATGCTGGCACATAGAGAATGCCGCAATGTGATCGTCATTGAAGGAAATCATGATCAGCATCTTTACAAATATGCACATGAAGAAAAAGTGAGAAGTAATATGTTTAACCGTCATACTGCGCCTGAAATTGCGGAAGCAGGTTTTGACCTAAAAGAATTAAGGAAGTTTGTCAGAACATTTCATCAGCTCACCTATTTTACGTATCATGGTCAGACATTTCTTGTCACCCATGGTGGGCTTGCTCATTTGCCAGAAGAGCTTCTGCATGTCTCAACGCAGCAGCTTATTCACGGAGTAGGTGAATATTCAGATGACATTGACCACTTATTTGTGCAAAACACTTCTGGATTAGATATCATTCAAATTCATGGTCATCGCAATTTATATAGACTGCCTATCCAAGCGGCGGATAGATCTTATAATCTCGAAGGTCAGGTTGAATTTGGCGGACAGCTGCGTGTGTTAAAAATCACAGCAGGCGGGATTGAGACACATGAAATTGACAATCCTGTCTACAGAGCTTCTGAAAACAAGCAACCGGTCTTTGTTCAGCCCAATGTGACGCTGGATGATTTTTTAGCCCATTTAGATCAGCATGAATATGTACAGGAATTAAAGCTGCCACACGATATTTCATCTTTTAATTTCACCAAAAAAGCATTTAGTGAAAGACAATGGGATGAAATAAATGTCAAAGCAAGAGGGTTGTTTATCAATATGACTTCAAAGCAGATTGTGTCTAGAAGTTATAATAAGTTCTTTAATATTGATGAACGTCCTGAAACCAGAATGCAGCATTTAGTGAATCATCTTCAATTTCCTGTGACGGTCTTTGATAAAGCAAATGGATACTTAGGCACGGTTGGGTTTAACGACATAAAAGATGAGCTGGTGTTTACGTCCAAATCGTATACGTCACATGTGAAGCAAAATCAGCATGCTGCTTGGGTCGAAGAGCTATTTTATGCGACCTTTGACGATGTGCAGGTCGATTACATCAAATCATACGTACGCGACAACCATGTATCCCTTGTATTTGAAGTCATTTTGCCAGGGAAAGATCCGCATATTATCACATATGATCATGATCAACTCATTTTACTTGATATCGTGAAGCGTCAGCTGAGCTATGAAAAAGAACCATTTGCTGAAGTGAAAAGGCTCAGTGAACAGCTTGGCATGCGGTGCAAACAGCAAGTGGCAGTGTTTCATGATTGGACCTCTTTCTATAAATGGTATCAATCTGTATCACATGATGACACAATCAAAGAAGAAGGCTATGTCATTGAGGATAATAGCGGCTTTATGACCAAGTTAAAGCTTCCTTATTATCAATTTTGGAAGCAAATGCGATCCATTAAACAGCGTGTTGCAGATAAGCGCTCCACCCAAAAATATATGCAGGCTTTGCAAACAGCAGAGCAAGCAAGATTTTATACATGGCTACTCGAGCAAGATCCAGTAAACGTGAGAAACAGCTCAATCATTGAGCTGCGTTCACAATTTGAGCAAACGGAAGCGGGCCATTTGAATAATGACGGAATAAATGCATAGTCTAACAAAGAGTCTTTTCTAGAGAAAAGGCTTTTTTTCATGAAATCGAAAGGTGGAAGCTGAAATGCCAGATCATATTGAAGTCATACTTCGAACCATATTTGCTTTTGCTATTTTATTCGGCGGTGCCCGTCTTCTTGGAAAGCAAACCATTGCACAAATGAATATTTTTGATTTCATTGCGGCGATCAGTCTAGGTTCAATTGCGGCGAACTTGGCGTTTAATACTACGCTTCCGCTTCATCACACAACCATTTCTTTTATTACACTTGTGATCATTATTTATGTGATTTCTTTACTTGCTTTAAGAAGCCGGAAGGTGAGAGGTTTTATGGCCGGTAAACCAACGCTTGTGATTCAAAATGGCAAAATCCTTGAAGAGAATATGAAAGGAATGAGGTATACACTTGATTATTTAAATCAACAGCTCAGAGAAAAGAATGTGTTTGACATTAGTGAAGTTGAATTTGCAATGATTGAAACAGATGGGCATATGTCGGTGAAAAAATACCCTTCATTTGATTATGTCACGCGAAAAGATCTTAACCTATGGATGCAGGCAGAGCGTTACATGCCCATTGAAGTCATTATGGACGGAAAGCTCATTTTGAAAAACCTTCATGAAAACCAATTAACGGAGCAGTGGATATATGAAGAAATTCAAAAAAGGCAGCTGTCTTTAAAAGACATTGTTTATGCGGTTCGTTCAAGTAATGGCAGTTTATATATTGATACATATGACGATCACATCCATTCTCCAATTGACCAAGAATGAACATATAGTTCAGACGACACCCGCGCGTCACAGAACTGCCAATATTTATAAGTCGTTTGGATGTCATCTATCTAGGTATCATTTCTCAATTATTATTATTTTCAGAAAATGTAGTGACGGAGAAAAATAAGTATGTTTAAGTATAAATAGAAGAATTTAAAATATTAATATAATATACACCAAGCGGAATGAATATTCATTCCTGATAAAACGAAAGGAGAGGATGAAATGCCCGCAGCAACTACTGATAAACAGGAGCAGATTATGAAGGCTTCTCTGGACTTATTTATTGAACGGGGTTTTGACGGTACAACGATGCCGATGATTTCGAAAAGAGCCAATGTTGGAGCAGGAACCATTTATCGTTATTTTGATAGTAAAGAGGCTCTTGTGAACATTTTATACCAGCGAAGCCTGACTGCATTTATCGACAAGGTGAATACAAACAGTCCAGACCCTAAAGCAAGCATTAGGGCTTATTTCAAACATGTCTTTTATTGCTTAGTGCTCTTTACAAAAGAGAATCCAAGTGGTCTGTACTTCTTAGAAATTGACAAACGCTCACACTATTTAGATGAGAAAAGTAAAGAGAAGATGCAGCAGCTATTAAATGAGCTATTTCATATTTTTGAAGAAGGCAAAAAGGATGGAATTCATCCAAATCTTTCAGGGAGAACGATTTTATCCATTGTATTTGGAGCGTTCGTTCAGCTTCATAAACAGATTCTAGCAGAGGAAATTGAACCAACGATTGAATTTTTAGAAGATATTGAGCAATGCTTATGGCGTGCCATTAGCGTTGCATCATAAAGAAATAAAGGGAGTGGGCACATGCAACAAACATCAATCATTCCAAAACCAAAAACATACGGACCTTTAAAAAATATTCCTCATATCAAAAAAGGAGAGCTTTCTCAAACCTTTTGGCGGCTGGCAGATGAATTAGGGCCGATCTTTCAGTTTGAATTTTCAAAAGCAACAAGTATTTTTGTTTCCAGCCATGAACTTGCTAAAGAAGTATTTGATGAGAGGCGTTTTGATAAATTCATTGGAAGCAGTCTCAATAAAGTGAGAACATTTTCAGGGGATGGGTTATTCACAAGTTGGACAGAAGAGCCGAATTGGAGAAAGGCTCATCACATCTTGATGCCGGCGTTTAGCCAGCAGGCCATGAAGGGCTATCATGAGATGATGCTCGATATTGCCACACAGCTTGTACAAAAATGGCAAAGAACGGGCCGTGATGAAGAAATTGAAGTAGCAGAAGATATGACAAAGCTCACTTTAGATACGATCGGGCTATGCGGTTTTGATTTTCGATTTAACAGCTTTTACAAAGAAAATCAGCATCCATTTATTGAAAGCATGCTGAATGGTTTAAATGAAGCGATGGATCAAGCAAGTAGATTGCCGGTCGCAGATAAATTAATGATCAAAAGAAGAAAAGAATTTGAACAAAATGTTGATTTTATGAAGCAATTAGTAGATGACATTATTCAAGAACGGAAAAAACAAGATAAAACGGGCAATGATTTACTGTCTCTCATGCTACATGCAAAGGATCCTGAAACAGGTGAACGCCTGTCAGATGAAAATATCCGTTATCAAATCATTACCTTCTTAATAGCAGGTCATGAAACAACAAGTGGATTGTTGTCATTTGCGATTTATTTTTTACTAAAGAATCCAGACAAATTAAAAAAAGCCGTACAAGAAGCAGACGACGTGCTACAAGGCGAACTGCCGACATTTAAGCAGGTTCAAAAACTAAGTTATACGCGTATGGTCTTAAATGAAGCACTTCGCCTCTGGCCGACGGCGCCTACGTTCTCTCTTTATGCGAAAGAGGATACAGTCATTGGAGGGAAATATCCGATCAAAAAAAACCAAAGTGTCAATGTGCTGCTTCCTAAATTACATCGGGATCAAGCGGTTTGGGGGGAGGATGCAGAAGAATTCAAGCCTGAACGTTTTATGCATCCTGAAAAGATTCCACAGCATGCCTATAAACCGTTCGGAAATGGCCAGCGTGCATGTATTGGGATGCAATTTGCCCTTCATGAAGCCACGATGGTTCTGGCGATGGTTCTGCACAACCTTGAACTGATTGACCATACGTCGTATGAACTGGATTTAAAAGAATCCCTGACGATTAAGCCGAATGATTTTAAAATCAAAGTGCGGCCAAGAAAGCAGCAATTCTTTATGGCGCCTCCGAAAGAAGAACCAACAAAAAGCACGGCCTCTGCTGAAGCAAAAATAGCGAGTCATGGAACACCGCTATTGGTCTTGTACGGATCAAATCTGGGCACAGCAAAGCAGATGGCAAACGAATTTGCTGAAGACGGAAAAGCAAAAGGGTTTGACGTGACAACGGCACCCCTTGATGATTATACTCGAAAGTTACCAGAGTCAGGCGCAGTTTTAATTGTAACGGCTTCATACAACGGTCATCCGCCTGACCATGCGAAACAGTTTGTGGATTGGGTGACGCAGGATGAGGAGCAAGATCTATCAAACGTGACATTTGCAGTCTTTGGGTGCGGGGATCGAAATTGGGCGAGCACGTATCAGCGTATTCCTCGTCTGATTGATGAAGCACTTGAAAGAAAAGGGGCGAAGCGTGTAACGGATATTGGTGAAGGCGATGCGGGCGGTGATATGGATGAAGATAAAGAAACATTCCAGAAGACAGTCTTCGATGAGCTTGCAAAAGAATTCAATTTAACCTTGCAGGAGAAACGCCAAGAAAAGCCAAACCTATCCATTGCATATACGAATGAACTAGTGGAACGTCCTGTAGCTAAAACATACGGTGCCTTTTCAGCTGTTGTATTGAAAAATCAAGAATTACAATCTGAAAAAAGTACCCGCCAAACAAGGCATATCGAACTTCAATTACCTGAAGGCAAGCACTATAAAGAAGGAGATCATATCGGAATCGTGCCAAAAAATAGTGCAACACTCGTTCAGCGAGTGACCGATCGTTTTAAGCTGGATCCCAAGCAGCACATGATACTCTCTTCGGAAAAAGAAGCAAGTCATTTACCATTAAATCAGCCAATTCAAGTCGGAGAATTGCTGGCGTCACATGTAGAGCTACAAGAGCCTGTGACACGTACTCAGCTAAGAGATCTTGCAAAATATACGGTATGCCCACCTCATCGTATTGAACTTGAACAAATGGCGGGAGAAATTTATCAAGAAGCTATATTAAAGAAGCGTGTGACCATGCTTGATTTACTAGAACAATACGAAGCATGTGAACTGCCATTTGCTCATTTTTTAGCCCTTTTACCAGGATTGAAGCCTCGTTATTACTCGATCTCCAGTTCGCCAAAGGTGGATGAAAAGAGGCTTAGTATCACAGTAGCTGTTGTGAAAGGAAAATCATGGAGCGGACGCGGTGAATACGCAGGTGTCGCTTCAAACTATTTATGCGGACTGCAAGAAGGAGATGAAGTGGCCTGCTTCCTTCATGAAGCTCAAGCAGGATTCGGATTGCCGCCTTCTCCTGAAATACCAATGATCATGATTGGACCAGGAACAGGTATCGCCCCGTTTAGAGGGTTCATTCAGGCAAGGGAAACATGGCAAAATGAAGGGAAGCCGTTAGGTGAAGCCGATCTTTATTTTGGCTGCCGCCACCCGCATGAAGATGATCTGTATTATGACGAAATGCAGCTTGCAGAACAAAAAGGAGTCGTCACCATCCACCGTGCTTACTCTCGCTACGAGGAGCAAAAAGTGTATGTCCAGCACTTCATTAAAAATGATGGAGCCAAGCTCATTGAATTGCTCGACAAAGGCGCCTACCTGTATATTTGCGGGGATGGAAAGGTCATGGCACCAGATGTCGAGGCAACACTTATTGAACTGTATCAGACTGAGAAACAGTGTGCGAAAGAAACAGCTGAACAATGGCTGACATCTCTAGCCAATGACAACAGATATGTAAAAGATGTATGGAGCTGATCACGCTGAAAAGAAGACAAAGGGCTAAAATAAATCACATTTTAGCCCTTTGTCAACAATCTTAAAACCGCCACTTTGGCGGTTTTTCTTTTTTTATAGAGAGATCGCTAGAATAAATATTTGGAAGATACGAAACACCTAATTTACAAATGAAATATTTTGTAAAAAATAAGAATATTCTCTCATTTACTCCAATATGAAACAATCGTATCATTTTTGATATAGGACATAAAGGAGGAATATGATGAAAAAGGTGAAAAAATTAATCCCTTCTCTACTCGTTTTTGGTGCTTTAAGTGTGCCTAGTTTTGCCCATGCAGCATCTGATTCAGTACTTACGTCTGATTATGACATGGTGACTTCTGACGGAAAGGTGATTTCTTCAGCTGACTTCCACAACGATTTGAAAACCCCCTCATCCTTTGACAAAGTGGATGATCTCTCTTCTACTATTGGCGAAAAAGTAAAACCACTCACAAAATATTTAAAAGACTTTCAAACAAAAGTAGTCATTGGAGACGATGGTAGAACAAAAGTGACGAATACAAGAGTAGCACCCTATAATTCTATTGCTTATATTACATTTGGTGGATCTAGCTGCACAGGAACACTCATTGCTCCAAACAAAATATTGACAAACGGACACTGCGTCTACAATACAGCCACAAGAAGCTATAGTGCAAAAGGGTCTGTCTACCCAGGCATGAATGACAGCACGGCCGTGAACGGCTCAGCAAACATGACCGAATTCTATGTACCAAGTGGATATATCAACACGGGGGCGAGTCAATATGATTTTGCCGTCATTAAAACAGATACGAACATTGGAAATACGGTCGGCTATCGCTCTATTCGTCAAGTGACAAATCTAACAGGTACAACGATTAAAATTTCTGGATATCCAGGTGATAAAATGAGATCGACTGGCAAAGTGTCACAATGGGAAATGTCAGGTCCAGTCACGAGAGAAGATACGAATCTCGCATACTATACGATCGATACATTTAGCGGAAACTCTGGCTCTGCGATGCTAGATCAGAACCAACAAATCGTCGGGGTCCATAATGCGGGTTATTCAAACGGAACGATCAACGGCGGACCAAAAGCGACTGCTGCCTTTGTTGAATTTATCAACTATGCGAAGGCGCAATAAAAATAGAACAATCAGCTTGTTTCCTTTACAGGGGACAGGCTTTTTTTATCGTCAAATGCAGAAAAGTTTCTTTTTTTGTTCATCACTATTTCATATTTAAAAGCTATGCTGAATGAAATAAATGATAAAGAAAGAAGAGATATGAGTGAAAAATAAAAAAATAGATATGATATTGTTGTTGATTTTATTGATTGCAGCTTTTCTCTACACTTATCAAATTTGGCAGAATGACAGTGCCAATCAATATTATTTAGCTGCAGTCAAAAGTATGTCCAAAAGCTTCCATCACTTTTTTTATGCCTCATTTGATGCAGCTGGATTCGTATCAATTGATAAACCACCCGTCGTTTTATGGATTCAAACCATCAGTGCACTTATTTTTGGTTTTCATACATGGAGTGTGATATTGCCGCAGGCACTTGCTGGAGTGGGATCTGTTCTTCTTCTTTATCTCATGATAAAACCGGCTTTCGGTCAAGGTGCTGCAAGGGTGTCAGCGGCCGTTATGGCTCTCACGCCAATTGCCGCAGCTGTGAGCAGAACAAACAATATAGACAGTATGCTCGTCTTCACATTACTTGCGGGTACGTATTTCTTAATGCGTGCTGTAAAAAGCGGAAAGATGCGCTGGCTTCTTATGGCCTTCGCTTTGGTAGCGGTAGGATTTAATATGAAGATGCTGCAAGCGTTTATGGTCGTTCCAGCATTTATTTTCTACTATTTTATTGCTGCTCGCGTACCGTTAAAAAAGAAAATTTTCTCGCTCTTATGCTCGATCGTCGTATTAGCCTGCTTATCTCTATCGTGGGCAGTTACTGTAGATATGACAGCTGAAAGTGAGCGCCCTTATGTGGGAAGCAGTCAAACAAATTCAGTGTTAGAACTTGCCTTTGGGTATAACGGCACGGAACGGCTGCTTGGTCAGACGACAGGGAAATCCTTTGGTGACATGAACCAGCAAGCAGGTATGGTGATGCCAGACAATTCTGGATTAGGCGATTCGTCAGAGGATCAGTCAAACAGAAATCAGCCGCCGCCACCCCAAAATCAAATGACGCCACCTCAACATGGTCCAGATGGTGGTTCTCCGCCTGGAAGTGCTGTAGGTCAACAAAGTATGAATATGTATGGCACGGGGAATCCCGGTATATTTCGTTTATTTCAATCTGCATTGTCAGGTCAAATCAGCTGGATGCTGCCGTTTGCTTTGTTTGGGCTTTTAGGGATGATCATCAGTTGGTGGAAGGAGAGAAAAGCTCAATTAAATGAATGGAAACAAACGATGTTTTGGACAGCATGGCTGATTCCTGCTGCCGGATTCTTTAGTATTGCGAGTTTCTTTCACCATTACTATCTCATTATGCTTGCCCCGCCTATTGCAGCACTATGCGGCATAGGAGCTAAGAAGCTGGGAGAGTTATTTAAGGCTAACAAAGGAGTATCTGCGTATTTGCTTCCAGCAGCAATCGCTGTTACAGCCATCTTCCAAGGGTATATTTTGAGTAACTATACGACTCAAATCAGTAGTATTTGGATGTATGCCATTGCGATTGCGGGAACAAGTATTGCTATCCTATTGCTGATGTATAGAGAAAAACAATTGATCATGAAACGACTGCTCATCACTGCTTTGACAACGCTGTTACTGTTTCCAGGTTTTTGGTCCGCCACCCCAATCATATATGGTGGAAATGCTGTTCTTCCAGAGGCAGGTGTACAGCTGGCTAGTTCACGAGGAGGGAACATGTTTACATCTAGTGTCGATCAAGGCTTACTCACTTATTTAAAGGCGCATCAAACAGGAGAAACGTATTTATTTGCAACGCTTACGACTGTTACCGCAGCGCCATATATCATTGATGAAGATGAGAATGTCATGGCCTTAGGCGGTTTTAATGGGACAGATCCTATTTTGAATGTCAACAAATTAAAAGCACTTATTCAACAAGGAAAGGTGAAATACTTTTTATTACCAGACAATCAGTCATCAGCTAACAGCAAATTGGTGAGCTGGATTAAATCACATGGTACAGTCATCTCATCTAAAGAATATAAACGATCCTCATCAGCTGAAGAGGGGATGCCGTCCAAGATGTCTTCACAAAACGAAACATTATATAGAGTAGATGAAATATCTTAAGTAGAACAAGGCGAATGATGAAGAAATCATTCGCTTTTTCTTATGAATCTTTTGCTAGGCAGATTCAGCTCATGTTTTTCACATGTCATCACGCAGCCACTCATACATTAAAAATGACTCATTTCCTTCAAGTCAACATCATTTCATCAAAAGTATGAGGAGGTCACGAGCTTTTGAAGATGAGAAAAGGCTGGATCGCTGCTGTCGTTCTTTGTTTTGTCATTTGGATGGGTGCGTTATTAGGTGGTTTTGGAGAGGATCGTTCCGCAAAAGGGGCAGATCGTTATGATCATGTGATTCAATTTCCTAAGGAACGGTATCCTGAAACAGGCAGTCATATTCAAGAAGCTATTCGAAAAGGGCACTCAGATGTGTGTACCATTGACCGAAATGGGGCAGATGCCCGCAGACAAGAATCATTAAAAGGAATTCCCACAAAACCTGGTTTTGACCGGGATGAATGGCCGATGGCAGTGTGTCTTGAAGGAGGAAAGGGGGCGAGCGTTCAATATGTCAGTCCATCAGATAATAGAGGCGCTGGTTCATGGGTCGGGCATCAAATCAGCGGGTATCCTGACGGGAAACGAATTTTATTTATTGTCAAATAAACATAGACAAGAGGCTCCTTGAGGGGGCTTTTTTTGTTCAACAGGAGCGTATTCGAGCTAGCAGGTACAAAAGATTCAGTGGTACAATCAATCCATCAGGTACAAAGACTGACAAGTAGAAAATGTGAAGGGACATATGCTTATGGAAAAGAACCGTGCATTATACGATTTTTTCATGCAACATGCAGAGAAACTGACTGAAACATGGTATGAATCAATTGAGGATGATGATCCAGAATCCATTTATCGTTCAACAGATTCCAGCATCATAGCAGAGCTAAAACGGCAAAATCAAGATTATTATCAGCATTTTATCCGCGCACTTATTGAAGACAAGACGTATTTACATACGAAATTTAAAAAATGGTCTGAAGACTTAGCAAGTGATCCGAAGCACTTGAACACACCATTAGATTACGTCGTGAGAGAATATATGTCCAATCAAAGAGTGGTTCTTCATTACTTAAAAGAGTTTATAAAACAGCATCAAGGTGATATTGACATTGACCGAATATTTTATTGGTATGATTTGATATCTGAGGCATTTAACATTTCAATTCATGTCTTTATTCAGCAATATGTGAAAAATACCACCAAAAAACTCGTTGCACAAAGAGACATGATTTATGAGCTGAGTTCCCCAGTCATTGTGTTAAAAAGTCATGTTGCCTTATTGCCTTTAGTTGGAGATATTGACACTGCGCGAGCAAAGATTATCTTAGAAAATACATTAAAACAGTGTTCGCAAAAAGGTGTTCAACATTTATGTATTGATTTATCAGGTGTCGTCATCATTGATACGATGGTAGCACATCAAATCTTTGATCTTGTCACGTCACTTCGGTTAATTGGGGTTGATACGACCATTTCAGGCATTAGACCAGAAATTGCTCAAACGGCTGTACAGCTTGGACTTCCTTTTAATGAATTTCAAACGGCTTCATCACTTGCTCACGCTTTAGATCGTATGACTGAATTTTCATCCATATAAAAACCAGGCCTAGTGAACGGCCTGGTTTTTATTTAGATCACAGCGTCAATTTTTGTTACTTTCCACTCGTTTTGTACTTTCTCGAAAGTGACAGTACGTTTTACTTTGCGTCCATCAAGTGTTGGAACTGTGAATTCGTATGTGCGGATTGTACTTTTCTTAGAGACGAGTTTAGGTGTTGCCTTATCCCAATTAAGCATATTGTCTCCGTCACCAACTGGCACAGCCATTTTTCCTTTATGAACGATGAACTGATAGTCTTTTAAACCGTGAGTAATGGCATCTTTTGTGAAAACTTGAGATAGATAGCTGTTTAGTTTTTTCTTTGTGTCAAATGTTTTAGACAGGTAGTTGTAAGTCATATCTTTATAAGTAAATGATTTTAATTTGTAATCTGAATGCTCTTTAATGTTGTAGCCTGACATCGCACTCCAAAAGTGTTCTCTTGCATCAAGGGCAATATGTAACGCTTCTTTATTTGTCAAAGCGGCTGATTTTTTGGAAGCGGCCAGTGTTGTTGTTTGTAATGAGATCATAAGCATAATAGCGGTTAATAAAACAAATAATTTTTTCAAGGCGATTGCCTCCTTTTCTCAATGAAAACTTCTTATGTTACAAATGTTACAATAGTTACAGAGATATTACAAGTATTAAATCTAAATGTTTTTTATTTCTTTTCTTTCTATCTATATAACGTTTGAGGGAGACAAAAAGTTTTCATTTTTTTATTTTTTTCTTCCTCATTAGTATTTAACCGTTCTAAAGGAGAATAAAACGTCTTTTGGAAAGATTTCTATTTGTCTCCTCAACACTCTTTTTTTATGTATGACATATACTGTCGTGATGAATGTCTAAGAAAGTGGTGTTTAGTATGTATAATCCATATGAAGGTACGTGGAATGGATACTTGTACGATCGGCAGGTACAAAGCATGCCAGCGTTTCCTATTTCTCAAGTTGGAGGATTTCCCGGCTTGCCATTCGGAGGGACTGGGCAAGGGCAAGGTGCAGGAGGACAGTCGGTCCCGCCAGCCCCGCCGCAGCATATCATCTCGCAATATCAACAAGCAGTTTCTCAGCCTCAAAGTATGCAGCCGCTCATTGCAGGGCAGAGTGTAGGCGGAAGCCAGCAAACGGTTCAATTTGCAGCTGGATGTAATAGAAGGTGGACCATTGTGTTCCTTAGAAACGGTCAAGTATTTCTCATGTATGTTCTTTCCTCGCAGCCTTTTGGCCGTACAACGGGTTTCATATGGCCGAACTTTACATTTGGCTCGTTCCCAAGCTCTAGTATTCTTGCATATTCTTGTTCATAAAAGAAAAAGCCGGCTCTCATCAAACGTTGATGAAATACCGGCTTTTTTTAATGAATATTTCTAAATACGCCAATCACTTTACCTAGTATACTCACATTCTGTAAAATAATCGGTTCCATTGATGGATTCTCGGGCTGTAATCTAAAGTGTGTATCTTCCTTATAAAAACGTTTCACTGTTGCTTCATCTTCTTCTGTCATAGCCACCACAATATCTCCATTGTTGGCAGTGCTTTGTTGACGCACAATGACGTAGTCTTTGTCCAAAATACCTGCATCGATCATACTTTCTCCCATAATTTCAAGCATAAATACTTGTTCATCTGGCGCTGCAAAAGTTTCTGGAAGTGGGAAATATTCTTCTACATTCTCAACAGCCGTGATAGGCAAGCCTGCTGTGACTTTTCCGATGACTGGAACATTCATTACAGCGCTCTTTGGAATATTCATTTCCTCTTCATCTAGTACTTCGATCGCTCTAGGTTTCGTTGGGTCTCTTCTAATTAAACCTTTCGTTTCTAGTCTAGCTAAATGTCCATGGACAGTTGAACTTGATGCTAGACCGACAGCTTCGCCAATTTCACGAACGGATGGGGGATAACCCTTGCTTTTTACTTCTTCTTTTATGAATTTCAGGATATCGAGTTGTCTTTTTGATAGCTTCGTCATCTTTTGCACCTCAAAACGTCAATTTTAAAGAAATTATAGCATGTTTTTCCTAACAGTACAAACATAGGTTCGAAAAAAACGTTTGACAGAAACGTTTGTTCGTATTTATAATGAGTGTCATAAAGAACGAACACACATTCTATTAGGAGAGATGACATTATGAGGTTAAAGGAATCTATTATTTTTATTGGGCTATTCTCATTCATCGTTGGCATATTTCTCTCACTTATTGCAGTCACTAGCCATAATGATCCAAATCAATATGTTAAAATAGAGGTTCAATCAGGTGATACTCTTTGGGGATTAGCTGATCAAGTAAACGACAGTAAATCGATCGATAAAAATGCTTTTATTGACTGGGTAACTGAACACAATGATCTCGCTTCAACTGACATCCAGCCGGGAGATATCCTTGTGATTCCAGTTAAAAAAGAGCATCCAGTCGTATATCAACTTGCAACAGTACAGTAGAAAGGTCGATTGAAGACATGAATGCAATCATTTATGCGAGAGTAAGTACTGCCAAAGAAGAGCAAGAAACCTCGCTTAAAAGACAAGAAGAAGAACTGCTTGCTTTAGCTGCAGCGCACAAGATGAATGTAGTCAAAGTGATTAAAGAAAAAGCGAGTGGATACGATCTTGATCGTGACGGTGTTTTTGACATGCTGGCTACGCTGAAAGAGGAAGAAATCGATGCTGTTCTCATTCAAGATGAGACACGCCTTGGAAGAGGGCAGGCGAAAATCGCTCTTCTTCATTGTCTGTTTAAAGAGAAAGTCAAGGTGTACAGCGTATTTCATAGAGGAGAGCTTGAGCTTTCAGAAGCAGACGAAATGGTCATTGAAATTGTAGGCGTTGTAGAAGAGTATCAGCGGAAAATTCATAATTTGAAAATTAAGCGTGGGATGAAAAAAGCTGTTGAGCGAGGGTATCAACCCGAACTGAATTTAAAACACCAAGAACAGGCGCCTGGCCGCGAACGTATTGAAGTACCGATTTCTGAAATTGTTCGATTAAGAAAAAATAACATGACATTCGCTGAAATTGCAGTGACATTGCAGGCACTTGGTTTTGACATTTCAAAAGCAACCGTCCATAGAAGGTACCAAGAATATGAAAAAGGGCTTGCGACTTAAAGCGTGATTTGTTGTAAAAATGACTGATATTTAGTAGTATGTAGAGAAAATGTTTTAAAGGAGTTTGTCATGATTTCTAAAGAACAGCTTGCAAGAATCAATGAGCTTTCAAAAAAGTCGAAAGAGGCCGGTTTGTCGGACGCTGAGAAAACAGAACAAAAGCAATTAAGAGAGGAATATTTAAAGGCTTTTCGTTCTTCTATGAAAAATACACTTAAAACCGTGAAAATCGTCGATCCAGAAGGAAACGATGTCACACCAGAAAAATTAAAAAGAGAAAGAGACCAGAATCTTCATTAAAGGTCATCATTTCTTGATTTTTGAAAAGATGGGAGGAATATTCTCATCTTTTTTCATATTTGTATAAGTTTTTAGGTGATCGATAAACTAAATGTGACAAAATCCTTCTTTTTCGGCGTGAAATAGTTGTGAAAAAAGGACAGTAGATTTATGATAATGGTGTACACAAGATACGGAAGGGGATTTATATGGAAACGATTGAATTGAAATCTATTGCAACAATACGTACTCTCTCCATAGACGCAATTGAAAAAGCGAATTCCGGTCACCCTGGAATGCCGATGGGCGCTGCACCAATGGCATACGCTTTATGGACGAATCACTTAAACGTAAGTCCGCAAAATCCAAATTGGTTTAACAGAGACCGTTTTGTGTTATCTGCGGGACATGGCTCTATGCTTTTATATAGCATGCTTCATTTAAGCGGATACAATCTGAGCATCGAAGATTTAAAACAATTCCGCCAATGGGGAAGCAAAACACCTGGACATCCTGAGTTTGGACATACTGAGGGCGTAGATGCGACAACAGGTCCTTTAGGACAAGGGATTGCGATGGCTGTAGGAATGGCACTTGCAGAAAGACATCTTGCAGAAACGTATAACAAAGACAACTTTAATGTTGTGGATCACTATACATACAGCATTTGCGGAGATGGAGACTTAATGGAGGGCATTTCCTCTGAAGCTGCTTCACTTGCTGGTCATTTAGGCTTAGGCCGTTTAATTGTTCTTTATGATTCAAACGACATTTCTTTAGATGGCGACCTCGATCGTTCTTTCTCTGAAAATGTGAAGAATCGTTTTGAAGCGATGAATTGGGAAGTTCTTTATGTAAAAGACGGCAATAACATTGACGAAGTGACGGCTGCCATTGAAAAAGCCAAACAAAGTACAGACAAACCTACACTTATTGAAGTGAAGACGACAATCGGTTTCGGATCTCCAAACCGTGCGGGAACGTCTGGGGTGCACGGTGCACCGCTTGGCAGTGAGGAAGCGAAGCTAACGAAGGAAGCTTATTCTTGGACGTTTGAAGAAGATTTCCATGTACCTTCTGAAGTGTACGATCATTTCAAAACAGCTGTTAAAGACGCTGGACAGAAAAAAGAAGCAGCGTGGAATGAACTGTTTGAGCAATATGAAAAAGAATATCCAGAACTAGCAGCTCAGCTGAAGCTTGCGATTGAAGGGAAACTTCCTGAGAATTGGGATCAAGAGGTTCCTGTTTATGAAGCAGGTTCAAGCCTTGCCTCTCGTGCTTCTTCTGGAGAAGTATTAAATGGCATTGCAAAACAAGTACCATTCTTTATTGGCGGGTCTGCTGACCTTGCTGGATCAAATAAAACAACCATTAAAGATACAACTGACTTTGGCAGAGAGAATTACGCTGGCAGAAACATTTGGTTTGGTGTGAGAGAATTCGCAATGGGTGCAGCATTAAACGGTATGGCACTTCACGGCGGACTTCGTGTATTCGGCGGAACATTCTTTGTTTTCTCAGACTACTTAAGACCTGCCATTCGTCTTGCTGCATTGATGGGACTTCCTGTCACTTATGTATTTACGCATGACAGTATTGCGGTTGGGGAAGATGGACCAACGCATGAGCCAGTTGAACAGCTCGCTTCATTACGTGCGATGCCTAACCTTTCTGTTATTCGTCCAGCTGATGGAAACGAAACAGCTGCAGCATGGAAAATTGCTGTATCTTCAACGAATAAACCGACAGCGCTTGTTCTTACTCGTCAAAACCTTCCAACGATTGATCAATCACCAGAGAAGGCGTATGAAGGCGTAGAAAAAGGTGGATATGTCGTCGTTGAAGCAGCTGATGCACAGCCAGAAGCTCTTCTACTTGCTTCAGGATCTGAAGTAGGTTTAGCCATTGAAGCGCAAAAAGCACTTGAAAAAGAAGGCATTCGCGTTTCTGTCGTGAGCTTACCTGCATGGGATCGCTTTGATGAGCAGTCAGACGAATACAAAGAGTCCGTTCTTCCTAAAGCAGTGAGAGCACGTGTTGCAATCGAAATGGGTGCTTCACTTGGCTGGGAACGTTACACTGGCCTTGATGGCGATGTGATTGCGATTGATAAATTTGGCGCTTCTGCACCAGGCGAAACCATTATTGAAAAATACGGTTTCACTGTCAGCAACGTGGTGAGCCGCGTAAAAGCAAAGCTGAATAAATAATCAGTCTCCAAGCATCATGCTTTTTTGCAGTCGGTTTGCAGAGCTTTTCACTATGCTCTGCAAACTTTTTTCTTTTTTCTTGTTTTTTTGACAAAACTAGTTTCTTCTTGCTTCATATATAGACAATTCTTTCTTTCACATTTTTGTATAATACAAGCAATAAGCGAGATTGACGAAATGTGAAAGGAAGGGATAGACATGGAACGCCATTATTATATTTATTGGATTGAGGATGAGTTTGCTCATCATTATTTTGGTAGAGAATCTATTTTGTTTCATTTGTTTGAATCGTTACACTGGACGAACCGCAGTGATGACGAATTAGTCATGCTTGTTAAGCAAGTGGATTATGTAACGAAACGAATCCCTGCTTTTCATATGCACCAGCGTTTAATGAACAATTTAACCAACATTCACTATACACAAATAGGCTCAATATACAGTGCATCGCTGCCAGATGGAAAAGGCACAGCCGCATTCATTATAAAAGACCGTTACATTCAAATGTCTGCCACAGGCAGTTATGAGGCAGAAGCGGTGTTTTTTGAAGTACTCAGAAAAATTAGTCCTTGTTTCCTGGCTATGGACTTTGGATCAAAGAAGCACGGGTGGCTCAATCCGGTAAAAGTGAGGAATTTTGTTTAAAAAAATAAAATTGAACGTGAAATGTTGTATAATAGCCTTTTGTTTAGTACACTTTATACGAGACAACATGAAGGAGGAAGAATTATGGATTTATGGGTTGTCATCCTTGTAGGCGTTGTTGCACTGCTTGCAGGAGTTGCACTCGGATTCTTTATTGCTCGTAAGTATATGATGAGCTACTTGAAAAAGAATCCACCAATTAATGAACAAATGCTTCGAATGATGATGATGCAAATGGGCATGAAACCGTCCCAAAAGAAAATCAATCAAATGATGAAAGCCATGAACAACCAAGCGAAATAATACGTACGTTATTATGATCATAGATGGAACATGGTCCCTAAAGATTGGACAAGCGATGCCCTTTCTTTATTGAAGTCACCTTCATCAGACGCATAAAACCACTGTACTTGCATGAATAAAGCAGGGAAAGTGGTTTTTATTTTGCCGTGAACCGTCCGTTAAAGACAAAACAAAAAACCCCTGTGAGCAGAGGTTTTCGTTTCTTTTATTGTCACACATATCAACTTTTCTAAAATCGTGCGGCATTTGTTTCTATCTTGAGATATCATTAGTTGGCTGAGTTTGAGTGTAAGTGTCGTTGATATTGTAAGAGGAGATGATCTAGCTGCTGGCTATGTTCGATGGTCACTGTTGATGTCATCCCATTATGCAAGACAACTTTCATCAGCTCTTCTCTTTTTTCTTCAATTTGAGTTAATAATGATGTTTTTACCAAAGTCATGTTCCTTTCATGCAAATCTTGATAAAAAGAATCGATTCTATTATATCCATTTTAAGGTTTATTTTCAAATTTAAAGGGTTTGGTATCTTGATGTCAAATTAAATTATATAAGGTTTTAAGAGATTAGACCATCTTTATTGAGGCGATGTAAAAAAAATGAAATGAATTTGTCATCTCTTATTGTATATTGTAAGAAGGGGGTGTTCTTTTGTCAGATTTGAATTACTTTTTAGCGTTTGGAGCAGGGTTTCTATCTTTTATCTCACCGTGCTGTCTGCCACTTTATCCAGCCTTTTTATCCTATATTACGGGCGTTAGTATAGATGAAGTGAAATCTGAGAAGGTGATGCTGAGAAGAAGAAGTCTTCTTCATACATTATTCTTTTTAATTGGGTTCTCTCTCATTTTTATTGCCATTGGATTTGGGACATCGTTTGTTGGGAAGTTTTTCATTGAATATCAAGATGCGATTCGTCAAATTGGTGCCATTCTCATTATTTTCTTTGGCTTTATGATTCTTGGTGTATTTCAGCCTTCTTTTTTAATGGGAGAAAAGAGGTTGCAGTTTAAAAATCGTCCAGCCGGTTTTTTTGGATCGATTCTCATCGGAATGGGTTTTGCTGCTGGTTGGACACCATGTACCGGCCCGATTTTATCAGCTGTCATCACACTTGCCAGCAACAAGCCAGAGTCCGCTGTGACCTACATGATTGCGTATGTATTAGGTTTTGCTATCCCATTTTTTGTTCTTTCCTTTTTCATCACAAAAATGGCTTGGATCAGAAAGCGTCAGCAGCTCATTATGAAAACTGGCGGGATTATTATGATCGTGGTAGGAATCTTGCTGTTCTTTGATCTTCTGACGTGGATCATTATTATGTTCTCATCATTATTTGGAGGATTTACTGGTTTTTGAAATCGTTTTCTACAGTCGCGGCGAATGGTTTTTTTTCGTCAATTGGAGTATATTATACATAGGCTGACCTTAAAGAATAAAGGAATGATTTGATATGATGATCATAATTTCTTCTATAGTGGCGGTATGTATGGCGGTAGCCGTCATGTTTATTCGCATTAAATCATCTGCAAAACCTGCAACCGCGAAAAAAATTATTTTACCTCCTATCTTTATGAGCACTGGTGCACTGATGTTTTTTGTGCCAATGTTTCAAGTAACTGGAGCTGAGTTTTTAGAGGCGATTACTGTAGGGATGTTTTTCTCTATCTTTTTAATTAAAACATCGAAATTTGAAATTAGAGGCAATGAAATCTATTTGAAGCGTTCAAAAGCATTTGTGTTTATTCTCATTGGACTTCTTGTCCTTCGTATCGGTATGAAGACGATTTTAAGCTCTTCCATTGATTATGGTGCGCTCAGCGGGATGTTTTGGATTCTAGCCTTTGGCATGATTGTCCCTTGGCGGATTGCGATGTATTTGTCGTTTAGAAAGATGTCTAAACAATTAGATCTGCAGCAGGCCCAAATAAATTAAACCTCCTTTTTAAAAAGGAGGTTATTTTAATAAAGATTCATATGGCGAATGGTCGATCTTTTTTTCTTGAAGGCGCTTTAGTAGAAATTTATGATCCCGCTTCGGTGTAGCGATAATATAGCCGCGAATGATTAAGTCTAAATTAATGCTGGCCGCTTGTTCTTTAAGTGCCAGCTCGCCAATTTTACCGGCGATTTTTTCTTTGGCGACGTCTCTAAACAGCTCTGGAACCGGTAATACTAGCTCATTTAATAGCTGTTTGTCTTCATCGCGCCATAGGTGCAGGCTCTTTTGAATATATTCATCCTGCCAATCAAGCTCTGATTTCCCGTCTTCTTTCGGCAATCGTTTTAAAAACTTGCGAAACATAAAAAAGCCACCGATTGCTAGTAATCCAATCATCACTGTACCCCAAAATAAAATGAACCACAAAAACCAGCCGCTTAACATGTTCTCACTCCCTATATCCCTTCTCTCTATTCTATTTTACATGAAGGGAAGGTAGAAGAAAATAACAAAAATGTATGTGTTTTTTTCTATAAACGCCTTTTTTGATCAAGAGGCGCCCATTTACTAGAATGACCCAAACCATTTAGTAGAAAAGGAATACATTATTGTATAGCGACTCTACTATTTGGCCATGGTGGTTCGCAAAAGGTATTGACTTGAAACGAACGGAAGAGAGCCCGCCTGTATACAGGCGGGCTCTTAATGTTTGAAGTGTGGCATTTGAAAGGAAAATGCTCCGTCTTGACGATGGGTTTCTTTTTTGATTTTTATTGATATGATTCTGTTTTCGTAATCTGTATCAATGTCTTTGTCATTCAAATAAAAAGGGAGCATGACACTTTTTTCAATCGGCTGTTCTCTTTCATCAATCAAATAAGCGAGGATGAGCTCACATCCGGAAAAGGTCAGTTTTAAATCAGTGATCGATAGGGTGGAGAGGTCGATCTCAATAATATAATCACGGCTCGTTTCGTAAAGATCTATTGGGAGCTGTTCGTCATACCATGCAAAAGGATCATCCATTAATACACTCAGCCAATCATCTATTTCAAGAAAATCAGAGGAATTCACTTGCTTTTCATTCTCCATAAACACTCCTCCATCACATCTCATAATAAATCATATGATGAAAGCTGAAATGTGTGAAAGACCTAAAACATCCCGTTTGGTCACGGGCTTAAGAGAAAATGTTTACATATCATGATGTGAATTGTGCTTTTGTCTTGTATGGTTGCGGTTTTTCACTTTTTTACTGCCTGATAGTGGCTCAGGCTGCCCGCCTTGATGCTCTTTAGGAGAGTTTTGACGTATGTCTTTCCCGGTGTTTTTGTTCGTCATCATTACTCACTCCTTTCTTATTGGTTTTTTTTACGCTTTTTATTATTTTGCTTTTGTTCTTCTGTTAAAACGAGCTGATCATTTTCTATATAGCCTGCACCATTTCCTTGGCTTTTGGCTGCGTTCATGCCTTCAATTACATGATTTGCTTTTCTTTTTGTCATGTTCTATCACCTCAGCATTAGTATGAACCCGTGCTGCTCAGTTTATGAAGAGTAATCATTTCCTCATGATAAGCTAAACTTATTGAATTTAATAAAAGCATTGTTATTTACTTATGTATGAATTTGTTTTAAGATGAAATTGTGAGAAAATTGTGGTGAAATACGACGATTTTTCTGAGAATTGAAATTGATCTTGATCATCAAAAGGGGGATTTTGGACATGTCGAAACAGCAGCAAGTCGCTAAACAAGACGCTTTTCAATCTAGAAAAACGTTTTCGACAAATGGGAAAACGTATCACTATTATTCGTTAGAAGCACTCGAGAAACAAGGAATCGGAAATGTTTCTAAATTGCCTTATTCCATTAAGGTACTGTTAGAATCAGTGCTTCGCCAAGTAGACGGTAGAGTGATCAAAAAGGAACACGTTGAGAACTTGGCAAAATGGGGAACTGCCGAGGTAAAAGAAATTGATGTTCCATTTAAACCTTCTCGTGTTATTTTACAAGACTTCACGGGTGTGCCAGCTGTCGTTGACCTTGCTTCTTTAAGAAAAGCAATGGCAGATGTGGGCGGAGACCCAGATAAAATCAACCCTGAAATTCCAGTTGACCTGGTCATTGACCACTCTGTACAAGTCGATAAAGCTGGAACTGAAGATGCATTAAACATTAACATGGATTTAGAGTTCGAACGTAACGCAGAGCGTTATAACTTCCTTAGCTGGGCAAAGAAAGCGTTTAACAATTATCAAGCTGTTCCGCCTGCAACAGGGATTGTTCACCAAGTGAACTTAGAGTATCTTGCAAGTGTTGTTCATGCAATCGAAGAAGATGGCGAGATCATCACTTACCCAGATACATTAGTTGGTACTGACTCACATACAACAATGATTAACGGTATCGGTGTACTTGGATGGGGCGTTGGCGGTATCGAAGCAGAAGCTGGTATGCTTGGTCAGCCTTCATACTTCCCAGTACCAGAAGTTATTGGTGCTAAATTAGTTGGAGAGCTTCCAAACGGAACAACTGCAACTGACCTTGCCTTAAAAGTGACACAAGTTCTTCGTGAAAAAGGCGTAGTGAACAAGTTCGTCGAGTTCTTCGGACCTGGTGTTGCACAATTGCCGTTAGCAGATCGTGCAACAATTGCGAACATGGCGCCAGAATACGGTGCTACTTGCGGATTCTTCCCAGTAGATGAAGAAGCGCTAGCTTACCTTCGCCTTACTGGACGTGATGAAGAGCAAATTAATATCGTTGAAGAATATTCTCGCGCAAATGGCTTATTCTATACGCCAGATGCAGAAGAGCCAATTTTTACAGATGTTGTGGAAATTGATCTTTCTCAAATTGAATCAAACTTATCTGGTCCTAAACGTCCACAAGATTTGATTCCACTTTCTCAAATGAAAGAGACGTTCCATAAACACATCGAAAGCCCAGCTGGTAACCAAGGTTTTGGCTTAGAAAAATCAGAGCTAGACAAACAAATCGAATTTGATCTAGCAAATGGTGAAAAGGCTGTGATGAAGACAGGTGCGATTGCGATTGCAGCGATTACGAGCTGTACGAATACATCGAACCCATACGTCTTAATCGGAGCAGGTCTTGTTGCGAAAAAAGCAAGTGAGCTCGGTATGAAGGTGCCAAATTACGTGAAAACGTCACTAGCACCGGGTTCTAAAGTTGTAACAGGGTACCTCGTGAACTCAGGACTTCTTCCATACTTAAGAGACCTTGGGTTTAACATCGTTGGGTATGGCTGTACAACATGTATCGGAAACTCAGGACCGCTTGAAAAAGAAATTGAAGATGCTGTCTCTGAAAATGATCTGCTGATCACTTCTGTTTTATCAGGTAACCGTAACTTTGAAGGGCGTATCCACCCGCTTGTAAAAGGAAACTACCTTGCATCTCCACCATTAGTAGTGGCCTATGCACTTGCTGGTACGGTGAATATTGATTTAACAAAAGATCCGATCGGTGTCGATAAAAATGGCGAGAACGTTTATTTCAATGACATTTGGCCATCAATGGATGAAATCAACAGCGTCGTGAAAAGCACTGTCACACCTGAGCTATTCCGCTCAGAGTATGAAACTGTTTTTGACAACAATGACCGCTGGAATGAAATTAAAACGACGGATGATGCATTGTATAAATGGGATGAAAATTCCACATACATTGATAACCCGCCATTTTTTGAAAACTTATCAGTTGAACCTGGTAAAGTTGAACCACTTAAAGGATTGCGCGTAGTGGCTAAGTTCGGTGACTCTGTCACAACAGACCATATTTCTCCTGCTGGAGCAATTGGTAAAGACACGCCTGCAGGTAAATACTTGCAAGAAAGAGGCGTTTCGCCAAGAGACTTTAACTCATATGGATCACGTCGTGGTAACCACCATGTAATGATGAGAGGTACTTTTGCAAATATCCGCATTAAGAACCAAATCGCACCAGGAACAGAAGGCGGGTATACAACGTACTGGCCAACTGGTGAAGTGACATCCATTTATGATGCATGCATGCGTTATAAAGAAGATGGAACTGGTCTTGCGATCTTAGCAGGCAAAGACTACGGAATGGGTTCTTCACGTGACTGGGCTGCAAAAGGAACAAATCTTCTTGGAATTAAATTCGTTCTTGCGGAAAGCTTTGAGCGTATCCACAGAAGTAACCTTGTCTTCATGGGTGTACTTCCTTTACAGTTTAAAGATGGAGAAAGTGCAGAAACTTATGGACTAACAGGAACAGAAACATTCGAAGTAGATGTTGATGAAACAGTTCGTCCGCGTGACCTTGTCACTGTAAAAGCAATTGATACAGATGGCAACGAGAAAACATTTGAAGTAATTGTTCGCTTTGACAGTGAAGTCGAAATTGACTACTACCGTCATGGTGGTATCCTTCAAATGGTATTGCGTGAAAAATTGGCAAGCAACTAATAAAGCAAAGAAGAGAAGGCGCTTAGATAGCTTTCTCTTCTTTTTTAACATAGTGGAGGATCAATCATGTGGAAAAAAGGAATGGCAAGCGCTGTTTTACTTGTGTTGATTGGTTTACTTGCATGGAATGTATTCGGACCAAAAGAACCCGCCATCGGTCTTGAAACAGGGGACAAAGCCCCTGATTTTGAGCTCAAAACCCTTGATGGCAAAACGGCATCTTTATCTGATTATCGAGGTAAAAAAGTACTTCTCAATTTTTGGGCGACATGGTGTAAGCCTTGCCGAACAGAAATGCCAGATCTAGATGCAATTAGAAGTGAAAATGACCAAGTTGAGGTACTAGCGGTGAATTTGACGAACACTGAAAAGAGTGTGGATCACGTCGCATCTTTTATTGATGAACTTAAGGTCAGTTTTCCTGTTTTATTAGATCAAAAAGGTATTCAAGCGAGATATCAGGTACTTTCATATCCGACGACATACATACTAGATGAAAAAGGGCGTATCCTGTCTGTAAAGCATCAAATGCTCACAAAAAAAGAAATTGAAAAAGAGCTGGATCTATAATGATTCAGCTCTTTTTTGCTTATTTTCTAAATGTTTTGGCGAAAATGGTATGAACAGAGTGGAGGTGGTGATAGACATGAGAAGAAGAAAGCGCCGTACATTTGAAGAACTTGTGCTTGAAAATAAAAAAGAATTATTAAGCAATGAGGAATTTTTAAACCAGCTTGAAGAAAAGTTGGAAGAGCGATTTAGACAGAAATAAGTTATGATTTGTCCTTTTTCGTTCATCCTAAAGAAGAGGGAGGGGTGAATGATGGGTAGAGAGCATGATAAACAAGCGCAGTTTACACCAGACCATTTAGGGACAAAACCTGTAGCATACAAACGAAATAAAGGCAAAAAGATGCATAATAAATCGAATGAACAGCCTGATGTGATACAGACGAAGGGCGAATAATAGGAGGGAAGCATGATGAATGACAAGTCATATCAATCCAATCCAGATGATCGTTCTGATAATGTTGAGAAGCTGCAGGATATGATCGAAAACACACTTGAAAATATTGATGAATCTGAAGCAGCAATGGGTCTTTCAACAGAGGAAGAAAAGCAGATGATCAAGCAAAAAAATGAAAACCGTAGAACAAGTATTGACGCAATGCGTTCTGAAATAAAGGACGAGGAAGCAGCAAGAAAGAGCGGTTACACTGAATAAACCAGGGATTCCTGGTTTATTTTATTGCCTCTTTTTAGAAGAACCATTTGGAATGTGGTAAAATGTCAGAGACGTTAGGTTTTGATAGGAGAGCGATGAAAACGTGTATGTATCTAAAAAAGAAATAGAAGTCCGTTATGCAGAAACAGATCAAATGGGTATTGTGTATCATGCCAACTATTTAATCTGGATGGAAGTCGGCAGAACAGCATTAATTAAAGAATTAGGCTTTTCCTATGCCCAGTTAGAGGCAGACGGTGTCCTTGCACCTGTTGTCGATCTTCAGGTTCAATATAAGAAACCACTACTGTACGGTGAAACGGCTACAGTTCACACATGGATAGAAGAATATAACGGCGTGAAAACAGTGTATGGCTATGAAATACAAAAACCTGATGGACAAACGGCTATTACAGGGACCACCTCACATATTTGTGTGGACAAAGAAACCTTTAGACCGATTCAATTTAGAAAAGCTTTCCCTGCATGGCACAGCGTATACGAACAGTCCAAGAAGCAGGTTTGATTCATGGCCTTTGGAATTAAAAGAAGAGATTTGAATGCTTGGAAATCAGCTGTTCGGCAAGGGAATGTGGCCTTTTTGACACACTATTGGCTTGATGACCGTTTTCCGCATGCGAATACTGTCACAAAGGCAGCCTGTCAGGATATGGAGCAATTAATCGCTTGGGGACAAAAGCATGGATTAAAGAAAGAATGGATCCATGTTCGCGAAGGTTTTCCTCATTTTGATCTCATCGGTGATTCGCAAAAACGGATTTTGCAAAAAGAGCGGTCGTTAGGAAACATTCAGGAGTATGGACTTTATATTGAGTGATAAACAAAAAAGATACCCGAGGGATGAGGTATCTTTTTTGTTTATTCATAATGAAATTCTGGTTCTTTCACGGACTCGTTATAATCAATATGCAGATCATGGTTGTCAAAATACCAAATATCACTTTCTTCCACAAAGAAAGTAATGCCTTCTACTTCAGCGGTTGCGCCGGCATTTTGAGGTTCATCTTTTGCGACGCCGAGAGAAAAGCCTTTTTGTACATTACTGCACCCGCCATATCTGACAAAAAAGCGAACATGATCACCTTTTTCTAAATCCAGTTCATTCTTGTACCAATTGAGTGCATCATCTTTTATCGTTAATTTCAATGTGATCGCCCCTTTTTGAAGTCATGCTGTTTTTAAATGCAGGATGCAAAAACAGCTTTTCTTTACTTTTACCACATATTTAAATTGATGAAACGGCTAAAGCCATTTGATTTTCGGTTCAGTTTTGTTGAGAATTCGTTTGAGGTTGGCGATGTGTCTGAAGATCACAAAACCAGCAAGAACAGCAACAACAATAATTAAAAATACGTCTTGGGTGAATATGCTGTAAATGAATGTGTAGATCCCAGTCAGCATAGATGATAATGAAACATATTTACTAATGTATAAAAATAAGAAAAAAGCAGCGATCATCGTGATAAATAAGAACGGGGCATAAAATAACAGCACGCCGCCTGATGTAGCGACCGCTTTTCCCCCTTTAAATTTTGCAAAGACAGGAAAGCTGTGACCGATAACAGCAGCAACTCCTGCTAATAAGGGATGAATGTCCAGTTGCATGAAAAACGGTAAAGCCGAAGCAAGAGTCCCTTTTAAAATATCAGCAGTGATAACGATGGACCCTGCTTTCACACCTAACGTACGGAATGCATTCGTCGCACCTAGGTTCCCGCTGCCATGTTCACGGATATCGATTCCCTTTGCAGCTTTCCCGACAATGAGACCTGATGGAATACTGCCGAGAAGATAAGCCAAAATAAACATCAAAGCAATTAACATCTGCATAACTCCTTTATATTCTCCCTCTTGTCTTACATTTTAACATGATCTTATGAAAAACATGGCGATCTTTTTTTGAAAAAAACGATGGCCGATGAATTCAGCTTTGTTTTTAACAAGAAATTCGCTAAAATAGAAGAAAAGGAGTGTCTGGATGAATCATCCTTCAAAACAAGAAATTGGGCGTATATTAAAAAGCAGTAAGCGAATTGCGGTTGTTGGTTTGTCAGATCAGCCGCACCGAACGTCCTATATGGTTTCAAAAGCCATGCAAGATGCCGGTTATGACATCATTCCTGTCAATCCAACGATTGATGAAGCACTTGGGGTAAAAGCGGTCGACTCTTTAAAAGACATAGAAGGGCCTGTTGATATCGTCAATGTCTTTAGACGTTCTGAGTTTTTGCCTGAGGTGGCGAAAGAATTTCTTGAAATAGACGCACCTGTTTTTTGGGCGCAGCAAGGCGTATATCATGAAGAGGCAAAAAGGCTGATTGAGGAAAATGGCAAGGTCGCCATCATGGATTTATGTATCAAAGTGGCTCATGCGATGACAAAAACTCATTAAATCGTCAAAAATCCTTGGTTTTTCAAGGATTTTTGCTTTTTTGTTGCAGAAATATATTTGCGATTCTAGAAGAAAGCGATAAAATAAGGCGACAGGGACCTATCGGTGACCTTGCATATCGAGAAAAAGAGCGATAAGATAAATATAGAACATTTGTTCTGTTTTGCTAAAACCATCATATGATTGCATTTGGCTTATGAAACAGTCTTGTTTATAATGGACTTCTAGTTCTGATTGCAGAATGTAGAACATTCTCATAACCGTGCAAAAGAGCATGTATCGCTGAATCACACATGCATGGTGATGATGCAGCTTATTAAAGTGGACAGTAATGAGCAGCATGATCATCATTAAAATCTAGAGAGATCATTGATGATTAGCCGGTTATGTTTGTTAGTGAAAGGGGATTAAGCATTTGGTTAAAAAGCAGCAAGTAGATTATAACGATGATTCTATTCAGGTGCTAGAGGGGCTTGAAGCGGTCCGTAAACGCCCAGGGATGTATATTGGATCGACGGATTCACGCGGTCTTCATCACCTTGTCTATGAGATTGTAGACAACTCTGTCGATGAAGTGCTCGCTGGCCATGGAGATCATATCATTGTCAAAATACATAAAGATAACAGCATTTCCGTCCAAGATAAAGGGCGCGGAATGCCTACTGGTATGCATAAGCTTGGAAAACCGACACCAGAGATCATTTTAACTGTCCTGCACGCAGGCGGAAAATTTGGTCAAGGCGGTTATAAAACAAGTGGTGGACTTCACGGGGTTGGGGCGTCCGTTGTGAACGCACTTTCAGAGTGGCTCACCGTGACGATAGAACGCGATGGATTTATTTATCACCAGCGCTTTGAACATGGCGGAAAGCCAGTCACATCACTTGAAAAAATCGGGAAAACGAAAAAGACCGGTACACTGATTCATTTTAAGCCAGATCCAACGATGTTCAGTGTCACCACCTATAATTTTGATACATTATCAGAGCGTTTAAGAGAATCAGCCTTTTTATTAAAAGGGCTAAAAATAGAGCTGATTGATGAGCGCCATGATGTGCAGGAGACCTTTTATTATGAGACAGGTATTGAAGCGTTCGTTGCTTATTTAAACGAGGAAAAGGATGTACTTAGTGAAGTCGTTTCGTTTGAAGGCGAACATCAGTCCATTGAAGTCGATTTTGCCTTTCAATTTAACGACGGATATTCAGAAAATATTTTGTCGTTCGTCAATAACGTAAGAACCAAAGATGGCGGTACGCATGAGTCTGGTGCAAAAACAGCCATGACGAGAGCCTTTAATGAATATGCACGCAAAGTGACCCTTTTAAAAGAAAAAGACAAAAATTTAGAAGGTACGGATATTCGTGAAGGTCTGTCAGCTGTTATTTCTGTCAGAATTCCTGAAGAGCTTCTTCAATTTGAAGGACAAACAAAAGGAAAGCTTGGAACGAGTGAGGCAAGGTCAGCTGTTGATGCCGTAATTTCTGAAAAATTGGCTTATTTCCTTGAAGAAAACCGCGAAACGGCAACACTGCTTGTGAAAAAAGCGATTAAAGCGCAGCAGGCAAGAGAAGCGGCTAGAAAAGCAAGAGAAGAAGCGAGGAGCGGCAAGAAACGGAAAAAATCTGAAGCAACACTCAGCGGAAAATTAACACCTGCTCAATCTAGAAACCCGGCAAGAAATGAACTGTATCTAGTAGAGGGTGACTCAGCGGGTGGATCAGCCAAGCAAGGGCGTGATCGGAAATTCCAAGCGGTGCTGCCGCTTCGAGGGAAGGTCATTAATACAGAGAAAGCAAAGCTTGCAGATATTTTCAAAAACGAAGAAATCAATACCATTATCCATGCCATTGGCGGTGGGGTTGGTGTCGATTTTAATGTAGAAGACATCAATTATGACAAAATTGTCATCATGACAGATGCTGATACAGATGGCGCGCATATTCAGGTTCTATTGCTTACATTCTTCTACCGCTATATGAAGCCGCTGATTGAGCATGGCAAAGTATTCATTGCCCTTCCGCCTTTATATAAAGTTAGCAAAGGCTCAGGGAAGAAAGAAGTCATTGAATATGCTTGGTCTGATGAAGAAATGGATGATGTACTAAAGAAAGTTGGAAAAGGATATACGATTCAACGCTATAAAGGTTTAGGTGAAATGAATGCCGACCAGCTATGGGAAACGACAATGAATCCAGAGTCGAGAACGCTTGTCAGGGTGAAGATCGATGATGCTGCACGGGTGGAGCGCCGCGTCACGACACTGATGGGTGACAAAGTAGAACCACGCCGTAAATGGATTGAAAAGAATGTCGCCTTTGGACTTGATGAGGAAAGCAACATTCTTGAAAATGAAAACTTGTCGCTAGCTGAGGAGGTTTAAACATGGCACAACAAGAACGATTTCATGATTTACCGTTAGAAGAAGTGATTGGGGACCGTTTTGGTCGCTATAGTAAATATATTATCCAAGATCGTGCACTTCCAGATGCACGTGATGGATTAAAGCCTGTACAACGAAGAATTTTATATGCAATGTATGCGGAAGGAAATACACAAGATAAAAACTTCCGTAAAGCTGCCAAAACAGTCGGTAACGTCATTGGTAACTATCATCCGCATGGTGATTCTTCTGTTTATGAAGCAATGGTGAGAATGAGCCAGGATTGGAAAGTGCGAAATGTGCTGATTGAGATGCATGGAAATAACGGGAGTATCGACGGAGATCCTCCTGCTGCCATGCGTTATACGGAAGCAAGGCTTTCTGCAATTGCATCAGAGCTTTTAAAAGACCTCGACAAGGAGACGGTCGAATTTGTCGCGAACTTTGATGATACAAGCAAAGAGCCTGTTGTCTTACCAGCGATGTTTCCCAACCTTCTTGTGAACGGGTCAACAGGGATTTCAGCCGGTTATGCGACTGATATTCCACCGCACCACCTAGGAGAAGTGATTGATGGCGTGATTAAGCGAATTGAACAGCCGCATTGTACGGTTGAAGATTTAATGACAGTCATCAAAGGGCCTGATTTCCCAACAGGCGGGATCATTCAAGGTGTGGATGGAATTAAGAAGGCATATGAAACAGGAAAAGGAAAGATTATGATTCGCGGAAAAGCGGAGATTGAAACCATCCGCGGTGGACGCCAGCAAATCGTGATCACAGAAATTCCTTATGAAGTGAATAAGGCCAATCTTGTCAAAAAGATGGACGAGTTCCGCATTGAAAGAAAAGTAGAAGGGATTTCTGAAGTTCGGGATGAGACGGACCGTACCGGCCTTCGGATTGTTGTAGAGCTGAAAAAAGAAGCGGATGCGAATGGTGTCTTGAATTTCTTATATAAAAATTCTGATCTGCAAATCCCTTATAACTTTAATATGGTCGCGATACATAACAGAAGACCGACTTTAATGACGCTTACAACTGTACTAGACGCTTACATTGCTCATCAAAAAGAAGTGATGACGAACCGCTCAGCATACGAACTTCGAAAAGCAAAAGAACGTCATCATATTGTAGATGGATTAATTAAAGCTCTTTCCATTTTAGATGAAGTCATTGCGACGATTCGTTCGTCTAATGATAAGCGTGATGCGAAAAACAATTTGATGGAGAAATATGATTTTACAGAAGCTCAATCAGAAGCGATTGTTTCTCTCCAGTTATATCGTTTAACAAATACAGATATCACCCAACTAAGAGACGAAGCAAGAGAGCTTGACGTGCGAATTGCAGAGCTTGAAGACATTTTAGCGAATGAGAAGAAGCTGTTTAAAGTCATTACGAACAACTTGAAGAAGTTGAAAAAGACGTATGCTGATGAAAGACGATCCGTCATTGAGGAAAAAATTGAAGAAATTAAGATTAACCTTGAAGTGATGATCGCATCAGAGGACGTGTACGTCACAGTCACAAAAGATGGATACATCAAACGGACAAGCCAGCGTTCCTATGCTGCATCAAATGGTAAGGACTTCGGTATGAAGGATACAGACCGACTGATTCACCAGTTTGAAATGAATACAACAGATGTTCTTCTGCTATTTACGAATAAAGGGAGCTACATTTACTGTCCAGTTCATCAGTTGCCAGATATACGCTGGAAAGACATGGGGCAGCACATTACGAATATTATTTCGATTGATCGGGATGAATCCATTCAAAAAGCGATCCCAATTAAAGAATTCGATGAATCATCGTATCTCTTGTTCTTCACAAAAGGCGGTATGGTGAAGAAAACAGAGCTTCTCCAATATAAAGCGCAGCGCTATTCAAAACCGCTTGTCGCCTTGAATTTAAAAGGTGATGATGAACTTGTAGATGTTCATGTTACAACAGGTCAGCAAGAATTGTTTATTGCAACGAAAAATGGCTATGGATTATGGTTTGATGAAGAAGAAGTGAGTGTGGTCGGTCCGAGAGCGGCTGGTGTGAAAGGCATCAATTTGAAGGACGGAGACGAGGTGGTCTCTGGACAAATCATTGATCCGAAGAACAATGTGCTTGTTCTCACGACACAAAGAGGTGCTGTGAAGCGGATGAACCTCTCTGAATTTGATAAGACATCAAGAGCAAAACGTGGAGTGATCATGCTAAGAGAATTAAAGAAAAACCCTCACAGAATTGTTGCTGTGATTGCTGCTTCACTGCACGATACACTTGAGATTGATACGGAAAAGGGTGCCACGATCCCGCTCGATATTTCCACACTAAGGGCAAATGATCGTTATAGCAATGGATCGTTTATTTTAGATGAGGAAGAGCAGGGAGAAGTAACTCAAGTTCTTTTATCACCTGCTGCATCTGACCAAGATGACAATAAATAAGCAAAACGAAAACCCCCTGCGTAAGGCAGGGGGTTTTTATGATGAGGTCAATTTAACTCTCGTGATTGCCAAACATGCTTGTGATGGCATGCACTACTTCAATTCCTTGGTAAACGAAAAGAGAAAGTGAAGTGACAGAGAATAGACCTAGAATGAATACTCTTAAGAAAAATAACATCGTGTAAAACCTCCCAATTTTTGTTTGATTTAAATGATTGGGTTAACACGAGCTACTCGGAAATTCGAAGACTGGTAGAACACTGCAAGTAAATGCTTCTTTTTCCGGTCAAATCGATCAGTATAAGTGATGCGTGCAAATCCAGCTGCCATACTGCCAATGACTAGCAGTGCTGTAAATGCCGCAAATACTGCGTTCACATGTTTTTGTTTCTTTTCATCGCCTGCTGTCTGAACGATTTTCATTTCATGTGATTCTTGATCAGCAACCACCTTTGCATGATGGTATACCTGAACGGAATGAGGCATTGAGAACAAATGAAAACTTGCAAGTGCTATGAATAAGACTGCTAATTTTAACAGCATATTTTTTTTCATTTTTCTCACCCCTTCCTGTTTATTTTCATGATCTTACCACGTTTTCAGTTATTTGAAAAGTCTTATTTTTTTACTTTCCCTCTTTAAAAAAGCGATAAACATCAAGACATCTATAGGACTGTTTCACTTCATGAAAGGTTTCAATTTTATTTATTAAATTTAAAAAAAGTACCAAGATCAAAGATCTGGCACTTTTCAAAAAGAATGTATTGATGTCGGTTTTGCAACAGCTTTTGTAAAGATTCCTGCAATACAAATGGCAAACAGAACAAAAATAAACGCATGAAGCAGACCGACTTGATTGGCGAGCAGTCCTAAAACAGGAGGCCCTGATAGAGAGGCTGTATACCCAGATAAAGTGACGATACTGACACGTTTGACAGCATAGCGGCTATCATCACCAGCTGCTGAAATGGTCAGCGGGAAGCCTAAGGACGCGCCAAGTCCCCATAAAAAGATAGATATCATACACACGACGAGTGAAATCTTTAAAATCACCAAGAATAGTCCGGCGGCAGCAGATAAGATCGCGACTCTTAGCAACAGCACCCTGCCAAAGCGATCAATGAAACGTCCGCTCAGTAATCTGCCACTAATCATCCCGCACAAAAATAATGCATAGATGACCGTACTCATTGAATGAGAAACCTGATAGCCATCAACCATTGCTAGTGGAATCCAATCATTTGCAGAACCTTCTACAAATGCGAGACATAAGGCAATCATCGCTAATGAGATCGTCCGTTTGTTCAGCCATGATGTTTGAGAAGCCTCAACTGATTCTGTCTGCGTCTTATCCGGATCTTTTCCTGTCCCGTGCGGAATAAACCGTGTACAAATCAGGATGCTGAGAAAGAAAAGGAGTGCAATGGTGAGAAGGTGAATGAAGACAGACACACCTAAATAAATAAAGAGTATTCCGGCACCTGCACCAATTAACGTTCCAATACTGAAAGAAGCATGCAAAATCGGCAGGATCGTTCTCTTGATCTGATACTCAATCTCCGTTCCTTCTAAGTTCATGGCTACATTGCACATGCCTGAGCCTGAACCAAAAAGAAAAAGACCAGCAGTGACAATCAGCGTAGAAGAGAGGGCGGCGCCGATTGCAAGGGTTGAGAATCCAATAAACATCAAAAAAGCGCTGACCACAATCGCCACTCGGCCGCCTTTTTTGCGAACGAATACATTGGAAAGAATCAGCCCGACAATGGAACCTACAGATAGGCCGAGTAAAATGAGTCCCATTGTGCCTGTATCTGCTTGCAACAAATCTCTCACTTCTGGTGTCCTTGAAAACCAAGTGGAGATGGAGATCCCAGACATCGTAAAAATAACAATGATCGCTTTATACCACTTTAATTTCATCTAATCCCTCATATCTATGTAGTCTTACAGAACAAATCTACTCGATTATAAAGGAGACTTCTTGATTCGTAAATAACATGAGGGAGGATCATCATGAAGAAAATATTCCAACTTCATCATTCTTTGATAGAATAAAGACAAAAGGGGCGATACATATGTCATATCGAATAGGTGTTTTAAAGGGAGACGGGATTGGACCGGAAATTGTTAATTCTAGTATGCGTATTTTTAAGACAGCGCTGTCACAGTTCAATGAACCATTTGTGGAATTTGTAGAGTGTCCTATCGGTGCTGAAGCCATTCATTCTCATCAAGATCCAGTGCCAGCTTCTACGATAGCCGCCTTGAAAAAATGCCATGGCTGGATATTAGGACCTCATGATTCAGCTTCATATCCTGATCAATTGAAAGAAAGAAGAAATCCAAGTGGAGAACTGCGTCATACATTTGATTTATTTGCAAATATTCGTCCATCGCAATCGCTACCAGGTGTGAAAAGCGTTGCCAGTGGCGTCGACCTTGTCATTTTTCGAGAAAATACAGAAGGCTTTTATCCAGACCGGAATATGTATCAGGGGACAGGAGAGTGGATGATTACACCAGATGTCGCCATATCTACAGGTGTGTTTACAAAAAAAGCAATTACCCGTATTACCCACGCGGCCTTTCAACGTGCAGTGGAGAGGAGGGGGAAAGTCACCATTGTTCATAAAGCGAACGTGATCAAATTAGGATCTGGCTTGTTTTTACGAACATGTCAAGAGGTAGCGAAAGCATATCCGCAAGTGGAGGTTGAGGATATTCATATTGATGCGATGGCTGCTCATTTAGTGAGACGTGCAGGTGATTTTGATGTGATTGTGACAGAAAATATGTTTGGCGACATATTATCTGATCTTGCAGGGGAACTAGTCGGCAGTTTAGGAATGGCACCCTCATTAAATTGTAACGAAAATCAAGCGATGGCACAGGCGGCACATGGTTCAGCACCGGATATTGCTGGTCAAAATATCGCCAATCCAATGGGCATGATTCTTTCTACAGTGATGCTTTGTAACTGGCTACATGTGAAATATCAAGATGAAAGATTAAAACAGACAGCCAGTCTGATCGAACATACTCTTGGTGAGACCTTAAAAAAGAACTTGAAAACGAAGGATTTAGGAGGAAATGAGACGACGACACAATTCACCGAGGCATTCATTCAAACGATGAATGAAGTTTCAATAAAAGGGAGATGAACATGAAAACAGAAAAAGAAAAGATGATCAAGGGAGAATACTATCATCCAAATGACCACACATTGATGGCAGATCGAGCAAAAGCGCGACAATTGACATTTGCCTATCAGCAAACAAATGAGCCATCACAGAGAAAGGCCATTTTAAAGGAGCTTTTAGGCGCTTGCGGAGAAGATGTGGTGTTTGAAGGCAGAATACAATGTGATTATGGATACAATATCGAGGTTGGTGAGCATTTTTTTGCGAATTTTGATGCTGTGTTATTAGATGTTTGCAAGATTACAATTGGAGATCATTGTTTGTTAGGTCCGAATGTACATATATATACAGCTGGACATCCGTTAAATCCAGAAGAACGTCAAACAGGTATTGAATTCGGCAAACCAGTCACAATTGGACATCATGTATGGATTGGCGGTGGTGCCATTATCAATCCAGGTGTGACAATCGGAGATCATGCTGTCATTGCATCAGGATCCGTTGTGACAAAAGATGTTCCGTCAAATGTGATTGTTGGCGGGAATCCTGCAAAAATCTTAAAACATTTAGAGGAATGAAAATCTGACGAATCAACCGTTGGATTTTCATTTTTTATTTTATCTCAATAAGATAAGTATACTTAATAATGAGACAAAGAAAATTCAATTGTTGTTTAACTTCCTAGAATATATATTATGTAAACTAGATATTAATTAATGCAAAAAGAGAATCTTTGACTTGATCCTCTTTATTATTAGATTTTATATTCAATTGACTCAAACGCAGCACTATTTTCCAGTCTCAGCAAACTGTTTCAATCGATCTCCAATTTCATCTCTTACCCTTTGGAAAAATGACCACTTCTCTTCTTCTGTTCCTTCTGCTTTTGCTGGATCATCAAAGCCCCAATGGACACGTTCGACATGAGGAGGAGTCATCGGGCATTTATCAGCTGCGTCACCGCATAGTGTTAAGACTAAGTCAGCGTGATGCAATATTTTCTGATCAATCAGGTCAGACGTTTGATGAGAAATATCAATCCCTATTTCTTTCATTGCTTTTACAGCATTCGGATTTAATCCATGAGCTTCGATACCAGCACTATAGATCTTCCACTCATCTCCAAGATATTTTTTAGCCCAACCTTCAGCCATTTGACTGCGGCAAGAATTACCGGTACATAAAAAGTATATTGTTTTCTTTGACATGTTGATCGTCTCCTTTAATGTATAATCATTAGCCAGAAATACAACGCTAAAAGTGTGATGAATAGTGTTGGTACAGTTAAAATGACCCCTATTTTGAAATATGTCCCCCAGGAAATCTTCACACCTTTTTGAGAAAGGACGTGGAGCCATAGTAGTGTTGCTAAGGAGCCAATGGGCGTAATTTTTGGTCCTAAATCAGAACCAATGACATTTGCGTATATTAACGCTTCTCTCATCATTCCTTGTGTATCGGTGCCAGATATGGCCAATGCATCGATCATGACCGTTGGCATATTATTCATGACAGATGAAAGAATCGCTGCTATAAATCCCATACCAAGAGTCCCTGCTAATAAACCTTGATCTGCTACAGCTTGAATCACGCTTGAAAGAGCATCAGTAAGCCCTGCATTTCGCATGCCATAGACAACAACGTACATACCTATGGAAAAGAAAACGATCGCCCAGGGAGCTTCTTTTAGAACGCTTTTTGTTTGAACAGCAGGGCTTTTTTGTGCAATGACCAAGAATAAAATGGCAATCACTCCAGCTATGACCGATACAGGTATAGATAAAAATTCGCTTGCAAAATAACCAATCAACAAAAAAGCTAATATATACCAAGATAATCTAAACATCTTTGGATCTTTTATTGCTTCCCTAGGTTGCTTTAACTCAGTCATATCATAGCGTTTTGGTATACTCTTTCTAAAGAAAAGGTACAGCACAGTGATACTCGCTAGCAATGAAAAAAGGTTTGGAACAACCATTCTGGATGCATATTCAATAAATGTAATGTTGAAATAGTCGGCTGTTACAATATTCACCAAATTACTTACGACAAGAGGGAGCGACGTTGTATCTGCAATAAACCCACTCGCGATAATAAAAGGGAATACAATTTTTTCATTGAAGTGTAATGCTCTGACCATGGCTAAAACAATGGGTGTCAAAATAAGTGCTGCACCATCGTTTGCAAATAAAGCAGCGACGATTGCCCCAAGGATGGTCACATACACAAACATACGTAGCCCACTGCCTTTTGCAGCCTTTGCCATATGCAATGCTGCCCATTCAAAAAAGCCGATTCGATCAAGTATGAGTGAAATGACGATAATGGCGACAAAAGCTAAAGTAGCATTCCAAACGATGCCTGTCACGGTGATCACATCGTCAACATTCACAACACCTACGATTAATGCTAAAATAGCTCCTCCACAAGCGGACCACCCTATGGATAAATTTTTTGGCTGCCAAATAACCAATACCAAAGTGAACAAAAATATGATTAATGATAAAACGGCAAAACTCAAACCCATCCCTCCTTACGAACAAGACATGTTTGTTGCTTTATGTTGTATACTTTTTATAAGGTCGTCTTCTTTATCAATTTGATTTAAGATGATCCGAATCGTCTCAAATTCTGGACACAGTGTATTGATTGAATAATAACGCCACTGCCCTTTTCTGTTCTCCTGAACAAATCCAGCTTTTTTTAATTTTCGTAAATGCTGACTAATCGCTGGTTGACTCATTTCGAACATATCTACCAGTTCACACACACAATATTCCTTCTCCAAAAACAATTTCATCATGATCAGTCTTGTTTGATCACTGAGTGTTTTTAAACAATTCGACATATGTGTCACACCAATTGAAACATCTGTAGTCACAATGATTCCCCCTCTTTTCAACTCCTTCAATAGTATATAACTGAAAACTTATATAATCAATTGATTATATGAATTCAAACAAAGATTCATTCGTGTGAAAATGATTGATTTAAATACCCACTTCTCTTCTTTAAATGAAACCACATAGTTATTTAAATAGCCCAGTCCTCCTAATTGGCAAAAAGGTGTTGATAAAAACAAAAGACAGAGGTCTTGTGCCTTTTATCATTCGAGTGAAATTAAATAATCAAGAAGAAAAAACTTACGAGCAAAGGCGGTTATACATGCCACTGGTACGTGGAAAAACCCTAACCCAATAAATGCTGAAGGGATTATGACAGAAAATGAACAATCGAATGGTATTCCTGATATTTTAAATCGCGATCTGACTCGGTATCAGAATTGCAGTAGTTGGCATTGGGCATTCTGCTGTTAACACTTTGCTCGAGCTGCCAAAGCTAAAGAGAGACATCAAAAAGCACAGAAATGATATGGATTTTAAGAAAGCAGGATATTAGTGAGGTATTAAGAGGAGAAAACAATGATCAATTGCCTGCAAGAGGTCAACTAGATGGAAAGGACCCCTCTTGGTGTCCTTTGATCAGAAGGAGAAAGAGGGTCCATTAATAAAGATACAGTTATTGTTTCAACTAATTAAAGGACCCTTGTTCTTGTCTTGGTACAAATTAGATAGGTCATAAAGGTTTTTGGGGTAATTCCATTATTTGAATCTCCATTCCCCATGAAGTTGTGATATAGAAAAATCCAAGAGGGCTCAGCTCTCTAACTTTAACATCAGACTGTTCTGCAAAATATTTTAAAGCCTCTTCTATATTGGTGACTGTAATAGCTAGATGGGCTACACCGATATCACTGGGTTTTAGGTGAACATTCTGTTGATCTGGCGTCGACCATTGAACCAGTTCAATCTTTCTACCGCCATATTGCAAAAATGCCGCCCCTTCTACAACTGAATGTTCGTGAACCCCAAAGTATCTTTTTAAACTATCGTCTTCAAACTGCATCCGTCCTGGCCGGAACAAGACTTCAAAACCCAAAATATGAGTGAAGAATTCAACTGCTACTTCGATATCGGGTACTACAAATCCTGAATGCTCGATTGTGCCTTGGAAAATTGTATTTTTCATATCGCTAAACCCCTTTGATTTTTTGGAAGTAAATGATTCATAATAAAGTGGTATTTAAAGCAGCTATATCACACGAGCACCAATTAGGTTCAATACAAGTCAAGTGATGTTGGCACTACTGCAAGATTTAGAACAACAATACCTGAGCCTTGAAATACTATAATATTCTTTTGTGATTTCTGAATCTTTTTTGAATATCCATTAAAATTTACATGTTCCATCTGAACAATCATCATCGAGCGACGACTCTAATTTATGCTCTTCAACCATACGATTCGCGTACTCTTCTTTCCATACCTGTTGTAATGTTTCTAAAAACACTTCGCTAGGTTGTGCTCCTGAGATGACATATTTATCATTCACAACGTAAAAGGGCACGCCCTGAATCCCAATTTTTGATCCCTCGGCTCTATCAGCTGCAATATTCTCGCTATATTGATCATTTGCTAAAACATCCAAGGCTTCGTTGCCATCAAGACCTATTTCACTTGTAAGTTGAGCAAGTGTTGCGTGATCACCGATATCTAGTGAATCCGTGAAATGAGCTTTCAAAATACGCTCCATAAACTCCCGTATCTTCCCTTTCTCTTTTGCATAATAAGAAAGACGAAGTGCATCATATGAATTCGTAGGAATCATTGTATCAAATTGATAATCTAACCCAATCTCTTTTGCTTTCTGTTTCAATTGATTGTTTCTTGCTTTTGCTTTTTCATATGGAATACCATGCTTGGAAGATGCTACTTGATGGATATCCATTCCTGTATTTTTTTTCGCATATGGATCTAATTGAAAATGACGAAATAAGACTTCGACCTCTTCTTTATGTTCAAACTGTTCTAACCCTATTTCAAATTGACGTTTGCCAATATAACAAAACGGACAAACAAAATCAGACCAAATTTCTACTTTCATCATATGTTCCCCCTTTATGATTTTGATGAATGTATTTTGTCTATTCTTCTTTATTACGCTTTTGAACGTGCGAGGTGGGATGATGTTAATTAAAATCTTTTTAACTAATCCCACCAAAGCTTTTTTTAAAACGTTCGTGCTACCTCTTTTGCTTTTTCAATTGTTGAAGTAACAATTTCTTCTTCTTTAGTTGGATCATAGTCAATACCTTCAACAAAAATCGTTGGTTCCACTTCAATTCCTACAAACTTTAGCGCACCTCTTACGTAAGAATCAGAATGTTCCATTCCAATTGCCTGCGAATAAAATCCTCCCATTCCATGAATATGGATTGCTTTTTTCCCTTTCATCAATCCTTCTGGACCTTCTGATGTATATTTAAACGTTTTTCCAGCACTCATGATTGTATCAAAATAGGCTTTTAATAAAGGTTGGATTCCTAAATTCCACATTGAAGACTGAATGATGTATTTATCTGCTTCCATAAATTGCTTTGTGAATGCATTCACTGCTTCTATTTTTTGTGCTTCAACATCTGTTAGCACTTCCCCACTTCTTAACTTCTTTTGTCCAGTTAAAAAATCAGCATCGATTAATGGCACATTTGCATAATAGACATCTACTTCTATTATTTCATCTGTTGGATTTACTTCCTTATATTCATTGATAAATGCTCTAGCAACTTGCGTACTTCTTGATTGTTCCTCACTTTGAGGTGTTCCTTTAACAAATAATACTTTTGACATGATCATTTCCCCTTTATGATTTTGATTTTGAATACTTATAAAAAGAATTCACACGCAATGTTTTGGTATGACTCTAAATGATTCCTATAATTTCTGCTGAATCAACAACCTCATACAAAAAGCTGATTTAATCATTATAAACAATGGGCATTTTTCCGATTAATTGGTGTTGCCTAGCAGCGTCATACATGAGTTTAGCGACATTTTCCCTAGATACGGACATTTTAGCTGGCTGATCGCCGAATGAATAACCGTAAGATTGCCCGTTGTATTTGATATTAGGATTAATAATTCGAACGACTGTCCAATCCAGGTTCGATTGTTTAATCAGTTCTCCCATCTTCTTCATTTCGGCATAACCATTTGGCATGAGAAGTTTAGGCAATATTCTTGGCAATATCGTCGATAAGCTTTTCTTATCGTCTTCAGACTGCAAGGCTGGCGTCGCGAGTGTAATCAACCTTTTTTTTGTGAATTTCTTCATCGCTTTGACAATTCGGTTATGTCCGTCGGCGATCGGTGTACCCTTTTGTTTTCGAGACAAATCAATGCCGGGACCTAAGGTGCTTATCACGACATCAGCTTCTGAAACTGCCGTTTCAATAGCTGAAGTGTTCGTTAGTTCACCCTTTACAATGCGTAAATTCGAATGCTTTTGCTTGATTTTCTCAGGGTTTCTAACATATACCGTAACGAAATCTCCGTTTTCTAATGCAAACTGTGTTAAAAGTTGACCGATTGCACCAGTTGCACCAAAAATAGTGATGTTCATGGTCGTCTATCTCCTTTTGTTATTCAGAATGATCACAATGATTTCCTTGATCAAAAATCTTTCGTAATAACATGTGTTATTTAAGCAACGCGCGTTGTATAATTGATGATAAGATGAAAAAGAATAATAAACAATAACCAAAATAGCCAATATGTAGTTTACGCAACACTTCTAATGTATTGTCGTTTTTAGACAAGATGATGAACCCTAAAAGGAGAAGAAAAAATGATTATGCCTAAAAAAGATCCGAGAATACTTCGTACAAGACAATTGATTGTAGACTCTTTTCTTTCGTTAGCTAGTGAAAAAGATTTCAACCATATCACGGTACGTGATATCACAGAAAAGGCTACTATTAACCGGGCTACATTTTATGCGCACTTTGACGATAAATTTGATTTGTTACATTCTACAATCACCAATACATTTACAGACAAATTGAAAAAAAGACTCAATGATCACGATGGATTCAATGAAAAAGTCATTGCAAATATTTTTCTAGCCATGTGTGATCACCATAAAGAGATAAGCGACCTATGTCCCAAAGGTTATCATTCTTTAGGAACTATTATCGAAAGTAAAATTAAAGAGGAGTTACAGAAACTAATAGCTGATCTTATGCTAAAAGGAACTAAAAACATCATCGAATTAGAGGATAAACAAATGGTAACAACCCTATCTACTATGCTAAGTTGGGGGATATACGGAGCTGCATACACATGGAATAAGGATGGAAGACTTATTTCATCAGAAGAGCTAGTGACTAAGACCCTGCCTATCTTTAGAAATGGTATGAGTCAGTATTATTTTTAATGAAAATGATGTTAACAATCTGCTTGAGCCGGCAGTGCTAAAAGAAATATTAAAAAAACACAGAAATGGTATGGATTTAAATAATGGGGTATTTGGGGGAGTGCAAGAGGTCAATTAGGCAGGCTCGATTTGTTGTTGCTTAAATGACTGGTGATAAAGAGTCTGCTGAAACGTGTAGCACTAAAGTTATAAAGCTTTACTTTAAATAGTGGGATTCTTATACGGCTATTGTTTATCAGATCATACAATGGATCTACATTTACCTTCTTGTACAAGTCTATCCTTTTGTTTTTCAAAACTTCTACGACCTTCTCAATAAATTAAATCGGTCGTAGAAGATGGGCCTTATTTGTTGTACTGTAAATCAAATAATCTGGGATATTTCTTTTAAAAATTGCTTTCTCTTTTCATCTGTTGTTAAGTTCACTCTAGAAAAATGAATCCATTTCGTGGATTCATTTTTCAATCCCAAATCAGCTAGCGTTCTGTTAATAAAAACGCTTTGAATAGCATTTCCAGCTTCAGATTCAATATAATCCTTATCTGTTGTAGATGTTGAGATCACGGTTGTTTTTTTTATATTTGTCAATAAACCTTTCAAAGTACCAGTGTTTTGATCTTCAATGAATGCGAAACCGCTTAACATCACTTTATCAATAAATCCTTTTAACATAGCAGGTAGATCCCACCACCAGACTGGGAAAATAAATACCAATTCTGTTGACTGTTTTAATTTTTCTTGATAATCCTTCACTAATGAATAAGGCGTTTCTCCTTTATGAAAATGCTTTAATTCTTCAGCTGTAAACACAGGATTAAATCCATCTTTATATAAATCGATTACTTGAAACGGTTCTCTCTTTGTTTCTAATTTTTCTGTTATGGAAGTCAAAATGGCATGATTATAGCTTCCATCCCAAGGATGTGCATAGACAATCGTTTTCATTATTCATTCACCCTTTTTCTGAGTTTTGTATCATTTTTTGATGTACATTCATTTTATTATGTGCTATAACATACTACAAGTACGGTAATCAAAGTGCGATACTAATCCAAAGGAGAGTATAAAATGAATGAGGAGTCCTTCCAGACGAAAGCTGAGCTAAAAGATACTGGTTTTGGGTATACTTTGTCATTAATTGGTGGGAAATATAAAATGCCAGTTCTGTATGCTTTATATTCAAACGATGGTCCTGTCCGCTATAATCAGCTGAAACGTAAGCTCGGAACGATTTCTTTTAAAACATTAACCAATACACTAAAAGAGCTTGAAGCGGATCACTTAATTCATCGTAAAGAATATCCCCAAGTGCCTCCAAAAGTAGAATATAGTTTATCTGAAAAGGGTTTATCACTGATGCCTGTATTAGATGAGATATGTTATTGGGGAGAGAAACAAATGAAAAATAATTAGGTAGAGTGGAAAGAAAGCTACTACGGTTTAAACATGCTTTTTAAAGTAGCTTTCTTCTCATCTTATATCAATCCGATTGGCTCATTTTGTTGATGCGCTAACTCCATTTCTTCTGCCAGATAGAGAGCGTTCTTCTTATCTATATCATCATCAGGCCAATTGTGGATCAGTTGACGTAATCTAACTGCAACGGTCTTACAAACATCTGGCATTAAGTAACTATCAGAATCCGAAAGATTCAGCAAAGGAATGATGTCATCTGTATAGTTCTCAAATGGTATGTCCCCGCCAAAACCCTCCATATCATCTAAATTCATTTCGCAAATATTACTCCTGATTGAACCTATAATAGGACAACGAGGCACGCAACGCTCTATTCTACCAGAGTCCTAAGGTTATGTTGATTTAATCCCTGCACCACAAAGAGGAATGATAATGGTTTCTTCTGGTTCCTTTTGATATTTCATGTAGCCAGCAAAATTGATGGCAGATGTCACTTCGACATAAAATCCTTTCTCACTTAGTTTAGAGCGTGCATGTAGAATTTCTTCTTCTTCAATATCAATAAACGTACCATTCGTCTTGTATACAGCTTCTAAAATTTGTTTAGAACGCGCCGGGGCAGCAATAGCGATCCCTTCTGCTACAGTCCCTTTATTTGTCACAGGCGTTGCTGATTCCTCCGCATGTTGAAAAGCTTTCACAAGTGGTGCGCAGTTCTTTGCTTGTACGGCAATAATTTTCGGTATTTTATGAATGAGACCATTTTCGAATAACTCTCTAAAGCCATAATACGCACCGAGCAGCAGAGTGCCGTTTCCAACCGGAATAATTAAAGCATCCGGTGCTCCTTTTAGTTGCTCATAGATTTCATAGGCGTATGTTTTTGTACCTTCGAAAAAATAAGGGTTATAGACATGGCTTGCATAAAAAACGTTTTCTTCGTCTACTGCCTTTTGGGCCGCAGCTGCAATGTCCTCTCGTGTACCATGAATTTCTTTAATCGTTGCTCCGTGGGCTTTTATTTGAGCGACTTTTTTAGGTGATGTTTGATCACTTAGATAGATGTCACAGGCAATACCACAACGCGCCGCATACGCAGCAATTGCCGTTCCTGCATTACCGCTGCTATCAGCAATGACTTTTGTTACCCCTAATTCCTTAGCTTTTGTCATTAACACAGCTGCTCCACGGTCTTTAAACGATAGTGTAGGCATCATATAATCAACTTTTACATATGTGTTTGGCTCATTAGGATCTAGAACGATTAAAGGAGATTGGCCCTCGCCCATTGTCACAGTTTCCCACGTCTTAGAACCTTTTGGAAATGGCATGGTTTCAACATAACGCCATAATGAATTTGGATAGTGATCCCAAGCTGTGACGTCTATTTTCGGGGTATCTTTCACTAGATTGAATACTCCACCACAATCACATTTCCATAGAGTTGGTGTCATCTCATATTTTTCTCCGCAATGGTTACAAATTAATTGATTCATTCTTCATCTGCCCCTTTGAATATTTTTTTATACAAAATATAATTTTTTATATAGGGTGGTCAAAAAAATATTCTAAATATATGCAATGGCATCCATTTCAATTTTGAAACCAAAATGTAATTCATTCGTTGGTACAATCGTACGAGCTGGTTTATGTTCACCGAAAAATTCGGTATAAACCGCATCTACTTTGTCCCATAATTCAATATCTGAAATGTATAATGTCATGCGCAAAATCTTTTCTTTTTGACTTCCAGCAGCCTCTACAATCATCTCTACATTCTTAAGCGCTTGTAATGTCTCTTTTTCAATGGGGCCGAACTCTTTTTCTGTCGTTTCAGGATTGATGGCAAATTGTCCCGACACATAGACCGTGTTTTGATGAATGGTTGCGAAGGCATAGTGTCCGTTTGATTTTAGATTTCCTACCTCGAGTATGCTTTCCATTTTGACACTCCTTACCTCGATTTATTTTTGATTTCATCCAAATAGCTATAGACGGTTACTTTGGAAATGCCTAACATAGATGCGACCTTCTCAACAGATCCTTTCATTAAAAAAATGCCCTTTTCATCCATAAATTTGATTAGTTCAATTTTTTCATGGCGTTTCATGACTGGATGAACACTGTTTTGAATGATTTGTTGAATCAATTGATCGACGATTTCTTCCACATTTTCAAGATCATCATTTGATGTTGTTTCTTTCTCTTGAGCTTCCACTTGTGTAGAAAGAAATGTGTCCATAAATTGCTGCATTTGATTCAGTGCTTCAACATCAAAATTGATACAGAAAGCTCCGATCACTTTTTGCTTTGAATCACGTATTAATGAAGTCGAAGAACGAATCGTACGCTTATCTTCTGTTACAAATGTATAACCAGCCAGATAATCTTCTTTAAAATCTTCTGATTGTAATACAGTCTTGACTAGATGATCAAATGATTGGCCGATTTCTCTTCCTGTCACATGGTTATTTACTGTAAACATGACAGATGCTTGAGGATTCGTTAAATCATGAATCACCACTTCACAATTTGGTCCAAACATTTTTGCAGTAGATTTTGCTAAAGGAATATAACTCTCTAATAACTTTTTAATATGTTCCATGCCTAAGCACCTCATTTTTTTATTCCACTAGATTATATAATTTTTTATATATAAAAACAATATATAGATTTATTTATATATTGTAATGCTCACAAGATCACAAATATGAAAATCACCATATAAAAAAAGCAGCCATTGACTGCTTTTTGCTTGTGCTCCTTTCTAATTGTCTTCCTGCTGGATGCCATACAAAATGACGTCAATTCCCCATCGGAACCGTTCCATTGATACGGTATCACCTGCAAACATTTCTTCTTTTACATGATGAATGAAAGGAAACTGCGTTTTGTCTGCTTGAAGAAATGCTTTTTTTGTGTCTGAAATCTGTGAAGAGCCTTGTTTCTTCCAAGAGACCTTTTCGTATGCTACAGAAGATACGTATAACAGCAATAGGTCTACTCCCCATGCTGCGGATGTAGATTTGATCCCGCCTTCATGCAATGCAGCGAGAAGATGTTCGGTCAACTGAATAAAGTTCGTTCCTTGTGGAATGGTGGAAAGAGAAATTTCAGCGAGACCAGGTTTTTCGAATAGCAGGAGGAAATAAGTATGCAATAGGTCGAATAACTGTTCTTTCCATGTGCTATCCTTTGAATCTGGATAGACCATTTGTCCGAGACCATAATCCAATACGTAAGCACTGAGTTCTTGAACATTGTTCACGTAGACATACAAGGATGCAGGTCCCGTATCGAGTGCTTTAGCCACCTTACGCATACTCATGCCCTCTATCCCATGCTCCTTAAGAAGCTCATAGGCCGTTTTCACAATAAGCTCACGGCTTAAGGGTTCTTTAGCCGGCCGAGACCGGCGACTGATCATACGACGATTTGAATTGTTCATACTCTCTTTATAACATGTCAAAGTAAAATAGTAAATTGAGCATCAATCATCATCCTTTTGAAAAGAATTCATCATATCTGCAAGCTTGACCGCAGCGTCTTTTGAAAAACACAGTTTTAAACTATTCTCCGATTCATTAGCTTTTTTCGATGAATATTCGTACATCATGTCTTCGTATTCTTCAATCGCCTTTTCAAAATGATGAGGATGCCGGACAATAGCAAGTGCTAGCTCCCTTGCATCAAACATCGCCATGTTCACATCCTCGCCTGCGAATGGCGACATGACGTGAGCTGCATCACCGATAAGCGTTACTCCTTTATGACGATTCCATTTGAAACCGACAGGAAGCGTATAAATCCGTCTTGGAATGATGGTATCTTCTGCATAACGAATATAATTTTTCAGCTGATCATCCCAATCACTAAATAACGCTAATAATTGTTCTTTTGCTTCTTTCACTTGATGAAACGGTATACCACAAGTCTCGATCCAGTTGCGTTCTACCATAAGGCTTGCATACACTTTGATTCGGCCATCTCCGTTTAACTGCCCAATCAGTCCTTTGTGGTCTGCCAAAGCAAACATCTTACCTCGTTTATTAAATTCAGCTAAATCAGGGTGGTTCTCCTCTACGCTTAAGACATTCAGTTCTAGCATCGTGAGCCCAGAGTATTCAATCTCAATATCTGTTAACAGAGGACGCACACGAGAAAAAGCACCATCAGCCCCAATCAAAAGGTCAACTGTTTCGACAACTCCGTTTTCAAAATGAAGCTCTGTCATACCACTTTCTAATGAAACGCATCTTTCTAGTTTATACCCATATTTGATGGTTTCAGCATCAATTTGTTTTAACAGTAGTTCACATAACACACCACGATCAATTTCCGGGCGAGTACCTGTTTGATCTGATTCCGTTTCTTCATCTAAATAAATTCTTCCTGATTTATCAAGTAATCGGAAATCTTCCCCTTCATAGCGGGCGTTCTTTTGAAATTTCTCATAAACTCCTGCTTCTTTTAAGGCATTTTGACCTGTTTCTTCGTGAATATCCAGTGAGCCGCCTCGTTCAAGGCTCTTGTCATGCATCTCTCGTTCATAAATGGTTGTTTGTATACCGTAATTTTGCAAAATTAAGGCAAGTGTTAGTCCCCCAGGTCCTCCTCCGATGATAGCGATTTGCTTTTGATTCTTAGATAATGACGTCATCTTCTGCATCTCCTCATCCCTTTGTGGAAATCGTTTTAAATTCCATTTCATTTATATTATAACGAACATCGTTCGTAAAGAACAGTGTTCGTTTAAAATCGTTTGTTGTACGATTTTGTTTTCATGAAAAGAAACCCATCGCCCACCCTCATATGATACACTCCATCTAGGAAGGTTAAAGGTTGTCGAATCATAACAATGATACTTAGATCAGTAGGTCTCCAGTGTTCTCACTCTAAGTGTAAGAGGTGTTTCTATGAATAAATTGTTTGCCATGTTGATATTAGGATTAGGCTTTAGTGGTGCTGCGCTCATTCTTTCAGTCCCTTTGTTATTCAAACAGAAACCAGAACAATTTGAGCTGGTGTTTGCTGCTGGATCAGCGGGCGCTTTCGCAGTATTTGCTGTCTCATGCCTAGTTCTTCGAAAACGATTCAATTGCTAAAAAACCTAAACAAATACCCATTGTTTATGACGGTGGATTTTGTTTAGGTTTTTGTGATTTACCTTAGTGTTCAGTCAAAGAATGTATACAAGCTGACCCCGATAGGGAATCTACTTATTCAAAACAAAAGAAACCGCTGAAACATATCACGATATGCACTCTAAACGAATCACTAGCTTTGGCATAATAGACATCAATGCGAAAATCTTTGATATTAATTCTGACATTCCTCATATCACAAAAGGTCCATTAATCGCATATCGTTTTGTGATATAATCTTGAGTCAAAGACAAGCGCTAAGAGAAAATGAACTGGCTGAATGGACATCATGACTGTGAAAAATTCTGAAGAAATGATAGGGTGATAGCGATGAGAAGACTTGAGTCTGGTATATCAGTAGACAACGAAACATTTTCTGATGTTGCCAGATATGAAAACGAAAAAATTAGCAGAACGACAATCATCAACTCAAATGTTCGTTCTCCTATTTTTTGGAGCTGTCACTTGGATCATCTTGTATTTGATACGTGTGATCTGACGAATGCGAGATTTTTTGCCGGTAGTACGATTGATCATCGTACTTTTAGTCATTCAGACTTGCGCTCTGTGGGCATTGGCAAAAACGAAGCTGTCTTCACCAATTGCGAATTTTCTTCCTGCGATATGAGGGGAATGACATTGGAGAATGCTACGTTTATCGATTGTACTTTCTCTAATTGTAGATTCAATGACCGTGTTTTACAGGCAGCGAACATCGTCAATTGTACCTTTGCTGGTAAGCTAATAGATATAACGTTTGAGGGAAATGGCAAACAAAAGCTGATCGCCAATTTTGAAAACTGCACCCTTGATGGTGTTCGTTTTATAGGCTGTGACCTAGCGGCATGTATTCCGCCAGCATCCAAAAACCATTTATATGTTGAACATGTATCTGCACGTGTGAAAAAGGCCTTAGAGAAGATAGATGATGATCCTACTCTGTCTGATCATGATCGGAAAATACTAGTGCGGAGTCTGCGGAAGCTTGAACAAATGGAACAGTATATTTTTAACACGAAATATATGGAGAACATACATGGGGCCGCTTTTGTTGAACGCTTTTTCAGTCATCTTGGATGTAGCAAGGATCACATGTAACGTTTGCTACATCCCTTTTCCTATTTTATCTTTATGTGGTACATCAGTTTCGAGTATATTTGAGCGGAATGAGTTCTTCGATTTTCACCTTGACCAGCTCCCCATCCATATCAAGGATGACAAAACATGTTGGTCCAAAGTCTGAAATGAGCTCTCGGCAGATGCCACAAGGGCTGACTACCCTAATTCTTCTATCTTCTTCATCTGAATAAGGGTGTCTCACTGCAACAATTGTATCAAAATCTTTGTATCCATTCGATAAAGCGCTACCAATCGCAATGGTTTCTGCACAAACAGTTACCCGTCCGATATAGGCTTCTATATGGACAGCTGATATGATTTCTCCTGTTTTCATGCGGATCGCTGCCCCTACATGATGCTTGTCATCTTCATAAAGACTGATAATCCTCTTTTTTGCTTCGTCTATTAATTCGATATCATCTTGTGATAGATCAAACGTTTTCATCGCGTTTCCCCTTTCGCCTCACTGCTCGTATGTATTATACCAAACATGAGGTGATGAACTGAACTTCACTCTCCTTTACTAACCAGCCAAAAGACCGTTTAATCTATTGAAAAAAGCTGCTTTCAAGTAAGCAACCTTTTCCCTTATTTACATCAGAACATGTACCCTTTCTACGTGTGAACTGAATGCCTAACGATTGATCACTTGAATGATTTTCTTCAGAGCATCTGCCGCTTCTGGAATTGGCATGACAACAAACACATGCAGCATTTCAGGATAAACAAAGGTTTTGATGTCTATTCCTTGTGCTGTTAATTTTTCATCAAGCTTGATGGCATCTGGATATAACATATCATGTGTTCCAATGAAATGAGTGATCTTCGCTAGTCCTTTGAAGTCGCCGTATATGGGACTGATCAATGGATCTGTGAGACTTTGATCAGCTGCCCACAATTTTGTGATGACTTCCATTCCTTCATGACCTAGAATCGGGTCCTTTTTTGCATATTCAAAAATGAGAGGGTTGCTCATACTCATATCAACACACGCAGATAGTAACACGATATCCTTTGGCTGCGGCAGATCTTCCTTCTTTAAAAGATGCGCAAGACCAAGTGAGATGTTTCCGCCAGCTGAATCTCCCATGATCGTCAATTGATTGGCACTTCCGGCAGTTTTCAGAAGGTCTTTATATAGGTTAAGCATTTTCGGATATGTATCCTGGTTGCTATAATGAGGTACTTTTGGGTAAATAGGAGCGACTACTTTCGCACCTAGTGATTGCGCCATTTTATCCATGAACCACCAATGGACATTCAAAGGCTGATTTGTCCACGCGCCACCATGTAGATAGAGAATGACTTTTTGATTTTGTGATGATTGTTCATTCAATGTGAAAACTTGCATGCCTTCGAAAGTCTGCTCTTGTACCTCACTGATTAACTTCACATCATCCCCAATGGCATAAGGCTGCGTATTTTCAATTCCTTTTTGCTCGAGGAATTTTTTTGTCTGTTCGATACTGGAAAAACTCTCTTTATTACTTTGCGAAGCGAATAATGTTTCAAATTGAATACTTTCTTTAGAACGTTCACCATGATACATTTCTACACTCATTTTTTTCTCTCCTTCACCCAATAGGTTTATTGATCATCCTGCTTTGGAACACGAAATGATTCCAGGTAGAGTTGTACTTTTTTTTCAGGGGTTTTTAATAAGTTAGATAAAAGGTCTTGAATGAGACGAAGGCTTTTAATTTTCTTTTCAATTTCTTCATGTTTAAGATGGACAATTTGTCTTAGGGTATCAAGGTCTATGTCTTGACTTAGCATGTCCATAATTTCTGCTATTTCCTTTAATGAATAACCGAGCGTTTTCGCATCTTTGATCAATTGAATTTTCACAACATAGTCGTCTGTATAGAGTCTGTAACCGTTTGAACGTCGTCTTGGAGCAGGTAATATGTTGTGTTCTTCATAGTAACGAATTGCGGCAGGACTTACTCCTGTTTTTTTGGCAAGTTCTCCTCTAGTCATCAACTCCATCGTTACTCCTTTTTTATTATTTTGTTTTACTATATGTACATTATAAAGGTTGAACTATACTTCAAGGTCAAGGTGAAACATTTTTCGGCCAACTTTTGTTATCAAATGATTGTAGCAAAGAGATCTCTAGTGCTTGCTATGACATAATTGAGGTTACTTTTCGGTAAACAAAAAAACACCATCGTACCCGGCCAATTAAGGCGGATGCAATGGTGTCATCATCATTCCATCTGGATTATGATAAATCTTCCCCATTTGTTGCAATCACTTTTTTGTACCAGTAGAAGGAATCTTTTTTGTAACGATTTAATGAACCATTCCCTCTGTCGTCTTGATCTACATAGATCAAACCATAGCGCTTACTCATTTGAGATGTTCCGCAGCTAATTAAGTCAATACAACCCCATGGTGTATACCCCATTAAGTCGACACCTTCTTTGACTGCTTCTTTCATCTGTTCAATATGTTGTTTTAAATAATCAATTCGATAATCGTCGTGAATTTCTTTGTCTGGTGTCAATGTATCTCTTGCGCCAAGTCCGTTTTCACAAACAAATAAAGGTTTTTGGTATCTGTCATACAGTTTAATTAATGAAATGCGCAGACCCATTGGATCAATTGGCCAATCCCATTGTGATAACTCCAAATGCTCATTTTTAATTGGACTATCAAATGTACCCGCTAGCTCGGCTGCATCTTCTCGGGCTTCTGCTACGTGGGACATATAGTAGCTGATCGCCACAAAATCAACGATGCCCTCTTTCAAAATTTGCTCATCCTGCTCTTCGATATCAAGTTTGATGTCGTTGTCAGCAAAATATTTCACCATGTATGTTGGATATTCACCTCTAGCTTGAACATCCGGATAGAACATATTCAATTGGTTCGATTTTACCGCTTGCAGCTGGTCCTCTGGTTTCGTTGTTTTTGCATAGGCTTCAATTTGGTTTATCATACAGCCAATTTGGACATTTGGAATGATTTCTTTTGCAGCCTTCACTGTGAGAGCGCTGGCGATAAATTGGTGATGTGATGCTTGATACGCAGCCTGTAATTTATGGTCTACTAGGTCCTCTAAAATTCCAGCACCGGTGTAAAGGCTGTTGAGGTTCATATTCATTTCATTGAATGTAATCCAATACTTCACTTTATTTTTATATCTTTCTAAAATGGCACGGGCATATTTTTCAAACAACGGGACAAGCTCTCTACTCATCCAGCCATTATATTTCTCTGTTAAAGTAATCGGCATTTCGTAATGAGACATCGTGACTAGCGGTTCAATTCCATATTTCGCACACTCATCAAATACGTTATCGTAAAAAGCCAATCCTTCTTCGTTCGGCTTGTCTTCTAAACCAGTTGGAAAGATTCTTGCCCATGAAATAGACAAGCGAAACACTTTAAAGCCCATCTCTGCAAATAGTGCAATATCCTCTTCATATCGATGGTAAAAATCGATTCCGCGTCTTTTCGGAAAATCAAATTCATCGGGTTGTTCCTTGTATCTTGTTAATTCAGCTGAACTCACATCGAAAGTAAAGTTGTTCACTTTTCCTTTTTCATAAGGATCTTTATATGCAGCAAAGTCTGACGTCGACAGGCCCTTGCCACCTTCTAAGTATGCGCCCTCTATTTGATTGGCAGCAGTTGCGCCACCCCATAAAAAATCATCTGAAAATCCTTTTTTTAATTCTTTCATTTCAATCATCCCTTCTCTTTATATTAGTGAATAAGCATTAAGAGCTTATTTTGACCTGCGGTGACATGAGCGTCACCTGTATGAATCACATCAAGATATTGCGTTGAATTTGTGACGATAATAGGTGTCACTACATCTAAATGGTTTGATTGAATGCCTTCTATATCAAACGATAATAAATGATCCCCCGTCTTTATCTTATCGCCCTCTTTTACCAGTACATCAAGGAATTGGCCGTTTAGGCTGACCGTATCAATCCCCACGTGGATCAATAATTCAATCCCATCATCTGAAACGAGTCCGATGGCATGTTTAGTAGGTGTAACAGTCACTACTTTTCCTGAGAACGGTGCTTGTACCACCCCCTTATCAGGCAAAATTGCGACTCCCTTCCCCATCATTTCACTTGAGAACACGGAATCATTCACTTCAGATAAAGGAATGACCTTTCCACTCATAGGTGCTTGAACTTCATAAGGGTTTGTTTGCTTAGACATTTGTTGATTCTCTGTACTCTCAGTGTGATTTGGCTTTTCTGCAGCTTGCTCGTTAAAAGCCGTTACAGACTCCTGAAATCCAAGGAGAATGGTGATGAGAAGTGACACGATGAAGCTAAGGGCGATTCCAATCAGAGCCAGCTGAAAATTATTTGTCCCTTTCATAATGTAAGTTGGCAGTGAAGTAATGCCTGGGATCGAAAAGGCTGTCGTTTTAACTGAAAATAAACCGTAAAAACATCCACCGACTGCGCCGCCAATTAATGAAGCATAAAAAGGTTTTTTTAGTCTAAGTGTGACTCCATAAATGGCTGGTTCTGTGATCCCGAAGAAACTAGGAAGCAATGTTGAAAGCGCTAAAGACCTTGTTTCTACCCGCTTGGTGCGGATGATGACACCTAACACAGCGCCTGCTTGTGCCATATTCGCAATGAAATTCATTGGAAGCAGCATGATATCGTAACCCACTTTTTCAAAGCTGGCTAACGTGCTTGGGAAGAATGCGTAATGCATTCCAGTTAACACAATGAGTGGCATAAGGCCCCCCATTAATAAACCGGCAATCGGACCAGCGAAATTGAACAATGAAGTGAAAAAGATTTCTAAATATTGCCCAGAAACGTTCCCAATAGGAGCGATAAAAGCCAGTGTAAGAGGAGCCGTGATCATCAGGCTCAGTACCGGTGTAAATACGATACTTAAGGATTTTGGGATCGCTTTTGTTATCCACTTATCGACAAAACTTAGTAATAGCACACCTAATATAATTGGTAATACAGAAGATGTGTAATTATTTAGTGGAATACTTAACCCTAAAAAACTTAACGGGTCTGCTCCTTTTGCTGCACCTTCGATCATCGTTGGATATAGTAAAATCCCTGCTAATGCGAGCGCAAGAGATTCTCGCGTTTTAAATTTCTTCGCTGCCGAATAAGCAATGAGGAAAGGTAAAAAGTAAAAGACAGCATTTGAAAAAATTTGAAGTACTTGATAGGTAGAACTTGTCTCCGTCAGCCACCCTAAGCTAACGAACAGTGCCATGATTCCTTTGATCAATCCACTACCAACAATCGCTGGCAAAATAGGTGTGAAAATCCCGCTGATCACATCGAATACGACTTCAATTGGGTTCATCTTTGACGTGTTTTTAACAGGAGCAGAATCATTGCTACTATGACCGGCCAGATGATCGATTTCCTCATAAACCTCTGCTACCTTTGCTCCAATAATGACTTGGAACTGTCCACTTTGGAATTGAGCACCTAAAACACCATCTAATGTTTTCAGCTCATCTACTTTTACCTGACTTTCATCGTTGAGATTAAATCTTAGCCGTGTGATACAATGCCAACTTTGAGATATATTTTCGGTTCCACCAATTAATTTCACAATTTTTCCAGCCAATTCTTTGTTTTCCATGCTTTCACCCCTTCATTTTCACAAAAAAAACCTAAACAAAATCCACCATAGAAAAGATCATTCTTTCTCATGGAGATTTGTTTAGGTTAATGCTTTTTCATAACACGCCTAAAAGAAATCATTTATTTTTTTGGTGTTCCTTTGTGATTCTCTCAATATGGATGACTAAAAAAACAAGTTCGTCTTCTGTCACATTCCAATTGAATTCTCGTTTTAACATTTCTTTGATGATCAATCCGCAGGCATAACTCTTCATATAACGATCCTGTATTAATTCTTTTAACGAGTCATCCATCTGCTGCGGTGGTTGATTGGTTTCCTGCCTGACAATAAAATATCTCAAGTGGGTAATAAACCTCGAATAATTAATGGATGATTTATCCAATATCATCTCGAAAATATTTTGAATGATTTTGACGATTTCTTTCGTGAGGTGAGTCATCTTAATGGTGTCTCCCATAGACTGACCATCTATTTGAGCGTTTACAAAATGCAGGGCAATGAGTGAAGCTTCAGTATCTTCAAAAGAAATGCCCATCATCTTTTGAATAATTGTCAGTGCTTTTTTCCCGACTTGATATTCTTGAAAATAGAGATGTGGAATTTCCCACACAATGGGGTTTTCATACGCCATTTTTTCTTCGTGCCTTTGAATAGTGAAGGTGAGATGATCGGATAGCGAAAAGAGCGCGCTGGAACCTAACTTCTTATTCAACATCTCTTCGCCTACGCGAATGATTTTTTCAGTTAATAAAAGGATATCAGTTGGGATAGCGGCAAGTTGAGATTCTAATGGAGACGTCTGATCAGAATAAAATGTCTTACTGACAGCGCTCTCATCAAGTGTATCACCTTTCTTCTTTTTAAAACCTATTCCTGTTCCAAACACAACGACTTCATTTTGAGCCTCTGTTAGAGCTAATACGATATTATTATTTAAAACTTTAACGACGGTGAACATCCTCATCCCACCTTACCTAAAATGCTAAAAAAAGCATAAAAAAACACCAAAATCTCAGCAAACAACGTACAAATGTACAATCTGTTTACCTGACTTGGTGGTGCCTGATCATATCAGTAACACTCCTGCATCGGTTACGACTTTATTTTAAATAGAGGAATGACCAAAGTCAACTATTTTTTTCTGAAAAAATAGATTGAAATACCCAGAATCATTTTATCTTTCCTTGTCTTTTTACAGTTTAACATATTTAAGGTTGCTGTAAGGTTCGGATTAATACGAGTTAAGGTTGAGGTTGTACAATGGGTTTGTAAGGAATTGAGGGATGAGTCAAATGGTCCCCTCTTCTAAATCAATCATAGAGGTGAAAAGCTTTGAGAGAAAATAAAATTTTGTCTTCATTATGTTACTTCAGTATCTTTTTTGCACCGTTTCTATTTCCGATTATCGTTTATTTCTTAGGAAAAGACGAAGTGAAATACCATGCGAAAAAATCACTATGGACACATATTATTCCTTATTTGATTTTCGGTCTTGGTATTGCCGGTTCAGGTTTACTTGGCATGAACGATATCAGTCATGCTGGTCCGTTCTTAATTGCAACATATGCTGTGACATTCCTTGTGGCGATCTACTTCTTCATTTGGAACATTGTGAAAGGCATAAAAGTGTTTTCAGAATAAGAGTTAGAAAAAACGGTTCTGTGATTGAGCAGAACCGTTTTTTTGTATGTCCGTTTAAGCGGGTAATTGGATATCAATCGTTGTTCCTTCTCCTATCATACTTTGTATTGTAATATCTCCCCCGTGTTTTTGGATGATATCTTTTACAATCGCCATTCCAAGACCTGAGCCTGCATGTGTCTCTCCTGTATTCGTCCCTCTATAGTAGCGGTCAAACACTTTTTCTAGCTCTGCCTCTTCAATTCCTTTGCCGTTGTCTTGAATGGTGATGTGGGTATGTTCTTTTTGTTCAAGCTGTACAATGATTTTCACATCAGCATCATTGTGAACAAGGGCATTTAAAATGAGATTGGTGACCGCTCTTCTTATGAGGATCGTATCAATATTCAGCATAAGCTTGTCTACATTCGTTTGCAGCTCAATGGTCTGATCTGCATATCTCGAATCGTTGAGGATATCAATTAACGTTTCACGCAGCAATGGCACAATGTTCACCAGTTCTTTATGCAGCATCACGTCGTTATTTTTCAGCCTTGTTGTTAAATTTAGATCCTCCATCACATCTTTGATGTACAGTGATTTATTCTCTATGATGCTGGCATAATGTCTAATGTCTTGATTTGAAAGAGGATAATTTGGATCTTTCATGATTTCTGCATAGCCTTGAATAGAGGATAATGGTGTTTTAATATCATGAGAAATATGACTGATCCACTCTTCCCGCATTTGCTCTAATTTGTCTTTTTCTTTTTGGCTTGAAGCGAGCTGCTCTGATAAGTGATTGACATTATAGAACACATCTTTATATATCCCCTTCGTTGGCAGTTTCGTCGTATAATCTCCGTTTGCGAGCCTCTGGATGCCATAAATGGCACGGCCGAGCGGTTTGATGAGTTGCCGGCTGAATAAGTATCCAATGAATAAGGCAATGATGGCATCAATCGATAATAAAATCATCGTCCCGATATTGAATTGCGATATTAATTCTTTCGTATCAAAAGAAAATAAATATTTTCCGATGGAAGGGTCCTTAAATCCGATGAAGTAGCTGTATTCCTTACCCTTTCCATTTTTCCCGCCAGCATAGATCGTCGACATCAATTGCTTATCTTTATATTTATGTAAGTTTACAATTTCTATAGGTGTGTATTTGCTTTTTAAGCCTTTAGGTGCTAGTGCATGATAGACGTCTTGTCCATTTTCGTCTAATATTTGAATCCACGCATTTTGTTGTTTTAAGGCTTGCTGTCCTTCTTTACTCACAGTGATATTTTGATTAGACAAGGTGATGTATTGTTCAAATGTTCTTGTGAAGGTTTCCGGCGTATTTTCTTCGTTTTGCTGACTGCTTGCTTGTAGTACAAGCCATATCATGAATCCAAATAAGTTAATAAAGACCGTGATAATGGTCACGATAATGACAGAGACCATGTATCTGCCTGTTAATCGCCATTTCATCTTTACGCATCCTTTACAACAAATTTATAGCCAAGTCCTTTGACCGTCACGAGAAATTCTGGTGTAGATGGGGAATGTTCTATTTTTTCCCGCAGTCTTCGTATATGAACCATTACCGTATTATCAGAACCGAAGAAATCCTCTCCCCAAACCGTTTGATAAAGCGTTTCTTTACTGATGACGCGATTCGGATGCTGCAAGAAATAAGTCATCAACATAAGTTCTTTCGGTGTGAGTTCAATTGCCGCACCGTTTTTCGTCAGTTCGGCTTGCTGCTCGTTTAACTCAAATGGTCCTTTTTTGATCACGGGCTCCGCTTGAGAAGGCTGTAAGTAGGATGACCGTCTTAGCTGGGCTTTTACCCGGTAGGCGACTTCTTTTGGACTGAACGGTTTTGTAATGTAATCATCGCCGCCAATGGCAAGTCCTACAATTTTGTCTGATTCCTCTCCCTTTGCTGATAAAAAGATAATCGGAACATGTGAGACATCTCTGATTTGTTTGCAAATATCGTAGCCTTCTCCGTCTGGCAGCATAATATCCAGTATGACGAGATCTGGTTGTTCTTGATGAAATTGCGTGAGCCCATCACGGGCAGTTGAAGCTGTTAACACCTGGTCAATGCCTTCTCTTGTTAATACGGTATGGATTAATTCTAAAATTTCTTTTTCGTCATCTATAATCAATACTTTGCTTTGAACCTTTGGCATAATGATCACTCTCCTGAAGTCATTGTTATTATTATACCCAAAGTGTTGACGTCGTGAAAAATCAACTTACTATTTACACAGAAAAAAGCCAATTTTCTTTTTTAATGAGAAAATTGGCTTTTCGTGTTTCTCTAGCGTTTGACCACAAATGTTGTCACACTTTGAGCAGGGAGATGAGCCCAAAATTGATTTCCTGATATGTTTAAGTCAGTTCCAGGTTGAAGGTTGCTGCTGCCGCTCGTCACCCATCTAGACGCCTGAGAAACAGAGCCATTTTGCACGACGAAGTGTTGATTGACCCCTGCATTGTTTTTATTAATCGCCACAATGACGACCTGATTGTTTCCTTTATAAGCTGAGACGAAAACATTTGATTCAGGGCTTTTCGTTGCATCAATTCTGACGTACCCTGGACGCACAAACTTGGAGAAATGCGCCATGTTGTATCCGCGCTTGCTAATCATTCCATCTTCTTTCATAGGACCGTATGATCTCCGGATGTACCACCACACATACGCCTGAAAGTCCCCTTCCACCATTGATTGGTGAATATGCTCTGATACCCCTAATGCCTCAGGCCAGCGGTCCGCTGAATTGTTATCACTATTCGGATAGTAGACCTCTGTCATCCATAGCTCTTTCCCTGCCCCTTTTTGTTTGAAAAGAGGGTACGGAAGCTGGCTAATTTGGGTTCCGTATAGATGAGCGCCGAGAATGTCCATATTCCTTAGCGCCTGCGGATCGTTTAAGATAGGATCTGAGATATTCTTAAGGTATTGAAACGATTCTGGTGCAATCACACGTGCATTAATGGAGCCGGCATTTTCTCTCATGAATCGCAGGATTTCCTGAGGTGTCCACCATGTCCATTCATGCGCATAATCAGGCTCGTTTTGTACAGAAATGGCATAAAGATTGACTCCGTTGTTTTTCATGTAAGTGACAAAATCATTCAGATGCTGAGCATATGCTGCGTATTGATTGTATTTAAGCCGCTTGGCAGGTGATCCATTCCGGTTAAATGTTTCAACCATACTGCTTGGAGGATTCCAAGGGGAAGCAATGACTAGAGCACCATGCTCGATCGCTCGTTTGGCCGTCGCGACTTCTCTGCTCCAATTGTTTCTGTTTTCGTCTACATAAATTCTAAGAATGGAAAACCCTAACTGATTTTGTCCATTGCCAAAGGCAGTCTCCCTTTGTGGCGCTGTCAAATCACCAATCCAAGCTGGATGGTTCATTCCGCCAAAACCACGAATCACTTGTCTTTCTGCATTAAGGTTAATGTTTGCGTCAGCTGCTGATACTTCAGCTACTCCGGGGCCTATGAACATGACAGATAGCATGGTGAAACACACCAATAAAGCAAGCATTGGTTTTTTTATACATGACATCAAATTTCCCACTCCTCTATCAAACATTTAAGCACCTTTATTCGCTACCTTTGAGTAAACTGCCAAGAATCAAATTGGAATAGATTTCCCCCGCCTGTTCCGGTAAAGACAAAAAATACGTTGTGCACTCCGGATGCGCCGTTAATCGATGTTTCTATTTCCCGCCAGTTTTGTGTTCCACCGGTGGAAGGAACATCAAGTGTACCGACCAGTCTGCCGTTTGCGCTGCCAAGGCGTACGTCTATTTTCCCGCCTACTGTCGATGCGACATTGGCTTTAAATGTTCTAGCGCCATTTGAACCAAAGTCTACATTCCCTAAAGCCACCCAATCGCCGTTTTGAATGTTGGTGACATGCTGGTTATTCACTGGTCCTCCTGGTGCTGACGAGGCTTCGGTCAAAATGCGTCCATTCCAAGCGAATGTTTCAGCTTCAACACGTTGATATGGATTCAGATTAGATAGCTGTTTCACTCCTTCATAATTGGCTGCTACTTCTCGAAGAGAGCCATCTGCATTATGCACAAGCTTATTAATATGTGGAGAGCGGTAACCCTTGCCGGCCCCGTATAAAGCAGAGCTAACGGTTTGCGTATGATACACCACATACCACTCATTTTTAAAATTGAACACCGCATGATGGTTGTTACCGCCGCCACCAAAAAAAGCACCCGGATTTTTTAGAAAGTGTCCTTTATACGTGAAGGGTCCCATCGGACTTGAGCTCGTCATATAGCCGATTTCACCAGGTGGTTTATCAGCAGGATGAGAGCCGCCAAAGTTGATGCAATAGGAATAGTAATAGGTTCCGTTATACTTATGCATCCCCGAATCTTCAAACATAAAAGGAGCATCAATGGTGGATGCGCTACTGGCCACACTTGTCATATCAGCACCTAGCTTGAGAACTCTTGCTGTTTTAGGATTTGCCCATTGTCCCTGCGTTGGATTGGAACCGCCTGGAACGCCTCCGCCGGCATATAGATAGCCAGTACCGTCATCATCTACAAATACGGCCGGATCAAAAAGCCATACAACTCCGGACATGCCAGGTGTACTTGGCGTAACGAGCGCTTTTCCAATTGGATCAGTCCATGGGCCAATCGGGCTGTCTGCTGTAAGGACACCTATCCCTCCGCCGCTGTTAGCGAAATAAAGGAAAAATTTATCCTTTCCATTGATCTTCTTTACAGCAGCGGCTGGAGCCCAAGAAGCGCCTGCCCATTTGGCAATGCCTCTGCCGCCATTTGCCCCATTTGCCCCTGCTACTGGAATCGCTCCGTGATCGGTCCAGTTGACCATATCCGCCGAAGAGATGACGAAAACTCTATTCAGATTCGCAAATGAATTGTCCTTAATCGTTCCGTTGCTTTGATATTCATAGTCATCACTCGACATATAAAGGTACACTCTTCCGTTATAGGTAAGCGCAAACGGGTCTGCTCCTAAGTGATGGTCAATGAGCGGGTTTGCATTTCCTACTTGCTTGGCAATAGGAGTGCTTGCCGCATTCGCTTCATATACCGGCAAACAACTCAGTACCAAAGTGAAAATCAATAAACAAACGCTGCACTTCATCCTCGTCCTCATCGTGTCATTTCCTCCTGTTTTCATCTTCCTGATATTGGGGTTTAGGCCCAATTTCAAATTATGTTGATGTTTCGTGATGAAGAATGAATACAAAGAATGATTTCTCCCTGTGAAACCCTGTAAAGAGTGCGATGAAAACCCTTACTTTTTAACTAGAAGACAACAAAAAAATGCAGTCTCGATTTTGGAGCTGCATTCTTTCTCAATGTTCAATAAATGTACGCTACATATACCGAGCGGTCACCATTTTCTTTCTCGTGTAAAACTCTACTCCGTCTGTTCCATTGGCGTGCAAGTCTCCGTAGAAGGAATCTTTCCAGCCGGAAAATGGGAAGAAAGCCATTGGAGCAGGGACACCAATGTTAATGCCTAACATGCCGGCTTCGATGTTTTCACGAAATTCTCTTATGCTTGAAGCGCTGTCTGTGTATAGGCAGGCACCGTTTGCGAATTTTGATTGATTGGACAGGTCGATTGCTTCTGCGAGTGATGAGACACGGACAATGGATAAGACTGGGGCAAAAATCTCGTCCTGCCAAATTTTCATTTGATTTGTGACATGATCAAAGATCGTTGGTCCGACAAAATACCCTTCTCCATTTATTTCTTTATCTTGTCTGCCATCACGAATCAGGCTTGCGCCTTCTTCAATTCCTGATTGGATATATTGAAGAGTTCGTTCTTTATGCTCCTTCCGAATGACTGGTCCGAGAAAGACATCTTTATTTATTCCGTTTCCTATGACAAGCTGGTTGGATTCATCGACCAATTGTTGAATCAAGTCGTCTGCCACGTCTTCTTCCACTGCGACAACGGCTGCTGCCATGCAGCGTTCACCTGCTGATCCAAAAGCAGCGCCAATGATTTGTTTTGTGGCCGATTCTAAATCAGCATCTTTCAAGACGATGGAGTGATTTTTTGCACCGGCAAGTGCTTGTACACGTTTACCATGTGCTGTCCCTTTTTTATAGACGTATTCTGCGACTGGCTGAGAGCCGACAAACGAAATGGCTTTTACCTTTTCATGTTCAAGCAGACCGTTTACTACATCGTGAGCGCCGTTGACAATGTTAAGCACACCTTTTGGAAGTCCTGCTTCTTCAAATAGTTCTGCTAACCGTGCAGCAAGGATTGGCGTCCGTTCTGAAGGCTTTAAAACAAATGTATTTCCGCAAGCGATGGCAAGCGGGAACATCCAGCATGGGACCATCATCGGAAAGTTAAAAGGGGTAATGCCGCCGATGACGCCAATTGGGTAGCGGTACATGCCAGACTCTAGACCAGTCGCAATATCAGGTAGTTGTTTCCCCATCATTAAGGTTGGTGCACCAGCGGCAAATTCCACACATTCAATTCCTCGCTGCACCTCTCCTTTTGCTTCTGTTACACTTTTTCCGTTTTCCAACGTGACGAGTTCAGCTAACTCATCCCATTTCTCAACGAGTAACTGTTGGTATTTAAATAATATACGTGCGCGCCGGGGAACAGCTGTTTTAGACCAAGTGGTGAACGCTTCTTGTGCTGCTTGGACTGCATGTTCTACATCCGTTTTTGTAGAAAGCGGTACTTCTGCGATGACTTCGCCAGTAGCTGGATTATAAACAGCTTCCGTTTGGTTCGTTTCGGCGTCCACCCATTGTCCATCAATATAATTTTTCAACGTTTGTACATCTGTTTTGGTCATGTTCCCTCTCTCCTCTTTGTTTGGATTGTGATGCAATCGTGTGTTGATTTATCGTCATTGTCTCATCTAAGGGGTCTTCATCTGTATACACTCTTTGTCAAATGAAACCACAGTTTTGCTTTACGTTCTGATAATACATGTGAAGTCTCTACCTTTCAGCTTCTTTGGTTCCGCAGATCTGTCCCCCTTTTAGGTCGTTTTGTCTGTGTGTCATGTGGCATGATCATGTTAATTAATTGATGATATGTTTTTGGTTAACTGTTGGTTAACTTTAGAAAAATCATAATATTAAAAACGCTTTCAGTCAATGACCAGTTTGTTGATCTAAAAAACCTGATGCCAAGTGCATCAGGCTAAGACTGTTTATGTTAGTTATTTAGAAGAAATTGCGTATTGACTCGGCTCTGTATAAGCCGGGAGCATCTCCCCGTGTGCTTCAATTAATTCATTACATAGTTTGATGGTGTCATCAATTGATAATTCAGCACTTGTATGCGGGTCTAATAATGCTGCTTGGTAAATGTGTTCTTTTTTGCCGCTGATTGCAGCTTCAATCGTCATGAGCTGTGAGCTGATATTGGTCCGGTTGAGTCCAGCCAATTGTTCAGGTATCTCTCCGATATAACATGGCATGATACCGCTCCGGTCTGCAACACATGGCACTTCCACACAGGCTTTTTCAGGAAGGTTGTGAATGAGTCCTCCTGTGTTCAGTACATTTCCACCAAATTTAAAGGGAACGTTCGTTTCAATCGCTTCAATGATACGTGAACCATATTCTTTAGAGCGCGTATGCGTGATTTGTGTGTTTCCCACAAGGTCATGTTTCATCGTATTCCAATTGTTGATTTGTTCCTCGCAGCGTCTTGGGTATTCATCGAGCGGAATGTTAAACTGTCCAATCAGTTCTGGATAACGAGATTTGATAAAATACGGATGATATTCTGCATTGTGCTCTGAGGATTCGGTGACATAGTAGCCGAATTTATCCATTAGTTCAAAACGAACCATATCAGGATGCCGCGTTTTTTGTTTTTCTTTTGCTCTTGCTTTGATTTCTGGATACAAGTCTTGACCGTCCCGTTTCACTTCTAATAACCATGCCATGTGATTAATGCCGGCAATTTTTTCTTCAATGCCTTCATGGTCCATTTCAAGTGATTGAAATAAATCTTTCGTACACACCTGTACGCTATGGCAAAGACCAACCGTTTGAACCCGAGTATAACGCAGCATAGCGCCAGTCAGTGTGGCCATTGGATTCGTGTAATTTAACAATAAAGCGTGTGGACATACCTCTTCCATATCCTTTGCGAAGTCCAGCATCACAGGAATGGTTCGAAGTGAACGGAAAATGCCGCCGATGCCAACCGTATCCGCAATCGTTTGTCTTAATCCATATTTTTTTGGAATCTCAAAATCAATGACAGTGCTTGGCTGATAGCCTCCCACCTGGATGGCATTGATGACATATTTCGCATTCTTTAAGGCTTCTTTCCGGTTGTGATACGACTGAATGGTCACATGTGCACCGTAGTTCTCTTTTAAGTGACGCAGCATCGTTTCTGATTCTTTCAGCCGGTTGTGGTCGATATCATATAACGCAAATTCAAAGCCGGCAAGTGCGGGAACGAACAGACAATCTCCTAATATATTTTTAGCAAACACGGTACTTCCTGCACCGATAAATGTAATTTTAGACATAGACGACACTCCTTTTTACATCAAGGTTGGATTACCCTTTAACAGAGCCTTGAGACAGCCCCGCGATAAAGTATTTTTGCAAAAGTAAAAACATCGTGACCATTGGCAGCATCGCAATGAGAGCAGCGGCGCCAACGAGCTGGAGCTGGTGTTGATTTTGACCAAAGAAATTGGATAAGGCGACTGTAAGTGTATGCATCTCTTTATCTTGCAAGAAGAAGATGGCAAATTGATAGTCGTTCCAAATATACACACAGGCAATGATTAAAACAGAAGCGGTAATTGGCTTCAGTAGCGGAAAAACGACGGTGAAAAAGACTCTGAGTGTTCCCGCGCCATCAATACGAGCGGCTTCTTCAAGCTCCTTTGGAATCGTCGACCGGATAAAACCGGCATATAGAAAAATCGTCAGTGGCAAAAAAGCAGCGACATTGTTTAAAATAGCGATTTGATAAGTATTCATCATGCCAATTTGTACAACCATTTTGTATAAAGGGACAAGGGCTGTGAGCGGCGGTATGACCATAATGGCAATGAATAAGAGATACACCGCTTGATTCAGCTTTGTTCCTCTTCTTGCAAGCGGATAGGCGGCAAGTGATCCAAAGATGATGAGTAGGGCAGCGGAGCTGAACGTAATGATCACTGTATTCAAAAAGGACTGGCCCAGCTGAGCATCTGTCCATGCCATCCGAAAGTTTTCAAAATGGAGCGTTGATGGGAACAGCCATTTTGAGCTGAAATCTCCTATCCCCTTTAGAGATGTCGTGACTAAAATATAAAATGGAATCAGGTGAAGCAATGTAATCGAAAGGGCGAGTATGGAGTACCATCTTTTCTTTCGTTTATAGGCGTTATCCATCACACCTCGGTCTCCTTTCGTTTGAAATAAATGAGCGCTGCGACACTAACGACAAGGATGATGACAGCCATGAAGACACCTTGCGTCGCTGCATAGCCTGCATCCTGCCGTTTGAAATACAGATCGTACATAAAAGTCGACATCGATTGCGAGGAATCTCCGGGTCCTCCGCCAGTGAGGGCGACAATGACATCAAATAATTTAAGTCCACCGATCACATTGAGCACAACATTGATGGTGATAGATGGCATTAAAAGCGGTAATGTGATTCGCCAAAATTGCTGAAGACCTGAAGCTCCGTCGAGTTGTGCTGCTTCATAATAATCTTTAGGTATGCTTTGGAGTCCTGCTAAATAAATGATCATGGCAATCCCGACGAATTGATACGTATTCACAAACACAATGATCCAAGTGTTTAGCTGCGGATTACCAAGTGCGTTCATTGGATCAAATCCAAAAAAGGTAACAACGTCGTTTAAAGCACCACCTTGGTACGCAAAGACAAAATACCAAATATAGCCCATAGCAATCGGGCTGATCATGACGGGTAGATAGATCACGGTTCTTGTGATGGCTCTCATTTTTAAACTTTGATTTAATAAGAGTGCATATCCAAGACCAATCATATTTTGTAAGATGGTGCTCCCGATGCCGTAAAGAAGGGTATTTTTCACAACAAGCCATGTAGTTGGATCTTGCAGCAATCGTTTGTATTGATCCAGTCCGATCCACTCATACTGTTGTGAGAAACCGTTCCAATTTGTAAAAGAGAGCTGAATCCCGTTAAAAAAGGGATAAATGATAAAGGCACTGACAACGAGAACAGCAGGCAGATACATCCACCAAAGTGAAGAATTTTGGCTATTTTTCATCTTCTGTTTTGGAAAAGAGGTAAATGTCGCCGCCTGGTTTTCTTTTGTGATGTCACTCATTGGCTTCACTCCTGTTTCAGCATGAGCCTGCTATTGTTTTTTCAGACGTTTATATTCCTCTTCCATTTTCTTCGATAGTTGTTCCGGTGTGATGGAGCCTGCTAATAATTCTTGACCGGTCGTTGCCATGACAGCCCACATGCCGCTCGGTAAGTATTTTCGATCAAAATATGGTTCAATCTTAATATCTTCATATTGCTCGTAAAATGTAGAGTAATAGTTTTTGGCTTTGACTTCTTTTAAGGCCGTTTCAGAGGAAGTGCCCTCTGCGATTTTTTTTGCGTTTTCAGGCTTTGCTAAAAAGTCAATGAATTGTTTTGCTTCTTTTAGATGCTTTGAGTCTTTCCATGCCGCAACAGTAAAGCGTTCCCCGCCAATCCAGCTTTGCTCATCTCCTTCATGAATAGCTGGTACGGGCATGGTGCCTACTTTGATCGATTGATTGAGTTCAGTCGCCTCAGGTCCTAAAGATCCTCCCACAAAGGTGAAAGCAATTTTGTTTTGTGCCATCAGCTCAGGTGCTTGGGATAGTTTCGCCGTGAGTACATCTTTGTTTAAAAGGTCTTGATCTTTCAGCTCCTTCATAAACTGTGCAAGCGGTGTATAGTGAGACCAATCAAATGATCCATTTTCAAGGTCTTTTCCGTATTGATGTTTTTGATCGGTAATGAGTAAAGGCGTTGCCAGCTCATCAAAGACTTGGGCAATATTAGAATTATCGCCTCCTGGGATCCAGAGCGGCACAACGTCTCCTTTACTTTTTTCTTTGACAGTCTGTAAAGCACTTCTCAGTTCATCCAGTGTTTTAGGAACTTTTATGCCATATTCTTTTAATAGATTGGCATTAAAACTAAGTCCGTCTTTTGCTTGATTCAGCGGAAAGGCATAGACTTTGCCATCTTTGTCTTTTAAAATTTGATCGAGTGAAGGATCGAGTTGTTTTACCCAGTCCATTTCCTTTAGATCAGCCACATATTCGCTATATCGCAGCTTGGCCCAGCCGTGTGTATCAAATAGGTCTGGCATGTCGTTTGCGCCCATTTTGACGCGTATCATATCTTCATAGCTGTTGCCAGGGAAGTTGGCATCAATTCGGATGTTTTGATGTTCTTTTTCAAAGTCACGGATCACTTCTTCAAATGCCTTTCTCTCCCCGCTGTTGCTCATTGTGGAGAATAGAGTCAAGGTCACTTTCCCGTTTGCTTCAGACGCACCGTTATTGCCACAAGCAGACAAGATCATCGACAAAACTAGAGCTGCACACAGCATCAAAATTTTTTTATTCATCGTTTCCTCCTTTTGATCACTGAAAATTCAGACGATTATCGGTAGAATTCATGCAGTTGCGGAAACAAAAGAAGTCCATTATACTGGAATTCTATTCTTTTCAAAGAGATAAGAGAGCAATTGGGTGAACTGCGTTGTTTTCAGCATGATCTGGCCATCATGCTCAGCAGCTCCCTTCCTGCTTTTTTGTCTCTTTTTTGTTTGCTGAAATGCTCGTTCACCCCCTTTCATGGATTGGGCATGTGCTGCCTCTTTGCATGAGCTTTGTTGGCACGACGACTTTTAGGGGAAGCTTTCTTCCTTCTATCCGCTCAAGCAAAAGCTTTAGACCTACTTCCCCCATTTGTTCTGTATATACTTTAACCGTTGTGAGCGGCGGGCTTGAAAAGGAAGCGGCTTCGATATCATTAAACCCCACGATTGAGACATCTTGAGGTACACGAAGACCGGCTTCATGTAGCGCACGCATAGCGCCTATTGCCATAGAATCACTTCCGATAAAAAAGGCTTCTGGAAGCTTTCCTTTTTGAATGGCTTTTTGCATAAGTGAGTAGCCTTCTTGCATCGAATATTCGCCTATGTGGATGTCATTCATATGAAGAGTTCCCGCTTCTTGCATTCTTTTGATAAACGTTGTTTGTCTTTCGTCCTCAATCACAGCATTTCCTTCGAAATAATGCTCCCTCTCTTTCCCGCCAATATAGCCTAGATGTGTATAGCCGAGAGATTGCAGATGACGAATGGCACGATCTGCCGCTCTGACAAAATCCACATGTACACAATCATACAAATCTTCATCCGCATAATGATTGATAAACACAATATGTTCCATTCGGTTTGTCATCTTTTCAACCGTATCAGGGCTGATTCGTCCAATGACGATCAAACCGTCAATATCCTTTAGTATCGCCCCTTTATCCATGTTTCTTAGGCGAAAAGTATGGAGAGTGGACAGACCTCGTTTGGCATATTCTTTTTCAATTCCTTTTCGAATCGATGAAAAAAAAGGATCATTTAATTCTTCGTCAATGGATTGGGCGACAACGACACCGATGACTGGGGATGCGGGTGGGCTTTTTACTTCTGCTTGATCGGCTTTTCTTGCTCTGACTGGGGTATAGTTTAATTTCTTGGCTATGTCGAGGATGTTTTGTCTTGTTGCGTGTGAAACGGCAAGCGTTTGGTCGCCATTTAACACACGGGATACAGTAGAGACAGATACTTTTGCATCATGAGCAATATCTTTGAGTGTAGTCATAGGCAAACTCCTCATCATTTTTGACTAAATGTTTACTAAAGATATTTGAAGAATAACACATAAATAAAGCGCTTTCAATTATAAATTTATGTTTTTATGAAGTTTTTGAGTATGTTTTGATAAGGAGATAGGTTGTTTAGTAAACTTGCGTAAAAAAGAGGATGGGCTTCATCCTCCTTTTTACTAAGGTGATTTCATTGTGGCTGTTTCTTTTGCGAACAATTGCTTCATTATTTCCCATGCTTTATCTAATTCTTCGTGAAGTCCAAATAAACCTGAGGTGCCGATGATGTAAATTTCATTTCCTGCCTCAGCAAGCAACCGGAACGTGCTTTCATTACAAGAGCCGTCTACCTCAATTGAAAATGAGTATCCCCCCTTCTCTTTGATTTCTTTCACCTCTTTCATTTTCGGAAGCATTTCTTTGATAAAAGGCTGACCCGCAAACCCTGGATCAATTGTCATGATCGTCACCCGGTCTATTAAATGAATAAAAGCATCTAATGCTGCAACTGGTGTGGCGGGATTGAGAACAAAGCCGACCTCACACTTTCTTTCGTGAATATGCCGAATGATTCGAAAAACGTCTTTTTGCACCACTTCTGGATGTAAACAAATCATCGTTGCGCCTGCATCAATACATGCATCAATTAAAAATTCCTGAGGCTGTTCGGCCATTAGATGAACATCAATCGGAACGTCTGTCAGTTTCCGAAGTTGTTCAATGAAAAAGGGTGATAAGGTCATATTTTTTACGTAATGACCATCCATGACGTCGACATGATAACGGTCTGCCCTTGTGTTCAGAAGCTGAATTTGTTCACGGAAGTGTGTTAAATCCATGCACATCAATGAAGGTGAGAAAATAGCTGTCATCCTGAAATGCCTCCTTTTTAAAGATGAAATAAAAATTTGATCAATCCAATCAATATTCCGATGATACCGAAGTCTGTATCGCCAAATGTTGTCCCTTCAAAGCCAAGAGTGCCTAACACAGGGAGTAAACAAGCTGGTAAAAATGAAAGGAGTATTCCATTCACAAAGGAACCGGCGACTGCACCTCTCACTCCCCCCGTTGCATTGCCATATACCCCCGCTGTCGCACCGCAGAAAAAGTGTGGCACAAGTCCAGGAACAATGACAGTTAAACCAAACAAAGGAAGAAGGAAAATAGACACGATGCCTCCTGCAAAACTGCATAAAAAACCGATGATCACTGCATTTGGAGCAAATGGGAAAACAGTTGGCGCATCAAGTGCTGGCTTTGCCCCTTTGACGAAACGATCGGCAATCCCTTTGAAAGCAGGCACAATTTCCCCGATTGCCATCCGTACACCTGCTAAAATAATGTACACCCCAGCAGCAAAGGTAATGGCCTGAATGAGAATGAAGATAGCAAAGTTCGTACCACCACTAATGTTTTCTATGAATGAAATTCCCGCAAACGGTGCAATCGCAAAGAAAAGCAAAGCCATCGTAATGGAGATGGCCACCGATGTATCTCTTAGAAAGCCGAGTGACTTAGGCACTTGAATGGTTTCCGTTGATTTCTCTGGGCGCCCGACCCATTTGCCGATCATTCCCGCTGTAAAATAGCCGAACGTACTGAAATGACCGAGCGCCAAATCATCACTTCCAGTGACTTTCCTTGTAAACGGCTGAAGGATTGCGGGAGCAATGACCATCGCTGCACCTAATACGATTGAACCAGTGGTGATCAGCAGCGTCCCTTGCATGCCGGCTGTTGAAAGAACAACTGCAAGCATAGCCGCCATATATAGCGTATGATGACCAGTTAAAAAGACGTATTTAAAGGGTGTGAATTTTGCCAAAAGCAAATTGACCAACATACCAAAAATCATAATGAGCGCTGTCTGTGTACCGAATTCCTTTTGGGCAATGGCCGCCATGGCATCTGTATTTGGGACAACCCCTTGAATGTGAAAGGCTGCTTCAAACATCTTCCTGAAAACCCCAAGTGAATCAGATACGACTGTGGCGCCCGCTCCTAATATTAAAAAACCCATTGTTGTTTTTAAGGTGCCTGATACAGTATCGGCAGCTGACTTTTTCTGCAAAAGCAAACCAGCGAGTGCAAACAAACCGATGAGAATTGCGGGTGTGCCCAATATATCGTTCATGATCAGTTCTATCATGATGTGAATCCCCCTTTTTCCGTCGATTATATGTGTTTACGAAGGACGTCTTTAATGGCTTCCTGGTCTAACAAGTTATTTAATCCAGCGACCTTTCTTGTGCCGTCATCCAGCTGATCGATAATATCTGTTGCGCCAATATAGAGGTCTGCTTGTTCATTTTTGCTTGTACTGAGATCGGTGTGATCTACTTCTGCTAAAAGTCCTAATTCTTCTAATGCCTTTTTGACATTCATTTCAACAATAAAGCTGCTTCCTAAACCGTTTCCGCATACAACTAGAATTTTTTTCATCTTCTTTTTCCTCCTTTATACTTGTGAAAATTGATTGATTAGTTGTTGAATGGCTGCTAATTCCTCTGCTTCAATCAATTGTCTCACCCGTTTTTCTTCACTTAACAGCATCGTCAGCTGTTTGAGTGCTTTCAGGTGGGTCATACTGTCAATGGCAGCTAATACAATGATGAGACGAACTTGCTTTTTTCCATCCTTTGAAAAGGAAACGGGCTGATGACATGACATAAGTGACATGCTTAATTTGTTCACGCCATCCTCTGGTCTGGAATGCGGAATCGCCACTTGTGGCGCAATCACAATATAAGGGCCATTTTGATGAACAGACTGGATCATCGCTTTCACATAACTTTCCTGAATCGCTTGTTGATCAAGCAAAGGCTGCGCTGCTTTTGTAATGGCCTCCTGCCATGTGTCTGCTGTTTGCTGGAGCTGAATGGTTTCTTCTGTTAATAAATCGTTTAACACTGGTTTCCACCCTTTCTGGTGTGATACATATGTGGGATGAAGCAGCTCCTTCAGGTCATGAAGCAATGCTTTTTCATTTTGAACGATGGTATGCTGCTGAATGATATTGAATAAAGCATTCACATGGTGCTCATCAAGCTTAGGTTCTGAGCCTTCTCCATATTGAAGCAATGTTTTTTTCTCATAAGCAGTGAGAATAGGGTGAACGAGATGAACAGGTTTTCCTTTAAACGAAATAGGTGTCGTTGACACAACAAAGTCGGCATCAATGGATGTTAATTCTTCATATGAACGTTTTGATAACAGTCCGCGTATGTCGATGTAGCCGATTAATTCAAGAAGCTGCGTTTTCAGCATGTGACTTGTGCCAATTCCTTCTCCGCAGACAATGTAAACAGAACGTTTCGCAATCGATGAAATCCCTTCTCTTCTCATCCAGCCGCCAAAATGCATCGCCACATAGGCAATTTCATGATCGCTCATCTTTGAACAGGCCGCCTTCTCTAAATGGCAAGCAACCTTTTGTGTGATGTCAAACACCTCTGGCTGTGCATGTTTCATGGAATCTGTTAATTCATTGATGATCTCAATGTGATAGATGAGCCTATAATAGGCCGGAATTAAATGCATGGTTAAGTTTTGTTCCAAGACTTCTACTTCCTGGAAGGAAATACACGCATAACGCTGAAAGTCAATGATCATTTGTCTCGCAATGGTTCGAATGAGATGTTCTTCTGGTTTTTGACTTGTTGGGAGTTTTTGTTTTTTGGCACTGAGCCATAGCGTACTAAGAAAATAGATTTCATCATCATGAACCAAAAGACTGGTTTCTTTTTGAATTTGCGCCATGAAACGAATAGCAGCCAAGCATTCATCTGTTTCCTGCAATGTCCGTTTTTCTTCTGTTGAAATGTGTACAGCACGTCCTAGCTTCATCCGTTTAAAGTAGAAAAAGAGATCCATAGACAGCTGATCCAGCATGTCATCTGCAAACTCAAGCTTCAGATCTTGTTCGGACTGTTGAAGGAGAGCATGTATTCTCTTATATGAAATAGGACCCTTTAACCAAACCGATGGAAACGTTTTTTCATTTTTTATCATGGTGCGAATGAAATGAATATAAGGCTTCAGCGCTAATCGAATTGTTCTTTCTTCTCCTGAAATTAAATAGCCGCTAGCCGCCTGATAGTGAAGTGTAAGCTGCTGTTTTGAAAGTGCTTCTTTTAGTTGTTTCATATCTTCAAGCAGTGTATTGCGGCTTACCTTTGTTATCTTCATAAAATCATCAATTCTTAGGCAATGCTCGCTACATGCAATGGATAAAAGCAAGATGGCCCTTCGTTCCTTTACACATGGTTCATAATCTTGACCAATAAGCATGGTGTCAGCTTTTTGAATAATGACTTCTTTTTCATGAGGATTTAAATAATAGCCAAGTTGGCCTTTTCGCTGCACACCACTAAGCTGATGAGTTTCCAGCCAGCTGTTCATTCGTTTGATTTCAGCATAAACGGTTCGAGTCGAGACATTCATTCGATTCTGTAAATCTTCTATTGATAAATAAGATGTCGTATGAAGCAGCATAGATAGCAAAGTAGTACCCCTTTTGGTTAAGTACAGTTGGAATTCCTCCTTTCTTTCCCTTTGGTTATAAGTCTAATCAACTCACCTGCATCAAAGAAGCCCAAATGTCTTCAGCACGTGCTTTGCAGCGATTGTGTGCTCTTTTCATAAGAAAAACACACTGATTGAGTGTGCTTTCAGACTTGTATACAAAGAGCTCTTTGTCTTCTTTTACGTGTTTGAGGACGAATAAACGCAAAAAACCTAGAATGGTATAAAGCCAGTCAAGGTTTTTTCACTTCTTATTCATCTTTTATTTTTCCTATATGTGACGCTTAAAATTATTTTTTGTTTAAACTAAATCCGAAATCCAAATCGTTTTCAAATGAAATACAAATACTCCAATCACCTTCTAATGATATAAAGTAGTGGTGCTGTGGGATATCTAAAAAATAGACTAGTAACTCTTCTAGATGTTTTAATTCAAACTGGTACCCAAACTCTGTAAGGTTATCCCCTATGTAAATTACTTGTAAGTTATTATCTAAATATTTTTCTTTTAATTCAGTTATAAAGAGAAGAGCATCAGAAAGTAACGATTCATGATTTGAGCTCTTACTATAATGTTTATTGGTTTGTAACCAATCTATTTTTGAACCAGCAAAATCAAATTTTTGTTCTATTAAGTCTAAATAAATTTTTGGATTTTTATGTACTTTGACATATTTAAGAAGGTCTTTTAATTCCAAATCCTTTATTAGATCTTCATCATAAGAATTCAATAAAATTACCCCCCTTTGTGTTTTTTAAAGTCTTTCTTGACAAAATCCATAGGAATCGCTGTTTCGTCATTTTGTTGCAAACAATTCAGTGTACAATGCCATTGTAGCTTGCTGATCCGTCTCTGACAAAGCATATTCATCTTTTTTTGACCGAGTTATATTGAATTTTCTGCCATACCAAAACTTCATTCTTCTGTGTTCAATCCCAATAATAAATATAGTGCTGAGTTGAAGAATCGCTTGTCATGCCCATTTTTTCATACAATTGTTGTGCTTTTATATTAGAAGTCGCTGTTTCTAAACAGATAAATCTGGCTCCTTTATCGTTTGCAAATGAAAATGCTTTTTTCATCAATTGCTTACCTACCCCCTTTTGACGAAAATCGTTTATAACAAACAAATCATTTAAAATGAACGCATCTTTCATCGCAACAGATGAAAATGTGGGATACAGTTGTACAAATCCTACATATTGTTCACCTTGCTTTGCAACAAACAAAATAGACTCTTGTTTACGGTATCGTTCCACTAGAAAATGATAAGCACCTTCTATATTAGAAGTCTGTTTATAAAATTGGCGATATTGATCAAATAGAACCGAAACTTGTTTTAAATCATTTTCATGAGCTCTTACTATATCCACTCTTCTATCCCCTTTTCATATCAATTAGTAGTATAATAATTGATATTCTGACATGTAAAAATGTACAGATTTATACTTTATTAAATGTCAGAAGGGAGGAATGAAGAAATGAAACATTATATTTTCCCTTTCAGTGCCAATCAACCAAAATATAAACAAATTTATGAGCAATTTAAAAAATTAATCGAGGAGGGAAAGTTAAAAACAGGAGAAAATCTTCCTTCCATTCGTTCACTAGCCAATGACCTAGGTGTTAGTCGCCACACTACACTACAAGCATATGATCAATTATTAGCTGAAGGATATATTCAAGCCAATGAGCGTAAAAGCTATAGTGTCAATGAATTTGAACCGATATTTCTTCAAACCTCTATTCCAGAAGTACCTAGAAATGAACCAATACAATTGATCGATTTCATTGATTTCAAAGCAAGTACTGTTGATGAGGAACAATTCCCTTTAAAAGTCTGGCGGCAAATTTCCAACAAAGTGCTGCAGCAATCCATTAGCTTTCAATACGGAGATCCTTTTGGAGAACCGGGGTTTAAACAAGAACTGGCTGATTATTTATTTCAAGCCAGAGGTATGATCATTAACCCCAAAAATATGATCGTTGGAAGTAATACACAGCAACTACTGTTGTATTTGGGATTTCTATTAAAAGAACGTTTTTCTAGTATGATTGTTGAAAACCCTGGTTATAGCGGTGTACGTGAGGTCTGTCATTTACATGGATTTGAGATTGAAAGTATTCCTGCATCAAAACAAGGTGTATTATTGGACTCACTCGTAAATAAAAGCGGGAAATTATTGTACATAACACCTTCACATCAATATCCTACTGGTACTGCACTATCGATTCAACAAAGAATTGAATTGATTCAATGGGTACGATCAAATAACGGTTTCTTATTAGAGGACGATTACGATGGAGAATTTCGATATGGACAAAAACCATTTCCTGCTTTAGCCTCTTTAGATGCTGCACATGTCATTTATTTTGGTACGTTTTCAAAAGCATTTCTACCAGCTATACGATTAGCATATATGGTGTTACCTGATTCATTAATCAATATCTATATGAGCAAATTTGAACATTTCGAACATAATGCTTCGTTATTGCACCAACTGACCATGACTGAATTTATGAAAAGTGGTGAATGGACAAAACATATTAAGCGTATGCGCAATACTTATAAAAGGAAAATGAATTTATTGGTACAACAAGTTCAACATTTATTTGGAAAACAAATTGAGATCATTGGTGACAATGCAGGGTTATATATCATGTTACGTATACACACTCCCTATTCCGAAAAAGAATTAATTGAAAAAGCTCTTCAACAGCATGTTAAAGTGTATCCAACAAGTCATTTATTTATCGAAAATCCACCTGTACAACCGCACATACTGCTCGGTTTCGCAAACCTTTCTCTTGAACAAATCGAAAGAGGTATTTGTTTATTAAAAGAAGCATGGGAATAAGATTGGTGGTTCATTGGAGGTTTTTTTGTAACTTAGATGGATAAACTCATCTAACGCTTCCTCTGGCGAATCAATATCTTGATGAAATGTCCCACCTAAAAAATCTTCTAACTTCTTTAAATAACTGGACCTATCATTCATTGAATCACCTCTGCAATGTATTATATCTTTTCTACTATTGAAAAAAGTTAAATAAATAAAAGGGTATAACATATTTTATATGACGAATATGTTATACCCTTTCTTTTTAAACTAACGCACCTGTTAGCATAACAAAAAAATGATTATTTTATTTTTTTTAGCATTTTAAAATTAGCCAACTTAACCCCCTTTTTTTCCACAGTTTGTGAACAAACAATTTTGTAACCTAGATGTTCAAAAAATGGCTTAGCTGTAATACTTGCTTCGGTATCAATTTCTAAAAGCTTTAGTTTCTTTGCCTCAGATTCGAGCATATCAACTAAAGCTGTGGCTATACCTTGTCCTTGATAATCTTTATGAACGAATAGTCTATCTAAGTACCCGGTATGCGTTAAATCGCTAAAACCAACAACTTTACCATTCACTTTAGCAACAAATGTTATATTTTGACTCAATGATTCCTTCCAAGAATTCATTTTAGATTCTTTTTCATCTCTTGGTGCCCAAGCATCCAATTGTACTTGGGAATAATCTTTTGAATTTACGGAATGAACTGTTTCATAAAACAATGAAATAATCTCTTTTGTATCAGTTTCCTTAAACTTTATAATCTCCACTTTCTGTTATACCTCCCCTTTTTAGGATAAGCATCCTAATATACTTATCATTATTTCAGCAACTTCTTCTTGCGCTATACTGCTCCGTTAGTTGAAGGAGGGTGAACGTTGTTCTCTCTTATAAATTTTTATAGACATCTGCATATGCTACTTTCAGTTGCTCTCTTAATTGCCTATTTTCCTCTTCCAACTTTTTGTTTTTTTAGAGATGCAATGAGAGCATCTTTGTTGTTTTCGTTCATTTCTCGCTTTACTTATTTCGGTGTAGTTAACGCATCAGTGTGCTTTCTTACGATTTAGACTTAAGCAATTGCAGCTCTTGATCCATGATTTCAGCTGCTTCTGAAATAAATTGAATGATTAAATCCAATTCTTCTGGCTTGTATTCATTTGTGAGTTTTTTGGTGGATGCCGATAAAGATTGAAAGAGTTCCTTCACTTGTGATTTCCCAGCCGTTAATGGAACAATGATGACTCTTCGCTTGTCTTTTGGGTCCTTCTCCCTTTTGACGTAGCCTGCTTTTTCTAACCGGTCAATGAGAGCGGTTACCGCACCTGAGCTAAGACCGGTTTTTTCACTTAATTCACCTGCTGTGAGTGGTCCAAGTTCGTTTAACAAATCTGCTGATTTGAGATCTGTTGGGAAAAGGCCGAGCGATTGAGCGGCTGCTTGGTGAAATAGGACTGTTCGTGTAGCAAGGCGTCTCATCGTATGAATGATCTGGTCCGCTCGATCTTCTGCCTCGTTCTTTGTTGACAACTTGTTCTCCTCCCTTTAAAATCAATTTATCTTGATCATCAAGATAAATGTTCTCTTACTTTATAATTAACTTGATCATAGCAAAAAAGTGAAGAGAACGTAAGCAGGAGGTAAATGAAATGAATAACGTGGATCATAAAGGCAAGGCATCCACTCGCTTTGTTGTCATCGGTTTGCTGTTAGGGATTTTTATGGCAGCGATGGACAACACCATTGTCGCAACAGCAATGGGAAGCATCGTCGCCGATTTGGGCAGTTTTGATAAATTTGCTTGGGTGACTGCTTCTTATATGGTGGCAGTGATGGCCGGTATGCCGATTTATGGAAAGCTTTCAGATATGTATGGTCGAAAGCGTTTTTTTCTGTTTGGACTTATTTTCTTTTTAATTGGATCTGCGCTGTGCGGCATCGCACAAACGATGGATCAGCTTATTATTTACCGTGCGATTCAAGGACTTGGAGGCGGTGCTCTTCTTCCGATCGCTTTCACGATTATCTTTGATATCTTCCCGCCAGAAAAGCGCGGGAAAATGTCCGGTATGTTTGGTGCAGTTTTTGGTCTATCCAGTGTATTAGGACCGCTGTTAGGAGCAATTATTACGGATTCGATCGGCTGGCATTGGGTGTTTTATATTAACGTACCAATTGGTATCGTCAGTGTGTTCTTGATCGCCAAATTTTATCAAGAATCGCTCGAGCATCGTAAGCAGAAAATTGACTGGTCAGGTGCCATTACACTTGTCGTTGCGGTTGTCAGTTTAATGTTCGCCCTTGAGCTTGGCGGTAAATCGTATGCATGGGATTCTGTTCAAATCTTGACACTATTTGCTGTGTTTGTTGTCTTCGGCACCATCTTCTTCATTGTTGAACGGAAGGCAGAAGAACCGATTATTTCATTTTGGATGTTTAAAAATCGTCTGTTTGCGACATCTCAAATTTTGGCGTTTTTATATGGCGGGACGTTTATTATTCTAGCTGTCTTTATTCCTATCTTCGTCCAGGCAGTGTACGGTGAATCTGCAACAAGTGCTGGGTTTATTTTAACACCGATGATGATTGGGTCCGTGATTGGCAGTATGATTGGTGGAACGATGCAGACGAAAGTACCTTTTAGACGATTAATGACCATCTCTGTGATTTCATTTTTTGCTGGGATGCTGCTGCTTGCCAATATGTCGCCTGATACAGCAAGATTGTGGCTTACGCTCTTTATGATGATTTCAGGTTTTGGCGTTGGATTTAGCTTCTCCCTTCTGCCATCTGCTTCAATGAATGATCTCTCTCCGCGCTACCGCGGCAGTGCTAATTCTACCAATTCGTTCATGAGATCACTTGGGATGACTTTAGGCGTGACGATTTTTGGAACGATTCAAACCAATGTCCTGACAAATCGTTTAGCAGATGCTTTTAGCGGAATGAAAGGAGCTTCTTCTCAAGTTGGTGATCCACAAGCCATTTTCCAAGAGGGGGCACGCTCACAAATTCCGCCTGATATTTTAAATAAAGTGATTGATGCGATGTCACAAAGTATTACGTATGTATTTATGATTGCTTTATTCCCGATTGCACTTGCGGCGATTACGGTCGTATTTATGGGAAATGCACGAGTACGTACATCAAATGAAATGAAAGAAAGCGAATAATGTGAAAAAAGCAGAGCGATGCGGCTCTGCTTTTTTTCATCTTATTGATATAAAAGTTGGGCTTTTCCTTCACTGCCAACGATCTTTATTTTAGATGTGACCATGTCTTTGGCTGCTTGTTTTGCTTTTTGTAAATACATACGCGGATCTAAGCTTTCAGGTTCGTTTGAGAAATGATCACGAATCGCTTCAGAGTATGCATTTTTCAGTTCAGTGGACACATTGACCTTTGCCATACCGAGTGCAACACATCTTTTGACATCCTCATCTGGTACAGCTGAACCACCATGAAGGACAAGCGGCACATCGACAAGAGCTGCAATTTGTTCAATGCGCTCAAAGTCGATATCCGGCACCCCTTTATAGATGCCGTGGGCCGTGCCGATCGCAGGTGCTAAAGTAGGTACACCAGTTTCTTCTACAAATTGACGGCATTCTGATGGAATGGCTTTTTCAGCATCTTTTTCATCCACGACAATATCATCTTCTACCCCGCCTACCTTGCCTAACTCGGCTTCTACATTCACACCTACTTTTAAGGCAAGGTCAACCACTTCTTTTGTGCGGCGTACATTTTCTTCATATGAATGCATGGAAGCATCGATCATCACGGATGTATATCCTGCTCGTATACAAGTAAGAATCACATCAAAATCAGTGCAATGATCGAGATGAAGGCCGATTGGTATTTGGTATTGATCAGCTGCCGCCTTTACTGTATCTGCAATGGCTTTTGCGCCAAGCGATTGGACCGTGCCAACCGTTGTTTGCAAAATGACAGGTGATTTTAATTCAGCTGCCGTTTCAAGTACCCAGTAAATACTATCAAAGGAATGTACATTGAATGCGACAATTCCGTATTTTTCTTTTTTTGCTGCTTCAAGCATAGGTGTTGTGGAAAGTAAAGGCATGGTCAAACATCCTCTCTCGTCAAAATATCTGTTTTTAATACAGCGAGCATTTCTTCATTTGTTCTTGTTTCGAGCAGTTTTTGCCGTTTCATTTCATCCATTAATCCGCGTGAAAGAGCAGAAAGTGCTTGTAAGTGAGTGGTTCCTGCTTCACTTTTTGGAATGAGCAAGGATAAGAAGAAAAAGCAAGGCTTCCCATCAAAAGCGTCCCATTCGATTCCGGTTTCTGTACGGACGATGACGAGTGCCGGTTTTGTGATGGCGTCTGACTGTGTATGCGGAATGGCAAATCCATCTTGAAAGCCGGTTGTACTCAGAGCTTCTCTTTCAGCTAGTCCTTTTTTGACTGCCTCAGGAGATGTAGAAATACCTGCTTCAGCGGCAATGTCAGCTATGGCTGCGAAAACGCCAGCCTGTGAAGAAGCTGTTTCATGTAGATTCATATAAATATGTTCCATCATTTCTCTTCCTCCCTATTAAACTGCGGGTTTGTCTATTTTCTTGCGGTAAAGTCCGTATAGAATCGCACCTACAAGTGAGCCGATGAGTATGGAAAGCACCCACTGAAATGCGCCTGTGACGACTGGAAGGACAAGGAATCCACCATGCGGAGCAGGAACCTGTACGCCAAAGAGATACGTCAATATAGCAGAGATGGCGGAACCAAACATGATAATTGGCAGGACAACGACTGGGTTTTTTGCTGCAAATGGAATGGCTCCTTCGGTAATATGAGTCGCTCCGAGAATATAGTTGATCATCCCAGCATTTCGTTCTTGTGGTGTAAAATGTTTTCGGAAAATCGTTGTGGCAATCGCAATGATAAGCGGTGGTGTGATACATGCTGCTGACACCCCTGCCATGAAGTAAAGGTTACCTTCTGCGAGTAAAGCCGTTCCTGTGACATAGGCTGCTTTGTTAAAAGGTCCTCCCATATCAAATCCACACATGGCTCCAACAATTAAACCTAAAAGCAATGGATTTGTGGATTGAACTGATGAGAGAAAATCCATTAATGAATGATTTAGCCCTGTGATTGGAACTAATAGCGGGGTCATGACAGCCCCAATTAAGAAAATACCGATAACAGGATAGATGAAAATTGATTTTAATCCGTCAAGTGATGCTGGTAATTTTTGAAGCAGGAATTGAAGAAGTACGATGATATACCCTGCTGCAAAACCTGCGATAATACCACCTAAGAATCCAGCGCCTCCATCGTTTGCAAGCAAGCCACCGATAAATCCGACAACCATCCCTGGGCGTTTCGCGATTGAATCAGCGATAAATGCTGCTAAAATAGGCACCATTAAGCTAAAGCCGAGTCCGCCAATGTTTTTCAAGTAGGCAGCAAACGGATGATACGTTTCATGCTGAGGATCAGCTGAGTAAATACCGAATAGAAAAGATAAAGCAATTAAGACCCCGCCCCCAACAACAAATGGAAGCATGTGTGATACACCGTTCATTAAATGCTTATAGATGGTGTGTATCCACTTATTCGCTGACTTTTGTTGAGCTAATGAAGGCGCAGATGGTTTTTCTGTTCCAGAAGCTCTTCCTTTCACTTGATGAACGGGGGCTTCTCCATTGATAATGCCTTGAATCAGTTCATTTGGTGTGCGGATACCCTTTGCTACAGGCACTTCAATGAGTGGTTTGCCGTGAAAACGATCTGTATTCACATCTTTGTCCGCTGCAACAATAACGCCATCTGCTTCCAAAATGTCTTGATCCGTTAAAGCGTTTTCAATTCCTACTTGACCATGCGTTTCAACTTTGATGTCGACCCCTAATTGCTCAGCTGCGATTTTTAATGCCTCAGCTGCCATAAATGTGTGTGCAATGCCTGTTGGACAGCCAGTGGCAGCGACAATTTTCTTACGGCTCATGTGAACTCCCCCTTATATGTTCTGAATGTGTATTTGCTCAATTAATGAATCAATGTCATGTAAATCACTTAACCCTTTTGAAAAGGCGGTAGATGCCCCTGTTGCAATGCCGTAGCGTAAGCATTCTTCCGAAGGTTGTCCTTCCAGCTGTTTACTTAGGAATGCAGCGAGCATGGCATCACCAGAACAAGCCGTATTTACGACCGTTCCTATTGGTGCATTTCCTTTTAATACGGCTTCATTTGTAAGGAATAGTGCTCCTTCCCCTCCTCGGGAAATGAGTACTTGCTCTGCACCCATCTCGATCAGCTTTCGCCCTGATTCAACGAGTTCTGTTTCTGATAAACGGTGGGTTTTTCCAAAAAATGCGGCCATCTCTTCTTCATTTGGTTTTAGTAAATATGGTTTGTATTGAAGTGTTTCTAAAACCGCTTTAGAGCTTGTGTCTAAAATAAATTTCACGTTGTTTTGATGACAAATAGCGGCTATCTCTGAGAAAATGCTAGCAGGAACGCCTTTAGGCAGACTGCCTGACATAATGAAGATGCTGCCTTTTGGAATGGTCGGGATTTTTTCGCGAAAGGCATTAAGCGCTTTTGCCTCAATAGCAGGTCCTTGATTCACAAGCTTGTATTCTTCTGTTGTGTTAATAAATACATTAATGCGTGTAATCCCATCCACTGGGATAAAATCGGTTTGAATGGAAAGATCTTTTAACGATTGTTCAATATATGAACCTGAAAACCCAGCAATAAATCCTAATGCAGTGCTGGTGAAGCCATATTTCTTTAGCATAATGGAGACATTAACACCTTTTCCATTCGGCTGATAATCTTCATCTTCCGTACGGTTGACTGTATCTGCCCGCATTTCTTTTAATGCAATATATAGGTCAATAGCAGGATTTAAGGTGCAGGTATAAATCAATTGGTTTCACCTTCTTTCTTTTCTCTAAAGAAAGTATCTCATACGATTCAGTGAAAATGTTTTCAGATTGTGTAAAGGTTTTCACGGTAAAAAGCCTCCCATCATAAAGTGTGGAAGGCTTTTTGAGTGTTTATTTCATCCGAATCACATAGGCGTCTAGTAAAATGCGGGCAATGACATGAAGGGACAGGCGGGACCTGACTTCGTAATCTGGGAAGAATGATTGTTCCCCTTTATATCCGACGAGTGTCATATCTGATATTTTACTTAATGTAGAATCAATTCTAGTTGTGACCGTAATGGTCGTGACTTGCTTCATACTGAGGTTTTGGCAGGCTTCTACTAGTTCCGAGGTTTCTCCATTTAATGAAACAAAGATGGCAAGTTCGTTTTTATCAATGTCACGCGATTTGAGCCGAATGATATTCGGGTCGTCATGAACTTCACATGTTTTTCCGATGAGCTGCAATTTGATGGTCATCTCTTTGGCGATCATCTCTGAGAAGCCTCTGCCAAAAATATAAATTTTGTCCGCATCGTGGATTTTTTGAACTGCATCCTCAATTTGCCCAATACTTTGCAGTTGAATCGTCTTTAAGACCTCTTCTTCATTTTTTCGAATGGCTAGTTTGATGTCTTCGTCAATATTTTTTAGTTGATCACTATCATCTGTCATTTTCTTTTCTTGTTTCAATCGATATTTAAAGGATGTATAGCCATTGTATCCGATTTTCTTCATCAGTCTGACAATGGTCGCTGTCGACACGTTGGCTCTTTCACTTAATGTGACGATGGATAAGGTGGAGATATCCTCTAAATGCTGGTGAATATAATGCAGTAAATAACGTTCTGTTTCACTTAACGTTTGATACACATCACTTGGTATATTAAATAATGGTTCATTCAATGCGATTCCCCCTTACTCATTTCATACTATAATTAAATGCCCTATGAAAACAAGGTGATTCTTTTATCCTGTATTTTTCATTAGAAAGCTGAATGAGTGAAATTTTGTTTTTAACATAAGCTAAGAAAAAGAACGGTTTGTGTGAAAGGAGTTGATCACTGTGCTGCAATTCTTGTTTTTTCTGATCCTTTTATATGTGGTGTATGTATTTTTGACCGCATTTGTCTTGTTTTATTTACCGTTTCAAAAAACTTGTAAAGAACATTGCATCTATAAAGCTTCTTCCATCTCAGGAGACGACCAAGGCATAAATCAAGTCATGCTGCTTGATGACGGGTTTGAATCGGGTCAAGTGAGAGTTCAAATGATTCGAGAGGCTAAAAAGAACATTCGTTTGAGTTATTATTCCATTCAAAAAGGAAAAACCGCCGAATGGGTGCTTGGTGCTTTAATGGAAGCGGCTGATCGAGGAGTAAAAGTTCAGCTGTTGTTAGATGGCATTTGCCATAGCCTGCGTGGACCGCTGAAGCATTTGCGTTATGCTGTGGCGAATCACCCGAATATGGCCATTCGTTTTTATGAGCCTTTTCGTTTGTTCAAGCCATGGACGTGGCATAACCGCCTTCACGATAAGCTTCTTTTGGCAGATGGCAGGGTCGCTGTCATGGGCGGCAGAAATATTGGTGATAAATACTTTGCAGATCAGCCGCCGAAAGACTTTGCGTATGACCGAGATGTGCTGCTGTACAACGCCAAAAAAGGAAAAGTATTAGATGAAATGGAGCAGTATTTCGTTTATTTGTGGAATCATGATTTTACGAAAAGAACAAAAGATGTATTTTCCAAGGCAAAAGCGAAAAAAGGAAAAAAGCTAAGAAAACAGCTACTTCGATCTTATCAGGAAGCCATTCGTACAAAAGAACCCTTTGTCACGTCCACATATGATTGGGCAAAAGACGCCATTCGTGCAAAGCAGATTGCATTTTTCACAAATCCAGTGGAACGCTTAAATAAACGTCCGCTCGTCTTGAAAAAGTTAAACGATCTCGCACAGCGGTCAAAGCGTTCGGTTCTGATCCAGACGCCTTATGTCATACCGACACGGCCAATGAAAGACGGACTCACGCCATTACCAAATGATATTCAAACGACGATCGTGACGAATTCTCTTACAGCGACACCAAACCCTTTAGCATTTGCAGGATATTTAAGCACGAAAAAGGAACTCATGAAAACGGGTGTTCATTTGTATGAATATCAAGGTCCGTATTCAATTCACGCGAAATCAATGGTCATTGATGATAACTTAAGTATTATTGGAACATATAATCTAGATGCAAGATCCAGCTTTTTAAATACTGAATCGATTTTGGTGATTGATAGTGCACCATTTGCGTTATCTCTTACGGAAGCAATCGAACGAAAAATCGCTTATAGTGTTCTCGTAGCGAAAGATCGAACAGAATATAAAGCAAGCGACTATGGACAGAAAAAAAAGCCTTTCATGAAAAGGCTCCTTTTAACTGGTTTATCTACCATAACGGTTTTATGGCGGCGGTTGATTTAAATAAAAGGGCAGCTACTTTTGTGGCAGCCCTTTTTCTTTTGACTGCTCCTCTTCTACTGGTTCAAGCTTGGTTAACTTAAATACGAGGATTCCTGCCACAATGACAAGTACACCTAATAATTTTGTAAAAGAAAATGTTACTTTTTCTAACCCAAGCCAGCCAAGCGAATCAAATAGAAGCGCACAACCTAGCTGGGAGGTGAGAACAATCGAGATTCCATAAGTGGGACCGAGACGTTTGATGCTCTGAACAAGACAGATGACAACGCCTACCCCGATGGCTCCGCTTATCCAGTACCAGGCTTCCATATGCCTTAATTGAAACATGCCGGTTCCTTCTAACAAAAGACCCATCAAAAGTGAAGCGATAAAGCCCATTCCTAGAACTAGCGTCGTTGTTGACCAAGAGCCTGTATGCTCATTGACTTTACTATTAAAAATGGTTTGTAAGCTGACAAGTGCCCCAGCAGTGACAGCTAATATTATTCCTATGATCATATATAAGTCCCTTCGTTTCTTCTATTCATAAATGTTGTGTTCTGCTATTTCTAAAAGCCCTTTTTGATCACAAATCGTAATCTTTCCTCTTCGCCTTTCAATCAGCCCTTTTTCTTGGAACTGCTGAATGACCCGATTAATATGGCGGTAGCTTGTTCCAATTAAGCTCGCTGCATCCGTGAGGCGAAGCGTGCGTGCGTGCGCGTCATCATCACCTGTTAAAACAGACAATAAATAGCTTGCAAGCCTGACCTCTACAGGGTATAAAAGGTGGAAGCTTAAATCATTTGATTTTGTATAAAATTTGTTGGTGATGCCCTTGAGCAAAAAGGCTAAAACTCGTGGATCGTCCTTTGCATGCCGCATGAGGGCTTGATGAGAAATCCTCAGCATATGTACTTCTGTAACGGCTTCAACTGTATTGACCATATCTGTCTGCTGAACGTATTCAATATCTCCAATTGCTTCAAGTGGGTTTTTAAAGCAAAGAATAAATGTTTTTCCTTCCTTTGTGGTGGTGAAAATCTTTAATTTTCCTTTCACCAGCAAGTACATATACTCCCTTTTATCCCCTTTTGAACAAATCAGCTCACCTTGCTGATAACGCCACAAGCTCACATGTGAGATGAGTTTTTGATGAAAGACATTCTGTAACTGATGCATCTTCATATAAGAGGAAAAAAGAGATTCATCATGCAGCTCCTCCATCTGATGCCCTCCTTTATAGTTTTAAGATGATGACGCCTGCAATCATTAAAAAGATGCCTGCATAATGGGGCCATTTCATTTTTTTCTTCTGAACACCAAACCATCCTTTTGCATCGATGGCAAAGGTAAACGCAAGCTGTGCGATAAGTAAAGCAGCGATGGTGAGTGTCACACCAATGATTTGAATGGCAGTGACCTCATTAAAGATAATAATGGCTGCAAATGCACCTCCAATTAAATAAAGAGGCTGCACTTTTTTGTATTCCTTAAAGTGGCCATCCCGTACGATGAGTAAAATGACGAGAGAGATGATAAACCCTGTCAACTGCGTGATCGTTGCCGCCTGCCACGTCCCGATATCTTGACTAATTCTGGCGTTGGCTACGCCTTGCAGTGTAATACAAGCGCCTCCTAATAATGCGAAAATAACACCTTTCATTCGTTCAAAAGCTCCTTCTTTTTTCAGTCTAGTTCCATTAAATGATAGATGCCCTCATGTTGAAAAGGACATATGTCCCACTTTGCGTATTATATCAGAAACTTTTTCTCATGCAGTTTCTCTGTTTTAGATTTTTCACAGTGGGTACAGTTTTATATCAGCTGAAAACAGAATATTGGATTGAATCACATATAAAAAGGAGACATGTCAGAATGAGAAATCAAGAGAAACACTTTATTAATGGAGAATGGGTCGCATCAACAGGAAACGAAACGACGGAGGTCATTAACCCTGCGACAGAGGAAGTCATTGGCACCATTAGTTTAGGAACGAAAGAAGATTTAGATAAGGCAGTCAAAGCAGCCCGAGCCGCCTTCCCTTCTTTCTCAAAAACATCTCGAAATGAACGAGTAGAAATGCTGGAAAACATTGTGCGCGGGTACGAAAAACGCAAGGATGAACTTGTAGAAGTGATGACAAAAGAGCTTGGTGCACCGCTGAAAGTGTCCGAAGAAGTTCATTACAAAATGGGTTATGAACATTTTTCTAAAGCAGCGGAAGCACTGAAATCTTATACATTTACCGAAGATCGTGGTGGACATACGATTATAAAAGAGGCGATTGGTGTCAGTGGATTGATTACACCGTGGAACTTCCCGACGAATCAGACATCTCTTAAAATTGCGGGTGCCATTGCGGCAGGTTCACCAGTTGTCTTAAAGCCAGCGGAAATTACCCCTTTTGCTGCGATGATTCTTGCAGAAATTATTGATGAAGCAGGTGTACCGAAAGGAGTCTTCAACTTAGTAAACGGAACGGGTGACGTGATTGGTGACGGCATTAGCTCACATCCTGATATTGACTTCGTTTCATTTACAGGATCAGGTGCCGTCGGCTCTAAAATTATGGAAAACGCAGCGGACAATGTGAAGAAAGTAGCACTTGAGCTTGGCGGAAAATCCCCTCTTATCGTCTTAGACGATGCAGATGTGGACGAAGCAGCAGAAACAGCCATTCATCATATTGCAATGAATACAGGTCAAGTGTGTTCTGCAGCTACACGTGTGCTGATTCCAGAATCAATGAAAGACAAGTTTGAAAAAGCGCTGCTGAACGCCCTGCCGAAGTTTACAGTTGGTGATCCAAGAGAAGATCACGCTACTGGCCCGCTTGTTTCTAAAAAGCAGTGGGATACGGTGCAATCTTATATTGAAAAAGGAATCGAAGAAGGTGCTACCCTTCTTGCTGGGGGAACTGGAAAGCCAGACGGAATCGATAAAGGATATTTCGCCAAGCATACCATTTTCACCAATGTGAAAAATGATATGACCATTGCGCAAGAAGAAATCTTTGGGCCAGTCATGAGTGTGATCACGTATCAAGACCTCGATCATGCCCTTGAGATCGCCAACGATACAGTGTATGGTCTTGCCGGGTATGTTGTTGGTCAAGATGAAAAAACATTAAAATATGTCGCTGAACATATTCGTGCTGGTCAAATCACCATTAACAATGCTGAAACAGATTACTTTGCCCCATTTGGCGGTTTTAAGCAGTCTGGTATCGGAAGAGAATGGGGAGACTTCGGTATCGAAGAATATTTAGAAGTGAAAGCTGTGATGGGACTTCCAACGGCGTAAGGCAGGCGAAAAAGAGGAAAACGGTGATCCGTTTTCCTTTTTTTGTGCCCTCTCCCCTATTCATCCGTGTTTTGTCATTAGAAATCTTAATCATGACAATCAATATTATATATTTTACTTAATGGCAAACTTTCGGTAAAGTTCAAATTGAACCTATATATATAATTCCTATCGAATTAATCTATGTTTATATTCCTTGTGAGGTGGATATTGTTGCAACTTCATGTATTGAACAGTCCGTTTAGCCAGGAGCAGGCAGAGTTACTCAATCAGCTGCTTCCGACTTTAACAGAACAGCAAAAAATTTGGCTTACTGGTTATTTATCAGCACAGGCAACCCTTGCCGGCTCAGAAGTTGTCGCTCCGGCGCCTTCTGCCGCAGCAGCTGTACAGCCTGTGAGCAAAGATGTGACCGTGCTTTATGGGTCGCAAACAGGCAATTCCGAAGGGCTAGCAAAAAAGACAGCCCAGCATCTTGAAGACAAAGGCTTTCAAGTGACGCTCTCTTCTATGTCCGATTTTAAACCGAATAATCTGAAAAAAATAAACAATTTACTAGTCATTGTCAGCACACATGGCGAAGGAGATCCGCCGGATAATGCCCTTTCGTTCCATGAATATGTTCACGGCAGACGTGCGCCAAAGCTCGATCATTTAAGCTTTTCTGTCCTTTCATTAGGTGACAGCTCATACGAATTCTTCTGTCAGACAGGAAAAGAATTTGACGAACGCTTCAAAGAGCTTGGCGGCACACGTCTTTTTGACCGAGTGGACTGCGACCTTGATTATGATGAGCCGTTTTCAGAATGGCTACAAGGTGTTGCCTCCTCTTTGAGTGAAGGTGAAGCTGTATCAATTCCGCAAGAATCAGCGGGAGTCAACAATCAAGCCGTTTCTGAATATTCAAGAACGAATCCTTTTTATGCTGAAGTTCTTGAAAATATCAACCTAAATGGGCGTGGATCTAATAAAGAAACACGTCACTTAGAGCTTTCTCTTGAAGGATCAGGCCTCGTGTATGAGCCAGGTGACAGCCTTGGCATTTACCCGACAAATAATCCTGCACTTGTCGATGAACTGATTCAAACATGCGGATGGAATGCAGAAGAATCCGTCACCGTTCATAAAAACGGAGACACTCTCCCTTTAAAAGAAGCACTCACCTCGCATTTTGAGATTACGGTTTTAACAAAACCACTTCTTCAAAAGATCGCTGCACTGACAAAAAGCGAATCCTTGCATGCCCTTTTAGAAGAAGGAAACGAAGAAAAACTGAAAGAATATATCGCAGGCCGGGACCTAGTAGATGCGGCTCGTGATTTCGGTCCTTTTGAAGGAACCGCCGCAGAATTCACGTCCATTTTAAGAAAAATCCCTGCACGCCTTTATTCCATTGCAAGCAGTCTCAAAGCAAATGACGAAGAGGTTCATTTGACGATAGGGGCTGTCAGATATGATGCGCACGGCAGAGAACGCCAAGGTGTCTGTTCGATTTTATGTGCAGAGCGCCTGCAGCCAGGTGATACGTTACCTGTTTATATTCAGCACAACCAAAACTTTAAGCTTCCTCAAGATCCAGATACACCGATCATTATGGTAGGACCAGGCACAGGCATCGCCCCTTTCCGTTCATTTATGCAGGAGCGTGAGGAAATGGGTGCAAACGGAAAGTCATGGTTATTCTTCGGTGATCAGCATTTTGTGACGGATTTCTTATACCAAACGGAATGGCAAAAGTGGTTAAAGGATGGCGTCTTAACGAAAATGGACGTGGCTTTTTCAAGAGATACTGAGGAAAAAGTATATGTCCAGCACCAAATGAAGAAACAAAGCAAAGAATTATTTGAATGGCTTGAGCAAGGTGCTTACGTGTATATTTGCGGAGATGAAAAGCATATGGCGCATGATGTTCACAATACCCTTCTATCCATCATTCAAGAAGAAGGTGCGATGAGCAAAGAAAAAGCAGAAAGCTATCTTGCCAACTTACAGCAACAAAAACGCTATCAGCGTGACGTTTATTGATTTGATGCTTGAAAGAAAGGAGCTTTTACTTACATGGTGAAGACAGCATTAACAGCGCCGGATGGACCTCCGAGCGACGTAGAGGAAATCAAAGAAAAAAGTGATTATTTACGGGGTACGTTAAAAGAAGTGATGCTTGATCCGATTTCAGCGGGAATTCCGGATGATGACAACCGTCTGATGAAGCATCACGGCAGCTACTTACAAGATGATCGTGATCTGAGAAATGAACGACAAAAACAAAAGCTTGAGCCTGCCTATCAATTTATGCTGCGTGTCCGTCTGCCTGGCGGAATCGCCACATCTAAGCAGTGGCTTGTGATGGATGAGCTTGCTCACAAATACGGAAACGGTACGTTAAAGCTGACTACTCGTGAAACCTTTCAGCTTCACGGTATTTTAAAATGGAACATGAAAAAGACCATTCAAGACATTCATTCTACTATGCTTGATACGATCGCAGCTTGCGGCGACGTAAACCGGAATGTCATGTGTACTTCAAACCCCTATCAATCAGAAGTGCACCATGATGTATACGAGCTGGCGAAAAAATTAAGTGATGACCTGCTCCCGCAAACAAGAGCTTATCACGAAATTTGGCTTGATGAGGAAAAGGTTGCGGCAACGCCAGATAAGGAAGTTGAACCGATGTATGGTCCGCTTTATTTGCCAAGGAAATTCAAAATTGGCGTGGCCGTCCCTCCTGCTAATGACATTGATGTCTTTTCGCAGGATCTAGGCTTTATTGCCATTATCGAAAACGATCAACTGGTCGGCTTTAATGTCGCAATTGGCGGCGGAATGGGTATGACGCATGGTGATACAGCGACTTATCCGCAGCTTGCAAAGGTCATCGGCTTTTGTACACCTGAACAAGTCGTAGAAATTGCCAAACAAGTCATCACCATTCAACGTGACTACGGAAACCGTTCCGTGCGAAAAAATGCCCGCTTTAAATATACGGTGGACCGCCTTGGTCTTGAGAATGTAAAAGAAGAACTTGAGCGCCGTCTTGGGTTTACTCTTTTAGAGGCAAAGGACTATCACTTTGATCATAACGGTGACCGTTATGGCTGGGTAAAAGGCATTAATGGCAGATGGCATTATACGATGTTTGTAGAAGGCGGACGCATCACAGATTATAATGATTATCCGCTGATGACAGGCATCCGCGAAATCGCCAAAGTTCATACAGGTGACTTCCGTCTAACCGCCAATCAGAATTTAATCATTGGGAATGTGACAACTCATAAAAAGAAACAAATCGAACAGCTCATTCAGAAGTTTGGTTTATCAGACGGCCAGCAGCATTCCGCCCTGCGCCGCAGCTCAATGGCTTGTGTATCTTTGCCAACTTGCGGTTTAGCGATGGCTGAAGCAGAGCGCTACCTTCCACGATTGATTGATAAAATCGAAGACATCGTTGAAGAAAACGGATTAAGTGATAAAGAAATCACCATTCGAATGACTGGTTGTCCAAATGGTTGTGCTCGTCATGCGCTTGGAGAGATTGGATTTATCGGAAAATCACCTGGTAAGTATAATATGTATCTTGGTGCCGCATTTGATGGCAGCAGATTAAGTAAATTATACCGTGAAAATGTGGGTGAGGAAGACATTCTAAAAGAACTTGGCTCTATTCTCCCCCGCTACGCAAAAGAACGAGAAGAACATGAACATTTCGGCGATTTTGTCATTCGTGCAGGGATTGTGAAAGAGACAACAGATGGAACGAATTTTCATGTGCAATAAAAAGAGACAGGAATTATCCTGTCTTTTTTATTTTTTCTGTCTCTTATTCAAGTATTCGGTCAGACTCTTATATACATCTGGATTGTCTAATGAAGATAGATCGGGTGAAGGCTGCTCTTCATACGCCCCTTTAAGTAAACGTCGTACGATTTTTCCATTCCTTGTTTTCGGCAAAGCTGAAATGAGATGAACTTCTTTTGGTGTGAGCGCTTTTCCGGCATGTGAACCAACATGGGCTGAAAGTTCTTGGATAAGGGCTGCTTCTTCAAAAGCATGCGGACTGGTCACGATGAAACAGACGAGCGCCTCCCCTTTCACCTCATCCTTTACCCCAATCACAGCGGCTTCATGCACGGCAGGATGCCAGGTAAGGATGGATTCAATTTCAGCTGGCCCGATGCGTTTACCTCCTGTATTAATGACATCATCCGATCTGCCGGTGATGTGGAATTCTCCGTCCTCTGTTTGCATGACCCAATCTCCGTGTGTCCATACACCATCAAATCGTTTGAAATACGTATCTTCATAACGCTCCGGTTCGTTCCAAAAACCACATGTCATGCCGACCCATGGCTTTTTCACCACAAGCTCCCCTACTTCATTCATCACGCTTTGCCCAGCTTTATTGTATACATCTGCCGCCATTCCTAAGATCGCCGCATTAAAGAGAATCGGTTTGATGGGACGAAGCAGCGTACTGCCTACAATGCCACCAGAAACCTCGGTTCCTCCTGAATAATTTAAGATTGGAATGTTCTTTTGACCAATGGTGTGAAATAACCATTGCCACGGAGCTTCATTCCATGGTTCCCCTGTAGAAATAATGGCTTTGACATGCGATAGCTCGACCCCATCAATCGTTTGCTGCATCGCAGAACGAACAAATGTAGGGGAAAGCCCAAAATGAGTGACTTTCTTCTGATGGATGAATGACCAGAGCTGCTGCTCATCTGGATAATCGGGAGCGCCGTCATATAAAACGATGGCAGCTCCATTGATCAAGCCGCCAAAGACGAGGAATGGCCCCATCATCCAGCCCATATCAGTCAGCCAAAACAACCGGTCTCCTTTTGCCACATCCATACATAGCCCGGCATCAAAAGCTGCCTTTATCGGAAAGCCTGCGTGTGTATGAACGGCTCCCTTTGGTGTGCCGGTTGTGCCTGACGTATACAAGATCATCAGCGGATCTTCATTTGTGACATAGGTTGCGCCGGTGATCGGCTGTTCTTGTAACAAATCATTCAGCAGGACATCGCCCTGATATCCGGTATGAGAGGAAGTGTGCACAATCACTTTTTGCACAGTTGCTGTTTTGTTGATGGCATCCGCCACACATTCCCGCATGTTGATCGTTTTCCCTCGCCGCATCATTTCATTCGCTGTGACGACAATGGATGCGCCTGACGCACGAATGCGTACAGCGAGTGGCTCGCTTCCATAGCCTGAGAAGACTGGGCTGAAAATAACACCAATCTTTGCAAAGGCAAGCATGACGGCGACCGTTTCTGGAAGCATTGGCATATAGATGATGGCTACATCCCCTTTTTGAAGTCCTTCTTTCAAAAAGCCAGCTGCAAGACGGCTCACTTTCTCTTGAAGTTCGAGAAATGACCATTTCTTTTCTTCACCGGCTTCATTGCTCCAAATGATGGCGGGCTGATGCTTCGTCTCTTCTTTTTCTGCCCATTTGTCCACAGCCGTTTCGGTGATGTTAAGTGTGCCGCCCTGATACCATTTCGGCCACATCAATGAGTGGTGACCTAATGCCGCTTCATATGGTTTTTTCCACTGAATGCCAACCGCCTTTTCCGCTTCTCTCCAAAACCAGTCTGTGCGTGCAATACTGGCTTGATAGAATGAGTCATACGTAGAAAAACCAAGAGATTTCATCCACTGATGCAAACGTGTTTTTTGGCTCTGCTTTTCTTCCGGTATCCATTCTGGTTTCAGGTTGATCATGAGGTCTGCCCCCTTTAGACCGGATAGACCGGATGTTTTCGTTTCGTAAATGTCATGTCTTTCGATGAATAGGCTAGTAATCTATGACAAAGTTCCGTTCTTAGACGGTCAAATGGGATGACGCCATCGACAATCATTTCAGAGGCAAGCTCATAGATATTCATATCTTCCTGGTATTCCTTCCGTTTCTCTTGTATAAATGAAGCCCTCTCTTCGGGCGGGAGTTCTGCAATTTTATTTGCATAGACGGCATTTACAGCGGCTTCTGGACCCATCACAGCGATTTGCGCCGATGGAAGAGCGAGACAGCAGTCTGGCTCAAAAGCAGGGCCTGCCATTGCATATAGTCCTGCTCCGTATGCTTTACGGACGATGACGGATATTTTCGGAACGGTCGCCTCTGACATAGCGGAGATCATTTTTGCCCCATGACGAATAATGCCGGCTTGTTCCACTTTTGTTCCAATCATAAATCCTGGTATGTCCGCAAGAAAGAGCAGCGGGATATGAAAGGCATCACAGAGCTGAATAAACTTGGCGGCTTTATCAGCTGAGTCGTGGAATAATACGCCGCCTTTGACCCTTGGCTGATTGGCAATGAGACCGACAGGCTGACCGTTCATTCTGCCAAAGCCGGTGATTAACTCTGCGGCAAACAGTTTTTTGATTTCAAAAAATGACCCTTCATCAATCAGTAAATCGATGAGTTGATACATATCAAATGGGGTATTCTGGCCTTTAGGAATTAAGTCTTGGATGGTGATGTTAGATGGTTTAGGTGCTTTTGCTGCTGTCATTTTTGGTTTTTCCATATAGTTGGCAGGCATATAGGTTAAATAATCACGTGCAATTTGAATGGCCTCTTCCTCTGTTTTGGCTAATATATCTCCGCATCCAGAAATGCTACAATGCATTTTCGCACCGCCCATTTCCTCAAGTGATACTTTTTCACCAATCACCATTTCAGCCATTCGCGGCGACCCTAAATACATGGATGCATTTCCTTCGACCATGACGACAATGTCACAAAAAGCAGGGATATACGCACCACCGGCAGCAGAAGGACCGAATAGTAAACAAATTTGAGGAATGCGTCCAGACAGCTTGACTTGGTTATAAAAAATTCGCCCTGCTCCTCTTCTGCCTGGAAACATTGCGATTTGATCGGTGATTCTTGCACCCGCAGAATCGACTAAATACAGCATTGGACAATTGAGCTTCTCGGCCGTTTCTTGAATTCGAATGATTTTTTCTACTGTTTTGACGCCCCACGATCCTGCTTTAACCGTAGAGTCGTTTGCCATGACACAAACAGTCTGCCCATTCATACGCCCGGTTCCTGTGACGACACCATCTGCTGGTAAATGTTCATCTTTGCACTCTGCAAACATGGCATCTTCAATGAAAGAATCCTCATCTAATAGCAAATGAAGCCGATCACGGACAAATAATTTTCCTTTTTCTTTGTTTTTTTGATGGTAGCGTTCTGCCCCGCCCTTTTCAATTCGTTGTTTTTTAAATTCATATTCTTCGATCATAAACATTCCCCTTTCTTGCTATTTGCCAATGTAATGAGGCGTTCGTTTTTCTTGAAAAGCCTTGAGACCTTCTAGTCGATCTTCTGTATGAATTAGCCGAAGATAGGCTTCGTATTCTTTCGTCAGCCCTGTTTGCAAATCGTGATCAAGGCTGGATTGAATGGCTTGTTTTGCTTCTTTTAAAGCAATCGGTCCATTCTTGGTGATTTGTTTTGCGAGTGTGATGGCATCATTCATCAGTGAATCGACTGTAGAGATACGTTCAATCAGCCCGATTTGAACGGCTTCTTCTGCTCGTAAAGAAGTGCCTGTGAAGATCATTTCTTTCGCTTTCCCGGGTCCGATCAGGCGCGGAAGTCTTTGTGTGCCCCCTGCTCCCGGCAGGATAGCTAGTCCTGTTTCCGGCAGGCCGAGCGCTGCACCCGCTCTTGCGATGCGGAGATCACAGGCGAGCGCGAGCTCAAGACCTCCGCCAAGTGCGTGTCCGTTTATCACGGCAATGACAGGAACAGGCAAAGATTCAATGTCTGTAAAGGTTTGCTGAATGGTCAGAACGGCTTCTTTGGCTTCTTGTTCTGTCATCAATCGCCGTTCTTTTAAGTCTGCTCCTGCGCAAAAAACTTTAGCGCCAGCTCCTGTCATGAGCAAACAGCGGATGTTTTCATCATGTTCGATTCCTTGAATCGTTTGATTGATTTCCTCTAGCATAGCAGCTGATAGAGCATTGGCTTGTGCTGGTCTGTTTAAGGTCATGATGCCAATGTGATCATCTTGTATTGAAAAATGGACCAATGAAGTCATGTGATTCACCCTTTATCAAGTAGTGTGAGACTGAAAAGCGCGTAAACAGTGACTTGGCAGGGTTCGATCCACTTTTGCTTCAATCCATTCAGCCGCTTTGATCAAGCGAGGGAGGTCGACATTTGTTTCGATCCCGAGTTTGTGAAGCATGTGCACCACGTCTTCTGTCGCCACGTTTCCGCTGGAGCCAGGTGCATAAGGACAGCCGCCAAGCCCCCCGCTAGAGGCATCAAATATGGTGATGCCGGCTTTTAATGCTGTATAAATATTGGCAAGCCCCATTCCTTTCGTATCATGAAAATGAAGCGCAATTTTATCAGCAGGAAAGCGTTCAAGTAAAAGGTCTAACCGTCTTTCTACTTGTAGCGGATGGGCTTCCCCAATGGTATCCCCGAGTGATATTTCATCAATGCCGAAGGAGAGCAGCTGTTCCGTTAATCGCAGCACTTGGTCCATCGGCACTTGTTTTTCATAAGGACATCCAAACACGGTTGAAATATAGGCCCGCGTTTGCCGTCCTTCTGCTTTTAAATCGGCTGTCATTTGTTTGATCACAGGCAGTGTTTCCTGTATAGATCGATTCATATTCTTTTTGTTATGTGTCTCACTCGCTGAGATAAACATAGCCCCTACCTCAAGGTTTGCTTCAAAAAAATGAGCTAACCCCTTTTCATTTGGGATGAGTGCGGCATAGGTGAGATCATCTTTTTTGTTTAATGATTGGGCTAATTCTTTGGCGTCTTTTAAGGCTGGAACCCATTTCGGATGAACAAATGAGGTGACTTCAATATAAGGAAGATGGGCTTCTTCGAGTAAATGGATCCATGTTCGCTTCTCCATTGTGTCCAGCCAAACGGATTCATTTTGCAGGCCATCGCGCGGGCCGACCTCTCTAATGAGCACGTTTTTTGGTAATGCCATGCGGCTTTCCCCCTATTCTGTCAGCTCCAAAAGTACCTCTCCCTCGTCAACAAAGTCCCCCTCCGCCTTATACACTTTACTGATCACACCTGCTTCTTCTGCAACAATGGGAATCTCCATTTTCATGGATTCTAAGATGGCGACTTCCTGTCCTTTTTGCACGTCATCACCCTGTTTCACAAGAAGCTTCCATAAGTTTCCGGCCATTTGTATCGTGACAGTTTTCATGAACGGTTTTCCTCCCTTTTTTTCATCAGATAATCGGTTGTGATGCTGCCATGTAAAAAGGCAGTTGATTCGGCCATTTCCTTTAAAAGCGGTACATTGGTTTTGATCCCTTCTATTTCATATGCTTGTAATGCTGCTTTTAATCGTTCTATGGCGAGTTTTCGAGTATCACCGTACACAATCATTTTCGCAATCATTGGATCGTAAAATGGGGTAATGACACTTCCGCTCGTTACGCTTGACTCATGACGGATATATGGGGCATCAGGTGTAGAAAGCCGAGTGATCGTGCCTGGCGAAGGGTAAAATGTCACAGGGTCTTCAGCGTATATTCTAACTTCAATCGCATGCCCAATTTGATGAATATCCTTTTGACTGAAGGACAGGGGCTCTAATGCTGCAACTTTCAGCTGCTCCTCGACAAGATCAATCCCGGTAATTTCTTCTGTGACAGGGTGTTCTACTTGCAATCTCGTGTTCATTTCTAAGAAATAAAATTGCTGGTTTTGATCGACTAAACATTCAATCGTGCCCGCATTTTCATACCCAATCGCTTTGGCAGCTTTGACGGCCATCTGTCCCATTTGCTGTCTCACCGTTTCTTCAAGACAGACGGCTGGTGCCTCTTCAACAATTTTCTGATGTCTTCTTTGGAGTGAACAATCTCTTTCAAATAAGTGAACGCCGTGACCGAACGAATCAAAAAGAACTTGAATTTCGATGTGCCGTGCGTGTTCAATCACCTTTTCCATGTATAAAGTACCGTCTTGAAAGAAACTTTGTGCTCTTTTTTGATTTCCTTCAAACGCTCGATGCAGCTCTTCATCGTTGCGGACGAGCTGCATACCAATCCCGCCGCCGCCGCTCGATGCTTTTAGCATAATGGGATAGCCGAGTGTCTGTGCTTTATGAACCCCTTCGTCTGCATCATGGAGTGGGGCTGAAACACCAGGAACGATTGGGATGCCCGCTTGTTCCATCGTTTTTCTCGCTTCAATTTTATTTCCCATCCGCTGAATGACTTGTGCAGATGGTCCAATAAAGGCAATGCCTTCGCTCCGGCAGCGCTCAGCAAATGCCGCATTTTCTGATAAAAGACCATACCCTGGGTGGATAGCATCAGCATTTGTTTGTTTGGCAACCTTAATGATCGCTTCCATGTTTAAATAGCTTTCAGAAACTTTAGCGCCGCCGATATAATAGGCGCTGTCTGCTTCTTGCACATGAAGTGCATGCTGATCAGCCTCTGAATAAACGGCAACGGTTTTGATTCCGAGCCGTTTACATGTCCGAATCACTCTACGGGCAATTTCGCCTCGATTGGCGATCAATACTTGTTCAAACATCGCTGCCTTCACTCCTTTATTAGATCAAGCGCCTGCTTTTTCAAGCGGAATTTCTGAATTTTGCCTGAGGCGGTCATTGGGTACTCATCTGTAATGAAAAAGTATTTCGGGATTTTGTAGCGTGCCATTTGCGACTGACAATAGCTCGTTAATGTCTCAATTGAGACCGACTTCCCTTGTTTCAGCCGAATGAATGCGGCTGCTTCCTCGCCGTATGTCTCGTCGGGAATACCAACGACCTGTGCGTCAAGAATGGCAGGGTGAGTGTATAAGACATCCTCAATCTCTTTTGGGTATACATTCTCTCCGCCTCTGATGATCATATCTTTGAGCCGGCCTGTGATTTTCACATAACCGTCATGATCCATCTCAGCTAAATCCCCTGTATGAAGCCATCCGTCCTCATCAATGACTTCATTTGTTGCTTCTTCGTTTTTATAATAGCCCTTCATGACATGATAGCCTCTTGTACAAAGCTCCCCTTGCTGTCCTCTTGGCACTTCTTCTGACGTTCCTGGTAAAGTAATTTTGACTTCAATTTGAGGAAGCGCACGTCCGACCGTTTGAACTCGTCTTTCAAACGAATCATCGGTTCTTGTTTGGGTAATGACCGGTGAACTTTCGGTCTGACCATAGGCAATCGTGAGTTCTTTAAGTCCCATTTTTTCAATGACTGCTTTCATGACATGGGATGGGCAGAGTGAACCGGCCATAATGCCCGTTCGTAATGTGGACAGGTCATAAGAGTGGAAATTTGGATGATCGAGCTCCGCGATGAACATGGTTGGTACACCGTGAAGAACGGTGCATTTTTCTTTTTCTACTGTTTGAAGGACTCGTTCTGGATGGAATGATTCAAGTGGAATGATCGTTCCCCCTTTTGTGAGACAAGCAAGTACACCAAGAACAGAGCCGAAGCAATGAAAGAACGGCACTGGGATACACATACGGTCCTGCTCTGTTAATTTCATACAATCTGCGATCTGACTCGCATTACAGACGATGTTTGTGTGGCTGAGCATGACGCCTTTTGGATAGCCGGTTGTGCCTGAAGTGTACTGCATATTAATAAGGTCATCAGGCGTGAGCTCATTCATTCGCTTCTCCCATTCAAGCTCTTCGGTTCTTTTGGCTGCCACTTGAAGACGATCCCAGCTGAGCATGCCGTTTGGTACATGCTGACCGATATAGATACATCTTTTTAAATAAGGAAATTGTGTGGAAGTGATCTCCTCTTGATGAGCGGTTTGAAGTTCTGGAATCAGCTCTTCAAGCATGTTGACATAGGACGTTTCTTTAAAGCCGTCTACAATAAACAACATTTTGCTGTCAGAATGCTTGAGTAAATAGGCGAGTTCCTGTGATTGAAAATTGGTATTCACAGTGACAAGAACAGCACCAATGGAGGCGCAGGCAAATTGAAGAATGAGCCATTCAGGTATATTTGGTGCCATAATGGCGATGTGATCTCCCTTTTGAACCCCTAATGCCATGAGACCTTTACCTGTTGCCTTGACCTCTTGATAAAACGCTTCGTACGAATAACGTAAAGAACGTTCTGGGTAAACAATGGCTTCATGTGCTGGATGCTGTTCTTTTTTTTCTCTTAATAGGGAGCCAATCGTTTGCGGGTGAATCGACATCATTGCTTTCCTCCCTTATGTTTAGTAAGCGTTTTCATTAAGGTATTACGCTAACAGCTGTCTTGCGATCACGAGCCGCTGAATTTCAGAGGTTCCTTCTCCGATTTCCATCAGCTTGGCATCTCTTACAAGCCGTTCAACACCGCATTCTTTCATATAGCCTGTTCCGCCATGAATTTGGACCGCATCAAGACTTGCTTTTGTGGCCATTTCTGAAGCAAACAGTTTGGCATAGGCCGCTTCTTTTGTAAATGGTTTGCCTTGATCTTTCAGCCAAGCGGCTTTCCAGACCATTTGTCTTGCAAGCTCTATTTGCATCGCCATATCCGCCAGCTTAAACTGAATGGCCTGGAAGGATGAGAGCGTCTTTCCAAATTGCTTTCTTTCTTTTGCATAGGAAAGTGAAGCATCAAGTGCCGCTTGCGCAATTCCGACAGATAAGGCTGCAATGGAAATTCGTCCGCCGTCTAATGTATATAAAAATTGCTTGAATCCTTTCGATTTGTCTCCTAATATATGATGCGCTGGTACACGCACTTCATCTAAAATGATTTCAGCCGTATCTGAACCGCGAACCCCCATTTTGTCATATGGATTTGTAATCGACAGTCCCTTTTGCCCTTTCTCCACAATAAAGGCAGAGATGATTGGACGTCCGTTTTCATCATGATCTGTTACAGCGGTGACAATAATCGTTCTGGCATAATTGGCATTTGTGATCCAGCACTTTTCCCCACTGATGACATATTCTTGTCCGTCTTGAATGGCTTTTGTTTTTGTTCCTTTTGCATCTGATCCGGCGTTTGGTTCTGTTAATCCGAAGGAGCCAAGCGCTGTTCCAGAGGCTAATGGAACAAGATGGTCCATCTTTTGCTCCTCCGTCCCGAAGTAATAAAGTGGACTTGCGCCTAAGGAAACCGCTGCGGCATAACTTAAACCTGTACTCGCACACTGTTTTCCAATTTCCTCGACTGCCAGTGCATACGAGATCGTATCTCCTCCAGATCCTCCATATTTCTCTGGAAAGGGTATACCCATAAAACCGAGCTCCCCCATTTTTTGAAATGTTTTTACGGGAAATGCTGCCTGTTCATCAACAGTTTGAGCGTGCGGTGCAATTTCTGTTTTTGCAAATTCTTTGACCATCTGACGGATCATTTGCTGCTCTTTCGTTAATTCAAAATCCATTTTGCTTCCCCCTTTGGCGCTTTTCTATCATATTTATTATTGAAATAGCTGCTTCATGCCAAGCTTGATTGAATTCAGAAAATTAAAATAAAAATAGTAGAAAAATAGAGAAAGCAAAAAAGCATAAATGGAGGAAAACCCTCATTTATGCTGTCTTTGTTATTTTACTGTTTTTGTAGAAGGTTTGCTTTCATGATGAAGGCGATTGAGTGCCGTCACTTTATAGGTATAGCTCTTCTTTTGATTGGCTAAAATGTCTTTCGTTTGTGTGAAGGAACCTGTTTCTTTTCTGACCGTTTGCACAAATTCGTATGTTCCTTTATTCGACAAGCGATAGACTGCATAATAGGATGCACTAGAGTGCGGATCATTTTGTATCTGTAAAACTGCACCATCCTCTGTCTTTTTCACAGATTGAATGATTGGTTTTTTTGGCGCTTTTTGATGAAGCCATGGCACCTCTGGTATGAGAGCCGGTTTGCTATAGGTTTCTTCTATTAATCGTTTCTTTACATTCAAGGGATTCCGATTGATATCTTTCAGACTAAAATGCATGCTTCCTTGTACGAGCTGTGACTGCCTGTTCAGCTCGATCTGGCGAAAATACTCCTCAGGATCAGACCAAGCAGGATCACTGTTTTGATTGATTTTATACGTCGCTTGACCAATGTACAAGTGAACAGGCTGCCCCTTCACTTCATTTGACCACCATTTCGTCAGCACATCATAGGCAGCGGGCTGAAAGCCGATACTCCAATAAATTTGCGGGGTGATATAATCAATATGGTGCTGCTGTATCCACTCTCTTGTATCAGCATACAAATCATCATAATTGGTCATCCCTGCAGTTGTGTTTGAACCGGTTGGGTCATCTTTTATGTTGCGCCATACACCAAATGGGCTAATGCCAAATTTCACATACGGTTTTTCTTTCTTAATGGTGTCATTGATCTGCTTCACTAGCTCGTTCACATTATCCCTTCGCCAATCTTCTATATGAGTGAACTTCTTCCCGTAAGTTTCATACGTTTCTTGATCTGGAAATGGCACACCAGCGATTTTATTCGGGTAAAAATAATCATCCATATGCACCGCATCAATATTGTAGTTTTTCACTACTTCCTCTATCCCGTCAACAATGAAGTCCTGAGCATCAGGAATGCCTGGATTAAAGTAAAGCTGATTTCCGTAGGCGATGGTCCACTCAGGGTGTGCTTTTGCAGGATGATCGGCTGATAACCGGTTGAGATCGGTATGATTCATAGTGATTCGATAAGGGTTAAACCAAGCATGAAATTCAAGACCGCGTTTATGTGCTTCTTCTATCATAAATTCAAGCGGGTCATATCCAGGGTCTTTCCCTTGTGTACCAGTCAAATATTCAGACCATGGCCCGAATTTCGATGGATAAAAGGCATCTGCTGTTGGTTTAATTTGCATGATGACGGCGTTCATATTCATCGCTTTGATATCGTCTAACAGTTGAATGAACTCTTGTTTCTGCTCATCTGCGGGCAGTCCTTTCTTTGAAGGCCAATCTAAGTTATAAACTGATGCGACCCACACTGCACGCATCTCTCTTGTGCTCTCAAGCTTCCCTTTTGGCATCGAACGAGCTAGACTGCTAGACGGAATCAATAAGAAGACACCCATGAAAACTAGTGTCAGAACCGTCATACTGATCTTTTTCAGCATGTTTTGCATCACCTCATATTAAGTTTATTCTGCGTTTTGTGATGGAATGCCAGCAGATGGTGTAAGCAAGATGTTTTTTACTTTAAGCAGCTGAGCTTTAGGGACGTCGCAGGCTTCTACTAAATACCGCTCTGCATTTCCGTATGTATCCATCATCTCATTCAGTACATCTTCAAGATAATCTTGCTGCACACCGAGCAGGGGCTGAATTTGTTCTTTTGACACCCGATATAAACTCATCATGCGAACAAATCGTTCTTGTCTTTTCACTAGCATTTTCACGCCTTCATTGGAACGCATGTATTCACTTAAAACGGTATGCACCGGCACACCCGCTGCTAATTGAATAAGAGCAGATAAAAAGCCTGTACGGTCTTTTCCGCTTGTACAGTGAAGCATAAGCGGATAATTTTTTTCATCGGACAGTAATGTAAACAATTGCTGAATCTCTTTTTTTCGCTCATAGAGCATGCTTTGATATACTTCTTTCATGATCGGTGTAAAGGATAGAGATTTTCCTTCTGCTATTAGCATACGAAACATGGTCCATTTGCTAGGCATCATGCTGTCAGGCTGCATAGGGATATGAACAATTTTGTCATGCTCCATGATCTTTGGCGGGTGTGATTTTCGTTCTGAGCTTGTACGCAGGTCACAAATCGTTTGAATTCCAAGTGTTGAGAACGTCAATATGTCTTGCTTCGTGAGACGTGATAAATCGGCAGATCGATAAATCATTCCTTGTTTGATGACCATCTGATCCGTTGTTTGGAGTCCCCCTACTTCTCTAAAATTTGCAAGCTTTGAAAATTGTATGTTGTGCTGATTCATAGAAGTGAAAATCCTTTCTATCCTCTTTTCTCTATCATACGCTTTTATGAAAAATGAGAAAAGATAAGAGAAAAAGATCATTCGATTCTCCCATGTTGATCAGTGACATCTTTTACGTGGAATTATTGTTATAATAGAATCAGCATATTCGTATTGATTGGAGATTGTAGCATGATAAAAACAAAACGTATTCAGCAAATAAAAGAGTATGTATTTGACCGGGAATCTGCCTCTCTTGATGAGCTTGTGACGCATTTTGGCGTCTCAAAAAACACCATACGCCGAGATGTACAAGCATTGGTAGAATCCGGCGTGCTAAAGAAAGTGTACGGCGGCGTCGCTGTGAATCACTCAACATTGGTGGTGTATCAGGAGCGAAAGACTCGTCAGCTGAGTAAAAAACAATTGATCGGACAGGCTGCCGCCGCTTTTGTTGAACATGGTGATATGATTTTTGTTGATTCTGGTACAACGACACTGGAGATGCTTCCCTATTTGAAGGAGAAACGGATTACCGTTGTGACAAATAACGTGGATTTCATTACACAGGCTATGCCTTATGAACACCTCACCATCTTTTCAACCGGGGGTATGCTAGAGCGAAAAACAAATTCTTTCGTTGGTTATCAAAGTGTTGAGCGTCTCAAAGCATACAATGTCAATAAAGCATTTATTGCATCAACTGGTTTATCCATTGATCATGGCGTCACGAATTCCTCCCCGCTTGAGACAGATATTAAAAAAACGCTCGTTGAAAAAAACGCCAAAACCTTTTTATTAGTCGATGATAGTAAGTTTGACCATTATGCCTTGACCACGTTTTGTGACTTAAAAGACATAGACATCGTCGTGACGAATGAACAACCAAATGAAGATTACCTTCAATATGGAAAAGAGCATGATGTGAAGTTTGTCACGCCTTAATCCAGAGCGAAAAAGCCAAGCGCCAATGTTTTGGCTTTTTTCTTATGTCGCAAAAGAGTGAAACGGCGAAGTGTTGGTTACATTATGATTGTATATTAAACACATATTTGGAGGTTGACCTGATGCCGTTGTTACGATTTGACGTGATAGAAGGCCGTTCAAAAGAGGAATTAAAAAAACTGCTGGACACCTGCCATGAAGCAATGGTTGATGCCTTTGGGGTACCTGAACGAGATCGCTATCAAATTGTTCATCAGCACCGCCCTGAAGAGATGATGATTGAAGACACTGGGCTTGGTTATCCGAGAACAAAGGATCTTGTTGTCATTAGTGTTGTCAGTAAAAAGCGGACGAAAGAGCAAAAGGAACAGCTTTATGCACAAATCGCAGAACGTATAGAAAAAGAATGCGGGGTTGCCAAGACGGATGTGATGATCTCCATCGTGGAAAATGGAGACGCCGATTGGAGCTTCGGGATGGGTGAGGCTCAATTCATAAGAGGATGGCTCTAAAAAAACGGCTCAGGAATGTGAGCCGTTTTTTGATTCATTCATTTTCAAGCTGCATGAGCAAGTTGAATAAATAGCGGTACACTGCTGAGATCACACCAATCAAAGGTGTATCTTCTTTGATGTCCTCTAGTTCAAGAAGCGGAATGTTGATATCAAATAACCCGTCTTGCCCATTAAATTGAAGCTGAGCACCATTTAATGTTGAGAGCATCTCTTTTAGTAATCCAGTATCTTTTTTAGGACGCTTCAATCCGAATAACACGGTATACGTCTGAAATACTTCATCCCATTCAATGGCAAGTCCGTCGGCTCTCACCACATCAAACCACTTCGACTCGATGTAAATGAATTCTTTTTGTTGTTTTTTTACGTATGTAAGAGGTGTATTTAAAAAGGAAGCATTTTCTGTTTGGATCATTTCCTCCGATTCCTTGTCTACACGTTCTATATAAACATCAGCAAAGCGTGCTTCTTCTGTCATTTTTGCCCCTTCTAGCGGCCAATTTTGACTTGCGGCTTTGTTATATTCAAAGTCGGTGAGCGCCTGCCCTTCTTTCAATAAATCTTGTAAGCGATTTTGCAGTGACATGACTGTATCTCCTTTCATCTACTTCATATGCGTTTTTTATTTTAGCATAACACATGAAAAGAAAGATATGCCTGAGCATATGATGGTATGATAGTGGAAAAAGAAACATCTCGGAGGGGACCGTTTTGCTCACAATGACACTGGCAGAAAAAATCGTAGATGAGGTCAAAAAGGTACTGACGGAAGAAATCATCATCACACAAACAAACGGTACCATTATTGCTGCAACAGATCCAGCACGCATTGGTCAATTTCATGAAGGAGCATATGTCACATCCTTAGAAGGGCAGAAACGAATTCTCACAAAGGATGATGTGCTGCAGATGAAAGGCGTCAAAGCCGGTATCAATCTGCCTATTTATTTTAAACAAGAAGTCATTGGGGTCATTGGAATGACAGGTGATCCTAGGCATGTCTCCCCTTTTGGCGACATTTTACGTAAAATGACGGAGCTGCTCATTCAAGAACATGAATTTTTTCAAGAAACGGAAACAGATGAACGGCAGCTTGAAGCATTTGTATTCGACTGGCTTCATCTGCCAGAGACAGCGGTTGATATGACCGAGAAAGCGCAGCGGCTTGGCCTTGATGTCAACAAGCAGCGTGTCGCTATTCTCATTGATTGTCAAGACGAATCGTTTATGAAGCAGGATCAATACAAACTGATGAAGGACAAATTGCAACTCACCAATCAGGAGATCATTGTGCGCTGGGGGCATGCACGTTTTTTGCTCATGCTACAAGCCACACCAGATGGTCGTGATACATGGCACAAGCGCTTGTTCCATATTCATGCTGCGCTCACAGCGCTGTCACCATCGAGGATTTTAATGGGGGCAGGAAAACCAGCAGCTTCTCATGTCATGAAGCAGTCCTTTCATCAAGCTTTTCGCGCTTTAAAATTGGCGCATGCTGAAACACCCATTGTGTTTGATGAAGATTTGACGCTTGAACTTTTTATGGAGGAAATCAGTCAGGAAACAAAAGATGCGTTTCTTGATCGAACGATTGCGTCCCTTTTCCCCTATCCTGAACTAGTGAAAACATTGCGGGTACTCATCGCTTCGGATTACTCATTGAAACATACAGCGGAAGCCATGCATGTCCATATTAATACACTTCATTACCGATTAAAACGAATCCAGGATTTAACGACACTTGATCCAAAGCGTATGCAAGATGCGATGCTTTTTTATTTGGCCTTGCTGCTTTTAGATCATGATACAAAAAATACGATAAAACAGCCTGATATTTTGTAGAATCGTCTATAGTCATGTGACGGTTCTTTTTTTATACTGGTAGAAACGAGTTGTTAAATGAGCGGGAGTGATTGTATATGCTAGATTCAGAATTTTCAAATCAATTAAAAGAGATTGTCGGTGCGCCCAATGTCCAAGACAGCAAGGCGGATCGTCTTGCCTACTCTTATGATGCGACACCAAATTTTCAACAGATGCCAGATGCGATCGTGCGGCCTCACACGGCTGAAGAAGTGCAGCAAATTGTGAAACTGTGCGCCTCATACAAGGTGCCGATCGTCCCAAGAGGCTCAGGGACGAATCTTTGCGCAGGAACATGCCCTACTCAGGGCGGATTGGTAATTCTCTTTACTAGAATGAATCAATTATTAGAAATAGACGAAGAAAATTTAACCGCAACGGTGCAGCCTGGTTTAATTACGCAGGAATTGATTCATCAAGTAGAGGAAAAAGGTCTTTTCTACCCGCCAGACCCAAGCTCTATGAAAATTTCCACATTAGGCGGCAATATTAACGAAAATTCAGGGGGACTGCGGGGATTAAAGTATGGAGTGACAAGGGATTATGTCCTTGGGCTTGAAGTGGTTTTGCCAAACGGTGACATCATCAAAACAGGCGGAAAGCTTGCAAAAGATGTCGCTGGATATGATATGACTCGATTGTTCGTTGGTTCAGAAGGAACACTCGGGATTGTCACAGAAGCGGTGCTAAAGCTCCTACCGCTCCCAGAAACGAAACAAACAATGCTTTGTTTATACGAAAGCCTTGAAGAAGCTGCGACTTCTGTATCGGCCATCATTGCTGAGCGTATCATTCCTGCTACATTAGAATTTATGGATCAGCCGACCCTTGAAGTCGTTGAAGATTTTGCAAACATCGGCCTGCCTACTGACGTTCAAGCTGTGTTATTAATTGAACAGGACGGCAACCCTGAAGCTGTTTCTCGTGATATCCAAAAAATCGCAGAAGTCTGTGAGCAACACGGGGCTACAAGCGTCAAGATTGCACATTCAGAAGAAGAGGCAAGTGCTCTCTTAACAGCGAGACGCTCTGCTTTATCTGCCCTCGCTCGATTAAGTCCTACAACGATTTTAGAAGATGCTACCGTTCCCCGGTCTGAAATTGCCAATATGGTTCGTGCAATTGAAGACATTGCACGAAAGTATAAGGTGAACATTTGTACGTTTGGTCATGCAGGTGATGGCAACTTACACCCCACTTGTGCGACAGATGCAAGAAATGAAGAAGAAATGAAACGGGTAGAAGCTGCCTTTCAGGCCATTTTTGAAAAAGCCGTTGCACTTGGCGGCACGATTACAGGCGAACATGGCGTGGGTCTTATGAAAGCGCCCTATTTGGAGCTGAAGGTCAAAAAAGAAGGAATCGCTGCCATGAAGGCGATTAAACAGGCACTTGACCCTGCACATATCATGAACCCAGATAAAGTGTTTGGAAAAGCCTCAAGAAAGCGAGTGGTGGTCTCATGAGTTCTTCTTCTAAGCAAAAAGAGATCCAGCAGCAGTTTCAGGAGCAAATGGATGAAAAGGAGCTGCTTAATTGCATGCGCTGCGGATTCTGCCTCCCTTCCTGCCCTACTTATATTGAATCTGGACAACAAGAAACGCACTCCCCTCGGGGCCGAATTGCGTTAATGAAAGCTGTAAGAGATGGCGTCATTGAGCCAGATGAAGATGTTGAACATTCCCTTAATCTTTGTCTTGGCTGCCGTGCATGTGAACCAGTCTGCCCTTCTGGCGTCAAGTATGGACAGCTGCTAGAAGATGCAAGAGACATTATTCAACAACATAAAAAACAATCGTTTCCCGTCAAATTGATGAGACGTGTTGTGTTTAAAGGTCTCTTTCCGTCACAAAGTCGTATGCGACAAGCTGCTAGTTTTCTTCGATTTTATCAAACATCTGGTCTGCAAACAGCCGCCAGAAAGACGCGCATACTGAAGGTGCTTCCCTCCCATTTACAGTTGATGGAACAGGCACTTCCAAAGGTGCCGCCTCAAAAGAAAAAGAAAAAACGTTTGAATGAATATAAAGCCATTGGTCAGGCAAAAAAACGGGTGGCGTTTTTTACTGGCTGTTTAATGGATACAGTTTTCTCAAACACAAACAAAGCGACCATTCATCTCTTACAGCTGGCAGGCTGCGATGTGATCGTTCCTCCTATACAAACGTGCTGCGGCGCGCTACATGGTCATAGCGGAGAAAAAGACCAAGCAAAACAGTTAGCCAAGCGGAATATTGAAGCATTCGAGGAAACAGATGCCGATGCGATTGTCATGAACGCGGGCGGCTGCGGCGCCTTTTTAAGTGATTACGGTCATTTGCTTCAGGATGACCCAGATTTTCAAAAACGAAGTAAAGCCTTCTCACAGAAAATAACCGATATTTCAAGCATCCTTGTAGAGCTGGAATTTCACCGCCACTTGCCACTGGCTTTGCCAGCGCAAGTGATCACCTATCAAGACTCCTGTCATTTACGAAATGGGATGAATGTACAACAGGCGCCGAGGGTGCTCATGAAAGCCATTCAAGGGGTAACGTTTAAAGAAATGAAAGATGCTGGCCGCTGCTGCGGATCTGCAGGAATCTACAATATCTTGCAGCCAGACATGTCGATGCAAATTTTAGATCATAAAATGACGGAAGCGAACAACACAGCTGCAGCTGCCATTGTGACGTCGAATCCAGGCTGTCAACTACAAATGGCAGCAGGCGTCAAAAAGGCAGGACATATGCCTAGCATGAGAGCGATTCATCTGGCTGACTTTTTATTAGAAGCCGTTCAATATGGAAAAAAAGCGTCCAGTTCATGAAGCTGAACGCTTTTTTTATGCATATCTTCAGAAGATCGGTTGGATAATAGAGGCAAATCGCGGAAGGAGATGGTTCAAGTGCTGAAGAAAAACAAATCAAAACAGAAAGACCCGAATTCAGTATTTGAAGCATTATCGCGCTCTTCTGATTTTATCAATGAATTATCAAGTTCCGGAGGTTTTCTTTACAGAATTTCTTTTTTTCGATCTTTAATTAATGGCAATCTCCTTCATGAACAAATCTTGCCTTTTATTCAGCAATTGCATCTAACCCCCACCCTTGAAGAGCTGAAAGAACACATCCCAATTGAACAAGCTGTGATTACGAGGGACCTTCAAAAAGTGGAAGAAGCTCTTCATCGAGGCAGTATTGCTGTTCGAATTGAGACAGACTGGGGCAAAGCGCTCCTTTTGCCGATTGAAGAAAAGAAAGGCAGACAAGTGAGCCAACCTGAGATTGAATTCGGGATTATCAGTGCGCAGGAAGCCTTTGTGGAAGGGCTGGACACAAACTTAAACTTGCTCAGACGCAGGCTGCCCACTCCTGACCTTAAAGTAGTTGAACACACAGTCGGTACCCTTTCTCTAACGAAAGTAGCCGTTGTATACATAGAGGATATCGCCAACCCGCAAAACATTGAAACCGTTCTTCAGCGGATTCAAGATGTTGACTATGACCAAATTCTAGATTCTAATTATCTTGCGCAAATGCTTTATGATGTGTCCAATACAATCTTTCCATTGTTTTTAAATACAGAACGACCAGACAGGGTTTCCTCAGGTTTAACGGAAGGAAAAATAGCCATTATGGTTGACGGTTCGCCTCATACCCTGCTTGCACCTACAATTTTACTCGAGTATTTTTCAACAATGGAAGACTATAACATGTCTTGGATCGCAGCATCCTCCTTTCGGCTGTTACGCATTTTTGCTGTGATATTTTCTATTTTTGCAACCCCTTTGTATGTAGCTGTTTTAACGTTTCACTATGAACTGATTCCTAAGGACTTATTAGAAACGATCGTAGCATCACGCTATCTCGTGCCCTTTCCGCCTATTATTGAAGCATTATTTTTAGAGATATCGATTGAGCTACTTAGGGAAGCCGGATCTCGCCTTCCTGCAAAAGTCGGACAGACGCTCGGGATTGTTGGAGGTATTGTGATCGGACAGGCTGCGGTTGCAGCGGGATTAACAAGTAATATCCTGCTCATTATTGTCGCATTATCAGCTCTTGCCTCTTTTGTCACCCCTATATATAAAATGGGGACGACCATTCGTCTCTTACGTTTCCCATTTCTTTTTGCTGCACAAGTGTGGGGAGCGCTAGGGATTTCGCTAATGGGGGCTTTTCTTCTTACACATTTAATGAAATTAACGTCTATAGGACAACCTTACTTAGAGCCAATCTTTCCACTTCGATTGGCCGATTTAAAGGGTAGTTTGATTCGTCCCCAGCTCCGCTTTTTGAAAAAACGTCCAGAAAATTTACGGCCGCAAAATGAAACGATACACCGCCAAAAGCCAAAGCAAGGCCGTAAGGGGAAAAATGATTTTTATGAATAAGGAAGTGAAGGCATGAGCTCTTCTTCTGTGAAAGAAAAATTTCAAGTATCCCCTTTTTTTGTGTTTTTTCTGATCAATGCCAATCAAGTTGGTGTTGGTATTTTAAATTTCCAGACGAATCTGGTCCGGACGATTAATAATGATGGGTGGATCGCCATTTTAATTGCTGGTGCAAGCGTCAATTTGATGATCTTCCTCATTTACTTTTTGTTTAAAAAAGCACCTACTGACGAATTTAGTGACATTACGCAATCTGTGTTTGGTAAATGGCTTGGACAATTCATCAACATTCTCTACATTTTGTATTTTTCTTCATTATCTTTGATTGTGCTTGTTCATTATATGGATGTAATCCATGTTTGGCTGTTTAAAGAAATTCCCGGTCTTCTATTTGCATCAGTGCTGCTCATCCTCGTCTATTACATTCACACAGGCGGATTTAGAACAATCGCTGGCTGGGCATTCTTTAGCATTGTCCTAACGTACTGGATGACCTTTATCTGCTTTTATGTCATGAAATATAGTCACATCCGCTTTATGTTCCCCATGTTTGATCATTCATTTTCACAACTCATGATGGGGGTCAAAGATGCCTCTTTATCCATGTTTGGTTTTGGAACATTGCTTGTCTATTATCCCTTTATTAAAAAAGCACAAACGTCGCAAAAATTTGCACATATGGGAGTGTTGCTGACTACATGCCTGAATTTGCTTGTATTTCTCGTCTCTATAGCGTACTACTCAAGTGCTCAGCTCGAACTAACGAAATGGCCAACATTGACATTAACCAGCATTGTCAAACTTCCGTTTATCCAGCGCTTTGAATTTATTGAAGTGTCCCTATGGCTTTTGCTTATCGTTCCAAATATCGCCATTCCATTATGGGCAGCCAGTAGAATGGCAAAACAAGTGTTTCACACGAGCCAACGCATGACGTTAATTGTTCTCAGCCTTCTCATTCTCGTCATGTTTTCATTTTTGATCGAGGCCACCTCTTTTGAGACGTTTAATAAATGGGTGGAATATAGCGGATATATCCTCATATATGGATTGACTGGATGTATGATCATTGGGCTGCTGCTAAAAAAAGGTGGGTGAAAAAACGCGCATGAAACATTATATTCTCGTGTGTCTCATGTTATTGAGCCTTTTCTTAACGAGCTGTGCACAGCCTCGTCTCTTAGATGAATTAAGTATCTCGCAGGCAGCGGGATTTGACTTATTGGATGATGGAGAAATGAAGGGCTTCTTTGTTTTCCCTGTTTTTAAAAGCGAAGAACAAGGCAGTTACCAAATTGTAAGTGCTAAGTCAAATACCATTAGTAATATTCAGTTTCTTGTGTCGGAAAAATCGCCTTTCCCCGTTGTCATGGGACAAGTACTCGTGATTTTAATAAGTGAAAAGCTGGCGAAAGAAGTGGGTATGATTGATTTGATGAATTACATTTATCGTGATCCGATCATTGGGTCCCGTCAAGTATTTGCCATAGTAGGCGGAGAAGTTGAAAATTTGTTGTATACAAAGATGAATCAAACCAACTTAAATATCGGTGTATATCTTTCAGATTTGCTGGCCCAAAACATGCGAAATGGCAATCAACCTGTGACCAATCAGCATATTTTTATGAATCAGATGATGGCAAAAGGCGTGGATGCCTACCTCCCTTACATTAAAAATACAAGCAACTCTATTAAAGTGTCAGGTGTCGCTCTTTTTGATCAAGAAAAAATGGTTGGGCATATTCCAGGGGAAGATACATTTACGTTTAAAGCGATGATTGAAAATCATAAAAATGGGATTTATGAGTTTCGATTTAATGACACAAAGAAAACCCATGTTGTCATTGAAAATATCAAATCACATGTGTCTTATCACATTAAACCAACTGAAAACCTTTCAAAAAAGCCTCATATCACCATTGATATCAAGCTGAAAGGTGAGTTAAAAGAATTTATGAAATCAAAAAAAATCGATACGCCTTCTATCTTGCAGCATGTTGAAAAAGAAGTGGAGAAGCGTGTGGCCCAGCAAGGAAGAGACCTTGTTCAATCCTTTAAAAAGCAAAAAATTGATCCACTTGGACTTGGTTTGAGATATCGCTCTAAAGATAAAGCCATGACACCGGAGAAATGGCAAAAACTCTACCCAGATGCAGATGTTCAAGTGAATTGTCATATGAACATTGTTCAAACGGGTGTCAGCCAATAAAAAAGACTGTATGAAAAGGTTCTCCCTTCTCGTACAGTCTTTTTTAATCTTCATCTTTTACGTCCGGGTCCTCAGGGATTGGTTCATTTAAGATGTCTTGAATGAGCTCTTTATATTGTTCTAGCTGTTTCATATGGGTTTGAAACTGCCCTTGATAAATGAGATACGATTCCCTGTCAAATACGTAACGAATCTTTTTTTGCTGGATTAATTTTTCAACATATGCTTCTGATACTTCTAAGTATTCAGCTGTTTCTCCAATTGTTAAATACATGCATGTGCACCACCGTTCGTTTCATCTTACAAATTATATCACGAGCTGGTGAAAAAACAGATATCGCTTGTTCATGTTTTTTTCATCTTTTCTTCACTGATTCGTCAACTCGCTTTTGTACAGTATTCATACACCCACTCAAACACTAGGAGGTGATGATCCTTCGCATGACAAAGAAAAATATTCGGACCTATGTCACATTTTTAACTATAGGCGCAAGCAATACGATGATTGACTTTCTGTTCTTCTTTTTTTTCACTGCTTGCTTTGTTCCCTCTTTTCTTGCACAGTGCCTGTCCTATACAGCAGGAATGCTGAACAGTTATGTTTGGAATCGAAAATGGACGTTCCAAGTAAAAAAGAAAGCGGATAGGTGGGAATGGATCAAGTGGGCCACAGTCAACGGCGTCGCGTGTCTCCTCACCTATGTTGTCTTATATGTCATGCAGCAAGCAGGCTTCTCATTATTCATTAGTAAAGCGATTGGTACCCTTCTTGGCATGATGATCACTTTTACTGGAAGCCGCCTATGGGTGTTTCCATCAGAAAATAAACCATCAGAAATGGAGCGATGATTCAATGAATATCAAAAAAGCCGTTATACCAGCAGCCGGATTAGGCACACGTTTTTTACCCGCAACGAAAGCACAGCCAAAGGAAATGCTGCCGATTATCGACAAACCCGCCATTCAATACATAGTTGAGGAGGCTGTTCAATCAGGCATTGAAGATATACTAATTATCACAGGAAGAAATAAAAAATCGATTGAAGATCACTTTGACCGTTCGATTGAGCTAGAACACACGTTGCTTGAAAAAGGGAAAAATGAACAGTTAGCTGAAATCAAACATATTGCGGATATGGCCAATATTCATTATATTCGTCAAAAGGAGCCCTTAGGTCTTGGACATGCGGTATTATGTGCACGTCATTTTACTGGCAATGATCCTTTTGCGGTCCTTTTAGGTGATGATGTCATGGTGTCAGAAAGACCTGCACTCTCTCAGCTCATGGAAGTCTTTGAAGACAAACAAAGAGAGGTCATTGGCGTCCAGCAAGTGGATCGTCTAGATGTCAGTAAGTATGGTATGATAAGACCAGCTAGAGTAGACGGTCAAGTGTTTGAAGTCACAGACTTAGTGGAAAAGCCAGCTATTCATGAAGCTCCTTCCGATTTAGCCGTGATGGGCAGGTATCTGTTAACACCATCGATTTTTCCTATTCTACAAGGAATTGAGAGAGGTGCCGGGAACGAAATCCAACTGACAGATGCGCTGAAAATCATTGCACATGAATCACCCATTTATGCAAAACAATTAGATGGGATGAGATTTGACGTTGGTGATAAGCTGGGCTCATTTAAGGCAGCGGCTGAAATTGGATTGATGCGTCATGATATGCGGACAGCCATGCTAGCATATATGCAAAGCATACTCATGAGAGAAGCAAAACAAGCATAGGCTCTTATAAGGATGCTTGAAGAAAATTCGTATTTAAAGGCAGAGTGAAATGAATGGGAACCTTGTTTAATGAAATTTTAACCTGGCTGACAAGCCTTGGTTACGCAGGTGTTGCACTTGGACTGATGATTGAAATTATCCCGAGTGAAATTGTACTTGCCTACGGCGGATATATGGTGTCAACAGGAAGCATAGGATTTGTTGGAGCCGTCATCGCTGGGGTGATTGGAGGAACACTTGCCCAGTGCTTTATTTACTGGATCGGCCTTTACGGCGGAAGACCTTTTTTAACAAAGTATGGGAAGTATTTATTCATCCATGAGCATCATATTGCCACGGCAGAACGCTGGTTTGACCGATATGGAACTGGTGTCGTATTTACAGCTCGTTTTATCCCAGTCGTGCGCCACGCGATCTCAATTCCAGCTGGTATTGCAAAGATGCCATTTCTCAAATTTGTTCTTTTGACCGGATTAGCCGCCATCCCTTGGTCCATCCTATTTATTTACCTTGGAATGCAGCTTGGGACAAAATGGGACCACATTCAAAGTGTCGCTCACACGTATACAACACCAATTATGGTCATTGCCATCGTTCTCATCGTACTGTATTTCGTTTTGAAAAAAATTCGCACAAATCGAAAACGGACAATCTAACGAAAACGCCTTTCACTCGTCATGTGAAAGGCGTTTTTTCTATGCGTGCGTCGATTGTTTTTTCATATATTGAGATAATTCCATAATCATTGCACCCATTCTTTCAAGTGAAGGGGCTAGAATTCGGCTTATCCCCTCTTCTTTTAAAGCTTCAGCTGTGACTTTTCCAACAGCTACAGCTAATACATGCTGCTCGAATAGAAGTTGCAGTTCTTCTTTTTTGCCCCATTCTTCTGCTAGTTTGAAAAAGGCATGAACCTGAACAGCAGTTGTAAAACAAACGGCATGGACCTTCCCTTCTTTCATTTCTTGAAGCAAAGTGTCCGCCGCCTCTGGTTCAGGGGGCGTATGCTGATATGGCATGAGCTGCAAAACGTCTGCTCCCTTGTGATGTAAAAAATCAATGAGAGCTGGTGCATTTTCGCCGTGAAGCTGTACCATGACCCGTTTACCTTGAAGTTCTTTGTCTTCTAACTTTGAAATGAGGTCACGAACGGTTCCATCTTCATCAGAAACATCTGGCTGAATGCCGTGTTTTTTTAGAGCCGCAAACGTTTTGTATCCTCTTGAAGCGATATGGGCACTTGATAAAATGTTCATAAATGCTTCTCCAAGCTGGAGCTCTTCTGCACTTTCAATTAATGTGTCTGTGCCGATACCCGTTGTTAAAATGACCCAGTCAGCTCCCTTCTTTACAAAGGTTTCTATGCCTGGCTTCAATTCCTCTTTGGCTAAAAATACAGTGCCCTGAAGAGAACGAATAACAGCTTGTCCTCCTTGCTTTTCAACAAGTGTACGCATTTCTTCTGTTTTTCTTGTTCCGCATATGGCAATGGTCTTTCCAGCTAAGCCTTTACTCATTCTCATCCCTCTTTTTCTATCACATGTATGATGTATTGTATTAAATATAGATTTATTTGGAAGACGTTGCAAGTGTCTACTAAAAAAGAGCTTGACGTTTCTATCGAATTCGAGTATCTTTTGTAAGTGCAAATTGTAGGAGGTCATTATGGAAAAACAGAATGTTCAAGCAATTCGATTATCAATCGCTGACCCAACACCACTTGGTTTGTTTGGTTTAGCAATGGTGACGCTTGTTGCGTCTTCACAAAAACTAGGAATCACAGATGGCACATCTCTTATTTTACCTTGGGCTATCTTCCTTGGAGGAATCGCGCAGCTGATCGCGTCCATACAAGATTCAAAGCATCATAATATTTTTGGAGCCACTGCCTTCGGCGCATTCGGTCTTTTTTGGATGGGTGTTGGAACCACTTGGCTCATTCAAGCTGGCGTTTTTGGGAAAACGCTTGCGGGAGCTGCGGACCCAAAACAACTAGGTTTTGCTTTTATTGGTTATTTGATTTTCAGCTTATTTATGACGATCGGTGCAATGGAAACACATAAAGTATTGTTTTTGATTTTCGTCTTTATTGATTTCTTATTCATTGGCCTGTCCCTAAGCTCGTTTGGTGTGATGTACGATGTGACTCATACGATGGCTGGTATTGCAGAATTGATTATTTCTCTTCTTTCATTTTATGGTTCTGCAGCTGTTGTGCTGAATACACATTTTGGTCGTACAGTACTGCCAGTTGGACAACCATTTCGCGTGTTTACTAAAGCATAAATAAAAAAGAACTGCTCTTGGCAGTTCTTTTTTTATTCTTATTTTTCTTGTTCCTCTTGAAATATCTCTGCAATGATTTCATAAGAACGCATTCTTTCTTGATGGTCAAACATATCAGAATTAATCATGACTTCATCTGCTTGAGTCGCCTCAATAAAGGCTTCTAACTCTTTTTTCACCTTTTGTTTATCCCCGATCATCGTCGAACTTAATTGTTCGTCCACCATCGCCTTCTCATATGGACTCCATAACCCATCCATACTTTCAACAGGGGCTTTGAGTTTTCCTGGTGTATTGCGAATGAGGCTCAAGAAGCGCTGATAATGAGACGTCGCCAAATATTCAGCCCGCTCTGTTTGATCAGCAGCAAAAACCGTCACACCAACCATCGCATAAGGTTCTTTTAACACATCTGAAGGTTGAAATGACTGTCTGTATAATTCTAAAGCAGGAATGGTATTTTTAGGGGAGAAATGTGCCGCAAAGGCAAATGGCAGTCCCAGTTCTCCTGCAAGCCTTGCACTAAAACCACTTGAACCAAGAAGCCAAATCGGGATATCCAATCCTTCTCCCGGAACGGCTCTTACATGTTTTTTGATCTGACCAGTCGGTTTGAAATATTGCCGAAGTTCTTCAAGCTGCTCAGGGAAATCCTCACCATTATGAAGATTACGTCTAAGTGCCCTTGCCGTTAACTGATCTGTTCCTGGTGCCCTGCCAAGACCTAAATCAATTCTCCCTGGATACAAAGTCTCCAGTGTTCCAAATTGTTCTGCAATGACGAGTGAAGAATGGTTTGGAAGCATAATCCCCCCAGAACCAACCCGGATCTTTTCAGTCCCTCCAGCAATATGTCCAATCAAGACGGATGTTGCTGAACTCGCAACCCCTTCCATATTATGATGCTCCGCAAGCCAATATCTATGGTAGCCCCACTTCTCAGCTTTTTTTGCTAAATCCATACTATGCTCAAATGATTCTTTAATTGTGCCCCCCTCTGTTACAGAGGATAAATTTAACACGGAATATGCTGTGTGTTGTAAAACTGATTGACTCATACATGCTGCCCCATTTCTTTCAAAAATCATACTAGTTTCATTCTTTCAACACCATAACATAAAACGATTTAACTTTTAAATGATTTGATTCGATGAACTTCGAACTAAAAAATATCATTAAGCTCAATTCCGCTTTTTAAATTTCCACATAGAATAAAATATTAACTTTTAGGAGATGGGGAATTTGTATAACCAGTACGATAACAAATGTCCCTTTTGCGGAAAAAATCATGATTGGCAACCTCATTACAGAAAATCTCGTCACGATAGACCTACATTTGATGATTGCCCTCTTCTTAAACGAGAATGTAAAAAGAAAAAAGTTGTTAAACATCACAGCACTTGTGCTAAAGCAAAAGGACGAAAAAAAGCAAATAATAAGATTGTAAAAAGAGGTTCTACTGGTGATACTGGGCCTACCGGAGTTACTGGAGCTACTGGTCCTACCGGTGCTACGGGTGCGACTGGTGTAACTGGTGATACCGGGCCTACTGGTGCGACTGGAGATACTGGAGTAACTGGTGCCACTGGTGTAACAGGTGCTACTGGTCCAACAGGTGCCACCGGAGTTACTGGATCCACTGGAGATACCGGGCCTACTGGAGCCACTGGTGTAACTGGTGATACCGGTCCAACAGGTGCCACCGGAGTTACTGGAGCTACTGGAGATACCGGGCCTACTGGTGCGACTGGTGTAACTGGTGCGACTGGGCCTACCGGTGCCACCGGAGTTACTGGATCCACTGGAGATACCGGGCCTACTGGTGCGACTGGAGTTACTGGAGATACCGGGCCTACCGGTGTAGGATTAACAGGAATTGAAGCGTTTGATCCGGTAGTAAGTCCTACTTACCCGGTAGGGCAAGTAGTGACCTTTAATGGCAGTACGTATGTAGTAAATACTGCACCACCGACAGGTACACCAGATACTTCCCCAGACTACACATTACTGGCTGCAGCAGGATCAACTGGAGATACTGGAGTAACTGGAGATACCGGACCTACCGGTGCTACTGGTGTAACTGGTGATACTGGTCCTACCGGTGCGACTGGTGTAACTGGAGATACCGGGCCTACCGGAGCCACTGGAGATACCGGACCTACCGGTGCGACTGGTGATACTGGGCCTACCGGTGTAGGATTAACAGGAATTGAAGCGTTTGATCCGGTAGTAAGTCCTACTTACCCGGTAGGGCAAGTAGTGACCTTTAATGGCAGTACGTATGTAGTAAATACTGCACCACCGACAGGTACACCAGATACTTCCCCAGACTACACATTACTGGCTGCAGCAGGATCAACTGGAGATACTGGAGTAACTGGAGATACCGGACCTACCGGTGCTACTGGTGTAACTGGTGATACTGGTCCTACCGGTGCGACTGGTGTAACTGGAGATACCGGGCCTACTGGTGCCACTGGAGATACCGGGCCTACCGGAGCCACTGGTGTAACTGGAGATACTGGGCCTACTGGTGTAACTGGTGATACCGGGCCTACTGGTGCTACTGGTGCGACTGGAGTAACTGGAGATACCGGGCCTACCGGAGCCACTGGTGCAACTGGTGCTACTGGAGATACCGGGCCTACTGGTGCTACTGGAGTAACTGGTGCGACTGGTCCAACCGGTGCCACCGGAGTTACTGGATCCACTGGAGATACTGGGCCTACCGGTGCGACTGGTGTAACTGGAGATACCGGTCCTACCGGTGATACTGGAGTAACTGGTGATACCGGAGCCACTGGTGCTACTGGTGATACCGGACCTACTGGTCCAACCGGTGATACTGGTGCAACTGGAGATACTGGAGTAACTGGAGATACCGGACCTACCGGTGCTACTGGAGATACTGGAGATACCGGGCCTACCGGTGCTACGGGTGCGACTGGTGTAACTGGAGATACCGGGCCTACTGGTGCTACTGGAGTAACTGGTGCGACTGGGCCTACCGGTGCCACCGGAGTTACTGGAGATACCGGGCCTACTGGTCCAACCGGTGCGACTGGTGCGACTGGAGATACCGGGCCTACTGGTGCTACTGGAGTAACTGGAGCTACTGGTCCAACCGGTGCCACCGGAGTTACTGGAGATACTGGAGATACCGGGCCTACTGGTGCCACTGGTGTAACTGGAGATACTGGGCCTACTGGTGTAACTGGTGATACCGGACCTACCGGTGCCACTGGTGTAACTGGAGATACTGGGCCTACTGGAGCCACCGGAGTTACTGGATCCACTGGAGATACCGGGCCTACTGGTGTAGGATTAACAGGAATTGAAGCGTTTGATCCGGTAGTAAGTCCTACTTACCCGGTAGGGCAAGTAGTGACCTTTAATGGCAGTACGTATGTAGTAAATACTGCACCACCGACAGGTACACCAGATACTTCCCCAGACTACACATTACTGGCTGCAGCAGGATCAACTGGAGATACTGGAGTAACTGGAGATACCGGACCTACCGGTGCTACTGGTGTAACTGGTGATACCGGACCTGGTCCAACCGGTGATACTGGTGTAACTGGAAATACCGGTCCTACTGGTGCCACTGGTGTAACTGGAGATACTGGTCCAACCGGTGATACTGGTGCAACTGGTAATACCGGACCTACCGGTGCCACTGGTGTAACTGGAGATACTGGACCTACCGGTGCCACTGGTGTAACTGGAGATACTGGGCCTACCGGTGCTACTGGTGTAACTGGTGATACCGGTCCTACTGGTGCGACTGGAGTTACTGGAGATACCGGTGTAGGATTAACAGGAATTGAAGCGTTTGATCCGGTAGTAAGTCCTACTTACCCGGTAGGGCAAGTAGTGACCTTTAATGGCAGTACGTATGTAGTAAATACTGCACCACCGACAGGTACACCAGATACTTCCCCAGACTACACATTACTGGCTGCAGCAGGATCAACTGGAGATACTGGAGTAACTGGAGATACCGGTGCTACTGGTGTAACTGGTGATACCGGGCCTACAGGTGCGACTGGAGTTACTGGTGATACTGGGCCTACCGGTGCCACCGGAGTTACTGGATCCACTGGAGATACTGGGCCAACCGGAGCCACTGGTGTAACTGGAGATACCGGACCTACCGGTGCGACTGGAGTAACTGGAGATACTGGCCCTACCGGAGCCACTGGAGTAACTGGTGATACCGGACCTACTGGTGCCACTGGTGTAACTGGTGATACCGGACCTACTGGTCCAACCGGTGCGACTGGTGCAACTGGTAATACCGGACCTACCGGTGCTACTGGTGTAACTGGAGATACTGGCCCTACGGGAGCCACTGGAGTAACTGGAGATACTGGCCCTACCGGAGCCACTGGAGTAACTGGTGATACTGGGCCTACCGGAGCCACTGGTGTAACTGGAGATACTGGGCCTACCGGAGCCACTGGTGTAACTGGTGATACCGGCCCTACCGGAGCCACTGGTGTAACTGGTGATACCGGACCTACCGGTGCGACTGGAGTAACTGGAGATAGTGGGCCTACCGGTGCCACTGGTGATACCGGACCTACTGGTGCCACTGGTGTAACTGGAGATACTGGGCCTACCGGTGCCACTGGTGTAACTGGTGATACCGGACCTACTGGTGTGACTGGAGTTACTGGTGATACTGGTCCAACAGGTGCTACTGGTGTAACTGGTGATACCGGGCCTACCGGTGCGACTGGTGTAACTGGAGATACTGGACCTACTGGTGCCACTGGTGCCACCGGAGTTACTGGAGTTACTGGAGCTACTGGAGATACCGGGCCTACTGGTGCCACTGGTGTAACTGGTGATACCGGACCTACTGGTGTGACTGGAGTTACTGGTGATACTGGTCCAACAGGTGCTACTGGTGTAACTGGTGATACCGGGCCTACCGGAGCCACTGGTGTAACTGGTGATACTGGGCCTACTGGTGCGACTGGTGTAACTGGTGATACCGGACCTACTGGTCCAACCGGTGCGACTGGTGTAACTGGTGATACCGGACCTACTGGTCCAACCGGTGCGACTGGAGTTACTGGTGATACTGGGCCTACCGGAGCCACCGGAGTTACTGGTGATACTGGGCCTACCGGAGCCACCGGAGTTACTGGATCCACTGGAAATACCGGACCTACTGGTGTAACTGGTGATACCGGGCCTACTGGTGCCACCGGAGTTACTGGAGATACTGGAGATACCGGAGCCACTGGTGTAACTGGTGATACTGGGCCTACGGGTGCCACTGGAGTAACTGGAGATACTGGGCCTACCGGTGCCACTGGTGTAACTGGTGATACCGGTCCTACCGGTGCGACTGGAGTAACTGGAGATACTGGCCCTACCGGAGCCACTGGTGTAACTGGTGATACCGGACCTACCGGAGCCACTGGTGTAACTGGTGATACCGGACCTACTGGTCCAACAGGTGATACTGGTGCAACTGGTAATACCGGGCCTACTGGTGTAACTGGTGATACCGGTCCTACCGGGCCTACTGGTGTAACTGGTGATACCGGTCCTACCGGGCCTACTGGTGTAACTGGTGATACCGGTCCTACCGGGCCTACTGGTGTAACTGGTGATACCGGTCCTACTGGTGCCACCGGAGTTACTGGAGCTACTGGAGATACCGGTCCTACTGGTGTAACTGGTGATACTGGGCCTACCGGTGCGACTGGTGTAACTGGTGATACCGGAATCACTGGTGCCACTGGAGGCACCGGTCCAACTGGAGCTACCGGAATCACTGGTGCCACTGGAGGCACCGGTCCAACTGGAGCTACCGGAATCACTGGTGCCACTGGAGGCACCGGTCCAACTGGAGCTACCGGAATCACTGGTGCCACTGGAGGCACCGGTCCAACTGGAGCTACCGGAATCACTGGTGCCACTGGAGGCACCGGTCCAACTGGAGCTACCGGAATCACTGGTGCCACTGGAGGCACCGGTCCAACTGGAGCTACTGGAATCACTGGTGCCACTGGAGGCACCGGTCCAACTGGAGCTACTGGAATCACTGGTGCCACTGGAGGCACCGGTCCAACTGGAGCTACTGGAATCACTGGTGCCACTGGAGGCACCGGTCCAACTGGAGCTACTGGAATCACTGGTGCCACTGGAGGCACCGGTCCAACTGGAGCTACTGGAATCACTGGTGCCACTGGAGGCACCGGTCCAACTGGAGCTACTGGAATCACTGGTGCCACTGGAGGCACCGGTCCAACTGGAGCTACTGGAATCACTGGTGCCACTGGAGGCACCGGTCCAACTGGAGCTACTGGAATCACTGGTGCCACTGGAGGCACCGGTCCAACTGGAGCTACTGGAATCACTGGTGCCACTGGAGGCACCGGTCCAACTGGAGCTACTGGAATCACTGGTGCCACTGGAGGCACCGGTCCAACTGGAGCTACCGGAATCACTGGTGCCACTGGAGGCACCGGTCCAACTGGAGCTACCGGAATCACTGGTGCCACTGGAGCTAGCGGTCCAACTGATACGGCACTTTATGCTGGAAATACAACAGGTCCTACAATCATTACTATTGCTGGTGGTACGAACATTGCTTTACCAAGTAATCAAAATATTAATGGATTTACGCCGAATGGTTCAAATGATACATTCACAGTCCAGCAAACAGGTAAATACTATATCACATATCAAGTAAATACCACTACTGCACTTTTAGTGAGCACAAGGCTATGGTTGAATGGATCAACTGCTATTCCAGGTTCAATTCAGTCCTCTGCCGTATCCACAACTTTTATGAGCAATACAGTTATTGTCAATTTAACAGCAGGAAATACAATTTCATTACAATTTTTCGGAGCGGTTGTAACAGCCATTCTAATAGGTGGTGGTGCAACCGGTGCATCGCTTACCATCATTAGACTCAGCTAAGTGAGACGAAGATAAAAAAAGAAAGGCTCTGTCAGCCTTTCTTTTTTCTATCTTCAATTACGCTTATACAATGGTCAATATCAGGAGATTGCAAAAGGTGAAAAATAGACTGTATGAAAGAAAACTCTAAATTCCACCATTCTAATAACTGAAGTTTTTCAATGATATCCGAAGAAAACCGATATTTCATGAGCCGCTGCGGGTTCCCTGCGACAATCGCATATGGAGGCACATCTTTTGTAATCAGACTATTTGCTCCAATGACTGCCCCGTTTCCTATCTGTACTCCTGACATGATTGTTGCTCCATATCCAATCCAAACATCGTGCCCTATACACACATCCCCTTTTGATCGTGGATGTCCTTTAATATGGGCAGCATCTGTGAAAATTTGATTGAAGGGATATGTGGTGACCCAATCTGTTCGGTGTTCACCACCAAGAAAAACTTTTACTTCGTTTGCGATGGAACAAAACTTCCCTACATTCAGCGTTGTTCCTTCTCCCCACGTCAAGACTTGAAAATCTGGTCCGGCATAAGTGAAGTCACCGATATCATACGAACTGAGCTCACTTCTTTGATTTAAAAACATAGAAGATCAGACCCCCTACAAAGTAATCGATCTTCGTATGTATATGCCAGATGATAGGCTCACATTATGATTGGACAAGTGCAACGATCTGCTTTTTCTTCCATACCAGTCGATAATAGCCGTATTGGAGCAATAAGTTTACAAAAAAGGCTGCAGGATATCCTATCCATATTCCTTTGATCCCAAGCGATGTATGGTGTGATAGCACATAAGCCACTGGTACTTCAACAAGCCAAATGGAACAAATACTAAAGATGGTCGGCCATAGAACTGTGCCACTTGCTCTCATTGTGGCTGCAACGATTTGTGCTGTTCCAAAAATGAGATAGCTCCATAGGGTGATCACGACCAAACTATATGCAACATCAATTGTTGCAGGATCTGTTAAAAAGATAGATAAAATTTGTGGTGCGAAAATATAGACGAAAATAATAATCAATCCGCCTATCGCAAAGTTTAGCCCCAGCCCAATTTTAATGACATCTTTCAAACGATTCATGTTTCCTGCGCCAATGAATTGTGCGGCGAAGATAGAAACAGCAATACCAAGGCTCACTGCGGGCATCTGTACATAACTTACGACTTGGTTAACAACGCCATAAGCTGCGGTCGCCTGTGATCCATAATCGTTGACAAAAGAAATGACAGCAATTTCTGATAAAGAAATGAGAATCATATTAATACTAGAAGGGATACTTAACTTTAATAGCGTTTTTAATAAATCCCCTTTCATCAATAGATGCTTTCTAACCGACGCATCAATGCGCAGCGGGTGCTTTGTTTTATAAAGGTAGATATGAAGAATGATAAACGTAACGATTGTAGAAATCACAGAAGAATACGCAGCACCATATAAACCAAATGCCGGTAAACCAAGCCAGCCGAATAATAAGATCGGTAGCAGTAAAATATTTGTTCCTGTACTAATCATTAAGAAATAAAATGGAGTTTTCGAATCTCCTGTTCCTCGTAAAAAAGTTGTATAGACAAAATAAAGAAATAAGATGGGCATGGAGATGAATAGGATTCTGGCATATGCCGCACTTTCCTCCACAATATTTGCAGGTGTCCCCATCAAATGTAAAATATCTGTGGCAAAAAAACCTCCAATGACAGCTAAAGAAAGTCCGATTAAAAAGGTGAACGAAAGCGTTGTACCGATAATTTCCTTTAACCTCTGCTCATTTTTTGCTCCGTATGCTTGTCCAATCAGGATCGAGCTCCCTGATCCAATCCCAATGGAAAAAGAAACAAGTAAAAAGAAAAGTGGAAAGAATGCCGAAATCGCAGCTACTGCATCCTCTCCAATCCATCTACCGACAAGCACAATGGAAACAAGCTGTCCAATTGATTGCAAAATATTGCTTAATAAAAGTGGAATTAGAAAGATCGACATGGTTTTTACTAAAGATTGATTATTATCTAACGTCATGATGGTTCTCCTTCTCTGTCTAAAGATCCTCAGCTAACATGCTGACAATTCGGTCTTCTATCTCTTTTCCTTTTTCGTCATCAACGAGATGATTCAATAAGATGGAAAAAGCAAGCGTTTTTCCACTCTGCGTTTCAATATATCCAGATAGTGTGCTGACCGTTGATAGTGTACCTGTTTTTGCACGCACTTTTTCTAGTGTAGCTGGTTCTTTCAATCTATTTCTTAATGTACCTCCCACCATACGCTCACTTGCCCCAGCTAACGGAAGTGCATGGACATAGGTGTTAAACCATTTTTCCTTTTGAATGTTTGTCAAAAATAACGTGAATTGATTTGCAGAAACAAGGTTAATCGGTGATATGCCTGATCCGTCTCTCAACACAGTCATAGATGCATCTATGCCATAGGCAGGAAGACGTTCATTCAGCACGTCAAGCCCTTTGTCAAAACTCCCTTTGTTCTTTACCCGCTTCCCAAGTTCTTTTAACAGAATTTCTGCATGTGTATTGTTGCTTAATTTCATCATCGGAACAAGAAGATCGGATAAAGGCATTGATGAATGGGAAGCGATTTTTTTCGATTTTTTAGGAACTTGTTTTGTTTTAAGTGATCCTTTCAGCTCAATCCCCTCAGCCTTTAATGCTCGTTTCATTAAGTCTAAAGCATACGTTGTCGGTTCCCATAATGCGACCCATTGTTTAGACGAGGATGCTTTTAGCGGAATCGTTCCAGTCAGTGTAATTTTGTTTGTACCGTGAGAGCGTTTAAAAGATATTTTCTTCTTTCCGCCTTCTGGCACAGTTTTCACTTGATTGACAACTTGAGCGACGTCAGTCTTCGGGATCATCTCATAGCTGGCCTTCTGCCCTGCTTTCTTTCCCGGCTTAACTTCGAGAATGATCGTCCCTGCATCATAATCCTCATTCGGTGAAGCAGTAAGAGCAGATATTTGAGCGCCGTAATATTGATCTTCATCACTCCACGGCAGATCGATGGAATACCTTGTGTCATCAAACCAAGTATCATCAGCTGCAAGCTGTCCACGAATCGTATGTATTCCGGCCTTTTTGACTTGTTTGGCTAATGCGGCAAAATCGCTTTCTAACAATGTCGGGTCTCCAGAGCCTCGGAGATAAAGATTGCCGTGCAATGTTTTTTTGTGAATTGAACCATCTATCCAAACGTCTGTTGGAAAAGTGTGTGTTTCACCCAGTAGATCGAGTGCGATAGCAGATGTGAGTAATTTCATATTAGAAGCAGGAGTCAGACGGATGTCCGCTTGATGTTCATAAAGAAGAGAAGTGTCAGAAGTATCGCGTACGCTGATGCCAGCAATTGCGCCCTCTAAATCAGGTGCTGTTCGAATGAATTCGTCTAAAGAAGTGATCCATTTTGATTGATCATCATGAGCTGTTAGTTGTTCATCTTTCACTGAAAAAGGGAGAAATAACATCGACAAAATACATAGTTGTAAAAACATGACCTGTGAGAAACGTTTCACGCAATCCCTCCTTTTTAGAAAAGCAGCCAAATTTAGCAGATTATGTTCATTATACACAAAAGAACGTTTGTTCTCAAAGGTTTTTTAAACAGAAAAGTCAGCTTTCTTTGACGAAAACTGACAAGCCTCTTTTACCTTTTTTCAGGATTCCAGCCATCGCTTCCGCTAAGCACGGCTTGAACGGTGATTTGACTTGCTTCGTTTTTTGTTAATATCGTTGACCACTTCACCCGGTTTGCCACATGACTCCCTGCGCCCGTTGATCCATATTCTTGATATCTAGCCGTTCTTTCGTTGTCTTTGTTCTCCCAGTTATGCCATCCCTCAGCTTTAATATGTTCATCCATTTTTGTTTGGAGGAACGTGACAGCCGAATGAGGTCTCCACGGACGGCCTAAGTACACAGATTGAGACGCAGACGTTCCTTTATTTAACGTGGAATCAATAAAAACGTAGCCATACTTTTGCGCTTCTGTTGTGGATGCCGCTGTAATATATCCATTTCCAAGACTTTTTATTTCAGCTCTTTTAAATACAGCCGTTGCTGAACCAAAGATGAAGTCAACCGTGCCCTCGATATAGCAATCTTCATAATATTGTCTCCCTGTGCCTGTGGCATAAAGTGTATCTTGATAACCGAGAACACGTACGTGTTTAAACACAGCCCGGTCCCCGGATACATAAAGGGCAACCGCCTGCCCTGCGTTTCGGCCAGCTGTATTTTGAAACGTGATATTTTCTGCGTAAAAATGATTTGCCCGAATCATTGTACTAGAGCTATTGGTTGTGCTCCCGCTGCTTGCATTTGTATCATCATACGTCAGAATCGTCTGATACTGATTTTCTCCAATAAAGGACACATACGGCTTATTTTGCGGAAGGAGAATCTTTTCTTTATACACACCATTTTTAATATATATCGTCGTTTGCTGTTGATTGTTCACTGGTATCGCATCAATGGCAGATTGAACCGTTCGAAATGTCCCATTTCCTTTTTGGTCGACAATAAGCACGCGGTTTGTTTGATGGTTGTGTCCAGCTGCTTGCGCATAAGCTGAGTCAAAAAGCAGTAAGGCCAATACCATCATCAGCAGTCGTTTTCCATACTTCATCACACATCTCCCCCTTATATTGTGAACGTTTTCATTGACGTATTCTTTTTGATCCTATTCAGTTATAAAACAAAAAAACACAAAAAAACATCCACTGTGTTAGGTTGTGGATGTTTTTTCATATTTCATCGCATAAATTCCTTCATTTTCAATCCATTCACAAAATAGGACGTCTTTATAGGAGGATATGTGCTGTTTTTTCAATTGCTCTCTCAGCCACGCTTCATCAAATCCAGCTTCCTTTAAATCTTTTTTTAAAATCTCTCCGTCGATAATAAACGTTCTAGGCAATGTGACTTCTTTTCCTTTCACGTTCACATCTTCGGCTGTAGCTGGTGCATATTTCATTTTCGGAAGCACACTCACAGACCCATCCGTTTCCAAAATGGCAAATTCAATTTCATTAAGAGCAAAATGCCCTTTCGCTCGAATCAGCGTCTGCAGCTGATTTAAATCAAGCATATTTTTCTTTAATCGATTGTAGTGAATCTTTCCTTTATCAATCACAAGAGTCGGTCTTCCCTCTAAAAAAGCGCGAATGGATTTGAATTTTTGTGAAAGCCATTCAACTGTGTAGATTAAAACGCCCCAGACTGCAACTGCAAAAAGGATATGTAGCACGCTGACTTCTGGATCAAAAATGGCGTTACCAACCATCTCCCCTAAAATCAGTGCAGAAATAAAATCAAACGGCGTGATTTGTGCAAATTGTGTTTTCCCTAATAGCTTTGTAATGGAAAATAAAGCGAAAAATCCGATAAAGAGTTCAATCAAAATATTAAAAAATGGCACACATATACCTTCCTTTCTCACTGCATGTACTTACAGCATGTACAGGAAAGGAAGGTTCTAAACCATTTATGAAGGCAGTAAAATAAAGACGTCGTCTCCCTCAACCAATGCTTCATATGTTTTCACGCATCCATGATCTGGTTCTTGAACATTTCCTGATGAAAGGTTGATTTTCCAATCATGCATTGGACAGAAGACATGATCTCCGCTCACCATTCCTTCAGCTAGTACACCGCCTTTATGAGGACAGCGATTTTCAATGGCTTTGAACTGCTTGTTAGAGGTTTGAAAAACAGCTAATTCAAGTGGACCGGCTGCGACTGTTTTCCCTAGCTGCAATGGAAAATCTGATATTGTACCAATATGAACTTTTACAATTGAAACTGTCATCTGATCTCATCCCTTCAATTGATTTAGACGGAAGCAGTTGCCTTTTGAAATAATTGTCTTGTTTCTGTTTCGTTCTCTCGAATCTCTTGCCACGGTTCTTCATAAGTTGAAAGTGCGATGTCCATTCTTTCGATGAGTGCTGCACGTTTCTTGTCATCTAGCAGGACCGTTTGGATATGATTCAATCCAAGCCGTTCAACCCAAGCGGATGTTCTCTCTAAATAATTTGCGGTTTCTCTGTAATATTGAAGGTAGGCTGCGGCCATTTGTTCTACTTCTTCTGCTGTACTTACTTTCATTAATAAGTCTCCAGCTCGTAAATGTGTCCCTCCATTCCCGCCAGCATACAATTCAAATCCCCCATCGATACCTACGATGCCAAGATCTTTAATCCCAGATTCAGCACAGTTTCTTGGACAGGCTGATACGGCCATTTTGACTTTGTGCGGTGTGGCAAGTCCTTCAAATTTCTTTTCAAGTGCGATCCCAAGAGAAATGGAATCCTGCGTTCCGAATCTGCAAAATTGTTCTCCAACACAAGTTTTGACGGTTCTTAATGATTTTCCGTAAGCATAACCAGACGGCATATCTAAATCAGCCCATACTTTTGGTAAATCTTCTTTTTTGACACCTAAAAGGTCGATTCGCTGCCCTCCAGTCATTTTCACAAGCGGTATCTCATATTTGTCAACGACATCCGCTATTTTTCTCAGGTCATTAGCATTTGTCACGCCTCCGTACATACGTGGAACGACCGAATAGGTACCATCGTTTTGGATGTTGGCATGCATTCGTTCATTCACAAATCGCGAGCTTTTTTCATCTTTGTAGTCAAGCGGATACATCATCCCTAAATAGTAATTCAGTGCAGGCCGGCACTTTGAACAGCCTTCTTCTGTTTCCCAGTCAAGTACATTCATCACTTCTTTGACATGCTGCAAACCTTTCTCTTTTATTTCATGAATCACTTCATCTCTTGATAAGGTGGTGCAGGCGCAGATGGTTTCTTTTTGCGCAGTGCGGTTTGCATCATCGCCTAAAGTGTGCCATAAAATCTCTTCCACAACAGGTTGGCAGCCTCCGCATGACCGAGAAGCACTTGTACATTGCTTGACCTCTTGTATAGTCGTTAGGCCTTCTTTTTGAATAGCTGCCACTATTTGACCTTTTGAGACACCATTACAGCCACAAACGATATGGTCGTTTGCCATTTGTTCAATCGTGTTTTCTTGCGCCAGCTCATTTGATGTTAAGACAGATACTTTTTCCATATCTGACATATCAACACCTTCTCTAATGTACGAGAATAAACGTGGTCCATCGCTTGTTTCTCCAAACATGACGGCGCCGACTAATCGGTTTTGCTGGAAGACTAGTTTTTGATAAATACCTTGCTGTTCATCAAAAATTTTAATCGCTTTTTTCTCATCGTTTTCGATAAAATCTCCAGCTGAAAATACATCAACCCCTGATACTTTTAGCTGTGTCGATAGTACAGATCCTTCATAAGGCGTCGGGGCCATATCACAAACATGCTTCGCAAGCACGTTTGCTTGATCGTATAATGGCGCAACAAGACCGTACGTTTGTCCTCTATGTTCAACACATTCTCCGACTGCGTAAATCCGCGGGACACTTGTTTCCATGAAATCATTGACGATAATCCCCCGGTTCACTTCAATGCCGCTCGTTTCGGCAAGCTTGTGATTCGGTTTAATTCCTGCTGCCATGACCACCATATCTGTCTCTAATGTAGAACCATCTGAAAATGTTAGCCCTTCTACCCTTGTATCTCCTAAAATCTCATTTGTCTGTTTTCCTAATAGAAAGCTCATGCCTTGTTTTTCTAAAGCTGCTTGCAGAAGCTGACCTGCCACCGGATCGAGCTGCCGGTCCATTAGATGAGAGCCAAGATGAATGACGGTCACTTCCATTCCTAAGTTTAGTAGACCACGCGCGGCTTCAAGTCCAAGGAGCCCGCCTCCAATGACGGCTGCTTTTTTGTACATCATAGATGCTTTGACCATTTCCTCTGTGTCTTGTAATGTACGAAAAGCTGTTACCCCTTTTTTATCGCTCCCTGGAATGGGCGGGATGAACGGGAGGGACCCTGTCGCTAAAATTAAACGGTCATAATGCACGGTCCGTCCTTGATCACTCATAACGGTTTGATTGTCTGGATCGATCTTCACAATGGTCTCATTTGTAAACAGCTGAATATGATGTTCTTTGTACCAATTCCAATCGTTTAACGTAATATCCTCTGTCTTTGTATCCCCTTGGAGAACTTTCGATAAAAGAATCCGATTATAGTTAGGATACGGCTCAGTTCCAAATACAGTCATGTCGAATCGTTCATTGTCTGTTTTTAAAATGTTTTCGAGCGTTCGGATACCAGCCATACCATTCCCTACTAATACGAGTTTTTCTTTCATGAAAAACACCCCTCATGTGATCGTTTTTTAGAAAGTACCATAATCTAAACAAAGATGGAAAATACATGTTAAAATTTCTCACATAGTTTTCAATTCTTGTAGGCTGACAGCTGTACAGGACAATATTTAAAACCTGGCATTTTACTGTGTGGATCTAACTGTTTACCAATTAATAGGTTAATTGATTGATGTTTATTCCAGTGAAACGGAACAAACACAGTATCTTTTCGGGTGGTATCTGTTATGTGGCACCTCATGATGACACTACCTCGTTTTGACTGGATGGTGACGAGCTCCCCGTGCTGAAGTCCATAAGCTTCGGCTGTGTCAGGATGAAGCCCTACATAAGCTTCAAACTGCCGGGCAACAAGAGAGGTGCTTTTTCTTGTTTGAACGCCCGTTTGGTAATGAGCCATCACCCTGCCGGTCGTTAAATAGAGTGGATATTCTGGACTGACTGGTTCTTTTGCACCCTGTTGTCCATGTGCAACGACTGCAAATTTTGCTAATTTATCAGGATGTGAGAATTGATGCTCAAATAGTCTTTCTGTTCCTCGGTCTTCCAAATGAGAGCAGGGCCATAATATGCCTTGCGTCTTCCTTAACCTGTCATAGGTCATACCGGAATAATCGGCTTTGGCTCCTTTCGTTGCTGTTCTCAATTCCTCAAAGATGTCTTCTGCAGATGAAAAAGAAAAAGAGCCGCCTTTGCCTAATACTGCTGCTATTTCACAAATGATTTGCCAATCGTGCTTTCTTTGGTGTTTGAGTGGATAGGTTGCTTCTCTCAGCGTAACGCGTCCTTCTATGTTCGTCATGGTCCCTTCGTCCTCTAAATATGACGAAGCTGGTAAAATAACATCTGCGAGTGCAGCCGTCTCAGAGATAAATAAATCAATTGCGACAAAAAAGGACAGCTGCTCGATGGCTTTTTTGATAAAGCTTGCATGCGGACCTGATTGAACAGGATTAGAACACATTAAAAAGAGCGCTTTTATCTCTCCTTTCTGCATTTTTTCAAACATTTCAAAAGCAGATACACCTTTTCCAGGCAGTTCTTTTTCATCGATCTTCCATATTTCGGCCATTTCTTTTCTATGTACTGGGTTTGTGATATCACGGTAACCAGGAAGCTGATCTGCTTTTTGTCCATGCTCTCTTGCACCCTGTCCATTTCCTTGCCCAGTAATGGCACCATAGCCACACCCAATCCGGCCAATCTTCCCAGTAACAAGCAGAATATTCAGGAAATTACGAACGGATGCTGTCCCGTCTATTTGCTGCTCAATGCCTCTTGCAGTCAGAATCATGCCTGTTTTTTCGCGGGCGAATTTTCTCGCTATTTTTTGAATGACTTTCATCGATACACCGGTTTGCTGCGTAATGTCTTGCAGGGACATGTGTGAAATATGCTGTTTCATTTCTTGAAAACCTGATGTTCGTTTTTTAATAAATTCTTCGTCTAGTAACTGTTCATGAAGCATGACGTGTAAGATTCCATTTGCGAGTGCAGCATCTGACCCAGGCCTTAAGCTGACATGTAAGTCAGCTAGTTTGGCTGTTGCTGTTTTTCGCGGATCGATCACGATGAGAAATGCCCCGTTCTTTTTAGCTTCTTCCAAATACGGTATGAGGGTCGGCTGACATTCCGCTATATTGGTTCCAACCAATAGTAAAACCCGGGCATGCTTGATGTCACGAAGCGGAAAGGTTAGACCCCGATCAAGTCCAAATGTTTGGTTAGCTGCTGTTGCTGCTGAAGACATACACAGTCTTCCATTGTAATCAATGTATTTCGTTTTAAGGGCGACCCTTGCAAATTTTCCGAGTAAATAAGCTTCTTCATTTGTAATCGATGCACTACCATACACACTGATAGCATCGTTCCCATGTTCCGTCTGAAGGGTTTGAGTGCGTGCTTTGATTTCGTCAAGTGCCTCTTGCCAAGTCACTTTGACAAATTGACCGTTTCTTTTGATGAGGGGGTGATTCAATCGTTCCTTGTGCAGTGCGTGCTGGTGGGCATGCTGCCCTTTCATACAGATCCTGCCGAACGTGGTTGGATTATGAATATCTATCGTCTGGTAGCGTGTTCGCCCTTCTGCGTGCTGCTCGACTAATTGCATTTTGCACTGCATACTGCAAAACGGACATTGAGATGGGAACACCCTTTTTCGCTCTTGCTGCTCTGATGTTTGCTGCACATATTGTAAAAAAGATTGATTCATACATTCACACCCTTTTGTCTACTTTGCTCAAATTGCTCGCAGAGCTCTTCTCTCATTTCCTCATCGAGCAATTTTTCTCGGATGGAAATGATGCCGTTTTTTTGGATCCAGTCTCCAATAGATTCTTGAAAATATGCACGTTTTCTATAGTCTTCAAGCAGTGCTTTTAAAAAAGGAATCAGCTCATCCGTTCGGCTCACAGAATAAAAAAGCTGACCTGCCTTAGGTTGACGTATGCTGCCTCCTATATAAATGTCCCATTCATCCAGCTGCTTCTTGATGCAGATGTCATAGATGGGGCTGAAATGACATACGCAGGAAGGACCAGCGATATGAATCGATGTGACTGCAGGTAAAAGCGTGTTTTCTAGTTGTCTTTCGATCTCCATGACAAGTGTTGTGACAGATGGATCGTGACGACAATCACATGATAGAACATGAGAAAGTCTCTTGCTTTCTTGTGGCATGATGTGTCCATGTTCTTTTACAATATGGTCGGCCTCTTGTGAAATACCGATCAGCCGAATTCGTTTATTCTCCGTTAGTTCTACGTGCTGAATTTGCTTTTGCTCTAATAATCCGGTTATCATCTGTAAAAATGTCAGATCAAGACGGCCACCATATAACTGAGGCATTAGTATGTGCTCATGATCTGATGGGCTGTCTTTTACGAAAAGATCTTGAAACTGCTCAAGATAGTATGGAATGGCTGCTCGGCACTTGTCACAGCCGTTATCTGTCATCCAATCAAATTGTCTTCTTACTTGCTCTTCATTCAGCGGCTGCTGCTTTTTTACATACGAAAAAATGGTCTCTTCCTCTACATTTGTGCACGAGCAAAACGTGTTCAGTGCTTCCGTTAGCTGATTTGATGAGACATGGCAGCAGGCACGAACAAGCTCTTGACAGCCTCCGCAGCCCGTTGCGGCCCCTGTCTGTTTTTTTATCTCTTCTAAATTTGTCAGCTGATGGACCGATATGCTTTTGAATATCGCTCCCTTCGTCACCGTGTGGCATTGGCAGATGAGATCCTCTGTTTTTAATGAATCTAAAGGGGATATCTGCTCTTCATTCAGTGATTTCATGACTACGCTTTTATCACGCCCCACTTTTACATCCTGCAAAAGCTGCTCAGCTCTCTCAAGTTGACCAACTAATACAACGCCTGTGAGCACATCATGTTCAAACACTAGTTTTTTATATACTTCTTGTTCTTCATCTAAGTAAGTCACCACTGAAGCGGAGGGGGATCGGTTTACAATACTGCCAGCAGAATAAATAGATATGTCATTTGCTTTCAATTTTGTTGAATAAATGGCAGGAGGTAAATTCGTGACCAGTTCATCTAATAAATGATTCGCAAGCACGTTTGCTTGTTCATAAATAGGCTGCACAAGACCGTGCACCATTCCCTTATGCTCTGCACATTCTCCAATAGCATAAATATTCTCAACGTTTGTCTGCATGACATCATTTACAACAATGGCTTTTCTTGTATGAATGCCGTGCTGTTTTGCAAGCTCTATATTCGGACGGACCCCTGTTGTGAAAACCACGAGATCAGCATCCACGATGTCTCCACTTTTTAACAGAACGCCTTCTACTCTCTCGTTTCCTAAACATGCAATCGTATGAGCATTTGTTTTTACCTGAATCCCCTTGCGACTTAATTGTTGAGACAAAAGCCCTGCAGCGGTTTCATCTAATTGGCGTTGCATAAGCCAATCCGTGTGATGAATCAAGGTTGTCTTCAGTCCAGCGATCTGTAAACCAGCGGCCACTTCCACACCAAGTACACCACCTCCAATGACTGCTGCACGCTCATAGCGTAAAGAATCAGCGTAAATGGCCTCATAATCGTCAATCGTACGAAAAGCATAGACCCCTTTTTTGGATACGCCTTGTATAGGTAGAAAATGAGGCGATGAGCCTGTGGCGATAACCAGTTTGTCATACGGGATATTCCGGCGTGCTTCTGTCATGAGCAATTGACGCTTTGTATCGATGTGGACAACTGCTTCGCCTGTTTGGATGGTGATGTCATGTTTGGTGTACCATTCTTTTGGCTTTAGTTCAATTTGAGACAATGATTCACTTTTTTGTAAAACCGATGAAAGTTTTATTCGGTTGTAGGCCGGGTGCTTCTCTTTTCCAATGATCGTGATGGAATAGCGTTCTGGCTGATTCTTTACGATATGCTCGATACATTTCATACTCGCCATGCCGTTTCCGATAAACACGAGTTTACGTTTTGCCATGTGAGATCAACCTTTCTAGCTTTTTGCGCCAAAGCAATGTTTGCCTAGATTATGGCACACATTTGTAAAAAAGTGTTTATCCATGTCATTTTTTCTAACACAATACTTCCATTCCTTCTATCAACTCGCTATCTTTAAGTCAGAAAATTCAAAATAAAGGAGTGGTTTTGTGAAACTCTCAGAATTGACTTCTAGTGGTCATCCTAAGACATTGTTTGGTTCATTTTTATATTTTGACGTGAGTTTCATGATTTGGGTTTTGCTGGGGGCACTCGGTGCTTTTATTGCACAAGATTTTGCCTTATCGACAATAGAAAAAGGCATGATTGTAGCCATTCCGATTTTATCCGGATCTTTTTTTCGAATTGTGCTAGGCCTATTAACAGACCGAATGGGACCTAAAAAAACAGCGATGATGGGCATGATTTTGACCACCATTCCGCTTATATGGGGGTTTTTCGGTGGTACAACCCTTTCAGAGCTAGTACTGATCGGGATTTTATTAGGGGTTGCAGGTGCGAGTTTTGCGGTCGCTTTACCGATGGCAAGCCGCTGGTACCCTCCTCATTTACAAGGGGTAGCGATGGGAATTGCCGGCGCCGGAAACAGCGGAACACTGATCTCGACACTCTTTGGACCAAGGCTTGCGGAGATGTATGGCTGGCATACAGTGATGGGGCTCGCTCTTATTCCTTTAAGTTTCGTCTTTTTGTTTTTTATTTTCACAGCAAAAGATGCACCAAACCAGCCCGCCCCTCAGCCGCTTCGGTCCTATTTTTCAGTCTTTCAAGTGAAAACAACGTGGTTTTTCTGCCTGCTTTATGCGATTACATTCGGTGGTTTTGTCGGCCTTTCAAGTTTCTTGAGTATTTTCTTTGTGGACCAATATGCGATTTCAAAAATTCATGCCGGTGATTTTGTGACGCTTTGCGTGGCGGCAGGCAGCTTCTTTCGGCCAGTTGGCGGTTTGATTGCCGATAAAATTGGCGGGATGAAAGTACTGCTCGGTTTATTTGCTTTGATTGGTATCTGTTTAGGGGCAGTGAGTAGTCTACCTGCTTTACCAGTGGTCATTGCGCTTTTATTTGTCGGAATGATGTGTCTTGGTATGGGGAATGGGGCGGTGTTCCAGCTTGTGCCGCAAGTGTTTCATAAGGAAATTGGGATTGTGACTGGAATTGTAGGGGCTGCAGGAGGCATTGGGGGATTCTTTTTACCAAACGTTCTTGGCAGTTTAAAAGAAATGACGGGCTCCTATACATTTGGCTTTTTGACCATTTCTCTTTTTGTTCTTGCTGTCTTCCTCTGTTTGGTTGTCTCCCAGTTCAAACGTAAAAAAGTCATTATCCAGCCAACCATGTCTGAATCATAAAAAGCCATGACCACTCTTTGGTCATGGCTTTTCTCTATATATGGTAAACACCCTTTGTTTGACCTATTTTGGCAGAACCGAACTCCCCATTAAATAACGGTCTACCTCATGCGCCACTTGTCTGCCTTCGTTAATTGCCCAGACAATCAAGCTTTGACCGCGTCTTGCATCTCCCGCTGCAAATACGCCTTCTACATTCGTCGTATATTCCCCATATTTTGCGTCAATCCGATTGTTTTTGCTGTCCACGCCAAAGTGTTTCACTAGCGGCTGTTCAGTTCCCTCAAAACCAATCGCAATAAAGACTAGCTGAGCTGGCCATACCTTCTCTGTTCCTGGAATCTCATGAAATTCAAACTTCCCTTGCTCGTTTTTCACCTTTTCCATTTGAATGGTATGAAGCTCTTTTAACTTCCCATTTTTATCAGCCACAATCTTTGTGGTTTGAATCGAATATTGCCGCGGATCTTCTCCAAATTTTGCTTGTGCTTCTTCGTAAGCATAATCTAGAGAGAAGACATAAGGTTGTTCTGGCCACATGTTATCCCCTACACGTGTATCTGGAAGCTTTGGATGCTTTCCGAATTGAACAACACTTTTTGCTTTTTGGCGAAGTGCAGTTGCGACGCAGTCAGCGCCTGTATCTCCTCCGCCAATCACAATGACGTCTTTCCCTTTTGCGTCAATAAAGTTTTTATCTTTGAATCCTGAATCAAGCATGCTTTTTGTTGCGAGTGTTAAATAATCCATTGCCAGGTGAATCCCTTTTGCTTCCCTACCTTCAATTAACAAGTCACGCTGCTTTTGTGCACCTGTACAAAGGATGACCGCATCAAATTGCTCTTTCAGTTCATCAGCCGTGATATCCACACCAATTTCTGTATTGGTCACAAAGTCAATGCCTTCTTGCCTTAGCAGTTTAACTCTGCGCTCAACGACTTCTTTGTCGAGCTTCATATTCGGAATACCATAAGTGAGCAGTCCGCCAAGACGATCAGATCGTTCAAACACGGTTACAGCGTGTCCTGCTTGGTTTAGTTGGTCTGCACTTGCCAGCCCTGCTGGTCCTGATCCGACAATAGCAACCTTTTTCCCTGTACGACTTGAAGGAATTCTTGGTGTAATCCAGCCATTTTCAAAGCCTTTATCAATGATCGTCCGTTCGATATTTTTAATCGATACTGCTGGATCATTGATCGCGACGGTACATGAGCCTTCACAAGGTGCTGGACATACTCTTCCAGTAAATTCAGGGAAATTGTTCGTTTTTTGTAGTCTTTCAAGCGCTTCTTTCCATCTGCCCCGGTAGACAAGGTCATTCCATTCTGGAATTAAATTGTAGATCGGGCAGCCAGAAACGCCGCCCCTGATCTCCATCCCAATTTGACAAAACGGTGTTCCGCAATCCATACATCTAGCACCCTGCTGTTTCAATACCTCATCTGTATAAGGAGCTGAATATTCTTTCCAGTCATTTTGACGAGTGAGAGGGTCACGTTCATTTGGCTTTTCTCTTTTATAATCCATAAAACCTGTTGCTTTGCCCATTGTCCTCTCCCCTTTCTTAATGAGCGAGGGCTGCTTTTTGCCCGTTTGCCGTTTCTTTATTTTTCGGTTTTGTGTTTGCTTCAAATGCGAACATAACAGCTTCCTCGTGGCTGAGGCCTGCTTGTTTTTGTTCCTCAATACTTTGAAGCATCATTTTGTAATTTCTCGGAATGATCTTAATGAATTGATTCTTTTCTTTTGCCCAGTTCTCTAGAAGCGCTGCTGCTTTTGAGCTGTTTGTATAATCAAGGTGTTCCTGAATCATTTGCTTCACTTCTTGTTCTTCTTCGTGATCTGTGAGTTTTTCAAACATGATCATTTCCATGTTGCACATTCTTTTGAACTGTTTTGCATCAGATGTATGCACGTAAGCGATACCGCCAGACATCCCTGCGCCAAAGTTTTTCCCGACGTCACCTAAAATGACAACACGTCCGCCAGTCATGTATTCACAGCCGTGATCACCGATTCCTTCAACGACCACATTGACACCTGAATTACGCACGGCAAAACGTTCACCTGCACGACCGTTAATAAACGCTTTTCCGCTTGTCGCGCCGTAAAATGCAACGTTACCGACAATCACGTTCTCATGTCCATTTTGTACAAAGTGATCAGATGTTTTGACAGCAATTTTGCCTCCAGAGAGTCCTTTGCCGATATAGTCATTTGAGTCACCTGTTAAATATAAAGACATCCCCTTTGGAACAAATGCGCCGAAGCTTTGTCCAGCTGAACCAGTGAACCGAAGTGTGATCGTATCCTCTGGCAGGCCTTCTTCTCCGTAGCGCTTAGACACTTCGCTGCCCGTAATCGTTCCAGCTACACGGTGAATGTTGCGAATGTTTAGTGACAGATCAACCGGTGTTTGATGATCGAGCGCTTCCTGTACATAAGGGAGAATCTCATTCATATCCAGTGATTCATCAATTTTATGATTTTGCGGCGTTCTGAATGTGCGTGGTCCCTCTGGCTGATAAAGCAGGGTTTCAAGGTTCAGCTGTCCTGCTTTCCAGTGTGATTTTGCTCTTTCACTTACTGATAAGACATCCGTACGCCCTATCAATTCATCCATTGATGTAAAGCCAAGTTCAGCTAAAATTTCTCTTACTTCCTCTGCAATAAACATCATGAAGTTGACAATGTGATCAGGGTCACCCATGAATTTTTTGCGAAGTTCCGGGTTTTGAGTAGCGACACCGACTGGGCAAGTATCTAAATGACACGCTCTCATCATGACGCATCCTAATACGACAAGTGGAGCTGTCGCAAAGCCGTATTCTTCTGCTCCTAAAATCGCAGCCATGACAACGTCGCGTCCTGTCATCAATTTCCCATCCGTTTCAAGAACGACTCGCTCTCGAAGGCCGTTTAAGACAAGGGTTTGATGCGCTTCTGCCAATCCAAGCTCCCAAGGAAGTCCTGTATGTTTAATACTTGTTTTCGGAGAAGCTCCAGTACCGCCATCATATCCACTAATTACGATGACATCAGCTGTCCCTTTTGCAACACCTGCTGCAATCGTTCCAACGCCAGCTTTAGAAACTAGCTTGACACTGATGCGTGCGTCACGGTTTGCGTTTTTCAAATCATGGATCAATTGAGCCAAATCCTCGATTGAATAAATATCATGGTGAGGAGGTGGTGAGATTAGGCCAACACCTGGCGTAGAACCACGTACGTCTGCGACCCAAGGATATACTTTATTTCCTGGCAGCTGTCCGCCTTCTCCCGGCTTTGCACCTTGCGCCATTTTAATTTGCAGTTCATCTGCATTGACTAAATAATGACTTTTCACACCAAAGCGGCCAGAAGCAATCTGTTTAATCGCACTTCTGCGATCATCCCCTTGCTCATCTACTGTAAAGCGTGCAGGGTCTTCCCCGCCTTCTCCGCTGTTGCTTTTGCCGCCAATTCGGTTCATCGCAATCGCTAGTGCTTCATGCGCTTCTTTACTTAATGAACCAAATGACATCGCACCTGTCTTAAAGCGGCGTACAATGGATTCAGCAGATTCAACTTCTTCCAGACGAACTGGCTTTTGTTTTGAACGAAAAGCAAATAGATTTCTAAGGAAACCAATTCGTTCTTCATCCGCTGCCTTCGTATATTGCTTAAATAAATCATAATCTTCGTTGCGGCATGCCCACTGAAGAGTATGAATGGTTTTTGGGTTAAAGGCATGATGCTCTCCATTTTTTCTCCACTGGAATTCACTGCCTGATTCTAGCGTTTGATCAGTTGATGCCTGATACCCAGCCTCATGACGAAGCTTTGCTTCACTTGCAATGGTGTCAAGATCAATACCGCCTAGCTGTGAAGCTGTTCCTGTGAAATACGCCTGGATGACATCTTCACTAATGCCGACTGCTTCAAAAATTTGTGCGCCTCGATAGCTTTGGACAGTGGAAATTCCCACTTTAGACATTACTTTAACGACGCCCTCAGTCACACTTTTCCCAAACTTTGTGACAGCCTCATCAAAGCTAATCGCAATCGCTTCTTCAGCAATAAGCTGTTTGTATGTTTCGTAAACGAGGTACGGATGGATCGCATCTGCACCGTAGCCAATCAGTGCGGCAAAATGATGAACCTCTCTTACTTCTCCAGATTCGACGATTAAGCTCACCTTTGTTCGTAAGCCTTGACGCACAAGATGCTGATGAAGTGCACTCAATGCAAGAAGTGGTGGAATCGGCACTTTTTCTTCCGTCATGTCACGATCGGAAAGAATTAGTAAAGATACCCCTTCACGAATGGCTTTTTCTGCCTCTTCAAACATCGCATCAAGACCTCGTTTTAGGTCATCAGTGAAAAGTGTATGAATCGTTTTGCTTTTAAAGGCGTTATGAACAATCGTTTTCAAGCCGTTGAACTGCCCGCTTGTTAAAACTGGTGTATAAAGTTTAATTCTTCGGCATGAATATTCATTTGGATGTAAAATATCTCCCTCAGCACCTAACCAAGTCATGGTCGATGTAACAAGCTGCTCACGAATGGCATCAATTGGCGGGTTTGTCACTTGAGCAAACAGCTGTTTGAAATAAGAAAACAGCGACTGCGCACGATCTGATAACACAGCAAGCGGTGTATCACTTCCCATCGAGCCTATTGGGTCCTTGCCTTCTTCTAGTAAAGGAATTAAATACTTTTGAATGTCTTCGTACGTATAATGGAAAGCACGCTGACGCGTTAACAAATCACTCATTATACTAGAATTTTCTGAATTTTCTTCCGAGCGATTGACGTGAACCATTTCTTCATCGAGCCATTTTTGATAAGGAAGTTCATTCGCAATCGAAGATTTCACTTCTTCATCAGAAATAATGCGTCCTTCTTCTAAATCGATTAACAGCATTTTACCTGGTTCAAGACGGTCTTTATACTTCACATCTTCTTCATTTGTGTCGATGACGCCGACCTCAGATGAGAAAATGATATGATCGTCATTTGTCACATAGTATCTCGCGGGTCTTAATCCGTTCCGGTCTAAGATGGCGCCGATTTGTTTACCATCCGTAAACGAAATCGCTGTCGGGCCATCCCACGGCTCCATTAACGAACTATGGTATTCATAAAATGCCCGTTTCTCTTTTGACATGTGCGTATTCTCCGTCCACGGCTCAGGAATCAGCATCATCGCTGTATGAGCAGGAGTACGCCCTGCAAGCACGAAAAATTCAAAGGCATTGTCTAAAATGGATGAATCACTTCCGTCTGCATTCAGCACTGGCAAAATCTTGTCTAGATCTTCTCCGAAGGCTTCAGACACGAATTGCTGTTCTCTTGCTCTCATCCAATTGATGTTTCCTCTTAATGTGTTGATTTCTCCGTTATGAATTAAGTAACGGTTTGGATGCGCTCGTTCCCATGTCGGGAATGTATTTGTACTAAATCTTGAATGAACAAGTGAAAATGCAGAAACAAATGTTTCATCCTGTAGATCAAGATAAAAAGCATCGACTTGATCTGATGTTAAAAGCCCCTTATATACGATGGTTTGACTCGACAGGCTGACAAAGTAAAATTGTTTTTCCTCTGCTGTTCCCCAGTTTTCAGCCTGCTTACGGATGACATATAGTTTTCGTTCAAATGACAAACGGTCTGTAATGTTGTCGTTTGCTCCGATAAAGACCTGTCTCACAACCGGACAGCTCTTCGCTGCAACCGTTCCAATTTTCCCAGCATCAACAGGGACCGTTCTCCAGCCAATTAATGTTTGCCCTTCTTGTTTAATGAAGCCGTTGATCTTTTGTTCGATCGCTTGACGCGTTTTGGCATCATCATCTTTTGAAAAGAACACCATTCCTACCCCGTAACGGCCCTTTTCTGGAAGTGCAAAGTCTTGGCAGTTCTTTCTAAAAAAAGCGTCTGGCAGTTGTACCATTAAACCGGCACCATCACCTGTATACGGATCACTGCCTTGCCCGCCGCGGTGATCAAGCTGGCACAGCATTTGCAATCCCTTTTTGACGATGCTATGTGTCGCCTCCCCTTTTAAATGGGCGTACAGTCCGATTCCACATGCATCATGTTCAAATTCAGGACGGTAGAGACCTTGTGGTTGTGGTAGTTGATTATAAGTCATCGTTTCTCTCCCCCGTTTAAAAGATCCGTTTTTTCACAGTAATAAAATCTCACAAACTCTGTAACTTATTTTAAGTTTTCAAATTAATATAAACAATATATAATTTAGATCAAAACAATCTCTTTTTGAGATAGATGGGTGTGAAGTGCAAAAATGGAGCTTCGTCAATTACGTTATTTTGTAGAAGTTGCTGACCGTGAACACGTGTCAGAAGCGGCTGAAAACTTACACGTTGCCCAATCTGCCATCAGCCGGCAGATTGCCAATTTAGAAGAAGAACTTGGAGTGGCTTTATTCGAACGAGAAGGACGAAATATCAAATTAACGAAAATCGGCAGACAATTTTTAGATCATGTCAGAACTGCACTCAAAGCCATTGATTACGCAAAAGAGCAAATTGATGAATACTTAGATCCGCACAAAGGGACGGTGAATATTGGCTTTCCTACAAGTCTAGCAAGCCAAGTGCTCCCTTCTGTCATTTCCGCATTTAAGCTGGAATATCCAGAAGTCGATTTTTTACTTCGTCAAGGTTCTTATAAGTTTCTCATTGAAGCCGTTAAAAATCGTGATATCGATCTTGCCTTTTTAGGACCTGTACCGACAAACGATTCTCAAATAGAAGGAAATATTTTGTTTTCTGAAAGCATTTATGCCCTTTTACCGGTTAGCCACCCCTTTAGCGGACAAAGGAGCATTCATTTAAGTGATTTAAGAAAGGATCATTTCGTGTTATTTCCTGAAGGGTATGTGCTGAGACAAATTGCGGTTGATGCCTGTAAGCAGGCTGGCTATGAGCCTACCATTTCATCTGAAGGAGAAGATTTGGATGCCATAAAAGGTCTCGTATCGGCAGGAATGGGTGTTACCTTATTACCCGAAAGTGCCTTTTATGAAACAACACCGCGATTTACAGTGAAAATTCCGATCGATTTTCCTCAAGTGAGAAGAACGGTTGGCATTATTGCATCTAAAACGCGAGAAATGTCTCCTTCTGCCCATGATTTTTATGTGTTTGTGAAGGATTTCTTTTCTAAAATTGAACAATATAAATAATTCACTAAAACAAGACATTTCATTTGTAGAAATAATCCCTCTTTGTATATGATGAGTTACAGAACAACAGACTATATGGAAGAAAGGTAATCGTATGAAATCAATTTTATCGTTTTTAAAGCCCTATCGGCTATCCGTTGTGTTCATTGTGATTCTCACCTTTTTGAGCAGTATGCTCCAGCTGTATTTACCGACGCTTACAGCAGATATCGTTGATGTCGGGATCGTCCAAGGAGATGTCGCTTATATATGGAAGGTTGGGGGCTGGATGGTGGCTTGTTCTTTACTTGCCATCTTGCTCACGATTTGGAAGTCCTACTTGTCATCTAAGACAGCTCTAGGCTTCGGGCGTGATATGAGAAGACAGCTGTTTGTGCATGTCGAACAATTCTCATTAGAAGAATTTCAAAAAATCGGGACATCTTCCTTTATTACAAGATCCACAAATGATGTGAAACAAGTTCAAGATGTCACGATCATGATCTTACAAATGATGACACGGGCGCCTCTTATGCTCGTTGGTGGAATTATTTTGGCTGTATCTAGAGATGCTGTGTTATCTCTCATCTTTTTAGCAGCTCTCCCCCTTCTTGGCGGGTTCATTTATTTGGTGTCAAGAAAAGCGATCCCCCTCTTTGGCCAGCTTCAGAAAAAAACGGACCGGCTGAACTTGATTATGAGAGAGTCGCTTTCAGGCATTCGGGTCATTCGTGCGTTTAACCGAGTAGATGACGAAAAGGAACGTTTTCAAGAAGCCAATACATCGTATAAGGATACTGGCCTTAAGGTCAATCGATTAATGGCGTACTTGTTCCCTTTTATGCTCATTATCATGAACTTCACGAATATCGGCATTGTCTGGATTGGCGCTAATCGGATTGATGCCGGACAGATGGAAGTCGGGAATCTGATCGCCTTCATTCAATATGCGATGATGATTTTAATGGCACTCATTATGCTGTCTATGAGTTTTATTATGGTGCCTAGAGCTCAGGCATCAGCTAAACGGATGAATGAAGTGTTAAATCTAGAACCAAGAATTAAAGACAAAAAAGAGACTGTCACTAAACTTGATCAGCCAGCCCAGTCTATTCGCTTTGAGAATGTGTCATTTTATTATTCAAATGCTGAAAAACCAGCCGTTCAAGACATGACGTTTGAAGCCAAAAAGGGTGAAACGACGGCGATCATTGGCAGTACAGGTTCCGGGAAAACGACCCTTCTTCAGATGATGACACGTTTTTATGAAGCAACAGAAGGAAAAATTATATTAGATGGTGTCGATATTAGAGAATTGCCTCAAGAGAAACTGAGAAGTCAGATGGGTTATGTTTCTCAAAAAGCCATTTTATTTAGCGGAACCATTGCTGATAATGTGCGCTTTGGCAAACGAGATGCTACAGATGACGAGATTTGGCAGGCACTGCGGACAGCACAGGCCGAAGAATTTGTTTTGCAAAAAGATGGCGGAATTCACGCAGAGATAGACCAAGGGGGTTCGAATCTCTCTGGCGGTCAAAAACAACGTCTTTCGATCGCAAGAGCACTCGTAAGAAAACCTGCATTCTACCTGTTTGACGATAGCTTCTCTGCCCTTGATTACAAAACGGATGCAAAACTTCGGTCAGCGCTAGAAGCTGAAAAAGAGCATGCTGCTTTGATTATTGTGGCTCAAAGAATCAGCACAGTGAAGCATAGCGATAAAATCATTGTGTTAGATGATGGAAAAATAGCAGGTATCGGTACACATGAACAGTTACTGAAAGATAACCTTGTCTATCAAGAGATCGTCGCATCACAGGAAGGTCAGGAGGTGGAGCAAGGATGAGTAAAAAAATGTCTTCTGGAATGGGACATAAAGGCGGTCACCCAAGGGGCCCAGTACAAAAACCAAAGGAATTTAAAAAAACACTTCTTCGTTTAACGGGCTATTTAAAACCGAGAAAATTTCAGCTGATCATTGTCCTGATTGCAGCGATCGGTTCAACCGTTTTTAATGTCGTCAGTCCAAAATTACTTGGGGATGCCACCTCTTCCCTATTTGAAAGTTTTACACAAGGAACTGGCGTTCAATTCGATGTCATTTCACGCATTTTATTGTTGCTTGTTCTATTATATGTCGTGGCTTCTCTCTTCTCATTCGTGCAGCAATATGTAATGGCGGGTGTCTCGCAGCAGACCATTGCTGAATTAAGGCAAGAAGCAAATGACAAGCTCACACGTCTCCCCCTTCGTTATTTTGATAAAACAACACACGGAGACACGCTGAGCCGGGTGATGAACGACATTGATAATATTAATACTTCTTTACAGCAGGCACTCACGCAAGTGATTACATCTGTTATTACAGTCATTGGGATTGTCGTCATGATGCTTTTCATCAGTCCGCTGCTGACGCTGCTTGTTTGTTTGACGCTACCTCTTAGTTTGTTTGCGATTCGAGGCATTACATCATTTTCGCAAAAGCATTTTAAAGCACAGCAAAAAGAACTAGGGATGATCAATGGACATATTAATGAAATGTTTACAGGACATCAGACAGTGCGCGCGTATGGCTATGAAAAGAAAGCCATTGATACATTTGATCAATTAAACGAAAAGCTGTATGAATCCTCAAGAAAAGCACAATTTATCTCCGGCTTAATGATGCCGATGATGACCTTTATTGGGAACCTTGGCTATGTGGCGGTAAGTGTTGCTGGCGGAATTCTTGTCATTAACGGGAATATTCGTGTTGGGGATGTGCAGGCATTTATCCAATACACTCAGCAAATGTCGCAGCCGCTTGTGCAAGCATCCAGTGTTGCAAACTTAGTTCAATCTGCTATCGCTTCTGCTGAACGGGTGTTTGAGATTTTGGATGAGGAAGAAGAACATGCGGAAGAAGATGCAGCGATTGATCTTGAATCTCTTACCGGAGATGTGGCCTTTGAGCAAGTTCACTTCGGTTATGAGAAAGATCAATCCATTATTAAAGATTTGAATTTACATGTCCAAGAAGGACAAACGGTGGCCATTGTTGGGCCAACAGGCGCTGGAAAAACAACGATTATTAATCTGTTAATGCGCTTTTACGAGCTAGATCAAGGCTCTATTCGCATTGGCGGCGTAAAAACCACCGACCTCAGCCGAGAGCAAGTACGTGACTTATTTGCGATGGTTCTTCAGGATACATGGCTCTTTGAAGGCACAATTTATGACAACATCGCATATGGCAGACCAAATGTTTCAAAAGAGGATGTGTTGAAGGCCGCTAAACATGCCTATGCAGACGATTTCATCCGCACCCTTCCAGATGGATATGACACACTCTTAACGGAAGATGCAGGCAACCTCTCACAAGGTCAGCGTCAACTGTTAACCATCGCCCGTGCCATCTTATCTGATCCGAAGATATTAATCTTAGATGAAGCAACAAGCAGTGTCGATACACGGACAGAGATGCATATTCAAAAAGCGATGAATGAATTAATGAACGGCAGAACAAGCTTCGTTATTGCACATCGACTTTCAACGATTAAAGATGCCGATCTCATTTTAGTTATGAAAGATGGCACGATCATTGAAAAAGGAACTCATCGTGAGCTTTTGAAAGAAAAAGGCTTTTATGCAGACCTCTATATGAGTCAATTTGCCGAAAACCAAGTCGGTTAAACAGCACCAAAAAGGATAGACAGCATGTAAAAATGCCTGTCTATCCTTTTTGTGATGCCTTAAGCTTCCCGTTTTCTGACTTTCACACTAAGTTTCGTCATGTAATCCGCTTCATTTTTAGACATCAGAGAATGAAGTAAATACTCCTCAAAGACATCTCCATCCAGTATCATATCCTCTGCTTCGATTCGATCTAATAAACGTGAATAGGCAGTCTCCATCTCTTCATATGTTCCTTGTTGATACATGACTGCATATAGACCCGCAGGCTTTTTGACTGCATCCGGCCCTTCCATTCGGCAAAACAGCCTATCAGACTGATGATAATGACGCTGCAAAAACTGCTCCTTGTTTAAAACAGAACCATTTGCCGCGGCACCTTTAATACCAATCCCTTTCAGAAATTCTCCTACAATTCGAGAAATTTCTTCTATAGGTGTGTTTGAATCAATCGGGTTTGATGTACTGAGGACGATCGGTTCTTCTGGCAGTTCTTGAAACAAGACCTCCCCTGTTTTCACTGATGATAATTCATTCGTTGTCTCGATCACACGAAAAAGAAAAGATTGAATATCCTGTAGTTTTTGGATCTCCTCCCCGACCTTTTCTGCTTGCTCAACCGCCAGGCTTTGCAATTTTTCCTGAGAAGGCTCAGTAAAGTATTGTTTTAATTGCTTGATCGGAAATTGAACAGCACGAAGAGATTGAATGGCCATGAAATGATCAAACTGTTCAAATGTATAATAACGGTACCCATTTTCCTGAACACCTGCCGGCTTAAACAAATCGATCTTATCATAATAAAGCAGTGTATCTTTTTTCACTTCAAATAATGCCGCAAATTCTCCAGTTAAAAATGTTTTTTGAACATCGTTCATCATTTTTAGGGCTCCTTTCTTGACTATGGAGTTACTCCATCCTTTATGATAACATGCAGAAACACCACATATGTGGAGAAAGGATTTACACATGAACAAAATCGCACAAGATCAAGTCACATTATCACTTGCAAATCAAGAAGACTTCCCTTTGATGAAAAAAGAACTGCAAGATGCTTTCACAGCTGGCATCATTGATGCATTTGGCGATGCAGAAGGTGGACCAATTCCTCCTGATGAGTCGATTGATGAATCTTTTTATTCGACTGAGAACCTTGTCTATCATATTTTACTAAACGGTCAAAAGGCAGGAGGCGTTGTTTTAAAAATCAACCCTCTCACACACCGCAATTCGGTGGACCTATTATACATTTCTTCATCATCTCACAGCCGCGGCATTGGTCAGGCAGCATGGAAAGCCATTGAGGCGCAATATCCAGAAACGAAGGTGTGGGAAGTTGTCACTCCTTATTTTGAAAAGCGCAACATTCATTTTTATGTGAACAAATGCGGGTTTCAGATTGTTGAGTTTTATCACTTGCACCATCCAGATCCGAGCTTGCCTCATGAGAACGATCAAGAAAATGACCCTTTAGCGCCTGAGACATTTGAATTTTTCAAATTTGAGAAAGTCATGAAAAAAGATTGTTCAAGTTCATAAAAAAACTCCCTCTTATGGGGAATTTCAGATTGTTGACAAAGGGCTAAAATGGACTTCATTTTAGCCCTTTGTCTTCTTTTTCAAGAGTTGTCAGTGCTTCAGCATCGTTTCCATGTCGTTCCCCCTTTTTCTCTCTTCTTTTCTCATACACTAAAAAAACACTACCCCAAGAAGAAAGGTAGTGTTCGTTACATTCATTCTAGCTTCTAATCTGACCATCACCAGATAGAAGCAGCTTTGTTGTTGTCAGTGCAGGAAGTCCCATTGGCCCTCTTGCGTGCAGTTTTTGAGTAGAAATGCCAATTTCAGCGCCATATCCTAGTGCACCGCCATCTGTAAAACGTGTAGATGCGTTATGATAAACAGCGGCTGCATCGACTTCGTTTAGAAAGATTTGTGCGTTTTTTTCATCCTCTGTTACGATGGCTTCTGAATGTTTCGTTCCGTACTGATCAATGTGGTGAATGGCGTCCTCAATTGAGTCAACGACTTTCACCGCAAGATCAAGACTTAAATACTCATCTGTCCAATCTACTTCCTCCGCAGGAACCGCTTCGGAAAAGAAAGATTGAGCGTCTTGATCTCCATGCACAGTGACATGATGCTGAAGGAGTGCTTCATTCAATGCTGCACCATTTTCTTTCAGCCAATCGCGATGAACGATCAGAGTCTCAAGCGCATTACAAACGGCCGGACGATTTGTTTTCGCATTGATGACAATCTGAATGGCTTTTTCTACATTCGCTGTTTGATCAATAAAGATATGGCAGTTCCCTGTCCCTGTTTCAAGAACTGGAATGGTCGATTCTTCTACAACGGTTTTGATTAAAGAAGCCCCGCCTCTCGGGATTAAAACATCAATCCACTCTTTTAGATGAAACATCGCTTGAACCGATGAACGGTCTGTTTGTTCAATAAACTGTACCGCATCACGAGGGATCTTTGTTTGATCCAATGCCTCATGAATGACGCGGACGATGGCTTTGTTGGAAGAAATAGCGGAGGAACCGCCTTTTAAAATCACTGAGTTGCCTGCCTTGAGGGCAAGCCCTGCTGCATCGACAGTGACATTCGGTCTCGCTTCATAGATCATCCCGATCACGCCGAGCGGTACTCTTCGGCTTTTCACATGTAAGCCGTTTTCAAGAGTCCATTCATCCAATATTTCTCCAACAGGATCTGTTAATCTCGTCACAAGCCGCAAACTTTCCGCAAACTCATGAATTCTCTCTTCATTTAACATTAATCGATCCATTAATGCTTCAGAGAAGCCCTTTTCTTTTCCTGCCTCTAAATCCTTTTGATTTTCCTGTAAAATAAAATCACTTTGCTGTTCGAGCGTTTCTGCTATTTTCAGCAGCGCCTCATTTTTTTCCTCTGTTTGAAGTAAACCTAGTTTTTTTGATACGTGCTTTGCTTTTTTCGCTTTTTCTTTGACCGATGTGACAACTTCAGCTGTCAGTGTCATGAAATTCCTCCCTTATGATTAGCAAACTGGTATTGATAAATCTAAATGACAAACAAACGCTTCAAGATCTACGACATGCACCACTTCATCCTGTAGCAAGTCACCGTTGAGTGCGAGTTCGTCGGACGCATAATTGACAATGCCAAGCCCTATTTCTCTTTCATCTTGATCTAAAATACGGACAACATCGCCTCTTTTAAACGAACCCTTTACATCGACTATGCCGTCAGAATCCAGACTTTTCTCACGATGCATGAGAAGCTCCTGTGTTTTCTCTTGAACAACGATTTCGCCTTTTGGGCCAGAATGAAAAGCAATCCACTGTTTTTTATAATTCAGCGGCGCTAAATTTTCGTCAGCTGTAAAATAAGTGCCGTCCTCTGTCCCATTAATGGCTTTGTCTAAAATGTGAGGCGTATCGGCTTTTCCCAAAAAGCCATTGATGCCTGCGGCCATTGAAATTTTAAAAGCATCGAGTTTTGATTTCATTCCGCCTGTGCCAACGCTGCTTCCCGCATCTCCAGCGGCTGCTTCGATGTCTTCTGTGATTTCTGTGACTTCTAGAATTCTCTTCGCATTCGGGTTTGTATGAGGGTTATCTTCATACAAGCCGTCAATATCAGATAAAATAGCGAGGAAATTCGCATCAATCAGTCCAGCTACTTTTGCAGACAATGTATCATTATCTCCAAACTTCAAACGATTGATCGTCACTGTATCATTTTCATTAATAATCGGGATGATCCCTCGATCTAATAACACATTCATTGTATTTCGCACATTTTGATAGCGCGTTTCATCTGAAAAATCGCTTCTTGTAATTAATAGCTGTGAAGCAATATAACCGTGCGATAAAAATAAAGTAGAATATGACTCCATTAAAAGCCCTTGCCCTATTGAGGCAGACGCCTGTTTTTCTGGCAGTGTTTTCGGTCTATCAATAAATCCTAATTTTCGGTAACCAGCTGCAACCGCACCAGATGAGACCAAAATGACTTCGTGTCCTTCATCTTTGAGTTTTACAATTTGATTGACGAGGTTTTCTAGTTTTTTTAAACTAATCTCACCTTGAAAGCTAGTAAGAGAGCTGCTTCCGATTTTCACAACAATTCGTTTTCTCTCTTTATCTGCGTACACCTTATCACTCCTGTATTGAGGCTCTATTTATATCGATACTTTTTGTTTTTGCTGTTCACTTATTTCTTTTGATCGATTGGCGGCATGTTTGACGGCCTGCTTGATGGCTTCTCCTCCGCCAAAATCATCTAATGCATCTAGTCCTGCAGCCGTTGTTCCATTAGGTGACGTAATTTTTTCTCTGAGGACAGAAGGATTTTCAGCTGTTTCTTGCAGCATCTTCGCTGCACCGAGAAGTGTCTGTGTACCGATTTGACGGGACATTTCTTTTGATAAGCCAGCTTCTTCTCCAGCCTCTTCGATTCTTTCCATTAAGAAATAAAAATAAGCTGGACCGCTTCCGGCAATTCCTGTGAAAATATCCATTTGCTCTTCCTGAATGGTATACACTTCTCCCATTTCAGATAAAAGAGCCCGACTCATGCTTACATGTTCATTTTTCACATAACGTCCAGCAGATAAAGCGGTCGCCGACGCCCCAATCGTACTTGACGTATTTGGCATTACTCGCATAACAGGCTGCCCTTCATGCAGCATGTCTTCAATATACGATGATTTCACACCTGCAAGTACAGACAGGATGAGCTGATCTTTCTGAATATGAGGTTTTAATGATTCAAGTGCTGTTTCAGCATCCTTTGGCTTCATTGCCAGGATCAACATATCCATTTCTTCAAAAGGAAATGAATCCATTGTGGCTGTTTGGATTCCGTAGCGTTTCGTTAGTTCGTTTAATCGCTGCTTATTTTGCTTGTTTGTTGCGTAAATTTGGCTGAGAGGCATCTGACCTGATCGCACAATACCTGCAATCATTCCTTCCGCCATAGAACCTGCTCCAATGAAAGCAACTTTCTTTTGATCAATGATATTGATCCTCTCCCTTGTTCGCTTTTTGTTCGTGTTTTTCGCACGTTAGTTATCGTAACATGATGAGAAATCGTGTCAAGAAAGAGCCAGCGCTTTTCAAAAGTCCCGAATACACGCTGAACAGCTTGCGGTATGTATGTTAGCCGTGTTTTTTAAAATCATCAATTTAGATCAAAAGAACTATACAGATTTGAATCATAGTACCCTTTCGTTCGACTGAATTCACCATTTTATTTTTGGTTTCGGTGACTTCAATTCTAGTTTTTAGAAAGCGCTATCATTTTGATGACTTTCTATTTTCCTATAGGATGAATGTGTTTGAATCTTTCGATTAGACTATTGACATATTTTAGAAAACATGTCCGTTGAAATGCGTTTTTCGTGGTGATACCGTGAAAGGGAATCAAGAGAAAAAGGAGCGTTCATAATGAAAGTAAAAGAAAATTACGTCAATGTCATCCCAATGAAAGAAATCCGATCTACAGATGACCTTCTTTTCCCATTCCCTATCTACAATGAATTAAGATCGCAGGGTGATATTCGATACGATGAAACGAGAAAGTGCTGGGATCTCTTTCGATATGCTGATATTCAGTCCGTTCTGAAGCAGCCAAAAGTGTTTTCATCACAGCGAGGAAGAAGTACATCTAAAACGAGTATTTTAACAATGGACCCTCCAAAACATACCAAAATGAGAGCACTCGTCAATAAAGCCTTCACGCCAAAAGCGATCAAACAAATAGAAGAAAAGATCAAAGACTTGACCCATGATCTATTACATCAAGTAAAGGATCAACGAACCTTCGATATTGTGCAAGATCTGGCCGCTCCCCTACCTGTCATGATCATCGCCGAGCTTCTCGGTGCAGAAATGAAAGACAGAGAGCTGATCAAAAAACATTCAGATGCTCTAGTTGCAGGAGCCAAAGATGATTCAAAAGAAGCTGTTCAAGCCGTTGTCGACATGCAAAAACAAGCAGAAAAAGAGCTGTCAGAGTACTTTGCTCATTTGATCCAAAAACGAAAAGAAACGCCAGCCGATGATTTAATCTCCCTTCTCATCCAAGCGGAAATTGACGGTGAGCGTTTATCAGAAAATGAACTGCTTGGCTTTTGTATACTCTTACTCGTTGCTGGTAATGAAACAACAACGAATTTAATCACAAATGCCGTACGACTTTTAACAGAGCAGCCGCATATCGCCGAATCAGTGCGGCAAGACCTGTCTCTCATTCCTCAATTGACAGAAGAAACGCTACGCTATTATCCGCCTGTTCAAGCGATTGGGCGAGTTGCAGCAGAGGATGTTCAGATTGCCGGTTCTCACATTGAAAAAGGAGACTATCTCATCAGCTGGGTGGCATCTGCGAATCGTGATGAACGGAAGTTTGACGATCCGGATACGTTTCGTCTTGACAGAAAATCAAATCCGCATTTGAGCTTTGGCTTCGGCATCCATTTTTGTCTTGGTGCCCCTCTCGCCCGGCTTGAGGCTCATCTAGCACTTGAGATTTTACTCCGTACGTTTCGGGAAATCACCTGTGCGGCAGATCAGCTGAAACCGATTCAAAGCACGTTTGTGTTTGGGGTCAAAGAATTCCCTGTGCAGGTCACCCGTTTTTAAAAGTCCCTTTCATTAGGGGCTTTTTTTCATATGCTTATCCTTACCTTCCTCGTCTGAACATGCTAAAATAAAATCCATATGTACAGTGATCACGGAATTCGGAAAGGAAGCTAAACGTATGACCGATTACACAGCAATGAAAGACGGAATATTCAAATCAGTTTGTTCGTTAGATTGCCCTGACCAGTGCGGTCTTTTAATCCATAAAGAGAACGGAAAGATCGTTAAAGTTCAAGGAGACCCAGATCATCCAGTCACTCAAGGAAACATTTGCAATAAAGTGCGGAATGTCACAGCTCGTTTATATGATGAAAAACGTCTGACAACGCCATTAAAACGTGTAGGTCAAAAAGGTGACCGGCAGTTTGCACCAATTACGTGGGAAGAAGCGATTGAAACCATTCGTCAAAAATGGACAAAGCTGATCGAAGAAAAAGGACCAGAAAGCATTTTGCCTTACAGCTTCTATGGGAATATGGGGAATCTTAATGCAGAAGGAATGGACCGCCGCTTTTTCTATCGACTTGGCTCAAGTCAGCTAGACCGAACCATTTGTCAGTCAGCCGGAACAACAGGCTATAAATATACAATGGGCGCAAGCATCGGGACAGACCCAGAAGAGACCATTCACACGAAACTATTTATCTTTTGGGGCATCAATGCGGTTTCAACCAATATGCATCAAATCACGTTGGCACAAAAAGCTCGAAAGCAAGGGGCTAAAATTGTCGTCATTGATGTGCACAAAAACCAAACGGGCCGGATGGCAGATTGGTTCATTCCGCTTCGCCCTGGCACTGACAGTGCGCTAGCTCTTGGGATCATGCATGTCCTTTTTAAAGAAGACCGCACAGATGCGTCATTTTTAGAGACTTACACGGTCGGTCACAATGAACTTCGCGAGCATGTGAAGCAGTATGATCCAGAAACGGTTGAACAAATCACGGGTGTCCCGAAAGAAGACATCATCACACTTGCGAGAATGTACGCAGAGACAACGCCGTCTCTCATTCGTATTGGCAATGGGCTACAGCATCACGATAATGGCGGCATGAGTATTCGAACCATCTCCTGTCTCCCTGCCCTCACCGGTCAATGGCTGCACAAAGGCGGCGGTGCGATGAAATCGAACTCTTCTTTTCTTAGTTATAATGAAACCGCTCTTCAGCGACCGGAATTATTAAAGGAACGCGAACCTAGAACATTTAATATGAATCAGCTGGGCAGCGTGCTAACGAACGCAGAACCTTCTATTGATTCTCTTTTTGTCTACTCTTGCAACCCGGCTGTTGTGACACCTGAAGCAAATAAAGTAAGAGACGGTTTAATGCGGCAAGACTTATTTACGGTTGTCCATGACTTGTTCATGACAGAGACAGCCACTTATGCGGATATTGTTCTGCCAGCGACATCTGCCTTTGAAAACGAGGATTTTTATACTTCTTACTGGCATCATTACATTCAAATTCAAGAACCTGTTATTGAACGTTATGGAGAAAGCAAATCAAACACAGAAGTGTTTCGTCTTTTGGCTCATGCGATGGGCTTTGAAGATGAAGCCTTTAAAGACACAGATGCGGAACTAATGGAACAAGCTCTTCATCATCCTGAAAATCCGCACTATGAAAACATCTCATATCAAGCGTTAAAAGAGAAAAAGTGGATCAAAGCAAAACGAGGGCCTTTCAAAGATTTAAAGCTCCCTACCCCAAGCGGGAAAATTGAGCTTTACTCTGAACAAATGAAAAAAGATGGATATCCAGCCCTTCCAACCTATGTACCTTTATTCAAGGAAAGTGATTATCCACTAACGTTTATACCGGGACCAAACCATAATTTTCTTAATTCCACCTTCTCTCTTCATGAGAAGCATCAAAAGCTAGAGAAATTTCCGAAGCTTCATATGAATGAACAAGATGCAAAAGAAAGACAGATTGAAGATGGGGACATGGTTCGTGTGCTGAATGATCGAGGAGAATGCGAGCTGATCGTGTCAGTCGGACAAAATGTGTTATCTGGCGTTGTTGTCAGCCAGGGATTATGGGCAGACCAAAAAGGCAAAAAACATTTGGTGAATGGCCTCACACCTGATCGTTTGGCAGATATGGGCGGTGGTGCGACGTTCTTTTCCGGCAGAGTCGAAGTTGAAAAATTATGATAGAAAGAGCCAGGCGTTTTGCTCCCGGCTCTTTTCTTTGACTTTTTTAGTTGCCAATAAACAGCTGATTGGTCATCACATTTGCACTTCCGCTGCTTTGGTAGCCTTCTACAGTAAATGCCGTTTCATACATTTTCCCCATTGGCATCCCTAAGCTTTCCCATTTTCTAAAATGCGCACTGACGGAGACCGTTCCGCTTGTACGTTTCGTTTGACGTACACTCCAATATTGCTTGAAGGTTGCGATCCCGATAATGGAAGGCTGATTGACACGGGTTGTTTCATAAATGTCATATGTGCCTCCATCAGCATAAAATGATCCTTTATACGCTCCTGTTGGACGATATGTGCCCCATGAATCAACAATGTAGTATTCTGCTAATGGAGATTGTGTCCAGCCATAGACACATAGATAGGAATTCCCGCCTGGGTTAAAACTTGCGTTGTAATTGATGGAGATGTTGCCAAGCTGATGGTGAGTTCTAGTGGAATCAAACTTTTTCCCTTTTCTAAATAAAGCATTTCCGATATTGTTCCAGCCTGCACTAAATGCCCCGCCGTTATTGAGTGTCATCGAGGTGTTTCCATAATCCTTCCATAATTCATAATCGTACCCGCTATGGTTACCCATTTCATTATTCGTAATGGTTCTCGCATGGGCTGGTACAGCCGTCAGTATAAGCGTCAGTCCAATACACATCACAAACAACAGTCTTAATTTTCTCAAATTCATCGTCCATTCCTCTCCTTTTTCATCCTTTTAATTCTGTCATCTCTAAGATGAAATGAATTCATCACCTCCTTTCATGCCCCTACTCACTACTAGATTATCGATACTGTGCTAGACCCGCATGAATGTCTCTTGTGTTTGTATAAATGCTTTGATACAAACGAAAGAGATGATCATATACATCGACATGCTGTTGATTTGGTGTAAATACGACCGCTTGATGGATAAACTGATCCGCGCACGCCTCAAGTGACTCGTACCAGCCGCATCCAACTGCTGCAAGCATCGCTGCACCTAATGCGGGCCCTTGCTCATTTTCAAGCTGTATCACCTCAGCTTGAAAAATGTCTGCCTGCATTTGAAGCCATGTATGACTTCTCGCACCTCCACCAATAGACACGATGGAATCAATGCTTTTTCCCGCCTGCTTGAATAAAGCGATCGATTCATTTAATGAAAAAGTGATTCCTTCAAGCACAGCTCTAACCATATGCGCTTTTTTATGCCGGCTGTCTAATCCAATGAAGCTTCCACGAATGACTGAATCTGCATGAGGCGTTCTTTCCCCAACTAAATATGGCGTAAATAGCAATCCATTTGCGCCAGGCGCTATATCTTTTGCTCCGGCTAAAAGGTCTTTAAACGAATCATTTGGAGCAAGTAAAGATTTAATCCAATCGAGGCTATAACCTGCTGACAAAGTGACCCCCATTGTATAAAAAGCGTCTTTTTTTGCATGATGGAACAAATGCAAGTTTCCATTCAGCTCTCTGTTATGATTTTCTTCATAGGAAAGAATGACACCTGATGTGCCAATGCTGCATAGTGTGTGACCTGATGATAAAATGCCGGCACCAATGGCACCGCAAGCATTATCCGCTCCACCCGCAAAAACCTTCACCTCTTCTGCCATCCCGGTTTCCTTTGCGATCTGCGGCAAGAGTGTTCCAACCTCCGCCTCCGATGAAACGAGCGGCGGGCAAATACGAATCGGAATATCAAAGGTTTGACAAATCTCCTCACTCCATGCTTGTTCTCCCATATCCAACAGTAACGTACCAGCCGCATCAGAATAGTCCATATGAATAGCACCGGTTAATCGATATCTGACATAATCTTTTGGAAGTAAAAACAAATGGATTCGTTGATCAATTTCTGGTTCATGTTCCTTTACCCATAACAACTTTGGCAGTGTAAATCCTTCTAATGCCTGATTTTTTGTGATCGCTTGCAGCCTGCCTCCTAGCTTTTCTGTCATGCGCACGCATTGCGGTGTTGTTCTTGTGTCATTCCACAAGATGGCAGGCCTGAGCACTTGAAGGAATTCATCTAATAAAACAAGTCCGTGCATTTGTCCAGAAAAACTGATGCCTTCTACTTGCCTTGACTGAACAGGCTTTCTCTCCATAAGTTCTGTCATCGCGGCAATCGTCTGCTCTACCCAGTCTTCAGGATTTTGCTCACAATAACCTGGTTTGCTTTGAATGAGGCGGTAAGATTTAGTCGTCTCGCAGCATACCTTCCCGCTCTCATCTACTAATATCGCTTTAACTCCGCTCGTTCCAAGATCAATTCCCATCACATACTTCATGTGTTCACTCCTTCAAAACATCCGCCCGCTCCATTAATCTTCTAACAAATATTGATTTAATCTGGCTTTCAGCTGTTCCTCTCTGCCAGATTCGTTTCTGATGAGCGGATGTTTCAGTGCATATTCTTCTAATGTATGAAAGTTTGCCTTTCCTTCTGAAATCTCCAGTCCAATTCCTTCAGAAAAACTGCGGTACCTGTGCTTGATCACATCTTCAAACACACGGTCTTCTATGAGTCTATGAGCCACCCGCAGCCCTTTTGCGAATGCATCCATCCCCGCAATATGGGCATACAGAAGATCTTCCAGTTCAAAGGAGGCTCTTCTGACTTTTGCATCAAAATTGAGACCGCCTGTTCCAAGTCCGCCATTTTGCAAAATTTCATACATGGCGAGTGTTGTGGCATATAAATCCGTTGGGAATTCATCTGTGTCCCATCCTAGAAGGGAGTTTCCTTGGTTGGCATCAACGGAACCGAGCAGTCCATGAATTCTTGCTACACGCAGCTCATGCTCAAACGTATGACCCGCTAATGTCGCATGATTGGCCTCGATATTTAATTTAAAGTGTGTATCCAATCCATATTGTTTTAAAAAGGCGATCGATGTCGCTGCATCCGTATCATATTGATGAGTTGTCGGTTCCTTCGGCTTTGGCTCAATTAAAAATTGACCTGTAAATCCAATTTCTTTTGCATAATCGACCGCCATATGCAAAAAGGTCGCCAAATGATCAAGCTCTCTTTTCATATCTGTATTCAGCAGTGTGTCGTAACCTTCTCGTCCTCCCCAGAAAACATAATTTTCTGCGCCGAGTTCCTTTGCTGTTTCGATGCCCTTTTTCACTTGTGCAGCTGCATAGGCAAATACATCTGCATGACAGGATGTCGCTGCACCGTGAACAAATCTTGGATGCTTAAACATATTAGCCGTGTTCCATAGAAGCCGAACCCCGCTTTGCTGCATGTAATCTTTCATTCTTTCTATGATGATGTCTAACTGCTGATTGGTCTCTTGAAGCGTGTCGCCCTCTGGTGCAATATCACGGTCATGGAATGAAAAATACGGAACATCCAATAGATCAAAGAGCTGAAAAGCCACTTCCAATCTAGCTTTCGCCAAATCCATTCCACTATAAGAATCCCAGGCCCTTTTCATCGTGCCAGTTCCAAACATGTCTGTTCCATCAGCAGTCAGTGTATGCCAATAAGCGACGGAAAATCGCAGGTGGTCTTTCATTGTCTTTCCGCCAATCATTTCGCTCGGATTATAATATTTAAATGCGAATGGGTTCTTTGAATGTTTTCCTTCATATTGAATGTTGCCAATCCCCTGTAAACTACTTGACGAAGTCATATTTGATTTGACCATAAGTGATTCCCCCTATATATTCACTTAGTAAGTTGATTCAACAAACGAATAAACGAGTTTACCAACTAATCTCTTTGAATTTTCCATATTTTTTAGTTTTTTAGAAATATTTTCGTTATAATAAAATGAAAAGCATGTTTTATAGAGAATGAACACGATAAAAAGTGGCTTTTCTTCACTTAATCTAAAGACGAAACAAATGGAGTGGATACAATGGATATTGCGGATCAGAACTTTGTGAAAAAAATAAATCAAAAGCTATTGCTAAACGAAATTCTGCACCATGCACCAATTTCCAGAGCAAAATTATCTGAACGCACTGGGTTAAATAAATCGACCGTTTCTTCTCAAGTGAGTACTTTAATGAAAGAACATCTTGTTTATGAAATCGGTCAAGGCGAATCTAGCGGCGGAAGAAGACCCGTGCTCCTCATGTTTAATAAACGTGCAGGTTACTCTATGGGCATTGATGTCGGTGTTGATTATGTCAACGGCATTTTAACAGACCTTGAAGGGTCAATTATCCATAATGAGCAGCTCAAGCTCCCATCCAGCACACCTGATGTGACCGTCCGAATATTAATTGAATTGATTCAGCAGTTACGTTCACACATTCCTTCTTCTCCATACGGGCTGATTGGTATAGGCATTTGTATACCAGGTCTGGTCGATGCAGATGAGCAAATTGTGTTTACGCCTCATTCAAAATGGAAAAATGTCGATCTAAAAACAAGTCTCCAAGACACATTCCAAGTACCGATTTTTATCGAGAATGAAGCAAATGCCGGTGCTTACGGTGAAAAAATCTTCGGTGCTGCTAAACATTATGACCATCTGATCTATGCAAGTATCGGCACTGGTATTGGAATAGGCATCATTATCAATCATCATTTATATAGAGGCACAAACGGTTTTTCTGGTGAAATGGGACATATGACGATCGACTTTAATGGACCGACATGTAGCTGCGGAAATCGTGGTTGCTGGGAACTGTATGCATCTGAGAAAGCACTGTTCCAATCGCTCCAAACAGATGGTCAGCCATTCACCTATCAAGATATTGAGCGGCTGGCGAAGTTAAATGATATGAAAACACTCAATGCCTTGCGTAACTTTGGCTTTTACATTGGGGTAGGTCTCACAAACGTTCTGCATACCTTCAACCCACAAGCCGTTATTTTACGAAACAAGGTCATTGAATCTGAGCAGACCGTTCTAAGTGTCATTCAAGATGAAGTATCCTCTAGAATGGATGCACAATTCAGCTCACGGGTGGAGCTGCTCCCTTCGTCATTAGGACAAAACGCACCAGCCTTAGGGATGACATCTCTTGTCACTGAAGCTTTTTTGCGTGATGTCACGCCTTCACCATAATGGAATACATGTTAAAGAGAGACAGCCTTTAGAGTGTTGTCTTTTTTTTATTCAGTTGTTTCTTCGTATCGAAAATACTTAAAATCGGCAGGCAGATGTTCGCCGCTTGTGTCTTGGCACTGCATTCCGACAAAAGCCCCTGTAAAGAACCCCCCTCCTCGAATAAAATCATCTGACAAATGGGTCGATTCAAGCGGTACATCTATTTTTTCCCACTCTTGTTGATCAAAAGAATAAGAATACGCGTACGTCTCTCTCTTAACGGTCACTTTTAAATACACATACGGAATCTCGTCTGGGATGATGATTTTTTTGATTAGCGGCTGAGAAAAGGCCAGATTTTCACACACAGATAATTCAAGGATACGGCCAAGCGCCTCGTCATAAGTCACCTGAAGTGCAGTCCAATTTTCCGTATTATAATAATTCACAAGACCTGCCGCTTGCTGAAAGTTTTTCGGAAAGAAGGAAACCGCTGTCTCTGCTTCAAAATAAAAGCTTTGCCAGCGCCTCGCAACAAACGCTTGGGTAAATTTAGACGTTAAAGATTCCTGCCCATACAGCCTTAAATGATGAGGATTTTCCGTCACTGAACCAATCTGATCCGTAAATGGGATTCTTAATGTTTGGAAATGTCTATTTAACGATGAATCTTTAAATTCATCGACTATGTGATAGGTTGGAGAGAACTCTTTTACGCTCATCGCAGGCGCTTCAACCTCTAGAAGCCCCTCTTTTCCGCCTACCACATACGGCCAGCCATCTTTCCATTCAAGCTTTTGTATGGCTGTCTCTCTTCCTAAAGGACACCAGCCTCTTTGCTGAAAAATGGATTCCTTACTTGAATGAATTGGGCGGCCAGTCAGATGAGCCAAATACCATTCATTTGTATGCGTTTGTACAATGGAAGCATGCCCGCATTTTTGTAGTGGATGGCTAGGCGCATGAAAAGCCGTTAAAATTGGGTTGTCAGGATGAACCTCGTACGGCCCATCAATACGCGAGGAACGGGCGATTGTGGCTGCATGTTCGTAACGTGTTCCCCCTTCAGCTGTTAATAAATAATAGACATCATTGATGTAATAAAGATGCGGGGCTTCTGTCAGTTTGATTGGCGTGCCTTTAAAAATGACCTTCCGCTCACCGACCAGTTTTTTTTCAGATACACTATATTCCTGCAAGGCTATACCTGCAAAGGAGTGATGTTTTTCTCGATGGTCCCACAGCATATTCAACACGTATTTCTTTCCGCTTGGATCATGGAACAAGGAAGGATCAAACCCAGAACTATTGAGCCGAACCGGATCGCTCCACTCACCATCTACTGCATCAGCTGTGACCAAATAATTATGACCATCCTTAAACGGACCATCTACTACTTTAATATCTGAATAGATGAGCCAAAACTGACCATCCGCATAACTTAAACACGGTGCCCATACCCCGCCGGAATCAGGATTTCCTTTCATATCGAGTTGAGAAGTTTTTTGCAAGGGACGCGCGGCGAGCCGCCAATGGATGAGATCCTTCGAGTGATAAATTTGCACCCCCGGGAACCATTCAAATGTAGAAACCGCCATGTAATAGTCCTCTCCCGCACGGCAAATACTTGGGTCAGGGTTAAATCCTTTGAGCACTGGATTAGTAATCTTCAATTGAACTTCCTCCTCTTTCAGAGAACTACATTTTAAAATCGTCCATATGATCGATATACACCTTGTCTCTATTCTCAAGCTCTCGTATGACTTTTTTATGTTTTTCTTCATCTAGGTTATAAAAATTAATATCAACCATCGCTAAAATGAGTAAGCATACAGGAATCACCGTTGTCGTGATTAAAATGCCCAGTAAAGCTTCTGGTGTTTGCACTTGATTTGCAATATAACCAAATCGGTCAAGGACAAGCCCTGGAACGATGCCGCCTAAGGCCATCCCAAATTTAAAGAAGAAGCCAATCACTGCGTAAATCAGTCCACCCATTCTTTTCCCTGTTTTATATTCGCCATATTCAACGGTTTCAGGAATGAGTGCCCACATGTAAGCACCTGCTGTAATACTCCCTGCAGCCGCAACGAGCCTGAAAATAAGTATTAAAGTGATTTGACTCGGCGGGATCACAAGTAATGCAAGAAGGCCTACAATATTCAGCAATAATGAATAATTCAGCAGCTTTTTCTTTCCTAATAGTTTGTGCAATTTTGGAATAAACGGCAGCACCATTAAAGCTGGCAGACTGCCAATCAGGCCGTACCACTTCACTAAATCTTCTCTGCCGAGGTTATACGTCACATAATAGATCCCGACTGAGTTGCTGATCGAGTTCACACCAAAGATAATGATAAAGAAAATGCTTAACACAACAAGCGGACGATTCACTCGTAACTGGACAAAGAGATCACTGAACTTGATCTTTTCCTCTGGCTTTTGAAGTGTGACGCGCTCATTCGTACTTTTAAAACAGAAAATCAGTAATCCGCCCCCAAGTACACCGAGAAATGCCATCGTGATCTGCCAGCCAAGTGCTGTATTTCCTGTTGTATCACTCAAAAACGTCGCAAGAAACGGAACAAAAAAAGCAACAACTAAACCACCGAGATTTGCAAAAAGCATACGAACAGACGTAATACTGACGACCTCTTGGTTATTTCTTGTCATTGCGGAAGTTAAAGCACCATAAGGAACATTGATGAACGTGTATGTAAGCGATAAACCAACATACGTGATGTACGCATAAATGAGTTTTCCCATTTCGGAAAAATCCGGTGTCGTAAAACAAAGAATAGCAAGAACGGCAAAAGGTAACGCACCAAATAACAAATAAGGTCTAAACCGGCCAAAACGGCTGTTCGTTCGGTCAACCATCGCCCCAATAAACGGATCTGCAAGCGCATCGATGGCCCGAACCACCAAAAACATCGTCCCTGCTGCTGCTGCTGATAATCCATACACATCCGTATAAAAAAATAATAGATACGTAGAGACAGTTGCATAAATTAAATTACATGCGAAATCTCCTGAAGCATACCCCACTTTTTCAGACATACGAATCTTCTTTAAATTCTCACTCACCATGAGTTTTCTCCCTTCTTCACTTAGCCTCTTCTAACGGACAGATGGTGCAGGGCAGCAGCAATCAATAGGTCGAAAATAAAGCGCTTTCAATTCGTTGTAAAAATGAAGCTGAACAGCTCTTTCTTTCAGCTTAGCCCACATAGCAGCAAATCATGTGCTTTAAACAATAGATCAATAGATGATCGCCATCTTAGTTTATCGATTAAACAAACTAAGATGAATTCATTTTATAAAATATGATCTGACTTTTCAATATTTTTTGAAAAAATAATCCAAATAATTGATTTCTTGTCATTTTTTCTATGATATGAGGAGATGAACCTTCTTTTTATCTTCCAAAGACAAAGAGAACTCAAATAATGGTTGCATTCATACTGATCCCATGCTATATTAATCAAGCGATGAGCTGAATTGTGTAAGTCGGGTAACATGTCTCTTTGAGACACACACGAATGTGGCGTGTGGTTATTCCGCCTCAATACGCAAAAGACATCTTCTGATGAAGATGTCTTTTTTCTTACCCTATTTTGGTGCCATTTTCAACCGGCTCATCGGTGGCAAGCAAAACAACGTCTTCTTTTGACGGCATGCCTCCTAAGACAAGTACCTCTGATTTAAACCCGGCAATTCTTCTTGGTGGGAAATTGACCACTGCAATAATTTGTTTCCCAGTGAGATTCTCAGCCTGATAACGTTTTGTCAGCTGTGCACTAGATTGTTTTATGCCAATCTCATCCCCAAAGTCAATCTTCAGCTTGAAAGCAGGCACTCTTGCTTCTGCAAAAAATGCTGCTTCTACTATCGTCCCAACGCGAATGTCTAACGCTAAAAACTGTTCAATATCTGCCATTAGAATCTCTCTCCTTTCAATCTTTCATAAAAAAGGTCACATTTTTCTTCTGCTGGATGACCACTTGTCTTCCACTAATTTCTTTATTGTAGCACACCCTACTCTTCTAAAAGAAAGGGTTAAAAAGCCTATTCATTGAAAATCCTTTTTAGTTTACATAATGATTTTATAGTAGTCTATTAAATATTTGCATCATGAAAATGAATTCGGTAAAATGGCAAATAATCCTACTGCTTCCTCTCGAATATTTCGGGGAGGGTTAACACTTGTTTACATTATCAGATATGTGGACGTTTTGCTGGTCGTTTTTCGTCATTCTTCCTATCGTTGCCATCTTGCATCAGCTGGGTCACATTGTAGTCGCCTGGCTGTTTGGAGCAAAGGTTTCGTTTGCACTTGGCAGAGGCAAAAAAGTATTGAAAATAGGCGTCGTTGAAATTAGAAGAATCTATTTTCTAGATGCATTTTGCCACTATGAAGAAATGAGGAGAAATAACCGTTTCTCACACATTCTTGTCTACTTAGGCGGATCATTATGCAACCTGCTCAGTGTTCTCATATTGAACACAATGATCGCCAACGATTTCCTGCCAGAACATCAATTTTTCTATCAATTTGCTTACTTCTCAGTCTACTATGTATTTTTTGCACTGCTGCCAGTCCAGTATGCAGATCATCATCCGAGTGATGGGCAAGCGATTGTGAACATCATTCGGCACGGTGAACCATGTGACATCATTGATTAAAATGAGTGGCTTTCACTGTCGATTTGATACTGAATCGTTAAAAAAGGAATGCCGAATAGCTTCATTTGATGAATTGCTGTGAGACTTTTTTCCGTCTCCGGTTTCATATGAAAGCTTTCTTCCATTGGCAGTTTCATGGTGATGAAAGACGTATGCAAATACAATCCTTCATCACCCGTACTGCCATTTGGACTTTTACTTTTTAATAGAAAATCTTCCTTTTCATTCAAAGGTTTTAAAATAGCCGTAAGCTGTGAAAAAGGAAGCGGCAAAGCAATATTCATATAGACTGTCTCTTCATCATGGTGCTGGGCATAGAGCGCATAAAAGACTTGCTCGCCTTTCTCATTGCGCCTGATCCACACACGTACATTTTCCCTTTCTTCAAGAGGATGTTGAAATCTTGAAAGACTCCCCGGCATTTCATATGGCATTCGTGATAACCCTAAATAGAGCTGTCCTATTTGTCTAAAAACAGGTTGAAGCAAAAAGACAAACGGCCTTACCCACCAATGAAAACAGACGGCTGCTTTTAACGTAAAGGACATCGGGTCTTCATAAAATCTGCGAATAACAGGTGACACACTCTCTGCTGAAAATGCCTTTCCATTTAATTGGTCAAGAGAATCGACTAAACCAATCTTCTCATCATGCTGCATGTCGTCATGTTGAAATGACATGATCTGAAAACGACCGTGAACTCTCGATACCGGAAAATCCTTCTGTTTCAATCGATCAGCTGGTCTTTCAATCAACCATCCTATGAGGCCTGGTAAAATAACCAAACTTGCATTGATACTGCCATGAAACCAAATCATTTGATCCATGCTGATGTAGGTAACATGTAAAAGCATTCCGGCAGAATAAAGGAATGATAGGACGATCGTTCCCATTAACATGATGCTAGAAAACACAACGAACCCTTTTGCGACAGTTGAACGAAAAGAAGTTTTCATACATAAAACTCCATACAAATAAAGTGCGATCACATACAAAACGACGCTGAACGTATCAAACAGGCGAGAATAGCTGATTCCAACAGCAATCATCACTGGCGACAGTAAAATAACCCAGCCACCCAGTTTGTATAGCGTCGTCTCTTTTTTCCGCTGCCTCCCCAATAATCCATAAAAGATAGGGATAAAAAAAGCCGAATAATGAAAATGAATAGCGGTCAAAAGTACAATCATCGGTGAAAATGTCATCACTTGTATATCTGCTATGTACAGCCAGAACCAAAGCCCACCTAGAGCGATATACATACATGCGCCATCGATCATCAGCTCATGAAGCGGATGGGCCCCTCTTTTCAGCAAACGAGTGAAACCAAATAAAGCCAGAATCATTGTAAAGAAAAGCCATCCCAATGCAAGCCAAAGAGAATGATAGATGAATGCGCCTGTTGCACATAGAGCTGCTACTGGAAAGGCTTTCATTATGAAGCCGATCAGCCCCTTCTGCTGCCGTTTCTTCTCTTCCTGATAAAAAAAGTGTAAGAAAGCGGGAAGAAAAAATAACATCGCAATCAAAACAAAAAATTCTGGTATGGGAGCTGTCGTCAAACGGGTAACGAGAAAGCAGGACAGCAACATGATGCTACACATCAAATGCCATTTATTCATGAGGTGACACCCTTTCCGTAAACCGGCCCTTATAAGTAAAAAGAGTGCCAAAAAGGCGATTTTTCACTTGAACATCAATGGTATACTCACCTGCATGCTCATCGTAACCTTCTGTTACATCAGATTCACCATAAAGCCAAGAAGGCAGTGGCCACTCCCGCCCAAACAGCAAAAACTTTTGCTTACCTGATTGAATGTGCAAGAACCCTTTTTCCGTGACTGTAAAATGGAGCTCTGACACAAGAAGCCTAGGCTTTCCAAAGTAGTCAAGTACTTGATGGCTCTTCTGATCAATGATCATATCTGCATCAAAATGTCTTTCCTTGTCAGGAAAATAGAACGTTCGAAACCAGTGCATCCCTTCTTCTCCCTTACTTGTCGTAAAAGGCTTGTTCACAATTTGGAAGGGAATATTTCGCCCTCTTTCAGGAAAAAAACAGCGAAACAATGGACCGACTTTGAATAAAAATCGGATGAGCTTTGTGCCGCCTCCTATTTCCTCCATGATGCCTTCGGCCATAAACGCGCGGTTATAACGTTCTTTTAATGCTGGATGCAGCTTATCGTAGTCCTTTACTTGATGATGATGAACGACCATGTCTACCTCCCCTTTTTCGTTTGATCGAAAACACATCTACACAATCTTTTAAATTGATCATTCCTGCAACGGATAAAATGAAAAATGCACTCAGCACCAGCGGCTCGTGCAGAGTCGTTTCTGGCGATAAAATCCCTATACCAAGCATCAGTAGCAGAAAGATGCTTTGAAGGATGAATATATATTTCTTTGGCAGTTTAGGCATGAGCCATGATACACCTAATAGCGCATAAAACAATCGAAATCCGGTGCTATGATCAAAAGCAGAAGGTGAAAAAGGAATGATCGCTTGACATAACCAGACGATGGCAAACAACAAACAAATGCCATAATGGGCAAGTGTTCTCTCTAGCAGCAAACGGGGATGCGTGCCCTTTTCAAGCCACGTCTTTAATGCGCCAAAGCTAAAGGCAGTCATAAACCCCATCATTGGTCGAAAAAACAAACGGTCTGCCCATTTCCACCCTTTTCCTTCCTTTGTTTCATAATCAAATTGCGTTTGAAACACAATGTGATCATTCGTTTTCATGTATTTCCAATACCCTCCGCCTTCTTTGATGAAAGACAAAGGGTGTGATGATTTAAATTGAAGTGAGGATGCTCTTTCATGACGCTCATCCTTCACGCTCGTTCGATACGCTCCTGTCCCAGTTACACTAATGCCGAATCCAAGGTGTTTCTCATACAAAAAGGATTGGGGCTGTTCATGACTAGGTCCATTTAATGAAATTGTCGAAAATCGCAAATCCCATTGTTCATGAAGCTTTGGATTTTGCGTATACTCCCATACTTTTTCAATAGGTGCTTGAATGGTTGTTTCCACATAAACAGGCTTTCTTTTCATCTGCCTCTACTCCTCTATGTGAATTATTTCACATAATAAGCATACCATGTTTCACAAAACTGTCAAATCTTTATTGGTTTTTTGCCCAAAAAATGTTTTGATTCGTTTACATCTCCTTCATCATATCAGTTCGATACATAAAAAAGACCTGTCAATGAGACAGATCTTCTTGCTCTTTGATGCCTGCAATATAAAGACGGACCGCATAGCTCACACTATCTTCAAGCTGTTCTTTCCGTTGAAATCCTTTTTTGTTTGAAATATCTCCAAAGCCGTGCAGTAAGCTTCTAAGCCCTCTGACGACATGCGTCATGTCCTCTTCTTTTACACCAAAACGAGACATGATGGATTGGACAAAATCAGCAAGATTCTCTGCAGCCACACTGACTTCTTTTTCATTCATATGTGAAAAAGCAGCCTCATAAAGGCCGGGATGCTGACGAACAAATTGAACATATTGTCTTGCAAATGCTAAAACAGCGTCTTCTTTTTCCAGCCCCGCTGTAACTTGTTTGCCGGCCTCACAAAGCATTGTCAGCCCCTTAACAGCAAGAGCTGCCTGTATTTCATGAAGACCGGATATATGGTTGTAAAGAGATGGTGGTCTGATGTTAAGCCGTTTGGACAATGTAGCAATGGTCAAAGCGGAAAAGCCCTCCTCATCGACAAATTCGATGGCAGATTCAACAATTTTTTCTTGTGTGATACCCATTCTTGGAGACATGGCTTACTGTCCTCCCTTTTGTAGCTGATGCTTCCTTTTTTCGATAGCAGCTCTGAGCTTTGCCTCAGGCTCTATGATGAGATCACCATGTCCTGCTGCGAGACAAGACAAGCGAAGTGCCAGTAATTTTTCAGCGCTTTTTAGTGCTGTTTCTGCATCCCAAGTGGCAAAAGCCGGGAATGGGAAGGTGAAGCGAAACTCACCCGTTACAAATAAACCGCCTTTTGTCACAACTGCATCTCCCGCAATGACAACCCCTGACTTTTCATCGTATAAAGAGATGCTTCCTGGTGTATGTCCTGGTGTGGCAATGACTTTAAGTGACCCAATCTCGTCCCCTTCTTCAACAAGCACGTCTGGTTTTGTGAGAATGTCTTTTGAAAAACTGCCTTTGACTTTTTTCTTCGGTTCACCAGGAAGTAAAGAGAAATCGCCAGCAAACAGGCGAGCATCTCGTTTCGATAAATAAACAACTGCCTCTGGAAAAGCCTTTTTCACTTCATCTAGTGCGCCAATATGATCCATATGACTATGAGTCAGAATAATTTTGTTAATGGGTTTGTTTAATTGATGTGCAAATTCAATGATCGAGCTTGCTGCCATTTTCAAAGCTGCATCAATTAAGATGAGTTCATTCTCTTCCTCAAATACATAACAATTTACCGGAAAAATACGTGGCATGAGTGTAAGCTGGTGCAAACGGTCAAATGTTGTCAATCTCATCTTGTTTCCCCCTAAAACTAATGTCGTTAGTTTTATATTAACTAATAGTATTAGTTTTAGCAACTATTTTTTCATCGACTGCAATATAAATATCAACTTGCGCTTCTTTTGGATCAATTGATCGTTCGTCGTACCATTCAAAATCGCCAGTATATGTTCGCAAATAACGCTGATCCCAACTCCAAATCTGCTGCCATGTTTCAAACACAACCTCTTCAATCGGGCCCTTTCTCGTTTGAAATCTTGCGTAGGTGGAGCCTGGAATCTCTTTTGCATCTTGTGCTAGCTGCTGGTCAACCAATTGCCCCGCTGTGAACAAATAAGCGCCATTTTCATCCTTTTCATAATCTGAATACAGCCCTATGACTGGCGCATGGCCTCCGTCGAGCTGCTGCGTGAAAAATTGCTGCCAAAGCGGTGCAATCTTCCGCTCGTTTGTTTGCTCCATTTCATTTGTTGTTCGAACAGATAATCCCTTGATCCATTGTTTCTGTAAAATCACGATATCGTACATACATTCTCATCTCCTTTTTTCCATCATATAAAAAGAAACCTGACAACATTGTGTCAAGTTCCTTTTGGTTTTTGAAATTGTTTCAACTTGAGATCAAATGCTTCCCGAACGGATAGCGGAGAGACAATCTCGACATCTGGCCCTAAATAAAAAAGAAAGCTATATAACCAATCATCCTGAGGCAAAGTGATTGTGGCAAGATACGTACCATCTGCACATACGGTGAATTCATTTTCATCTATCCATTCCTTCACTTTACCAACAGAATCTTGAGTCAACCTGAGCGTTAGTGTACTGACGGAAGGTTCTTCATGCCAAGAATCATTCCAAGGCTTGTCTTCATTTTTTATTCGTTTAGGAAGAAAAGATACTGAATGCGTGATAAGGTCTGACATTCTTTTGAGTTTAAACAGGCGAAACGCTTTTTTCACGCAGCAATACGCATACAAATACCAGTGTCTTCCTTTTAAGACAAGTGTATAAGGCTCTACTTTTCTAGGAAGTGTTTCGCCTTTTGCATTGCGATAGGTGAACTGGATATATTGATGCGCTGAGGCAGCGGTATGAATGAGCTGGAGCTTCTTTTCTAAGTAGCTGTCTTTCCCCCAAGAGCTTAAATCAATAAAGACATGTTGCTGTTTCTCATTTTGAGGCGGGATCAGGGATTTCATTTTCTTTAGTACATGTTCACTTTCTTTAAAGGTGTATGCACTCGTAATGCTTTCAAGAGCTGTTAAAATCAGTTCAATATCATCATCGGTGAATAATTTTTTCTCTAGACGATAGTCGTCAACGAGTGAAATTCCACCCCCTGCGCCTTGTTTTGTGACAACTGGAATCCCCGCTTGATTAATCGTATCAATGTCACGGTATATGGTTCTTACGCTCACTTCATGTAGTTCAGCGAGGTCTTTCGCCTGTACTTGCCGTTTGCTAATCAGTATCATCACAATGGACAAAATGCGATCGATTTTCATGACTTTTCCTCTTTTTCATAAATATAGGTTTTGATTTGATAAAAAAAGAAAGAATGGTAATGATAAGTAACAGCCAGCATTCGTTTACATCCCTGCCTGTGCAGGAGGAGGTTGCATCATGACACATCACGTATGGCAGTTGTTCATGATCGGGATCGTCATGCTCGTCTGGATCATCATTCGAATGAATCGAATGAGACGCTATCAGCTTGTGCGCCCGGTAAATCTTTTCATGAGAATGTATGTATTTAGTCTCACTGCCCTTATTCTCTTATCAGAAGGATGGCAAAATCACAGTATTTTTATCTATGCCGTCATTGGCATGATCTTCGGGAGCAGTCTCGCCGTTCATGCCTATCAGACGATTCAAATGAAATTAGAAAATGGCCGGCTGTATGTGAAAACAAGTAAATGGATTGAAAGCTTTATTTTATGTTTGTTTTTATCTAGGCTTGCATTTAAATCGGTCAATCTGACAACACATGCGATCACCAAAATGGATATCGTTGAATTGTATCAGCATATTGTCAGCGATGATGCGTTGACAATACTCAGCTTTTTCCTTCTAGCGGCTTACTATATTGTGTTTTCTTATCAAATGATGAAAGCAAATAAACGATCAACCCATGTACATCATGCATAAAAAACCTTCCTATATAGAAGTAGGAAGGTTTTTTCTCAATCATGCTGTGCATGGTGTATCATTTGTTCAAGCACTTCCATCACATGCTGATCTTCAGGACTGTAAAAAATCGAGGTCCCTGCTCGTCTAGATTTCACGAGACGAAGATTTTTTAAAAAGCGCAGCTGATGAGATACGGTTGATTGCATAAGGTTTAGTGTTTCTGCTATATCATTTACTGAATGTTCACCTTGAGACAGCAAATGCAGAATACGAATACGCGTCGGATCAGATAAGGCTTTAAATGTTTGGGAGACAAGAAATAGACTTTCTTCGTCCAGCTCCATCCGTTCCTGTTCTTGATTTGTATTCAGTTCTTCCTTCATTTCGCTTCACCTTTCTTGTCAGTCAACTCACGACTTATTCTATGTATCATCATATACCAAAACGTGTAGCATGCAAAGCTTCCACACCTTTTGAAAAAAGATTTATTCAAATAGCATTGACACGTGGTAGCATTCTTTTTAAAATGAGCATTATTTATTCATTTTTTTAGAGGAGCTGATAGGCAAATTGACTGAAGAGCCAAGACTAAAACGCAGCCTGACTGTTTTTCCACTTGTTGTGATCGGGCTTGCTTATATGGACCCACTTGTCGTATTTGATTCATACGGCATTGTTGCTCAGCTGACGAAAGGACACGTTGCTGCAGCTTATATCTTTACTTTACTGGCATTACTATTGACAGCGCTTAGCTATGGGAATATGGTGAAGGCTTTTCCAAAAGCAGGATCTGCATATACATACGCGCAAAAAAGTATTCATCCTCACGTTGGCTTTCTTGTAGGCTGGACACTATTGCTAGACTATTTATTTTTGCCTATGGTGAATTTTGCAATCGGAAGTGCTTATTTAACCGCAGCCTTTCCTGATGTACCTCATTACATTTGGATCATCATACTTGCTATCGCCATAACGACTGTCAATGTAATCGGTATACGTCTTACAGCCAACATTACAGCGCTATTTGTGACCTTTCAGGTGATTGTCGCTGTGACATTTGTTGGGTTTATTGTTTATGGGCTCACGCAGAATGCAGGCACGGGAGAGTTACTGTCAACCCGTCCGTTTTATTCAGCGAGCTTAGATCCCGCCCTTATTTTTTCCGGCGCAACGATTTTATGTTTTTCTTTTCTAGGATTTGATGCGATTTCGACCATGTCTGAGGAAACAATTAAACCAAAAAGAACGATTCCTCTCGCCATATTTTTAACGGTCGCTATTGGAGGTGTGCTGTTTACCCTCACCTCTTATTTTTTACAGCAGGTGTTTCCAAATTTTCAACAGTTCAAGCATCCAGATGCGGCATCACTTGAAATTGCAGAATTTGTGGGTGGCGCGTTTCTCCACTCATTCTTTTTAGCCGGCACCATGGTCGCTGTCATCTCTTCCTCCCTATCATCACATGCGAGTGCCGCAAGACTCTTGTATGCGATGGGAAGAGATCAATCATTACCAAAGCGTTTCTTCGGTTATATTCACCCAACATTGAAAACGCCTGTATTTAATATTTTATTAATTGGTGTTTTCTCGTTAACCGCAGTTGTTGGTGAGCTTGAGGTCATTTACTCGTTTATCAGCTTCGGGGCATTAATTGGATTTACGTTTGTTAACTTGTCTGTTTTCGCTTACTATTTCATCAAACAAAAACAAAGAGGTGTATTAAACACACTGAGGTATGCCATCATCCCTCTTTGCGGAACGGCTTTTTGTATTTGGCTCTTAACAAGCATCAGTACAAATGCATTAATCATCGGCATGGTGTGGCTCATGATCGGTTTTGTTTATTTCTGCTATAGACTGAAAACAAGAATAGAATTTACGTTTGGCTATGATTGAATATAAGGTTTTCACTTGGTATCCTGTGCAGGATATGGCATAATATAAAGGCTGTACTTCCCTTTTAAAAGCGGGGCAAAACAGGGGTGAACTGACCTTGAAAAAGAAAAAAACAGGATGTTTTGCCATTTCAGGCTGTTTCACGATTTTTCTGTTTGTTTGCGTATTAGCGGCCATTGTCATTTCCTTTAATCAAAAGGAGTTAAAAAAGCTGCCGATTGATACGGAATCAATTGTTTTGTCGAGACTGGATGATTACAAACCGCTTGTAGAAACAGAGTTAAGAGATCAAGATTTAGATCAATATACCGCGTTAATTCTCGGTATGATGTATCAGGAATCAAAAGGCAGAGGCGGAGATCCAATGCAGTCCTCTGAATCTCTTGGTTTGAAACGAAATGAAATCAATGACCCTCAGAAAAGCATTAAACAAGGAGTCCATCATTTTTCAACCATGTACAAGCATGGGAAGAAAAAAGGCGTTGATTTGGAAACCATTATTCAAAGCTATAACATGGGAATCGGCTATATTGATTTTGTTGCAAAAAACGGGGGAAAACATTCCGAAAAATTGGCAAAGCAATACTCCAAAAAGCAAGTGAAGCGAAACCCTGAAGTCTATACATGCGGGGGCGACAAAGATAACTTCCGCTATCCGTATTGCTACGGTGATTTCACTTATGCTGAAAAAGTAAAAGAAAAAACGAAAACAGTTGAAGAAAAGATGAAATTGGCTTCATCATCCACACCATCATCGTAAAAAAAGCACTTCCGTTTAGGAAGTGCTTTTCATTTTATGAATGCTCTTTCCCGATTTCCGGCAGGATCGTTTTGGCTAAATGCTGATCCATTTCTTCATATTCATCATAATGAATCGTTTCATATAGCTCTTTTCTCGTTTGCATGTCCTCCAGCATCCCCTGCTGAGTCCCCTTTTCCTTAATCTCTGTAAATAAACGCTCATACGCTTTTGCAGCAACTCTCAGGGATGACACTGGATAAATCACCATTTGAAAGCCAAACATAGAAAATTCGTCTGTATGATAATAAGGTGTTTTTCCAAACTCCGTCATGTTTGCAAGAAGCGGCCCTTTTATATTATTTGAAGCATACGTGAAATCTTCTGCTGTGATCAGCGCCTCAGGAAAAATGGCATCTGCTCCTGCTTCTAGATAGAGATTCGCCCGGTGAATGACATCCTCCATCCCGTTTACTGACTTCGCATCCGTTCTTGCGATGACGAGAAGTGTAGGTGCCGCTTGTTTGATCGCTTTGATTTTCGCCATCATGTCTTCTACAGAAACGAGTGATTTTCCGTTTAAATGTCCGCATTTCTTCGGCATTTGCTGATCTTCAATTTGAACAGCCGCTACCTTGCTCTCCACCATTTCTTTTGCTGCCCTGGCTGCATTTAATACACCGCCATAGCCAGTATCCATATCAACTAAAAGAGGCAGCTGAGAAGCTCGAATGATTTCCTTTGCCTTTTCCGCCATTTCAGTGGAATGAATCATACCGAGGTCAGGAAGCCCTTTGCTTGCGCAAAAAGCGGCACCCGATAAATAAAGCCCTTGAAATCCCATTTTCCTCGCATAGAGCGCAGACATTCCATCGTGAACGCCTGGAATTTGAAATAAAGCGGATTTGTGCATTTGCTCTTTAAAAGCTGCGGCTAAGTCAGCTTGATTTACTTCATCATTCAAGATCCACACACTAGCTCCCCCTTATATGACAAATAAATCCATAAATGCTGGTACTGTCGTTGTTTTTAATTGATTTGGATTTTGGCAAAGTGAAACAATTTGATCGACTTGTTTTTGTGGAAATCTCGTTTTCAAATGATATACCCATTTCTTTTCAAGCAGCGGGATCCCTTCCTGCCTTCTTCTGCGATGACCAAGCGGATATTCAATTTCAATTCGATCTGTCATCGTTCCGTCTTTAAAGAAGATTTGAACACAGTTTGCAATTGATCTCTTTTTCGGATCTAAATAGTCTTCTGTATACCGTTTATCTTCTTTGACGATCATTTGATCACGCAAACGGTCAATGAGCGGATTCTGCGCCGTCTCTTCTTCATAATGATCAGCGGTCAGCTCACCATAGATTAACCCAATGGCCGTAATATACTGCAAGCAATGGTCACGGTCTGCCGGGTTGTAAAGCGGTCCTTTTTTATCAATAATTCGAATGGCTGATTCATGTGTCGTAATCTCAATCCTGTCAATCTCATCTAAACGGTCTTTTACCGCGTCATGTAGAATGACAGCGGCCTCAGCGGCAGTTTGCGCATGAAATTCTGCTGGATAGGCAATTTTAAAGAGTACATTCTCAATCACATATGACCCGAGCGGCTGGGCAAGTGTAAGTGGTTTTCCTTTCATTAACACATCTTCAAATCCCCACTTTTCTGCACTGAGGGGCGTCTGATAGCCCATTTCTCCTTTCAATGTCATCATCGCTAGTCTCACTGCACGGCTTGTGGCATCCCCTGCTGCCCACGATTTCCTTGATCCTGTGTTCGGGGCATGCCGGTACGTTCTAAGCGGTGAATTATCCACAAATGCTTGTGATAACACATGCTGCACATCTTCTTTCGTTCCGCCAAGCATTGCACAAACGACTGCACTTGATGCCACCTTGACAAAAAGAACATGATCCAAGCCATTTCGATTCAAACAATTTTCTAAAGCAAGCACACCTTGTATTTCATGTGCCTTTACAATCGCATGCAGTAAGTCATTCATCGAAAGCGGTTCTTCTCCGTTTGCAAGCCTCGTTCTGCTGATATAATCGCTTACAGCCAATATCCCGCCCAGGTTATCTGAGGGATGGCCCCACTCCTGTGCAAGCCACGTGTCATTATAATCTAACCAGCGGATCATACATCCTATATTAAAAGCCGCTTGAACAGGATCTAATACAAATGAAGTGCCGGGCACTCTTGCTCCGTTAGGGACAACAGTTCCAGGTACGATGGGTCCAAGATGCTTCGTGCATTCTGGAAAGTTGAGCGCCAGCATTCCGCAGCCGAGTGTATCCATGAGTACATACCTAGCTGTTTCAATGGCCTCTTTGCTCGTAATTTCTCCATCCACGGCATAGGCTGCGATATCTTCTAATAGTTGATCTGTTTGATTGGCTACTGCTGTTTTATTCATATTCATTCCCCCGTTTTTCCATCATCATTTGAGACTTTTAATCCTCTTGGTCCTAAATACCTTACTCTCGGTCTAAAAATCCGATTGTGTGAATGCTGCTCGATGACATGCGCTGCTAATCCGCTTGCTCTCGCAGCAAAGAAAATCGGTGTATAAAGTGAAATAGGAATGCCGAGCACGTAATAAATAGGTGCTGCGTAATAATCAAGGTTTGGATAGAGGTTTTTCTTTTCTTTCATGTATGCCTCGCCTGCGACGCACATGTCATAAAGCGTCGTGTCTCCTTTTGATTCGGTAAGCGTTTTCAACGATCTTTTTAAAAGAGCCGCTCTTGGGTCCATTTTTCTCATGTATACCCGGTGTCCAAAGCCCATCATTTTTTCTTTTGCGGCTAATTTACGTTCAATGAGCGCAAGGAAACCTTCTGTTGTTTTGCCTTCGAGCAGCATGTGCATGACTGCTTCGTTTGCGCCTCCGTGTAAGTCACCTTTTAATGAAGAAATCGCTCCAGTAAAAGCACCATACATGTCAGAATGAGTAGATGCAATGACTCTTGCTGCAAATGTTGAATTCGGCAGCTCATGCTCACTATAAAGCGTGAGTGTTTGGTCAAATGCTTTGATTTCGTCTTGTGCCGGAGTGCGGCCTGTTAACATCGCTAGAAAGTTTTCAGTGTAGGATTTGGTCTGGTCTGGAGTAGGTGTGGTGTCTTGTGTGAGAATATGATAGCTTCCCGCAACAATCGCTGGCAGCTGGCCAAGTAATCGAACGGCACGCGCTTGTTGGCATGCTTCTGATCGATCATTCAGTTGTTCATCGTACCCTGCAAGAGCAGATAAACACGTTCTCATGGCATCCATTGGGTGAGTGGTTTTTGGCAGTTTTGTCAAAATGGTTTGAATGGTTGGATGTAAGCTTGTTTGTGAGGAAATATCTTGCTGAAATTGGTGATATTCCATTGCATCTGGTAATCTTCCATAAATGAGCAGATAGGCTGTTTCTAAGTACGTCTTGTTTTGTGCCAGCTCGATGAGGTCATAACCGCGAATCACAATTTCTTCTTGCTGGACATCTAGGAACGAAATTGACGTTTCGCTTGCCACAATGTCTTCAAGCCCCGGTTTGTACTGCAATTGTTCAGTCATCATATAACCCCCGTTTCGTTCAATTGTGTTCTCCAAACGAGCAAACGGCCAGACATGATGTGATTCTATAGGTGGGAAGATACCGTGCAAGTCGGATACCCAATTCCCATTTTATCCAAAGCACTTCATCTTGTAAATAAAAGAACGTATGTCCAGATGGACATACGTTAGCTATAGTATGGAGAAATCATAATATATACGATGACACCTGTTAGACTGACATAGAGCCAAAGAGGCATGGTCCATCTGGCAATTTTACGATGACGTTCGACTTGCATTTGTGCGCCTCTAAAGAGAGTGATCAGTGCAAGCGGTACAATGACGGCAGATAAGACGATATGTGTGATGAGAATAAAGAAGTAAATCGGACGAATGATTCCTTCTCCCCCGAAGTGTGTATCAGCTGCCATTGAATGATACGTCACATACGAAATTAAAAAGACAAGTGTTGTTGAAAAAGCCGCAAAGATAAATCGTCTATGGGCTTTAATGTTCTTTTGTTTAATCATAATGAGCGCTGAAAGTAAAAAGATAAACGTAAAACTGTTCATCACGGCATTCAGTAACGGCAGAAATGTAATATCCAGATGACTAAATTTATCTGTTTTTGGCATGAAAAATAATAAAGCAATTAAGCCGTTTATGGCAATTGTTAAAAAGACAACAATGCCGGTGAAATTTTTCGGTTTTTGATTCTGTTCGTTCATGTTTGAAAACCTCTCTTTATTAGTTCCGACTAAGAGTATGTTATTTAACTTTCTCTCTAAAGTCAATGAATTCGCTGTCTTCGTCGAATTTTAGACAAACTTGCCGATTGCCTGCCTTCTAGCGGCTTGAAAGATCCACTCACTTCCTTTAGAATGGGAATTTGTGTGGTTTTTATCAACTCTTCTATGAAAGGAGCAATAGACTTGTCAATCTTACAGGAAACAACAAAAGATGTGAAGACATTAGAGCAAGAATTACAGCAGTTGCAGTTCCAGATGTATCGAATGCAAGAAAATATAAAAGATATTTCAAAAAAAGCAAAGATTATTGGCATTGATCAAGCGAAGGAAGATGAATGGATGATCGTCTCTGCAATTGAGAATGCAGAGACGTGCAAAATCATGTTAAGCGATTGTGAAAAAGCTTTTCGCGGACAATCTGATTTTTCCTTGATCGCGGAATATCCTGAAGAAGGAAAGATTCACATTGCCGATATTAAAGGCCCGCCTGATAATGGCTATGGATCCATCTGTATGAAGCATTTAAAAGAAATCGCAAGAGAGCAAAACATTCCAGTCATTACTGGGGATCTCGTCAAAAGAGATTGGAACCATGTGGACCGCCTGATTCATTTTTATGAAAAACACCATTTTGATGTCCAAATTAATTGGAAAGAGCAAAGCGGAGAAATTTATTGGGTGGACAGCTAACGACACAAAAACCAGCGTTGAGATGGGCTTATACGCTGGTTTTTGTCGAAAATGCGAATTTTTCAGAAAAATATGTGTATTTCCGGCCAAAAAAAGGTATAATAAAAGCATCAGGCCGCCACCTGATGCTTTCTTCCAAAAACAATAGACTACTAGTTAAGTACTTTCACTTTGACTGATTTTACGCCCCAATTTTTAGCTTGGGATTTGCTTGGTACGTGTACATCAATTTTGTTACCTTTAATTGCGCCGCCAGTATCTGCTGCGATGGCTTCACCGTAGCCTTCAACATAAACCTTACTTCCTAATGGAATGACATTAGGATCTACTGCGATTACTTTTGCATTTGGGTTTTTGTTTAAGTTTACCCCTGTTGCAGTGATACCTGAGATGCCACCATCATTTGCTGTATAAGCCGTAGCCGTTACAGTCATTTCTTTTTGAACACTTTGACTAGCAGAAGATGATTCTGCTTTAGCTGTTTCCTTTTTAGGAGCAGCTTTTTTCGTTGTTTGCTCTTTTTGGACAGGTGCCTGTTTTTGAACAGGTTCTGAGCTTACCGGAGCTGAGCTTTGACCAGCAACACTTAGTGTTGAACCAATCATAATTATATCTGAGTTTAAGTTATTCCAAGACTTAATATCGCTAATTGACACATTGAATTTTTGAGCGATTTTCCAGAGGCTGTCCCCCTTCTGGACTTTGTACTGCTCCTGAGTTTTCTCTTTTGAAGAGATTGTCAATTTATCTCCTACATAGATCATGTCTGTAGATAAATTGTTCCAACCCTTTAGGTCCTTTAGAGACACATCATTTTTTTGAGAGATTCCCCAAAGTGTATCACCTTTCTGTACAGTGATTTCCTTTGCAGAAACTTGCTGTGCTCCTAATGCTGTTGTTGAGATTGCTGCAACAGCAACCAAGGACATAATAGTCTTCTTCATAAAGTAAATCCTCCCTTGTTAGCTTTTTATGGCGGCTAACGAGTGCTATCGTAACATATGTAAATGTCATTTCAATAACAAAACGATATGTTTTAGATTACAGTTCCTTTACATGAAACATCTCTCTCCATTGGTAAATCAGCCCACTAAATGGCTCAATTCCGCATCATATCAAGGTTTTGTAGGGATGGAAATCATCATGATGAAAACGCGTCCAAATGAAACGAAAAAAATTTATTTTCCTTCTTCAAACTCTTTAGTTTTTCTCTTTTTCTATAAATAAACGAATTTCTTCTAAAAAAACATCTCCATATTTCTCTCTTTTTTGTGCGCCGACACCTTTAATATTTAAAAGTTCTTCTTCTGTTTTAGGCTCTACTGCTGACATTTCCTTCAATGTTTGATCAGAAAAGACAACAAATGGCGGAACGCCCTGCTCTCTTGCCAACTTCATTCTGACCATTCTTAACTGCTCAAATAATGCATCATTTTCTTGAATAGCCTCTGCCTTTATCGCCTGCTTTTTATAGACGGTCTCCTGCCCCACTAGCACTTTCTTTCCTTTTTGTGTCACTTTTAGTGTTGGAAAAGCTCCTTCAGACATGTGTAAATACTCTTCTGTAATTAAAAATTCAATGAAATCACTAATATGTTGGGCTGAATGCTGTTTCATTAAAGCATAAGTAGGAAGCCGGTCGAAACCAAAATCAAGTACTTTTTTGTTTTTAGAGCCGGCTAATACTTGAGCTATCATCATTTTTCCGAATCGTTCGTTCATTCTAACGGTACATGACAAAACCATTTGTGCTTCTCTCGTGACGTCTTCACGCTCTCTCTCGTCTAGACAGTTGCTGCATTTTTGACAAGGGGCACTTGATGATTGGTCAAAGTAATCCATCACAAATTGCTGAAGGCACTGTTCCGTATGACAGTAGTCTACCATTTGTCTCAACTTGAGCAATTCATGCTGATACCGCAATTCATCTTCTGTTGATTGTTCAATGAGAAAGCGCTGCACGCGTACGCCTTGCGGTGAAAACAGCAAAATGCATTCACTTTCAAGCCCGTCTCTCCCGGCACGTCCTGCTTCTTGGTAGTAACTTTCAATATCTCTTGGAATTTGATGATGAATGACAAAACGTACATTAGACTTATTAATCCCCATACCAAATGCAGATGTAGCTACCATTACTTGAATATCATCATTTAAAAAAAGATTTTGCTGTTCTTCTCTGACTTCATCATCTAATCCTCCGTGATAAACACCCGCTTTGATCTTTTGCTTTTTTAGACGATGATAAATTTGATCTGCTTCTTTTCGTGTGGCTGTATAAATAATGCCTGACTCAAGACTGTTTTTCTTCATATATTGTGTGATGAATTGGTCGCTGTTTTGCCCTTTCACCACTTGAAAAGACAAATTTTCTCTAGCAAAACCAGTAAAGATTGTTTCTTCTTCGTCCATGCCAAGTTGCTCACATATATCCTGTTGGACCTTCTTTGTAGCAGTGGCTGTTAATGCTACAATAACAGGCCTTTTTGAAAGCTTGTTTACACATTCTTGTATAAAGCGATAGCTCGGTCTAAAATCATGTCCCCACTCAGATATACAGTGCGCTTCATCAATAGCCATTAAAGGAATCGTCAATCGATCAAGCAGCTGAAAAAAACGTTCATTTTGTAAGCGTTCAGGGGTGATATAAAGCAAATCATACTCCCCCTGTTCACATTTTTTCAGCCTTGTATTCATTTCACCTGCTGAAAGTGTACTATTTAAAAAGGACGATCGTATTCCCATCTCATTTAACGCATCAACCTGATCTTTCATTAAAGAAATAAGCGGAGATACAACGATTGTCGTTCCTTCCATCATAAGAGCAGGAATCTGATAGCAAACCGATTTCCCTCCGCCTGTCGGCATAATGCAGACCGTATCCTTCCGTTTATTCACAATCGATTCAATGGCTTGTTTTTGTCCTTGTCTAAAAGCATCAAAGCCATAATATTGTTTAAGAAGTGCTTCTGCTTGTTGTAACATCCAATTCCCTCTCCGTCGTTTGTTTTGTCTATTTTAACATACATTTGTACATGCACATTCGGTCTGTTCAAAATCGTATTTTGGACAAAATAAAAAGCCATTTTCCAAAAATGGAAAATGGCTTGAATCATCCTAGGAAAAGCTGCGGATGCCGTAATCTAAGTAAGAAAGTTTTAAACCACCACTCCTCAAAGTGGGTGTTTGCAGAAACGTTCCTGTCTTCCTCTCGAAGGAGGCGTGACATTCCGGCTTCAATATAAAACTCCCTATTACAGCTTAAAGGTTAAAACTTAATTAACATTACGCACATCGCAGCCTTTAAACTATACTACACGAAAGTTTATTAAATTTCAAGATATGTTTTTTCTAAAAAAATACTCATGTATACAAGATTTTTGTCCATGTAGACGTAGGAAAACATTATGTTGAGAAAACATAAATTCCTCTCATCATGTTATTTTTCCTCATCTACATCAACATCTTGCTCTTCTTCTAGCCTTTCATACGTATCTGAATGTAATTGATCCATTGTTTCTCTATTTGTTAAATCACGCATTTGCTCAGAGAACGAACGGTCAAATTCATTTGGATCTTGATTGGTTTCTTCATTTTTCTTTGCATCAATTGAATAACGAGTATAGGGTACTGCTTTCAAACGTTCATATGGAATGTCTTTTCCTGTTTTTTCACAAATTCCATATGTTCCGTCTTCCATCCGCTTAAGCGCCGCATCAATTTCACCTTCGAGCTGATCGTCGACTTGATCCAGCGTCTGTTCGGTCATGCGATCTAAATAGATGCTTCCGTGATCTGCGATATGGTTTCCAACACCATTTGAAATCTCATTCGATTCGACCAGCATGGATTCTTCTTTCTTTTTTGATCCTTTCACATCTTCTTTTAATTGAATAAGTCTTTCATATAAATCAGCTTTTTGCTCTTTCGTTAAGCTCACGGTCAATCACTCCTTTCTCTTTACCTTCCCGCTCCATGCGAAATGAAAACATCAAAAAAGCCGCCGCCTTTGGCAGCAGCTTTCTTCATTTAAAGATTACGAAGTGCTTCTTCTACTGGTGTATCACCTTTGATTAAGTCAAAGGCTTTATTTTTCACATTGGATTCCGTTAAGCTTTCCACTAAGACAGTGGCTACATCTTCTCTTGAAATCTCAATGTCACGATCGTCTGGAATATGAGCCGCCGCTTCTATTTTCCCTGTCTTCTCCTCATGCAGCAGTGCTCCTGGCCGCACAATGGTGTAAGAAAGACCAGACTGTTTTAAATGTTCATCGGCTTTTCTTTTCGCTTCATAATAAATCTCCATACTGCCTTGTCCTTTTCCTTGATGAGGATCGTCGGCATTATAAGAACTCAGCATCACAAAATGCTGAATATTTTCTTTTTTGGCTGTATCAACGAGGCGTTTTGCCCCCTCTTGATCAACAGCGATGGTTTTATCTGCACCTGTTTTTGAGCCTGAACCAGCTGCAAAGATGACAGCTTCTGCTTGCTTCACAGCATCTGTCACATCCTTTTCAAGATCACCGATGACAGGCTCTGCCCCAAGTTCTTTTAGCGCATCTGCTTGTTTTTCATCTCGAATGAGAGCAAGTGGCTCATGTCCTTTTTCTTTTAAATATCGAATGACAAGTCTCCCTGTATGTCCGTTTGCTCCAGCAACTAATACTTTCATTGTTCATTCTCCTTTCTGTATCTGTTTCATCTTTATCCTTTTTTGATGTGATTCAAACACACGAATAGAAAAAAGCCTTCCCCACTGTGTTGGGAAAAGCTCAAGGGATATGCGATAGATAAAAATAAGAACAAAGAATGAGAAAAGTGCATGTGATCTATGTAATCGCATCGTTGATCAGCAAAGATGTTTTGTTAAAATGGCCTGCACGTCACTCAAATCTGTATCTTTAGAAAAATCGAGTTCAAATACTTTTGAGCTTGTAACAAGCAGCATACCAGTGTCCTGATCAAACACGCCAGCTTCTTGAATGGCAAAACTTTCAATTGATCGATACGGCAAGGAGACCCTGACTTTCTTTTTAGAAAATACGCGGTTATCGCCAAAGATCAGTCGTTTATTAGTGAAACAAATTTGGTCGTGACGCAGTCTGTAAACAGCCTCAATTCTTTCTCCTTCAATTAATAAGGATTCGAATTTTTTATGATCATTTTGTTTACTGACAGAAAAAATACCCACGTAAACCCCCTCTTCCTGCATCAAATTCCTTTATGACAAAACGGCCACACGGCTCTGTGGGTACGTTTTATTCTCACTTATAGAATACGCTATAAATCGTCGTTATTCCATTACGAATAGATTAAATTTCATTTAACTTTTTCTTTTTGATCCGATGCTCTTTCCTCTACTTATTTAGACTGTTAAAGCAGGAAAAAAGTTTCAGTTTTTTTCAAGAAATCATTCGTTATGAGACCATAAAAAAACAGTGATTATGTAAAATCACTGTTCAGCGTGTAGACAAACCCTCGCATCCTTTGTCAGTCCTGCGCTCTGGTGCTCACGAATGGCAAATTCGCTCCGCAAAAGTAGCTGTCCTTCCTAGACTGCAAAGGTTTTCTATCACGCTGAAAAGAAGACAAAGGGCTAAAATAAAGTTCATTTTAGCCCTTTGTCAACAATCTGAACAGTGATTATGTAAAATCACTGTTTTAAATGACTATTCATCTTTTGGGGTATCAATCGTTCCTTCGGCATACACATCAGAAATCTGCTCAAGTGTAATCGCCATATCAGCATCTTCATTGTCATGCCAAGCATTTTGATGTTTCTGCTCTTCTTGCTGTTGCTTTTTCATCTTCATCACCCTTTACTGTTTTTCTTAGTATGAGTGATGACCATCAAAATCATTCAGCAGAATTGTCTTCGAAATACTCTTTGTAGTACCCGCCTACTTTACCCGTATTATCAACGACAAAGAGGAATTCCTCTGTTTCATTTTTCACATCATATGTGTGTCCAACCGTTAATGCCCGGTCAACCATATATTTTTTCGCATTTGTATGTACACATTTTACTTGTTTTACCGTTTCAGCCGTTTGCCAATTTTGATGGATCATGATTTAAAAACTCCTTTTTTCATCTATACATTTATTGTAGCCAATTTTTCATGAAATGCAATGAGTGTTATCGATTGCTTTCAAACATGTCGTGTAATATGATAAATGTATACGTTTACATCTGTGTGCGTATACAAATTGCTTCATGTCCACTTTTTCCACCTAGAACTCGCAGAACAACCCATATCTTTAAGGAGGTTTGTTTATTTATGAGCTCTACAACACTTCAAATCAGTTCAAAACTCGAATCTTTTCTCCAAGGGACGAAAAAACTCTACATTAACGGTCAGTTTGTCACAAGTCATGATAACAAAACATTCTCTACACCTAACCCTGCCACAGGAGAAACCCTTATTGATGTATATGAAGCAGGTGCAGCCGACATTGATGAGGCAGTAAAAGCTGCTAAAAAGGCGTTCCATGGACCTTGGCGTTCTATGTCTGCAGCCGAACGTGCCCGCTTGATGTTTAAGCTGGCAGATTTAATGGAAGAACACCAAGAAGAACTAGCTCAGCTGGAAACACTTGATAATGGAAAACCAATTAATGAAACAACCAATGCGGATATCCCTCTTGCCATTGAGCACATGCGCTATTATGCAGGGTGGACCACAAAAATGACTGGACAAACCCTTCCTGTCAGCCAGGGATATTTTAATTATACCCGCCATGAGCCTGTTGGCGTTGTGGGACAAATCATTCCTTGGAACTTCCCGCTCCTCATGGCCATGTGGAAAATGGGTGCTGCACTAGCAACAGGCTGCACCATCGTTTTAAAGCCAGCTGAACAAACACCGCTATCTGCTTTATATTTAGCTGAATTAGTGGATAAAGCCGGATTCCCAGAAGGCGTGATTAACATCGTTCCTGGATTTGGTGAAACAGCCGGTGAAGCATTAACCGATCACCCTGATGTCAATAAGCTGGCTTTCACTGGATCAACAAGTGTTGGGAAATTGATCATGGAAAAAGCAGCCAAATCCATCAAGCGTGTTACTTTAGAGCTTGGCGGAAAATCGCCGAATATTATTTTACCAGACGCCGATTTAAAGAAAGCCATTCCAGGTGCATTAAACGGCGTGATGTTTAACCAAGGCCAAGTGTGCTGTGCAGGATCAAGGGTCTTTGTGCACCGGAGCCAATATGATGAAGTTGTCGATCAAATGGCTAAATATGCGACATCCTTAAAACAAGGAGCTGGTCTTCATCATGATACCCAGATTGGGCCTCTAGTGAGTAAAGAGCAGCATGAACGTGTGTTAGGTTATATCGAAAAAGGGAAGTCAGAAGGTGCAACAGCCGTAGTCGGTGGTGACTGCCCTTATGAAGCAGGCTATTTCGTCTCCCCTACTGTCTTTAGAGATGTAGAAGATGAAATGACAATCGCAAAAGAAGAGATCTTCGGTCCAGTTCTATCTGCGATTCCTTACGATTCCATTGATGAAGTGGTCGAACGGGCCAATCAATCTGACTATGGGTTAGCGGCAGGACTTTGGACAGAAAACTTAAAGCATGCCCACGATATCGCTGCACGCCTAGAAGCAGGAACCATTTGGGTCAACTGCTATAATGTCTTTGATGCCGCCTCCCCGTTTGGCGGATATAAACAGTCAGGCCTTGGCAGAGAAATGGGATCATATGCCCTTAACAACTATACAGAAGTCAAAAGCGTGTGGATTAATCTGCAAGACTAATCATTTAAGAAAACCGATGACGATGTCATCGGCTCAGATTGTTGACAAAGGGCTAAAATGAACTTGATTTTAGCCTTTTGTCTTTTTTTCAGCGTGATAGAAAACCTTTGCAGTCTAGGAAGGACGAGTACTGGAGCGGAGCGAATTTGACATTCGTGAGCACCGGAACGCAGGACTGACAAAGAATGCGAGGGTTTGTCGACACGCTGAGCCGGTGACGATGTCATCGGCTTTTTTTGAGCTGTCATGTGACAGGCCGACTCCTGAATATAGTGATAAAGGAAAGGAGCATGGCCGAATGCAAGATTTTAAAACGAGAGTCAACGAATATATCGATGAACTGCACATGCAGGTAGAACGCAGACAAAGAGAAGATGGCGCATTTGTTTTCTGCTTTGAAGGACCTATGATGACAAATGCTTTTTTCATTATGCTGTTAAAAGCCGTTGGTGACCCCGATCAGCAATTGATCCATCAATTGGCCGAAGCAATACATGCCAAACAAAATGAAGATGGTTCCTTTTCTTTGTATCATGACCAGTCAGGACATCTCACAGCTACAGTACAAGGTTATTGCGGCATGCTCGCATCTGGCAGATTTCAAAAAGACGAGCCCCATATGGAAAAAGCAGCACAATATATTCGCTCAAAAGGTGGCCTAAAGAACGTTCATTTTATGACAAAGTGGATGCTTGCCGTAAATGGCATGCACCCTTGGCCCTACTTCTATGCACCTCTTTCCTTTTTACTCATCCCTACGTCTTTTCCGCTACACTTCTACCACCTTAGTGCCTATGCAAGGATTCATTTTGTACCCATGATGATCGCACTGAACAAACGGTATACCTCTCATGCTGCGTTTCCATCATTAGCCCATCTTGATGAAAACATGTCTAAAAATCCATTTGACTGGTTTATGGCAAGAGAAGAACGTTCGACTGATGACTTCCTCATGTATATGCGGTCATATACAGCCCTCGACAGCCGGCTCGACTTTTTCGGATATGAAGCGGCAAAGCGATACATGTTTGACCGTCTTGAAAAAGATGGGACGCTGTACAGTTACTTAAGTGCAACCATCTTTATGGTCTATGCCCTCATGAGCCTTGGGTACTCCCCTGGACATCATCTCATCCAAAAAGCAGTCAGAGGTATGAAAAAGCTCGTCACCTCCTGTCAAAGCAAGATATATGCTGAGAATTCCACCTCGACTGTGTGGGATACAGCGCTTGTCAGTTACGCTTCTCAAAGAGCAGGAAGAAAACGACAAGATCCCATGATCATGAATTCCTTCACCTATTTGCTGGACCGGCAGCAAATGAAGAAAGCGGATTGGGCAGTTCATAACCGTCATGCTGCTCCCGGAGGCTTTGGTTTCTCACATATCAATACGAATAATCCTGATTGTGATGACACGCAAATTGTGTTAAAAGTTATCCCAAAAGAATACGCTCCACTTCAGTGGAAACGAGGATATGACTGGCTTCTCTCCATGCAAAACCGTGATGGCGGCTTTTCTGCTTTCGAAAAAAATCAAGATCACTTTCTGCTTCGTCACCTTCCGCTTGAATCTGCGGAGGATGCGGCGATTGATCCGTCAACTCCTGATATTACTGGTCGTGTGCTCCATTTGATTGGTTTAGAAGAAAAAGATACTGCTTCACCCTCGATTCTCAGGAAAAAAGATCGATGTGTAAAATGGCTCATTGACCACCAAGAGAAAAACGGATCATGGTTTGGCAGATGGGGTGTTTGTTATATTTATGGAACTTGGGCAGCGTTAACAGGACTGAAAGCGGCTGGCATTCCCTCCTCACACCCTGCTGTGCAAAAAGCGTGCCGTTTCCTAAAGCAGATTCAGCTTGAAGATGGCAGTTTCGGAGAATCGTGTAAAAGTGCAGAACTGAAAACCTATGTCCCGCTTCCCTTTGGCACAGTGGTTCAAACCGCATGGGCGACAGAGGCGCTCCTCCAATATGAGAAAGCAAATAACGCAGGCATTTTGAAAGCTGTCTCCTTTTTAGTGAACCATCACCATACTGAAGAAGCCATGTACTATCCAGTCGGCATTGGACTGCCAAAACAATTTTACATCACCTATCATAGCTACCCATTTGTGTTTCCGATGATGGCTTGTTCTACATTTTTAGAGGAAATGAGGCGTATACATGAATAAAGAAGAATATCGCTCACAGCTCAAAGAGTGGCTTAGCACGATTCAACATGTGTGGCAAGATGATAAAATTCATCGAAAAGTGGAACATTTACGACTCAAAATGGAGGATGACCATTCGAGTGAACAAGAATGGTACGAACTAGCCGAAAGTATTGCAGAAGACATGCAGCCACACGAAGAAGTGCGCGATGTAGCAGCTGGAAATCATCAGTTACCACCACTGCCTTATCGGTATGACACACTCGAACCTTATATTTCAAAAGAAATTATGTACTTGCACCATCAAAAGCATCATCAAACTTATGTTGATGGGCTAAATCAAGCTGAACTTGCACTAAAAAAAGCAAGAAGAACCAATGACTTTACCATGATCAAGCATTGGGAACGTGAGCTTGCCTTTCATGGGGCAGGACATTATTTACATTGTATCTTTTGGTTTTCCATGAGTCCTTCAGGGAAAAGAAAACCTACTGGTCAAATGCTTCGTCTCATTGATCAATCATTTGGCAGCTATGAGGCGTTCAAGTCACATTTTTCAGCTGCTGCCAAACAAGTAGAAGGTGTCGGATGGGCGATCCTTGTATGGTCCCCTCGATCTCAACGTTTAGACATTTTACAAGCAGAGCGCCATCAGTTCCTCTCGCAATGGGACGTCATCCCCCTTCTTGCTCTTGATGTGTGGGAGCATGCCTATTACCTCCAATATCGAAATGAAAAGGCGCAATATGTAGACCGGTGGTGGCATGTCGTTGACTGGCGTGAGCCAGAAGCAAGACTAAAACAGGCTCAACAAGTGAAATGGACACCTTTTTGATCGCATACTCCACATAGTTCATTTACTATGTGGGTTTTTATTAGTTTACATAATAATATTATGAACACCCATTACAAAATCATAGGTTGTTTTTTCAGAAAATTCATTTAAAATAGAAAAGATATGAAAAGAAAGAGAGTTGAAAGATAGTATGAACACCCTTTTACACATTAGTCACTTTGCAGGAAGAACATTCGCTATATGGGTCATTGTCTTTGCTTGTCTAGGTTTTACTTTTCCTGCGGCATTTTCTTTGATTGGACCTTATATCCCTTTTTTACTTGGCATTATTATGTTTGGCATGGGGCTGACGCTGTCTTCTGAAGATTTTAAAGAGCTTTTTAGAAAGCCTCTTTATGTATTGATCGGGGTTTTAGCGCAGTATACACTGATGCCACTCATTGCATTTTTATTGGCCTATGGGTTACATTTGCCTTCTGAAATCGCTGTTGGTGTCATTCTCGTCGGCTGCTGTCCAGGCGGGACTGCATCCAATGTAATGACCTTTTTGGCGAAAGGAAATACGGCCTTATCTGTTGCCGTGACAACGATCTCGACCCTACTTGCTCCCATTTTGACCCCTGTTTTTATTTATATTTTTGCAAAATCTTGGTTATCTGTATCACCGGGTGCTTTGTTTTTGTCGATTGTCCAAGTTGTCTTAATTCCGATTATTTTAGGTGTCATCGTCAAATTGTTTTTTAAAAAACAAGTGACGTATGCTGTACAAGCACTTCCACTTGTATCTGTTACTGGCATTGTCGCCATCATTGCAGCTGTTGTCAGCGCAAATAAAGAACAGATTCTGCAATCTGGACTGCTTATTTTTGCCGTTGTTGTTTTACATAATGCTCTTGGTCTATTATTGGGTTACCTCATTGCAAAATGGTGTAAAATGGACATTCCTTCTCAACGAGCAATTTCAATAGAAGTAGGGATGCAAAATTCTGGACTTGGCGCAGCCCTTGCAACCGCACATTTTTCTCCACTTGCCGCCGTTCCCAGTGCCATTTTTAGCGTATGGCATAATTTATCTGGCTCTTGGCTGGCAACATTTTGGTCAAAAAGAGGCTACTCAGAAAATAAAGACCAAAAAAGCTAGTACCCTCATCGGTACTAGCTTTTTCTTTCGATTATCCTTCAAGCAAAAGCTGTTCAGGATCTTCAAGTAGATTTTTAATCGTGACAAGGAACCCAACAGCTTCTTTACCATCGACAATACGGTGGTCGTATGAAAGAGCTAAATACATCATTGGACGGTTTTCAAAGCGTTCTTCATCAATTGCAACAGGACGAAGTTGAATTTTATGCATACCTAAAATTCCAACTTGAGGACTGTTTAAAATTGGTGTTGAAAGCAGAGAACCAAATGTTCCTCCGTTTGTGATCGTGAATGATCCACCTTGTAATTCATTGAGCGATAATTTGTTATCTCTTGCTTTTTTCGCAAGATGACCGATTTCTTTTTCAATTCCTGCAAATGATAGTCTGTCTGCATCACGGACAACTGGTACCACAAGCCCTTCATTGGCGGCTACAGCAATACCGATGTCATAGAATTTTTTAATGACAAGCTCATCACCTTGAATTTCTGCGTTGAGAAGTGGATATTTTTTAAGTGCTGCTACCACTGCTTTTGTGAAGAAGGACATGAAGCCCAGTTTCACATCGTTTTGTTCAAGGAAGGCATCTTTGCGACGCTTTCTTAGGTCCATGACAGCTGTCATATCGACTTCATTAAATGTTGTCAGCATCGCTGCCGTTTGTTGAACTTCAACTAAACGTTTTGCAATGGTTTGTCTGCGGCGTGACATTTTTTCACGCTCAACTGGTTTCCCTGCTTGATCATTTTGCACCGCAGCATTTGCTTTTGGCGCGGCTTTCGGTGCACTTGCAGGAGCTTCATTCTTTTGGTAAGAAGCTACATCCTGCTTTCGTACCCTGCCCAGCGGATCTGCGGTTGGAATCTCAGATAAGTCTAACCCCTTCTCTCTTGCTAGTTTTCTAGCTGCTGGAGAAGCGATCGTTCTGCCATTACCAGATTTCGGCTCTTCTTTTGCTGCCTCTTCTTTTTGTTCAGCTGCTGGTTCTTCTTTCGAAGCTGGTGCAGAATCTTGCTCAGGTGCTGGAGCTGCGGACTCGCTTCCGCCAGCTTCACCTGCTGCAATCGTTCCGATGACTTCTCCAACTTGGACAGTGTCACCAGAATCTTTCAGTACTTCTTTTAGAACACCAGATTCTTCAGCTGTCAATTCGACATTGACTTTATCTGTTTCAAGTTCTAACAGGTATTCCCCCTGCTCAACATAATCGCCCGGCTGTTTTAGCCACTGAGCAATTGTTCCTTCCGAGATTGATTCCGCTAGTTCAGGTACTTTAATTTCCGCCATTTTTCATTTCCCCCTTAGTTTTTGCGAGTCAAGCTATCAGATACAATTCGTTCTTGTTCTTTTTTATGAACAGTTGGATCACCCTCAGCCGTACTTGAACGTCTTCTGCGGCCGATGTAACGTACTTTTACTTTTTCAGATGCAATTTCACGTAAATATGGCTCAATATATCCCCAAGCGCCCATATTTTGCGGTTCTTCTTGCACCCATACGATTTCTTCTAAGTTCGTCAGTTTTGATAAAATGGCTTTAATATCTTTGGCTGGGAATGGATATAATTGTTCCACTCTCGCAATATGAAGCCAATCTTTTGAGTCTTCCATTTGAGTAAAACGATCACTAATATCGATCGATACCTTCCCGCTCGATAGCACAAGGCGTGTTACTTTTTCATGATCATGCACAAGGCCCGGCTGTTCAAGAACTGGACGGAACTGTCCATCTGTTAGTTCTTGGACTTCGGATAATGTGTTCGGGTTTCGAAGCAGACTCTTCGGTGTCATGATGACAAGAGGACGAATCTCTTCACGAAGCAGCATTTTCGCCTGTCTTCTAAGAATATGGAAGTATTGAGCTGCACTTGTCAGGTTCGCAACTGTCCAGTTATTCTCAGCAGCTGATTGCAAGAAGCGTTCTGTTCTTCCACTAGAATGTTCTGGACCTTGTCCTTCATATCCATGTGGCAAGAGCATCACAAGCCCTGACTTTTGTCCCCACTTGGCGCGGCCTGCTGAAATAAATTGATCAAAATACACTTGAGCCGCATTTGCGAAGTCTCCAAATTGAGCTTCCCAAATCACTAATGTTTCAGGAGAATAGACATTATAACCATATTCAAACCCGATGACAGAGCCTTCTGACAGTGGACTATTATGGACTGTAAATGATGCATTTGCATCACTCAGTTCATGAAGAGCAATGAATTCATCTCCCGTTTGACTGTCGTGAAGAACAAGGTTTCTTTGAGCAAATGTACCTCGCTCAGAATCCTGTCCGGTCATTCGAATCGGCGTACCGTCTTTTAATATAGATGCAAATGCAAGTGCTTCACCAAGTGACCATTCCACTTTGCGATCATCTGTAAACACTTTTGCACGTTTTTCAAGGATCCGCTTTAGCTTACCGAATACTTGGAAGTCTTTCGGCCAGCTAATCAATTCTTCATTCAGCTTTCTTAATACATCAAACTCTACAGATGTATCAACTGCAGGGAAGCCGTTAGATACAGGCTCTGGCAGTTCGATTTCTTGAATCGTATGTTCTTTCTTTGAAGGCACTTTTTTATAAGCTTCTTCAATTTTTGCCGTGACAGCCTGCTCAATTTCTTCTCTTTGTTCTTTTGACAGAAGGCCCTCAGTGACAAGCTTATCTGCAAAGATATTCTTGACCGTTTTGTGCTTTCTGACCGCATCGTACAGCATTGGCTGAGTAGTAGAAGGCTCATCCATTTCGTTATGGCCATATCTGCGGTAGCCAATCAAGTCAATTAAGAAATCCTTTTTAAACCGTTTACGGTATTCTACCGCCAGCTGAACAGCTGCTAAACAAGCTTCTGGATCGTCTGCATTGACGTGAACAATTGGAATCTCGAAACCTTTTGCAAGGTCACTAGCGTATTTCGTTGAACGAGATTCATTGCTTTCTGTGGTAAATCCAATCATATTGTTGGCAATGATATGGATCGTTCCCCCCACTTGATAGCCGACTAATTGACTTAAATTTAATGTTTCTGCGACAATTCCCTCTCCAGGAAATGCAGCATCCCCATGAATTAAGATGGCTAACGCTTTTTCAACGTCTTGAACTGGATAGCCTTTTTGAGTACGCGATTCTTGCGCTGCACGAGTGCTTCCTTCAATAATCGGGTCAATAAATTCCAAGTGACTTGGGTTATTGGCAAGTGTGACTCTTGCACTCTTTGTATCTTCATCTTTGATTTGGCGGTCAGCACCGAGATGATATTTTACATCCCCTGTCCATCCGTAGCTGATGCCAATAGAGCCTTCTGATGGTACAAGCTCTTTATTAGGCGCATGCTGGAATTCTGAGAAAATGATCTCATATGGCTTTCCTAACACATGTGCTAATACATTTAAACGGCCTCTATGTGCCATTCCAATGTTAATATTTGAAGTCCCTTGTGTAACAGACTCGGATATAATTTCATCAAGTACTGGAACAAGTGCGTCTAATCCTTCTATAGAAAAACGCTTTTGTCCAACAAATGTTTTATGAAGGAACTGCTCAAATTGCTCGACTTCTGTTAATCTTTTGAGTACAGAAACTAGTTTATCTGCTGGTTTTTTCTTAAATAATTCGCCAGACTCAATAGATTTAGAGAGCCAGTTGCGCTCTTCGAAGTCATGTACGTGATCAAACTCAAATGAAATGGTACGCTTATACGTATTTCTCAAATGGTTAATGGCTTCTATGCCGTTTGAAATGTGTTTAGGTGCATCTGGACTAATAATTGATATTGGAATATTCTTAACGTCTTCTTCAGTTAAACCGTATTCCTTTAATGGAAACAGCTCTTGTAATTCCTTTTCTTTGCGAAGAGGATTGACGGAAGCATTTAAATGGCCATACGTTCTGATGTCTTCTGCCAGTTTAACGACTGATGCTATCTTTTGGATTTGTTCAGAAGTAACTACGCTATTTTCTTTTTTCCCAATTTCCTCCTTCATTTCACTCGGTGGTGCACCAAGTTCATCAAATATGCCTCTTATGTCTTCATCAACACTAGTAGGATCCTGGACATATTGATCGTAGAGCTCGAGCACGTAGCCGAGGTTCGGACCATGAAATTCTTCCCAACTCAACGGTTGTTTCACATCATTTTGAAACATTTTGAACACTACCCCCAACTTTGATCATCAAGTGATTGAACACTATCTCGATATAACTTCCAGAACACAATGACCAAATTTATGTAATAAAACGCTTCCAATCATATTCTACCACTGTTTCGGATTACTTTCTACATTCTTTGTTCAATTAAAGATAAAAAATTCAAAGAAAAACAAAAAATTTAAATCATTCCGAAAAATATTTTAAAGAAAGGGGCAAAACCTTATGCCCCAATGCTTTTATGCAGCAATTTCTTGAGTAATGGATAGAGCACATCTGGCAATGTATCGACATCCGGTACAAAAATGCTGAACTTGCCATACATATCTTGGATCGTTTTCATCTGCGCCTCTTCAATCGGAGAATTGGATAAAAACACATTGATCACTTCAATTCCCTTTTTTCTCGCTTCGAGAACCGCTTCATGTGTATCCACGATCCCATTTTGTTCGTAGCTGAATGCAGCCGGCTCTCCGTCTGAGAAAACAATGAGGAATTTTTGCTCTTCTCTTCGTTTTAAAATCATTTTTGTCATTTGGCGAATCGCATATCCATCCCGGTTATCCTCTTCTGGCTCAAGTGACATAATGGATGGTCCTGCGTCAAATAAGGAATCTTTGAACGATACGACGGTGTTAAAGTAGTTCGGCTGACTTGTTTCAGTTGCGTCATTTGTATCTTCCCAGAACCCTACAATTTGATGAGGTACCTGCACTGATTTTAAAGCTTCATGAAACAGAACAATCCCTTTTTTTGTCTCATCCATTTTGTCAAACATACTTGCAGAGCAGTCAACTAATAAAGTGAACACAGCATCAATTTGAGAAGATGGCGCTTGTTTTTTATAAAATAGTCGAGGATTGGACTCTGTAAAATAACGAATGAGCTTTTTACTGAGACGCCCTGCATGAAGATCTGTTTTTGGCCATGATTTTTTATGCTCAAGTGTTTTTTGAATCATTTGTTTTAAGCGTTTCTGATAAGGCTCGATTGCCTTTGCGTGCTGCTTGTACACATCTATTTGCTCTGGTGAAGGAGGTTCTGGTGAAATCATGACTGGAAACGCATATTTGTTTTCTTTTCCATTCTCATGCGCATCTGCCCCGCTTTCTTCTCCTTCTGCCTCTTCTAGTGCTTCAAGCTTTGAATAGTCTTTTCGATGGGTTTGTTTGGCTGAACCTTGAACCGTTCCAAGCGCCTGATCTCCATCGTCACCTTCTCTTGCTGCATCTTTACCGAGGTCGCTTTTACCACCGTGTTCTAAATCAAATTGAAGGAAACTTTTAGATGGTGCTTCCGTTTCTCTATGCCATACTTCCATATATTCATTATGGATGTCTTCATCCCCCTCTTTTTCCCGATCGACTTTTATATCCTCACTTAATTTTGGCTTTCTTTTGAGGTCATGGAAAAGCGGTTCTTTTGCCGCTTTTTCATAGTCCAATTCTGGGAAGAAAAAGTATGTGTTCAGCATATCCTTTTCAAGGAGCTCATCGAAGCCTTCTGTCAATTCCTTCACAATGATGGCGATATCAGATGTCGAGCGTGCGTCATATACACGTTCAAGACTTGACTCAATAAACGGAATCATTGGATCTATCCGCTCATGAAGGGGTGGAATTTCTTCAAGCGGAGATTCGGCTGTCAGCTTCACGTATATCGCACAAAAGAGTGCATCTGTTAAAATACTACGCTCTTGGTTAATCGTTAATTGTGTTTTAAAGTGCCGTCTGTAAAGCTCCCTTCTCCGTTTAAATACCTTTTTTGTTCCTGGGCGGTCACGTTTAATCCGCTCTTCAATTCGGATATCTTCAAACAGCATAAACAATTGTTTGCACACATCAGGAATGGATAATGTGTGGGCATAGGAAATGATGTCTTCAAATACTGTAAGATCGCTATACACTGTCCCTACTGCTCGCAGGAACACATCACTTTTTAGGCCTGCCATCATATCCTCTTGATGACGATCATCCCAAAAATGGCTGATGAAAATTTTCTTTTCAAACGGTTCATAGTACGACTGAACACCGTATTCAAGCTCCACATCATCACTTTTGGCAAGTGTTTTGGCTAAATCCGTTAATTCCATAAATAGAAATGAATCGATTCTGCTGTCATTAAATTTGATGAATTTCAAAAGTCAGAACCTCACTCGAATAATGTTTGAGCGATATTTCTTACCGCTGCTTTTTCCCGGTCATCTTCTAGCTTCTCTACAATTCCTCGTTCAATTGCACGAAGCGGCGGGATATATTGCGCAAGATCACATGTATCTAACAGTGCACGAATGGATGCGGCTTCTTCACTGACCTGTCCATTGTGTGCTTGGACGATGAGATCTGATGAGAGCTGTACGAATTGATCGATTAACCGCTCATCCTTTAATACGGATTGAGTGTGCAGTACTTCTTTTAAAATGCCACCGCCAATGTAAGGAACTTCAATGACAACAAAACGGTTTTTCAGCGCTTCATTGAGCGGCACTGTCCCCACATACCCCTCATTGATTGCTGCAATCACGCCAAAACCTTCTTCTGCTCTAACGACTTCACCTGTAAATGGGTTTGTCATCATTTTTCTGTAATCAAGCACACCGTTTAAAATAGGCAGTGTTTCTGGTTTTGCCATGTTGATTTCATCAATATATAAAAGGTGTCCTTTTTTCATTGCTTTTGTAACGGGTCCTTCAATGAATTCTATAGAAGCAACTTGTCCATCATTATGGATGGTTTTATAGCCAATAAGACTTTCTGCATCAAGGTCAACTGAGCAGTTTACACTGTGCATCGGCTGTTGAAAAAACGCGGATAAAGTTTCTGCTAGTTTTGTTTTACCTGAGCCCGTCGGTCCTTTTAACAGAACATTTTTTCCTAGGGCAAGTGCAATCATGGCATCTTGAATAATAGACGTATCTTGTGATTCATAGCCGCCTGTTCCGATGAGCGGACGAAATTCTTCTTCGAGAACTTTTCCTTTTGCTTCGATCATTGCTTGAATTTCTTCTGGGAGTGATGGTTGGTTAAACATATATGATTAATTCCTCTCTTCGATCATTTTCCTCACCAAGTATACTAAAAAAACCTTTATGCACTCAATACATAAAGGTTCGTCTTCTGTTATTTTACCATTTCTTTTGTGATGGCTCCGCAAGCAATGCGTTTCCCTGAGTTGCCAGAAGGGTTGCTTAAGTAATCATCTGCTTCTGCATGGATGATGAAACTTCGCCCGTTTTGATCGATTAATTGATTTGGGCCTCCCTTTAACGTCACATCTGGTACATTCACAACAACATCAATTTGTCCATCTGCCCCTACTTCTAAATTAGGCATATCTCCAGCATGATGCCCTTTTGGGTTGTCGAAGCCATGCTCTCTATGGGTCGGATTAAAGTGAGCCCCCGCCGTTTCAAAATCTGGAGTTTCACATATTCCTGTTTCATGAATATGAAAGCCGTGAGGACCTGGCGGCAGTCCTTTCGCTTTCACATGCAGATCCAGCCCATTTTCTGAGGACTCTCTTATTTCAATGCTCCCTATTTTTTGTCCGCTTTCGTTTATGAGTGACGTTGTGACTGGTGCTTGTTTAGGTGCGGCAACTTCTCTTGTTTCTTCTGTCGTTTCTTTTTTCGGCGGTGCATGACATGCTGATGCGGTAAAGATCAAACATATCATGATCATCCACACTGACTTTTTCATTTATGACTGCCCCCTTTTGTTATCAGTATGGACAAACTGATGAGAAGGCAAACAAAAAAAGCCGAAGATCGGCTTTTTTAGAAGAAACGTTTCGCACCTAGGTAGGCTTTTTTCCAATAAGGATTGCTTAAGTTTGAAATTCCTACTCCGCTGTCACTTGCATGAAGGAAATCTCCTCCACCTAGGTATAGTCCCATATGAGAAGGACCTGCTTTGTACGTTGTGAAATAAACAAAATCTCCAACTTGTGGTGTGCTGACAGGCGTCATCATATTCCAGTATCCTGCTGTACTCAATCTAGATACTGATGAAACCTTATTAATGAGATAGTAAACAAAGCCGCTACAATCAAATCCAGCTGGTGTATTGCCGCCCCATCTGTAAGGTATGCCTGTGAGTTTTTTACCTTCTTGAATCATTGTCGTGATTTTGGCATTCATTGGAACGTCATTTTTATTATTGTTGACCGGTGTTGTTGAACCGTTTGACGTAGAACCATTAGATCCAGTTGAACCGGAAGCTGTTCCGTTGATTTTTAATACTTGTCCAATTCTCAGCACATCACTTTTCAAGCTGTTTGCTGTGCGGATTGATTGAACCTGCACCTTAAACTGATTCGCAATTTTCCATAATGAATCACCTGATTTAACCGTATAAGATGTTGTTTTACTACTTGAAGACTGATTGCTGTTTGAAGGCGTGCTAGGTTGAGCAGGTGCTTTCGGCTGACTTGGTTTTGACGTCACCGTTCCTTTTACCTTCAATACTTGATTTGGATAAATCGTATCAGATTTTAGCGAGTTCAATGTTTTAATTTCACCAATCGACATATTTAACGAATTGGCAATTTTCCAAAGTGAATCGCCTAATTTCACTTTATATGTACTAGATGCTGACGACGAACTATTAGAATTCGTTGATTTGTTACTTGAGCTAGAATTAGATGTTGAGTTTGAATTTGTGGACTGGCTGCCGCTCGTTTTCGTCGTTCCAGACACTTTCAGCTTTTGTCCAGGACGAATGAGGTCACTGTTTAAGCTGTTCAAACTTTTCAAACTTGCAACTGACATTTTGTGATTCTTCGCAATCAGCCATAATGAATCCCCAAGCTTGACTGTATAGCTAGATGTTGTTGAAGCACTTGATTTCGTTGCTTTTGAACTTGTTGATGAGCTGGATTTTGAACTTTTTGCACTAGGAATCTTTAAGCTTTGTCCTGCAAAAATCATCGTCGTTTTTAATTGATTAAGAGATTGAAGTTCCGAAATACTTGTGTTGTACTGTTCGGCAATCTTCCAAAGTGAGTCACCGCTTTTCACCTTGATCGTCTGTGCTTCTGCCGGTGCAGCAATAACAGCTGAGCCCGCGATCGCTGAAACTGTGAGGCCGGTTACTACTTTTTTCTTCATAGATGAATCTCCGCCTTTCATGATTTCGTCCCATAAGACTTATGTACTAGTTTTGAGTTTAGCATTTAATGGTTCTGCTTCTCTTGCACTATTTTATCTTTATTTCTATAATATTACTCGACATGAAGACGTTGGGCAATACTAAATAGGTTTTAGAGCAGCAAACTCAAAATGCTAAAACAAAGCCATATCGTTTCTATCGGCTGTTTGCTGTATTTATAAACAATTTTTAAGGAATTTTTAAGTTGACGTTTAGAAATTTGTCAAAACAAGCACGTTGCTAGTTTCATAGTTCTATTCTACATGACAAATTTTTCTGTATCAAATGACTTTTTACTTAATTGCCTGTTTTTTCTCCTCAATAAAAAAAGCACCCTTCCCAAAGAAGAATGCTGTTTTCATGTTTACTTTCTGATTTCTTGGTCTTTTACAGTTAACGGATAGAGGACGCCTTCTTTCGCAAACGACATTTTCCCTGTTTCTTCTGATACCACAAGAACAAGGGCATCAGTCATGCCAGAAAGTCCAATGGCTGCCCGGTGTCTTGTGCCTAGAGAAGGGCTGACTTTTTTTGAGGTGAGCGGTAGGACGTTTGCAGCGGAAACAAGCGTATTTTCTTTTACTAAAAGGGCGCCATCATGAAGTGGGTTTCCAGGATAGAAAATGCTTTCTATTAATGATGCGCTAATTTTCGCATGGAGGTTTGTCCCTTTTTGTATATAATCCTCCACCTCATCTCTCCTTTGAATCACAATCAGTGCGCCATGCTTTTGTTTTGATAAGTTCTCAATGGCTAAAGAAAATTGAGCAAAACCTGGTGTGAATTCTTCCATATATGCTTGTAAATAAAACGAGGAAGCCTCTGCATGCATTTCATTAAACTGATCATGCAATGATTCGAGTTCACAAAGAAGGCATTGTTCCGTCTGGTCAAGCGATTCGACGATTTTCCTTGCATCCATCATAATTTGCGTTAAATGAGATTTCATTTCTAACTTAAACATCGCTTCTTCATTTGTGCGATTGATCATCTCACCATGTCCCTCCTTCTTTCGCTTGTGTCATAAAATAACAAATTGTGCACATTCTATTTGTATGGAGGTGAATTCAATATGACCATTCAAAAAGTGATTCAATATGCTTGCAGCATTTTAGGTGTTGTCAGTCTTTCTTTTATTTATGCCCAAATGTTCAAAAAAACGAAGCCCTCAAAGAAAAATAATCCGACGGAGAATTGATTTTTTTACATAGCGTGATATAATTCCTCTCGTTATTTCTGTTCAGAGAGGAACTTATGATGAGAGAAACGAATAGTATTCGAGCAAAGTTGTCACAATTTTTAACCATATTGATTCCGATTTTAATTACACAAGCAGGTCTTTCGCTCATCACATTTTTAGACACGGTGATGTCTGGAAAAGTGAGTGCAGAAGACCTAGCAGGTGTTGCGATCGGTTCGAGCATTTGGACACCTGTTTATACTGGCCTCGCTGGCATTTTAATGGCTGTTACCCCTATTGTGGCTCAGCTGATGGGTGGCGGCCGCAGGGAAGACGTTCCTCGTGCAGTCTTCCAGGCCATTTATTTATCTTTTCTTTTAAGTATCGTGGTGATTGTTATTGGATCGTTGTGTGTTCCTTTTATTTTAGGGAGACTTGGGCTTGAACCATCCGTAGAAACCATTGCCCGTCATTTTCTCAGCTTCCTTGCTATTGGGATCATCCCGCTTTTTGGTTATTCAGTCATGAGATCGTTCATTGATGCATTAGGAAAAACACGTGTGACGATGTTCATTACGTTAACCGCACTTCCTATTAATTTTGTTTTAAATTATCTCTTTATTTTTGGAAACTTTGGGTTTCCAAAGCTTGGCGGTGCAGGGGCTGGTCTTGCATCTGCGCTGACGTATTGGGCGATTTTCATCATGAGTATTTGTATTGTCATCAAAGCCGAACCGTTTGCATCCTTTCGGTTGTTTCAGACATTACCTCGTTTTAACGTCTCCCGAATGGGTCAAATACTGAAAATCGGTATCCCTATTGGGTTTGCGATCTTTTTTGAAACAAGTATTTTTGCAGCTGTCACGCTCTTAATGGGTCACTTTGATACCGTGACAATCGCCAGTCACCAAGCAGCGATGAACTTTGCTTCTATTTTATATATCCTGCCGCTTAGTATCTCAATGGCTTTAACGATTGTTGTAGGTTTTGAAGCCGGTGCCATGCGGTATAAAGACGCAAAAAGCTACAGCTATATTGGCATTGCAACAGCTGTTTTGTTCTCATTATGTACTGCAGCACTCATCTTGTTATTTAGACCTGAGATCGCTGGTTTATATACAACTGAATCAGCTGTTTTACAAATGACACAGCACTTTTTGATGTATGCGATCTTTTTCCAGCTGTCTGATGCGATCGCTGCACCCATTCAAGGGGCTCTGCGCGGCTATAAAGATGTGAATTACACACTGATTGCTGCGTTTGTCTCTTACTGGGTCATCGGCCTTCCAGCTGGCTACTTGATTGGCACGTATACCTCATTTGGAGCGTTTGGTTATTGGGTTGGGCTGATTACTGGGCTTGCCGCAGGTGCCATCGTCCTATTTGTTCGTCTCAGGTTGATTGAAAGACGTATGCATTCTGATACAACAGGAAAAGGCAGCTGACTTCAGTCAGCTGCCTTTCATTTAGTCATTCCATTGATACGTCCAGAAAATTTCTTCATCAAACCATTTTTGAACGACTGGTTCTTTGTTTTTCAGCTTTTGTTCAAGCTCTCTTAGCATGCCTTCTGTTTGTGTTCTATGCGCTCTTAGTGCATTTAATTTGATATCGGCTACATCCGTAATATCAATCACAATATCGGCATTTCCTAGCACTTCTTCTCGATTTTTCGTAATGGCCATGCAGTATGTGACAGGACGGTCTTCTTTTTTCTTGCGGTATAGAGCACGAATGACCGCTTCACCTGTCGCATCATGATCAGGGTGTACGCCATGACCTGGATAAAACGTGACAATAAGAGTTGGTTTCACTTCATCAATTATGCGTTCCATCACATCCGCTAAATACTCATCATCTTCAAATTCCAACGTTTTATCTCGAAGACCAAGCATTCGCAAGTCTGTGACATCCATTTCTTTACATGCATTGATTAATTCCTGTTTTCTTAATTCAGGAAGTGTCTCACGGTTAGCATAAGTTGGACTTCCCATATTTCTTCCCATTTCTCCAAGTGTCCCGCATGCATACGTCACTGGAATTCCACGTTTTCTGCTTTGCGCGATGAGCCCTGCGACCCCGAAGGATTCATCGTCGGGGTGAGGCAGCATCACAAGTACATGTTCGTTCATCACTGTTCCCCTCTCTCCTACACCTGAAATGGTGTTTCACTAATTTGTAATGAGATCGCTAGTTTTCCGTCTGGCAGGTGTCCTGCTAACAGCAGGCGACCTTGTTCATCAAACACGTAATCGGTTAAACCTTCTGCGTAAATCCAGCCATCTTCTGTTTTCATTCCGACACGGTATGGACCTTGTCCTTTTATTTTTGCCTGTGAATAGACAACTTTTGCGTTGCGGATATACGCCACGACCGTCATATTTTGCTCATTCACATGAGCTGAATAAGAACCAGTTGTCGTTTCAAGATGAACGAAGACTGGCCGATTTAAAAACGATTCAAGATGTGCTGTGACATCTTCCGTTTGAATTGGTTTCATGAGTGGTTCCTTCCTTCATTTTGAATTAGTTCTCGCAGCTTTTTCGTATGTAAGCTGATCAGCTGTAGTTGATGACCCTGTTCAATCGTGCTTTCTAAAATTCTTTCCACAGCGAGTACATACTTTTGATGTAATGACTTTCTTGCGCGAGGATGGGTGCGTGCATCAAGCAAATCATCTCGTATCGCCTCGTGTAATGAAGTCATATCCACTACATCAAGCTGCCGATTTTTCCATAAAGATTGATAAGCGTGTGCAAGCTCATCGACTGATGACATGTGATCACCTCTACAGTTTTGGTAACAACTTATTATGACATGATCCGCCTGCAAAAAAAAGCAAACTGCTTCGTCTCTTTAATGAGAATTCGCTGTTTTTTTCATTCGGAGTTGAGAGGTTGTAAATAGTAAAATCGCCACCCAAATACAGAGGAATGTCACGATTTTTGCTGCAGATAAGTGTTCGTGATACACAAATAGCCCCAAAAAGAGTGTAATAGTTGGTGCAATATACTGCAAAATACCAACTTGGTATAAAGGAATTCTTTTGGCTCCTTCAGAAAATAAAAGAAGCGGTACAGCTGTAAAGACACCTGCAAAAAATAATAGCCCAAGAGAGCCGAAGCTGCTCGGATTCATCGTGACAACAGGTTCTTTTAAGAAGAAGAATAAGTAAACAAGCGCAGCTGGTGCAAGAAGCAGTGTTTCAATGGTTAATCCAATGGCACTCGTAAAACTCATCCTTTTTTTAATCAGTCCATAAAACCCAAAACTAAAAGCCAATACGAAAGCCACGACAGGAAATGAGCCGTACTGAACAGTTGAGATGATGACCCCAGCTGCAGCAATGAGAATGGCGGTGGTTTGCATTTTATTCAGTCGTTCTTTTAAGAAAATGATGCCTAGTAAAACTGATACAAGCGGATTAATATAATACCCTAAACTCGCTTCCAGCATCAGATCGTGATTTACAGCCCAAATGTATACATACCAGTTGACCGAAATTAAAATAGCCGATAAAAGTAATGAAAAAAGTGCTTTTCCATCTATCATCAGACCTTTCACAGTCTGCATCGCTGGACGGACTTGCTTTAAATATAAAAGAATACCGCACATAAAAACAAAGGACCATATGATTCTGTGCGCTAAAATTTCGCCTGACGAAATATGCTCCATCAGCTTCCAATATAATGGGAATAACCCCCATAATGTAAAAGATGCAGCCGTATATAAGACACCTTTTGATTGCTGTTCGTTCAATCTAACCATTCCTTTCTAAACCTATCGTATATTATAGCACGCACATCACTTTATGGGCATATACTAATTCAGGGCATTTAGAAAGGATGATTTGCATGTTTGACTGGAACCGATTATTTCCTTTTCAAAAGCAATTTTCAAAAGAAGCGTTAAAAAATTCAGATCCTAAAGACGTTGAGCAATATGTCAATCAAGTCATGGAAAGTGTTTTCGGCTCCAATTATTCTGCTCAATTCCCCTTTCAGGATCCGCTGTCTCAGAAGCAGAAAGAAAGAGAGACAGACGATAAAAAAAAGAAAGAGCCGAATGTTGAAGTATTTGAGACGACAGATCACGTGTTTGTCAAAATAGAGCTCGATCGTCCGAACACGGAGAAAGTAAAAATCAAACATACAGCCAATCTGCTGTTTATTGATCATTTTCCTGAAGAGAATAAACAAAAGAAGGTTGTCCTGCCTGCTGCTGTGAAAAGAAAAGGAACGAAGGCTTCGTATCAAGATGGTATTTTAGAAATTATGTTTTTAAAGCATGATGATCCAGGCATTTCTGAAATTGATATTCCATTATAAAAAGCCTGCTTTGAAATGGAAGCAGGCTTACTCTTTTTTCTTAATAATATGGTGGATATCCGCCGCCATAAGGTGGTGGAACAGGCGGTGGTGGTGGCGGGTAATATGGACGAGGATAATTAAAAATCGCACTTCCTAGAAATCCGCCAAGCAGTCCGCCGACTAAAGGAGCGCCAAAACCAAAAAACAAAGGGACTCTAGATTCATATGGCGGAATGCCAGGGGCACCGCCTCGAAAATACGGAGTATGAGGGTACATGCTTTTCTCCTCCTTTGTCATGTGCCTAACATCAGCATATTCATTAGGAGACAAAACGTTTGGGCAAACCTAAAACTAGGCTTGCTCCTTTTTTACATGAGATCCAGCATACTCCCCTGCCCAGCGCGATACTTCTCCGAACACACCATGTAATGCACTCCCTTTTTCGGTTAGACAATAGATGACTTTGACTGGCGTTTCAGGAAGTACAGTGCGCTTTATGATTCCTTCTTGCTCAAGCTCTTTTAAGCGTTCTGCGAGCATTTTTTGACTGATGGATGGAATAATGTCCGTCAGGTCTTTAAACCGCTTCGGACCATCAAGCAATACATGAATGATGAGACCATTCCACCTTTTGCCAAGAAGCAAAAAAGCTTGCTGAATGTTTGGACATAATTGAAATTCCATATATTTCAGCCTTTCTTTTCATAATCGTTTGACAAACTAACGGTGTACAATTTAAAATATATCTCTAGTTACAATAAGTAAGTTTCTCACTTTTTTATTTATTGTACCATACTATTTGCAAAAACGGGAGGAAATATCCATATGGCGAGCGATCAAAAAACGATTGACATTTTAAAAGAAAGAGCTTCAGTAAAAGAGTATGATACAACTCATGAAATGACAAAAGAAGAGTTAAAAGAGCTTCTTGATATCACAACAAAAGCACCATCTGCTTGGAACCTTCAGCATTGGCATTTCACTGTGTTCCATAGTGCTGAATCAAAAGCAAAGCTTCTTCCAATTGCTTACAACCAAAAACAAGTCTCTCAAGCATCAGCTGTGATTGCTGTGCTAGGTGACCTTGAAGCCAATCTAAAGGGTGAAAAAATCTACAGTGAGCTAGCAGAACAAGGCTTCATCACAGAAGATATTAAAGAAACACTGATGACGCAAATCAATGGTGCTTACCAAAGCGAGCAATATGCACGTGAAGCTGCGTATTCAAACGCTTCGTTAGCTGCTATGCAGTTAATGATTGCGGCGAAAGCAATGGGATATGATACATGCGCAATGGGCGGTTTCAGCAAAGAAGCGTACGTAAAAGAATTCAATGTGAGTGGTCGATACGAACCAGTGATGTTGATTTCTGTCGGGAAAGCAGCAAAAGAAGCTCACAAAAGCAATCGTTTTGACATCGAAGAAGTATCTGATTTCCTATAAAAAACGGCACAGTCTCAGCGTCATGCTGGGGCTTTTTTATTTGCTCTGAATATTATTTTTCCATACTTATTTTTAAGTCTTCCTTTCTCATTCTTCACTATTTACCTCTTTTTAAAAATGAAAGCGTTATATTAGTATGATATTCATAAAAATGATTGTTTTTTCTGAAAATGGTCTTGTGATCTAATCTGACAACTGCTATTATTATGAAATTACAAAATATTAGAGGAGGAAAACATGAACAAAAAACTGATACTGGCGCTACTCATCGCGATTCCATTCATTGGACAGCTTGCACTGCTCCCCTTTGTGAATCGTATTCATCCATTTGTCATCGGGCTGCCTTTTTTCCACTTCTGGCTCTTACTATGGATTGTACTCACACCCGTTTGCACATTTATCATTTACAGGATGCAACATTCAAATGGAGGAACTGACGAATGCAAGGAAACTTAACAGCTTTATTGATTACTGCAAGTATCATTTTCATCGTCGTGGTCATCGGTTTTGCCGCTGGTCGTGATAAATCATCAAGACAATCAGTCGAAGAATGGTCTGTTGGCGGGAGAAAATTTGGCGGGCTTCTCGTCTGGTTCCTTGTTGGCGCAGACTTATATACTGCTTATACCTTTTTAGGGCTCACAAGTACAGCTTATACAGCGGGAAGTGTTGCTTTTTTCGCTATCCCCTATTCAGTTCTTGCTTATTTTATTGCGTATTTCTTCTTACCAAAACTTTGGACGGTTGCAAAAAATCACAAGCTGACAACACTTGCTGACTATGCACGTGAGCGATTTGACAGTAAACTGTTATCTAGTTTGATTGCCATTGTTGGTGTACTCATGCTCATTCCATACATTTGTCTTCAGCTCAGCGGGATTCAAGATACGTTAACTGTCGCTGGAACGAGTTATATTAATGTGAATGCAGTTGTTATGATTTCATTTATTTTAGTTGCACTTTATACATTTTTCAGTGGTATTAAAGGTCCTACATATACAGCCATTATTAAAGATATTCTTGTTTGGGTGATCATGCTCTTTATGGTCGTTTCCCTCCCGATTATTCATTTTAACGGCTGGACACCAATGATGAATACGTTAGCTAAGGAAGCTCCACAGCTTCTGACGATTCCTGAAAGCGGCCCTAAAGGCATTTTGTGGTTTATTACCGCATCAGGTGTTTCTGCACTCGCATTATTTATGTGGGCTCATGCAGCAACTGGTGTTTTCACAGCCAAAAGCGCAGATGCCATCCGTAAAAACAGTATGTTTTTACCTCTTTACAACATTGTATTGATTTTGGTCATCTTCCTTGGCTTCATTGCCTTTTTAGTCTTACCGGAAGATACAAATCCAAGATTTGCTCTTCTTCATTTAATTCAGACGTCATATGGCGGCGTGATGCAGGGGCTTGCGTATTCAACGATTGCACTTGCTTCTCTCATTCCATGTTCGATCATGGCCATTGGGGCGTCGAATTTATTTGCCAATAATTTGTACCGTGATTTAATCCATCCAAATGTGTCACCTAAACGGTTAACGATCATTACACGTTCGATGGTATTTATCGTGATCGGTCTTGCTCTTTTATTCGGTATGCTGTTCCCGACTGCGCTCGTCACGCTTCAGCTGATCGGTGTTTCTGGAATGGTTCAAATTTTCCCAGCCATTGCCATCAGCTTGTTCTGGAAAAAACAATCGAGAGAAGCAACGATTGCGGGGCTCATCGTAGGAATTATCGTGACCTTTACAGCGAATATGACACAAATGACATTCGGCCTTTATGAAGGCTTTCTCGGTTTACTAGCAAACGTTGTGGTCATCTTGATATTGAATCCATTCTTCCAGAAGAATGTCGCATCTAATTCTGTGACAAGTGATTTGTTTGAAAAGAATGGGAAAACAACGGAACCTGTGGCTAACAAAGCATAACACAAGAAAAAAGCAGTCCCCTGATAAGGACTGCTTCAGCGTGTAGACAAACCCTCGCATTCTTTGTCAGTCCTGCGTGCTGGTGCTCACGAATGTCAAATTCGCTCCGCTCCAGTACTCGTCCTTCCTAGACTTCAAAGGTTTTCTATCACGCTGAGCTGAAAAGAAGACAAAGGGCTAAAATAAAGTTCATTTTAGCCCTTTGTCAACAATTTGAAGCAGTCCCCTGATGAGGACTGCTTTTTCTATTTCATTTCTTTTTTCAACACTTCAATGGCTTTTTTCATTTGCGTATCATTTTTCTTGAGCTTATCTTGTATGTTTGTCATCAGTACCGTCGTTGTGTCCCCTGTCAGAATACCATCAGCCTTCAGATCGTGATCTGATTGGAAACTTTTCACGACCGACTGGAATGCTTGATCATATTCTCCATTGGCTTTTGCTTTGTAGCCAAGCGCTTGGAACATTTTTTGAGCCGCTTTGACTTCATCTCCATCATCATTCAGTTGATACGTCTTTTTCGGACTTAAGTATGGCAGCTTCGCATAACTCGGCAGAGATGCTTTCACCTGTGGCTCAATTCCTTTTTTGTGAATCCAAGACCCGTCTGGTGTCAACCACTTGGCAATGGTTAATTTCACACTAGAACCATCATTGTAGCTTTGCGCATTTTGAACAGTCCCTTTACCAAATGTCTTTTCTCCAACAAGTTGAATGCTAGAGGATTGGTGCAGAGCTGCCGCCATGATTTCAGCAGCACTCGCTGAACCGCCGTTTACAAGAACAACTGTCGGCTGATGAACTTTGCGTTCTTTTTCCGCTTTGTACACTTGTTTCTTTCCTTTTTCCTCAACCTGCATAATGACTTTTCCTTTATCGATAAAGTCATTGCTCATTTCAATTGCTTCTGTCATAATGCCGCCTGGATTATCTCTCAGATCAATGACAAAACCTTTTGCCCCTTTTTTCTCGAGGTCATCAATCGCTTTATCTAACTCTTTAGACGTGGTTTCAGCAAAAGACGTGATTTGGATTTCGCCTATTTTATCTTTTGTTAGTTTTGCATACACCGTTTCAAGTGGAATCGTATCTCTTGTGATCGTGACATCCACATTTCCAACACCTTGTCGGTTCAAATGCAGTTTGACATCCGTTCCTTTTTTCCCTCTGATAAGAGAAACGGCTTTATTCACTGACATGCCTTTTGTACTTTTACTATCCACTTTTAAAATACGATCATGAGGTTTCAAACCAGCTTTTTCAGCAGGAGAGCCTTTAATCGGTGCGACAATTAAAATTTGTCCATCCTTCTCTTCTACTTGTGCACCAATTCCTTCAAATGAAGATGAAATGGTGTTGTTAAACCCTTCGGCTTCCTCCTGATCCATATATGTAGAGTATGGATCATCAAGTGATGCAATCATTCCTTGAATCGCACCGTCTACTAGTTTTTGATCATCCGTTTTTTCGTAATACTCGTTTTTTACCTTCGTATATGCAGCCATGAGTTTACTAAACTTCTCATCTCCTGAAACGCTGACAGCACCTTGTTTTGTGATCACAAATGTAATCGCTGAGGAAAGCGCTGCTGTCACCAGAATGGCTATCACGAACTTGAATTGTTTTTTCAAAAAAACACCACCTTTATCTCCTTTCATTATTATCAAGGACGATTCTTCATCCGTCAACCAAAGGATCAAACTTCTATTTGAAAAGATAAGCCATTTAGCCTTGCAATGCATAATCTTTAGAGAGAAACATGATAAGGAAAGAAGGGATTCCATGAGTGACTATGTAGAAATGCTTGCCTATTTTGGTGTATCAGGTGCCCATCCTGGCGGAATTGAGCTAACAAAAACGATGATTGAGCATCTTCACTTGGCGTCTGACGATCGTATACTGGATGTTGGATGCGGCACAGGACAAACAGCCGCCTATCTAGGACATTTAGGTTATGAAGTAGAGGCGATTGATACACACCCTTTGATGATTGAAAAAGCCAATCTGCGATTCGAGCGGGAACAACTACCTTTCCGTGCACAGCAAGCATCGATCGAACACCTGCCATTTTCAGATGACTCGTTCTCTCTACTGATCAGTGAATCTGTTTTAAGTTTCACCCATTTACCTGCTGCGCTTGCTGAGATCAAACGGGTGCTTGCTCCTGGGAAACAATTGATCGCAAATGAGGCTGTGTTAAAAGTGCCGCTTCCCTCAAAAGAACAGGCAACCATTCGGGAGTTTTATGGGTTTCACTCCCTCTTTTCATTTTCTGAATGGAAAAGGCAGTTAGCGTCCGCAGGATTCCGTGACATTCAGATTCTCTCATTCGATGAGCACATGGTGCAGGAAGAGCCGACCGAAATGGAATTATCAGATCAAATACCACCTTCTCTTTATGATACATTACAGACACACTATGACCTGATTCAAACACACCGAGAACACCTGAGTCACCTTGTATTTGAATGTACAGTATAAAATGAGCGAATCTCCTATATGTTTTGTCCAAACTCTATGAAGTCTTTCGCATAGGATAAGAGTGAAAAGAGTTTGTCATAAGGAGGAAAAACATGGAGCGCTACTATAAACTTTGTCAGCAGCATATGGGAAAAGTAGCTAGAATTACTGATCGAAATGGCAGAGTACATGTTGGACGTATTGAGCGGGTGTCAAACCGCAAAGTTTATATCCGACCAGTCGGCGGGTCCCGCAGGGGCTTAGGCTTTGGCTATTACGGAGGTTATTACGGAGGCTATTATGGCTGGGGTCCAGCTTATGGCATTGGACTCGGTTTTATTACCGGCTTCGCATTAGCAGGTTTGCTCTTTTTTTAAAACGGCGTATAAAAGAAGGCCTCCCAGCTTCGGGAGGCCTTTTATTTGTTTATATTTTCTTCACTTTGTTCATATACTCTTCGAATGTTAAATCATGATCGTGCATCGCTTTTGCAGCTTCTTTCCCTACATAGCGCAAGTGCCACGGCTCATATTCATATTTCGTGATGTCTTCTTTCCCTTTTGGATAACGGATGATAAAGCCATATTTATAAGCGTTTTTGGCTACCCATTTACCATCAGGTGTTTCACCAAATTTTTCAGAGATTTCAAAGCCGGCACTTTTTGAGGAAATATCCATAGCTAAACCTGTTTGATGTTCACTTTCGCCTGGTAAGGCTACGGCTTCTTGGGCTTTTTCTTTCCCTTTTAGTTTCACTTCACTATCAAAAATGACTTTTTGACGATCATAGGAACGATAGCCCGATACTGCAGCAAGCTCAAAGTTTTCCTTTTTAGCACCTTTGAATAACTTCGCAAGTGCCTCCGCTGCTTCTTTTCGAATATATCGTTTTTCAATATCCTCTGAAAAAGAGAATTCCACTTTTGGTACAACGAGATCAGAAGGTTTATAGGTTCCTGGCAGTGCATATTCTTTGTTCACTAAGGCAAGCACATTTTCAGGGTTTTGAATGGTCTTCAGTCCGCTCACTACCTTGATGTCATTGAAATATTCACTCTTTAACGTCAGCTCTTGATTAGATGAATCTGCCGTATCGTTTGAGTTTTGCTGGGGTGATGAACTTGCTGCGTTCTTTTGTTCGTTTGTTTTGTTAGATTCAGTGGTACCGCTTTTCTGATCCAGCAACTGGCAGCCTGATAATGCGGCCGTCAAACCAAGAATCGATGCGATTGAGAGTATTTTATAGCTTTTCTTCATGACATACCTTCCTTTTGCTCTACTAAAAAAATAAAGATGCGCTACATCGTAGCACACCCTTTATACTATTATAAAACAGAATCTAGTGCAATTAAGATCATTTCGTCAAATGTCGTTTGACGCTCTTCAGCAGTTGTTTCTTCTCCTGTTAGCACATGATCGCTCACTGTCAGAATCGACAACGCTTTTCTGCCAAATTTTGCAGCAAGCGTATAAAGAGCCGTTGTCTCCATTTCGATCGCTAGAATTCCATATTGGTCCATCAGCTCAAGTGGTTTTTCATTATAAAACTGGTCTGCTGTAAATACATTCCCAACACGCACAGCTACATTTTTCGCTTCTGCTGTGTCGTAGGCTTTTTTCAGTAAACCAAAATCAGCACATGGTGCGTAATCAATCGGTCCAAATGCCACACGGTTCATTTGAGAATCTGTTGATGATGTTTGAGCTAAGATGACGTCACGTACATTGACATCTTTTTTGATCGCTCCGCAAGAACCAACACGGATTAAGTTTTGAACATCATAGCTTTGGATCAGCTCATTCACATAGATCGAAATAGACGGTACGCCCATTCCAGTACCTTGTACAGAAATGCGTTTTCCTTTATATGTTCCAGTATAACCATACATGCCGCGCACTTCGTTATAGCACACAACATCTTCTAAATATGTATCTGCAATATATTTCGCACGAAGCGGATCGCCTGGAAGCAATACCGTTTCTGCAATTTGTCCTTTTTCTGCTCCAATATGTACACTCATTTTTTAGCCTCCACTTACGTTTAACATGTGTTTAGTCCCATTTATTATAAACGATTGAGATCAAAAAAGAAAATACCAGCTGAAAGTAAAGCTGGCATCGTCGTTTATATTTAACTCATCGTCATTAGGCGTTCACTGCGTTTCCATCCTGCCGGAAAGAGCTGGTAGTAGCACTTCCCTTTTTTCTGGTCATCAATCACAACGATATCCCCTGTTGTGATAAACCGTGCATTGTAATCATTAGGGACTGTATCTTGTACATTAAATGTCGAGAATGCTTTTTCCAGTACATCAAGGTGTGTCCTGCCGCCAATCTTTGTCCGGTACACAGGTTGATGTCCGCTTTCTGCACCATATTCAGGTGTTTGATAAATGGTTAAGTGATAAGCTGAAGGTTTCTTTTGAAAAAATCTCAACGTCAATTGCATTCAAATCCCTCCCCTTTTATATAAAATTGGCTGGGATCTATGAATTTCCTTCTTCTATTTTTGTCGAATGACAGACAATTTTTCGTCAATCTTTTTACATATGAGAAATAAAGCTAGTCCTATCGCAAAGCCCCCTGCTACATCAGTGACATAATGAACACCGATATACATCCTGCTGATGCCGATCATCAGCACATAGCACCCTGTCACCATGTAGACTGCTTTTTGTCTCTTTTTCAGCCACGGAACCATTTCAATGAATAGATAGGCGATAAATGGATAGATCGTTGCTGCATTCATAGAATGTCCGCTCGGAAAGCTGTAATAGGTCTCATTCACTAGATGATCAAAGGCTGGACGATCTCTAGCAAACAGTCCTTTCAGTTCATGATTGACCGTTTTTTCTGCTATATATAGTAGAAAAAGCAGCATAATAGAGTGGTAGCGTTTATACATAAACAGCACCACGCTAAAGATGAGCATGATTGGGACAAGCAGCGCACTGATACCAAAGTCAGTCAAAGTCAGCATGACATCATTTAAAAAAGGAAGTCTGATGTTTTCAAACGATAAGATGATCTGGTTGTCCAACTCCTGGAACATGCCAGACACCATAAGCGCTGCGATGGCGCCAAACAAAAGGAAAAAAATGATGACATACACGCGAACCAATTCCCCTCCCTTTCTACTCAGAATCTCTTCAAAGTATAGTGCCTACCGCGCCTCTTCTTCAACTATCATTGCTTTCCTCAGCATATATTCAAATGTAATATCGGCAAGCTCAAACGTTTCCAGCTCAGATGGTATGTACCCTCTTTTGACCAGCTCCGTGTAGAAGAATTCTGCAATTTCCTCTGTATCAATCACCAAATCTGCTTCTTTCATTGCTTTCCGCCTCCTTTTTTATGATGTATGAACGCTGCCTTATTTTTATTACAGTTTGTCATAATGGCTCATTCCATACATATAAATGCAGTAAACGAAAAGAAAAGGGGCATGAGGCAATGAAATGGTTAAGCATTTTAGATGGACATACTTTTGATCAGGTGATGGGCCGTATCTTGAGGGGATGGTTTTATGTGATTGCTTTTTTCTGTGTTCCTTACTTTTTATTCGTGTTAGGACAAGTCTTCTTTTAACCAAAATGCTCGTTTAAACTTTCCAAAATAAAGTCCATCATATCCTTATATTCTGGGTCTTTGAAAAATTCATAGAGAATTTTATAATCATTGTAAATATCAAGAAGCTCATCCACTATAGATACAGCGAGAAATTCTAGTGATGCTTCGCTTTCTTGTTTCTCTTCTAACTGTAATAGAGCGGTTTGCACCATATCTTCCTCTATTTCTTTTGAGGTTTCTCCAACGTAATGCACAAAAAGAAGCTGATGAACAAACTGATCCATCTCATATTTTCTTAGGACAAGCGTCAAGTCTTCTTCTTCTGTTTCCAGCCATTCTCCGTCTTTTAACCTTGTCAGTTCATAAATGACATCTTCCCAGCCATCTTCAAGGTAGCGCCATATCTCAGTCCGATGGCCAATGATTTTAAATAGCTCTTTCCCGTAATCCTTTACATATACAACATCGCCAATGAGGAACTCATATTCAATGTCCAGCTTTTCTGTATCTACAATCACCCCGTCGTATTCATCGTAAAGCTGGAGTGATGTTTCAAAATAAAGCACCTCATTATGATTGACCTCATATAGATAATGTTGGTCAATTTGATGGACTTTTGTTATCGTTCCAACTGTGCCGTACATGACAACGACGACAATATCCCCTACTTTATATTTTGGTGCTTTCGCCTTCATTCTGTCTCCCCCTTGCCCGACTTTTGGTCTTAACGTATCGTATGCCGGCGCAAGGAATTCTGCATGGGCAACCACACCATGCAAAACGCCATTTTATTTCTTCATGAAAAAACCGCTTCTTCCATACGGAACAAGCGGTTGTGTGTGTTATTTTTTTTTGACTTCTACTTCGTATTGCTCAAAAGCCTCATCAAATGTCGTCATGGAGCTTAAATAGTCCCCATTTAACTCTAAATAGGCACATAGCTCATGATAATCAGTGGATGCTTTAGGAAAGCTGTGATCTTCATAAGCAGCATTTGCAAAATGACTGATGTCATCCTTTGGTTTTGGATGTCTGTACTTCATTAAATAATGGTAAAACGACTTCACCTGTTTTTCCCTCCGCGACACTCTATTTTGTTGTTATATTATACAGGAATTTGATGACTTGTATAGGCGGAGGTACAACTTATGAAGAAAAATCAAAGTAATTACGCTTTAATAACCGCTCCATGCTCATTAATTCTGCATATAAGATTTTTTCTGGAAGTTTTGTTTGATCGACTAAAATTAATTGATCTTCTATCTCTTTTACTGTCTCATCCTTCTGATACGTCATCCCGCAATGCGTGCAAGAAATCGAAGGCGTTTCCAAAATCTCAATCGATTGTGTGCCCGTGATGAGTTCCCAATAGACTGTGGTCTCTCCTGCGTTCGCTTTCTTCTCCTCACACCAATCACATGTCAGCAACGTTATTTCTCCTCCTTTACGGTTTGTTCTTTTTTGAGCTGGGCTTGATATTTCTTCTCTTTTAATTCATCTCGTTTTTCACGTTTGTTTTTGAGCGTATCATGTTCAGGATTCGTTTCATAAGACTCTCTTCGTTTCATTCGGCTTAAATTTTCAGGCGTAAAGGATCTTGCTTCATCCTCAAATAGAGCAGTTATGCCAATGGCGGGTTCTTTCTTTTCTTCATAGATTTCATTAAAATACGCATCCGCTTGGCCGGCGACGTAATGTTCCGGCTCTGGATAAGAGGTGATCACACCTTCAAAGTTACGCAGGACCACTTTCTCTGGGCTTTGAGATAATAAATAATTTGGCTGTAAGGTGATCTTACCTCCTCCGCCTGGTGCATCTACAACAAAGCTTGGCACGGCATAACCACTCGTATGTCCTCTTAAGCCTTCAATGATTTCAAGGCCTTTTGAAACCGGTGTTCTAAAGTGGCCGATCCCCTCAGATAAATCACATTGATAAATATAATAAGGTCTGACGCGAATCATGACGAGATCATGCATCAGCTTCTTCATAATTGGAACACTGTCGTTAATTCCTGCTAGGATCACCGCCTGATTGCCAACAGGGACGCCAGCATTGACAAGGCGCTCACACGCTTCTTTCGCTTCTTTTGTGATTTCAATGCTTGTATTAAAGTGAGTGTTCAGCCAAACAGGATGATATTTTTTTAAAATCTCACACAATTCATCTGTAATTCGCTGCGGAAACACGACCGGTGCACGTGTTCCAATTCGAATGATTTCAACGTGAGGAATGTCTCGTAAGTTTTTCAAAATGTATTCAAGCACTTGATCATTAATTAACAGCCCGTCACCGCCTGAAATTAACACATCCCGCACTTCAGGGGTTTCTCTAATATATCCAATGGCGGCATCTAATTGCTTTTTCGGCACGCCCATCCCGATTTGACCGGAAAAACGCCTTCTCGTACAATAGCGGCAGTACATGGAGCACTGATTTGTGACAAGAAACAGCACACGATCTGGGTATCGGTGCGTTAAACCTGGAACAGGTGAATCCTCATCTTCATGGAGCGGATCTTCGAGGTCATATTTTGTTTTATGAAGCTCCTCTGCAATTGGTACAGACTGCATACGAATTGGGCATCTTGGATCATCTGGATTCATCAGTGAGGCATAGTAGGGTGTTATGTTGAGTGGAATGGTTTTCGTGGAAATCTTCACCCCTTCTTTTTCCTCTTCTGTTAAGTTCACGACTTTTTCTAAATCTTCTAGCGTTTTGACCGTATGCGTCAGCTGCCAAATCCAGTCGTTCCACTTTTCCTCGGGTACGTCCTTCCAAAGTTCAATGTCCTTCCAATGTCGCGCAGGTTGATACAGTTTTTGATTCATATCCATTCCCCCTATCAGCATTCACTTTATACTATGCAAGTTATGTGCCAACATGGGAAAATGCCCCTATTCTTTACAAAAGGAGCTTTTCCGTCACATTCACCTGTTTGAAGTGCCTACTTTTCGGCATCTATATATTTTTTTAGCTTATACTGCAATGTTTGTCGAGGAATTTTTAAAGCGGCTGCCGTTTGCTTAATATTCCCTGCGTGCTGTCTTAAAGCTTCTTGAATCAGCGTTTGTTCAAATGACGTCACTTGACTTTTTAATGAGGACTCTGGTGGATGACTTTCTATCTGATGCGTCCGCAAATGGACAGGGAGATATGCTGGGGTGATTTCTTCTGCTTCCTTTGGCATCATCAAGACGGCATGCTCGATCGTATGTTTTAATTCTCTGACATTCCCTGGCCACTGATGGGCCATAAATACTTGGACAGTTTCTTCAGAAAGGCGGTTGACGTTTTTTGAAAATTGCTGATGATACGTTTGAATAAAGTGGCTGGATAACAGCTGGATATCATGCTTCCTTGTGCGAAGCGGCGGGATATGAAATGATGACACATGCAGTCTATAAAATAAGTCTTCTCTTAACATTTGTTTTTTAACGGCTTCAAATGGGTCGATATTGAGGGCAGTAATCACTCTGACATTTACTTGAACCGCCTTTGCATCACCTATCCGGCGGACAACACCATCCTCTAACACACGCAGTAATTTTGTTTGAAGCGTAAGCGGCATCGCTTGCAGCTCATCAAGAAAAAGCGTACCACCATCTGCTAATTCAAACAGCCCCTTGCGATCTATTGCGCCCGTATAACTTCCTTTGACAGACCCGAATAAAAGACTTTCAAGCAGCGATTCTGGAAGAGCAGCACAGTTTTGCGGGATAAAGACTTGATCTTTCCGATCAGATGCATGAACAATCGCTTGTACGAGTACCTCTTTTCCTGTCCCAGTTTCCCCGAAGACCATAACCGATGAAGGATATGCAGCAGCTTTTTTCGCTTTCTCCAGCATCTCTTTTAATTGTGGGTCATTTGTTAAAAATGAAGAAAAATCGAGCATTTGAGTGGTCTCCGCGGCACCATCCGTTCGTTTTTTTTGATCTAAACGATTCGAAAGCGCCGACAGCTTCGACACATCCTTCGCTACTTCTACCGCCCCAATTAACTTGCTGCCTTCTATAATCGGCAGTGTGGTGTTGACGGTCTCAATTTTTTCTCCATTTTTATTCAAATAGGTTTGCAACGAATGATAAATGGGTTTTCCTGTTCTAAGTACATGCATGAGTGTACTTGTCTTTTCAGTTAATGAAGGATACACATCCAGTATGTACTTGCCAATCACCTCTTCTTTCGCTAAACAGTCGAACTTCGCTGCATTATGATTATAAAAGATGGTAACCCCTTGATCGTCTACAACGTGAATCGCTTCATCGATGGCTTCTAAAATTAATTCAAACCAATCCGCTCTTTCGACAACCTTCCCCACTATTTCCCCCTCACTTTCTATGCCGAAAATCCTGCACGTATTGCCCAATTTTCAGCGGCTTGATGATGTTCAACGTGTTCCCCTATCCTTTTCACGTTTCGCTTTTTCCTGTCGATCTCCTGCTTTTTTCGTCAATTCGAAAAAAAGCACCCCTCTTAGGAGGAGTGCTTTCGTCCTGACATCTGATAAAGAGACAAGTCAAATTCCTGAAGTGACTCCATATACAGCGGCACAATTGGCTTTCCTTCTTGAAAAAATGCAAATTGAGAAGGTTGTAGTTTGATTGGCTGATGGTAAAACGCAAATATTTTCACTACCTCAGGGACAATTCGGCAAAAGGTATCATGCACAAATAAATAGACATCTTGTTTCCATTTAAACAGCCGTCTATTTGGTGGGCTGAATATTGGAGATACTTGAATGATGCTGCCTTCCTCAAACGTCTCCAGCTGCTGTTTTGTGACCGTGTAAATCTCCTTTTGATGAAACTGAAAATATTGCACATCACGTCTTGAAGCAAACCGTCTTTTTGTCTGATGTTCAATATAATAAAATGTTCTGCCGTTATCTGCAGTGACGACTGTATAATTCGGAACTGTCAGCGGCTCGTTCATTTCATATTTCATCGTACATAAGGAAGGAACACGAATCGCACGCCTGTTCTTTTCATTCACCCAGCGCTTGTCAATTAGATGGAGACATCCGTGAGCGATTTGATAATAAGCGCCATCTCTTTCAATCACAGTTCCGTCAATTAAATCGTAGGGCATACTCGCAAACATATGATGGAATGATTGTGGCGTTTTATATGTGGTATCTAGTACTTCTTGTAATGGAAAGAACGCAGCAAAATGATTCAGTCTCATCCAAAACACAGAATCAGCATGATGCCAATGTTTTGGTTCGTCGGCCCAGTATTGTCCGTATTTTTCATGAATAAGCGAAAGCAGCCGGCTTCTATGCATAACAGAGCAATGGTCGACTTGAAAGGATGCATGCTCCAACACTTGATCTGCTTCTCGAACGAAGCTCGCCGTTTCCACCAAATGCTGATTCACATGCACGACACGCTGCGAGGAATAGACGATATCTATGTGAGGCTTCGATTGAAAAACCTCGACCATTTTCTCTAAACGATCTTTTCTGTAGACTGTATCATCAGTTACATAACAAACCAGCTCACCTGTTATACGTGTTAATGCTTCATTAATTAGCGTTGCATAACGTACAGTCTTCAGCCGGTTTGCAGGATGAATTTGATGAGAATACAATTGAATGCGCTTATCCACTAAATAAGGCTGCATCTTTTGGATCGTTTCTTGTTCAGAGCCATCATCCATGATCAAAAGCTCCCAATGCTGATACGTTTGTTCTACCACACTCTTTAGCACACGTTCAATGAAATCAGGTTTGTTGTAGCTTGTTAATATCACTGATACTTTCATGACCATTATCCTTTTTTAAATAGATTAAAAAGCCCCCCAGCTGACAATGTTCACATAAGGAACACTTACTCTTAGCTGATTTGTCGCATTTTTAAAGACTGCTACTGAGTCAAACAATTGTACGACAACCACGTTTTGCAGCACATCTCCATTGACTAAATGAACACGCGGCAGCGGAATGCCGAGCTCAAGCCACGGGCGTAGCAATTCTTTAATCTCTGACGCACTCCCTTCCTCACTTTCCTCTAAAAGATGAAGAAGAAGTATAATCAACACAACTTCAAGTATTCCTTCTGTTTCTAGTAATTCTTCGTTCCAGCCATTTAATAGTTGTTCAAATTCCATTCAGATTCCCTCTTTCTTCTCGTTTGATCTTTACTAGAGTATGAGGATCACTTCATTTAGCATCAGCATTTGAAAACATTTTTCAAAAATGTGTGAAGTCATTAAATGAAAAAAAGAACAAGGAATGAGCATTCTGCTTATACCAAAAAAAGAGAACGGCATATACATAGTGGTGTGTTTGAATGGATGAAGAAAGGATGGGGAGAACATGAGCGAAAAGCGTGCCGAATTAAAAAAAGAGCTATTAAAGCTGTTTTTCAAACCGCTTAGTCATGCGTTAACAGTTAATCTCGAAGAAGGAGGAGTTCAAGTGGAAGAAAAATTGAACGATTTATTTAGTGAGGTAGCAGCTGAAGCATCACCTTCAGATTCTGCTACAACACTCGACGTATCTCAACCAGCAAGATGGATTTTCGCAAGACTTGCACCTGGAACAGTCATTAGCATTGTCATGGACTCAGGTGACTTAATCGGACCCGTACAATTCGTATCATTCGATGCTTCAACAGGTGTTGTTTTCGTCACACAAGAAAGCTCTGTGACACCTACAGGCTCTGCAACGACTCTATTAGATGTAGATAAAGTAGAAAGTGTTACGTTCACATCTTAATGTGAGAGGGCCATCATGAAGCTTCTTTATATCAGCTCTGGCTACGGTGGAATCTATCGGATGTTCGATCAATGGATAGAAGATAGCTTCATTGATTCCCCCTTTTCATGCGTCAAAGTGGAAAGGGAAACTCTACCCGCTCATATGCACAAAATCCGGACATTTTCTCCGGATTTTGTTTTCATGATGATCGGTGACCATATTCCATCAGAACTGCTTCATCAATTCAAACAAGAAAAGATCCCCGTTGTACTGTGGATGACAGAAGACCCTTTTTATATAGATGTGTCAGCTGCATGCGTAAATGATGCACAGCTGATCTTAACGATTGACGAAGGTGCTTTGTCATTTTACAAACAACTGGGCGCTGATCACGCGCACTACTTTCCCATTCCAACCAATACACACGTATTTCAGAAAAAAGAATCACCACATGAATCGTGCATCTATGACATTGCACTCATTGGCTACCCTTATCCAAACCGCATCAAAGCCATCAATACACTCTTACATCAAAACAAATGGCGCATTCTCGTAGCAGGAAAAGAGTGGCATCGCGTGTTGAATAAATCACGCAGACGATATCGTGATCTCTCACTGATGACCCACTGGCTGAGTCCCGAGCAGATGGCAGACATCTATCAAACATCAGCCATTGTTCTGAATCCGCACAGGCCCGCGCAATTTGCCTATAATCAAAACAAAGCCAATGTTCATAATATGAGTCTCAACAACAGAGCATTTGATATCGCTGCAAGCGGAGGCTTTCAGTTGACAGATCTACAACCGTCACAGGCATTTTCAAGCTTCGCTTTTTACACACATGAAAACGATTTGATTAAGCAGGTCGAGCACTATGTAAAAAATCCTCAACAAAGACAATCGGTTGCAGAGAACAATTACGAGCAAGTCGTTCGCTGGAACACATTTGATACGCTGCCTTACAGACTTTATGAAATAGTCAAAAGCGCCCTATGACCGGGCGCTTTTTCTAATTGCCATCATCTTATGCCGTTCCTTCTGCATCTTGTCGAGCCAATAAAATCTTCTCTGCCTTTTTCCGATCCTCCTCACTTTTCACAACAAGCGATTGCGCATGATCCATCATATATGCACCAACAGAACCTTCTAAAAAGGAATGAATGCATTCTTTTGCATATGGAACATGAAACGCATAGACAGCTCCATTTAAACGCCCATACGTATAAGGGTGCTCCTGAGTTGGTACAAAAAAATAATGATTGTCCTTATACAGGCTGGCTTCATTGGTGTCATGAAGTGTCCAAGTTTCATTTGGATTTTCTAACGCCTCTGTAAAAGAAGCCGCACAATCATATCCCCCCTCTACTAGAAGCTGCAAGCAGTTCTCAATATCTGCCGTCTGCCTTAGTGGTGATGATGGATGCAAATACAAAACAATATCAAATGTCTTTCCCTCTCGTTCTAAATAAGCAAGTGCATGCTTCACAGCTACTAAAGAAGGTGTTTGTTCTGTCACATGTGTGCTTGGCAGTTCAATCACATTTGCTCCATAGTGGGACGAAATGATTTGAGTATTCACATCCTCTGAAGATACGATGACTTCATCTAATTCAATCATTTGTAATAATGGCTGAATGGTCCAATAGATTAGCGGCCGCTCCGCCAATACGCGAATGTGTTCAGCATGATGCCCCTGCTTGCTGCTAAAAGCTGGTATCATGGCTAAAATACGATTTCCCCTATACATGTATGATCTTCTCCCCTCGCGCAGCTCAGTATCAGTGAATATATTCTGAGAGCTGAACTGATCGCCGTACTGAAGTCTTCAGGTGCCTCGTTATTCTACTTAATCTTCTATCTCTACATATTCTATTAAGTCATCAAGCAGATGGTTATAATTGGTTCACCTAATTTATGCATGAAGTGGTTCTTTTCCTCAAACGTCTTCCTCTCTTTCACATATGATGCAAAGTAGAGAAATGAGAGTTGGGGGATTAGATATGTCCAAACAAATAGAAACGAGTTTGAAGACCTTTTTTCGTGACAAAATCATCTTGGTCACAGGCGGTACGGGTTCGATTGGCCGGCAGATTGTGAAAAAATTAACAGCCTGCTCTCCTAAAAAGGTCATTGTCTTCAGTAAAGATGACAGTAAACAATACATGATGAAAAATGAATATGCGGCGCATCCAGAGGTTGTATTTGCACTTGGAGATGTGAGGGATGCAAGCCGCGTCAGGCAGCTTGTCAAAGGGGTAGATATCATCTTCCATGCAGCTGCACTCAAACAAGTACCCACCTGCGAAGATAATCCGTTTGAAGCTGTCCAAACCAACATCATCGGCGGACAGCATGTCATCGAAGCAGCACTTGAACATGAAGTCAGTCATGTTGTCAACATTTCAACCGACAAAGCGGTTTCTCCGACAAATGCCATGGGAGCTACAAAATTAATTTCAGAAAAATTGTTTTTTCAAGCGAATGAAAGTATTTCAAATCAGAAAACGAGGTTTTGCTCTGTCCGGTTTGGCAATGTGCTTGGATCAAGAGGTTCCGTCATCCCCATCATGCTTCAACAGTTGTTAAATGAACAACCTCTAACTGTAACTGATCCTAAGATGACACGCTTTTTTATGTCTATCGAAGAAGCTGTATCTCTCACGCTTGAAGCAGCTATCATGATGAAAGGCGGCGAAACGTTTATTCTCAAGATGGAGTCATTACAGCTGGCTGATCTATTGAAAGCATTTCATGAATATGCCGGTCAGATCAACGTTCCTTCTCCTGATATTCTCGTTGTCGGCAAAAGACCTGGAGAAAAACTTCACGAGGAGCTCACATTCCCTCACGAGGCAGATGCACTGTTTGAACATGAACAATTTTACGCCATTTTACCAAGACCACATCTTCACCCTCATTTTCAAAAAGTCCATTTGACCCATTACACATCGAACGAAGCACCGCTCATTACAAAAGAGAAACTGTTTCACATCATTGAACAATTACATCATACCCACCATAAAAAATAAAAAAATCGTCACACGGAAGCAGCTGACTTCCATGTGACGATTTTTTAAATCAATTATTGAAAGATGTGTTTCAAATGACCATAGCCTTCTTTTTCAAGATCATCCTTCGGGATAAACTTTAAAGCGGCAGAATTAATACAATACCGAAGACCGTTTGGCCCTGGGCCGTCTGGGAATACATGACCAAGGTGAGAGTCGGCCGTCTTGCTGCGAACTTCAGTCCGCACCATGCCATGGCTCGTATCTACTTTCTCTTCTACCTCTTGATCTTCAATCGGTTTTGTAAAACTTGGCCAGCCGCAATGGGCATCAAATTTATCTAAAGAAGAAAACAATGGTTTGCCTGAAATGATATCTACATAAATGCCCTCTTCCTTATGATCCCAAAATTCATTTTGAAATGGCGGCTCAGTTCCATTATTTTGCGTCACTTCGTACTGCATTCGGTTTAATTCTTTGATGCGCTGCTCTTTTTCGTTAGCCATTATTTATCACTCCAATGAGATTGAATAAAACCTGCTCTGCCCGAACCGACATGGTATCGTTCGTAGTGCATTTTGTTCTTTTTATAATAATGCTGATGATATTCCTCAGCAGGATAAAAAGGACTAGCCTCTAAAATTTCTGTCACGATTGGCTTTTGGAAAATTCCACTTTGGCTCAGCTGCTCTTTTGATGTTTCTGCAAGTTGCCTTTGTTTTTCATTGTGGACATAAATCCCTGTACGGTAGGACTCTCCTCTATCACCAAATTGTCCTCCATCATCTGTTGGGTCTATTTGCTGCCAATATAGTTCTAATAGCTTCTCATACGGAAAAACGTCTGGATCAAAGGTAATTTGAACGGCTTCTCTATGGCCTGTCGTATTTGTACATACTTCCTCATAGGTTGGATTCACTGTATGTCCGCCAGTATACCCTGATTCAACTTTGATAATGCCTGGCTGTTCATCAAAAGGTTTAACCATACACCAGAAACAGCCTCCAGCAAATGTGGCTAATTCTTGTTTTTCAGACATATTAGTGCCCCCTTCATTTAAAAAATGGTATCATCATATTATAACATGATAAAAAATAATGAAAATGATACGACTTGTATACCTAAAAACAAAAGAAAGCATTCTGTCGTATCTTAAAATATAATGGGGGTTTAATGATTGGAACAAAGAAAACAAATGATGTATGAAATGGATACTTTACTGAGAACCGTATTTAAGCAAATACGTTATGAAATTAACAGCCTGCTTGAAAACGAATTATCTCGGAATGAATTTCTCATTTTAAATCTGCTGCGTGAACAAGGCGCAAAAAAAGTAACGGAATTCGCCTCAATTCTCGGTGTATCAGCAAGCCATATTACAGCTGTAACCGACACACTTGTAGAAAAAGGCTGGATCACTCGTATCCGTTCAAAAGAGGATCGACGCATCATCAAAATCCACTTAACCGATAAGGGTAAGGAAATTACTGAGCATTTTGAGAAAAAGAAAACAGAATACTTCATGGAACGATTTGAATCATTTGAGGATGAAGAACTGAAAACGATGATCAAATTATTTAAAAAGCTGGATAAAAGTCAAAAAGATTAAGCATAGATTTTAGCGTGGAGGACATGCTACGGATAAAAAGGTGGAATGAACCATGACAAGTCCATATCTTTGTCCGAACTGCAAAACCAACAGAACGCGTTTTAATCTCATCGAGCAGCATTCAGAACCTGTGAAACTTGATCCAGCAACTGGAGCGATTGTCGAAACATATGAAGGAGATCAGCCTTCTCCTTTTCACATGAACTATCAAGGACCGAAAATCAAAGTCCAGTGCGGCGTTTGCGGATTAATTGAGGATGAAAAAACGTTCATTAAGTTGGCTGAATATCATCAATATTCATCTCCTTCTTAATACGAGAGCCTGACACTTTTTGTCAGGCTTTTTTCTATGTTTCTTTTGCCTATACAGATCGTCCCTTTCTTGCATACGCTACAAAAAACACATTGCAGAGAAAGAAGGGATAAAGACGTGCAGCAGCTCTACGAGATGAATCAATTTCTATATCGTCCATTAGCTACCTTTCCCCCATACCATCCGAGAAACACCATTTCCAAAGCTGTTATTCGATTATTTCACGCTGCACCGGATTTAAGTGAGCTTGCTGTATTTGTAAATCAGCAGCCAATCCAAAAAAAGCTACCATACGGTCAGCTGTCTGCTTATATGGAATGGGATGAGGGTGTTTATGAGATAGAAGTATTCAAGCTGGCTACAAAAGAAAAAATTCTTTCTTCTCGTATGATGATTAATGGAAACGAGACTTACACGCTATGTATCACAGGAGCTCATACCGGCTTTGCGCTGCTCACAGAAAAGCAAGACTCGCTGATTAAGCAAGATGAGCTATCAGCACTCACGTTTATCCAGCTGTCACCAGACCTCCCTTTCATTGATATATATGAACGAGATCAAGGCATGTTATCAAAGGAGCTCGGATATGTAAACGGCACCCAAACCCACCACTTCTCTCCGAATAAGTATCACTTTGAATTAAAAGCTGCCGGTACTCAAAGTGTACTGCTAGATATTCCGAAAGTTCACCTGCAAACAAAGCGGGCCTATCTTATTTTACTTCATGGATTTGCAAACGGAGAGCCAGAGCTAATGGCAAAAGTCGTCTTGTCTCACCAAATGTAAAAAGAGCCTTTCCAAATGGAAAAGGCTCTCAGTGTGTAGACAAACCCTCTCATTCGGTGTCAGTCCTGCGTGCCGGTGCTCACGAATGTCACATTCACTCCGCGCCAGTACTCGTCCTTCCTAGAATACAAAGGTTTTCTATTCCGCTGAAAAGAAGACAAACAGCCTTTCCAAATGGAAAAGGCTATTTACGAGACATCTTCAGCTTTTTCTTGTTTTTGAAAATCAAAAGCAAGAATCATGGTACCTAAAAATAATGCACAATAGGCGATATTTAAGTAAAACTGGTCGATATTTTCTGCTTTTAAATGAGAGGCAGCTGTCATGCCAAAGTATGCAGCAAATAAGAGCGACAGTAAACTAAAATATTGATAGACTCGCTTCATAGTTTCACTCCTGACTTACACGTTCTATTGCTTTGGATGATAATATGAGAATTCAATTTCATCATTCTCAAGATCAATTTTGTTCGCTTTGACATACATATCATTCGTCAGCGGCATTTCTGAAAGGCGCACTTCCACCGTTTTTTGGTCTGGTTTCACATGAACGAAATCAGGCAGTTCATAGAATTGACCCATGTAGCTTAAAACAAAACTGATTGGGATGCTTAATTGTCCAATTGAAAAGTCATCTACTTTCAGCAGAACATCCCCATTATCTTCAACAGATGGTGTAAATGATACATTTGCATTAATCGTTGAAGAAAAAGCTTTGATTGCACCTGTTACTTTCACATCTTGGTCAATCGCAACATGAAAGTCGGGCATATCGCTTGATCCTTGGTTTTTCAAATAATCATTGACAAAGCTGGTAAGCGACTCTTTTGAACTAGAAATGTTAAAAGCATACTCGCTGTTCACTTCTTTTTTCGAAGCGGATTGATCGCTCGGCAGCAGCATAAAAATACCGCATACAAGAACAATCAATAGATTAATTGACAGTAAAATAAAAAATAAACTCTTCCATTTTTTCATCTTTTCACCCTATTCCTTCGGCAGTCCTTCTTTTTTCACTTCTGAGAATAAACGATTTGCCATAAGAGAGTACCCCTTTTGGTTTGGGTGGAAATCATCATCTGCCAGTAATTTTTCATCTTTATCATCTTCAAATAAATCTGCTACATCGATCATATCAGCATTGCCGTCTTTTTTTAGTTCTTTTTCGGCAGCAGCATTCCAGTCTTTGACGACCTCATCAATATCTCTCAGCTCAGACAAGCTGAATTTAAAAGGATTGTACATACTGACATACATGATCTTTGCATGGTCATTATGCTCTCTTAATTGAGCAAGAATGGTCTTAAAACGCTCTTCAAAAGGACCTTGCTCTTTTTGAAAAGGAGCAAATGTCAAGTTGAGCACATTTTGTCGGACGACATGCATTAAGTCATTTCCGCCGATCGTAAAGAAAATATAATCAGCGTCTTTCAGTCCATCCTGCACTTTTTTTTCTTTTAATCTTTTTAATAAATCTACCGTTCTACTGCCTTTAATGGCATAGTTTTTTAATGTAACAGACTGTACACCGTCCACCGCTTCTATCTTGTCACGGGTGATGCCGGCATACCCTTTTTTATTTTGATCTCCGATTCCTTCTGTTAAGGAATCTCCAACCGCTGCGATCGTAATATGTTCTTTTACGTTTTGTGTGTCTTCTAGTTTATCCTTTATGCCAGCCTCTTGCGCGGAACATGCAGAAAGAACAAAAGCTAGAGACATCACAATCAAAATCAAACGAGCCTTCAAACGATGATGTCCCTCCTTTTTCTGATTAAAAAAGTGTATCATGTTTTCGCTCATTTGAACATCCTTATGCTAGCTTCGATTCAGTGTTTTGATGTCCTTGATGATTTCATCATATGGCGTATTTTGAACACCATCATAGTTTTTCATCACTTTTCCTTCTTGATCAACGAGGAAAAACAGAGATTGATGTATCACTTGGTCTTCGTCTTCAGGTTTTTTCACAATCGTCTTAAAGCTTTTCATTGCAAATTTTTCAATCGCTGACTGCGAGTAACCAGTGAGAAAATCCCAATTCTTAAAGGATAATGGATATGCTTTTGCAAATTCCTTTAGCTTTTTCGGTGAATCCACCTCTGGGTCGACGCTAAATGAAATGATGTGCGCATCCAATTTTTCTTCTTTTAACCGTTTTTGTAGCTCAGTCATATGTGCCGTCATCGGCGGGCAAATCGTTTCACAGCTTGTGAAAATAAAATCTGCCACCCAGACTTTCCCCTTTAAATCGTCGAGCGACACCTTTTGACCATCCTGGTTTTGATACTCAAACGGCTGGATTTGATAATTTAACGCATCCTTGATTTGTCCATTTGAACATGAGACTAAAAGAAGCACGCTTATGATCGTAAGCGCACCAAATAAGGCTCCCCTTTTTGTATACATGACCATTACATCCCCTTTTCAATCAATCGGTATAAAAAGTAAAGCCTATAGCGCCCTTACCAGTATGACAGGAAATAATCGGTGTTGTATAAGCGATGTCAACTAGTGCATCAGGTGTGTGATCAAGCAGTGCTGCTTTAAGCTTTTCTGCAAGTTCTAATGCGTCTGCATGTGCGATCCCAATGGCCTGAACGGTTTTCCCTTTCACTGCCTGTACATACTGTTTTGTCAAATAGCGGACAAGAGCGGAGTAACTTCTCACATTCGCTTCTGGTGTGTATATGCCGTCTGTTAAGCTGGCAATTGGTTTAATATGAAGAAGTGAACCGATCAGCGCCTTTCCTCTTCCAATTCGTCCACCTTTCACGAGATTTTCTAATGTATCGATTGTGACAAATAGCTTTGTTTTAAGACGAATTTTGTCCATTTCTTTGAGGATGTCATCACGGCTTGCCCCTTTTTTTGCAAGCTCTGCTGCTTTGGTGACTTGAAACCCTAAACCATAGGAAATAAAATTCGAATCGATGACAGTGATATTTCCGTCTACCATTTTAGAAGCGCTTTCAGCAGTTTGAACCGTACCACTCATCCCACCAGTCAAATGGATACTAATGACTTCGCTTCCATCTGCCGTCAGTTTTTCATATAATTCGACGAATTGACCGATCGCAGGTTGAGACGTTTTCGGCAGTTCCTCAGCGGCCTCCATTTTTTCAATAAATTCATCTGGCTGTATGTTCACTCGGTCAATATAATCAACCCCAGAAATGGAAATATTGAGCGGAATGACATGAATGGAAAGATCATTGATTTTTTCTTGCGGAAGGTCCACAGTTGAATCTGTTACAATTTTAATTTGTTTCACTATCGTCTCATCCTTGCTGTCTTAGTCTTTACATATGATATTACCTTATTTCGTGCATACTTGAAAACAACTGTCAGAACGTTTTTGAAATTGTCACATTTTCTTCTTTTCATGTAAAAAATCCTTGCCAAGATGAGTAGCCCCCATTTGAAAATGGCCGCTCACTCTCTTTGGCAAAGATTCCAATTTACGCATTGTGTTTTAGTGTAGGCTCTTGGTAGATCTGTTCATATGTGCTCCACTTGACGTTACGTTTCACATCCTCCCTGAAAGAGTACACATGCCTCTTTCCCTTAGATACATAGACTTTTTTCAAGAAAGCTTCAAGTCTAAAGGTGAGCATGAAACCATAGGATTCATCTCCCTTTAAAACAGGGACTTCTGTTACCTTGATCTGAGCTCCATCCATCCGTCTAAAACATATTGTTTTGAGCAGCACAAACGATCAATCCTCTTTTCCAATTATCTGTTAAGCCTAAATAAATAGGTGGAATAAATCTTGATCTTTATTCACTTCAACATAGTGGAAGCCTTTTTTATTCATTCGGTCAATCAGCGCTGCATAGTCATCTCTTTCTTTCAATTCGATCCCAACAAGCGCAGGTCCTTTGCTTCGGTTATTTTTTTTCGTATATTCAAAGCGTGAGATATCATCATTTGGCCCTAACACTTCATCCAAAAATTCCCTGAGAGCACCTGCTCTTTGCGGAAAATTAACGATGAAATAATGCTGGAGTCCTTCATAAATCATGGAGCGTTCCTTGATTTCTTGCATTCGGCCAATGTCATTATTGCCTCCGCTGACAATACAAACGACATTTTTCCCTTTAATCTCCTCACGATGTGCATCTAAAGCCGCGATCGGTAACGCACCCGCTGGCTCAGCTACAATTGCACATTGATTATACAGCTCTAAAATGGTTGTACATACTTTTCCTTCTGGTACAAGACTAATCTTATCGACAACAGACTGAAGCGACGTAAACGTCTTTTCGCCAATCCGCTGAACCGCTGCTCCATCTACAAACTTATCTATTGAATCAAGTGTGACAACCTCCCCTTTCTCGTGGGAAGCATGAAGTGAGGCGGCACCAAGCGGCTCGACTGCAATAATTTCTGTTTCTGGTGCGATATTTTTCATATACGTGCCAACGCCAGATAACAAACCTCCGCCCCCAACACTTGCAAATAAAAAGTGAGGCTCCACTTCGATATCATTTAATATTTCTACAGCAGTTGTTCCTTGTCCTGCCATGACATCTAAATCATCAAATGGATGGATAAATTCCCGCTTTTCCTTATCTCCGCATTTGACTGCTTCATGATACGAATCATCAAAGGTATCTCCGGTTAAGATAATGTCAACATATTCTTTTCCGAAAAGCTCCACTTGAGATACTTTTTGCCTTGGTGTGGTAGCAGGCATAAAGATTTTCCCGTGGATACCTAAATATTTGCAAGAATAGGCAACGCCTTGTGCGTGATTTCCTGCACTGGCACAAACAATGCCGTTTTCTAGTTTTTCTTTTGGCAACTGGCTCATTTTATTAAAAGCGCCTCTTAATTTAAAAGAACGAACAACTTGCAGGTCCTCTCTTTTTAAGTAGACATTACATTCATATCGTTCAGAAAGTCGCTCATTTTTTTGAAGTGGTGTATGAATCACTACATCCTTCAAATTTTGATGGGCTTTTAAGATGTCTTTCACTTGAATTAGCATGTTTTCTTTGAGCAACGGTTTCATGTACAAGATCCTTTCTCTTTAACCTTATTTAATTTGTCATTATAACATGAATATTCAAAAAATAAACCAATAGATCATGGATCGGAGATAAATTTCATGAACTTTTTCGTTTTTCTATACATTTGTTCTAATTGGGTGTTATAATAAAACCAATTAGAACCAAAAGAAAGGAATCGCTCGATGACCACACATCCGTTTGCTAATATATATGGAGAACACCAAGATATAAAACACGCCATTCATTTGGCAAAACAATTCACGAAAAACGATCAGCCTGTGTTGATCACAGGAGAAATTGGAACAGGCAAATCACGCTTTGCACAAGAAATGGCCCATTCATTTGCTGCGCAGGCTTCGATGAAACATATCTACTGCCCCATTGTAGATGAAGAGACTTTGCAGGAAGCATTTACTCATGCGGCAAATCATTTGATTTATTTAGACGAAGTCAGCGCACTTAGTATTCCTATGCAGCATCAGGTCATTCGTTTTCTCGAAGTTTCTCCTGCAACAAAAATCATTGCTTCTTCGTCTTTATCATTAGAGGCGATGAGCGTTTCGTCCAGTTTTTTACCTGAGCTGTTTTATCGGCTCAATGTGCTTCATATCCCTCTCCCGCCCTTAGAAGATCGAAAAACAGATATTCCTATTTTAACCGCTTCTTTCTTTCAGGAACTGAACATGACGCCTGACATCGACTCAAGTGTGTGGGAAGTCTTACAGCAATATTCGTTTGAAGGGAATGTCCAGGAGCTCAAAAATATCGTTCATTATGCAGCCGCAATTCTCGAAGGGCAAACAGTTTTCTTGCATCACTTGCCACCTTTTGTATTATTACCTCAACAAACAGCTGGTAAAGGAAAAAAAGAAGAACACCAGCTCACGCTTATGGAGAAACAAGAATTTGTTTTCTTACTCGAAGCCATTAAGTCTCTAAATGAAAAAGGAGAAGCAGCCAGCAGACGTATCTTGTCTGAGTTAAGCAAACAAGGCGACATCCCGCTGACCCCTCAGCAAGTCAGGAGTCGATTAGATGATCTTGAGAAAAAAGCCTATGTGACAAAAGGGAAAGGCAGAGCTGGAACGAAGATTACACTTGAAGGTCTCTCATTTCTGAAGTCGCTTGATGGTTATATACCGGTTCAATAAAGGAGGACATCCATTGTTTACTGTAAAAGAAGAAATTGCCAACGCGATTACACATGGCATTGGCGTCATTTTATCCATTCCCGCCATTGTTTTTCTCGTTTTATTCGCTGTTCAATACGGCACTGTCACTGACATTATTAGCTTTTCGATATTTGGCGCGTCGATGCTGCTGCTTTATTTAAGCTCTACTTTGCTTCATAGCATTCGGCACAAAAAAACAAAAGATGTATTTGAAATCCTTGACCACTCTGCGATTTATGTATTGATTGCTGGTACATATACGCCATTTTTGCTTGGCCCATTAAAAGGCGCACTTGGCTATACTCTTCTTGCAATCGTATGGGCGCTCGCTGCAGGCGGTATCGTCTTTAAGATCTTTTTCGTCAAACGGTTTATCATTGTATCCACCCTTGTTTATTTATTAATGGGCTGGATGATTATCATCGCAATTAAACCTCTGTACATTCAATTAACAGGAGCTGGATTCAGCCTCTTACTATTAGGCGGTATTTTGTATTCAGTCGGAACGATCTTTTATATTTGGCGGAAAATTCCCTATCATCATGCGATTTGGCACAGCTTTGTTCTCGGTGGAAGTGCATCCATGTTCTTCTGCATTCTATTTTATTGCGTCAACATCCCAGCATGATTAAAAAACCAGCATCCACATTCGGATGCTGGTTTTTTCTATGCACGCTTTTGTGCGTAATCACTCATCTTGACCGGTGCTTTTATATGGATATCGACATTAACTGGACGAAGTCTTTTGACGATCTTCCCTGTTAAAAGACGGTCTGTGCCGCTTGTTTCAACCGGAACAAGTGGGCAGTTACACTCTTCAGCAAGCGTTTCTGCCATGACACGATACTGTTCAGAAAGCAACAGACTCTGGCCAGATAGAACTCTTTCTCTTGCTTCTTCTAATAACGCCTCATCAGATTGATTCTGCTTGATCACCGCCATCTTCTTCAACCATTGTTTTAAGATGGGATAGCGAAACAGATGCGGTTTTGCCATAAAAGCAAATGGCTTCTCTAAGTGACCAATCAGCAATGTCGTCGTCACTGGATGATGTGCTTCTGTGACATAAATAACAGGGCCATTTGGCAGCTTTTTTTGCTGATGAATGGTCATGACCGATCCTGATTGATCAATACACCCTCTGGCAAACCTTTTTGCATGCTCATGGATGAGATGCATTCGTTTCGTATAGGAAATGCGTGGATCCGTTAATTCATGATCATACAAATGCCTTATACTTTTAAAAAAGGATACAACAACATAAATCGTTAAAAACCAATAACGAAACAACCGTACTCCTCCTACTCACTTATCCTTCTTTTCTGTCATAGACGACAAATTCATAATTGTAGGGGTTTTTTTCGTCACGATGGCCTTTTTCACGTGATACAACCGTCCAATGATCTTCATCGTAATAAGGGAAGAAACGGTCGCCTTCAAATGAATGATGAATGTGCGTGATATATAGACGATCTGCGTATGGCATCATTTCCTCATACAGCTTAGACCCGCCAATGATCAATAATTCTTCCTCGGTCTTCGCAATGGTTAAAATATCATCGATTGAATGGACTACCTCGCATCCTTCAGCTTGAAAAGAAGAACTTGTGGTCAACACGATATTCCGGCGGTTAGGCAGTGCTCGTCCAATTGATTCAAACGTTTTTCTACCCATGACAATGGTATGACCACTTGTGACTTTTTTAAAATACGCTAAATCAGCGGGTAAATGCCAAGGCATTTGATTATCTTTGCCAATGACTCTGTCTTTTCCTGTCGCCACTATCATGGAAATCATACACTGACTTCTCCTTTAATATGCGGATGTGGATCATAGTTCTCAAGCACAAAATCATCAAACGTAAAATCAAAAATACTTTTGACATCTCTAGTGATGCGAAGCTGCGGAAGTGTGCGCTCCTCACGCTCTAACTGCATTTTGACCTGCGGAAGATGATTTTGATAAATATGAGCATCTCCTAGCGTATGAATAAACTCTCCTGGCTCAAGGTTTGTCACTTTGGCAATCATCATCGTTAGTAGTGCATACGAAGCAATATTAAAAGGCACACCTAAAAAGATATCTGCCGAACGTTGATAGAGCTGGCACGATAATTTACCGTTTGATACGTAAAATTGAAACAAGCAATGACAAGGAGGCAGCGCCATCTGATCAATCTCTCCTGGATTCCACGCACTGACAATCAATCTTCTCGAATTAGGATGATTCTCAATATCATGGATCAGTCTGCTGATCTGATCTACTGTCTCTCCGTCTCCGCTCGCCCATGATCTCCACTGCGCACCATACACACGCCCTAGCTCTCCATTTTCATCTGCCCATTCATTCCAAATACGGACACCATTTTCTTGAAGATATTTGACATTTGTATCACCTTTTAAAAACCACAGTAACTCATGAATGATTGATTTCAGGTGTAATTTCTTTGTTGTTAATAAAGGAAACCCTTCCTGTAAATCAAATCTCATTTGGTAACCGAACGTGCTGATAGTGCCTGTTCCTGTTCTGTCACCTTTTTCATCCCCGTGCTGTAATACATGACGGCATAACTCTTTGTATTGTTTCATTTTTTTCATCCTTTATTTATGTTCTTGTTGTAGTTTACCTTATTTCTGCTTTTGTTGAAACCAATTGAAACCAAAAAAACATGTCTGCAAGATGAGCAGACATGTTTTTCTTTTTTATGCTTGATTCACTCGATCCTGCTCTTCGTCCTTAATATCTTGGTGAGAGTGAGCTATGCGACTTGCGGCGGCGGCGGCAAGCGCAGCGACAAGGTCATCAAGGAAGGTGTGTACTTCACCAGGACGACCTTCATCTAATTCTCTAATAATACCAAATTTCTCTTTGTCTAGATAACCGAAGTTGGTCAAACCGATTGATCCATATACATTGACAATGGAAAGCGGAATAATCTCATCAATTCCATATAGCGGTTCATCTGTTTCAACTAAATGCTGCAAAGGTTCTGGCAAAAGCTTTTTTTCTGCCAGCTGATCAAGCGCAAGTCCTGTCAAAACTGCGTGGACAATTTCCCTTTTATTCAGCACTTTTTCAACATTTTCAATGCAGACACTAAGTGGAAGATTTGGGTTGTATTTCTCTTGGAGTTTCAGCACAATGTGTGCAATATCTTCTATTTTCACTCCACGCTCGTTTAACATCTGTTTTGTAATGCGAACCATTTCGTTCATTGTATACTTTTTCAATTGGCATGACATCTCCTTCTAGTGGCTCATCCAGCTCGGCGGGGTGTTTTTATCCCAGTAAATATTACCGAGTTCATGATGCGTCTGGAATCCATCTTCTGCTGTATGGTAGTGAAAATTAAACCAATATCCGCTGTGAGGCGGCTGATCTCTCCTGACATGAAAACGAAGCAAATCTTCTCCAGTCTTTCTATTATAAATGTGGAAGATTTTTTCCCCATTTCCGCTTGAAGGTTGATCAGTTAAAACAACATCTTGAAATTTTTCGTCATCTTTGAAATTTGTTAAAAAGTCGGTTAACACTTGTTCAATTTTTGGTTGAATCTCTTCTCTATACTCGTCCTCAATGACAGGTGTGATTTTACGACCAAATTTGAGAAAGGATTGGTTTTCTGCACTTGATAGAACCTCTTGCTTATATTGCTCAAAGGGGTCTACCCGCTCTTTGTTGTCTTCTTGCGATAATTCCCAGCTGCGCGTATCATCTGATGTATCATAAACTGCTGTATAAGGTGCTTTATCAGATGAAGAAAGTTCAGATGGCTTGTCTGTCATCAAAGCCGATGGAGGAGAGATTAAACCAAAAGTCGCAATCGTAAAGAGTGCAACAAGCGTTTTTCTCATCCACATTTTCATGATATCTAATTCCTTCCATAAGTTATCATACTGCTATTCTAGCATATAATGAATTTTCAGTCATTCAATTTGGTCATTGAGTTGAGACTTTCTTTTTCATGATAAAACGTTTACAATGACAGTAACGACGACTAAAATTTGGGAGGAATGGATATGATTGAAGGGTTTTTCATCACAGCTTCCTTGCTGACGTTATTTTATTTTGTCTATATGGAGATCACCGATTAAAAGCCCTGAAATAGGGCTTTTTTAATTGTTAAGAGTGATTAAAGTTTTGTTGATTTGTCTTCTTCTATTGAGATATATCCGTAATGGAAATGGGCGGTTTTACGTTTCATCACCTGAAATTGATAGGAATCAGTGGTAAATCGTGTGCTTTTCCAATGATCTTTTAAAACCACTCTTTTTCTAGCCACTCTCATTGCTTCTTTCACAGCGGTTTCATGGTCAAAATGATGCTCAGCTGCATGACGAAGCGGCATCATACTAGCAGACTCTTGTATGGTTTCTTCAAACATTGGATCAAAATAGACGATATCATAGGATCGATCAGGGAGCTTCTTTAACTGCTCAATACTATCCCCGCTGATGACAGATATCCGTTTCATCGCTTCGTCTGCCTCTTTCACACCCGTTTCCCATGTGCTGAGTCCTTCTCGAACAAGCAATGCCGTCATTGGATTTTTTTCAATACCGGACACTTTTCCATTGGCTCCTGTAGCGCAGCTTGCGGTAATCGCATCAGATCCTAAGCCAAGCGTACAATCTAAAAAGGAATCGCCCGGCTTTAATTGTGCTGCTTCTATTAATGGATCTTTTTCCCCTCGCAGAACCCGCTTCACCCTAAACATCGCTGAGCTTGGATGGAAAAAGAACTTTTCACCATTTGGCTGATACCATTCAAATCGTTCTTTCCCAACAACCAGTACATCCCCCCGCTTGATCGCAAGCTGTTTGACAGATTGTTTGCGCCGCTCGATATACTCACCATGCAAGTCCTTTGCAAGGGCCTTTGCCGTTTCAATTGTTTGTTCATTTGCTCTAAAGCTTGTTGTAATGAGCATGACGTTCCTCCATCATAATCAAGAAAAAATGCCCTGATGGATCACAGGACATTTCAACATTTGTATTAGCAATGTTTTTCAAATGCAGATAAGACGTTCTTCATAATATCTTCCATTTCATGACCTTCAATTTCGTCACGCGGGATAAAATGAACGAGTTCATTTCCTTTTAAAAGTGCCATAGATGGAGAAGATGGCTCCTCACCTGTGAAGTATTCTCTCATTTTAGCCGTTGCTTCCCGGTCCTGACCAGCAAAGACCGTCACCATTCGATCTGGTGCTTTTTCTGCTTTCATGACAGCTTGAGTAGCAGCAGGGCGTGCTAAACCGGCAGCACATCCGCATACGGAATTGACGACAACAAATGTTGTTCCTTCTGCTTCCTGCATCGTTTTTTCTACTTCTTCTTCAGTCGTCAATTCTTGAAACCCTGCACTTGTCAGTTCTTGGCGCATTGGTACGACGAGCTGACGCATATATTCTTCATATGCCATTGACATAAAAAAGCCCCCTCTATAATCCTTATGTTGTGAATAAAGGATACTATAGAGAGAGCCAATTTTCAAATGATCAATTTCACATTAAATTTTCATGATTCCGCCTGTATTGGCTGATGTCACAAGTTTTGAGTATCTGGCAAGGTAACCTGTTTTTACTTTTGGCTCAAAGCCTTTCCAGTTTGCTTTTCTTTTTTCCCATTCTTCTTCCGGGACATCTACGCTTAAAATGCGTTTTTCGATATCAACAACGACATGATCACCATTTTCAACAAAGGCAAGCGGGCCGCCTTCTGCTGCCTCTGGAGAGACGTGTCCAATAGACAATCCGCGAGAAGCACCGGAGAATCGTCCGTCTGTAATTAAAGCAACCTTTGGACCAAGTCCCATTCCAACAATTTGTGAAGTTGGTGCTAGCATTTCAGGCATACCTGGACCGCCTTTAGGTCCTTCATAACGAATAATGACAACATGTCCTGCTTCTACTTTTCGATTAATGATTCCTTCAAGTGCTTCCTCTTGGGATTCAAATACGATCGCAGGTCCTTCATGACGTGTGATGCCGTCTTGTACACCGCCTGTTTTAATGATTGCTCCATCTGGCGCAAGGTTTCCAAATAAAACGGCTAAGCCGCCCTTTTCAGTAAATGGCTTGTCAATTGGATAAATGACGTTATAATCTTTTACCTCATGACCTGCAATGTTCTCGCCTAACGTTTTCGCTGTGACGGTCATGGTATCTAAATGAAGAGCCCCCTCTTTTTTGGACAATTCATTTAGTGCAGCGGTCACTCCGCCAGCTTCATGTAAATCTTCAATATATACATCTGAAGCTGGAGCAAGTTTAGATAAATGCGGCACTCGTTCTGCGACTTCATTGATACGCTCAAGTGAATATTCAACGCCTGCTTCATTTGCAATCGCCAATGTATGAAGAACTGTATTGGTTGAACCACCAAGTGCCATATCTAAAGCAAATGCGTTATCAATCGCTTTTTCCGTGACAATATCACGTGGTTTAATGTCTTTTTTGATTAGCTCCATCAATTGTTTTGCTGACTTCTTCGCAAATTCTCTTCGTTCTGGTGAAGTCGCCAAAATGGTTCCATTTCCAGGAAGAGCAATCCCAAGCGCCTCTGCTAGACAGTTCATTGAGTTTGCTGTAAACATACCAGAGCAAGATCCGCATGTTGGACAGCCAAATTGCTCTAATTCGTTTAACTCCTCTTCATTGATTTTCCCTGATTGGTATGCGCCTACGCCTTCAAAGACAGAAGAAAGAGAAATTTTTCTGCCATCACTTGTTCTACCAGCTTCCATCGGTCCACCACTGACAAATACAGTTGGGATATTCACACGCATGGCAGCCATCATCATACCTGGCGTGATTTTATCACAGTTAGGAATACAAACCATGCCATCAAACCAGTGTGCAGACACCACGGTCTCTACTGAATCAGCTATGATTTCACGGCTTGGCAATGAATATCTCATCCCAATATGCCCCATCGCAATACCATCATCTACCCCAATTGTATTGAATTCAAATGGAACACCGCCAGCTTCACGAATGGCTTCTTTCACAATTTTTCCGAATTCCTGAAGATGGACATGCCCTGGGACAATATCAATATAGGAATTACATACGGCAATAAACGGTTTGCCAAAATCCTCATCTTTTACCCCAGCTGCTCTTAGTAAGCTTCGGTGAGGTGCTCTGTCAATTCCTTGTTTAATCATATTACTGCGAAGTTCTGCCATCTGTTTAAAAAGCCTCCTATACTACTAGTCTTGTTGACTGTATGTTTTTGAGTTCATTTTATTTTACAAATTTTCTGTTTATTTAGCCATCTATAATAGATAGTGACTGATTTCTCTGCTGAAGCAAGTGCTCAGCAAGGATTGTGTCATAAAATCTGACCTCCAATATTCTATATTGGTACTACTATATAGAGTTTTTTCTCATATTTCAACAATATTCAAAATAATTTTTCTAAAAAAATTTTTCTGCCAATAAAAAAGCCCTTTTCAGAAAACAAGCTGCCTTTTATTGGCAGCCTGCTCGTCGTTCTTATGATTCTGATGCATTTTTTCTACTTTCTGTCATTTGCTTCCACACAGAGCCTTTTGCTTCTTCTCCGTGCTCAATTCGTTCGATGGCCATTTTCACTTGAAGACTGACTTCAAATTCAGGGTCCTGCTCCGCTTCTTTTAAAGCTTCTAGTGCTGTTTCGTCACCTTCTTCATAAAGGAACATGGCCGCACGCCAGCGGACAAGCTTACTTGGGTCCTTTAAGGCTTGAATCATCGCTTCAATCGCACTAGAATCACCAAGATCTGAAATACAATCTCCAGCAGTTCTTCTAACTGTCACTGTTTTATCTTCAAGCCCTTTATACAAAATAGGCAAAATGTCTGGATCTTCAATCATGCCAGCATTCACAACAGCTTGTCTGCGAATCGATGTTTTTGGATCCTCCATCGCTTTCATTAAAACAGGTATATCTTTTTTCTCTGGCTGCATTTGCTCTAAATGAGCAAAACGTTTCTTCCAATCTTCATCACGCAGCATCTCTTCTGTCACATCATATGCTTTTCGGTTCACTTGTTTATCTACAGCCTCTTGACCTTCCTTCACTGCCTCTGTTAAACGGGATAAACGCTCGTCGTCATATGCAGCTTGCAGCTCTTCTGTGACTTCTTGACCGATATCAGCAAATTCTCCAAAACGTACGCCATGTTCTTTCCACACACGTTCAAATACAACATTATCTGAACTGCTTCTTAGCTTTAAAATCGCTGCCTGGAAACGTTCAGGCATTCCAAATCGTTCTTCTCTTTCACCGTCTGTCAGCTTCACCTGCATCGGAATCCCATTAAACATTTGAACATGCACTTTGACTTCTCCAAATGTGTCATCACCTGACTGCGATTCTCCCTGAAGACCTTCTGTTTCTTGTCCAAAGGCTTCTCTGACTTGCTGTAAAATACCTTGCCAGTCAAATTTCGCATTGCGCTCAACCGCTAAGAAATCAGCTACATGGTAAACACCTTTTACACCTTCAATGGTTAAAATGCGCTTAATCATCTCTGGCGCTTCGTCTTTTTGATCTTTTTTGTAGTTATTGCTTTTACCGCCTGCAAGCGCTTCTGTCAAAATGACTTTCATTGTATTTGGGCTTGGCGTTGGTTCTATGGCAGTTATTTTCATCTATACATCCTCCTTACACACATAAAGACCCTACTCATCTGTAAGGCCGCATTCTTCTTTCCATGTCTTAATAAATAGACACATAAACTCATGCCGCTCATGAGCCAGCTGCTTTCCAGCACGTGTGTTCATCAAGTTTTTTAATTGGAGCAGCTTTTCTTGCATATGCAAAAGTACTGTGCCTTGGTGAGCACCCTCTGTATAGTGAGGCTCCCCTTTTGCACCGGCATATGTAAACACCCTTGCAATCCCAGTTGCACCTATCGCATCTAGCCGATCTGCATCTTGAACAATGGCCCCTTCTAATGTCACTGGCTTATGCTTCATATGCCGGTGACGAAAAGACATCGTTGTAATGATATCCATGATATAGCGAATATCTCGCGTGTCCACTTCCCACAAAAGGAGCTGCTGCTTGAGATCATGCGGTGAAAGCTTCCATTCACTAGACAGCTTGTCATCAATGACATCATGGACAATCGCTGCCATTTCAATGACAAAAAGCGACCCGCCCTCCTGTTGTGCAATATGGACGGCAAGCTGGCGCACACGATTGATATGAGCTTCATCGTGTCCAGTCGGTTCATTCTTTAGCTGTTTTGAGACAAAGGAGGCAGCTGCCTCCAATTGTTCTTGTTGCTTGTTCGAATACATGCTTATTTCTCCAAAAGAGCGATAATGGAGCTTTCTAATTCTTTTGGTGGTGTTTTAGGAGAGAATCGTTCAGTCACTTCTCCGTTTTGGTCAACGATAAATTTTGTGAAATTCCATTTCACCGTTTTTGTACCAAGCACACCTTTCGCTTGACTCGTTAAGTATTTGAAAAGCGGATGCGCATTGTCACCATTGACATCTACTTTTGCAAACATCGGGAAGGTCACACCATAGTTTAACGAACAGAATTCTTGAATTGCTTCTTCCCCTTCTGGCTCTTGATTCATAAATTGATTGCACGGAAATCCTAAAATTTCAAGGCCCTTTTCATGATATTGATCGTATAACTCTTGTAATTGTTTAAATTGAGGGGTCAGTCCACATTTGCTCGCTGTGTTCACGATGATCAGTACTTTCCCTTTGTAATCTGCCATTGATTTTTCCTGACCGTTAATGGTCTTGACCTGAATATCATAAATTGACATCTCATAGCCTCCTAGGATTCACTTTTTCCTATCGTAACATGCTTCTTTTAGAAAATCGCTTTTTATGCTTTCTGCTAAAAGAGTCCAGTCACACTGCCGTCTTCTAATAAATCCATCTCAAGTGCCGCAGGTTTTTTAGGGAGACCTGGCATGGTCAGAATGCTTCCTGTTAGTGCAACGATAAAACCTGCTCCTACAGATGGTTTTAACTCTCGAATCGTAACGGTAAAGCCTTTTGGTCTGCCGATTAAAGCCGGATCATCCGATAGTGAATATTGCGTTTTTGCCATACAAACCGGCAAATGGGCCCAGCCATTTTTCTCAATTGCAGCTAGTTGCTTTCTTGCTTTTGATGTAAGGTTGACGTCATCTGCACCATAAACCACTTTGGCGACTTTTAACAACTTTTCTTCAATGGAATCTTGCTCCTCATATAAATAAGAAAAGCTGTTTTCATTCTTTTCAATGAGTGTCGTGAGCTCTTCGGCAAGTGCTACGCCACCAGCTCCCCCTTCTTCCCATACATTGACGGCTTTGACTGGATGTCCATTCGTTTCGCACCAGTTTTCTATTGCTTGAATTTCTTCTTTTGTATCGGTAATAAAACGGTTCACTGCAACGATATATGGTAGACCGAAGGCTTGCACTGTTTCAATATGCTTCTCTAAATTATGTATACCTTCTAATACAGCCTGTGCATTTGCTTCCTTGAGCTCTGTTTTCTGCATTCCGCCATGCATTTTAAGCGCCCTGACAGTTGCTACAATGACAACAGCGCCTGGTTTAAAATCACCGGCTCTTGTTTTGATGTGAAGAAATTTTTCCGCGCCGAGGTCTGCACCAAATCCCGCTTCTGTTACGACGTAATCTGCTAGTTTTGCCGCCATTTTTGTGGCAATTAAACTATTGCATCCATGTGCAATATTGGCAAAAGGACCACCATGAACAAGGGCTGGAGTTCCTTCAATCGTTTGAACAAGGTTTGGTTTCAGCGCATCTTTTAAAAGCAAGGTTAATACGCCTTCATATCCTAGATTTCCAACTGTGACCGGTTCACCTTCTTGATTGTAGGCAACAACAATAGAAGAAAGACGTTTTTTCAGATCGTTTAAGTCGTCTGCTAAACAGAGGATGGCCATCATTTCGGATGCAACCGTAATATCAAATCCATCTTCTCTAGGGTACCCATTTAATTGACCGCCAAGTCCTACGACCACTTGTCTTAGAGCACGATCGTTTAAATCTAACACTCGTTTCCATACAATTCGGCGTGCGTCGATTCCAAGCTCATTTCCGTGATGGATATGATTATCAATAAAAGCAGATAAAGCGTTATGTGCAGATGTAATCGCATGAAAATCCCCTGTGAAATGAAGATTAATTTCTTCCATAGGCAACACCTGTGAATATCCGCCGCCAGCTGCACCGCCTTTAATACCCATTGTGGGACCTAGTGAAGGTTCACGCATGGCAATGATCGCTTTTTTCCCAATTTTCTCGAAGGCTTGACCGAGGCCAACTGTTACGGTGGACTTCCCCTCACCTGCTGGCGTTGGGTTGATCGAAGTCACAAGAATCACACTTCCTTCTTTTTGTTCCTTTAAACGGTCAAAAATAGTCAAAGATATTTTCGCTTTTGTGAAACCATAGCATTCTAATTCTTCGTCATGTATTTGTAATTTTGCTGCGATGTCTTGAATCGGTCTCAGCTTTGCCTTTTGGGCAATGTCAATATCTGATAAATGCTTTGTGATCATGAATAATGGCCTCCTTTTTTGACAGAAACAGCTTTCTTTTTTGCTCTATTTTTCATTGTAACATAATTGAAACATTGAAATATCGCCAGAAAGTTCCTATAATGAAGTGAAATTAGCTTTGGTTCAGGGGGTGGCGAGTTGCCTATTAACATACCAGTTCATCTGCCGGCAAAACAAATACTAGAGAGCGAAAACATTTTCGTCATGGATGAGACAAGGGCATTCAAACAAGATATCCGTCCTTTGAATATCGTGATCTTAAACTTAATGCCAAAAAAAATACAAACTGAAACGCAGCTGTTGAGAATGCTCGGAAATTCTCCTTTGCAAGTGTATTTTACATTTTTGATTCCAAGTACACATACACCGAAGAATACATCGAGAGAGCATCTAGATGAATTTTATACGACCTTTGACTCGATTCGCCATAAAAAATTTGATGGCATGATCATTACAGGTGCACCAATTGAGCATTTAGCTTTCGAAGAAGTTTCCTATTGGAAAGAACTGCAGGACATTTTGGACTGGAGTAAAACGAATGTGACGTCTACTCTCCATATATGCTGGGGGGCACAGGCTGGTCTGTATCATCATTATGGCATTGAAAAAATCAAGCTTCCAGAGAAAAAATTCGGTGTCTTTGAACATCTTGTCAAAGAGAAAAAAGAAAGATTAGTAAGAGGTTTCGATGAAGTATACTATGTCCCACATTCTAGGCATACAGATATTAATACAGAACAATTAAAAAACACGCCGAATCTAAAAATATTGAGCACGTCTGAGGAAGCTGGTGTTTGTTTAATTGTTTCAGATGATGATAGACAAGTATTTTTAACTGGACATCCTGAATACGATACAGATACATTGAAGCAGGAATATGAAAGAGATTTGTTGAAACATGATACAGTCAAAAAACCCGTCCACTATTTCATAGAAGATGGAGACACATTAGTTCCAGTGAACCGCTGGAAAGCCCATGCTACTTTGCTGTTTATGAATTGGCTTAATTACTATGTTTATCAAGAAACACCATATGTGTGGGAATAAAATAGACTGTAGTCTGATGATAAATGCTTAAAATGTGTTAAAATACAAATGGCTCTGTCTTCCATTATCAATTTAGTCTGTTTGTTTTTTAAAATTAGTTTAATTCTTTCGTAACGAATGATATGCTCTCGCTGTTTATATGTTATCTTTATGTATATGTAGACCTATGAGATTTATAGTTTTCGTACGAAGTTTTGTTGTTGTTGATTACATTTGAGGTGAATATTCTTGAATACCAATAAAAAAATATTAATCTTGACCGCAAATTATGGAAATGGACATATGCAGGTTGCAAAAACACTGTATGATGAATGCAAATCCCAAGGGTTTGAACATGTGATAGTTTCTAATTTGTATCAAGAATCAAATCCCATTGTGTCTGAAGTGACTCAATATTTATATTTAAAGAGCTTCTCCATTGGGAAACAATTTTATCGCTTGTTTTATTACGGTGTAGATAAAATTTACAATAAACGCAAATTTAACATTTATTTAAAGATGGGAAATAAGCGTCTTGATGAATTAATTCAATTACACAATCCGGATATCATCATCATTACATTCCCGATGATTGTTGTACCTGAATACCGAAACAAAACAGGTAAAGTCATTCCAACATTTAATGTGATGACAGACTTTTGTCTTCATAAAATTTGGGTACATGAAAACATTGACCGATACTATGTTGCAACCGATTATGTGAAACAAAAGCTAGTAGAAATCGGCACACATCCAAGCGATGTCAAGGTAACAGGCATTCCGATTAGACCACAATTTGAAGTAGACGTGCCTAAATCGATCATCTATAAAAAATATGGATTATCATCAGACAAAAAAGTCCTTCTCATTATGGCGGGTGCCCATGGTGTACTAAAAAATGTGAAGGAACTGTGTGAAGCACTACTTCTTGACAGTGAAGTACAAATTGTTGTTGTGTGCGGTAAGAATGCAGCGCTGAAGCAATCGCTTAGCGAACTTGAACAAGCACACCCAAATCAATTGAAGGCGCTTGGATATGTGGAACAAATTGATGAATTGTTCAGAGTAACGGACTGTATGATTACAAAACCGGGCGGGATTACATTAACAGAAGCAACAGCAATTGGTGTCCCAGTTATTCTTTACAAACCTGTTCCAGGACAAGAAAAAGAAAATGCTCTTTTCTTTGAAGATTACGGCGCTGCCATTGTCATCAACAGACACGAAGACATTTTAGAATCTGTCACCAACTTGCTGCAAGACGAAGAAAAATTAGAATCCATGAAACAAAACATCAAAAAATTACACTTAAAACAATCTTCTCAAACCATTTTAGAAGATATCGTCGAACAATCAGATCTGATCATGAGCAACAAATCGTATGCTCAAGCATTATCATAAAAAGGTGTCCGTCATTGACGGACACCTTTTTTCTTTTAACCTTGATTTCCATTCGTTGTATATACTTCTTCAAACGGCTGAACAACAACAAAGCCACTTCCGCTAAACTTCATTTGAATGGACTCTCCGCTTCCCCTGCCAATAAACGTTTTGAACGATACATCTGTCACAAATTCAGTCTGCAAATCTCCTGACCATGCGACCGTCGCATTCGGATCTGTATAAACAGAATCACCTGGCTGAACAATCAGCGTCAGCGGTTCGTAATGACTTGTGATTGCCACAAGACCTGGTCCTTCAAGTTTGACATTAAATAATCCGCCTGCAAGCATGCCAGACACCTTTTTCATTAATTTAATATCCCACCGAACAGACGGTTCAAATGCGAGCAAGTCGTTTCCATTAACGAAAATAGACTCCCCTTGAGCCAATCGAAGAATCGAGATTTTTTTCCCTTGGTCTGCTACATATAATTTTCCATCACCTGTGGCCTTCATCAAAGAAGTTCCTTCTCCTGATAACATTTTTTTGAACATCTTTGACACACCGTGTTCAAACACACCTTCACGTTCAAACTTTATTTTCCCGCGATATGAAACCATGGAGCCTGTTTTTGCCCAAATGGTATCCGTTAAATTAATTTCTAACAATCTTGGTGTTTCAAGTTCAAAGACCCCTTCCCCTTTGTCTTCTTGCTGCGTATTCTGAACAAACTCCTCAATTGTGTAACGATTCATGACGCACCTCTTTCTGTATTTTTACTATATACGGACAAGTTATACGTTAGGTTTCATGAGATTAGGACGTTTTATAGATAAATGTCATTCACTAAAAAAACAAAAAAATCAAACATTCTGCTCAAAATTTGGCTTGCCTGCTTGACGCTTTACTTTTGATGGTGTATAGTGGAACCATCATTTAACAACTTCTTAAGTCGTTAGGTGATGAAAAATTTTTTTTAGTATGCCAAAAGGTGTGCTACAGTACTAGGAGGAAAAAGCAATATGCAAAACGGTAAAGTAAAATGGTTCAATAATGAAAAAGGTTTCGGCTTCATTGAAGTTGAAGGCGGAGACGACGTATTCGTTCACTTCACAGCTATCGAAGGTGACGGTTACAAATCTCTAGAAGAAGGACAAGAAGTTTCTTTTGAAATCGTTGAAGGTAATCGTGGACCTCAAGCTGCAAACGTAACAAAAATCTAATCAACTCAATCAATGATGAAACGACAAAATAAAGAGAGGCGTATGCCTCTCTTATTTGATTTTCAGCTGAATTTCAATCGCTAAAATATTTTGCTTTAATCTTTGTTCAATTTCAGAGATATCTTTTTCGAGAAAAGGTCTTCCCTTCTTTGCTACATCTACCAGTTGCTCTAGATCACTGTACACCTCTTGAAATGTCCGATGTAATACCGTTTCAAAATCCTTATTATCCATGCCGGCCTTCCCCTTTTCCTCTATTATCCGTCACTTAGTCAAAAAGTAACTCAACCAAAACTTTCTATAGTTATATCGGCTCATTTTTCAGAATATGTTCTTTTTTTACACATTCTATTCGTTTTTTTTCGTGAACGTGTGATACATCTAGGGGAAAACCGGAGTGTACGTTTATTTTTTGAGTAATTCATTCCCGTATTGTTTGATCTTCTCTCCTACCGTGCATTGCTGTATACAAAAGGAGTGGGCGTATTTTTTGCCAAATTCTTTACGAAAGTGCTTCTTAATCAAGCAATCTGAACAATACGTGTCTTGAAGATCTGTTAATTCTTTTACTGCTGTTTTTTTATCCACTTTATTCAGCTCCGTCTACTTCTAATTTCAACTTACTTTCGATAGGGACGTCTGCAAGTATCTGTCTGGCAAGCTGATCTGCTTCTGCATTTTGTTTACGATCGATGACTTCATATGTTGGCGTGAGCTTCAGCTCTTTGATCGCAGCCTCAATTCGGTCGAGCCATTTGTTATGTATATCATCATAACAAGGCCATTCCCCTTTGAGCTGATTCATCACAACAAGAGAATCTCCTCTAATCGTTACAGAGTTTCTGCTGGCTCCCAGTTCTTTTAAAGCTTTTACCGCTTCAAATAAAGCCGCATACTCTGCCTCATTGTTCGTGGTGCTCTGAAAAGGCTGATTCTTCCTTAATCGGTATGCATCCTGTCCGAGCTGATAGTACACGACAATTCCAAGCCCAGCATCACCTGTTTCTTTGTGAAAACTCGCATCAAAATAGACCTGAAGCTGATCGGGTTCAAGCCTAAGTTCTTCGTTTAGCTTTTCAAGTTCTTTCATCGACCACATCGCACCCTTTTCATCTTCAAATGATAGAAGTGACTGCGGTTCTTTTTTGTCTATATGTTTTGCTAAAAGCAAGGCCTCTTTGAGCTCCATCCAATCTTCTTGGAAAAAAGCAATGGACCCAATCGATTTCACTTTCATTGTATAGTGCGCTCTTAGTTTCATTGATCACATCGCCTTCCCATACTTTTAAGGTAAACGTTCGTTATGCTATAATCAAAAAGTTACATTTTACATTTAGAAAGGAAGTTCATGTCACTTGTTTAATGAAGGTATTTGGATCTTATTTGCGATCATTAATTTTATCATTGTTCTTCTATTTTATAAAGGATTTGGCAAGATGGGGCTTTTCGTCTGGATTGGTTTTGCAACAGTTGCTGCCAATTTACAAGTGGTCAAAACCGTTGAATTATTTGGCTTAACAGCAACACTTGGCAACATTTTATATGGCAGTGTGTTCTTTGCAACGGACGTCCTCAATGAAAAATATGGACCAACCGAAGCGAAAAAAGCTGTCTGGATTGGCTTTGCCACCCTTTTAACATTAACTGTTGTCATGCAGGAGGCTTTGCTTTTCCATCCCGCTCCATCTGACATTTCCCAATCATCATTAGAAACGATATTTGGCTTTATGCCAAGGGTCGCTCTTGGTAGTCTTGCTGCTTATATCATCAGTCAAATGTTAGATGTTTATGTATATTCGTTTATTCGCCGGATATTTCCTTCAGATGGTGCGCTCTGGCTGCGAAATGCGGGGAGTACAATGATTAGCCAACTGCTTGATACACTCGTTTTCACAACCATTGCCTTTCTTGGGACCTACCCATTCCATATATGGATCGAAATTTTCATCACGACTTATGTGATTAAATTTATTGTCGCTGCCATTGGCACACCTTATGCCTATGCGGCGAAAAAAATGGTTCCGATTGATGAAAGGGGGAAATAAATTGCCAGCTGAAATATATATTGACGGTGCTAGTGCCGGAAACCCAGGTCCATCTGGCATCGGCATTTTCTTGAAATATGACGGAAAAGTTGAGTCTTTCTCCATTCCTCTTGGCATCATGAGCAATCATGAAGCAGAGTTTTCTGCGCTCATTGAAGGCATGAAAATTTGCGTAGAAAAAGGATTACGGACCGTTTCATTCCGCACTGATTCACAAGTAGTGGATCGTGCAGCCAATGCAGGATTTGCTAAAAATCCATCTTTTCGTCATTTTATCGAAGAAATGCTGCAGCTTCAAAGCGAATTTGATTTATTTTTCATTAAGTGGATTCCGAGCAAGGAAAATCAAGTGGCTGATCAGCTCGCTAGAAAAGCGATTCACCTTTCAAAAGGATGAATCGCTTTTCTTTTGGTTATGCTAATGGGTGAGGTGATACGAATTGGATAAAGAGAACAGAGGCCGTGTCACAAACGGAACGACTCCTCAAGGTGATGCGCAGACAAAAGATAAACAGCCAATATCGCAATTAGAAAATAAGGCGAAAAAAAGCAACACAAAGGGCTAATACATGTAGCCCTTTGTTTCTTTTCTGCGTAAGAACAACCTCAACTGATTCCTAATTGACTTAAGCGGTTAACCATTGGTTCGATCCCTTTAATTTGATGCAAGCGAAGCATTGCCGCTGCCCGCTCTGGGTCCATTTTTATTTTTGTTTCGTCAATCGGACAGCTGAGTGGTACATCACATTTAATTTCTGCCAGTATACGAGAAAGCTTCAGATCTTCTAATCCTGCTTGCATTTTCTTTTGCTGAGCTGCCGTTAATGCATGAAGATTTTCTAACAGTCGATCAATCGTTTCATACGTTTGAATAAATTTCAATGCTGTTTTTTCGCCGATTCCTTTTACACCAGGGTAATTATCGCTAGTATCACCCATCAGCGCTTTCATATCAATCAGCGCCTTTGGAGAAATGCCCATTTCCTCTTCAAAAAGGGCTTTTGTATAATGCTTATAATTCCCGATGCCTTTTTGCATTAAAGCCACGTTCACTTGTTCATTCAAGATCTGCAGCAAATCTTTATCTCCTGTTAAGACGGTCACATGTGCTTCGTTTTGATAGATTGATGCAAGCGTTCCAATACAATCATCTGCTTCAAAACCTGTCACACCAATGTTCATGATCCCCAGTTCTGCTGTCGCCTCTTTTGCTAAATCAAACTGCGGGATAAGCTCAACAGGCGCCTCGCCTCGATTGGCTTTATAATCTTGAAACAATTCGTTCCGGTATGTCTGGCTTCCCATATCCCAGCAGCAAACGATATGAGTCGGCTCAAATGTTTGGACAGCTGTTAACAAATGCTTCAAATAACCATTCACTCCATTTGTCGGCACACCACGATCATTTATCATAAAATTGCGATGGACAGCCGTCGCATAAAACGACCTAAAAAGAAGTGCCATGCCATCTACAAGTAAGACGTGTTTATTCATTCATCTAAACTCCCTTTTTATAAACAATACTCCTATTCTATCATAGAACATCGAAACGAACATAAAAAAGGCGCCTTCTTCTTTTGATAAAGAAGAGGCAGCCCGATTACTTTTTACCATATTGCATTCTTTTCGTTTCCGCTTCTGCGTAGGATGGCATGCCTTTTTCCTTCGGCATGCGCTCCTCCTGCTGCTTTACGTTTTGCTTTTTTGCCATGATCATTCCCCTTTCTGGTTCATTTGTTAAGATGACCAAAAATGAGAAAGTTACTCTTTACTTCTGTTTACGCTGGGTGTATTCCTCCACCATCTCAATCGTGACATGTTTACGAAGGGGAACAATTCCGCCTCGGGCAAGCTCATTCATTTTAGACGTAATGGCATTGATCTCATCTGTTAAAAATGGTTCATTGTGTTCACATTTTTTCACAGCCGATTCAATCGCCTGCTCTCTTTTTTGTTCAAGTGCAAGAAAAGATTGGATGTGGGCATGTTGTTTCTGTGAATGTGCAGAAATTTCTTCGTGTACGCTCGTCATCGTCTATCAACTGCTTTCTTTTTTATATAGTCTATCATGAATCATATCGTTTTCAACTGGTTCTTCCATTCATTTGTTTGTTCATAAACTTGTTCAATGATCGCCTGTTTTTCAGCATCTGTTGTAAGGCTCGTCATAAATGTCTGTTTTTGCTCATTGAGCTGTTGGAGAGCATCTTGTTCGTACCTTTCCGTATAGGTCTTCACTAGCTTTTCATATCTGCTCAGCAACTCTTCTTTTTCGTTATCTGCCCAACGTGTTGTCATTTGATGTAGAACATCTCGAATGGCTTCAATAAACGTAGCCTTTTCATTTTGCTCAAAAAAGGCTTTCGCTGATTTTTGTTTCTTTAAAAGCGGCTCAAATGGTACAATCTCTGCTTCGACTTCAATTTGTTTTAGCTCAGCATTTTTCTCCTCAGGGGCTGACAGGCTGAGAGAAAAGTAAGGATCTTCCGCACATGCAGCCTGCATCCCTTTTTCCCACTCCTCCTGGAAATAATGGTGGATAAACGATTCCATTCGGATATCAAGTGCCTTGAGCTCCTGCACAAATTCAAATTCATACTCCTTTAACGCTTTCTCAAGTGCCATTTTTAACTGCTGACCAAAATTCCCTTGAGATATGCCAGGATAAAAAGCCGACTTTAATAGATCATTCGCAAATAATGAAAGCCGCTGAACAATATGATAAAGCTGTTCATGCACATCTTTTTTTACGCTTTCGGTCACTAGCTTAGACCGTTTCACATCTTGCATTTTTTCGAGAATGGCTTCATAGGATGTCTTGATGTTTTTCTTTTCAGCTTCTTTCTCATCTTCTGATTGATGCAAGGTCGCACGTAGTCTATCGACCGTTGTACATAATGTATTAGCTTCAAAATGCAAAAGTTCAATGGCATCTTTCGTTAATTCTTCCTCAATAAAATAGTCGAGCTGTTTTCTCAGTGTTGCATATTGATTATAAGATGTCGGCTCTTTCCCCTCGATCTCTTCCTTACTAGACACATGATGCAGGTTTGGATTGCGGATGCCTTCTTTTGTAAGCTCGCTTCGTACATAGTCAAATACGGTTTCAAGCTCTGCTTGATCCTTAGCCAAATCAGCTGCATTGATGATAAAGAACATTTTATCCATGCTAAAGGAATCTTTTACGAGTCCAAGCTTCCGTAAAAATGAGCGATCAGCTTTTGAGAAAGAATGCTGATAATACGTTAAATAAAGAAGGGCGTCTGCATCTTTCATATACTGGAAGGCGATCTCTGTATGACGCTTATTCATACTGCTTGCACCTGGTGTATCGACAATCGTCAGCCCTTTATCTGTCAGAGGTGTACTTAAATACACCGTCACTTCCTTCACCACACAAGAAACAGATTCTTCCGCTACATAAGGCTTTAATTCTTGAAGTGTGACATGTAAATTCGTTTGGTTGTCAATGTCATCATGAAACTTGGCATAGGCTTGTAGAAAATGTTCTACAATGATTCGGTGATCCTGTTCGAGCTGCCGTTTTTTCAGCACTCTTTCCAGCTTTGCCTTAAACGAATCTCCTTTTTCTGTTGTGATCGAAAATCCAAGAATCTGATCGAGTTCCTCTAGAATGTCCTGCTTGGTTTTAAACACCACTTTGACACTTTCATGAGGATGATCTTCCGTAGGTCGTGTCAGTTTGTTAATTGTTGCAGTTGTTGGCGTAGGTGATGATGGTAACACCTTCCGTCCAACAAGCGCATTGGCAAAAGAAGATTTTCCAGAACTAAAAGCGCCAAATAAAGCGAGTGTAAATTCTTTTGCCTGCAGCCGTTCTGTTCGTTTTTCAAAGGAATCTCTTTGAGACTTTAGAATATCTAAAGGCGATAAAATGCGGGAAAGCTCTTTAAATTGTGCAATTGATTGTGCTGTTGTTAAATGCTGTGATTGGCGGTATTGATCGCGCTCTATCCGTTCAGTTGCTTGATCGCTCTCTTCAACATGAATTGATGCGCGATTCTTCTCCAGCTGGTCGTGCTGCATCCATTGCTTTTTCGCATAAAACCAGTCGCCTGGGATATGATCATCCGTTCCGTTTTGCCAAATATCCCATAAATGCTGAATATCCTGTCTTATTTGTTCATTTTTTTCGTTATACTCCTCAAGGCTCTGAAGCTCTTGTTTCGCTTGTTTCCATTTTTCCTCTTGCTTCTCTTGTTCATTCCGGAGCTGGTCTTTCAAGGTCTCAATCATCTGTTCAATCAATTGAAGCGCTTGCTGTTTTGCCTGTCTTTTCAATGCTTCACCAGCATCTTTCGCATATTGAAGAACATATTCGTTAGAAAAAGTTGCCCCTTGGTGAATGACCTTTTCAAGCAAGGATTCTTCAATAGGTGTCTCAAATGCCATGGCTTTGTCTAATAACGCTTCCCCAAGCTGATGCTGTTTTATTGCTTTCTTAAGGAGCTCGGCAATGTGCCAGTCAACTTCCGCTTTCATTCTCTTTTTTACATCTGCTAAGAAATCATTTGCCCGCTTTTCCTTTTCCTGCTCGGTTTTATTTTTGGCAAAAAGTAAACCCACTTTAAAGCCAGGTGCTTTCGATTCGATATAGTCACTTGCAAGCTCTCGCATCTTAAATGGCGTGAGGTTTGCATTTTTTAAGATGTTCTCTACTTCAGAAGACACTTTATCTTCTACCTGCTTTGCACCATTTTCAATAAATCGGCGTTTCTCTTCTAGTTCTTTCACTTCATTCCTTTTTTCTCGAAGCTGATTATCAAGGTCCTCTTCATGCAGTTCTTCTTTTAACGAGTCTATATGTTCTTTTAAAACATGTTCGATTTTCTGCTCTGTATAGGCTCGAAGTGATGCTTTAGGCATGGTTTGTAATTCTTGTAGCTTCTTCACTAAACGGATCATTTCGTTTTTTGGGTGTGCCTCATCCGTCACAGAAGTAAAATATAGATGTTCTTCTTCAATGCCTTCTTTTAATAGCATCTCAACGATTTGTTTTTTGTAGTCTTCAAAAGTTGTCTCTTGTTCATCGTGCCGATCCACTTGATTGACGATGAAATAAAGATTAGGCACTTTCTCTTTAATCGAGCGAATGAAGCGAATGTTTTCTTCAGAATGGACATGGTTATAATGAACGACATAAAAAAGAGCATCCGCTTGATGAAGAATCGAAGCAGCGGATAAAAAGTGCGCATGATCCGTTGAATCAATTCCCGGCGTATCAATGAGTGCCACTTTTTCTTCAAGTCCACTATAATCACCGCTAATTTCCACCATCTCAATTTGTTCCCCATCTTTACAAAAACGCTGCACCGCTTCTTTATCATAAGAACCGCTCATTTTTGCAAAGCGTCCATCAGACGTATGGAGCTGAACTTCACTGACCCCTTTCCTGACAACAACCAAGTTTGCACTCGTTGGAATTGGGCTTGTGGGCAGGATGTGATCATGAAGAAGATGATTCACTAGTGATGACTTACCAGCAGAATAGTGGCCGGTAAATGCGATATACACTTCTTCTTCAGCTTCCTTTTTCATAATAGATGCAAGTTTGGCTGCACGCTCGTGATCATCCCTTTTCAGAAGACTTTGATATAAAGCACCTGTAGTTTGAACGAGCGAATCTCGAATAGACAAGTCTTTCATGACGATAAACCCCTTTGTTTTTAGAAAAGTCAGTTATGTATGTGTACCATTTTACACAAAATAAAGAGATTTTTCTTCTGATCTGAGGAAATAAAAAAAATCTGCTGCCCGATCAGTCACAATGGACTGCAATCAGGAAGCAGATTTTTTTGAAACACCTTTTAATACGAAGCCAATCAATAAGCTGTATACACAGACCGTACCGAGTAAGAAAATCATTGTCATGTGATCACCGTCCATCCTTCATGATTGAGAATGTTTATCATTAATGAAAGTGTAGCACAATTGATAATGATTTTCAATATTAATTTAGTAAATATTGATTCAGCGCTTTTTCTTCTGTTTGTATTCTGACCATCATCATCCATCCATTTAAACAAGTAAACAAAATGGCAGTAATAAATGCGTTAAATAGCAGCGGAATGAACATCAGTTCAATCGCCACCACCACATAGTTAGGATGTTTTAACCAGCGATACGGCCCCTTTTTCACAATCATCGCATTGGGAACGACTAAGATTTTTGTATTCCAATACGTCCCAAGTGAACATAGTGCCCAGTACCGAATCACCTGGGTAGCAAGCAGGAACACAAGCAGCAATAGGAAAAAACGAGACGGTTGACGATGCAGCAGCCATGTCTCTCCAATAAGCGAGAGGAAAAATGCTGCATGCATAGCGACCATATAAGGATAATGGCTTGCACCAAATTCGATCGCTCCGATCGCCTTCACCTTCTTTTCATTTCTTTTCGCCACAAGCATTTCAATGAGGCGCTGACAAATGAAAATGCCAATCACTATCCAGAAAATCATCACGAGAGCCCCTCCCATTTCATGAGCAATAATTCTGACGAAAAGCCTGGACCAAGTGCTCCGCAAAGCCCCACCTGTCCTGCATCTAGTGACTGATGTTCAAGAAAATGCTTTATCACATATAAAACGGTGGCAGAGGACATGTTTCCATGCTGTTTCAGAACCTCTTTTGAAGAAAATAGCTGATGATCTTGTAAAGATAGGCTTTCAAGATAGGCATCAATCACTTTTTTTCCTCCAGGGTGAGCAAGAAAAACGGATACATCCTCTGTTGAAAACCCTAGCTGATGTAAAAATTGATCCACTTGCTCTTTTAACCACCCAGAAATGAGGGACGGAATATCACGTGAGAAGATGACCCGAAATCCGTCGGCGGTAAAATCCCATCCCATCACATCCTCAGAATCTTTCATGGTCACTGACTGCGTACCAAGCACTTTAGGTACTGTTTTTAACCGCGTATACTTAGAGGCAGCCTTTTTTCCAGTTAAAAGAACGGCCGCAGTCCCGTCACCGAACAGTGAGGTTCCAATTAAATTGCTTTTTGATTGATCTTGCGGCTGAAAAGTGAGGCTGCAAAGCTCGCAGGCAACAACGAGCACTTTCGCTTCTGGATACGCCCTGATGTATTCATAAGCTCGGGATAAGCCTGCCGCCCCGCCCCCGCAGCCTAACCCCCAAATCGGCACTCGTTTCGTATAAGGAGAAAATGGAAGAACATTCATCAGCTTTGCATCAAGACTTGGCGTTGATAACCCTGTACTGGAGATGAAAAACAAAGCATCAATCTCATCAAAAGGAACTGGCTTTGTAAGGAACGCTGTTTCATGCAGACAGTGAAAAACGGCTTCTTTCGCATGTGCCAATGCTTTTTCGATATAGAGGTTGTTTTTCTCTTCAAAAGAATGATGTTCTTGATACCAATCAATAGGCTGTACAAACTGCCTGCTCTCTATTTCGCCATTATTAAAAGCTTTTAATAGCCGATCAATATCTTTAAACGATCGTTTAAATTGAGACCTTGCAAATTGAGCAGCTGCTTGCTGATCCACATGATGTTTTGGCAGACTTGTTCCAACTGAAAGAATGTATGCCATCGGCTTCACCTCTTTTTTCGGTTAATATCCCCAATCAAAAAAAGGATATACATGCCAAAACGACACAATTCAGTCAAAATATTTTCCTCCGTCTAACTTTTTGTCTTGACGACAATTGATAAATATTGGATAATATAGATGAAAACATGATGTAGTTTTCCTCCTTCACAGGTTCGTTCCAAGCCAAGCGAACCTGCTTTTTTTATGCAATTTATGTTCAAAAATAATGGTGATTTAATGAAAAAAAAAGAACTCCGTTAATTGGGAGTTCCTCTGTGAATGACCTCTCTTATGAACATCTAAAGAGCAAACCCTCACCTAAATCTTTTCGAGGATTGACTTAATAAAAGCAGTTTTTTCATGTGCGTATTTGTGTTTGTCATTTCCATGTAATCTTGATAATTTAAGTTTAAGCTGTTGGTACTCACTTCTAGCTTGCTCATTATTTCTCAAGTAATCTCTGAAATTTAACTGTTCAAGTAAATACTTATTATGTCTTTGGTACATATGGATTTGATGTGTTCGTGGTTCTCCTTTATTAAAGTAGTGTCTTTCAGGTAATACGTCTGTTCCTTTATATGAGTAACCGAGTGCTTCCAACGCTATTACACATTTTTCACCATCAAAAAAATGTTCTATTTCAATTGCAATATCAATAATTGGCTTAGCGCTTAAACCTTTTACTGCTGTACTTCCAATATGGTGTACATTGATTGTGTATGGACCAATATCAGCTATTATCTGGCGCTTTTCTTTTTCATATTCGTTTTTCCACTCCATAGACCAAGGCACTAAAAAAACTTCCCCTCTTGGTAATCCTAACATTTACTTATCCCACCTTTTATTAACACCCATTTGGAGAATGTTAATAAACCAACTTTATCATAAGTCCCATATGGAGAGAGCGGATAGATTTCAACAATCATCCTATTCGTTTAGATCTATTTCTTGGTTGATGTCATTCAAAACGATTCTTAACCATTCACTCTCATCTTATTTTATATCTAAAGAACAAAAATCCCTTCAACCGATTATTAATAGAGTTATTTAACATAGCTTTATGCAAAAAAACACCTCTCAAATGAGAAGAACCGTAGACAAACCCCACCTTTCATTTAAACATGAATGGATCACCTTTTTTTCTGATCAACACAAATAAATAACCATAAAATGCTAATTTATTTGATGATTATATATGAAAAGGGGGTTTTTTCCTGTATACTTAATCAATATGAACACCATGAAAAACAGTGAAAAAAGATAGAATCTACTACATGATTCGGCACAAAATTTAATTGACTGGAGTGATTGTCATGAAAAAGGTGTCCAAAAAACAAACACCCTACAACACGATATTTCTCTCAAAGATAATTGGTTTAGTGCTTCTTACACTGTTTCTCTTTTTTATCTGGGATATGTCTAAACCCCATTTGCAGGCGACAAATGGGCAAGCAAAAATTGTTACTAGCAGTGACTTCCGAGACACAAGTATCAGTCTGAAAGCAAAAGATCATTCTGCAAGAACATTGGATCAACAATTTAAGACCAATCCAAACCAACAGACAACGAATCAAACGGTCTTTTTAACATTTGATGATGGTCCTTCTGCTACATCAAATCAGCTGTTAAATGTCTTAAAAGCACATCAAGTGAAGGCGACATTCTTCATGCTTGGACCGCAAATCCAAGCTCACCAAGCAGCTGTGAAAAGACTTTATCAAGAAGGACATCAATTAGGGCTTCATGGCATGACGCATGATATAAACCGCTTTTATCAAAACAGTGAGTCTCCCGCAAATGAAATGAGAGAAGCTCAGCGCATTCTTGCTTCTGTTACAGGCGGTTACACCCGTCTTGTGAGAACACCTTATGGCAGTGTTCCAAATTTAACATATGATCAAAAAGTACGCTTAAACCAATATGGCTTTATTTACTGGGATTGGACGATTGATAGCCTTGACTGGAGATATAAAAACTCACAATATGTTCAAGAGGTATTGGATCAACTGCAAATGTTTGAGAAAAATAAACCATGGGAACCAAAAGTGATTTTAATGCATGATCAACCCTCTACCACGAACTATTTAGATAGCCTGATTACACAACTAAAAGCAAGGGGCTATACATTTGCAGTCATTAACGAAACAATGCCTCCGGTACAACATTAATAGCGCTAATCACAATAAGCCCGTATCCAAAGGATGCGGGCTTTCAGCTCTCCAAAGAGAAGTGATTACATAACAGATTGCTTAGGTTCTTCCATTAGCTCCTTCTCTGTTTCTTTTTTAAAAGGAATCATGTGATAAATAATATGAAGCAAAATAGCGGTAAAGCTTCCGGCGACAATTCCGTTACTTGTTAACAATTTAATCGATTCTGGCAAATGCTCAAACATTTGCGGCACAACCGTTACTCCGAGCCCGATGCCAACTGAGCATGCGACAATGAGTAAGTTTTCCTGTTTGGCAAAATCGACGCGTGAGAGCATTTTAATCCCGTACGCAATGACCATCCCAAACATGGCGACCATTGCACCGCCTAGAACGGATTTTGGAATAATCGTTGTAAATGCCGCGATTTTAGGAAAAAGGCCAAATACCATTAATAATACACCTGTCACCACAATGACCTGATTTTTCTTCACACCTGTTAATTGGATCAATCCAACGTTTTGGGAGTAGGCTGTGTATGGAAAAGCGTTGAAGATACCGCCTAATAAGACGGCAATTCCCTCTGCACGATATCCCTTTGCTAAATCCTTCTCTTTTAATGAACGATTCGTTAAATCTCCGAGCGCAAAGTATACACCCGTTGATTCGACTAATGACACAATGGCAACTAATGTCATTGTCATGATTGGTGCAAATTCAAAAGTAGGCAGCCCAAAGTAAAAAGGCTCAATGATGCGGAAAACTTGTGCATTCGCCACTTCTGCTGTCTCCACCTTCCCTAAGAAAGCAGCTACTGCTGTCCCAAGTAGAATGCCGATTAAGATGGCAATGGCTTTCATGAATCCCTTTGTAAATCGATAGAGAAGGACAATGATAAACAATACAAGAAAAGCAAGTCCAAGATTCTCAAAAGAACCATAGTCTGCACTTCCTTCACCACCTGCCATATTGTTCATGGCGACCGGAATTAAGGTAATTCCAATGATCGTGACGACGGAACCTGTGACAACGGGCGGGAAGAATTTCACAAGCTTCCCAAAGAAAAATGAAAGAGCAATGACAATACACCCTGCGGCGATAATACTTCCATATATAGACGAAATTCCATATTTAGAGCCAATCGCAATCATAGGAGATACCGCAGTAAATGTACAGCCTAGTACAACAGGCAAACCGATGCCAAAAAAGCGGTTTTTCCATACTTGAAGCAGTGTGGCAGCGCCGCACATGAAAATATCTGCCGAAATTAAGTACGTCAGCTGGGCTGGCGTGAGCCCAAGGGCATCTCCAACAATGAGCGGGACAAGAACCGCACCTGCATACATCGCCAGTACATGCTGTATCCCTAGCGAAAGGGTTTTGGCTTTTTTAGCGGCACTCATGATTGTACCTCGCGTACAAACGTGACTTTTCCTTCCTCGAGCGATTCGATACGTGCAAGTGACTCGACTCTATAGCCCATTTGCACAAGTTCTTTTCTTCCAGGCTGGAATGATTTCTCGATAACAATTCCAAAACCAGCTACTTTTGCTTTCGCTTGCTTTGCGATTGCAGCTAGTCCCTTAGCGGCTTCTCCATTTGCTAAAAAGTCGTCGATAATTAACACACAATCATCCTCACTAAGGTGCGTGTTAGAGACAGCAATCGTACTTTCTACTTTTTTGGTAAAAGAATACACACTTGCTGTCAAAAGGTTATCCGTTAAAGTCAGTGATTGCCGCTTTCGGGCAAAAACAACTGGCACATGAAGGGCAAGTCCAGCCATGACAGCAGGTGCAATACCAGAAGATTCGATTGTGATAATTTTAGTAATTCCATCATGCTTAAATAATCTAGCAAACTCTTGACCGATCTCATGCATTAACACAGGGTCAATTTGATGATTTAAAAAAGCATCTACCTTTAGCACTTGATTTGACAGAACGATTCCTTCGTTCTCGATCTTTTGACGTAACAATTCCATCATTCTTCCTCCCAGCATATTAGCAACTTTCATTTTTTTGCATAAAAAAAGCATTGCTGTCCATTAAGGAGCAAGCAATGCGAAAACGATCCACGGGATCTTCAGCTCATACAAAAGCTGTTTCATTTTGCTCACTCATAGTCGGACGGTATCGGTGTCCGGTAGAAACTTGCGTGCCTTCATCACGCGATTATATGAGTGTTTCATAGTGTTCAAATTATAACAAGATTTCAGACGCTTGGAAAGCACTTTTCTAGAAAAATACCGAACTTAAATAATCATTAAGCTTTAAACGTTCGTTTTTAGAATATTCAACCAGCAAAAAAGCACCCTTCTGATCAAAGGGTGCCTCAGATTGTTGACAAAGGGCTAAAATGAACTTGATTTTAGCCCTTTGTCTTCTTTTCAGCGTGATAGAAAACCTTTGCAGTCTAGGAAGGGCGAGCACCGGAGCAGAGCGAATTTAACATTCGTGAGCACCCACAGACCCTGACAACGAATGCGAGGGTTTGTCTACACGCTGAAGCACCCTTCTGATCAAAGGGTGCCTTTCATTTATGATAAATATAGTTTCGTGTACTTATCTGTTAAATAATCAATTAAGTATTGAACATTTAATTCTTCACCAGTTGCGTCTTGAATGATTTCAGATGGCTTTTTCCGTTTTCCATGCTGATGGACATGTTCAGTTAGCCATTCTTTTATCGGTGCAAAAGACCCATTTTGAATCAGTTCATCAAAATTCGGTAAATCTTTGATCATTTGCTGCTTTAATTGCGCCGCATACATATAACCAAGTGCATATGAAGGGAAATAACCAAAACTACCATCTGACCAGTGAACATCCTGCAAAATACCAAGCGCATCGTTAGGCGGCGTAATGCCAAGATATGCTTTATATTTTTCATTCCATAACGCTGGCAAGTCTTCAACGGCTACTTCTTCATTGAAAATGGCCTTTTCAATTTCATAGCGAATAATAATGTGAAGCGGATACGTGAGTTCATCTGCTTCAATTCGAATGTAAGTCGGCTTCGATTCATTCACCGCATGCACAAATTCTTCTAAAGTGACATCTTTAAATTGTTCAGGAGATGCCTCTTGCAGCTTTTGATAATACGTTTTCCAGAAATCTTCATGTCTGCCGATAAAGTTCTCAAAGAAAAGAGACTGTGATTCATGAATACCCATTGATGTGCCGTCACATAAGAGCGTTCCGCTCAGTGCCTCATCAATATTTTGTTCATAAATGGCGTGGCCGCATTCGTGAATGGTGCCAAAGATCGCCATGCGAAAATCGTGCTCATCATAACGCGTCGTCACACGTACATCCCCTCTGCTTAATGTCACAGCAAATGGATGAACCGTTGTATCAAGTCGTCCTGCGTCAAAGTCATACCCTAACTCTTTTAAGAAAAAGAGACTCAGCTCTTTTTGTTTGTCGATCGGGAAGCTTTTCGATAAAAATGATGTATCTGGTTTATTTGGCGAAGCTTCAATTTTTTTCACGAGAGGAACGATGGCGTCTCGAAGTGCGCCAAATTTTTGATCGAGTTGTTCAACCGTCATATCCGGCTCATAATTATTGAGCAGCACATCATATGGCGTTTTTTTCACGCCCCAGTATTGAATGAAACGCTTGTTAAAATCAATCAGCTGTTTTAAATAGGGCGCAAAGAGTGAAAAATCTGATTTCTCCCTTGCTTCTACCCAAACATGTTCTGCTTTTGATTGTAGAATGGAGTATTCTTTAAATTCTTCTTTTGGAATTTTACTGTTTTCATCATATTCTTTTTGCGATAATTCGAGTGCCTTCTGTGTGTCTTTTGACAGCTCTTTTTTTTCTTTATTTAAAGCAACAAGAAGATCTTTCATTTCATCAGAAGTCTTCATATTAAAGATATCGCTGGATAATTGACCGATGGTTTCTGCTCTGAAATCAGCGCTTTTTTTAGGCGCTTGTGTTCGAGAGTCCCAATAAAGTAAATGAAGCGCCTCTGTATAATGGGCGATTTTTCCTAGTAATTGATAAAACGCTTTCTCTTTTGATTCAAGACTCATGCGTTCGTTCCCCCAATCAATAAAATATGTATGTACGTTTCAAGGCTACTTCAATAAATGTTCTTTTGTCAATGAAAAAGGAGGATACGCTGCTCGTATCCTCCTTTTGTTGAATCATTTTCTATTATTTAGAGATCACTGGCCTCACTGGAAGAACGGATTCAATTTTACTTTGTAGCTCAATATCTTTCTGACTGCCAAAGTAAATATGAATGCTGCCAGCATCTTGGCTTGTCCGAATCAGTCTCCCAATGCCCTGCCTTAGACGAAGCAGCATGTACGGAAGGTCCACTTCAGTAAATGCATCTTTCGCTTCATTCCGTTTTGCTTCAAATACTGGGTCATGCGGTGGATATGGAAGTCCCCAAATGACCACATTTGTTAGAGACTGTCCTGGAATATCCAGCCCTTCCCACAGGTGAACGGAACATAACACAGATGTTTCATCTGCTTGGAACTTTTGAACAATGGTACTGATCTCCTCGTCTCCTTCAAAATACACATGGAAAGGCAGTGGTTCATTTGATGCATCGAGCTGCTTTCTAAATACATGCAGTTCATCAAATGAAGGGAATAAAATAAGAGATCGACCGCCATTTTCTTTTACCTGAGCCAGCACGTGCTGACCTTTTACATCTGACTCTGTCATTGGCTGCTGAATTCCGTGGAAATACATTTGCATTTGCTCCTCATAATCATACGGCGAAGCCACACTCATGGATAAATAATCTTTGATCCCAAGGCTTTCAGCTAAATAATCAAATGATTGATTTTCAGACAACGTAGCAGATGAGAAAATATAAGGGATTTTTTGTGAAAATACCTTTTCACCAAGCACCTCTGCTACCGTTTTTGGCATGACGACAAAGGTTGTATCTAATTCCTGCTTCTCCAGCCAGCTAATGGCATTTTTCTGATAAAGCGACAGAGAATACGCCATCTGTTCAATGTACTCTTCCACAACAGACAATTCATATTGATCAATTGTGTACATCTCTGATTCAAATACGAGCGCTTCTCCAATCTTCTCAAGCAAATCACATAATTCACTTGCTGAACGCTTCACCTCATCTACACGACCAATTTCAAGACGGTGTGATCCTTTGATTTCTTTGGCATTCGTTTTTAAGAGGTAAAAGAACTGATCGTTTGTTGCAAGTGCATCTTCAACAAGTTCTGCAAACTCTTCACGAATATCATTTTGCAAAAGACGCTCCAAAAACGTCTCAAGTGTTGATTGCTTCACTCGGTATGTTAGCGCTTTTTGTGCTGCAAACTCAAGAAGATGTCCTTCATCAAATACAACAGAGCTATGCTCAGGAAGGAGCGGCAGCTGTCCTTCACGTTTACGTGACTCCTTTGTCCATACATGCTCCATGTAAAAGTCATGAGAACAAATGATGAGGTCTGTGGCTTTTCGGTAATGGTCTCTTGATAAATTCAAGCCACAGCGGTGCCGCATGTCGCACGTTAAGCAGTCCTGAAAAGAGTCATAACCAATTCTTGACCACTCATCATTTGTTAATTCTGGATACTCTTTTCGATCACCATACGGATAAAATGTCTGCATCCCATGAGATTCATGAACAAATGAAGGAAGCGATTCATAAATGTCGAGCCACTTCTCATCATCTTCACGTTGCATCGTTTTCTCTAGTTTCTTTAAGCACAAATATTGATCATGCGATTTACTTAATCTCGCATCTATTTGAATATCAAGGTGATTGGCAATTTTATAGATATCACCTTCTTGTTTGACCAGCTGTTCAATTAACGTTTCGTCTGCACATGCAATGATCGCAGGTTTCCCTGTATATCTTGCATATGTGACCGCAAATAAAAGGTAAACGATTGTTTTGCCTGTGCCTACCCCAGCTTCGGCAAACATCACACTTTTTTCTTTAAAGGCTCTTTCTAACTGAAAAGCCATGAATATTTGTTCATCTCGAAGATCAAAGCCCTTTTCTGGCAAGATGTCATAAAACACATCACCAATCCAGTTTCCCAGTTCTTCGTAAAAATTATGTTCTTTTGTTAATGAAAAAGGCAAACGAGATGCTGTCACCTGCTCCAACCCCCAACTTTTGAATCATTCAGACATTCAATAGTAACATTTATGCTGGGGTATGACAATCTTTTTTTAAGAGCGCAGGCGATGCTGGTAGCTTTCCTTCATTAAAAATGCGTGCTCTGAATGGTCTATGTAGTTTTGAGCCATTGCTAAGTTCTCGATGGCTGCCGTAAGTTTAGCAGATTGTCCTGTTTCAATCCCTTCTATTTCTCGGGCTGTTGAAGCGAGTGCTTTTTGAATTAACTGAAATTGATCATAATGAATCATGAAGACACCTCTTTTTTTAAAATCAAGTTCAGTTTATTCCGTCCCGTCAAGACTTATACCTTTTTAGCATAAAAAATCCACACCTTCTCGTGGTGTGGACATTTGTTACGATTCAGTTGTTTCTCTTCTAGGCCTGCGTTTTCCCCAGTATTGATAATAGTCTGTTTTAATAAATCCATTAAACAGTTTTCTCTTTTTCGTCGCTTTTCTTCCGAAACACTCTTCGAATTTTTCATGTGACGTTAAAATGTAAATGGACCACGTATCTAGGTTTTTCAATGCTTCGCCCATGCCTTGATACATTTTTTCCACAGCTGGCTTATCGCTGAGACGTTCACCGTAAGGCGGATTTCCGACAATCACACCATACTCATCTTTTGTTTGAAAGTCTTTCACTTGCATTTGCTTAAATTGAATCAGTTCACTAAGTCCAGCTTCTTCTGCGTTCAGTTTCGCAATCTCTACCATACGATGATCGATATCGCTCGCGATAATGTGAAGCGGCTGATCATAGTTCGCCTTTTCTTCTACTTCAAGGCGTGCTTTGTTCCAAACGTCCTCACCGATCCATTCCCATGATTCAGATGCGAACTCACGGTTAAATCCAGGGGCAATATTTTGTCCAATCATCGCTGCTTCAATAGCAATTGTGCCTGATCCGCAAAAAGGATCGACAAACGGACGGTCAGGTGTCCAGTTCGTTAATAAGACAAGCGCCGCTGCAAGGGTTTCTTTAATCGGCGCGCCTCCTTGATCTGCACGGTATCCACGTTTATGAAGACCCACACCAGACGTATCGAGCGTCAGCAATACTTTATCTTTTAATAGTGCTACCTCGATTTTGTATTCAGGACCCGTCTCTTCTAGCCATTCAGACTGTATGTTGTAAGATGATCTAAGTTTTTGCGCGATAGCCTTTTTGACGATACGCTGACAATCCGGCACACTGGCAAGCTGAGATTTAACAGATTTACCAATGACAGGGAATGTACTATTTTTCGGTAAAAATGCGGCCCAGTCAATGGCTTTTGTCTGCTCAAAAAGCTCGTCAAATGTTCTAGCCGAAAATTCAGCAACTTGGACCTTGATTCGGTCTGCTGTACGCAGCCATAGATTCGCACGGCAGATGGCAAGCGCATCTCCTTGAAAAATAACTTTTCCGTTATCTACAGTGCACTCATACCCGAGGTCTCTTACTTCTTTTGCAACAATCGCTTCAATTCCCATTGGCGCTGTTGCGATGAGTGTATAGGTTTTCATTTGTTTATCACCTGTTTTCTCGTTCTTTTCTTAATCAAGATAAAAGCTCTCCATATGTAGAAATAGGAGAGCTTTGATTTCATCATGTTTATGATAACGGATATAACGTTCTGTAAGCCATGTTTTGTTCCATCGTACTACAAACGGCAAAAGCCTCGTACTCAGGTGGTAATCATCTATCTACAGAATTCTCTGTCCTTCTCTCCGTTTGGTTCCTTTGAGAAAGTTCCCCTACCAAGTTTGGGTTTCTCGCTCGAGGGGTTTACCGCGTTCCACTCTCACCATTTCTAGTGAGACTTCGTCACTGTGGCACTTTCAAGGATACTTTGCCATATCCTAAAAGGACGTAGGCATTTTTCCTGCCGTCAGCCTTTCCCAGGCTGCCCTGGCTTATTTTTTCGCCAGGCACGAACACTACGGGCATCTCAGCACCGTGCGAGCATGGACTTTCCTCTGCAATGTCAAAGCATTACAGCGATTACCCGAACGTTAATCAACATGCGTTATTATAAACGACAATGTCATCTGACACAAGCTTTTTTGGTATTACTCAATCATAAAGTTTGCTGCCGAAAACGTGTTTCTCAAGATTAGATAGTCTTTTTAAAATATCAAAGTTTGTTGTATTGGACTGTGCAGGCTGTCTTTTCCCTTGCTCAACCGCTTCTTCAAGCTGTTTTGACAAGTGAAGGTTTTCTTGTTGGAGTTTTTCAATTTCTTGATGGAATGTCTCATAGTCTTTAATGACCATATCTAGAAATTTATCGACTTCTTCTTGTTTATACCCTCGGACACCTGTTTTAAATTCTTTTTCTAAAATTTCTTTCGCAGAAAGCTTTACTTTATCAGCAAGCATCTTTTTCACCTCATATCGTGAATTCATAGTATATTTTTTCAGAAATACGTGACGTTGTCAAATTTTCTCTTGCTTTTAGTCAAAAAACGGATCTTCCGCCTCAACCTGTGCTCTTAAATCATCCATAGTGATATACATTATTGGGTAGTCGGTATAGGTTTCAGCTTCTTTGATCATATATTTTGGCGAGCCTTCGTGCTCGGGATCATATAAGACGAGAAGGCCGTCCGTTTTTTCAATAAAAAAGCGGTTCTTTTGTTTAAATTGTGCCGGACTTTCATACGGTCTATGCGTGACACTTTCTACAAAATCAGCTTGTGCAAGAACGCCTTCATACAGCTCTTTATTTTGTTCATTCCAGCGCTCTTCCTGTTCATAAAATGGTGTAATGACAGCAAGTTTTAAATCTGGAAACTCCTCTTGAAGCTCAAAGACCACTTCAGCTGTCCATATTTCTGCACCTAACTGACCTGAAATGAGCACCCATTCCAGCCCGTCTTCAATGAGTGCCGTCAGCCTTTTCCGAAGTTCCGCTTTTATGTATTGAAGTGCAGGCTCGTCTTGTTTGAAGATCCCAAGCTCAAATGGCTTGTACCCTGTGACAGCAATAATTTTCATTTTTTCACCTGCTTTTAAAAAAAGGGACTTATAAAAGTCCCATTTCACTTTATCTGTTACAGCAAGGTCCACCGCAGTTAAAGTGTTGATGTGTTGCCGGGTCCACCTGAGAAAACGTATGCGGGAAGTAGTGAACATGTTGGAAATTTTGGTGATGAACATTTGTTACATGCTGCGGGTGGATGTGCGGCACAATTGTAGTTGACTCACTATGCGTACAGCAGTGATTCGTTGGATGTACAATTGGCTGTGTAACATTTGGATTGCAATGATGATGATGGTACATGTAGCATTCCCCTCTCCTTGATTTTCTTACATTAACAATGTATGAATCAAGAGGTGTACATGTACTAATGCATTAACCTATTTTAAAAGTTTGCAAGAAAAACATCTTTATAGTTTGAAAACACAAACGCGACCAATATGACAACAAGAAAAAACAAGTAGAAAAGACCCTTATACATGCTCTACGCTCCTCATTCAATATCTAACGTTATTTTACAGGATTCGTGACTTTTCTACAATAAAAGTGCTAAACAATTTTTATTTTCGGCCGAGAGCCGAACGTTGTCATTTTTTGCGCTTTCCCAGGCAATAATTTCATTGCCCAGCTTTTCTTAAGAGCCGCTTTTCTCGCTTGTCAAGTTCCACAATGTCTCGTTCACTTAAAGACGGTTGTGATAACAATGTTTGGGTAATGGAAAGGGCTGCTTTTGGATCTTTTTGGCGGTGTTCTTCATACTTTGCTAGCTCTACACCCGCTTTTAATCTTAAATGAACATCACTTGATTCAAATAGACGCCTCCATATGCATGCCGCTTTATCCCATTGTTTTAACCGCTTGTACTGTAATGATAGATCATAAGCTGCTTGATCCGCATGCTCAAACGCTGCTCCCGTTAATTCTTGCAGGTGCTTTGTTGCTTCCTGCACATCACGGTGAGCAAGATGCCACTTAGCTAATGCATATTTCTCATCGTCTTCCTTCACCGCATCTTTGGATAAGATTTTTTTAGACAAATGAATGTAGAGACTGATTAACGATAAGACATCAAGTTCATTGTGAGTCAAAATTCCTTCAATCAGCTTCGGGTTTTGTTCCTTTAAAAAGTGAAAATAGATCATTGGTGCGAGGAACCCCGGTGTATCTCCCTCTCGATTGACGTGCAGTTCCTCTTTTTCTACAACCGAAAGAGCCATACGCTCATATTTATGTTTCCACAATCTCCTTGACCCATGGAGAAGGTCAAAATGACCAAATTCAGGTAGAGCAGGTATTTGATCACGTAATAATGTATGCCTCGTTTTGACTTGAGGCCAGTCGAATGATTTCCCATTATATGTCACAAGTGATTCGACATCCACCTCACTAAGAAAGCTTTTGTAAAGTGCCGCTTCATTTCCTGGATTCGTGAGCAGATGTTGTTTTACCACCACTTTATCTGAATAAACTCTCGCATGCCCAAGCAGAAAAATCATATTTCCCGTTCCGCCAGATAGTCCTGTTGTTTCTGTATCGAAGAAAAATAGCTCGTGAGGCTTGTAGCCTTTTGCAGAAAGAGAATGCTGAATCTCACTTTTGTTCCATGCACTCACCATCTCCGGCAGTTCTGCAAATGAATATCGCCCATGCTGATGGTCAAGTGGATAGGTCACTTCCCGAATGAGGCAGAAAGAGTCTTCAAAGTAGTAAGGAGCTGCACTTAATTCCCCCCACTCTTTTAGAAATGGAATGGTTTCAGCCGTCACAGTGTGCGTTTGTCCCTCTTTTACTGCCACACGCTTTTCATCTGACTGATTGTGCGACAGGTGTTTTTTCATTCTGTTTAATTTTCCTTTTAATGACATGAGTACGTCTATTCCCCCTTCCCTTAAAATCCTGCCATCAATTGAATGATCCTGCTTTTTCCATCAATCTCTTTCATTTCCATGCCAATACAAGATGGACAGCCGTTCTCGCAGCTGCATCGCTCAATCAGCTGAGTGGCTGCACGGGCAATTTCATCAAAGCGAGCCTGCACCTCTTTACTTAAACCGATTCCACCTGGGTAATGATCATATAAAAATACGGTCGGTTTCCCCGTATGGGCTGCCTTTATTTGAGAAATAACATGAATGTCTGAACGGTCACACATGACAAACGCCGGAACAATATGCTGAAGAACATTGGCAATACCGAGCAAGAGCTGTTCAAGTGTTTTTTCTTCAAATGTCCGCTCTGCTTCATGTAATTCAAACCAAGCAGCACTCGTATGAATCTCTTCTTCAGGTAAGTGAATCGGGCCGGAACCAATATTTTCCCCAGTTGATAATCGAATTTTTTTGAAAATGGTCGGCATTGCATTGACGGTCACATCACCGTAGTGAACAGATACCGCCGCTTTCTCTGTTGTTTGATCAATTTCAAGCACCTTGAGCTGAACTGCTAAATTCGCATCTGTATAATATTCTACATCGACTTGTTTCACATAAGCCTTAAGATGCTCATAATCTAGCTTTTCCACTTGATACTGAACCCCTTCATGTAAATAAATCGCTTCATCATGAAGTAAGGTCATCGCACTGAATCGATCCATCTCCCCAATAATTCGAACGTTCGCTACATCGGATTGATCGACAATGACGACATTTTCCTGACTTGCAGATCTCAGACTGATGCCATGAGCCGGGAACGATTGATCTGACCAATAATAACGGTTCCCGCTGAAATGAAGAACCCCTTCTTCATGTAAGTATTGCAAGATTTCTTCTACTTCCATACTGCCAAACTGTTCATCTTCTCGAAACGGTAGCTCGTAGGACGCACATTTTAGATGATCGACTAGGATGATAAGGTTCTCAGGATTGATTCTTGCCGATTCAGGTGGTCTGTTAAAGAAGTATTCAGGGTGCCTGACAATATATTGGTCAAGTGGCGATGAACTTGCGACCATGATAATGAGTGCTTCCTCATGACGCCTTCCAGCTCGTCCAGCCTGCTGCCACGTACTCGCTACACTGCCAGGATATCCGGTCATGATACAGACTTTTAGCTGTCCAATATCTACTCCTAATTCTAGTGCGTTTGTGCTGACAACACCGAGAATGTCTCCTTCCCTTAAGCCTTTTTCAATCATGCGCCGCTCTTTCGGCAAATAGCCCCCGCGATAACCACGGATCGATTTAGGACCAATTTCTTTTTTCACTAGTTCTTGAATATGACTTAGGATGACTTCAACTCTTACCCTACTTCTAGCAAAAACAATCGTTTGAATTTTTTCTTTTAAAAATGTTTTAGCGAGCTGATTCACAACAGTGGCCGCACTTTGTCTAATATTTAATGGCTTATTGACGACTGGCGGGTTGTAAAAGACAAAATTCTTTTTACCGCTAGGTGCTCCGTTTCGTTCAATGAGATGCACCTTGCTTCCGGTCAGCTGCTCTGCAAGCTCTTTCGGATTCGCTATGGTCGCTGAAGTACAAATAAAGGTCGGGTCACTTCCATAAAATGCACAAATTCGCTTTAGTCTGCGAATGACATTGGCGACATGACTGCCAAACACGCCTCGATATGTATGAAGCTCATCAATGACAATATACTTTAAGTTCTCAAATAAACTGACCCATTTCGTATGGTGAGGCAAAATCGCTGAATGCAGCATATCTGGATTTGTGATGACAATATGTCCTGCCTGTCTGACGCGCTGGCGAATCGCTGGGGAGGTGTCCCCGTCATAGGTTTCACTGTGAATTGGAACATCCATCTCATGAATGATTTCGTTTAATTCACTTTTTTGATCTTGCGCAAGTGCTTTTGTTGGAAATAAATAGAGGGAGCGGCTTGTCTGATCTTCTGCGATCGACTGAAGAACTGGCAGATTGTAGCAAAGCGTTTTACCTGAAGCTGTAGGTGTCACAGTCACCACATTTTCACCATCCATCACACGTTCAAAGGCTTCCTTTTGATGAATGTACAGTTCGCTCACACCTCTTTTTTCAAGCGCCACTTTGAGCCTGTCATTTACTCTTTCAGGAATTGGAGAAGTCAGTGCAGGCTTCGCTTCAATTTCATGCCAATGCTCGACCTGTTCGTCTTTTTTTAAATCTTCTATGAGTTCGTTCATTGTTTTCTTCTTCATCTGGTATCCACCTCTCATTCTAGTGTACCGAATATTTGTTTGCATGACTAGGCGGCAATTTTTTGATGCACCGCTTGTGAGCAAATATTTTGATGTGTTGTAACAATATCTATTACACTTCTATAGTGAAATGATTTTATTAAGGAAGAAGATGATGAGATTGAAAAACGAATTTAAGCCTTTATTTGAACCTTTTACATTTCCAGGGGGTGCCTCTATTGATGGCCGTTTAGTCGTTGCACCAATGACACACTTCGGTTCTCATGAGGATGGCACGATCTCAAAGGAAGAAATTGATTTTATCACCGCTAGATCAAGCGAAATGGGCATGGTCATCACCGCATGTGCAAACGTGACGCCAGATGGTAAGGCGTTTGAAGGACAGCCTTCTATTGCAAGAGATGAAGATATACCTGGCCTTCAAAAACTTGCTTCTGCGATTCAAGCGAAAGGAACAAAAGCCATTATGCAAATTCATCATGGCGGCTCTCAGGCTCTCCCTCATTTAGTCCCAAACGGTGATGTCGTTGCGCCAAGTGATGTATTTAAAGATGGAAAACAAATTGCGAGAGCTTTGACAGAAGAAGAAATTCCTCACATCATCGACTCATTTAAAGAAGCAGCAAGGCGCGCAATCCAAGCGGGATTTGATGGGATCGAAATCCATGGAGCGAACGGATATTTATTACAGCAATTCTACTCCCCGCATAGTAATCAGCGTACAGATCAATGGGGCGGAAGCGAAGAAAAGCGTCTCGCATTTCCAATTGCAGTAGTAGATGCAGTGAAAGAAGCAATCAAAGAGCATGTAACAAAACCATTTATCTTTGGGTATCGATTATCACCTGAAGAACCAGAAACACCTGGTTTAACCATGACAGAAACATTTACTTTAGTGGACGTACTTAAGACAAAAAACCTTGATTACTTGCATATTTCTTTAATGGAGATTGACGCTAAAGCAAGACGTGGTGCTGATACAAGTAAGACGCGGATGGAGTTATTAAAAGAGCGCTGTGGTGACACGCTTCCACTCATCGGCGTCGGCAGCGTCATTACAGCTGAGGATGCACTGAATGCATACAATCAAGGGATTCCACTCATCGCTGTTGCAAGAGAAGTCATTGTTGATCCCGATTGGGCAGTAAAGATTAAAGAAGGCAGAGAAAACGAGATTGAAACCGTCATTAAACGCAGTCAAAAAGACAAGTACATGATTCCAGAGGGTTTATGGACTGTCATGGAAGCAAGTAAAGGCTGGGTTCCAATGGAGGATTAATGTCCTCAATCAAAAAACTACCCTATCAACTCAGGGTAGTTTTATTTGGATTATTTCATTTTCACTGTAAAAAGCTTGGACGTCTGCTTTTCTACAGAGCCCTTAGGTTCTTTGTCAAGATGTTCTACTAAATCACCATTCATGATGACAATTGGTGTCACTGTGCTTGCCGCTTTTTCTTCAATCAGCGCTAAATCACACGTAATGAGAGGATCACCTGCTTTCACTTTATCCCCTTCTTTTATGTGTGCTTCAAAGCCTTCACCATTTAATCCAACCGTTTCAAGTCCGATATGAATCAGAAGCTCAAGCCCCGAGAGTGTTCGAATCCCAATTGCATGTTTTGTATGGAAGAGTTGAATAATTTCACCATCTACTGGTGACACAATGGTGCCGTTTTTTGGTTTTACAGCTACGCCGTCTCCCATCATCTTTTGAGAAAAAACGGGATCTGGTACATCGGTCATATCCATTAACTCTCCATCAACTGGAGAATAAATGACTTCTTCCTTTACATCATCTTGGTTTTTTCCGAAACCGAATAATTTTTTCAGCAATGTTCATTTGCTCCCTTCAAGCTTTGCTTCTAGATCTATTCAGCGTATAAACTTTCACGCCCATACACCTTGCTTCATTCAACACTATTTAATCATAATTTTTTCCTCTCATCAATTGATAACCGCCTGAGCCCCTTTTGCATAGGCTGTAGATGAGAGGTGATTCAAATGAAACATGAAAGTGAAAAGAAACACGAGTTGTTAGCAAATGAAGACATTCTATATGAAGCAATTGAACAATTTTTTGCATCATCGCCGTTTCACGACATTTTAAATAGTGCAGAGGCGCTGATGACCACAAGCCATTCACTTGCATCCATTACAACTGATGTGACAGAAGATGATCAATATGTATATATTGAGATTCGATTTCCAGACCATTTTGTCGAAGGTGATATCGCACTAGAAGTGAAAGCGCAATATTTACACTTATCGGTACAGGAAAAAATCAAAACAGACACGACTTCCTCCTATTCAAGCTTTACCAAAACCATTTTAATGCCTGCAAAAATAGATGAAACCAATATGAAGAGCGTTTGGAAAGATCAATCACTTCGTGTGACTGCGCCAAAACAAACAACCCAATAGATGTATATCTATTGGGTTTTGCTATGCTTTAAAAATACTAGTAAATCCTTTCGCCAATGAGCCCACTTGATTCATTGTACTCATCATTTGTCCAGCAGTATCAAACATTTTATTAAAATCGTATTGCCCATTCGTTTTTTTAAATTGTGACAGCACACTTTTAAATTGAGATGATTGCTGTTTTTGCGGCCTTGGCAAAGGATAAGGATTCATAGGCTGCTGCATAGGCATCATGCCCGGCGGCTGCATTTGCGGCTGATTCATTGCTTCAGGCTGCGGCTGATAAGGCTGGAAGTTTTCCTGATATCCAAAAGGCGGCTGATAGCCTGCAGACGGCGGCTGGTTCATTTCACCTTGATATGGGGGCATGAAATATTCTGGAGGCTGCGGAGGCTGCTGCATATCTGGATACGGAAAAGGCCGTTGCTGAAATTGATTCATTTCATAAGATGGCTGGTTTGAATAAGGGAACACGTATCTCGCTCCTCTCGCTCTGAAAACATATTGAAGTCAATGATATATTATGTTCAGGAAGCAGAAGATGTGCCTACAGCAGCCATAAGAAAAACGCAGGCTGTTTCATCAGCTGCGTTTGTTGATTTCTTCTATTAAAAGGTTCAGTGTATAAATCACTGATTCAACTAAATTTTTCACACGAGGTGCATGCTGTTTGCCAAAATAAGATTGCAGCACAACCTCTTTTCCATTTTCTTGGACGGCTTCAAGCTGTTCTTGATGTAAGTATCTAGGTTTGGCCTGATGAATAAATGAGGTAGCAGCAGTAAGCCACTCTTCCATTTGCTGATCAAATTTGACAACGGCCGGTTGAATATCGTTGTAAAAATCATAAACTGGGTATTCCTCTTCTGCCTTTCCCTTTAGGTACTGCTCGTATGCTTCTTCGATCCACGTGATCAACTCTTGTGTATGTTTAAGTAATGTTTGATTATCCAAAGTGTTCACCTCTATGAACCATCCTATCAAACGTTTACTTATTGCTCAAATAGAAAAGCTATCCGGCGTGATATGCGGGTCTTGCCTGCAGCTTATACTCTGCTGCATGAATTTTCAATTCACATTCCTTCACTTCAGATTCAAGACGGTCAATGATTTGTTCTTGCTCCTCTACGGCAGCGTTTTTTGTTTTTTTGACAGCTAAAGACAGTTCTTCTTCCACCGCATCAATCTTTCGCTCAATTTCCTCTAACAACTGCATAATGGATTCTTTTGATACAAATTCGCTCATCATCAGATTCCTCCTTTATCATCTCTCGTTACATTCTCTTTTCTTTTGCTCCCTCCTTCATACATGACAAAACTAGAACTAAATCGCCAATCTAAGTGAAGATAAGCGCAATTTCTTCCATTTCGACACGTGCTTGTCCTTCTTTGTATGATCGCGTCCGATTGTGTAAATTCTAAGGACAAAGGAGGTAGATGTCATGAAAAAGCAGCAAGCACCAAAAGAGCAAAAAACAAAAGGGAAAGAAAACAGTACAGATCAGCTTGATAAAAAGCTCGGCGGCCCTAACCGTCCATCCACGTAAAAAAAGCAGGTACCCCCTGCTTTTTATTTATGCAAAAAATAGTGTTCTAATGAGAAAAGAAAACGAAGCTGCCTTTTTTTATGAAAATACCAGTCGGTCAGCTCAATTTGTTTTGGTAAGCGCTCTACTTCAAACAAGGATGGACTCAATTTCTTTTGAAACCAATCTTCCCTTTGATCGTCTAATGAATGTGTCATGACTGGATACACCGTTCTGAGGAAAGGGCTTGACCTTCGCGCAATCCCTAAAAACGGTTCAAAATCAAATCGAGATCCCGTATGCGGCACGGTATGCAAAAAATGATAAAAATCCGAAAACAAATCGGCTCGAAACAATAGTTTTGCTAGTTTTTTCCCTAACGTAATGCGCTCTTTTACTTGGGAAAACTTTCGTATGGTTAAGCCGTACAAATGCCCGTCTACTGTCGGAAAAACGACGGTTTGAAAATGTGCCCACTCGCTGAAAAGATATTGAATCGAGTGAAAAACATTCTTTTTCAGGAGAGGATTTTGTATAATAGGAGATTGTATAGTATATTGTTCATTTATGATGAGTGCATGCAGCAGTCGCTCTGTGTCACGCGTTTGCCAAAATCGTTCCCACTCAGCGCTCATAAAACGAGACACACCGAAATGGGGCAGCAGATGAAATAAAGGTTTACGGCACCTTTTTGACCATTCATACAAGAGAAGCTGCGGGTAAGCATCTGAAAAGATCAGCCAATTCGCTCTTTCATATGCTGTAAAGAACAGATGCCCTTGCTGATCCGTTAAACCCGGATGGAAGAGCTCGCCTTTTAAATCTGTCATCGACCATCCAGCATTTCTGGAGACAAAAGAAGCAAGCAGAGACCATTTCATCTCTGGATGACGGTCATAAAAGCGCTTGTACGCATTTGTCCTTGTCAGGTTGTCCTTATTTTTCGCTTTCGTTTCATGTAAAATATGCTGGGTAATCATGTGCTCTTGTTGTGACAACATGGTGATCTCTCCAATACAAAATGCATTAAAAGGAGGCTGAAACTTGATGATTCGGTATCCTAACGGAAAATCGTATCAGCCCATTCAACAAATTGGGACAAAAAAAAGAATCAGCGGCGAATCATCTTATAGTAACCGCGGGATGACGCTTGAAGCTGACTTAAATGAAACGAACCAGTACTATTTGGTCAACGGGATCGCAGTCATTCATAAAAAGCCTACCCCTGTTCAAATTGTCAATGTGGATTATCCAAAAAGAAGCGCTGCTGTCATTAAAGAAGCCTATTTTAAACAATCCTCCACAACAGACTACAACGGGGTATACAAAGGGCGTTATATCGATTTTGAAGCAAAGGAAACCAAAAGCACCACCTCGTTTCCACTCAAAAATTTCCACGACCATCAAATTGAGCATATGAAACAGGTTGAAAAGCAAGGCGGTATTTGTTTTGTTATTATATCCGCATTTGGTTCCGTTTATTATTTGTCCGCTACTGACCTCTTCTTCTTTTGGGAGCGGCAGCAGCAAAACGGCCGAAAATCCATTAGCAAAGATGAATTAATGGAAGCAGGTCACCTCATGACACTTGGATATTCGCCAAGAATTGATTATATTAAAGTAGTGGAGACACTTCATTTTTCGGATGACAGCAAGCAACATTTACGTTCGAAAAAGGTTTAACACGAAAGGTTGAGATGTGATGTCTGATCAATTTACAAGTCGTGAACAGCGACGTAAAGCAAGTCAAGAAAACAATAAGAAGCAAAAGAACAAAAAAGGCAAAAAGAAAGCAGGTCTATTTAAAAAAATATTTTTATCTTTACTCGTGATCGGTCTTCTTTGTTTAGTAGCCGGAATCACAACTTTTGCCGTTTTTGCATCAAGCGCTCCTTCTATTGATGATAGCAAGCTAAAAACGCCGTATTCTTCAAAACTTTATGATAAAGACAAAAAAGTCTTTGCAGAAGTCGGGGCGGAGAAAAGAACGTATGTCTCGATTAAAGATATACCCGACGTGGTAAAAGATGCGTTTATTGCAACTGAAGATGCACGTTTTTATAAACACCACGGGATTGATCCTATCCGTATTGGCGGTGCTCTTGTCGCAAACGTCGAGGACGGTTTTGGAGCAGAAGGTGGAAGTACGATTACACAGCAGGTTGTGAAGAACTCCCTGCTTAACAATCAAAAGACGTTAAAACGTAAAGTTCAGGAAGTGTGGCTCTCGATTCAGCTTGAGCAAAAATACTCTAAAGATGAAATTTTAGAAATGTATTTAAACCGTATTTTCTTCTCTCCTTATGCTTATGGGGTTGGGAAAGCGGCTGAACAATTTTTCGGAGTGACAGATTTAAATAAACTAACTGTAGCACAGGCTGCTACACTTGCGGGTATGCCGCAAAGTCCTTCTGCGTATAACCCTGTGAAACATCCAGAGGCAGCGGAAAAACGCCGTAATATCGTTTTAGGTCTAATGAAAAAACAAGGCTATATTTCAGAAAAAGAGTATGAGGAAGCAAAAGCAACACCTGTCAGCAAAACCGTTGTTTCAGCTGATAAATATAAGAGTCAAAACTCAAGTAAGTACTCTGCTTATATTGAAGAAGTCATGGAAGAAGTACAGAAAAAAGCCAAAGTAGATGTATCAACAGATGGATTAAAAATCTATACTTCTCTTGATCGAAAAGCACAGGATCATCTGGATGACATCATCAATGGGGATTCAGCCGGATTTACGAAAGGTATGCAAGCTGGAGTCACCCTGCTAGATACAAAAAATGGTGAAATTCGTGCCATTGGCGGTGGACGTGATGTACCAGCCGGCGGCTTTAACTATGCCACTGATGCAAAACGCCAGCCGGGATCTACAATCAAACCAATTTTAGATTACGGCCCTGTAATTGAAAACAAAAAATGGTCAACATATCAGCAAATTGATGATGCGCCTTATACGTACTCTAACGGTACACCAATTAACAACTTTGACAGAAGACACTTAGGGAAAATGTCGATGAGAAGTGCTTTGGCACAATCACGAAACATCCCTGCTTTAAAAGCTTTCCAAGAAGCTGGTACAGATAATGCTGTTCAATTCGCCAATAACTTAGGTCTGGATTTACCTTCTGACATTCCTGAGTCTTACTCAATCGGCGGATTTGACGAAGGTGTCTCTTCACTTAAAATGGCTGGTGCATTTAGTGCATTCGGTAACAACGGATACTATAATGAACCGCATGCCGTAACATCTGTTGAATTTAATGACGGGACGAAGCTTGACTTAACTCCAGACTCTAAAGCAGCCATGAGTGATTACACTGCATTTATGATCACAGATATGCTGAAAACTGCTGTACAATCTGGAACAGGTACACTCGCACAAGTACCGAATGTTCAAGTAGCTGGTAAAACAGGTACAACCAACTTTACACAAGATGATATTAATAAATACAACATCCCTTCTGGCGGGGCGAAAGATTCTTGGTTTGTCGGTTACACGCCGCAATACACAGCAGCTGTGTGGACTGGAATCGGCAACTCAAAAGATGCGGACGGCAAAATGTGGCTTACGGATTATGAACAACGTGTTGCCAAAGTGGTCTTCCAGAAATTAATTTCTCAAATTGATGATGGAAGCGGCTCATTTGAAAAGCCAGACAGTGTCGTTGAAGCAACGGTTGAAAAAGGATCAGATCCAGCGAAGTTAGCTGGACCAAACACACCAAGTGATAAGAAGACAACGGAATACTTCGTCAAAGGAACTGTCCCAACAAAAGTTTCTGACACATATGAAAAGAAAGAAGCTGACAAACCATCTGACTTAAAAGCGGTGTATGATGAAGAGAAAAAATCGATTACACTCACTTGGGGTTATGATGACGATGCAGATGCAACATTTAATGTGAAGCAAGCGGTCGATGATGGCGGCTATAAAGACATTCAAAACAGCTCTTCTAAAGAAGCCGTCATCTCTGATGTAAAGCCAGGATCCACCTATAAATTCCAAGTGACAGCGACTGTAGACGATGTCACAAGTAAAGCTGCTTCTACCTTCCTCACCATTAAAGATGACGAAGAAGAGGAAGAAAAAGCAGATGATGAGAACAAAGAAGAAGAGCCACAGCAACCTGATGATGAACAGACAGATCAAACAGATGATAATCAAAACCAAGGCACTGATGAGCAGAAGCCTGATGATAAAAAAGATCAAGATCAAGGCGGAAATACCGAAAATGGCAATGGTGGTTCAAGTGATGGCTCAGACAGTACAAATGGAAACAGCAACTCACAGAGCGATGCCAATAAAGATAAAAAGAAAGACGACGAGAAAGCCAATTCTCAAAGCTCAAATACTCAGTCAAATTCTACTTCTCGCAAAGAAGACGAATAACAAAAAAGCACTTGCCCTATGTGGCAAGTGCTTTTTTAACGATTTTGTTTTAACTTTCTGAGTGCTTCGTATTTTCCATACTGCTTTTTGAGCTCTGTGTATAACTCGTCCAATTGAATAAAGCAATGATATTGAGTAGGTTTAAGTAAAATAAACTCTAATCGTTCTGTCCAGTTAATGGGGGCTACTGGAAACGTCTGTTGTTTGATTTCCTCCCAATCAACGGTTTGAAGCTTCTCTCCTTTGATCCAGTAAAACATTGCAATCATACTGACAATGCCTTGCAGCATATCATCCTCTTCACACCGAGATTTTCTCGTTTGAAAGCGAGGAAGCATGTTGTCTTTTAATTCATTCCACAGATCAAACATCAAAGGAACAAATTCTTCCGTTTTCTGCCACGGTTGCTCATCTAGTAAAGGTTCTGAAGATAGATCAAATGCGAGTGGATTGATTCTTAATATATCCTTTTTTTCGCCGCTTATCTCTACCTTTTTCTCTTTTAGCTTTTCGACATATGAGGTGAAAACAGCTGCTCCGCTCATGCCAGCTTCACCAGCCCTTTTTTCAGCCTCTTCTGCCCTTCTCTGCACATATCAAGAAGTGGACAAGATTCACACTGTGGCCGCTGCGCCTTACAGTGATATCTGCCGAAAAAGATGAGACGATGATGGGTCACGGACCAATCCTCTTTTGGCACCTTCTTCATTAAGGTTTGCTCTACCTCAAGAACAGAATCCTTCCAGCGGCAAATCCCAAGTCGTTTGCTTACGCGCTCGACATGTGTATCTACTGCAATGGCGGGAATTCCAAAAGCGACAGACACAACGACATTTGCTGTTTTCCGTCCAACCCCTGGGAGCTTGATTAGCTCATCTCGATCTCTTGGCACTTCACCGCCATAATCTTCAATCAGCATTTGGCTTAATTTTTGAATGTTTTTTGCCTTATTACGATAAAGACCGATCGAACGAATATCCTGCTGCAACTCTTCAAGCGGCACACTTAAATAGTCTTCTGGTGTTTTATATTTTTGAAATAGATGTTTGGTCACTTTGTTCACTAGAACATCTGTACATTGCGCTGAGAGTGCGACAGCAATCACTAGTTCAAATGGATTGGAATGAACAAGCTCACACTCAGCCTCTGGAAACATATCTCCTATAATATCTAAACATTCATTGATTTGTTTTTTTGATAACATGCCTTCTCCTTTATTGGTTATTGTTCCAGCCAATTATAAAAAGGAACTTGTCTTTTATATGAAGATGTTTCTTCTTTTGAAGGTGGGGCTTTTTGCTGCGAACGGAAATGCTGGCTATGCTCTTTCGCTTCTTCCGCTGTTTTCAGCCCTTTCTTTTTCCACTCAAACAATATTCGATCGATATAGCGAAAATTTAATTTTCCTGATAAAACGGCTTCTCTTAGAGCAAGACGAATCATCTCAGCATCATGATGGTCTTGGTCCATCCAGATCGAGAGTGTTTCCCCTTCAAGAGGAGAAAGTGGTCTGCCAAACTCATCTTCAAATAGCGCATATAAAGATTTTTCAGCCTGCACATGATTCTTTTGCAGGTCTTTCGCCTGTTTTGCTTCTAAAAAGTCATACAGCACACCCCATAAGGGTTCTACCGAGTACCGGTCATGCTGAATACCAGACCTGTCTTCAAACGGCTGGATCGAAATAAACCCTTTTTGAATCAAATACTGCACCATATAAGCACATTCTTCGGCCGAAATGGTCATACCATGTGAAAGCTCTTCAAATGTCTGAAAAAAGACGCCTTGTTCTTCATTCATTTTAATCTTTAACATGACCATCATTTGTGATTCATTCAGTCCTAATTGCTCATAATGGGCAATCAGCAAATTAGGCAAACTGGTCGAACCCATTTTCTGCATATCTATAAATTGCTGCCTTTTCATCGGATACACCTCTTCACTTTCAGTATATCACGTTTTCTCATACGTGCTGTCCTTAAGACGTTTGAAAAAGCCTCCATATGTTGGAGGCTTTCACGTCTTAAGGATATAAACGGTTTAATAATCTTGGGAATGGAATTGTTTCACGCACATGCGGCGCTCCGCTAATCCAAGCAACTGTTCGTTCAAGTCCAAGACCAAAACCTGAATGTGGTACAGAACCATACTGTCTTAATTCTGTGTACCATTTGTACGTTTCTTGATCTAACCCATGTTCTTTTAGTCTTGCTTCAAGCAGATCTAAATCATGAACACGTTCAGAACCACCGATAATCTCTCCATAGCCTTCTGGCGCAATTAAATCTGCACAAAGGACGACATCATCACGGTCTGGTGCAGGCTGCATATAAAATGGTTTTAATGAGGTTGGGTAATGAGTGATAAAGACTGGTTTATCATAGCTTTCGGCGATCGCTGTTTCATGCGGCGCACCGAAGTCATCTCCCCATTCAATGTCATCAAATCCTTTATCCTGCAAGAATTTAATCGCTTCATCATATGTGATGCGCGGGAATGGTGCTTTGATGTTTTCTAATTTTGCTGTATCACGGCCAAGTGTGTGCAGTTCTACTTTACAATTTTCAAGTACACTTTGAACAACGTGAGACACATAATTTTCTTGGTACTCAAGGTTTTCATTAAATTCAACAAATGCCATCTCAGGCTCGATCATCCAGAACTCGATTAAATGACGTTTTGTTTTCGATTTTTCTGCTCTAAATGTTGGACCGAATGAGAATACTTTTCCGAGTGCCATCGCAGCAGCTTCCATGTAAAGCTGTCCACTTTGAGAAAGGTACGCATCTTCATCAAAATATTTAGTAGCAAACAGCTCTGTTGTTCCTTCAGGAGCACTTCCTGTTAAGATTGGCGGATCCACTTTCACGAAGCCTTCTTGATGGAAAAACTCATATGTAGCACGAATAATTTCATTACGGATTTTCATAATGGCATGCTGTTTTTTAGAACGCAGCCATAAATGACGGTGATCCATTAAGAATTCTGTTCCATGTTCTTTTGGTGTAATTGGGTAATCTGTTGCTTCGTGAATCACTTCAATGGATTTCACTTGTAATTCAAAACCAAGTGGTGAACGTTCGTCTTTTGTTACTTGTCCTGTGACATAGACCGATGTCTCTTGTGTCACTGATTTCGCAAGCTTAAAGACTTCCTCTTCCACCTCTGCTTTTACAACGACTCCTTGAATAAAGCCTGTCCCGTCGCGAAGCTGCAAGAATGCAATTTTCCCGCTTGAACGTTTATTGGCAATCCATGCGCCGATTGTTACTTCTTCATCGACGTGTTTGAACACTTGATTAATAGTTGTTTTCAACATATTTCCCTCCAAAGCCAGAAAGAAACTCACCTTGTTAAATAGGTGTGATTCTTTTTTCATACATTTTATTATAACCGTTCTAAATCAGCATGGTCAACGCAAGACAGAAGAAACTACGGTGTTAAATTTTTTTCCACTCGTCCTGTCGTAAAATCAACATAGCTGAAACTATATTGGTTGTTCTCATTTAAGTACGTTACTTCCCAAAGGAGGACGTCACCTTCTCGTGCTAATTGAACATTTTTTAGCTTAGAAATGGTGTTCTCCTTTTGAACGGCTTGTACTGCTTGGTTTGAAGTAATGCCTTCTTTTGCTTTTTTAGCAATGACTTTTTCTTTTTTGCTGGCAGGTACCCACACATAGATCGCTTCGTTTTGTTTGTTTTTACCTTCCACAATAAATTGCTTTTCTTTCCCAACAAAGGTATCCACTTGCTCTACTTGTTCTATTGATGCTTGCTTTTTTGCTCGTTCAATCGCTGCCTCATGACCTTCTTCTTTTTGTCCCATGGCAATTTGATAAATCCACGAAAAGCTAATGATGCCAATGAGTAAAACGAGCGCAGCAACGGATGAAATAATCCAAACTATTTTTTTCATGTCAAGCTTCCCCTATGTGCGATATATGGTAAATATCGCTTGATTTTGATCTTCTTGATCTAATGCTAATCCAAACATAAGATCTTCCCTTTTAAGCGTTCTGTTCAGTAAATCGACGATTTTGTATAGGTCTTCTGAATGCTTAATTTGAACAGTTGAAAGTACCTCTATTTTACTTTCCACTTCTAATTCCTCCTCGGTACGTAAATATTGTTAGTCATACTTTTCAATGTGAGAACCGATACTATTTTTACAACGGAACATAAAAAGCCGTTACGATAAATTAACTCCAAACCCACACCAGTGAAAGGCCGCTTATGACAGCGGCTTTTCGTTGTTAAGCTTTTCTATATACGCCTCAAGCGACTCTCTGGACATCTCGTGAACTGGCGCATGATGAAGTGATTCTAAAAATAGTTTTCCATACGAAGCGGTTTTCACTCGGCGGTCTAAAATCAGCAATGTTCCGATGTCTTTTTCCGAGCGCAGCAAGCGGCCGGCTCCTTGCTTAAAAGTTAACACAGCTTCCGGGAGAGCGACGGCTTTAAAGGGATTCTTCCCCTGTTTTTTTGCGGCTTCACATTTTGCTTCAATGAGCGGTGAATCAGGCGGTCGGAAAGGAAGCCTTGCCATAATGACGGTCGTTAACTCTGAGCCAGGAAAATCCACACCTTCCCAGAAACTCCCTGTTCCTAGCAAGATGGCTTGCTTCGCCAATTTGAACATTTTTGTCAATTTTACAGGGCTCCCGCCTGTCAAACCTTGAGCAAACAATGCCGATTGCATACCTTCTGATTTCAGCTCTTCATACACTGCTTTTAACATCTCATGTGAATTAAATAACACCAATATTTTCGCTTGATCCTGCTTTTCCATGATCTTAATATATGTTGCAGCTTGCTTCACATATTCGCGTTCATCACGGTTTGTGATCGGCGGCATGTCAGCCGGTACAACGACCTTAAGCTGTTTTTCAAGTTCAAAAGGTGAATCAATTTGGACAAGGTGTGGGTAAAAATCTTGCAGGCCAAATCGTTCCAAGCAATAATCAAAGCGTCGATTGATGGTGAGCGTCCCTGATGTGAGGACGACGCTTTTTTTGTTCATAAAAAACCGATCAGCTAGCAGCTCCCCTGTATCTAGCGGCTGCGCGTGCATAAAGACAGCATTCTTGGCACCCTTTGCATCAATCTCAATCCAAACTGTTTCATCATTGTTTGGTTCAAAGATAAACCGGTACAGCGTACTGCAGAATGTCTGCATAAACGACATCACTTGATCGTATTCTTCTGCTTCAAATGCAAACTGCTCTATGAACTGATCACTTTTGTGAAGCAGCTCATTTTTTTGCTGCTCATACAGTTTCTCACAAGCAATCAATAACGAACAAAGCTTACTCGCTGATTCTTTAATTCGGACCCACTGAGCATGTTTTGAATGATGACGGACTCTATGAATGAGACGATTGATGTCCGCTTTTGGTTTTGTCCTTTTGACAAAAGAATGAACGGTACTAAAAAATGCGTCACTTTCCACCTGAAGCTGCTGAAGATACTCGTCCATTTCAATAAAGGTGTCAGTTGATAAACCTGCCCCATGAAATCTCTTTTTCAATTTCTTAAGCAGCCCGCCATGCAAAGAGCCAAGCTGGGTTAATTTCGCATGAAGCTGGATATAAGACGCACTGTCACCTAGCGTTTCATTGGCTGTTTTTTCAAATTGGTGGGCCTCATCAATCACATAGACATCTGCATGCTGAAAGATAGAAGCTCCTTCTGTTTGAGATAAAAGCAGACGGTGATTCGTCAAAATTAAATCAGCTGTTTGAGCCTTTCGTTTAGCCCGTTCATAAAAACAATGTTCTTTAAAACGGCGTTTTTTCGATGTAAATGGCATGTGCACACAAGAGATACGGTCTTTTATATTTGCAGCTCCTGACGGTAAATTCAGTTCAGACAAATCACCTGTTTCAGTGACAAGAAGCCACATTAAAATTTGCGCTTTTGTTAAGACAACATCATAGTTATCATCTTCCTCATGCAGGACATGCTCAAACTTATCTAAACAAATATAATGTGCACGCCCTTTAAACACACAGGCGGCTGGCTCAAATGGGAGCAATTGCTTGAGTAGCGGAACATCGCGCTGAAGCATTTGCTGCTGCAGTAAAATAGAATATGTACTGATAATGACAGGTTTTCCTGATTTCTTTGCTTCTAAAGCAGCTGGTATAAGATAAGCGAGTGTTTTCCCGATTCCTGGCGCCGCTTCAATTAACGCATAAGCTCTTTCATGGAACGCATCTCTTACTTTGTTCATCATCGTGAGCTGGCCTTCTCTTACTTCATAGCCTTCTAATGTTTGAGGAAGCTTCTCTTTTATCTCTTCAAACAGTTGCTCGTCGTCACCGCCTACTGCATATGTCGATTCAGTGATAGGATTGGTCACATCTTTCACAGCAAAAGATCCTACTTCTACAAGCGAATCATCCTGACTCGTGTGATTGGTTTCAAGCTGCTTAATTAAAAGTCCTATATCACTTAGAAGATAAGAGGATAATCTGCGCAGCTGTTTTAACACATTTGGCGGTGTATTCCTTAATTGATGTAATAAGGTTAAAAATAACATAGCAGTAACTTCCGCATCACTATCCGCCCTGTGCGGGTGGTCATGTGGAAGCATGAGCTCTTCGCTTAATTCAGTTAACTTATAACCTTCAAGCTCAGGATAAAGAATTCTAGAAATTTCAACCGTATCAATCGCTAGCACATCCAGCTCATTTTTCCCGCATGCTTTTAGTTCATCGTTTAAAAAGTTCAAATCAAAATGAACATTGTGCGCAACAAAATAAGCGCCCTGTATGAGATCATACACCTCTTGGGCAATGTCCTCAAAAAACACCGCGTCATCAACCATGTGCTGTTTAATTCCTGTCAGCTGTTCAATAAATCCAGGAATCGTTTTCCCTGGGTTCACATATTTTGAATACCGTTCGACAATTTGTCCATTTTCAATGACCACCGCAGCAATTTGAATGATTTTATCACCTTTTTTTGGTGAATTCCCGGTGGTTTCAATATCAACGACAACAAACCTTTGATCGGTCATAAAATGGACACCTCAATTCCTCGTTCCACTCATAGTGAAACACACTCTGGGCAATATAGCTGAAACAGAACAGCTTCCTTATGATGAAACTGTTCTGTTTCCATGTGAGCGTGCGTTATAAAATCGTTCTCGCAGGCTCTTGCCCAATCATTTGTTCAATTTGATTTTGTTTATTTAACACGACCACTTTAGGTGTGTGCGATTTCGCTTCTTCCTCTGACAACATCCCATAAGCGATAATAATGACTTCATCTCCTGGCTGAACCAATCTTGCTGCCGCACCATTTAAACAAATGACACCGCTCTTTCTTTCTCCAGGGATGATATATGTTTCAAGTCTAGCACCATTGTGATTATTGACAATTTGCACTTTCTCATTTGCCATCATGCCTGCCGCATCAAGCAAATCTTCGTCGATGGTAATACTGCCTACATAGTGTAAGTTTGCTTCAGTCACTGTCGCTTTATGAAGTTTCGAGGTCATAAAAGTTCTATACATGCTTTTCACCGCTTTCAGGAACATGGAAAATCACATTATCAATCAGTCTTGCCCGGGAGAACTTCACAGCAGTGGCAATGATCACTTGGCCCGTTAAGTGCTGAAGGGGTTCAAGCTCTGGGTAGGAGTAAATGTCAATATAATCGATTTCCCCACTCGTTTGAAGAATCTCTTCTTCCACTAATTGATAAATACGATTTATATCATGTTCACCCTTTTCTACAGCTGTCTGTCCTTTTTTTAATGCCCGGTATAAAGCAGGTGCTTCTTGCCTTTCTGTTTCTGACAGATACACGTTCCTTGAACTTTTCGCTAAACCGTCTTCTTCTCGAACAGTAGGAACAGACACAAGGTGAAGATCGAAAAAGAAATCCTTGATCATCGCATCGATAACAGCGACTTGCTGTGCATCTTTTAGACCAAAGTATACATTGGTTGGTGCGACAAGGTGAAACAGCTTTGTGAGCACCGTGACAACGCCGTCGAAGTGTCCTGGGCGTTTCTTCCCGCATAAGACGTCTGTACGCTTTTGGACAGTCATCGTAATCGATGGCTCGTCTTTGTACATTTCCTTCACATCAGGTGTAAATAATATATCTACTCCAGCTTCTTCAGCAAGACGCTGGTCTCTTTTCATATCTCTTGGATAGGATTCAAAGTCTTCATTCGGTCCAAATTGCAATGGATTAACAAAGATGCTCATCACCACGATGTCATTTTGATCTCTTGCTTCTTTTGCAAGCGTAAGATGTCCTTCATGAAGGAAACCCATTGTAGGGACAAATCCAATGGAATGCTGCTTCTCTTGATGCTGCTTGATCATGTCTTTTAGTTCATGAATATGGGAGACAACCTTCATTCCTTGATCCCCCCATATAAACCATCAAGGACTTCTTCTTTCATATGAAAGGTATGAGCATCCTCTGGGAATGTGCGTGCTTTTACTTCTTTTGTATATTGTATGAGCGCTTCTTCTAATACAGCATCGATTTGCGCGTATTGTTTCACAAATTTAGGTGTTCTAGACACGCCGTACCCTACCACATCATGGTAAACAAGAACTTGTCCATCTGCTTCAGATCCTGCCCCAATTCCGATCACAGGAATCTTTAGCATGTCAGTAATCCGTTTTGTCAGTTCACCAGGTACACACTCTAACACAAGGGCGATGGCACCTGCTTCCTCACATTTCAGACTATCTTCAATCAATTTCTGTGCACTCTCTTTGTCTTTTCCTTGCACTTTATAGCCGCCAAGGACACCGACTGATTGAGGGGTGAGGCCTAAATGGCTTACAACAGGAATGCCGCCTCTTGTAAGTGCTTGAATGGATTCAAATACTCCGTCTCCACCTTCAAGCTTTAATGCATCAGCACCGCTTTCTTGCATAATGCGTGCTGCATTTTTCATCGTTTCTTCTAATGAATAATGATAAGACATAAATGGCATATCCGTCACAACAAATGTGTCTTTTGCGCCTCTTTTCACTGCTTTTGTGTGATGAATCATATCATCCATCGTCACTTGCACTGTGGAATCAAGTCCAAGGACAACCATCCCAAGTGAGTCACCAACTAAGATCATGTCGACTTCCGCTTTTTCCGCTTGCTTTGCAGCTGGATAGTCGTATGCTGTCAGCATCACGATAGGTTCGTTTTGTTCTTTCATTTTGAAAAAATCTAACTTTGTCTTCATTTGTTCCTCCTCATTCTGGAGAGGAGATGGCTTGTCTGATCTCACACGCTTTTATCTCTCATGTGCAGACGAATCATCCCTCTGTCCAAGTCCCTTAGGATCAAGGCAGAAATTTATCGAATTTTTCTTCCTAACAGGTACAGTTCTTTTTCAGATACTGCCCACACGAAGTATATCAAAAATGTGCCGGGTGTTCCACTTAAGTTGACTTGATCTCAATGTCAGCGGAGTAGATGTTTTGGATTCCGCCCTCCGTTTCGAGTAAGAGAACGCCTTCATCGTTAATCCCAAGCGCCGTTCCAGCATATTGTCCATTGACGGTGCGTGCGATGATACGTTTTCCAATGGTCATCGCATACGATTCCCATAATTGTTTGATCGGAGCAAAACCATAAGTCATATATTCATCATACCTTTTTTCAAAGGTGGACATGATGGTTTGAATCAATGCCGCTCTGTCTACCTTTTCACCCAGTTCCATTTGCAAACTCGTCGCAACATCCTTTAATTCTTCAGGAAAATCATTAGCCGTCTGATTCACGTTAATGCCTGGACCAATAATGACTGCGTGAACTTGGTCAGCTTCTGCTTTTAATTCAGTCAAAATACCAACGACCTTTTTTCCGTTTAGCAAAATATCGTTTGGCCATTTGATTGATGGACTGAGACCCGTTTGCTGCGCTATGGCTTCAGCGATCGCGACAGATGCTAAAAGCGTCATTTGCGGCGCTTTGTGCAGCGGTATTTCCGGCCGGAGAATCAAACTCATCCAAATGCCTGTCCCATTTGGTGAATGCCACGTTCTTTGAAGGCGGCCTTTTCCGTTTGTCTGATGATCACTGACAACAAGCGAGCCGTGCGGGGCTCCTTTATTGACGAAGTCATGGGCAATGAGCTGAGTTGAGGCGACTTCTTCTTGAAAGTAAATATGCCGGCCAAACAGCTCTGTTTCCAAACCAAACAGAATTTCGTCTTCACTAATTTTGTCCGGTTTACGAAGCAGCCGGTATCCTTTTCTTCTGACCGCTTCGACCTCATATCCCTCTTTTCGCAAATCCTCTATATGCTTCCATACCGCCGTTCGGGAGCAGCCAAGCTCATCACATATTTGCTGGCTTGAGACAAAATCTTGCTCAGATGCTGTAAATAGTTCAATTAATCGTTTTCTAATCGCTGATCGCACGCTATGAGCCACTCCTCTATGGCTTCTTTTCGGTTTTCAAGCTGGTTTTGCAAAACGGCTTTTTTCACAGAAGCAAGCTCTTCTGCAATCCATTTACCAGCTGGCTTTTGCCGAAAGGCCATCAAATCTTTTCCTGACACTGCAAGGTCTTGAAGCTGTTTAATCGGCAGCGCATCATATGAACGTTTCGCCGCCTCCAGCTCATCAAAGAAAATGCGACGCTCATGTTTGAGCTGCGTGATTTTCATACTAGAAAGCAGGACATGTTCACCAGCTTCAAACATTTTTTCCGCATCCCAGTCACAATCAACATATTTGCTAATAGCAACGGCTTCTTTTAAAAGTTTCGTTGATAACTTCCATTCTTTTAAAAAGGACACCGCCTCCGCCTCATCTAGACCAAGTAAATGGATAAAGGCTCCCCACACCTCATCTAACCCATCCAATAAATAATACGGGAAAGCTTGGAACGTTTCATTCAGCTGATCCTTTTTGAGGCCGGGCAATTCTTCATACAATTTGGTGGAGATGAGCACCTTGATGGCTTGCTCACAGTAGCGGCCTTTTAAAAGTTTTTCCATTTCGATTTTTTTGCGTTCAACAGAGATGTTGGCAAGCAGATGTTTATCTTTTTTCATTGCTTCTTCCGTCTCTTTAGAAAGCTCAAACCCGAGCTGGCTTAAAAACCGCACCGCTCTCATCATCCGAAGCGCGTCTTCTTGAAAGCGGCACGCAGGATCTCCAACCGTTTGAATTCGTCTTCGCTTAATATCCCGCTTGCCGCCTACATGGTCAATGATGTCACCATGAATATCCATGGCTACTGCATTGATCGTTAAATCTCTTCTTAAAAGATCTTCTTTTAGTGATGAAATAAACGCCACTTCTTTAGGCCGGCGAAAGTCTTCATATTCTGATTCAGTCCGAAACGTAGTGACCTCATAGCTGACCCCGTCAAGTAAAACAATAACAGTGCCATGCTCTTTGCCGACATCTACTGTTTTATCAAATAAAGACTCCACCACATCAGGTGTGGCATCTGTCGCAATATCGATATCCCCAACTTCCCTGCCTAAAAGGACATCTCTCACCGCACCGCCGACAAAATAAGCTTGATACCCATGTTCGTGCAGTGTATGTAAAATAGGGATCGCATGTGTGAATGGTTCATTCATCTTCAACATCACCTTCGATCAATTCTAAGTAAAGCTCTTCATACTCTCTCACAATTTTGTCAGAAGAGAAATTGGCTTCCACACTAGACTGGGCTGCCATCGATATTTGCTGATGGAGCGCATTGTCTTTCAGAATAGTGATGGCATGTTTTGCTGCTCCATCTACATCACCAAGCGGAACAAGGAATCCTGTCTCTCCATGTGCAATCACCTCTGGAATTCCTCCAACGTCTGTTCCTATACAAGGTACTCCGCATGCCATTGCTTCAAGTAGTACAAGACCAAAACTCTCTTTCTCAGAAAGCAGCAGCTTCAAATCACTAATCGAATAGAGCTCCTCCACTTTCTCTTGCTTTCCTAAAAATAACACGCGGTCCGTTAATCCAAGCTTTTTCACAAGCTCGCAAACAACCGATTTTTCAGGTCCGTCCCCAATCAGTAGCAGTTTTGCATTCACCTGTTCAGAAATCTGTTTAAACACATGGATCACGTCATGCACCCGCTTCACTTTACGGAAATTTGATACATGGATGACGACCTTCTCATCCTGCAGAAGACCATAATGCGTCTTCAGCACTTCGTGATCTTCACGCAAATATACGCGCTCATCGACGAAATTATGGATCGTATCAATTTTTTTATTCGGTTTAATCAGATCGTATGTCTGCGCAGCTAATGAATGTGATACAGCCGTTACGCGGTCAGATGATTCGATCGCAAACCGGATGACTTCCTTTAAAGATGGGTCATAGCCTAAAACCGTAATATCCGTCCCGTGAAGCGTGGTGACGACTTTGACAGACTGTCCAGTCATTTGCTTAGCTAAGAACGCACAGACGGCGTGAGGGACCGCATAATGCGCATGAATAATATCAAGCTTCTCTCGTTTTGCCACTTCTGCGAGTTTACTTGCCAGTGCAAGGTCATAAGGCGGATATTGAAACACAGCATATTGATTGACATCCACCTCATGAAAATAAATATTCGGATACACTTTATTGAGTCTAAACGGAATACTTGAGGTAATGAAATGAACATCGTGCCCTTTTTCAGCTAAACGTTTTCCAAGCTCTGTGGCAATAATGCCCGATCCGCCAACACTTGGATAACAAGTGATTCCGATCTTCAATTTTTTCATAATTACCCCCCAAGTAAGTCATCGTCCATCAAAAGTGGCTTCTTTGTCAGAAACCCTTCTGCAAAAGGTTTATTGACTTCCCTTCCATACATCGACTCTCTCATTTTGACAAAATCGATATAACCATTTACAAGCGGTGTCTCCACTGAACTCTCTGTTTTGACAAATTGGCTTTTATACGCATGTAAGCTATCAATTTTTTGCTTCATCTCGTCTGAGATATCGATCACAAAATCTGGACGATGGTGGCCATTAATCATGTAATAATACATCTGGCTTATTTTATGCGCTGGCTGCTTGTATGAATCTTCAAATTTATGTATACCTGCAGAAAAAGCGGCCTCTTCTACAAGTGAACCCGCATGACCATGATCAGGATGTCGATCTTGGTGGTGCGGGGCAAAAATAAGTTTTGGTTTATATGTTCGGATGACACCTGCAATTTCTTTTATCGCTTCGTCATTCAGATAAAGCCCTCTATCTGGCAGCGTGAGCTGGATTCGAGTCGTGACGCCTAAAATGGCAGCGGCTGCTCTGGCCTCTTCTTTTCGGCTGTCAATCGTTCCATTTGAAGATAATTCAGCCTGAGTCAAGTCACAAATCCCAACACGTGCCCCTTTTTTTACGTATTTTGCAATCGTTCCACCCATACCGATCTCTACATCATCACTATGGGCACCGAATGCAAGGATATCAAGTGGTTTCATGCGTTCCTCCGTTTTTTGCTACATCTCGAAAATCAAACGTACCTTTATTTAAATTCCTGACTAAAATTTCGGCAGTCCCCATATTGGTTGCTAATGGGATGGCATACACATCGCAAAGCCGGATGAGTGCAGATACATCCGGTTCATGCGGCTGTGCAGTGAGAGGGTCTCTAAAAAAGAGCACAAGATCCATTGCATTATCAGCAATCATGGCACCAATCTGCTGATCCCCTCCAAGTGGTCCTGATTGGAAACGATGAACGGGAAGCCCAGTCGCTTCTTTCACTCTTAAACCTGTGGTTCCTGTTGCATAAAGTGTATGATCTGCCAAAAGATCTCGATACGCAATGGCGAATTGAATCATGTCACTTTTTTTCTTATCGTGAGCGATTAAAGCAATGTTCATCAGGGATCCACTCCTTATTAGTCGATAATATTTTCTAAGCCATAAACGAGTTGATCAATATGCATCACCTGTTCAACAGAAAGCTTCACACCTGACATAAAGGATGCACGGTTATAAGAATCATGACGGATCGTGAGCGTCTGTCCGTCCATTCCAAACAGCACTTCTTGATGTGCAATCATGCCTGGAAGTCTTACGCTGTGAAGGCGGATGCCATCATAATCTGCTCCTCGTGCACCTTCGATTAGTTCTTTTTCTTCAGGGTGCCCCTGCTTTTTGCTTTCTCTTACTTCTGCGATCATTTCAGCTGTTTTTAGTCCTGTACCGCTCGGAGCGTCCAATTTTTTATCATGATGAAGCTCAATGATTTCAACATCAGGAAAATAATTTGCTGCCATTTTGGCAAACTTCATCATTAAAACAGCACCAACAGCAAAGTTAGGGGCAATAATACAGCCTATCCCTTTTTCTTCTGTTAATTGCTGAAGTTCTTTTAGGTCGTCTTCTGAAAAACCTGTTGTGCCTACGACTGGACGTACGCCATGTTCAAGGGCTTTTCTTGTATGTACTTTCCCGATTTCTGGGGTCGTCAAATCAATTAATACATCCGGTGCTGTTTCTGAAAGACACACGTCAATATCCGTATAAATGGGCGCATCAGATGTTGTATGAAGCACATCTGATAGCTTTTTCCCCTCATGTGTGTGATCAAGTGCTGCTACTAGTTCGAAGTGGCTTGTTTCTTCTGCCAGCTTGACAGCCTCTATCCCCATTCTTCCTCTTGCTCCAGCGATTACAACTTTGATGGTTTGATTCGTCATCTTCTCTACTTCCCTTCTTTTTTCGTCCAGCGGTCTTTGTCTCTTGTATTGAATTTATGCATCACACGATCATGGGCTTCTTCAAGTGATATATTGAGTGAATTGGCAAGGCATGTTAACACAAACAGCACATCGCCAATTTCTTCTTCCATGCTTTTTTCTGTTTCAGTTGTTTTTTTCGGCTTTTCTCCATAGTAATGGTTAACCTCTCTTGCCAGTTCACCTAATTCTTCTGTCAGACGGGCCATCATGGCAAGCGGGCTGAAATAGCCTTCTTTAAATTGTCCTATGTAATCATCGACTTCTTGCTGCACGTGACGCAGCGTTTTTTCATTCGTCATGAAGCTCATCCTCCTATCCATCTCTTACATGTTAGCGAAATCATAAATATTTGACAAATGTTTAAAACTCAGTTTGCTTGTTTCTCTTCCATACCATATAATATTATCGCTGTCTAAGCAAAAAAAGGAGTGATCTTTTGCTAAAAGAAATTCGTCTTAAAAATATCGTATTTATTTTAATAGGATCTGCGATTTTTTCTTTCGGCCTTGTTCATTTTAATATGCAGAACAACTTGGCGGAAGGCGGATTTACAGGTATCACACTGCTTTTATATTTTCTATTTCACATTGACCCATCTATTTCAAACCTTGTGTTAAACATTCCGATCTTTTTTATCGGCTGGAAAATGCTTGGCAGAACCATGTTTACATATACAATTGTCGGAACCGTCAGTCTTTCTGTCTTTCTAGCCATCTTCCAGCGCTTTCAAATACATATGCCTCTTCAGCACGATTTAGCCTTAGCCGCACTTTTTGCAGGTGTGTTTATCGGAACAGGCCTCGGAATCATCTTTAAATTCGGCGGGACAACAGGCGGCGTGGACATTATTGCAAGACTGATCAACAAACATTATCAAGTCGCAATGGGAAGAACGATGTTTATCTTCGACGCGTGCGTCATTACCATCTCTCTCACCTATTTAAATTACAAAGAAGCCATGTATACACTTGTTGCCGTATTTGTTGCTGCAAAAGTCATCGACTTCATGCAAGAAGGCGCTTACGCTGCCAAAGGAGCGATGATTATTTCTGAAAAGGATGACATCATTCAAAAAAAAATCACAGAGGAAATGGAGCGCGGAGTGACCATTTTAAAGGGAGTCGGCTCCTATACGAAACAGGAACGCAACGTCCTTTACTGCGTCGTTCCAAAAAATGAGCTTGTCCACCTCAAGAGTGTCGTAACTTCCGTCGATCCTCATGCCTTTGTATCAGTGAGTGATGTGCATGACGTACTTGGTGAAGGCTTCACATTAGATGAACATAAAAAGCCGCTCAATCCCCACTAAAAAAAGAAGCCCGATAACGGTGCTTCTTTTTTTATGACTTTGGATAATCTGCTTGTCGCTTTTGCTTTTTTTCTTTTTCAGCACGGTATTTCCTAAACCCAACATACGTTAAAGTGAGTAAAATCATACTTCCTGTTGTTAAAATGACCCATAAAAGCGATGGATCCGCTTCATCTTGATCAACGTTCGCAAACACACTTGATAAATCTTCTTCGAGTTTCGTGAGACGCTCAAGCTTTGTCCCACTCGATGCTTTTAAAAATTCACCTTGTTCAATTACTTCCATGTGCTGCTTAATCGTTTGCAGCTTTTCAGGCGAGATATCAATGGTTAAACTCGGATAAATCATATCATACAATGAAACCAGCTCATTCCAAGTTTCATAAAACGTCGTCGATTCTGGATCTTTTACTTCTTTCTTTAATGTCGGAAAAGACCCCATAATCGGCTTCTCGAGAGATCCCCAAAGAGGTTCTGAATTTGATTGTATCGCATCGAGAAGCATTCTAAACTGAGAGGCATACCGAAGTTTTTCGCGCTCATTTAAGTCTTCCTGCGGGAGTCCTTTAATGATATCTTGATAGCCAAGTGTAATTTGCCGAACCTGCGTATTCGTCAAAGTTCCGCGCCAATTCTCAGCTTTAAATGTCTTTTCAGCATACAATGCGACTTGTAATGCCTCATCATATTTAGCTTGTCTCGTTAATTGAAAGATTGAATCTGATAGTTCCGTTAATTCTTGCAGCGCTTTAGCAGCTGTTGTTTCCTCACCTTTTGCAGCAGCTGGATGCAAGACGAGAAATAATAATAGAATCATCGCGATTGACTTTCGTTTCATGCAAGTCCCTCCTAGCCTTTCTCCATACAGCGTATGAAGAAAAGGACAAGGTTAGACCAACATTGTTAAGGGAGTTCAAGCTTGACCGATTTTTTCGAGAGGACCAGATAATACGAAACAAGAAGAACGGCAATGCTTAACCAAAACGTCACGTAGCCGATCTCATTTGAATAGGCAGAAAGCATAGAATAACGCGGCATCATTCCAAATACATAATCAATCACATCATTATGTAAAATCCATATGCCTGCTACAACCAAATGACGCATGTGAAAACGATAATACGGCGCAAATAACACAGCCTGTACCGCCATCGCAAAGTGCGAACCAATTAGCATATATCCTTCCCACGGAAAATCATCAACAGAAACGAGCACGAAAAGATTCATCCCTACAGCCCATAATCCATATTTGATCAAGGTGACAAGGGCCAGTGCTTCAAAATAAGGAGCATGGCGTTTCATTAGAAAGGCTAGTAATACAAATAAAAAGAAAAAGCTTGCCGTCGGACTGTCTGGAACAAAAGGTAAAAAGACAGCCGGCGTCTCTACGAGCTGCGGAATATACCAGTAATAGCCGTACGCAGTGCCAAGAAAGTTGACAATGAGCACGAGCACAAGCATGTAGCGTGTAGCTAGCAGATATTGAATCCATCTCATATTTCTCTTCACTCACGATCTGTTAAAATCAGAAAAAAGCTGACAGCGCCAGCTTTTTTCTCCTTTTGAGTATATCCTTGTACTTGCATTTAAACAACTGAATTATTTAGATTTGACCTCAGATAAATATTTCGAGAGCTTTTCAAGTTCTTCATCGCTGCCTTTAAAAATGCCCTTAGGCATGTTGCCTTTTCCTTCTACAGCGATTTTCGCAATTTCCTCTGGTGCTAAACCATTGTCAACAAGTGACGGTCCAGCTGCCCCGCCTTGCATATTATCTCCGTGACAGGAGATACATGTCTGCTCTTGATAAATTTTATACTCTTCAGCTGAGGTATCAATCTCTGCTTCTTTCTTGATTTCACCTTGCTTCGCTGCTGCTTCCCAGTCATGAGTAGCAACAGACTCCCATGTTAAATAGGTTGCTGCACCAACTGCAAGAATCATCATTCCAACTGCAATTGGTCTTCGATATGGCCTACGTTCAGGACCAGAATCAAGAAATGGTGCGAGTAAAAGAGCACCAAACGCAATTCCAGGCATAATCATTGCGCCAACCACCGTATAGCTCCCTGCAGCAAACTCATATTTTAACAACTGGTATAAAAATAGGAAATACCAGTCTGGCAGCGGAATATAGCCCGTATCTGTCGGATCAGCCATCCGCTCAAGCGGAGGTGCATGAACAACAGTTAGGACAAGAAATCCAATTAAAAAAACAGCACCTACAAGCCATTCCTTTAAAAGAAAGTTCGGCCAAAAGGCTTCGGTTTTTCCCGGATATTCGGAATAGTCTTTAGGTATGTTAGGTTTTCTTTCTGCCGGTATTCTGGAATCTCCGACAAACTTCATCCCTTTTCCCCTATGCAAAGTCATCCCCTCCTCATTGAACATTCATCAAACGCAAAATTTTACAGCGGTCCAGAAATTCCTTGCTTACGAATCATAATAAAGTGGGCAGCCATCAGCCCAAATAATGCCGCTGGCAAGAAAAAGACATGGATAGCGAAAAATCTCGTCAGCGTTTGTGCACCTACAATGTCAGGATGACCTGCAAGCAGCGTTTTAATCTCTTTCCCAATGAAAGGTGTCGCCTCTGCAATTTGAAGACCAACCTTCGTCGCAAATAGCGCCTTCATATCCCACGGTAAAAGATATCCTGTAAAACCAAGTCCAAGCATCACAAAGAAAATGAGCACACCGACAATCCAGTTTAGCTCTCTAGGCTTTTTATACGCCCCTTGGAAAAAGACCCTCAGCGTATGTAAAAACATCATCACAATGACTAGACTCGCACCCCAGTGGTGCATCCCTCTAACAATCTGTCCGAATGCCACTTCATTTTGCAAATAATAGACAGATTCCCATGCGTTTTTAATATCCGGTACATAATACATCGTTAAAAACATGCCCGAAAGGACTTGAATGACCGTCACAAAAAACGTTAAACCGCCAAAACAATACACAAAAGCAGAGAAATGATGTGCTGGATTGACGTGCTCAGGCACTTCATGATCCGCAATGTCTCTCCATATCGGTGTGATGTCCAGCCGCTCATCTACCCAATCGTAAATCTTGTTAAGCATCGTTACCCTTCCCCTTTCGGCACAGCTTTTCCAAGATAGAGGTATCCGTCCTTCACTTGCTGCTTATAATGATCAAGCGGTGCAAGCGGTGGAGTTCCGGGTACGTTTGTACCATCCTTGTCGTACAGCCCATAATGGCATGGGCAGAAAAATTTGTTTGGATTTTTCGGATCACTGTTCCAGTTCACTGTACATCCCAAATGTTTACAGATTGGCGATAAAGCGACAATTTCATCCCCTTCTTTGTACACCCATGCAGACCTAGATTCCTTTGACTCATACCATGCATCTACTTGATCAATTTTAAAGTCAAAGCGCTTCGGTTCTTTTGTCAGTTCATCTACACTGACAACTTGAACCATATCCTGATCCTCTGTTCCTTTTAGCACAGGGTCAAGCGCAAAGCGAACCATAGGCATGAGCATTCCAGCGGCCATAAATCCCCCCACGCCGGTCAACGTGTAATTCAAAAATTGACGCCTGGACACTCCATGTCTCTTCTCGCTCATTTTTTTCTCCCCCCCTCAGGTCGTCAGCTACTTTATAACTGAATTAGAAAAAATTTCATAAAACTAGGACACCCTCATAATATATCAATCTATTCACAAGGTCAACAGCCTAAAAAGCTATGTACAATGCAAATGTAAGGGTTTTTATGAAGGGTTCCATTTTTGTAACAAAAAGTTCAAAATTTGTTCTACACTGTCTTGAATGACTTTTTGCTTTAAATTGACCTTTAAATGCTCAAGCGGAACAGACTGCAATATAAATGCCGATTCACTCACTTCTAGCTGTTCTTTCCATTTGTTATCAGATGTGATAAACACAACATGCTGAAAATGTTCTTGCAATGATTGTTTTACTGCAAGTATGTCTTCTTGCTTACGATGATTTACTTCTAAATATGTATGTGGAGGAAAAAGAAACACTCTGCCTTTCAGTTGCCTTTCAAGATCCTCTGCCACAAGCATTGTAAACTCACCTAAAGACACGGTTTGTTTGATATGGCTTGCATCTATCCCAACTAATGGAATGATAGCGGTATCAATGTAATCTTTAGATTGTAAAAAGAGATCCGCGTCCTCCGCCTGAAACTTCATCTAGTTCCCCTCTTTCATCACATAAGCCCTGCCTGTATAGGGCAAGGCTTATTGGCTTGGTTTATGATAATAGGCTTAATTCTTTTGCTAACTTATTAAATGTTTCTTGATCATGACGGTCAAGCGCTTCATCGATTTCTTTCATCAGCCGTTCTTTTTGGAAAGTAGCAATAGAATGCTCTAGCACTTTCTCAGCAAGATCTTTATCTTTTTCATTTTCATAAAGATCTTTAGGAATATGAGGATTTGTTTCAAGTACAGCGGCATATTCCGGCGAACGATATGCAGATCGGAAATTCAATTGAATAAACAAATCTTGCTGTTTATTCAAACGAATATCATGAAATGATTTTTCTGCATCTGTCGTCATGATATTTTCTTTATAAAATCTAAAGGGAACTTCATCCACACAGTGTGTTGACATAATAATTCCCCTTGGGCAAAATTCTGCTTGCTCTACAAAATGAACCTTTTCCATCAAAGAGTCGTGACTCATTAAATAATTTAATATCCAAACACACTCTCTTCGCTTTAACTGATAATGGTTTAAGAACCACCGGATAAATTCCTTCTTTTCATTGACAGAAACAGGGGTCTGCATGTTATTCCCTCCTCTATCGTAAATTAAATTGCTATACATGAATTATTCAACAAACCAGTTCTTCATTCCTGCAAACTATAAGGAAATTTCGTCTTCAATTCTTAAAATCGTTTCTTCAATTTCTTCATTCGTGCCATCTTTCTGAAGAACTTTTCGTAATAACGGCAAGGCTTCTTTTTGTCTGCCTTCTTCTAAAAGGAACGAAGCATATTCATATAAAAAGTCACGTTCCTCATCAAAATCAGGCAGAGCAAGTTTGAAATACTCAGCGGCTTCATCATATTCTTCTCGTCCGACAGAAGCAGAAGCAGCATACCAATTCCATTTTGGATCTTCTTCCCCAAAACTTTTAACCTCTTTAATCACATCCAGAATTTCATCAAACAGCTCTTCATTTAAATAGATCGCAAGCAGCGTTTGAACCGCTTCAATATATCCTGGATCAAGAGCAAGTGCTTCTTGAAGCAATTTTTTCGCATCTTCCGAATGGCCATTTTTCAAATCAATCTTTGCCCCATATAAATATAACTCTTTGTTATACTCATCCACTTTAATTCCTTCTTTTACTATCTCTAAAGCTTCATGATATAGTCCTTCTTCCTCATAGCTTTTAGCTAAAGGCATATAAAGTGACGAATACGAAGGATCAATATCTTTTAGTTCAGAAAGCTGCTGAATAGCCGTTTTCGTTCTGCCAGCCCTCATCGCTGTAAATCCGTAGCCAAAAAGTGTATTTGGATCCACTTGATCCTTTACAGCCTTTTCATACCATTCAAGGGCATCTTCAAATTCTCCAGCTGTGCTTAATGATTCAGCGAGCCGCTGATATACATTGACACCGCCAATTTCATTTTGTTGATCGGCCACTTTGTAGAAATAGTCGGCTGCTTTCTTTGAAAGGCCTTGAGAAAAATACAATTCCCCTAAAGCAAAATCAATGACGGCTTCATGAGGTAGTAACTCTTTCGCTTTTAAAAGCTTTTGTTCACTGACTTCAAATAGTCCTTGCATTTGATACAAATCTGCCATTAACAATAAACTCTCTGGATACGCATCGTCATCTTCAGGAATCGTTTCAAGAACTGCTATTGCCTTCTCTTCTTCATCAGAGTCTATTAACAACTCTGCATAAAAACAGGTTAATCCTGTTTCTTCTGGATATAAATCATGTAAATCACTAATGAGATTCCGCGCTTTATCAATATCTCCCCAGTCATAATATAACTGAGCTGCCTGCGCTTTTTCTTCATCATGAAGATGCTTCTCTGCTTGAGCAAGTGTTTGGAGTCCCTTTTCAGTCTCACCCGCCTCAACTAATTTTATGGCTTCTTGTAATGAACTATTCAAATCAAACCGTTCCTTTCTGTTTCCAAAAACCTAAACTGTTGTTACTTCATATCATAATCGACAGCTGCATATCCAGCAAATATGTTGCTCTTTTAACATGAAGCCATTTTTGTGTTTTGAAGACTCTTTTTCAATCAATACTTTACTAAACTGACGATTTGTAAACCGAATACACTAAAAAATTGTTTTTGAATCAGCAAAATGCTCTTTTTCAAGGTTTCACCTTGAGACAAGCTATGCTATAGTTCTTTCAAATATGCAAAAGGAAAGAAAAAGCCTGAGGAAATCCTCAGACTGTTTGCGTTAAGTATTCAATGTGTTCAAAGAAATTTGGGTAAGATACACGTACTGCATCTGTATCTTCAATCTCGATTGCTTGCTCTGTTATACATGCCGCAATTCCTAACATCATACCAATTCGATGATCTCCGTAGCTTGAGACGACTGCGCCGCCTTTAAGGCTCGTTTTACCATGAATCTTCATTCCATCATCTGTTGCTTCAATATGAGCACCTAGTTTTTTAAGTTCTGAAACGACTGTATCAATACGATTGGTTTCTTTCACTTTTAATTCAGCGGCATCTTTAATGATCGTTGTTCCTTCTGCTTGAGTAGCTAGGAGCGCAATAATAGGAATTTCGTCGATCAGTCTAGAGATCATATCACCTGAAATGTCGATCCCTTTTAATGAAGAGGTAGAGATCGTTAAATCACCGTACGGTTCTCCGCCTTTAGCATCCACTTCTTGAATGTCGAGGTCTGCACCCATTTGTTTTAGCACATCTATAATACCAGTTCTCGTTTTGTTCAAGCCGACATTTCTCAATACAATCCGGCTGTTTGGAACGATAGATCCAGCCACTAAGAAAAATGCAGCTGAAGAAATATCTCCAGGGACAAATACATCTGTTGCTTTTAACGTTTGTCCACCTTCAATTGAAACACTTTGTGCATCTTCATGTAGCGAGACACCAAACATTGATAACATTCTTTCGGTATGGTCTCTTGATTTATGCGGTTCAGTTAACGTCGTTGTTCCTTCTGCCTGCAGTCCAGCTAAAAGGACAGCCGATTTAATTTGCGCACTTGCAACCGGAGACTCATAAGAGATAGCTTTTAAATTGCCCCCACGTATAGAAAGCGGTGTATACTCGCCACTTGCTCTGCCATCTATCTTGGCTCCTAATTGTCTTAGCGGACCTGTTACCCGTTTCATCGGTCTTTTGGCAATACTTTCGTCTCCGATCAGCGTACTGTGGAACTCACAGCCAGCCAAGATTCCCATCATTAAACGAATAGTCGTGCCAGAGTTACCGACATCGAGAATATCACTCGGCTCTTTAAGTCCTTTTAGTCCCTTACCATGAATGACAACATCTGTACCTTTTTGTTCGATGTCGACACCCATTTTTCTAAAACAATCAATCGTGCTTAAACAATCAGCGCCAGGAAGAAAGTTTTTTACTACTGTAGTACCGTCAGCAATAGCGCCAAACATCACAGATCTATGAGAAATGGATTTATCTCCTGGAATATGAATTTCTCCATTCATAGGAGCACTTTTATGAATTTTCATGTTCCTCACCTCAATCAGCATAAAATGTATCGTAATTTGCTCTATTTTTTATACAGAGTTCTGCCCGCTTTCGATCGTCATCTGTTTGAAAACTAATGCGTAAAATCCCGTTAATGTCTTCTCGCGTTTCAATAATACGGATATTTGTAATACTGATGTTTTCATTTGCTAGATATCCTGTAATTTCCGAAATAACACCAGGATGATCCGGCACATCGACATAAAGATCATAAAAAGCAGGGATAGCTCCTTTTTTCCTCAGAGGCAGGCCGTCGCGATATTCCTTGGCCTCTTGGAAATAAGAGAATAACCCCTCAGCATCTTCTTGTTGCACAAAGGATTCAATGCGGTCAATCTCTTTTTTCCATTCATGAAATCGGTCTAAAATCTTGTTTTTATTGTGCAAAAGGATATCGCGCCACATTGCAGGATTACTTGATGCAATACGGGTAATATCTCGAAAGCCTCCAGCAGCAAACCGTTTTACAAGAGGAAATTCTTCTTCAAAATGATGCGCTTGATGCACAAGACTGGCAGCGACGATATGTGGAAAGTGACTAATCACACTTGTCACAGCATCATGTTCTTCGGGTGTCATTTCAATGAAATGAGCATTGGTTCCCTTCAGCAGATCCTTCAAACGGTCAACAGCCTGACGACTTGTTACCTTTGCTGGCGTTAAAATGTAGAATGCATTTTCAAATAAAAAGTCTTTCGCTGCAATGACACCTGATTTATGAGACCCTGCCATCGGATGCCCGCCAATAAATTGGTAATGATCAGGCAACGTTTTTTCAGCAAAGTGAACGACCTTTTGCTTTGTGCTCCCTACATCCGTAATCGTGAGCTCTCTTTCAATTCCAGATGCTGCAATATCACTTAACATTTTGACGGTTTGTTGTACTGGCGTTGCCAAAATAATCGTTGCTGCTTCATTTAAGCCTTCCATAAAGGACTCGGCAGTCGCGTCGATGATCCCTAGTTTTATTGCAGCAATCATTTGTTCTTTAGAGACATCATAGCCTACAATTTTTTTATGTGGAAATTCTTTTTTAATCGACAGTGCAATAGAACCACCAATTAAACCGAGCCCAGCGATTAATATGGTTTCGTTTGCTTCATTCATGTTCATCACCTGATTTTTCGCGAAAATTAAACAAGCTGTTTCAATAGCTTATATGTATATTGGATGAGTTACAACGAAAGCCATATCCCATAAACAGGATATGACTTCATTGTTATGCTACGCACGAATGCCTTGTAATAAATCGGCAAGTGTAGTTAGGATTTCTTCATTTTGCTCCTTTGTTCCAACAGTAATACGTAAAGAAGTTGGGAATCCAAGAGCTTGACCAGATCGAACGATATAGCCCTTTTTCAAAAGTGCGTTGAACAGCTCATCAGCATCTCTTTTAAAATCAATTAGCACAAAGTTTGTTTGAGACGGATAGATAAATAATCCAAAGCGGTCTGCAAATTCTTGATACTGCTTGAGACCTGCTTCATTTTTTTCCCTGCACGATTGAATGAAGTCTTGATCTTTTATGGCTGCACGTGCAGCTGCTTGAGCGATACGACTTGTATTAAATGGCTCTCTCGCAGGTTCAATGGCGGTAATCAATTCCTCTGAAGCAACCCCATAACCTACTCGAAGTGCCGCAAGTCCATATGCTTTAGAGAATGTGCGCAGTACAATGACATTTTGATAGGCTTTTAATAGAGATAAACTGTTCGGAAAGTCTTCCGCGCGAACATATTCAAAATATGCTTCATCTAGAACGACAAGCACGTGAGCAGGCACTTGATCTAAAAACGATACGAGCTCAGATTCTGACAAATGATTTCCTGTCGGATTGTTCGGGTTACACACCCAAACGACTTTTGTGTTGTCATCCATCGCATCCAGCATTCCCTTTAGATCATGAGCTCCACCATTTAGAAGTGGTACTTCTCTAATCTCTGCATGCTCAATCACTGCATTGTGACGGTATTGCGGGAATGACGGAGATGGGATCACCGTATTTGTATGTTGATCAAGGAATGCCCTAGCAATAATTTGCACAAGTTCATCTGAGCCATTCCCGAATATTAATTGTTTTTCATTTACTTGAAGAAACTCAGCCAGTTCCGTTCTTAAACTTGCGCTGTATCCGTCTGGATAAATCGCTAAATGTTCAAGTTCAGCTTGTATGGCCTCTCTTGCATGTGTGGAACATCCAAAAGGGTTTTCATTTGAAGCCAATTTCACAATTTTGTCTAATTGATATTCTTTTTTGACCTCTTCAATTGGTTTCCCAGGTTGATACGGTTTTAGCTGTTTTAATTGATCTTTGATTTGCAAAATGTTTCACCTCATTTGAATGAATAGAGGGGACTAAATGTTTTTGCATATGTTTCAAATTCTCTTAAAGCCTCTTGGCGTGTATCACTTGCTACTAATTGTTCTTGAAGCTCTTCAATTTTTTTGACAAGCGCACTGCCGACAACGACACCATCACTCATTTTATTCATTGAGTCTACTTGTTCTCTTGTTGAAATACCAAAACCTACAGCAACTGGTATTTGACTCAACTGTTTCACTTGTTGAATAAAATCTGTAATCGATGCGTCGAAAGATTGTCTGACACCTGTGACGCCGAGAGATGAAACACAATACACAAAACCTTCTGCCTGCTCTACAATTTTTTCTAATCGTTCCTTGCTTGTTGGTGCAACGAGTGATATATATGAAATGTCGTGTGCTTGACAGTTCTTCTGTAGCTCGCTGCTCTCTTCAAAAGGCAAGTCGGGTGTTAAGAGTCCCGAAATATGATTTTTGCGCAGTAAAGCGAAAAAGTATTCTGTGTCTAATTGTAACACAGGATTATAATACGTAAATAGAATTACAGGAATTTTTACGCCGTTTTTTTTCATCTTTCCTGCTAATTCTATCGCTTTTACGATATTCATACCATGATGAAGTGCTCTTTTAGAAGCTCTTTGAATGACGGGGCCGTCCGCTAACGGATCGGAATACGGCACACCTAGTTCAATCGCATGTGCCCCTGCTGCTTGAAGCGCGAGGGCTAAATCAATGGTGATCTCTTCTGATGGATCACCCGCTGTAATAAATGGAATAAATAATTTCTGACCTTGCTCTAATTGAAATGTGATCATTTTGTTTCACCCTCACTTTCAAGCACATTCATTAATGTATGCACGTCCTTATCTCCTCTGCCTGACAAACAGACAAGAACAATGTCGTCTTCACTCATGTTCTGGCTCATTTCAAACGCTTTTGCTAAAGCATGTGCAGATTCGATCGCTGGCAGGATTCCTTCTTTTTCTGTGAGCAGCTTTAACGCATCTAGTGCTTCTTGATCTGTCGCACTCACATATTGAACCCGGCCGCTCGCATGCAAATACGCATGCTCTGGCCCAATCCCCGGATAGTCTAATCCAGCTGAAATCGAATAAGGCTCAATAATTTGACCAAATTCGTCTTGGATCAAGTATGTCAAAGATCCATGTATGACACCTTTTGTCCCTTTCGTGATGGTTGCTGCATGAAGCGGAGTGTCGATTCCTTTCCCAGCAGCTTCTACACCAATGATATCGACCTCTTCATCTAAGAACGCCCGGTACATTCCTATCGCATTGCTTCCGCCGCCAACACAGGCAACGACTTTATGAGGAAGCTGCCCTTCCTTTTCAAGTATCTGTGCTTTTGCCTCATCTCCGATCATCCGCTGAAATTCACTGACGATTTGAGGATACGGATGAGGTCCAACGACTGAGCCAATCATATAAAAGTGGTCACTGCAATGCTGGACCCAATAGCGGATGGCTTCATTGGTTGCATCCTTTAATGTTCCGTTCCCGCTAGTAACAGGTATGACTTCAGCGCCGAGTAGTTTCATTCGGAACACATTGAGTGATTGTCTTTCCACATCTTCTTTTCCCATAAATACAGTGCAGGATAAACCGAATTTTGCCGCCACTGTTGCAGCAGCTACACCGTGCTGACCTGCTCCTGTTTCGGCGATAATATTTGATTTCCCCATTTTTTTCGCTAGCAGTGCCTGCCCAAGCGCATTGTTAATTTTATGAGCGCCTGTATGGTTTAAATCTTCTCTTTTTAAATAGATTTTAGCACCGCCGAGATATGCCGATAATTGATCAGCATATGTGAGTGCGGTTGGTCTGCCTGAATAGTTTTTCAAAAGCGATATATATTCCTTTTGAAAAGCAGGGTCTTCTTTTAATTCACGAAAAGCTTGTTCGATCTCTTCTAGTGGCTGCATGAGCGTTTCAGGAACGAATTTCCCTCCAAATTCTCCATATCTGCCAATCTCATTTGGATATGCGTACATGGTTCAACATCCTTTCTTCGAGCGCTTTCATCTTTGTACTGCTTTTCTTCCCGTTTTCTTCTATACCGCTTGAAAGGTCTATGACGTCTGGACCAAAAGCAAGCAGATCTATTATGGTGTCTGGCGTGATCCCGCCAGCAATGGCGCAAGTTTTTCCCAGTTGTTTTGCATGCTGAACATATGAAGGCACCGCCTCCCATGCAAAAGCTGTTCCAGAACCGCCTCTCATTCCTTTCACTTTCGCATCAATGAGAAAACCGTCGACACTTGGAGCGAATGCCGTCATATGTTCAAGTGTGTCGTTTACATCGGGTTCGTGATGGAACACTTTCCAAACGAGCGCCTTCGTTTGTTGTTTGATGTCGCTTGCATCTTCTGGCGTCTCATCACCATGAAGCTGCACAATATCTAAGGGGAGGTTGTTTGTAATCTCGCACACTTTTGGTGTTTTTTCATTCACAAATACCCCCACGATCTCTTTTTTACATTTTACTTGTGACAGCCAGTGTTTCACTTGATCTGGATCAACCCGTCTTTTACTCGGCGCAAAAATAAAACCGATGGCATCCGCTTGAGATTGCGAGATGCATGCGACATCCTCTTGTGAGACAGCACCGCAATATTTTAAGTAAGGCTTACTTTCCTTCATTCTCCGAACAATGCCTGAACGGCTTTCTCCTGTGATTGTTCCCTCATTAAAGATTCACCAACAAGAACGGCATTTGCTCCGTGCTGTTTCACAAAGGTCAGATCATCAAATGTCTTTATGCCACTTTCACTTACTAGTAATACGTCTTTTGGAACAAGTGGCGCGATCTCTTTTGTTTGTTCAACAGTTGTTGTAAACGTATTGAGATTCCGGTTGTTCACACCGATGATCTCAGGAGTGAATAGGTGTAAGATCTTTTCTAGTGTATGTGCTGCATGTACTTCAACGAGGACATCCATTCCTTTTTCTTTCGCTTCTGTATAGAGCTCATACAGCTTTTGCGGCTCAAGCACCTCTCCAATTAATAAAATGGCATCTGCCCCTATCCGTTTCGATTCTTCTACTTGTATAGAGTCAATAATGAAATCTTTTCTTAAAATCGGACGTGTGATGTGTTCTTTAATAAGAGACAAATATTCGTTTTTCCCTTGGAAAAACGGTTCATCCGTTAAGACAGATAAACAATCTGCATTTGATGCTTCGTATGCTTTTGCTGTCTGTAAAGGATCAAAGTGAGGCTGAATGATTCCTTTGGAAGGAGACGCTTTTTTCACCTCAGCAATCAGTCCAATCGAGCGGTGAGGATTTATAAGGGCTTCTTTAAATGATCGTCTTTCATAATGTCCATCCTCAGGTAATTGCAAGGTTTGCACATGTTCTTTTTTACGGGCGATAATTTGATTAAGCATAGATCTCTTCCTCTTTCGTTTTTTGTTTTAGACGGGCTAATTGTTCTTTAGCTGATCCGTTTTTGATCGTTTCTAATGCTTTCATTGTCCCTGCCATCAGACTCTCTGCTTTTCCTGCCACATATAATGCAGCCCCAGCATTAAGCGCTGTAATATGAAGCGGTGCTCCATCCGCTTGATAATTCAATATATTCTGAATCAATTTGGCGCTTTCTTCTGGTGATTGGACCTGAATGTCTGATAAATGCCCTTTTTCAAGTCCAAAGTCTTCTGGGTTTAACGTATATTCTGTCATGACACCTTTTTTGAGTTCAATGATGTATGAATTTGCTGTAATGGTTAATTCATCCAGCCCATCATCTCCGCAAACAAACAGGACATGTTCTGGCTCTAAAGGAGCAAGAGCTTTCGCCATGAGCTTTGCCTTTTCCTTTGCATACACACCGATGATTTGCTTTTTGGCCTGCATCGGATGGCAAAGCGGTCCTAATAAGTTAAATACCGTCCGAAATCCGAGCTGCTTGCGTACGGCGGCTACTTGTTTCATAGAAGAATGATAGAGCGGTGCAAATAAAAAGCCCATGTTTTTCTGCTGTATTTGCCGTCTTGTTTCTTCAGGTGTGGATTGAATTTGAATACCAAGACATTCTAGCACGTCAGCACTCCCGCTTTTAGAGGAGACGGAACGATTTCCGTGCTTGGCGATTTTCGCCCCAGCAGCCGAAGCAACGATGGCAGCGGCTGTTGATATATTAAATGTTGATAAACCGTCGCCTCCTGTCCCGCACGTATCAACGACATCAAGTGACCTTTCTACTGGTGCTGCATGCTGCCTCATGGCTTTCACGAAGCCTGTCATTTCTTCAGCGGTTTCTCCTCGATGCGCTAAAATAGATAGACTAGCAGCGACTTCAGCATCTGTTAACGAGCCGCTCATCATATCATGCATCAGGCCATTCGCTTCTTTTTCTGATAGTTTTCCTCCATTAACAAGAGCTGATAGTCGTTGATTCATTTGGCACACTCTCCTTTTCTGAGAAAATATGTTCAGCAAGCTGAATGGCTTTTAGAAGTGCTCCTGCCTTATTGCACGTCTCTTCCCATTCGTTTTCTGGAACGGAATCAGCGACAATGCCGGCACCTGCTTGTATAGAAGCAGTCTGATGTTTGACGCTCATTGTGCGAATGGTAATACAGGAATCGATATTGCCGTCGAAACCAATATAGGCAATACAGCCGCCATACGTCTCTCTTGGCTCAGGCTCCATTTCGTTTAATAATTGCATCGCCCTAATTTTTGGGGCGCCTGTCAATGTGCCTGCTGGAAAAGCGGACATAAGCGCGTCTACTGGATGTGTATCCTGCTTCAGCTTCCCTGTCACAATAGAAATAATGTGCATGACGTGCGAAAAGTTCACGACTTTTGTAAAAGTTGGGACAGACACACTGCCGTATTCTGCTACACGCCCCACATCATTTCGAGCCAGATCCACTAGCATGTAATGTTCTGCTTTTTCTTTTTCATCATCGAGCAACTCTCTTGCTAGTGCATCATCTTCTTCTTTTGTCATTCCTCGTTTTCTTGTACCAGCAATTGGATGGATTTCTAAGTGTCCGTTTTTCGCATGGATTAATCGTTCTGGCGAGCTTCCCACTAAGTCTCGATCTTTTAATTTCATAAAATACATATACGGTGATGGATTGACAATCCGAAGCACACGATACAATTCAAATGAGCTCACTGTCACTGGAATGTCAAAACGCTGAGAAAGTACACCCTGGAAGATATCACCCGCTCGAATATACTCCTTGATTTTTTCGACATCCTTTAAAAATTTTGCTTTTTCATAGGTAGACGTCACCTGTTCAAACGAAGGGGGTTCATTCATATTCCCTGAGATAATCAGTTCTTTCATATCAATTTTTGTATGAAGCTGCTGTACCATCAGTTCAAGTTGCTTTTGATTTTCTCGATAAACCAGAATTTTTTCTTCGTCTGTTTCATGACCGTTCAGCTGCGTGTACTGAATAAAATGAACTTGGTTTGTTTCATGATCAAATGCGATCATTGTTTGGCAAACAAATAATGTGCAATTATCTGTTGTTGATGCATTCGGATGCGGCTTAACAGACGGCTCAATGTTGGGAATGAGGTCGTAACTTAAGTACCCTACGGCTCCGCCAGTAAATGGGATATCAATTCCAGGTGTCTTGATTTGATATTGCTCTTTCATCCAGTCAAGCAACTCTTTCAGCTCCGCTTTTTGCATCACTGACTGTCCTGCAGCGTCACGAGCAATATAATGGTCTTGCTCGTCATGTAATGTTAAAAAAGGATGTAATCCGATAAAGGAATATCTCGACCAGCTAGAAGATTCGTCTTTGCTTTCTAGCAAATACACAATATCCTGTTTCAGTTTCTCAACAATTTGAATGGGTGAGAGCGTATCAACTGTAATGGTTTCAACAATCGGGATGGTTTTGTAAAACTGACTATCTCTTAAAAATTGGGTAAGATTTGATTGGGATTTCATAAGCACACTCCTTAAATGGATTTAAGGAGAATGAGGGGACATCTTGAGGATTTGTTTGAGTATACGAAATAAGCCTAAAAGAGGCTTCGCTCTTTTAGGCAGTATGATTAAATAGAAGTATCGTATCTCTGCTCAACTCTACTCATCTCAACTACCCTAGTCTCATTCTCATCTTCTCTAAGCTTGCAATGCCGTTCACACCTGTGTGTAAACTTCGGCTGTTCATATCGTATTATAATTCCTTGTTTTTTGTCAACTGTAAATCAGGCCGAAGCGTGACAGCCTCTTCCAAGTATACGTGCTGGATGTCTTCCTGCTTGACATCTGTCTGAACGGTCATTAAAACGCGAATACACTTCTTTAGACCTCCATCAATGTCAAGCTCTTGCATACAAGTGACAGGCACATAGGTCCATCCTTCAAACTGCCTGAGTGCTTTTGCTGGAAAAACAGAGTGAATATCTTGTGTAGCTGAAATCAAGATCTGCACGACACGCTCTGGATCTACTTGATTTTTTGAAATGATCGCTTCTAGCAGCTGCTTCGTTTTGGTTATCACTTCTGTTTCTGTATCTTCTGTCACAGTTGTAGCCCCGCGTATCCCGCGAAACATCATAGACAGCCCTCCTCCCGTTTCCATTCTTCGAGCCAGTGATACAGCTCATCTTTTGTGAAAGATTGCAGGGTGACGTCTCCAACTTGTTTTAGCAAAACAAACTGAACACTCCCGCCTCTTGCCTTCTTATCACCAATCATGCGATCGACAAATGTTTTGGTTGAAATCGTTTGTGTGACTTGTACTGGGAACCCTAGTTCTTTCATCCACACTTTAAGTTTCTCACGATCTAGGCTGAGTCCTTGCTCTTTTTCACTGACATATAAAGCAAACTGCATGCCAATTGCAATGGCGTCTCCATGCGTGATCGCACCGTATCCATACTCCGCTTCAATGGCATGCCCTAGTGTATGACCTAAATTCAAGTATGCCCGCACACCTTGTTCTTTTTCATCTTCTTGAACAATGGATGCTTTCACTTGAATCCCTTGATAAAGCATATGTGCCAGTTCATCCTTTGATAATTCTGTCAACGAACGAATGGACATCAGTTCTGATAAAAAGACTTCACTTGAAATCAGTGCATGTTTTATCACTTCTGCAAAGCCTGATCTCAGCTCTATTGGTGAGAGTGTCTCTAGCATACTTGTATCATAGATGACAGCAGCCGGTTGATGAAACGCACCAATTAAATTTTTGCCGAGCGGATGATTGATTCCGGTTTTTCCGCCGACTGCACTATCATGTGCAAGCAGCGTGGTCGGTACTTGAATAAAATCAATGCCTCTCATATAAGTGGCAGCAGCAAAGCCAGCCAAGTCTCCAATCACCCCGCCGCCTAATGCAATGATACATGAGGAGCGGTCGAGTTGAAATTGGATGGCTTTCGTATGAATCTGCTCAAACTGCGCAAAAGATTTTGATTGTTCTCCGTTTGGCACCACTACTTTTTGTACAGACCATTTCTGTTTCAGTAATTGAACCATTTCATCTCCATAAAGGGCATCGACGGCTGAATCTGTCACGATAAAGAGCTTCGTGTAGGATCGCCCAGTGGAAGTAATCAAGTCTACGATATTTTGTCTAATCCCATCACCGATATATACAGGATAAGTGGCTGAAGACGTCTTCACTTCCAGTGTTTTCATTAAAACTCCCTCTGAAGCTGTCGCATTTTGTCCACATTTTCTTTAATGCGGTCAATTTGATCAAGACCAAACTGCTCAACCACTGCATTGGCGATTTCCCATGCAACGACTGCTTCTGCCACAACACTTGCGGCAGGAACAGCACAGCTGTCAGAACGCTCAATACTTGCAGAGAAAGGTTCTTTTGTCTCAATATCCACGCTTTGCAATGGTTTGTATAAGGTTGGGATTGGTTTCATAACCCCTCTTACGACGATTGGCATGCCAGTTGACATTCCGCCTTCAAGACCACCTAAACGGTTTGTTTTTCTCGTATAGCCTTTTTCTTCATCCCAGATGATTTCATCATGAACTTCACTGCCATTTTTAGAAGCCGCCTCAAAGCCAATACCGAATTCAACCCCTTTAAAAGCGTTGATACTCAGTACTGCGCCTGCAAGCTTGCTATCCAGTTTGCGGTCATAGTGCACATAGCTGCCGACCCCAACTGGCATCCCTTCAACGATGACTTCGACAATACCACCAATTGAATCGCCGTTTTGCTTCGCTTCGTCAATGGCATCCATCATTTTTTGACCAGCTTCACTGTCATAGCAGCGAACAGGTGATTCTTCTGTTACTTTTTGCAAATCTTCAATAGATTCATAAGCGGTATGGGAAGCTTTTACTCCACCAATTTCAAGGACGTGACCAGCCACTTTGATTCCAAGGTGAGCCAAAATTTGTTTCGCTACTGCACCTGCTGCTACACGAACCGTTGTCTCGCGTGCTGATGAGCGCTCTAATACGTTTCTCATATCACGGTGACCATATTTAATCGCACCATTTAAATCCGCATGCCCTGGTCTTGGACGAGAGATTTGACGCTTCATTTCACTCTCTTCTTCTTCAGTAATCGGCTCTGCACCCATGACCTTTGTCCAGTGCTTCCAATCATTATTTTCAACAACAAGTGCAATAGGAGAACCTAATGTTTTCCCGTGGCGGACACCACTTAACACTTTCGCTTGGTCTTTTTCAATCTGCATTCTTCTTCCGCGGCCATGACCTTTTTGTCTTCTAGCCAGTTCATAATTGATGTCATCCTGCTCTATGTAAAGTCCCGCTGGAACTCCTTCAATAATTGTGGTCAGTTGTGGACCATGTGATTCACCTGCTGTTAAGTACCTCATGACTTATTCTCCCTTCATCGCATTAACGCTTTTAAGTAAAACTATGATAACACACTTCCTACTAAAAAGTCAGCTACTACCCCTTCTTTTGATAAAAGAAAGTATCAGCAGAGGTTAATCCAAACTTTTCTGGGTGAAAAATTTGTTCTGTAGAACCAACAAATAATACGCCGTTTTGCTTTAAACTGCTGCTCATTTTTAAGTAAATTTCTTCTTTCGCCTCTTCTGTAAAGTAGATGAGGACATTTCGGCACACGATGAGATCCAGCTGTTTTTCATATGGATCCGCTAAAAGGTTGTGTTTCTTAAATTGAATGTGCTTTCGAATCTCATCCTTCACCGTGTAAAATGAAGAATCTTCTTTGGTGAAATATTTTTGCTTGATTTGATCTGGCACCTCTTGCAAAGATCGTTCATGATATCTTCCTTTTTGCGCAGATTGCAGGACTTTATCATCAATATCCGTTGCAATAATTTGGAAGTCTTTCACAAGCGGATGGCTTGATAGCAGCATTGAGAGTGTATACGGCTCTTCTCCAGTAGAGCAAGCTGCACTCCATATTTTTAGAGTGCCACTGTTTTTTGAAAGCAGCGGCAGGATTTTTTGATCAAGTACTTCCCAGCGCTGATAGTTTCGGTAAAATTCTGACACATTGATCGTCATTCGATCCATCGTTTCATCTAATAGCGCTTTGTCCTTTTCAAGAGCAGACGCAAATGCCTCAAAATCTTTATATCCTTTTTTATCATAAAGGGATGTTAATCTTCGTTTCATTTGTGCTTCTTTATATAAGTTCAGATCTACCCCAGTTAGTTTTTTCCATTTTCCAACAAATACTTGATACTGATCCATCAATGTCCTCTCCTGTCTCATCTATCTTTGTCCTAGTATAGCTGTTTTTATCATAAATTTGTATCATCTCATGCGAAAATTCGTATAGAAATCTCAATATAAAAAAGCCAAAGTGATCATTTGATGAACACTTTGGCTTGAACATTAATAAATCCAGCTTGAGATCGTTTGATCCCAGTTTGTCAGTTCTTCTTGTTTGAAGAACAGGTTGATTTCTCTTTCGGCACTTTCTGGTGAGTCTGAGCCATGGATAATGTTTTTGCCAACAGTTAATCCATAGTCGCCTCTTATTGTTCCCGGAAGCGCTTCCTTCGGATTTGTCTTTCCAATTATCTGCCTTGTTACGTCTACGACTTGTTCACCTTGCCATACCATCGCAAATACAGGTCCTGACGTAATAAAGTCAACCAATTCACCGAAAAATGGTTTTTCTTTATGCTCTCCGTAATGTGTTTCTGCTACTTCTTTTGGAATGCTCATGAGCTTTGCTCCAACAAGCTGAAGCCCCTTTTTTTCGAATCTTGACACAATTTCACCGATTAATTGTCTTTCCACACCATCAGGTTTGACCATAAGAAATGTTTTGTCCATATACGTTTTCCACCCCGTCGTTATGTATGTATAGGCTTACATTGTTACAAAGTGATCGTATCATTTTTTTTTATAATAATCAATTTTTGACAAAAAATTTCACAAAAAAACCAATCAACGAAACGTTGATCAGAATTTTCGTTTACCAATATATTTTGCAATCGACGCTAATGAAGATTTAGCCCGCCCACGCGGAAGTTGATCGAGCTGTTCAAATGCTTTTTTCAAATACATTTCACTCACTCGAATGGAACGGTCGATCGCATCTGTTTGTTTGAGATGTTCAATCACAGGTTTCAGCTGCTTTTCCGTCGTTTCACTATTGATCAGCTTCAACTGACCTTCTAACGTCGGGTTCTGAAGCGCATATAAAACGGGAAGAGTGACATTTCCTTGTAAAAGGTCCCCGCCAACAGGTTTGCCTAATTCTTCTTCAGTTGATGTAAAATCAAGGACATCATCAATGATTTGGTACGACATACCAACATAGTACCCAAACCAGTAAAGGGCTTTATGTGTTTTTTCATCTGTTCCAGCTGCAATCGCACCTAATTGGCAGCTGCCTGCAATAAGCAAGGCTGTTTTTCGTTTAATTCTTCTTAAATATGTACGAAGGTTTTGGTCCATGTTGTATTTATCTTTGACTTGTTCTATTTCCCCAAGACAGAGCTCGACGACCATTTTTGACAAAATTTCATGTGCCATTGGGTGATTGATTTTCGTCATGTACTCGAGTGACCTTGCAAATAAGTAATCCCCCGTGTACATCGCAATTCTGTTGTCCCATTTTGCTTTAATCGTCGGTTTTCCTCTTCTCAGTTCTGCATCATCAATGACATCGTCATGGACAAGTGATGCCATATGAATTAATTCAAGCGCTACGGCTACATATTTAATTTTATTAATATCATAGTCACCAAACATGCCTGAAAGGAGAACAAAAACGGGGCGGATCCGTTTTCCGCCCGCTTGCAGCAAATGAAGACCGGCTTCACTTAATAATGCATAATCAGAGCGAACGGTTAGTTCAAGCTCTTTTTCAATTATATCGATATCATGATTTAGAAAAGAAATCATTGCTTTTAGTTTCATTATTTTCACCCAAATATCGTTTATTCAAAGCTTCTTTCCGATATGTGTTGCTGCTACACCGCCTGTAAATGGATGATACGAGACATCAGACAGACCAGCCTCTTCAAAAAGAGACGCCAGTTCTTTCATGCCAGGGAATGTTTTGGCTGATTCTTGAAGCCATGAATACTCCTGATAGCTTTTGGCAAACAGCTTACCAAAGAGCGGCATGATGTATTTGAAATAGACATAATACCCTTGTTTAAACCCAATCATCTCAGGCTGTGATGTTTCAAGGCAGACAACCATTCCACCGGGTTTTACCACTCGTGTCATTTCCTTTAGCACTGTTAAGTAATCAGGGACATTTCGAAGACCAAAACCGATTGTGACATAATCAAATGAGTTGTCCTCAAAAGGAAGCTCCATTGCGTTGCCGTGGAGCAGCTCAATTTGATTGTAGCCGCCTGTTTTCACCTTCGTTTCGCCAACACTCAGCATATTTTTACTGAAGTCAAGGCCTTTGACCTCGCCTGTTTCTCCAACAGCGTCTGCAAGCGCAATCGTCCAATCGGCAGTTCCGCAGCATACATCTAGTGCTTTGGCTCCTTTTTGAACATTCATGAGCTTCATTGTTTTATCGCGCCATTTTTTATGCTGTTTAAAGCTAATGACAGAGTTCATTTGGTCATAGTTTTTATAAATTTTTTCAAATACACCGTGTACTCGCTGTTCTTTTGATTGCTGCATGACTTACCCTTCTTCCACTTTCTGATGGTACGCAGGTTCATTTTTCATATGATCCAAGCGATTTAATAGCTCTTTTTGAACGATCGGAGATGAAACTAGATGCTCCTTGATTGATCGTTTGGCCTTTTCATAGCCTTCATTCTCAAAGTTGTCAAAACATGTATAGGCGTCCGTATAGCTATCGTTCAAAAAAAGTTTTAAATGTTTGTCGTCTTCTGCTTGTTTCATAAAACGTTTATAAACAAGGAAGCGACTTGCAATTTCATTCCAATGCGTCAATTGAAAGTGCTCAGAAATTCTTTGGAATAGCGCAGATTCTACTGTAGCAACACTTTTATAAAAGTGGGCTGCATCTTGAATGGATCGATCATATAGTCTAATTTTATGTTCATTAATCTCTTTGATCGCCGTGGCGAGAGTACGGATCATGTAAATATCTTTCATGTCAGAGAGAAGAGAGTAATAGAGACCGCTGAAATAGTCTCCTGCTAGGATGGTCAACTGACGATTTTTGAATTCGTCTTGTTTGATGGCTGCAGCAGTTGTGACTTCGTCATGGGTATCAAGGGCAATTTGCACAAGCATCGCCGTTAAAATATAATTTTCTTTTTTCTCAGCATCGATTTGAGCTTCATCAAACATTGCATGAAAAAGAAGGAGCTTATCTTCATCGATGAGCGGCGCACGCAAATGCTTCGCCAAATAAGGATGAGAAAGCTTTTTGTTTAATTTTATATTCAGATTAGATAAAATTCCGTAGATGTCTTGCAAAGATATCACCCTTGTCCCAAAAATTACAGTTTCATATGTAGCTCTCTACATTGTATAGAGATTTATTATACCATATCAGGCCTGACTTTCATGCTATCAAGTGCATAGTCGTGCGTTATTTCTTTGCTTCGCTTTGAATTTCACCGAAGCTTGTTTGAATGACAGCATCGCCCCGCACTTTGATGGCTGATGTGTGCTCAGTAAATTGTGCGATAATGACTTCACCTTTATCGAGCTTTTCGGAATGGTGAAATCTTGTATCGGAACCTCTAGTTAAGCCGATCACGTTGACACCATTATCAATGGCTTTAATCACCACAAAATCAGATGCTTTATTTTCACTCAATCTGTTCACCTTCCATCTATGGATTAGTCGTTTTTAATAAATGAAAGCACTTCTGCTCTTGCTGCCGCATCATTTGCAAATGTACCGCGTACGGCTGAAGTGACTGTTTTAGCGCCAGGCTTCTTCACTCCGCGCATCGTCATACACATATGCTCTGCTTCAACGACAATCATCACACCATGTGGATTTAAAGTTTCCACCATACTATCTGCAATCGTTGATGTAATGCGCTCCTGAAGCTGCGGGCGCTTTGCCACGGCTTCTACTGCTCTTGCCAGCTTGCTGAGTCCCGTTACTTTTCCGCCGCGCGGAATATAAGCGACATGGGCTTTGCCATAGAATGGCACAAGATGGTGTTCACACATTGAATGAAAAGCAATATCTTTGACAAGAACGAGTTCTTCATGTTCTTCACCAAAAATGGTTTTAAAATGTTCTTTTGGATCTTCATTTAATCCCGAGAACACTTCTTCATACATTTTTGCTACTCGTTTTGGGGTATCAAGAAGTCCTTCACGATCTGGATCTTCTCCAATCGCTTTTAATATATCGCGTACCGCGTGTTCGATTAATTCTTTATTTATTTCACTCATGTATTATATCCTCCAAAGGCGATTACATTTCATTCAGATTCTAGCACACTTCAGATCCTAAAAGCAAAGGAGAGCGTTCTAAACAAACCATTTGATTCAAAAGGAAAAGCCCCTTATCAAAGGGGCTTTTCTAGACCAGTGTGAAACTGTATATGTATAACTCCTTCAATAGGATCATTACACATAACGATTATTTACCTGCCACCGCGTCTTTAAGTGCTTTACCTGGTTTGAAAGCAGGTACTTTGCTTGCAGGGATTTCGATCTCTGCACCAGTTTGTGGGTTACGTCCTTTACGAGCTGAACGCTCACGTACTTCAAAGTTACCAAAACCAATAAGTTGGATTTTGTCACCATTTTTAAGTGCATCTAAAATTGTATCAAAAACAGAATCAACTGCTTTTGTCGCATCTTTTTTAGATAACTCGCTTGCTTCAGCAACCGCGTTAATAAGTTCTGTCTTGTTCATGCCTTTCACCTCCTCCCAAAAATATGCATTCAATAGATTGTTATCATTTCTTCACAATTCATCTTCTTTCTATACACTTTTTTTGAAAAAAAGAGCGTCTAGAAAGCGTCATACATGGCTTTTCATTAGAAAACTTCTCTTTGAAGGAATGTTTGTCCAACAAAGTGAAGATTTTCTGTAAGTAGATTAACACATATGAAATACCATATCAAGCATTTTAAAGGGAAGAATCCTTATTCGTCAAGGATTAAGGGCACTTTTGCGAACGAATATTCCTAATTTCAGCCTGAATCTGACTAATCTTTATACAATTGTCTTTTTATGACTTCACCCGCACGCAAAAAAAGACCCCCATCAATGAGAGGTCTCACATCCTATAGAATAATCGCGATCAGACCGCCTGATCCTTCGTTAATAATTCGTTCAAGCGTTTCCTTTAGTTTATACCTTGCATTTTCCGGCATCAGCGAGAGTTTTGCTTGAATGCCTTCTCTGACAAGCGAGCTGAGTGAGCGTCCAAATATATCGGAATTCCAGATCGAAAGCGGATCATCTTCAAAGTCTTGCATTAAGTATCGGACGAGCTCTTCACTTTGTTTTTCTGTTCCGATAATCGGCGCAAACTCACTTTCTACATCTACCTTAATCATATGAATAGATGGCGCGACTGCTTTTAATCTGACGCCGAATCTTGATCCTTGCCTAATGATTTCCGGCTCATCTAAACTCATATCTGACAAAGCTGGTGCCGCAATTCCATAACCAGTCTGCTTCACCATTTTTAAAGCGTCAGACACTTGATCATACTCCGTTTTCGCATGTGCAAAATCTTGCATGAGCTCAAGAAGGTGATCTTTGCCCCTAATTTCCACACCAACCACTTCTTTTAGGATATGATCATATAGATCATCCGGCGCATACAGATCAATTTCTGCGATCCCCTGACCCATTTCAATGCCTGCTAAGCCCGCTCTTTCGATAAAATCGAATTCACTGAACTGACCTACCACTCGGTCAACATCTCTTAATCTCTTAATATCCTTGACGGTTTCTTTCACTGAATCCTGATAACTCTCTCTTAGCCAATGATCTTCTTTTAGTACCATGACCCAGCTTGGCAGGTTCACATTCACCTCAAGCACTGGGAATTCATATAATGCTTCACGAAGTACACTGAGAACGTCTTGTTCTCTCATACTTTCGACACTCATCGCGAGTACAGGAATATCATATTTTTGACTAAGTTCCTGCCGCAGTGCTTCTGTTTCAGGGTGATAAGGTCTCACAGAGTTGATCACCATAATAAACGGCTTTCCAACTTCTTTGAGTTCGTCAATGACACGTTCTTCTGATTCAATATAGTCATGTCTTGGGATTTCCCCAATTGATCCATCTGTTGTAATCACAACACCAATGGTTGAATGCTCTTGAATGACCTTGCGTGTACCAATTTCCGCTGCTTCATGAAACGGGATTGGTTCTTCATACCACGGCGTATTAATCATTCTCGGACCATTTTCATCTTCATACCCGCGTGCACCAGGCACGGTGTAGCCTACACAATCGACAAGCCTAATGTTGACATCCAGGCCGTCGCTCACGTGAATGGATGCCGCTTGATTTGGCACAAATTTTGGTTCTGTGGTCATAATGGTTTTTCCTGCTGCGCTTTGCGGCAATTCATCCTGTGCTCTTGCACGGTCTGCCTCATTATTGATATTCGGGAGCACCACGAGCTCCATAAACTTTTTAATAAACGTAGATTTCCCTGTACGAACAGCTCCAACGACTCCTAAATATATATCGCCTCCTGTTCGTTCAGCGATATCCTTGAAAATATCGACTTTTTCCAAGTGATCCCCTCCCGGACTTGCTATCCTCGTTTTCAAATAAAATACTCTATACTTCAATCAAACGGTGCTTGAAAGGTGTCAGGACAATATATGTGTATGACGTTGTCCTATTTGAATATGACACCTTTTTTGTTTTGAGAGTATGTTTAGCCATAAAAAAACCTTTCTCCTCATTTATATGCAGAGGAGAAAGGTTCATTCTTGTTTATGACGTCTTTTTTTCTAAAAAAGCCGGCTCACCTTTTTTGTTGATCGTATATGGAACAGAAAACGCTGGTACAAACGGGGTTTCCTGCCAATAGACATCTTGAATATTTTCACCTGGTTTCAGCTTTTGTTTCGTATTTTTCAAAATCTGGGCAAAATCACTGCGATAGTCAACATAGATTTCGCCATTTGAGGAAATCAGTAATGGAAGTGATTCCCCCGTGACAGGGCTCGTCACTGTAGGCGGTGCTTTTAACCCTAGTTTTTTTTCATTTAACGTATATAAATCTTTGGATACTACTTTGCCATATGGCGGATATGTATGTTCATCTTGATATATTTTGATCCTCAGACGTAATTCACTGATCGTTTGTGTCATTTTGACATCAAGCAGTTTCACCGTTGGATTTTGTTCGACGTCTGTGAGGACATAGATATATTCGCCCCCGCCTTCAAAAGATGTCGACGGTACATCGTGTAAATATCTTGGTGACAGACGCTTAAAGTCAATGACATACTTCTGATAAATAGGTGTGTCGCCTTCTTTTGTTTCAATCGGTAAAAGGCCATTTGTCGCTTTTTGAAAGTCTTCAATCGCTGTCTGCACACTTTGCAGCTGCTCTTTATATGGCACGCGGTTTTCAGCTTTGCGATTCTCTGGATAGAGGCACCCCGTAAGTAAAATAAGTGTTAACAGCATGACACTGATTTTTGCTTTGATCATCACATTCTTCCTTTTTCATTATTCATTGACCGGCCCGCTAAATACAACTAAAAACACAATGACACCTGATATGAGCATTAAGCTGTACGCGACAGTTGAGGCTGTTATTTTCAGAAACCGGCTCTTCAGCTTAAATCTACTCAGATAAATGGTTACAACGGCTAAAAACATGAGCCCCATTGAACCAAGCGCAAACCACATCTTGATTAAAGCAAAACTCATCGTGCCTGTCCCCCTTTAATACAAACGAATTGTAAGCGTTTATATTTCATTCTAAACCAAAATTAAGTCAAATATCAATCATTTTTCCAATCATTCAGAAAAAAGTGCATAAAAAAACTGAAGCAAAGAGGGGGACTCTGCTTCAGTCATTAGGTCGACTATTTTTCCTCATTCTGTAGAGGCAAAGCTCTATTCAAACTTCATTGTTATGTTATGCAAGTCTGCCCCTTCTTGCATCCTCTACACGCCTAAGTTCAGTCTTCCAATTACTTTGTTTGGTTTTCGAACATGTTCACAAGGTCTTCCATCTCATGTGTTTTCACACGTGCCATTAAGGATTCTACAGCATCGTCTACCTTTTTCCCTTCAAATAGGACGCCGTAAAGAGCCTCTGTAATCGGCATGCTGACCTTGTATTCTTTGGAGAGCTGATAAGCGCCTTTTGTTGTGCGGACGCCTTCGACAACCATCCCCATTTTTTCAAGCACTTCTTCGAGCTTATATCCTTTACCGAGTAAATTCCCGCAGCGCCAGTTACGTGAATGAACACTTGTACATGTGACAATCAAATCTCCAACACCTGTTAACCCGGCAAACGTAAGAGGGTTTCCTCCCATTTTTGTGCCGAGGCGGGCGATTTCAGCAAGACCCCTTGTGATGAGCGCTGCTTTCGCATTATCGCCATATCCGAGTCCGTCTGTGATCCCTGCCGCAAGAGCGATGATGTTTTTCAGCGCCCCGCCAATTTCCACCCCAATCACATCAGGGTTTGTGTACACTCTGAAGTTGTTGTTCATAAACAAATCTTGAACAAATTGAGCCGCTTCAATATGTTCTGATGAAACTGTAACAGTTGTCGGATGACGCAAGCCAACTTCTTCAGCGTGACTTGGTCCTGACAGGACAACAACTGCTTCTCTTTTTGCTTCTGGGACTTCTTGTTCAATCATTTGAGAAATTCTAAGAAGTGTATCTGGTTCAATTCCTTTACTGACATGAACAAATGGCACCTTTGACGTAATGAACTCATTTGCCTGTTTCAATACTTCTCGAATGGCCTTTGTTGGCACAGCGACAATAATCGCATCTGTCCCTTCTAGTGCCTGTTTCATATCTGTTGTCGCTTGAATAGATGCTGGCAATGCAACATTAGGCAAGTAATCATGATTTTCATGTTTCTCATTGATTTGATCAATTAATTCTTGTCTATGTCCCCACATGTGTACATCATGATGATTATCAGCTAATACAAGCGCAAGAGCTGTTCCCCAGCTCCCTGCTCCAAGTACTGAAATTTTCTTCATCCTGCTCACCCTTTTTATTTTCTCGCTCTCGCAAATATTTTAATTGGTGTTCCTTCAAAACCAAATGCATCTCGAATTCGGTTTTCTAGGAAACGCTCATAAGAAAAGTGCATAAGTTCTGGATCATTTACAAACACAACAAAGGACGGCGGTTTGATCGCCACTTGTGTTGCATAGTAAATTTTCAGACGCTGTCCGTTATGGGTCGGCGTTGGGTTCATCGCTACAGCATCCATGATAATATCGTTTAGAATGTTCGTTTGAACGCGCATCGCATGATTTTCACTAGCGGTAATGATTGTTGGCATTAACGTGTGAATTCTCTTTTTCGTAAGAGCAGACATGAATAAGACAGGTGCATAATCAAGGAATTGAAAATGCTCACGAATGTTTTGCTCAAATTCCTTCATTGTACGCTCGTCTTTTTCAACAGCATCCCACTTGTTCACAATGATCACAACGGCTTTACCCGCTTCGTGTGCGTAGCCGGCAATACGTTTATCCTGTTCAATAATGCCTTCTTCACCATCAAGAACAACAGCGACAACATCCGATCGATCAATAGCTTTCAACGCACGGAGTACACTGTATTTCTCTGTTGTTTCATATACTTTCCCTTTTTTCCTCATACCGGCTGTGTCAACAATGACAAAGTCACGTTGGTTGTACGTAAACATTGTATCTACAGCATCTCTTGTCGTACCAGCGATGTTGCTGACAATGACACGTTCTTCACCGAGCATCGCATTCACCAAAGAGGATTTCCCTACATTTGGGCGGCCGATTAAGCAGAACTGTACCACTTCTTCATCATACTGTGTATCTGATAAGTTTTTGAAATGCTCTGCGACAGCATCAAGCAGATCACCTAGACCGAGTCCGTGCGTTCCAGAAATCGGATACGGTTCGCCAAATCCAAGTGCATAAAAGTCATACACGTCGCTTCTCATTTCAGGGTTGTCCAATTTATTGACAGCAAGTACGACAGGTTTTTTCGTGCGATATAAAATTTTTGCGACTTCTTCATCCGCAGATGTGACGCCATCTCTTCCATTGACCATAAAGATAATAACATCCGCTTCATCCATTGCGATTTCAGCCTGATGGCGAATTTGCGCCAAAAACGGCTCATCTCCAATATCAATTCCACCAGTATCTATTAAATTAAAGTCATAATTTAACCATTCAGCAGAGCTATAGATTCGATCTCTTGTTACACCAGGTGTGTCTTCTACAATCGATATTCTTTCGCCTGCGATTCGATTAAAAATTGTAGATTTTCCAACGTTGGGCCTTCCAACAATGGCTACGACAGGTTTACCCATAGTACCCTTCCTTTCAATCCAGCCGCGATTCAATATGTTCATCATCATGTTTCAACCGGGATTTATAATTTTCATTCAGTTTTATGAAATAAACCCTTCAAACATGAAGGGTTCAACTTATATATTATATCAATTTTTAATCAGACCACAATGAATAACTTAAAAATGTTTGACGATCAAGTAAAGATCTTCTCCAATGCCGTGTGCAATTCCATCTAAAATGGCCTCTAAATTCATGGCATACATGTCGAGCTCTTCTTTATTTTCACAGAAAAAAACGGCTGTTCCGCCAATGACCCGCTCTTTATTTGTTGTCGCCACAGCCAATATAAATTGTTCAATGGTGTTCGCCATGCCCTATTACCTCACTTTCTTTTTAATGAAATCTGTCGGCATTCTAATGGCATTTTCTAAAATAGGCACCTCTTCTAATACACGGACAGCCAAATCTTCACGCTGCCATTGCGGTAAAATGAATACGCCAAGTGTGCCATTATTCAGATCACGTTTTGCAAGCGGACAAAGCGATGGTTCACCAGAATCTCGGTATACACCAAGCACGTTGGATAAATCAAATAAGATGGCTTGCCGCTGCCCAAGGTTTGCGATGGTTGTGGCCGAGTTAAAATTCTTCGGAGTCAAGATGAACCCCATTCCATGCTCTAAAATCAATTTTTGCTTTTCAGGCAGCCCGATATTCATAATGTAAATATCATTTACGTAAAGTCCTGCGCCGTCAAAACGAAGTTCCCCTTTTTGAATATTCACGATATCCTTTAATTGGCTCCCTGACATTAATAGTTTTGCCATGAAAAAACAAAGAATACCGACCACGGTCCCAACAACGAGCGAAAAGAAAATACAGGCGGTCGTTGTAATAAGGGCAGTAAGAATGGCAATATAATTTCGACTTTCAAAGGCGATCGCAATGCCTTCGATATATGTACTGCCTCGTGAGACAAGCTCATACGAATCCATTTGGGTCAATGTATTTCTTTCCATATTACGCACATCACGAAATTGCGTGGCTGCAAGCGTCAGGAAGGTAATTGCAGTGAATTCTTCCTGTATCAGCGCAGGCATAATAATAGCACCAAGGCCTGATGCGATAAAACCTAGCGCAATGTGAATCACTTGTCCATGAATATATGTGGGATATTGCCGATAATCAGTTCTTAGCATATAAAGCCTAGCCGCCATCCCAAAGATGACACCAATAATCACAGGAAACGTGTAATCCGTCATGTTGATTTTGCAGCCCCTTTTACTGGTTTTCTAGATGAACGGGTGTTCAAGAGTTTTTCAAGCTGACCTACACCTAATAGAAAGACAACTCCTTGAACAGCCATGGAAAGAAACGAGAGATCTCCTATGACAATGGAAGATGTGAGGCGATGAATCGTAAGCGCATAAAGGGCTTCCCCCAGACATATAGCCATCATCCATAAAGTGATCCGTTCTGTTAACCGATGCCCATATGTTAAACACATCAAGATCAGCAAGGCAAATACAACCCAGTCCACCTTTATTATCGTGAACCAAACTGGATCATATAATGCAAAAATCATAAAAAAGGCATACGCACTGACCATAGAACCTAATTGCATGATTCGCATGATTCGATGAGCAGGCCGAACGATCACGAATGACATGCAAGCATATAAAAAGGTCATCAAAAATCCTGCATTGATCCTAATGTCTAAAATAGAAACCATGACATGACTGCATATAATATGTATGAGAACACATACGCCTAGCACATTGCGCCACGTGCTTTTCTCCATGATAAATGTCACCATAATCCAAACGAACCATATTGACCAATAATAGTACAATGCCTCCAACCCTCATCACCTCAATTACATTATGGGAAAATCTCCAGTTTTTAAACGTATGAGAAGGTGCGGGATTTGTATGAAATAAACAAGAGGTGACACCCTAATAGTTGAGGAGGGATGTATAATGGGTAAGGATAGACAGGAAAAACGCCTAAAGGCGTCAAGAAGAGTTGAATCTGACCGCGATCAATCCATTCATCACAAAGGGGCAACAACTTTAGAAGGCCCGGAAGACGCTCGCAAAAGAAATCAATAAAAAAAGACATGTGATCATCACATGTCTCAGCGTGTAGACAAACCCTCGCATTCAATGTCAGTCCTGCGCATTGGTGCTCACGAATGTCAAATTCGCTCCGCAAAAAGTAGCTGTCTTTCATAGACAAAAAAGTTTTCTTTCACGCTGAAAAGAAGACAAAGGGCTAAATTTCATTTAGTCCTTTGTCTTCTTATTTCTTAAACTATAGTACGTAGTATCCACGTCTCTTTCTTTCAGCCAATGACTTGTTTCCCCTGTAAGCACAATTGGAGCTTGCCGTAGCTCCTCAATTGTCTTCATGCCAAGTACTGTCATCAACATCTTCACATCATCTTGTAGATCAATGATATCAGAGATGAGGCCCTTTTCTCCTCCACTCGTCAGGGATTTTAAGAAAAAGCCGGCTAATCCAGCGGCAGACGCACCAAGAGCAATTGATTTTGTCACATCAAGTGCATCTTGAATGCCTCCAGAAGCTAGGACGGTTTGATCTGGAAAGGCTGTATGTACTTCAGCCAAACTCGCTGCAGTTGGAATTCCCCACTGGTCAAAATAGCGAAGTGCTTTTTGACGGCGCAGGTTCTCGATTTTAGAAAAATTTGTTCCCCCAAATCCACCTACATCAACAGCAGCAACTCCAGCATCAAATAATTTCTTTGCTGTTTCCTTACTCATCCCAAATCCAACTTCTTTGACGACAACAGGTACCTCAATTGATTCAGTGATGGCTGCGATCCGCTCAACAGCACCTCTGAAATCACGATCTCCTTCAGGCATGACGATCTCTTGAATCACGTTTAAGTGAATTTGGAGCATGTTTGCCTCCAGCATGTCAACGGCATCCCGTGCTTGCTGAATTGTCGCCTCACTGCCCAAATTGGCAAAAACGAGTCCATCCGGATTCACCTGTCGAACCACTTCATACGTACGACGTTCGTCTGCATCTTTCAGTGCAGCCATTTGTGATCCGACTGCTACTGGAATATTGGTTTCCTTCGCTGCGATAGATAAAGAGCGATTAATCTCATAGGTCGATTCTCCGCCTCCACCAGTCATTGCATTGATAAAAATTGGCGAACCGAAAGTCAGTCCGCCAATTGTCGTATGTGTATCAATTTGTGATGTCGCAAGATCTGGTAAACTGGCGTGAACGAAGGAAACATCTTGTAAACCTGTTGCTGCATGCTGGCCAGTCGACAAAGCATGCTCAATATGCTGTTTCTTTCTTTCTGCTCGCGTCAATTTTGATCACCAAATTATTTTAGTTTATTGAGTTTATCACCAATCAGGTCACCAAGCTGGAATCCGCTTGTATTTTCTTCTTTCGCCTGATATTGACGGTAATCCTCTTCGATTTGTTTTTCAGGATTCTCTTCTAATTCACGAATGCTAAGTGAAATGCGCTCTTCATCTTCATTGACATCAAGCACTTTCACTTTCACAGTCTGCCCTTCTTCAAGGACTTCTTGAGGAGTACCAATATGTTTGTGTGAAATTTGGGAAATATGCACAAGTCCTTCTACACCTGGCAGAATTTCAACAAATGCACCAAAGCTCACAAGACGTTGAACGGTTCCTTCAAGAACATCACCTTGTTTTACCTTTTCACCAATTTGGCTCCAAGGTCCTGGTAATGTTTCTTTAATAGATAGTGAGATACGTTCGTTATCGCGGTCAACAGCAAGAACTTTGACTTTCACTTCCTGTCCTTCTTCAACAACGTCAGATGGCTTTTCGACATGAGCATGGGATAGTTGAGAAATGTGAACTAATCCATCAATGCCGCCAATGTCAACAAATGCACCAAAGTCAGTCAGGCGCTGCACTTTTCCATCAATCACACTGCCTACTGCAAGCTTTTGCAGGAAGTCTTGCTTCTTGTCTAATTGTTCTTGCTCAACGACTGCACGATGCGATAGAATCACGCGGTTTTTTTCGCGGTCAAGCTCTACCACAACAAGCGAGAGTGTTTTTCCTTTGTAGTCAGTGAAGTCTTCTACATAGTGTGCCTCAACAAGAGACGCAGGAATAAATCCGCGAACACCAATGTCGACCACTAGACCACCTTTGACAACGTCTTTTACTTCTGCTTCAAATACTTCTTTTGTTTCAAACTTTTTCTCTAGGTCTTCCCAAGCGCGGTCTGCATCAACAGCACGTTTCGATAAAATCAAAGCATCGTCTTCGACCTTTGTTACTTTAAGCTCTAACTCGTCGCCATCTTTCACGACATCTGATGCTTTTTCAACGTGAAGACTTGATAATTCACTGATTGGGATGATCCCAGGTTGTTTCACATTGACGATATCTACATTGACATGCTTGTCCTCAACTTTAGAAACAATCCCTTTTACTACATCTCCAACCTCTGGTACCTGAACATCGATTTGATTCATTTCCTCTGTCATTTCGATAACCTCCTTGGTCCAAACCTACACAGCTTAGTTAAAACGACTGGGTGAATATGTGTCCTTAGCATGATGATTGCCAGCCGAATATGTATTATAGAAACATTCAAATCAACAGAATTGCTTGAATGATCAATAAAAATAGTATTAGTATAAACTTCTAATAAAAGACCTTGTTTGTCAAGAGATAAACCTCTAACTTATAAAAGTTTTCTAAAATTTCTTACTGTTTTTCTACACGCTCTGCTGCATCTAAAATTTTACCTGCAACCTCTTGAATAGAAAGGGAAGTCGTGTCAATTTCAATGGCATCATCTGCTTTCTTCAGCGGTGATACCTCCCGCTCAGAATCAAGCTTGTCACGTCTTGCAATTTCTTCGATCAGTTGATCGTAATTGACATCGTAGCCTTTTTTCTGATTTTCTTCAAAACGGCGTTTTGCTCTTTCCTCTACTGACGCAAGCAAGAAAATTTTCACTTCTGCATCTGGAAGAACATGCGTGCCGATGTCTCTTCCATCCATGACGACACCGCCTCGGTTCCCCAGCTCTTGCTGCCTGCGGACCATTTCTTCCCTAACAGCTCGATGCTTTGCAACAACAGAGACTTGATTGCTCACACGGTCTGTTCTGATGTCTTCTGTGACATCAATCGTGTCTAAATGTACTTTTTGACCTTCGTCAGTTGACACAAGTTCAATGACTGTGTTTTTCAATAACGCATCAAGTGCCTGTTCGTCTTCAAGGTCTACGCCTTGATTGAGTGCTGCAAGTGTAATTGCGCGGTACATCGCACCTGTATCGATATAAATATATGATTTTTTCGCTGCGACAATTTTTGCCACAGTGCTTTTTCCTGCTGCAGCAGGACCGTCAATTGCGATAGATAATTTCTTTTTCATAATACCTCTCCTTGATTGAATCTCCCTTATGAATTGTAACACGATCACCGCTCAAACGGGGGAATTTTCTATCAATCCTTTTGCTTAAATGTCTCAATCCAATCTTCAATGCTCATGTTATTCACACCCTCGTATTGTACGACTTTTGACAAAAATAGTTCTCCTTTCGTCAAGTGAAGGGTGACCTGAACCGCCAAAAGCAGAATGAGCTGAATGAGCACTGCTTTGAATAGCCATCTTTCCATTGTTTTCATACAAAAAGCCTCCAACGCTAGATTCTTTCTCTCTAGTATGGAAGCTTTTGACAACCTTTATTCTTATACTTTTTTCACACGTGTTAGAAGCTGCTGCTGGAAGCAGTACTTCATAATGTGTTGCTGGTGGTCGTTTGTGATTTCAGTAAATTCCATGATCGCTCTTGTTTTCCCGGTCTGATCATCTTGATAAACACGATTCATTTCTGCAATCGCTTTAATTTTCACTGGTTCTTTAAGTGAAAGTTCAAACTCTGTGACGACCTCGCCATATTCTTTTAGTGAGACACCTTCTGGAACAGCAATTGCTACACCGCCAGCACTCATATTGACAATAAATGTGTCGAAGGTTTCTTCACCATTTTGCGTTATGGACGCTTTCACCATCGTATCCACTCGAAGATATTCTCTTCGCTGAAGCCGAATCATTTCTTCTTTTGGCGGAATCGAAACGACAATCATAGGGATATCTTCTTTTCTTTTCCCAATGACTTTGCTTGTACATTTGTATGGAATTTGATTTTCATCGAAAAAGAAGACGGTGATTTCTGTTTCTTGATTTAAATAGATCGTGCGCCCCGTTTCTTTATCAGCTGGATAATTAATGCAAATATCATCGTTATTATTTTCCAAAACTTTCGATTTTGCAGTTTTCACTTCTTTGTTCTCATTGACATACTCAATTGTGATTGCATCCCCTATTTGTAACATTCCTCATCACTCTTTTCATCTGTGAAATCGTATCCTCTCTTATATTAAACCATGTATAAAACAAAAGGAAAAGGCTTATTCGCCTTTTCCTCGCTTCCTTTTCTACAGGTCTTTATATATAGGTTCTGCATTTTTTAGCTTATCTACTCTTTCTTCTTTTCCAGTATCTGCATTAATAAACATTCGGTATGTGTCGTTTTTAATGGTTCCTAAAAACTCATAGCAGAGAACTTCCTCTGACATATCATTTTGAACAAGAGCTACATGTGTATCCTCAATCTTCACATGTTTATTTAAGGTCTTTTCAGCTTCTTTTTGAGAAATCTTTGGTGCTTTTATGTCACGTTTTCTGTGATTCATTAAATAGTCTTTCGCTGAGAATCCCACAACCTCTCCATCATCTAAAGCGACTTTCATTCGAATGCTATCTGGATAAAGCAATACGTTATTCTGTAAAGGGACATAGGTAAATACGCCGATATTATCAAATTGCGCACTCTCATCTAAATGAAATGATTCAGTATCGAATCCATGCTTCTTTAAGAAACTTAGTGCTTTTTCTGAGGCATCATTTAAACTGATTTTTTGTTTTTTCACTTCACGGTTCTGAAGAAGATAGACAGGATGGCCGCCTTTTTCAGTCAAGTCTAAATAAAAGTTTGCTCGGCTATCTGGGTCTGACATTGACAGGCTGTAGACATCACGGTTCGTTTTACTCCCACTTTTTCTCACCTTGAAATCTTTGTTATGGTCAGGCGCAAATTGCTGGGCGATACGGATCGCTTCTTTTTTTGAAATCTTTTGCCCTTTTAAGTGATTGTAGCCTTGCGTTTCTGATTCAGTTGACACATTTGTAGGACCAAGATCAACATCTGCAAACGCATCAGCATTTCTCTCAACGGTTTTTAATCCGTCAATGATGGTGTTGTCGTTTTTTCGATCTCCATCAGCCAGTGCCATTTCAACATCCATCCATTTTAAATTTTTGTTGAGTACGAGATGCTGCACTTGTCTAAGTTCGTTTTGAATATCTGCCGCTTGATCATATAAAGTGGTAATGGTTTTGTGTGTATCTTTGTTTAATGATTCATCTGATAAAGATTTAAGTGACGATTTATAGCTAAAGTCACCGACATTCGCTAGAAACTCTTCTGTTTTGTTAAAAGGCATCAATGTGAGCGGAAGCTGGCTGACATTGTTATGCGCTTCTGATGACATTCTCCATACATCTGCAAGTGCTGGAGATATAGATGTTTGGCTGTTCATCGCAAGTGTTGCGCCAAGTTTATCGTGCAACTGATCGACTTGATACGTTAGATCATGGAAGGCTCTTTGATAGTTGTTCTCTGCATGAAGCAGCACTGCATCTTTTTCTTGATGCTCCTTATAGCCCCAGTATCCTGTTGAGATGACAGCAATTCCTAAAATAGCAATCAATATTCCTCTGATCATTTATTTACACCTCTTTTTATTCACAGAAAATATGTTTCCCGATTCGTTTAATTTGTGGCCTTCCCCAAATCCATGGGCTTGTCGCTGTATCAGGATTAAAGTAATAAACGGCGCTTTCAGATGGGTCCCAGCCATTAATGGCATCAAATACTGCCTTTTTAGCGGTTTCGTTTGGCGCCATATAAAATTGTCCATCTGCTACAGCAGTAAACGCAAGCGGTTCAAAAATGACACCAGCGATCGTGTTTGGAAAGGTCGGGTTGTTTAAACGGTTTAAGATGACGGCTGCGATCGCTACCTGTCCTTCATAAGGTTCACCTCTCGCTTCACTATAAACAGCTTGTGAAAGGAGCTGAATGTCATTGCTTGAAAAACCACCTGGCATGTTGGCTGCTGTTTGTTTCGGCGTTTGATTTGCTTGACCATTTCCTGACTGGTTTCCAGACGAGCTGTTTCCTCCGCTTTGACTTTTTTGATTCTCTTTTGCACCTTGTGCTGTCTTTTTTTGCGTGTTTCTTTGCGCAGGAGCCTTTGTTTGCTGATCAAGAGGTTTCCCGCCATAGTGCGTAAACTGATTCCCTTTTTGCAACTGCTGTTGCACAAACTCTTTATAGTATTTCGTCTTTTGAACTAATAGGCTTTTTGTTTTTTCCCCTACGAGTCCATCGACTTTCTTTACACCAAACTGGCTTTGAAAATTGCGCACGGCCCAGTAAGTTCCCCAGCCATACACCCCGTCTATTTTTCCATTGTAAAAACCATTGTATTGGAGCCTTGCCTGGAGCTCGACGACATCTTCTCCTGTAGCTCCCCGCTGAATCACTTGATTTGTGAAAGCATCACTTTTTTCAGCTGTCATCAATGAAGACGCGAGCAGAACAATTGAGAAGATAAGGACGATTTGTTTCATGAAACGAGCTTTGTCCATATTTGATCCTCCTGTACTTTTGATGTTTGAATATATGTTTCTTCCGATCCCTATTTTTATACATTCATCACAGGAGGGAATTGGATGGAAAAGACAAAAAACGCCCTAAAGACGTATAGGACGTTTTCCAATTTAAATTTGTACCATCTTCACCGCACGGGCTTTTTTGGCTTTCCGCAGACCAAACCACCATAAAAAAATCATGAACGGTAACATAATATATCCCCAATTTTTCATGCCAAGAAGAATGAAATCATATAAGCCATGAAAAAGGATAGGAAGTATTAAAGAGAGAATCAGCCATTTTCGCTGCTCTTTTTTATCAGAGAAGCGAGCTTTACCTATATAAAACCCCATCACCACACCAAATAAAGCGTGGCTTGATACAGGCAGCAAGGCACGTGTAAACGCGTACTCTACCCCATGACCAACTAAGTACAGAATATTTTCAAGTGTCGCAAATCCAAGCGAGACACTTGTTCCATAGACAATCCCGTCATAGTGTTCATCAAACTGTACGTGCGCATAGACACTGACCATTAAAATAAACCACTTTAATGATTCTTCTAAAAAACCCGATGTCACAAATGAAATCACGATAGGATTCGTGGCGATATTTTCCTCTTGGAGGACATACTGAATAAACATGGTTGGAAACACAAGTATGACACCTAGCATAAAAGATCTGATGACCATATGAACCGGCTCATTGTCGTATTGATCTTTCAAATAAAAATAACTTAAAAGTGCGATGCCGGGAGCTAAACCTGCTGAAATGATTGCGATCATAATCAGACCTCTTTCCCTACATTATCCTTTATTATCGTACCACGAATCACCCCTTTTTTATATGACTCGAGCCCATTTTCCCAAAAATAATCTTCTATATAATCCCAATTTACATAAAAAAGAACTGAATCCCTTAGAAGGACCCAGTTCTTTTTTTACCCGTTGATTCTTTTGTTGATTTCTTCTGCAATCAACCCGCCATGAAATCTTCCATTTTCAATGAAAATTTCGTTGGCGTTGTTACCAGCTGCAATAACCCCTGCAATGAAAATACCTTCTACATTTGTTTCCATTGTTTGTTCATCAAATGCTGGGCGGCCTGATTCTGGATCGATTGTTACACCCATTTTTTCTAAAAATGAATGATCAGGATGATAACCTGTCATCGCAAACACATAATCACTTTTCACTCGATCCGTTTGGCCCTGCTGGTTTGTAAAGACAACATCCTGTTCTGTGATTTCCTTCACCTCTGCACCAAACTCCATTCGAATGGTGCCATTTCGAACAAGCGCTTCAAACTCTGGTAAAATCCAAGGTTTGATGCTGGATGAATATTCAGTTCCTCTATATAAAACCGTCACCCTGCTTCCGCATTTCACAAGTTCTAGGGCAGCATCAACACTAGAGTTCTTCCCGCCGATCACCGTCACATCTTTATCAAAGTAGGGGTGTCCTTCTTTAAAATAATGATACACATGAGGAAGGTCTTCCCCTTTTACATTCATATAGTTAGGATGATCATAGTAGCCAGTCGCAATCACAACATAGTCACATGTATAGTCGTCTTTTGATGTATTTACCGTAAAACGGCCATCTTTTTTCGTCACAGCGTTTACCTTTTCAAAAGCATTCACACGAAGGCTTTTTCGTCTGACCACCTCTCGGTAATAGGAAAGCGCCTGAATACGAACGGGTTTCCGATTTTCAGTGATAAAAGCGACGTCACCGATCTCAAGCTTTTCACTTGTACTGAAGAAGGTTTGGTGTGTAGGGTAATGATAAATACTGTTGACCACATTGCCCTTTTCAATCACAAGTGCATCAATCCCAATTTGCTTGAATGCAATGGCAGCTGATAGACCGCACGGGCCTCCTCCTATTATGATCGCTTTTTCTTGTTTCATTTGTTCCACTCCTGTCGTTTCACTGCAATAACAATTGCTGGGCTGTTTGATTCTTTGCATGATTCCATAAAAAAATCTCCTATTTAAGGATAGGAGATTTTAAGGCGCGATGCAAATAAGTCGCTTAAATCCAGCCTCTGAATCGAGAAGCTTCAGCCATTTTACGTACACCGACCATATATGCTGCTAGTCGCATATCAATACGGCGGTTTTGCGCCATTTCATAAATATTATTAAATGATTTCACCATCATATCTTCTAAACGAGTTTCTACTTCTTCTTCTGTCCAGTAGAACCCTTGGTTATTCTGAACCCATTCAAAGTAAGAAACAGTCACTCCACCCGCACTTGCAAGTACGTCCGGAACAAGCAGTACACCACGATCTGAAAGAATTTTTGTCCCTTCCAATGTCGTTGGTCCATTTGCTGCTTCTACGACAATTTTGGCTTTAATGTTCGCCGCATTATCTTCTGTAATTTGATTTTCAATGGCTGCAGGTACTAAGATATCACAATCTAGCTCAAGCAGCTCTTGGTTTGTAATTGTATCATTAAATAATTTAGTGACGGTTCCAAAGCTGTCACGTCGGTCAAGCAAGTAGTCAATATCGAGACCATCTTCATCATACAAACCGCCGTAAGCATCTGAAATTCCTACGATTTTCGCTCCGGCATCATACATAAATTTAGCCAAGTAACTTCCTGCATTTCCGAATCCCTGAACGACAACACGAGCCCCATTGATGTCAATTCCTTTTTTCTTCGCCGCTTCTTTGATACAGATCGTTACACCTTTTGCCGTTGCAGTATCACGTCCATGTGAGCCTCCAAGAACAATTGGTTTTCCTGTAATAAATCCTGGCGAGTTAAATTCATCAATTCTAGAATACTCATCCATCATCCATGCCATGATTTGAGAGTTTGTAAACACATCTGGTGCTGGAACATCTTTTGTTGGTCCAACGATTTGGCTAATTGCGCGAACATAGCCGCGGCTTAGTTTTTCAAGCTCCCTAAATGACATTTCTCTTGGATCACAGATAATACCGCCTTTTCCTCCGCCATAAGGAAGATCCACAATACCACATTTTAAACTCATCCAAATTGAAAGCGCTTTTACTTCTTTTTCAGTAACGTTCGGGTGGAATCGAATTCCGCCTTTTGTTGGACCGACAGCATCATTATGCTGCGCACGATAACCAGTGAAAATTTTCACCGATCCATCATCCATACGTACTGGAATTTTGACCGTTAATAGGCGAATTGGCTCCTTCAGCAATTCATACACTTCTTGCGGATAGCCCAATTTATCAAGCGCTTTATGTATGACGGTTTGAGTTGACTTTAAAACATCTAGCTTATCTTCTGCGTTATGAGCGGCGTTTTGATCGGCTGCCATTAAAATAAACCCCCTAGAAATCTTTCATGATCTACTGCTCCCTTTCAAGCAATAGTATACACCTTCGTACTGGTAAAGCAAAGGTAAAAAGCGTTTTTTATCAAAATAAAATATCAGCGTTTATAAATATAAAAATGGATATAAAAAAATACTGTTGTTTCATCACAACAGTATTAAATATAATAGAAAAAAGTGATTAAAAATACAGTTGAATCGTTTTCACTGCATCTTCCTGCATGATCACTTTTCCGTATTCTTTTAACCGGTGAATGGTTAATGTCGTCGGAGAACCGAACTCCGCTAAAATAGAAATGACTGTATCTGCAGACAGTTCTTCGAAATCATCTAGGCTGAGAAAATATTGACCTTCATAGTGGTAAACTGTACCCCCTAAAAGTCCAATACGACTTAAACTATGGGACAGTTGAATCACATCTTCAAACGAGGCAAATTGATAGAGCACATGCTTGCTCTCGTCGAGCTTGACTTGCATCTCAATGTAATCTTCATCAAACTCATCATCAGCATCTTCCTGCTGACTCTTTGTCACAATGACGACCATCCCCTGCGCCTGAAGAGAAAATACTTCAACAGCAATCGGTCCATTCGCTTCAAAACCGAGCTCCTGATTCGCTTCGTTCATCATGTCTTTAAACAGCTGATGAACTTTGAACGAATCTTTCCAAAGGTCTTCTTTCGTAAGACCTCGGTCTGTCAGATCATCTAGTGTGAGAAAAATTTTGATTTTATTATAATTCAGACGCTCTAGCCGCATAACGTTCCCTCCTGCCTCTTCTAACACACATCATACTGTAGTATATGAGATGATGAGTCATAGGTTCTTAATTTTGTATTCAGTTTACACTGTGTCAAGACGGAAGACAAGCATGAAGCTATGCTTACGGTGACTTTTATGGAAAATATTGATGGGGCATCAACTTAGCGCGTTTTTAGCGGCATTAAATAGATCAGATGGGTTTCTGGTTCTGCTCCAAGACGCATCGGAATCTTTGTTGTTCCGTAACCATTACTAATCAGAAAGAAAGCACCTTTGACTTGGCCTGTTCTTCCTTTTTCATACGGACCAAATTTCCCAATACGAATTTGACCCCCATGGGTATGACCGCTCAAAACAAGATCAATTCCCTCTTCTTCACTCATCAAATGATGCACATCTGGGTTGTGTGATAAAAGGATATTCACGTCTTCTTTGACAAACTCCGGCCGTATCGCTTCATAATCTGCTTTTTCAAGCCGGATATCATCGATTCCGCCTATTTTAATGGGCTGTCCTTCAAAATTCCACACAGCCGTCTCATTTTGCAATGTCGTCACCTGATAGGTATGGAGGATGTCTTTGAGTTTTTGCTGATGCAGCTCATGGTCGTTATTCCCCCACACAAAATACACCGGGGCAATCCTTGCTAAACGTTTCACATTTTCTTCAACTCTAGCATAAGGGACTCCCTTTTCAGCTAAGTCCCCGCCGATCATAATGACATCAGGCTGCTGCTCTTTTACTTCCGCTAATAAAGTATCACTAATTAGACGGCGATGGGTATCAGAAATAAAAAAAATGACTGCAGGTCGATCTGACTGAAGTCCTTCTATTGTAAAGTAATGCTTTTTGATGTTGTTTTGTTTTGCCGTTTTCACCATTTTCGCTGTTACACACACACCTGTTGTCACAGCCGCTATGGCAGCAGTAAATCCGATGGCATATTTCATTATGAATGACTCCCTTGTATCAGCTTTCTTTTATAAGACGCTTGAATGAAAAAAGACGTTTCAACTGTTTAAACGTCTTTTGCTCATTTATTTACTTTCATAATAGAGATTGATATCATATTGCGTCTGCATGAAGTGGAAAACGGCCTCGCGCTCTTTCCATTGATTTGATTGAGGCCATAAATCTGTGCTTTTCTGTATAATTTCACATCTGAGCTTATGATATTCATCCTCAGCCTTTTCTTCTTTTTTCTTATAATAATACGATGCGTAAAAAGCAAACACTTCAGCCATGATCCAAAACAGAAACACCTCATGGCCAAGCAATGTGGCAATCATCGCTTCCGGCTGCAGGGAGCCCCCGCTATTAGCTGTTATCACAAAATAAAACAGAAGAATCGCAAGTGATAAAAGGGCTGTCCATTGCCACCTTTTGCATTGTTTTGCAAACCCCTCGTATTTGCGCTTCCTTTTGATCAATGTTTCAATCATTTTCTGTGTCGGCTGATCCATATAGCGGCTGATTGCGTGCAATGTCATCACATACACCCTTGTCCCTTTTTTCTACATATGTATGTGCTTTTCGATTCATTCATGTCAAATATTAATTTTCTAATGGGATATTCAATACTTGTCCGCTGTACACGCTATTTCCTTTTAAATGATTGTAAGCTCGAATTTTCTCTTCCCCTGATCGGTTTTGATAATACTTCATGGAAATTCGATACAAGTTTTCCTCTGGTCCAACAGTATGCTGCACGACACGAACAGGTTTTTCTTCCTGCTTCTTCTTCTCTTCTGCTTCTTTTCGCTTTTTCTCTTCCTGCTGTTTTTGAAGAGCGAGCTGTTGCTGCTCACGCTTTTTTGCAGCTTCGGCCTTTTCACGCTCAGCCTTCTCTTTAGCGGCTTGTTCTTTTTTCTTTTGCTCTGCTTTTTCTTTTGAACGCTGCTTTTCTTTATCAGCATCTTTCTTTTTCTTCTCATCATCAGACGCATCCGCTTTGTCAGCGCTTGAATCATTTTTTGTTTCAACAAGTGCTGACGGGACTGGATCTGTGTCAGCACTCGATGTTTTATCAATATAAACACCTTGATTGTTGTTATCGTTAATTTCCTTTGATGTGTAATAAATCAACAGGAAGAAAACCGTGACGACAATAATAGGAAAGATAATAGCCAGTGTCGTAAACAATGGATTACGCACCTTTTTGGTTCGCTGCTTTTTATATTCATGAAAATCTTCTCGTGTAGGAAAGTGAGAGTCATCTGAAGGATGCACTTTTTCTTCTTCAAGATTTTTCTCTACATCATCATCATGGATGTTTGTCAGCTGCTGCTTTTTTCTCTTCATTCTCGACATTTCTTCCATGTTCATCCCTCCCCCAATATTTAAAACGAATTTGACATGCAAAGACTAGGTCAATGACAAAGTGTGTCATGACAGGAACGAATAAATTCCCTGTCCACTCGTATAAAAGTCCTAAAAAAATACTAATAGAAACCACAAGGATAAACAAGAGTATTTTTGACAAATAGCGAAAGTGAAGAAGTGCAAACACAATGCTTGCAATCTCCAGTCCAAATTGCTGCTGAACGATCCCGCGAAATAAAATTTCTTCTGAAAAGGCAATGAGCAGCGTTAACCAAACAATATGCAGAATGCTGCGGTTTTTGAACATTTTTTCATTTAATCCGCCATCATCATACATATGAGCCGGAAACACCTTCATGACAATAGCGTCGACAATAATCACAAGCAAAGCGCCGCCAATTCCGTAAGTCAGGATACGCATATCTCGGATCTGCCATAAGGCTGTAAAATCAGTCCAATGATCAAACATAAACATCCCTAGTAAAAAAGAGACAATCAGCATGAGCAGCTGTGTGAAATACAACTGTTCTACTACTTGTCGATCGGTTAATTTTTCAATAATACGGCGATGTTGTTCAATCAATGCTGCGCCTCTTTTGTCAGGTGAAACAGACGATCCAGCTCGGTCTTCCAGTGTTTCATTTCATTCAGCTCCAATGGTTGATCTTTTTTTTCGTAATCAGACAGGTCAAGTCCGCATGAAGAGCAGCAGTTCCCAAAGGAAGCGTCCTCCGTTAGATCAAGCTGCTCATCAAAGTATGATAACAGAGATTGCCTAAAGCAGCGATGGCCAGTGATATGCTCTTTAAACTGCCACACTTTTTTTAGCTTTTCTGTTTGTCTATCCTGCAGCTTTTCTTTCAGCTTCTTCATGAGCAAACGGGGCTGTTCAGTTTGGTACATCGTGTAATAATGCGAGAGCATTCGCGCGCGCGTCTCCTGAAGCCCTGCTTCCATCAATTGTTCACGTAATTTCTTTTCATCATTTATCGGCATGTGTGATAATCGGGCTAAGAAAAAATCAATTTCTGGATCATCAAAACCTTCTGCTTGAATCAAATGACTTTGAATATCCGCATCCTCTTCTGTATATAAAAGAACGCTCACACTATTTTTCCCGTCCCGTCCAGCTCTTCCAATTTCCTGCATAAATGCTTCAATTGACTGAGGCGGACTCATATGAATCACAAAGCGTATATTTGCTTTATCAATTCCCATTCCAAAAGCACTTGTACAGCAAATGAGATCAATTTGACCACTGATAAATTGCTGCTGGATCAGCATGCGGTCTCCTGACTCCATTCCACCATGATAAAACTCTACACGTTGATTCGTTTTTTGTTTCACCAAACGTGAAATATCTTCTGTCATTTGCCGGGTCGGACAATAAATCAGCCCAGGCCCTTGAAGGGTTTCCACAAGCTCCAGTGCTCGTTTCTCTTTTGCTTCTTTCGTTTCATGTGCCTCTTTTAATAGTGCAATATTCGGCCGGTTGACTGAATGAATATGAACATCTGGATGCTCTAGCCGCAATGTTTGCACAGTATCTTTTAAGGTTTGTTTCGTTGCAGTTGCCGTTAGTGCTAAGGCGACAGGATTGCCGAGCGCTTCCCTCCATTCCCCAAGCTTGGAGTATTCCGGGCGGAAATCATGTCCCCATTCCGATATACAGTGAGCTTCATCTACAACGAATAGACCCACATGCATCGCTTTGAGCTGCTCTACCAATACCTCTGACATAAGCGCCTCAGGTGCGACAAATAAAAATTTATATGATGGCAAATGCCGAATAATATGTCTTCTTTCCTGAAAGGACAGTGTACTGTTAAGCGCAGCCACTCGCTTTTCACCGCGCATTTTCATGCGTTCTACTTGATCTTCCATGAGTGATAAAAGAGGTGAAATGATCAGCACTAACCCGTCTGTCAAATAGCCCGGAATTTGATAACAAAGTGACTTCCCGCCACCAGTAGGAAGCATGGCAACCGTATCTTTTTGTTGAAGTACACTTCGAATAATGTCCTCCTGACCTGTTTTGAAGGCATCATAACCAAAGTATCCCATCAGCGTCTGATGAAGCTTATCCACTTGCTTTCACCATCCTTGTCAATGCCAATCGTATTTGAAAATAAGTAAATGAATGCTCGAGACTTTCTTTGATCAGCTTCATCTTGTTGGTTTGGAGCTGACCGGCTACCTCATGTATCGCCTTTTGAGCTTCACTGCTGACATATGGTTCGATCGAGAAGCTCGGCTCATGTATCGAGAGCTCCACAATATGATCTTCAATTGTCGCTTTTTTTAATGAACGAATATGAGCAATTTGATCAATACTGAATCCTTTTTGTACAAGCTCAAGCGTTTTATGGGTAGAGGTGGTCAGCACACGTTTGAATTGAAGATCGTCTATCATTCGCTGGATGATCGGCGCCTCACCTTTTTGCGCACATTGAATAAAATAATGGAGCACATTCCAAAAAAGCAAGTAAACATACCATACATCTTCTTTCATCCATTCCGCCATTTGCTGGTATGTCCGTCCGATTCTTTCATTGGAAGTCAATGAATAAACAAAAAGCAGTGCCTCTTGATCAGTTAAATGAGCAAGAAGTGTTTCAAGCTCATGATGGATATCTTCAGAAAGCTTTTTCTTCTGGTGATATTGCGAGAAGAAGGATTTTGTCCAGTTTTGAACCGATATATCTCTTTGAATCGGCACATAGTGTTGTGACCCCGCTGCATGATGTGAAAGGACCTGCACAAGTAAAGACAGTCTCATCCATAACGCCTTTGCTTTATCATGATACTTGGCACCATTAAAATAAACTGGCATCGGTTTTTCAGTGAAACACTGCCTGAGCATACTTATTCCTGCATCTGTGGCGATGAATGTATCCCCTGTCTTTCTGATGAAGTGCTGCTCTTTTAGCCTTTGTACAGAGCGGTTCAACTGATCCCTCGTAAAAGCTGGATAGCAGCCGAAGTAGCTAGAAAGCTGAAACAAACTTGCATCCTGTATCGTTTGTGAAGATTTTTTTCCTTTAAAAAGATGGTAGACAGCACTAATGGAGCGTTCGCCGTTCAATTTATGTACGCTGTCCATCAACATGACATCCAAGTAATGAATCGTCATTGACCAAAGCACCTGTCTTCCTGACAAAATTCGAATATTTTCTCCCTTTATTTTAACAGATTTCATTGAAGAAGAAATGTTTAAACTCAATTAATGGGGGAAAGTTATGAACAAACCCTTATGTGATAAGCATTCTCAATCACTTTACAGTTGAAATGTGAATTTAAAATCATTACAATAAGGTTTGAGGAAATTGGTTTTTTATCGGTGAAACTAAAAAGGTTAAACCATTTGTTCCATCGAACAATCTGGGAGGTATTTTTTTAACATGGCAAAATATACAATTGTAGACAAAGACACATGTATTGCTTGCGGCGCATGCGGTGCAGCTGCTCCAGACATTTATGATTATGATGATGAAGGCATTGCATTTGTCACGCTTGATGACAATCAGGGGACTGTAGAAGTTCCAGAAGTACTTGAAGAAGATATGCTTGATGCATTTGAAGGTTGCCCAACTGACTCAATCAAAGTTGCGGACGAATCTTTCGATGGTGATCCACTTAAGCATGAATAGGATAAAAGCCCCTTTTAAAGGGGCTTTTTTTATATTAACTATTTTGAAGTCGGCGTTTATTTTCAAACCATGGACGCATTTTGACAAAAATGAAACTAAAGACGATGGTAATGATGATTCCTTTAATCAGGTTAAAAGGCAAGATCCCTGCTGTAATGGTTGCCTTTAGCACATGATCTGACAGGACGGGTGCATTCAAAAACCATGTATAAGCAGGAAGGAACAAGAAATAGTTTAAGATGCTCATCATGACTGTCATGAGTAATGTTCCGAGGATCATGGACCATGCTAACCCTCTTGCTGATTTAATCTTTTTAAAAATAAAAGCCACAGGTAAGATGAATAGTACACCTGCTGTAAAATTCGCTACTTGATCCACAGGCACACCGGACATGCTACCATGAATGAGGTAGTGCAGTAAATTCTTTAAAGCTTCAACAGCAATCCCAGCACCTGGCCCATAAATTAAAATCGCAATAATCGCAGGAATATCACTAAAATCAATTTTTAAATACCCAGGAAGCCCAGGGAAAGGGAAATTCAATAACATTAATACAAATGCGATACTGCTAAGCATGCTGATGACAACTAAACGTTTTACTTTACTTTGATTCAATATTCTCTCTCCTTTTCGATCAAATCTTTCGAAAAGAGGATTGTTCAATTTTAGCCACAAAAAAACCGCTCTGAATACATACACAGGAGCGGGAAATTTAGGCTACACAAATAAACGTATAAACAGACATGTTTTCAACGTTTACGAACCTCCATCTTCTCCCATCCAGACTATACTGTCGGCTTCGGAATCACACCGAATCCTGCCAAAAAAGGCTCGCGGGCTTAGAGACTATGCCTCATCACCGCCGGTAGGGAATTACACCCTGCCCCGAAGATTGATCATTATTCAATTCGACATCATTATATATGATATATGAGCATTTGTACAGATAAAAATCCTGAGCAAATTCATCAGTTTTAAGAAGTCGTAAAAAACCTAAAATTTATAATGACAAATGCGTAAAAATTGGGTATCTTTTGTTTAAAGGTGTCCATTCTCGATCAAGACACTAAAAAATGTTCGTGTTTTCTTTTTCGCTTTACTGCTTTAATTTGATTGACACAGTGAAAAGGAATATGGTAAATTATCAGATATTTATGACGTTTATTTTAGGAGGAAATCTTACGATGTTTCGAGTATTAGTCTCAGATAAGATGAGCAATGATGGTCTTTTACCACTATTAGAATCAGATTTTGTTGAAATTGTTCAAAAAAATGTAACAGAAGCAGAAGATGAATTACACACGTTTGATGCCTTACTTGTCAGAAGTGCCACAAAAGTAACAAAAGAACTTTATGAAAAAATGACTTCATTAAAAATTGTTGGTCGTGCCGGTGTGGGAGTCGACAACATTGACATTGATGAAGCAACAAAACATGGTGTGATTGTCATCAATGCGCCAAATGGGAATACGATTTCAACGGCAGAGCATACGTTTGCGATGATCTCATCTCTCATGCGTCATATTCCTCAAGCCAATATTTCTGTTAAATCAAAAGAATGGAACAGAGGCGCATATGTCGGTGCTGAGCTTTACGGAAAATCTCTTGGGATTGTTGGCTTAGGCAGAATTGGAAGTGAAATCGCCCAGCGTGCAAGAGCATTTGGCATGACCGTCAACGTATTTGACCCTTTCCTCACAAAAGAACGTGCCGAAAAAATTGGTGTCAATGCAAAATCACTTGATGAAGTGCTTGAAGTATCAGATATTATTACGGTACATACACCTTTAACAAAAGAAACTAGAGGACTTCTCAATAAAGAAACAATCGCAAAAACGAAAAAAGGTGTTCGTCTAGTGAACTGTGCACGCGGCGGTATCATTGACGAACGCGACCTTCTTGAAGCACTTGAAAATGGTCATGTCGCAGGGGCTGCTCTCGATGTATTTGAAGTAGAACCACCTACTGAGAATCCACTTGTGGATCATCCAAACGTCATTGCCACTCCGCATCTTGGTGCATCTACAAAAGAAGCACAATTAAATGTAGCGGCACAAGTCTCTGAAGAAGTTCTTCAATTTGCAAAAGGACTCCCGGTCATGTCATCTATTAATCTACCAGCGATGACAAAAGACGAGTTCAAGAAAATCCAGCCTTATCATCAATTTGCAGGAAAACTTGGACGTCTTGTTTCTCAATCGATGAGAGAACCTGTAAAAGAAGTCAGCATTTCATATGAAGGATCTATCGCAAAACTCGAAACATCATTTATTACAAAAAGTCTGCTTTCTGGCTTTTTGAAAGAGCGTGTCGATTCGACTGTAAATGAAGTCAATGCTGGTATGGTGGCAAAAGAACGCGGCATTAGCTTTAGCGAGAAAATTTCTTCAAGCGAATCTGGCTATGAGAACAGCATTTCCATTGAAGTCAAAGGTGACCTTTCCACCTTTACATTAAAAGCAACGTATATCCCGCATCTAGGTGAACGTGTCGTTTCTATTAATGGTTTCAATATTGACTTTTACCCAGATGGACACCTTGTCTATATTCAGCACACTGACGCACCTGGTGTGATCGGTCAAGTTGGAAAGATTTTAGGCGACCACGATGTGAACATTGCGACAATGCAAGTAGGCCGTAAAGAAAAAGGCGGCGAAGCCATCATGATGCTTTCTTTTGATAAGCACCTTGAAGATGAAATTGTCCAAACGTTAACTAAAGTGAGCGATATTCTTTCTGTACGTCTGATTGACCTATAAAAAAATGGTAAACCTCATGCAAAAGCATGAGGTTTATTTTGTTGAAACGATTAAACGTTCACCTGTCCGTATGAGATGCGTTGTCAGTGCATTGATTTTCTTCAATTGATCAACGGTCATTTGATGTGCTTTAGCAATGGACCAGAGCGTGTCCCCTCGTTGTATGACATATGTATGTTTCTCATATCCATCTACATGAAGGGCTGGCTCTTGGAAACGATCTCTTGCAATGATTGTGAGCGGATCTACTGCATCTTCTTTATTAACTGACCAATTACCCCTGTGCACCTCAAAATGCAAATGAGTGCCCCTAGAAGCGCCTGTGTTGCCTATGATGCCGATCGGCTGCCCTGTTTGTACATGGTCACCATTCTTTACAAAACGCGCATTTAAATGCGCATAGACGGTTTCATATCCATTTGGATGCCGAATAAATACAACTTCTCCATAAGTAGCAGATACATAGGAACGAGTAACCACACCTTCGCTTGCAGCAAAAATGGATTCTCCTTCTGGTGCAGCAATGTCTAACCCCTTATGCGAACCACCTCTTGTCCCAAACAAATCAGTGACTTCACCTTTGATTGGTTCCACCCACTCGGTTGTTTTCTCTGCATGGGCAAACGGTGATAAGGTCAAGAACAAGAAACAGCTAGCACATATGTAGCAATACCTTTTCATCAGTGACTTCCCTTCTTTGAAGTTCTTTTCATGACAGCTTAGTATACCTCAAGGAAGCCCTTTTCTATACATGAAAAAAGAACGCAATAAGTGGCGTCCTCAGATTGTTGACAAAGGGCTAAAATGAACTTGATTTTAGCCCTTTGTCTTCTTTTCAGCGTGATAGAAAACCTTTGCAGTCTAGGAAGGACGAGCACCGGAGCAGAGCGAATTTGACATTCGTGAGTACCGGAGCGCAGGACTGACAAAGAATGCGAGGGTTTGTCTACACGCTGAGAACGCAATAAGTTGCGTCCTTTAGCGTTCTTTGATAACAACTGGGTTTGGCAGTGCCGGTACCTCTAGCGGTTCTTTTAATTCATATGGGCCTACTTGATCTGTTCCTGCATTTTGTATCGTGACATCTGTAAAACCGAAATCTTTCGCTGTGAGCAGCAGTCCTTCAATAAGTAAAATATGATCAATTGAGTCCGTTAATTGTACTGATGCTCCAAACGTGATGGTTGCATGTTTTCCTTTTGTTGTCACCTTTTGAACAGGCTCTTCTTTAATGAGTGGATCGAGTCCTGCATCATTCGCCCGCTTCATCGCCTCTACCGCATCTTTATAAGAAGGATAATCATCTTTTGACGGCACCAAAAATGTCCCGCTCTTATTTTCTAAAACGTAGTAAGCGTGCTTTGTTTGTTTATTAATTGAAATGGTACCAAGACGGCCATTCGTCCCTAATTGAAGGTGCGAGCCATTGACAGACTTGACCTGTACTTGTTTATATTGGCTCCATTTTAACGTTTCTTTGACCATGTCTTTAAAACGGTTGGCTTCTTTTAATGTATCAAGAGACAAATCATTTTTCAGCTGAAAAATCAGTGTGTCCCCTTTTTCACTCACATCCACCATATCCATATAGGCTTGAAGAGGTTTTGTCATTTCAGGCAGCTCCAGTTTTTCGTATGTATCAAGAAGCGCCTGCACATCGTCATGCTTATTTTCTTTTTGAATACTGATTGGGACAACTTGAGAAGTCGATTCATCTATGTATGAAATCGTCATATACTTTTCTTTGTCAGATGCATAAGCAACATGTGAAGGATCATTTGTGTTTTTTACCGCCTCTAATGTAGCATTCACCTGTCCTTTTTCAGCACTCGAGTCCATTTTCACTTTCTTTATATCTTGAGCAGCCGGCTGAAATAAATGAGGAGAAATCAAAAACGCCATAAATAAGACCACAACGGTTGCGACCGCTGGACCGATCCATCTGGCACTTTTCTTTTTCTTCCCGCTTGCCATCAGCATTTGCTGGTAAATCTGCTTAGATGAACGGTTGTCCTCCACCTTTGGAAGCTGACTGAGTAATACTTTAATTCGTTCTTCGCTCCAATTGGACCTGTTCGTTTTCATTCACTAGCTCCTCCTTCAAAAGCTCCATATGTTTTCGGAGCACTTTCAGGCCTCGGTGCTGCGTTGTTTTGACTTTGCTTTCCGAGAACTTTAGCGCCTTGGCCGTCTCCATGATTGAGTAGCCTTGGATAAACCTTAAAATGATGACGGCTCGTTGATCAATGGTGCAATGATCAAGTGCGGCATAAATTTCTTTAATATTTTCATCCTGTACAGCCAATTCATCTGGGAGCAGGTCTGGATCTTTTACATCCTGTTTATCCCAATCAAACGTGCCGAGCACCCGTTGTCTGATGGTTTGCTGTTTGCGAAACCAGTCAATTGCTACATGCCTTGCAATTGAAAACAGCCATGTTTTCTCGCTGCTTCTTCCTTCAAAAGTTTTATATGAGTGAAGTACCCGAATGTAAACCTCCTGCACGAGATCCTCTGCCTGATTTTTATCTTTTACCATATAAAATAAAAATTGGTACAAATCTTGATGGTACGAATCATATATTTTTTGAAAGGTTTCATGCATAGGAAACCCCTCCGTTCACTTATTTTTGTCGAGTGACTCTCACAAAACGTTACATTACAACTTTATGACAAATATATTACAAGATCGACAATTTGGAAAGGGCTTTTTGTTTAACTTCTCCTTAAAAATATAAAAATAGAAAAAACACTTCATTTTCTTTCGAAAAGAAGTGTTTCTCATGTAACAAGATTCTTCGTCAAGATTAGACGAGTTCCTGCTTTTTTTTCGGAATATAGAAAGTGAAGTGAGTACCTGTTCCAGCTTTACTATGTGCATGAATGGAGCCTTGATGCGCTTCTACGATGTTCTTCACAATCGCAAGGCCCAGCCCCGTACCGGAACGTCCTCTTGTTCTTGCTTTATCTGCTTTATAGAACCGTTCAAAAATAAATGGGAGATCCTCTTCAGGAATGCCGCTTCCCGAATCTTTCACATCCATCTTGAGCCCATTTTCCACCGATTGAACTGAGAAGTGAACTTCTCCGCCTTCTGGTGTATGGCGAATGGCATTGTCGATGAGATTTGTAAAAACCTGTTCTATTTTATCTGGGTCAAATACAAAATACGGTTCTTCTACTTGAATTTCATACGTCAGGTTGATTTGTTTTTCTTTTGCAATTCCAAGGAATTTACGGTAGATTTTTTCAGTCAGCTCTTCTGTATCAGTTGATTCAAGATTCAGTGTAATATGACCAGCTTCCATACGTGCGAGATCGAGAAGATCATTCACAAGACGCCCCATTCGAAGTGATTCATCATAGATAATTTGGGCAATCTCTTTCTTTTCCTCTTCTGATCCGGCAATGTCATCGACAATCGCTTCACTATAGCCCTGCAGCATAGCAATAGGTGTACGGAGTTCATGACTGACATTTGCAATGAAGTCTTTTCTTAGCTTATCCAGTCTTCTCTCTTCTGTCATATCGCGAAGCACCGCAACCGCCCCTCTGACATCTTGCTGGTTATAAAGCGGAGACATAAGAAGAACCCAAGTACGCCCTTGAAGCGTGACTTCGATCATTTGCTCTTTTTCCGTACTGACGGCAGTATGAAACAATTCACGCGCTTCTGGCGGCAGTTCATCCCCATCTTTGATCTTCATATTTTGCTCGTAATACCAAGCCTGCAAGAATCTTTCTGCAGGAGGGTTTGTCATGAGGATCGTTCCATCAATATTGATCGTGATGACACCATCTGCCATACTGCTGAGAATGTTGGACAAATGTTCTTTTTCTTGATTTAAAGCGGTTATATGAAATTTAAGCTGCTTGCCCATTTGATTAAAGGCGATCGCCAGTTCCCCAATTTCGTCTTGCGTTAAAATAGGAATCTTTGTATCAAATTTTCCTTTCGCCAAATCTTGTGCTCCCTCTCTCATCTTTCTGAGAGGATAGGTGACACGAGTGGATAAGAAGAAAGCGAAAATTGTCGTCAGCACAATCGCAATTCCGGCTGCGAGGAAGATATAACGCGTCGTATGTTTTGTTGTCTGCTCTACAGCAAGGAGGGATTGAGAAAGAAAGACCATCCCTTTCTTTCCGTTCGCCTCGTAAGGAACACCTACTACAATGCGTTCATCTTTCTGATTGCCTGTATGAGATTCAGCTCGTTTACTGATTTTTTTTCGTTCTGTCAGTGCTTTGTTCAAATCTTTGTCTGCTTCAATTTGTTCTTTTGTGATCGCAGGAAGCTTCCCGCCTTTTTCAGACGAATACCATTCTAGTCCATCCTCTTGAACAATCGCGATACTTGTCAATTTATCAGCTAGTTCTGATGTAATCGATCTTGCAAGTGATTGATCCTCATGGCTTTCTAAAATGACTGCTACTTTGTTGGCCATTTGTGTTAAATCAGACTTTGCTTCTTCGACATGGTAGTTCTCAATGAATTCTAAAAGAAGCACAGTTAAAATCGATAAAACAATGAGCACGAGGAAAAGAATGGTTAACCATAGCTTTCCTACGACACTTTTCCACAGCTTCATTCAGCGCCGACCTCAAATTTGTACCCGACACCCCATACTGTCACGATTTTTTTCGCTGCTTCTGGTGACACTTTATTTAGTTTTTCGCGAAGCCTTTTGACGTGGGTATCCACTGTTCTCAGATCCCCAAAGAATTCATACTGCCACACTTCTTTGAGAAGCTTTTCCCTGTCATAGACCTTATCCGGCGTTTTTGCTAAGAAGTACAAAAGTTCGTATTCCTTCGGCGTGAGGCTGACTTCTTTTCCATCTGCTGTGACCCGGTGTGCATCATGATCAATGGATAGATGAGAAAACACAAGAACATCTTTTGTGGTTGTTCCAGTATTGAGATATGACGTTTGAGACGATCTTCTTAACAGTGCTTTCACACGAAGAACCACTTCACGCGGACTGAAAGGTTTGACGATATAATCATCCGTTCCTGCCTCAAAACCTTGCACACGGTTGGCTTCCTCACCTTTTGCTGTCAGCATAATAATTGGTGTGGCTTTTTTATCTCGAATTTGATTACACACTTCGATCCCATCTGTCCCAGGCATCATTAAATCAAGCAAAATGAGGTCATAATCGGTTTGAAGTCCTTTTTGAATGGCCTCATCCCCATTTTCCGCTTCATCAATTTCATAATTTTCCCGTTCTAAATACATTTTTAAAAGGCGGCGAATTCTTGCCTCATCATCGACGACTAATATTTTCGTTTGAGTTGTGTGTTCCATTAGACAATCCTCCTGCTTTCTCCGTTGTTACATACATTTTAACAAAAAGCCGAATCGAATCATAAAAGTTGGCCTTTTTCATGCGATTACGCGTAAGAATGAAGCCCCGCAATCACTAGGTTGACAAAGATGAGGTTAAACATAATGATCGCAAATCCGATCACAGCAAGCCAAGCGGACTTTTCACCATGCCAGCCTCGTGATAACCGAAGGTGGAGATAGGCGGCGTAAAATAAAAATGTAATTAAAGCCCATACTTCCTTCGGGTCCCATCCCCAGAATCTCGTCCATGCAATTTGTGCCCAGATCATCGCAAAAATAAGACCGCCTAACGCAAATACAGGGAATCCTATGGAAACAGCCCTGTATCCAATTTCATCGACTAAATCAAGATTCACCTGTCTTACGAGCGGCTGAAGCAGCGCACTTAGTCGTTTGCGAATGATCAATCTTAGCAGTCCATAAATGATCAGCCCAACGCCAAATGACCATAGCACTGTATTCACCTTTCTACCTGAAAAAACAGGCGGCAGATCAACCACAGGCTCTAAACGATCTTTTGTGATAAGTTCTCCTTTATGAGGTCCTACTAAGGCAGGCAGCTCATAGACCATGACGCTCTCTTCTTTATTTTTATCTACCCAATTAAATTTCGCTTCATACCCTGTCATTCTAAAAATGGACGTGACAGCGATAAATGCAAGGGTGACCACAATCATAAACATGACCAGCTCTAAGCCAAAGGTTTTCTTCCCCGGTTTTGTTTGATCGACATGCTTCAAAAGAAAAATCACACCTGCCACAAAACTGATCGCCAAAATGGCTTGACCAAGCGCTGCTGTCGTGACGTGAATATATAGCCAATTACTTTGAAGTGAAGGAATCAGCGGTGAAATATCCGATGGAAACATGCTTGCATAAGCAATGATTAATAAAGCGATTGGAAGTGTGAATAAACCTAGCACAGACACTTGATAGACAAAATATAAAATAATAAATGCGAGCACCAGCATCATGCCAAAGGCTGTGGTGAATTCAAACAGATTACTGACTGGTGCGTGACCAGACGCGATCCACCTTGAAATAAAATAGCCAAATTGACTCAAAAAACCGATGATGGTGAGCGTTATGCCGATAAGTGCCGCCTTGTTTTTGCGCGGACCCTCTTCTTTCTTTTTTCCTTTAATGGCCCCTCCAAAAAAAGGAACTGCCGCTAAATACAATAGAAAAGCTGCAAATAACAGGTTTTCACTGACTGCCGCCATCTAATCCTTCCCCCTTGCTTTTGCTGATACTTGTTGTATCAGGCAGTTCTTTTTGATCCACTGGCTGTTTGATGCCACTGCCGTGCAGTAACACCTTGAGATCAGACTTTAAGCCGAACCAGTTTTTGTTTGTATGTCCTGCCACAAACACTTTTCCATCCTTTACCGACAGCCAGATTCTTCTATGCTGCCAGTACATCCCTTGTACGACACCAATCATAAAGATCATTCCACCAACAATAAGTACCCAGAGTGTTAAGTCTTTTCGAACCGTTAAACCTGTCACGTTTTTTGTTTCAACCCGGTCAAATTTCATTTTATAAAGATTGTTATCAGAACCCTCTACTGTCTCTTGAATCGCGACAAAACTTTTTTCACCTTTTGGTTTTTCAGGAGAGATCATTTCAAATACGAACGCAGGATTATTCGGATTCCTCGTTTTCGTACTAGGTGTGCCATCTTCGTCAAAATAAAAATCAGGCAAATAACTCATCACCTTGACTTTGTAACCGCTACCAAGATCATATTCTGACTTAGGCTCCAGCAGATTAATCTTCACTGTTCCGAAAGATTTCTCAGTATCTTTTCGAATCAGCTGAAAGACCATTTGATCGAGTTCATTTTGTTTAAAATCCACTTGATATAATGAGAAATTGTCAAACTTAAGCGGTTCATTCACTTTAATATCGTGTTCTGTTACCTGCTTCAGTTTTGGCTTTTCACCAAAAACAACTTCCCCTTCACGTTTATATAAAACGGCATCGGTTTTATAACTTTTGACGACTTGACCATCGCCAGCCTTTTCAATCGCATTTTCAAAGACTTCTTTTTCTTTTTCAGATTCATAGCGATCAATTGAAAACGCATTATTCTTTAAGAAGTATTGGCCTCCCGTCCCTGGGATTGGTGCCGTTTCGCCTTCTCTTACCCATAATGTTTCATCCACGTACATTCCTGGGACAAACCGGAGCATGGATCCAATGAGAAATATAATTAATCCAATATGATTGACGTAAGGTCCCCAGCGGGAAAAGCGGCCTTTTTCAGCTAAAATATGTCCATCTTCTTCTCTTACGCGGTAACGCTTTTGTTTCATTTTACTAACGATGCCTTCATATGTATGTTGATCTAATGTTTGGTTTGTTTCGCTGAAAAGACGCTGCCTTCTCATAAAGCCTTCTTTTTTGACAACCCCTTGATTTTTGAGTGCACGATAAAGTGGAATCACTCGATCAAGGCTGCAAATCACAAGGGAAATTCCGATAGATGCGACAAGGGCTAAAAACCACCAAGAATTATAAAGATCATGGAATCCAAGGATGTAATATAACTTGCCAAACGACCCATATTGCTCCTCATAATAAGTGGAAGCTGATGCACCTGGCGGAATAAACCGCTCCTGCGGAAAAATAGTTCCTAGCGAAGAAGCTAACAGTGTGATGACAATGAGCCACACACCCACTTTTACGGAAGAAAAAAAGTTCCATACTTTATCAACAATCGTTTTGTTGTATGTTTGCGAGCGTCTTGCACTGCCGTCATATCTCATATCAAGCAGCTTTGATGAATTTTTCTCTTTTGCTGCAATGGGATTCCCGCATGATTCACATAGAACAGTACCGATTGGATTAATATGTCCACACTCGCACTTTACCTCTTTCATTCTATGACCCCTTTGGTTTAATCAAATTCATATATTCATAGACATTACGTTCTGTCATCGTCCCCTTTATGACTTTGATTACTTTGCCTTCAGGATTAATTAAAAATGTGGTTGGCAGCGGCGTAATATCATATGCCTCTGTCACTTGACGATCTTTGTCCATGGCAACAGGAAAATTCACGCCATAAGCATCCATAAAATTCTTCACAGCAATATTGGATTCCCCCACATTCACGGCAACAATTTCGACACCGCGATCCTTGAACACTTCATACTGATTTGCCATATAAGGGAATTCCTGCTTACATGGACCGCACCATGTACCCCAAAAATTGAGAAAGACGCCTTTGCCTTTTAAGTCCTTTAATTCAATCCGTTCCCCATCTACCGATTGAAGGACAAAGTTCGGCGCAATAGATCCTTCTTTGATTTGATCCTGTTTGGCAAATACTGAGTTATACATCGTATAACACAGTGCAGCAAGCATCACGAGGAGAATGCCCGTCCGTATGAAAAATCGTCTTTTCTTCATCTGAAGTACCCCTTCCCCATAGACATTCAGGTAAATTATAGCATTCTCCTTCTTTTGATGCTTCTTCATTTTTTGAAGTTTATGTGAAAATTAAAAAGCGCTTTTCCCATGATCCGCAATCGCTCTTAGACGTTTTACTTCATGCGGCGTCAATTCTCTGCGATCTCCTGGTCTCATGCCTTCAATATGAAGGAAAGCATATTGCTCTCTTTTGAGTTTTAAAACGTCGTGACCGATTGCTTCAAACATGCGGCGAACCTGTCTATTTCTGCCTTCATGAATGGTTAATTGCACAATACATGTTTGCTTTCGTTTATCAATCGAGAGCATTTTGGCACGGGCAGGTGCTGTTTTTTTATGGTCTAACATGATTCCCTTTTCTAGCTTTCTAAGCAATTCTTTTGAAGGGATGCCTTTTAGTTTCGCTGCATACGTTTTATCAATTTCATATTTCGGATGCATGAGCTTATGGGCAAATTCGCCATCATTTGTAATCAAAATTAAACCGCTCGTATCATAATCCAACCGGCCGATTGGATACAGACGCTGCGGAACATCATCAAAGAAGTCTGTCACGACTTTGCGTCCTTTATCATCCTCGGCAGCTGAAATGACGCCGCGCGGTTTATAAAGCATAAAGTAAACCGGTTCTTCTCTTTCAAGCTTTAAGCCATTGACTTCAATTTTATCTGAAGAGCCCACCTTTACTCCGAGCTCTGTCACTGTTTCACCATTAACGGTAACTCGTCCTTCTTTAATTAATTCTTCAGCCTTTCGTCTAGAAGCGACGCCGGCATGGGCAATTACTTTCTGTAAACGTTCCATTTGTCTTTCACCTCATGTACTATCTTACTTGCTTGGCTTGAAACAAACAAGCATTCGTGGAAAAATAAGCGTTTCATCTGTCTAATTTCAACAAAAAAGCTATTTTCCATCCACGAAATAAAAAAAGCACCTGATTAGGCGCCGCTAAATAACAAACTGACGATAATAATCGATGCAATGATCCCAATCAGGTCTGCAAGCAGCCCCACTTTCAGTGCATCTCCCATTTTTTTAATACCAACTGCTCCAAAATAGACGGTTAAAATATAAAGGGTCGTATCTGTTGACCCTTGCATAACGGCGGCAAGCTTGCCGATAAAAGAATCTGGACCATAAGTCGCGATTAAGTCTGATGTCATACCAAGCGCCGCTGTTCCTGATATAGGGCGTATCAAAGCAAGCGGCACCACTTCTGTAGGAACACCAATCGCTGTAAACACAGGTTTCAATAATTCCATGACAAAGTCAAGGGCACCTGATGCTCGGAAAATCGTAATGGCGACAAGCATACCGACTAAATACGGAATGATTGAAAAGGCAATTTGAATGCCTTCTTTCCCGCCTTCTACAAATGTTTCGTACGTCGGTACTTTTTTAATCGTCCCTGCAATCAATATTCCTGCGATGATCAGTGGAATCAAAGCAAGTGACAGCCAGTTAATAAATGCCACAAGATCACCCCCGCCTGCTTCTGCGATAGTGGAAATAGCGATCAATCATAATCGCACCGATACCTGAAATAAGTGTCGCCAAAATGGTTGGACCTACAATATCTGTTGGCTGATCTGCACCATAGGTCATACGAATTGCAATGACAGTCGTTGGCACAAGTGTGATAGAAGATGTATTGACTGCTAAAAAAGTGATCATAGACCGGCTCGCCTCATTTTTTCCGCCATTTAATGCTTTCATCTGCTCCATCGCCTTAATCCCAAGTGGAGTGGCGGCATTGCCAAGGCCAAAGAAATTTGCCATGAGATTGGACAGAATATACCCCATCGCTGGATGATTCGCAGGAATCTCAGGAAATAGTTTTGAGATAAAGGGCCGGCATAATTTACTAAAGAAATGTAACAACCCCGCTTCTTCTGCGATCTTCATCAATCCTAGCCAGAATACAAGAACACTAATCAACCCAATTGAAATGGTGACCGCTTCTTTTGATCCTTTAAAGACCGCTTCATTCACTTCATGCATCGTTCCGTTAAACATTGCATAGACAAGACCGATGACCGTGAGGAATACCCAGATCAGATTGACCATGAAGATCCGCCTATCGATGTCTGAAAGACAGACTTGAACATTTCTTGAAAGCTTTTTTGAGGCATTCGGTTGCGTTTGTTTTCATAAAAAATGGGGACTTGCTCAATCACTTGACCATCGAGTAAGAACGTCATTTTCCCTACTACATCTGGGATCGCTTCTTTGTTTTTCTCCCATTTCTTTTCAGGCGTCAGCATTTCCGTTTCGATTTCCACTAGTTTTTTCTCATCCTCATTTAGTAAATAGTCCACATCCCGCTTAATAAACGCTTTTTTTTCGTAAAAAGTCCCTTTTAACGAAGCGAGCCTGCCTTTTTCAGCAAGCACATACGTTTTATAGTGATCAAATGCATACTCAAACATTGAGATATGATCCTTCCAATCATCCGGTGCATTAATCGTCACAGCAATGAGCGCAGCATCTCCTTTTGCAGCTGTGGAGACAAGTGTGCGTTTTGCAAGTTTTGTATATCCTGTCTTCCCTCCAGTCGAATATTGATACAAACCCGTGAGCAGCTTGTTTTTATTTTTCCAATAACCCTCGATTGTTTTTGCTTTATAAAAGGTGGTACCGGCAATTTTTTGATATTGCTGATGCTTCATGGCGTACTTCGTTAAGATCGCCATATCATAAGCTGATGAATAATGGTTTTTATGATCATCGAGTCCATGCGGATTTTGAAAATTCGTATTCTCCATGCCTAGTTCAGAGGCCTTTTGGTTCATCATAAAAATAAAGCCTTCTAAGCTGCCGCCAACATGTTCTGCAATGGCAACAGCTGCATCATTTCCAGAGCGCAGCATGAGCCCGTATGTCAAGTCTTCTAAACTCACCTTCTGTCCTTCCTTTAAATAAATCGAAGAACCTTCCGCTTGAATCGCACGTTTTGACACTTTGACCATGTCGTTCATTTTTCCTGATTCAATGGCTAATACAGCCGTCATAATTTTTGTGATACTGGCGATTCTTCTTTTTTCGTGCTCGTCCTTTCCAAATAGGACTCTGCCTGACTGTCCATCTATTAAAATGGCGCTTCTCGCACTCACCGATAATGAAATGTCTGCTTGAGCGTGTGAGGAAAAAGGCAGTAAGAGTGTCAATAGAAGAAGGACTGCTGTTCCAATTTTTAAATAGGGCATGTTCATTCACGTCCTTGTCCGTTTTGTACAAGTGTATGCGCGGCTGAAAAAGTTATGATGCCTCGTCCATAAAAAAAAGCGACTCGATGATTAGAGTCGCTTTTCATTCTTCTTTATACCATTTTCATTTGCTGATGAGATGTTGTATATTCCAGCTCTTCTCTCATCGTTAAAAACTCTTTTTCTAATGAAGAAAACAAACGTTTGACCTCAGCCGATACTTCATGATGGAAAACAATGCAGCTTTTTCCTGTGTAGGCTGAACGGCTATCTTCATACCATGTATCCTTTTTTGGTGTAAAAAATTCTTCAATACATTGATGATAAATACGATGAAGCGTCTGCTGTGCGGCTTGCTGCGGGAATGTCTGTTGCTGCCTGATTTTCCTACAAACCGCCGCGGCATCCTCGCTATAAACTGCAAGCTTCCGCAATGTACTTAATATGTCACAATAATAGGCTTCCGCTTCCGGGTTTAATCGTTTCAAGCTTGATAAGGTAGCTTCGTTCAGAAAATCATTCACTTCAACTGCAACCTTTGATAAAAAAACGCCTGCTTGATCAACTTGAGCCTTTACATTCATATGTGCCATTTGTTTCGTGTTTACCTTCCCCTCATGGCTTTGTCACCATTTTATCTTTCAAATAAAGATTTTAGACCTAAAATCTTTTTTATATTTTATCATACATTTTTCCTTATTTTGAACTATTTTATCTCTTCAAATGTTTGATTGAAGTTTTCAAAAAAGAGATCAGCCTCTTCTTGCACCCCATCTGCTTCCACATTCTCTGGAAGTGGCGGTAATTCATCTAAGGCTTTTAAACCAAATTGCTCTAAAAAGGTAGGTGTTGTCCCATAAAGGATCGCTCGTCCCGGTCCATCGGCACGTCCTACTTCACAGAGCAGTGCTTTGGCCACTAAACTATGCAGCACTCGTTCTGATTTAACGCCTCTGATCTCCTCGACTTCGCTGCGTGTAATCGGTTGTTTATACGAGACAATGGCGAGCACTTCTAGCGCTGCCTGTGACAAACCTTTCGATGGTGTCTCTACTAATTTTTTTAAATATACGCTGTATTCTTTTTTCGTCAGCAGCATATATGAATCTGCATATTCAATAAGCTCAATCCCTCGTTCTTGTTTTTGATATTCTTCCTTTACGGCAGACATAATATCAAGCAACGCTGCCTCATCAACTTCAAGAACAGACATGAGCTGTTTTCTTGTTAAGCCTTCGTCACCTGCTGCATATAGCAGCGCTTCTAAGATGGCTTTCCAATTCACGATATCAAGCGTCATGAATCGTTTCACTCCCTATGATATAAATATCTTCAAAGTTTCCTTCCTGCTCCAGCATGATTTGATGGCTTTTCATCAATTCGAGAACAGCAAGAAACGTCACGACAAGGTGTTCCTTTTGATCATGTTGAAATAAAGTCATGAAATTGGTCCGCTTTTTTGTTTTTCTTAAATGGTTCATAATCTCATTCATTTTGTCTTCAATTGGGATTTCTTGTCTTGTAATCTTTGATGGTGCTGGTTTTGTTATTTTTTTGCGGTTCAATACCTTTTGGAACGCACCTAACATATCATACACCGTGACGTGTAAGTTTGTGTCCTTCGCTTCTGCTTCTTTTGCAAATTCACTTAAATCACTTGGTGGTTTTGTGAAGGCGTTTTGCCGCTCTTCTTCACGTTCCTTCAGTTCTTGCGCTGCATTTTTATACTTGCGGTATTCAATTAATTTGCCAATCAGCTCATCACGAGGGTCCTCTTCTTCTTCCATCAGGTCTTCATCAAACAGCTCTTCCTCTTGTTTTGGGAGAAGCATTCTGCTTTTAATGCTGAGGAGAGTTGCAGCCATCACCAAATACTCACTTGCAACATCCAGTTCAAGCTCCCTCATCGTGTGGACATATAATAAATACTGCTCCGTAATTTTAGCGACGGGAATATCATAAATATCAATTTCCAAACGGTTAATTAAATGTAAAAGCAAGTCCAAAGGACCCTCAAACGAATCTATTTTCACCTGATATTCCAGCATTCTTTTCTCACCATTTCTACTGTCTTCTAAGTACCGTTTTCATCGGCTAACCTTTAGTATAAGACACGATAAAGCTCTCGTCCAATATAATTTCGACCATGAGGCAGCAGGCAAAAAAAGAAAAACAGTGGATTCGCCCATACCAATGAGGGCATTTATACATAGAATACCATTGTAATCAGAACTGATGAAAAAGGAGGCCGTAACATTATGGGAGATGGTTATTACTTCGGCGGAGGATTTGCGCTTATTGTTGTGCTGTTCATCTTGCTGATCATCGTTGGCGCGGCTTGGGTTTATTAAAGAAACAGAGCGTCCTTTCATAAAGGGGCGCTCTTTCTTCTTTTCTTTTCGGTATGTTAGACTGATAGTGGAAAAGGAGTTGACCGCTGTGTATCCTAAAGCGTACGTGGCTTTTTTACATGAATTTCATACGACAAGAGATTATTTTGAGTGTCATGAAATTCTTGAAGAACTTTGGAAAGAAGATCCTCCTCATCAGCGCAAAAAGTACTGGGTGGGTCTCATTCAGCTTGCTGTTGCTTTGTATCATCAAAGACGAGGGAATGGAAAAGGAGCAAAACGGCTGATTTCAAACAGCCTTCATATATTAGATTCGGACCGGAACATACTAACAGAATTAGGTCTTGATGAAGAGGCATTTCTTTTGCTGCTGAGAACACTGAAAAAGAAAATCGATGAAGACATGCCCTACGAAAGTGTGATGCTGCCAATCCGAGATGAAACGCTTCTTTCTTTATGCCAAGAGATGGCCCAAAAAGAAGGCTTAACCTTCGGACAGGAGAGCAACTTATCCCATACATTCTTAATTGAAAAGCATAGACTGCGTGATCGAACGGACGTATTGCTTGAACGTGAAAAGCAGATGGAACGTAAAAAAAGCAGAGGCATATAACCTCTGCTTCAGCGTGTAGACAAACCCTCGCATTCGGTGTCAGTCCTGCGTGCCGGTGCTCACGAATATCGAATTCGCTCCGCTCCAGTACTCGTCCTTCCTAGACTGCAAAGGTTTTCTATCACGCTGAAAAGAAGACAAATGGCTAAAATCAAGTTCATTTTAGCCATTTGTCAACAATCTAAAGCAGAGGCATATAACCTCTGCTTTTACATGTGTGATATTTAGTTTGTTTCACTGTGACACTTATGAAAGAAGCCTTGCGTTAATTCATTTGGAATGAGTGTTTTCGTTTTGAATACTTCTTCCACGGCTAATACCATTTCCTTGCCGATGCCTTGGTCACGATGGGACGGATTGACACTAATATGTTCGATTTGTACTTGGTCGTCTGTTTTCAGCACACCAATCGCACCGACGATATCCTCACCATCTTTCCAAAGGAACAGCTGCCGATCTTCATCCATTTCATACGACTTTATCGTCTGCTGAAGCTGTTTGACGTCTTTCTCACCCGGCATAAAGGACAGGAGTCCCATGGCAATTTTTTCAAAAGACCTCTTGTAACGAATTAACATATATACCCCTCAATATTAAAATTATCCTATTTTCCAGCAAATGTCTTATGAATCACTTGCTCATCACACATTATAAACACTTTTAGGTTGTTTTTAAACTCTTTTTCATCAAATTAACGAAACGTTCGATTTAGGTTGGCCATTTCAATAGCAGCTGCAGCCGATTCACTGCCTTTATTTCCAGCCTTTGTACCGGCTCTTTCAATGGCTTGTTCAATAGATTCTGTTGTCAGTACACCAAAGATAATCGGCACCCCTGTTGAGATGGCACTTTGTGCGATTCCTTTAGCCGCTTCATTACAAACATAATCGTAATGTGATGTTGCCCCGCGAATCACGGTTCCAAGTGTAATGACTGCATCATATTTTTTTGTTTCTGCTAGTTTTTTTGCCATATACGGAATTTCAAAAGCCCCCGGCACCCACACGACATCAATATCGTCACCGTTTGCTCCGTGTCTAAGCAATGTATCTTCTGCTCCATCTAGCAATTTACTTGTAATAAAATCATTAAATCTAGCGACGACGATTCCAAACTTTAATCCTTCTGCTACTACATTCCCTTGTATTGTATTCATATGTTCATCATCCTTTTTTGTGATTTTTATTTTGTTTTCATTGTCGTTGTTTGCTTGTTTATATATGCCTGCAATGCTTCAATCGTCAGCATCTTTAAATCGTGTTCTTTTTGAATTTTTTGTAGTTCGGGTACGCGGGCCATGGTTCCATCTGCATTCATAATTTCACATATGACACCCGCTGGCACTGAACCCGCAAGTTTAGCAAGATCAACAGCCGCTTCTGTATGACCTGGTCTTTCTACTACGCCTCCCTCTTTCGCAATAAGAGGGAAAACATGACCTGGGCGGGCAAAATCTTCTGGTTTTGACTCTTTATTTAACATGGCCAAAATGGTCGTTGAGCGCTCAAAAGCACTTATACCAGTTGTCGTTGACGTATGGTCGATGCTCACTGTAAATGCTGTATGATGTGCATCCGTATTTCGCTCGACCATGGGATGCAGATCCAAGTGTTTCGCAATCGAGGCATGAACTGGTGTGCAAATAAGACCTCTTCCATGTAAAGCCATGAAGTTAATGACTTCCGGCGTTGCATGCTCAGCAAGTGCCACAAAGTCTCCTTCATTTTCTCTGTCTTCATCATCTACTACGATAATGATTTCTCCTCGTTTCAGGGCATTTACTGCCTCATCAACTGAATGATACATACAATCGCCTCCTAGAATCCGTGCTCTTTTAAAAATGATGGGGTTAATCGTGATGGCTGCTTTTCATTTTGCTCTTTTGTTAAAAAGCGATAAATGTATTTACCGATCATGTCACATTCAATATTTACTACATCCCCCATAGATTTAGTCGGGAAAATAGTTCCTTCAAGCGTATGTGGAATGATAGAAACTGTCACATGAGCATCTCGCAAATCGAAAATAGTCAAGCTGACGCCGTCTATTGCGATCGATCCCTTTTTTGTGAGCATATCTGTGAGGGTCTTGTCCATTTTCAAATCATAGTAAATGGCATTACTCTTCTTTTCTACACGGGTAATCACAGCCGTTCCATCGACATGGCCTGAAACAAAATGACCGCCGAATCGTCCATTTGATGACATCGCTCGCTCTAAATTCACTTGGCTACCTGGCGCAAGCTGATCAAGTGATGTCGCTTTGACCGTCTCAGGCATCACATCTGCCGCAAACTGTTCTTTTGTGAAGCTTGTGACAGTGAGACAAACGCCATTGATGGCGATACTATCGCCTAGGTGAACATCTTCTAGTACACGACTGCACTTGATGATGATTTCCATGGCATCTGCGGATCTTTTGCTCAATGACTGGACTGTACCCACTTCTTCAATAATCCCCGTAAACATGTGATCCTCCCTTTCTCTTTCTTTTGTATTTCTCACTTTATGAAAAAGCGATGTTTGGGACATGTGATCGATTGAACACCTTCGTCGCTTTTTATGGTCCATACAAGGTAAATGAGGGATCACCTAATAAACACTGCATGCGATGACTATATTGACATACAGAAAGCCCCGGAAAAATTCCGGGGCTGTGGTTTTTTTGCATTAGAAATAAAACTATGATCAACACTTATTTTTTGTTCATACATAGCTTTCGTTATCCTTCTCCCATCCAGACTTTCACTGTCGGCTTCAGCTTCTCACTGAATCAACCGTTAATAAATTAACGGGTCACGGGCTGTAAAGCATTTGCTTTATTACCGTCGGTCGGGATTTTCACCCTGCCCCGAAGGATACAATCGATATTTAGCTGTCCTTAGGGGCTATTATAGCGATCCTTGTTGTCAAATGCAACAATCAAGATTTATTCACCTGTTCATAAAAAAAGCCTCCTTATAGGAAAGGAGACTTGTTAATTGACGACTTTTACTACTTTTATAAGACCGTCTATTCTTTTTTCATTACTAAAGTATGCTTTAATACGATCGCCTTTTTTCAGATCGGCCACATCATCTTCAAATTTCTTTCCATTAAAAATGATTTTCGTGCCATTTTTGGCTTGACCGTAATACTCATCACCATCAATTTTTGTAATGGTATATTCATAGATTGTGTAATCTTTGTCATTATTCGTTAAGCTTTCGCCGATGGCTGTTGGCACATCTTCAATTTTCATACCATTCATGTATAAATAACCTGCGCCTAAACAAAGCAGTAAAACAAATAAGATTGCGATTTTTAATTTGATTTTCCCCATATTTAGAACCTCCATCATCTGCACTTCGCCTATTTGTATGTTCTATTCCTTATTTTGATGAAATAAAACCAAAAAAGCTGATTTTCATTAATGGTTACTTATATAACGATTCAAATGGACTTTTGGTTCCACCTTTTCATCATTACATATGATACGAATATGCGTTCTTTATTAAGGGGGTCTTTTTTCCTCTTTATCTGTTAGCAGGGTGAATAAGATAGACGAGCTTTTTGATTATATTCTTTTCTCTAGTGCGAATAGATCTTCCTCTAACAATTGAGATCTTTGAACAGCGATATTTCGGCTGTCACGAACCCCTTGATTATAATAGTAGCTTCCAAGATGTTTTGTGATAAATTCTAATATATTGATGGCTGCTAATTCACCAATCTCCTCTTCTCGTTCTTCGGCAAAGTAACGCTGAATAGCAATCATCATCTGATTTTTTTCTTCTTTTGTTAATGGTTTCAAAGTATCTCCTGCTTTCTTTCAGCATGATCACACGCTTTTTAGATGTGCACTTTCACTTATTTTTAGAGCTACATATGGTGACACTCACGAATACGAATGTTTGTTCTCTTATCATATCACAAAAACGTGTCCATCACACCCTAAAAGAAAAAGCGTGTTTTAATCCATTGATCAAAATACGCTTTTTTTATATAGACTATTTATTTCAATATGGATAGTATCGTCGCTATAGAATGATCTACAAATGAACGCTCTGGGCGAGATTTCATGAGGACTGTAAGTCCAATAAAAGAAACGACCAGCGCCTGTGCTAAGGCTTTGGCATTCAGACTGCTTTCGAGCTCACCCGAGCGAATACCTTGTACAATTTTTTCTTCAAAAATGACCGAAAGATACATTTGATGCTCTCTTGTGAGAATTTCAAATTTCTCTTCGTGGGGGGCAAGTTCGACTATTGTATTGATGCAGAAGCACCCTTTACTCGGCCCATCTCCATATTCCTCTTCTACTAATTCAGTAAATAATGTACGAAATGCTTCCTTTGCAGACAGATTGTTTTGCAGTTTTGATCGAATATGTGCTGCATGCTGAGTTGTATATTTGCGTAATGCTGCTTCAAACAATTCCTCTTTATCACCGAACGCTGAGTATAAGCTTGGCCGCTGTATTCCCATTTTTGCAGTTAAGTCGCTTAATGTAGTCGCTCTGTACCCCTTCTCCCAAAAAAGCAACAAGGCCTCATCTAACGCTTTTTCCTCATCAAATTCCCGTTGTCGAACCATTATCAACCCTCATTTCTATCATAAAACTCTCTTCACTAAATCAATCATCTATTTCTTATAACGTTTTTACTCATCGGTACATTATCATTTTATTTTATTGACATATCATTGTCAAACCGACTACGATCTTCACTATATCATCTTGACTTTAAAACGTTTCTATGGTTATCCTTAACAGGAATCATTCTATATCGATCAGTATATTATACTTTTCAGTACAAAAGGAGCGGATGACATGCATGAAAAAAGAAAAGATGAATGCCGTTGAACATTCTGATCTGGAAACGACTCATTTACAAATAACCACCCGATCAACGATGACTCGCAATATGGCTCTACTGTTTTCGACAGCCTCAGGGATGGCAGTAGCAAACATATATTTTGCACAGCCATTATTAGACTCCCTCGCATCCGAGTTTGGTATCAGCTATTCATCCATTGGTATGGTCATTACGATTACTCAGCTTTGTTATGGGCTAGGACTGCTACTGATCGTACCACTTGGTGATCTGTTCAACCAACGGCGACTCATCGTAGCTCAAATGCTAGTATCCGTGTTATCTCTCATTCTAGTCGGTATCGCCCCTACCGCCACCGTCCTGTTCATAGGACTAGCTGCGGTGGGACTGCTTGCTGTAGTCACTCAGGTACTCGTAGCATTCGCAGCGACATGGGCCGCTCCTGAAGAACGTGGCCGCATAGTGGGCTTGGTTCAAAGTGGAATTGTGATTGGTATTCTTCTCGCACGAACGTTTGCTGGTGTACTAACCGATCTCGCCGGCTGGAGATCAGTCTATCTCGTTTCCGGCGTGATGATGCTGATCATCACTGGCGTGTTGTACCGGTATCTTCCGCGTGCTGACAACAAGAGAGTCTCCATATCCTATGTGAACTTGCTCGCTTCAATGTTTATATTGTTCAGACAAGAACGAATTCTACGTATTCGTGGCGTACTGGGTTTTCTGATCTTTGTTGTGTTTGGCACGCTGTGGACTTCACTTGTGCTGCCTCTCAGCACTACGCCATACAATCTGTCACATACGGCGATTGGAGCATTTGGCCTTGCTGGAGTTGCCGGAGCATTAGGTGCCGCTCGGGCTGGAAGCCTTGCTGATCGAGGCTTAGGACAGTTAACAACGTGCATCGCCCTTGTCCTATTACTCTTTTCATGGTGTTTTATTTTTTTCACTGAATATTCCCTCATTTTATTAATCGTTGGTATCGTCATTCTTGACCTATCTGTGCAGGCCGTTCACGTGACCAATCAAAGTATGATTTTCATGGTCCAGCCTGAGGCGAGAAGCCGGCTGACTGCTGCTTATATGATTTTTTATTCCCTCGGCAGTGCGCTCGGTTCTATTGTATCAACTAACATATACGCCAACGCTGGCTGGAATGGGGTATGTCTATTTGGAGCCTCTATCAGCGCCTTAGCCCTTTTTTATTGGATGATCACCTACCGCTTCACGGCACAGATCACAGGAACATCAGATTTAAAATAAAAAAACACCGCTATTAAGCGGTGTTTTGGATTAAGCATCGATCACTTCGACTTTTTCCATGCCTTGTCCTTGTTCCATATCAAGAACAGCTTCGATACCAGATGTTACTTTGCCAAAAACAGTGTGAACACCGTTTAAGTGCGGCTGTGGGTCATGTACGATAAAGAATTGGCTGCCGCCAGTGTCTTTACCAGCGTGTGCCATTGATAATGAACCTCTCTCGTGCTGATGAGGGTTTCCTTCTGTTTCACATTTAATTGTGTAACCAGGTCCTCCAGTTCCATTACCGTTTGGATCGCCGCCTTGGCTTACGAACCCTGGGATCACGCGGTGGAATTTCAATCCATCGTAGAAGCCTTCATTCGCTAATTTTTCAAAGTTTGCTACTGTACCTGGAGCAGCCTCTGGGTAAAGTTCAAACTCAATTTTCTTTCCATTCGTTAATTGTATGTATCCTTTTTTCGCCATTTTTCACATTCTCCTTTCAGGTTAAACAACGCTCATTATAGCACATTTTTGGTCATGTTAAACATCCCCTGCTTACCTAATGTGATTTACCTCTTTTGCCAACATTGATAAAATAAAAGAGCTTGATCCTTTTCTCCTAAGGAAATGATCACAGACTGAGCAAAACACTTCATCATATTGGAGGTTTCAAACATCTTTAAAAGATAATTGAAACGTCAGACTGATTTGTTACGTCTATATGATGGAGTACGATTCAAATCATGTACTCAAAAGATGAGTTTCTCACCATCGAGAAACGCTTTCGACTTGAAGGAGGTCAACATGTTTAAAAAAACAATGCTTGGTATGATGGCAGCGCTCCTTTTACTGATTGGTGCGCCAAAAGTCAGCTTAGCGGATGCAGCTGTCGGCGATGTCATCGTCACACTCGGGCAAGACTTAACACCGGCTGATCGCCAGAAGGTGCTTGACGAGTTGAATCCACCTGAAAATGCGACAAAAATTGAAGTAACCAATAAAGAAGAGCACGAATATTTAGGAAAGTATATCCCTCGCTCTCAAATCGGGACTCGAGCATTATCATCTTCATCTATTACTATTGAAAAATCAGGTACGGGTCTGACTGTGGATACACATAACATTAAGACCATTACAGATGAGATGTATTTAAATGCTTTAATGACCGCAGGCGTGAAAGATGCAAAGGTTGTCGTGACGGCGCCGTTTGAAGTATCTGGCACAGCAGCACTGACAGGTTTATTAAAAGCCTATGAGGTGTCAAGCGACAAAGCCATTCCCGAAGATGTGAAACAGGTGGCTAACGAAGAGCTTGTAACAACATCTAAATTGGGTGACTCTATTGGAAAAGACAATGCTTCTGCTCTAATTGCAAAAATCAAAGATGACATTGCCAAAAATGGAGTTCCTAAAACAACAAAAGAAGTGGAAGAAAAAGTAGATCAAGCCGCTTCTGATTTGAACTTAAATCTGACGCAGGACCAAAAAGATCAACTTGTCTCTCTCTTCGATAAAATGAAAAATATCAATATCGATTGGAAACAAGTCGGATCTCAAATTGATAAAGCAAAAGACAAGATTACAAAATTCATAGAATCAGATGAAGGGAAAAACCTTCTACAGAAAATTTGGGATTTCTTTGTCTCCATTTGGAACGCGATCGTCTCTGTATTTACTGGTGGAAAATAAATGTCATAGAAAAAGCTGCCTGATGATCAGGCAGCTTTTTTTAAGTCGATGATTTCACTTTTGATTGATAAGGTAAATCCAATTTGACAATGTCCTCATATGTCTCACGCTCAACGACAAGCTGCGCTTCCCCATCTTCTACAAATACTACAGCCGGGCGCGGGATACGGTTATAGTTGTTTGACATGCTGTAGCCATAAGCTCCTGTACAAAAGACAGCTAATAAGTCTCCCTGTGATAACTCTGGCAGATCAATATCCCAAATGAGCATATCTCCACTCTCGCAGCATTTCCCTGCAATGGACACCGTTTGATCATGCGTTTGGCTCATTTTATTGGCGCTCGCTGCTTCATATTTCGCTTGATATAAAGCAGGTCGAATGTTATCACTCATTCCGCCGTCAATGGCTACATAATCGCGAATGCCAGGTACATGTTTGGATGAGCCGATCGTATAAAGAGTGGTTCCTGCATCTCCAACAAGTGAACGGCCTGGCTCAATCCAAATTTCAGGCATCTCAAATTCATAGCGGGCTACATTTTCTTTCACCGCTTGAATAATTTTCTCCACATATTCAGTCGCAGGCAGTGGCTCATCCTCTTCTGTATAACGGATGCCAAAACCTCCGCCTAAGTTCAGCACTGTGGAAATAAAGCCAAATGATTCTCTCCATTCATCTAGCTTCAAGAAAATCTTATCTGCCGCAAGGACAAAACCAGCCGTATCAAAAATTTGTGAGCCGATATGACAATGAACACCTAAGAGCTCGATCACTTCTGATTTAAGCACTTGTTTCACCGCTTCGTCTGCTTGTCCATTATGAAGGTCAAAACCGAATTTTGAATCTTCTTGACCTGTTGTAATGTAGTCATGCGTATGTGCTTCGACACCCGGCGTGATGCGGAGTAGTACTTTCACCTGTTTTGACAGCTCTTGACCAAGCTGTTCAATGAGCGTCATTTCATAGAAATTATCAACGACAATACAGCCAATTCCGTGCTCTAGTGCCATCTTTAATTCTTCTCTGCTTTTGTTGTTACCATGGAAATGAATTTTTTCTACTGGAAAACCGGCACAAATGGCTGTGTGCAGCTCCCCGCCTGAAACGACATCAAGTGATAAGCCTTCTTCTTTTGCCAGCTGGAACATGGCAATAGAAGAAAACGCCTTACTCGCATATGCCACCTGAGCTTTTAGTTCTTCTTCAATAAATGCTTTCTGAAAGCTTTTTGCACGCTCCCGTATTAAAGCCACATCATATACATAAAGTGGTGTCCCATACGTTTCAGCTAAAGAAACGGCATCAACACCACCAATTTCTAAATGTCCGAGTTCATTTTGTCTGCAAGTGCCGTGTAAATACAATGTCATTCCCTCTTTCTCCGCCTCGGCTGAAAAAAGACAGCTGCACAAGCTGCCTTTTGCCGTTTCTCAAAGTTAAAAATACAATATCACAATCTTCAGCCACTTTCAACGAGCGTTAAGAATTTGGCGGAATTTTTGATCTGTTCTGAGGGTGAACGATGCTTGGCCTTACTTTTGAGCCAGGTACAGACGTCCGAATGAGCACTTGCCACAAAGCCTTTCCATTAAAAGGAATGAACGGCCACATATAAGGTGTCTGTAAGGAACGAATGGATGTTAAATAAATAAGTAACAGCGTAAAACCGATGATCAGTCCATTCAGCTTAAAGATCGCTACTAGTGCTAATATGATCAGTCGGATAATTTTATTAGCGACACTCAGTTCATAACTTGGAGTGGTGAATGTGCCGATAGCTGCTAGCGAGACGTATAATATGACCTCTGGTGTAAATAAACCGACATCAATCGCGATTTGTCCAATTAAAACGGCCGCAATCAAGCCCATGGCAGTCGACAAGGCGGTCGGCGTATGGATCGCCGCCATTCGTAAAAATTCCACCCCAAAATCAGCAAGGAATACTTGGAGAATGACAGGAATATGGGAGGGTTTGTTAAATCCAATATAGCTTAGATTGTCTGGCAGAAGATTCGGTTCTAGAATAAAAAGAAACCAGATCGGCAAAAGAAAAGTAGAACATAAAATGCCTAAAAAACGCACCCATCTTAAAAAAGTCCCAACTGCTGGCGCCTGGCGGTATTCTTCAGCATGTTGAACGTGATGAAAAATAGTGGTTGGTGTAATGATGACACTAGGGGATGTATCCGTAATGATGATGACATGCCCTTCTAATATATGGTTAGCGGCTACATCTGGGCGCTCGGTGTATCGCACAAGCGGGAAGGGATTATATCCTTGCTTAATGATAAATTCTTCTATTGTTTTATCAGACATCGTCAGTCCGTCAACTTTAATCCCAGACACTTCTTTTTCGATAATATCAACAAGATCAGGGTCAGCTATGTCTTCAATATAACAAACACAGACGTCCGCTTTAGAACGCTCGCCTACTTTAAGCATTTTGTATCGCAGTTTTTCATCCCGCACTCTTCTGCGAATGAGTGCTGTGTTCACAATGATGTTTTCAACAAAGCCGTCTCTTGCACCTCTGACAACCTTTTCTGTATCCGGTTCCTCCGGCATTCTGCCAGGGTAGCTCCTGACATCAATAATAAATGCGTAATTTTCACCTTCGACAACGACTGCCACAAGTCCAGACAACACTTGATCCACTGCTTCATCAAGCGTTTCAACTTTTGAGACTTGCTGATTGACAAGACGGTTTTCTACCACACGTGCAAGATCATCTGATTCAGGTTCGTTGTCATTGATTTCAATCAATTCTTTTAATAAATAGATCACATATTGTGTATCACATAATCCATTTACATAGTAAAGCTGGATTTCCTGATCATGGACATAAATTTTCCGAACGCCAAGGTCAAAGCTGAGACCCATCCCGACATTGTCTTTGAAAAAATCTTCATTTTTCTTCGGATCTCGGTACACGTGCACCTTGTCTTTCTTCATGGAAACCGCTCCTTTCTAAAATTAATTCGACTGCCTTCATTGTGATGGGGGACCCTTTGCTTAGATCATCTTTCCGTCCCATCTTGCCAATATCTCCAATGCCGACAACAATCGGAAGCTGTAGTGAATCGAGACAATACACTGTATCTCCACTCATTTTGTGTGGTTCCATTTCTGGAAGTCCATGTTTGTCAACGCCATATTCTGTCAGTTCACCTTCCCGGTCAATGGAGACATGTACCTTTGTCCATTCCGCTTGATGGGTTTTAGATGCCACTGCAATGGCGCCAATCACTTCAATTTCAGGGTGACGTGCTACGTGCTTCATAGCCGTCTCCCCTGTTCCTTCACCTGTTAAGCCAGAATCATCAAACATGACAAACACTGGGTCATACGGCGTTTTTAAAATCATCTGGACCAGTTCTGGTCCTGTTCGTTTGCTCGGATTCCCTTTTGAGCTGGAAATACATCTTCCGCCGACTTTCTTGGCGACAAGCTCAATCGTTTTGGCAGCATATATATCTCCGTCTGTCACTAAAATGACTTTGCGTCTTTGCCCCATATTAGGTTATCCTTTCGGTTTAAAGATAAGTGCAATGATAAATGAAAATAAAATTGCAGCTGATATTCCAGCAGAGGTTAACTCAAAAATCCCAATTCCGATTCCAATAAATCCGTGGACATCAGCCTGATGCATCGCCCCATGAAGCAAGCTATGACCAAAGCTTACGATAGGGACGGTAGCACCCGCTCCTGCAAATTCAATAAATTTATCATAAATACCAAACCCGTCTAAAATCGTCCCCGCCACAACAAAGGTCGTCATGACATGTGCCGGTGTGAGCTTCAGTACATCAAGTAAAAGCTGGCCGATCACGCAAATCAGTCCGCCTGCAACAAAAGCAATCAAATAATCCATTAGCTTTCTCCTCCTGCACGCTCAAATACAACTCCGTGCGCAATGGTTGGAATGGTCTCTTTTTGCTGAACCATCATTGGGCTGAGAAGCGCCCCGGTTGCTACAACCAATACTCTTTGCAAATTCCCTGCTTTCATTTCTTGAAAGATGTGACTGAATGTCACGACAGCTGAACAGGCACAGCCGCTGCCTCCAGCGAATACATTTTGATCAGGTGTGTATATGATTAATCCGCAATCATCATGCTTCCGTCCAAGCTGAATGCCATCTTCTTTCAGAAGATCCTTTAAAATAGGCGATCCAATTCCAGATAGATCTCCTGTTAGGATGAGATCATAATCATCTACTGTTCTTCCTAAGTCTTCTAAATGTTGTTTGATTGTGTCTGCCGCTGCAGGCGCCATAGCCGAACCCATATCGAATGGATCTGTAATCCCAAGATCCATCACCCGTCCGACGGTGGCACTTGTAATTTGAATTTGGGAAGGTTCTTGGCTGATGACGACAGCACCGCTCCCTGTCACTGTACTTGTGGCTGTATCTGGTTTTTGCCCGCCATATTCTGTTGGATTACGGAATTGCCGCTCCGCCGTCGCATTGTGACTGCTTGTCGCAGCAAGTGCTTTATTGGCAAACCCACCATCTATTAACGCTGAGGCAATGGCGACTGATTCCATTGATGTGGAGCAGGCACCAAATAAACAAAGAAACGGGATTTTGAGTTCTCTTGCCACATAGTTGGCTGTCACGTTTTGGTTTAGTAAATCTCCTGCCAGCAAAAGGTCAATATCACTTTTTTGCAAATTCGCTTTTGATAAGGCCATTGATATGGCATCATCCATGAGCTGCCTTTCAGCCATTTCCCAGTTCTTTTGATAACAGTGCATTTCATCATAGGTTTTATCAATGAGATGACCGATTGGGCCTTCTTTTTCTTTCGGTCCTGCAGCTGTTCCTTCCGCATTCACATAAAGCTTGTGTTCAAATACCCAAGATTGCTTACCTGTTAGTTTCACGTTTTATTCCTCCTACGAAAACATCTTTTCCAAGACGTATCGAATAATCCCTACGACATATGCCGAGACGACACCAAACACAATGACGTTCCCAGCCAGTTTAAACATGTTGGTCGCTACACCTAACACAAGCCCTTCACTTTTATGCTCAAGAGCCGCACTTGTCATGCTATTTGCAAATCCTGTCACCGGGACAGCTGATCCCGCTCCAGCAAACTGGCCGATTTTATCGTAAATACCAATACCAGTTAAAATAGAAGAAATTAAAATAAGGGTCGCCACCGTTGGATTCCCTGCTGTCTTCTCATTAAAATCAAAAAAAGTAATATAGAAATTTTGCAATCCCTCGCCTATCGCACAAATCAAACCGCCGACAAGAAAAGCCTTGATGCAGTTCAGTACATAAGGAGGTTTCGGCTGATACGTTTTCACTTTAGATGGATAGTTCTCTTTTAAACTTGACACGTGTTGTTCCCTCCACATTTTTAAATATAAATAAGCCAATGAAATAGCGAGCCAAACACCTTTCCTAAGACGATGGCCATGAGCAGCAGCACAATTTTCCCGTCCATTCCAATTCTTTTCGTTAAGATAGGAAGTACATTTAACACTTCAGTGAGTGCGGCAGCAAGCATGCCAACAAAAATGCCAGATAAAAGACCGATCGGTAGCGCCAGCCATTTGGATAAATGCATATGGACTTGACTTAAAGTAGCCCAGCCGCCAACGATCGCTCCACTTATCACGGCAGCCTCATATCCTTGAATAAAACGCTGCGTTTTCGTTAATTGCATTAATCGAGGGATAATACCAAGCACTGTGAGAAACGCCACAAATCCTGCCCCTACCGTTAAACCGCCGCCGAGCCCAACAAGCACCACAAAAAGCCATTTACCGATCATGGATATCTTTCAATGTTTCTTTGTTTTCATTGAGTGCGACATAATGATCAAGATCGAGCTGATATTTAAACATTTCCACTTCAAGCGGGCTTGGCTCTTCGTTTAAACGCTTTTTAAACACATGATTGAAAAATAAAATCATGCCAAAACCGAGTCCAAAGCTATATGGAATTTGTAATAAATACGGATGCTCAACCGTGTTTCCAGTAATCATCTCGTAAAGGCGGATATGAACAAGCCGCATACTAACATCCTCATGGAAATTCATGATGGCAAGGGCCGCTCCGACAAATAAGAGGAGCCATACAAACACGAATAATACGGGGGACAGTTGGCGTTTACCTGTGTCTATTTCAACAATGGCTTCTGAGCCTCCGACCGTTTGAATGTCGATGTCAGGCCATGTTTTTTTGATCGTTTTGACCACATGCATGATATCTAACACAACGATGTGACGATCCTTTTTGCTGACATGGTATATCGGCATTTTGCTCAGCTTTTGCACAGCACTGTCATCTCCAGTGATTTGGGCGATATCCTCTAAATAAATAAGCTGATCATTACCAGTCTTAATCCGATGGCGCAGCCGAATAAAGATTTGTCCGTCCATCCAAGTCACTTCCTATACGATGGGTTAAAAATAGTATGTGGTGAAAAATGGTTCTCATACTGAAAGAACTTGATTTACCGGTAATTACCACACAAAAAAAGCCAGCCGAATTGGCTAGCTGTCTTTTTGATCCATTTGCATTTGGATTTGTTTTAAAATCTTCTTTTCAAGCCGTGAGACTTGCACTTGGGAAATTCCGAGTCTTTCTGCTACTTCTGATTGTGTTTGGTCTTTATAATACCTTAAATAGACAATCAGTTTCTCACGCTCTTCTAATTCTTTAATCGCCTCTTTTAGCGCAATTTTATCAAACCATCTTTCTTCGGAATGATCGGCAATTTGATCGAGTAACGTAATCGGATCGCCGTCATTTTCATACACGGTTTCATGAATAGATGATGGTGAGCGGACCGCTTCTTGAGCAAGGACAACATCCTCAGGTGTGATGTCCAGATATTCAGCGATTTCCTGAACAGTCGGCATTCTACCATGAGATTTAGACAATTCGTCCCTTGCCCGCCTGATTTTATTTCCAAGTTCCTTTAAAGACCTGCTGACTTTGACGGTTCCATCATCACGAATGAAACGCTGAATTTCACCAATGATCATTGGAACGGCATACGTCGAAAACTTCACATCATAAGACAAATCAAATTTATCAACAGATTTCAGCAGGCCAATACAGCCTATTTGGAATAGATCATCTGGTTCATATCCTCTATTTAAAAAGCGCTGAACAACGGACCAAACAAGACGCATGTTTTTTTCTACGAGGAGGTCTCTTGCTTGTTGATCTCCGTCTTGGCTTTTTTTGATGAGCTGTTTCACTTCATCATTAGACAGCTGTGCTTTTTTTGCTTGCTTTTTTACCTCCACATCCATATGAGCAGCTCCTTAATTACAAAGCGCTTTGCTTTTTGATAGATGCTTTGTTAAGCGGATCGTTGTGCCCATTTCTGGAGATGAGTCCACCATGACATCATCCATAAAGTTCTCCATGATCGTAAAACCCATCCCGGAACGCTCTAAGTCTGGTTTCGTCGTAAAAAGCGGCTGCCTTGCTTCCTCAAGATCTGAAATGCCCATGCCTTCGTCTCGAATCGTCAGATACACAATATGGTCATCCAGCGTGACGCTAATGTGCACCTTACCGTCTGGATTCCCATCATACCCATGAATGATCGAGTTCGTGACCGCCTCTGATACAACGGTTTTGATTTCTGTTAGCTCATCTAATGTTGGATCAAGCTGAGCGATGAATGCTGCCACCGTTACTCTCGCAAAGGATTCGTTTTGACTTAAAGCAGAAAAAGTCAGATTCATTTCATTTGTCATGATGCCACCCCCAATGTTTGCAGCGCAGTTTGCTCTGAAGGCTCCATACGAATAATTTTAAACAAGCCGGACATATCAAATAAACGGTTCACTGCTGGCGAGATCGCACAGACGACCATTTCACCGCCAAGCTGTTTAATTTCTTTGTATCTTCCTAAAATCACTCCGAGGCCAGAGCTGTCCATAAACGATAAATCAGCTAAATTCAGCACGATGTGGCGAATGTCCTCTGTTTCCAAATAATTCGTCACCTTTTGTCTCAATGCCTCTGCGGAGTGATGATCAAGCTCCCCTGTCAACCGAATGCAAAGTACGCTCTCTTTTATTTGAAAATCAATACCAAGGCTCATCTTTTCTTCCTCCTTGCTCTATTTTCGGATAAAGAATGTTTCTCTTTCTTCACATGCAAATCCTTCACCATGACAAAACTAGTGATCATTCGTCACATTTAGATGTTCTTTTCGTTCATAGCAAAAAAGACTGCCAGTTGCAGCAGTCTTCACCTTTTACTTCCATTTAACAAATTCGGCCATCGCCCGTTTGAAGAACGTCCAAACACCGGCTTTTTCCATATCTTCTTTCGCTTCAACAGGACTTTCATGAAGCACTTTTCCATCTTTTTTCAAGATGATGGTGCCAAGTTTCGTTCCTTTTGAAAATGGGGCTGTGACATCTTGAGTTAATTTAATTTCTTTTTTGATCTGATCGACATTTTCGCCTTTTTTCGTTAGAAGAGAAATCGGTTCAGACGTGACAAGCTTAATTTTTTTCTTTTTCCCTTTGCTCACTTTGATCTCTGCTACGTCTTGACCACGCTTGTACAGAGGATGCGTTGTATATTGACTAAAAGCGTAATCCAGCATTTTGACAACTTGAGCATTTCTGTCTTTTGGTGTGCTTGCGCCGAATACAACAGCAATGACGCGCATGTTCCCTTTTTTAGCGGATGCCGTTAGACAGTATTTTGCCTCGCCTGTAAACCCTGTTTTCACCCCATCCACACCTGGATAAAATTTAATGAGACGGTTTGTATTCACAAGCCAGAATTTTTTATCCGTGTTCTGACGAAGATAGTCTTCGTATACACCTGTGAACTTGGTGATTTCTTCATATTTCAACAGCTCTTTCGCCATTTTTGCCATATCATGAGCCGTGCTGTAATGATCTTTTTCAGGAAGTCCTGTTGGATTTTGAAAGACTGTCGAGGTGAGCCCAAGCTCTTTTGCCTTTTTGTTCATTTGCTCAACAAACTGTTCTTCAGATCCAGCAATATGTTCTGCCATGGCAACTGAAGCATCGTTTCCTGACGCAATCGCAATGCCTTTTAGCATGTCTTTAACCGTCATTTCTTCTCCCGGTTCAAGGAAAATTTGTGAGCCTCCCATAGATGCTGCATGATCGCTCGTTCTTACTTTATCAGTCATTTTTAATTTCCCTTGATCCATCGCTTCCATGATGAGAAGCATCGTCATGATTTTGGTCATACTTGCAGGGGCAAGCTTTTCATCACTGTTTTTGTTGTAAAGCACTTTTCCCGTGTCACGTTCCATTAAAATGGCTGATTTGGCTTCATGCGCCAATTCTGATGTTTGTTTTTCTCCTGGCTTTTCAATCTTTTCTTTTGCCATCGCTGATGGTGAAACCATTGAAATAAGGATCATTAAAGTAAACAATGCACATATATGACGTTTCAAGTGGCAGACCTCCATTATCGTAATCCTTTCTATTTTTTCCTCATAAAGGCTGTTTTATTCAGAGATCGTTTGATTGCCATAAAAAAAAGCCCTCTGTTTCATGAACAGAAGGCTTTTTCACACGATCTATGAGAGTTGTTTGACAACTTCTTTCACTAAATCAAGGAAACTTGCTTTCACTTTTTCCGTCACTTCGATCACTTCATCATGAGAAAGCGGCTGATCTAAAATACCTGAAGCCGCATTAGAGATGCATGAAATACCAAGTACTTTTATGCCTGCATGACGTGCTACAATCACTTCTGGCACAGTCGACATACCGACTGCATCAGCGCCAAGCGTTCTGAGGAAACGAACCTCTGCCGGCGTTTCATATGAAGGGCCTGTCATTCCTGCATAAACCCCTTGCTGCACAGATATACCTAAATGTTTAGCCGTTTTCTCTGCAAGTGCCAGCAAATCTTTATCATACGGTGCAGACATATCAGGGAAACGAACCCCTTGACTGTCGTTTGGTCCAATTAAAGGATTGGTTCCCATCATATTGATATGATCTGTAATCAGCATGAGATCGCCAGGATGGAAGGATGTATTCACACCGCCCGCTGCATTTGTCACAATACATGTCTCAATGCCGATTTCTTTCATCACACGGACAGGAAATGTCACCTGCTTCATATCATACCCTTCATAGTAATGGAAACGTCCTTGCATGGCACAAACGACCGTGCCTTTCAGCGTTCCAATGACGAGCTGGCCTGCATGCCCTTCTACTGTTGAAACAGGGAATCCAGGAATATCTTCATATTTCAATTTGATTGGATTTTCAATCTCATCGGCTAAAATGCCAAGACCTGAACCTAAAATCAATCCAACTGTTGGTACATATGTCGATGCTTGTTTAATATATGCCGCCGCTTCTGAAAACTGTGCTCCCACGTGATTTCCCCCTATTTGAGTTTAGATAAAAAGCTTGTGCCGTATTTTGGCATCGTTGTCTTGAAATTGTCTGCGACCGTTGCCCCAAGATCAGCAAATGTTTTCGCTGTTGGCAGCTCATTCGCTTCTTGATGCTTTTTGCTGTAAGCAATAAGCGGAACGTATTCTCTTGTATGATCTGTTCCGTGATGAACCGGGTCATTTCCGTGATCTGCTGTGATCACAAGCAGATCATTCTCTTTTAATAGATCAAACACTTCAGGTAGACGTGCGTCAAATTCCTCTAGTGCCTTACCGTAGCCTTCTGGATCTCTTCTATGTCCATAAAGCGCATCAAAGTCGACAAGATTTAAGAAGCTCAGCCCAGTAAAGTCTGTTTTCAGCGTCTCCACTAGCTTGTCCATTCCATCCATGTTGGATTTCGTTCTGAGTGAAGAGGTGATTCCTTCACCATCATAAATATCAGAGATTTTTCCGATCGCAATGACATCAAGTCCATCATCTTTCAATTCATTCATGACGGTACGGTCGAATGGTTTTAATGCATAGTCATGACGATTTGGTGTTCTAACAAATGCCCCCGGCTCCCCGACAAATGGACGAGCGATGATGCGCCCTACCATATATTTTTCATCTAAAGTCAGTTCACGTGCGATTTCGCAAATGCGGTAAAGTTCGTCTAATGGCACAACTTCTTCGTGTGCAGCAATTTGCAGCACAGAATCTGCTGAAGTATAAACGATTAAATCGCCTGTTTTCATATGCTCTTCGCCAAGCTCATCCAGAATTTCTGTACCAGACGCTGGTTTATTTCCAATGATGCCACGCCCTGTTTTTTCTTTTAATTCATTTAACAGTTCATCTGGAAAGCCGTCTGGAAAGACTTTAAATGGTGTGTCGATGTAAAGACCCATGATTTCCCAATGCCCTGTCATTGTGTCTTTCCCGTTGGATGCTTCTTGCATTTTTCCATAATACGCAAGCGGTTTTTCGTCCGCTGGAATTCCTTTAATTTCTTTAATATGACTTAGCCCAAGCTTCGCCATATTCGGCATATGAAGCCCGTTCATTTTTTCAGCAATATGTCCAAGTGTATCTGCACCTACATCATTAAAATCAGCAGCATCAGGTGCTTCCCCGATTCCTACTGAATCCATCACAATGAGGAAAATACGTTTATACTGATAATCAGGCATAAAAAAGCGCCTCCTTCAATATTCTTGTCCTTTCACCTTTCACCTTTCACAACTGGAGAGGTCAGACATCTCAAGTATAAACCGTTTTCAAGTCAATTGACAACCATAAACGGTCCAAACATAAAAAAGCATGATACACGTTCACCGTGCCATGCTTTACTTATGCCCTTGGATGGAATTTGTGATACACGTCTTTTAATCTTGTTTTTGTGACATGTGTGTAAATTTGTGTAGTAGAAATATCGGCATGTCCGAGCATTTCCTGTACGGCTCTAAGATCCGCACCGTTTTCAAGCAAATGTGTCGCAAATGAATGTCTGAGCGTATGAGGCGTCAATTCTTTTTGAATACCTGCTTCTATGGCTCGTTTCTTTAAGTTCTTCCAAAAGCCCTGCCGCGACATTTTTTTTCCGTGATGATTCAGAAATAAGGCATCGGCCGGCTGTTTTTTGAGCAGCTTGTTTCTGCCTTTTTCTATATACACTTCAATCGCACTTGTAGCAGCTTCACCAATAGGCACGATCCGCTCTTTTCTTCCTTTTCCAAAACAGCGTATAAACCCCATGGTCAGATGCACATCCGCAAGAGTCAGATCAAGCATTTCACTTACGCGAATACCTGTTGCATATAAAAGTTCGAGCATGGCTTTGTCACGGTAGTCAAATGGTGTTTGCTGCTTAGGTGTATCGAGCAGCTTTTCTACCTCATCTAATGATAGAACTTTCGGTAATTTCCGCTCTGTTTTTTGTGATTCAATGTTCCATGACGGGTCATCTGTTGTCACTTTTTCACGGAGCAAAAATTGATGAAAGGAGCGTATCGATGATAGATGACGGACGGACGTTTTACTCGATTTCCCCTCGTCTTTTAACTGTTTTAAATAATGAATAATATGAAGGCGTGTGACGTCTTTTACATCTGTCAATTGTTCATGCGTCATTAAAAAAGACAAATAGCTCTGTAAATCTCTTTTATAAGAGACAATGGTATTTTCAGAGAGTCCTCTCTCTACTGTCATAAAATGAATAAAGTCGGATAATTGATCCTTCAATGGTTTCTACTCCCCGTTTTGATAAAAATAAATCAATCGATCCTGCCAGCTGTCTTGTTTCGGCTGATCCATTTCCATCACTTTTATCGCTGCACCTTCTGGTTTATCATAACGATGATAGCTTTCATATTCTGAATTTATCCATATCATAGCATAATAGAACAGGACGGTAAAACCAGTGAACAAGATAAATACTTTCATTACTTCACCTGTTGTTTTGAGCCATTTTCGCATGTTCTTCATGTCCTTTCTCGCGTTCTCATTACTTCAGCATATGCCAGGTGGGACAAGGAATATACAGCGAACATGCAAAAAACCTTTTCATTTTGAATGAAAAGGTTCCAATTCGGATTATTTGCCGGATTCATCATCATGACACCGGTGGCAAATACCATGGAATGTCAATCTATGATCCTTAATTTTAAATTTCCAGTCGCGTTCAATAATCTCTTCAACATCTTCTAATAAATCATCTTCTATCTCATCGACTGTACCGCATTCCATGCAGACAAGATGGTGATGGAAGTGAGCGGCTCCTTCTTTGCGAAGATCATATCGCGAAACGCCGTCTCCAAAGTTAATTTTATCAACAACTTTCAGTTCAGTAAGCAATTCTAACGTCCGATAAACAGTAGCAAGACCAATTTCAGGAGACTTCTCTTTTACGAGGAGGTATACATCTTCTGCACTTAAATGGTCTTCTTCATTCTCAAGCAGTACTCTTACTGTTGCTTCACGCTGTGGCGTGAGCTTATAGCTGGAAGAATGAAGCTGTTTCTTAATTCGATCAATCCGATTTTCCATTGACTTTCCCTCCTACGCCACATTACTTGATCATTATATCAAATGATGTGCAGAGAGCCAACTATAATCATTTTAAATTGATAAATAAATTGATTATTATTTAATAACGATTATAAAATCATCAAAACAGAACACCTGCCAGCTTTTTCATCAGCATGAATGATAAGTATGATTCAAAAAAGGACGAAAGAGCAGCGAGGGTTAAAATCATCAGTAGAACAGAAGCATACCGGCCAAACCAATGGATTGGCGCTTGACTGATGGTTTTTTTCATAAAAAGCTGACCAATTAAACGAATGGAGAACGCAATCGCACAAGTTCCGATCACTAAATACGCTGGAATGAGCAAGATATTTTGAGGAAGCACCGAGACAAAAGATAGAAAAAAACCGCTAAGCCCCATTTGATTGACCAAAAAACCGACAGTAAACCCAACTACAATCCCTTTTAAAAAAATCATAAGAAAAATAAGCGGCAGGCCAATGATGGAAATTCCGAGTATCCACATGAGGCCCAAATATTTCATATGATGTAAAAAGCTTTGCAAAAACATTTCTTTTGATTCTGCTGCTTTCTCATTCGTCAGTTGACCAAAAAATTGATTTAAATAGTAGAATAAATCCTCTTTCTGACTCATTGTCATACTATTGACGATAATGGCTCCAAAAATGACGCCCATTAAAAATAGTACAGAAACAAACAAATAAATCGATACATGATCTTTCACGTGCTGAAGAAGATGTTCTTTCCAAGACTTTTTCCGCATGCGCCTTCCTCCCAAATAGTAAAGGTTACTAGATTCTATGAGAGAGCAGACGAAACATGACAGTTTTATAAAAAGAAAAACGAGAAAGCAGCTGTACACCGCTCTCTCGTTTCCTTTATCGTGCAGCTTTTTGTACGTTCACAAGCCCAGCGCCATAATAAAAAGGTTCGCCAAGTTTTGTTGCCGTTTTTGTCAGCCTTTCACGCAATTCATCATTTGTCAGATTCGGATGTTTTGATAGAATGACTGCCGCAGCACCAGCTACATGAGGTGATGCCATAGACGTTCCACTCTTATATCCATATTCGTTATGAGGAATGGTACTTAATGTTGAAACACCTGGTGCTGATACTTCCACTTCTTCCCCAACAGAGGAATCAAAGGCTCTTTGCTTTCGTTGATCCACAGATGCGACTGCCATGACAGAGCTGTATTTGGCCGGGTAATCTATCGTATTAAGTGACCCGTAGCTCCCAGCATTTCCTGCAGATGCGACAATGAGAATCCCGTTGTCATAAGCTCGATCTACCGCTTCTTTCAGCGCCTCCGATTCACTTGCTCCCCCCATACTAATATTGATAACATCCATCTCATTCTCAATCGCCCATTCAATGCCTTTAATGATCCAGCTATAGTAGCCGTCACCATTTTCATCTGCCACTTTCACCGCATAGATCGAAGCTTTTGGTGCCACACCAACGACGCCTACTTTATTATCTAATGCTGCGATCGTGCCTGCAACGTGAGTTCCGTGTTCATGCGGGTCAACGAGCGGATCGGACTCTGTTGGAACAAAGCTGACACCACCAGTTACATGTAAATCTTCATGCTTGCCGTCGATTCCACTGTCAAGAACAGCTACTTTGACATTCTGTCCGGCATATCCTCGTTTATGTACCTTTTGTGCTTTGATGCTTTTGATGCCATAAGGAACGCTTTGACCGCTTGTTTTTGCTTTTTGGTCTTCCTCAATAAAAGTAACTTCTTTTGCTTGATGTAGTTTTTCTTTTGATGCTTCGTTCAACGAAACTTTCATCATATCTATTTTCTCTATTGATTCTTTCACATGACCGCCGGCTTTTTCAACAAGCTGTTTTTGTGTTTTGTCTTGAACGGAAGAAGAAAAACCGATCATATACTCTTTTTTTGCTTGATCCTTTGCAGATACATCTGATGCGCCGAATGTCATCGATGCCAGTAGCATACTTGCCATACAAAGCCCTGCTCCAAATGATTTGACCTTCACGATACCCACTCTCCCTTTCATTTCTTTTTGTCATTTAACTACATTTTTAGACAAAAAGAAACGACCGTTTGTCCTATTTTTTAAAATTTTTCCAATTATTTGATCTACTTGTCACAAAAAAGCAAAATAAAAATGCTTATGATCCTGTTCATAGCGATCATAAGCATTCCTACCTTTATGTTTTTTCATCATATGCTGCAAGGCTTCTTGTTTTGTTTTTGTCTTTCTTTCGTGTGTACTAAAATGCGGCATATTTCCTCTCGATTGTTCTGGATTTCGGCTGTGCTGCCTTTGAAGGTGTTCTCTCTTTTTCTTTGCTTTGCTTTTTCCCATTTCGCAAAACCCCTTTCGTTGTCGTTATGATACATGAACGCATCTAAAAAAGATAGACGTATACACGCCTATCTTTCTTTTCTCACCATATCAAGATGCGGAATTCCATCCTCATCATAACAATCTGAGACAGCTTCGAAGCCAAACGATTCGTAGAACGATTTCAAATAAGCCTGTGCTTGGATTTTAATCTTTGTTTCGCCTAATACACTGAGCTTTTTTATCGCCTGATCGAGCAGGATCTTCCCGTAACCTTTTTTCCGGCCGGCCTTCGTCACAAGGACACGACCAATGGACGCCTCTTTGTACATGATCCCGCTTTGGAAAATGCGGCAATAAGCGACAATCGTGCCGTTCTCTTTGGCGATGACATGCAGCGCCTCTTGATCACGATGATCAATTTCAGGATAAGGACATGTTTGTTCTACAACAAACACATTCACTCTTTCCATTAAAATCAGGTAAAGGTCCTCTTTAGACAGTTGTTCAAATGTGTGACATGTCCATTTAAGTTGATTCATGATTGATATCCACCTTACCGTAGACTCCGCCTCCGCCAGCGATCAGTCCAACTTCACCTCTTCTTGCTTTGATGATGTAATCGGCTGTTTTCTCAGGCAGGACCGCTTTTAATTCTTGTTCTGTTGCTTGATGAAGAATATTCATCTCTGTATGAAAGACAGCTTTTAACTTTTCTAACGTTTTGGCTCCAACACCCGGAATAAAATGAAGGGGAAGCTGGTGAACATAAGGAGGCCTTATTCCTTTGTCACTTTCTTGGTCAGCAAGCTCCTTTAACCGCTCACTCACCCCTTTTGTCATTCGGGTATGGCCGCATGCTTGGCACTTTTCTTGCTCCTGACTGTCAGGTCTTACCCCGCATTTCTCACAGGTCGTATGATAATACTTTCCGAGCCGCGGAGCGAGCCCATAATTTCCAGTGATGTTTCTGCCATCTTTTCCTTGAAGCGCTAGCTCGAATTCAGCAAAGGAGGCATGATCCATTCGGATCTTCGTATATTCCCGCGCAATTTTCCCTAAAGAATGGGCATCTGAATTTGTTAAAAAAGGATAACGGTTTAGCTCACTTAGCTGGGAGGCCATAGATGTATCACAGCTAAGGCCAAGCTCAACAGCATCAATGAGTTCTGGATCGAATACTTCGGTTAAAGACGTATTGACCCCTTTACCGTATAAACTTTTATGCGGCGTAAAAATATGGGCAGGAATAAATAATCCCCCTAGTTCCTTCACCTTATGCTGAAGCGTTCTCCCATCCACATATAACCGCTGTGAACTCAAATGCACATTTTTCATATGAAGAGAAAGCCATGCGGAAAACTCAGACATTTTACGAAGCGTGGGCATAAAGGCAAGCACATGAATCGGACCTTTTGATTGGTCATCATTGATTTCTAGCTCACTGCCTAAAAGCAAAACGGTCTTTCCAAATGATAAACCGCCATCGCTTAGTTCAGTGTACGTGCCTTCCTCTACACCTTCTATCAATTCTTCTAGGACTTCAGGAGATTGTGCATCAATCACACCAATCATCCCCATCCCTTTACTTTGAGACGCTTCAATGAGAATTTGGTCAATGGTCAGTGACCTTGCACCTGTAATTTTGACAGCCCTGCCTGTTCTTGTTCGACCAATATGAATATGGATATCTGCAAAGAATTCCCTCATTTTGTAGACTTAAGTACCTCTTGCAATTGTAAGTATTGAATGGCATAGGCTGTTTTCGCATCATAAATATGTTGTTTTTCGATGAGGTGCAGTGCTTCTTCTAGTGAAACTTCCATCACTTCGACAAATTCATCCTCATCCAGCTCTCGTTTCTCTTCAAGTGGGACGAGCTGATCGGCAAGGTAGATATGAACAATTTCATCCGCAAACCCTGGTGATGTATAAAAGGCGGTCAGCTTTTGGAGCGCCTGAGTTGTATAACCTGTTTCTTCTTCTAATTCTCTCAGTGCTGTATGTGCCGGCTCTTCTCCTTTTTCTAATTTTCCAGCCGGAATCTCAACGATGGCTCTCTCCAGTGCTTTACGGTATTGCTTGACCAAAATGATTTTATTTTCGTCTGTACGTGCAATGACTGCTACTGCACCTGGATGTTTAATGATTTCGCGTTTGCCTGGTTTTCCGTTCGGCAATTCTACATCTTCAAGAACCAAGTCAATGATTTTTCCGTTATATAATGTTTTTGACGATAATGTTTTTTCTTCAAAGTCTTTCAATTTTGTCAGCTCCTCGTTCTACTTTCACTTTTTACTTCATTCATTTTAACATAGATGTTTTAGGAGAAGCCAAAATGCGGATGCCTGCTTCAATGCGCCTTTTGAAATCACCTAGCTTGAATTCCAGAATTGTTTCACTTAATGTGAAAGGATAGGAGTGTGATTGAATTGAAAAAAAGACGAATTGGCACCTCTGATCTCTTGGTTAGTGAGGCGGCACTAGGATGTATGTCCCTTGGGACTGAAAAAGAAAAAGCGCTCTCTTTATTAGATGAAGCCATTGATCTTGGGATTAACTATTTGGATACAGCTGATTTATATGATTTTGGAACAAATGAGGAAATCGTCGGGGAAGCCATTAAGAACAGACGCCAAGATCTGATTTTGGCCACAAAAGGTGGCAACCGCTTTGAAAAAGGGAAATCTGGATGGGACTGGGATCCTTCAAAAGCATACATAAAAGAGGCAGTGAAACAAAGCCTGAAACGACTTCAAACAGATTATATTGATTTATATCAATTGCATGGCGGCACAATTGACGATCCAATTGACGAAACCATCGAGGCATTTGAAGAATTGGTTGAAGAAGGTGTCATTCGCTATTACGGCATATCGTCGATCCGTCCAAATGTCATTAAAGAATACGCCAAAAAATCAAACATCGTGAGTGTGATGATGCAATATAGTTTACTCGATCGCCGCCCAGAAGAATGGTTTTCTCTTCTTGAAGAACAAAGCATTAGTGTCGTGGCAAGAGGTCCTTTAGCAAAAGGATTATTAACTGAAAAACCCCTTTCGCAAGCAAGTGCTGCGATTCAAAAGAATGGGTATCTTGAATATTCATTTGAAGAGCTCCAGCAGGTCATTCCTTCGTTAAAGAATGTCGCTTATGACCTATCACTTACAGAGCTGTCCATTCAATACTTGCTCAAGCATTCTGCAGTCAGCTCTGTTGTTTTTGGCGCAAGCTCGGTGAAACAGTTAAAAGAAAATGTGGCAGCGGCAAATGCACGTTCATTAAGCGACCAAGAAGTAAAAGCTTTGTCATATTTCACAAAACAGTCTGTGTATGAGACGCATCGTTTGAATCAATAGAAGACAAATGGAAGAACAGCTTGCCACTTATGTTTTGTTTTAATGTACAACCCTATTGATGGTGCGATTCTGAAATGAAGTGATACGAGGGAGTTAGACGTGTTTTCTCTCAGGCTCATGTAGTATGTATTCATCTCAATGATATAACATAAAAAAGGGAGCATCGTAGCTCCCTTTTTTAACTTTTATACTTTCTCCAGTCTAAATGACTTTCATCTAGCAGCTCTGAGAAGCTTTTATTTTTTTCTTTTTCTTTCTGTTGCCGAAGGAGGTCTTGTCGTTTTTGTTCTTCTCTTTTTTCTGTCTCAGCGGCCAGGTTCTGCTTCATTTGAAGGAGCTGCTGTTTCACATCATCCTTTATGCCGTCCTTTAGCTTTGCTTGATCTTGATTGGTCTTTTTCACTTTGCCTCTCTCCTTTTGCTTTAGTGTATCATCCGTTTTATTTGCTCAGCAAGAGTCACGCCAAACTCCCAACATGTGGTATGATCTTCATAGAAACCCTTCGGAAAGGAAGAATCAGCTTGAAGAAGAAATGGCTCGCTATACTCGCCTTAGTATTATTTCCACTCGCTGCAATCGGCATTTTTTTTACCAATAAAATGATGTATATACGAAAATTAACGGATGAAGAGCTCATCAAACGAGAATCAGATGAAGGGCACTATCATCACGAGGAGTTTCAACAGCTGCAAAAAGAGAAAGTTTGTATTCCTTCAGCATTTGGTTACGATCTTCATGGCTATTTTGTACCGCTCCCTCATACAACACGCACCATCGTTCTTTGTCACGGGGTTACCGTCAGTTTGATCAATTCCGTGAAGTATATGAAATTATTCCAAAAGCTTGGATGGAATGTGCTGCTTTATGATCATAGAAGACATGGGATGAGCGGCGGAAAAACAACGAGCTATGGATATTATGAAAAAGAAGATTTGGCTCAAGTCGTCAAGTGGCTGAGAAAAAAGCTTGGGGAAAAAGCAATCATTGGGATACACGGAGAATCGATGGGCGCAGTCACAACTTTATTATATGCTGCTAAACCGGATGCAAACGCCAATTTTTACATCGCTGATTGTCCTTTTGCTTCTTTTGAGGATCAGCTTCTGTATCGATTAAAAACGGATTTTCGTCTTTCAGGACAGTGGATTCTTCCACTAAGTGATCAAGTGTTGAAATGGCGGGACGGATACAGCATTCGACAAGTTTCTCCACTTGATGTAATCGATCAGGTGAAAGAACCTATCCTTTTTATTCATAGTCTCCATGATGACTATATCCCTTGTGAGCAAAGCGAGCAGTTATACGCACGCAAAAAAGGTGATAAACGGCTATTTATTGCGCCACATGGTGCGCATGCGATGTCTTATAGTGACAATAAGGAAGTCTATGAACAAGAGGTCGAAGCATTTCTGGAAGCATTTCAATTCAATCAAAATGAAAGAGGAGAATGAACAGCCGTTCGTCTCCTCTTTTTGCTAACTTATACGATAGTCACCACTGTTGTATGGTGTCTGCCCGCCAGCTCCATATGGCTCTCTTCCGATTGCTGCTGACTCATGACCGATAACCCTGCAGTTGCTGCCAATAAAAGAACTATCAAACTCATTTTCATATAAATGACCTCCATTTTGAATTTTTGATATGGCTTGAATTTTCCTTTCGTAATACCGGGTAGAAACTTCAAATAATCCAAGCTCATTATAATAATGAGCTGCATCAAGTGCCAGTTCCTCAATATCTGGGTATAAACGCTTGTCCTCCAACAAATCTAATGTATCGTCTATGATTTTTATTTCTGCATCAACGTATAATGCTTTTAAAAACTGAAACTTGCAGATGTAAATTTCATCTTCTAATTCACAGGCTTTCATAATACCTTGTTGATAGAGGGTTAACGACTCTTCTATTTGTTTTTGTTTAAACAGGATTTGGGTCAGCATAAATAGTGGGTCTAGAGAGCGATTCAGATGGGTTAAATTCTCCTTTTCAAACACTTCAAGAGAGTCTTTGAGATAGCGACTTGCTGTAGCAAGATCGTTCATTTGGTAATAGCAGTTACCTAAGTTGAAAAGGGCCGAACCTATGACTCGAGGGTTTCCAATTGAGCGTGCTCGCTTTAGAGCATTTTTAAAGTAGGGCAATGCATGTTCATAGCATTTCAAATCATCATAGTTTGCACCGATGACAAATTCACAGTGGATGATTCTCAGCGTGTACGTTCTGTAGGCAGAGTACGTATCTAACGCTTGCAAAGCATAGTGCATCGAAAAGTGGGTTTGTTTCATGTGGTAGTATATTTCTGCTAATTTAAAATAAAATTCTGCTCTTTCTATATCATCTGATATGAGATTGAGCTTTTTTTCTGCGGAACGGTAATAAGCAATGGCGCTCAAATAGTTTCTCTGTTCAAATTCAAACATTCCTGTAAAAAAATGAACATAGTATTCAAGCATATCTGTTAATTTGGTCTGCGAATGTTCAATTGTTTCTAGAAGCTTCTTAATCTCCTCATCATTTGAGGCTTTTTTTGCCGGTTCAAAATATTCAAGCATGACCTTATGTCGAAAATCCATTAGCTGGTAAAAAAGCAGCAAGTTCTGATCTTGCTCCATCTCAAGGATTTCCTGCTCGATCTCGGCCTTTAGCTTCTCTGCTTTCATGACATGAAATCCGCAAATCTGCCTATACCATTCGTTTATTTTGATTCCAACCTGAGGCGATGACAGCTTGAGCTTCAATTCACCTTAGCACCTCCCTCCTCATGTACGATACATGTTGTATTCTATCATATTTCCTCGAATGGAAGAAATATGAAATGTCGTTTTTCGTAAAGTTTTCGGTATCCCGCAATAACCGCTTCCATTGCCGATTTTTCGGCATTAACAGTCTCTATTTTTCTCTTTCTACTTTTCTCATTTTGTCGAAATGTTTGTTAAAAATGACTTTTTATCGTTGAAAAATCTCATTTTTCAAATTAGACAGTTCTTCTGTTTGATGAGATGATGATGGCACAAAAAAAGCCCTCTTCAGCAAAGGGCTTATAACACATCTGTTACGTGTTCCATATTCTCTTTTATCCAACTGACTGCTAATTCAAGCGTTGGAAATTCTTCCGTTTCAAATGTGACTTCATCTTGGAGAAGCCAGACGTCCTTTTTTACTGAATCCATTCCACCGATTGACCAGTGCAAAAGGCTATATGGATGATTATTATTTAAAAACGACACCCACGTTTTATTTTGTGCCGTATTTTGTATCACTTTCAGCTTTTGATCCACTACGTTTCCACCTTACTTTACAAGTATACCCATTCTCGGGCTGAGTATTTGTTGAGGACTTTTCAACATAAGTGTATTGGCTTTTTCATTAAAATCAATCGTCATTTCCTCGTCAAAAAACACCTTTTGTGCTGTGTGTATATATAGTTTTAAATCTTGGCTATTATTAAGTGGTTCCCATTCACCTGTTCTTTCACTTGTTAACCAAAGCATTGGTACGCCACTCACTGCACAGCCACAACCTTCTGAATCGTAGCGAAGCAGTAATTCTTTCGTTTCGTTTCCTGTTTGCTGTTTTTCTATATATGTTTTAGCCAGTTCTGTGATGTGAATATACATGGCGAACATCCTTTTTAAATTGATGCTTACATTGTAACACATAAAACACCATAAAACATGACACACGACTAAATCCGAAAGTCATACTCTTTGAAATACACGCTCTTCTCACTAGGATTATATCTATCTATTGGCTCTTTCTGCATCCTGTTTTTTAGAATTATACTGATGACGCTATCAATTTTAAAAGAAGAAACAGGAGGTTTTAGATCGTGAAAAAAAGATTATCTCTCTGCTTCATCGGGGCGCTGATATTGATGTTGAGTTTCACTATGCCAAACATGAAAGCGGCATCTATCCTTGATGAAGTACGAGAAAGCTATGCGACTTATACGGGATCTGGTTACTCAGGGGGCGCCGCTTTATTAGATCCTATTCCATCTGACATGAAAATTACGGCTTTAAATCCCCATGACTATAACTATAAAGGGGTAAATGCGGCACTTGCAGGGGCTTACCTTGAAGTAACGGGACCAAAAGGAAAAACCGTTGTGTATGTAACCGATAAATATCCAGAAGGAGCAAAAGGAGCTCTTGATCTTTCACCTAATGCCTTTGCCAAAATCGGAAATATGGCAGATGGGAAAATCCCAATTAGTTGGAAAATTATAAAAGCACCGATTAGCGGAAATGTAGCTTACAGAATAAAAGAAGGTAGCAGTGAGTGGTGGGCTGCGATTCAAGTACGCAATCATAAATATCCGATTATGAAAATGGAATATTACAAAGATGGAAAATGGGTGAACATGGAAAAGACAGACTACAACCATTTCCTTGGCTTTCATATGGGGTCTACATCTCTTCCTGTTCGAATCACAGATATCCGCGGGGTCATAGTAAAGGATCAATTACCCGCTCTTCCGTCTACTGCTGCTTCACAGGCCTATATTGTAAAAGGCAATGTTCAGCTTCCTAATTAACGAGGAGAAGAGGCAGCTTATTTAAGAGCTTCCTCTCTTCCTTCTCTATCCCAGCGATATGCCTCATTTTCTATTTCTTTTATGATTTCATTCTTTCCTGCCATATAGCTTTGTATATCTTCCGGATACTGATTTGCTAATTGTTCCTTGACAGACGCATACGCTACAGCTCGTTCTGGGTGGACTCTTAAGTAATCTCGAAACAATAAATGTCTTTTCACATCAGGATGATTTCTTTCATAAACATGGACATGATGCGTACGATTCAAGCCACCCTTTTGAAAAAAACGTCTCCCTTTTATACCATTTTCACCAAGCACTTCGTATCCAAGGTGTTCAAATCTCTCTTTTTTCCTATCAATCTCTTCTATATCGCTTACTTCTATTAATATATCTATAATTGGTTTGGCAACAAGTCCTGTAACTGACGTGCTGCCAATATGGTATCCTTCTATCCAGCTCTTTTGAATGATTTGCTTGAGTCGCTGCTTTTCTTGACGGAATTCTTCATGCCATTCTTTTTTGAATTCGACAACCTCAACCTTGCGTCGCGGTGTCCATTTCATTTTTGATAGGGTGAGCTCTTTTGCCACATGAATCACATTTGTTTCAAAAAACCCCAATTTTTCATATAGCCTTTTTGCAGGGGTGTTTTCTTGCCCTGTGGTCAGTTCTATCGGGACATTCTTCTCCATAATTGTCGACATAAGTCTTGTTCCAATCCCCTGCTTTAGCGCTTTTGGATGCACAGCCAATCGACTAATGATCAAACAATCTTTCAGCTCTTCATAGGAGACTACACCTAATAAGAGATCATCTTGCTGAAAACCAATAAATTGCTCTTTTGCTCTCATGACATCTTGAATATTCTCTTTTAATGGCGGAAGATCAGCATAGCCAATTTGTTCAGCTTCTTGTTGGTATGCAGCTAGTTGAATATGTAAGATCTGCTTTGCTACATCACTTATTGTGTGATCTAAATGAACAATCATTTCATTGCCTCCAGCTTCTTCACAAATAACACACGGTCTTCATGAATGCCATCGTAATCTGAAAAGACTGAGATGCCATCTACTGTTTTATCTCCCTTTTCTATCTGAAACCCGAGTTTTGTATGATAAGCAATGGAGACTTTATTGATAGGAGCTGTGACAGCTTTAATGGTTGTTCTTCCTTCCTTTTCAGCCGCTTCATAAAAAGCTTGATAGAGGATTTTGCCTATCTTTAATTTACGGTGATCTGGGTGGACGCCAACAAAGTGAATATAGGCTTCATCCGAATGAGATTGCGATAAAAAGCCAACCAAAAAGCCGATCAGCTCTCCCTTTTCAACGACAACAAAACTTGTTTGCTGGAAATGTTCAAAAAAGAGCTTTGGCAATTTTGCACGCAAATCTCTGCCTCCCCACCAGCTTTGAATGACGGATGTGACTGCGTAAAAATCTGACGGTTTCACTTGACGTATCATGATGGCCTCGCCCCTTTTTCCATTTTGGCTTTCCTTTGATTCGTTTTTTCTCAAAAATGCGATTGTTTCAATAGTCTACTGTCTGATCAAATGGTTGTAAAGACAGTATGCCCGTCTTTTTCATGTTCACTTGTTGGTTCTTCGTCTTTCAGCCGTCATCTCCTTTTAAATCTTCACACTTATTTCAAAAAGTTCACTTTTTGTGCGAAAGTTTCATTCATTTGTTATGTTAAGATGGTTCATATAGGAAATGGTACAAATGTTTATTGGAGATGATGAGATTGGTTTGGGTTGTTATTTCGCTTGTTGTGTTTAGTCTTTTAAAGCTGCTTGTCACCTCTTTGCCTTCTGGTGTTGTTGAGCGCCTTTTTAGCCGCTACGCCGTACATGCTAAAGTAACAAGTGAGCAAACAAATATTACTTTTCAAGGTCGTTCGCTTGATGAGCAGCGAGCATCTGAAATCATTCAACATTTTAATGATGCGATCTTTATTGAACGCTATTATATTTACCCTGGTGATGAAGAGCGCTTTCTTCATCCGAATGAAGGGCCAGCGCCGCTTACTATGCAAACAAAGCATGGGAAACATGATGTCACCCTTTATCTATTCCATTATGATGACCATGTGGATGTGGTTCGGCAGTTTACACATAAGCCAAAGAAAAAGCTGATGGCTTATCGTCTGCGTTCTGAACCGCTCCAAACATTCCACAACATGGCACATGCCTAACAATCGTTGCAGCAGACGAGACGAAGTGTTCATCACTTCGTCTTTTTTGTATGGACAGCTTTTGAATGATTTACCAGTATGAATTTCACCTCATGTTGTTTACAATAGATACAGAACATACGTTCTAAGAGGTGAAGTACAATGAATGAACGAGCCATTCTGCTTGTGGATATGCAGTCATTTTATGCATCAGTTGAGAAGGTGGAGGCGCCTCATTTGGAGAATGTGCCGCTCATTGTCTCTGGAGATCCAGAACGAAGAAGCGGAGTCGTCCTGGCAGCCTGCCCTCTCGCGAAGAAACGTGGCGTACAAAATGCATCAAGGTTATGGGAAGCACAGGAGAAATGTCCTGAAGCAGTGGTCGTACGTCCACGTATGCAGCGCTATCTCGATGTCTCTGTCATGATTACAGAACTGCTTGAACAATACACAGACCTTGTCGAGCCATATTCCATTGATGAACAGTTTCTTGATATTACAGGCAGTCTTACACTATTCGGCTCTCCACATGAGATCGCTCAACATATACAAACAACGATTATGAACCAGACTGGCATTTACGCACGTGTGGGCATAGGCCCTAATAAAGTGCTCGCTAAAATGGCCTGTGACCATTTTGCCAAAAAAAACAGATCCGGCATCTATGAACTGAGTGCCGACCGGGTTGCCACTGATTTATGGCCGCTTCCCATTGGGAAATTATTTGGCGTCGGCAAACGAATGGAGCATCATTTGAAACGAATGGGCATCAGTACTATTGGCACACTTGCTACTTATCCGTTAGACCGATTAAAAAAACGCTGGGGAATCAATGGGGAGCTTCTGCAGCGAACAGCTTTAGGACACGATCCCTCTCCAGTCACTATTCACACACATGATCAACAAAAAGCCGTTGGGCATCATATGACCCTTCCCCGTGATTACGCATCTCTTGAGGAGATCAAAGTCGCTCTTCTTGAATTGAGTGAGGAAGTCGCTCGGCGGGCACGTTTTAAGCATTATCTCGGTCAAACAGTGTCTGTTGGTGTAAGAGGGGCTGATTTTTCACATCCAACAGGCTTTCATCGACAAATGAAGCTTCATTCACCGACACAGTATGGCTCAGATATTGCAGAGGCAGCGATTCAGCTATGCCAGCAGCACTGGGATGGTCAGCCCATTCGCAGTGTAGGCATTACCCTCTCACAGCTGCAGCCTGACAGCCACTATCAGCTGACTTTATTTGATCATCATTTGAAGAAAGATCAACTCAGCAAAGTATTTGATGAAATCCATCTGAAATATGGACCTGCGGCATTATTGCATGCTTCGTCACTGACAAGCGCAGGGCAGGCATATCACCGCGCCGAGAAAATTGGCGGGCATTACAAATAACGGAGGCGAACAAGCATGAATCCCAATAAATTAACACCTGGATACAACATCATGTGGGAATCAAGCCGAATGATGCTACCAGAGCACCGAGAGCAACTACTTGCTCAAAAACGAAAGAAAAAAGAATATACACCTCTACCGCTCAGCTCCGATCAGCTAGAGGAAATGAATGTTTTGATCACACAGTCGATTACCGAGGATCAAGCGATTTGCGTGACATATGTCTCATCAGGCATGAAAGCACAGTTTTGGGGCTGGGTGAAAGCCATTCATTATGAAACACGCCGAATGAAAATCGTGAATGACGAAGATGTGCTAGACCTTTCCTTACATCAAATTATCGCCATCGACCTCAATTGATTTTCGCAAAACGAAAACATGATCATTGAAAAACACGCTTCGTTTTTCTGAAAAAATTATGATCCATCAAGGCTTAAAACCTTGAAAACGAGGCATATGCTCTTCGAATGAACGGAACGGTTCAAGCTTCTCTGTCATTTGACGGATGACTCCTCCATCAAATTGTGTATTTAATTTGCACAATTTTTCATGTATGATTGGAACATCTTACAAACTCAGGGGAGACACAGCATGAAAAATAACTTACGCACTTTACATCCACTTAGTTGGACGATCATCATCGGCACGATATTTGGCCGAATGGCGACATCCATGAGCATTCCCTTTTTAGCCGTTTATTTGACACAAGTCAAAGGCGCCTCAGCCTCTTCAGCTGGATTGATCATTGCCGTCAGCTCTCTTATTGGGATTGTTGCGAGTTTTTACGGCGGCTATGTTTCCGACCGAATCGGCAGAAAAAAGGTCATGCTTTTATCCATCTTTGGCTGGACACTTGTCTTTGTTGGCTTCGCATTTGCAGATGCCATTTGGGTCTTCTTTTTTATGAATGCTTTAAATGGACTGTGCCGGGCGCTGTTTGAACCAACGTCTAAAGCACTCTTATCCGATGTCACCCCATCGAGCATTCGGTTGTTTGTCTTTAACTTACGGTATACGGCCATTAACATTGGTGTCATTTTCGGCCCGCTGCTTGGCTTATATCTCGGGTCATCAAAAACGACTTTTCCATTTCTCGTCGCTGCCCTCATTTACTTGTTGTATGGGTTAACGCTGGCATGGCAATTTCAAAAGCATCCAGTGGCTGCTCCAGAAAGCACCAAACAAATCGGTGTCAAAAAAGCTCTTTCCATTATTCAGAAAGATACGGTCTTTAGCATCATCCTCATTGGCGTTACTTTATGTTCATTTGGCTATTCACACCTAAGCTCAACACTGCCTCAATATTTATCGGCATCCCCTATGATTGAGGATGGCCCTAAACTGTTTGGGTATCTTTTATCCTTAAACGCAGTGGTTGTCATTGTCGTTCAGTACCCGCTGATTATGATCGCTAAGCGCTATTCAACGATTTTGTCGTTAACGACTGGAAACGTGCTTCTAGCAGGCAGTTTGTTTGCCATTGCTTTTTCACAAAGTCTCGGTACGCTTGCTTTTATTATTGTCGTGTTTACGATTGGTGAAGTGCTGCTCTTTGCAATGATGGATCTGTTTGTAGACAATATTGCAAAACCTGAAGTGAAAGGATCATACTTCGGCGCAATGGGGTTTTCTCAGCTCGGCAGCGTCGTCGGACCGTTTGTCGGAGGATTGTGTATTGACTTATTTGGCGCAGCCCATCCCCTTTCTATTTTTTCAGTCTTGGCGATTGTCACCGCTGCAGGCGTTCCGTTTTTACTTATCGGATACTACCGCCTAAAAAAACGAACGGCGGCTGCCGTGGCTGTGAAAGTAAGTGGAGGTCATTAAAAAAACCGCTCTCAATTGAGCGGTTTTCTTTATACCCTGCGGATGGCGATCTCTTCCACCTTATGCTGATCGCCTTTTTTTAAAATCAAATCGGCTCTATATTTTGTCGGCAAAATATTTTCATATAAATTTGGCCGGTTCACTGTATTCCAAATCGTGCTTGCCATCTGATCTGCTTCTTCATCCGTCAAATCTTTGTATTGATGAAAGAAAGATTCAGGGTCTTGGAAGGCTGTTTCCCGCAGCAAACGGAACCGTTCTTTATACCAGCATTGAATTTGCGTCTCAGCGGCATCTACATAAATCGAAAAATCGAAGTAATCTGATACAAACACGCGCGGCTCATCCTTCAGATCATCCAGTGCCGGTGATTGCAACACATTGATCCCTTCAATGATCACAATATCTGCATCTTCTACTGTCTCATACACCCCTTCAAGACGGTCATAGGTCAGATGTGAATATACAGGTGCATGCACAGTTTGTTTCCCTGATTTCAATTCATTTAAAAACGAAAGTAGCGCTTTAACATCATAGCTTTCCGGGAAGCCTTTCTTTTCCATCAGCCCTCGATCTTTTAATTCTTTTTGTGGATACAAAAAGCCGTCCGTTGTCACGAGACTCACCTTCAGTCCATCTCCAAGCCTTGATAAAAGTGTTTCAATGATACGTGCTGTCGTGCTTTTTCCGACGGCCACACTTCCTGCAATCCCGATTAAAAAGGGGATTTTCGCATGATGCGGGTAGTTTAAAAAAGCATTTACATGCTGATTTTTTTGTTTTTCTGCAAAAACGTGTAATGTCAGAAAACGAATAAGCGGTATGTAAATATCTCGAACTTCTTCTAGCGATAAGTAGTCGTTTAATCCTTGAAGTGCTCTCACTTCTTCTTCTGAAACAGATACCGGCATATATTCTCCAAGAGCCGCCCATGCCTCTCTCGTATGGCGTGTATATAATGTATTAAAATCTAGTCGTTCGTCACCCAAAGTCTTTCCCACCAATCTAAACTAAACTCATAACCAAAAAGACGATAATCCGATTGTAGCTTAAAATGAAGGCGCTGTCTTTATTTTTCAACGAAAGTTTGCTTCTTTTGCGAAAAAAAAGCATTAAATAAAGGAAAATGAGGGTAAATAAGAGTATTCAGTTTGATAGATAGAAGGGAGCATACCAAATGAAATATGTGATGATTGGCGGAGATGCAGCAGGAATGAGCTGCGCTATGCAAATATATAGGGAGGATCCAGACGCGCAAATTGTAGCTTTTGAAAAAGGAGAGATTTTCTCATATGGACAGTGCGGACTCCCCTACTTGATCGGCGGTCTCATTGATCATCACAGAAAACTCATCGCACGCAGCGCTGACACCTTTCGTGACAAATACGGAATTGATGCCAGATGCTTACACGAAGTGACCTCAATTGATCCAGAGCAAAAAACAGTATCGGGTATTCATTCTAAAACAAAAGAGCCCTTTACAGAAACGTATGACCGTCTGTTAATTGCGACAGGAGCAAGCCCCGTCACACTTGATCTAGACAGTCATTCATTAGAAGGTGTCCACGTATTAAAAACAATCCCGCATGCGCTGTCTATTTTAGACAATCTCAAAAAAGACGTCACACATATCACGATCATCGGCGGAGGATATATCGGTTTAGAAATGGCAGAAAATTTAAAAGCGCTAGGCAAAGACGTTCATATCATTCAGCGGGGTGCAACACTTGGGCCAGGCTTTGATCCCGATATGGCAAAATATCTGAAAGAAGAAGCGGACAATCAAAGCATTCACGTGGTACTTGGTGAAACAGTGCAAAAATTAAAGGGCAAGACACATGTAACAGCTGTTCAAACAGACAAACAGACCATTGAAACAGATATGGTCATCATTGCCGTTGGCGTCACTCCGCAAACATCCTTTTTAGACAGCACAGGAATTCAGCGACTTCAAAATGGTGCAGTCGTTGTGAATGAATACATGCAGACGAATGTACAAGATATCTATGCGGCGGGGGACTGCGCAGCGACCTATCACCGTATCAAAAAAGAACTGGACTATATTCCGCTCGGCACGACAGCAAATAAACAAGGAAGAATCGCAGGCTTTCATATGACAGGAACAAACCGCGCGTTTCAAGGCGTCACCGGCACAGCGGTGATGAAATTTATGGACGTGACAGCAGGGCGAACGGGTTTATCAGAGAAAGAAGCAAAAGACGCGGGCCTTCCTTTCTCCACCATCACCATCGACAGCACTGACCACGCTGGATATTACCCAGATGCAGAGAAAATGAAAGTGAAACTGATTTACAGAAGCGATGATCACACCTTGCTTGGCGCACAAATCATCGGTAAAGAAGGTGTTGATAAACGAATTGATGTCATGGCAACGGCTCTTTATCAAGGGCTGACTGTGACAGACCTTGAAGATTTAGATATTAGCTATGCCCCTCCTTTTAACAGTGTATGGGACCCACTTCAGCAAGCGGCAAGACGAATATAGAAAAAGGAGTGAAGCCATTGACCATTCAACAAATTGCTACTATTGAAATTCCTGTGACTGATATCCCCCGGGCTGTCTCTTGGTATGAACAGATTTTAGAGATGATCGTTCTACATCAATCAGAAGAAGCCGCCATGCTCACTTTTACTCATGGCGAGGGACCTTCTTTTTATCTCGTCAAAACAAAACACGAGAAACGAATCTACTTTATGAACTCTTTTACAGGAGTTCGGCATAGTATGATTGATTTATTTGTGAAGGATTTAAAAAACTTTCACCAGTATTTAAGCGAGCATAACGTCACCGTATCGGATATTCAAATATTAGCTGACCCAGACTTAGGCGGTTTTAGCTTCGAAGATGTTAATGGCAATGTCTTTGGCGTCACCAATATTAAGCCCCATCAAACAAAAAAAGAAACCAGCCTGTGACCGGTTTCTTTTTTTGTTATTTTTTCATCATCGCTTTCCGTGCTGCTTTTTCAAATAAAAACGGGAATAATTGATACAATTTACTACCAGCATTCATCCATCCTGGTAAATTAATCTCTCTTTTTTTCGTCATCATGGCGGATACGATCTTCCCTGCTACCTTGTCAGCACTGAGCATCATAAAATCAACATTTTTCACATATTCACCACTGCGGTCTGCAATGGTAAAGAAGTCTGTGGCAATCGGTCCTGGATTGACGGTTGTGACATGAATTCCGCTGTCTGCCAGCTCCATTCTGAGGCTGTTTGAAAATCCGAGAACCGCATGCTTTGATGCGGAATAGATGGCGGATTTAGGGGTGGCAATTTTGCCTGCCTGTGACGCAATATTGATAATATGTCCCTTCCCTCTTTGTTTCATCTCAGGAAGGACCTTTTTTGTGCAGGCAATTAAACCAAAGACATTGACCTCAAACATCGACACCATTTCCTCAATGGATGCGTCCTCGACGAGATCGAACACACCAAAGCCGGCATTGTTCACCAAAATATCAACAGCTCCCACTTGTTGATAGGCTTGATCAATGTCCTCAAGCCGACTGACATCAAGCTGAACGATGTGACATACGCCGCCAGCACTTATAATCTTTTCTTTTACACCTGTGAGCTTTTCAATTCGTCTTGCTGACACAATGATTTCTGCTCCTTCAGCTGCTGCCAAGTACGCCATCTTTTCACCAATACCGCCTGAAGCACCTGTAATCCATATTCTCTTTCCTGTTAGTCGCCCCATTTATTTCACTCCTTCATTTGCTCGATAATAGAGGGTTCCGTCTTTTTGCACTTCTTCAATTTGTCCAGCCGCTAAAAGCACATCAAGCTGCCCGACTGTCTCAGACATTGTCAGAAATAATGCTTCTTCATACAGGCCCGGAAATAAGGTGCGGCAAAGATGAAAGGCGGTCATTTCCTTTAGTTGAAGCAGCTGATACATCGTATTTGCCCGTTTTTCCTGTTTTTTAAATCTTTCTTCGATCAATTCGTGATGAGAGGTAATGAGCTGGCCATGCCCTGGATAAATCGCCTGAATGGGCAAATGCAATAAACGCTTGAGTGATGCTTTATATTGAAGCAGCGATTTTTGACGTTCTGTTCCTTTCACCGGCGCTTCCATTAACGGATTGGAAGAAATGGTCGTAAGCAGCAGATCACCGCCGATGAAATTCCCTGTTGTTTCATCTAAAAAAGAAAGATGAGATTGTGCATGTCCTGGGGTCTCCAGCACTTGGAAATGCTCATGTCCCTTCAAACGATCACCTTCTTTTATGACGTCATCGACATGTGCCGTACATGAATATGTATAGGACTGCCTCACCATTCTTTCACACTCACCTTGACGAAGTGGGACACCTAACTGCTGAAAAAAATCATTCATAAAATGGATTTGACGCTGTTTAAACGCTGCATCCTGACTAATATAGGGCTCATTCAACTCGTGTCCGATGACACGGACATGGGGTTTCATCAGATCTAAAAGACCGACATGATCTGCATGATGATGTGTCAAAACCACTTGATCAATATCATCTATTGATAAATGATGTTCCTTTAATTGCGTGACAAAGGCATGCTGCGCCTCTTGTGTCATCGGTCCGGAATCAACTAAGGTCACGGCATCGCCTTTTAATACATATGCATGGACATCCCCCACCGCAAACGGTGTAGGGATGGATAATTGAATCATTTCTTCTTTCACTTTTATACGTCATCTCCTGATTTTTGACTCATAGATCATCTGAACTTCCTCTTCTTTATTCATTGTATCTTGCAAAGGGCAGACTGTCATGCGGTTTAGATGGTCATTTTTTTATCTTTCCCTATTGACACAAACTTGTCCATCGTTGCATAATGAACAACAAATATAAGATGCGCGATGACAAGGATTAGTAAGCAAAATAACGATGCAAGAGAGTGAGGTCCGCCGGCTGTAAGACTTCACCATCCTCTTATTTGCTGAACCTGCCCTTTGAGCTGTTAGGCAAACCTAAACGTTTCCCGCGTTAAGGGACTAGAGCTGAGTATGTATGATTGCATGCTAATTGAGGGTGGTACCGCGAAAAACCTTTCGTCCTTTGCAGACGAGAGGTTTTTTTATTTTCTACAAGGAGGAGCAGCTTATGAGTAAAATTGGATTTATTGGTGCAGGCTCAATGGCCGAGTCTATGATTAAAGGTCTTTTAAAGAGCGGCATTATGTCAAATGAAGATATCATTGTCACAAATAAAACAAATGAAAAACGATTAGAAGAATTACATGCACGTTATGGAGTCAAAACAGATTTCGCTCGTTCCTTTATTTATGAAGAAGCCGATATGCTGGTGTTTGCTTTAAAACCAAAAGATGCGGAAAGTGGCATTTCTGAAGTAAGGCCCCATTTAAATGGACAGCTGATTATTTCTATTTTAGCGGGCATTTCTATTGAAACCATTCAGCATTATGCTGGCGCAAAAACGGCGGTGGTTCGTGCCATGCCAAATACATCAGCGGCCATACAACAATCAGCTACTGGCATTGCTGTCAGTGATGAAGTCACAGAGGCGCAAAAGGAAAAAGCAGTTCAGCTGTTTGAAACGATCGGTCATGTGACGGTTTTAGATGAATCACAACTGAATGCGGTCACAGCGATTGCAGGCAGCGGTCCTGCCTTTATTTATCATTTGATTGAAGGAATGGAGCGAGGTGCATCGGAACTTGGGATGGACCAAGAAACAGCGAAATTGCTCATTTGTCAAATGATTGCAGGCGCTGCAAATATGCTTCAGGATAGCGGTAAGGAACCTGCTGAATTGCGCAAAGAAATTACGAGCGAAGGTGGAACGACAGAAGCAGGACTTAATACCCTTGCTTCCTATCAATTTGAAGAAGCGATTGTCGATTGTGTGAAAACAGCGACAAAACGCGCAGCAGAATTAAACGACATGTTTTCAGCGAGTACGTATAAGTAAGTGAGAAAAGCACCTGCCTTGATGACAGGTGCTTTTCATCTATCACTCGATGCTCTCATGGACATGATGGCTTTGATTTGATCGAGGTGATGAATTTCATGTAAAGCAATGGTTTCAGCTAAAATTTGGACTGTCATCATCCCTTCTTCAGGATGGAGGCCTGAAAAATCCCATGTATCCTTTTCTAATAGCTGCAGTGTTTTGTTTCTGCTTTCTTTTAGGCGTTCAATCAATGCACTGACCTCTTGTGCGGTATACATTTCATAAGCTCTTCCCTTCACATATATCTCTGGATCATATGATGCGAAAAGCGTGTGCTCATTTGATATTGCCTGCTCTATCCGCTCTGACCAGACTTCTTCTGTATCATACAAATGTCCAACAATTTGTTTAATCGACCACTTGCCTTCCCCAAAAGATTCATCTAATGTAGCCTCATCACATGTCCATACTAACTCCTCAAGCTTACGCAAACTCTCATGAAGTGATCTCATGATCTCTGTTTTTGTTAGTACTCCTGTTTTCACTCTCACAATCCCCCTTCAAATATATGTAAGTATTATTCTATATCATACTCTATTTCTTTAGACAGAAGGTGATTGATATCAAGAAAAGCCCTATCATGACGATAGAGCTTTCACTTAATTCTTTTCTAATAAAGCATGAATTGTTGATTGTAAGAGCGACGGCAAAACGCCAAAAGAGAATGGGACATGCAGCCGTTCTGTCCATTTGTGCGCATCCTTTCCTAATGGACCAACGTTGATGACAGGAACGTTAAGAGCTTCTTTTTCTCCTTGTGGTAACGAGTAACCTTTTTGGTATAGCGGCATGTTGGCTGTATAATCCTCTATATCTTGATTTTCAAGCTGTAAGTAGCTTAAATCAGATAAACCAGGAAAATATTTGACTTCTTCTACTTCGATTCCATAGATCTCTTTTGCTTCTCTTTGAATCTTCTTTAAGGTCGTTTGAATATGCAGATTATCTGTTGAAGAAACAGATGGGTAAAATGGCGGACTATAAAACAACACAATCAGTGCTCCATCTTCCTTACAAAGGGTCGTCAGTTCTGATACAATTTTGGTTGAAAAATCACGATCCCCTAGCTCACCCCGGTTGGCAAAGGCGTAGTTGACAATTCGCTCGACCTCCTGCTTGCCGGATCGTTCAGCAGCTTTTTCGTACAGCTCATGATACGTTAACACCGTGATGTTTGTATCGATGGGTGTAAAATGTTTAAAGCGTTGAAATGCAGCGGTTTTCTGTTTGAGATTGGCTTCGATTTGGGCTGCTGCTTGTTTCGCAGTTTCATAGAGGAGCCCGTGAAGCTCTTCACTAGAGCGGTTCATCATCAGCACATTAAATAAAGAAACAGCCGTGTGAGGCGTTTGAACAGAGTAAGCTTCTTTCAAATCCTTTTGCATCAAATTGGTCGGAGGTGGTGTCACTTCACCATCTACTTCCTCACAATAATCACTATTCAGTTCTAACAGCCTGTTTAATTCAGATACCATAAAATTTGCATTTAATCCTGAGAAGGGCTCACCTACATGTGTTTCAATTCCTTTGCAGAAAAATCCCGCAAGTACCTTCCCTATACTACCTGTATAGATGTATTGGTGCGCATCCCCGGGATACTTTTCAAACATCGGCTCACTGTTTAAACACGCGGTATAATCAAGGTCATACTTCTGCTTGAGCTCCTTTAGTTTCGGAACAGCCTCCAGCATCCCCTGTGAATTCACTTCTTCATCTGGCACTGTGACGAGCAGAATATTTCCTTCAAACCTCCCCGCCATGGCTCTTTCTAGCATGGAAAGCTGGACAGTCAGGCCTGCTTTCATATCCATGGACCCTCGTCCAAACAGCCAGTCACCTGAAGCTAAATCCTCTCTTGCCCTTTTTGGAAGAAGTGCACTTTTTTGAGAAAAGGACGCCATTAACTCTTCGGGCTTACACGCCATATTTTGAAATTCTCCGTAATCCTCTGTATCCACGACATCAAAATGGCTGAGGAGTAAAACAGTACGTGGCAACGTACTTCGTTTGACAAGTGCCGTTAAAAAATACCGGCCATCTTTCATTGGATGCAAAGCCAAGTGATCAGGATGCTGTTCAAAATACGGCCGCTCCCTCAGCAAGTAATATAAATATTCCGCTAATGCGACTTCTCCCGTTGTACCAGATATGCTTTCATACTGCATAAGAGCTGTGAGTAGCTCCTTTAGTTCACTTTCCGTTTGCCATTTCATCCGTTTATCCCCCTTTGATGTCCATATCTTTCATTATACAAAATCATGTACAAAAGCTATATGGTTTGAGCACCTTTTATGACGAATGTTTGAATGGCTGTTATAATCGGCTATACCATTCTATGAGGAGGCGAAGGTAATTGGAAACAAAGCTTTTTTCACCTTGGACATTAAAAGGTGTCACACTCAAAAACCGCATCGTCATGTCCCCGATGTGTATGTATTCATCCTATGACCGTGATGGAAAATTACAGCCTTTCCACTTTGCACATTATATTTCCCGTGCGCAAGGTCAGGCCGGATTAATTATGGTCGAGGCAAGTGCTGTTTCACCTGAGGGAAGAATTAGTGATCAGGACCTCGGAATTTGGAGTGATGAGCACATTGAAGGATTTGCCTCATTAAACGAACAAATCAAAGCGTACGGAACAAAAACGGCCATCCAGCTAGCCCATGCAGGACGCAAGGCTGAGCTAGATGGTGACATTCTTGCTCCATCCAGCATTCCATTTGACGAGCAATCTAAAACACCTCTTGAGATGTCTATCGATCAAATAAAAGACACAGTTCAGGCGTTTCAAGATGCCGCTGTCCGCGCCAAGAAAGCTGGATTTGACATCATTGAGATTCATGGTGCGCATGGCTATTTGATTAACGAATTTCTCTCACCGCTTGCCAATCACCGGACAGATGAATATGGCGGTTCACCAGAAAATCGTTATCGCTTCTTGAGAGAAGTGGTTGATGCAGTCAATGAAGTGTGGGATGGACCATTATTTGTCCGTGTATCCGCTTCTGATTACACAACAAAGGGACTAGATATTGCAGATTATATTGGCATTGCCGCATGGCTGAAAGAGCAAGGAGTCGATCTAATTGATGTGAGCTCAGGCGCTGTGGTGCAAGCCAGCATTAACACATTCCCCGGCTACCAAGTCACCTTTGCTGAGAAAATAAGAGAAGGTGCCGGCATCCAAACAGCCGCTGTCGGTATGATCACATCTGGTATACAGGCCGAAGAAATTTTACAAAATCAGCGTGCTGACTTGATCTTTATCGGCAGAGAATTTTTACGGGATCCGTATTTCCCAAAAACAGCCGCTAAAGAGCTTCGTACATCCATCGAAAGCCCGCGCCAATACGATCGTGCTTGGTAACATCTCTAAGCAAAAAGGTGTCTATTTTTTGAAATAGGCATCTTTTTTGTTTTTAAGAGAAACATCTTTGCCTTTTGTGCCGTCTTTTAGCTAAAGAACCACTTAGAGGAGATGGAAGAATGAACTCGGCATTGATTGAAAGAACGTATCATATAGATGGACATCACTTTTATACAAAGCATCGTCAAGGGAAAAAGGAAGCCACCATTATTTTTGAAGCAGGATATGGAATTTCAGGCGATACGTGGGCGAATATCGCTCGTGATATTGACCCAGAGCTTGGTGTTTTCTTATATGACCGTTTAGGTAATGGAAAAAGCAGCGAAAGCAAAGAAGGAAGAACTTTGCATGATCTTGCGGATGATTTAGATACACTCTTACATCAAGCCAATATTCAGCCGCCATTTCTCATTGTGGCGCACTCATTTGGCTCTCTTGTCAGCCGCTTATGGGCAAGCCGCAGAAAAGAAGATGTTATCGGTATGGTCCTTCTAGACCCAGCAAGTGAGGAGCAAGAGCAGGTCATTCTGCCGCTCTTATCAAAGGAAGAACGCACTTCATATATGACGCAGTTCACAGCAGAATGTACACATGAGGACTTTGAGCAAATGCTGCGTACGACCAAAGAGGAGCAAACGCATTATGGGATGATGCCCCTTCTTGTCATTTCATCAGGCAAAAGCCGCTTGTTTCATCCAGCACATGAAGCTTGGCTCAGGCTTCATAAACGAATGCTCACATTGTCATCCCAAAGCGGATGGATTCAGGCGCAGAACAGCTCGCACTATATTCATCACGATGAACCACATATTGTGCAGCTTGCGATTTATGATGTATGGTGTGCAGCAAAACAGCCTGCCACTTATTATCAAACAGCTAACTAAAAACAAAAACTCCTTGACCGGACATCAGTCAAGGAGTTTTTTTCGTTATACCGTTGGTGCTGATTGACTTTTCTCAGACAGCAACTTTTCAATGCTGACAAGCTGAACGCATAACGTAAAGATGTCAATCGCCTGCTCTAGTTCTTCAAGTGTTGGGAACGTTGGCGCAATACGGATGTTACGATCAAGCGGATCGTTTCCATAAGGATATGTCGCCCCTGCACCTGTTAGTGTCACACCGGCTTCTTTCGCTTTTTGCACAACAGCTTTTGCACAATGATCGAGTGTATTTAAGCTGATAAAATATCCGCCATTTGGTTTGTGCCACTCAGCGATGCCTGTTCCACCAAGCTTTTCATCAAGGATCGAAAGAACGAGGTCAAATTTCGGCTTAATAATCGCTGCATGCTTTTTCATATGTTCCTTCAATCCTTCTGGATTCTTGAAGAAACGAAGGTGTCTTAATTGATTGATTTTATCTGGCCCAATGGTTTGAACTGATAGCTGTTTTTGAATAAAGCTGACGTTGTCCTGACTAGATGCCATCAGTGCAACACCCGAGCCTGGGAACGTAATTTTAGAAGTAGAGGCGAACATAAACACACGGTTTGCATGTCCTGCTTTGTCTACTGCTTGAAAAATATCTTTTAACGTATCAGGCGTATCTGTTAGATGGTGGACTGCATAGGCATCATCCCAAAAAATACGGAAGTCGTCTGCTTTTGTCTGCATAGAAGCAAGACGGTCAACAACCTCATCTGAATACGTAATGCCGTCAGGGTTACTATATTTCGGTACACACCAAATCCCTTTGATGGCTTCATCTTCTGCAACCAATTTTTCCACCTGATCCATGTCAGGTCCATCCGACTTCATATCTACCGTAATCATCTCTATGTTAAAATGCTCACAAATGGCAAAATGACGATCATATCCTGGGCTTGGTGCAAGGAATTTTACCTTTGGAAGCTCTCCCCAAGGTGTTTTGCTGCCATATACGCCGTGAGTCATAGCACGTGCAATTGTGTCATGCATCATATTCAGACTAGAATTACCGCCAATGATGATTTGTTCTGGCTTCAGATTGAGCACACTTGCAAAAAATTTCTTTGTTTCAGGAAGGCCTGTCAAGCCGCCATAGTTTCGCACATCTGTACCATCCTCAGCTGTCATTGCATCCTTTGATGTCACGACATCGAGCATGCCCATAGATAAATCGAGCTGTTTTGGAGAAGGTTTCCCTCTTGACATGTCTAAGTGTAAGTTTTTACTTTTGTACGTTTCAAATTCTTTTTGTCGTGCTGCATATAGGTCATTTAATTCTGCTTCACTTAACGCTGTAAAACCGCTCATCTTTGATTGTGCCTCCCGTATTCTTCATAGTGTAATTCGTCATTTGTTTTTTCTTCACCATTTTACCACTACCTGAAAAAGAGCGTCATCATAAATATCAAAAAAATCACACAACTATTTTTGACGATTCATCCAATTTTTACAGGGTACGGTCTATAGGAAAAGAAAAGAAATCATGTGCAGCTTCAGTCAGCGGGAATATATCGCGGGCTTCTTTGAGTAATTGTTTCATTGACTCTTCCCCTTGGTACCGTGCACTAATATGAGTCAAAATCAGTCTTTTTGCGCCTGCTTCCTGCGCTGTTTTTGCTGCCTGTTCTGTCGTACTGTGATAATAATTATAGGCTAGTTCTGCATCTTCTTTCCCAAATGTTGCTTCATGGACTAACACATCCGCATTCTTGGCAAGCCTTGTTATATTCTCGCACAAACGGGTATCTCCTGAAAATGCAACGATTCTCCCTTTTTTAGGGGGTTCCAAATAATCGGTTCCATCAATCATTCTTCCATCTTCGAGTGTAACGGTTTCCCCATTTTTCAACTTCTGATACAAAGGTCCAGGTTTTACACCGATTTTTTTTAGGTCTTCGGCTTTTAGTGCACCGGGTACATCTTTTTCCACGACCCGATAACCGTAAGCTGGGATCCCATGAGACACTCGTTTTGCTTCTACTTGAAAGGTATCATCTTCAAAAACGATCCCTTCCTCTATTTCTATGATATGCAGCGGATAAGTCAAATGCGTTTGTGTCGCTGAAAGTGCCGCGTTTACAAAAGCTTTAATGCCGCTTGGACCATATATCGTCAATTTATCCTCTCCGCCTTGAAAGGACCTGCTGCCAAGCAGACCCGGGAGACCATATACATGATCACCGTGCATATGCGTGATAAAGATCTTCTCAATTTTTCTTGGTTTAATCGTTGTATGTAATATTTGATGCTGCGTCGCTTCTCCGCAATCAAAAAGCCACACGGCTTTTCTCTCTTCTAAAAGCTTCAGCGCAGTGCAAGTGACGTTTCTTGTTTTTGCAGGAATGCCTGCACCTGTTCCTAAAAAGAGCAGTTCCATTACGATTTCCTCCTACAGCCGGTATACAATCTCTTCATTCATATAGAATACATGAAGACAGGATAAATGTGAATTCAGCGGAATTTTTGAAAAAAGTCAAACTTGGGCAGAAAAAGTCGAATCAAATGTTTGCTTTACGAACAATGAACCTTTAAAATAAAGAAAATGTACATACATTCTCGGTTTTTACAACAATGCTACGAATAAAGTGAGGTACTTTTCGTGAATACAGAAACTAACTATCCAAAAGCAGTCATTGTCATCTTTGGCGCAACAGGAGACCTTGCAAAACGCAAGCTCTACCCTTCTATACATAGACTTTATCATAGCGGAAAGCTTGGAGATCAATTCGCTGTTGTAGGTGTTGGACGTCGTCCTTGGTCTCATGAAGACCTAAGAGCTGTGGTAAAAGAATCGGTCTCTTCTGATGATGCAGAAGCAAAAGCAGAGGAATTTATTTCTCATTTCTATTACCATGATTTTGATGTTTCAAGTCCCGCTTCCTATCAAGCACTGAACACACTTCTTTCTGGTCTTGAAGATACATACAGTATCCCGAATAACCGGATGTTCTATTTAGCGATGGCACCAGAATTCTTCGGAACCATTGCGAAGTTTTTAAAAAGTGAAGGCGTATCAGAAACGACTGGATGGTCTCGACTTGTTATTGAAAAACCGTTTGGTCATGACCTGCCTAGTGCCAAAACATTAAATGAAGAGATCCGAGATGCATTTACAGAGGATCAAATTTATCGTATTGACCACTATCTTGGTAAACAGATGGTGCAAAACATTGAGGTAATTCGTTTTGCGAATGCGATCTTTGAACCGCTTTGGACAAACCGCTATATCTCAAACATTCAAATCACATCGAGTGAATCATTAGGTGTCGAAGACCGTGCGAGATATTACGAGAGTTCTGGTGCACTGAGAGATATGGTCCAAAACCATATGCTTCAAATGGTTGCACTGCTAGCCATGGAGCCACCGATTAAGCTCAATACAGAGGAAATCCGTAGCGAAAAACGGAAAGCATTGCGTGCGCTTCGTCCATTCTCGAAAGATGAAGTGGATCAATTCTTTGTCCGCGGACAATATGATGCAGGAACGATTGATGGCAATATGGTTCCTTCCTATCTTGAAGAGCAAAATGTGGACCCAAACTCCAACACAGAAACATTCGTTGCAGGAAAACTTCTCATCGATAACTTCAGATGGGCCGGGGTACCATTTTACATTCGTACAGGAAAACGTCTAGAAAAAAAATCCACTCAAATCGTGGTGCAATTTAAAGACATTCCGATGAACCTGTACTACGGAAACGGGAATTCCATGCATCCAAACTTACTTGTGATTCACATTCAGCCAGACGAAGGCATCACCCTTCACCTGAATGCTCGCAAGCTTGATGGCGGAACGTATGCTAAACCAATTAAGCTTGACTATCAAACAAATTACAACGACATCATGAATACACCAGAAGCGTATGAAAAGCTAATTCATGACTGTTTGCTAGGTGACGCAACAAACTTTGCCCACTGGGATGAAGTAGCACTGTCTTGGAACTTTGTTGATCCAATTTCAGAAAAATGGGCTGAAACCAAAACGTTAAAACCAAATTATCCTGCTGGTTCTATGGGACCAAAAGAAGCAGATCAGCTTCTTGAAAAAGATGGATATCACTGGTGGAATATATAAAATCAACAAAAAAAGAGCAGTCTCCCGATTGAGGGGGTTCTGCTCTTTTTTTAAAGTCGTGTTTTCGTAATTTCAACTGTTGAAAAATCAAATTTATCATAGCGATGATGGCTAAAAGAATATTCAAACGGCCGGCCTGTGTTTAAATAAGCCACCTGCTCCACTTCTAGCACCGGATCCGAAGGGTCACAGCCTAAATATTGCTGATCAAGCTGATCTGATTTAGCCGCTCTAATTTTTTTGTGCGCTCCTGCTACTTTTAATTGCAGTGTGTTTGTAATGTAGCTATAGATGGAACCCAATAAAACCTCTTCATCTATTCCCTTAATGACATTGACAGGCATAAAGGTTTTTTCTAATACATATGGCTCTTCTTCCACCAAACGAAGCCGAATAATGTCATAGACGGGTGTGCTTGAGTCAATGGATAAATGAGCTGCCACCTCTTCACTTGGAAAATGCACATCAAAGCGAATGATTTGGCTCGTCACGTTTTTATCTGCCATCACTTTCGTGAACCCTTTATTTTCATGACCTGATACGTTGATCGCACCTTGATTTAGTGCTGCCTTCACAATAAATGTGCCATGACCTCTTTTTCTAAAGAGCAGACCTTCCGCCACTAAAAGATCGAGCGCACGCTTCATCGTCATTCTGCTGCATTTAAATTCAGCGGCAAGCGAGTTTTCATCTGGAATGGGTTGATCTTCTGGATAATATGCTGTTCCTATTCTTTTTCTAATTTCTTCTGAAATGAGTTCGTACTTTGTCATCTCACACCACCAACTGACTTGTTTTTTCATATCCTATTATAGCGCTTTCTAGCCTTCCTCTCATTCTACACTAAGCCTAGTGCGCTTAAAAGGTTCGAGCCACTTTCATTTCAACCCTTTCATCTTTACATAAGAAAAATACTTGCCCTTTTCAAGGAAAGAGCAAGTATCTTGATTAGAAACCATTATTCTCTGAAACCGATTGAAACCAATAGCCACTTTTTTTGATGGTACGTTTCCCGTCATTCTCAAGGTCCACTGAGACAAATCCATAGCGATTTTTATAGGCATTCGACCATGACCAATTATCCATAAACGTCCACAGATGATAGCCTTTTACATGACTTCCTTCTTGAATGGCTTGATGCACCCATTTAAGATGCTCAGAAATAAAATCAATGCGGTAATCGTCATGAATCATTCCTTCTTCATCCTGAAACCGCTCTTCTCCTTCGACACCCATTCCATTTTCAGAAATAAAGCATTCAATATTCCCATAGTCTGTCTGGACTTTTTTCAATATATCGTAAATACCCTTTTCATAGATTTCCCAGCCGCGGTACACATTCATTTTTCTGCCCGGCATTTCAAAAGAATCAAAATAATGATCTGGCATAAATGGTGCATCAGGGTGAGGCATATGTTCCTTTGCTTTCACTCTTCTTGGCTGATAATAGTTGATGCCGAGAAGGTCGATCGTGTTCTCTTGAATGAGTTCAAGGTCTCCTTCCTCCATAGCCGGCATCAATCCTTCTTTCTTTAACACGTCCACTAGCTTTTCAGGGAAATGTCCTTTCACTGCTGGATCTAGGAAGGACCGGTTAAAGAAGGCGTCAGCCATCTCAGCTGCTTCGACATCCCGCGGATTCTGGCTTCGTGGATACGAAGGAGTAAGGTTCAGGATAATGCCTATTTTCCCATCCTGCTTCATCTCTTTATAAGCCGCAATGGCCTTAGCATTTGATAAAATCTCATGAAATCCAACTTGCACTGCCTTTTGGAAATCAACTTCGTTTGGATAATGGAAGCTATACATATATCCACCCTCTACAGGGACAATCGGCTCGTTATGGGTAAACCATTTTTTCACCCGGTCGCCAAATAGCTGAAAACACAATGTCGCATAGCTGACATAATCGTCTACAACCTGCCTGTTTACCCATCCTCCCGTCTCCTGAAGCGCCATTGGCATATCAAAATGATACAAGTTCACAAACGGTTCAATGTCATTCGCTATCAGTTCATTGATCACATCATTGTAAAAAGCCACAGCTTCTTCATTAACAGCCCCTTTTCCCTCAGGTAAAAGGCGTGACCATGAAATAGATAGACGAAACGAGTTGTGCCCAATCTCCTTCATGAGGCGGATATCCTCTTTGTATTTACGATAAAATTGTGAGGTTACACCTGGACCGACGCCCTGAAAAAAACGATTCGGCTCTTTTTCAAACCAGTGATCCCAAATGTTCGGTCCCTTTCCATCTCCTGGATAACTGCCTTCTGTTTGCGTAGCAGAGGCAGAAGATCCCCACCAGAAACCTTCTGGAAATGTATATGATTGACTGTTAGTTTCCATCGACATGTATTGAGTCTCCTTCACCTTTGATGTTTGTTTGTTTCGTTTTTTCTGTCGTGACTATTTTTTCATTTTTCACATTCATACGATCAATAAATTTTAGGAACGGGAACCAAATGACAAACACAATCATTAAATTAAACAGCTGAAGCAGACCGCCCGCTAATGAATTTGTTGCCATGACTCCGCTAATAAAGATCGGTACTGTCCAAGGTATATTCACGCCTGTCGGAGGCGGCACAATACCTGCGGCCATCGCAAAATAAGAAATACAAGTAATCACCATTGGCGCCAAAATCCATGGAATGAGAATAAGCGGGTTCATCACAATCGGTAAACCGAAGATAATGGGTTCATTGACGTTAAATAAACCTGGTCCTAAGCCGAGCTTTGCTACTTGTTTCAATTGCTTACTTTTAAGAAAAATTAAAATCGTGAACACAACAGCTAGCGTCATACCGGTTCCACCCATACCCACTGTATAGATTTCGATAAACTGCTTGCTGATGATGTTCGGAACCTCACCTGTTTTTGTGTAGCTTTCTAGATTTTGAATGGACAATGTATTCCAAATCGGGTCCATGACAGAGTTGATAATAATTTGGCCGTGGAGCCCAAAGAACCAAAGAATTTGTATAAAGAAAATAGCGATCAAGGTCGGAATGATACCGCTCCCAAGTCCGACAAGCGGCGCCTGAATCGCATTGTAAATCAAGTCATGCATGTTGGTTTTGAACCCTTGTGTAATGATGATATTGATCAGTAAAAAGGTTGTAAGTGTCAAAGTAGCCGGGATAAGTGCAGCAAAAGACTTAGAAACAGCTGGCGGAACCCCTTGCGGCATATTGATGACAAATTTCTTTTGGACAAAATAGCGATAAATTTCAGCTGACAAAAAGCCTGTGATCATTCCAAGGAACATTCCCTTTGCGCCTAAACGATCGACTGGGATGACGCCTGCAATGGATGCACCGCCCTCTTGTTCTAGTAAAAATGGCGTAAGGAGCAGGAAAGAGGCTAAAGCGATCACACCGCCAAAGACAGCTTCCACATCATAGCTTTTCGATAAATAGTAGCCAATCCCAAATACAACAAACACACTCATAATGCTGATGGTCGCACTAGGTGCAATATTCAGTGCAGACTGAACACCTTCCAGTGCTGTTTGACTCATGATCTTATCTAAAAATGGCAAATTCATTAATACGACCATGATGGAACCAAAAATTGTTAATGGGAACGCAAGCATAAAGGCATCCCTTAATACCCCTAGATAGCGATTGTTGTTCAATCTCCCAGCAATCGGAACCAAAATCGCACTTATTTTATCAAACATTGGTTTCCCCCCTTGTTTACACCCTTTATTGTTTCAGTGATTGCAATATCGGTAAGAGCTCTCCCACAAGCTCTTTTATTGTCATCGTTGACATGAAATGATCTTCGGCATGCATGAGCAGCAAGGAGAATGAAATCGTTTCTCCGCTTGCCTCTTGCTGTACCATTTGAAAATGGATATCATGTGCATTCCGCAAATCATCTTCCGCTTCTTTGAGAAGGTCAGATGCTACTGTTTCATGACCTTCTCTAAATTGTTTAAGAGATTGAAGCAATTTGCTTCGTGCATTTCCGCTGTGTAAGATCAATTGAAAACTGATTTGTTCTTCCGTGAGTCCTTCGAGCGTTTTCTTTTCCATCCTTTAAGATTCCCCCATCAATGAAACCGCTTGTTCATACGCTTTTTGTCCATCTGCTAGCCCATACGCCTGCATATCGATGACCTCTACTTCAATCCCATATTTTTGAGCTTCTTTTTGAAGATCCCCTTTTAAAAAGCTCATTTGCGGTCCAATTAATACAACATCGGCATGTGCCATTTCTTTTCTCGCTTGGTCTTGTCCGACTGCCCAAATCTCTGCTTCTTCCCCTATAGACTCAGCATGTGCTTTCATCTTTGTGACTAGTAAACTCGTAGACATACCTGAACTGCATGCTAATAAAATACGTTTCATTTCTCTCACCCCATTGTTGTAATAAAAGCGCTTCCAGTTAATATTATATATTTTTATTTTTAAATGTCTAGACATTTAATTATATATGTCTGTATTTTATTTTAAAAATGACCGTATCAATACTCACAACAAGCTTTCAGAACAAAAAAGATCTCATCCAGATATGAACGAGACACCCTTTTCTTTTAAAAAATACTCTCCGAATGAACCATAAAGTAGCTTCTTCTTCTGAAGACAGTCTTTGAGAACTTTGTTAAAATAAGTGCGAATGACTTAGCTCATTCAAAAACCCAATTTTTCATCCCATAAATCATGAGAAGTAACTGCCCAGAGATGGAAACAGTTTCTATTCCCACTCAATTTGATGGATAGGTAAACGTCTTTTGCTGCTACTTTTCGAATCTATTCTTATCTTTGCAATCAAAGGGAGTCGATATCATGGCAGTCACTCATTTGTGTGAAGCCTGTAAAAGAAACGAGATTGATGTTGTAAAAATTTCTGATGAACCAGCTCAGCCTTATCGTTTATGCAATGATTGTCACAGGCGGCTCTTAACCTATTCTTTACGGCCAATTGAATGGTATCACTTAGCGATCATCCACTCTCCAAAGAAATTTTTATTGCACGATGATTTTTATGAAGAAGACGGAGAGGCTTGTCAGCCAGAAGAAGATGTATTGGTCACAGCAGAAGAGAAAATACCCACATTACAAGCGGTTCAACATGATTTGGAGTCTTTATTAGATTTCTCAATCACAAGATGGTTTCTTCAATACGATGTCATCAATGCCCTGAAAAAACACGATACACAAAAAATGTTGATGTCTGTAAAAGCTAGATTTTATGGAACGGAAAATCATGAAGTCAAATCAAGAATGCTGGAGATCGCAGCTGATGTTTTAGGTACTGCAACTTCGGATTGGGTAAGAGAGCTTTGGGAGAATGATGCCGATAAATTTTTTCATCCGCTTTCTTGGGCAGCAGCCAGTAGTTTACCAGCCGAGGAAGGAATGAGACGTATTTTTGATCAATTGAAATGTGTAAGTGAAAAGGAATTGCCAATGATGGCTCTCTCCAGCCTATATCGTTTCCGTTCACATCACATACTTGATTGGATGGAGTCTCATTGCTCCTCTTTTAACGACAGTTGGGGCAGGTTGGCATCAGCATGCTTTCCAACATGGCTCAGAATGAAATCTTGGCTAAACCAAGGAAGACCTTTCAGTTTAATTGCACTCGATACAATGGCGAACTGTCTAGCAGTTAAAAACGATCCATTTATCGAGGAGTTATCACCTAAAATACTTCGTACAGATATCAATGAAATAGAACCCATTTTATATGATTATCTTCAAAAAGATGGCGTTCCTCGTGTCAAAACGAAAGTAGGCATCATCGTGAAGAACAAAGAAGCCATATTTAAAAAAGGCGAATAAATGGATAAAAGCGTGTGCAATGTTTATGCTCACGCTTTTCACTAGCATGACAACATACTAGATCATAATTTGATGTTGTGTTATCCTCTGAGCCCAGCCCGTGATCAACATATGCACGATTATCCTTTTCCTGCTTGGAATCCCGGGTACTTGGTCATACCGCCGTCTACATATAACGTCAACCCTGTCACATAGCTCGCTTCTTTTGATGCAAGCCAGACAGCACATGCTGCCACTTCTTCAGGCTTTCCGATATAGCCAATTGGTATCAGCTCAATGACGCCCTTTTTCAATGCTGGATCATTAAATTTTTCGGCATTGATGGGGGTATCAATTGCACCTGGTGCAATACTGTTTACACGGATTTTTTTAGGGGCATATTCTAGTGCCAGCGTTTCTGTCAAAAGCTTGGCGCCTCCTTTACTTGCTGCATAATGGACAAAATGAGGCCACGGAATTTGCTGATGGACCGACGACATATTAATAATCGACCCCTCGATCCCGTGTTCTGTCATATACTTTAATGCATCACGGCACCCTAAAAACATACCTGTTAAATTGGTGGACATCACTTTGTTCCAGTTATCTAGCGTCATTTCAGTTGAAGGAACTTCATTTTCAATTCCTGCATTATTGATCATGACATCAAGACTGCCATATGTATCAACAGCTTGATTAATCATCGCCTTCATATCCTCTTCTTTTGATACATCCCCTTGAATTTTCACAGCCTGTCCGCCACTTTTTTGAATCTCAGCAATCGTGTCGTCCGGGTTTTCTTTATCTGAGAAATAATTGATCACTACATTGGCTTTTTCTTGTCCAAACCGGCGCGCCATCGCCTGACCTATCCCTGTACCTGCTCCTGTGATGAGAACTGTTTTTCCTTCCAAATCTGGATACATTCGCTTAAAACCTCCTATTTTGTAAAACCTAGTAGCACACCACCTGCGATAATCATCAAGCAGCCTGCAATGACAAAGCTTGTTTTAGATGCTTTCTCTTTTAATAAATAAATACCGCCTAAAGTCGAGATGACAATTCCTGTTTGAGACATGGAAAAACTTACTGCTACGCCAATGAGTGGAATCGCCAAAAGAAGCCCTAGATTTCCTGTCGACCACACAAGACCAGCAATGATATTTCTGAACGTATATTTGCTAAACGGGTCTTGCTTTAGACTAATCGCTAACGATGAAAGCAGCATGCCGACAGATTGCGGAACGAGCGCAGACCAGCCATCTATATGAAACCATCTTAAAATGACGACGTATCCGACGTAGCCTACGGTTGAGATGAGCAAAATGATGATTCCCTTTTTAAAATTGCCGCCTTCGTTCCCGCCACTCTTTTTTTGACCGAGGGATGTCATGACAACGCCAGCAATAATAAATAAAATGGCACAAGAACCAATAAGTATGACCGTCATGGTCTGCCATTCTTTGAAGACAATGACACCAAATAATGTCGTGCTCACAAGCTGCATACCCGTTGATAAAGGAACAGCCTTTGACACCCCTAGAAAGGCGACACTTGAAAGCTGATTCATTTGCCCAATACTCCAAAAGATCCCAGAGATAACGGAAACCGCAAAAATAAGCGGTGTCAGTTCCGGCATTTTGATCAAATAGGCGCCGATTGAAAACAAAAAAGCGCCGAGGGTAATGCCGAGTGTTTGCTGATAGGCATTCCCGCCAAGTTTGACACTGATGAGAACAATACTTCCCCAAAATATCGCTGGGAGAAGTGCATATAAAATGCCCACTTCTATCCCTACTTTCTGTTCTTTTTTACTTAGCATCCCTCTTTTTCGGATTTTTAGCCGAATAGATGTAAACACAAAAAAGACCTTACCAAAGGTAAGGTCTTTTGAGGTTTTATACTTATTTCATCCATTCAGTATGGAAGACGCCTTCTTTATCTGTGCGCTCATACGTATGTGCGCCGAAGTAGTCACGCTGTGCTTGAATTAAGTTAGCTGGAAGGACAGCTGTACGATAGCTATCAAAGTAAGCTAGTGCACTTGAGAATGAAGGAACAGGAACACCTTGTTCTACTGCAAGTGAAATCACTTTACGAAGTGATGATTGATAGCTTTCTACGATATCCTTGAAGTAAGGATCAAGCAATAGGTTTTTCAATTCAGGGTTACGGTCATATGCTTCTTTGATTTGCTGCAGGAAGGCTGCACGAATGATACATCCACCACGGAAGATCATCGCAATTTCACCGTATTTCAAATCCCAGTTATACTCATCAGACGCTGCTTTCATTTGCGCAAAACCTTGTGCATATGAGCAGATTTTACTCATGAATAGGGCTTTTCTAACCGCTTCGATCAGCTCTTGTTTATTCTCTGCTGATTGCGCTGGCTTAGGGCCTTCAATTAATTGACTTGCTTCAACACGCTCATCTTTCATTGCTGAAATGTAACGCGCGAAAACAGATTCAGTAATGATTGGAAGCGGAACACCTAGATCAAGAGAGCTTTGGCTCGTCCATTTCCCAGTTCCTTTTTGTCCAGCTTTATCTAAGATCACATCCACAAGCGGCTGATTTGTTTCTTCATCCACTTTTGTGAAAATGTCAGCTGTAATTTCAATTAAATAGCTGTCAAGTTCGCCTTTATTCCACTCTGAGAATACTTCATGAAGCTCCTCTGCTGACAATCCTGCCACATGCTTCAAGATAAAGTATGATTCAGAGATCAATTGCATGTCTCCGTACTCGATACCGTTATGAACCATTTTGACATAATGTCCTGCTCCATCTGGACCGATATACGTTGTACAAGGCTCACCATCTACTTTCGCAGAGATGGCTTCTAAAATTGGTTTCACTAGCTCGTGCGCTTCTTTTTGACCGCCAGGCATGATAGAAGGACCTTTAAGTGCGCCTTCTTCACCGCCAGAAACACCTGTACCAATGAAGTGAATACCACTTTCCGCAAGCTCTTGGTTACGTCTTTGTGTATCCTTGTAATATGTATTTCCACCATCAATTAAAATGTCACCTTTCTCTAGGTGAGGCAGTAATGATTGAATGGTTGCATCTGTTGCTGCACCCGCTTTTACCATTAAAAGAATTTTACGCGGCGTTTCAAGCGATTGAACAAATTCTTCAATGCTGTATGTGCCTACAACGTTTTTCCCTTGTGATTCTTGAAGAAACTCTTCTGTTTTGCTGCTAGATCTGTTATAAACGGACACGGAGAAACCGCGGCTTTCAATATTTAGGGCAAGATTTTTCCCCATAACGGCTAGTCCAACGACACCGATTTGTTGTTTTGACATAATTCTGACGTCCCTTCTAACACACTATATTGATTACTGCTGAAATGATGTACCCTTTGAAATTACCACAACATCACCTCTTTTATCAAGTTTTCAGGCTAGTCATTTCCTCTTTCGTCCTGAAAAAAGTCTTTATTAAAACTTGTACCACTTGTTTTGCTCTCTTTTTCCTTAATGGTTACTCCTCTTTGGATGAGTGGTTTACCGTATTTTTCTTTCAGTCCGTCTAAAAGAGATTGGAGCGGTTCGTCTTTTGCATCTTCTGTATAAGAGAATAAATCAAGTTGCTTGACAGCTGATTTTCGTTCCACAAGATCGGTCCCCGTCACACCTAAAAGTCTTACAGGCTGGTCATTCCAATGCTTTAGGAATAGCTGCTTTGCCGCCTCAAATAGATCTTCATTTCGATCAGTTGGATTCGTGAGTGTGACGCTCCGTGTGATATTTTTCCAGCTTGCATACCGAATCATAATGAGCAACCGGTTTGCCATCACTTCTTTTCTTCGTAATCTGGCACTCACCGATTGCGACAGTTTCTCTATTAATGAGACGAGTTCATCTGTATCATCAGAATCGTGAGGAAGAGTGGAAGAATTGCCGACAGATTTAAATTCGTATATTCTTTCTGGGTCGACAATGCCGTCATGCTCTCCGTTTGCTTTTTGCTTTAACCTCGGTCCATTGATGCCTAATAACTCTTTCAGCGCATATTCATTCGCTTTTGCTAAATCTTCAATAGTATGAATTCCGATGGTTTTCAGCTTATCTGCCGTTTTCTGTCCAACCCCATGCATGTCACCTGCAGGGAGCGGCCAGAGCATTGTCGGGACATCTCGTTTACGCAAAATGGTAATGCCCATTGGCTTTTTCCAATTAGACGCCATCTTCGCTAGAAATTTATTTGGTGCAATGCCAATACTCGATGGAAGCATGAGCTCTTCTACGAGCCTCGTTTGAATATCATGAGCGGTTTTCACGGCATGCTCAGCATAAGGGGTATCGGTTAAATCAATATAGCCTTCATCAATTGAAACGGGTTCAACTAAGTCACTATATTCTCTTAGTATGGTAAACATCTCTTGTGAGGAGCTGCGGTACCGGTCGAAGTTGGGTGTACGCACAATCAGTCCCGGACATAGCCGCTTCGCTTCCCAGAGTGGCATCGGCGGCTTCACCCCGAGTGCTCTTGCCTCGTAGCTGCAAGTCACAACTATCCCTTTGCGCTCTTTTGCATTTCCGCTAATGGCTAAAGGTTTCCCTCTCAAAGAAGGATCATACGCCATTTCTACCGATGCATAAAAACTATTCATATCAATATGAAAAATGATTCGCCCCTTCTTTTGAGAATCAGCCATTTGCTTGCCTCCTTAGGTGATCTACTTTCCTTCACTTCACCGTGATTTCACCTGTTTGTTCCATTAGACATTTCATATGGTGTATAGTACACTGTGAGTAATGAAATGGATGTGATAATCATGATTATTGATACATTCAATGAAGTCTTTTTCCTTGTTGAATTCTTTACGATTATTCTTCCAGCGCTGACCGCCATCGGTATTGCTTTCTTATTAAAAGACTGCCGAATGAACGAGCACCTCGGAGGACATCGTTTAGAAGAGTTGGATGCATCTTGTTTGAATCGAACAGACTTTCTGTTTATCATATATGATCGCATTACAACTTGGATTAGTAAAGTCATTCGAATGAAAAGATCATCAAATGATGATGAAGACCATTCGCTTCCTCTCTCTTATTAGATTTTATTATTGAGGAGGAAATGAATTGAAACGTTTATTGACAATTTGTACGACTTTATTTTTTATGATGGTAGCGTCACCGGCATTTGCTGCCAGTGCGCAAACAAATACAAGCTCTGATGGGTTTTTCCATCATTATTTTGTTCAGCCTTTTTCTGAGTTGATTATCTGGCTTGCGAACTTTTTCCATGATGACTACGGTTTATCTATTATGTTCGTGACATTGATTGTCCGGCTGCTTATTTTCCCGCTTTTTGCAAACCAATTTAAAAAGCAGAGAGTGATGCAAGAGAAAATGGCACTCGTTAAACCTCAGATTGACCAAATACAAAGCAAATTAAAGAAAACGAAAGAACCTGAAAAACAAAAAGAACTGCAAATGGAAATGATGAAAGTATATAAAGACAACAATGTGAACCCGCTGGCAATGGGCTGTCTGCCGATGCTGATTCAAATTCCAATTGTTCTTGGCTTTTACTCGGCAATCCGCTCAACACCTGAGATCGCAACACATTCGTTCTTATGGTTTAACTTAGGACAAACTGATCTTTTGGTGGCGATCTTTGCAGGAGCCATGTATTTCTTGCAATTTTATGTCACACAAAAATTCGCAAAGCAATCAGGCACCCAAACAGAAGCTGCACTGAAACAAGCAAAAATCATGGGCATGATTTTCCCAGTCATGATGCTGTTTCTATCAATTAATGCTCCCGCTGCTCTTCCTTTATATTGGATGACAAGTGGACTTTTACTCACCATTCAAACGATTATTTTAAATGTGATGTACCAAAAATCAAAAACAAAAGCTGCGGCAAACGATTCAATTAACCCAGCAGCTGAATAAATTATAGCCCCCTTACCGGAACATGATAAGGGGGCTTTATTTGTCTTCTGTAGAGCGCAACAAATAAAAGATGCGTGAGCTCCGGCACGCAAAATGACCCCTTATCCATGGATAAGGGGCCTTTGTTTATGCCAATTCCTCTTTCAATCGCTCAGGCAATTGATCAAGATCCTCAATTTTCCCTAGAAACTTATTAGGGTCCACTTGTAAAATCATCTTGTTCTCTCTCTCAACGACGCCGAAGAAATATTCAGATGCTTTTGTGTTCATATGAAATGGCTTGATCTCACTTAGCTCGATATCAATGATATCTTTTGCATCAGAAACAAGGCAGCCAATCATTTGATCGTTCAATTCAAATAGTAGAACCTTAGACTGTTCGGTTACATCCAGAGGTTTTCCGTGCAGCATGACACCTGTGTCACTGACTGGAATGACCTCTCCTCTTAACGACATGAGTCCTTTAATCTCTTTTGGAAGGTTCGATACTTCTTGTAAATAAGGGACCTTCTCAATTGAGCGTATATGTTCTACGCTGATACCAAAATCCTCTTGTCCCACTTGGAAAATAATGATCTTTTGCGTGCTCACAGAGTCTCCTGCCTTTACGATGGATTTGTCGTTTCTTCGATAATGGCGAGAACCATTTCAGCTGTCTTGACTAATTCTTCAATCGGCATTTTCTCATTTTTCGTATGAATATCTTCATATCCAACAGCTAGGTTGACGGTCGGGATGCCATTTCCAGCAATGACGTTTGCATCACTGCCTCCCCCGCTTGTCTGTAGTTCTGAAGGACGGCCAATTTTCGCAGCCGCTTTTTTCGCCACTTCAACGACTTGATCGCCGTGTGAGAATTTAAAGCCTGGATACATGATGTCAATTTGTACATCGGCTCTTCCGCCCATTTCTTTAGCGGTTTTTTCAAAGGCTTCTTTCATTTTCGCTACTTGCGCTTCCATTTTTGCCGGTTCTAAAGAACGTGCCTCTGCCAAAATATCCACTTGATCACAGACAATATTCGTTTGTGTTCCGCCTTCAAAGCGGCCAATATTCGCCGTTGTTTCTTCATCAATACGGCCAAGCGGCATGCTGGCGATCGCTTTTGATGCAATCGTAATCGCAGAGACGCCTTTTTCAGGTGCCACTCCTGCGTGAGCTGTTTTTCCGTAAATGGTTGCACGTACTTTCGCCTGTGTTGGCGCAGCCACGATAATGGTACCGACCTTGCCATCTGAATCAAGGGCATAACCATATTTTGCTGTCATCAGTTTCGGATCTAACGCTTTTGCTCCTACAAGTCCTGATTCTTCACCAGCTGTAATGACAAATTCAATCTTGCCATGCGGTACATTTTTCTCTTTTAGGACACGGATCGCTTCAAACATTGCAGCAAGCCCTGTTTTATCGTCAGCACCAAGAATGGTTGTGCCATCTGTCTTGACATAGCCGTCTTCAATGACTGGCTTAACACCATTACCTGGTACAACTGTATCCATATGAGAAGTAAAATAAATCGTATCTGCCTCTTGATTCCCTTCAAGTGTGCAAATAAGGTTGCCTGCTCCGTGGCCGGTTGTCTCTTTTGAATCATCTTCAACTACATTAAGCCCTAAACCAGTAAATTTCTCTTTTAGGACTTCAACAATTTTTTCTTCATGTTTCGTTTCTGAATCGATTTGAACAAGTTCTAAAAATTCGTCTATTAAGCGTTTCTCATTGATCATGATGATGTTCCTCCTCTTATAGCGGCATGTTTCCATGCTTTTTTAACGGTCTATCTTCTTCCTTACTGCGAAGCAGGTCAAATGAGCGAATGAGCCGCTCTCTCGTTTCATCTGGCATTAAAATATCGTCGATTAATCCTAATTGTGCTGCCTTGATGACACTAGGTTCATTGTCCACCTCACGCAAAGCAGGATGAACAATTTCGTCTGCAAACGATTTTCCCATGACATCAATTTCTGCCTCTGGCCATGCATATACAAAGTCAGCACCTAAGCCCTTACTATTCATCGCAACGTATGCACCGCCAAATGCCTTTCGCAAAATCACAGTGATCTTTGGAACGGTCGCCTCAGCGTACGCATACAGAAGCTTTGCGCCGTGGCGGATAATGCCTGCATGCTCAGCTTTCTCACCTGGCAAAAAACCAGGAACGTCCACAAGGGTTAAAATGGGAATATGAAATGCATCGCAAAATCGAATAAACCGAGCCGCTTTATCAGCTGCATCGAGGTCAAGGCTTCCTGCCAGCACCTTAGGCTGATTGGCTACAAGACCAATGGAAGACCCTTGTAATCTGGCAAAACCTGTGACGATATTTTTGGAGAAACAACGCTGCGTTTCAAAAAATGAGCCGTGGTCGGTGATCGCTGTCACCACTTGTTTAACATCATAAGTACGTGATGGCTCCTTTGGCAAGATGTTCCCAAGATCGCTCGCATCATGCTTTTGCACCTTACGATGAATGACAGGCCGTCGTTTCGTTGGTATGTACGTTAAAAGCGTTCGAACTGCTTTTAACACGTCTCTCTCATCTTTCCCTGTATAGTGCACATTCCCGCTTGTTTGATGCTGAACTGCTGCACCTCCAAGCCGGTCAGGACAGACCGTCTCTCCTGTTGCTTTTTCTATCACTTTCGGACCAGTTAAAAACATATGAGCTGTTTGCTCCGTCATGAATACAAAATCCGTCAATGCAGGTGAATAAACTGCACCTCCCGCACAGGAGCCTAAAATAACGGATATTTGCGGAATTTGACCAGAGTACAGCACATTCCGTTTAAAAATCTGACCATATCCCTCTAATGATACCACACCCTCTTGAATTCTCGCACCACCTGAGTCTTTTAGACCGATAACAGGCATTTGATTTTTAGCCGCCAAATCCATTAAAGCCGCTATTTTTTTCGCATGCATGTCCCCTAGTGAACCCCCGTACACGGTCGCATCTTGTGCATAAACGCCTACTTGTTTCCCATGAATCAGTCCCGTCCCAGTGACAACGCCATCCCCTAAATGCTCTGAGCGGGAGCCTTTAGCAAATGACTGAATTTCCATAAAGCTGCCTTCATCAAGAAGTTCATGAAGCCGCTGCCGAACAGTCAGCTTTCCTTTGTTTCGGTGAGCTGCTGCTCGTTTTTCACCGCCGCCCCTTAAAGCTTTCTCGCGCCATTCAGACAAGTCATTGAACGATTCATGCATCTTCCTGTTTCTCTCCTTTCAAAGGTTCACACAATTCAATTAGCACACCTGACGTTTCTTTTGGTGAAATAAACGCAATGCGATTTCCGTTCGCACCATTTTGTGCGCCCTTTTGAATGAGCTGCATGCCGAGCTCCTCAAGTTGACTGAGATCAGCCTGAATGTCACCTGACTTTAATGCAATATGATGAAGCCCCTCTCCTCTTTTTATTAAAAAGGTATGTAATGTGCTGTGATCCTCCATCGGTTCAATCAACTCAATGTGCAGATCACCTAGGGAAGCAAAAGATACTTTGACCCCTTGATTCGGAAGTACTTCTATGTCTGAAAATTCCCAGTTAAACAGCCTGGAGAACGTACGTGCTGTTTTTTGAATTGAAAAAACGGCAATGGCTATATGATCGATTTGATTCATCCGTTCACTTCCTTTGTACATCACTTGTCGCCTGCGTAAAAACGAGCTAGAATAAAGAAAGGTGCGCTCGTCGCAAAAACATTTGATTATAGGGGTGCGATATGTCTCAGAAATTCATGAAATTTATGGTATTGCTCATGATTAGCTTACTGTTAATTTCTTCACTTTTAGCAGGAGCGGCAGCCTTTTTATAAAGTGTTGATAAAAAAGCAGACAAGCAGGTGATTCGTTTTTTAACGAATGGCCTGTTTGTCTTTGGCCAGTTTTTCAAATGCATCGCTTGATGTCGTGATCCATACCTTTGTACCAACTGGAAGCTGATCAAATAGCCGTTCTACATCTTGATTATGAAGACGTACACAGCCCGCCGTAATAAATTTCCCTATCGATGTCTCATCACTTGTTCCATGAATGCCATAGGTTCTCCCGTCGGTTCCTCGCGCATCAAATCCAATCCACCTTCGGCCGAGTGGGTTATTCTTCGCGCCGCCTTCAATATTTTTTCTTCTGTAATAAGGATCTTTCGCTTTGATCATAATCGTAAATTCACCTTCTGGCGTTAAATCAGCTGTTTTGCCAGTAGAAGCTGGGTAGACTTTTTGAATTTTCCCATGATCAATATACGCAAGCTCGTTCGTTTGTTTATTAATAATGACATACGGATCTCCTGGAAGCGGGTTTTGCCCAAGCGGCCAGATGGGTGAAAGGGACATGGTCAGCAGAGTATAAAATAAAAGACGCATAGGCTCCTCCTTTTTCATTAGATTGACCAATGAAGGAGGAACTCATGCGTCTTTATTCTTTCATCCCTTTAAAATAACTTTTCAGCACCAAATATTGTTCCATTTCTCCGAGAAAATGAAAGAGTGCGGCTCTAGCTTCAAATTCTTCACGTGTTTGTGGAAGCGGCAGTGCATCGAACTCTTCTTTCATATCAATCAGGCGTCTTAAGAACTTATGCGCCGTGTTCCCTGGGTGAATATGTTCTCGTAAATCTCTAATATATTCTGCAATGATTTGCCCATGCTCCGTTGTAACAGATATGGACGTAATTTTCGGAAGCACCCGCTCAATGATTTCAAATTGCTTTTGTCTCATGTTGAAATAATGATAATACAGATTTTCATGTCTTAAGACATGATTTTCAACATCACGATATGCAAGAGCTTTCGCTTCTTTAATCAATTGATGCGTCTCTGGAATTTCTTTTCCTGTCCAGTCTTGTTTTCCGGTCATTAAATATTGCTCGATTTCTTCAAAGATTTTCGCAAAATTCGCTTCAATTTGTTCACTGTATTGTTTCAGCTTTTTATCAACGCTAGGCATATACAGGTTCATAATGAGTGCGACCCCTACACCAATGGTGATGAGTAAAAGCTCATTCCAGATGAGTTGAAGCGTAATGCCTCCAGACATATACAAATGAAGGATAATCACTGAACTTGTGACAATCCCTTCTTTAATCCGAAGTAAGACCGTTGTTGGAATAAAGACGAGCAGCATCAGTCCAATGACAAAAGGATGATACCCAATCAGATCAAAAAACAAATAAGAAAATAAGATGGCAAGACTGCATGCGGCAAAGCGGGCCCCAGATGCGAGGAGTGACCTTTTTTTCGTCACCTGAATACAAAGAATCGTAATAATGCCGGCAGCTGAATAGTTTTGCAGACCGAGCATTTGTGCAATGTAAATGGCTAGAGCTGTTCCTAATGCTGTTTTCAGCGTTCGGTAGCCGATTTTAAACATGATGTGATTCACTCTTTTCTGTCTACTTTTGTGAAATGATGAACTTTTTTTACTTTCCCCATTATAATCAAAAAAAGAAGGAGATGTTAAGTCTCCTCCTCGTTTTTTTCATTATAATATTTTTTGTAAGAAATCTTGAGCACGCTGTGAAGACGGAGATTCAAAGAATTCTACAGGATTGGCATCCTCTACAATTTTCCCATCATCCATAAAGATCACACGGTCTGCTACTTCTTTTGCAAAGCCCATTTCATGTGTGACGATCATCAGCGTCATCCCAGATTGAGCGAGCTCTTTCATGACCTCTAATACTTCCTTTACCATTTCTGGATCAAGAGCAGACGTCGGCTCGTCAAAAAGCATGATGTCTGGTGTCATCGCAAGGGCACGTGCAATGGCGACACGCTGCTTTTGACCACCTGACAGCCGGTTCGGATAATCATCTTTTTTCTCTAAAAGTCCAACCTTTTTTAAAAGCTCCTCTGCCTGCTTGATGCTGTCTTCCTTCGATTGGTTCTTTACATTCATTGGCGCATACGTAATATTTTCTAGCACTGTTTTGTGCGGGAATAAGTGGAAATGTTGAAACACCATACCAATATTCTCGCGCACTTTTAGTGCATTTGTTTTTGGATTGGTAATTTCCGTCCCCTGAATCGTAATCACTCCAGAAGTCGGTTTTTCAAGTAAGTTAATACAGCGAAGAAATGTTGATTTTCCTGAACCAGAAGGCCCGATGACAGCTACCACTTCGCCTTCTTTAATCGTGGTATCAATCCCTTTCAACACTTCATTTTTACCGAAAGATTTTGTGAGTTTCTCTATTTTAATCATTTGATTTTAACTTCCTTTCCACCGATTTGCCGACGAAGGTAAGAATAAGCACGATGACATAATAGATGAGACCCGCAAAAATAAGCGGTTCAAGATAGTTATAGGTGACGGCACCTGCTTGATAAGCTCGTCTCATGACATCGCCCAGTCCAATGACTGTGACAATCGCTGATTCTTTTGTCAGTGTAATCGTTTCGTTCACAAGTGCTGGTGAAATATTTTTGAATGCTTGCGGAAGCAATAAGTCCTTCATCATTTTAGCATACGGGATACCTAAAGCAACGGCCGCTTCTTTTTGCCCTTTATCAATGGCATTGATTCCTGCACGAATGATCTCAGAAACGTACGCCGCCGAGTTTAGTGAAAATGCTGCTACAGCTGCCCAGTATTGATCAATTTGAAAGCCGAGCAGCTGGGGAAGACCAAAATAAATAATCAAAAGCTGAAGCACAAGCGGTGTGCCTCGGAAGATTGACGTATAAAAATCTGCTAGCCAGATAAGCGGCTTAAATACACTAATTTTACAGAGCGTTAATAAGATTCCTAAAATAAAACCAAGGAACAGTGATACCACAACAATAGAAAGCGTTACTTTAAGACCTTCTAAAATAAAGGGCATCTGAGGTATGACATCTTTAAAATCCATCATGATATTCTCCTTTTTTTCCTTCAGATAAAATCAAAGAATAAAACAGGAAAAAAGTTCAACACATGTTGAACTTTTCAGCGCTTTCTACTTGATTTTCATGAATGACGCTGATCCTTTTCCTGACTTACTTTTCATCAGCAAACCATTTTTTAATGAGTTTATCAAGTTCGCCATTATCCTTCATTTCTTTTAATGATTTATTGAATTTCGCTGTTAAGTCGCTATTTTTTTTAAATGCAATGGCTGAACCTTCGTTTGAGCTATTCAATCCAAATGCTTGGAAATCTTTTTCCTTTTTCAAGTAGCCAGCCGCTACTTTATCTTCAATAATAGCTGCATCAAAACGGCCTGCTTTAATTTCTTGAATGATATCAGAAATTTTATTACGATCTTCAACTGTTAAGTTATATTTCTTTTGCAATCCGTTTGCTTCATCTTGCTGGATAGAACCTAATTGAACGCCAACCGTTTTGTCTTTTAAATCTTTCTCTGTTTTTATACCGCTAGATTTTTTAGATACAACCAAGTTTTCAGCGTTGTAGTAAACATCTGAGAAATCAACTTGTTTTTTACGTTTTTCAGTAGGTGTCATGCCTGCAAGCACAATATCAGCTTTATTTGTTTTAAGAGCTGACACGAGGCTTGCAAAGTCCATATCTTGAATTTCTAGCTTGTAGCCGTTCTTTTTCGCTAGAGCTGTAGCAAGGTCGACATCAAAACCGATAATTTTATCACCGTCTTTTGATTCAAATGGCGGATAATCTGCTGAAGTCGCCATAATGAGTGTTTTGTCGTCTCCTGATGCGTTTGAATTATTAGAAGAAGTTCCGCATGCTGCTAATGCAGCTGCAAGACCAGCTGTCATAAGTAATAATAACCACTTTTTCATATGATAATGCCTCCTAGTATTTAAAATCATGAGTAGATTTGAATATTTATTCACTATAATGTATTTTAAACACTTTCTTTTTGATATGCAATAGTATTTTGCTAAAATTATTTTGATTCTTATGTCATGTAAAACAAAAAAACAGACCGATCAAAAGACCGGACTGCCTTTAAATGATTCATTCAAAAGTAACATGTTACACTTCTTCGCAATACTCATCGAAAGCGGCTTGAAGTTTTGACACCACTTCCATCGGTTCATGTCCTTCGATTTCGTGACGTTCGACCATTTTAATGATTTTCCCGTCTTTTAATAGAGCAAATGATGGTGAAGATGGCGGGAAGCCTTCAAAGTATTCACGTGCTCTTGCGGTTGCTTCTTTGTCCTGTCCAGCAAACACTGTGAGCAATTGATCTGGACGCTTATCGTAATGAACAGAATAACCAGCCGCTGGTCTAGCAATACCGCCTGCACAGCCGCACACTGAATTCACCATGACAAGTGTCGTTCCTTTTTTCGTTAGCGCTTCATCAACTTCTTCAGCTGTTGTCAGTTCCGTATAGCCTGCCTGTTTAATTTCTTCTCGTGCTTGTTTCACAATATCATTCATAAATAAATTAAAATCAATATTCATAACCGTCCACTCCTTCTACGTACCAAACCATTTTAACTACATCATATCAAGGAAAACGCCGGCGGGCAAATGTCTTGTTTCGCCCCCTTCACTTTTTTCAAACGTCGTTTATGACCTGTGGAATTGGGGAAAAGTGATAATAAAGTGATGAAAGGGAGAACTGCGTGATGGCACAATTCAAAAAAGCGATACTCATTTATAACGGAAATGCTGGACAAAAAAACATGGAAAAAACACTAGGTCAAACAGTGCCTCTTCTTTCTTTACATATTGATGAACTCATCCTTAAGCCTACAAAACAGCCGAATGATGCCTATCATTTCTGCCGCGAGATGGATGAGTCGATTGAATTGTTGATTATACTAGGCGGAGACGGAACCGTCCATGAATGTATGAATGGAATTGGCGGTTTAGAAAAAAGGCCAGCTGTAGCGATTTTACCTGGCGGGACGTGCAATGACTTTTCTAGAACGCTAGGCATCCCGCAGCAGATGCCAAAGGCCGCTCAAATGGTGATAGATGGCACTGAAAAAAAGGTCGATTTAATCAAAGCAGATGATCGATACCTTTTAAATTTTTGGGGGATTGGTCTCATCGCAGATACCTCAAACAATATTAATGATAAAGAAAAAGCTGTCCTCGGAAAAATCAGTTACTTCACGAGCGCTCTTCGAACCCTTCAGCAGACAGAACCTTTCTATGTACGCATTGAAACGGAAGAGGAAAACTGGGAAGAAGAAGCTGTGATTGTCCTTGTCATGAATGGGCACTTTATCGGTACAAATAAAATAGATCTGCCAAATGCTTCAATTGATGATGGAAAAGCCGAAATTTTAATTTGCAGAAATACGAGTTTCTCTGCTTTAAAAGAGATTTTTTCAATGAACCGCGAAGAGCTAGAAGATTTTAAAGGTGACCTGTCTCTTATACAAGCATCCCGCATTCATATTCATACTAAAGAGGAAATGGATGCAGATACAGATGGTGAAGTATACATGACCGCTCCTTCTTCCCTTGAAGTATTAAAACAGCATTTGACCTTTATTGTTCCGGCAGAATAAAGAAAACGCCTGCATCATTTCGATGCGGGCGTTTTTTTGATATAACGTCTGTATAAATATTCAAGTGCATACCCTAGCAGTGTACCTATCAGAAGGGAAATGCCTAATAAACTATTGGCGACTCCTTTAAATCCACCTATCATCAACAAGCAATAGGCGATTTGAATGATTGAAACGATCGATATGATGAGCAGTAAGCGTTCAGGATGATTGCGTGATTTGGAAATATACCGAAGAAAAGCGAACGCAATGGCTGTGATAAACATCAGACCAATCGTAAGAAAAGCAAAGAAATCTAATCCAGACATCTCATCGCTCCTTTCTGATTGATATGGAAATCCCCCTCTCATTGTGAGAAGGGGACATATAAATGAGCTTAATAGACGGACGTCTCTTCGTCAATGCCTTCAAGAATTTGTTTAATTCTTTGCAGGAATCTACCGCATACAAGACCATCGAGTACTCTATGATCTAATGAAAGACAAAGATTCACCATATCTCTTGCGGCAATCATACCATTTACAATCATCGGGCGCTTTACAATAGATTCTACTTGTAAAATGGCTGCTTGCGGATAGTTAATGATCCCCATTGATTGAACCGAACCAAACGATCCTGTGTTGTTCACAGTGAAAGTGCCGCCTTCCATGTCACTTTGCTTCAGTTTGCCTTGTCTGACCTTGAAAGCAAGTTCATGAATTTCCTTGGCGATTCCCTTAATCGTTTTCTCATCCGCATCTTTAATCACTGGGACAAAAAGAGCGTCATCTGTCGCAACAGCAATGGAGACATTGATCGCTTTCTTTTGAACAATTTTATCACCAGCCCACATGCTGTTCATTTCAGGGAATTCCTTTAAGGCCTGAGCCACTGCTTTGACAAAGAACGCAAAGAACGTCAAATTAAAGCCTTCTTTTGCTTTGAATTGATCTTTTAGCTGATTTCTTCTTGTCACAAGGTTTGTCACATCCACTTCCATCATCGTCCAGGCATGTGGAATTTCATGCTTGCTTCTTAGCATGTTTGCGGCAATCGCCTGTCTAATCGGAGTGACCGGCAGTTCAACATCTCCAGGCATTGAAGGGATGGAAGGAGCTGCTTTTGCTTGTGACGGCTTTGCAGGTTCTGTTTGACCCGTACCTTCACTCACAGGTGCTGCCGTTTCTTGTGCGACTCCACTTTCGATAAGCTTCAGCAAATCTTTTCTTGTGATTCTGCCGCCAGCTCCCGTTCCATGAACAGCCGCTAAATCAATTCCGTGCTCATCTGCTAAACGCAGGACTGCCGGAGAGTATCGTTTCTTTTGACTCTGATCCACATTTGTTTGGTCAGGTTCTGGTGCTTCATCTTGCGCAGGCGCCTCTTCTGTTTTCGCACTCTGCTGCGCACTGCCTTCTACTTCAATTTCACAGAACACTTCTCCTACTTGAAGTGTATCACCCTCTGCAGCCGCTAGTTTAGTGATTGTTCCTGTATAGGATGACGGAACTTCTGCATTTACTTTATCTGTCATGACTTCCGCAATCGGATCGTATTTATTCACATGATCGCCAGGTGAAACGAGCCATTTGCTAATGGTTCCTTCTGTTACACTTTCACCAAGCTGAGGCATTTTCATTTGTTCAGTTGCCACTTTGAAACCCTCCTCTTTCTTAAAACGCCGCTAGTTCTCTCATTTCAGCTTCTACCTTATCCGGATTAACCATGAAGAATTTCTCCATTGTCGGTGCATAAGGCATTGCAGGGATATCAGGTCCTGCTAGACGTTTAATTGGCGCATCTAAATCAAACAAGCAGTGCTCTGAAATGATGGCCGCTACTTCACTCATGATGCTTCCTTCTTTTGTATCTTCTGTTAACAAGAGTACTTTCCCTGTTTTTGATGCCGCTTCAATAATCGCTTCTTGATCAAGCGGGTACACTGTACGTAAATCGAGAATATGAGCAGAAATTCCGTCCTTCGCAAGGCGCTCTGCTGCTTGGAGGGCAAAATGAACACAAAGGCCATATGTAATGACCGTAATGTCATCGCCTTCTCGTTTCACATCCGCTTTTCCAATAGGGAGCGTATAATCCTCTTCAGGCACTTCTCCTTTAATGAGACGGTATGCACGTTTGTGTTCAAAGAACAATACAGGATCTGGATCACGCACTGCGGCTTTTAACAACCCTTTGACATCATAAGGTGTAGAAGGCATCACAATCTTTAAGCCTGGCTGATTGGCAAAAATGGCTTCGACCGATTGTGAATGATAAAGCGCCCCGTGTACGCCGCCCCCGTAAGGAGCACGAATGACCATTGGGCAGCTCCAATCATTATTGGAACGATATCTAATTTTTGCAGCCTCTGAAATGATTTGGTTGATGGCTGGCATAATAAAATCCGCAAATTGCATCTCCGCGATCGGACGCATTCCATACATAGCAGCCCCAATACCTACACCTGCAATCGCTGATTCGGCAAGAGGTGTATCCATGACGCGCGCTTCTCCAAATTGCTCGTAAAGACCCGCTGTTGCTTTAAATACGCCGCCTTTTTTCCCGACATCCTCTCCGAGCACAAACACTTTCGGATCTCGCTCCATTTCTTCTTTCATCGCTAATGTGATAGCGTCTATATATGACATAACAGGCATTTTTCTTCCCCCTTACTCCGCATACACGTAACGAAGTGCGCTTTCTGCATCGGCATAAGCTGCGTTTTCCGCTTCATCAGTGGCTTCGTTTACGATTTGCATGATTTCTTTTGTCATCTCTTCTTTCATTTCAGAAGTCATGACATTTCCTTCGATTAAGTACGTTTCATATTGAATGAGCGGATCTTTCTTTCTTGCTTCGAGCACTTCTTCTTTTTCTCGATAGCTAGAATCATCGTCATCACTTGAATGCGCAGTTAACCGGTAAGAAATGGTTTCGATCAATGTTGGGCCTTCGCCTCTTGCCGCACGGTCTCTCGCTTCTTTGACCGCTGCATACACTTCAAGCGGATCATTTCCATCAACCGTCACACCCGGCATTCCGTACCCTATTGCACGATCTGAAATACGCTCACATGCCACTTGTTTGTCATACGGGACAGAAATCGCATACTTATTGTTTTCACACATGAAAATAACAGGCAGCTTATGCACCGCAGCAAAGTTGGCGCCTTCGTGAAAGTCTCCTTGGTTTGAAGAGCCTTCACCGAACGTGACAAAGCTAACAAAATTCTTTTGCTCTAGACGCCCGGCAAGTGCGATGCCAACCGCATGAGGAACCTGTGTTGTCACAGGCGATGATCCAGTCACAATTCGGTTTGATCTTTGCCCAAAATGACCTGGCATCTGTCTCCCGCCTGAGTTTGGATCGTCTTTTTTCGCAAAACCAGACATCATTAAATCTTTCGCCGTCATCCCGAATGCAAGGACAACCCCCATATCACGGTAATAAGGTAAAACGTAATCCTCTTCCCTATTGAGGGCAAAAGCGGCACCGACTTGCTGCGCTTCCTGTCCTTGACAAGAGATGACGAATGGAATTTTTCCAGAACGGTTTAAAAGCCACATCCGTTCATCAATTTTTCTTGCTAAAAGCATGGTTCTATATATGTCAATCGCTTGTTCATCTGATAATCCTAATTCCTGATGACGCATGTTACTCATCATGTTTCCCTCCTTGATTAAAAATGGATCGCCTTTCCGTCAACAGCCAGTGCTGCCTCGCCAATTGCCTCTGACAAGGTTGGATGCGGGTGGATCGTCTGTCCCACTTCCCACGGAGTTGCATCTAATACTTTGGCTAATCCAGCTTCAGATATCATATCTGTTACATGAGGACCAATCATATGAATCCCTAAGATATCATCTGTCTTTTGGTCAGCAATGATTTTGACAAATCCATCAGACTCTCCAAATACAAGCGCTTTTCCGATGGCCATAAAGGGAAACTTCCCAATCTTGACTTCGTAGCCTTGCTCTTTTGCCGCCTGTTCAGTCAGTCCAACGCTAGCGGTTTCTGGGTGAGAGTACACACATTTAGACACGAGCGTTTCATCAAGCGGCTTTGGATCTTGACCAGCCATATGTTCTACTGCAATCATGCCTTCATGTGATGCGACATGCGCCAGCTGAAGACCGCCAATGACATCACCTATTGCGTAAATATGCGACTCTTTCGTTTGGTAATGCTCATTCACGACAATGCCATGATTTTCTGTCTGGATGTCCGTGTTTTCAAGACCTATGCTTTCCACGTTTGGCACTCGGCCAACTGAAAGAAGCAGTTTCTCTGCTTCAAACGACTGAGTGTCTCCACCTTGTTCCACTTGGATCTTGACCAGATTCTCATGCTTTTCTGCAGTATCTGGCAGAACCTTCGCATTTGTCACTAAGGTGATGCCCTTTTTCGTTAAAAGCTTTTCCATTTCTTTAGAAATATCTTGATCCTCTGTTGGCAAAATGCGATCTGCAAATTCGATCACTGTGACTTTTACGCCAAAATCGTTAAGCATGGAAGCCCATTCGATCCCAATCACGCCTCCGCCGACAATCAGCATGGACTGAGGGAGTTCTTGCAGTTCAAGTGCTTCGTCTGATGTAAGGATGTGTGTTCCATCCGCTTCAAGTCCGGGCAGGACGCGCGGTCTTGATCCAGTCGCAATGATGACCTGCTTAGGAATCAGCATTTCATTTTCATCGCCATTCGCCATTTCTACCGAGATGGTGCCTGGCATTGGCGAAAAAATCGAAGGGCCTAAGATACGGCCTATTCCTTCGTATACATCAATTTTCCCTTGTTTCATTAAATGTTTGACGCCGCCTGCTAATTTGTCGACAATCTCTGTTTTTCTTTTTTGTACGCTTGCAAATTGTAAGGCAATTCCGCTTGCTTCAACGCCAAAATCAGCGGCACGTTTGACCGTTTGATAGACTTCTGCACTTCTAAGCAGCGCTTTAGATGGGATACAGCCTTTATGAAGACATGTTCCACCGAGCTTTGATTTTTCTACGACTGCTGTTTTCAATCCAAGTTGAGAGGCACGAATGGCCGCTACATAGCCGCCTGTGCCTCCACCAAGAATGACGAGGTCATATTCAGTTGCCATGACTTGTCACTCCTTTCTCCGCCTTTTGATCATTTGGGTATTCTTTTGGTGATTCTTCTTCTTTTAAAATGCGAAGCGCCCCTTCTGCTAAGGATTGCAATTCATTTTCACCTGGGTACACAACAACATCTGAAATCCAGTCAATGTATCCTCTAATGCTTGACGTAATTTGTTTGCTGTAGGCAAGGCCGCCTGTTAACACAATGACGTCTACAGCTCCTTTTAAGACCGCACTAGCCGCACCAATTTCTTTGGCAATTTGATAGCACATCGCTTCATAAATAAGCGCCGCACGCTCATCGCCTGCTTCAATCATTCGCTCTACTTTTACTGCATCTGTCGTGCCAAGATAGCCCGCAAGACCGCCTTCGCCAATAATGCGTTTGAGCATTTCCTCTTGCGAATATTCACCAGAAAAGCATAAATTAACAAGGTCACCTGTTGGGAGAGTACCTGCCCGCTCTGGGCTGAAAGGACCCTCACCATGAAGACCGTTATTCACATCAATGACTTTTCCTTTTTGATGTACACCAATCGTAATTCCGCCGCCCATATGGGTAATGATCATGTTCAAATCTTCATAACGTTTTCCAAACGAAGCAGCCGTTTTTCTTGCGACTGCTTTTTGATTTAACGCATGAAAAATGCTTTTCCGCTCAATTGTTGGCAGTCCTGAAATACGAGCAATTGGCTGTAGTTCATCTACGACTACGGGATCAACAATAAAAGCTGGGATGTTAAGACCAAGTGCAATTTCTCGGGCAATGATTCCGCCTAGATTAGAGGCGTGCTGGCCAGCATACCCTTCTTTTAGATCTTCAACCATTTGCTCATTTACTTCATATGTGCCACCTTCAATCGGGCGAAGCAGACCACCGCGTGCGCAAACTGCATCAAACTTTGAGATGTTCATCCCCTGTTCATGCAGTGTTTTTAAAATGGTTTCTTTACGGAATGAAAATTGATCAATGATATGAGGAAACTGCTTGATTTCCTCATCTGTATGTCTTAATGTCGTTTCAAAAATAGATCGTTCATTATGAAACACACCGATTTTTGTTGAGGTAGAGCCAGGATTAATCGTGAGTATACGCCATTCTTTTGTCAGCAAAAACAAAACCTCCGTTTCAACTCATTCATCCATTTAGCGACGACTTAAAATATGTTGACCATTTTGCAGGAATTGGCTTCTTGATTTGCGCATTCTTTCAATTCGCTCTTCAGCCAATCGGTCTGCCGCTTTATAAGTTGGAATGGCATCACGGTTAGAGATTTCAATCACTCGCTCAATGTTTTGGTAAATGCCTTCTACTTTTTTCATTGCACGATCGGCATTATAGCCATAAAGCTCATCTGCAACGTTAATCACACCGCCTGCATTGATCACATAATCCGGTGCGTACACAATGCCCATTTCATGAATAAGATCTCCATGATGTGTTTCTCTCAGCTGGTTATTCGCTGCACCTGCAATGACTTTTGCCTTTAATTTAGGAATCGTCACATCGTTAATGGTTGCACCGAGTGCACATGGTGCGTAAATATCACATTCTTGATCATAAATATCATCAGGGTCTACCGCTTTTGCACCGAAGTCTTCTACAGCTCGCTGAACTGAGTCTTTGTTGATATCAGTAACGATAAGCTGTGCGCCTTCTTCATGCAGGTGTTTACATAGGTTGTAAGCCACGTTTCCAACACCTTGAACGGCAATTGTTTTTCCTTCTAATGAATCTGTACCGAATGCTGCTTTTGCAGCTGCTTTCATGCCTTTATATACACCGTAAGCAGTCACTGGAGATGGGTTTCCTGAAGAACCAAATGCAGGAGAGATGCCTGTGACAAAGTCTGTTTCTTCATGGATAAGATCCATATCTTCTACCGTTGTACCGACATCTTCAGCGGTGATATAACGGCCATTTAATCCTTGAATGTAACGGCCAAAAGCACGGAACATTTCTTCATTCTTGTCTTTTCTCGGATCGCCAATGATGACCGTTTTACCGCCGCCAAGGTTAAGCCCTGCCGCCGCATTTTTATAAGTCATACCTCTTGCAAGACGCAAGGCATCTTCGATCGCTGCTTCTTCATTTTCATATGTCCACATTCTTGTTCCGCCGAGTGCCGGCCCAAGTGTTGTATCATGAATGGCAATGATGGCTTTTAAACCAGACTGTTCATCCTGACAAAATACAAGCTGTTCATAATCGTATCGTTCCATATATTTAAAAAGTTCCATTTTCTATTCCTCCTAATACTTTCGCTTAATTAGATGTACAGATGGCAAGTGCAATTGAATAGAGCTTGCTTTCAGCTGAATCAGACCGGCTTGTTAAAGCAATCGGTGCTTTCGCTCCTGCCACCACAGCTCCCACTTTTGCATGAGCAAAGTAGATGAGAGATTTATAAAGAATGTTGCCTGCTTCAATGGTTGGCACAAGCAAAATATCTGCATGACCAGCCACATCACTCGTAATATTTTTATGAGAAGCTGCCGTTTGAGAAATGGCATTATCTAAAGCCAGCGGTCCATCAATCAGGCAGCCAGAAATTTGACCTCTTCGATTCATTTGCGCAAGACTTGCAGCTGTGAGCGTCGAATCCATCGCTGGGTTTACGACTTCTACCGCTGATAATACCGCCACTTTGGGCATATCATTTCCGACAGCTTGTGCGACTTGAACGGAATTCACCGTAATTTCTTTCAGCATATTTAAATCAGGCGCAATGTTCATCGCAGAGTCCGTCACATAGATAAAACGGTCAAAGCCCGGTACTTCGAAGGCTGCAACATGTGAAAGGACACTCGCTGTCCGAAGCCCATATTCTTTATTTAGGACAGCTTTTAACAGTACGGCTGTCGGGACATGCCCCTTCATGAGAATATCTGCATGATTTTCACTTACTGCCTGAACGGCAATTTTGGCAGATTCTTCGGGTGAATCTGAATGAATAATATCTATCCAGTCTTCATTAATCTCATGCTGTTTGACTAGCTCCTTTAGGTTGCGTTTGTTTCCAACCAGCAGGAAGCGAGCGACTTTTCGTTCGATTGCCATTTTGATGGCATGAAGCACTTCTTCGTCTTCTGCATGAGCCACAGCCGCTGTTTTATTCTGCAGCTGCGAGGCTTTGATAATCAGATCGTCAAGCTTCATACTTGCCCACCTTTCCTTGTGCTCGGTTCCTCTTTTTATATGCAAGTTCCGTGCCAGCTTGAAATGTGTGAAAAATAAGCCTTTCCGCAAAGAAATTATGCAATTTCTTGCAGGTTACGTGCATGTTACTGCATGCTATCTTTTGCAAGCTGATACTTATCCATTTTATAGTAAAGATTGCGAATGCTGATCCCTAACGTTTTCGCTGTTTTTGTGCGATTGAATTGATGTTTTTCAAGGGTTTGTTTGATCAGCTGCGCTTCAAATGCTTCTACAGCATCTGAGAGCGTCTCCCCCTCAAATTGACTAACAGCCAGTTCCTGCTGCTCTTTTTCCTCATGCTCGTCTGACTCCATGAAGGCGATATGCGCTTCATCGATCCATTCTTCTTGCGGATTCAAAAAGATCATCGCTCGTCCAAGCACGTTTTCAAGCTCTCTCACGTTGCCTGGCCAGCTATATGATCGAAGTCTATGAAGCGCACGATCTGTTAAGCCGCTGACGTTTCGCCCATAGTCTAAATTGATCTTCTGGATGAGGCGTTTACTTAATGATTCAATATCTTCGAGACGCTGTCTGAGCGGTGGGATCGATATCGGGTATCTATTCATTCGATAATATAAATCCTCTCTGAACTTCCCTTCTGCCATCGCCTTTTCAATATTGACATTTGTCGCTGTGATCACACGCACATCGACCGGTATCGCTTTCGTTCCGCCTACCCGAACAATTTCTTTTTCTTGCATGACACGCAGCAATTTCGCTTGTGTACTTGGCGTCATTTCACCGATTTCATCTAAAAAGATGCTGCCTTGATTGGCTTCTTCAAACAGCCCTTTTTTCCCGCCTCGCCTTGCACCAGAAAACGCTCCTTCCTCGTAGCCAAACAGTTCTGACTCTAAAAGAGTTTCTGATAAGGCAGCACAGTTGACACGGACAAAGCGGTTGTACTTGCGATCACTTTCATTGTGAATGGCATGTGCAAACAGCTCTTTCCCAGTACCTGATTCTCCGCGGAGTAAAATGGTTGCCGGCGTTTTTGCACCCAGCTTTGCCTGCTCAAGTGCGACAAGCATTTGTTCACTTTCTCCAATAATGTCTTCAAATGTGTACTTTGCTTCAAGTGTTCGGATGAGCTGTCTTGCTTTATTTAATTCATTCGTCAATGATTGAATTTCGGATACATCGTGAATGACCCCGACACTGCCTTTTAGAATGCCGTCCACAATAACAGGTGCTACATTGACGATGACATCTTTTTTATTTGGACCAACCTTCATTCTGACGCCACGAACAGGTCTTCTTGTTTCAAGCACCTTTAAGTGCATGCTTTCCCCTTCGGAAATATCAGCACCAGCTGGTTTACCTACGACCTCTTTATCCGTTAAACCGGTCATTTTCGTATAAGCACGGTTGATCAAAATACCTTTCCCCTGCTCATCGACAACCGATATGGCTTCATCTGATGATTGAATAATCGCCTCAAGCATCGTTCTTACTTCTTTGAGGTTTGTCACTTCTTCCGCAAGCTCCACCGCATCTGTAATGTCTTTAAAGATGGATAAAGCACCTAACATTCTCCCCGCGTCATCAATAATCGGCAGACGGGTGGTCACAATTTGAATTTGCTGATTCAAAAATTGCTTTTGGTTAAATTCCGGCTCCCTTGACCTTAATATATCGGGAAGTTTCGTGTTCGGAATCACTTCTCGAATGTGACGGCCAATCGCATCCTTTTGCGAACACCCCACCATTTTGGCAGCCGATCGATTAAACAGGACCACTTCTTCATCCATATTAATAAAAATCATGCCATCATTCGTTGCATTAAAAATGCGGTCATGTTTATAGGTTTGTTCCTTCAATATTTGAATAAGCTGTTGTTTCTCTGCCATTAATTCTGACATGACATATGCCATCGAGCTTGGCACAATCACAGCATGCTCTGGTTTTTGTTCAATTAGTTCCTTCAGTACAGCAGAACTGCCTGTGGTTTCAATGATGATATCAATGTCATCTTTTATGTATTCTTTCCAATCCGTCGTCGTCTCAATTCCATTCTTTTTCGCTTCATCCATCCCCGGTGCCTCGAGATCAAGGTCGGCGATCGCAATGATTTGAACCGTATTTGTTTTCAGCAATGTTTCAAGCAGTGCTGATCCACCTTGTCCTGCACCGACAATCAAGACTCTCTGCATCCCGTTACCCCTTTATATGAAAAATTTTGCACACCATATTTTTCCGTTGCAAAAAATTGCACAACACCTATATTACCACGTTTTCCTTTCTTGACAAAATATTTTTTGAATTAGACAATGGAAGTAAATGACGTTTAAGGGGACATTTGATGGGGAGAATACTGGCATTAGTGATTATTTTAATACCTGGAGCCTTTGCAGCACTTGGCATTAAGCTGCTGCGTGACACTGTTTTCGGCATCATCATTGCACCATTTCCATATTTATGGCTGCAAGGAATTGCAGGGTTGTTATTTTTAGGGGGAGGTCTTTATGTTGTTGCAGGATTTATTTTATATAGAGACCGTAAACGAAATAAAGTAACAACTCGTTTTAAGCAAAGGTAATCATGAAAAAGACCCGCTGTTGATAGCAGGTCTTTATTTCATTTCTTCTCTTATTTTGACGGCTCGATCAGGAAAATCAGTAAAGATTCCATCAACACCCAAGGTCAACATATTTTTTATTTGCTTCTCACTGTTTACAGTAAACGGTCTGATCACTTGTTGGTCCGCATGGAGAGCGGATACTACTTCTTTTGTCACCCCAGCGCCCTTTATATTCGGATGGTAGCCCTTTGCCGGGATTGTTTTTAAATACATGTCCGGTTGATGAATCACATCCATCGTGAGGACCGCCAGTTCAATGTGCGGCATCAGCTTGTGAAAAAGAGCTAAGCTGCCGTGATGAAATGATGAGACAAGCACTCGATCCTCTATTTGAAAGTGCTCAATTTGCTCTTTTACTTTTTCTTCAATCCCTGGATATCGATAAATAGAGTTTTTTAATTCAATGTTGATCATAAAGGATGGTCTCTGCGTCACTAGCTCTAATACTTCTTCTAATAGAGGAATGGAGACCGCACCCGTTTCTTCATAGAAAGAATGACTGGCATCTCCTCTTTTTAACTCTTCATATGTATAGTCTTTCACTAACCCTTTCATATTGGTCGTTCGGTTCAGCTTTTCATCGTGAATGACAGCTAGTCTGCCGTCTTTGGTGAGCTGAACATCAAGCTCAATCCCATCCGCTCCAGAATGGAGTGCGTGCTCAAAGGCAATCATGGTGTTCTCTGGATAGTTTCCTTTAAAGCCTCTATGTGCAAAAATTTTCGTCATATGCCACCTCTAAATATGATGATTACCTATATTATGACGTGTCTGTTTTCGTTTTGCCAGTTTGAGCACATAAAAAAACCTCTTCTAATAAGAGAGAAGAGGTTGACAGGTAAATTCGATCACGTAATCGCTCTGATGGCTTGCTCTGTCGTCTCTGCGTCAAGAGCAAAAAGGGAAGAAACAACTGCGACTGCTGTAACGATTGTTACACCTAACAACAACTTTTTCATAAGATAACCTCCACTTTCTTTTGAAGTATTTGTGCATCGAATTTCTTTTCAAGAAAACGAATGGCATTTTGATAATCATTTCGTTCCTTGAAGTATTTCGATATTTGTTCAGACAAATCCTCAAGCTCCACATATAATCTATTTTTTTCTATGTAGTCTAATTTTTCAGAGAATACGTCTGCTGCTCCACTATTTTCGCACATCAAATCCAAAATTTCAAATTTTACTATATATTCATTATTTTGGATATCACAGCTATATTGAATCCCCTCTTTAATATATTCTTTCGCCTCATGATCTCCTAAATGAACTAAGGCATTTGCGAGAACATATAAAGATTGGATGAAATAATGGCTATTGTCGCGATGAATTTGAATGCTCATCCCTTTTTTGGCGTATTGCGCACTTTTTTCATAATCAGGTTTTGCGTAATAAAGAACCGCTAAATTGTGATAGCACTTCCCAATCAGCACTTCATTGTTAATGCGCTTACTTTTCTCAAGTGCCTCTTGGTACTTTTCCTCAGCTTCATCAAACTGTAGTAAATCAATACAGTTGCTTGCATGTAAAATTAAGCTGTCAATCGCCTGTGCGGTATATTCTTCATGCGCTTTAAACGTATCAATGGCTTTTTTAATATGATTAATGGAAATGAAATTTTGCTTCAGTTCGTAATAAATGGAAGCGACTTTATGATGAAAAGTTCCTACTTCAAGATCTTCATTCACACGTTTTAGCCGCTGCTCAGCAATCTTATAAAAACTAATCGCCTCATCATATTTTTTGACATAGGCAGCATATTGGCCTTTATAAAAGTAAAAATAAAAATTAATAATGTCATCTGCTTTTTCATCCAGCGTTCCGACACTTTTCATAATCTGATTGGCTTTTTCAATATTTCCAAGTAACATTTCATGTCTGCCGTCGACTAGCTGATAATAAAGAAGAACTTCTCGATCCTCATCTGTATTTTTTAGCAAATTCTGAATTTTCTCTTTATAGACAGCAGATTTTTCTAGGTCATTCTGAGAAATGACCCTCGTCCACTTGCTAATTTCGTTCGCAACCTCAGCAGAGTGGATTTTCAGCTTTCCCATAACCTCACCCTCTTCTTTTCATTATTATAGCATAGTAAAAGAATGTGAAAATTATTAAATTCGACAATGGGAATATTCAGTTCAAATGGCACAATCTCTAAGAAGCCAGTGACTTTAAAACGCCAACCAATCGGGTCAATAGAAATAGAACTTTCGATCTCATTTACTTTATTTACTAATTACATAAGACCTTTTCCTCTTATCCTTTTTCTTACGAATGAGCGTTTTCTTCTTCTATAAGCCAATTGATTAGCGTAGCTGATTACCACTATTTTATGTCCTATTCATTTCTTTCATGCTTTATTTTTCATTTTATTCTGAAAATAAAGCAGCCCGTTTGTCCAATTTAAACATTAAAGATGATTTTATCAACATAACCATTTTTTAGCAATATTTTACGAAAATAAAAAAACGCCTCATTGAAGAAACGTTTTTTTATGGAAGGTGACTTAGCTTGCTCTATGCTCTAAACGCAGTCGATCAGCCACCATGGCAATAAATTCGGAATTGGTCGGTTTGGCTTTTGACATGCTGACTGTGTAGCCAAAGAGTGACGAAATGGAGTCAATATTCCCTCTGCTCCAAGCCACTTCAATGGCATGACGAATCGCTCGTTCTACCCTGCTGGCTGTCGTGTTAAATTTCTTTGCAATGTCTGGGTACAATACTTTTGTAATACTGCCGAGTAGTTCAATATCATTGTACACCATCGAAATGGCTTCTCTTAAGTATAAATAACCTTTAATATGAGCTGGCACGCCAATCTCATGAATAATCGTCGTAATGCTCGCATCTAAGTTCTTACGTTTCGGTTCAGGTTTGCTGCGAAGGACACTGTTTTGGATAGATGAAGATCGATGGCTGACTTGTGTGCCGTTTCCACTGACTTGACGAATATGACCTACGAGGTTTTCCATATCGAATGGTTTCAAAATGAAATAGGATGCGCCCAAATCGACTGCTTTTTTCGTTACGTCTTCTTGTCCGAAAGCCGTCAGCATAATGACACTTGGCTGTTTAGTCATTTCATTGTTTTCACGGAGGCGTTCCAGTACAGCAAGACCGTCTAAATGAGGCATGATAATATCTAAGAGGAGAACGTCGGGCTCTTTATCTTTAAATAATGTCAGACATTCCTGACCATTATACGCCACGCCAAGTACTTCCATATCTTCCTGTCCCTCAATATACTCTGTCAAAAGGCCAACAAGTTCTCGATTGTCATCAGCTACACACACTTTAATTTTCTCCACGTTCTTTCCTCCCCAATGTCGATTCCTTAGTCTTTTGCATTTCTCTTCTGAGTGTTCAATTCGACAAAACCATGCTATCCCCTTTAAAAAAGTTTAATTTTCCGAATAATAGAGCATTATCTAGCTTTTTCTACGTTTTTCTTAATGAATCGACGATTATTGCAATTTGACAACACACTGTTTTCCATTTTGTCGAAAAATCTCTTTTTCCTTATTTTATAACATGATGGAAGAGAAAGAAAGGGTAGAAAAAAACTGCCGGAAGATTCGCGGCAGTTTTTCATCAGCTTGCTTTTTTGTTTTTTTGATAAAGGTCAATTCCTGCTTCTGACAGCATCCATTCAATGTGTACGCCGTATCCGCTTGTCGGGTCATTGACGAACACGTGAGTGACCGCTCCAATGACTTTGCCATTTTGGATGATCGGACTACCGCTCATTCCTTGAACGATCCCGCCCGTTTTGCTTAATAAGCGTTCATCTGTTACTTTAAGCACCATTCCTTTTGTTGCCGGGAATTTTTGTGGTGTTGTGCTGACGATTTTAATATCAAATTTCTCTACTTTATCATGGTCCACGACCGTTAATATTTCGGCTGGACCTTCTTTTACTTCACTTGATAATGCGACTGGAAGTGGTTTGTCTGCTACATGATTTTCAAGTTTTTCGGTTAACGTACCAAATATACCGAATGGACTGTTACGTGAAATATCACCTATCGTTTTTCTTTCGGAAGAAAACCTGGCCAATTTTTCTCCAGGGTTGCCTCCTGTCCCTTTTTCAATGGATGTGACGGTTGATCTGACAATTTCACCATTGTCGACTACGATTGGTTTTTTTGTATCCATGTCAGAAATCACATGCCCAAGGGCGCCATATTTTTTAGAAGATGGTTCAAAGAAGGTCATCGTCCCGATTCCTGCTGCGGAATCACGAATATAAAGACCGATTCGATAAGTACCTTCACTTGCATCTTTCGCGGGTGTTAATGTCGTTTGAAAGGTTTTATGGTCTCTTTTTATGAGTAAATGAAGGGTTTCCCCCGTTTTTCCGGCTTTCTGAATAAATGGGGTGAGGTCATTCATCTTCTCCATTTTCTGACCATTGATCTCAATGATCATATCCCCTGATTGAATGCCTGCAGCTTCACCTGGTGATTTTTTGCCGTCTGCTGTTGTGATTTGATGAAAACCGACAACGAGAACTCCGACAGAATGGAGTTTGACGCCAATGGATTGTCCTCCAGGAATGACTTTTAATTCGGGAAGAACATCGACTTTTGTTTTCTTAATAGGAAATCCTTTAAAATCATAAACAATTTCGGCTTTTCCCGCCTTTTGTCCCGTTACTTCAAGTTGATTCTTTTTCTCTGAAAGACTAAAGGCTGGTGAAGAAGCATTGGCTGACGCTTCAATTGATGTATCAATCGAATGCTTCTCGTGTTCAAATACTGCGACAGTTGTTGGAATGCTGATATATTCCTTCACTATGCTCATAAACCCTGTACTTATTAAAGAAACAAGGAGAATCACACCAATGGCTTTTCTCATCTTTTCGGGCATTCATTTTTCACTCTCCTCGCTCCTTACCCACACCAGAACATTAATGTTTTGGCTACATCTTTACTTTTGCCTTCTTAGCGAGGATTTATAACCGACACCTTTAGAAAATGATTGGATAAATTGATAAAAGAAAAAGACGATTTCATGCGTATATACGGCGAATATGAGACAATATAAAAAAGGCAGCTGTTGTTTCAGCTACCCTGTCGTTTTGACATCATTTGCTTGGTGCAGTAATTCTTTTGCATGCTGTTTTGTGAGCTCAGTGACTTCTACACCAGCAATCATTCGGCCAATTTCACTCACTTTTTCATCATCACTGAGTGGTTTGACGTTCGTCATTGTTCTACCAGCTTTAGCGCGTTTAGAAATAAAAAGATGTGTATCAGCCATTGCTGCGACTTGCGGAAGATGGGTAATACAGAGTACTTGTGAGCCTGCTGCTACTTTATAAATTTTTTCAGCAATGGCTTGTGCGACTCTGCCGCTAACACCCGTATCCACTTCATCAAATATAATGGACGTCACTTCTTGTTTCGCTGAGAAAATACTTTTCACTGCCAGCATGACACGTGAAATTTCTCCTCCAGATGCTACTTTTGACAAAGATTTCATCGGTTCACCCGGATTTGTAGAAATGACAAATTGCGCTTGATCTATGCCATTTTTTCCGAGCTGTACAGGTTTTCCATCTAAAAGCGGGCAGTCCGTACTGCCAAAAGGTGCATATCGAATCGTAAAAGCGGTATCAAAAGAAGACTTCTCCATATATAAATCCTTCAATTCAGCTTGAATATGCTTCGCCAGTTTTTTCGCCCATTTTTTACGGAGCTCTGACACGTTAAGCGCTTCAAGCAATGCATCCCGGCTTATCGCATCAAGTTTGTTTTTAAGTGTCTGCAAATGGCTGTCTCGATTTTGGATTTGGTCTATCTCCTCTTCAATCTTAGCTGCATATTCTAAAATTTCCTCAACGGTTGTGCCGTACTTTCGCTTCAGCTGCTTCATCTCATTTAGCCTAGACTCAATAAAATCAAGACGGGCTGGGTCAAATTCTAATTGATCAAGCATGCTACGCATTTGAAAAGTAGAATCTTCTAATAAATAATAGGAGTTTGACACTTGCTCAGAGAGCTTTTTCAGATCGTCGTTGATCTCAGAAACTTGCTCAAGCTCACTTGAAGCCATCCCAACCCAATCAAGTCCTCCCTGCTCATTACGCAGAGCATTATATGCGTTTTGAAGCGAGGAAAAGATTTTTTCAAAATTGCTGATTTGATGACGTTCCTCTTGAAGCTTCTCATCTTCCCCAGGCTCTAATTGTGCCGCTTCAATCTCTTCCAGCTGAAATTGCAATAAGTCTAACCGGTGAACCATTTCCTGTTCATTTTCAGACAGCTGTTTGAGTTTTTGCGCCGTCTTCATATATTGATCATACGCTTCTTGATACTGTGAGAGAGCAGGTGCAATTTCTTCTGCTCCAAATTGATCAAGCAAATGTAAATGATTTTCATCTTCCATTAACAGCTGATTATCGTGCTGTCCATGTATATCAAGCAAAAGACGGCCAACTTCTCTTAAAAGCGAGATGGTGACAAGCTTCCCATTAATGCGGCAAATGCTTTTCCCGCTTTGATTGATATCACGGCGAAGAATCATCATTTCATCAGATGCATCAATTCCTTGCTCCTCGCAAAGGGCAAATACAGGATGATCTGCTGGTACAAGAAAAAGACCTTCCAGCTCTGCTTTTTTTTCGCCATAACGGACAAATTCGGATGATCCTCTTCCCCCTACAAGAAGTGAGACAGCGTCAATCATGATTGATTTTCCGGCACCTGTTTCCCCTGTTAGAACTGTGAGTCCTTTTTCAAACGAAACCGTTAACTCCTCAATGATTGCAAAGTTTTTAATGGTTAGTTCTGCTAACACTCATTTGACACCTCTTTTTGTAAACCTGATCTCTTTATAGAAGTTCTAAAATTTTAGACGAAACGGTATCCGTATCATCTGGCGTGCGGCAAATGATTAAGATGGTATCATCCCCACAAATGGTTCCCATAATTTCTTCCCAATCTAAATTATCCATTAAAGCACCGATGGCTTGAGCGTTCCCAGGCATTGTTTTTAGAACGATTAAATGACTGGCAGCATCCATTTTAATAAATGCGTCCATTAAGGAACGCTTTAATTTTGATAGCGGGTTAAACCGCTGATCTGCAGGAAGGCTGTATTTATATGTTCCATTATTTGTTGGCACTTTGACTAAATGCAGTTCTTTGATATCTCTTGATACGGTCGCCTGTGTGATGTTATATCCATCCGCTTTCAAAATATCGACTAATTCGTCTTGTGTTTCGATTTCTTGGCTTGCGATAATTTCTCTAATCTTAATATGTCTTTGACCTTTGTTCATTTTGACCCCCCTAGGCGTTAGAATCTCAGTTTGTCTTTACGTTCTATGTTATATGATGCACACTTCAAAAAACAAGCATTACGTGAGAAACGGTTAATTCTGATCTTTTGACCATGTAAAAAGGAATAATAGCGAGCGATTATTCCGTTCAGCATGTAGACAAACCCTCGCATTCTTTGTCAGTCCTGCGCTCTGGTGCTCACGAATGCCAAATTCGCTCCGCGCCAGTGCTCGTCCTTCCTAGACTGCAAAGGTTTTCTATCACGCTGAAAAGAAGACAAAGGGCTAAAATCAAGTTCATTTTAGCCCTTTGTAAACAATCTAAAAGGAATAATAGCGAGCTATTATTCCTTTTGTTTCAATAATTCATGTGTCAGCCGGCTCAGGACTGTTTTTCTTTTCTTTCAATACGGCATGGGCTTCTTTGACGACTATTTCAAGTTCAGATACTGGAAGTGCCGTATTCTCTTCTTGATCGGGATGCAGGACCAAGTGGAGGAGAAATTCGATATTTCCATCTCCGCCTGTAATGGGTGAAAACGAAACATCCTTTACATCATAGCCTTCTTTTGCAGCAAATTGATTCATTTCTTCTAGCACACCAAGGTGTACAGAAGGTTCTCGCACAATGCCTTTTTTTCCAACAAGCTCTCTGCCCGCTTCAAACTGCGGCTTTACTAGCGCAATACAGTCGCCGCCTGGGATAAGAATATGCTTTAATGCAGGAAGAATGAGTTTGAGCGAGATAAATGATACATCAATAGATGCAACCTCTGGTAATCCTTCGGTGAAATCTGCCGGAACAGAATGGCGGAAGTTGGTGCGTTCCATGACGATCACCCGATCATCCTGTCGTAATTTCCACGCAAGCTGATTGTAGCCAACATCCACAGCATAGGATTTGACTGCTCCATTTTGGAGTGCGCAATCTGTAAATCCCCCTGTTGATGAGCCGATATCAATTAAAAGCTTTCCTTCAACGGTTAAATCAAATTCTTGAAGTGCCTTTTCGAGCTTTAGCCCACCTCGGCTGACATATTTCAGCGGATTCCCCTTCACAGTCAGCGGGGTATCACGAGCGATTTTTTCTCCTGGCTTATCCAAACGGTTTTCATTTGAATAAACGATCCCTGCCATAATGGCGCGTTTTGCTTTCTCTCTCGTTTCCATTAGTCCTTGTTCGACTAATAAAACGTCAAGTCGTTCTTTCTTTGATGTCATGATCCAATTCCTTTTCTTGGTGCTGCGGGAAGCAGGTCACGTAACGTTTCAGCAACCTGCGTTTTCGTCAGTCCAATTTCCTCAAGTAGCGCATCGACACTTCCATGCTCAATAAATTCATCTGGAATGCCCATACGTTCTACTTTTATATGAGACGCTTTTTTGTCGTGAATATATTCTAATACGCTGCTGCCAAATCCACCTTGAAGCACCGCTTCTTCTATTGTTAAAATTGGCAAACCTTCAGACAGTATCTCATTTAACATGCCTTCATCAAGAGGCTTAATGAAACGTGCATTGACAACACGGATTGATTTACCTTCTTTTTGCAGTTCTTCTGCTGCCTGCAGCGCCATTTTAATGGTTGTACCGAATGTTAAAATGACAGCATCTTTCCCGGGACGAAGAACTTCCCAAGAACCAATTGGGATGGTTTTCAGCTGTTCATCCATTTTGACGCCTAGTCCATTTCCACGCGGGAAGCGCATGGCGATTGGACCATCATCATATTGAATGGCTGTGTTGACCATATGCTGTCCTTCATTTTCATCCTTTGGCATCATGAGAACCATATTCGGCATATGACGCATGAAAGCAATGTCAAACACACCTTGATGTGTTTCTCCATCTGCACCGACAAGACCTGCACGGTCAATTCCAATGAACACATTGAGATTTTGACGGCAAATATCATGCAACACTTGGTCATAGGCTCTTTGGAGGAATGTTGAATAAATCGCTAAAAATGGCTTCATGTCCTGTGTAGCAAGTCCAGCTGCCATTGTTGCAGCGTGCTGCTCTGCAATTCCAACATCAAACATTCGCTCTGGGAATTCTTTTGCAAACCCTTCAAGCTTTGAGCCAACAGGCATTGCAGGTGTAATCGCGACAATCCGCTCATCTTCCCGTGCCAGCTTTCTGACGGTTTCACTGACGAGACCACTCCATGACGGTGCGGCTGCTGTCGGTTTTACAAAGTCACCTGTGTCGATTTTGTATGGTCCTGTTCCGTGCCATGTGCCGATCTTATCAGATTCGGCCGGCTTATAGCCTTTTCCTTTTTTCGTGATGACATGAAGGAGAACCGGGCCTTTTGTTTTCTTTGCGTACTCAAGATTCTCAAACAAATCTTCATAGGAATGTCCATCTACTGGTCCTAAGTAAGTAAAGCCCATTTCCTCAAAGAACATACCAGAGACAAGCAAATATTTCAGACTGTCCTTGATACGTTCTGCTGTTGCAGCAAGCTTCCCGCCTACTGCTGGGATACGCTTGAATAAGTATTCAAGCTCATCCTTTACCCATTGGTATTTACCAGCTGTACGTAGTCTGCCAAGCATTGTATGGATCGCACCAACGTTTGGCGCAATACTCATTTCATTGTCGTTTAAGATCACAATCATGTCTTTTTTTTCATCCCCGATATGGTTCAGTGCTTCTAACGCCATACCGCCGGTTAGTGCACCATCGCCGATAATCGGGAGAATGTATTCATCTGTTCCTTTAATGTCACGCGCTGCCGCCATTCCCATTGCACCAGATAATGAGGTTGAACTGTGTCCAGTCTCCCAAACATCATGTTCACTTTCATTTCGTTTAGGGAACCCGCAGAGCCCTTTATACTGACGAAGTGTATCAAACTCGGCGCCTCTTCCAGTTAACAGCTTGTGAACGTAAGACTGATGTCCAACATCCCAAAGAAATTTGTCTTTCGGGCTGTCAAATACTTTGTGAAGTGCAACAGTAAGTTCAACGACACCAAGGTTTGGACCAATGTGCCCACCAGAGTTCGCTAACGACTCAATTAAAAACGTGCGAATGTCCGCACTCAGCTCCTCTAATTCTGCATTTGACATTCCTTTTAGAAACGTTGGATTTTTTATTGATAAAAGATCCAATCAGGATCAACTCGCTTTCAACAAAATTTCTATCTACATATATAATGCCTTATTCCTATGAAAACCAATTCAGGAATAAGAGTTGTCTCATCATGATAAACTGTTTACAGTTTACCACAATTGCTCGAGGACCCTCAAATCTAGGCTGTTTTTAGTGATCTCGTGAGGCAATCAGATCGCATAAATCATGCAGCAATATTTGCTCCAACTCAAGATTTGAGACAATTTCTTTCGCACGAGTGATATGTTCATCCAGCTTTTCTTTTGCTCCTGAAAGCGTTAATAAAGAAGGATATGTCGACTTTTCATTTGCTGTATCGGAGCCGATCCGCTTTCCTATTTTCTCTTCGCTGCCTTCAAGATCTAAAATATCATCACGGATTTGAAAAGCAATGCCAATATGATAGCTGAATTCTCTCAGCTTTTCGATCTCATCATCAGATGCACCTGCCAGTATCGCACCAGCAACCACACTAAAGGTGAGTAGCTTTCCTGTTTTGCGGGCATGAATCGATTCTAATTCAGAAAGAGGGATTTGTTTCTGTTCTGCTTCCATATCATCAAATTGCCCGCCAACCATTCCGAGTGCACCTGCTGATGTAACAAGTTCATCGATGATTCTAAGCTTTTGATCAGCAGGTACATCGTCAGATAATTGCGATGTAATCAGACGGAAGCTTTCAGTGAGCAGCGCATCACCTGCAAGAACAGCTGTTGCCTCGCCGTATACTTTATGGTTGGTCGGCTTTCCTCGGCGCAGATCATCATCGTCCATACAAGGAAGATCATCATGTATCAACGAATACGTATGAATCATTTCCACTGCACAGCCTACTGGTATACCGTCTTCTTCCCTTTTTCCATACGCATTTAAAAGAGCAAGAACAAGCACAGGACGCAGTCTTTTTCCGCCAGCTTTCAGAGAATAAAGCATAGAAGATTTCAGCTCTTCTGGAATAGACAATTCCTGCACATATGTAAATAAATAATCTTCAATTGCTTGTTTTCGTGTTGTTAAAAATTCGTTTAAGTTACTTGTCACCAGCATCTGCCTCCTTCACAGAAAAAGGAGCCAGTTCACCGTCCTCTTTCAAAATGAAATCCATTTGCTTTTCAACATGCTGTAATTTTTCATGGCAAAGTTTTGAGAGTGTCATACCCTCTTGGAAATAGTGGATGGCTTGTTCAAGCGGTACATCGCCTTCTTCGAGCTTTCCCACAATCTCTTCAAGTCCTTTCATGGCCTCTTCAAATGTCATTTGTTCTTCTTTTTGTTTATTTGATTCTGTCATGATGATTGCCCTCCTTCTCAATAACCTCACAAATCAGACGTCCATCCTTCATTGTAATCGTCAGTTGATCCTTCGTTTCTACTTGATTCACACTTTTAATGAGCTCATCTTCTTTATAGGCTAAACTATAGCCTCTTTCCATGACTTGAAGCGGATTTAATGCATTTAGTTTACCAAGAACCGATTGGAACTGCGAATGAATTGTTTTCATTTGCACATTCATGCTCCGAACGAGCTGTTCTGTTTCATTGGCGTGACGTTTTTTCGCCTGAAGCAGCTGCTCTTTTGGATGAAGCGGCTTCAGTCTATATGTTTGGCGGTCAAGTTGACTGCGTTTTTGTTCCATTTGTCTTGTCAGCTGTTTTTGAAAACGATCAAATACCATATCGAATTGCTGCTCTTTTTGCTCTTGTAATCGTTTTGGAAAACGGAAAGCATAGGAGGATTGAAGTGCCACAAGACGGTCTTTTGCTTGTGACGTTCGATTTTTTACCGCTCTTGTTAACCGAATGTCGATTGATTTGATTCGTTCGATTAAGTCGGAAGTGCTTGGAACAGCTAGTTCTGCTGCTCCTGTTGGTGTGGGTGCTCTCATGTCTGCAGTGAAATCACTAATGGTAAAGTCTGTTTCGTGCCCAACCGCAGAAATGATTGGAATGTCTGATGCGAAGATCGCTCTTGCGACTGCTTCTTCATTAAAGGCCCAAAGTTCTTCAATCGATCCTCCGCCTCTCCCGACAATCAAGACATCACAAAGCTGTTTTTCATTGGCTTCTTTAATCCGTTCCACAATCGAACGCGGAGCATTTTCTCCTTGGACTAATGCCGGAAGCACAATGATCTTGGCCTGCTGATAGCGCCGATTGATCGTGGTAATGACATCTCGAACAGCTGCTCCTGTTGGGGATGTAATAACACCAACAACCTCTGGAAATTCAGGAATTGTTTTTTTATAGCGCTCATCAAATAAGCCTTCACTTGCTAGTTTCTTCTTCAGCTCTTCATAGGCAAGATGAAGAGCACCAACACCATCAGGCTGCATTTCTTTTGCATATAATTGATAGCTTCCGCTCGGTTCGTAGACTTGAATTCCGCCTCGTACGAACACTTTCATCCCGCTCTTTGGTGAAAAAGGCAGCTTGGACGCGGAGCGCTGGAACATGACGGCTTGCATACGTGCATTTTCGTCCTTTAAGGTGAAATAAACATGCCCTCTTGAATGAATCTTCACATTTGATAACTCACCTTTGATCCAAATATCTTCTAAATGAGGGTCAACATCAAATTTTCTTTTTATGTATTTTGTAAGGGCTGTGACCGTCACAAAGGCTTTTTCACTCATGACGTATTCCTCCTCTTCAAAAACGCACATTCATCCACCGGCAGCACGCAGGTGGATGAATGGATCAAGCTTATGATAATGTACGTTTTGCTGATTTAACCGTATTGTGTGCAAGCATCGTAATTGTCATTGGACCCACTCCGCCAGGGACTGGTGTGATGTATGAAGCTTTTTCTTTTGCTGCTTCAAAGTCAACGTCCCCTACAAGTTTCCCTGTTTCTAGACGATTGACTCCTACATCAATGACAATAGCGCCTTCTTTAATTTGGTCAGCTTTAATAAAGTTTGCTCGACCGACGGCAACAACTAAAATGTCCGCTTTTAACGTATGTTCTGAAATGTTCGCCGTTCTTGAATGACAGTAGGTGACGGTTGCATTTTCGTTTAATAGCAATTGTCCAACTGGTTTGCCGACGATATTGCTTCGTCCTACAACGACCACTTCTTTGCCAGAGAGATCCACACCTGTTTTGTTCAATAATTCAACAATACCTGCTGGTGTGCAAGGGAGGAATGTGTCTTCTCCAAGTAGCATTTTCCCGATATTTAGCGGATGAAAACCATCTACGTCTTTCTCTGGTGAAATTCGTTCAATGACGGCTTTTTCAGAAATATGTTTTGGCAGTGGAAGCTGAACAAGAATTCCGTGGAATTGATCATTTGCATTGTACTGATCAATCATCTTTAGCAATTCCTCTTCTGTTAAAGAAGCATCTAAATGATCAAGCTGGAAATGCATGCCCATGGCTTCTGCTGCTTTTTTCTTCCCGCGTACGTAAGAAAGTGAAGCCGGATCATCACCGATTAGAATAACGGCAAGACCAGGTGTGACTCCTTTTTGTTTTAGCTCTTCTACTTCTTTTGCTAATTGTTCACGCTTTTCTTTTGCTGTTTCTTTCCCATCGATGATTGTTGCTGTCATGTCGAATCCTCCTATTACTGCTTTAGGTCGTTTTTAATGTTTGAAAGTACACCATTTACAAATTTCGGCGCCTTATCGTCACCGAACAATTTAGCAAGTTCAATGGCTTCATTCATTGAAACACTCACCGGGATATCTTCTTGATATACCATTTCGTACACAGACAGCCTTAAAATGGCTCTGTCTACGTTCGCAATACGATCAAGTTTCCAATTCACAAGATGCTGTGAAATCATGTCATCGAGTTTGTCCTTTTGTTCGAGCACACCGAAAACCAGTTCCTCGAAAAAAGGATCTGATTCTTGTTCATCCAGCGCATGTGTAATGGCCTCTTTCGGATCAATATTGCTGACATCAATTTGAAATAATGTTTGTAGCGCCTTTTCTCTTGCAGTTCTTCTTTTCATTATTTACTCCTTTAACCACTTTATCCGCTTGTCGTTAAGCCATACAGAGATCATAACATATTTTGACCGCAGTCGCACCAAGATCCATGCGAGCTGTGACGAAAAACGAATCACTCCATGCGTGACGTAATCATCATGTGGAATTTTCCCAAAAATGGGCTTTAAAAAACCAAAGAGGCAATGCCTCCTTGGTTTCACTTCAACCATTTTTACATTTCTTGATCAACTTCAGCTTCAGCTGTTTTTGTATCAAATTGAATGCCGACGACATGAATGTTGATTTCATTAATCGTTAAGGCCGTCATGTTTAAAAGGGTTTGACGGATATTTTCTTGAACAGCAGTGGATACCTTTGGAATGGATAGGCCAAATTCAACCACACAATACACATCAATTGTGATGCCTTCATCAGAGACATCTACTTTCACACCTTTACGGTGATTTTTCTTCCCAAAGCGTTCTGCCACATCAGCAGCGAAGTTGCCGCGCATTTCCGCAATTCCTTCGACCTCTGATGCAGCGATCCCAGCAATGACTTCAATCACTTCTGGCGCAATTTGCACTTTTCCCAATTGATCTTCATCAAGGTTCATTTCAAGCAAATTGTTTTCTGACACGATCATTCACCTCCGAAAGCTGTTATTATTTCATAATTTGATACGTTTCTAAAAACTTCGTATTAAAATTACCGCTCACAAATGTTTCGTGCTCTAGTAATCTGAGGTGGAATGGAATCGTTGTGTAGACTCCTTCAATGACGAATTCTTGAAGCGCACGTTTCATTCTTGCTATTGCTTCTTCTCTCGTTTTACCATATGTGATCACTTTCGCAATCATACTATCGTAATATGGCGGAATCACATAACCAGGATAAGCGGCAGAATCAATACGTACTCCTAAACCGCCTGGCGGAAGGTACATTTTAATTTCACCAGCAGAAGGCATGAAGTTTTTCTCAGGGTTCTCTGCGTTAATACGACATTCAATCGCCCAGCCTTCGTATACGACATCCTCTTGCGTAAGGGAAAGCTTTTCACCTGAAGCTACTTTGATCTGTTCTTTGATCAAATCAACACCAGTGACCATTTCCGTTACAGGATGCTCTACTTGGATACGTGTATTCATTTCCATGAAGTAAAACTTCTCTTCATTATAATCGTAAATGAATTCAACCGTTCCGGCACCTGTGTATTCAACAGCTTCGGCTGCTTTTACGGCAGCTTCACCCATTTGCTCACGAATATCTGCATTTAGTGCAGGTGATGGCGTTTCTTCCAGAAGCTTTTGCATTCTTCTTTGGATAGAACAATCACGTTCACCTAAGTGAATGGTATTCCCATGCTGATCAGCAAGGACTTGAATTTCAACGTGTCTAAAGTCTTCAATGAATTTCTCCAAATAGACACCTGGGTTCCCGAAGTTTTGTGCTGCTTCCTGCTGCGTGATGGTGACACCGTTAATGAGCTCTTCTTCTGTGCGAGCCACACGGATACCTTTACCACCGCCGCCTGCAGTTGCTTTAATAATGACAGGATACCCAATACCAGCTGCTGTTGAAACAGCATCATCAAGATCTTTTACAATTCCTTGAGAACCAGGGACAATTGGAACACCAGCTTGCTTCATTGTTTCTCTTGCCACATCTTTCGTTCCCATTTTGGAAATTGCTGACGCAGTTGGTCCAACAAAGATGACATTACATTCCTCGCAAAGCTCTGCAAAGTCTGCATTTTCAGCAAGGAAACCATATCCTGGATGGATGGCATCTGTACCTGTTAGTTTTGCCACACTGACAATATTTGTTACATTTAAATAACTATCTTTTGAAGCAGTCGGTCCGATGCAATATGCTTCATCAGCCATTTGAACATGCAGCGCATCACGATCCGCTTCAGAAAATACCGCAACTGTTTCAATTCCAAGCTCTTTACAAGCACGGATGATTCTAACTGCGATTTCTCCTCTGTTTGCAATTAATAGCTTTTTAATCATGATCGTACTCCTTACTCTGCTTTCACTAGAAAGAGGGGTTGTCCGAATTCTACAAGCTGACCGTTTTCAGCTAATACTTCGACGATTTCGCCTTTTACTTCTGCTTCGATTTCATTAAACAGTTTCATCGCTTCAACGATACATACAACTGAGTTTTCCTTCACTTTAGAACCTGTTGTCACATATGGATCTGCTTCTGGTGAAGAAGAAGCGTAAAATGTGCCAACCATTGGGGATGTGATTTTATGCAGGTTTTCAGACGCGGCTTTCTCTTGTGCAGGGGCTTCGGTCTGAGCTGGAGCTTGTGCTTTAGGAGCTTGTTGAGCTGGAGCTGCTTGGACAGGAGCCACTGGTGCTTGTGCCGCAACTTGCTGAACGACTTCTTTATTTTTCTTTAACTTGATTTTTGCACCTTCGTTTTCGTACGTAAATTCATCAATTGTTGATTCGTCAATTAATTTAATTAGTTCATGAATCTCTTCAATTTTTAACATGGATTTGCACCCCTATGTATGGATTTATCTTTTTTTATAGGCTAGTACTAAAAGTACATACTATAACCATCTTACAGGAGGATTTCGTTGAATTCAACTATTAATGTGATGAGACACCTCGCACAAGCACCTGAAAAAGGGCGTCAACCCGCATGAAAAAACGCCCTTTTCAGAAAAGGGCGCTTGTGCATTTTTTATTGATTCGATGGCTCAAAAGTGACGGCTACGTTATCAAGCCCTCTCATTTCTTTTGTGACCAAATCAATAATATCTGCTGCTTGGGACTTTGATTTTTTATCAGAACGAACCGTGATGTTCACTTTATCTCCTTCTGCACTGACGAGCGCATCTTTATATCCTTTTGTTTTGATTAATGTCTCCAGCTGACGCTCTGTTCCTTCTGCCTCACTAAGTGCTGTCATTTGATCATAAGCTTCACTTTTCTCTTGCGCTGTTGCATCATCGCTAGACACGATTTCGTTATACTCTTCACGCTGCTTGCTGCGCTTATCTTCCAGTTCAAGTCTGTAGGTTGTGAAAAGTTCATCGTCGGTCTGCTCTGAAACAGCCTTTCCTTCTTCTCCACTTGTTTCAACATCTTCTTGTTTCGCATTGGTTTCTTTGTCAGTTGATTTCTCTTCTGCGTTCTTTTCGGTTCCTTTGTCAGTCCCTTTTTCTGGCTCAGCCTTTTTCTCTTCCATTCCTTTTGATTTTGTATCTTCTACTGTCACAGCATTCTCACCTTGTGGAGACATGATATAGTACACACTTAATACGACAACTAAACTTAGCATCGTTAATAGCCAAACCGTTTGTTTTTTTAACATCATTCCGAATCCTCCTTGATTTTTTTAGGGGCAACAGCCACTCTATGGCTCGGTACATCAAGCACTCGTGTAACCGCTTCAATGATGGTTTTCTTTATTTGAACGTTGTCTACTCCTTGAGCAACAACGAGGACACCTCGAATGTCTGGCTTTTTCGTTTGGACAACAACAGGTGTTTCTTCATTGCCATTTTTAATAATGACAATCTCTTCTTCTTTTGTTTGATCCGTGACACTTCGCACGCCGCCTTCTTTGTCTGTTTCCTCGGTCGTAGTGCTTTTATTGGATTTGTTTTTTTCAAACACTTTTAAAGAAGTTGCGTCTACATTTACCACAATGGATACATCCTCAACACCAATGATCGTTTCTAAAATCTCTTTTAGCTGATTTTCGTATTCTTGTTCAACATCCTCTATCGAGTTGTTTGACTTACCTGAAGAGGATGGTTTGAACACCGCCTGCTCTTCTGAGGATGTTTTTTTAGACGCAGGAACAGCAGCCTCTTGTTTGCTTGATGGCGGTGACAGAATCTGACTGACTAACATGAATGACACGCCGATGATGAAGACAAGCAGTAAGTAATGGTGCTTCGTTAATTTTGGTTTCCCTTCACCTTTTTCAGGTGCTTGGAACATTGATTTCAGTTTTTGTCTCCAGTCTTTGTTATTCATGATCTGCTGCGTCACCTCCCTCAATGTTCAGCGCAATGTGTTCAGGCCGTGTATTCCATACATCTGCAAGCGTCTCTTTCACCCTCGCCATCTCTTTTGCTGACGCCCCGGCGCTTTCCTCCTTTTGCCTGGAGAGATCAATGTCGACCTTTGCCACCGTTTCTACAGCATCACCTGTGAGCGGGACAAGGACTGCTTTGATGCGAAATTGATCTGCCTCCATATTCTGATCAAGGTGCTCCTCATCTGCCAACACTTCTACGTGTTTCATTTCATAGCTCTCCTTCTCCAGTGGCTCCTTTGCGCTTTTTTCTAGTTGGACAGCCATTTGCTTTAAAATATATGCACGCTGTGAAGCTTGTATTTCTTTTTTTTCTAAATTCATCTGATTTTTTATTTCTTCTGATTGCGCTTGGTCCTTCCCTTTCATGATTTCTGAGAAAATTTGGTCAGGATCTGCCCGGAATAACGCAAAGATCGGATTGAGCATCACCACAATTAACAGTAAGCTGACGACCATTTTTGCATACTTCTGCATGCTTGAATTGGGAAGCAAAAGATCAATCACAATCGCAAATAAAATAAATAGAATAATACTTGTGATCCATTCTGTGAGAAAACTCAAATGGTGTCCCCTCCTTACTTCATCATCATGGTGAGGTTGCCAGCTGTGATGATAACGGTAATGCTTAAAAAGAACATAAGCGATACAACAGCTAATGCAGCAAATATATAAAGAACACTTTTTGAAATGACATCAAGGCAGCTAATAATCGGCCCGCCCCCTAAAGGCTGAAGAATCGCAGCGGCCAATTTATAAATCAGAGCGAGCGACAGCACTTTAATCGCTGGGAAAGCCGCAATTGAAATCAAAATGGCGACGCCTACAAGGCCAACCGTATTTTTCAGCAGCACAGAGGCGCTGATAACGGTATCTGTCGCATCAGTAAACATTCTGCCAAGGACAGGGATGAAATTTCCGGTAATAAACTTGGCTGTGCGAAGAGCGATGCCATCCGTGATAGCAGCAGATGCCCCCTGTACAGAAATGACGCCGAGGAATACAGTTAAAAAAACAGCGAGCCCGCCAATGGCGACATTTCTTAACAGCTGGGCAAGCTGGGTCACTTTGTATTGTTCGGTCAGCGTACTGACAATGCTCAATATCGCTGATAAAAAAATAAGCGGAAGAACGACATATTGAATAAAAACACCGCTCGTGTTCATTAAAAACAAAATCACAGGATGAAAGAATCCGGCTGAGACAAGCCCGCCTGATGAGGCAATAAGTGCTAATAAAAGAGGAATAAGAGCAAGAATAAAACTAGTCATCGTTTGAATGGCTTCTGTTGCATAAGAGATCGCAACATGAAAACTGTTTAATGCAATAATGATAAGCACCATATAAACAAGAGCGTATGCAACTTTACTAACAGTGCTTTGCTCAAACGCATTTTGCAAAAGCTGCAAAAGCGAACAAAAGATGGTGAGTAATATAAGTGTACCTAAGAGCTTTCCATTGGCAATCAGCTCATGAAACAGATAATGAACAAAAGCCTTCAGCCACGTTTGGGGAGACAGCTCTTTATCGCCATCGATCATTTCCTTCACTGTACCTTTTTGGCTTTCAGGCAGAAAGCCGCCATACTCGTCCAATATCGTTTCCCAAAAGTCACTGATAGAATGAAGCTCTAAGGCATCAGCCTGTCCACCCGCAACTTCTTCTGCGACCGGTTCTTCACTTGATAAAGGCACACTTTCTTCTGCACCTGCATACGGAACAATCATCCAAAAGAACATCATAAACCCTAGCACAGCTGTCACCCGTTTCATCATCATCACCTCTTTTCCATCAAGTCATGGACGGGATCATACCTAGGATCGTCTCAATGATGACCGTTAAAATCGGTACCGCCATGACCAAAATAAGAATTTTGCCGCCAAGCTCTATTTTTGAAGCGATGGCGCCTTGTCCCGCATCCTTTGTGAGCTGGGCACCAAATTCTGCAATATAGGCAATGCCAATGATTTTCAAAATGGTTTCAACGTATTTCATATTGACGCCTGCACTTGCTGCAATTTTTTCAATCATGGAGATAATGGCATAGATTTGATCGATTAAATAAAGGAAAATGACACACCCAGTAAACACAACAAGCATAAAGGCGAAGGTTGGCTTTTGTTCTTTGACGATTAATGCTAGAAAAGTAGCGATTAAACCAAGTCCAACAATTTGAATAATTTCGATTTGTAAGCCCTCCCCTATCCTTGAAATAGAAATACGGCTTTAATCTTCTTAAACAAATCATCCACAATGGTAGCAACCATAAATAAAATGTAGATAAATCCAAGCAGTGTCACCCACTGTGCGTACTCTTTTTTCCCCATTTGATCTAAAATCGTATGGAGAAAAGCCACGACGATACCCACTCCCGCAATTTGGAAAATGACGTTTACATCAACGCCCATGCTCTCGACTCCCTTCCTCTCACATCAATAACAGAATCAGTAGTAAACCACTTAGAAAACCAAGACTTCTCACCATTTTTTCATTTTTTGCTTGGGCAACTTCAGCTTCTTTTTCCTCTGATTCCAAATGGCCTAAAGCTAGCTTGATATATTTTTGCTGAGCCGTCACATCATGCTGACCAAGGGTTTCTCCAAAGTGCTTCAGCGCCTCATATTCGCCTTTTTTTAATACGGTTTTTTTCCATACATCCTCTAGACTTTCATTCCATGCATGCCTCGCAGAAAAAGTTCCGACGTTGAGTTTTTCTGCAAATTGTTCAAATAGCCGATTCACAGGCGGTCCTACTTGGGACGCAATTTGGTCAGCGGCTCTAGCTAAAGGAGTTTGACCATACATAATTTCAGCTTCAAGAGATTGGAGTGCAAATCGGAGCTGGCGGATTTGCTTTGGCCGATCACTGTACCGCTTCGCAAACTCGAATCCTCCCCATGTCGTAGCCGCAACAATGAAAATAGCACCAATAAGCTTTAACATACGTCCACTCCCCGCCTCCGCTTCAGCTCTTGTCCATCTTGGTCAAATATCCGTCCGATCGTGCCAGGCCCTTTTTCTCTATTTAATTCCACATATCGCTCAAACACACGAAGCTGCCATAACGGTTCAAATGATGGCCGTTTAGATAAGTCTTCAAGTGAATACCCATGAGCTGAGACGATAATGGTGACTCCAGCATGGATTGCTTCTAACAGTGCCTGTACATCTTCACTTTTTCCGATTTCATCGACAATGATGACTTCCGGGCTCATGGATCTGATCATCATCATTAATCCTTCAGCCTTTGGGCACGCATCAAGTACATCAATCCGGTGCCCAAAAGAATGCTGCGGCACTCCTCTTATACAACCTGCGATTTCAGAGCGTTCATCTACAATCCCTGTTTTTCTAGGAGAAATGGCTGTTGTTCCTGTACTGACAAGACGTGCTAGATCACGCAGCAATGTCGTTTTCCCGGTTTGCGGCGGACCTATAATCAGTGTGTTACACCAATGTTTTTCATATAAATAAGGGAGAAACGGCAGAGCAATTCCGATCTTCTCTTTTGCGATGCGAATATTAAATGAAGAAATATCTCTTAAGCCTTTGACGAATCCATTTTCGACGATGACCTTTCCAGCAAGCCCAACCCGATGTCCGCCAGATATGGTGATATAGCCCTGTTTTAACTCTTCCTCAAGTGTGTACATGCTGTAATTACTGAGCCTGCCTAATAGCTGAGCCGCATCTTCACCTGTTGTATGATAGGAAAGAAAGCGGGGTTTTCCTCCTTGCATCAGCTCAATTGGGCGATCGGTGCGAATGCGGATTTCTTCTATTTGCGCCCACTCTGCTTCTTTTAACATGCTGAGTTCTTGTCCAATTGAGTGCGGGAGAATATCCAACAAACTCCGCAACGAATTCCCCTCCTTTTTTTCTTCTCTAAAATGTATGATGCATGCCGTTAATTATGCCAAGCCATTTCACTTATAAATTCCAACAAGAATAAATACGACACCAATGAAAATAAACACAAGCTTCGCATAGGATAACTGCCCTGCAATTTGATAGATTCCAATCGTCATCGTGATAATAAAAATGAGCGGCCCGATAATCGCTAATATACTATTGATGACAACCGCTTTACGCACATCATTTGTCACTAAAATGAGGATGGCGGCCGTCAGTTCAATCGCGGCAGATAAAAACCTCATCCCAGCCATGGCAGCGACTGATGGGTGTATACCCGGGAGAAATTGTTTCATATAGAACCTCCAGCTTTTTTTACACTATATGCTTCACTAGCTAGAAGTAGTCTTGTTTTTCAAAAGGAAGAGAGATGGATGAGAGAATAGAGTAAGGGGTGTCATAACGAGGCGTCCTATTTTTCAAATAAAAAAAGACTGTAAACACGAGGTTTACAGTCTCTCTGTTCATTACGCTCTTGAAACGTATGAACCGTCAGATGTATTGATCACTAGTTTATCACCTTGGTTCACAAAGAAAGGAACGTTCACGATTAAACCAGTTTCTGTTTTTGCAGGTTTTGATCCACCTGATGTTGTATCGCCTTTAATACCAGGCTCTGTTTCTACTACTTCTAGTTCTACAGTGTTTGGAAGTTCTACTCCAAGTGTTTCATCACCGTACATGACGATTTGAACCGACATATTTTCAAGCAAATATTTCAGCTCATCTTTGATTTGCGCTTCGCTTAGTTCAAGTTGTTCGTATGAGCTTGTATCCATGAATACATGCTGATCGCCATTTGCATATAAATATTGCATTGTTTTTGTTTCAATTTGAGCTTTCGCTACTTTTTCACCTGCACGGAATGTTTTCTCTTGAATCGCACCTGTACGCAGGTTACGCAGTTTCGAACGGACAAACGCTGCGCCTTTTCCTGGTTTTACGTGTTGGAAATCCACTACACGCCAAATACCGCCGTCCACTTCAATTGTCAGGCCTGTACGAAAATCGTTTACTGAAATCATTTTGTCATCCTCCTACATTTCACCATCATAATATGATAAGTTCTTTCGGTGAGTGGGTCAATCGTTTATTGCCGTCAGCTGTCAGGACGATATCATCCTCAATTCTCACGCCGCCGACATCCGGCAAGTAAATGCCTGGTTCAACTGTCACAACCATTCCCTCTTCTAACACGACATCTGAGCGCGAGGAAAGGCCAGGTGCTTCATGTACTTCCATACCAAGACCATGTCCAGTCGAATGCCCGAAGTATTGACCGTAGCCATACTTTTCAATGATGTCTCGTGTGATGCGATCAGCTTCTTTTCCTGTTAAGCCTGGCTTGATTTTATCCACACCAGCGTTTTCTGCTTCTAATACGATATGATAAATTTCCTTTAATTTGTCGCTTGGTGTTCCTACAGCAATGGTTCTAGTCATGTCTGAACAATAGCCTTTATAATAGGCACCGAAATCCAGTGTCACCAAGTCGCCAGATTCAATCACCTTTTCGCTCGCTCTCCCGTGTGGCAGGCTTGAACGAACGCCAGAGGCAACAATCATATCGAATGAAGATCCTTCTGCCCCTTCTTTTCTCATGAAAAATTCAAGCTCGTTCATGACCGCAATTTCTGTCAGACCCGGCTTGATGTACGTGAGAATATGATCAAAGGCATGATCTGCAATCTTCGCAGCTTCCTCTAATATCTTAATCTCTTCATTAGACTTAATCAAGCGCAACTTTTCAACTGATTCCGAGACTGGAACAAGCTCGATACCGCTTGCTTTCCCCGAGTACTGCTGGTAGGTGGCAAATGTCATATGGTTTTGTTCAAAACCAAGACGTTTCACCCCAAATTCGTTTGCCGTTTGGACAGCAGTTTCCACAATGTTTCCTTTATGTTCAATGATGTCATAGCCCTTTACTTGATCCTTGGCTTGCTCCGTGTAACGAAAATCCGTAATAAAGGCGGCTCGATCCTTTGAAACGATGGCAAGACCGGCTGATCCAGTAAAACTCGTCATATAATGTAAATTAAAGCTGCTCGTAATCACTAAACCATCTATGTCTAATTCAGCTAAAAGTTTTCTTAGTTTTTCAAGTTTCATGATACTGCTCCCCCTTCACTGACTAAATAACGAATCGCCAATTTATATCCTTCTAAACCAAGTCCAACGATTTGACCTTGGCATACTGGAGCAAGAACCGAATGATGGCGGAATTCCTCTCTCTTATGAACATTTGTGATATGTACTTCGATGACAGGTAACGTAATACTTGCAATGGCATCTCTCAGTGCATAGCTATAGTGGGTAAAAGCACCCGGGTTAAACACGACGCCATCATACTGATCTTCTGCTTCATGGAGCGCATCGACCAAATCTCCCTCGTGATTCGATTGAAAGAACGTCAATTGAATATTTGCTCTTTCTGCAAACTGAAACAAATCCGTTTCTAAATCTGTTAATGTTTTACTTCCATAAACTCCTGGCTCTCTCTTGCCGAGCCTATTTAAGTTGGGCCCATTCAGCACTAGAAAATGAGGCATATGACCACTCCTTCACCCTAATTCACTCTATATCGATGTCTGTTTCTTTTTCCTTAGAAACCTTTCGTTTCCAAAAATAATTTTATCATATGAATGGTGGATTTACACTTTATTCTGTCTTTTTCCCGAGTGCCCTTGCAAGCTTCTGACTCGTTAATTCATTGTATTCAAATGAAATACTGTACCCGACAAACATGCCATATAAAATATATAGGCAAAATGTCGTCACAATGGTGCTTTGCTGCAAATCTTGCACTTGCTTCACATCGGGGAATATAGGATTAAATACATAAAAAACAAGCAGCCACAAAACCCCTCCATAAATCAGTCCCATCCAAAAACCTTTGATCCGTTTGAGCAGTCCATAATAAATAAAGGCTGCTCCAATAGATAAAATCCCTAAAAGAACAATACTCATAAATGTACCAAGTCCGCCTTTTTTCCATTCACCAAGCACAAATGGCTGCAACAGCATATTTGGACTCACCTCTGAAAAATGAAACATATGGGTCAGAAATCCGATAAAGCCCCAAAAAACTCCGCCGACAAAACCTGTGGCTGCTGCCCTTGCCACCATTGAAGACATTTGTACTGATTGATTTTTTTCTTCTTGGTTTTTCTTTTCATCACGTTTCATATGAACACCTCCAGCAAGTAGTATGTCCAAAATGTCATGAAAAAAAAGGATTTCCGTGCGAGAGTGTAAAATTTTTATAACAGGGTATACTGGCTAAAAAGAGGTAGATAGAATTCTAGTAGATAATCGACCTGTGAGCTAGTGATTTCCCCTCTTTTCCTGTACAATAAAGGTATAAGGAAATGCATGTAAATTACAGGAAACAGGCAGGTTGATGAAATATGTCCAATCAAACAAAACCTCCAGCATATGGAGGGCAGGCAGTTGTGGAAGGTGTCATGTTCGGAGGTAAAATGAACTATGTGACAGCGATTCGGCGTAAGGATGAGTCGATTGAGTTTTTAAAGCTTCCCCGGACCTCCAATAAACGAACCGCCTTTCTTAAGAAAATCCCTTTTGTCAGGGGTGTTGCTGCACTTGTTGAAGCAAGCGCAAACGGCAGTAAGCACTTAAACTTCTCCAGCGAGCGCTATGACTTAGATCCTTCTGAAGATCATTCTCTTGAAAAAGAACAAAAAAGCTCGAAATTATCAATGATCTTCGGCATTGCTGTGATCGGAGTTCTCTCTCTTCTTTTTAGTAAATTTGTCTTTACTTTAGTGCCTGTCTTTTTAGCTGAACTTGTGCGTCCGGTGTTTTCTGGAAACTTCGCACAAATTGCAGTGGAAACATTCTTTAAATTGATCCTGTTATTAGGCTATATTTACTTTATTTCCATGACCCCTTTAATTAAAAGGGTATTTCAATATCATGGGGCAGAACATAAAGTCATAAACTGCTATGAACAGAATCTTGACATCACAGTGGAAAATGTCCAAAGCCAATCTCGCCTGCATTATCGATGCGGCAGCAGCTTTATTTTATTCACTGTCATTGTCGGCATGTTCGTCTATTTACTCGTACCGACAGATCCTTTATGGGTGAGAGTTCTGAATCGCTTGGCGCTTATTCCGGTTGTTCTGGGCATTTCATTTGAAGTGCTTCAGCTCACAAACAAACTCCGTGACGTGCCAGTGCTTAAAGTGCTTGGCTATCCTGGCCTTTGGCTGCAATTGCTCACAACAAAAGAACCCTCTGATGATCAAGTCGAGGTAGCCATTGCAAGTTTTAATGAACTTCTTCGTTTAGAGGAAGCATCTGCGAAACAAGCATCAGATTCTTCTCATCAAGTGATCTAGTTTATAAATCCGGTAAATTCTTTCGGAGGTGGACAGTTATGAATCGCCGAGTACATCCTGCTTTTACCATTATTTTCGCTTTAGGTGTTTTGGGATTTGTGTATTTACTCACAACGAATCCAAGCAGACTCTTTACAATGCTGCTATCAGTTGTGATCGTTGGAGCGGTTCTATTTTTCTTATTTAGATGGCTGATGAATCGAAGAACTGGAACAGAAGGAAATCTTTATCGTAAAGCAGTCAAACAATCAAAACGTCGCTACCAGCAGCCTAAACCAAAAACGAAAAGCCAGATGAAAAACCGGGTCACTCATTTGCGAAGCGTGCCGACTGACCACAAGTCTAAGCCCGTCCTTCTCAAAAAGAAAAGCCAAACACATTTGACAGTCATTGAAGGCAAGAAAAACAAAAAGAAAAATCGCGCCTTATTTTAAAATGTCCAGCTCTTTAAAAATTGCTCGGCCTTCTGTCTGCCTAGATCGACGAGCGCCTTTTTCTTTTCTGTCATCAGCTGAAAATCAGTGGCAATGACGTGTTCTACAGGAATAAAAATAATATGACGTTCGTGTTTTGTGGCAATATGTCTTTCGTCATGAGCACCACGCATCGTTTCAAATAGAGCGCCAAACAGTTCAAACGCATTGCGGATGGAATGTTGAGGGCGTTCTTTTTCGTTTGGGGTTAATGTGACACCGACAAACGGTCTTTTTTTCTCTTCAGCAAAAAGCCAAATCGGAAAGTTGCTGAGCACGCCGCCATCCACTATGGTACAAATTCCTTTTGAAGACCTCAGTTTGACAGGTTCGAAAAAATACGGCAGACTGCAGCTCATCCGAATGGCTCTGGCGACAGAAAACCGTTCTGGATTTAACCCATAGGAAGGAAGGTCATCTGGAAGGACAAGGATTTTGCCATTTGTTAAATCAGAAGCGACGATTTTGAGCGTATCTTTTTTCAGATCCCCGAATACGGTGACGCCTTTTCGTTTTAACACGTCTGTCAGCCATTTTTCTAGACGGTCACCTTTGTAAAGGCCAAGACGCCAATAAATAGACACCCACCTGAGCATTTTAAACGGAATGAATTGACACCTTCGATCAAGCAATTGATGCTCATCCATTTCGTCTAACAGCTCCCGAATCTCCTGACTCGTAAAACCCGCTGCGATGAGTGAAGCAATGATCGCTCCCGCACTTGTTCCAGCGAGACGGACAAATTGAAACCCTCTTGCTTCAAGCGCTTCATAGGCGCCTGCAAGTGCTGCACCCTTAATGCCTCCACCTGAGAACACACCATCTATCTTCATCAAGGAGCCCCCTTTTCTGTCACACTATTAATAGTGTAGGAGCATTTGCCTTTCATTAGAACTATATTCAAAAAGGACACCCATGCTAAGGGTGTCCTTTCAGCGTGTAGACAAACCCTCGCATTCGGTGTCAGTCCTGCGCTCCGGTGCTTACGAATGTCAAATTCGCTCCGCTCCGATGCTCGTCCTTCTTAGACTGCAAAGGTTTTCTTTCACGCTGAAAAGAAGACAAAGAGCTAAAATAAAGTACATTTTACCCCTTTGTCAACAATTTAAAAGGACACCCTTCGACAGGTGTCCTTTTTCTTAAGATTCTTGATTTGTTTGTTCGTTTTTCTTTTGAATCGCTTTCAGCTGAACGGATCGCTCATCGTTTTCTTCAAAGAATTGGACAAGGTCGCCGATGCGGTCAATGCTGTTCCAGCTGAGATGATGCTCAATACCTTCTACATCATCATAAATTTTCTCTTCATCTACACCAATGATTCTTAAAAATTGCTCTAGCAGTTCATGTCTGTATACGAGACGTTTTCCAATTTTTTTGCCTTTCGGGGTTAAAATTAGACCACGATATTTCTCATAAATGAGGTATTCATCTTTATCTAGCTTCTGAACCATTTTTGTTACAGAGGAGGGATGGACAGCGAGGGCTTCTGCAATATCAGATACTCTTGCATATCCTTTTTCTTCTATCAGCATATAAATTTGTTCAATATAATCTTCCATACTAGGTGTAGTCATAAAACCCCTCCAAAATGCACCTTTACTTAATAATCATAACAATTCTACACCATCGCCCATTAAAAAACAAGAAGAGTCCTTCGTCTTAACGCTTGTAATTCCAATCATCTGTGGCGTATTTCGTTTTGGCGAGGTGATGAACAAATGCCAACTCTTCATCTGTCAGCTCATAAGGCACAAGCTCGATATTTAATCCTTTTTCAAACCCTCGTTTAAATGCAACACGCGCATCGTCTATCGTACATGTTCGATCTGAAATTTCATTGATCGCCACCGCTTTGTTTTTAAAGCTGCGCTGCATCCGCTCTCTCACCCGGTCATTTGGATACAGAAATAAATCAAACAATTTATCCTCATCAAGATCAATTAAAATCGAGCCATGCTGGAGGATCACACCTTTTTGCCTTGTTTGCGCACTGCCTGCTACTTTTCTGCCTTCTACAACAAGCTCGTACCATGAAGGCGCATCAAAACATACAGACGATCTTGGATTTTTTAAGCTTTCTTTTTCTTTTTCTGTACGAGGAATGGCAAAATACGCATCGAGTCCCAGTTCTTTAAAGCCCTCTAAAATCCCTTCTGAAATGACGCGGTATGCCTCTGTCACCGTCGCCGGCATCTCTGGGTGCTCTTCTGACACGATGACACTGTAGGTCAATTCCTGATCATGAAGAACGCCGCGGCCTCCTGTAGGCCTGCGAACAAATCCAAGACCATAGCGCTCAACCGCTTCCATGTTGATTTCTTTTTCAACATGTTGAAAATATCCAACAGATAATGTCGCTGGATTCCAACCATAAAAACGGATCACAGGCGGGATCAGCTTCTCGCTATGCCAATAAAGCAAGGCTTCGTCCATTGCCATGTTAAAGGCAGGGTCTTGGTTTCCTGTATCAATGAAACACCATTTCTCTTTTTGCATATAAAATCCCTTCTCTTTTACGTAGTCAACGTTAGATGACGGTGGTGACCACCGATTTTCTCTCTTCATCAGTCTATCAAATAGGGAAGGAATTGAAAATAATTCTTACCATTTATGATGACAAGTTTCTTTTGCTTTACTATAATAGTATTTGTCTAAAACGTACCATCAGACAGGTGACTGTGCTGATGCTCAAGAAGGAGTCGAGTCGTATTGCCAATATTCAACTATATCGTCCTCTCACTTTGTGGACTTTTCGTTCTTTATTCCATCGGCAGTTACATTTATCAGCAGCGCATTATGAAAACGCTGACGGAAGCAGAATTTATCAAAGGTTACCGCAAAGCCCAACTCATTGATGTGAGAGAACCAAATGAGTTTGAAGGTGGACATATTTTAGGCGCAAGAAACATTCCCCTTTCACAATTAAAGCAGCGCAAAAATGAAATACGCCCTGACAAGCCTGTTTATCTCTATTGCCAAAATAATTTGAGAAGCGGAAAGGCTGCTCAAACGTTACGTAAAAATGGCTGTCGTGAGATTTATAATTTAAAGGGCGGCTTTAAAAAATGGGGCGGCCGCATTAAAACAAAGAACTAACAAAAAAGACTCTGGGAGCTATTGCCCCCCATGAGTCTTTTTATTTTCTTTCAAAAACCAGCACTGGATTCCGTGCAGCCTTTGTTTCATCCATTCGTTTCACAACGGTTGTATGTGGTGCTTCCTGTACGATTTCTGGGTTCTCTTCCGCTTCTTTTGCAATTTGAATCATCGCTTCAATAAATGCATCGAGGGTTTCTTTTGATTCTGTTTCAGTTGGTTCAATCATGATACATTCCTCTACATTGAGCGGGAAGTAAATCGTTGGCGGATGATAGCCAAAATCAAGTAATCGTTTGGCAATATCCAGTGTCCGCACACCTAGTTTCTTTTGACGTTTACCTGAAAGGACAAATTCATGCTTACAGTGGCGGTCAAATGGCAAATCATAATGAGCACATAAGCGGCGCATCATATAGTTTGCATTCAACACCGCATGATCAGTTACAGCCTTTAAGCCGTCTGGTCCCATAGAGCGGATATACGCATACGCTCTGACATTGATACCAAAGTTCCCATAGAACGGTTTCACACGGCCGATGGATTCTGGACGATCGTAATCAAAGAAATAACGACCTTCTTTCTTCACAAGCACTGGCTTTGGCAAATATGGAATCAAATCCTTTTTCACGCCAACTGGACCTGAACCAGGGCCTCCTCCTCCGTGTGGACCTGTAAAGGTTTTATGAAGATTTAAGTGAACCACATCAAATCCCATATCCCCCGGTCTTGCTCTGCTTAATACGGCATTTAAGTTCGCTCCATCATAATAGAGCTTCCCGCCTGCTCCGTGGACGATTTCAGCCATTTCTAAAATATTTTCTTCAAAAAGGCCAAGTGTATTTGGATTTGTGAGCATGAGAGCCGCCGTTTCTTCATTGACAACACGGCGCAGGTCGTCTAAATCGACAAGCCCATGTTCATTAGATGCCACCGTAATCGTTTCAAATCCAGCCACTGTTGCAGATGCGGGATTTGTTCCATGAGCAGAATCAGGCACGATGACTTTTGTTCGTTTATGATCTCCTCTTGCTTCATGGTATGCACGAATCATCATGAGCCCCGTCCATTCGCCATGTGCTCCTGCCGCAGGCTGTAATGTCACGGCGTCCATTCCTGTAATTTCTTCTAAATGGTCGCCTAAATCATAAAGTAACTCTAATGCACCTTGCACAGTGTCTGCCTCTTGAAGTGGATGCACATGCGAGAAGCCTGCAAGACGTGCCACCTTTTCGTTAATCTTTGGATTATATTTCATCGTACAAGAGCCTAGAGGATAAAAGCCAGAATCGACCCCGTGATTACGCCTAGATAATGCTGTGTAGTGACGCATAATATCCAGCTCAGAAACCTCTGGCAGCTCCGCATCTTCATGGCGGATATACGTTTCATCAAATAAATCTGGGAGCTTCTCCTCAGGTACGTCTAAATCAGGCAGGCTGTAACCAATTCTTCCTTCTTTGGATAATTCAAAAATAAGCGGCTGATCTTGTTTATTCATGACGATCCCCCAATTCCTTGATGAACGTATCAATTTCTTCTTTTGTTCTTAGTTCTGTCACAGCGACGAGCATATGCTGCTGAAGCTCTGGATAATCCCGTCCCAAGTCATATCCGCCGATGATTCCTTTTTCAAGTAATCGTTTATTGGCTTCTTTCACAGGTTCATTCAGTTTCAACACAAATTCATTAAAATGAGCGCCCTCTATTTCAGCCTGTAACCCGTGTTTTTCTGCCTGCGTCTTGGCATAATGGGCTTTTTGTACGTTTTGATAGGCAATGTCTTTGATACCTGTTTTTCCAAGCGCCGTCATCGCAACAGAAGCGGCTAACGCATTTAATGCTTGGTTTGAACAAATATTTGAAGTCGCTTTGTCTCTTCGGATATGCTGCTCGCGCGCTTGAAGGGTCAGCACAAATCCTCGCACACCGTTCTCGTCTTCTGTTTGTCCGACTAAACGCCCCGGCACTTTCCGCATTAATTTTTTCGTCACAGCGAAATATCCACAATGAGGTCCGCCAAATGCAGCTGGAATGCCAAATGGCTGCGCATCACCAACGACAATATCTGCCCCAAGCTTTCCTGGAGGTGTCAGTAAACCAAGTGCAAGCGGGTTACTTGAGACGATGAACAGACTTTTCCCTTTATGTGCAATCGGTTCAATGTCTTTTAACGGTTCGACAACACCGAAGAAGTTTGGGTATTGTACAAGGACCGCTGCTGTTTCCTCGCAGACGGCTTCTTCTAATGCAGCTAGATCGGTCTGACCTTTTCGCGCAGGTACCTCGACGACTTCAATATGCTGTCCTTTCGCATATGTTTTCAGCACCGCTCTTGATTCAGGATGAACCGTTTCAGAGACCACAATCTTTTTCTTCTTTGTATGTCCTGCAGCCAGCATCGCCGCTTCAGCTAATGCCGTTCCGCCATCATACATCGAGGAGTTGGCAAGATCCATACCGGTCAGCTCAGCAATCATTGTTTGAAATTCAAAGATTGCTTGCAATTCACCTTGAGAAATTTCAGGCTGATAAGGTGTGTACGCTGTATAAAATTCAGAACGTGAAATCACATGGTCTACAATCACAGGCTGGTAATGATCATACACACCAGCACCTAAAAACGAGGCATAGGCCACTGTATCTTTATTTTTTGCAGCAAGACGAGACAATTCCCGCACTAGCTCTATTTCAGATGCGGCTTCTTTGATGTTGTATGCACCTTTGAATCTGACTTTCTCTGGGATATCTGAGAAAAGCTCATCAATCGACTGAACACCGATGACATCCAGCATTTCTTTTTGATCTTGCTCTGTTTGCGGCAAATACCTGTGCTTCATCCTCTATTCCTCCTCGTTATTTGGCTCTTTTATAAAATGGTGTGGCGACGATTTTGGCTTTTAGACGTTTTTTACGAACTTGCACTTCCACTTCTGTCCCAAGCTGCGCCTCTGATGTTTCAATCAATGCAAGCCCAATATTTTTCTTTAATGTTGGAGATTGTGTACCGGTTGTGACTACACCAATCTGCTTATCTCCTGAGAAGACCGGATAGTCTGTCCGCGGTATCCCCTTATCTATCATTTCAATCCCGACAAGCTTTCGCTTCGGACCTTCTTCTTTTTGTTTTTTAAGTGCATCTTTTCCGATAAAATCTGCTTCTTTATCCGTTTTAACAGCAAAACCAATGCCGCCTTCTAAAGGAGAAATATCCTTCGTGAGCTCTTGGCCATAAAGCGGGAGTCTTGCTTCAAATCTTAAGGTGTCACGTGCACCGAGTCCACATGGAATCAGTCCTTTCGGCTGTCCGGCTTCTAATAAAGCGGTCCAAAGGTGAACAGCATCTTCTGACTGGCAGTAGATTTCAAAGCCATCTTCTCCTGTGTAGCCGGTTCTTGAGACAAGCACCTCTTTTTGCGCAATGATTGCTTTTGATAAAAACGTAAATGGCTTCAATGACGTTACCTCTTCATCCGCAACATCTTTGATGATGTCAGCAGCAAGAGGTCCTTGAAGGGCTAACAAGGCGGTTTGATCAGAGACATTTTTAATGAAAACGTCTTCCTCACCTTGATGTTTCAGCAGCCAATCCACATCTTTTTCAATATTTGAAGCATTGATCACAAGTAAATAGTTGTTCTTTTCTTTTTGGTAGACAAGCAGATCATCCACCGTTCCGCCATCTTCATAACACATGGCTGTATATAGTGCCTTACCGTCTGTCAGCTTTGACAGATCATTGGTTAATAACCTTTGTAAAAAAGGAAGGGCTCCCTGACCTGTGACTTCCACCTCACCCATGTGAGACACGTCAAACAGCCCTGCTTTTGTTCGAACAGCTTCATGTTCTTCTTTAATGGAAGAAAATTGGACAGGTAATTCCCAGCCCCCGAAGTCAATGGTTTTTGCGCCAAACGTTTCATACGCATGAAAAAGCGGTGTTCGTTTCAACATCAATCGTTTCCCCCTTTTTTCTTACAGTGCACATCACAAGCTGAATTTTCAGAAAAAAATCACAGCAAAAAAGGACAGAGCGCTCCCTTTTATCAAAAAGAAGTCTCTGTCCTTGCACCTGAAAGTTTACAGCACAACATCATTGTGCGTTTTCCCCTTTGGTGGTTTGCTAAAAATCGCTGCGCAAACACTCTCCAGAGTTGCGTCCGGTAAGAGTACTTTTGCCTGAGAGATTCACTGAACCAATTCAGCTTGCTCCTTCGGCGCCTGTCAGTGCAAAATAACCGCTAGGTCTCTCCCCATACCATCATCCGCTCATATTCTTCACCTTTATTGGACATACTATCAAAATGGGTGACTTATTCTCTAGATCACTTACCAACATCCTACCATTAGAATTGGATGAAGAGCAACAGAAAAATCATTAACATTTTTAAAATAATCATTCATTATCGTTCGCTTTTATTGATATATAACATCTTTTAAATCGCTATGAAAAAATGAAGCGTTTAAAAACAGAACGATTTTATCATCACTCTACCAGAAAGGCAGGCGGTCACATTGAATATTCAAACGATATTTGATCAAAAATGGGCAAGTGAATTTCAAAAGCGGCTTACAGCAGACGGTCCCTGGGCGAATTGGGATATGTACCGTTTAGCAGCACAGGTACAAAAAGTGACAGCCATTGATTCATTTGAAGGACTGCAAGCACCTGCGCACCTGCCTGCATTTACTCCTTTAAAACACCAGCTCGAAGTCGCTAGAAGAGTCGTAGAAGAGATGAATGGGAAAGCCATTTTAGCAGATGAAGTGGGTCTTGGAAAAACCGTTGAAGCAGGACTGATTATCAAAGAATACATGATTCGCGGACTTGCCAAGAAGATTCTCATTCTCGTACCCGCCTCCCTTGTGTCCCAATGGGTACAAGAACTGCGGACGAAATTTTACATAGATGCTGTCGAGCAAAAGAAGAGCTATGTGTGGGAGCAGTGCGATGTTGTGGTTTCCTCAATTGATACAGCCAAAAGACAGCCACATCGAGATACGATCTTATCCATCTCCTACGATATGGTCATTATTGATGAAGCACACAAACTGAAAAACAATAAAACGAAAAACTATGAGTTTGTGAGAAATTTGAATAAAAAGTTCTGCTTACTGCTCACAGCCACACCTATCCAAAATCGGATAGGAGAAATTTTTAATCTCGTTTCTCTGTTGAAGCCAGGCCATTTAGGTAATGAAACACAGTTTAAAGACCTCTTTGCCAAAAAAGACCTTCAACTTGAGGATCATGACCGGCTAAAACAGTTAGTCAATAAAGTCATGATTCGGAACCGGAGACAAGACACTGGCATCGAATGGTCAAAGCGGCATGTAAAGACGATTTCTATTGATTTCTCCCCGACAGAACAAGCACTATATGATGAAATTTGTAAGTTAAAAGAAAACCCTTCCTATACGAAGCACATGTTTTCAATTATGACCTTAGAACGAGAATGCTGTTCGAGTCGTGAGGCCGTCTATATGACCATTAAAAAAATGCAAGAAGAGGAAAAACACATTCTAGGTGCTTCTGCGATGATGCACATCATGGAGAAAATCAACCAGGTAGAACAAAATTCTAAAGCACTTGAAGTCGTTAAACTCATTCAACAATTAAATGAAAAAGTCATTATCTTCACTGAATACCGCGCGACACAAATTTATTTGCAATGGTTTCTCCAGCAAAACGGCATCAGTTCGGTTCCTTTTCGAGGCGGGTTTAAACGTAGTAAAAAAGACTGGATGAAAGATTTATTTAGAGAGCGGGCGCAAGTTCTCATCGCAACAGAAGCAGGCGGCGAGGGGATCAACCTTCAATTTTGCAACCAAATCATCAACTACGACCTTCCGTGGAACCCAATGCGCTTGGAACAAAGAATTGGACGTATTCACCGGCTCGGTCAAGAGCGGGATGTCCACATTTACAATATGGCAACAAGCGGGACAGTCGAAGAACATATTTTAAAACTTTTATATGAAAAAATTCAGCTGTTTGAAAACGTCATTGGCGATCTAGATGATATTTTAACCCGAATTGATATCCAAGATGCTGAAACAGAATTGCATCAAATTCTCTTCCAGCACGAGTCTGACGTAGACATGAAAAAGAAATTAACCCAATTTGCTTCCTATTTAACAGAAGCACAAACACCGCTTTTAGAAGAAAGACAGCAAGGTTCATAAAGGAGAGTTGACCAATGGAGCAGCGCGAGATTCACACATTTCTTCTCCGTTTCTTTCAGGCAAATCAATGCGACATACTTGAAGAAAGTGCAGGGCACATGACCGTACAGCTGACAATCGAAATGGATAAATTGATCATGAACCGTCCTTTTTATTGGCATTGGCTCGAAAAAACGGGAGGCGTACCTGAGCCACGGCAATTGACTTTGATCACCGATCAAAAAAAAGCTGATGACTCGGTCGAAGGAGAATTTGTCCACTTCGGCTCCCCTCGTTTATTCCAAATATTCGAGGTTGTGAAACAGCAAGGCCGTTTTATTCGGCTGTATGAAAAAGTCAGACCGCTCACAAACAGCCAGATCGCACTGGAGCCGTGGCTTGGTCTCAATGTCAAAATATCCTATCTGGCAGACCGTAAAAAAGACAAACTGCTGTCTCTTGGACTTCATCTAATACGCGGAGAAGTCATCGAACAATTTCAAGAGAAGCTAGAAGCACGTGAGCTATCGTCTCAAATTCCTGATTATTGCTTCACAATGAGTACGATGATTAAGCCAGAGAGCGGCGTCAAACGGCTTTACAGCCTGATGGAACGTTATGCCAATGAAGAGCCGGATGATTGGGCGGTAAGAGCTGTTCAAAAGTGGAAAGAAGACTCGGAACTTTTAAACCAATTTTATGAAGGGACTTCAGACACATCTGTAGAATATGAAATAGAAAGACAAGCACTTAAAACTTTATACGAACCAAAAATCAGTCTTACGATTGAAAATGGCGGACTTTTTTACTTACAGCAAAAAAGAGGGGGCTGACTTAGCATGTCTCCCTCCCTTTCATGTGATATCAAATTTTCGATCAATCAAAAGCAACGTTTGTCTGTTTGTATTGGGCGGAAACATGACGCAAGCAATCTATGAGGTCTTATCACCTGTGTTTTTCCATTTCATGCGTTAAGTGCCTGAAATACACGATTCAGTATTTTAGGAGGGTATTTGTATGGAAAAGAAAACGAAGTTATTAGACAGTGAATGGGTTCAATTATTACGCGAAGCGCGCAAAGCAGGACTAACAGTAGAAGAAGTCCGTCATTTTCTCAAATCACGCGAAAAGTCCTCTGAGTCTCCCCCTATGGCAAGAAGTCATTCTATCAAACCTTTCTGAATGTGCTATAATATCGAAAGGAAGGTGATGACATTGATTGGCCAGCGTATTAAACAATACCGCAATGAAAAAGGCTACTCACTATCAGAACTGGCCGAAAAGGCTGGGGTAGCGAAGTCTTATTTAAGTTCAATAGAAAGAAACTTGCAAACAAACCCCTCCATTCAATTTCTTGAAAAAGTCTCCGCTGTTCTGGACGTCTCGGTTCATACACTGTTAAACGAAAATGATGAAACCGAATACGATGGTCAATTAGATAGTGAATGGGAAAAACTAGTTCGAGATGCAATGACATCAGGGGTTTCGAAAAAGCAATTTCGTGAATTTTTAGATTATCAAATCTGGAAAAAAAAGCAAGAAGAGGAGTAATGCGCATGTTTTAGCGCATACTCCTCCAATTGCTATGCAGATCTTGTTATCAGTCTAAAGACTGACTTTATTTTTTATCTTCGCTGTGTGCTTTTTCGTTTTCTTTCACGTAGCCTTTTTCATCCGTATGCTTTTTTGGATTGATCGTTAAACCATTCCACTGAGTCGCTTCGAAGGAAAGATCAATTTGAATCGCATCGCCTTGGTATTTATTTTGGATATAGTGACCCGCTTTATCCTTCGTCTGGTCATTGACAAATTCAATGATCATTTCCATTTTATCGTAATCAAACGGATTCTTTGGAATGCCGTCATACTCTGGAGCTGTTGACCCATCAACGGTGGCAACATTAATTTTACCACTTTCATGTAAAAACTTCTCATCGACGGCATGACGAAGCTTTTCAAATGCGGTCTGATCCTGCTTTGACGTTAATAGATGCAGGTCAAGCAGGTTTGCATGGTCTAAAATAATATTTTTCGGGTATCCATTCCCACCTTCGGCTCCAACCGTTAGAACACTCACCTGAAATTGGCTGAGGAATTCTTCAGCTGTATTCTTCCCGCCATTTTTCGCTGATGTTCCATCTTGAAATTGGCTATAATCAAGACTCATCAGGACTTGATTAATTGCAAGAGACCCTTTATTTTCAAAATTAAATTCCTTCTTTATACGGTCACCGGGTTTTATGTTCGCAAGGTTGATGGCGCCGGAATTCTCTTTTGCAGATAGATTCAGCTCTCCTGTAGAGTAGACCGCGTTTGCCGTCTCAACATCATTAAATGCAGCCCACGTTCCCCCTCCAATTAAAGCAAGACCTAATGCTCCCGATAAAACACCTAAACGAATTGATTTTTTCATTGCCATGATTGAACCCCCTAATAAATTGTTTTATTGAAACCTGATTTAGGTTACAAACGAAAATTTATGCTTGTTCCTCTGACATATGTAACTCAGCCGTATGTCTTCGATGTTTGGCAGCACCAACAAAATGAATGGTTGAATAAACAAGCAGCATCACCCCTGGAATGATGAGCAAAAGAGCGGTCCCAGCAGAAGTTCCTGCATACGAAAGAAGCTTTCCTGCATAAGGAATGTTCACTCCCGTATACTGCGCAGTCACTTGATTCGCTTTGACCAGCGTGCCGTCTTGATACATATTGTGGTCTCCTTTTGTCTCAAAGGCTTTATTTACTCCTTTTCCTTTCACCCCAACAATGCGGTGAGTCACAAAGGATTGGTCTTGCTTCGTTTGAAACGTAATAATATCCCCTTTTTTGAGTGTTTCAGGTGAGGTGACATGTTTCACGACAATCAATGAACCAGTCGAAAATTCCGGTTCCATTGATCCAGATAATACTTGCTTGAACTCATAACCAAAAATCTGAGGATCTCCTCCTGTTGTTCTTGATGACAACACGACAATAATACACACAATCATCATCGTGAAGACCAGCGCGTAAAGAATACTCCCAGACATTTTCATCCACTTTTTCATACCTTTCTCCCCTTTACATATCATGTTTCATTCAGCAGGCAATCCCTATTTAGGACGCCTTTTCTTGACAGTTCGAAAGCTGCATATGTTGAGACGTAAAGAATGGCTTTTCAGAACCACCAAACCCTTTAGGATAATAGATTTTAAACAAATAGATTCCATTTGTTTTTGCTTTAACTGCCGTGACAGTCGTCGTTTCTTCTGATGAGAGGGACTGTATAGCACCTTTTTCAATAACATGGCCATCTTGTAATGGCATCTGAGCACTCTCTACTTTATACAGTTCCCACTTCCATTCAGAGTGCGCGATGGGTTGTCCAATATTTTTTAGTGACATGCTCAACTTTTGAGGCGCACAGACTGTCCCCTCAATGATCGTTTGATCGATCAGTTTCAAATGGCTTCTATCCCATTTCTTCGGCTGACAATGCTGATCTGTCTCTTCGAAATTTTCACATGTTTTCATGACAAAATTCGAATGCTCGACATCGTTAAAAGAAGCATTAGTAGACGTAATAAAAAAAGAAGTGAAAATCAAACAAATAGCACAAAATAGTACAAAGAGCGGCTGTTTCATTGATTCTTTCAACTCCTTGAACAATTGTTCTTTAAAAAGAACGATTACACTCAGTATAAGGAATTACCTATAAAATCCAAAACGTCAAATTAGTCCATTTTGTTCTTAAACAAGAACATTACCGAGAAAATTCTTCCATTTTCTCATTCTTTCGCCATATTCAATATTTTTTTCTGTGACATTTGTACTTCTTAAAAATTTACATAAAAGTGCAGGATTTGGTCAGGATAATAATTGGTGAGGTGATGTTAGTTGAAATATGGAAGAATCATGATCATGCTCAGTTTACTGTTAAGCCCTTCGATCCAAAGCGCCCATCTAACGGAGGCAAAAGGAATCACTGCTGCCGCAGATCAATGGGAAACAAGGGCAGTCAAAGAAGCAAAAAAACGGTATCCGTTAGCACATGTTTTATTCAAACAAAAAGTGTGGGATCGGCACCGGGAGAAAGAATCCGTGAAGCAATATCATATTACATTGAAAGATCAGGCCAAAGAATTTGGGGTATATGTCACCATTTCCTATAACCCATACTCGAACAAGGTCAATAAAGTCATTGTTGTGGAAGAATACAGCTAAAATGGCATTAAAAAACCGCCTGCTGGCGGCTTTTTACTTTTGTCGATGACGTTTTTTTAGCATCATTGAAAAGCCAAAAGGCAGAACACCGAATAAACGCTGAGAAAATGGTGGTTTCGTCTCCATTTTTTCCTGTTTATGTTCTTTCCGCTCGTCACGTGGTGTATTCATATATTTAATAATTTCCTGCGTCATATATTTTACATAATCATTTGTCTTCATCGAACACTCACCTCTTCTTCCTTAAAGTGTTACCAAGAAGAGTATCGTTTTATACACTCGCTAATGAGTGCTGATCCATTGATTGATTTCTCCTGTCTCCTTATTCATCTCTAGTTCCCGCTCGTCAGTTACACCACCCTTTGTCTCGATGTTAACCAAGAGGCGGACTAGCTTTTTTCTGTCATCGCACCCAATTCGCTTCAACGTCACTCGACCTTCTTCTGTGACAATTGGGCTCAATGGCTGATTACAAATACGATTTAATTTGTTTGCAGCTTCACTTAGACCTAAACGAAATAACTGCTGTTTTTGATAAAAAGAAATCGTGAGCTCTGCACTTTTCAACTCTTTTTGAAACCCAATGGTCATCGAGCCTAGAATCAATAAAAATAAAAGAATGACAGCAAATACGTGAGGATAAATAAACCCGTCTTCTCTTTTCACGTTTTAGGAATCACTCCTTTGCAAGTGAAAAAAACAGCTTCATGTACTTGACCAAATACATCTGTGACTTGGAGAGTGGTGGTTTGCTCTTTTGTTCTTACATGGAATTGTTTCACCTTTTGTAATAAAGGGAGATGGCCTGCCTGATCCGTTCGTTTACGAAGCATCTCTTGATACGGCTCAATCGTCACCACTCGCCCTTGATTAGAAATATACTCCAGTGCTGTTCCATTTTTCACCGCTCTTACAGCGACAGCACAATTTAGATCCTCCTCTAATTGCAGGACCGTTTGTTTCCACTCCATTTGCGAAAATTTGTTGATTTCTGCAAACGGATGAGCTTTTTCAACAATTGATAAAAGCAGCATGCAGCCAAAAGAAAGCAGCAAAAATAGCTGCAATTGCCATATTGCTTGAGCGAGTGTAAAGCCTTGTTCATCGCTCCAAATGTCGAAAGCAAATCGTCTTCTTTTTTTGTACTTTGTATGAAACACATCCCTTCTCCTGACCCCAAATGAATTCATATGTGATCTGGCCTCGTTTCTTTGTACTTGTTTTCTTTTGACCTTCTATAAAAGCTTTATTCATATACTCATGTAAAATTTGATTAGCTTCCAGTTTGGCTCTTAATTCTTCTTTCCCTATTGTCAGTTTTTCAAAGGATGGCACGAGCACAAGAGCAGCAAATAGAAAGAGGTGGCAAGAAAAGAGCATCTCAAACGTACTAAATCCTTTATTGTTGCTGAACATGAATCCGCCCGCTCCCTAAGTAAATCGTGAGTTTATATATTTGACTGCCAAATTGAACAATGAGAGAACCGCCGCTATTTGGATGTCCGTTTTTATTAAAGTGAAGGCCTTTTTGAAATGTGGATTGCTTGATGGTGCCTTTTTTATGTGGATTAGAAGCAATGATCTGCTCACTATTCTGCTCGATGACTTGATAAGATACATTGGTCGGGTGAAACTCAACAGTTACTCGTGTTTTTTTAATAAATGCAGTATAAGATGCCAATTGAAGATCTTGTTTTAGCAAGTTCACTTGCTTTTTTGCTTCAGCACTTTCTAATATTTTGGGAACTTTTCCACCTATTATCGATAATAAGATAGAGAAAATCATGACGATCAAGAGCTGCTCAATGAGTGTAAATCCTTTCTCCTGGAAAAGCGATTTATTCATTTTTCACATCCCCATTTTGAATGAAAATTGCCTTTCCATTCGGACAAGTTAATCCCTTTTTGACATAGCCTTCTTTTTCTAATTCAGCTAAAGATGGCGTCTTGCCGTCATGCTCTAATTCATATGCCATTACCTGTGTACTCACCATTGATTTCAGCCCTTCACAGCCCTTTGCTTGAATGCTTTGATGATGCCGAGTGATATTTGGAATGGTGATCAATAAAAGAATGGAGATCACAAGCATAACAATTAACATTTCTAACAGTGTAAATCCTTTATCATTCATGCTTTAGTCCTCCTTTTCACACTTGTTCCATTAGTTGATACATTGGTAAAAGAATAGATAAATACACAATGAGTATAAGAAATGCTGTTAAGCCATAGATGACAGGCTGCAGCCATGAAACCCATTTTTCAATTTTCAATTCTGCATTCTCTAAAAGAAATTGACTATATGTGTACATTTCTCTTGCTAGCATCCCACTTGCTTCCCCATGCTTAATGACAGCCGCAAAATGCCTTTCGAAAAAAGGAGACCGGCTTATTTGATGTTCCATACTCTCACCTTTTCTTAACTCTCCTATCATTTGTTCAGACATTTCTTGAAGGAAGGGTAAATAGGTCTGCTGTTTAAAAGCTTGCAAACTTTCGTAAATCGATAACCCAGCTTGAAGAAGTCCGCTTAGCTGAAGGGAAAAAAGATACGTATGCATCAGCTGCACCCCTTTAAATACCACCGGCAGCCTGCTGATGACTTTCAGTTTCTCAAGGGTCGATTTTTTCTTAAAAAAAAGCTCATAATATCCAAAAAGACAGATACATATACAACCGATCATGAGCAGCAAAGCGTGTAGGAATTGAAAGAGGCCAAACATTCCTTGAATGAGCCATGACATGCTTGTATTCATAGATGAATATAATAAAGAAAATTGAGGGACGATCATTTGCTGAACAATGATGAGCACAACAAAAACCGTAAACATAAGAAAAATTGGATATCGTAACATGCGCTTGAATGTGTCTATCTGCATAATTTTTCTCTCTAAAAAACGGGCGCTTTGTTCAAGAGCTCGCGCTAGGCTGCCATGTTTCTCTGAAAAACAAAGAATAGCGACGGCTTCCCGCTGAAAATGAAGTCGCTCAAGCACAACGTAAAAAGGCTCCCCTTCAAGCAGCCACTTAATGCCTGGCGTTAAACGCTGTTGCTGTTTTTTTGATAATTGAATATTCACCATCGTTAGTGCATCAACCAATGTATATCCGGCTTGAATCAATTGAGCCAGTTTCGATAAGAATTCAGCTTGTTCTTTTTTAGACCAGGCTTTAGAGGCTCGCTTCTTCATAAACCCATCGATGATATGTGCTTTTTGATAAATAGCCGAGTGCCACTCCTTTCCGAATTAATCTTTGCAGTGTTTCGTATGACGAATGAGCGTATTCACCTTTTGCCTCTTTGATACACTCACCAAGCTCCTTTCCGTAAAGCAATTCAAATACATTTGTTCGTCTGACTGGCCGATTTAGTTTGCAATAAAGCTCACACGTTTCGCCGCAAAATGGACATGCGAGTTCGATTAACCGCTGAGCAGCAATGGCAACCATTGTTTGTTCGAGTTCATTCATCGTCACACCAAATTCGAGCATTCGATAAAGAGCTCCTTTTGCATTCTTTGCGTGCAGTGTGCTCATGACTAAATGACCTGTCAAAGCTGCTCTAATAGCTGTTCTCGCTGTTTCCGCATCTCTTATTTCTCCAAGCACAATCATATCTGGATCATGTCTTAAAATAGCGCGTAAACCTGCCGCATACGTGATACCAGCTTTTTCATTTACTTGAACCTGCAGCACTTCTTCATTTCTTGTTTCCACAGGATCTTCAAGGGTAATAATATTTCGATTAAAATGTTTTTTGGCAAACTGGATCAATGAATAAAGTGTTGTCGTTTTCCCTGAATTTGTTGGTCCAGTAAATAAAATGAGCCCATGCGAATGATTCAGAAACGATAATAATCTCGCTGAAGCCTTCGGGAACAGTGACAAATACTTTGTTTTCGGAACATGATCCTGCGGTAAAATCCGAATCACTAAACTTTCATCATTTACAGTCGGTAATGTAGAAAGCCGAACAAACACTTGACCGCGTCTTAACATCACAGCCAATGATCCATTTTGTGGTCTCCTTCTTTCACCAATATCCATAGAAGATAAAAATTTGAAATGAGCAATGAGCCGCTCTCCGCTCTTTTTGTCAATGATCCGCTGCTGAATGAGGTCAGCGTCTACACGAAAAGAGACTGAAGCTTCCTTTTCTCTCGGAACAATATGCACATCAGATGCTCTCATGCGGCACGCCTCTTCTAGCAGCTCTTGCCCCAAATATTCAATACCATACAAGTGTGTTCACTCCTTTCAGTGACCATATTGTATGATGGTGGAACGTGCCTGACAAAAACGTATTTCATGATTTTCATGACTGAAGAGGGTTAAAAATGTTCAATTTGAGGTGTATTTCATCTATAAATAACAGAAAGACATATCAAAAAATTTGACTTTTACAACAACGGGTTCCGTTCAGAGGAGAAAATAAAAAAGAAGTGCTACTGGCACCTCTTTTTTGATGATCATCATTATTTCATTTTGTTCTTTCATTATGGATGATCTGTTACAAGGAGGTGTCTCCAAATTTAATCCTCCTTAATAGGTTACTGATTTGAAGATAAAGAATATCCTTTCGTGTCTGATTTATGGATAAAAAAAGAGACCAAATCTGTATGCGAATTGGTCATCTCATCCATATGCTCATTATATTGTTTCTCCTTGTCAACGTACCCGTTACTTTTACTAGTAACATTTTTTGGTTCACGTTGCTTCTTGCTGCTCTTCAAAGATACGAAAGCCTCTTTTTTCTAAAGCTTTTGCAAGGCTGTGTTCAGTATTTACTTTTGAGAAATCAATGCCGAGTTTCACTACAGTTTGAGCGATTTCTGGTCGAATGCCTGATATAATCGTCTCAATTCCTAGCAACTTCGCACTATCAACCACTTTAAACAGCTGATAAGCAACCATCGTATCAACAACAGGAACGCCAGATATATCAATAAATAAATGGGTTAGACGCAGTCTAGATGCCTGTTCTAGTACTGATTCCAAAATGATTTTCGCCCTGTACGTATCAATTTCGCCAATTAGCGGCAAAATACCGATCTCTTTTGAAACTGGAATAACAGGCGCACTAAGCTCTTGAATCATTTCTCTTTGTGCATTAAGCTGATTGATTGTCACGCGGTCATACTCTTCTGATAAACGTGCAATCATGTCATCAAATGTTGCGTGAAAATGCTGATTCCAATCGCACACATCTTTGAGTGTCACTTCAAGCTCCGTTTGTTGTGTAAAGGTCTCAATTCTGGAACAAAAAATGTGGCGGAACACCTTAAATTGTCCGATGATTTCATATAAAGGTACTTCATGAACAGCTCGATCGCGGGCAATATCAACTGACCACTTTTTTAGATGGTCTTCTACTTTATCTGATAGCGTGACTAACGTTGCTGCAATCGTTTGAATAAATGCTGTGTTTTGTTCTTTCAGCTTCTTTTCTGTCTCCTCTGAAGCATGTTTGGAATATAATGAGCCTTCTTCTGTTCTTGTTTTCAGCCATTCTTCGGTCATGACAGGGGCTTCTTTAAGAATAAATTCATATAATTGCTCAGATTTTTCATTTTTCATTTCTGTCGTTCGCTCCTTTTTCACTTACAACTAGTGACAACCAACTTTTTATGTATAAATGACCGCAGATGGTGAACAATAGCATTACACGTTTCATATTGGGCTATAGCCAAGTGGTAAGGCAATGGACTTTGACTCCGTGATCGTTGGTTCGAACCCAGCTAGCCCAGTTCAGCACAAAAACGAAGACGGCTGAAACATCATTCAGCTGATCTTCGTTTTTGATTAGGAAACCGATTGATGAATCGCTTTCTTTTTTGAAATTTTCATGAGTTCTCCTGGATTATAGCCGACCACTAATTTATTTCCATCAATGATAATAGGTCTCCGGAGCAGCTTTGGTTTTTCAATGAGAAGCTGAAGTACCTCATTTACTTTTAAATCATTAATATTTAAATTTAAGCTTTTAAAAGCTTGGCTTCGAGTAGCTAAAATTTCATCCATTCCTTCTGTTGTTAAGGAAAGGATTTTTTTCAATTCGTCTAGAGTTGGCGTTTCTCTGAAAAGGTGACGCTCTTTAAAATCAATTTGATTCGCCTTTAACCAATGTTTTGTTTTGCGGCAAGACGTGCAGCTTGGGTATGAATAAAAAGTAATGTCACTCATTAGTCTTCCTCCTTAGGTCGTTAACCTTTTCTCTTATGGACTAAGTACCCTCATAAATTTAGGCATAAACACTTTTTCATCACTTTTTCAAAAAAATTTTTTCTAACGAAAGAATGAATGTTCACACGTTGTCAAAAATGTAAATGTTTACATAACAAGTGATCATCAGCTATAATATGAATCAAAGGGGTTTTTTAAGGGGAGGGAAAGAAATGAATCGCATGTTCCGCGTTCTTGGGTTTTGGACGGGTATTTTTGCTGTCATGTTCTATTTAGGACATATGAAAGATGCATCCTTGCTGTTCTTCGGTCAAACCGTTCTTTTTGTATTTTTATCCTACTTGAATTTATCCGAAAGAATGTATATTTACATTTTCGGAGCGTACTTGACGATTTTCTTTGCCGGATTTACATATTATTCGATTTTCATCATGGTTCCCGGTACCGGACATTAATAGAAAAAAGCATCTCTTTTGAAAGAGATGCTTTTTTCGTGCGTGCGATTATAAAGAAAACCCATTGATAAACGGATTTTGCTCCTGTTCTGTAAGCACAGTTGTTTCCTCGCCATGTCCACTTAACACAAGAGTTGATTCTGGCAATGACAACAATTTGTCATGTATCGATTGAAGTAGCACGTCTTGATTACCGCCCGTTAAATCAGTTCTCCCGATACCGCCTTGGAATAAAGTATCACCAGAAATCACAAATCCCTCTTCCGCTGAATAGTAAGACACACTGCCAGGTGAATGACCTGGTGTGTGGAACATTTCTAATGTAAACGATCCAATTTGAAGAGGTCCTTCTGACGTAATCAATTGTTCCGCTTCTTTGACCGTAATTCCGTTACCAATTAGTCGAGCTGAACCGTTTAGCTGAGCATTTGTCAGCCATTCTTTTTCCTTTTCATGGACATAAAGCGGAATTCCCCATTCTTGACGCACCTCATCTGCTGCACCAATATGATCAAAATGGGCATGTGTCAGTAAGACTGCAAGTGGTTTCAGCTGTTTTTCTTTCACATAAGAAATTAGCTTTTGCGCTTCGCCGCCTGGATCAAAAATTAAACATTCTCCTTGTTCATTTTTCCAAATATATGCGTTCGCTTGCACATAGCCTAGTGGCATTCTTCTCCAATTCATTTTCATCACCTACTACTTTTTTCATTCTTTTTTATTATGAAGGCTATTCAATAAAAATTCAAACAATCGTCAACTTGAATGTACTCGACAAGCTTTATGAAAACGGTTAAAATGAAAAGAAAGGAAATCAAGGGGATTGATGACAAAGGGGGACTTTCATATGATGCTCGTCATTATTTTTGGTCTAGTCACGATTTTAGCCGCTCTCGGCATCTATCGCTCACTCAAAAAAGTGAACGTACTGGCCATTGCTTTCGCTGGCGCCACATTTTTGGTTTTTGGATGGTTTACCGTCATGACCATCATCTATAGCGGTTATCCAACTGCACATTAAAAGCCTGCAATCAGCAGGCTTTTTCTATTGATTCAAATGTTTATTCACGCTTTCTAATTTGCTTGAAAGGGTGGTCGTTTGATCTCTTCTGTCATCTATGCGGATATTGGTTGCTACTCGGTGTAAACCCTTTTCAAATGGAGCTTCATGAATACGCTGAATGACCTCAAATAAAACGGATAGCTCCCCTTCAATTAATGTATTCATTGGTGTGAGCTGATATTTGATTTTCCCTTCTTGTTGAAAGCCCTCTAACAGTCTTTGTACGTCTGCTACATATGCACTCACGCTTGGTGTATCAGTGCCTATTGGAATGATGGTGACATCTGCTATCGCCATGGTTCTTGCTCCTTTCAATGACATCCTATTTCTTTCTCGTTCTCATTGTAACCCATCGTGATTCAAAAATGCCATGATCATGTGGCGTTTAAGCTTGGTTTGTCCCGTTCTATCGTCAAATCTGCTCTCTCTACCTTCCCAATATTTGTGAAAAGGAGCAAGCATATACCTGAAATAGCCTCTATCAGTCCTCCTGCTGCAATGACATAACCTGAACCGAATAACGTCGCCATATAACCACCAATGAGAGCGCCTAACGGTATCATTAAATACGAGATCATGTTAATAATCGCATACACTTGCGGCTGATCCTCCGCTTTTACTGACAATTGAATCATCGTATGTTCAGGTACATTGACTGCACTGATGGCTGCACCTAAGGCAAATGCAGATATAAACACAAGTGGTAATAAAGCATTCATCCCTGTAATGAAAAATGCAATTCCATCAACGATCCCTGCCCCGATAAACAACAGACCGTATCGATTCACTTTCACCTTTGTTAAAACGAATCCCATCAAAAATGCACCTAATGCCGTGGTCACTTTGATGAATGAATATACTACTGGTCCACTATGTAAATCTTCTGTTAAATAAATAACCGACAATGCCTCCCACGGTGCCGCAGCAAAATTGGAGCAGACACAAAAAATGGCTAATGGAAACAAAATATGATGACTTTTCACAAGTGAAAATCCTCTTATTAATCGTTTTCCGTATGATAATCCTTTTTTTCCTTTATCCATGATCGCTTCCGTTTTATATGTAATCAGCAAAACCAGCAAAGCAGACATGAGGTAAAGAGGAATAATGACAAGCATTGTATATCCTACCCCTACAAATGCAATCATGACACCACAAATCGTCACAGTCACAAGCCTGACCACATGACTGGCTGATTGAATGGTTGCATTCGCCTTTTGTATCACATCTTCATGCACAAGCTTTGGAATAATGGACACGGAAGCTGGTTCATAGGAACCACCAGTCGCTGAATGCAGCAACATACCGGCAATGATGAGTGCCAAAGGAGAAAAATCATAAAAGTAACTCACCACAATCACAAGTATAATCGCCGCCCGAGTTAAATCAGCAAAGCACATCCAAAATTTCAATTGATGCGGCTTCATCATTGGGGTAATAAACGGCCCAATAATGGCTTGAGGGACAAAACTAACGGCAATAAAAAATGCTGTTCCAATTGCTCCTTTTCCCCCTAGCACTAAAAGCCACAAAATGGTGTTAAAAGATAAACTATCAGCAGTAATTTTACACATTTTAGAAACAAATAGATAAGTAAAATTCCGTTTCCACAGGCTTTGAGCATTCAATCATCGACATCTCCCTAATTCATATCCTTTTTTTTACAACCACTCTTTCACAATAGCTTACAGGGATGCTCTCGTCAATCACATCAGCACGGTTTTTATTGACCATAAGAAATTGATTGGTTTGAACGGATTAAAAGATTGTTGACAAAGGGCGAAAATGAACTTAATTTTAGCCCTTTGTCTTCTTTTCAGCGTGATAGAAAACCTTTGCAGCCCTAGGAAGGACGAGTACTGGTGCGGAGAGACTTTTACCTTCGTGAGCACCGGCACGCAGGACTGACAAAGAATGCGAGGGTTTGTCTACACGCTGAAAGCACCAATTAGGTGCTTTTAATACTTACATGCTTCCCACAATAACCGCTTTGTTTTTTCATAGATCGAATCAAATTGACTCATAGAAAGCGGGTTCTTTCCTCGCCCAAGTTCCACCGTATAGCCCTCACTTTTACATTGATAAATAAACCAATCTCGATAACCTGCATAGCTATCAAGATATTGAATCGCTTTGTAACCGCTCACCCGTTCTAACCGTTCGACCGTCTCTTTTGAAATGGCCGGTTCGTGGCCAAGAAACCCCCAGTATATCTCTTCTCCTTGTGTATGAAGGGCAATTAGCCGGTCAAAGCGTTTTCGTAAGGCGAGATGTGCCATTGCTTTCGCTTCTGGTTCTGTTAACGGCTGATGCCCTGGGAAATCCCTATAAGACGGTGCCTTCGGCTTATTACGATAATATTCGATTTCCCAATAGGCAGGAAATTGATTGTTTAAATCAATTCCTCGAATATTCGCCTTCCATTCTCGATAATCGGAAAATCCACCATTTAGCGGCGCGAACTCCTCACGGCACAGACCTAAAGATTCTGGGCCATTGCGAACCAAATCAACACCGTCTGGATTTACCATGGGTACAATAGACAAAGCAGTGGTCTGCAATATACGAACCGCTTCATGATGTCTTGCTTGCACTGGGTCCGAGGCCGCTAAACAAAGTGATTTAAGCCATTTTAATAAAACAGAGGTCGTGATCCATTCATTTGCATGAAAAGAGGCATTAACATGTATGGAATGTAAATGTTGTACAGGCTCCGTACGGATTTCATAAATGGGCGTATTAAGCACTGATTGACCAATCACACTCATCTGAAGAAAAGGAAAAACAGCTTTCAAATATTGAAGCTCTCCTTCTAAGTGAGCGCTATCATATTCAAATGTTCCGCTGATCCATTCATCTGATTGCTGGAGCCGGTAAGGCGCAATGAAGCTTTGCACATCACCTACCGATTGAAATGAATGGGTCCCTTCTGGAAGTCTATACCCCGGTAAAAGGAGGTGATCCGTATTTGACTGATTGGATAAACGGAAAGCTTCTTTCCCTATACCAAGCTGCTTTGCCACATCCTCCTTCCTTGCCTCATCCAGATGCCATTCAATTGTGCCAAACGACTTTTTCATTTACATCCCTCCCCTCTCACACTATATGAACCAGTAAGTAAAAAAAGAAAACCTCTGCATGTAAATAGCAGAGGTTTCTGTTAAATTAAGACGCCTTTTTTAGCTCAGTGTCATCTTCTTTTTTAGATGGTGAATGGTCCGAGTTGTTTCGGTCATAAAATCTAAGGAGATCTCCATAGATAATTTGATCAGAGAATTGAAGCTCTTGTTTTGCCTTTTCTTCATAAGACTGACAACCAGACTCATCTTCTCTCGGCTCACCCGTTTCTTTGTTGTAGCACACACCAGCTGTGAAAACACTGTCCTTCGTAATAAAACTTCCATCTCGAAGCACTGTGAAGTCATTTGTATCTTTTGATAATAGGTCATGACCAAATTGAATTTGCTTACTTGTATCGATTCCTAGAAGGTTCATGACTGTTGGACGGATATCCACTTGGCCGCCAACTGTATCAATCTCTTTTGGATGTTTATCCGTGATACCAGGAATGTGTACAACAAATGGTACTTTTTGAAGCTGAACTTCTTCAAAAGGTGTAATGTCTTTGTTTAAGAATTGTCCCATTGCTTCGTTATGGTTTTCAGAAATTCCGTAGTGATCACCATATAACACAAAAATGGAGTTATCGTATAACCCTGCTTCCTTCATTTTTTTAAAGAAAAGCTTGAGTGCCTCATCTTGATAACGCACTGTAGGGAAGTATTTGTTCAACGTTTTGCTCTTTGAGTCATATTCATCAATGAGCTTATCTTCTTCATCTAAGTCAAATGGAAAATGGTTCGTTAATGTAATCAATCTCGTATAAAACGGTTGCGGGATCGTTTTCATTAAATCCACTGACTGCTCAAAAAACGGACCATCTTTTAGTCCCCAGCCAACTGAATTTTCTTCATTTACATCGAATGATTTAATATCAAAAAATTTGTCGTAGCCAAAGCTGTCATAGATCAGGTCACGGTTCCAGAAACTTTTGTTATTCGCATGAATAACAGAAGAATGATAGCCTTCCTCTTTTAACAACTCAGGTGCGGCTTTGAACTCGTTGCTTGGATTTGTGAAAAATACAGCTCCTCTTCCAAGCGGATAGAGTGAATTATCAACAATAAACTCGGAGTCGGATGTTTTCCCTTGACCCGTTTGATGATAGAAATTACTGAAATTGTAGCTTTTCTTGATCAATTTGTTTAAGAACGGCGTGATCTCTTTCCCATTCAATTTTTCATTGATCACAAAGCTCTGGGTAGACTCAAGCGATACTAGAATGACATTTCGTCCTTTTGCTTGACCAAACGTCTTTTCATTACGGTCTGTTTGATTTGCGCTTACATAGTTTTCAATTTCCGTTAAGCTATTGCTGTCGGCAAGTGCTCGCTGAGCGGATTGCTTCGATTGCAGAACCCCATCATAAATATGGAAGTTATATAAGCTGATGTTTTTCACTAGCATCTCACGGTCAAATGAACGAGTTAACAGCTCTGGTCTTTCTGTTTCAGCCAAACCAAGGTTAAAAAAGAAAGTGGCTGCCACAAATAAATAATAAGCTGCACGTCCCTTACGTGAAATCGTTACATCTGTTCTAAAGGAAGGCTGTTTTTTATAGAGCCAAATTAAAATGATGATATCAACAAACATCAGAAAATCAACTGGTTCAATTAAAGAGGTAATACTTGACCCGAGGTCACCCATATTGTTTGTTTGAAATAGGACGGGGATGGTTAGAAAATCACTGTAGAATCGATAAAATACAATGTTAGCTAACAAAATAAATGTCAGAACAAAACTCGTCACAATGATATATCGATTGCGATTTTTTTCTTTAAAGAATAAACCGATACCGAAGATAAACAAGAGAAAGCTAAGCGGATTAATAAACAGGATAAATTCCTGCATGAAATTTTCAATTTTGATATTAAAGCTAGATTTATAGATAACATAGGTTTTCACCCACATTAACAAAGTCGCAATCAGTAAAAATGAAATCGCCTTTAATCTTTTCTTTCGCATTGTAACCTCCTTATGCTAAAAACGCACTCAGGTTAGGGACATCCCCAATTATTGGTGCTTCTTCAAAAATAACTAAAGTATATCTTATCCTGTCTATGCTGGAAAATCAATGTCTTTTTCCCCATGACAAACTTATGAATATGCTAAACATTCAATTTCATGCCTATCTATCGCTGATTTTAATAAAAATGACATCATTATGACATTTTTGTTCAAGACAGCCACTTGTTTTTTGCCATCCATGCACCGCCGATCACGCCTGCATCGTTTCCTAGTGAGGCAATTACCACTTCAACATCCTCAGCACATGGCGGGAAGGCATGATGTTTGACGACACGCTCTACTTTACTGCGAAGAAGCTCGCCCGCTTTAGATACACCCCCGCCAATGACGATTTTTGTTGGGTTTAAGGCACTAGCCAGATTCGCAAGGACAAGACCAAGATGGGTTGTCACTTCATCTACGACACGCATCCCCAGTTCGTCTCCGTTTTCTGCTGCCTCAAATACATCCTTTGCAGACAGCGAAGTAAGTGAGCCAAGTGATGATGTATGGCTCTTTGTTTGTAATGAATCCTTTGCGATTCGGACGATACCTGTGGCAGACGCAATGGTTTCAATACAGCCTGTTCTCCCGCAGTTACATGGTGCTCCTTGAAATGGAACGGCACAAATATGACCAATTTCTCCACCAGCACCTGTTTCGCCTTGAACCACTTCTCCATTGACAATAATACCGCCGCCAACCCCTGTGCCCAGTGTAACCATCAGGATGTTTTTGGCGCCATCACCTGCACCCTTCCACATTTCACCGAGTGCAGCAATATTCGCATCATTTTCGATGACAGATGGAAGTCCTGTCTCTGCCTCTAAATGGTCTTTCAAGGGATAGTTTGTCCAGCCCAGATTCGTTGTTTTATAGACAATTCCGGATACTTTATCCACTGGTCCCGGTGCCCCCATACCAATCCCAATTAGTGCTGATTTCGGCATGCTGATCTCAACTAGTTTATGGTCAATTGACTTGGCAATGTCGACTGTAATTGTCTGCCCAGATTTATCCGTAGGAATCTCCCACTTATGCTGAATTTCACCATAAAGATTAATAAACGCAAGCTTAATTGTCGTACCGCCAAGATCAACTCCTACAAACCAATCCCCTGTCATATGTCCTCCACCTTCACATTGTTTTTCGATTTAATTTGGCTAGTTCCATTTGAAGGATGGTCATTGCGTTTGACCATTCAGTTCGATCAATGATGCCCGATGTGTACATTTCCTTCAATTCATCTGCCATAAATTCTAATTCCACTTCACGATCTCCGAAATACACGTAATTTCCAAATCTCATGAGCAGCTGCTGTACATCATATAACGTTTTCATTATTTTTCACCATTTCTCTAAATCAACAGATAGGATAAGCGTATTCATAAATACGCTTTCAGTCAAGTCATTCAACGTGTTTGAGTGTTTTCAATATATTGTTTCAACTTTAAAAATTGGTCATTTTGCGGATCTTGTTTTAATGCTTTTTCGATGAAGTCGTCTGCTTCCGCTGTCTCGCCTTTTTCTACATATAACAACGATAAGTGATACAATTTATTCGGCTCATTTGGATCTTTTTCAAGCGACTTTTGCAAATACTCAATGGCCTTGTCAAGATGTCCAAGCTGCGCTTCGGAAAGCGCATATATATGAAGTGCTTCAGCTGAGGCATCCTTTTGCTTTACATATTCCTCTAGACGCTGACTTGCTTCGCTATAGTTCTTTTCATCAAATAAACTCGCTGCCTCGCTAGTTGCCGCCGCTTCTTTTTGATCGTCTGAATGAAACCCTGTATACAATCCAAAGCCGCCAATAAGGAGGAGAAGAAGACTAGCAAGAAGCATTTTGACAGGCTGAAACTGTTTAGGAAGACGGACCGCTAAAGCGGCTAAAAATCCGCCAGCGAGCCCCCCAAGATGCCCTGCATTATCAATCCCTGATACAGTGAAACCTATCCCTAAATTGATGAGGATAATCACGATAATATTTGTCCCCATCGTACGAAAGAAGAGCTTCCGGTTAGAGATCGCTAAATATAACAATGCGCCTAAACAGCCAAAGATCGCACCTGATGCTCCTGCTGCGATGGCTGTATTAAACACAAAGCTCGCTATGGAGCCAAAGATGCCGGAAATTAAATAAATGAGCAAAAATCTTCCTGAACCATAAATTCTCTCAACAGCCGCTCCAACGGACCAAAGAGCAAATGTATTAAAGAGTAAATGCGTCAAACCAATGTGTAAAAACATAGGTGTCACAAAACGCCACCATTCACCCTCTAAAATCAGCATATTATTTTTCGCACCAAATGCTGTTAAAGTGGCTGTATTGGTACTTCCACCAGATAATTCGAGTAAAAGAAACATCATCACTTGAACTGCGATTAACATGTAGGTAAAAATCGGTCTGCCATTTTGAAAAACGGCCCGTTCTCGTTCACGCTGCTTTTCCTGATCATCAAATGCCTGAAGCACGTTCATTTTAAGCTGCATTGCATCCTCAAATGTATCTCTCTTCGCTTCTTCTACATCAACTGCAAGCGATGTATTCAGCCATTTTTGCAGTTCGTTTACATCGTTTTGAAGAGTATCTGCGCTTAGTAATACAGGCGTAACTGTCACCTTTTTCTCTTTTTGCGGCTGGCCGCTTAGGTCTTCCCAATCATCTACTGGAACATCATCTGTAAATTGCAGCTGTAAGAGATGAAGAGATCGTTTACGCATAGCTTCTCTCAGCTGATTGATCCGATACGTTTGCTCCTCAATATCTCGAACGATCTCCTGCCTAAAATTCACATCTCTTCTATATAGACGGATGAGATCGTACCCTGAGTTTCGTGGTGCTTCAAAAAATATTTCATCTTCTGGATACGGACTTTGAATCATCTCGTATCCTTTTTGTCTTAGTTCATCAACAACTCGCCAAAATAGACTATCTATGACATTCATTCATTCGCGCTCCATTTTTTACATTATTATAGCAAGAATCGTACTTATCCGCATTTCTAAACAAAAAAAATCCCGGCGTTTGCGGGATTAGAATGCTTGGCGAATAAATTTCGTCCGAAAATATGGGATTTTCATCAGCCATTTAATAAAAAGGTGACGCACTTGATTTTGACCTAAAATCAAATTCATCAGCCGATAACGGTTTTGCACGAGTACGAATGCAAACAGTGTGAACACAATGCTCCAAATCATTTTATTCATCATATTCCCTCCTATGTTCGTATCGTGGCTTAAATAGGATTTGTTTATGCATGAACCGTCATTTTTATCGCTGACAATGGCCTCTTTTATTAGTCAGTTTTCACAGCCTAATCCCTTGTTCTTTTGATTGAATATAAAACTCTTCTCCATACTCTGTGTGAAGATAAGCTACATCAAATTGTTGAAGATCAATCAAATCCTTGAACGTATGAAGCAGCTTACCATTCCACTCTAACTCTTCGATCTTGTGCGGGAAGTTGGGATCGTTTGGATTTGGTGTATGGATGTATACTGCGTCTAGTGCAGGATCTTGTTCGTAAATACAAATCCATGTTTGATATGGCTTTTCAAAACCTTCAAGCAGCTTGAGTGTTCTATTGTACAAGGCGACATGAGCTTTAATATGCTCTCTTCTTATTTTCAAGCTATTTTTCCCAACACCCAAAAAATCAAGATGGGTATGAAAAAAATCGAACCAATAATCATGATCAAGTTGTAAGTCAAAAGTATTCACTTCGACCAACGCATCAAACCAAACAGTCTCAACACAAAAAAGCCCGGTCTTACGCATAGGCAGCGGACTTTTACTTTTGATAAAACGCGCCTTTCTCACTGACCATGATAGATACTGGTATGTCATGCGGTTCAGCTGGAAGATGGTCTACTTGCTGAACAGAGAGGCTAAGAGCAAGCGTGATTCCATGATAATCAGCTAAATACCGGTCATAATAGCCGCCTCCGTAACCGATACGGTAACCACGTTGATCGAAGCACACCCCAGGAACAATGATCAAATCAATGGCTTCTTTATGTACAACTGTAGACTCAAGAGGGTCTGGCTCCAATAGTCCAAAGTAGCTGGATGTCATCTTTGTTTCAGGTGTATATTCATAAAACACCATCTCTTTTGTTTTCGGAAAACAGGTGGGAATACAAACTGTTTTTCCTTCTTCCCACGCTTTTTCAATCAGAGGCATTGTCGGTATTTCTTTTCCCCTAGACATAGTCAAAGCAATCGTTTTCGCCTGTTTCCATTCTGACAGCTGCAACACGTGTTCATGAAGTAGAGAAGCGTGGCGATTGAACTCTTCAGCGCTTATCTGATCAAGCATGGCCAATGTTTGAAGGCGGAGCTCCTTTTTCATACAGGTTCATCTCCCATCATAAAAAAACAGCAGGAAAATTCCCTGCTGCTTACTTTGTTTCACGATGTAAAGTTTGTTTTTTATCACGTGAGCAATACTTTTTGAATTCAACGCGATCTGGATTGTTTCGCTTATTCTTTTTAGTAATATAGTTACGCTCACCGCATTCAGTGCAAGCTAGAGTAATATTTACGCGCATGTTTTTCCCTCCAAACTAAAATCAATTCACATTCAGACCTAACTATAATACCACTTCTAGCTAAGGAATGCTAGAATGTTTTTTCACCAATTTCATTTTTCAATGCATTCCACCCGCATCCTGATCCATATTGTCTGGTCATGTGATGAAAAATCGCCTTCTCCCCTATAAAAACACGTTCTTTGTCGTACTGTATACATGAGAACCCCTTCTTTGTTCCACAGCTTTTTTTCATCTGATCCGTCTTCTTTTATTTTAACAGCGGGCAAGGTTTTCATACTTGGTTTCCCTATAAAAAGAAAAATGATGAAAAAAAGGTGATTTTTTCAGCAATTCCTTTTGAAACTAGCTTTTTTATGGTATAAAAAAGAAGGGTCGAAAACTGTCTGAAACAATCATGAGAGCCTTTTTTGGCTTTCAGCATTAAAATATGAATAAAAGGTGATGAAACATGGAAATTGCAATTATCGGATTGCTTGTTGTCAGTATTGTACTGATCGCATTCTCATATTTTCAAAGAGAGCCGATTAAAGAAGTCGAACAGGAACTTGAAACACTTCAACTATCTGCAATGCAAGAAATCTATAAACTGAAAAAGAAAATGAAGGTTCTTGAAGAAGAATTGCTTGAAACAAACATCGTTGTCCGCAAGCATTCAGAAATTGATCCATCTATTGCAAGACAAATCATTTCAAAGCATCAAAATGGCATGTCTCCTGAGGCGATTGCGCGCGCTGAGCATGTATCTGTAGAAGATGTGAACATGATCATTAAAGACAACGAGAGGGTGCTTGTATGACGAAAAAAAGCATCCAAACGTTTGCAGCAGGTATGATTCTTGCAACTGGTGTTCTGGCGATCGTCTTTTTCCTTACTGGAAAAGATGAAGCGGCAGCTGATTCTACAACAAAAGAAACCCTCGCAGCGAAAGTGACAGACACTGACGTGAAAAATTACTTAGACTCTAAAAAAGAAGTCTCCGTCAGCCGTGAAACATATCAACAACTTCTTGATTATAAAGAAAAAGCGCTGAAAGCAAATGAAGACGGCGATTCTCAGAACGATAAACAAACAACGGACAAGCCAAAAGGCAAAACGGTTAAATTCGTGATTAAAAACGGTATGAGCACAAGTGATGTTTCAGACATGCTTGAAAAGGACGGAATCATCAACTCGTCTAAAGATTTTAATGATTATGTGATAGACGCAGGCTACCATAAAGAAATTCGTGCCGGCAAATTCAATTTAAAAACAGGTATGACATTCAAACAAATCGTCAAAGCCTTAACAAAATAACATCAAAAACCCCCTGGCGGCATTGACCTCCAGGGGGTTTTTGATTATCCAAATCGTCCTGATATATAATCATTTGTTCTTTGATCATTTGGCTCTGAGAACATCACATTCGTATCATTGACCTCAACAAGCTCGCCCATCAAGAAGAACGCTGTTCGGTCTGATACCCTTGCCGCTTGCTGCATATTATGCGTCACAATGGCAATCGTATATTTCTCTTTCAATTTCATGATTAATTCTTCAATCTTTAATGTTGAAACAGGATCAAGCGCAGATGTTGGTTCATCCATTAATAGAATATCCGGGCTTGTGGCAATGGCTCTTGCGATACAAAGACGCTGCTGCTGACCGCCGGAAAGACCTAATGCAGGCGCACTTAATCGATCTTTCACTTCATCCCAAAGGGCAACATCACGAAGCGCTTTTTCAGCGATTTCTTTCAATTGCTGCTTGCTCTTCACCCCGTGAATTCTTGGCCCGTAGACGACATTATCAAAGATAGATTGAGGGAATGGGTTTCCTTTTTGAAAGACCATCCCGACGTTTTTACGCAGTTCCACTAGATCGACACGGCCTTTTAAAATATTGTCACCATTATACATCATATCCCCCGTGATTTTCACACCTGGCACTGTTTTGACCATGAGATTTAAGGTCTTTATAAAAGTTGACTTTCCGCAGCCGGACGGACCGATAATCGCTGTGACCTCATGCTCTTTAATGTCTAAATCAATATGCTTCAGTGCGTGATGCTGTCCGTACCAAAGGTTCATATCATTCACACGAAACACTTCTTTTTTGGCTGTTTCAGTTGCTACTGCATTCATCAAAATCCACCCGCCTTATCCGAATCGACCATTAATATAGTCTTCTGTTTTTTGCTGCGCAGGACGTGTAAAGATACGTTCAGTCGCATCGTATTCCACTAGATCACCATTCAGGAAAAAGGCTGTATGATCAGATACACGTAACGCTTGCTGCATATTGTGTGTGACAATGACAATCGAATAATCATGTTTTAATTCCGATAATAGCTCTTCAATTTTTGCATTTGAGATCGGGTCTAAGGCAGAAGCCGGTTCATCTAATAAAAGCACGCTAGGTTTCATCGCAAGGGTACGTGCAATACAGAGGCGCTGCTGCTGGCCGCCTGATAATGATAAGGCAGATCGGTGCAAGCGATCCTTGACCTCATCCCATAGTGCTGCCTTTGTTAAGCTTTCTTCTACCGCATCATCAAGCACTGATTTCCTTTTTTCACCCGCATATTTTAGCGCATGCGTAATGTTGTTGTAGATGGATTTAGGAAATGGATTTGGCTTTTGGAAGACCATCCCGATTTCTCTTCTTAAATTCACCACATTAATACGATCATCCAAAATATTTAACCCTTCGTACATGATCGCCCCTTCACTTCGTGCACCTGGAATTAGGTCGTTCATGCGGTTAATACTGCGTAAAAAAGTCGATTTTCCGCACCCTGATGGGCCGATTAATGCAGTGATTGCATTTTTTTCAATTTCAAATGAAATTTGATTGACCGCTCTTTTTTCACCATAATAAATACTTAAATCCTGCACCTGTAGAATCTGTTCCGCTTGAAGTGGAGCCTTTTTTGCTGCAATCTCTTTTTTTTCTGCTAGCATTTGAACCATATCCCCTTCACACCTCTCACTATTTATTTTGACGTAAGCTTCTTATGAATAAATGAACCAAGCCATCTAGCTGCTAAGTTGAATACTAATACAGAGAGCACAAGTACGGCTGATGCACCATTTGCAATGGCCTCTGCATCTGGAATAATCCCCTGTGTATTGACGTTCCATATATGAACGGCTAATGTTTCTGCCGGTCTAAAAATATTCAGTGGTGACGTATCGGAGAAAGGACTCCAGTTTGTAAAATCAAGACGCGGTGTTGAAAGACCTGCTGTGAAAAGAAGAGCAGCCGCCTCACCGAAAACTCTTCCCGATGCTAAAATCGCTCCTGTAATAATGGATGGAATCGCACCTGGGATCAGAACCGTCTTCACTGTATGCCACTTTGTCACACCGAGCGCAAGCGATGCTTCCTTTTGATCCTTCGGTACAGATCGAAGTGCATCTTCTGTCACCCTGACCATCACTGGCAGATTAAAGACAGTCAGCGCAAGGGCTCCTCCGATGATCGTATAGCCCCATCCTGTTAAATTAACAAACATCAGCAAACCAAACATACCGATGACGATCGATGGCAGAGACGATAACACTTCAATACATGTACGAATAAAATCAGTCACTTTGTTTTGAGGTGCATATTCTGCCATGTACACCCCACCGCCCACGCCAAGAGGCACAGTAAACAGCATCGTAATAAATAGAATGTAAAACGAGTTAAACAGCTGATCCCTGATACCGCCGCCAGAGCCAATCGCACTTGAGCGGGTAGTCAAAAAGTCAAAATTTAATTCTTTGGCACCGTTGAAGATGATATAAGAAAACAAGCCAACAAGTATCGCCGTAATAATGACGGCACATAATCCAAAAACGATTGTGGCAAAACGATCGGTCATTTTGCTATTCATTAAATCTTCCTCCTAGATGACAAGTATCTGATAATGAGTATGAACATAAATGATACAACTAGAAGGACAAGTCCCATTGACCAAAGTGTATTGTTTTCAACACTTCCATACGTTGTATGTCCCATGTTTAACGTAATAATGGTAGTTAATGTACCAGCTGTGTCCATAATACTTTCTGGTAGATTACGCGTGTTTCCAATGACCATCTGAACGGCAAGGGCTTCTCCAAATGCTCTTGCCATTCCAAGCACGACCGCTGTCATTAATGTCGGAAGCGCTGCCGGTACAAGAACACGTCTGATCGTTTGCCATCTTGTTGCGCCTAATGCATACGATCCCTCACGTAAACTTTTTGGAAGTGAAGCCATTGCATCAGTTGCAATGGATGTAACAGTCGGCAGAATCATAATAGACAGGACAATCGTTCCTGCTAAAACACTGTGCCCTGAACCGCTTAACTTGAAGTGTCCAATAAACGGCACCAATACTGTAAGACCTATGAATCCGTAAACAACGGATGGAATCCCTACAAGCAGTTCAATCACTGGCTGGAGAATTTTTCGTCCCCATGCAGGTGCAATTTCTGTCATAAAGATCGCTCCTGCGATGCCTAGCGGTGCTGCTATGAGTGCTGATAGAAGCGTGACAGCGATTGATCCAAAGATAAACGGAAATGCGCCGTATTGCGGATTTTCTGCTGTAGGGTTCCAATTGATACTGGTTAAGAACTCAATTGGGCTTACACCATTTACGATGAAAGATTGTAAACCCTTAATACCAAGGAAGATTGTGATGGCAATTGATACAGCAATCATTAAGAATGCGCAAAACTTCACCAAAATACTTCCTCTTACTTCATCCATTTGCCTATTTTTTTTCGAGCTGATCAGTCGATCGCTCGCTTCTGTATGTTCTATCTGTTTCATCTTTTTCTACACTCCTATGAATGTCATAAAAGGAAAAGTGAAAAGCTCCACTTTTCCTTCATCATCAATTCAAGACCTTTTACTTATCTGTTTGTTTGCCTGTTGCGTCTCTTTCTACTTTCATATTAGAGACTGAGATGTAGCCTTGGTCTTTAACGATTTCTTTTTGTACTTCGTCACTCATCAAGTAATCTAAAAATTGTTTTGCTAAACCTTCTGGCTCACCTTTTGTATAAGAGTGCTCGTATGCCCAAATTGTATATTTACCGCTTTCTACATTGCTTTCTTCTGGTTTCACACCATCAATGCTAAGCGGTGTAATTTTGTCATCTGTTAAATAAGAGAATGCTAGGTACCCAATCGCACCTGGTGTTTCTGCAATCAACTTTTTCACTGTATTTGAAGAATCCTCTGTGATTCCTTCTGCAGGTGTCGCGCCGTCAAGTGCATATTTCACAAATGTTGCACGAGTTCCTGATGAGTCAGGTCTGTTCACAAGTGTGATTTTTTGGTCTTTCCCGCCAAGCTCTTTCCAGTTTTTGATTTTACCAGTGAAGATTTTTTTCAATTCGTCCTTTGTGATGTCTTTGACACCAACTTCAGGGTTAACAGCTGCAGCCATTCCAACAACTGCTACTTTGTGGTCTTTTAAAGCTTTTGCGTCGATTCCGTCTTTCTCTTCTGCGAATACATCTGAGTTCCCAATTTGTACAGATCCTTCTGATACTTGAGAAAGTCCTGTTCCTGAACCGCCGGCTTGTACTTGAATATCGGCTTTTGGATGTTTATCCATGAATTTTTCTGCTGCCGCAAGAACTAAAGGCTGCATCGCAGATGATCCTGAGATGGTAATGGAACCTGATGCCTCATCTTTGTTTGAAGCATTTCCTTTACTGTCTTTTGAATCTCCGCTTGAGCTGCTGTTTCCGCATGCTGTGACGAATGCTAACAATGCGATAGTAAGGAAAGTAAGCAGCCATAATTTGTTCTTTTTCATTTCAAGAATACCCCCTGAATAATTTGTCCTACGAGTAATACATTAAAGGTTCTTTATTAATTTCGTTTAAATGGAATGTTAAGGTTTTGTAAATGTCGAAGATTTGTAGAGAAATTGCGGGGTTTTTTATGATTTTTGTCAATTTATATCGAAAAGTTTGAAGAAAATATAAAAAAACGCCCACAAAAAGTGAGCGTTTTTACCTAGAATAGGTCTAGTTATTTGTTTCTGCTTCATTTTCAATTTTGTTTTTGTTCTTCGCTTGTGTGTCGTTGCTTTCCTGTTTCGATTTCAGTTCAAAGTACTTGTCTAATACTTGTTCACCAATATCATTTGTAATCGGATAGCGCTGGTTGTAATCTTGATACACCCAAGGCACGACAACTGAAATCGCTACTTCTGGATTATCAGCAGGCGCATACGCAACAAGTGTTGTGTTATACGTCGGTGTGCCGCGTTTGCTTTTAATCGGGCCGTCATAGAATGATTGAGCGGTCCCTGTTTTGCCAGCTGGATTGTATTTTTTGTTGCCAAAGTTCGAATATGCTGTCCCTCTTGGGTTCTGCATCACAAGCTTGAATCCTTGCTGTACGCGTTTGATCTCATCACTTGTCATATCGAGCTTATTCAGTACATCCGGCTTGACGGACTCCGTTACAGCCCCAATGCCTCTTTGCGGATCTGGCTCTCTCACTTCTTTTACGAGCTGAGGACGTAAACGATAGCCGCCATTGGCAATCGTTGAGACGTATTGCGCCATTTGTAGCGGTGTAAACGTGTCATATTGTCCAATCGCATAGTCAAGTAAAAGACCGGATTGTGTAGACGTTCCACGATAGCCAGTTGCTTCGTTTGGCAGGTCAATACCTGTCTCAACTCCAAGACCAAATTTACTAAAATTGTAACGGAACGTATCAAACGCCTTTGTATCAATTGGGAGCGGCTGATTCTTACGATATTCCCCTTTCCCAATTGCAATCGCTGTTTTAAACATATACACGTTTGATGAACGTTCTAGTGCGGTTAAATCATTAATGAGTCCCATATTTTGATAGGATTTTTTCGGCGGTGACTGAGCGATATAGAGCGGTTCATCGTATTGGGTGCTTCCAATGTGAAGGACGCCTGTTTTATAACCTGTCAGTACAGTTGCCCCTTTTACTGCTGATCCCATCGCATATGATGATGTCATCGTTCCTAGTGCATAGTCATCAAATTTGTATGTCCCATTCTTATTGGTAATCTGTTTACCCGCAATCGAGAGCACTTCCCCATTTCTCGGGTCCATCATGACAACAAACGCACGATCAAGAAGTTCTGTTCCGCCTCTTTGCTTCGCACTTTTCAAGTTCTTTTCGATGATTTTTTCCACCGCTTTTTGCAGCTGAATATCAATCGTCAGCACAAGGTCTTTCCCGCTCTTTCCTTCTGTTAACACTTTAGAGCTTGTGACATTGCCTTCTTTATCCGTTGTACTTTGTTCTTTTTCTTTTTGACCTTGCAGCACATCTTCATATTGATATTCAAGATAGCTTTTTCCTACACGATCATTTCGGCTGTAGCCGAGTGATAGATAATGTTCAAGCAGTGACGACGGAAGACCTTCATCACTTGAAGACACACTGCCGAGCATACTGCGGAGCAGTCCTTTATAAGGATAGCTGCGTGACCAGTCTGTTGTGACATCTACACCTGGTAGCTCGTCCAAATGCTCAGAGACGTAAGCAATTTCACTTGGTTTAACGTCTTCATTTTTTATGAATTGAGGCGTAAGTGCATAGCCTGCATCCATTTGTCTTTTAATCGCAAGCACTTGCAAATCTTTTTTCGTCAGTTGATTTAATTCCTTGTCTGTGATGCGTTTCAGCTGGAGCTCGTATAGTTTATCATCAGAGACCTTATCGTCACCCTTTAAATCGGCTTCTTTTTGAACAAGCTTTTTCGCTTCATTCGGATGGGTTAAGATCCAGAAATCTTTTTTATCACGATCTGTGATTTTCTTCGTACTTACGTGAATCATATCCGCTAATTTTGTTGCCACTTTGAGCCGCTCTTCTTGTGAAGTCGTCGAGGTTCTCGTATATGTAATGGCATTTAGCGCTTTATTGCTGACAATCGTGTTATAGTTTCGATCATAAATTTTTCCGCGCGGAGCAGATGAACTGACATTCACGTCTTCTTGTTTTTCTGCCTGCTTTTTATAATCTTCTCCATTCACAATCTGCACAAAACCGAGTCTGACCACAACACCGGTAAAAATAATGAACGCAGCTAAAAATAATAAATTCAGCCGGATCGGAAGTGTTTTGCGCCCTTCCTTCGCGTCTTTTTTGTTTTTCTTGTTTCTCATCACATCACCTTTTCTATCAAGAAAGAAATGGCACCCCTTTTTATGTATAAAAGGTGCCATCATCATTTTAGCGGTTTTTCTATCATTTATCTAGAAATTTGATGTTCCATTGGTAAGAAATTTTACCTTTCTCCCTTCATAAGGTTCGTTTGAGAAACAGGCTTTTGACCGTCAGCCTCTTCTATATCAGCTGTTTTCTCTTTTAAATGAATGTCCTTTACAAAATAATAAATAAGGGTGTGCCCCGCTCCGAGTATGACAAGTGAAGCAGGAATCCCAAGCCGATCGCCCAGTAAGGTGACAGATAAAAGAAAAAAGACAATCGAACAAATACGCCCTGCATTTAAAAATAGTTCTCTGACGACAATATATTCAATTCGGGCTTTTCTTGCATATCTGGCATGACCGATGACATCGTAAGTTAAAGAGACATACGGAACTAGCAGAAGCGGGTAGCCGATCGCAATGGCTACTGCGTACATAAGCAGTGATACATAGGACAAGTGAAAGACGATTAAAAATAAAGCGCCGTATAAAATAAGCCCGCCAAACATAATCGCTTTTTTGCGCCATTTTTTCTTAATCAAACGAGTAGCAAAAAAATAGGCAAAAAAGGCAACACCTGAATTGACTAGACCAAATGTGCCTAAAGCAAGCTCACTGTTTGTTGCAATAAACACAAAGACACTGATTAAAAAGACAAACACGCCTTCACGGAGCCCCTGAAAAAAGTGAGCAGTTGTGATCTTACGCCAATTCTCGTCCGCATGGCGCTCTTTCCAAATTTGCTTAATGATAAATTTTCCTTTTGATTGTCTCCTCTTGAGGAAAAAACTCATCACAACCGCTAGTGAAAACAAAAAAAGCGATAAAGTGAAAATCACTGTATAGCCTGTATCATCCGTTAATTGAGAAATCACAATTCCTGCAATGAGCGGCCCGATCATACCGGCTGTAGAGGTAAGCACTCCTAAAAATCCATTAAAGAAATCCCTTGTTTCAGGTTCAGTAATCTCAAAAGTGAGCACGTTAAAGGCAAGCCAGTAAAAACCATAGCCGATTCCAAGCACACTGCCTAATAACACGAGCCGAGCTGCCGCTTGCTCTCCTGCCATGAGAACAATTAAGTAAAAAGCGGCTAAGAAGATGACACCGAAACGAAGGACAAATGCACGATCTATTTTTTTAGCGAGCCGTCCAGCAAATAAAAAGGTAATGGGCTGAAGGACAACAATTGCCAAGTTATAAATCGCAAGGTCTGTAAATCGCCCAGACTGTTTCCATAAATACACGTTCACAAACGTATTCGAAAGCGCAATCGCAAGTGCGTATAATCCGCCAATCGTGAGGAGGAGCAATAAATCTCTTGTGACATCCATGTCCCCGAACATTTTCTTTAATCTGCTCATATCATTCATTCTCCTTTTCTACACAATAGTCTGTCTCATCAAAAGGCAGATATGTAAAAAAAGGAGGGAAAATATAAAAAGACCCGCTCTCAGAGAGAAGCAGGTCTTTTCAAATCAAATCATTTATTTAGCTTCGCTGTAAAGGCGAGCCACTTCATCCCAGTTCACAACATTCCAGAATGCTGAAATGTAATCAGGACGACGGTTTTGGTAGTTTAGGTAGTAAGCATGCTCCCAAACGTCTAGTCCTAGGATTGGTGTTTTTCCTTCAGTTAAAGGAGAATCTTGGTTTGGTGTGCTTGTGATTTCAAGTTTGCCATTGTTCACAACAAGCCATGCCCAACCAGAACCAAAGCGTCCTGCAGCTGCTGCAGCGAAATCAGATTTGAATTTTTCAAATCCGCCTAATTCTTTTTCGATCGCATCTGCAAGTTCACCAGTTGGTGCGCCGCCACCGTTTGGTGAAAGAAGCGTCCAGAATAATGAGTGGTTCGCATGTCCTCCGCCATTGTTACGTACAGCTGTACGAATGTTTTCAGGCACAGAGTTCAAGTTAGCCACTAGCTCTTCAATTGATTGATCTTCAAGAGCTGATACACCTTCGATTGCTTTGTTTAAGTTTGTTACATAAGTGTTATGGTGTTTTGTGTGGTGAATCGTCATTGTTTCCTTGTCGATATGTGGTTCTAATGCATCGTAAGCATATGGTAATTCTGGAAGTTTAAAAGCCATGGTTAAATTCCTCCTTAGAAATGTATGTACTGAAATGCTTCCTTAGTAAGCAAGCAATTCACCCTAATCAAAGAGTATCAAAAGAAACGGCTTGTTTCAACGTTATTGCTCATGATCTGAAACATTTCAGTGTTTATTTTGTATTTAACCCTTCTGAAAGAGTGTTAAACACCGATTTTCCATTTAGCGAGGCACATAAAACAAAAAGATTCCCAGCATCAGTGCTTGAATCAACCCTTTTGCAAATACGCCTGACACAAAACCAATTAATGAGCCAAGCCCAACTTTCACACTTGTCTTCAGATCTTTTTGATGAACGAGCAGCTCTGCGATGACACTGCCGATAAATGGACCAATGATAATTCCAGCAATCGGAATCACAAAAGGACCGGCTAAAAGCCCAATGGTACTTCCCCAAATGGCCGCCCGGCTGCCGCCAAAGCGTTTCACCCCAATCAGATTGGAGACATAATCCGCAGCAAATAACACAGCTGTAAACATGGCTTGAATGAGCCAAAAGGTGAGCGTCAATTTCTCAAAGCTAAAAAAAAGCCCATATAAAATAAACCCAAGAACCATGAAAACCACACTAGGAATGATTGGATAGACAAGCCCCACAAACGCAATGATAAATGCACAGCCGATCAAAATCCAATACAGCACGTCCAATCCGCAGCCGCCTCCTTTTTATATGCTGTATACATTATGCCTCATTCCTTCTATCTTAACCAGCAATGAAGGCCGTACTTGTACTGGATGGATAGACATTGATACAATGTGAGAAATAGAAAAGAATGTAGGAAGTGAATCGGTTGAACGTATTTAGTTTATTGTTAAAAGGAATTTATTCACCAAAAGATATTGCCAGAGCACGTTTTACTGGGATTGGAAAGGCCATTTTATTCATCTTTATCCTTTCGATCATCGCAGCTGTCCCCCAGGGCTATCATATGAGCCAAGAGATTTCAAATGCGATGTCAGGATTTCAGCATGTGATTAAAAAAGATTTACCCGACTTTTCCATTGAAAAAGGAACGCTTCAAGCGGACCAAAGCACGCAGATCGAAAAAGAAGAAAACGGCATCACGATTATCTTTGATCCCGCTGAAAAAATAAAATCAAGTGAGCTTGAATCAAAACAAACAGCCATTGCGTTATTGAAAGAAAAAGCAGTGATTGCCATTGACGGACAAATGACAGATATTCCATACCAGCTGCTTGGCGGAACACTCACAAAAGATGAACTTGCCAGCGTCACAAACCAGAATCAAGCGATCATTATCCCTGTCATTTGTGTCCTGCTGTACCTATCTACTGCTGCTCTCATGTTCATCAGCGCAACATTCCTAGCCATGCTTGGTACATTTATTAAACGAATGCAGCAAAAAGAGCTGTCCTTTCAAATGCTTTGGAAGCTCTCTGCCTATTCACTCACATTAACAACCGTCTTTTTCGCCATCATGAGTGCATTAAACACGCCGGTTGCGAACTCATTTTTATTAAATTGGGTGATTAACTTTATTTTCTTATATCTTGTCGTTAAAGAAATACCTGCAAAAAAATAAGCTCCCTCATTTCGGGGAGCTTTTTTATTTGTTTTGACCCTATGACTCATCTGGATGGATGATCGCAAACAAATAGTGATCCTCCCACTTATCATTGATCTTTACTTTTTTACGATGAAGTCCCTCATTTTCAAACCCTGTCTTCTCAAGCACACGAATGGAACCAATGTTAGATGGTTTTACGCCAGCCTCAATACGGTGAAGGTACAGTTCATAAAAGGCATAATCGATAATCAAACGAATCGCCTCTGTCATATACCCCTTCCCGCCTTGCCTTTCATCAAGCACATATCCAAGCAATGCCCCTTGAATCGGTCCTCTTTCAACAGAATGGAGTGAGATCGTTCCAATTAATGCATCTGTTTCATTTAAGAAAATACCGTGCATATAGGCTTCATCTTTTGCACGCCTTTGCATACTGCGGTTAATCCGTTCCTTTTGACGAGGTACAGTAAAAAAATCATCCTGAACCAAAGGTGTAAATTGCTGAAAATAGGTGCGATTCTCTCGTTCAAGTGTTAATAGAGCTTCTGCATCACTTTCTGTTAGTGTTCTTACATATATATTCTGACTGATTTCTTCATATACTCTCCCCCTTTTTTTATTTTATCATAATAAAGAAAGCGCTTTGGCTTATCAAAATTTTTTCCGATTACAAGTCATAATAGAACTCACTAGAACCACCCTTCCTAGCTTTCTCACTCTTTTTGTTCTATCAACTCAGGGACAAACATACACTGAAGTAAACTCTTAAAAGCGGTGAGTAAAATGCGGCGAATTATTTTTTTACTAGTCAGTTTGTTTGTCCTCTTTATTATCTTTTTTGATTTGAAAAATGGAACGATCCCCGTTCAGGAAGGACCTGCTGTTCCCGCCAGCGCCTTTCAAACAGCTGAAAAACAGGCATATAAAACTGTCACTGTTAAACAAGGTCAAACCGTCGTCTCTATCGTACATACAAGTAAGCCATTAGATGAAGTGATCGAAGACTTTGAAGCACTGAATCAAGGCGTCAAAGCGAACGAAATTCGGGCAGGCAGCACATACAAGTTTCCGGTCTATAAGAGATAAAACGTTAATTCCTTGTCATTCATATAAAGAGACTGTTACAATATGAGATGTAAAACACGTCGTACACTGCAAACGAATTGCATGTACACTAAGGAGCGATTGACAAGTGAGTGAAGTCACACATCGTACAAAAACGCGTCCCGTCAAAGTGGGACCTTTAACTATAGGTGGAAACAATGAAGTCGTCATTCAAAGTATGGCGACAACCAAAACACATGATGTCGAAGCGACAGTAGCTGAAATTAAACGTTTAGAAGAAGCTGGCTGTCAAATCGTGCGTGTCGCATGCCCAGATGAGCGTGCAGCAAATGCGATTGCGGACATTAAAAAACAAATCAACATTCCCCTTGTTGTCGACATTCATTTTGACTACAAGCTTGCACTGAAAGCGATTGAAGCAGGTGCAGACAAAATTCGTATCAACCCAGGAAACATCGGAAGACGAGAAAAAGTCGAAGCTGTTGTGAAAGCGGCAAAAGAAAAAGGCATTCCAATTCGTATTGGGGTAAACGCCGGTTCACTCGAGAAAAAGATTCTTGATAAATACGGCTATCCAACAGCAGATGGTATGGTTGAAAGTGCACTGCATCACATTAAAATTTTAGAAGACCTAGATTTTCATGACATCATTGTCAGTATGAAAGCATCTGATGTAAACCTTGCGATTGAGGCATACGAAAAAGCAGCAAAAGCCTTTGATTACCCTCTTCATCTTGGGATTACAGAATCAGGTACGTTATTTGCAGGTACGGTCAAAAGTGCAGCTGGTCTTGGCGCAATCTTGAATATGGGGATTGGTAACACACTCCGTATTTCATTAAGTGCTGACCCGGTCGAAGAGGTCAAAGTGGCACGTGAATTATTAAAATCATTTGGCCTTGCATCAAATGCAGCAACACTCATCTCTTGTCCAACTTGTGGACGAATTGAAATTGACCTCATTAGCATTGCAAATGAAGTCGAAGAATATATTTCTAAAATTAAAGCACCAATTAAAGTAGCTGTTCTCGGATGTGCTGTAAACGGTCCGGGTGAAGCGCGTGAAGCTGATATTGGCATCGCTGGCGCTAGAGGTGAAGGCCTTTTATTCCGCAAAGGTGAAATCGTTCGGAAAGTGCCAGAAGAAACAATGGTCGAAGAACTGAAAAAAGAAATCGATAAAATCGCTGAAGAACATTATGCAAAAATGGAAGCTGAAAAAGCAAAACAAGCGAACGCATAACAAAGAACGCCTGACATCACTGTCAGGCGTTTTTCTGTTCCTATCCTGTTAAAAGAACGGGGTGATAAAGATGCCGAGGATGACGGAAACGATTCCGATCCCGATTGACCACGCGCCAAGCGCATGTGCTCCTTTTCTTCTTGCAATATAACCAACGACGATTGCCGCTACCCCTAATAGCACCGGCAAGACAAATAATGAGATAATCGCAATCGCGAGTGCTGTATAGCCTATCCCCTTACTGCCTGAATCGTCACCTACATGGTCACGTTCTCTTCTGTCTTCACGATCTCTTGATGCTTGATATGGCTCTGCTATTTCAGCAGCTGTTTCCTCTAAATAGCCATCATCATTACTAAAGTGTGTGTCGATTTCACGATCATTTCTTCTGAAATCTTCGTCTCTTTCCATGATCAATTCCCCCTTTTGGTTAATAGAAAGGAGCTTTTTTAGTATGAGCAAAAATGTCTGTTTCATGTTTGCTAAAACTTGCTGGAATTGTGAATTGATTATGTTACACTTTAAGAGGATAAATATGAGGAGTGTGGGCATGTTACGTTTAGGAATTGATATCGATGGCACAGTCACGGCGCAGGACACCTTTGTCCCCTACTTAAATGAGTCGTTTCAATGTGACATCACACTAGATGATATGACGGAATATGATTTGACGAAGCTTTTAAAGATTTCAAATGAAGAATTTTGGGGCTGGATGAATGAGTATGAGCCTCTTATTTATAAACAGGCAAAGCCTGCCGAGGGTGCAAAAGAAATCCTCAATCAAATGAAACATCATCATCAATTGATTTATATCACAGCCAGAAGGCAGCATCACTCAGACATCACCTACAAATGGTTTGAGGAGAATCATGTCCATTATGACGATATCGAGCTTGTTGGCGGACATCATAAGGTGGAAGCTGTTCAAAAACATAAGATCGATGTGTTTTTTGAAGATCATCATGGCAATGCCACAATGATTGCAAAAGAAGCTGACATTCCAGTGATTCTGTTTAACTCACCGTATAATCAAATGCCAATTGATGAACGGATCATTCGCGTGAATAATTGGCAAGAAGCATCCCAATGGATCAAACAGTATGAAAAGCGTCTGCAAACTGCTTACTAAAACAGATCAAAAGCCGATACGTTTTTAATGTATCGGCTTTTTGATTGTACGATGATGTCCTTCTTTTATTAAAAAATGATAAAGTGCACCCATCATACCTGCCTGATTGAAGTAATAGCACGTTTCCAGTGTCACCTGTATGTTTTTCCATGCATGCAAAGTATGTAAATGTTTCTCAATGTTTGGAATCAAATCGGGCCTTGCACTCACGCCCCCGCCAATGAGGATTTTCTCTGGATTGAGAACTGTTGCCACATTGTAAATGCCAATTGCGATTCGCTTGTACCACTGATCGATCATCTTCTCAATGGCCGGATCTTGCTTGGCTTTTTCAAAGATTTCTTGACCGTCGATTTGCTGACTTTGTGGAATTCCTTGCTGCTCTTTGTAGCTTCGTATCAATCCAGCTGTCGAAGCACTGCTGTTGAGTGTGGTAAACTGACCATTTTCAGTTTCTGTCAGCATCATGCCAAATTCACCGCCGCGAAAAGAGGCACCGCGAACAAGCTCTCCGCCAGCAAAAATACCGCCGCCGACACCAGTCCCAAGCGTCATACATATAAAGCTGTCACACTCTTTCGCATGACCACTAAATTTTTCAGCCAGAGCTGCACAGTTCGCATCATTTTCTACTTCTACACGAAGTGATGTTTTTTCTTCCAAAAGCGTTTTGACATTTTGGCCATTTAAAGCAATAATCGCTCCTGCAAATTCCGTATAACCCGTTTGACTGTCAACAAACCCCGGAAGACTCATCGCAATCCCTTTGATATCCCAAGTCCTTTGATACTCTTTCACCACGTTCTCCATGTCCTCTAAAAACGGCTCAAGCTGCCGGCAGTTTGTTTCGTAGTCGCCGCTCGTGATCAGCTCACCATGTCGATCCATGACCCCATGCTTTGTTTTTGTCCCGCCTACATCGAATACGATATAATACGCCACTTTTGACCCCTCCCCCTATTTCTAAAGACTCAAATCTGCTTCTATAGATGATCTGTTGTTCTCATTTTAATGAAACAGCTATCCTTTGTAAAACGTTTTCAACATGACAAAACAAAAAGCCAGCCCATCGGCTGGCTTCTTTCATGAATGAACTTCCTTCGGTTCGCAAGAAGGACACGTTCCGTAAATTTCAAATTTATGTCCGCTAATGTGATAATCCTCTAGATCAGCATCAAGCTTGTCCATAGGGCAAGCGTCGATTTCCTTTGTTTTACCGCATGTCAAACAAATAAAGTGGTGATGATGATGGGAAAACGAACATTTAAAACGAAACAGTTTCTCCCCTGATAATTCCGTTGTCTCTAATATCCCAAGATCTTCATATAAAGACAGGTTTCGATAAATCGTATCAAAACTAAGCCCTGGGTAATCTTCACTTAAAGCTGTTAATACATTTTTAGCGGTCAAGTATTTATCAGAATCAGAAAACAATTGAAGCATATCTTCACGTTTGCTTGTATATTTATAGCCTTTTTCCTTTAATAAATCAAGCGCTTCTTGTACGTTCATGATGATTCCCCCTTCTGAATTTCCCAATACTAATACACCCGATTAAAATCAAGATAGACAGCATCACAATGGTTCCACCCGGCGCTAAATCAAGATAATAACTTAAAATCAAGCCGACCATGACAGACAATTCCCCAAATAAGATGGAAAAGAAAATCGCCTGTTTAAACCCTTTGGCAATCCGAATACTTGCCGCAACTGGCAGTGTCATGAGTGCGGACACTAGGAGTGTACCGACAATACGCATCGATGCTGCGATGACAAGTGCAACAACTAAAATAAAAATAAAATGAATCCACTTCGCTGAAATACCAGAAGCCTTCGCATGTTCTTCATCAAAAGAAAGCAAAAACAATTCTTTATACAAGAGCACAACCACTAATACAACGACAAGTGAGATTCCAACAATAATCCAAAGATCGAGTCTTGAAACCGCACTGACACTTCCGAACAAATAACTGAACAAATCTGTATTAAAACCATTTGCAAGTGAAATGAAAATAACAGAGATCCCAATACCACCTGATAAAATAATGGGAATCGCCAGCTCCTGATAATGTTTATACACAGAGCGCAGACGTTCAATAAACAACGAGCCAGCCACAGAAAAAGCCATTCCTAAGTAAAGCGGGCTAACCCCTGTCAAAAGTCCAAACTTTTTATCAAGGAATAAACTTGCCGCTATCCCAGCAAGTGATACGTGACTAAGCGCATCTGCGATGAGAGAGAGCCTTCTCACGACAATAAATACACCAAGTAAGGGCGCAATAAAGCCGATCAGCATACCTGCGATAAACGCATTTTGTAAAAATTCATAATGAAAAAATGGAAATAGCATTATTCATGTCCCCCATGATGGTGATGATCGTGATGAATCACTTGAATGTCATGCCCGTAAAACTGAGAAAGCGCCTGATCATCCATCGAATCAAACGTTTCCGCATCTCCATGAAAATGAAGTGTCTGATTTAAACAAGCCACATGCGTGACTTTGTCAGAAACGGTTCCTACATCATGTGTAACGAGAATTAAAGACATTCCTTTTTCTTTGTTCAATGTTTCTAACAGCTGATAAAAGCCTTCTACTGTTCTTTGGTCTACACCCACAGTCGGCTCATCTAAAATAAGCAGCTTCGGCTGACTGACGAGTGCACGGGCAATAAATGTACGCTGCTGCTGACCGCCTGAAAGCTCACCAATGTTTTGGTGTTTTAAGTCCTGTATGCCAACTGAGCGGATGGCCTCATCTACTTGAAGCTTATCCTGCTTACTCATGCGTTTGAATAAACCAATCTTCGCCGTTAAACCACTTGCCACGACCTCGTATACAGAAGCAGGAAACCCTGTATTAAAGCTATTTGCCTTTTGAGAAACAAATCCAATTTGATCCCAGTCTTTAAATTTTTGAGCAGGTGTGCCAAACAGCTTCAATTCTCCCTGCTGGGGTTTAATCAAGCCAAGCAGGCATTTTAATAAGGTTGTTTTACCAGATCCATTCGGTCCAACAAGTGCTAGAAAGTTTCCTTCCTCTACCGTTAAATGAATGTGATCGATGACATTTCGCTGTCCATATGAATACGAAATGTCCTTCATTTCAATAATTGGCTTTGCCATAAATCTTTCCACCTTTAATCCAATATAAAAAGAATGATTACGATTTATACAACAAAAAGAAAATGGCAAAAGCCATTTTCTTTGTCCATACATACATTTCATTATATAAAAGAAAGATAAAAAAGTAAAATAAAAGCTAATGAATGGCTGTTTTGAATTTACCGCCTTTTGTTTCATGCGTATCCATAATCGTAATAAAGGCTTGACCATCAATTTCAAACACGATAGATTTCAGTTTCGTAATTTCAAGTCTTGTCACGACGGCGTAAATGACATCTTTTTCTTCATCAGTATAACCGCCTTTTCCTCTAAGCTTGGTGGTTCCCCTGCCGAGACGATGAAGGATCGCATCTGAAATTTCATCATAATAATCCGAAACGATAATGACAGCTTTTGTTTCATCTAGTCCTTGAATGACAGCATCAATTGTTTTCATTGCCAAATAATATGTCATGACAGAATACATAGCCTGCTCCGGTCCGAAGACAAAGCCTGCCCAAATAAAAATGAACACATTGACGATCATGACAAACTCACCGACGGAGAAAGGAATTTTTTTCGTCAGAAGAATTCCTAAGATTTCCGTTCCGTCCATTGAGCCTCCATTCCGTATCACAAGCCCAACGCCAAACCCGAGTAACAGCCCTCCAAATACAGTAGCTAAAATCGGCTGCGTCGTAAATGCTTCTACATGATGGAGTGAAGATTCAATCACGGCCAAGCTGACAATCCCAATCACAGTGGAAATCAAGAAGGTTTTCCCAATATGTTTGTATCCTGATATCATAAATGGAATATTTAAAATGACAACAATCGTCGCAAAATTAATGAATGGGTTATCCGTAAAAAGATAATCCAAAATAAGCGAAATACCGATGATGCCTCCATCAATAATATTGTTTGGCACTAAAAATAATTCAATGCTGACTGCTGCACATGCAGCTCCTACTAGAATCAGAAAAATTCTCAAAATAAAATGAGGCACTGATTCCTTTTTATGCTGTTTACTATTTGCCATACGTTCTCCCTTCTACACATGTTTAGTTTTCAATGAACATTTTATTCACTTTACTATTTTATCATTTCACAGAGTAAAATAAAATTTTTTGCACATTTTCCGTTTTCGCCCATACATTGATACAGAGGGGAGGAATGGAATTGATTTTAATTCAAAAAATTGTGTTGCAGCGTCTGAATCAGATCACAGCAAATGACTTGTTAAGGTATGCGAAACAGTATGGGGTCAGTTTAACATCCAATCAGGCTGCTGAGGTCGCCAAACTCATGAATGGGAAAAACGTCAATATTTTTAACGATGCAGAGCGCAACCGGCTGCTTAAGCAAGTGGAAGCGATTACGTCTAAACAAACTGCACAGACCGTCAACGATCTGTTTAATCAGTTCACAAATTAGGCAAAAAAGGGCCGCATTTAGCGGCACCTCATCACATTGCATGCACTTTTTATTGACCCGTAATCTTATCTAGTAAACCTTCATCAAATTGCTTTTCTTTCAGCATCGCAATTTCGAATTTATAAGGTGGTTTCTTGTTCTTTTTATCTTCACCTACATAAGGCGTTTCTAGAATCTTCGGCACATCTTGAAGCTGTGGATGATGAACGATATAGCTCAGGGCATCAAAACCAATTTCTCCAAAACCGATATTTTCATGTCGGTCTTTTCTTGCGCCTTGTACATTTTTACTATCGTTAATATGAAGAACTTTGATTCGGTCGATCCCAACAATTCGATCAAATTCTTCTAATACTCCATCAAAATCACTCACAATGGGATAACCAGCATCGTGCGTGTGACACGTATCAAAGCAGACAGAAAGTGCTTCGTTATGTGTCACACCGTCAATAATTTGGGCAAGCTCTTCAAAGCTTCTTCCGCACTCTGATCCTTTTCCCGCCATTGTTTCCAGCGCAATTTGAACCTCCTGCCCCTTCACGATGACTTCATTGAGGCCTTCAATGATTTTTTGAATTCCAGCATCTGCACCTGCTCCGACATGCGCACCTGGATGAAGAACAATTTGTCTTGCACCTAGCGCTTCTGTACGCTCTATCTCAGAGCGAAGGAAATCCACTCCAAGCTCAAATGTCGCTGGATTCACTGTGTTCCCAATATTGATAATATACGGTGCATGAACGACGATATCTGTCATACCATGCTCTTTCATATGCGCTTGTCCAGCTTCAATATTGAGATCTTCAATTTTTTTACGGCGCGTATTTTGCGGTGCACCTGTATAAATCATAAAAGTATTTGAACCATAAGAGGCAGCTTCCTCACTCGCTGCAAGAAGCATATGTTTTCCGCTCATGGATACATGTGATCCAATCTTCAACAATGTGTCCCCCTACTTTCCGTTACGCTTTGACTTTCTACGTTCTTGTCTTTTGATCTTATCCATCTCACGTGTCATTTTCTTTTTATATCCAGGTTTGACGGCTTTCGGTTTTCTGACAAGGCGTTTTGCTTTTTCTTCAATTTCATTTGGTGCTTTTTTACGTCTTTGACGCTTCAAACGATCATCTGCATCTCGCCATTCGCCATGAACAATCGTTTTGTTTTCAAACACAACACCCATTTTTTCAATTTGAACGAGTGCATCCTCATCAGCAAGATCATAAATGGTCATTGCAATGCCAGATGAACCAGCGCGAGCCGTTCTTCCCACACGGTGAACATAAAAATCAAGATCGGATGGGAGCTCATAGTTAATCACGTGGCTGACGCCCTTAATATCAATCCCGCGGGCAGCAAGATCAGATGCCACAATATAGGTGAACTCCAAATCTTCAATTTGTTTCATCACTTTTTTACGTTCACGAGGCGTTAAACCACCATGAAGTACCCCAATTTTCATTCCTTTTTCCTGTAGGAATGAGGCAATTTCATCAACAGTTGATTTCGTATTGGCAAAGATGATCCCTAAATAAGGCTGTACATTCGTCACCATTTCATGAAGTAATTTTAATTTATCACGTTGTTTAGATGGAACTAAAATATGCTGAATGTTTTCAGCCGTAATGCGTTTCGGTTCAACATGTGCATATTTCGGATTATCCATATATTTTTTGAGGAAAGGTTTTAATTTTTCTGGAATAGTTGCTGAGAACACGAGCATTTGCAACTGTTCTGGCATTTGTGAGCCAATACGATCCACATCTTCTAAAAAGCCCATATCTAGCATAAGGTCTGCTTCATCAATGACAAGAGATGTTGCTTTGTACACATTCAGCGCTTGCTCATGAATAAGATCAGCAATACGTCCAGGAGTGCCGACCACTAAGTGCGGCTGATTCTTTAGCTTTTGAATGGATTTCTGCTTGTCCGTTCCGCCAATGTAAAGCTTTGCCTTGATTTCTTCTTCTGGAGTCGTATTTTTTAAGATCGTTTGTGCTTCTTTAAAAATTTGATTCGCTAATTCTCGTGTTGGTGCAGTAATGACCACTTGTACTTGCTCTTTGCTTGGATCAATTGAATGAATAAGCGGCAATAAATACGCATGGGTTTTCCCTGTCCCTGTTTGAGACTGTCCAATCACGCTTTCACCTTTTAAAACAGCAGGGATGATTCTCTTTTGAATATCAGTCGGCTCATAAAAGCCCAGTTCATGAATAGCATCTATAATAAAAGACTTTAATTCATATGTCGTAAATTTCGTTTCTTTCATGTTTTCACTCCTTAAGGCAATGCCTTTTTGCTCATCTCCTCATTATAGCTGATTTTCAGCAAAAAAACCATGTCCGCTTTTCTCACAGGAAACCAAATGATACTTCCCTGCATAACCTATGAAGAGAAAGAGAATGCAGTAAGGGAGGTACAAGTATGTTAGGGCAAAGGCCTATGGGCGATTTTCAGCCGCATCGCCCCTCACGCCGGCACCTTGGAAATGGCGGACAGCCCGGGATTTTTCAACGGAGACAGCAGGCTCCGATCGAACAGCCTTTTCAAGGGCAAGGCAACCAATTTCAACAAATGATGCCTCGCTCTCCGTCTGTACAAGGCGGCGGTCTACGCGGGATGGGTGGCATTCCTGGAGGCGAAAGCCGTGCACTAGGCGGCGGCGCCGGAATTAAGGGCATGCTGGCAAAATTTCTTCCTGGAGCTGGAGGAGCAGGGATCTCTGGAGCTGGAGGTGGTGCCGGATTACAAGGAATCCAGAGCTTCGCAAACCCTGCGAACCTTTCAAGCATGTTAGGAAATGTTCAAAAAGTACTCGGAATGGCGCAGCAATTCACGCCTATGATTCAGCAATACGGTCCTTTAGTCAGAAATTTGCCTGCCATGATTAAACTCTATAGCCAGCTTGGCAGTGCGGATGATGATGAAACAAATACGAATGATGCAGACGAAGAACCAAAAGAAATCACTGCAGAAACAGACGTTCCGCACGAACAAGCAGCACCGGTTGATGATGAAATAGAAGAAGGAAAAGAAGAAGAACCAGAGGACATCCTTGTCAAAAAAGGGACTGTACACACATCAGCTGCTCCTGAAGCAAAACCGAAAAAAAGATCGGGCAGTTCAATTCCGAAACTATATGTCTAGTGATCTTTTATAGGCGAAGTGTTTCCCATGTATAACAATCTTTGATATATGCGCTTACTTTGGCTATAATGAAGGAAGAGAATGATCAAAAGCCGTTTTTCACGGCTTTTTATATTGTTCTTCTCTAGCAGCACTTCCCTACAGGAGGACGAATAAATGAATGTAATTAAAATTTCGCCGCGTGGCTATTGCTATGGCGTTGTAGATGCAATGGTCATTGCTAAAAATGCCGCACTTGATAAAAACTTGCCACGCCCAATTTATATATTAGGTATGATTGTGCACAACAAACATGTCACAGATGCCTTCGAAGAAGATGGAATTTACACACTGGACGGACCAAACCGTCTGGATATTTTAAAACAGGTTGAAAGTGGCACAGTGATTTTCACCGCTCACGGCGTATCTCCTGAAGTCCGTCAAATTGCAGAAGAAAAAGGCCTTGTCGCCATTGATGCGACGTGTCCAGATGTCACGAAAACACATGAACTCATTTCAGAAAAAACAGCTGATGGATATGACATTATTTATATCGGGAAAAAGGGTCACCCTGAGCCAGAAGGAGCCGTCGGTGTTGCACCTGACAAAGTGCACCTTGTCGAAACAGAAGCTGATATTAAAGCGCTCGATTTAACGTCAGATAAACTACTCATCACCAATCAGACGACAATGTCTCAGTGGGATGTTCATGATCTGATGGAGCTCATTAAAGAAAAATATCCTCACGTCGAGTACCATCAAGAAATCTGCCTTGCGACACAGGTACGTCAGGAAGCTGTGTCACAGCAAGCAGGCCAAGCCGATCTGACCATTGTGGTCGGCGATCCAAAAAGCAATAACTCAAATCGTCTGGCGCAAGTGTCAATGGAGATTGCAGGAACGCAGGCTTACCGAATTGGTGATCTCAGTGAGTTAAAGCTTGAATGGCTCCAAGGTGTAAAAACCGTTGCCGTTACTGCAGGTGCTTCCACACCAACACCTATTACAAAAGAAGTCATTCGTTTCTTAGAAAACTATGAACCTGATGATGAATCGACATGGAAAATTGAACGGACGGTTCCTCTTTCTAAGATATTACCTCGCGTGAAAACAAAGAAATAAAAAAACGTCAGAGCTGCTATGCTCTGACGTTTTTATTTACACAAATTGAAACGGATTTGTGTTTGATTCTGATACAAAGAATTGCACATCATATTTTTTATCTGTACATAGCGATTCTAGCTTTGTCTTCACGCCCTCTTTCATGATCTTTTCTGCGTAATGACCTGGGTCCACTACATTCAGTCCGAGCATCATGGCATCGTGAGCGACATGGAAATAAAGGTCGCCAGTCACGTACACATCTGCACCCATTCTTTTCGCTTGATGGATATATTTATTTCCGTCTCCTCCAAGCACAGCTACTTTTTTCACGACCGCTTCCTGATCTCCTACAAAACGCGCTCCATTCACATCTAACTTCGTTTTCACAAATTGAGTGAAGTCTTTAAGTGTCATAGGTTCTTTTAATTCTCCAATACGGCCAAGGCCTTTTTGAATAGGAGGAAGATCTGTCGTGTGTACACTGTAAGCCACTTCTTCATAAGGGTGTGCTTTGATCATTTCACGAATCACTTGTTTTTCAATACTCGCTGGGAAAATGGTTTCAATTCGTACTTCTTTCACAAATTCCAATTTACCCGTCTCACCAATAAATGGCACAGCTTCTTCTGATGGCAGAAAACTGCCTGTCCCTTCATTTGAAAAAGCGCAATGACTGTAGTTGCCAATATGGCCAGCTCCCGCATTTCCTAAAGCCGTCCTGATGGCCTCTTCAAATTCCACTGGGACATACAAAGCTAGCTGCTTAATTGGATCTTCGTATGTTGGAACTAGCACTTTTGTTTCCCCGAGCTCTAAAGCCTCTGCAAGCAAGTCATTGACTCCTCCATCAGCCACATCCAGGTTTGTATGTGCTACATACACCGCAATATCATGTTTGATGCATTTCTCAATGATCCGTCCTGCCGGCTGATCTGTCGCCACATGTTTTAATGGACGGAAAATTGGCGGATGGTGGGCAATAATGAGATCCACCTTCCGCTCAATTGCCTCATCTACCACATTTTCTAATACATCTAAGGTGATCATGACATTGGTCACTTTTTTATTTAGCGTTCCAATCTGGAGCCCAATTTTATCACCTTCCACCGCATATGCCTTTGGTGAGAATTGCTCAAATAATTGGATGATTTCATGCCCGTTCACTGTTTTAGCCAACAGTCAAAACCTCCTTTAGCATTTTTATTTTCGCATTCAGCTCTTTCAGACGTTCTTTGTTCTCTTCCGTCGGCGCTGCTTTTTGAATCTGGCCTTCTATATGCTCCATGTGCTGAAGCTCATTCATCCATTTGCGCCGGAAGACATCATTTTGCTCTTTGGCAAGAAACGGACCAACGAGCATGCCTGTTTCAATCGACATGCCTTCATAGGCTTTATCTTTGTCGCCAGTTTCGGCAATGATGATTTCGTATATTTTGCCATCCTCTTCTAAAATCACTTCATCCATCAATTCATACCCCTCTTGATAGAGCCATAAACGAATATGGTGGGCATGAATATTAGGCTGAAGAATAAGCCTCTCCTGCCCTGTGAGCTTGTGTTTACCTTCATTTAGAATGCTTGCAATAAGTGCTCCGCCCATCCCTGCAATCGTGACAGCATTTACCTCGCCTTTTTCAATCACTTCAAGGCCATTTCCTTTTCTGACTGAAATCTGCTCATCTAATTCAAGCCTATGTACTTGCTGCTTCGCAGATTGAAGTGGTCCATCAGTAATTTCACCAGCAATGGCTTTCAATGCTTTATGATGTAATATCGCATAACATGGCAAATAGGCATGATCTGAGCCAATATCAGCAAAGACCGCCTCTTTTGGTAAAAAGTCTGCGACTCTTTTTAATCGTTTTGACAAATTCATTTCATTCATCCATATCACTACTTTTCTTTAATGTTCATACTTGTCTATCTTATATAAATTATGGACTTTTTAAAAGTCGTTTTCAAATGAAAAAAGCTCTTCTGATGAAAAAGAGCTTTTTGCGCTTTATTATTTAATTTTGGATACCCATTCTGACATTTCATCGAGCTTTTCATTCGGAATTAGCCCGCCCGGCATCCCATTTCCGCCTTCTTGAATTTTCTTCTTGATGTCTGCTACTTCAAGCTTGTCGCCAACACCTTTTAATGCAGGACCAGCGCCACCTTCGTAGTTTTCCCCATGACAGCTAATACAGTTCTGCTTATACAATTCTTCCGGCGTTGCATTTGCGGTCTCTTCTTGCTTTTGCTCTTTGCCCCCAGAGGCAATTTTGTCTTCATCTTTCAGCCCCTTCATTGATAAGAAAAAAGTGAGTCCAATACCTAAAATGGCAATCAATAAGAATGGTATAAGTGGATTCCGTTTCATTTCTTTCATCCTCCCCTTTGTGAAAAACCCCTTTGAGACTATGCAAACAATTCTAATTCTACTTTAATTTTACAAAAAGTAAACGAATTATGATACAAAACTTTGGTCAAGTTCACAGATTAGACAAAAATGATTCAAAATGAGAAAAGAAGCCTTCAGCACATTTAGATGTATTTTTTATACATCTTTTCTCTAAGAACGTTGCAAATTCATTTGTTATTCAGTAAAATATAATCAGATCAAAAAAGCGTTTTCATTTTGATGAAGAAAGAACGGATCTCTCTCAAGATCCGTCCGGTTTCTATTCTAAGAAGTCTTTTAATCGTTTACTCCTGCTCGGGTGTCTTAATTTACGAAGAGCTTTCGCTTCAATTTGGCGAATACGCTCTCTTGTTACGCCAAACACCTTTCCTACCTCTTCTAATGTGCGTGTTCTTCCGTCATCTAGTCCGAAACGCAGTCTCAGCACATTTTCTTCACGGTCCGTTAGCGTATCTAATACATCTTCAAGCTGCTCTTTTAAGAGCTCATAGGCAGCATGGTCTGATGGAGAAGTCGCCTCTTGGTCTTCGATAAAATCACCAAGATGCGAGTCATCTTCCTCACCAATAGGTGTTTCTAAAGATACTGGCTCTTGCGCAATTTTAAGAATTTCTCTTACTTTCTCTGGTGTTAAATCCATGTCTTCCGCAATTTCTTCTGGCGTTGGTTCTCTACCTAGATCTTGTAGAAGCTGTCTTTGAACACGGATTAATTTATTAATGGTTTCCACCATATGAACCGGGATCCGGATTGTTCTCGCCTGATCGGCAATCGCACGTGTGATCGCCTGTCTAATCCACCAAGTCGCATATGTTGAGAATTTGTATCCTTTGCGGTAATCAAACTTCTCAACCGCCTTCATGAGCCCCATGTTTCCTTCTTGAATCAAGTCAAGGAACAGCATACCACGACCAACATAACGTTTCGCAATGCTGACAACAAGACGAAGGTTCGCTTCCGCTAATCTTCTTTTTGATTCCTCATCGCCTTCTTCAATCTTTTGAGCATACGTAATCTCTTCTTTCGCAGATAGCAAATTGACGCGCCCGATCTCTTTTAAGTACATACGAACAGGATCATTAATTTTGACACCTGGTGGTACGCTTAAATCATTCAGGTCAAATTCCTCTTCTGCCTTAGCCAGCTGCTGAACATTTGGGTCTTCAGTCTCTTCGTTTTCACTGATGAGTTCTACACCCTGTTCGCCTAAGTATTCATAGTATTCATCCATCTGGTCTGATTCAATTTCAAAGCTAGACATACGCTCTGCAATTTCTTCGTATGTTAAAACGCCCCGTTTTTTACCCGTTTCAGTGAGCTTATCTCTCACCTGTTCAAAGGTTAATTCAGTTTCAGTTTCGTGGGCTTGTTTATCAGCCATTATGGATCCCTCCTTCCAAAGCTTGCAACGAATTCTAAAGTAACTTGCGATTTGCTTCTGCTCTGCCTTTCTCTCTCTATCAAACAGAATGAGCAAATAGGAATAAAATAAATAATGATGAAGGCAAGATGCTTGCGGTCTTATGCTCCTCCCATTAAAGGATTCATTGCCAGCCGTAAGTCTTGTCATAAATAGTAGACGTATTACTTCAGCGAACGGTTCAACTGAATAATTTCTTTTGCAAGTGTTGCCGCTTTGAAGAAATCTTTTTGCCTCTCCGCCTCTGCACGTTCTAGTTCTTTTTCCTTTATCATTGACAAATTCCGATGATTCAACACTTTTTTTACATAATCACTTAATTCAGCTTCACTTAGTTCGTCTCCAACTTGAATCATGAAAATATCCGTCAGGAGCTGATTGATCACATCATCTTCTATACGGTTCATCAGATGCTGCGGGGTCGGCTCCTTGCCTTCTTCATACAATGCATAAATGTATGTTGCCAGCGCTCTGTGCGAATCTATATTAAATTCAAACCCTATCCTATCAAGCACTTTTCGGATCACGTCATCATTTTTCAACATATGTGCAAGGAGCATTCGCTCTGCGTTTTCATATGCCGGCCTTAGACGTTTTCGTCTTACCTGTGTTGACAGATGTGCACGCCGCTTTTCAAGTCCATTTTCTTCTTGCGAGCTCTTGGCCTCTTGTCGCTGCTGCTTTTCAAAAAGCTCCAATTGCTCCTTTAATGAGTCAAGTGAAATGGAGAACTCCCCAGCCAGCTGCTTCATGTAAATCTCTTGTTCCAAGGAACCGTTTAATCGGCTAATTTCTCGGAGAACCTGCTTCATGTAAGTCAGGCGGTCTCCTTCGTCAGACAAATTCTTTCCTCTTCGGAAAAAGTTCATCTTAAATGTCATTAATGTCACACTTGCATCTATGATGTCATTCCTAAATTTCTCGCCGCCATATTTACGAATGTAATCATCTGGATCAAGTCCATCTGGTATCATGGCAACGCGAACTTTACATCCTCTTTTTCCAAGCAAATCTGATGCTTTCATGGTCGCTTCATACCCGGCCGTGTCAGAGTCATAACATAAAATGATCTCTTCAACGTTCCGTCTAAGAAGCTTTACGTGCTCTTCTGTTAAAGACGTACCCATTGTTGCAACACTTTCGCCAACACCACTTGTGACAGCCGAGATGACGTCAGCAAATCCTTCGAAAAGGACTGCACGTTCGCGTTTTCTAATATGCATACGCGCGTCATGAAAGTGATAAAGCAGCTTACTTTTATGAAAAAGTGGCGTTTCAGGACTATTCATATACTTTGGCTGCTGATCACCAAGTGATCTTCCAGAAAAAGCGACAACCGTCCCGTGATGATCATGAATTGGAAACATGACACGATCTCTAAAGCGGTCAAAAAAACCTGTGCCGTTTTCTCGTTGAATCAAAAGACCAGCCTTCTCCATCATCGCAGGATCAAACCCTCGTTTTTCTAAAAACTTGGTCACGAAATCCCACGAGTCGAGAGCATACCCGATCTCAAACTTGGCAATTGTTTCATCCGTAAAGCCCCTGGACCTTAAATAATCGAGTGCGTTTTGACCTTCCTTTGTATTTACCAGCAAATGGTGGTAAAATTTCTTAAGAAGCTCATGCGCCTCAATCATTTTATGGTCTGCTGTATCCTCTTGCTGTGAGGAACTGATCTGCGCATTCGCTACATGATCCGGCAAATCAATATGGTACTTATCAGCAACATGTGAAACGGCTTCAATAAATGAGTAGCCTTCCATTTGTCTGAGGAACGAAAATACATTGCCTCCTGCACCACAGCCAAAACAATGGAAGATTTGCTTATCTGCTGAAACAGAGAATGAAGGAGTATTTTCACCATGGAATGGACAAAGACCGAAGTAATTCCGACCTTGTTTTCTAAGCTGTACGTATTCTCCAATCACTTCGACAATGTCTGCGTTTTTTTGGATTTGCTCCAAAAGTTCATCTGGTATACGTTTGCTCATCCTAATAACACTCCGTCGTACATTATTCGCCTTTTAATTCAAAAATCCTTCATGATTCGACAGGATTTTTTGTAGTTGGGCAATAAATCGCTTTTTATCCTCTTCTAAAAGCTTTTTGGGACCTTTTCCGTATACACCTTTTCTTCGCTGTTTACTGGAAACATGCCTGCGTTCCAAATCAAAATCAATTGTTTCGTTTGTGTACATTCGTCCTCTTTCAGACAGAACAATGACTTGTCTTGGAAGCAGTAAGGAGGCCAGACCAATATCCTGGGTGACAACAATATCGTGCTTGACAGCTAAGTTCGCAATGACTAAATCTGCTGCTTCCTTATGTGTATCAACAAACCGCCAATCTTCAAGTGGTGATCGTTTGGTTTGAAAATGCTCATATGAAGCAATGAAAGTCACAGGCACTTGAAATTGAGATGCGACAGAAAGGATTTCGTCTTTTACAGGACAAGCATCTGCATCGACATAAATCGTCCTTTCTTTTTTACGTTCATTCAGGTGACTAATTCTCCATCCCTCCACCTTATTCCTGCTTTAGAGAAGCAAAAAGACCATACTTTTCCCCCATAAAGCAATCAACAGTAAAACTCATTTTGTCGAAAAGTTATGTTCAGAATCACTTGACTTCTGCCAATATTAGTTTATTCGTTCTTGACTTAACTTAAACCTAAAATCAATCATTTTATCACAATTTTTTATTATAATACAAATGCAGCAAATATGCTATTGTTTTTGTTTACCCGTTTCCCACCATAGGAAAAACCCAGGAGGAGCATCCTGAGTTTATTCGGAACCTCTTTTGGTCAGCATTTGATGAATGACATTTGCTGTCTCCTCAACTGCTTTATTCGATACATCAACAACTTGACAGTTAATGCGGTCAACCACTTTTTCAAAATATTCTAGTTCCTCTTTAATCCGTTCGATATTCGCATAAATGGCACGGTCATTTAAACCGAGTGATTTTAAACGTTCTTTACGGATATGATTTAGTTTGTCTGGACTAATTTTTAGGCCGATGCATTTTTTTGGATCAACTGAGAATAACTCCTCTGGCGGATCAACTTCAGGAACAATCGGAACGTTTGCTACCTTCAAGCGTTTATGTGCTAAGTATTGAGAAAGTGGTGTCTTAGACGTACGCGATACACCAATCAGCACAATATCAGCCTTTAGAATACCTCTTGGGTCCCGGCCATCATCATATTTCACAGCGAACTCAATGGCTTCTACCTTTTTAAAATAGTCCTCATCTAATTGACGTACACGACCTGGCTCATGTTTCGCTTCATTTCCATATGCCGTCTCCATTTTATCAATAAGTGGACCGATAATGTCATAGTACACGACGCCATTCGCTTCTGCTTCTTCAATTAAGAATTGGCGCATTTCTGGCACAACAAGAGTAAAGCAAACGATTCCATTATCTGCTTTCGCCAATGAAATCACTTCTTTAATCGTACCGACATCCTCTACATATGGGATTCTTCTAATATTTGAATGGTCGGATGAGCCGCCATCAAATTGGCTAAGTGCCGCTTTGACCACGAGCTCTGCCGTTTCTCCGACTGAATCTGATACAACAAAAATTACACGATTACTCATAACATCCCCTCGCAGTCTTCTGTAATTAGATAATTTCGTTCTCTGATAAGCTAACAAGTATTTTCGTCATGTTTGTTTTCGTAATTCTGCCGACCACTTCAAAGCCTTTATCCGTATCTTTTATAACAGGAAGTGCATCTATTTGTTTTTCAATCAAGTGCTTGGCCACATCCATAATAAAATCTTCTTTGCGGCAAACGGTAATGTTCGGCATTCTTGTCATAATAATATGGACAGGTATAGACGGAAGCTCTTGTTTCCCAATACTTGCTCGAAGGAGGTCTTTTCTTGATAACACGCCTGTTAAAATAGAGTGATCGTCCACAACGAATAATGTGCCCACATCCTCTAAAAACATCGTACAAATCGCATCATAAACCGAAACATTCTCGTGTATCACGACCGGAATGGACTGAAAATCTTTCACTTGAAGTTTTTTCAGCTTATCTGCCAGAAGCTGCGTGCCTGTTTTGCCTGTAAAAAAGTAGCCGACCCTTGGTCTTGCTTCTAAAAAGCCAGACATCGTTAAAATGGCTAAATCCGGTCTGAGGGTAGCCCTTGTTAAGTTCAGCCGATCGGCGATATGCTCTCCAGTGATCGGACCATTCTCTTTGACAATCTGTAAAATCTGCTCTTGCCGTTTATTTAACTCGATTGTACTCACCACCTTTAAATAGAGAGAGCGAATCCTTACTTTATGTATATCAATTTCATAACTCATCATATTATAGCGCATCTTCGTCCGAATGAAACAAAAATCCACTCAAAAACCGTGAATTAAATGAGTAAAAAACGATTGCCCTTCGAAAAAGGCAACCGTTCTTAGGTATTTATTTTACAATTAAATTGTTCATATTCGCAAATGATTGAATGACTTTTGCAAGTTTGACCATTTGTGCCAAACGATTTTGTTTCAGTTTTTCATCATCGGCATGAACCATGGTATGGTCAAAATAATGAACAATTGGTGCTTTTAACGTATCTAACGCTTCAAGTGCTGAATGGTACTGTCCTCTTGCCATATACTCGTTGACGGCTTTTTCCGCTTGCTGATACGCTTCAAATAGCTTTTGTTCGTGTTCATTTTCAAACAGTTCAGGCTGAATCTGTGCGTCTTCCCCTTTTTTACTGATTGAAATGACGCGGCCTAGTGCCTCAGCCGTTTCTTTGAAACTCTCCTGTTTCACGCTCTCTTCAAGAACAGCCGCTTTTTTCACAACCGCATATGGTTCAATATTTTCAACATCAAGGACTGCTTCCACCACGTCATGACGGATATGTTCTGCTTGGAGGACATATTTCAAACGGTGTGTTAAAAATTCAATGAGAGCCGCTTCATGTTTTGCATCTACTTGAGCTAGTGCTAAAAGCTCTTTAAATGAAAGATTCCATTGGCGGTCGAGCAGGATTTGAACGATACCGCTCGCTTGTCTTCTTAATCCATAAGGATCTTGAGAGCCAGTTGGAATGACATCAATTGAGAAGAATGAACAAATAGAATCTAGCTTATCCGCCACTGCAACAATCGCCCCAATAAGTGTTGACGGCGCATCGTCACCGGCAAAACGCGGCATATAGTGCTCGTTGATACTCTTTGCCACTTCTTCATGCTCGCCAAGTGCTCTAGCATATTTTTCACCCATGATTCCTTGCAGTTCTGGGAATTCATAGACCATCTGAGTCACAAGGTCAAATTTAGAAATACTGGCTGCTCTTGCAGCGCGTTTAGACGTTTCTTCATCTGCACCCACATGACTAGCAAGGCGGACGGCAATGTCTGTTACTCTTTTCAGCTTGTCGCCAATCGTGCCAAGTTTCTCATGGAATACGACTTTATCAAGCTTTTGAATGTTGTCTTCAATGACGAGTTTTTCGTCTTCTTTATAGAAAAATGCCGCATCTGATAAACGTGCGCGAAGGACCTTTTCGTTCCCTCTTGCCACATTTTCAAGTGCCTCACTGTTTCCATTTCTGACCGTAATAAAGTGCGGCAGTAATTCCCCTTGTTCATTTTTCACAGGGAAATAACGCTGATGCTCTTTCATTGTCGTGACAAGCACTTCTTCCGGCAGCGCAAGAAATTCTTCTTCAAAAGAACCAAATAGAACGGTTGGATATTCAACGAGATCGTTCACTTCTTCTAGAAGCTCAGGATCAACTGGAATGACCCAGCCTTTTTCGGAAGAAAGCGCATGTAATTGCTCAGTAATTAATTGTTTTCTTTTATCTGAATTTACAATGACAAATTGATCTCTTAATGTTTGCTCATAAGAAGCTGGTGTGTCAATGCTGGCTGTTGTCCCTAGGAAACGATGTCCTCTAGTCTCCCGTCCGCTTTTCACTCCTGCAATTTCGACAGGAATGATCTCTTGACCAAATAAACAAACAATCCATTTAATTGGACGGATATAGCGTAAATCTTCGCTTCCCCATCTCATGTTCTTTGGAAAACTCAATGAAGCTGCAATGTCCCCCAATGCTGGAAGAAGGTCTTTGACTTGCTTACCTTCTTGAAACTTTTGGACATGGACATAATCCACACCTTTGATGTCTTTGAAATACAGATCATCAGTTGAAGCACCTTGTCCGCGGGCAAAACCTTCGGCAGCTTTTGTCCAATTGCCTTCAGCATCTTGAGCAATTTTTTTAGCCGGTCCTTTTGCTTCTTCTTTGATGTCCTCTTGTTTTTCTGCAACACCTTTAACGAGTACAGCTAGACGTCTTGGTGAATTAAATAAAGCAACGTCTTCGAATGAAATATTTTGCGCTACGAACCAAGCTTTTACTTTGTCACCTAGCTGCTTTGTGCTTTCTGGCATGAAACGAGCCGGCATCTCTTCTAAGCCGATTTCAAGTAATACATCTTGTTTATTCATGAGAAGCCGCCTCCTCTTTTAGCATAGGGAATCCTAGTTTTTCTCGTTCTTCGTAATATGTTTTGGCTACTTTTCTCGCTAACTGACGTACTCTTCCGATATAACCTGTTCGCTCAGTCACAGAAATCGCGCCTTTGGCATCAAGCAGGTTAAATGTGTGAGAACATTTGAGTACATAATCATATGCCGGGTGAACAAGCCCTTTGTCCATTTGGCTATGTGCTTCTTTTTCATATGTTGTAAATAAATCGAACAGCATATCCGTATTAGATGTTTCAAACGTATACACAGAATGCTCGTATTCAGCCATTAAGAATAAATCTCTTACAGTAAAGCCATCTGTCCATTCAAGATCAAATACATTTTCTTTGTCCTGAATGTAAGAAGCAAGACGCTCAATTCCGTATGTGATTTCAACAGAAACTGGCTTACATTCTAAACCGCCGACTTGCTGGAAATACGTAAATTGCGTAATTTCCATTCCATCAAGCCAAACTTCCCAGCCAAGTCCTGCGCAGCCAAGAGATGGGTTTTCCCAGTTGTCTTCAACAAAACGAATATCATGTTTCAGCGGGTCAATGCCAAGCGCCTTCAATGATTCTAGATACAGTTCTTGAATATTGTCAGGTGATGGCTTAATGATCACTTGAAATTGATGATGTTGATACAATCTGTTTGGGTTTTCTCCATATCTGCCGTCAGCCGGGCGTCTTGACGGTTCTACATAGGCTACCTTCCATGGCTCTGGTCCAATGCTTCTGAGGAACGTGTATGGACTCATCGTTCCAGCACCTTTTTCTGTGTCATATGCCTGCATTAATACGCAGCCTTCATTTGACCAATGCTTTTGCAGTGTCAAAATCATGTCTTGAATATTCAATGATCGCACCTCCATCTTTTTTACACCATCCGCTATGTATGGCGGTGGGGCCTAGAACCTTTTTGCAAAACACAAAAACTCCCGTCTCTATGCTCACAAGGTTCCTTGCAAACATAGGGACGAGAGTTTTTCCCGCGGTTCCACCCTATTTGCTGGTGTCGTAGCACCCAGCCGCTTTGTTTTACGTTGCTCAAGAATGCCTTTCGTTACGTGTCCATCCTTAGCTCACACCGTCCTAAGGTCGCTTTTATGGCTGATACGTAAGTACTTCTTTCTGTCAATGCAACATATTTGATCTTAGATGATCTTACAAAAAGTCACGAGAGATGTCAACTTTTGTTTTCACCGTCCATTAGCTTTTTCATGGATTCCATTTGATTCATGAATTTTTTTGATTTTAAATAAAGACCTGAATACTCTTCATAATAATGATCGAGCACTTGACGAATTTCTTGTTTCGTCTGTGGTTTCACGTCAACCTGACCAAGCCTTGATAAATCAAAATAATGAAACAAACGGAGCAGTCTTGCTGCTGCTGGGGATAAGGGCAGTTTATATGGATCTTTAGAAAAGCATTGCCTACAGATGAATCCGTTATCTCTAATTGAGAAATGGAACTGCCCTTCTTTTTGACCGCAGTGTACACATTGGTCCAGTTCAGGCTTCAACCCCATCACTGACAGCATTTTAACCTCTACGATAAATAAAATAATATCAGCATCTGTGCCTTCATTGAGATGGCGTAAAGATTGAAGAAGAAGTTCAAACAAGTAAGGGTTTGGCTTCTTTTCTTCTGTTCCTTTATCAAGTAATTCTGTCATATATGCGGCATATGCAGTCAGAAATAAATCTTCCCGAATGGTTCGCATGCTTTCCATCATTTCACCTTGCTGGAGCGTTCCAAGTCCTGTTGATGATTGGATCAGGAAGGTTCCGTATAAAAACGGCTGGCTTATGGCTGACAGGCGGCTGTTCGATTTCTTAGCGCCTCTTGCCATCACACCAATTTTCCCATGTTCTCTAGTGAGCAGCGTGACAATTTTGTTTGTTTCGCCATAATCTGTTGTTCTAAGGACGATTCCTTCACTTTTAATGAGCATTTGTCTACACTCCGAGCATTGGAGGGGGTCAAGAATTATAAGATTGGAAAATCAAGTCGTGCTATTTCTTCTTCAAGTACATCGGGTCTTTCCAGGTTCTCCTTTTCTAACTCTTTGAAAAGCAGATACGTGTCAACGCTTCCTGTTTGTGAAAATACGTTCCATGTAAAATTCAACATAAAAACCCCACCTTTCTTTATTAGAAGCAGCAACGCTACATCCAACATATTAATTTTATCTTGACCAGGCTACCTCCATTTCATGATAAACAATTTTTACTAATCGAACCGCACCATTGTCAGATCTACTAACAACTGTATCGGTTTTTAATATTCGTCTTCTCTAAATCCGAAATCACGAAGATGTGTGGATTTATTACGCCAGTCCTTCTGCACTTTTACCCAAAGCTCTAAATACACCTTTGAGCCTAAAAGTGCTTCAATGTCTCTGCGCGCTTTTTGTCCCACTTCTTTTAATAAGCTGCCGCGCTTACCAATCACAATCCCTTTTTGTGAATCACGTTCTACGACGATGGTCGCTGCAACATGAATCTTGCCGTTTTCATCTGGCTTGATCGATTCAATCGCAACCGCAATACTGTGAGGGATCTCTTCTCTCGTTAAATGCAGCACTTTTTCACGAATTAATTCAGAAATAATAAATCGCTCTGGGTGATCTGTTACTTGATCTGCCGGATAAAATTGAGGGCCTTCTGGAAGATAACCTTCAATTTGCTGAAGAAGCGTATCAATGTTGTTGCCTTCAAGTGCTGAAATTGGCACAATTTCCTTAAATGGGTAACGTGTACGGTATTCATCAATTAAAAGGAACAGTTCATCCGGATGAATTTGGTCAATTTTATTGACGACAAGGAACACCGGTGTCGATGTTTGCTTTAGTCGTTCAATGATGAATTCATCACCTTTTCCATAGCCTTCCTGTGCGTTGATCATAAACAAGATCAGGTCGACTTCCTTGAGTGTATTTTGAGCCACCCTCATCATAAAATCGCCAAGTTTGTGCTTCGGTTTATGAATTCCTGGTGTATCGATAAAAATCGTTTGTGACGTGTTCGTTGTCAGAACACCTTGCACTTTGTTTCGAGTCGTTTGAGGCTTATCACTCATAATCGCAATCTTTTGTCCAATTACACGATTAAGAAAGGTCGATTTCCCTACATTTGGTCTTCCAATAATTGATACAAATCCTGATTTGAAGCTTTCGTTAGTCATTTAAATCCTCCGGTGAAAATGCGCCTGGCAATAGTTCGTTTACTGTCGTTTCGTATATATGACCTTTTAAGTTCGTTAGAATCACTGGCATATCAGGTGCACATAGCTCTGAAATGACCTGTCTGCATGCGCCGCATGGTGAAACAGGCCGATCTGTATCAGCCACTACTGCAAGCATTTGAAAAGATGTGATGCCCTCTGAGTACGCTTTAAAAAGTGCTGTTCTTTCCGCACAATTACACATACCATATGCTGCATTTTCAATATTGCAGCCGCCATACACTTTTCCGTCATGCGATAATAATGCTGCACCGACTTTGAATTTAGAATAGGGTACATATGCAAAATCTCTTGCTTTGACTGCTTCTGAAATCAACTCTTGTTTGTTCATTCTAGTTCCCACTTTCAGAAGAAATGGTACCACTGTCACATTTATATTTTACATAATTCACGTGACATTTTCACGCCCATTTCTAAAAATGTTAATAAATAGTAATATTGTTCTATTGCATGATCTTCGGTAAGAAGATCATCAACCCAATCATAACCGAAATGGCGGCGTAAACGCAAACAGCGCCTGCTGCCGCGTCCTTCGCTCTCTCAGCAAGAGGATGCTTCTCTTCTGTGAAAAGATCTACTGTATGTTCAATCGCTGTATTCACAAGTTCTAACGCAAACATCCCGCCGCATAAAAGCAGAATGATCATCCATTCAACCGGATGAATGTGAAACCAAAAGCCGCAAATCACCACGATGATGGCTGCGACTGTGTGAAACCGAAAATTCCGTTCATTCAAGAAAGTTCGCCATATTCCTCTAAATGCATAATAAAAACTCCGAAAAAAACGGACAAGCGGCGTTCGCTTCTTACGATGATCTCGAAAGGCCATAATCATCCAAGATTTTTGTCTGTTTGGCGAACATTTCTTTTTCATCTTCTTCTGTCATATGATCATAACCAAGCAAATGAAGAAAACCATGAATCGTTAAAAATCCTAGCTCTCTCATGAAGGAATGTCCATATTCCTCTGCTTGCTCTTTCGTACGATCAACACTAATGATAATGTCACCAAGTACAGGCGGAATGTCATCAGCTCCAATGATTTCAATTTCCCCTTCGCCTTCTTCCTCAAGGGCAAATGAAATCACATCTGTTGGTGCATCTTTTCCTCGGTATTCTTTATTAATTTGATGAATTTCTTCATTTGAAACGATCGATACTGATACTTCTGCTTGATCTTTTACTTCAAGAGCATCCGCAGCAAATTGAAGAAGCTTTTCCACTTCTTCAAGCTGCTCTTTCGATACTTGTCCTGTTTCATCTATTAAATCGATTAACAATGTCATTTACTTCACCTTCTGCTTCGGGGCATCTGGATATTCAATCCGAGAATGGAAAATCCCCTTTAATGTTGTACAAATTGTTTGGCTAATAATATTTAATTCTTTAAATGTCAGATCACATTCACTAAATTGTCCATCCTGCATCTTATCTGAAATGATGCCCTTCACAAGCTTTTCAATCCGCTCAGGGTTTGGATTATGCATCGAACGAACCGCCGCCTCCACGCTGTCAGCTACAGAAATAATGGCCGCTTCTTTCGATTGCGGTTTTGGACCAGGATAACGAAATTCTTCTTCTGTCACCTGATCATCCCGTTCTTTTGCCTTATAGTAAAAGAACTTCAGCAAGGACTTTCCGTGATGCTGTTCTGCAATGTCCACAAGTTCCTCTGGAAACTTCTTTTCTCTCAGCATTTCAGCACCATCTGTCGTATGGGCAATAATAATATTCTTGCTCAGCTGAGGAGAAAGCTTGTCGTGCGGATTATCAATGTTCATTTGGTTTTCAATAAAGTATTGTGGTCTTTTCGTTTTTCCAATGTCATGATAATAAGCTCCAACCCTTGCTAACAATCCATTTGCACCGACTGCTTCACATGCAGCATCCGCTAAATTCGCCACCATGACACTATGATGATATGTACCTGGCGTCTCTGTTAAGATCTTTTTCAGCAGCGGATGATTCGGGTTCGATAATTCAATAAGCTTCATGGTCGAAAGAATGCCAAACATGCTCTCAAAGACTGGCATTAACCCAATAACCAAAATAGCCGATGCAAACCCTGACACAATCGCCATGATGAGGTTCACACCTATTTCAAGCCCTGATGGAGAAGAATTTTGAATCAGCATAATGGACAGCACAACAAGTACATTCACCAAAGCTACCCAAAGCCCCGCCTGCAAAATTTTTGATCTCGCATTATGTTTTCTCAAAAATAAAATCCCCGCCATCCCGCTTATTAAATAATAAGCACAGATGACATAGTTAAAGACGCCTGTTACTCCTTGATTAAACATCATACTGCCGCAAAGGGCAAATACAAGGCCGGAGAAGATCGCCAGCCGCTCATTGATCAGCAGCTTAATCAGCATCGTGCCAAGTGCCACAGGCACGACGTAGCCGATGGTTGTATATTTGGTTTCCTGGAAGAGACTGAATACTTCCATGATGATTAAAATAATGGTGAAAATAAGCGAGTACAGCAGTAACGATTTATTCTTATGGACGAGCGACTTTTTCCTCGATTCCAGTGAGTGGACAATCGCCGCTAAGAAGAGACCAATTAAGATGATAAGACCGCTTACAGGCTTAAACAAATTGGAGCTGTTTAAAAGGCCGGTCAGTTCTAATTTGCGATACACTTCGCGGTCAATGAGCTCTCCTTCTTCCACTAAAATTTGCCCTTGCTTAATTTGAACCGGCTGGATATTATCAGCTGCTTCTTGTCTTTTCTTCTCTGTTGCGACCGGGTCAAATACATAGTTTGGAATAATCGCAAATTCACCAATTTCTTTCGCTGCATTTAAATATTTTGACGGAATCGAATTGTTTTCAAGCTCTGCTTTCACTTGTTTCTTTTCATCTTGCAGCTTAGAAGCTGTGATTTCTTTACTCATGAGAGAATTGACCACTGTGATGATGGAATCTTTTGTAAAAGAAAGATTTTCGTCACTTGCTTGGAGCAGCGCTTTAATCGATTGATCCGAAACAGCTTCCTGCATATCGGTTGTGAGTTTCTCTTTTACACGCTTCACCATCTCTTGATCTGTTGGCGGGTTCTCTTTGTCATCAGCTGCTGCTTTCTTCTCTTCTTTAATGGCTTCAAAGAGGGATGAAATGAGGTCAACACGATTATCAGAATACGCTTTTTTGAGTGTATATTGGTCTTCCACTTGATCCGTTGCTTCTTGTTTCTTTTCTTCTGTTGCTTCTTGGTCATCAACGGTAGACGGAGAATAGATGGTCTGTTCGCTCACTGAAAACAAATCTAGGTCGAGCGATTCAGGCTTTACATGGAAGAAGAGCACCACAAACAGGATGGCCGCTAAACCAGCGTATAGCAGTACGTTTAAATAGCGTGAGCGCTCCATTTTCTGAGGTTCTTTTTTAGACAGCAGCCTTTTGCGCTTACTGCCTTTCTGATTCTTTCTCAAGGAAAGTACCTCCTTTTTTACTTTAAACCACGATCGAAACAAAATGACCCGATTAAGGCGATCGGGTCACTCAGTTCATTTTTGCTTTTCGTATGCTCCAATGATCTTCGCCACAAGCGGGTGTCTGACCACATCTGTCTGATCTAATTCAATGAATGAGATACCCTTGATCTCAGCAAGCATGTCCTTTGCAGCTGCAAGGCCTGACTGCATACCTTTAGGCAAATCAATTTGTGTAATATCTCCTGTAATGACCATTTTAGAACCAAAGCCTAGTCTCGTCAAAAACATTTTCATTTGAGCTGGCGTTGTATTCTGCGCTTCATCTAAAATCACAAATGCATCATCAAGCGTCCGCCCTCTCATATAGGCAAGAGGGGCAATTTCAATCACTCCGCGCTCAATTAAACGTTCCGTATGATCACTACCAAGCACATCGTGCAGAGCATCATATAGCGGTCTTAAATAAGGATCGACTTTTTCTTTTAAATCTCCTGGCAAAAAGCCAAGACTTTCTCCTGCTTCAACAGCTGGCCTTGTCAGGATAATCCGTTTGACATGTCCATTTTTGAGGGCATGTACGGCGTTGACCACTGCTAAATACGTTTTACCTGTACCAGCAGGTCCAATCCCAAAGACCAGATCATCTTTTTTCATTGCCGCAGCATATTCACGCTGGCCGATCGTTTTGACTCTGATCGACTTGCCTTTGGCATTTTTCGTAATTTCATCTTCATACATATTTTCAAAATAATTGAGCTTGTCTTTTTGCGCCATTTTAATGGCATAGACGACATCCCGCTCAGAAATCTCAATTCCTTTACGAATGAGATGTAAGAGAGATGTAATCAAACGGCTCACAGTATCTCTTGATGCTTCCTGACCAGAAACATACACTTTCTCTCCACGTGTGATAATGGAGACATTCAGCTCGTTTTCCATCAGTTTCAGATAAGCATCTTGATTGCCAAATAAAGCAATGGCTTCATTTGGGCTATCCAATTTTTGTTGAATCTCAAGTAAATGTTCTGTCATTCTCTAGTCTCCCTGAACAATAGGTGTTGGTTGAACAATATCTTCTATTACTTGGTAAAGGATGATTAACTTAACTTTACCATTCCCTGTTGTCTCGTGCAAAACTTTTTCACTTTTCACCTCACCTGTTTGACCTAGCTTTTCTTCTAATTCTTTTTTACCCATTTTAATCCCTGCTTGAACCGCTTCTTTATTTGTGTATTCTCGATTTATTTTTTCACTTTCTCGTGTGATTTCCTTTTCATAGGAGAACGGCAATTGCATATTCAAAAAATGAAGCGGGTGAACTTCTGTTTCTGTTTTCGGCTGCTGAAAATCATCTTTTTTAAAGGAAAATCCCCAAAATGGGATGGAGCCTCCAAATAAGGAGAGCTTGTGCTTTGTCTTCATTTTACCCGTAAAGACATCAAAAGATGTTCGGAGAGGGACAGAAACTTCAGATCGGTACCATGTTTCACCATAGATTTTCGCTTTAGCTCCGACCGTTTTTTTCTGATCTTCACTCCCAATTAAACCTGAGACGAGCATCTGCCCTTTTTTCACATGCTCATCGACCTGGGCAAGCGGTTCTCCCTTTTCTACATACATTCTCGTGATAACCGCCTTTTTCTTGGCAACGATGTGCTGAGGACTTGTATATTTCTCCTTTTCAGGTTCATTTTTTTCGACCACTTTCATTTGAAACGTCGTTCCATTCAGTTCAACTCCGACCCATGTAATGCTCTGAATATTGGTCGTCAATGACTTTTGTATTTTTTCAGGTGTCCCCATGAGAAACTGAAAACGCCCTTTTTGTACCCCTATTTCGTCCAGATGCTTTCTCATTTGGTGTTCTGTTTCTGGATTCGCACCTTTAATCTCAATTTTCCACACCATATTTGAAAGAGCCAATATCGTCACTAGGAAAAAAGCCATCCCGAGGGTGAAGCCAATATTTCTTCTCGACCATAGAAGAAGAAACGGGAACCCTTTCTTTTGATGAAACGAACATTTCACCTCATGATGTCTGCGCACTTTTCTAAAGGCATGTACATCTGAGAGGCGAATAAATAAGCGCACGCTGTCTTGACGGCGGCTCACTTGAAAAATTGTGATCCCCTGTCTCGTGCACTCATTGATTAGCCGCTCAATACCGCTTCCTCTTATCTCCACTTCCACTCTGCCAATAAAATAGGCAAACCATTTGTTCTTCACGTTTCTCCCCTCCGTCAGTTAAGAATCAATATAACGGACCTCATCGATTTTCCCCTCTAATAAGATCTCTTCTGGCAAAATCGTTTTAATCACAAAGTCTTTTCCTGAAATAATGCACTGTCCTTGCTTGAGCATCAGCCTTACCTCTTGATCACTGAAAAGTAAAAGCCCTTTATGGTTCTCTATGTAAATATGGAGTCTGCCAACCATCGTAATACGGGGAAGATCCATCATCACGTCCGGAGGGATTTCAAGTGTTCTTGTCAGCCATGCTTTAAGTTGATTTTTTCTTTTTCCCATTCAATAAGAACCCCTTCCCACCTCATGTGTATGAGATCAAACTGAAAGATGGTGAGACTGATGAGAAAGCCTCTATATCATCCTATTCCTCAGCGGTTCATATCATGCTAATGAATCCCGTAAAACAGCCGTTTCATCATTTTGACTAAGAAAAATCTCCATTACGCAACAAAAAAACCCCCTTAAGAATAAGGGGGCTTACTTCTTTATCTTTTATATGGCCGTTTCATCGTTCGATGTGGCTTTTTTGCACGAGGCTCTCCAAATACTTCACCAAGGATCATCCCTTGAACGACCGTATCTTGGTTGAGCTTCTCAATCATTTTCGGCTTCATTCCAGCAGATGCTGCCTTTGGCCTTGTAAGTTCTCTTTCAAGCGATTGAAACTCTTTATTCAGCTCGCTTTTTCTTTCTTCCATTTCGGCAAGTGTAGCTGTATAACGATCCTGTAAGGACTGTGAACCTTGTTTCTTCATCCCGCCATGATCATGTACATCGCCAAAATCGTCGAGCTGGTCCGTCACGACTGGATCTGGACTTGTTTGTTTTGTTTGCTTTTGCGGCACTGGTTTACGTTGAGGAGCCGGTTTGCTTTGCTGGTTCTTTTGTTCGTTCTCCTCTTGTTTGCCGATTTTCCCAAAGACCGCAGAGATAATACCGATGATAATCGCTATTAGTAACGGATTTTCAAATAGAATGTCCAATGGGCTCCCTCCTTAAAGCGTGAGAGGATGCTTATTTGTTTTCATTATCAGATGGACCTTTTGTCATTTTGCCAAATGAATCTCTCATATCCGTATCAGCATCGATATTCTTAATGTTCATGTAGTCCATAACTCCAATATTACCTTCACGTAGTGCTTCGGCCATTGCAAGTGGTACTTCAGCCTCTGCTTCTACTACTTTCGCGCGCATTTCTTCAACTCTCGCACGCATTTCTTGTTCTTGTGCAACAGCCATAGCGCGGCGTTCTTCTGCTTTCGCCTGTGCAATGTTTTTGTCGGCTTCTGCTTGGTCTGTCTGCAGGATCGCCCCGATATTCTTACCGATATCAACATCTGCGATATCAATCGAGAGAATTTCAAATGCTGTACCTGAATCTAATCCTTTACCAAGAACCGTTTGAGAAATCATATCAGGATTTTCAAGAACCTTTTTATGATTATCTGATGAACCGATTGTAGAAACAATCCCTTCACCTACACGAGCAATGATCGTTTCTTCCCCTGCACCACCGACAAGCCTGTCAATGTTTGCACGAACTGTAATACGTGCTTTTGCTTTTACTTCAATCCCGTCCATCGCAACACCTGAGATAAATGGTGTTTCAATGACTTTAGGGTTTACACTCATTTGGACAGCTTCAAGTACGTCACGGCCTGCTAGGTCGATTGCCGCACAGCGAGCAAAGTTCAATTCGATATTCGCACGCTGAGCTGCGATCAGTGCGTTGACAACTCGGTCTACGTTACCACCTGCAAGATAGTGGCTTTCTAATTGGTTAATCGTCGCATCAAGACCTGCTTTATGCGCTTTGATGAGCGGGTTGACCACTCGGTTTGGAATCACTCGGCGAAGCCTCATTCCTACAAGTGTAAAAATGCTCACTCTTACGCCAGCCGCTAGGGCAGAAATCCACAGCATCACCGGTACAAAGGTGAAGAAGATCGATAGAACGATCAAACCTGCTGCGATAATCACAAATAATAGTAAAGTAGATGGATCCATTTTATTCCTCCTATAAAATCAGTATATCTATACTTTCCTCACGACAATGCGTGAGCCTTCCGCTTTCACAATTTTTACTTGTTCATCCTTATCGATAAAAGCACCTTCTGACACAACATCAATGCGCTCGTCTCCGAATACAATCGTACCAGATGGACGAAGTGCTGTTGCTGTCACTGCGATTTGTCCTACAAGATCATCTCTTGTTTCATTTGAGACATAACCACTTTCTTTATTGGTTGAATCGGTTAAAATGAACTTTTTAAAAAATTTCATACGTTTCCCCAACACCTTTGTCAATAAAATAACTGCTATGATTGAAACAGCAGTGGCAATCAAGATGGAAATCGCCATTTCTGTAAAGCTTCCAGCTGCTAAAAATAAGCTGACAACGACACAGATTAGTCCAATGACACCCACGATTCCCCCTGGCAAAAATAATTCCAGAATGATCAACACAATCCCTGCCAAAAACAGGAACAATGTCTCATATCCTGCAAAACCTGCCACGAGATGACCATAAAAGAATAGAAGAAGCGCTGTGACTCCCATGGTGCCTGGGACCCCAAACCCGGGAGAATATAATTCAACAATTAACCCTAAGCTCGCGATGGATAAAAGGATAGGAATGACGATCGGATGCGTGAGAAAACGCGCAACCTTTTCAGCAAAGCTCACTTCATCGTATTGAACAGAGGCATCTGCTAAGTTCAGCTTCTGAACCAAGTCATCCATATTTTTCGCTTCTCCTTCTGCATAACCGAACTGAAGCGCCCGATCTGTGTTAAAGGTCAGCAATTCTCCTTTTGGTGCACCAGCTTCTTTTGCGTCTATATCTACATCTGCCATCGCAAGAGCATATTTTGGATCACGCCCCTGCTTTTCAGCAGCGTCACTCATTTCAGCAAGCCATAGAGATTCAGATTTTTGATCGGCAGCGTTGCCTTCACCGTCAATGATCGCAGCAGCCCCCATCTTTCCGTTTGGGGTCATATAAATTTGATCGGCATTTAGGGCAATGAATGCCCCGGCTGAAAGCGCTCTATGATTCACAAACGCTGTCACTGGGATGTCGGATGCACGAATGGTATCGGCTATTTCAAGCGCCGCATCGACTGCACCACCTGGTGTATTGATGTCGAGAATGATGTGCTTCGCCCGTTCCGACTTTGCCTGCTCAAATGATCGTTCAATGAATTTAGAAAGTCCTTTTTCTACTGTATCTTCAATTGGGATAACATGAACTTTCTGATCTGCTGATTTCGCGGTCAATTGAACCCCTAATAACAAGCATATTATAAAACAACTGAAGAGAGCAATAGAAATTTTCATTTTTTTCATCTATTTGGTGATCCCCCCTCTCTTTCTTTCATTTTACCGTTCCTTTACATACGTTACAAATGTATCATAGGTTTCATTTTTATATGACAAGTTTATGGAGGCATAAAAAAAGTACCCTTCTAACATGAGAAGGATACTTTTTTATTGAGACAGTTGCTCGCTGACAAGTCTGTTAATCACAGCACCATCAGCTTTACCTTTTACTTTCGGCATAATAGCGCTCATCACTTTACCCATATCAGCTTTCGATGAAGCACCTGTTTCGGCGATTGTTTCTTTCACAACCGCCTGCAGTTCTTCTTCAGAAAGCTGTTCAGGTAAATAAACGTCTAGAATGTCAATCTCTTTTTGAACTTTATCTACTAAATCTAAGCGATTAGCTTTCGAAAATTCATGGAGGGAGTCTTTACGTTGCTTAATCTCGCGGGAAAGGACGGTTAGTTCCTCATCTCCGGTCAAACTGTCTTTCTTAAGCTTTATTGCTTCATTTTGCAGTGAAGCCTTTACCATACGAATGACAATAAGCTTGTCTTTCTCTCGGTTTTTCATAAAAAGCTTCATATCAGAATTTAATTGCTCAAGAAGACTCATAAAATCCACCCTCTTTAGAATTTACGTTTTCTAGCAGCTTCAGACTTTTTCTTACGCTTTACGCTAGGCTTTTCATAAAATTCACGCTTTCTTGCTTCTTGCAATGTTCCAGTTTTGGATACACTGCGTTTAAAGCGACGAAGAGCATCTTCAAGCGATTCGTTTTTTCTAACGACCGTTTTTGACATTCTCTTTCCCTCCGAATACACCAATCGACTGCATTAAAAAAAGATATACATGCAAAACATGTACCTAAACATTATAATATAAGCCTAGGTTGAGGTCAACTAAGTGATTTGGAAATATATTTTCGTCATGAGCAGGTAGACAAGTCCATATATTCATTGGTAAGAGGAGGACTTTTCTATGATGGCGATCATTTATTTTTGTGCACTTATTTTCATTTTTTTATGGGCAATGGGTTTGCTTAGGAAAGGATTAATGGCGCTCACGTCGTCTCGTATTGAGAAATCACTTCTTCTCTTTACAGATCATCCAGTCAAAGCATTCTTGGTCAGTATTGTGTTTACAGGGGTTCTTCAAAGCAGTTCGGCGTTTATGGTCATCGTTATCGGCTTTGTGAGTACAGGGATTCTCACATTTAAAAAATCCATACCCATGATTCTTGGAACGAATATCGGCTCAACATTTACGACAGAATTTATTGCCATTAAGATGGACGTGTTTATGTGGGTTCTGATTGCAGCTGGTCTTTTATGTATCATTTTGGGCAGGAAGTCTTTTCGATATGCAGGAAAAAGTTTATTTGGGCTTGGCATGATCTTTTTTTGTATTCAAGGTTTTTCAAAAATTGCAGGGATGATGACCAGTCAGCCAGAGACACTGCGTTTCCTTGAAATGATGCAGCACTCCGATTGGACAGCTCTTCTCTCTGGTACAGTGCTCACGGCGATTGTTCATTCAAGCTCTGTATGTATCGGTATTTTGATGGGATTTATGAATGAAGGGACTGTCGCTCTAAAAGAAGGCATCAGCTTTGTTTTAGGGTCCAATATCGGAACGTGTATTACTGCCGTGATGGCTGCTATCTCTGGCGGTTATGCAGCCCGCCAAACCGCGTATGCACACGTCGTGTTTAATGTTCTAGGTGTTCTTTTATGTCTTCCTTTTCTCGCCTTTATCACAGAGTTTGTTGCACTTTTAGCAAGCTCTCCTGCCCAGCAGATTGCGCACTTTAGTCTGCTGTTTAATGTTGCAAGTTCTCTCCTCTTTTTCCCGTTCATCCGCCCTTTTTACGCCTTGATTTTGTTCCTTCTTCCGAATCGGTCAACATAAAAGAAACCGGCTTGCCTAATGGCTGCCGGTTTTTCATTCATTATGAGGTCATTCTCACTTGATCCGTCTGCACGTCATCACTTATACGGACGAATTGTCCTTCGTTATAAGGATAACCTGCTTTCGTAATCTTCACTTTCACCAAACGGCCGATCATGTCTTCTGTTCCTTCAAATACGACCTTCATGTAGTTATCAGTATATCCTACATACAGATTGTGCGATCCGTCTTGTTCTTTGAAGGATTCTTCTGGAATAATCTCTAAGACGTCGCCTTCATATGCCGATGCATATTCTTTCGCAAGCTGATCAGAAAGAGCAATGAGGCGGTGAACGCGTTCGTTTTTCACATTCTCATCTACTTGATCTTCCATTCTTGCAGCAGGCGTACCTGTCCGTTTGCTGTAAGGGAACACATGGAGCTCAGAGAATTGATGGTCTTTGACAAAATTGTATGTTTCCATAAATTCTTCTTCTGTTTCTCCTGGGAATCCAACGATCACATCTGAAGTGACAGCAAGACCTGGCAATGCTTTTTTGAGCTTCGTTAAACGCTCTGCAAAGAATTCCATTGTGTATTTACGGCGCATTCTTTTCAGTACAGTATTAGAGCCAGATTGAAGCGGAATGTGCAAGTGTCTCACAATTTTATCTGACTGATCGAGCACTTCAATCACTTCGTCTGTAATTTGACTTGCTTCAATGGATGAAATGCGGATTCGTTTTAATCCCGCCACACGTTCATCTAATTCTTTCAGAAGCTTAGCAAAGTTATAATCCTTTAAATCTTCACCGTATCCACCTGTATGAATACCTGTTAATACAATTTCTTTGTAGCCAGCATCGACAAGCTGCTGCGCTTGATTGATGACTTCTTCTGGATCGCGAGAACGCAGTAATCCGCGAGCCCAAGGGATAATGCAGAATGTACAGAAATTGTTACAGCCTTCTTGGATTTTTAATGAAGCACGTGTTCTGTCAGTAAACGCAGGAACATCTAGTTCTTCAAAGACCCGTGCTTTCATGATATTGCCAACTCCGTTGATCGGCTGTCTTTCTCTTCTGTATTCTTCAATATAACCAAGCAGTTTATGTCTGTCTTGTGTGCCAACCACAATATCAACACCAGGAATCGCCATGATTTCTGCCGGAGACGTTTGTGCGTAACAGCCTGTTACACAAATGACACCATCCGGATTATGACGAATGGCTCTTCTAATGACTTGGCGGCTTTTTTTATCGCCTGTATTGGTGACGGTACATGTATTAATGACATATACGTCTGCTTTTGATTCATAATCTTTTCTTTCATAGCCAGCTTCTTTAAACAGTTGCCAGATGGCTTCTGTTTCGTAGTGATTGACCTTACAGCCAAGTGTATGGAACGCTACTGTTCCCATCATGATTCACCTCTTAATAACTCTGTTTGATAAGATATAGCAGAAAGCGCGTAAAGAGGAGCTGTTTCTGTTCTTAAAATGCGTGGTCCAAGCCCGCAAATGACTGCACCATGCGCTTCAAGTTCTTCAATCTCCTTTTCTGCTAAACCGCCTTCTGGACCAAAAACCACTAATAAGGTTTGTCCGCCCTTCATCTGTTGGAGCACCGTTTGAAACCGGCTTTGCTCGCCTTCTTTCGATGATTCTTCGTATGCAACGACACATTTATCGAATTCACCGGCCAGTTGAATCAGCTCTTTAAATGTTGATACTGGATGAACGCGCGGAATGATATTCCGGTAAGACTGCTCAGCAGCTTCTTTCGCAATTTTTTCCCAGCGATCTCGTTTTTTTAATGACTTTTTTTGGTCAAGTTTTGTAATCGAACGAGTCGCTTGAAACGGAATAAAAGCACTTGCGCCAAGCTCGGTGCCTTTTTGGATAATCCATTCAAGCTTATCCCCTTTTGGCAGACCGCTTGCAATCGTCACCTTGATCGGAAGCTCTCGATTCTGATTCGTCCAGCCTTCCAAGTGACAAATCACTTCTTCCTTTGTTATTGTATCAATTTTACTGAGCGCTTCAAAGCCGTCTGTCGTTAAGCAAAGGATGTCTTCTCCTGCTTTCATCCGCATGACGTTTGCAAGGTGATGAACATCTTCACCCTTTATGACGATGTGTCCCTTTTCCGTCACTTCTTCTTTTGTGAGGTCGATAAAATATCGTTGCATACGTGTCCTGACACCTACTCGCTTTATTTTTTCGCTATAATGCTGACCCAATCTTCCATTGACAGCACTTCAACAATCTCAAAACCGGCTTCTTCTAAAGCCGTTTTGACTTGTAATTTCTTTTGTCCGATAATGCCTGATGTAATAAAGTAACCGTCTTTCTTCAATAGATCATACGCTTGATCTGTAAAGCGCAAGATGACCTCTGCAAGGATGTTGGCCACAATCACATCGCGTTCACCTGAAATCCCATCAAGTAAATTGTTTTGTTTTACCGTTACTTGCTCGCTCACACCATTTAATTCGATGTTCTGCTTTGCACTTTCCACTGCAACGGTGTCGAGATCAAATGCATGAATGTCTTTTGCACCGAGCATTGCAGCGGCAACACTTAAAATGCCAGATCCTGTTCCAACGTCAATCACCGTGTCGTTTTCCTTCACATAGCGCTCAAGCGCCTGAATGCAAAGAACCGTTGTTGGATGTGTACCGGTTCCAAATGCCATTCCAGGGTCCATCTCGATGATTAATTCATCAGAATGAACGGGTGTGTACTCTTCCCATGTTGGGACGATGGTAAATTTCTCAGAGATTTTCACAGGATGATAGTATTTCTTCCATGCAGTCGCCCATTCTTCTTCGTTTACTTCACAAATTGACAGTGTATTTCGTCCAAGGTCAATATCATATAGAAGAAGATTGTTGATGGCTTCTTTGATCTCATCTACCGTTTCCATCAAAAAGCTATTCATCGGAAGGTAGGCTTTGACGATAACCCCTTCCTCAGGATAATCATTCGGATCGAGCTGGTAGATCTCACCGTATACATTTTCACGTTCCTTGACTAAATCAAGCGGGTCCTCAATCACGACACCACTTGCACCTGCTTCATGCAAAATATTGGTGATCGGTTCCACCGCTTCATTTGTTGTATGGACGCTAATTTCTGACCACTTCAATACTACCAACTCCTTATCCGTCTTACTCGCCTTTAAATGCGCGTTTCACCTTATCGAAAAAGCTCATTTCTTGTTCGTCCGGTTTATTTCCGCTCACTTCAGCAAATTTTCTAATGATATCTTTTTGATTTTCAGTTAAATTCGTCGGTGTTACGACGCGTACAACGATATGCTGATCGCCTTGACCATAACCGCGTACATTTTTTACACCTTTTCCTTTGAGTCTAAACTTCGTACCCGTTTGTGTGCCCGCAGGAACTTTTAATTTGACTTTCCCATGTAATGTCGGCACTTCAATTTCATCACCTAGTGCAGCCTGCGCAAAGGTAAGCGGCATTTCGCAGTAGATGTCATCTCCATCTCGTTCGAAGAATTCATGCGCCCTCACATGGAAAACAACAAATAGATCGCCTGGAGGTCCTCCATTTACACCTGGTTCACCTTGACCAGATACTCTAAGCTGCTGACCATCGTCCACACCTGCTGGGATCGTCACATTGATTTTCTTACGCTTACGCACTTTACCAGATCCACCACATGTTGAACACTTATGCTCAATTTGTTTACCAGTTCCGCTACAGTAGTTACATACTCTGCGGTTGACTACTTTACCAAATGGCGTGGATTGCTCGACATTTAGTTGACCTGATCCGCCGCAATGTGAGCATGTCTTCGCCTGTGTTCCAGGTTTTGCACCTGATCCATGACACGTTTCACATGATTCCTCGCGGGGAATCTCGATCGTTGCTTCTTTCCCAAATGCCGCTTCTTCAAATGAAAGGGTCATTGTATATTGAAGGTCCGCTCCTTGACGTGGTGCATTTGGATCTCTTCTTCTAGCTCCGCCGCCAAAAATACTAGAGAAGATATCATCAAAGCCGCCGAAGCCGCCAAAGTCTCCTCCACCGCCAAATCCGCCGCCACCAAATCCTTGGTTTGGATCGGTGTGACCGAACTGGTCATAATGTGAACGTTTTTGATCGTCAGAAAGGGTTTCATAGGCTTCTTTTACTTCTTTGAATTTATCATCTGAGCCAGCTTCTTTATTAATATCAGGGTGATACTTTTTTGAAAGCTTGCGGTATGCCTTTTTGATTTCGTCCTTTGAGGCGCTCTTACTCACGCCAAGCACTTCATAGTAATCACGCTTACTCATCTCTTCACACTCCCGATTTTCTCACATAAATACGATTGTATCATTTTAAATTGATCTTTTTCAATTCCTTTTCATCGTTGAAAAGAAAAAAGTCAAAGCCAAGAGATCCTGACTTTGACTTTCTGACGAGTACGTTTCAGCAGTCTTTTTCAAAAGTAAAGGTGATTATTTTTTCTCTTGATCGTCGTTTACTTCTTCGTATTCTGCATCCACTACATTGTCATCTGCTTTTTGAGCACCTTCAGCGCCTTCTTGCTGAGCTTGTGCTTGTTTTGCAGCTTCTTCATAGAGCTTTGTCGTTAATTCTTGAACGATTGTTTGTAGCTCATCTTTTTTCGCTTTGATGTCTTCAAGCTCGCCTTTTTCGATCGCAGCTTTTAGCGCATCTTTTGCATCATTCGCTTTTTTCACTTGCTCTTCATCGATTTTGCCTTCAAGATCTTTTAATGTTTTTTCTGTTGTAAACACTAATTGATCTGCTTCATTGCGCACTTCGATTTCTTCTTTTTTCTTTGCATCTGCTTCAGCATTTTCTTCTGCTTCTTTGACCATTTTTTCGATCTCATCATCAGAAAGACCTGAAGAAGATTTGATTGTGATGTTTTGCTCTTTGCCTGTACCCATATCTTTCGCACGTACGTTGACAATACCGTTTTTATCGATATCAAAAGATACTTCGATTTGTGGTACGCCGCGTGGTGCTGGCGGGATATCAGTCAATTGGAAACGACCTAATGTTTTGTTGTCTGCTGCCATTGGACGCTCACCTTGTAAGACGTGAATGTCTACAGCAGTTTGGTTGTCAGCAGCCGTTGAGAATACTTGAGATTTACTTGTTGGAATGGTTGTATTACGTTCAATCAGCTTTGTGAATACGCCGCCCATTGTTTCAATTCCTAAAGAAAGTGGTGTGACGTCAAGAAGAACAACGTCTTTGACATCTCCTGTGATAACTCCACCTTGAATTGCCGCACCAAGTGCAACCACTTCATCAGGGTTTACGCCTTTATGAGGCTCTTTACCTGTTTCTTTTTTGATTGCTTCTTGTACTGCAGGAATACGAGTTGATCCACCAACAAGGATAACTTTATCAATCTCGCTAGCAGATAGACCAGCATCTTTCAGTGATTGACGTACAGGTGTCATTGTACGCTCTACAAGGTCTGCAGAAAGCTCTTCGAATTTAGCACGCGTTAGCGTTAATTCTAGGTGAAGAGGACCTGCATCTCCAGCTGTGATAAATGGCAGTGAGATTTGTGTAGAAGATACACCAGAAAGATCTTTTTTCGCTTTTTCAGCAGCATCTTTTAAACGCTGAAGCGCCATTTTATCTTTTGAAAGATCAATGCCGTTTTCTTTTTTGAATTCAGCCACTAGATGATCGATGATGACTTGGTCAAAATCGTCTCCACCTAGACGGTTGTCCCCAGCAGTTGAGCGTACTTCAAAGACGCCGTCTCCAAGCTCAAGGACTGATACGTCAAATGTACCGCCGCCAAGGTCATATACAAGGATCGTTTGATCTTCATCTGTTTTATCTAAACCATAAGCAAGTGCAGCTGCTGTTGGTTCGTTGATGATACGTTCTACTTCAAGACCAGCAATTTTACCAGCATCTTTTGTTGCTTGGCGCTCTGCATCGTTGAAGTAAGCAGGAACTGTAATAACCGCTTTTGTTACTTCTTCGCCAAGATAAGCTTCAGCATAAGATTTAAGGTGTTGAAGAATAATTGCAGAGATTTCCTGCGGCGTGTAGTTCTTGCCTTCAACTTCTACTTTATAATCTGTACCCATATGTCTTTTAACAGACATGATGGTGTTCGGGTTTGTAATTGATTGACGCTTCGCTACTTCACCTACTTGGCGCTCTCCATTTTTAAAAGCGACAACAGATGGTGTTGTACGTGCTCCTTCAGCGTTTGCAATAACTTTTGGCTCGCCGCCTTCGAGTACTGCAACGCATGAGTTTGTTGTTCCTAAGTCAATACCAATGATTTTACTCATATTCGATGACCTCCCATTATGTAGTTATTGATTTACTTTTACCATTGATGGACGAATAACTCGGTCTTTGAGTTTATAGCCCTTTTGCAATTCTTCTACAACGATGTTTGAATCGTAGTTTTCATCTTCAACTTGCATGACGGCTTGATGAAGGTTTGGATCGAACTCTTTGCCGACAGCTTCAATTGGTTCAACGCCTTCATTTTTCAACGCTTCTACCAGCTGGCGGTAAACCATTTGCATACCTTCTAACAAACTTTTCGTCTGCTCATTGTCTGGATCGATTCCAAGCGCTCTTTCAAAGTTGTCGAGAGCTGGGAGAAGGTCGCTGACAACATGTTGAGAACGATATTTTTGCACGGTCTCCACTTCAGTTCGAGCACGGCGTTTATAGTTTTCAAAATCTGCTTGAACACGCAGAATTTTGTTTTCTTTTTCATCTAGAAGCTGCTGCAATTCATCAATCTTCTCTTGGAAGGCAGACTGTTCATCGTGCTTTACTTCCTCAGTTTCTGCTTGAACTGCTTCTTCTTGTGCTTCAACCTCTGCTGCTTGCTCAGGTGTCTGTTTTTCTTCTGACATTGTGTTCACCTCCCTCAAAAGATTCAATTATACGAAGGGGCTGTGCCCCCACCTTTTATCACCCTACTCATCATACAAATTGGAAAGTGCGTTTGACAAGTCTTTTGATACATGATGCAAAAGACTAACGACTCGCCCGTAATCCATACGGGTTGGACCAATGACAGCGATGGAGCCGAGTGATTTTTGATCAATCGCATAAGTTGCTGTGATTAAACTGCAGTTCTCCATTGCTTCCAAATTGTTTTCTGAACCGATTTTAATGGTGATTCCTTGCTGATTTGGATGAAACAGCTGCATGACATCGTTCTTTTGTTCAATCAGCATCATGAGTGAACGAATGCGGTCAATGTCATGAAACTCTGGCTGGTTCAACATATTAATCTTCCCGCCAAAGAAAAGTTTTGATTCATTTTGTGTTGAAGTGAATGTGTTACCAAGTGCATCTAAAATATGATCATAGTCTTTTAAATGTGTGCGAAGGAGCATCACTACTTCTTTATACATCCTGTCCTTCAGCTGATCCATCGGGACTCCGGCTAAGCGGCTGTTTAAAATATTCATTAGCTTCTCAATATCGGAGACATCAAGATGCTCAGAGAAGGTAATGGTTTTGTTTTCAACATGCCCGCTGTCTGTAATCATAATCGCTACTGCTTTATTAGGCTGGACAGGGACAAGCTGAATTTGCTTCAATCGATTTTCACTTAGCTTTGGACCAAGGACAATCGATGTGTAGTTTGTGAGATCTGATAAAATTTCCGCCGATTTTTGAACTGTTTTTTCCAGCTCAAAAATTTTCTCCTGAAATACTGACTGGATGAGCACAAGCTCTTTAGATGACAGTTTTCGCGGAGAGAGCAAATGATCTACATAATAACGATATCCTTTTTCGGAAGGAATTCTTCCTGATGAAGAATGGGTCTTTTCAATAAAACCGAGTTCCTCCAAATCAGCCATTTCGTTTCTAATCGTCGCAGAGCTGAATGTAATGTCTTCTTTTTTGGAAAGAGTCCTTGATCCAACTGGCTGCGCCGAACGAATAAAGTCATTAATAATGACTTGTAGAATCAAAAGCTGACGATTTGTTAACATCATCATCACCCCTGTTAGCACTCTCTTTCAACGAGTGCTAATTGTATAAACAAAATTACCAAACTCAAATTAAAATGTCAATTATAACTCACCGAGAAACGCTTGAAATACTTCATTTCCTAACAATTTTCCTTTTCTTGTTAAACGAATGCCAATCTCATCCTGTTCAATGAGACCTTTTTCTGCTAATTCTTCAAGAACGACGGGAAAGAGTGCTTCTGGTGATGCTCCAAATTTCGCCTGAAAGTGAGCACTTTTCACGCCTTCAATTTTCCGCAAACCTAAGAACATTTCCTCTTCGATCTGTTCTGCTTTTGTCACCTGATGCGTTTCCTTATATGGAAACCCTGTTTGTTCAATGAGCTCTAAGTAATGCTTCACTGGTCCAGCGTTCACATTACGGACGCCATCTACATACCCGTGCGCTCCTGCGCCAAAACCAAAGTAATCTTCGTTGCTCCAATAGGTGAGGTTATGCTGGCTTTCAAAACCTGGTTTGGCGTAATTGCTAATCTCATATTGTTTGAGTCCGTGCCGCTCCATTTCATCCATGACGAGCTCATACATTTCAGCCTCACGTTCTTGCGGTGGTAAATGCAGTTTCCCTTTTTGCATCAAATTGTAAAAGACCGTCTTTGGCTCGACAATCAGTGAATAAACCGAATAATGTTCTGCACCTAATGAAAAAGCGGTCTCTAGTGAATGCATGACATGATGCTTCTCTTGGTGAGGCAAACCAAACATCAGATCAAGACTAATGTTGTCAAACCCAACTGCTCTTGCTCGCTCGAAAGACGTGAGAACATCTTTCTTTTGATGAACCCGTCCGATTTTTTTGAGCAGGTCATCTTCAAATGTTTGAACACCAAAGCTCAGCCGATTAACGCCTGCTGATTTTAAGACATTCAATTTCTCAAGCGATAGTTCGTCTGGGTTTGCTTCTACTGCAAACTCGATTAAGTTTTTGGTTGGTTTTAATACGCGGTGAATGCTGTCCATAAGCTGATCTAATTGGCTGGTTGTGAGTGATGTCGGGGTTCCCCCGCCAATAAAGATCGTCTTTAGTTCTTGCTCCCCTTTTTGATCGATCGTGTGCTGCATTTCTTTTTCAAGAGCGGCTAAGTATTCATCGACCGGCTGGGTTTTAATGAAAAATTTATTAAAATCACAATAGTGACAAATGTGCTCACAAAATGGAATGTGAATGTATGCTGCTTTCATTTGTTGACACCTTCTTTACAGGTAAAGAGCCGCAGTTTATCGCTGCGGCCTCTTCGTTTGTTTTCGACTATAAACGTCAAGGCGAGCATTGTAAAGCAGGTTGCCTTGAGGATGTTATTTTTTCGGTGTGCTGTCGTCCATTTTCAGCACGGCCATAAATGCTTCTTGTGGGACTTCTACAGAACCCACTTGCTTCATGCGCTTTTTCCCTTCTTTTTGCTTCTCAAGAAGCTTTCTTTTCCGGGAAATATCTCCACCATAACACTTCGCTAGTACGTTCTTGCGCATTGCTTTAATGGTAGACCGAGCAACAATTTTTTGACCGATCGCTGCCTGAACTGGTACTTCAAAGTGCTGGCGCGGAATCAGTTCTTTCAGCTTTTCTACAATGATCTTTCCCCGTTCATATGCATAATCGCGGTGAACAATAAAGGAAAGTGCATCGATTTTTTCGCCATTAAGCATGATATCCATTTTCACTAGAGTGGATGGGCGATAGCCGATCAGCTCGTAATCAAAGGATGCATACCCTTTTGTATTGGACTTTAATTGATCAAAGAATTCGTATACGATCTCTGCCAGAGGAATTTCGTACACAATGCTCACGCGGTTTGCATCAAGATATTGCATATCAATGAAATTGCCGCGCTTTCCTTGGCAAAGCTCCATCACAGAACCAACATAATCATTTGGCACCATCATTGTTGCCTTCACGTATGGCTCTTCAATTCGCTCAATCTTTTGCGGATCAGGCAAATTGGATGGGTTATCTACAACGATTTTTTCTCCGTCTGTCATATACACATCGTAAATAACACTTGGCGCTGTCGTAATGAGGTCGATTTTAAATTCACGTTCAATCCGTTCTTGGATGATTTCCATATGAAGCATGCCAAGGAAGCCGCAGCGGAAACCGAAGCCAAGTGCTTGGGATGTCTCTGCCTCATATTGAAGTGAAGAATCATTTAATTCAAGCTTTTCTAACGCTTCACGCAAGTCGTTATATTTCGCTGTGTCAATTGGATAAAGGCCGCAGTACACCATTGGGTTCAGCTTTCTATATCCAGGTAGAGCTTCTTTCGCAGGGTTTACCGCACTTGTGATCGTATCCCCTACACGTGTATCGCCGACATTTTTAATAGCAGCTGTTAAATAACCAACATCTCCAACAGTGAGTTCGTCTGTCGGCATGGCTTTTGGTGTGAATACGCCGACTTCAAGTACTTCAAATTCTTTGCCTGTCGCCATCATCTTGATTTTTTGACCCGGTTTGACGGTTCCTTCGACAATTCGTATGTAAGCAATGACGCCACGATACGCATCGTAGAGAGAATCAAAAATGAGGGCTTGAAGTGGTGCTTCTGGATCTCCAGCTGGTGCCGGCACCTTTTCGACGATTTGTTCTAAAATATCCTCGATCCCGATGCCCGCCTTAGCAGAGGTGAGAACAGCTTCAGATGCATCCAACCCGATGACATCTTCAATTTCTTGTCTTACACGTTCAGGTTCTGCACTCGGCAGATCAATTTTGTTAATGATCGGCAGGATTTCTAAGTTGTTATCAAGAGCTAAATAAACGTTCGCTAGTGTCTGTGCTTCAATGCCTTGTGCTGCATCCACCACAAGAATTGCACCTTCACAGGCAGCTAGGCTTCGAGATACCTCATAGGTGAAGTCGACATGCCCTGGTGTATCAATCAGGTGCATAATATATTCTTCTCCATCCTTCGCCTGATATTTCAGCTGGACAGAGTTTAATTTGATCGTAATGCCGCGTTCACGCTCTAAGTCCATGGAATCAAGTAATTGTTCTTTCATTTCTCGTTGCGTAATCGCCGCTGTTTTTTCTAAAATTCGGTCAGCCAATGTGGATTTCCCATGGTCAATATGGGCGATAATGGAGAAATTTCGAATTCTTGATTGCCGTTCTAATCGTTTTTCTTTATCTGTCACAATCTATCACTCCTACTATAAAACGCGGGTTGCGCTAGGTTAGATTATATCAATAGGGCTGTAAAGATTCAATCGAAATCAAGAAAAGCCGCTCATCGGTTAGCGGCTTTTGCGAAAAGGTGTGATATCTTATGAAATAACATCCAACATGATGCTTACAACAGTTTATTTACCATTCACCCAATCGTAAAGTGTACGGGCTGCATGCGTCATACCATCTGATAATGCTTTTCCGGCCTTAGAGAAGGCATTAAAGCTCTCCATTTCTTCTAGCTGCTTTTGTTTTTCTGCTAAGTCTTTTTGTGTGACAGCTGTTCCGAGGATAGAAGCTTCTTTTTCTTGATCATCATTCGTTTGGACAGTGAAGGCCCCTTTTAATTGCGGATCATGATACCCTTTCATTTGCAGCATGCCATTATTGGCTTGCTGCATTCCTAAAAAGACACCGAATAGCAATACGAGCGATAAAATAATGGTTTTTCCGATAAATGAGCCCATGTCCTCCACCACCTTAAGACCGTTTTTTCTCATCCTTTGCTTTGCCGTCTACCTTTTCTGCGTCCCAGAAAATTTCACTGAACACATCAGCTGCTGCATTGGATGCGTTTTTCAGTTCTTCCATATTATTATCCACACCACCAAATTCTAATAGGAGGGCTTTGTCAGATAAATCTTGATTATAGATTCCATTATCACCAATTTCTCCTTTGGCAAACACACCGACACTAAGTCCTTTATATTTTTTCTCCATCAAATGGTGGAACTCTGTCGCCAGCTTTAAGTTTTTCTCATAGCTTTGATTCTTCTTCCCTACAACAAACGCGATTCTCGCATATTTCTTGCCTTTGATTTCTACTGTCGTATCTTTCTTTCTTCTTGAATCCCGGTGAATATCGATTAAGTAATCTAGGTCATCATTTTTAGCGAGAGCTTCTTTTACAACCAATCTGGATTCATTATATGATTGAGGATACTTCAACCCTTTTTTCAGCAGTCTTTTTTCAATTTCTGTTTTATCCACTGTATTGCCGATTCCTTGCTGATCGAGCGCTTTACCAAACATCTCCCCGACAAGGGTGACGTTCACTTTTGAGTGGCGCGCATTGTTTGGGTTTGTTTCTCCTTTTAAAAATGGTAAATATGATTCCGTATTATGTGTGTGATAAATGTACACAGCTTTTCGTTTTCCTGTCGACTGGTCCGGCTCTTTTGCAGGCGTTTTCGGTTCATCTTCATCAAGCTTGTCCAGCTCAGCTAGATTTGCTTCTTTTTCATCTTTGATGACTTCACTTGGAGGCGGCGATTCCATTGGCATATTCGTATAGTCTGTACCTTCACCTGCTAGGATGATTTTTGTATCAAAGTGTTCAAAGCCTGGCAGCTCTCTTCCTAGAAAACTGCGGGGGTCTTCTAAATTGATACTTGTGGCAAGTTTGAGTGACAGCCCAGAGAAATGAAATCCTTTTTGATCTTCAGGGACTGCTGAGGAAAAATATTGATTTTCCATCCCCATTAGAGTTGCAAAGAATGCCCCTGACAGCTCATCTGCCACACCATATAATGATGCTTGAGGCCTAAGCTCAGGTTTTAAAGACGTCAAAGCCCCTGACATGACAAACACAACCACCAGAGAGACAATAAACAAAAAAATACTCTTCACTACTTTTGTTCCATTAATCGCAACGACCAACTGTCGAGGACGGCGAGGTCTTTTTTTCATGATTTACTCCCTCCAGCACGCTTTCTAGTAATTACACTATGAGCGAGCTAGAGAAAGTAGAACTGATTAATGATTATAGGAACCCATGTTGTCTTGAGAGATTTTTTGATGAAGTGCTGTATTTAACCCATTGGCGAGTACGTTCGCCATGTCATCAATGAATGTATCCACTTCCTTCGGTGTGACCATTAGATTTTGTCCAAGTGGTGCAAGTACCTCATGGATCAACTGTCTTTTTTCTTCTTCAGGAAGCGTTCCGACGATTCCTAAAAAGGATTGACGCGTTTCATCATCTGGCAAATCCTCTTCATTCAGCACTTTTTTCTTCCCAAATGTCAGACCCGCTGGTACTAAAGATCGGGAAGGTCTATCATCTTTCAGTTCTCTACCAAAATGCTTTAACACGTAATCAATCGTGTCACTTGCGATCGTCACTGCATCGACCACTGTTGGTACACCAATGGCAATGACTGGAATCCCCAAAGTCTCTTTGCTTAATTCTTTTCGTTTATTTCCGACACCCGATCCTGGATGTATACCTGTATCAGAAATTTGAATCGTTGTATTCACCCGTTCTACTGCACGTGCAGCCAGTGCATCGATGGCGATCACAAAATCTGGTTTAGATCGTTCAATGACACCTTGTATAATGTCACTTGTTTCTATACCTGTCAGTCCCATAACTCCAGGCGATAGTGAAGACACTGGGCGATAGCCTTCCTGCACATTCTCAGGCTGTAATTCAAATAAGTGGCGTGTCACCAGCAAATTTTCAACTGTGAGCGGCCCTAAAGCATCAGGCGTGACATTCCAGTTTCCGAGTCCTACGACAAGGCAGCTAGCATCCGCCTGAATGCCGTGATCTTTTAAAAACTGAGCAAAATGATGGGCAAAAACTTCGACCACTTTTTCTTGCATCTCAGAGTCTTTCTCCCGAATTCCTTGCGCCTCAAGCGTCAAGTATGTCCCTGCCTTTTTTCCGGTCAACTCTTCTCCTTCTGTCGTAATCTCCACAGTGCGGATGCGGATGCCGTGCTCTTCCTTCTCCTTCTCAACAATTCCTTGAATACCGTCCTTTTTGACCACATTCGGATCGTTCTCTTGTTCTAGTATCTCTTTTGTTTCAACGGCCAAATCGGTCCGGATTTGATAAGCGCTTAAATCGAGTTTCTGTTTCTTCATGAAAAGGCTCCTTCCATCAAGTAATTAACAGTAGTCTTTCCATCTCTTTCAAGAAACATTCGAGCGCTTCATCAATGAAAAATACTTTACATTTATATTGCATTCTAAAGGTGTGTTTGATAGAATACAATTTGTTCTATTGTGAAGATTTAACCTTAAGACAATTGTGTTTAGGTTGTATCTTAGGAGGTGAAACACATGCCAAATATTAAATCAGCGATCAAACGTACAAAAACGAATAACGAACGCCGTGCACACAACGCAACAATCAAGTCTGCGATGCGTACTGCGATTAAACAAGTTGAAGTTTCTGTAGCTAACAACGATGCTGAGCAAGCAAAAGCTGCTCTTTCTTCTGCTGCAAAACGCATTGACAAAGCCGTTAAAACTGGTCTTGTACACAAAAACGCAGCTGCGCGTTACAAATCAAGACTTGCGAAACAAGTAAACGGACTTTCTGCATAATGATTGCAACGCCTCAGTGATGAGGCACCTGTTTAACTGTACGTCCGTCCTGAACGGCCGAGCCTAAGGACAGACTGGCAATTATACATCTAAACAAAAACGACCCTCTTTTGAGAAGGTCGTTTTTTTATGTTCAAGCCCCTAATAACCGAAGCAGGAACAATTCTAATAATAGCTGCTTGTCCTTTTTACCCGTTTTCATTTCATAATCAATCGTGGAGAGCTCTTTGACGATGTACTTTAGCTCTTCTTCTGAAAACAGTCTTGCTTGATCCATCGCGAGTTTGACCCGAAATGGGTGGACTTTCAGGTTTGACGCAATTTGTTTTTGCCCGTATCCCTGCTGAGCAAAGTACTTTGTCTGCAATATCAACCGAAATTGATTTGAAATGAGTGCCAATATTTTAATGGGTTCCTCATTTTGCTTTAGGAGGTCATAAAACATTTGCATCGCTTCAGACCGGCGCCTGTTCACGATTTGGTTAATCAGTTCGAAAATATTCTGCTCCAAACTTCGTGCAACGAGCTGATTGACATCCGCCAGCTCAATTTCCTCTCGCTGCCCAATATATGTACTTAGCTTTCGAACCTCTTGAAAAAGTGAGGACAGGCTCCCGCCACATAACATGACAAGCTGTTCTGCCGCTTCAGCCGAGATTGTTTTTCCTTCTGTTTTCACCAGCGTGATGGTGAAATCTGTTGTTTCTTTCGGATTTAACTCTTTCGCCTCAACTACAGCCGCTTTCTTTTTTAACAATTTGGTGATTTTCTTACGTTCGTCCAGTTTTTCATATGGGGCTAATAACACGAGAATCGTGTAGGGTGCTGGCTTTTCTAAATAAGCTTCTAACACAGAAAGCTGATGCTCGATCTTTTCTTTTTTCTTTTCTGCAGTGAGGAAATAAGGGTTTTTGATCACAACGAGACGCCGCTCTCCCATAAACGGAAATGTTTCTGCGTCCGTCACAGCCTGCTCAAGCGGCACCTCTTCCATATCGAAGACAGAGTAATTAAAATCCTTTGTTTCTTCGTCGACGACAGCTTGTCTCAATTTTGCAGCTGTCTCTTGAAGTAAATACGTTTCTTTTCCATATAAGCAATAAACGGGGTGAATATCCCCTTTTTTTAAATTGTTCCATACTTCAAAGACCATTCGCTTAAATCCCTCTCTTTCACTTCCTCCTCTATCCTAAAGTGTGTAGAGACATTAGTAAAGAGGAAGCTGAAAGTGCCGCCTCCTCATTTATAGTAAACGTCTCACGTAAGCTCCCGGGTCAGCTTACAGTCAGACGATATTCACAAAATGATCATGAAAATGGAAAACGGTTACTTTACCTTCTAGCAATTCCAAATGAGTTCAAGTATACTAAAAATAGCCAGGAGGGATGAAAATGAATGAATTTGAAAAGAATGTTCAAAGCAAGCGGAATGATGTGACCGACTCAGCTGTTGGTTTTATCGTCACATTCGGATTTTTCGCCTCAATGTTTATTTTGGCAACTGTGATACACCTCGTTGGATCTTAACTACATGAATGCAAGATGACTGCCGTTTTGGCAGTTTTTTTATTGATTTTGTAAGATATCATATGGAGGATGAGCGTAAAATGTTCCATCCTCTTCAAGAAATTCATAGGTCACACTTCCATCGATATCTGTACGATACACCTTTGTTTGATGATCATTTAATTTTTTCAAAACTTCTTGATGAGGATGGTGATACCGATTTCGTTCACCTGCTGAAATCAGTGCATATGACGGGTTCAAATGCTGAAGCCATTCTTCACTTGTTGATCCTTTACTCCCGTGATGTCCAACCTTCAAGACATCCGCTCGTAGCTTGGGGTAAGCTTGAATGATGTCTCGTTCCCCTTCTTGTTCAAGATCCCCAGTCAGCATAAAACGCTTGCCGCCAAGCGTAAAGGTGAGGACCAGTGAATCATTATTTTTACTCGTCACCTGGTCACGTGCGGGATGCAGAACGTCAAATTTTTGTCCTCCAATTCTCAGCTGATCCCCTCTTTCCAACTCATCTACAGGAATCCGTTGATCAGCCGCTTCCTTTAAAAACTGTGCATCCTCTGGATTTCGAGCAAAGCCTTTTGGGATTGCAAGGCGTTTGACTTTATTTCGCTTTATTAATCGCATCGCTTCTCCCATATGATCTTGATCTGCATGGGTAAGGATGAGGACATCAAGTTTTGCTATGCCTTTAGAATGCAGAAATGGAATAAGCGTTTGATCCCCAATTGTAGATACTTTACGTCTTTTTTTCCATGGCTCTTCTTCAAAAGAAAGTCTGCCTCCTGTATCGACTAATATATGCCCGGTTCGATAAGGTAGCTGAATAAACAAACTATCCCCTTGTCCTACATCTAACATCGTGACCTCTCCTTTTTGAAGAAAATTCGGCGTGAAATAGTGTACAGACAGCACACAAACGAGAATCAAAATCGGCACAAGATAAGATTTGATAGAAGTTTTACATTCCATCACAATGAATAGAAAAACAATGGAGGAAACCTCTAGGAGCACATGCCACCATGTCGATTTCATAAAAATGAGAGTAAGACTATCGTAAGCAGCCATGTGTGCAGACAATTGATGACTAAACTGGATCACCCAATCAAGCAGCTGAAACAGTGTTTGTCCAAGCGGAAGATAAATGATAGATAAAAGAAAAAAGAATAAGGACAGAGGCATGACAACCATTGTATAAAAAGGAACAAACATCATATTTAAAGGAACACTCAGCAAGGAAAATTGTTGAAAATAATATAAAAGAACAGGAAGCGAAGCAAGCTGTGCAATCAAGGAAATGAGGAATAACTGCATCACCGAACTTTTTGCTTTTGATAAAATACTAGTGGATAGCAAAATAAATAAGGTCACCACAAATGACAGCTGAAAACCGACATCAAATATATAAAGTGGTTGAATGGCTAATAAAAGCAAGAACGCTGCACTTAACACGACCGCAGAAGGCTGTTTCATTTCTTTTGGCAGACTTGTGATGACTAAATAAATTCCAGCCATGAGACAGGCTCTTAACACAGACGGTGCAGCACCTGTTAAACAAGCATAAACCGGCAAAAAGGATAATAAAAGAATACGCGCTGTCTCTCTTGTCACGCCAGCACGGAGTAGACACCAAAATAGACAAGCGAGCAATGTTTGAACATGAAGTCCTGAAATGGCTAATAAATGAATGATGCCAAGCATTTGATAATCTCTTAATGTATCAGGGTCTATTAAATCACGATCGCCAAAAATAAGTGCCTGCACAATCCCAACAGAACTCTTCGGGACATGATCTTCTAGAAATTTCAGCCCCTTCTGCCTAATAGATGAAAGGTCATGTGAAGGACTGTCATGTTTCGTGCAGCTTTTCATAGACTGCGTTAAGAAAATAGCATCAATGCCTTTTGTTTTTAGAAATTGATCATATTGAAAGCCATTCGGTATGGTAGCATGTTTAGGTAACCGAACCTCACCTGTCATATGACAGCTCATACCTGGCTCAACATCTTTTAACGCTTCTTTTTCACGCTCCGTTTGAATCGTATAAAATGCCGCTAGTCGACCATTCTCTGATGAAACAGTCGCTGAAAAGCGATTGCCATCTATTTTCGGAATCGTTTCAATCACAACCGAATCAGAAAATGCTTTTTCTTGCATGGGATGAGCCGTTTCAAAAGACTGATGCACCATAAAAATGAGCATATAGATCGTTCCACACAAACTGACCATTAAAAAGAACTGGGGTGTTTTTTTCAGCAGACTGAAAAGAAGACATACAAGAAGAAAAAGGAGAAAATACAAATGAAGATGATATGCGGCCAGAGCAATTCCAGCAGCTGCTGAAATCGCCCCGAACGGCAAATACTTAAACATAGGAAGTAAATAATTGATTCGCCTTTTCATGCATTTGACGAATTTCTGTTTCGCTACGTCCTGATTCACTTAGTTTGCCTATTAAATCCGCAACAAAGGCTAATTTTTCTTGGTTTTTTAAGTCAATAATCATCTCATCTAGTTCTACCTGTTCTGTTTGAACTCCGGCCTGTTCAAATAAATCAACAGCATATGGATGATTTTTATAATCCTTCGCATAATACACTGTTCGAATACCTGCTTGAATAATCGCTTTACAGCACTGCAAGCAAGGAAAATGCGTCACATATATTTCAGCATCAGCTGTTGGTGCACCAAATTTGGCACATTGTAAAATAGCGTTCATCTCCGCATGGATTGTACGAACGCAGTGATGATCTATCACATAGCATCCTACATCTGCACAATGCACGTCACCGGCAATGGATCCATTATATCCACCTGCGATGATGCGCTTGTCTCTTACGATCGTTGCCCCAACAGCTAGCCGCTCACAGGTGCTTCGCAAAGCAAGCAAATGGCTTTGAGCCATAAAATATTGATTCCATGAAATTCTCTCCACGAGCTGATCCCTCCAGAATGATGGTTGGTATTAAGTGTACATGCCTTTCTTCTATACCGTCAATCTACTTAACCGTCAGTTGATTTTTCAGCCGTTCAATGGTCTTCTCTCCAAAACCCGAAATATTCCGCAAATCTTCAATTTGCTGAAATTCTCCATGCTCTTCTCTATACGTAATGATGGCTTCCGCTTTGGCTGGGCCTATTCCGTTAATGGTCTGCAATTCCGCTGCATCAGCTTGATTGACATTCACCCCTTGACTCTGTTCGTTTCCCGGCGGCGTATCAGCCGCTGCTGTTTGTCCCTGCTTGTCAGCCTCCCCCTTCTTTCGTACATAAATCATCATACTGTCCTCTAATTTTGCTGCTTGATTGATGTCAACTGTATCTGCCTTGCTCGTAAAACCACCTGCTCTTTTAATGGCTTCTTCAACTCTGTCCTCAGCCATAAATACATAAACGCCCGGCTTCCGTACAGCTCCTTTGACCTCTACTACGATGGATGTTGGCTCTTTTTCTGCACTCTCTTGTTTTTCTTCTAATGTGACTTGCGTTTCATGTTGTTCTTTCAATACACGGCTGGCTCGGCGCTGCCTTTCTCTTTTCCTGTTAAAAAGAAGAAACAGATGATGAGGAGGATGATGATTCCCGCTATCAGATAAAGACTGTATTTTTTCAACGAAATGAGCTGCTTCACTTGTTCACGCTTCTTTCAATCATATTTTCACGCTGCTTCACATACTGTTTAGAAGATAACAGATCCTATGCGTCTAAGGAGGGAGAACGTTTGAATATAGGGTTAATCGGTACAGGAAACATGGGTACCATACTTACTGAGGCATTTATTGAATCAAAAGCAGTCAATCCCTCATCCATCACCATTACAAATCGGACCATCGAAAAAGCGTTCAATATAAAAAAGAATCACCCAGAGGTCGAAGTGACGAAACAGCTTTCAGGAGCTGTAACGGATAAAGATTTCATCTTTGTTTGTGTCAAACCACTTGATATTTATCCGCTTTTAAAAGAGCTGAGCCCACTTTTAAAAGAACAGCAAACCATTGTCATCATTACAAGTCCGGTTCATCCTGAACAGCTTCAAGATATTGTTCCTTGTCAAACAGCCAGACTGATCCCAAGCATCACCAACCGCGCATTATCAGGCGCATCACTTTTAACATTTGGTTCATCATGCAATGTCACGACAAAAGCAGCGCTCAGACAACTCGCTTCCCGCATTTCAACACCAATCGAAATTCATCATTCAATCACACGGGCAGCCTCAGATATTGTCAGCTGCGGTCCTGCCTTTATTAGCTTTCTTGTTCAGAAAATGATCGAAGCCGCCGTTGAAGAAACAGATATTTCAAAAGAAGAAGCCACCACCTTATCAGAAGATATGCTTGTAGGACTTGGCCGTTTGATTGAAAAAAGGGTGTATACCCTGCCTACACTGCAAGAGAAGGTGTGTGTAAAAGGCGGCGTCACCGGCGAGGGTATTAAAGCACTTGAAGCAGGTGTTCAAGATATGTTCCATCAGCTTTTCCAGAACACTCATGACAAGTTCGATGAGGATGTAGAAGCGGTTGCGCATCAATATCCACCGAGTGTGTTTACTGATGATCTCAGAAATTAAACATCTTCGCAACAAGCGAAAAAAGGGTTTTAAAAAAACCATCGTCCATTAAACGATGGTTTTTGGTTTCTTCGCTGAAATAAAATATCTTTCTGCACATTCCTGAGGTGCTTCATTTGTAAAATCAGCGGTCACTTCAATCTGTTCAAAGCCAGCGGACTCAAGGAACGCTGCATATGTCTCAAAAGGAAATGTACGTTGTTCGTGCGTTTCATCATAACGCTCATACACGTCTCCGTCTTTTACAAAAAAGCTTAAATCATGAATGACCGAAAATGGACGATCTCCTATATCACTTTGCCAAATATAGCTGATTTCTTCATCTTGATCGGCATAAGTAGAACCAGGAAATACCTCTTCCATTTTATAAGGGGTATGAACATCAAACAATAAAACCCCACCTGTCTCTAAAAGCTGAAACATGTTTTTAAAGGTTTTTTTGACGTCATTTTCGTTTTTTAGATAATTCAAAGAATCACAGCAAATAACCGCTGCTTGAAAAGTTTGTTCAAACCCCTCAAGTTCTCTCATATCTTGATGTAAAAATTGAATAGACTGCTTATGAGCCTGTGCTTTTTGCTGCGCAAATGCCAGCATCTCTTCACTTAGATCAATTCCTGTGACCATGTGGCCTTTTGCAGCTAACCGAAGAGAGATCTCTCCAGTTCCACAACCTACATCGATAATCGCACTATTCGGCTTGATATGCCGCTGTATCCACTGAACCCATTCATCATAAGGGGCATGTGTCATGAGCTCATCATACACACCTGCAAACCCTTGATAAATCATGAGTTAATGCCAAGCGAAAGCGTTTCTCTCGGCGCATCTCCCCAAAGCTTCTCTAAGTTATAGTATCCTCTTTCCTCTTTGTGGAACACATGAGCAATGACATCTCCCAAATCAATCAAGACCCATCTTGCTTCGTCAAAGCCTTCCATCTTTTTAACTTCGATGCCGCCTTCTTCTGCAAGGTTTTTCACTTCTCTTGCAATGGCCTGTACTTGTTTGTCAGAATTCCCGTGACAAATGAGAAAATAATCTGCAACAAGTGAGATCCCTTGCATATTCAGGGCAATAATGTCCTCTGCCCGTTTATCATCGCACGCTCCTGCTGCGATGTTTAAAATTGATGATGCATCCATCAAAATTCCTCCTTAGTTGTTCTTTTGCACAAGTGAGTTATAAGTAGCAAGTGTATCTGGGAAAACTGGCTGATTCTTTTTCATTAAAAAGCTGACGGTGTTTTTTAAAGATTGAATCAAGGCAAGGTCCAAATCCTGCTCTGCTAACTCTCTTACTTCCTCTACACCAGGAAAATGGCGTCCTGGCTCTATATAGTCGGCGACATAAATAACTTTTTCAAGCAATGTCATGTTCGGTCTGCCGGACGTATGGAATTCAATGGCTGTTAAAATATCTTGGTCGTCAATTCCAACTTCTTTTTTGACCAAATAGGCACCAACTGGGGCATGCCAAAGCTCAGGTGAATATTTAAGCAATAGAGGGTTCATCTGTTCTTGCTGGATGATGCCCTTCATTTCTTCTTTCGGTCTAAATTTGGCATAATCGTGGAAAATAGCCGCGACCTCTGCTTTTTTCACATCTGCACCAAAACGTTCAGCTAATGAAATGGCCGTCTCCATTACCCCAATTGTATGTGTATATCTATGCTCTGTTAACTGCTGTTTGACACAGTTTAACGCTTCTTCACGATTCATATAAATGATGCTCCTTTATATAACACTCAACAGCTTTCGGAATCAAATAATCAACAGGTTTCCCCTGCTTCATTCGCTGCCTAATCAATGTCGATGATACATCAAAAGCCGGAACATCTGCAAACAAAAGAGGATATGCCGTACTTCCTTCATAACCTGGTCTTTTCATCCCAATAAAGGTGATCATCTGAAGCAAATCATCGATTCTATGCCATTTCGGCAAATACTCGACCATGTCCGCTCCAATCATAAAAAAGAACTCATCTTCAGGATGGCGCTTCTTCAACAGCTCAACCGTATCTACTGTATAAGATGGGCCCTCCCGCTCCATTTCAATAAGCTCAACTCGAAAATGAGGATTTGACTGAATCGCTTTTTCCACCATTTTTACGCGGTGATGACTCTCTGCTCGTTTTCGGCCCGTTTTATGAGGGGGCTTGTGATTTGGGATAAACCAAATTTCATCAAGCCCTACTTGGAAACGCACCTCACTTGCCATCAGCAAATGCCCATTATGCGGGGGATCAAACGTACCGCCGAACAACCCTATTTTTTTCATATCATATCCACCTTTACGGCAGCTTAATTTGTTTATTTTCCTTTGATTCCTTATAAAGGACAATCACATTTCCGATCGTTTGAACGAGTTCAGCTTTTGCACCTTTTACAAGTGCTTTTGCAACCTCTGTTTTGTCCTCGTCGCAGTTTTGCAATACGCTGACTTTCAAAAGTTCTCTTGCTTCAAGCGCCTCGGAAATTTGCTTGACCATATTGTCATTTACCCCGCCTTTTCCAACTTGAAAAATAGGTGATAAATGATGTGCTTGCGCACGTAAAAAACGTTTTTGCTTACCTTTTAACATGGTGTTCCTCCTAATTTCTCTATGACAATTGACTTCATTTTTCGGGCGTCAGGTGTAATGCCCGTCCACAGCTCAAAGGCTCTTACCGCCTGACCAACAAACATGCCGACGCCATCGACTGTTTTCAAACCTAACCCGGCTGCTTCGCTTAGCAGCTTTGTTTCTATTGGATTATACACAATATCACAAACGACCGCTGTTTTTTTTGCGTTCGCTAAAGAAATTGGGGTTTCTTCAACATTCGGATACATACCAATTGAGGTCGTATGGATGATGACATCATATTCCCCAAGCCGCTCTTCTGCTGTATTTAATGCAATGGCACGAGATGTGATTTTCCCATCGGCACTTTCAATTAAAGCCTCAGCTTTTTCAATGGTGCGGTTGGCGATATCAAATTGTTTCGGTGCATACTCAGCAATTGTCGTGTAAATCGCTCTTGCTGCTCCACCAGCACCAAGCAGGAGAAATGACAGCTCTGATAACGGCTGATCCAACGCTTCAAGCAATGAATGAAGAAAGCCTTCTCCATCTGTATTGTACCCAACGAGCTGATCTCCTTCGAGACGCACCGTATTGACGGCACCAAGGCGTTCAGCTGTCACATCAATTTTGTCGAGGTACTTCATGATGTCTACCTTGTGCGGAACAGTGACGTTAATGCCGCTGATTCCTAACGCTTTCATGCCGCTAATCGCATCTTTCAGGTCATCATTTTCTACTTGAAAGCCATGATAATGTCCATCAATTCCAGCATCCTTTAATGCTGCATTATGAATATCCGGAGACATTGAATGGCCAACAGGGTTACCGATTACTCCGTATAAAGGTTTCAAGGTCTCTCCCCCTCTGAACATTTAAATTAACGAACGTCTCATAAACACGTGCACGCCTTTTGGCGCATACACTTTGATTTGTTTTCCAGCATCATTCGCAGTCACCCAGCCTAATCCTGAAAAGACAATGTCCATTTTTGGCTGATCTATGGTGAAAGTGTGCGGAACGAGCGGCGGAAAATCTTCCATCCCCTCTTTTGATGGCGGTGAAAGCAGCTCACCTGCATGCTTTTCATATAAGTCATCTGCATTCTCCATCTTCGTCCTATGAATATTGAGTTCATTTGGCATATAGCAGACAAAGGATGTTCTTCCGCCTTTTACATAATCAAATCGAGCCAGTCCGCCAAAGTAAAGCGTTTGAGCTTCATTTAACTGGAACGTTCTCGGTTTCAATTCTTTTTTCGGCGTTAAAATCTTTAAGTCATTTTTGCCGACATAGTGCGCCATTTGATGGCGGTTGATGATACCCGGTGTATCGAATAAAGCAGACCCGTCATCAAGCGGGATTTCAATCGCATCAAGTGTTGTCCCTGGGTATTGGGATGTGGTGATCACATTCTCTTCTCCAGACACCTCTTTGATAATGCGATTAATAAATGTTGATTTCCCAACATTTGTACAGCCGACAACATAGACATTTCTGCCCTCACGGTAATGATCAATTGCCTCCATGACCTCAGGCACACCTTGTCCTCTGCTCGCACTGATTAAAAACACATCGATCGGATTGAGCCCATTTTCTTTTGCTTCCCGCTTCATCCATTGAACAAGACGGTCTTTTTTCACGGATTTCGGTAAAATATCTACCTTGTTGCCGACAAGTAAAATGGGATTACCACCAACAATACGGCTCAGTCCATTAATCCAGCTTCCGTTAAAGTCAAAAATATCAACGACCTTGACGATCAGAGAATCAGTCTCGCCAATGCTGTGTAAAATATTTAAAAAGTCGTCTTCTGTTAAAGACACATCCTGAATTTCATTGTAGTTCTTTAACCTAAAACAGCGCTGACAGATCACATCTTCTTTCAATAGAGATGCTGCCGGCGCATATCCTAATTGATCTTTATCTTCCGTCTGAATGGCTACACCGCAGCCAATACAAACAACCTTTTCCATTATTACTCTTCCTCCCACTGAATGTGGCCCTTACGCTTTAAGGCTCCTAAAATTCTGCGTTCAATCTGCCTGTTAAACTTCGTGAAAAATCCGTCCGATGCCGCAACAGGTACAACCAAAATGGTATGGAAGCCATGCCTGTTTCCGCCAAGCACATCTGTCATAAGCTGATCGCCAATGACAACCACATCTTCTTTCTTCAATTGCATATCAGCGACGGCCTTATTAAAGGCTCTTCCCATCGGTTTTCTCGCTTTATAAATAAACGGGATATGAACCGGCTCAGAAAAAAGCTTGACCCTTTTTTCATTATTATTCGATACAATCGTCACCTGTATCCCGTGATCTTTCATCTCTTGAAACCATTCAATTAAACGCGGGGTCGCACTTGGACGATCCCATTCTACTAGTGTGTTATCTAAATCCGTAATAATTCCTTTTACATTTCGTTCTTTTAGTTTTTGCGGCGAAATGTGGAAAATACTTTTCACAAATTCATCCGGTAAGAAATACTTCTTTAGCACAATTTGCACCCTTTCTTCCATTGGTTTTTCAGCGATTGTGTCGAATCAAATCACAATTTGTCTGTCTATCGAATACAATGAAAAAGTTTTCGACATATGATGAGGACCTTCAACAGGTGTGGATAATTTTACACACATTATCCACCTATATTTCATCACGCTTTCATTCAATTATAAACACTCTACCCACAAGTTATCCACTTAACCATGTGGATAACAGAACGATTGTTCTTGTTTCCCATTCATGGTAGATTAAAGGTACTTCAAAGACATTCGATCAACCTATGATGATATGTCTTTTCCTCAAGTTTTATGCCAACTTTTTCAGGGGAGGTGTTTTTCCCATCATATGGGTTTCTAGTATGAAAAAGCTGTCAGATGATTTACTTATAGAATCGTATTATAAAGCAAATGAAATGAACTTAAATCGCGACTTCATTGAATTAATTGAGACAGAAATGAAAAGACGTTCGCTCGGGCATATGCTCTCTGTTTCCTCTTAATTCCATATATCCAGGAACCATGCCTCCCGAGCACTCTCCTTTTTTAAACTCAGATGACTGATATTATATCACTTGCGCTATAGGCTTACTACTATTTTCCGTAAAAAACACCCCTTCTGATCAAAGAAGAGGTGTCTTATTTGCAAGGCTGTTCATTCCAAAACCATAACCCTCCACCTACGACCAAAATGACGACAAGGAACACAACAAGAAAAGCGTAACCGATTCCTGCTCCTTGAGCTGGATAAGGCGAACACGCAGGGTAAGGATAAGGACATCCCCACATATCAGTTACCTCCTTCTAGGAAGATATACTGTTAGACTATGCGAGATGGATCGTCTTGTTTAGGCAGATGGCCTGCTTTTAAAAATGTTTAATGACATCACGCTCTTTGATTTCGTTATAAATGATTCTTGCCCCTTTTGGTGTCATATGATTGCCAGAAGGGTCAATGAGGCCAGACTGAATCAAGGCGTTGTCACTATCTTCACCCGCTTCTCGGATGAACGCTTTCCAATTGTCGACAAGCGGCACTTGCTGTTTTTCAGCTACTTGTCTTGTGATGTCATTGTATGAGTTTTGCCAAGCTCTCGCCCCGCCTCTCTCAGCAAAATAAGATGACTTATATCTAGAATAATAATACAAGCCCTTTTTGCCTCCTTCCACCACAGGCACGCACGTCATGAGGATCGGGGTAATTCCCTCTTTCCTACTTTCAGAAATGAAGTAGGATAAGTTTTCTTTAAATCGTTTTTTGGTCACACGGGGATGTTTCCCGTCTAGAATCGCCGCATCATTTGTACCGAACATGATGAGGACGTAAGTTGGTTTTGGTTTTAAAATATCCTGCTCAAAGCGCAGCTTCGCATCTTCTGTTGTCTGCCCGCCAATCCCAGCATTCTGCACCTTGATTTGGCCGCGCTCGACATTTTTCATGAGATTCACCCATTTTTCAGATGTGGGATAATCTCGAAAATCCCAGTTCGATCCTCTTGTGTTACTGTCGCCAAATGCAATCACACTTTCCTGTGCTGGTTTTGAGCACCCAGCCGCAACACATAACAGGATGAAAAGGAAAACAAATTTCTTCACAACATTCACCTCCAAAAGCCCTCTTCATATAGTAAACGACAAGACTTTTGGTTTCAATGAATGACTGTTTCTTATTGTAATTGAACCGGCAGATAATCTCTGTCATGGTGCAGTAGTTCGCTTACTTTCACAAACTCATAGCCCCTTTTCTTTAGTTCAGGTACGACTTGTTTCAGCGCTTCTACTGTCTGCTTACGATTTCCTCCGCCATCATGTAAAAGGATGATATCACCGCCCTGAATATTCTCAATAATACGGCTGGCAATTTTGTGTGCACCTGGCCTTGACCAGTCCTTCGGATCTTGCGTAAAGGACCACATCACGACATCGTATCCTTGCTTAGAAAGAATGCGGAATGACTTCATCGTCAAGCGCCCGCCCGGAGGACGAAATAATAAGGGTCCGCCAGGCTGGAGAGAAGCGATATGAGCCGCTGATTCTTTTAATTCTCGCTTGATTTCTTTCGATGACAAAAGGTCAAAATACGTATGGTTCATCGTGTGATTGCCAAGCTCATTTCCTTCGCTCACAATCCGCTCTGCGAGGAGGGGATATGCATGAATACGGCTTCCGATGACAAAAAAGCTGGCATTCACTTCATGCTCTCTCAGTACATCTAGTATTTGATTTGTGTATACCGGATGAGGCCCATCGTCAAAGGTTAACGCAATCTTTTTCCGTTCCTCTCTCATGTCCCAAAAGGCTCGTCCCGTTTTTTCTAGGTCGATTCTTTTTAATGTACGCGCCTCTATGTTATCAGGAACAAAAGCGCATAATACCAATATACATAACAAGATATGCAACCCTTTCATCAGACCGCCTCCACAGAACATCATTACACATTAAATTGCCCGCTTTCTGATGAATTCATTCAAGTTTCGTGATCGTCTACGCTTCTTTTTCACATAAAAAAAGCCGGCCCATTAGGCCCGCTTTTTGTCTCACGTTTGGTTTCTCTCTTCAACTGTCGAACGTTGCTTAGAATTCATACAGACACTCTCCTTCTTGGATTTGATTTTGAGCCCATAGCAATTTTTGATAATACTGGTTGGATTTCTGGTATTGTTGAGAGGTTTCTAAGGCTGTCGCAATTTCTAGTGAGATATCCTCTATATAAGAGTATAGGCTAAGTTTTTCCAAATAATCAATGGTTTTTTGCAGTTGTTCTTCATTGATTTCCTGAACATATAAAGCATCCAGATACTCAAACATATGACAGAACAGCTGGTCTTCATGCTTCTTTGCGGCCAATTTCCCATCCTCTAATATGCGCCTTGCTTCAGTCTGCTCATTTTGTCTAAAAAGCAGCTTGGCCAGTGTATAAAGTGTATGAGGCAGCGTGGGAAGCAGCTCTTTTTTGGCGAGGTCTGCCGATTCGGTTAAATATCGTTCTGCTTCTTCTCGATAACCTAACTCCCCGTAACATTTCCCTAAATTATAGAGTGCTGAGCTATAAATGCGCGGGTGGTCAATTTCGGATGCGAGTTGTTTCGCCTTTTTCAAGTGAGGCAGTGCTCGATCTTTACGTTTTAAATCTTGATAATTTCCCGAGATGACAAAGAGGCACTGAATAATGCGAATGGAATATGCATCATGCTGATCGTATATTTCAAGCGCTTTTAAAATATGGTGCATGGAGACATGCGTTTGTTTCATTATATAGTAGGCTTCTGCTACTTTAAAATGAAACTCGGCCTGCTCAATATCATCAAATACCATAGATAGCTGTTTTTCTGCCATGCGATAATATTTGACGGCCTCCAAATATTCTTTTTGACTAAACTCATGCATGCCACGAAAAAATGCATGGTAATAATGCAGCATATCAGATAACTCATGATTGGAATTTTCGATTTTATCGACAAGGTTAGATACTGAGAAAGGTTGATATTTTGAAGGGTGTATATAGTCGAGCATAATTTGGTGCCGAAAACACATGAGCTGATAATAAATCAGTAAATGCTGGTCCTCTTCCATACGTTCAATTTCCGCTTCTACTTCCGCTTTCAAGATTTCCGCATCTGGAACACTGAACTGCCGTATCATTCGATACCATTCATTAATTTTCATACCGACATGTGAAGAAAGAACCTTCCCCATGTTCCGAAAAAACCCCTTCCTTTTCGGTCTAATATTACATATTTTAGCACGCTTCTAGACCGCCAAGCACCGCAAAGAAACCGCAAACATATGAGAGGTGCAGCAAAAACATACGCACAGAAGCACGTTTCTTTCAAATAAGATGATTTTTTCATCGTACAGACACAGACAATCCTTCCTTCACATACATTTGAGGATATAGGCAGCGGCCTAAACATGGTGGAGGTGAAAATCGTGGCAGGAGTATTTACAGCGATGGGATTGATGGTCAAAGAATTGGTGTTTTTAGTGTCCTATGTCAAAAACAATGCCTTTCCACAACCCCTTTCGGGAGATGATGAGAAAAAATACTTAGCCCTCATGGCAGAGGGCGATGAACACGCAAGAAACATGCTGATTGAACATAACCTTCGGCTCGTCGCCCATATTGTCAAGAAATTTGAAAATACCGGGGAAGACGCTGAAGACCTCATCTCCATCGGGACGATCGGACTCATTAAAGCCATCGAAAGCTATTCCTCTGGAAAAGGAACAAAGCTGGCAACTTATGCGGCGCGGTGTATTGAAAATGAAATTCTCATGCACTTACGCGCACTCAAAAAAACAAAAAAGGACGTCTCTCTGCATGACCCCATCGGTCAAGATAAAGAAGGCAACGAAATTTCATTAATTGACGTCTTAAAATCAGAAAATGAAGACGTGATTGATACCATTCAGCTCAACATGGAGCTTGAAAAAGTAAAAGAATATATCGACATTCTCGACGGCCGAGAAAAAGAAGTGATCGTCGGCCGATTCGGTTTGGACTTAAAGAAAGAGAAAACGCAGCGAGAAATAGCCAAGGAGCTCGGGATATCGCGGAGCTATGTGTCACGGATAGAGAAACGCGCGCTGATGAAGATGTTTCATGAGTTTTACCGGGCGGAGAAGGAGAAACGGAAGCGGGAGAAGGGGAAGTGATTTGAATTTTGTAAAAGAACCCTTCATGTTAGTGTGATAAAAAACAGACCATATGAGGTCTGTTTTTTATTTTTGCTCTATACTACTTTCCATCTGAATTTGGTTATAAGAATAGTTTCTAATCAATTGCCAATTAAATATCTAATTTATTTTCTAGTTTATACGCTTGATAAGCTTTATAACAAACTGCATCTAAGACTCTAAATCAGCTATATTTTAGAGATTATAAACCTGATTATGATACATTGAAAAAATGGCTAATTATTTTAATCAGTTGAGGAGATGTAGAAAAAGATATTAAACCCTGAAACAAAACTTTTCTTTAAAGATATAAAAGATGCAACCGATGATAAGATTGAGGAATTGTTTCAGTTTTGGTTGAATCTGATGTTTCCAAAATTAAGAGTATCAGACTTGTATTAGATTCACCATTCGACGAACATTTAAATAATGTTGCCGAAAAAAAGAATTAACAGTTGATTTAAAATAAATGCTCATTAAGAGTATTTATTTTTTACCCACATTCAGAACATACGTTCTTATTTTAAAGGAGTTGCTTAAGTTGGAACGCATTTTGCCAAAAAACACAACACACTTAGATGACTGGATCGAAGCATTCTATCATCAAATCAACATTAAAAATCCATCAGAACTTGATCTATTAGACATCGCCTACCGCTCCAATTTAAAAGTCGAATTCTTAAACATCAGCAGCCGGTACTATGCTGGAACTATTATCATTGATAATCGCCTTAGCCCTCAAGAACAGTGGCAAGATTTTGGTCATGAACTTTGTCATGCGCTTAGACATGAAGGAAATCAATTAATCATGCCCCCACTGTTTAGAGAGCTGCAGGAAATGCAGGCGAAGCGTTTTGCATATAAGTTTTGTATTCCCACTTTTATGCTTAGAAAAATAAAAGCTATTCAACCATATAATAATTTCACAAATGAAATAGCATCTCTTTTCAATGTTACATATAAATTCGCTACCGAACGCTTTGTGACTTTAAACCCATGCTATAAGTCATGAATTATTTCGTCTAATTTTGTCGAAAATCATCACTTCAACATTTTTTGTATTATAATGTTTCCTGTATTACTAAAATGTGTATATAGAAGGGTGTAGACAAATGAAAAAAGCTAAACTAATTTTATTCTTATGCTTTATGGCAGTTCTAACTGCTTGTGGTAACACTAACAGCTCAACTGAGCCGGCAAAAAAAGAAGAAACGAGTAAAGAGGCTTCAAAAGAATCAACACAAAAAGAGAATAAACCAACATCAGGACTTCTAACCAAAATTGGCCAATGGGATAAAGATAAAAATGGTTCAACACTAACTTTGAAAAAGATAAATAACAAACAAAAAGAAATAGATTTAAGTCCTATTAAGATGAAAATACACGATGTTAAAGTATTTGAATACAGTAATTTAGGTGAACAAGATAAAGAGCTTCTTTCTTATAATAATTTTGAAAAAGATAAATATCATAGAATACAAATCACTTATACGACTGAAAACACTTCCGATAAAGATGTTTTGTTTTCTGGTGTTGATGTTATTACCACTAATACAAAGAAACAAATCGAAGTCTATAAGACTAATTTGACTACGGATACAGGTGTTGGTTCTTTGTATGGTAAAGTCGAAAATGAAGGTATGGTTGTAGTTCCTTTACTGGTAGATGATGTTTCGGATTTGAGTTCAATCACACTTCACTTAAGTGATGTTTATCTAAATGACGAACCTGAATTATTGCATGATGGGGCAAAAGTGAAATTCGATTTTTAAATTCTGCACTCCCCTCTTGACATTAATAATGAAATCCTTATGCATTTACGCGCACTCAAAAAAACAAAAAAGGACGTCTCTTTGCATGACCCCATCGGTCAGGATAAAGAAGGAAATGAAATTTCATTAATTGACGTCTTAAAATCAGAAAATGAAGACGTGATCGATACCATTCAGCTCAACATGGAGCTTGAAAAAGTAAAAGAATATATCGACATTCTCGACGGCCGGGAAAAAGAAGTCATCGTCGGCCGATTCGGTTTGGACTTAAAGAAAGAGAAAACGCAGCGGGAAATAGCCAAGGAGCTCGGCATATCAAGGAGTTATGTATCTCGGATAGAGAAACGCGCGCTGATGAAGATGTTTCATGAGTTTTACCGGGCGGAGAAGGAGAAACGGAAGCGGGAGAAGGGGAAGTGATTTGAAAGATATAAAAAAATCCATTCATTTTGGGTTGATAAAAAAACAGACCACATTAGGTCTGTTTTTTATTTTGACCATTCTTTGTTTCTTATATAAGACTGACCCTTATTAGATTTAAAAATACTCTAAAGGCTAAGAAATATCTGTTCACTCCATTGACTTCAATATCCCGTTTTCTTTTAAAAAACGCTCAAACAACTGATTTCCTTCATCTTCAATTTTGTCATCTTCAATGGAATACTCCCCAATCAACAGCCCTAAATCTTCATATTTTTCATAATGCTTTAAAAGCGTGATCCCATACCATGTATGATCAAAAAATAATAGCCATTTTCCTGTGTCTAAACTCTTAAAAAACATCCCTTCAATATCAACACCCTGTTCATAATAGCCAACATGTAGGTGCATCGTATCGTCTAAACTATGCATTTCATCCCCCTTAACACGTGTCTATCTGGTTCCCTCGTAAAAAATTTATAGATTTTGCTGAAAATCAATCGTCCTCAACTCCACCCATTCAACACTATCAGGTATCGATTTTGTTTTTAGAAAATGTTGAACGATTTCATAGGCTTGATGTCGATCGACGTAGCTGCATGAAGGTACATACAATGGTGCGCCTGCAACGACATGCTTGATTGTTTCTATCTTCTCTTCTTTTTTAAAAGGAACCAAAAAACCTGGATATCTCATAAGAAAAAAGCCATAAGGTTCATGATAAAAGAAAACAAGACTTTCCGTTTCCCAATCTTCATCCACTTCAATAGAAGATTCTCCATTCCCTTGTTTCCAATAGTCTTCATCCTTATGGAAGAAGATTTCTTTCATCCATTCTTCTCCCGGATTTTCCACTGGAGCACCGGTTGGTCCATAATACAAAAACATTCCATTCTCTCCTTCGACAACTATTGATTTCTCGTTCTCTTTCCTTCAAATGTGTAAAATGGATAAGTAAATGATGATTTATTCTGAAAGAATGCTTCTTAAATTCAATATTTTTTAATAGACCATTCATATTCAATTACTAAACTCCATTAATCTAAATTCTCCTTATTATGTTTCAACTCTTTATAAATAAATTAAATAAGTTTAAAGTTTTCATTTAACCAACTATAAAAATCTTAAACTCCTATGAAAAAACTTTAATTCTTTACTTTCAGACCGATTATAAAATTAAAGATACATTATCAATATTAAACAATATTTTTATTCTGAACAAAGGGGAATGACATGTACGATTTTTTCTTATTTATATTTTTTGTTAGCCTTATTTCCATAATAATTATTATTATATTGACCCTCATTGAAAGGACCAAAGAAAAAAATGAATTTGAAAAATTAAGCAAATCAGGAATCGATCAAATAGATGCTATGACAGGAAGAGAATTTGAAATCTATTTAAGCGTTCTATTTAGGAACCTAGGTTATAAAGTAAAATTAACTAAAGCTTCTGGTGACTACGGTGCTGATCTAATCTTGAAAAAATCTGGTTTGAGTATTGTAGTTCAAGCTAAAAGGTATAAAAAAAAAGTGGGGGTGAAATCTGTACAAGAAATCACTTCAGCAAGGTTTTATTATTCATCTGAATCATCATGGGTAGTTACTAATAATTATTTTACATCTCCAGCAATCGAATTAGCTGAAAAAACAGATGTTAAATTATTTGATAGAGATGATCTTGTTAACTTAATTTTAAAGTCAAAAGAATCAAACGAAAAAATAATTATTACCTATTGAATATTAACTAGATTAACTCTAAGAGGCATATATAATGGATCTAATTACTTCTTAAACAGAAAACAATTTCTATGTTCCGAAATTGTTTTCTCAATTAATTATCAATAAATTATTTTTTCTGTTCTTCCTTCCACTGCTCAAGCTCAGATACCGTCAATAATTGATATCCCTGTTTGGTGAGTTCTTTGATAATCGTGACGGCTGCGTTGGCTGAGGTGTCATAGATGTCGTGCATTAAGACCGTTTCACCGCTAGATGCATGGGCTAGAATGTAGTTCGCGACGTATTGGCTGTTTCGATATTTCCAGTCTTCAGGATCCACATCCCAAAGGGTCACTTTCATGTGAAGAGCTTCGTTGATTTGCCCGTTTGTCCCGCCATATGGCGGTCTAAAATGAGTCGGTGTGAACCCGCTCGCTTTTTCAATGATTTGCTGCGTGTCTTCTACTTGTTTGACCGCTTGTTTTAAGGGAAGTCTTGTGAGCAAAGGGTGGTTATAGGAGTGGTTTCCAATTTCATTTCCACCCTTTCTGATTTCACTTAACATATCGGGATAATACTGAACCCTGCTGCCTAATACAAAAAATGTAGCATGTCCTTTGTTCTCTTTTAATGCTGTTAAAATTTTTGAGGTCGTTGATGGATTGGGCCCATCATCAAATGTGAGTGCAATGGCTTTTTGATTCGGATGAAATGTGGATGGTTTTGGCAATTTCACAATCTTTCTTGTTGGAATCGGTTCTTTTTTCTCGTTTTTGTTCAATTCTTTCTTAATATATTCAGGTTTTAATATTCCTTTCAGCAGTGTTTTCTTAATCGCTAACACTTGAGGGCCTTGATGATTTGGAGCGATTTGTCCTCTTGGAAAGTAGAATTCGATATAGCGATCCTTGATGGCAAAATACTGATAATTCTTCGCCACAGGAGACGTTCCCTGTTTGAGCAGCGGCTGATTTTCAGCTAGCGTTCGATCTTTTTTTAATTCCTCAAAAGTCATATGAGATAATTTTTGAAGATTGTCCTTCTTTGATAGAAAGATATCGTTGATTGATAAAAATGTCTGTTTCTTGAAATCAAAGTTCATCACCTTCGTTTGATTGTCGCCTTGCTTTCCGCCCTTCACTTCATATGTATTGAATTTGATTGCGACGGTTTGCTTGGCATAATGAATGATCTTATAATCGATGTTTAATTCGTATCGTTTCTCTTCATTGACATCACTCGCTTGACTAAACGATGTTTTAAACTTTTCTAACGCGGTCTCTGCAAATCTTTTGATCTCCTGATCTAGTTTTTCTTGATGAAACAGCGGATAGTTGACAGCATATCTCATGAATTTCCCGTCATTCACAAGGGTGACAATTTCAACTTGTTTGTAGCTCGCATCTTGTTCTACTTTTTTCCTCTCTGTCCCGCTTGCTTGCTGATTATGATAAAATCCAGCGATTCCGATGACAATCGCAAGTCCGCATAGAACAAGAATGACTTTCCCTTTGATTGACACAATGATTCTCCTCTCGTGATGCCGTCCTGTCTGGATGACGTGTGTTTGTAGGATAGACTTTTCGCAGCCCCTTTTTAGTTTGCAAAAAACACATTTGTCACATTTTTGACATATTTTACGAGAGACATATAAAAAGGGCTTGATCGCTCAGCCCTTATTTTTGCATATACAGTTGGAATAACTTTGTTTCTTCATCAATAGAGCGTGCCTGGTCAAAAGCTGCTCTGACTGTCTTTGAGTTGTTCACCAGCTCATACAGCATGGTGAGAACAAAAATAAATGACGCATTTCCATCAATGTAGTCATCGGGCGCTGTATAGGATATCGCCCCTGTTTCTAAAAAAGCTTCTGCCACCTTTTTTTCGCCTAGTGTACAGCCTGTACATATAATGTGGACTCCATTTAACGAAGCATACCGCTTTATGTCATCCGCACCAAAAGCAGCACCTCTCGGCTCACCCTCTTCGTATACATCTTCTCCTAACTCCGGCATGAGAAACGCTCCTTCTTCTCCGTGAAAGGATAAAAGAATGAAATCCGTCTCGCCTCTATTCCTCCCGGATAAAACATTAATCAGGTCATTCGGTCTGCCTATCCAATGCATATCGACTTTTGCGCCAAAGTTTTCAAGTGCTGCACGAAGCGCAAAGGATTCCAGCTCACTATTTGGTCCGGCTGCCAATGTGATGCGCATGACTGGCTGGCTCATTTATATCCCCTCCAAACGATGATAAACATAGCACCATTTTTTCCTCATCTACATATGCACCATTTATTTTTAGTGCTTTTTCCTCTACCGCATACGACTTAAATCCAACAGACTTGTAAAGATGTTTGGCTGGGTCGTTTGTTGTGACCACTGTTAAATATATTTGTTCGATGTCTTTTTTTTCGCGTGCAAAAGAAAGTACTTTTGTCAGAAGTGCCTTCCCCATTCCTTTTCCGCGTCCATCGGTCGTTACATACATCGCTACCACATTGGCACGGTGCTTTAATTTCTGCAAGGTTTCTTGTATGAGTGTAACCGAGCCGACCAGCTGACCTTGATGAAAGGCACCGAATGTCCACATAGATTGTGTAGAGGCAAAACGAGCCTTATATTTATTCTTCGCATCTAGCTTCTCTTCCTCGTAACTCATAGCAAAACTCTCTGGATTTAATCGGAGTGCTTCTAATCTCAATTTCGCATATTCTTGAGCATCTTCTGGTGTTAACAATCGAATATTCAGAAAATCGCCTCCATCAGAATGAATTGATACTACAATTTTATCTTGAAAGGCGCTTTTGATCAAAGAATATTGGTTCATTTACATATAGCACATTTCTTATAGACTTTTAGGCTCTCTTTCGTTTTTGTGAAAACAAGGTCATTTCGATCATGTTCACTCGATATTTCCTATCCAAAACGATTCTTTTCTCACTTATCTTTTCACTTATTTTATATTAACCTATAACTAATTCATGAAAAAAAAAGAAAAAAAAGGATTGATATGAACAAAAACATATCATAAGATAGAATAGTAATAAAAAGACAAAAAAGGGAGGAATTTGATATGACAGAAACAAGAAATGAAATCAAACTACATGTTCTTTTTGGTGCTTTAGCAGTAGGATTCCTTATGCTAGCTCTTTTTTCCTTCTCGCTACAAGTACTGCCAGTTGCTGATCTAGCAAAAGAATTTGGTATTCCAGGCAGTGTTGCCGCTGTAGTTCTTAATGTGGTTGAAGCGGGTGGAGCTGTCACTACAATTGTCTCCATTTTAACTGCTGTAGGTTCAGGCGGTCTTTCTCTTATTGCTGCGGCTGGTAAAGAGACAATTCGTCAATACCTTAAAAACGAAATTAAGAAAAAAGGCCGTAAAGCCGTTATCGCTTGGTAATTTATTTAACGACTCAATAGAAGGAGACTCTGTTCTCCTTCTATTTAAATTTTAGTGCAGGTGAGAAGATGTTATATCCATTATTATCACTACTTCTATCCATTAGACTGGAGCAACAGTATTCTAATATCGCTCAGTTCGTTATACGAAAAATTCCATTTCTCAAGTCGTTTTCTTCAAAACAGTACATATTTTTTTCTTGTATTCTTGATATCATATTCGGATGCATGATTGTATTCGTTATATCTTCATTTCTTTACTCCCCCGTCTATCAAATAGAATGGGAAAGTGCTTTTGTGATGTTTTTATTTCTATTTTCTATCGTCAAAGGAATTGAATCTTATAGAAGAACTCATCTTCTTCCTTTTAAAGAATTGATACAGCTAGCACCTGTTTCCTCTAGACAACTTTTTCAAACGCTTCTGTTTTCAGAATTGATTTGGCTTGTGTTTACGAGTTTGAGCACTTATTTGATCTATTTTTTGTTCCAATATGATATTGTTCAAACACACGATCTGGCATTCTGGTTAAAACATGTCAATGTGATGCTGACAAGTATCTTCCTATTTATCATCAGCAATAAGATATTCGGTGCTTATATCTATAACATCGTCGTGAAAAAAATCGGGGCCATTCGTGTCCTCTTTTTTGCAAGCATCGCTTTGCTTTTTTTCTTATTCGGAAGGGTTCTCATATTAAACATCATTTTCCCTTTTTATCACACCTTCCAGCAACTATTTCAATCGATCTCATCGCTTGCAGAGGATTCGTTTTGGATCACTCTTTCAAACAAGCTGATCTCTTTATATCAACATGATCTTCAGCAAATGCATCATGCTTTATTTTCAGATGGCTCTGTTTTTCTACAATTTCAAGCCCTTTTTAATTCACCTATTACATTGATTGTTGTGATACTAGGTAGTGCGCTTGTCATGAGAAGTCCTGTTCGATGGATTCCAACGGAAAAAGATCAAGACCAAAGCTCAAAGCATTTTCGGGATTTATTTTATTGGTACTTTCAAGTACTGCATAAAATTCAGGGTTTGTTGTTTAGACAAAATGTGTTGATTCAAAAAGACATCAAGCTGTTGAAAGAAAAAAGGTGGCTTCTATCTAAAGAATTGTTTAATTATATGTTCATGTCATATGAAGCCTTCTTTTATATTGGTGTTTTTACCGGATTGATCTCGATCATCGATCATCAAGCCTTGCAAATTCAGCTGCTATTCACACTCAATATTATGATACTAGCGAATCAATCTTATGAGATGAGAATGCTGACACCTTCTATTTTTACTTTAAGTGCTGAAAAAAAGAACATTTGGCTTTACGAGCTTTCTCAAATATCTCTATTGCAGTTTTTCTTATCAAAAATCCAGTTATTTTATTGTTTATTTTCCATACCAGCACTCTGTTTACTATTCATTAATCTATCTATCATGACTGTGTATCAACTGTTTCATGTTCAGATGCTCATTCAACTGGTGGTATTAGGGGTTGGCTTTTTCATTTTTCCTTTGATTCAGCTTTACTTGTTTCCATTCACAACGAAATTCAATTTTATTCATGAGCATGAAATAGGGACAACAAATGAGGAATTAGAGATCATCGATAAAGGTCAGGCATTTGCCAGAAACTTTCTTGTACTGCCTTTTATGTACTATTTGATTTTGACCTCTTTTCTCCCTATATTGCAGCAATCCTCAGGGCTCGTAAACGTGCTGTTCGCTATATATTTTGCGATCGTTTCAGTGATTTGCTGGATATTATGCCGCAAGACCATTTATAAAGGAATTGAGTATGTTGAAAAAAATAAGATATTTTCTATCGGAGAATAGATTGATTCTACGTCTCGGCTATCTTTACGCCGGTGTATTTATTGTAGCTTTGCTCATTGGAAGTCTCCTTCCTTATGATCAGATTCCTTATTTAAAAAAGGATGAAGACATGTTTTTTCTCTCTATTTTTTCAAACAATTTACAGGTTGGGCTTGCCATACTAGGTATCGGCGCTTTTACTGGCGGCATTATGTCTGCTGGCATTCTTTTTTATAATGGCTATATCATTGGAAAACTCATTCAGTTTTTGATAGCTCAGCATGAAGTGCAGCAGTTATTCACTGGCCTCATGCCGCATGCTTTTGTTGAGGTTCTTGGTTTGATCCTCTTTTCAATCGTCAGTGCTTTTCCATTCATTTATCTTTACCGGTTTATGAAAGGTAAGGCCATTGATGTAAGAAAGCTGACTCGGACTGTGGTTCAGTTAATCTTTTCCGCTGTAGTGCTCTTGTTGATTGCCTCTCTTTTAGAGGAATATGTCAGCCATGTACATCTATCTTAGAAGAAAGGAGAATGTGGTTCTATGGAGCTACTTCTACGCCCTAAACAATTTTTCAATCAACATCAATCGATCAAAACCATTGTAGGTCTTGTCTTACTATCTTTATTTGTTTCGACTGTTTTTTTAACATTTTTTATCATTGATTTGTTAGTAGAGGAGCCTTTATCTGCTGGAAAACAATTAGCCAGCATTGTGTTTATCTTTTTACTGACAATCCCGCTTTATTTCATATTGAATTTTCTTGGTACTGTCGTTACTTCGATTTATATGTACTTTTTTCATAAAACGTTTATTTTGCGCAAAATGTATTTTGTCATCTTGCTTTATAATGCGTTGCTTCTATTAGTGAATAGCGCAGCAATCTATTGTGTGATGGTACTCGATTTAGATCATTATTTTATCATCATCCAAGCGATTTCTTTTTTGATCAACTTGTACCTTTTACGCATCCTATATGATGGGATCATTTATTATGCTGAAGGATCAAAAAAAGCCGCCCTCGCGACCGTCATCTTGTATATGCTGGTGACCACTGTTTTTGTTATTGGAGGATTTATCAATGGCTAGTTTGCAAGTGTCTCAGCTATCTTTTCGTTATGAAACAACTGAAGAAAGCTCTCCCCTCCTTGATCAAGTATCCTTTCATCTGAAAGAAGGTGATCGTGCTTGTATTATCGGGAAAAACGGCAGCGGTAAATCGACACTTTTAAAGATCATCGCAGGTCTGCTTCCTTCAGTATCCGAAACGATTTTACTCAACGAACAGCATCATCCTAGGTCAGCTCTTTTTAAAGGGTTGGTCGCGTACATTCCAGATAAGCCTTTGGTTTATGATGCGCTGACTGGTATTGAGCATATGACTCTTATACAGTCACTATGGAAAATGAATCAGTCAGAAAAAGAGGTATACAAAAAGACCTTTCTCTCGCTTTGTGATGCATTTGATTTAACTCATGCACTTAAGATGCCTGTCAAACAATATTCACTAGGTATGAGATATAAGCTTTTCTTTAATTGTATGGCAGCCAGATCACCAGAACTAATCATTCTTGATGAACCTTTTACATCTCTTGATGAGGCATCTCAAATGCAGTCTATTTCTTTATTAAAAGAAGAATTCTCTGATCAATGTGTTTTATTTACAAGCCATCAGCGCTACCTTTATTCAGAATTAGGAAATCGTTTTTTAGAGCTTGATCACGGACAACTAAATGAAATAGAGCGTTAAACATACAAAAGGCATCCCATCACAGGTTGCCTCACTTCTTTTTACCATTAAACTACCACTTACAGCGTTTGACCGGGCGGCAGCAAGGATTCTTGATATCACTGCCACAGTCATATTCTTCCACAATATACTCATTTCGAGTAGATTGCGTCACAGGGTAGTAGTTTTCAATTCTTTTGATGTTTTTATTGACGTTTGTGATATGAGTTGGATGAATTTTTCTGATCGTTTGTACATTTGTTGTCGTGTTGACAATTTGACGTGTAGGGGATACAACCGTTTCAACTTCTCCATGATTCCCCCTGCGAGGTCCAAAGAAAAAATTGTCTAATCGATTCCGGCTCATCTCAACACCCCTTCAAGTTGTCTTTCACTTACACTCTATCGTATGTCAGAGGCACGATTAGTGATTAGATGCTTGTCTATTTTTGATAAAATCCGCTGGTGATCTAGTCGTCTCTTTCTTTACAATAGGACAAATTTAACATATTATACAAATGATCTCTTGTGAAGGAAAGGACATTCATTGATGAAGACAAGACATAAACTTTTTTCATTTTTCATCCTGCTCGTCGTAGTTATCACCCTTCCCTTGCTGTCGCCTATGGCTTTTACAAATGCGACCGAGAGAGGAGCGATACGGCATGCCATTTATCAAGAAGGCTACCCTTACCAAAGCTATTTTGCTATTTTGCAAAAAAAGGACGATGTAGACCCTCAATATGGTCAGCTTTATGATGTGTATTGGCAGGCTTGGAAAAGTGAGACGGGAATGACGCCTTCCGTCTGTTATTCAAAAAAGGTAGAAGACCATGAATATAAGGTCAGCTGCGGAACTGCACCGTAACATTTTTCAATAACTTTAAAATAAGAGGTGAACGATTTGATCAACACAACACAAACCATCGAACGAAACAAACTGGACATTGCACTTGAACTGACGCAATTGCATTTGAATCGATATGAAGCAAATCATCCTGATCAGCTGAGTGAAATTTATGCAAAATATTATGCACTTCTTGAAGTGCTGGACGTATCCTCATCTGATCAATTAATGGATTTACTGCCAGATGAACTGAAACAAATACTTGATTAAAAAAGCCATCTATCCACACAGGATAGATGGTTTCTTTTAGACTCGTGCAGCCATATCAGTTTCGATTTGCTCTAGGCTTCTTCCTTTTGTTTCGACTAAGACAAAGCGCGTGAACAACAGGCCAATTAAGCAGATGACCCCAAATGAGGAGAAAATCACGCCAAAGCTGAATTGGTCAGCCAAGATAGGGAACACAAGCCCAACTGCTAATGATCCCGTCCAGTTAAAGGCAGAGGAAATGCCTGCTCCAATACCCCTAACAGAAAGTGGGAAAATTTCACCGATGATAATCCATGTGATCGGTGCCCATGAGAAGGCATAGCACAAAATAAAGCAGCAAAGTGAAATCAATGTGACCCAGTTTAATATGCCTTCACTTACTCCGAGCGCACCTAATGCCGCTGGTGCAAAGAAAGACAGGGCCATCCCCGTTCCCCCAACTGTGAGAATCGTTCGGCGGTCGAACCGGTCGACGAATTGTAAAAAGATCACGGTCGTCACAACAAATATGACTCCAACAATGACGGTAAAACCTGCGGCAACTTGCGGAGCAAGACCTACATTTCTTGCGATACTCGTTGCATAATACACAATGGAGTTCGCCCCCTGTATTTGCTGGAGTGTCGCCATTCCGACCCCAATAAAGAGAGCCATACGGAATTTCTTTTGAAATAATTCACGAATGCCTGAGCGTTCTTCTTTTGCCACTTCTAAAATTTCTTGCATTTCTGCTTCAATCTCTTCACGTGAGGAACGAAGTGATCCTAATACTTCACGTGCCTTATGAGCCATTCCGTGTTTAATTAAATATCTTGGAGATTCAGGAAGTTTCAGCATGCCAATATAAAGCACGATCGCAAATAATGCAGCACTTCCCAGCATCCAGCGCCAGCTGTCTGGAATGGGCTCAAACACAAATGCGACGATATAGCTAAGCAATAATCCACTCACAATCATCAGCTGATTCAGGCCAGACAATTTCCCGCGGATTTTAGCTGGAGCGATTTCAGACATGTAAGCAGGCACGAGCGATGAGGCTGTCCCTACAGCTGTTCCTAAGAAAATCCGGGCAATGGTTAATGAGATTTCTTCTGGTGCAATGGCTGAGCCAAGCGCACCGACAAAAAAGATAATCGATGACACCAAAATGAGCTTTCTGCGACCAAACTTATCCCCCATCAGACCGCTTAAAATGGAACCAATGATCGCCCCGCCCATTAATGAAGAAACGACGATGCCAAGCCATAACGGGCTGAGCTGAAATTCTTCCTGAATGTGCCCTTCCGCTCCTGCGATAATGCCAATATCATATCCAAATAAGATACCTGCAAAGGACCCGAAAAAGAAGATAAATTTACTTGATACTTTTTTCTCCAAGTGGATGACCCCCCTCACTTAATAAACCGCTTTCATTTCTCCCTGCCATTCTACCGTTCACAGTAGAATGCATTTCACCCTTCTTTATAAAACCACATATTCTGCATTCACAAGCTTTGCAAAATGAACAATTTGATCAACCGTTAAATTGAGAGATACGACTGTATGATGACCTCCGCCGTGCTTAATCCATGCTTTGACGCCATCTTGAAAGTTCGGTTTGATTTTCCAGAGGACTCGTGCCACCGGTAAATGTGGTGCTGCTTCCTGCGGCTCAAAGGCTTCCACTTCTTGAATCAGCCATTTGAAATGTGTTCCAAAATCAGCAATGGAGACAACAACGCCCTCGCCTGCTTTTCCATCAAACACAAGACGTGCTGGGTCTTCCCGGTTTCCAATGCCTAGCGGAGACACGACAATGACAGGTTTTGTATGTGCAAGCGCAGGATCTACTTCTAACATATGAGATTGCAGCACTGCTTCCTGACCAGAGGTCATTTCATATGTGTAATCTTCCATAAAACCTGTGGATTGATGATGGCTCATCACCTTTAATAAACGATCCAGTGCGGCGGTTTTCCAATCCCCTTCACCCGCAAAGCCATATCCCTTTGCCATCAGCCGCTGAACTGCTAAACCCGGAAGCTGCTTCATGCCATGTAGATCTTCAAAGTTTGTCGTAAAGGCATTGTAGCCGCCTTCATCTAAGAAACGTTTGATGGCAATTTCATATCGTGCTTGCACTTTTACACTTTGTTCCCATTCTTCTGCCGAATAGCTCCCATAATCCACGTCATATAAAGTTAAGTACTCAGCAAATAGAGCATCAACTTCTGCTTCTTCCACGGCATTTACATAATTAACAAGGTCGCCTATTCCAAAGTAATCAACGGTCCATCCCAGCTGGATCTGCGCTTCAATTTTATCTCCTTCTGTCACCGCAACGTGGCGCATATTGTCACCAAACCGAGCCACTTTGATGTGGAAGCTCTCATGATAGGCAGCCGCAACGTCCATCCAATCAGCGATTTGCTGCTTCACCTCCTGCTTCGACCAATGACCTGCAACGATTTGGTTTTGCTTATTTAAACGTGCATTGATATAGCCGTACTCTCTGTCTCCATGTGCCGATTGATGGAGATTCATATAGTCCATATCAATCGTGTCCCACGGAATGTTTTCATAGTATTGCGTGACGAGATGCAAAAGAGGCTTTTGCAAAAGAGACGTACCACGTATCCACATTTTTGCTGGAGAAAACGTATGCATCCAAGTCATCACACCGATGACCTCATCACGATAGTTGACCTCTTTCATCAGCTGTGTGATTTGATCCGCACTAACCGACAGTTCCTGCAGAATAATTGGATAAGGCAGCAAACCGCTCTCATTTAAGGCATCTGTTATCTTTTGCGCATCTGCCTTCACTTGCTTTAGTGCCTCGTCCCCATATAAGTGCTGTGAACCGACGACAAACCAACATTCTTTCTTCTGACTTGTTAACATAGAAATCCCTCTTTTCTTTATCTTGAAGGTTTTTGTCCGTAATACGCATGTGTTCCATGTTTTCTTAAATAATGTTTATCTAAAATCACCTGCGGAAGAGGCTCCGCATATTCGTTCAATTGCTTTGCAAACAGGTTCATTTTCGCTACTTCATCTAAAATGACACTGTTCGTTACCGCACTTTTTGCATCTTTTCCCCACGTAAAGGGACCATGACCTTGCAGCAAAATACCAGGAACCGCCATGACATCTATCTGTCTTTTCTCAAACGTTTCAATGATCAGGTGTCCTGTTTCCACCTCATACCCGCGATTCACCTCTTCTTCTGTGAGAAATCGAGCGCACGGAACAGGTCCGTAAAATGTATCGGCATGTGTTGTGCCCATTGCTGGTAAATCAAGTCCAGCTTGCGCCCATACCGTTGCCCACATCGAATGGCTATGTGAAATGCCGCCAATTTCCTCAAAATGTTTGTAAAGAACAGCATGTGTGGCAGTATCGGAAGAAGGATTGAATTCTCCCTCGACCACTTGACCGTCAAAATCGACCACGACCATGTCTTTTGCTGATAATTTGTCATACGCTATGCCGCTTGGCTTAATGACAAACAGTCCACTGTCACGATCGCACGCACTGACATTGCCCCATGTAAATTTCACAAGTCCGTACTTTGGCAGATCTAGATTCGCTTGAAACACTTCTTCTTTTAACCGCTCTAACATACAGGTGCCGCTCCTTTCTGTGGCGTCAAATGTTCTACTGCCGCCTTTTCTATCGGGAGTCCTTCTTGATAGCGCTTTATAAATTCCTCAAAACCTTTAACATCCAGTGGATCAGGATCAATAAGCTCTTCTAATGTATGGGCAAACACTTGATGCTTGAGAAAATGGCTCAGTGTTTGCTGCTGGTGATTGAGCATATATGAAGCAAGGACCGCCATCCCAAACGCACCGCCTTCTCCCGCAGTTGATACGACGGATACAGGTGTCCCGAGTGCAGCAGCGACCATTTTTTGCCCAACTATGGGTGTTTTAAATAAACCGCCATGTCCTAGTAAGCGATCAATCTTGACTTGTTCATGTGCTTTTAAACGATCCATCCCAATTTTCATTGCGCCAAATGCAGAGAAGAGATGCGTCCGAATGAAATTAGCAAGGGTAAACCGGCTTTGAGGAGATCTAACAAAAAGAGGTCTTCCTTCTTTTAGTCTCGTAATATTTTCACCAGAATAATAGCCATAGCTTAAAAGCCCGCCCCCATCATGATCTGCTTCTAAAGCTTGATTTAATAGAGTTTCGTACAATCTTTCTGTTTCAACTGGCTGACCCATTGCTTCAAACGCTTCTCTGAATAGATTCATCCAAGCGTTGAGGTCACTTGTACAATTGTTGGCATGAACCATCGCGACTGGCAGGCCATCTGGTGTCGTGACAAGATCCACTTCTGGGTACACACCTTTTAGATGATGCTCTAACACAATCATGGCAAATACAGATGTCCCAACTGAAATATTCCCAGTTCTCTTTTCCACACTGTTTGTTGCGACCATTCCTGTTCCTGCATCACCCTCTGGTGGGCAAAAAGGGATACCTGGCTGCAACTGTTTGCCTTGGTCTAAAATCGCTGCTCCAGCTGCTGTTAACACACCAGCTTCTTCGCCTGCTAAATAGACGCGCGGCAAAAGATGACGAAGCTTCCACGGATAGCCTTTTTCTTCAATCAATGCTTCAAATTGATGAAGCATCACTTCGTTGTAATCCTTCGTTTTTTCATCAATGGGGAACATTCCCGACGCATCGCCAATTCCGATGGCCTGCTTCCCTGTTAGCAGCCAGTGAATGTAGCCGGACAAAGTGGTCACATACTCTAACCGGGACAGATGTTTTTCCTCTCCTAATATCGCTTGATATAAGTGAGCGATGCTCCATCTTTCTGGAATATGAAATTGGAATACATCTGTCAGCTTTTGACTCGCCTCGGTCGTTGTTCCATTCCGCCACGTTCGAAACGGGACGAGGACTTCTCCTGTATGATGACAGGCGACATAGCCATGCATCATCGCAGATATCCCGATGGAGCCAATGGTTTGAATCGTCACCCCATACAATTGTGCAGCCTGTTCTTTCATCTGACGGTACGCCACTTGAAGACCTGTAATGATTTCAATTAAATTGTACGTCCATATTCCTTCTTGAAGAGAACTTTCCCATTCAAATGCACCTTGCGCAATTGGCTGAAACTCTTCATCTATTAAAATCGCTTTAATTCGTGTGGAACCAAATTCAATGCCCAAAGATGTCCGTCCTTCTCTAATGGCTTTGGCCGTCTTTTCACGATTCATTTTGTTCACCTCCAAGATGATAGCGGTTTCAAATATCTTTTTCGTTTGATTCATCTTTACCTGTGCACAAAAACAATATAATATTTGTACGTACATATGTCAATAATAAATATAATTGTGCATACAAAATTAGACAAAAACTTTCATATTCTCTAAGGAACAGACGATAGACACTGTAAGCGCCTGTTTTTGATTAAGCAACCATGTTAGAATATGTCCATACAAGTTCTTCTCAACCCGAGTAGAGGATCAACTGTGAAAGAAGTGAAACGATGAAAAAGAAGTACCAGATCATTATAGATGATATAAAAAGCAAAATACTGACAGGAGATTACAGGATCGGGGAGCGTATTCCAACCGAATCAAGCTTACAAGAGATGTATCAAGTAAGCCGGCATACGGTGCGAAAAGCCATCTTGGAATTATCGAGTGAAGGTTTTTTACGAAGTGAAAAAGGCTCAGGCACATTTGTCACCAATCAATATCAAACAAAACCTGCTGGACATGCTCATATGAAAACGATTGGCGTCATCACCACATACATATCCGATTACATTTTCCCGTCGATCATTCGGGGCATCGAAAGCCGATTAAATGAAGAGAACTATTCTTTGTTACTGGCGAGTACGAATAACGATGTGGAGCAGGAGAAAAAAGCTCTTGAAATGATGCTGTCCTTTGGTGTGGACGGATTAATTGTCGAACCGACAAAAAGCAACTTATATAATCCAAACATTTCGTACTACCTATCCTTTAAAGAACAGGATGTCCCGCTTATTATGATCAATGCCTACTATGAGCAGTTAGAGGTCCCCTTCCTTTGTTTGGATGATGTAAAGTCCAGCTATTTAGCGACAAAGGAGCTGATCACCTCTGGGCATCAGCACATTGGACTGATTTCAAAAACAGATGATTTACAAGGAAAATATCGAATGAAAGGCTATATTCAGGCACTCGGTGAAGCGAAGCTGAATTTCCTACCAGAGCATGTCCTTTTTTTCGATACAGAATCGAAGCAGTATTTAGGGGATCATATCAAAACCTTTTTACAGGCGCACCAGCACGAGCTGACCGCCCTTGTTTGCTATAACGATGAGGTAGGATTAGAAGTAGCAAATGTATGTAGTGAAATGGGTTTATCTATTCCAGATGATCTTTCCATTATTGGACAGGATAACTCGTATATTGCCCAAAAAAATGCCCATGTGAAACTGACAACGCTGACACATCCTCAAGAGCAAATGGGACGAGATGCGGCAGACTGGATGATTAAAAAAGTACAAGGGAAAAAGAATCTCCCTGATCAAACATTTTATGAGCCTGAACTCGTTCCTGGTGAAACGATTAAAGAGCTGAACACAAGAAAAAATGAGCCCTCTTCATAGGAGGCTCATTTAGCTTTAGGCTCTTGTTCAAGCATATTCATCACATCATAGGCAATTCGGTCGGGAGAGTCTTGCGTGATACGATTGCGATAGTTAGACAAGACGACCACTCCTGTTTTTGAATGTGGGCGGAAGCCCATGAAGCTGGAGAAACCAGAAGTTGCACCATTATGGCAAATCAATCCCGTATCATCTATGACCCACCCGAGTCCCATTGACATGTTTTTCCCTATCTTCACCTTTGGCTCGTGGGTCATTTTCCATGGAGAAGCGGCGTCTGCACTCATGTGTGCAGAGAGAAATGAAAGCAAATCAGTGACCGTCGACCGAATCGCACCAGCCCCTTGATAGTCATGCATCTGAAGCGGAGGAACCTCTTTTCCATTCTCTTGATGACCGAGGATCATCTTCTCTTTGACGTCCTCCTTGATCGTAATAAAGGTGTTCGATAGTTTCAGCTCATCCACGATATATTCAGTCAGCAGCTCTTCATATGTTTTGTGAAGAGACCATCCCATGATCAACCCGAGGAGTCCCATCCCTACATTGGAGTAACGAGATGGGTATTCTTTTCGCTCATTCCATTTTTTCGAGTGTAACAGTTTCATTAATTCATCAAGGGAGTATTGACAGTACATATCTCTTCTCACTTTTGGAAGGAACCTTAGTTGTAAATCTCTGAGAAAACGATATGAAGGAAGTCCAGACGTATGGATTGCTAGCTGTTCTATTTGAATGGGGTGATTCTTTCTTATTTCAGGACAATACAGTGAAATGGAATCGTCTAGCTTCATCTGCCCTTTTTGAATCATGCTTGCCAATATACTTGTCGTAAAGACTTTTGAAATAGAGCCGATTTCAAAAATGACCTCCTCAGGCTGGACGCGCTGCCGTATGGGGTGATCTCCGAAATGAAAAACATGTCTTTCTCCTTGATGAATCAGTCCGATCACAAGCAGTGCCTGTTTCTTTTTCTCCGTATAAGAAGAGGCAATTCGCTGTACTTCTTGTTTGAGCATCATCAATGGATCATCATCCTTCCCCTTCATTTTGATCTACAATCAATTGATCTAGCTTTGTATAAATGGATGTCAATGTGTTGATCTCTTCGAGGCTTAATTTTGAAAAGTATTTTTCAATGATCGCAAGTTCTATCTTTCTCATATTCTCCAAGTACGTCTTTGCCTTTTCAGAAAGTTCAACGTGCAATTCCCGACGATTTTGCGGGTTGATGCTGCGGCGAATCCATTCTTTTTTTTCAAGCGTGTTTAATAACTGGCTCACAGCACTTTGGGTGATGCCTAGTTGCTGAGCAATTTGAATAGGCGAGCTTCCCCCTGTTCGCTCTACGAAATCAAGGACAATATGCTGCTTATCAGTTAACTCATCTACAAATAATTCTTCAAACTCTAATCGGAGCTTTTGATGAATGCGCGCTTCGATTTGGTTTAATTCTTGGATCATCGTTGTTTTGGATGTCACTGTCATCACCTTTATAATTAAGATACCTTAAGTATAAAGGTATCTTTATGATTAATCAACAAAAATCCCTATCTTTTATCAAAGATAGGGAAAATGCCGATTATACTTCTTCTTTAGGTGAAGGTACTGCACATACGCCATCTGCACATGCTTCTTCAAATGAAGCATCAGCCGCTTTCTCCGTTTGCGCTGCCTCTTCTGTCCAAGCCGTTTCAAGTGCACGAAGGAACGTATCTGCTGGCTGTGCACCAGCAACCGAATATTGATCATTGATCAAGAAAAAAGGCACAGCAGAAATCCCGAGCTGTCTTGCTTCTTTTTCGTCTTCTCGCACATCGTCTGCAAATTCTTGCCCGTTTAGAACCTTCTGTACTTCGTTCTGATCAAGGCCTGCTTTTTCTGCGATATCTAAAAGGGTTTGACGATCACCAACATGCTTTCCATCTGTAAAATACGCTTGAAACAGCTCACCCATGACGAGATCGCCTTTTCCCATTTTTCCAGCATATTGTGCGAGCTGGTGGGCATCAAAGGTGTTTGTCAAAACGAGTGGATCGAATTGAAAATCGATTCCTTTCTCCTTGCCCGCCTGTTTCACCTGTTCATTCATCGCGATGGCCCGGCTACGGCTCATGCCATATTTTTTGACAAGCATATCATGCACATCATAATCCACTGCAACAGGTGCATTCGGATCAAGCTCAAAGCTTTTAAACTCTACTTCTACCTGTTCTTTATGAGGGAATTGCTCAAGCGCTGTTTCCAACTGTTTTTTCCCTATATAACAAAAAGGACAGGCGATATCTGACCAAATTTGCACTTTCATCTTCATCTTCCTTCCGTTGCTTACGTTTTTTCTTTCAAGATGTAACTATTATAGTTACATCTTATCCTTTATGTCAAGTGATCCTTCTTTTTAAGTTCCATGTATTAAAAAAACCTTTCCTTCAAAAAAGGAAAGGTTTTCATCACGGCTATTCTAAATTCGCATGGTGACCGTACATTTTATGGGTGTCGAGCTCTTTCATTTCCATCAATCTCAAGATGACCGCATCGTACATAAGAAGCAAAGTTTGCTCAAATAATGAGCCCATCGGCTGAATCGTATGATGGTTTCCTTCATGTTGATCCTTTGGCGCACCTGACAGTAAGATGACTTCATCCGATAGATCAGCTATAGGTGACTCAGTTGAAAGTGTGAACGACGCCACGCTTCCGCCAATCGCCCTTGCCTTTTTCGCGAGCACAAGCAGCGTCTCTGTTCGGCCAGAACCGCTCCCTACAATCAATAAATCCTCAGATGTAAAAGCAGGCGTATTCGTTTCACCGATCACATAAGCTTCGAGACCAATATGCGTGAGTCTCATCGCAAACGATTTTCCCATCAAACCAGACCTGCCAGCCCCTGCGACGAAGACCTTTCGAGCCGCTAAAATGCTTTTGACAAGCTGCTCTGCTTGTTCGTCTTGAATCGCGGGCGAGTGCTCAGAAAGCTCGCTTAGAATCGCTCTCACATAGTCACTTGTTTTCATGATTGTGCAATCAACTGCTTCATTTGCGCAGCCACTTCTGCTTTATTGTCTTGGCTCGCTATGCCGCCGCCGACAATAATCAAATCAGGGTTTAATTTGACGACTTCAGGCAATGTATCAAGCTTAATACCGCCTGCAATCGCTGTTTTTGCCTGTTTGACCACTTGTTTTATGGTCATGAGGTCAGCAAATGAGTTTTGACCAACCGCTTGCAGGTCATAGCCTGTGTGCACACAAATATAATCTACCCCAAGCTCATCAAGCTCTTTCGCGCGGCCGGCGATATCTTTGATCCCAATCATATCGACTAAAATTTGTTTCCCTCTTGCTTTTGCTTCCTTCACCGCTCCTTGGATAGACATATCTTCCGCCGCCGCAAGAATAGTCACAATATCCGCTCCAGCCTCGGATGCCTGCTGCACTTCATAACCGGCAGCATCCATAATTTTGAGATCCGCCAGCACACGTAAATTCGGAAACGCCTGTTTGACTTCTTTTACAGCACGAAGTCCTTCGTTGATCACAACAGGTGTCCCAATTTCCACCACATCAATAGACGCTTCTACTTCTTTGATCAGCTCGATCGCTTCTGGTATATTCACTAAATCTAACGCTAATTGTAATTTCATGAACGTTCACTCCCGTTTTTTCATCTCATCTTCAAGAGCTCCGTGAATAGGGCTTCTTAAACGATGAAATGAGTATAACAACAGGATGGAAGCAATCCAAGTACGCACTTTTTTTTTACATACTATACTTTTTCGCATATGGTTACAAAAAAGACACTGTCTTTTCGACCAGTATCTAAACGTACTGACAAATCCTCGCATTCGGTGTCAAGTCTGTGTTGTGATGCCGCTCCAGTACTCGTCCTTCCTAAACTGCAAAGGTTTTCAAGTCACGCTGAAAAGAAAACAAAGAGCTAAAATAAAATGATTTTAGCTCTTTGTCTACATCTATCGTCTTTCTATTTATCATCCTTTAAAAAATTGCTGTCGAGATATTGTTTTCCCCAATCATACATCGCCTCTAAAATTGGCATTAAGCTTTCTCCAAGTTCTGTGAGAGAGTACTCAACCTTTGGCGGAACGACGGGATAAACCTCCCGGTGCACAATGTGATCTTCCTCTAATTCTCTTAGCTGATTGACAAGCATTCTTTGCGTAATCCCAGGCATTAACGACTTTAACTCACCAAACCGTTTTGTCCCTTCTCTGCCAAGGTGCCATAAGATCAGCATTTTCCACTTCCCGCCAATAATATTCAGCGTCAGCTCTTTTTCGCAATTGAACACTTTATTTTCCATTCTTGATGACAACGACATACACTCCTTTAATCTCAAACCACTTTATCATATACTGCGGCAAAATGGATTGCCCTAGCATACAGTCTTTATTATTGATTTTGTTTTTTGACGAAAGCCATCACAGCCTTTGTCATCTCTTGCGCTTCTTTTGGCGCTCTGTCAGATCCAAACCATTTATTTAAATCACTGTGGCTCAGCGAATGAACCCGAAACACAAACCGTGAGCCTTTCTCATGATTCAGTTTTTCTGCAAATCGGTACACCTCAGGATTTTCCCAGCCTGTGACCAAATAAACAGGCGGTACATTCGTTTGATTCATATAAGTGACCGGTGATGCTTTTGTCCAGTTTTCCTCTTGTTTGCCAAAGACTTTTTTGTACGATGGAATGGCTTGTATAAATTGATTGATGTTTAACGGTCCATCTAAAATCACGATAGAATTGATCGTTTTTGGCGACAGCCCCACACGTTTTAAGTAAGTCGAATCTGTAGCAACCAATGCCGTCAAATGACCGCCCGCTGAGTGACCCATGACATTGATTTTTGACGAATCGATTTGATATTCATCTGCATGATCCTTGACCCATTTAATAGCGCTTGCCGTATCATCTGCCATCTGCTCGAAGTTGGCATCAGGGTGAAGCCTGTAATTCATTGAAACAAACACATACCCTTGACCCGTAAAATAATCGGCCTTTGAAGCGACTCTATTCTTATCGCCGCCTGTCCAGCCGCCGCCATGGAGATAGATCATGACTGGATGCTTCTTCTTTTTGTCTTCATCTTTTCCCTTTGGCATATATATATCCAGTGTTTGCTGTTTGTTTTGTGTGTCTGCATAATGGATGTTCGTCGTCGGCTTAGGCTGGTTGAAACGGAACACAAAGAATGCGCATACCAATAATCCAGCGATGACCGCCGCAAATAAGAGCCATTTCATGATTCGATTCAATGTCATTGCACCTTTCTGTGTTGGGATGGGGAAGTATGATTCGCACATATGTAGAGCGACTAGCCCGATTCATTTGATACGACTTGTATGACTTGAACCGTTTGACAGTAAAAAGAAAAATACTGTTCTTCATAATCTTCGACAAAGTAATTCAAATATTCCCAGCCTCTATCCAAAAGTTGAATGTTCAAAAAAAGATAGGAATCGTTTGTTAACTCCAAATCTTTGATTTGAACAGAAGAGACGTTGGTAAATTTCAGATGAATGTCTGCTTTATGGGTTGCAGATTCGTATGGGATGTGTAGATGAATACAGTTGATCAAGTCGTAATGTTCATTATACTCTTTAAAGTAGTGAAATTCATTGATTTGCTTTAGATGGTTGATATTGAAATCAGGGATTTGTTTCTGGATTTTTTCATTTAAAAACCATGTCATCGTTTATCCTCCAAGAGGTTATTGTATAAATGCAATGATTCGTTTTCTTGTTTCTTCATAGTACTGGATATAGGAATGTAATAAAGGATACGATTCAAGGATGTGTTGAAACGATTTGATTTGAGGGTATTGCTCTTCAAATGACTGACGCAGCACGTTTAACTGTTTTTTCGGTATTCGTTTATGATCGACCACATAACTTAAGCTGCCTGCAACAAGTGAAAAAAACATATAAAAATCATCTGAGTACATACCGGTTTCTTCTTCAAAAGAGACGATTTCATCTGGATAAGATGAATCTAATAAGTATTGATAACGTTGTTTTAAATCATCGAATAAACCTTGTTTATCACGGCTGATTCTCATGGTTTTTCCCCAATCTCTCATTATTTTTAATTCTTATTTAGACGCTAATGAGATCTTCCTATACACTGCAAATAAATTCTTGTGAATCGAAACATACGTTTTTCGATTCTATTGCGAGTAACATCCCATTGATGTTAAATAGAAAATTTGCATTTGAATCAAATTCTTCAAGAAGTACATTTTTAAGGTTCCCTATCCCATTAGGATGGTAACTACATTCAAAAATTTGCCAATTCATCTCTTCTTGTATCAATTCTTCAAATCTATCATTACCTTCACCCCCATTATAATAAAGACTCGCCACATTCATAAATCGTATTTCATGTTGAGTAACTTTATTTAATTCTGATACTTTTACGCTCAGTACTAATTCTTTATGAAACAAATCAAATGTGACTCCAAGTACATTACAACCACCATCTAGATAATCGATCCATTTTTGTACACTATTAAACATCTCATTCACTCTCCTATTTTTTCAGGATGAACTCTATTCTTATCGTGTCACGGAGTTTGTAAATATTCTTCAAATGAAATAAAGTCCGCTTTTTTTCGAAATTCGCTTAAGATTTTCTGATCTCCTGTAAAAATAACATCTGTCGAATCAAAAAATCCGATTTCAAACACGGCTTGAGGGATAACGGGTGTATAATTTACGTTCCAATATCGTTCATTATCTTCAATTTGAGGTATTGAAATAATATTCAAATGATCTATATGACGAGGCAATGCGGTCAAAACAGCGAAAATAAAAGAATAAGAATAGTCATGTAAGAATTTTTTGAAATGTTCACCCTTCAGAAATAAAAAATCCGTATAATCCGGCATGACTTCTGAATGAGATTGATTATTCCGATCATGAAGCATTGGGAGTGTCACATCACTTATGACCCAATGATACTCTTCTACGTTTAAATTGATTTTCTTTATTAATTCATTTACTTCGAATAGATTTTCCTCTTTTGCTAATACGATTCTCATTACTTGCTCCACCTCACCGATTTAAAACATCAGACGAAACTAAAAATATTCCACAGTATCAAAATCTGACCATAATCTCCAGTCAGTGTTCGTGTTTATATTTACAATGCATGTTGGATCTTGATAGATCAAACTCTTCGCAACCGATTGAAAAAAAGGAGATTGACTAGGGAGTTGGCTATGCGTTTCTGGATGAAACCATGATTCAGTTGTGTAGAGCGGTTTATCATATACATGCTGAACGATGTCAAATTGTTCTTGATCTGTCATCCATAAACTATCCAGCAAATCTTGATGTTTGGCCATTTCTCTTAACAAAGTAATCCATTCATTTTCCTCTGTTACATCAGCTTGGCATGACTCTGGTATTTGAACATGAAAATAGTCTCCATTTAATCTAATCCGTAAAGGATGCTTTGTGAACCCATGTTCTATCTCATCATCATCTATTATTTCATGATGATGATCCACGAAATCAAAAAGCTCATCCAGTAGAAAATTGATTGATCCATTCTTCAAATCATGACCAATCGCAAAAAAATCAATAGACGGTCCTACCTTCGATAAACCGAATAATTGAATCGTGATCAGCCAATTTTCCTCTCTAGTAAATAGAGAAAGCTTCCCTTTGGCAAAATCAAAGTTCCCATTATCTAATAATGGAAACTCTTTATTTAGAAAAGACTCATCTAGTATAGATAACACACTGTCTATTTGATTCATGTCTTCCTCCTTATGAAGTTATTTCATTCTACGTTTGTATAATTTCGAATCAGTTCTTTTTTAAAATCATCAGGAAGTTTTTGATTCGGAAATACAACTGAAATCCAGCCTAATACAATCTCATCTAAAATTCTCCACGTTTTTAACAATTGTTTATTCATTTGTTCTAATTGAAGAATCGCTAGTACTCCTATCTCATAACCTCTGTCGCCATAAATGATCCATTTCGCAGAAGGGGAAACCCATATCACACGTGAAGCAATATCCATTATGCTATCATTTACACTCTCTATCGGATAATCCGTTAAGAGATCGAGGTAATCACTTGGAGTAAGGTTTAACGGTACTTTCACCCAAGGATAATAACCAAAATCATGATAATAATCATCCATGCTCTTCTGCTCATCTAATACAGCCATGAGTATATAGTCATCATGATGATTCAAAGCTAAACCTTTTAACATTTCCCAACCATCATCTGATAACAACCAATGGAATTCTTCGAATAAATAATGAGGGGTTTTCGTTTTCAACACTTGATCAGGGAATGTCTTCGTACTGTGAATGAGCGAATGAACAAACGATAGAACATGTTCAAATTCTTTTGGATCGGATATAAACAAATGTTTCACTTTATGCTCCTTTCATATCTTCGGGTAAGTCTATCATCAGTCATTAATAATCCATTTCACCGCTTGTAACATGACGCATAATGAGAGAGCATTTGAGTGTAATAATCATTGAATGTTTTTTGATCCTTCAATAATCCTTCAAACCAATTTGCTAAAACAGGGTGATCCATTGGTTTCCACCCTTCTTTTAATAACCTATTTTTCACAGAATCTTTTGTTGATACCATTCCTATGATACAAATTTCCATATCTCTATCTGCCCAAATCGCCCACTGCAAAGAATGAGCTAACCAGACAACTATATTCGAATGCGTGATTATATTATCCGCTATGGAACCTTTTGGGTGCATCCATAGTGCATTTACATAATCCTCACCTGAAATGTTCACACTCGCTTTCAGCCAATGATAATAACCAAATTCCTTCAAATAATATGCGGTTGGATCTGGTTGAAGGACTGCAGTCAAAAATTCTCTATCTTGTGTAACAGTTGATAACTCTTTTATGGTTGGTAAAATATCATCACTCAATGCCCAATCAAACTCTTGAAACAAAAAACAATCAAATGTCTTACGAAAAACTTGTTGTGGCAGCTCTTTACTTGTTTCAAACACATGGTCTACTAAATTCTGATAGAATTTGAATTCTTTTTCTGAACGAATAAATAAATCTTCAAGCCGTTTCAAACAACTACCTCCACTCTTGTCGAACTAGTAGTTTTTTAATTCTTCCTCTATATCTTCTTTTAATGTTTGAATTTCAATTGACAACGAATTATTTCGATTATAGAAAATGGACGGATTGATTCCATCTGCTAACATTCCCGGCAGCCACTCTTCTATAAAATCGTCTAAATCAATCATTTCTGGCACTGTTTTTTCCCATTGGTCGATCGCACAATAAGCGGCATGTTCCTCTGTCGGCCAAAAATGAAGCTGCGGTACACGATAATCATCCTCTGACATCACCCACCCCTTCTCGTTTCTTAATGACCAAACCTCTTCAAAATCAACAATCTTTTTGATGAAATAGTCATAACACTTTTTCGCAGGTAATTGCATGGTGGTTTCTAATTCTTTCGGATGCATAGACATTGCGTCACGCCTTTTATTTATAAATGGGCTTAATCATAAGAATTTAGCAAGCTCATACATAGGAACTATTTGTATTCTTCTAACCAGTCATTCAAATCATCTACAGAATGTAAGTAAGAATTAGGTGAATCTTTCAAATCAATTCCACTTAAAAGAATCAGCATATCCCAAACTTCATCATCGTCTATTTCTGGATCGTCTGCAGAAACGTAAATTTCAGCCCAATCAGACACTTGTTCTCTTGTGATCGTCCCCTTTAAGACATTTCGTATTTTATTTAAACAGTCTAGCATTTTTGGTTCAGCCATTTATTACACCATTCCTTTCTCAAAACTCATTTTACGCTGTAAACTGCCTATATTTCATATTTAATAATATCCTCCATTGACATACCTTTAAAATATAAAGTAAGAATGTTTTTAATAGTGTATTCGCTACGTATACCCATCGGGTTAAATATAGTCTTAGCCGTTTTTGGATCAGCAACCTCTAAGTCCATAGCAGGTGTATCGGAACCTTCTTTACCCTCGCTTACGTAATAATTTCCATTTCGGTATTCCACGAATTTCAGATTTTGAAGATCCTCTTCTTTTATAAAATCTTGATTTATTTTTGTGATGACTTTCCATGAACCACTTAAAAAGCCTGTCAGGCCTGTATTTGCAACGAATAGTCCTTTCTCTTTTTTTATCAATTGTTTTAACTCATTTTTTTCTATTCTTTCATCAACAAACAAATCATAGTATTGGATTAAAATATCATCATATTGATTTTTCCCCTCACCCGAAATGATCAAAGCATAGCTCAATTTCCCAACTTCTTTTAATGGGAGTTCAAATATAGCTCCTGGTTCTACTTTACTTAAAGTTTTTACTTTTTTAGTTGTTATTTTAATATCCGTTACTTCTTTGTCGTTTAAATCATCAAAATAGTGACTACCTCCATTGTTTAAAGCCATCATAATTGTCAAAAGCATCTCATCAATCGTTGGCTTTCTCTTCAAATGTTCCTCAGTCATTTCATAGAATTGTTCAATCGCTTCTTCAAAAATATCTAATCCATCATCACCAATTATGATGTTCTTTTTCTTATGTACTTCTTCCCAAAAGCCCATTTAGAATACCCTCCTTATATATTGGGTTCTTTATTTTCTCATTTTGATTTATCACGATAAATGTATACTTGTATAAACTGTTTTATTTGCACGTTTGAAAAGTGCCACTTCATGATCAGTTAGCCACTTTAGCTCTCTCATGTGATACGAAATGTCTTCTAAATAGATATCGGTTTTAGCAATTAATTTTTTATTTAAGATATTTCTTTTATTGTCTTCAACTACAAGATAAAGAGTAAACTGCTTTAAATCTAATTCAATCAGAGGATATGCTTTCTTTGTTTTATCAGGACTTAATTTTCTTTATATTCCTTTTCTTTCATTTTTTGAAATGCCGCTTTGACTTGCTGACTTTCCCAATTTTTCAGTTCACACAGATAGAGCATCGCTTTTTCCAAAGTGTCAGCTAAGATCTTTTTCTTATTTATTGCATGTTCAAATTCACTGTAACAAAAGGGTACTTCTAGCTCATACGTATTTTTTAAAAATAACATGTTAGGTTCTTCTTTTGAGGTACTAATTAATTTGTAGTCTTTAAAAGATCCACATATCAAAACAATAGCCTCACAATCTTTCGTTTGAAATTTCTTTTCTAATTCGTATAAAAACATTTCAGTCATACAAAGAGATTGACTAGCTAAAATTCCACGATCGTCATCTGACATTAATTGTATATTTTTCAAATGCACTGCTTATAAGCCTCCTAATAAAATTTTAATCACCTTAGCCTTGAATGTTTGCTTATATTATTCCTTTGCTTTCTTTACTGCAAATGCTCTACTTTATCTTGTTCCCATTGAAGCACCATTTCTCTTCTTTTTAGACCGGTTGAAAAAATCCTAGCTGCTTAGAAATTGAAGAATTTCTGTTGCTTCTTCATAAAGTTCATCAATTAATGGTAAAATCATTCCCCGCAAATCTGCTTCATTTTCAAATTCTATTAAATCTCCTTTTTTGCTCACGAGATTATTCGATACACAAATCCAAATATCGAGATGGTCTATACAATAACCTTGATCACCTTCTTCACCATCATGAAGCTCTTCACCATTTAGATATTCTACTGAAAATATATGGATGAATGATATCCTGTTGTAAAACAATCTGAGACTTGAATTTCTCTCCCTCTATATTTTTTTCCATATACGAATCTTCCAAATTCAGCATTGATTGTTAAACCTAAATCTTTAAATTTTGCTTGTTTTTCTTTCACTAGATTCAGTGCGATATTTGTTATTTCTTTTTCGATATCTGCGATAGATTCTTTGGTCATTGTGTTTAATTTAACTTTCTTCAATTTTTTCACCTCAATTACTGTAGAAACTCAAATGATCTTTAAAGCAAACAAACCTCCTACTGATAAAGTGGAGGTTTGTTTGCTAAACGATAGAAAGCTATATTGCTTACTTTTTGAAATACTACTATTCCATAAGGCTTTTAAAACAAATCATCTTTATCAGCTGACCCTCATGATAGATGCCTATATTTCGTATTTAATAATATCTTCCATTGACATACCTTTAAAATATAAAGTAAGAATACTTTTAATAATGTATTCGCCATACATACCAATCGGGTTAAATATCATTTTAGCGGTTTTTGGATCAGCAACCTCTAAGGACCTAACAGGTGCATCGTGACCTTCTTTACCCTTGCTTACATAATAATTTCCATCTCGGTATTCCACGAATTTCAGATTTTGAAGATCCTCTTCTTTTATAAAATCTTGCTTTATTTTTGTAATGACTTTCCATGAACCACTTAAAAATCCTGTCAATCCTGTACTTGCAACAAATAGTCCATTCTCTTTTTTTATCAATTGTTTTAACTCACTTTTTTCTATTCTGTCATCAACAAACAAATCATAGTATTGGATTAAAATATCATCATATTGATTTTTTCCCTCACCTGAAATGATTAAAGCATAGCTCAATTTTCCAATTTCTTCTAACGGGAGTTCAATAATAGCTCCTGGTTCTACTTTACTTAAAGTTTTTGCTTTTTTAGTTGTTACTTTAATATCCGTTACTTCTTTCTCATTTAAATCATCAAAATAGTGGCTGCCTCCGTTATTTAAGACCGTCATGATGGTCAAAAGCATCTCATCCATCGTTGGCTTTCTCTCCAAATGTTCCTCAGTCATTTCATAAAATTGTTCGATCGCTTCTTCAAAAATATCTAACCCGTCATCACCGATCATAATGTTCTTTTTCTTATGTTCTTCTTCCCAAAAACCCATTTGAAAGCACACTCCTTATTTATATTTTCTTGATTCCGACAAGTAATATTTATACTTTTTGTTCTTTTTGCTAATTGGTCTTATTTTATTTCGAAGCTTTTTCTTTCCACCATGTTGTAGATACAAACGATGCTCTAACCCCCTTGCTTCAGCATAGGTTAAACCACTTTCTTCTTTTTTAAAGAAAGCATCACCGTGTTTCTTTTTATGTGCAGCTTTTCTTTTCTTAACATTTTTTGTTCTTCCTACATAAACGACCTTTTTACCTTTTCTTAATGTATATACAGAATGTGCACCTTTTAAAATTCGGCTTGCACCCTTAAATATCTTCCCTGGTCCAAAATTAGATGCTGCTGCTAAAGCTGCGCCTTTCCAGCCCTTGCCCGATTTATAAGCTTTGTATCCATCATATACCGCAAATCCTGCATTGACAACTAACCATACCCAATGGCCGTCTGGGTCTACATTCATGACTGGGTTGTTGTTTCCATAGGTATATCCGTTTTGATCTAGTGCATCTCCATCGCTTCCTGGGTCTGGGTCAAGTGATAGGAATACGCCATTTTTTGGTTCATAGTAGCGGGCGATTAGATAGTAAAGTCCTGTTTCTTCGTCGAAGCGGTAACCAGCATAGCGATATGGGTTTCCTTTTACTTCTTCATTTTCTTTTACTTTTGTTGGAACGCCCCATGTATCGTATTCGTACTCAGCAACGATTTTTCCTGCACTATTTGTGATGGCTATGACATCACCGTGTGCATTGTAGTGATAGAAATATTTGTTTCCATTTTGCGTGAATGCAAGGAGTTGTCCACTCTCACCGTATGTGTATGTTTTTGTGACTTCGTTGTCTCCATCTGTTTCGTATAAAACATTCAGACTATCACCATCATAAAAATAATTGGTGACTTTTCCATTCACTGTTTTTTGAATTCTATATCCACGCTCATCATATTTGTAAGTGACAAATGGCTTGTCTTCGCCTTTTTTCGTGATGGCCGTTATGTTATCTTCTGCATCCCATTCATAAAGGAATTGCCCGTCAGACGTTCGGTTGCCATTTTTGTCATAAGTTAAAGTCTCATCATTTACCTTTGTCAGTTGGTTCATGATGTTGAATGATGCGTTGATTGTTTTTTTAGTGCCATTTTTTTCAATCGTAACGGTTTTTCTGTTTCCAAACCCATCATATGTGTACTCAATGACCGTGCCTTCTGGATGAGTTTCTTTGATCAATTGATCTAATTTTCCATATTCATAACGAATCTTCCCATTGCTTCCTTGATCAATCGTTATTCTGTTTCCATTTTGATCATATTCGTAAGCTTCGTTTAAGATCGTTGCCCCTTGGCTTGTTCCAATGTGCAAATCATTAATTAAATTGCGCTCATCATAAGCAAAGCTAGCACCACTGCCGTTACCTGTAATAAAGGACTGAACATTTCCATTTTCATCATAATCAAACGAATACGTAGAACTCGAATCCTTCATCTGCGTCATTTGATCAAGCTTATTGTAACTGAATTGGTTCGTCCCTTTTTGATTTCCGTGTGTCCATTCAAAGGATTTCAGTTTATCTGAATCGGCTGGATACGTCCAAGTTTGACTGCTGCCACGCTCTGCTAACTTTGTGATGCGGTTTTGTTGGTCGAACGTTCTGTTTTTGGTTGTGTTTTGTTCTTTGTTGACAACCGTTGTTTCGTTTCCGTTTTTATCATAGCTAAAGTTATATTTTTCTGTTCCATTGTATGACTTGGATTTCACTCGGTCTGTTCCATCATACGTGAGAGACACTTCATGTCCATTAGCAGAAATGGTTTTGATTAAGTTGCTATTCGCATCATATTCACTTTTTAACACATTTCCTAAAGGATCAATGGTTTTCGTCAATTTGCCCATCAGGTCATATTCAAATTGATACGTCTGATCTGAATCAGCACGAATGGTTTTCGACCGTTCATTGCCCTCTTTATCGTAGGTTCTCACAATGGATGTCCCGTTAGATAAAGTGATTTTCTTCAGCTGGTCTGCCTGGTCGTATTCGAATGTTGTTTTTTCGCCTTTCGCATCTGTTTCTGAAAGCTTTTTGCCCGTTTCGTCGTAGGCAGATTGAGATGAGTAACCAAGCTCATCCTCTTCTTTAACAGCATAGTTCCCTTTCTCGTCGTAAGTAGTTTTCGTTAACAGACTACCTTCTACTAGACGGATATCATCAAACCAAACCGTTCCAATCGCGCTTTTTTGGAAAACAATCTGAACGTCGACTTTTTTCAATGGTTTTGTTTTTGGTATGACAACCGCCGCTCGGTTCCATTCTTGTGTACCGGTTGGGAATTTTGCATTAAACGTTCCTGTTGTGCCGTCTGTATACGTGACGGACGCTTGAAGTGAGTAATCATTTTCATTTGAGGCTTTGACATCTTCAGACTTAGACATCCCAGTCAAGGTGACATACACAGATTGATCATTCGCACTTTGTTCAATCGGGACAGATTGTTTATAGATGACATTCGCTTGAGATGAAGATGTTCTGGTCATTTTTAACGAAACGTCATCGTTAAAGCCTTCTTCATTATCTAATGAACCACCTGACCCACTCCAGCTTGTTGTTTTATCCGTAAAGGAATTATTTTTGACTGGATTATAACTTGATGAAACTTCGCCTTTTTCTAACTGAATTTCATCGAACCAGGCTTTTCCTTTTCCAGCCTTATCTCGATGATCCACTTCCATATAGATCACAGCTTTACCTGCATGAGATGGCGTCGTAAACGTGACTTGGCGTTTAGTCCAATCGTTTTTGCCTGATAATGTGCTGTAGCCGTTGCTGATCCATTGAATTCGTTTGTTGTTTGTATCTCTTAAATCAATGTTAAAAAATGCTCTTGCTTTCGTTAGCTCTGTCTTGATTTTTCCACTCAGTGTATACGTCGTATTTGGCTCTAGTGTCACTTCTTGAGTAGCAGAAGAATAGCCAAGTTCAGTTCCTTCAGTTGTCGATTGTGAACTGATCTCTAACACTCGACTGCCAGACAAAGCACCACTTTTTCCAGCTGTTTGCGCTAATTTCCCATCATCCTTAGATGCTGTAAGCTTCCAGCCAGTTAGCGTATCTTCAAAACTGCCATTTTTTAATATACTCGCACCTGCAGCAAGTTCTTTACTCGTTTGTACCAAATTCCCATACGAATCATAAATACTTGCTGAAGACATATTTCCACTTTGATCCGTTTCAGATACAGCATCTAATCCATCATAGGCGATATCTGTAATATCTCCTTCTGTATCTTTTACTTTAGTGACATCGTTGTTTTTGTTATACTCGTAGGTTTCTGTCCCGTAAGCATCTTTCGCTTGAATGACGTTGCCATTTTTGTCATACGAATAGCTTTCTGTAGCTTTTCCTTTTTCTACATCATTGGGATCAGTTTCTTCAACGATTTGATTTCCTTCATATTTGGTTTTGGTCGTAATCTTCAAACCTTCCGCATCATCTACAACTTGAATTGGATTGGCTGCTTCGTTATACGTATACTGTATTTTTCGACCATTTGGCTGCGTCAGCATGAGTGTCTTTTTAGACATATCATATGCATACTCAAAGGTTTCTTTTTTTGCATTGATCGCTTTGACTAAACGGTGATTTTCATATTGGTATTCTGTAAAAACAGGCTGATCTTCTGTGCTGTTTTGAGAGAATTGTTTAATCAATCTGCCTTCTTTGTCGTATTCATATGAGATACTCGTTCCATCTGAATCAATGACTTTTATTAGAAAGCCTGCATCATACTCATATGAAAGTTTTTTTCCTTTTGGTCCTTGAACCGAGGTGATATGACCATCTTCATCATATTCCATTGTTATTTTTCGGCCAGATGCATCTTCCATTGAAGTGAGCTGATTGTTTTCGTTATATTTGTATGTCGTTGTATTTTTATGTCCATCTACAATCTTGGTGATTTTCCCACCATTTTTACTAAAGTGTGCAAAGGTTTGATCCTTCGTTTTTAACATGTATTCATCTTTTGATTCCGTTAATTCAAGGAAAATACCTGTTGGTGGTTGATACGTACCATCTGCTTTTTTTGTAAAAATATGAGTTGTGGCATCCTCATCAAGATAGATGGCACCTTCTTTTGTTGGAGTGATACTAGTTTCTACATCTGCGTACCACCCTTGACCAAACAGATGGTCAGCTGCATCTAAACTGTTATACGTGCGACCAATTCCAAGTCCCGGTCCTCTTCCATCGATCGACATTTCTTCTTCACTGACAATCACATTACCAGTTGCACCATTCAGCTGGCCGTCTGGTATATCAATAATCGACCAGTAATCCTCTATTCCAAGGAATTCGGCACCTTCATGGAATGTCGGGTTAAAGGCTGGTGTCGGAATGGTTTCTCCATTTGCATCGTATGCGGAAAGGGTAAAGGAGTAGTTCTTGCGTCCTTTATAATTTCCATTCGCATTTTCATAAACTGGTGATGGGTCTAGCGCTAATTCCCCGCCTTTACCATCTGTATGAAGCACATATTTCCCACTTGTAACTTCAGTAGGAGTCGGCCAAATGTTCTTATTTTGTGTTGTCCAATGATCGACATCACCAACATCAAATGATTGATATGCCTTACCATTATAGATGTTAATTTTATATCCTTTTGCATTTTTTACTTTGTCCCAATGTAAATTGATATAACCTGTTTGGCTCTCTTTCGTATTCGTATAAGCATATCCAGATAAAGCTTTTGGTCTAGATAGATCAGGTAAAGTTGGTCCAGATGGCGGTGAAGCAATAGCTTCTCCATCTTTATTGTAGGCGATCACTCTGAAGGAATAATGTTTTTGAGCCGCATCTCCTCCAGCATTTTTATAAGTCGCACCAGGATGAATTGGAAGCTCAGCCCCTTTTCCATCTTGGAGGTGCAATGCAAATTTACCTGCTTTAATCTCAGCAGCTGTTGGCCATACTTTTTTTCCTTTTGTTGACCATGATGTTTGATTACCGAGATCCAATGTCTCATAGCTTTTCCCATTAAACATTTGTATTTTATAACCGGTCGCACCGGAAACTGAAGTCCAAGAAAGATCAAAGTAACCTGTTGCGTTATTATTATTGAATCCTTTTGTACTAGGTGCTTTCGCTCTAGCCACATTCGGCACGACAGGTTTTACTTTTGCTGACATTGCGCCTTCACCTTGGTCGAAAATCGCACTTACAGCTACCCAATAATTTTTGCTTGTCGCATAATTACCACCTGAGTTTTTGTAAACCGGGGAAGGATCAACTGCTAATTCTGTCCCCCCTTTTCCATCTAAATGAAGTTTATATTTCTTAGCTGCAATCTCGCTTGCTGTCGGCCAAATATTCTTTCCTTTTGTACTCCATGATGCTACATTCCCAACTGAAATGGCTTCATATTCTTTTCCGTTGTATAGCCACACTTTGTAACCTTTTGCGCCAGACACCTTTTTCCAACTTAAGTTTAAGTAACCTGTCCCATTTCCATTACTAAAACCTTTTACAGTTGGTGCATTTGCTTGTGGAATGGTATATGTGACTTCAATGACTGGTTTTTTGGTTGAGTTTGTTGATGAGATTATTTTTTTCCAATGGTCTTGTCCATTTCCATTAGCATGTAATTTAAAGCCGTAGTTAGCTGTTCCACTATTCCAAGCTTTGATGGTCGATGTCACATCATAACTCGCCCATTGTCCTTTATATACGTTGGCCTTACCGATGTTTTTAGAACTTGGTTTATTGTTCCATGTTAGCTTTGTATGATCATAGTTGGCATTCACTGTATCAAGCCAAAGACCAGTTGCTTTCGTCCCGTAATATGAATGAGCAACATACGTTTTGAGCGTCGCTTTTGTTACATTCATATTTTGAATCGGTTTGAATGAATTAAACTTCATGAACGCGTAGTTTGTACCAGTTGTTTTATCATAATAACCGGTTTTCAGGACATAACTTTTCAGATTAGCATCCCATTTTTGCGTAGATGTTGAATAGTTTGTTGTTGGGTATGCACTCATAATGAATGTGTCTGATGAAACAGATAAAGAAGTCGATGGATCGATAGACACAGGATAAACTCGTTCAGGATCCTTAAGCCATTTCTCATCAGCAGTTACACGAAGTAAATAGCCATCATCTTCTTTTTGCAATTCAAAGCTCACATCTTCTGATCGAGCCACTTCGCCTGACTTTTCATCTAGATTTGAATCGGTCATAAACGGTTTTGGAACTTGAAAAATGGTCTGTTTTTTCTGATCAAAAAATCTAATAGAACCATCTTCCTCAATTTCTCCAGTTAGATCTGTCTTTATTTTAAATGTAAAAGAATTGTAGCCATCATATCGTTTGAGTACAATATCTTCTTTGATATTTTCATTAAAAGTAAATGATCGTAAATCAATATGTGGAAATACCTCTTCGTATGTAAGTTCGTTGGTGTTTTCTTTAAATTGTGCAGAGGTATCTTTGGAACGAATTTCTGATTTGTTTGTTCCTGAAGCTTTTAAAATTGAAAATTCAATTTGATGCTTCTTGTGTTCGAATGTAGCATAAAGCCCTTGCTTCATTTGTTTTTGAAAGGTTGAATCTAACCTTGCATTTTCCGTTTCTATTTCTTTTTTCGAAGTTGCTTTTAACTCTGGAGAGATGTCCTCCCACTCAGCATCTGGTGACTCTTTTATATGAATGGGGTCAGGATATACTTCTTGCGTAAATACTCCCTCTCCTTCATAGAAAAGTTTGCTATTGGCTGTTCTTTCCGAAAGAACTTCTCCGTCTTTACCAATTTCAGCTTCATCAATCCCTGCTATTTCAAGGGTTTTTGAATCGTCTGTTTCTGGCATGCTGTTATGACTTGATTTTGTATTTTCTACATGTTCTTCTGCAAAAATGTCAGAAGGTAACATTGATATAAGCATCACAAAGGCTAGAAGCGCTGCAATATTTCTTTTCCAATTTACTTTTCTTTTTAGGTTCATATTAATCTCCTTATCATATATTTGTAACATTTGTAACAATACGTCATATATCATAATATATTTAAGATAACGTTTCAATATTTTTCTAAAAATATATCATCCTTTCAAACTAACCCAAGTATCATCTTTTTATCAATATATCCCCAAATTCACTCATAAAAAAAGCACCCTAAACGGATGCTTCTACCAAATGATATTTTTTCAAAATACGATAGGTGATTTCTTTTGCTTCTAGTCCGGTGCCTTCTATATTTGTGGCGAAGATGTAGGTTTTGTTTTCATGTTTGATGAAGCCTGCGTACCAGCCTATGCCTGATCCGGAGCCTGTTTTTCCGTATAGCGTGGTGTGTTTCTCTTCTTCTTGTATCATCATTCGTTTGACGGTTCTCATAACCGATAGGTCAAATGGGAGACTTTCTTCATATAACTGTTTTAGGAAATGGACTTGTTCTACTGGAGAAATGCGCAACGTACTGCTTAGCCAAAATTGATCGATTCCGCCAGATATGTCTTGATTCCCATAATGAATGGCTTTTATCCAATGGGCCATGCGCTCTTCCCCGATGTCACGTGCCATAGCTTGATAATACCAGACGACTGAATCTCTCATGCCAGAGCCCAGTGTATGGTCCTTATTCCAATTATCAATCTCTCTTTTTACTCCGTCCCAATATTTAATGTCGTATTCATCTTTAACTGCACCTGTTTGAAGTCCGATTAAGGCATTTGCTATTTTAAACGTTGATTGAGGTGCAAAGCGCTTGTTCGCTCTTTTTTTGTTATACACCCATGGTGATTTTTCTTTTACTTCTTGAATCACAAATGTGCCTTCCCGATCTTTCATAAATTCATCGACGGACCATTTTGGAGATGTTCCTTCACTTGATGCAGGCTTGCTCATACAAAGTGCTACAAGCATCGCGCCAGCAATCAGCCATTTCATCTTCTTTTTTTGCAAACAATCACCCTCTTTGCTCATGATTGCAATCGATTGTAGCATGCTGGCTGATCAGAAATAAGAGCCGCTCGTCCTCTTTTTCAATAAAAAAAGCCGGTTTTATCCGGCTTTCTGTTTATTGTATGCTCAATTTTTTCTCTTCTATCGCTTGCTTTGCAATTTTCGAAATCGTCATATCGTCCATTGGTGGGTTATGAAGGCCAGCACGAATGTCTCGATAGTAACGTTGAAGCGGGCAGCTAAGGCTTAAGCTTTTTGCACCGACTAAACGCATGGCTTTATCGACCACTTGCAGACTATGATTGACGACTGTATGCTTCACAGCACCGAATTCATTGATTAACAGCTCTCTTTTCTCTGGCTGCTCATACAATGTTGTCGTTGAATAGATGACATGGCGTGCTTGCTTTAGTAGTAAATCAATTTCGCCAATCAGTGTTTGGACATTTGGCAGTTCGCTAATCGTTCCGCTAATACTGTTCGGTGAATGGGTGATGGCATATTGAACAGCATAGTCTCTTGCCGCTTGCGCAATCCCTAAATAACAGGAAGGGATATGTGCGATCCAAGGGTTTAACGTACCCCCCCGAGGTCCTTTCTGCACTTCAACCAACATGTCATCTGGGACTTCCACTTGATCTAGAATTAAATCATGGCTCTCCGTTCCTCTCATGCCAACAACATCCCACGTTTCTTCTATAGAAACACCTTTTGTATCACGGTGAATTAAGAAGAAGCCCATCGCTTCTTTTTCTTCGATCCATACACCGACAAGAAAATATGTGAGTGCTGGTGACATCGTTGTGAATGTTTTCCTGCCACTGATCACCCATTGATCTCCTGATCTCGTTGCAGTTGTTCCAGGTTTGCCTCCTCTTGTTGGACTCCCTGTCTGCGCCTCACTGACGGCCCGGTTCACAAGAGCCCCATTTTTGATTTCTTCAGCAAAAAATTGCAGCTGCTTCTCATTCCATAGTTTCTTTTCATAAATTTCACCAACAACTCCTTGGTGCCAACCGATCGATAAGGCAGTTGCTCCATCCATACTTCCTAGTGTTTCTTGAAAAAGGACCATATCCTTTACAGATTGACCCCCGCCCCCGTACTCAACAGGCAGAGACAACGTTGTATAGCCCAGTTCTACTAATGATTCGATATTCTGTTTAGGAAAATAGGCACCCTCATCATGTTCTTTTGCAGACTGTTCGATCGTTTCACGAAGGGATTCTAGTTGATTCAGCCAATTTTTTTGAAAATCTGTATCGACAAATAATGCTTTAGACAAAACGTATCCAACTCCTCTGTTTCTCGCAATCTATCATATCCGATTTATCCAATAGGTATTATTAAAACACACTTTACTTATAGGATTTAATGTGTTAAATTTTATCAATATTAAGTACATATGTCAAAGGAACGTGATGCTTTTATGATTTCTGCTATTAATCTACATAAATCCTATGGGTCAACTCATGTGTTAAAAGGAATTGATTTCACCGTACAAGAAGGTGAAGTGGTCGCCATTATTGGACCGAGCGGATCAGGAAAAACAACCCTTCTCCGCAGTTTAAACAGCCTTGATATCCCAGACAAAGGAACGCTGACAGTTGGAGAAGCCACGATTCAATTTGAACAATATCGAAAAAAAGATCTTCTAAAACTCAGACAGCAATCGTCTATGGTGTTTCAGCATTATCACTTGTTTCAAAATAAACGAGCACTTGAAAACATCACAGAAGGATTGATTGTGTCTCAAAACATGTCTAAAAAAGAGGCGGAAAAAATCGGAGAGCAATTGTTAACGCGAATTGGGCTGCTTCATAAAAAAGATGCGTTTCCAAGTGAATTATCCGGCGGTCAACAGCAGCGGATTGGGATTGCTCGTGCTCTTGCCATGAATCCTGCGGTGCTTTTGTTTGATGAACCAACGTCCGCACTAGACCCAGAGATGGTCGGAGAAATCCTTGAAATGATGAAAGATATTGCGAGCCAAGGCATGACGATGGTCATTGTGACGCATGAAATCTCGTTTGCAAAAGATGTAGCGGATACAGTGATCTTTATGGCAGATGGGGAAATCGTTGAAAAAGGCTCACCAGAAGACGTCCTGATGAAGCCTCAGCATGAACGGACGAAACAATTTTTATCAAGAATTCATCGCGGGATGTGGCAAGGATTGGAGGAAGACAGATGAAGCGCAAGACTTTATTCACCGCCGCTAGTATCCTTCTGTTTCTCCTCTCTCTCATTGGCTGCAGCAGTGTGAAAACGACAACAGATGATGGCAGACAAATTGTCAAAGTCGCACTAAGCGCAGAAGTCAATCCGCCTTTTTTAGCCACAAATGACCGCAACGAACCGATTGGCTATAACATCGATTATTTAAATGAAGTCGAGAAACGTTTGCCACACATTCATTTTGATTATATCTTCGGCGAGGAAGAATCCAATTTAATTGGGATCGGCGCTGGGAAATTTGAAATGGCGGCTAATTGGTTTTTTAGTAATCCTGAACGTGAAAAACGCTTTCTTTATCCTAAGGTTCCATACGGCTATTCGATGACAGGTTTAATTGTGAATGAATCAGAGCAAGATATTCAATCTCTAGACGATATGACATCAAAAAAGCTCGCTCCCGTCAGTCCTAGCGGCGGCCTTCGTTCCATATTAAATCAATATAATGAAGAAAATGATCGGAAAATTCCGCTCACGACCATTGAAAGCCCTTCAAACGAACTCAATTTAAAACGAGTCGAAAGTGGACGGTCCGATGCGGCTTTTATGAATATTTCGACCTTTGATACGATTCAAAAACATCTTCACCTGAAAGTCAAAGTGGGCGGCATTGTCTCAAAGGAACCTATTTATCTTGTCTTACAGCCTAGTCAAAAGAAACTAGCATCACAATTGGACCGAGTGACACAAGAGATGATAGAAGACGGAACATTACCTGACCTTGCGAAGAAATGGTTTGGCGTTGATTTCTTTCAAGATATTGACTATATATCAGAGCAAGGCTATCAATATGAAGAAAGGAAGGAAGTGCCATGACGTTTACAGCTGGAGATTGGTTAAGAATCTTTTTACAGGTGGTTGATCGCCTGCCACTCACATTTCTGATGATTGTGGTGTCATTGTTTTTTGCCATCATCATCGGATTGCTGTTTGCTTGCATTCGAATCAAACAAATTCCAGTGCTGAAACAATTGGCGGTCATTTATTTGTCATTTACACGAAGTACACCGCTCATTGTTCAGTTATTCCTCATTTATTTTGGCCTGCCTCAGCTTTTACTCATGGCGGGAATTCAAATCAATCATTGGGATCGTGTGTTATTTGTGATGATCACATTCTCGTTACATACGGGCGCTTATTTATCTGAAGTCTTTCGCAGTGCATATTCCTCTGTTGGGAAAGATCAGCTTGAAGCAGCTTACATTGTTGGGATGACAGATACGCAGGCATTAATGAGGATCATTATTCCGCAAGCCTTTCTCATTGCACTTCCGAACCTCGGAAATTACACCATTGATCTCGTGAAAGATACCGCCATTGCATTTACAATCGGACTCATTGATATGATGGGACAGGTCAAAATCATACTAGGTAATAACTACGGGATAGGGATGTTTGAAGTGTACGTCATCATTGCAATTGTGTATTGGCTGATTTGCATCAGTATTGAACTGATCACGATGCTACTGGAAAGAAAATTTGTGAAAGGCCGCACCAGCCTGTCACGCTAAGGAGGCGATTTGATGCAAACCATTGATATATCATTTGCGATTGACCAAATACCACATATTCTAAAAGGCGTTCCCTTTACCTTATTGATTGCACTTGTTTCTATGGCTGTGAGCCTTTTGATTGGATCTATTTTTGCTTTCATTCGCCTCTTTCGTATCCCTGTGCTCCGCCAGCTGGTCACGCTCTATGTCTCATTTTTTAGAGGAACACCTCTCATTGTTCAGTTGTTTGCTTTCTTTTATGGCATTCCATTTGTTCTGACCAAAATGAATAGCACTTTTGGGTTGACCTTTCACCCGGATATGGTCTCCCCGCTTACCGTTGCCCTTATCACCTTCAGCCTGCATTCAGCCGCACATTTAACAGAAGTGGTCCGCAGCGCACTCCTTGCGGTAGACAGAGGGCAGCTTGAAGCGGCGAAAATCGTTGGCATGACCACCAGACAGGCGATGATGCGCATTATTTTACCGCAAGCGTTTGTGGTTGCCCTGCCAAACCTAGGGAATCAGCTCATTCAGCTGTTAAAAGCCACATCCCTTTCGTTTACAATTGGTGTACTGGAAATCATGGGGATCTCTCGCATCATTGCAAATGACGGCTACAAATTTTTAGAAACGTATCTCGTCTCTGCTTTGATCTATTGGATGCTTAGTATTTTCTTAGAACTCGCTTTTGCTTTGTTAGAGAAACGAGTCAGCGTGTACGGAAAATCTCTTGGACGTTAAAAAAGTCGATCAGGCACAAACCCTGATCGACTTTTTTATTCTCCTTTTTTCGGTGTGTTATATAGTTCTTTCGGTGCTGGTTTGAGTTTAGGCGCAGAGCCGAACACGACAGGAGCAGAAATATATCTGAATTCTCCCTTTCCATCCATACTTCGGCCATGTGCCCATCTGCCTTCTTTGCTTTCTTCTCCTCTTGAGAAGTTAAACAAATCATAGGATACTTGCTGTTTTTCCAGTGAGCGCGGGAAGGTGGTTGGAACAACGACATCCCCTTCTCGTTCTTCTAATTCCTTAATTGCAGCCAGCCACATATTTTGATGATATGTATCACGAGCAATGAGAAAGGAGAGCATATCCTTCACTCCGCGGTCATCGGTCATTTCATAAAGCCGTGTAACCTGAAGTCTGCCTTGTGACTCCGCATTCAAATTTGCCCGGAAGTCAGCCATTAAATTTCCGCTTGCAATGATATATTTTGCATTCCACGGATACCCTTGACTATCTGCTGCCATTGCCCCTAAGCCTGCAACAATTGCATGTTGAGGATTCATTCCGCCCATGACGGCTGCAAGTGCTGGATCACTTTGATACGCTTCTTCTTGTTCTTTAACTGGGGCATTATCAAGTAATCGAGCAATCATCGTTGCCAGCATTTCGACATGACCGATTTCCTCCGTTCCAATGTCATGGAGCAAATCTTTATATTTTTGATCCGCTCGGCAGTTAAACCCTTGAAATAAATATTGCATCATCACGCTGATTTCTCCATATTGACCGCCTAACACCTCTTGTAATTTTTTCGCATAAAGAGGGTCCGGCTTAGAGGGCTTTGCTTCATATTGCAGTTCTTTAATGTGATAAAACATGATGTCATCTCCTTTATTTACAAACACCTTTGCACTTATCACTATTCAGCCGATCCCCTCTTTATGAAAAATCGCATGCTCTTATAAAAAAAAGAGAACGGCATCTGCCATTCTCTTTATCGTCCTACTTATTCAGCACTGACTAAAATTTTCACTTGATCTTTTTCATTGATTAATGCATGGAAGCCATCTTCGATCACATCGTCCAGCTTGATTTTTTTCGTGACGAGTGTGTCTGCAGAGAAATAGCCTTTTCTCATTAAGTTTAATACAGATGGGAAAACATCTCTGTAGCCGATGATTCCTTTGACTGTACGTTCTTTAATGACAATGTCATTCGGCATAATTTCTGCGCCTTTTTCCCAAATGCTTACAATGACTGTTTCACCTGAAATTCTAGTTGATTGGATTGCTTGCTTCAATACAACAGGTACACCTGTCACTTCAAAAGAAACATCGACTCCACCATTTGTACGGCGTGCGATTTCTTGAACAACATCTTCATACTGAGAAGGATCTACAATGATCGCTCCAAGTTCTTTTGCTTTTTCTTGGCGCTCTTTTGATAATTCCACTGCATAAATGTCAGTAGCACCAGCTGCTTTTAATGCTTCAATGACAAGTAAACCGATTGGTCCACAGCCAAACACAGCTGCTGTATCCCCAGCTTGCACTTTACTAGAACGAACCGCATATAAAGCAACTGCAGAAGGTTCAACAAGTGCACCTTGCTCATATGAAATTTCGTCTGGTAACAAATGAAGTAATTCTTCATCGACAGATACATATTCAGAGAATCCTCCACCGCCACCAGCAAGTCCTAAAAAGCCCATGTTTTCATCTAAGTTGTAAGCACCTTGGTGCCCGTGAGTTGCAAAAATAGGTTCAACAACCACTCGATCGCCTACTTTGTAATTACTCACGCCTTCTCCAACTTCTACAATTTCACCAGAGAACTCGTGTCCCAGTGTAATGGGTGCTTTTTCTTTTGTAAGTGGATGAGGTTCGTTCACAGGAATGAAGATCGGCCCGCCTAAATATTCATGTAAATCACTACCACAAATGCCGCACCATTTTACTTTCAGTTTCACTTTTCCTGGAGCAACTGTTGGTTCGTCAATTTCCTCTAGTCGAATGTCTTTTTGATCGTGCCAGCGTAGTGCTTTCATTTGTAAGACTCCTTTTCTCATCAATTTAATTAACTTACTTAAATAATGATAACATAATTTTTTTAATTTTCTAAGTAAGATGCACTATTTTTTTGACAGTCAATGGACGAAAAATGACAAAACATAGCAACAGACAAATAAGAAGCATACATAGGCAGCCAATTATGACAGAAGTACGTATCGATAAAACATGCGCCAATGCGCCGCATATTCCTGTCATCATCATCGTCAGAACTGCTTCACATAACGCATAAAAACTTGCCACTCTCCCCATGACCTCTACCGGGATATTCGTTTGATAAAAAGTCATAAAACCAGTGTTTGCAAATGCTAAAAAGAAAGCGAGAACAAAAAAGCCAGCTGCTGCGATAGTCAATGTGCTTGAAAAAGCATAGATCAAGTATCCAAAAGCCACAAACAAACTCCCCGCACCAAGCATCACTGAAATAGGCAGCCTTTCGACAATGACCGTATTGAGACATGCCCCTAAGATAATCCCTGCTCCAGCTACACTGACAAGAAACCCATATTCGGTATTGGACAACATCAGCACTTCCTTTGCAAAAGCTGCTTCAAGTGAGTCAATTGCAGTCGGCAGCACCGTGATGGCAGCACTAAATAATAAATACACGGCCATCACTTGACGGGATGTGAGACTGAAATGAAAGACAAGTTTTGCATCTTCCTTTAATACCGAGAGAGAAAAACCCTTTTGTGCCCCGTCTGCTTTTGACAAAATCGGTAAACACATCGTCAAAACAGCAGATATCAAAAGGCAGATTGCATTTACATAAATTGAAAGGACTGGTGTACCAATGAGAAAAAGCAGCCCTGCTACGGCGGGTCCGAGTAAAAATCCACCAGACTGAAGCAAAGATCGAATGGCATTAAACCGTTTTCGTTTATCCGCCGGGATTAGTGCTGTCATATACACCATCGAAGCTGGATGAAACATGGCTTGTGCCATATGAATGAGAAATAGCATCACATATACGATCAATAAGTGGCCTGAAAATAAGGCAAAGGGTAAACAAGCAATCAGAACGGCCCGGCATAGATCTAGACTGATCATGACATTCCGCTGATTCAGTCTATCTACTAAACTACCAGACCAGCTATTTGTTAAAAGAGCCGAGACAGGTCTTAACATATAGACGGCTGTTACAGCAAGAACGGAGCCCGTTTCCTGAAAAATCAGCAGATGGAGAGCAATCATATAAATCCATTCTCCTATGTTCGCAATACCAATCGCTCCAAGTAACATGCTCATATCCCGCCAATGTTTTTTCATCGTGGTGCCCTCCTTTTTGTCATAAAAAAATCCCGCCCCCAAGACATTTCTGTCTTGAGGACGGGATTGACTCCGCGTTGCCACCTCAGTTCATTCACCTGTTACCAGATGAACCTTAGCAGGTTATCGCTAACCCATCTCTATAACGGGAGAATGCCGCTGCACCACCATCACAATGAATCCGGTGCAGAGCTAAGAGGCTTGGTTCTGTAACGCTTCCCAGCTCCTTCTCAGCTTCACGGAGTTCTCTGTGTGAGGCAGCCATTACATACTCTTCTCTATTTGCGCTTTATCTTTTTTTCATCACGATCTTCAGCTGAGTTGTTCTATATTGTACTGCGTCTCCGTCAAGGCGTCAATGTTTTTTCATGTTAATCCGCATAAATCATTTTTCTAGTCATGCCGCCATCAACAACCACATCGGTTCCTGTCACAAATTGATTGTCTTCATCTGTTAAATAAAAACAAGCTTTGACAATATCCTTTGGCGTTCCTACTCGATTGGAAAGGTGCTGCTGATGATCAATTTCTCGCAAATTTTTCTCATCCTTCGTTTCAATCCACCCAGGGGAAATGCTGTTTACTGTTATATGATTCTGACTAAAAGAAGCAGCCAGCGCATGAGTAAGTGCTGATATCCCGCCTTTTGATGCAGCATACGCTTCTGTATGAGGCTCTGACATGGTCGCACGGGTAGATGAAATATTCACAATGGAACCGCCGTTTGGATTCTCTTTGATATAACGTGCCGCTTCCCTTGCACATAAAAAAGCACCTCGTAGGTTTGTATGCAGCACATGATCAAACTCATCAACCGTTAGCTCATAAGGCGATTTTGTACACATAACCCCTGCATTATTGATGAGAATATCGATCGTTTGATAACGAGCCACAGCAGCTGACATGATGTCTTGAATATCCTTCTCTTGTTTCACATCCGTTTTTTTAAAAAAAGCCTCAAAGGACTCCTTTTTCAGCTGATCTTCCAAGCGCTTGCCCTTCTCTTCGTCAATATCCGCAAGCACAACACGCGCCCCTTCTTTCGCATAGCCATACGCGATCGACTCACCAATTCCATTTGCTGCGCCAGTGATAACGACTGTTTTATTGTGAAAATTCATCGTTTATCCTATCCTTTCTCTCATGAGATGTTGTCGTCTATCATACCACTCATGTATACACGATACCTAGTCAAATGGGACATAGAAAAACCACCACCTAAATCATACATTAGGAGGGTGGTATATTTGTAATTCTCCATATTGACGACATAGTCGTTTGCTTCTTGTGTAAAGTCTGGGAAAGTTTGTGTTTATCATTCAGTCATTCTATTCGGCTCTTTTTCTGTATGACTATAATTAAAAAGCAGCCTTTAGTATATCTAAGTAATCCGCTTTCGTAACGGCACGAACATTGCTTTTTGTAGAGTTATTTTGTTCTGCTAGTTCAGCCATTTTTTCAAAATCTTCTACTTTTACATAAGATAATTCTTTTAGTGATGGAATACCTAAATTCTTTGTGAATGTATACATACCATCCATTAATTTTTGAATCGCCACATCATCTGCATCCGTTTTATCTGCAAAGCCCATGATGTTTGCAAGCTCTATGTGCAATGATTTGTTTTCAGCTGCATTAAATTGTATGACATAAGGTAAAAACACAGCATTTGCGATACCATGAGGCGTATCATAAAGACTGCCGAGCGCTTCGGCTAAACAATGTACGGCTGCTACATCAGCAGAACCGAAGCATAAGCCAGCGAGTAAACTGCCTTCCTGCATTTTGTATCTTGCTTCTAAATCAGACCCGTCTTCATACGCCTTCGGTAAATAGGTCACAATGGTTTTCATTGCGCTTGCCCCCATCGCCTTAGAAATAGGGTTTGTTTCTTTACATGTATAGCCTTCAATCGCATGGACCAGTGCATCAACACCTGTTGCCGCTGTTATACTTTTTGGCACCGTTGAAGTAAGAGCAGGATCCAAAATCGCAATAGTTGGTCGAAGCAAGGCATGTTTTAAGGTGATTTTTTTATGTGAAGCAGCTAACGTAATCACAGATGAACGGGTCACCTCAGAGCCAGTTCCAGCCGTGGTTGGAATACAAATTAAGGGTGATACATTTGTGTACGCCTTCTTCCCTGCTATATACTCTTCAGGATTACCACCATTTGGACCTAATAAAGCAATGGCTTTTGCCGTATCCATTGGGCTTCCTCCACCAATCGCAATTACCGCTGATGCTTGTACTTTTCTAAAGAGCTCTGCACCCGTTAGACATTCATGATCTCTAGGGTTTGGAGATACTTGATCAAAGACGACAACGGAATAACCAGCTTCTTGCAAATATGCTTCAATAGGCGTCACCAATCCTGCGCTTTTTACACCAGGGTCAGTCACAATCATAATTGTAGCACTAGGCAAAACCATGTCCTCTACAATAGAGGCAATATCTTTAGATTTTCCAGTCCCCATGATCATTTTCGTATGACAATCATATTCAAAATTTATCATTGATTTTCTACCCCTTCATTTGTTGATTTAATCGCTTGTTTTTCTGCTCCCCACCATTCTATTCCTTTTAAACCTGGAATGGTAGAAGCGTAAAAAACAGGGTTCTTTCCTACCTTTCTTTGTCCCATGTAATCATTTAGAGCCGCAAAAGCAAATTTGCCTAAAATCGCAATAGCAACCAAGTTAACAATAGCCATAATCGCCATCGACAAGTCCGCTAACGTCCAAACGATTTGTAAGTTGGCGAGAGCACCAAACATGATCATCATTAAAACAGTGATTCGATACACGAATAGCGCGGTTACACTGTGATGAATAAAACCGATATTGGCTTCACCGTAATAGTAGCCACCTACAATGGAGCTAAATGCAAAAGTAAAGATCGCAAATGCTAAGAAAATACTAGCCCAAGAACCGAAATGCTGCGCCATTGCAGCTTGAGTGATTTCAATACCTGACAAATCACCTGCTGTTTCTACTGTTGATAGCATAATAATAAATGCTGTACAACTACAAACAACTAATGTATCAAAAAATACGCCTAATAATTGAACAAACCCTTGTTTTACTGGGTGTGAAACATGGGCAGCAGCTGCTGCATTTGGCGCACTTCCCATTCCTGCTTCATTGGAAAATAAACCGCGTTTGACACCGTTCATTATTGCAGCGCCGATTCCGCCTCCAACCATTTGCTCTAATCCAAACGCACTTTTCATAATACTTGCTAATGCTGCGGGTACATCAGCGATATTTGTCACTATCACATAAAGTGCTAAGATAATATAAAACGAGGACATGATTGGCACAATGATTTGGGTAAAGCGGGCAATTCTCTTTACACCACCAAAAATGATGAGAGCCGTAAGAATGGTTACGAATACCCCCATACCAATTGGATTGATACCAAATGAATATCGAAAGGCATTTGTGATGGTGTTCGTTTGTACTGCATTAAAAATCAAGCCAAAACTAAGAATAACAGAAAAGGCAAAGATCCTACTTGGCCATTTCAGTCCAAATTGCTTTTGTATATAATAGCCTGGCCCCCCTTTAAAACCATCACTTGTTCTCACTTTATATATTTGAGCGAGTGTGCTTTCGACAAATGCAGAAGCTCCCCCTAAAACTGCTGCAAACCACATCCAAAAAATAGCTCCAGGACCACCAACTGTGATGGCAATAGCAACACCTGCCATATTTCCAGTTCCAATCCTCGTCGCTGCTCCGATAAAGAAAGCTTGCATTGAAGAAATGTCTTGACTCCCTTTTATTTTTGGGGCTTTTTCAAAAATAGAACGGAAGATCTCTTTTAGTAAGACAATTTGCATAAACTTCATTCTCACCGTAAAGTAGATTCCAATCCCTATTAACATAACGACTAAAATATATGTCCATAAAAAGTCATTTATTGAATTGACAATCGTTTCAAACAAAGCCATCCCCCCTATAAAATCTGAACATTCTAAATAATGAAAGCGCCTACTTTTATCATAGTAAAAATGTTATGATCTATCTATAGAAGTTTTCTGATTGCATCAATCGGCTCATCCGATTTAGGAGGGATTGACGTTGGAAATAAAGCAACTGATGATGTTCCAAACAGCATCAAAAGTATTAAACTTTACAAAAACAGCACAAATACTTGGCTATGCTCAATCTAGTATCACGGCAAATATCGCTGCATTAGAAGAAGAGTTAGGAACCCCTCTTTTTGAAAGGCTTGGAAAAAGGGTGATTTTAACAGAAGTTGGTATGAAGTTTCAAGATTATACGGATAAGATTTTAGGTTTAACAGGAGAAGCATTAGAGGCTGTTGGCGGGATGAGTGAGCCAAGCGGCATTTTGAGAATATGTGCATCTGAAACACAATGTACCTATCGACTTCCTCATATTTTAACGGACTTTCAAACAACGTATCCTAAAGTAGAACTGATTTTCCGTCCCGGAATAGCTGAAAAGGATGTTTTAAATCTATTACTAGAAGGACAAATTGATGTCGCCCTATTATCGATGAATCCTGTCGTATCCTCACATTTAATTGTAAAAGAATTAAAAGATGAACCGATGGCCATTGTATGCTGTCCAACAAATCCATTGAGCAAAAAACAAAAAGTATATCCTATCGATTTAGACGAGCAAAGATTGTTGTTAACTGAAGACTGCGATTATCGTTATGCCTTCGAACACTCTTTGACACAGACAGGAGCAAAACCGAGAAGTAAACTAGAACTAGCAGATGTAGAAGCCATTAAAAAATGTGTAATGGCTGGTCTAGGAATTGCTGTACTTCCCGAAATTTCTATAAAAAGAGAAATAACAGAAGGCCATATGATTAAAATCAATTGGATGGGACCCTGTCTCACAACGAAAATCCAACTATTCTGGCATAAAAATAAATGGATGTCTCCTGCTTTGAAGGCGTTTGTTGATTTAACAGAGGAATATATCCTTCTCAATGGGTAATGTGAAATATTTACTTGGGCAGCCTTCAATTTCTTTCACCATTAAATATTAACGAGTTATCCAATCATTTAAAGTAAATCACGTGTATACAAAAAGCCCTCTACATAGCTATAGAGGGCTTTTTAGAAGAACAAAGGATTAATAGGATCTGATGCTCTTCAAACCAATGATCATAAAGACCACCGTAAAAGCAATTAAAACCGTCGCATCTAATAATAAGATAGAAAGATTAACATTGCCGCTCATGATCTCACCAAAACCAGACATCATCCATGTTTGCGGTATAGTCAAAGAAATCTTCTTCATAATGTCTGGAACGATATCTAAAGGCCAATAAATACCACCCAGCATGCACGATCCTACAATGACAATTGCACTAAAGATTTCAGCTTGTTTTTTTGTTTGAGATAAAGTAGCTATCATAAATCCTAAACTTACGACAAGGCCTATAACAAATGATCCGAACAATAAGATAAGAAACAGGTTGCCTAAGTAGACATTAAAGAAAATAGATAAGATGGTCAAAAGAACACCCAATTGTATCCATCCAAGAAGGAAATATGCCATTAAATAGCCCAGAAGTACATATATTTTATGGATTGGACTCGAAAGCAATCTTTGCCATGTATAATTTTTATACTCCGAATGTATAGATGACAAAGAGCTTGAAATCGCAAACATCATAAACATAATGGTAAAGCCAAGCGGTATTAAATTTGGTTGTTGGCTTGCTTGACCATTTTGATTTTTTTCGGCCAATGAAATCGTACCAGATTCATTTAACTTGTTCAATGCATTGGTGAGAGAAACACTTTTCTGCTCTTTCACACCCTGATTGATTTGATAAATGATGGCAGCTGTCTCTTTTAAATAGGGAGATAAGACTGCATATTCTTCAGTTTTTTTATAAACTGTCACATCAAAAATCTCTTTATTTTCTTTTAGATGGGACTTTAATTGGTTTACGACTTTCACAGACGCAACTACCTTTTCTTCAGATACTAAATCTTTTGCGTCGCTTTCAGTTGCCTTTACCCAGAGAAATTTGGTGTTTTTTTCGAGAATTTGAAAAATTTCTTGATCTAGTTTACCTTGACTGGGCTCTAGAATAAAAGCAACTGTCGGTTTCTTTGTATCAGATGCGGTACTACCAAAGATAAAACTAAATACAATTGGCATCACAAATAAAAAAATGAGGGTCAATGGGGACTTTAATGTTTCTTTTAACTTTAACGTGATAATGGCTAATATTTTATGCATAACGATGCTTCCTTTCAAAAGACATTCTTAATAAAGCAATGATGAAGAAAGCCATTCCCATCCCACAGCTAAGTAATAATCCGTTTTGTATTTCACTAAAATCAGCACCTGCCATACTTTTCAAAAACATTTGAAGTGCAAGAGAATTAGGTAAAAAATAGCTGATATCAATCACCCATTGTGGGAATAAGTATAAGGGCACCATACTCCCGCCTAAAGCAGCTAACACTTGAGTGCCTAAAATCCCCACACTATTAAACGTTTTTTCTCTTTTGATAAAAGAACCAATCAGCACCCCGAAACCCGCAGCATTTAATATAAAACTACATCCGATCATAACAACAGTAAAAGGCTCTCCCCAGTTCACCTTAAAGACAAAGCTAGTAAATAAAATAATGACCGCAAGTTGAATCATACTCATTAAAATAATGCCCAATAACTTTCCAATGATATAACTAGTATTGTTTAATTTTGATACTAGTAGTCTTTTATAAACTTCTTCTTCTTTTTCCTCTATCATACTGCCAACCAAGAAAACAACAGTCATTAATAAAAAAAGCACACCCATCCCGCCTGCGTAGTATTGGAAGGATGTAATCGGCTGGCTGTTGATATGAATATTCCTTTCGTTCACTAGTTCTTTTTTCAGTTGATCAGACACGACCTCCACTTCTTTACCTTGATTCAACGGCACCAGAATACGATTCATATGATAATTTTGAAAGAATTGCAAAACCACATTTTCTAGGACCATTTCCTGTAAGCTTGAATTAGGTCCTTTCAAAATATTCAATTGCACATGATCATGATTTAATAGGCTTTTTTCAAAATTCGGCTTGATGATTATACCCATTGTAATGTCTCTACTATTTAAATCTTTCTCTAGCTGATTTTTCGAGGTGACCTTCACTTCAAATATGTCACTGAGTTCACTCTTAGACAATGTTGAAAGAAACATTTTACTTGTAGCGGACTTATCTTGATCTGTTATTCCTACTCGAAATGAATTGATCCTAATTTCGCTATCTTTCTTCATGTTATCTCCAAATGCTGCACCTAAAATAGCAATTAATATGATAGGCATAAAAAAAAGTGTAAAAAAGCTTTTCTTATCCCTAAAAAACAATAATAGATCTTTCAGTACAACCCAAATACTCATATACTTACCTCTATTCGGTCTAGTCTCGTAATTTCTTACCTGTTAAATACAAGAATACATTTTCTAAATTTGGTTCTACAACTTCTGCTGAAATTAATTGAACATGTAATGCGGTTACACCTTGAATAAGTTGACTTAGTAAATGCTGAGGATTGTCATCAAATAATTTGATTTGATTTTCCTGCACCGTAAAGTCATTCAATGGGTGGTATTCATTTATATATCGGCACACTCGCTCCATATCCTTTTGTCCTTGTTCACATTTAATCGTAAAAATGATTTCTCTCTTTTCTCCAACAAGCTCAGCCAATTCACTTAAATCACCTACCTTAATGAAAGAACCTTGATCCATAATAGCTATTTTTTCACATAGATATTCGACTTCCTCCATGTAATGACTCGTATAAATAATCGTCATTCCTTCACCATTTAACGTTTTAACTGTTTCTAATATATGATTTCTGGATTGCGGGTCTATACCCACTGTAGGCTCATCCATTATTAATAGTTTTGGCCGATGCAAAATCGCACATCCTATATTCACTCTTCTTTTCATCCCTCCTGAGAATACTTTCACCTTATCATTCGCTCTATTACCCAGACCAATTAATTCAAGGATTTCTTGTACTCTGCTTTTTAATTCTTCTCCTTTAAGTCCATACATTTTCCCCCAAAACGTTAAATTTTCTTTTGCTGACATATCTAAATATAAAGCGATCTCTTGCGGAACAATGCCAATCAATTGCTGTGCATGCTTTGTTTCTTTATGTAGATCAATGCCTCCAATCTTAACAGTCCCGCTCGTTGCATGTATAAGTCCTGTCATGATACCGATTAAGGTTGATTTCCCTGCACCATTAGGGCCCAACAATCCAAATGATTCACCTTGTTTTAAGTGGAAGCTAATCCCTTTTAATACTTGTTTACCTTCATAATTTTTGATGATGTTTTGTACTTTTAGCAATCGCAATCTCTCCTCTATTCTTCCTATCTATCATAATCCTGTCCAATCATTGCCAACTGTTTTATGGTATGTCTTTCAACTAAAGATCATTTTTTCCAATTTACTCATTTTACCACGTTATGAAATGTAGAAGAACAGTATAGGTCTTTTTATATTTATAAACAAAAAAACTTACAGGAAAAATCCTGTAAGTTTTTTTCGATGGATCATTATTTAGAAATCATGCCATGCGGGTCAATCACAAATTTCTTCGCCACACCCGAATCAAAATCGCTATATCCTTTAGGGGCTTGATCAAGGGAAATGACGGTCGCATTAACGGCTTTGGCGATTTGTGCCCTTCCGCTTAAAATAGATTTCATCAAGCTGCGGTGATATTGCATGACAGGGGTTTGGCCTGTCACAAAGGTATGGGCTTTGGCCCAGCCAAGTCCAATTCGCACTTTCAGAGATCCAACTTTTGCATCTTCATCCACAGCACCTGGATCTTCTGTGACGTAAAGTCCTGGAATTCCAAGTTTACCGCCAACTTTGGTAATATCCATAATTGTATTTAAAACAGTGGCTGGTGCTTCTCCTTGATCTCCATGACCTGAAGCTTCAAAGCCGACACAATCGACCGCACAGTCGACTTCTGGCTCTCCAAGGATGTTTGTCATTTGTTCACCGATTCGATCATGTTTTCGTAAGTTAATCGTTTCGCAGCCAAAGCTTCTCGCCTGCTCGAGCCTTTGTTCATTAAGATCACCTACGATGACAACAGAAGCGCCAAGGAGCTGAGCGGAATGCGCTGCTGCAAGACCTACTGGCCCTGCACCAGCAATATAGACGGTAGAGCCCGGCTTTACGCCAGCCGTATAAGCACCATGAAAACCTGTCGGGAATATATCAGAAAGCATCGTCAAATCAAGTATTTTTTCCATCGCCTGATCTTTGTCCGGAAATTTGAGTAGCTGGAAATCAGCATATGGCACCATGACGTACTCCGATTGGCCGCCAACCCATCCGCCCATATCTACATATCCATAAGCTGAGCCAGGTCGATCGGGGTTCACATTTAAACACACATGGGTTTTTTGTTCTTTACACATGACGCAGCGACCACAGGCAATATTAAATGGAACTGATACGAGATCACCCTTTTGGATAAACTCTACATCTCGTCCAACTTCAACGACTTCACCAGTAATTTCATGACCAAGGACAAGTCCTTCAGGCGCAGTTGTACGCCCTCTTACCATGTGCTGGTCGCTCCCGCAAATGTTTGTTGTCACCACTTTTAAAATGACGCCATGCTCACACTTACGTCCAACATTGGCTTTAGGTACACCAGGGCCATCTCTTAAAACCAAATCAGGGTATCCAATATCCTCAACTGCTACATTTCCTGCTCCTTTGTAAACGACACCTTTGTTTCCCGACATGTTTTCATTCCTCCCTTTTTGTTTAAAAATGAAGTCTCTCCAAAATTCTCTCTTTCTCGGGCTTTTTCCTTCTTTTAACCGCACATTGACTCAAAAAGTAAGTGACAAATGTCTATCTAGGAGAGAAAAATGTACTTTCCAGTCAAATAAAAAAGAAAATATTGAAAAAAAAGCTAAACATTTGCAGAACATTGTCGATATAAGGAATAAGCCAGACAGGTATCCTTAATCGACAAACAAATTCCTTATATATACTATCATTCCTTACACACCTGGCTGGCCCCTACATATGAAATGAATGCAAAAGACTCTTCTTGTGAAGAGTCTTTTTTATTGACGAATGGTCCATTTCATCGCATGCAAAAAGGCTCCTCTGACGAAGAGCCTTTTTTAATTGCTTGTTCATTACCTGGGAAATATTTTCATCATCATTTTAAGGCTTTGATACAGATGTATGTATCATAATGGTAAACAGAGACGTCTCTAAAGTGATACGCTGAAAAAAGACAGCTGATGTCTTCTTCACTGTACGTTGAAAGAGACTGTGAGCGTTTTTGTTCCTTCATTAGTTCCTGCTTTTGAAAAGATAAGAATACTTCTCCATCCACTTGAAGAACACGATATACCTCTTTCATAACTTGTTCGATATCTGGCAAGTAATAGATGGTCTGCACTGTGAACAATTTATTGAATGATCTGTCTTCAAAAGGTAATTGCTCAGCTTTTCCAAGTGTGATAACGGCTTTTTCCTGCTCGACAAGCCTCTTATGTTTTCTTTTCGCGTATTTTACCATATGACGCGAAGCATCGATTCCATATACTTTCCCTCGATCAAGTTTTTCCGCTACTTTAGATAATGTCATACCTCTTCCAGTACCAATTTCTAAGATCCGGTCGTTTTCTTGTATATTTAAGAGTTGAATCGTCCATTGATTGATATTATGATGATTTTTTTCCATATAGCGGGCAACCCATTTTGAGAACAAGCCCTTTGGTTCCCTCATTTGTTTTCCAATCCAGCTTTGAATCAATGTCAACACCTGCTTTGCACCAGTAAATAAAACTATTTACGAATTTTCTTACTTTTCATATCGGCTCTCGCCTAACAAAAGTTAAGACCTAGTCCTAATTTCTTTGTCTTTTATTAGACGGCACCTTTTCTGAAAATGTTTCGCACGTCATGAAAAATATTTAAACAAATAGGCATTTTCATTAATTGTGCTCAGATTGATTTCGTTTTCCGCATGAGCTGCATATTTTATGAATGTATCTTGATTAGATAAAGGTGGTGCTAGATTATGGGCTTTGGCGGTTATTCTGGAGGCTACTGCGGTGGCTACGGTGGCGGTTTTGCAGGCGGATTCGCATTGCTTGTTGTACTGTTCATTTTGTTAATCATCATCGGTGCAAGCTGGATTTGCTAATGTAAAAGGAGCAGGAAACGATAACGTTTCCTGCTCCTTTTCTTTAATACCAATAGGTTGGATAATTGTACATATAGCGTCTGAGCATTTCTTCTTGCTCTCTTTGCATTCTGTATGGATTGCCGTACCCGTGCTTTAAAGAATGCGGAATAGACGCATACCCGTGCCCCACTGACGGAAACCTCATATATGGTGACATTGACATTCATTGATCACCTCACAATCTCCTTTTACGGTTATCATATGTGCAGGTGATCAATGTGGAGCGTGTCTAAACCTGGTCCTTCTCCCTTGTATAACAATCAAGCATTGCAAGCATCATAAACATGTCAATCTCCTCCTTTTCATGTTTTTATTGTCCTTTTTAGTTCATGTACTTTAGTTGTTTCTGCTTCATTTCTTCATAAAACGTTTCGACTTGTTGTTCATAAAGAACGGTTTCAATGTCTTTGTATTTACGTTGGATCGTCAAAGTAATAAAAAATAAATGGATTGTCATATACGCTCACCTCCCTTCAGTTCGCAGCACGCGAAATAGCCCGCAGATCTTCTTTATCAGTTGACCTGCGGGCACACAAAAATGCAGATCAAAAGACAGTGTCTTCTAACCTGCGATGGATGATACGTGAAATCCTCGTTTACTTAAACAGTTTTGTAGCGTGAACCGTAAAAGGTAAAGGAAGGACACGAGCTCTTCCACAGGCTGATGACATGATGAAATTGGTTGTTGAATTGATCACAAGTAGATACGAATAACATATTCTTCAGCCTCCTTTACGTTTTTAATTACTTTGTAAGTATATCCAGCAAGCACCATTTTGTAAACCTGTTTTTAGTAAATTAGATGATTTTTGTGTGTTTGACTAAATTTCCATAGTGATTCTTGTCCGATTATCCAGTGCAATTTAAAAAAGTCTCCTCATCACATGAGGAGACTTTTCGACTTAATCTTCATCTAGTTCTTGTAGCTTTTTTTGAAAAAAGATCGCACGTTTCACGCAAAGAAAAGCAGCCAATAGGAAAACACAATCAACTGCCAGCATCAGCATTTTTGGTGATGCTTCTATGTGCTGATTCGGTAAAATCGTACCAATATATAAAAAGGTGCTGACAGCAAGCAAAATAAAAGCGTATTGCTTGTAATCTGTCACTAAACCATCCCACTTTTTCTTCACTTGATTCACCTTCCCGTTATCAATGTCTATTGATAGCTTACCATAGTGAGAGAAAGCGAGGGACATGTAAATCTATCCATTCGTTACTGCGTCGAGCCCTTGTTCAATATCATGTAATAAGTCATCAATATCCTCAATACCGACAGAAATACGGATTAAACCATCTGTGATGCCAAGCTCTTCTCTACGCTCTTTTGGAATAGATGCATGGGTCATGCGAGCAGGAACAGAGATTAAACTTTCAACCGCCCCAAGGCTTTCTGCGATTGTAAACAATTTTAATTGGCTTAAAAACACGTCGACGTTTTCTTCTTTTCCAATATCAAAAGAAATCATACCGCCAAAGCCTGTTGCTTGAGTTTTTGCAAGCTCATGACCTGGGTGAGCGCTTAAACCTGGGTAATAGACACGTGTAATCGCAGGATGTTGTTCTAAAAACTCAGCGATTTTCTGCGCGTTTTGTTGATGTGCTTCCATTCTTAGTCCGAGCGTTTTCATCCCTCGCATTAGAAGCCACGCATCTTGCGGTCCAAGAATACCGCCTGTAGAGTTTTGAACAAAGTGCAGTTCTTCACCAAGCTCTTCAGTAGCTGTCACGACAAGTCCGCCCACCACATCACTATGGCCGCCTAAATATTTTGTGGCACTGTGCAAGACAATGTCAGCCCCATATGAAATCGGCTTTTGAAAATATGGGGTAAAAAACGTATTATCGACAATCATCAAGATGCCAGCTTCTTTTGTGATCCGGCTTATGGCTTGTAGATCGGTCATTTTCAGCAATGGATTGGTTGGTGATTCAATATAGACGGCTTTTGTTTCTGGTAAAATTGCTTTTTTCACCGCTTCAGGATCACTTGTGTCTACAAATGTGGATTTAATGCCAATCCGGTTGAGCACCTTTGTCATCACACGATAGGTTCCGCCGTACACGTCGTCAGTCAGTACGATATGATCTCCGCTGTTAAACAGCATCATCACAGCTGTAATTGCAGCCATCCCTGAACCGAATGCATAGCCGTTTGCCCCGCCTTCAAGATCACGAATGACTGTTTCCAGTGCTGTTCTTGTTGGATTCGCAGTTCTGGAATATTCATATCCAGTGTGCTCGCCTGCTTTAGGCTGCTTATAGGTGCTGACTTGGTAAATAGGAACAGACACGGCTCCTGTTTTTTCATCACCAGTGATTCCACTATGAATCATCATTGTTTTTGGCTTCATTTTATTTTCCTCCCTCATAAATACCTTTACTTAGATAACGCTCACTGCTATCAGGAAAAATAGTGACGATCACCGTCCCAGGTGATGCCTTTTTCGCTTCCTCTAAAGCGGCAAATAGAGCGGCTCCAGACGAGCTTCCGATCAGAACACCTTCCTTTTCAGCTGCTTCTTTCACCATTCGGAAAGCATCATCGTCACTGACGGTATAAATTTCGTCAAATAAAGTCGATTCCATATAATCTGGAATAAATTCAAGGCCAATTCCTTCCGTTCTATGTGGTCCCGGCTTTCCGCCATTTAAAATAGATCCTTCTGGTTCCACGATCACTGTTTTTATCGCTTCTTTTTGCTCTTTTAAATAGGCAGCACAGCCTTGAAACGTTCCGCCAGAGCCCGCTCCTGCTACAAACACGTCTATGTTCCCCTGGAGGTCAGACCATATTTCTGGCCCGAGCGTTTTATAGTAAGTCAATGGATTTACTTGGTTTTTAAATTGTAAGACGCAATAAGCATTGTCAAGGCTTGCCTCTAGTTCAAGGGCTCGATCAATCGCACCCTTCATCCCATCTTTTCTTGGTGTATGAATAATTTCTGCACCAAGCGCCTTCATGAGCTGTTGTTTCTCTTGACTAAAATGTTCTGGTACACAGAAGATCGGATGCAATTGATGTTTTCTTGCACTTAGCGCAAGCCCGATGCCTGTGTTTCCTGCAGTTGCTTCAATAATGGTTCCGCCTGGGCGCAGTTTGCCCGATGCCAGCGCTTCTTTAATCAGCATATCACCTAAGCGATCCTTAATACTTCCGCCTGGGTTCATCATTTCAAGTTTTGCATAAACATCAACACCTGGCGGCACACCCATCCCTGACAGTTTTAAAAGCGGTGTGTGGCCAATTAATTCCGTAATATCATGTATGACAGCCATATAAATCCCTTCCTTTGTATGGAAAAGAAGGGGGAAACCCCTTCTTTTATTGTGTTTGCTTTATCATACGCAGGACAAGGTCTGTTGAGTGAATCGCTGCTTGCTCTAGAAATTGATCAAAAGAGATATTGGATTCTTTCCCAGCAATATCTGACAACGCTCGAACGACCACAAATGGCGTTTCAAATAGATGGCAAACTTGCGCAACTGCTGCTGCCTCCATTTCCACTGCATACAGCTCTGGGAATTTCTCTCTCACAAACGCAACACGACCAGGATCATCCATAAATGAATCTCCTGTTGCAATCGTTCCTTTTGCCACTTGAATATGATCGATTTCTGAAGCAGATTCCTCTGCCAGCTTCACAAGCTGATCATCTGCGATGAAAGCAGCTGGTAATCCTGGCACTTGTCCATATTCGTAATTAAAGATCGTCACGTCCACATCATGATGTCTAACATCAGTAGAGATGACAATATCACCTACATTTAATGAGTGATGGAAACCGCCAGCTGATCCTGTATTGATTACATAATCTGGCTGAAAGCGGTCAAGCAGAAGTGTTGTGCTGACCGCTGCATTCACTTTTCCAATCCCTGATTTTAATAAAATCACTTCTTTATCTTCATAAACACCTGTTGTAAATTCACACCCAGCGATGTTTTCTTGTGTGGCATTCTTTAGTTGGTCTCTTAAAATCGTCACTTCTTCTTCCATTGCACCTATCACTGCGATTTTCAAATCAAAAACATCCTTTCATTCCCTTTTCTTCGCTTCTACGATCCACACAAAATCATTCATTTGATGAAAAGATGTGCTAAAACCTTCTTCTTCAAAGATTTGCTTTAACACACCTATGGATGGATAGTATTCCGTTTCTAAATCCTCTGCAAGCTGATCGAATCCAGCGGCTTTCGCTTTGTTCGTTGCAGCTTGATGTGCTGCTTGATTTTGAAACATTGTATCAGCAAAGACTATTTTACCACCTGAGGGAAGGATGTTGCCATAGGTGTGGATGGCTTGTTTTTTTTCTTCGTCCGTTAAATGATGGAAAGCATATGAACTGACGATCGTATCAGGCTCAAAAGGTGGAGCTGGAAACGATAAAAAATCTCCGTCATGAAATACATTTGGTATTCCTTTTTGAAGAGCCGCTTTCTTCATGGCCTCTGAAGGTTCAACGCCAAACACTTTCTTATCTGCTTGAAGCAGTGCCGCCGTTAGGTTTCCTGTGCCGCTTCCAAACTCAATGACATGTTGACCTGCACGGCGAGTAATCTCTTTTAGAATGGCCGGATACCGGCGAAATACTTCTTTATACTGCTCGTCATGACCACTTACAGTGTCATCATAAGATTCAGCCCAATGATCAAATAAAGAAAGAAACTCACGTCCCATTTTTCTTTCCCTCCACTTTATCTATTTATTCCTATCCGTATAGTATGTTTTATTCCGTCGAACAGTTCCTATCCTACCACATCTTCTGATTCTTTCCTACTAAAAAATACTGGGCGGGGTAGAAAAATATTTGCCCTTTTGAATGGGAGAGATTATGATGAATCTAGAGCATGGAGGGATGAATGAAATGGATTTTCAACTGGATTTTTTAAAGGACAAAATTGAATTTTTTGAAGCAGCGTCTTTAAAAGAACTTGAACAAAAGATCCAAAAACAAATTGAACATAATCAGGCGATCTTGCTGACTGTTCATTCTGTGAGTCATCAAACGACTGTCATTGATGATAAGATTTTGTATACAGCAGTTGTTCATTTTAAAGCGAATGTCTCATAAAAAAGATCAGCGTGTAGGCAGTCAGGTCTGTGCGCCCGGTGCTAGTCCTTCCTAGACTGCAAAGGTTTTCTATCACGCTGAAAAGAAGAAAAAGGCTAAAATGAAGTTCATTTTAGCCTTTTTGCATGCATCTTTTTTATTTTAATTTTTCAACCTTCACAGGTTTCCAGCCTTTTTCATCCACCCACGTAATTTCTACGCGGTAGCGTTCACCTGTTGATTTATCACGGATGGTTCCTTTTGCATCTTGAGGTCCTCCGTTATTTCCTAACCAAATAACAGTCATTTGGTCTTCTGAGATTCCTGTCGCATAGGACATAGCTTTGATCATTTCTTTCCAGTCTTTTGAGTTAGCATCATAGGTTGCTGTATGTGATCCCGATTGCTCTGTTCCTACAGGCTCCCAGTTATCGTTTTCATATGTTTTGTCTACGTCACTTGTTTTACCGCCATCTGTTTCTGTGGCATCTTTTAACGCATCTTTGTTTGGCTCTTCTTCATCATCTGTTTTCTTTGTATCGTCTTTTTTGTCAGATGAATCGTCTTTTTTTGCATCCGCATCATCGGATGTATCTTTCTTTTGATCTTTCACATCTTCTTCTGAGTTTTGTTTATTTTCACTCGATGCAGGTGCTGTTTTGGATGGTTCGTCTGCTACATTTGTATCTTTCGGTTTATTAAAAATTAACAAACTCGATGCGACAACCAAAATAAGCACCACAACGATACCAATTAATATGTTAAGCACCATATTCGCCTTTCTGCGCTTATCACGATGTTCAAATCGAGAATTTCTACTCAAAATCTCTGCACTCCTTTGCCTCTGTTCCCTAAGTCGTTACTATTCTAACATGACATGAAGGGATGTTCTATGTCTGTTTCTTTTCAATTTCATTGACCTTTTTTACAATATCATAAAACGCTTCATTTGTCTTAGCCCGGCCACTTGCCTCATCAAGGTGAACAACGACGAGAGCGTATTTTGGTTTTTCTGCCGGAAAGTATCCGGCAAACCACTTGTGATAAAGTGGATTCCCCTGTTTATCTTTGCTGCCGGTTTGGGCAGTGCCTGATTTCCCTGCTATATGGAACGGCAGGTCTTGAAATCTTCTTCCTGTTCCTTTGTCAGAGGTCACCACCTGCCTTAAGTACTTTTGCAAGGTTTGAGCTGTATAGCGGTCAATACTGTCACCATCAGGTCGTTTGTTTTGAAAGGATAGCATCGTTGTTCCGTTTTGATACATCACTTTATCTGCAATCCTCACTTCTTTTCGTTCTCCGCCCCTTGCAATCGTTGCCATCATATTGGCAATTTGTAAGGGGGTTGTTTTGACATTTTTTTGACCAATCGCCGTTTGCGCAATGGCTTTTTTGACATGCTTGTCTCTTTTATCTCCCCACACACTGCCTGTTTCTTCACGATCAAACTGTTTGAATTGTTGCTTATGGTATACATCCCCTTCCCAGCCTGCTCGATCCACAAGCCCAAGCTTTGAAGCTGTCTTTTCAATGATTTGATCATCTGTTTGGATGAGCTGCTCAGCGAGTGTCGCAAATGTATAATTACAGCTTTGCGCAAAGCTTTCAGACAGATTCAGTACTTCCTGCTTTCCTTCTGGCTCTCCATATAAATTCTTTCGACAATCATACATCGTTTGTGGCTGGTTCAAGTTTTTTTCAATCGCTGCGGCAAGTACGACCGTTTTAAATACAGAACCGGGAGCCATTGCGGTCAGCATGTAATTTCTTGCCTCATGCCGGTTTTTGCTGGTCACATTTGGAACACTCGCCATCGCCAGCACACTGCTATTTTGAATGTCGAGCAGAACCGCTCCGCCTTTTTCAACACCTTGCGCTTTGAGAACATTCTCCATTTCCCTCTGCATGTTTTCGTCCATAGTTGTCTGCACTTGCAGCGGATAAAACGAATGAGCTTCTGCTGTATATTTGACGTCCATCCCAAACAAAGGGTTTCCCCTTCCGTCCACATGATATAACAATTTTGTGTCTTGCTCTGGTAATAGAAATTCGTCAAATGTACTTTCCAAACCAAATGTACCGATCTCAGTGCGAATCGAAAGCTCTTTTTTGTCCGGATAACGCTTTCTCAAGAGTTCTGGATTCTCGCTTGTGAAACCTAATGTGTGGAGGGCAAGTCTTTTTTTGTCCTTCTCTTTCATATATACGCCGTAAACACCTGAATATTTCATATCATTGATGTCTTTCAGCTTTTTTTTCGTGATATCATCTTTTAAAATGAGTGGTTTCTTCGTTTCTGTCAGCTGGCTCTTCAATTCATCTTCTTCCATCTCAAGTATAGAAGCGGTTTGTTTTAAGTGAGGGAGGTCATATTGCAGGAAAGGAAATATGATGACCGCAGGCTCTTCTTTTGTGAGAAGTGCCTCGCCGTTTCGATCTAAAAATTCACCGCGTCCGTCTGAAATGACTACTTCTTCTGTCCGCTGCCTGACACTTTCATGGATCAAATTAATATCAAGCTTTGAAAAAGATTCTGTGAAAAACAACTGAATTTCCGCTAGTCTAAATAGGAGGCCGAGCAATAAGATAAAAATAATGACACCTGTCCATTGGATTCTTCTTGTTTTCAGCATAAAAACACCTCGTCCCTATTGTGGACGAGGTGTTTATCGTATAAACGTAATTATGAAATTTTTACAATTTGGACGAACATTTCTCCGCCAGGTGTTTGAACTGTGACTTTGTCGTCTACTTGTTTGCCTAAAAGGCTTTTTGCAATTGGTGAATCGTTTGAAATTTTGCCTTCAAACGGATCAGCTTCTGCACTTCCTACAATCGTATAAGACTCTTCTTCACCGTCCGGTAATTCAACGAATGTCACCGTTTTACCGAGTGAAACAATATTTGAGTTACCTTCATCTTCAATAATTTTGGCATTACGAATCATATTATCAAGCGTTGTAATACGACCTTCTACAAACGCTTGCTCTTCTTTAGCAGAATCATATTCCGAGTTTTCAGAGAGGTCTCCAAAACTTCTAGCGATTTTAATACGCTCTACAACCTCTTTACGTTTAACCGTTTTCAAATATTCAAGCTCTTCTTCTAATTTGCGCTTTCCTTCTTCTGTCATTGGAAATACTTTCTCTTGTGCCATGAATCATTCACTCCTTCTATTAATCCTCATCATACAAGCTTTCTGCATGTGAGTGACGACTGAAATATACAAGAATGAGGACATATTCCGGCCCTCATTCCTTCTGTCCCATATTCGTAAAAGTCCATCTTACATGGCGTCCCTTTTAGATGCAACTATTATGCCTTTTTATTAGGCAGGAACAGCAGCGGTCTCATGATGATGTATTATCTTCATCGCACAAACTGTGGAAAGGCACAGGAAGCTCCTGTACCTCGTTCGGCCATTTCGATCATATGTAGAAGAATAGCTTATCCATTCTCCATCTTCCAATACATAATATGGTCAGTGTACGATATGTCTATGCTATATTATTACAAAATTGCATTTTGATCAAGAATTGTTTGAAAATTTGTGATGATTTGTTTGTCATTTTTTTAATATACTTTTACAAAGCAGGAATAACTGAAACTTTCAGCATCCCATCGTGATTTTCCTGTCTCCATTTCGCAGCATTGTTTTCCTATCATATCAAATCTTTTACTCAGGGACTGCTTCTTACAATGCTCACCGATGATTTCGGACTAGCCATTACTAAAGTATTAACTACAAGAGCAGGATGTTGAAAAGACCTTTACGTCGTAAAGGTCTTTGTTCTTCTCCACCATTTACTCTCCGCGGTTTTGAAGAATCGTTTGAATTTTTGTCACCATGAGGTCAATGGCCACATGATTTTGACCGCCTTCTGGGATGATGATATCGGCGTATCGTTTTGACGGTTCAATGAATTGATTGTGCATCGGTCTGACGACAGATACATATTGTTCAATCACGGAATCAATCGATCTGCCTCTTTCTTTCGTATCACGTAAAATACGGCGAATGATCCGAAGATCTGCATCTGTATCCACATACAGTTTAATATCCATTAAGTTTCTTAGACGTTCATTTTCAAGGGCAAAGATCCCTTCAACGATGATGACATCCTTTGGTTCAACATGTACCGTCTCTTCTGAACGTGTGTTTAGTTTAAAATCATAAATTGGTTTTTCAATGGACTCGTACTTTAGCAGCGCTTCTACATGCTCAATCATCAGGTCATTGTCAAATGCAAGCGGATGATCATAATTGGTCAGCAGGCGCTCTTCAAATGGCATATGACTTTGATTTTTATAATATAAATCTTGCTGAAGCATGAGGATTGAATGTCCTTTAAATTTTTCGTAAATGGAATTGGTGACGCTCGTTTTACCTGAACCCGAGCCGCCAGCGATTCCAATCACCACTGGTTTTTTCCCCATGTGCCGGTTATTTCCCCTTTCTCATCATGTTGCTAGGGTATACTTTTTGATCAAGCTTAAATTTCACAATTTGCAGTGGATGACGAGCGGCATCGAGTTCGTTCCCTTTTTCGTCCCAAATCGTCTCAATCTTGCATGTGAAATTTTCGATTTCTGGACCGAAAAATTCAACTTCGTCGCCAGCTTTAAAGAAATTACGCTGCTGTAATGTGACAATTTGTTCTTGTTCATCATAATGAAGTACAAGTCCGACGAAATCAAAGGTCGTTTTCTTTCCGTGAATGCCAAACATTTGTTCATCCGTTCCTGGTACACCTTCAAAAAAGGCAGGAGCCGTGTCACGGTTGGCACATTTGTCTAATTCATCGAGCCATTCTTGTTGAATGACGAAATTGTCTGGATCCGCACAGTAAGCATCAATGACTTTACGATAGACACTGACAACTGTTGCTACATAATGAATGGACTTCATTCGTCCTTCAATCTTTAAGCTGTCAATTCCCATTTCGATCATTTGCGGTATGGATTCGATGAGTTTTAAATCTTTTGGACTCATCGCAAATGGTGCATCTTCTTCACCGAATAAAGGCGCTTCCTCAGAGCCTTCTAGTTTATAAAGATCATAATCCCAGCGGCAAGATTGGCAGCAGCCTCCGCGGTTTGAATCTCTCGCTGTCATATGGTTACTGAGCACGCAGCGGCCAGAATAAGCAATACACATCGCCCCGTGAATGAACGTTTCGATTTCAATATCCACTTTTTCTTTCATTTCTTTAATCTCTAGGGCGCTTGTTTCACGTGCAAGGACCACACGCTCAAGCCCTTCTTCCTTCCAAAACTGCACAGCTTTCCAATTTGAAAGAGATTGCTGTGTGCTCAAGTGAACTTCAAGTTTTGGAGCTACTCGTTTGCATGTTTCGATGATGAGTGGATCAGCGACAATAATTCCCGCTACACCCGCTCCTTCAATCCCTTGAAGATATTCTTCCAGCCCGTCCATGTTTTCGTTGTGGGCGAAAATATTCGTTGTCACATAAATGCGAGCACCGTATTTGTTCGCAAATGCGACACCTTCTGCCATTTCTTCGATTGAAAAGTTATCTGCATTTGAACGAAGTCCAAATTCTTTCCCGCCAATAAAAACAGCGTCCGCTCCATAATGCACAGCAATTTTTAGTTTTTCTAAGTTACCTGCTGGCGCTAGCAGTTCTGGTTTTTTTGTAATGACACGTTTTCCATCGATCACTTCAGAAATTCCATCTTTTAAAAGTGCCATTTCCTCTGCCTCCTTTTATCTTAATAAACCGTTTCTTTAAAGAAGAATCCTGTATCGATTGAGCGGTTGACAGGCTGGATCTGTTCAATACGCTCCAGCCATTCATCTTTCTGATCTTCATAGGCTTCCTTATCAGTCACTAGTAAATCAATGGCTTTTCGATAGAGGGATGTCACCTCTGTCATATAAGAAAGTGACTTTAAAATTCCGTCAATTTTAAATGAGTCAATGCCTGCGTCGACAAATTCTTCTAATTCATCAATCATACATACATCATTTGGACTCATAATGTGAGTGCCATTTTCATCCTCAAAAATAGGATATTTGTTTTGACGCTCCTGGTCGTGAAGGAATAGACCTTCTTCCATATTTCTTCCTTCCACGTCCATTTGTTTGCCTTGATATTCAAAATAGTTGCCAACAAGTGTCCGTTTCGATTGGAACATACAGGTCATGCCGTGGACTTGAATTTCAATCTCCACTTCAGCGTTTTCTTTGATATCAATCACGCTATCCATATTGAGTTCTTTGGCAAGAACAGCACGTGTTGCGCCTTTTCTGCCCCAGTAGTTACAAGTGTAATAGTTTGTCCCAGTTGTTTCTGTACTCCAGTGCAGATTCAGGTTGACACCTGTTTCTTTTGCGGCCATGATCACTGCCGGATCTCCAAAAACGACACCATCCACGTTTAACCCATCGAGAAAGGTTAAATAATCTCCAAGCAGTGCCACACGGTCATTATGAAAAATCGCATTCATGGCGACATATACTTTTTTGTGATGTGCATGTGCGAGTTGAACCGTTTGTTTCACATCTTCTCTTGAAAACTCACCTGCAAGACGGATTCCATATGTTTGTTCACCTATTAAAAATGCGTCAGCACCCGCTTCAATGAGCGGCAGTACATCCGACACCTTGCTTGGCGTCACAAGCAATTCTGGTTTTTTCATGATTGGTCACCTCTTTTTGTACTAATAGCGATCCCATCTCCAACCGGAATGATACACGTTTGGTAGTCAGGATTTGACATCAGCCATTGATTGTATCGATCAATTTTGCCTATTAATTGTTTTTTTCGTTTATCTTCAATTTCTTCTTCATAATTTGTCGCAACTAAGCCTTTAAATAATACGTTGTCTGTAATAATCATTCCGTCATCGGACAGCATCGGTTCAAACAGCTCAAAAAAGCGTTGATACTGGCCTTTTGCCGCATCAATGAAGATCACATCATAGGGCGCCATCGTCTGAACCGTTTTAGCTGATTCGATCGCATCGCCAAAAAACACGTGAATTCTATCTTTGAAATGTAATTCTTCAATATTCCGTGTCGCTTCCTCATAACGTTTTGCATTTCGCTCAATCGTATAGATTTCAGCATCTGGCAGAGCTTCTGCCATTCGAATCGCTGAATAGCCAATCGCTGTCCCAACCTCAAGAATCTTCTTCGGTTTTTTCAAAGAAAGCAGCTGCAATAACAGTTCAATGCTCACCTTTTCCATGATTGGCACATGATGCTCTTTCGCATACTCCTCTAATTGAGCGATGGCATCAGGACTCGGCTCAATTAAATCTTCAATATAATCATTTATTTGATCATCTTCGATTGTCATTATATGTCTAGCTCCTTCATGACCTGAAAAAGAAGAGTCCTGCCTGCTGCAGCTCTCTTTCTCGTCAATCTTTCGTTCATCTAAGTAAAAACAACCCGATATATTTTACCACAAAGATGTGGTAATTGCGAACCTATAAAATGGATATAACAACGAAAAAAAACTGCAGGCAATTTCACCATTGTCTACAGTCTTTTTCCTCTCACATGGGCGTTAGTTGCTGCCTGTGATGTATTTCGCTTTCGCTTTGTTGTGCTCATTTAACGTTTTCGTAAAGACGACTTCGCCATTTTTCTTTGCTAGGAAGTAAACAAAATCTGTTTTCTCTGGATGGAGTGCTGCTTTCCAAGAAGATTCTCCAGCATTGGCAATAGGTCCAGGCGGCAGCCCTTTGTTTGTATACGTATTATATGGTGATTTTACTTTTAAATCTTTGTAATAAACACGGGATTTATGCTCGCCAAGCGCATAAAGAACGGTTGGATCTGTTTGAAGCGGCATATCCTTTTTCAACCGGTTATAAAACACACTTGATATTTTTGACCGGTCTGTTTTTTCAGTTGCTTCCATTTCTATCAGGGATGCCATCGTTAGGACATCATGGATGGACATCTTTCTCTTTTTCATGTCCTTTTCATACGTTTTTACATATTGATCTGTTTGTTTAATCATTGTGTCAATGATGGTTTCAAGTGATTCATCCTCACGATAAAACGGATACGTCGCCGGGAATAAATATCCCTCTAACGGATGCTTGACCTGTTTCCCGTTCACTTGTGATGTCACCGTTTTCGGGTATTTTTTCATCAATTTTTTAATAAAGGCTGGATCATCCAGCTTCGCTTCAACTTCCTTCGCTGAAAAATTCGTCTGGTTTGCGATAATAGCTGCAATATCAGACAACTGTTTCCCTTCAGGTATCACAAGCTGAAATGCGTAATCTGTCCCGCCAGATGTCAGCTTTTGAATCAGCTGATCCGCATCCATTGTTTGTTTGAGATGAAAATAGCCCGCTTTAAAGCCTGATGCTTTTTTGTACTTTGCATAGTAAGTGAAAATCGTGTCATTTGAAATCAGCTCATTTTCTTTTAAAATGCTCGCAATTCCACTGACAGATGTCCCATTTGGAATATGAATATTAATGGTTTGTTTGCTTTTTTGATCGACCGGCCCGAGTGCTGATTTTACATATAAAAAACCTGATAATGCTGCAATGATGATCACAGCAAGTACAGATAACAGGACGATCCCCATTTTTCGTTTAAAAAATGGTCGTTTCTTTTGTTCTGAAAACATGCATGGCCCTCCTCACATCTAGCTTTTATAGTACATGATTCGACGGAGTTCGGCAATTACTTGCTCATGCATGTCATGACAGAACTTGCCATAGTGTGGCTAAACCGACACCGCCTCCACTTCCAATTGCAGCCATGACATAGCTTCCATTCGGTAGGGCGCGGGCTTCGTAAAACAGTCTCACCATCATAGCAGCTCCCGAGGCGCTATATGGATGCCCAAGACAAAGCGCACCGCCTCTTTTATTGATACGGTCATAAGGAATACCTAGTGTCCGGGCAATGAGCACTACTTTGAGCGCAAACGCTTCATTGATTTCAAAAAGTGCAACATCTTCTATCTTCACCTGTTCTTTATGTAAAAGTTTCTTGATTGCATCAATTGGTGAAGCAGCAGGATAATGCGGGTCTATAGCGGTCACGGCACTCCCGATATACCGCAGCATAGGGCTGAAGCCTTTTGCCTCCGCTTCCGCTCTTTCCATCACAACGACGGCAGCTGCACCATCTGCTTCTTTACAGCTATTGGTCACAGTCACAGTACCTTTGCCTGGTAAAAAGACAGGTTTTGCCCGCTTTATCAAGCTTGCAATCGGTCTTATTTTAGCTGCCGCTTCATCTGTACTCATCCCGCTAATCGGAACAATTTCTTCTGAATACGTTCCTTGCTTGAATGCGGTTATACTTCGTTCCCAGCTTAAAAGTGCATAGTCATCTTGCTCTTGTCTCGCAACTGAAAATCTCGACGCCGTCAGCTCTGCCGCTTCCCCCATATGAGGGTCCCCTATCCACTCTGGAGAAAAGCGGGCCCTTTCTTTCATTGGTGACCGAGAAATGCTTTCCGTTCCACCAGCGATATATATTGATCCCTCCCCCGACTGAATCATGATGCACGCTGTTCTAATGGCTTCAAGACCGGAAGCACACTGCCTATCAATGGTCATACCCGGAATATGTAATGAAAGCCCTGCTTCTAACGAGGACAGACGGGCAATGTTGCCACCACCCCCGACGACATTGCCTAAAATGATGTCATCTGGCTTGGTCACGTTTGAAAAATGCTGGATCAAGGGCGCAGCTAGATGCTCTGGCCGGTAATCCTTCAACATTCCATTTTTCTCACCGAAGGGCGTCCGTTTCGCTTGTACGATCACGGCTTGCATAATAGTTGTTCCTCCGCCCACTTTTTCATACTGGCACGAGCGATTTTCCCTCCTGATGTTTCGATCATTTTGTCCGTGACGAGCCATTTTTTTGGTACTTTGTATGCCGCTAATGTTTCTTTTACAGCTTGCCGAATGGTTTTTGTTTGCTGTACATTCTCAATAATGGCAACAGGGATTTCGCCCCAATATGGATCAGGAAGTCCAATCACGATTGACCGATTCACCTCTGGCTGTTCATTCAGCACACGCTCAATTTCCTCTGGAAAAATATTCAGTCCCCCATAGACAATCATGCCATTCTCGCGGCCGCTCATATACAAGTAACCATCCTCGTCGAGCCACCCCATGTCATATACGGTCAGCCACTCTTCTGGCGGCTTTTCATCTTGTAAATAGCCTGAAAAAGACATTGGGCTTTTCACATAAATTCTCCCGATTTCATTTGGCTTGCAAACGGTTTGATCTGCCCTCCTGATTTCAACCTGAATAGAAAGAAAAGGCTTTCCGACAGAAGTAGGCTTTTGCAAAAAATCATCTGAAGATAAATAGGAGACAAAGCTCAATTCTGATGTTCCATAAAAATCAAAAAATGTGATGTGGGGATTGCGGTTGACGAGCTGTTTTTTTGAAGAGTTTCCCCAATCTGCACCAGAAGACAGGACAAGAAGCGGATGTTTTCCGAAGGCATCCATTTGCAGTAACGATTCTGTCATGGTCGGAACCGTATAAATAGCCGTGATGTCTCCTCTTTCTAAGATGTTCTTTGCTTTATCTGGCACAAATTTTTCTAACAATGTCACGGTGCCCCCGAAATAAAGTGTGCTGATCGCCCCGTATAAAAAATGAGAGGATAAAAGTGTGCCCAAAATCAGTACATGATCTTTATGTGTGATCCCAAAGACGGAAGCTGTCATTTGAAAGCTCTCGATCCATGACTGCTGGCGTCTTATGAAGGCTTTGGGCGATCCCGTTGATCCTGAAGTAAATCCCATATAAAAAGCAGGATCTTCCTCCGGTTCACCTTTGTTCGATTGAACGTTTATGCTGAGGCTGATTCTTTCTTTCCATTCAGATAAAGAGAGCACTGGCATATCCAGCTTGTACTTTTCAATCCTTTTGATATATCGATCTTCCACAATGACAAGGTCCGCGTCGCTTAATAAGAGCTTTTCCGCGCATTCCTTGTCACTCCACCGCGGATCAAGAGGCACCGCTGTCCATCCTGCAGAAGCTGCGCCAGCAAATAGTTGGAGAAACGGAACACCATTTGATACTAAAAAAGCGACTCTTTTTTGCTGATGAGGCGTTTCTTTTAACCATTGTGCAGATGACTGCACACGCTCATGCCATTCTTCATAAGTGATCTTCTCTTTTTCATCTATGATCGCCATCTGACCTGGGTTCACTTTTGCATGAGCTGCATAGCTTTCCGTTATTCTCATCAAACTGCTCGCCTCCCTCTATGTAAGTCCCTTTTTCGATATGACATCGCTTGAATGATTTTCACCGTGAAGACAGCACATATCCCTGCTTTGATCAGATCACCCGGTAAATAAATGACGCTGAACAGAGCTGCTTGCGTGATCTTTATATGCATCATCATGGCTTGAAAGGGTATTCCGCCTATATATAATATCCCGATACTGCATACCGCATAGATCAAAAATAGTCGTAAGGCCGTCACTTTCTTCAGCCGGTTCAGCCACAGGCTGATCATAAAGGCAGCCACTGGATAAGCAAGTAAAAAACCACCGCTTGGCCCAAAAAAGACCCCTATTCCGCCTCTCCCTCCAGATAAAAGAGGTGCGCCTGCTGCCACTATTAGAAGAAATAGAAGTAAACTAATCAGCGCTTGCTTTGGTTTTAACAGCCCTCCAGCAAGCAAAAGACCTGCGGTTTGCATTGTGATTGGTACAGGTGTAAACGCAAGAAAAATAGGCGGAATCAATCCTAACATCCCAATAACTGCTGTCATGAATGCCATTTGCATCATATCGTGAATTTTCAATTTTCATACCCCTCACTCGATGTTTTTGATAAAAATAGCGTAAAAGGTCGAGCGATATATGTCAACTAAATTTAAATAATAGTTTACATATAGAATGTAAAAAAAGACCTGTGAAGAAAGATCACAGAGATCATGTTCACAGGCCTTTTATTCGTTCTATTCTTCTTCGTCTTCTTGATCTAAGAACGTATTTAACGTTTCTTCAATCATGTCCCACTCTTCATCCGTTTCAATTGGCTCTAATTCGCCATCTTCACCGTCTTCATTTGGTGTGAAGCTTGATGCATGAATTTCAATTTCTTCGTTATCTTGTTCAGAAATTGGGTAGTAAAGAACATATGATTTGTTAAAATGGTCGCTTTCAAAAGTAAATAGTACTTCGCAAAGTTGCTCATTTCCATTATCATCAACGATTGTAATTTGCTTTTCTCCGTGTTCCATTTGATTCACCTCATTTTAATTTAAGCTGTCTAAATACCCTTGAAGGATCATAACAGCCGCCATTTTATCAATGACTTTTTTACGCTTTTGTCTGCTCACATCTGCAGAGATGAGCATTTTTTCTGCTGCCATCGTTGACAGACGCTCGTCCCAAAGCACAACAGGAACATTGTACGTGTTTTCTAACACTTTCGCAAATGATTGGCTGGCCTCGCCTCTTGGACCGACCGTACCGTTCATATTTTTTGGAAAACCAAGGACAATTTTATCCGTTCCATATTGCGAGACGATCTCAGACAGGCGGCTGAGACCAAAGTCTCCGCCTGCTTCATCAATTTTAATGGTTTCAATCCCTTGAGCTGTCCATCCCATTTCATCACTGATTGCCACACCAAGGGTTTTCGTGCCTAAATCTAAGCCTAAAATTCTCATGTTTTACGCCTCTTTATGTGTCTCTAAGTACGATTTAACCAATTCCTCAATTAATTCGTCTCGTTCTAGTTTACGAATTAGGTTGCGTGCATCCTGATGTCTTGGAATATAAGCAGGGTCGCCTGACAGCAAGTATCCGACAATTTGATTGATCGGGTTGTATCCTTTTTCTTGGAGTGCGTCATAAACTGTTATGAGCACTTCATTCACATTGGTTTCAGCTGAATCATCAGAGAAGTTAAACTTCATTGTCTTATCAAATGAACTCACTGCTTCTTGCACCTCTCTTCCAACATTCTACTAGCAAGCTTTTTTCTAACCGCTCATCTAATACCATTATTCTACACTACATTGACTGATTATAAAACGGATTTGACAGATTCTTCGACAGTTGCCAGTGCTTCTTCAAGCTTTTCTGGCTGTTTCCCGCCTGCTTGTGCCATATCTGGGCGTCCGCCTCCGCCTCCGCCGCAAATTTCAGCTGCCTGCTTCACAAGTTTTCCTGCATGAAGACCTTTTTCAATGACATCTTTTGTCACACCGGCTGAAATGTTGACTTTTCCATTTTGAACGGCACCAAGTACGATGACAGCTGAACCTAATTTCGCTTTTAATTCATCAACCATCGTTCTTAAATGGTTCATGTCTTTGGCGTTTACTTTTTCAGTTAACACGTTCACTCCGCCAACTTCGATAACTTTTTCCAAAATAGAGCCAGCTTCTGCTTGACTTAATTTCGCAAGAAGTGATTCGTTTTCTCTTTGAACTTCTTTTAAATCAGCCTGCAAGGAAGCGATGCGTTTTGGTACATCTTTTGTATTTGATTTCAGTTCATTAGCTGCCTTTTCTAAAATCGCAAGCTGATCATTTAATTCTTCATAAGCACCTTTACCTGTTACAGCCTCAATACGGCGTGTTCCAGCACCAATACCCGATTCAGATGCAATTTTAAACAATCCGATCTCCGCAGTGTTTTGAACGTGACAGCCTCCGCATAACTCGATGCTGTAATCACCCACTTGCACAACACGGACAATATCGCCATACTTCTCGCCAAACAGCGCCATTGCGCCCATTTCTTTTGCTTCAGCAATTGGTTTCAGGTCAATGGCAACCGAAATGCCTTCCCAAATCTTTTCGTTGACGATTTTTTCAATTTGTGACAATTCTTCTTTTGTTACTTGTCCAAAGTGAGAAAAGTCAAAGCGAAGTCTGTTTTCATTCACAAGTGAACCCGCTTGGTTAACGTGGCTGCCCAATACATCTTTTAGCGCTTGGTGCAAAAGATGTGTCGCTGTGTGATTTTTCACAATGCCTTTTCGAAGCGCTGATTCGACTTCTGCAGTGACTTCAATGCCTTTTTGAACCGTACCACTTACGACGACTCCTTCGTGGACATGCTGGCCGTTTGGCGCCTTTTTCACATCTTTGATATCAATGATCGCTTCGGCACTTTTTAACGTTCCTTTATCCGCCACTTGTCCGCCGCTTTCCGCATAGAAAGGTGTTTCATCTAATAAAATTTGCACCGTTTCCCCTTCGTGTGCTTCTGTGACAATTTCACCGTTTTGAAGCAATTCGATAATACGAGCATCTGCAGTTAAATTTTCGTAGCCAACAAACGTACTTTCTGCTTTTATATCGCCTAAAGCCCCGCCTTGAACCTGCATACTGCCCACATCTTGTCTGGCATTTCTTGCACGTTCACGCTGCTTCTCCATTTCTAGCTGGAAGCCTTCACGATCGACTGTCATGTTCTCATCTTCAGCATATTCTTCTGTGAGTTCGACCGGGAATCCATATGTGTCATAAAGCTTAAACACATCTTTACCGGAAATTTGTGAGCTGCCATTGTCTCGTTCTTTTTTGATCACTTCTGATAAAATGGCTAACCCTTCATTCAGTGTCTCATGGAAACGCTCTTCTTCATTTTTGATCACTTTTGCAATAAATTCTTCTTTTGCTTGAACATCTGGATAGAAATCCTTCATGATCTCCGCAACAACTGGAACTAGATCATACATGAATGGACGGTGGATATGGATCGTTTTTGCATAACGCACAGCACGGCGCAGCAAACGTCTTAACACATAACCTCGGCCTTCATTAGAAGGAAGCGCTCCGTCACTGACGGCAAAGGCAACAGTACGAATATGGTCAGCAATGACTTTAAATGCTGTGTCTTTTTCTTTTGACTCCCCATAGCTTTCTCCAGAAATCGTTTCTACTGCACGAATAATCGGCATGAACAGGTCTGTATCAAAGTTCGTCGGTACGTTTTGAATCACAGAGACCATACGCTCAAGACCCATTCCTGTATCAATGTTTTTCTTCGGAAGCGGTGTATATGTACCATCTGGATTATGGTTAAATTCAGAAAAAACAAGATTCCATACTTCTAGATAACGTTCATTTTCTCCGCCTGGATATAATTCAGGGTCGTTCATGTCGTTGCCATATGCTTCGCCGCGATCATAGAAAATTTCTGTATTCGGACCACTTGGCCCCTCGCCAATATCCCAGAAGTTGCCCTCTAGACGAATAATTCGTTCCTCAGGGACACCCATTTTATCTCTCCAAAGAACATATGCTTCTTCATCCTCTGGATGTACCGTTACAGATAACAGATTCGGATCAAAGCCAATCCACTCGTCACTTGTGAGGAATTCCCAAGCCCATTCGATTGCCTCTTCTTTGAAATAGTCTCCAATAGAGAAGTTGCCCAGCATTTCAAAAAACGTATGATGGCGTGCTGTTTTCCCTACATTTTCAATGTCATTTGTACGAATTGATTTTTGTGCGTTGCAAATACGTGGATTCTCAGGCACGACGCGGCCATCGAAGTATTTCTTTAATGTTGCCACCCCGCTGTTAATCCATAAAAGTGTTGGATCGTCATGCGGTACGAGGGACGCACTCGGTTCGACAGCATGTCCTTTTTCTTTAAAAAAATCTAAAAACATTTGACGTACTTGAGCTGAAGTTAAAGTTTTCATCATAAATCCTCCCTTTTTATTCTCAATCTTCACACAAACGAAAAAACATCCCGCCCTATGCAAGCAAAAAACTACTTACACAGGGACGAGATGCTCTCGCGGTACCACCCTGATTATAGACATATGCGTCTATCACCTTCACATCCGATAACGCCGGAAGAGAGCGGCAGTGTTTATCTGCACTCGGGACTAGCTTCCGTTAAAGGTCTGATAAGGCTTTTCTCAGCAAACAAAGCCTCTCTCTGCAACAGCTTTTTAACGTACTCGGGTCCGTCATTGAATTCAATATGTATGAATCGAAATTATTATAGACAACTCGGCTCGTCTTGTCAATGAACGCTTCGTCTCATGTGAATATATTGCACAATAATGACCCTCATAATGGCTGCGGACGGTACGGCTAAAATCATTCCAATCAAGCCAAACAGCTCCCCTCCAGCGAGTAACACCAGCATGATCACGACAGGATGCATATGCAGGCTTCTCCCGACAATGATCGGACTCAGTACATTGCTTTCTAAAAATTGAAGCACGGCTACTGTAATTAGCACAATGATCACTGACTTCACTGAGATGGTAAAAGCGATAAAGACAGCTGGGATCGCTCCAATAATCGGGCCAAAATACGGAATGACATTCGTTGCACCGATTAACATACCTAGTACAAGCGGATATGGAATATGAAACAGCCAAAGAACAATGGCAGCAGCACCTCCAATTAAAGAACAGACAAGCAATTGCCCTCTAATATAATCCCCAAGTGAGTCATCCACTGCTTTCACAAAGGCATGTCCCCTTTTTCGAAAGCTTGGCGGGGTTAAATACCATGCTGCCCGCTTCATCGTGTTCATATCTTTCACCATATAAAAGACAAGAAAAGGAATAAGTGCAGCAACTAAGGCGTAATCAAGCAATACTTTACAGCTAAGAATCATCCGCTCTGCCCCATTTGCGGCATACGTCTCAGATTGGACAATAAAACGATCCAGCCGTTCATGCAGTCCATCAGGCCAGTGGCTTGTATGACGATGAACATGTGATAAAGCACCATTATACGTTTCGGCAAGCATGGGAATTTGCTCCGACAATTCATTTAACTGAGCGATTAAAACCGGTGCCCCTTTATACACAGCCAAACCAATGCCGCCAAAAAACAGCACATATATCAATAAGAGACTGACCGTCCTTGGCAAACCTCGCTTATGTAGTCTTTCAACAATTGGATAAAGAAGATAAGAAATAAAAATAGCGATAAGAAGCGGGATCAAAATCGCTTTGAGCAATAAAAAAATAGGCATCCATAACTCGTCGAGCTGAACCAAAATGAGTAAAGACGCAAGGACAAGCAGTACACCTGCAGCATATATTAGAAACTCGATCGGACGTTTCTTCACCTTTTTCACCTCTCTTCTTATTGTTTAACCAACTTCTGCAATTATCCATGTAAATAAAATTTGTCCTAACTTTGTTAAAAATGAATACACATGAAACATACGGCTCCATCCAAAGTCACTGTTTGCTGTAAAAATCTCGTTAGAAAATATTCCATTATTTTCTTATTTTCGCCTCATTTATGCTAGAATCCGCTTTAGCTCAATCATTAGAAGAGGAGGTTCTTCATGATCACATTCGAAGAAGTCAACAAGCATTACGGCCAGTTCCATGTACTTAAGGACATTAACCTACATATTCAAAAAGGTGAGGTTGTTGTGATCATCGGTCCTTCAGGATCTGGAAAAAGCACGATGCTCAGGTGTATCAATCGTCTTGAAAGCATTGATGAAGGAAAAGTCCTTGTCAATCAAGTGTCTGTTCAGCATCCGAAAACCAACATCAATCTCATCAGGCAAAATATCGGGATGGTGTTTCAGCACTTCCATCTTTATCCGCATAAGACGGTGCTTGAAAACATTATGCTTGCGCCGATGAAGGTTAAAAAAGTGAGCAAAGAAGAAGCAAAGGAAACAGCTGAATTTTATTTAAATAAAGTTGGCATTCCTGAAAAAGCAGACACCTACCCTTCTAGACTCTCAGGAGGACAACAGCAGCGTGTGGCAATCGCAAGGGGACTTGCAATGAAGCCTGAGGTCATGCTTTTCGATGAACCAACATCAGCTCTTGATCCAGAGATGATCGGTGAGGTGCTAGATGTGATGAAACAGCTGGCTAGGGAAGGGATGACAATGGTCGTTGTCACGCACGAGATGGGTTTTGCCCGTGAAGTCGCAGACCGTATTGTGTTTATTGATGAAGGAAGAATTCTTGAAGAATCTACACCAGCTGCCTTTTATGAAAAACCGCGCGAGAAACGCGCTCAGCTCTTTTTAAGCCGTATTTTAAATCACTAGGGGGAATGAATTTGATGAAAAAAATGAAACGCTTTGGCCTATTACTGTTGATGACTTGCTGTATGATCGCTCTCGCTGCCTGCGGCTCTGCCGAGAAAGGCTCAACCGATGCAAAACAAGGCAGCTCATTAGAAGCCATTAAGAAAGACAAAAAAATCGTTTTCGGTGTGAAAAACGATACTCGTTTATTTGGTCTAAAAAATCCTAGTAGCGGGGATATTGAAGGGTTTGATATCGATATCGCAAAAGCGATCACTAAAGAAATGCTCGGTGATGAAGGAAAAGCAGAATTTAAAGAAGTGACATCTAAAACAAGAATTCCTTTACTGCAAAAAGGAGATATTCATGCCATTGTTGCCACAATGACGATCACAGAAGAGCGTAAAAAAGAGGTCAATTTCTCAGACGTATACTTTGAAGCAGGACAATCACTGCTTGTGAAAAAAGGCAGCGACATTCAATCGATTGATGATCTTAAAAAAGGTACGAAGGTGCTTGCAGTGAAAGGGTCCACTTCTTCTCAAAACATTCGCGAAAAGGCACCAGAAGCATCCGTTTTAGAATTTGAAAATTACCAAGAAGCCTTTACAGCCTTAAAATCAAATCAAGGGCAAGTTCTGACAACTGATAATGCAATTTTATTTGGCATGGCAGACGAAGATTCAAATTATGAAGTCGTTGGTGGAACATTTACCGATGAGCCTTATGGCATCGCTGTGAAAAAAGGCGATGAAGAATTGACAGAAGCCATTAATAAAGCGTTAAAGGCATTAAAAGACAATGGAGAGTATGACAAGATTCATAAAAAATGGATCAAAGAATAATCAATTGACTCGATCAACCTCAACACCCTCAGGAGAGCCGCTTGCCGGCTCCTCTGTTGATTAGGAAGGAAGTGAACTGATTGCTGCGGTTTTCCATTTTAACTGAGAACTTCCATCTTTATTTAGAAGGGTTTAAATATACGATTGGTGCAAGTGTCATTGCGTTGATTGGAAGCTTTTTCATCGGTACACTCATTGCCATTATGAGAATTGCGCCACTAAGGCCGCTCAACTGGTTAGGGACGGCTTACGTGGAATTTATTCGGAATATTCCGTTATTATTGATCACCTTTGTGTTCTTTTTTGGTTTACCGGTACTTGGCATTGTGGCAGATGGCTTTACAGCAGGAACCATTGCCCTCTCCATTTATACGTCTGCTTTTATCGCTGAAGCCATTCGTGCAGGTATACAAGCTGTACCGCTTGGACAAATGGAGGCAGCTAGAGCTTCTGGTCTGTCCTATGGCGGAACGATGCGATATATTATTCTGCCGCAGGCCATCAAAATTGTCATTCCACCACTTGGGAATCAATTTATCAACCTTGTGAAAAACTCGTCTATTTTAGGTGTCATTGCAGGGTTTGATCTGATGTACCAAGGAGACCTTATCGCTTCGAGAACGTTTGTGACATTTGATGTATACATTTTTGTTGCCATGTTCTATCTTCTATTGACCATTCCGCTTAGTCTAGGCGTTGGTTATTTAGAAAAAAGATTAGCCCGAAGCCACTAGAAAGGAGGAAACACAATGGATTTTATAGGTGCCTACCAGCCCGATCATCTCGCCTTTTTACTTGAAGGATTTGCTGTCACCTTAAAAGTGGCTTTTATCTCCATCATTTTAAGCTTTATCATCGGATTAGTCGTTGGCACATTGAGGTTCGCACAAATCCCTATTTTATCAAAGGTGCTTGCGGTCATTGTTGAAACTGTTCGGAACCTACCGCTTTTGCTGATCATCTTTTTTACGTATTTCGCCCTGCCTGAAATTGGTATTAAGCTGAGCATCACGGCCTCTGCCATTGCGGCTTTAACCGTGTTTGAATCCGCCATGCTGTCAGAAATCATTCGCAGTGGGTTAAAATCAATTGATAAGGGACAAATCGAAGCGGCCAGATCCTCTGGTTTAACGTATATTCAAACATTAAAAATGATTATCATGCCACAGGCGTTACGCCGAATGGTACCGCCGATTGTCAGTCAATTTATTTCTCTTTTAAAAGATACATCGCTTGCCGTTGTGATTGCCCTTCCAGAGTTATTGCATCACGCGCAGATTTTAAATGGTCAAAGCCAATCTTATTTACTTCCTATTTTCCTCTTGGCGGCCATGATGTATTTTGTTGTTAACTTCAGCTTGTCCTTACTTGCACGGAGATTAGAGTACAGGCAGGCATAAAAACAGGACATCCGCTCATGGTGGATGTCCCTTTTTGTTTAAAGCATTCGCATAACTCGTTTTCTCATCTTTTTCATATCCCGCTTAGATGGCATATCATATCGACTTGCAAAGTGATATGCGAGTGCACCTGCACCAAGCGTTAATAGTGAAGAAGTCATTTTGCCCATTCGAAATTCCCCCTTAACACTTATAGTTGAATTGAACGTTCATCGTCACTAAACAGGTCGTCTAAACTGCTTAGTGTACCGTCTTCCTCCACTTGGTGAGTAGATATTTTGCCTTTTGACAGTGTCAATTCAATAAAACAGCCCCAGCAATAATATTGATTGACCCCAATTTTTCCGATGTCTTTACATTTGCAATTTGGGCAAATGAGCATATTCAGCACCTCTTTACGTTCGGTTTAGAACAAGTGCTTCCTTTTGAACATCCATCAAGGTTCCGGCAGCATGCAGCTGCTTTCGAATCCCTGATAGCTCTGTAAAGAAGCCGTCCGAGAGTTCATATGCTACGATTGTGCCCGAATTCATGCAAAAGTATACATCTTCCAAAACACCTAATGTTTCACCATCTGGCGTACGGATCATTTTCTTTTTTAATTTCGAAAAGAAAAAGGATGGGGCGGTGGTATCTATCTCGATGCCCTTCTGGCAGCTCACATATAGACCTTTGTCTGTCAGTTTGTCGCCAGCTGAGAATGGAATGAAAGCACAGTCTTTCTTTTTCCCATCTAAAACATATCCCCCGCAGCTGCCGCCGGCTAAAAAGCAAATATCTTTGATCGCCCCAAGTGAATAAGACAGCTCGTCTGTATAGATCGTCAGTCCTTCAAGCTCTCGACATGTTCTCAAAATGTGATCAACCACCTTTTCGGAACAGTCTTATCGTGTGCGTTTCCTCTATGACTCATACGAAGAAATGGCTTCCATGAAGGAAGCCATCAGCGTGTAGACAAACCCTCGCATTCTTTGTCAGTCCTGCGTGCTGGTGCTCACGAATGTCAAATTCGCTCCGCGCCAGTACTCGTCCTTCTTAGGGCTGCAAAGGTTTTCTTTCACGCTGAAAAAAACAAAGGGCTAAAATCAAGTTCATTTTAGCCCTTTGTTTAACAATATGATGGCTTCCATGGAAGCCATTTACTCTTGCATAAAATCAAACGGAGTGATTCCCTCCATGCCAATATTGGCATCGTGTACGCTGAAAGGAAGTTCTTTTTGGAGGGCTGCTAGCTCAGCATCCATGACTTCTTCCGTTTCAGTAAGACGCATGGTTAAAGACGTTTGTCTGAGGGAGTCTTCATTATTTTTTACGCCCCACTCTAATGCTGATTCCTCACCGCACAAAATTAAAAACTTTTTACTTCGTGTAATGGCAGTGTAAAGCAAATTTCTTCGAAGCATTCGATAATAACTTCTCACGACTGGCAGCACCACGATTGGGAATTCACTGCCCTGGGATTTATGAATCGAGCAACAATAAGCGTGTGTAAATTGATGAAAATCTTTTTTCGTAAACGTGATTTCGTTTCCATCAAAGGAGATGACCGCCATATCTTCTTTTTCCGTGTTTTCTTTCGCATAAAAGATCGAGACAATTTCGCCAATATCTCCATTAAAAATGTTATTCTCGGGCTGATTGACAAGCTGAAGTACCTTATCACCTGTCCGGTAGACGACATCACCAAATGGAATTTCTCTTCCTTTTGGCTTTTTAGGATTCAAAATTTGCTGGAGCATTTTATTCAGTTCATTAATGCCTGCTTTTCCTTTATACATCGGGGCAAGCACTTGAATGTCCTTTGCTGAATAACCCTTTTGAGCAGCATTGCTGACCACTTTCTCGATGACTTCTTTCATTTGGTCACTAGAGCATTGAATAAAGGATCGATCCTTCGAGCGTGCAGTAATATCCTTTGGCAAAACACCATTTTTCATATCATGCGCAAGCTCAACAATTGTTGAACCGTCTGCCTGCCGGTAAATATCAGTTAATGTAACTGCCGGTATAGCTTGTGACGCAAGCAGGTCTCTTAACACTTGACCAGGCCCGACAGATGGAAGTTGATGTTCGTCTCCAACCATAATGACTTGAATATGATCTGGGATCGCCTTAAACAAATGGTTCGCCAGCCAAATATCCAGCATACTCGATTCATCAATGATAACAAGCTTTCCTTCAATCGGCTGGTCTTCATCATGTGAGAAGCCTTCTGATCCATTCCAGCCTAGCAACCGGTGAATGGTCACAGCAGGAAGTCCAGTGGATTCTGTCATTCGTTTCGCAGCACGTCCAGTTGGTGCGGCAAGCACGAACGGAAATGCTTCATCTTTTTTATAATCACCCGGGTCAAGAGATACGCCGTGAAGATCGCTGTAAAGCTCGACAATCCCTTTAATGACCGTCGTTTTCCCTGTACCCGGTCCGCCTGTTAGAAGCAGCATTGGAGACATGAGTGCCTTTTGAATGGCTTCTTTTTGGGTTGGTGCATACTGGACACCAAGCCGTTCCTCCAGTTCACCGAGTGCAAGCAGAAATTCTGATTCAGGAAATTGATCTGCATATTCTGTTTGAGAGACAATTTTTTGAATACGTTTTGCCACACTTTGCTCCGCATAAAAGAGCGACGGATGATAACAGCGATCATCTTCAATGATCATGTCTTTCCCTTCACCAAGTGCAATGATCTGATTGGCAACGTCCATTTCAGTCACTTTGTAGTCATTGCCTGTTTGATTCAGCAATTTACGGGTTTCGATGATCAGATCTTTCGTTTGTATGTACGTATGACCGTCTTGCAGGCTTGCTGTCTCAACGGTATACAAAAGGGCTGCACGAATGCGTTCTGGATCATTTCCAGATATCCCTGTTCTAGCGCCGAGTTCATCTGCTTTAATAAATCCAATCCCCTCGACGTCTTTGACGAGCTGATAAGGGTTTTCTTCAATTTTCTGCAACGTTTCACTCTCGTACGCTTGGTAAATCTTCATACTAAGCTGAGGACCAAAGCCATATTGATTCAGGCTGATCATAATTTGCTCAAGCCCTTGATGCTCCTGAAGTGCGGCAGCCAGCTTATCAGCCTTCTTTTTTGACAGGCGAGGGACGTCATACAAAACAGACGGATCACGCATAATTTGATGAAGCGTCTGATTGCCTAGCTTGCCGACGATTTCTTCCGCTGTCTTTTTTCCAATCCCTTCAAACAAGTCACTAGAGAGATAATGAATGATGCCTTGCTTTGTTGTAGGGACTTCCTTTTGAAAATGAGTGGCTTGAAACTGCTCGCCAAACTTCGGATGACTTGTGACCTTGCCATAGAAGGTGTAGGTTTCCTCCTCATGAAGCGCTGGGAAGTACCCTGTGACAGATGCTGTTTTTTCCTCTAAATTCTCTGATGTTTCAATGACTTTTACTTTTAACACCGAGTATAAATTACTTTCGTTATGGAAAATAACGGCTTGAACCGTCCCTTTTAAAAATGGTTCATCTTCAAGCTTCATTTGATCTGGATGTTCCTGCACAGGTCTTCCCTCCTTCCGGTTATTCTGCCTCTTGAATCAGCTTTTGCGCATGCAATGCAAGCATATGATCAGGTTGCACGTCAATGGCTTTTCCTAGCATTTCAAGCGCTTCATCTTTTTTTTCTAAATACGCATACGCAACGCCTGCATTATAAAAGGCGTCTGCATGCTGCGGATCTCGCGTAATCACTTCAGTAAAGACTGCGACCGCTTCCTCCAGCAGATGTTCATTCGCTAAGCACATGCCAAATTGAAATCTTGCTTCGTTATCTTCTTCGTTTAGCTCAACTGCACGCTGAAGATAAGGCATCGCAAGCTTTGGCTGCTCTAATTTCATCAGTGTCTGCCCTAACATATAAAACAAATCACTGTTTTCCATTCCAGCTTGTAGCGCTTGCTCAAAATAGTCTTTCGCTTTCATAAAGTCTTCTTTCATCGTGTAGACATTTCCTGCCCCATAATAAGCTGCAGCTGCTGTATGATCAAGTTCAATGGCTTTTTGAAAGAAGTTCAATGCACGTTCAAATTCATGAACACTTGAAAGTAAATTCGCAAAGTTAATATATGGAACCGGGTCCTTTGGGCTTTCTTCAATGGCTTTCGTAAAAGCTTCAGCTGCCTGTTCGATGTTCCCTTGATTTAAAGCTTCAATACCGATTTCGTTATGATTCATTCGCTCTCTTCATCCTTTCATTAAAAAACCTCAACAGCGACGTTGAGGTTTTTAACACATGTTACACATACGACAGCTTTTGGCCATCTTTAAAGACATCGTCAATGGTCCCGCCGCCAAGACATTCTTCGCCATCATAAAAAACAACAGCTTGTCCTGGAGTGACAGCACGAACGGGTTCATCAAAGATCACCATTGCTTCCTGCTCACCTGTCATTTTGACTTTTACATGATGGTCTTCTTGACGGTATCGGAATTTTGCTGTGCATGTGAGTTCACCGTTTTCGCCGACAATATGAGGACGAGTCCAGCTGATGTTAACAGCTGAAATACTTTCAGAGTATAAAAGCGGATTGTGGAAGCCTTGTTCAACAAATAAGATATTTTTCTCTAAGTCCTTCCCAACAACGAACCACGGATCACCGCTTCCGCCAATGCCAAGTCCTTGGCGTTGACCGATCGTGTAATACATCAGTCCATCATGTTCACCTTTTACTTCTCCGTCCATTGTCTGCATCACACCGGGCTGTGCAGGCAAATATTGGCTAAGGAACGTTTTAAAGTTTCTTTCCCCAATAAAGCAGATGCCCGTAGAATCTTTTTTCGTTGCTGTTGCGAGCTCTGCTTCTTTCGCTAATTCACGCACTCTTTTTTTCTCTAAATCGCCGATTGGGAACAACACTTTATCAAGTTGTTCTTGAGTCAGCTGATTCAAGAAATAAGTTTGGTCTTTGTTTATATCAAGACCTCTTAGCATTTTGACTTCATCGCCGGTTCTGTCGACACGGGCATAGTGGCCTGTTGCCAAATAATCCGCTCCAAGCGACAATGCATGCTCAAGAAATGCTTTGAACTTAATTTCTTTATTACACATGACATCTGGGTTCGGCGTTCTGCCTGCTTTATATTCATCAAGAAAATATTGAAACACTTTGTCCCAATACTGTTTCTCGAAATTCACTGCATAATATGGGATTCCAATCTGGTTACAAACACGAATGACATCCTCATAGTCCTCCGTTGCTGTACATACACCATTTTCATCTGTGTCATCCCAGTTTTTCATAAATATGCCGATCACATCATAGCCTTGCTCCTTTAGCATGAGCGCAGCAACTGATGAATCGACGCCTCCGGACATACCGACCACAACTCTTGTGTCTTCAGGTCTTTTTGTCATCTTCATCAACTCCAATTTCAATGAAACAACGTGCGCGTTTCGTTCTTCAGGTGCCTAGCTGTTTCATTTTTCACACACGAACAAAAGGGAGCATTTATTTGGCTAGGCGTTTCACGACAGCCGCTATCTTACGAGCCGCCTGCTTCACATGTTCCTCTTCATTTCCAAGACCGAAGCTTATTCTGACTGAGGATGTCAGCTCTTTTGCTTCTTCACCATACATGGCGCTTAATACGTGCGAAGGAAGGACAGATCCAGCCGTACATGCTGACCCGCTTGAAACAGCAATCCCTTCCATATCTAAGTTCACAAGTAACGATTCAATGGAAACGCCCGGGAAGTGGACATTTAAAATATGCGGCAATGTCTCTTTCGGATGTCCATTGATAGAGAAATTGAGTGATTCCTCTTCGAATACTTGCAGCATCGCTTCTTTGAGCTTACCATAATGCACTGCTTTTTCTCTTCTATTTTGCTTTGTTAATTGAACTGCTTCTGCAAGCCCAATGATGCCCGCCACATTTTCAGTGCCAGCACGGCGTTTTCTTTCTTGTTCTCCTCCAAATAGCTGCGGAGAAAGTTTCACACGCTCATTCACGTATAAAAAACCAGTTCCCATCGGGCCATTTAGTTTATGACCGGACGCAGATAAGAGGTCGATATGAAGTTCTGTGACATCAATTGATATTGTCCCAAATGCCTGTACAGCGTCTGTATGAAAATGAGCAGCGTGATCATGCAAAAGTTGACCAATTTCTTTGATTGGCTGGATCACACCTGTTTCATTATTGCCGTACATGATGGTCACCAGAATTGTATCGTCTCTTAATGCTTGTTTTAATTGATCAAGATGAATCAATCCAGTGTGATCCACATCTAAATACGTCACATCAAAACCAAGCTTCTCTAAGCGTTCGCATGTATGCAGCACTGCATGATGCTCAGTTTTTGTTGTGATGATATGTTTTCCTTCATGCTGCCTTGCCATTGCCACACCTGTAATGGCCAAGTTGTCTGCCTCTGTTCCCCCGCTTGTGAGGATGATCTCCTGCTGCTTACAGTGTAATTCTCCTGCAATGACTTCCCTTGCTTCATCGAGCCACTTTCTTGCCTCGCGTCCATATGAATGAATACTAGAGGGATTGCCAAATATCTCTGTAAAGTAAGGCATCATCTTGTCCACAATTCGCTGATCCATCGGCGTTGTGGCTGCATGATCTAAATAGATACGTTCCATTTCCGGTACACCTCTGATCTAAATATAGAACATATACGCCTCTTGATCCTCGTCATCTTTATAGCTTGCCAAGTCTTCAAGAGTTGTATTGTCTAGTACGTCTTTTACTGCATCACGAATACGAATCCAAAGTGCACGCTTTGCTGGCTCTTCGTTTTCGATCACTTCAACAGGACTAATAGGTCCTTCTAATACTCGAATAATATCACCGGCTGTAATCTCGTTTGGCTCATGGGCAAGCACATAGCCACCATACGCTCCGCGGATACTTTTCACAAGACGAGCATTGCGAAGTGGTGATACAAGCTGCTCTAAATAATGCTCAGACAAATCATTGTTTTGAGCGATTGATTTTAATGATGTAGGGCCTTCGCCATGTTTTTTGGCTAATTCGATCATGATCGTCAGACCATATCTGCCTTTAGTAGAAATTTTCAAGTTAAACACCTCTGCGTTTTCTATTTCTATGTCATCAATTTTTTTCTGATTTCATATACGCTTATATAGACCAAAAGCAATTATATCATACTTTTAGCCAACTTTCATTTGCGGGTTCTGAGCTCAAAACGAGGACGCATCCCTTTTCTATTTGAAGAAATTTCGGTACTCTATACAAACAAGACATTGCTTTAGGAGAGATAATCATGAAACCTTTAGCGTATCGGATGCGCCCAAGTCATATTGGAGACATTATTGGGCAGGAGCATCTCGTTGGAGAAGGTCAAATTATTAGACGAATGGTCGAGGCAAAACATTTGTCCTCGATGATTTTATACGGACCGCCGGGAATCGGCAAAACATCCATTGCCACTGCAATCGCTGGCAGTACAAGCATTGCCTTCCGTACATTGAATGCGGTGATTCATAACAAAAAAGATATGGAAGCTGTCGCCGCTGAAGCGAAAATGAGTGGTCAAGTCATCTTGATTTTAGACGAAGTCCACAGACTCGATAAAGGGAAGCAGGATTTCCTTCTTCCGTATTTAGAAAATGGCATGATCATTTTAATTGGCGCGACAACAGCTAATCCGTATCATGCGATCAACCCAGCCATCCGTAGCCGGACACAAATATTTGAGCTGAAGCCGCTGGAAACAGAGCAAATCAAAGCTGCATTATCTCGAGCTTTACAGGATGAACATCGCGGGCTTGGCGGTTATTCGGTCAAAGTTGATGAGGAGGCAATGAATCATTTTGCAAATGGATGCGGAGGAGATGTGCGTTCCGCTTTAAATGCGCTTGAACTAGCCGTCTTATCGACAAAAGCGGATGAATCTGGACAGATCACGATCACTCTAGCTGCAGCAGAAGAATGTTTACAAAAAAAGAGCTTCTCGCATGATAAAAACGGTGATGCCCATTATGATGTCCTCTCGGCTTTTCAAAAATCCATCAGAGGATCTGACGCAGATGCTGCGCTACATTACCTTGCAAGACTCATTGAAGCGGGAGACCTTGAAAGCATTTCGAGACGATTACTTGTGATGGCTTATGAAGATATTGGCTTAGCCAGTCCGCAGGCAGGGCCACGTGTGTTAAGCGCTGTTCAAACAGCTGAGAGAGTTGGTTTCCCAGAAGCACGAATTCCACTCGCTAATGCCGTGATTGAACTGTGTCTTTCTCCAAAGTCAAACTCCGCTTACCAAGCGATTGATGCGGCATTGCATGATATTCGCACGGGGAAAATTGGTGAAGTTCCCGTTCATTTAAAAGATGCCCACTATAAAGGGGCAGCAGCACTTGGAAGAGGCGCCGATTACTTATATCCGCACGATTATGAAAATGGCTGGGTGAAGCAGCAATATTTACCTGACCCGCTGAAAAACAAGCAATATTATGAACCAAAGCAAACTGGAAAATTTGAAGGTGCACTAAAGCAAGTGTACGAAAATTTAAGACGGCAAAAATAAAAAAAGCCCCCTGCTCTAAGCAGGCGGGCTGTTTATTTATCTTTCACACGTGTAATCGGAATGTCTTTTAACAGTTTCATAATGACATGACCACCCATGATCAGTCCAGCCACAGATGGAACAAAAGCATTGGATGACGGCGGCATTTGTGCCTTACGAATTTTCGCTTCATCATTTCCCACTTCTTTTCTCACATCTTCACGAATGACAATCGGACTTTCATCAGAGAAAATAACTTCAATTCCCTTACGAATGCCTTCCTTCCGCAGGCGTGTTCTGACGACTTTCGCAATTGGGTCTGTATGTGTTTTCGAGATGTCATCAATTTTAAAACGTGTCGGATCTGTTTTATTTGCAGCACCCATACTCGAAATAATGTTCACATCGCGTTTCAGGCACTCTTTCATTAAATGAATTTTATAATGAATTGTATCTGATGCATCAATGACATAATCAAGTGGATACTCAAAGAATTGTTCATATGTTTCTTCTGTATAGAACATTTTGAGCGCAACAACTTCACATTCTGGGTTAATGTCAGCAATTCTTGCCTGCATTAAGTCAACTTTAGGCTGACCAACCGTTGATAGCAAAGCTGGCAGCTGCCTATTTACATTTGTAATATCAATATCATCTTTATCAACAAGAACAATACGGCCAACACCTGAACGAGCAAGGGCTTCTACTGCAAAAGAACCTACGCCGCCTACTCCAAGCACTGCAACTGTACTGTTTTTTAATATATTTAAGCCTTCCTTGCCAATGGCAAGCTCGTTTCTTGAAAACTGATGTAACAAGTGCCTCACTCCACCTTTATTTAAAATGAATCGAAAGAATCATATCATATTCAGCATTCTCCGTCATCCTTCTCAAATAGAAAAAAACACAAAAAAGTCCCGATCACGCCGCCAGCTTTTCCTTCGTTTTGAACCCCGCACCATGCAGGTGGGTGCTTTCTTCCTCACTTTATAAGTCCTCAGAAGAGGCATTTATGCAGAAAGGAAAGGCAAGCTCCCGTAGAAAAAAATGTTCGGTCAAAACTAGGTAACCACCGTACGTATCAGGACTTTATTTATTAGTTGATGAAAGCATATCATAGGCATGTCCCTTTTACAAGCGTTTACATGCCTATAAACATGCGCCTATTTTACTGTTTTACTTTTGTTTTAATAGCCAAACTCAGTTCATCTAGCTGCGCTGTGCTTACAGTGCCAGGAGCATCTGTGAGAACACAGCTTGCACTTGCCGTTTTCGGGAACGCAATGGTATCTCTTAGGTTAGATCGGCCGGCAAGCAGCATCACTAGGCGGTCAAGTCCAAGCGCAATTCCGCCGTGCGGAGGCACACCATGCTCAAATGCATCAAGAAGGAAGCCGAACTGATCGTACGCTTCTTCTTTAGAAAAGCCAAGTAAACCAAACATTTTCTCTTGAATGTCCTTTTCAAAAATACGAATAGAACCTCCGCCAAGCTCATAGCCGTTCAGCACAAGATCATACGCTTGAGCTTTCATATCTTCTGGACTTGTTTCAATTAATTCAAGATCATCCCGAACTGGCATTGTGAAAGGATGGTGGGCAGCATAGAAGCGGCCTTCTTCTTCATCTTTTTCAAGCAGCGGCCAATCGACAACCCATAAGAAATTAAAGACAGACTCATCGATGAGTTTAAGCTCTTTGCCAAGTTTTAAGCGAAGTGCGCCAAGCGCATCATGGACAACAGACGTCTTATCTGCAACAAAGAGTAAAAGGTCGCCTTCTTCAACTTGAAGCTGTTCTTTTAATTCTGCTTGTTTTGACTCATCAAAGAATTTAGCGATTGGTCCTTTTAACTCTGTCCCTTCAGCTTTTAGCCAAGCAAGACCTTTTGCACCATAGTTCGCTGCAAATGCACCGAGTGCATCGATGTCTTTTCTTGAGTAGTTTGCTGCAGCCCCTTTGACATTAATCGCTTTGACAGCTCCGCCATTGTTTACAGCACCGCTGAAGACTTTGAAATCTGAGTCTTTTACCGTATCTGAAATGTTGACAAGCTTCATGTCAAATCGGGTATCCGGCTTGTCAGAACCATAGGAATTCATCGCTTCATCGTACGTCATACGAGGTAATGGCAATGTCAGGTTAACACCTTTGACATCTTTCATCACCTTTGCCATCATCTCTTCAGCAAGCGTCATGATGTCTTCTTGGCTCATAAAGGACATTTCAATATCGACTTGTGTAAATTCCGGCTGACGGTCAGCACGCAAGTCTTCATCTCTAAAGCAGCGAGCGATTTGATAGTAGCGGTCCATCCCAGACACCATGAGCAATTGCTTAAATAATTGCGGAGACTGCGGCAGCGCATAGAATTCTCCTTCGTGTACACGGCTTGGCACAAGATAGTCACGCGCACCTTCTGGCGTACTTTTTGTTAAAATTGGCGTTTCAATGTCTAGAAAGCCGTGATCATCTAAGAAATGGCGGAATGCTTTTGTGACTTCATGTCGCATTTTCATCGTTTCAAACATCGCAGGACGGCGAAGATCTAGGTAGCGGTATTTTAAGCGCACATCTTCTGATACCTCATCTGCTTGATCAGAAATCACAAATGGAGGCGTCTTGGCTTCATTTAAAACAGTGACTGTGTCGACTTGAATTTCAATTTTGCCTGTTTTTAAATTTGGGTTGATCGTGGCTTCTTCTCTTGCGACCACTGTCCCTTTAATATCAAGGACATATTCATTCCGAATCGATTCTGCTGTCTCAAGAGCCTCTTTTGATTGGTCTGGATGAAAGACAACTTGCACAATGCCTGTACGATCACGCAGGTCAATAAAGATTAATCCGCCAAGGTCACGACGTTTTTGTACCCATCCTTTTAATACAACGGTTTTACCGATTTGGTCTTCTGTTACTTCTCCACAATAAAAAGTTCTACCAAACACAAACATTCCACTCCTTCTTTACGCTTTCTGGTGGGCTTTCATCATTTGAATCAGCTCATCAAGCTTCACTTCAATTTGTTCACCCGTTGTCGTATCTTTTACGTTTACAATTTGCTGCGCTAGCTCATCTTCACCAAGAACTGCAATAAACTTGGCTTTCAAGCGGTCTGCCGCTTTAAATTGTGCTTTTAGCTTTTTCCCTGTATAGTCCATTTCACTTGAAATGCCTTCTTTTCTTAGGCGATTCAATAAGCCAACAGCATAATCTTTTGCTTGATCTCCTAATGCCGCAATATATAAATCAATGCCGTCTTGAACAGGAAGCTCGATCTTCTCTGCATCAATCGCTGATAGGAAACGTTCAATACTCATCGCAAAGCCGATACCTGGTGATTCAGGACCGCCAATTCCTTCAACAAGTCCATCATAACGGCCGCCGCCGGCTAATGTTGTGATCGCGCCAAAGCCTTCTGCATTACTCATGATCTCAAAGGCAGTGTGATTGTAATAATCAAGACCGCGCACTAAGTTCGGATCGACGACATATTCAATGCCTAGATCGGTTAAGTATTGTTTTACTTTTTCAAAATAAGTCCGTGATTCTTCATTTAAGTAATCTTGAATGGATGGTGCCGTTGCCATCAGTTCGTGATCGCGGTCCTTTTTACAATCAAGAATACGCAATGGATTTTGATGTAAACGAATTTGGCAGTCGTGACAGAATTCATCAATTCTTGGTTCAAAGTGCTCGACAAGTGCTTGACGGTAATCTGCACGGCTTTCTTTGTCACCAAGGCTGTTAATGACGAGTTTTAAGTTGGAAAGACCCGCTTTCTCATACACACTCATCGCTAATGAAATGACCTCTGCATCAATGGCAGGATCTTTTGAACCGATCGCTTCAATTCCGAATTGATAAAATTGACGATATCTTCCCGTTTGCGGACGCTCATAGCGGAACATTGGTCCAATGTAGTACAGCTTTGTAGGCTGTGCAGGCTGTGCAAACAGTTTATTTTCAACATAAGAACGGACAGTTGAAGCTGTTCCTTCTGGGCGAAGTGTGATGCTACGTCCTTTTTTGTCTTCAAATGTGTACATCTCTTTTTGAACGATATCTGTTGACTCGCCTACTCCTCGTGCAAACAGTTCCGTATGCTCAAAAATCGGTGTGCGGATTTCTTTGTATTGAAAGGCTGCACATGTATCTCTCGCAATTTGTTCAACATACTGCCAGCGTTCTGATTCTCCCGGTAAAATATCCTGTGTGCCTCTTGGAATATTAAAACTCATTTTTCGTCCTCCTACGACCATCATTCATTTTTTATGTGGACATATAAAAAACCCCCGCCTCTACTATGTGTATAGTAGGGACGAGAGTTATACCCGTGGTGCCACCCTAGTTGGAACATGATCTAGCCATGTTCCCGCTCAAATCCTTAACGCAGATTCACGTTCTCCGCCTAATGACTCATTTTTTGAGTGTTCAGCAGGAAACCTACAGAGTGTTCTTTCGTGATAAATGCCATGCGGATTCGCTTTCAGCCTAAGGCGATTCCTCTCTGCTCACGCAATTTACCCTACTATTCTCTATCATCAGTTCCACATTTTAAATTTTCAAGTGTGTTGATTTATATTATAATAAGGTCGGTGCTGCCACTCTGTCAACCCTTGCCGTGTCTCTTTTTCTTTTCCAGCTCTTCTTTTGACGTGCATCCGTATTCAGATGCCGTTTCTTCAAGGAAGCCTGGTTGATCCATTTCGTCGTGCTGCCAGCGGTCGATATCACGATGTCCATTATATTGCACTCGTCCTAATTTTCTGCTTAATCTCATGTTTGTACATCCTTTTATCACATTTTTATCTAGTATAAACAGATTGATTCAATTTTATTAGGGAAACTGCAAGGAATTCATCCATTACATAACGAATTAACATTCATCGGTTTTACAAGGGAGGGGAAAACACCGTTTTGAATCTGAAAACACACCATCACATGATGTTGCTGCTCACCTGTTTTGTCCTCATTGCCAGCACTTGGCCAATGACACATGCGACGGCTCAAACAGATCAAGCTGTCGTTGCAACAGATGAAATCAATGTGCGAACCGGACCTGGTTTAAGCTACGGGATCGCAGCAGTTGTGAAACGAGGAGAAAGCTACCCGATTCTCACTGAACAAGGAGAATGGGTACAGATCGGGCTATCGAACGGACAAAAAGGCTGGGTCGTCTCATGGCTGATTACCAAGTCATCTGATGCACAAAAGCCTGCTAAGCAAAAGACGCAAGGTCAAAGTACGCAAGGAAGCAGTTCGATTACGTCAACAGCCTCCGACCTTCGCATTCGGACAGGCCCAGGGACTTCCTATCAAGTCATTGGCACTTTTCCGCAGGGCGCTTCCGCTAAAAAGCTGGACACAAGCGGCGAATGGACAAAAATATCGTACAAACAAGCGGAAGGCTGGGTCCACTCTGATTATATTTCTGGCGGACAAAACGCTTCTTCATCCAGATCAGCTGAGCCCGCTCGTTCTAAACAGTCCGGCACAGTTGGCGTATCAAGCTTGAATGTTCGAAAATCGGCGGCACCAAACGCACAAGTGGCCGCTTCACTTTCCCGCAACACTCAAGTCACCATTTTAAGGGAGCAAAATGGCTGGTATGAAATCGAAGCAAAAGGCGTTAAAGGCTGGGTTGCAAGTTATTATATTGTCTCAAACCAAGGAACAAGTGCAGCACCTGAAAAGAATTCTTCCTCTTCGTCATCTCATCAGAAAGCGTACATCGTTTATGATGGAACGAATATTAGAAAAAGCGCTTCTACCTCTGCTGGAATTGCAGAAAGAGCAACAAAAGGAGCTGCTTATCAAATTGTTCGTACGCAAGGTGACTGGTACGAGGTGACATTATCAAACGGCGGAACAGGCTACGTGGCGAGCTGGGTCGTTCAAACAAAGAAAAATAGCAGCGAAGCACCAAGACCTCAGCAGGATTCATCGTCTGGCACTGGATCTTTAAAAGGCAAAACAATTGTTCTTGATCCTGGCCATGGCGGAAAAGACAGCGGCACGATCGGCGCAGACGGTGCATTTGAAAAGAATATCACGATCAAAACCGCTCATTTGCTGGCGGGTAAGTTAAGAGCTTCTGGAGCAAATGTCTATTTAACAAGAAGTGATGATACATTCATCAGCCTTCAATCGAGGGTTGCCACTTCACATTACCGAAATGCAGATGCATTTATTAGTCTTCATTATGATAGCTTTATGGACCCAAGTATCAGAGGGAGCACCGCATATTATTATCAGGCATCCAAAGATCAACGTCTGGCGACAAGCGTTCATACTGAAGTCGCAAAACGATCACAGATCCCTGATAAAGGAGTCAAATTTGGAGATTATTTTGTTTTAAGAGAAAACAAGCGCCCTTCCCTTTTATATGAACTCGGCTATTTAAGCAATCCTCAAGAAGAAGCGATCATTTATAGCGCTTCTTACCAAGAACGAGTGACAGAAGGAATGACAGAAGGATTAAAACAATATTTCCGATAGAAAAAAGAGGCCGCTGCGCCTCTTTTTTGTTTGATCGCAAAAGAAAAAGACTCTAAACAAACTCTCAGCAAGAGTTTATCTACAGTCTAATGTCTTTCTATTCTTTGCTGTCCATCAACATGGTGACAGGCCCCGAATTGGTCAATGAGACGTCCATCATCGCCCCAAAACGTCCTGTTTCAACATGGATGCCTTTTTCTCTAAGCGTTTCATTGAAGCATTCGTAAAGTGAATTCGCCACATCCGGTTTGGCAGCTTTCATAAAGTTCGGCCGTCTGCCTTTTATCGTATCACCATAAAGGGTAAATTGAGACACAGACAGTACACTTCCTTTTACATCTAACAAAGAATGATTCATTTTCCCGTTTTCATCTTCAAAAATACGCAAGTGTGCGAGCTTTTCAGCTAAGTAATGCACATCTTCTTCTGTGTCTTCATGTGTAACCCCAACGAGCACCATATAGCCTTCATTGATGGCACCTGTGATCTCTTCTTCTACTTTCACAGATGCACTCGTCACACGCTGAACAACAAGCCTCATAGACGATATACTTCCTTTCTAATTCATGAATCGGCGAACAGAGTAAATGTCTTTGATTTGTTTAATGCGTTCTACCACTTTGTGCAAATGGTTAATATTTTGGATAAAGATCGCCATATGGATCGTCGCCACTTTGTTACGATCAGACTTACCAGAAACCGACGAGATGTTCGTTTTGGTTTCGTTGACTGCTTGAAGCACCTCATTAAGTAAGCCGCGTCTGTCATATCCTAATATTTCAATTTCCACATTGTATTCTTTACGGTTTCGAGCAGGCTGTTCATGCTCCCACTCAACCGGGATTAACCGTTCCTGCGCTTCTCCTGTCTTCACGTTCGGACAGTCATCACGGTGAACAGATACGCCACGTCCTTTTGTAATAAAGCCAACAATGCTATCACCAGGAACAGGATTACAACACTTAGATAAACGGACAAGCAAGTTATCAATGCCTTTCACTCGCACGCCAGCTTCCCGTTTTTTCCCGTGATATGGTTTTGACTCTACAGACACTTCTTGAACGGTTTTCTCTTGTTCTTCCTGATCTCTTTGTTTTCTTTCTTTTTCCGTTAAACGATTCGCCACTTGGAGTGCCGTAATTCCGTTATAACCAACAGCTGCATACATGTCCTCTTCATTTGAGAAATTAAATTTATCAGCCACTTTTTGCAGATTTTCAGCGGTCAAAATGTCTTTGACATCGAACTCAAGGTTTTTGATTTCTTTCTCCACAAGTTCTCGGCCTTTTTCGACATTTTCTTCACGGCGCTGTTTCTTGAAAAACTGTCTGATCTTGTGCTTCGCTTGGGAGGTTTGGGCAAGTTTGACCCAATCCTGGCTTGGTCCATAGCTATGCTTAGATGTCAGAATTTCAATAATGTCACCTGTTTTTAACTTATGATCAAGTGTGACCATTTTACCGTTGACTTTGGCTCCGATTGTTTTATTTCCAATTTCCGAATGAATCCGGTATGAGAAATCAATTGGAACTGAACCAGACGGTAGCTCAATGACGTCTCCTTTTGGTGTAAATACAAACACCATATCAGAGAAGAGATCAATTTTTAACGATTCCATAAATTCTTCCGCATCTGTGGATTCATTTTGGAATTCAAGGATTTCTCTAAACCAAGACAGCTTCTTCTGGAAAACGGCTTCTTCCGTCGATTCTGCTGACTCTTTGCCTTCTTTATACGCCCAGTGTGCGGCAATTCCGTATTCCGCAATTTCGTGCATTTCCACTGTACGAATCTGAACTTCAAGCGGGTCCCCTTTTGGACCAATCACCGTTGTATGAAGAGACTGATACATGTTCGGCTTTGGCATCGCAATATAATCCTTAAATCTGCCTGGCATCGGCTTCCAGCATGTATGAATAATACCAAGTACCGCATAGCAGTCTTTTATGCTGTCAACCAAAATACGTACAGCCAGCAAATCATATATTTCATTAAATTGCTTATTTTGCATGACCATTTTTCGATAAATACTATAAATATGTTTCGGTCTGCCGGAGAATTCAGCCTTAATGTTCACCTCAGACACGCGGTCTTTTACTTCATTAACAACCTCGTCCAAGTATTCCTCACGTTCCGCTCGTTTGCGCTTCATGAGATTCACAATCCGGTAGTATTGCTGCGGATTTAAATAGCGGAGGGCTGTATCTTCAAGCTCCCACTTAATCTTTGAAATCCCTAATCTGTGCGCAAGCGGTGCAAAGATCTCAAGGGTTTCATTTGAGATTCTTCGCTGCTTTTCCTGCGGAAGATGTTTGAGTGTTCTCATATTGTGAAGACGGTCTGCCAGCTTAATTAAGATGACGCGAATATCCTGCGCCATTGCAACAAACATTTTACGATGGTTTTCAGCCTGTTGTTCTTCTTGTGATTTATATTTAATCTTTCCGAGCTTTGTCACACCATCAACAAGCATGGCTACTTCTTCGTTAAAATGCTCTTTTAAATCTTCTAATGTCACATCCGTGTCTTCGACAACATCATGCAAGAAGCCGCCAGCAATGGTCGAAGGGTCCATTTCAAGATCAACAAGAATTCCCGCCACTTGAATAGGATGGATAATATAGGGCTCTCCGGATTTCCGGTATTGCTCCTTGTGAGCATTTTCAGCATATTCGTATGCACGCTCTATAAATTGAATATGTTCAGCGGACAGGTATTCTCTTGCCTTATCAATGACCTGCTGCGCCGTTAAAACTTGTTCGTTCGCCATGGAATCACCTTTTTAAATGAAAACTGTATTGTAGTTTATTATCAAGAAAAATTCGATAGATGTAAAGAGAAGAAGTCCGCTAAAAGATTTTTGATAGGAAAAAAGCACCCTTCTTACTGAGTGCTTTTTGCGTAAAACTCCATTAGTATTGCATTAACGTCAAGATGTCGTAACCGTCAAGCTTCTTTCTGCCATCAAGATACGTCAGCTCAATTAAAAATGCAATCCCTGCCACAACGCCGCCTAATTCCTCAACCAGCTTGATGGATGCTTCAATCGTTCCACCTGTCGCAAGCAAATCATCTGTGATCAGTACACGCTGACCAGGACGAATTGCATCTTTATGAATCGTTAATACATCTTTACCGTATTCCAAACCGTAATCGACTTTGATGACTTCACGAGGAAGCTTTCCTTCTTTACGAACCGGGGCAAAACCTACACCAAGTGCGTATGCTACAGGGCAGCCAATAATGAATCCACGCGCTTCAGGTCCAACAATGAGATCAATGTCTCTTTCCTTCGCGTATTCAACGATTTGATCCGTTGCATAACGGTACACTTCGCCTTTATCCATTAACGTTGTAATATCTTTAAATTGTACACCTTCCTTTGGGTAGTCAGGTACAACTGTCACATATTGTTTTAAATCCATCTTTTCCTTTTCCTCCTCGTACGTCAAAGCACAGGTGAGACTTCGCTCATCATGCTATTCAGCCATTCCTTCAGCTCTTTGGCTGAGGAATATGTTAGTGTTTGATCGAGTTCCATCAATCGTTGTTTTGCTGTATAAGACGATGATGCGGTTAAATCTTTTTTAGGGGCATCACGCACTATTGACAGCACACCATTCTCTATTTTAACAAAACCGAGTTCAAAAAACACCTTTGTCATAAAAATGATTGTATCTTTTGTCCAACCTCTATGTTTGGCAAGCTCCATGCCTTGTTCTTTAATAGGAAAACTTCCCCGTTTGAACAAGAACCCATAAAACCATTTGAATTGATCACGGCTCGGGAATGAGGACATAAAGTGATCTTCTTTCCGCTGAAACACCGTATAAATTCTTGCTGGTTGTTGATTTTCTAAAAGCAGCTTGAGCAAGTGTTCATCGGCAGGAACATCGGCAAAGATCACATACTTTTCCTGCACATCAAACGTGGATACATTTTCTGCATCAATAAGATGAATCGGAATATCCACCAGCTCCGATTGCCTTTTTGTTTCTTCGTCAAAACAGAAGACCATCGTTTTTGCTGGATCAAGTGTTGATACTTTCTTTTCCCAATCTTTTTTCCCGCGTAAATCAAACAGCTGCCATTCATCGACTCTAGCGTCTTTTAGCATGAGCTGAGGTTTCTTTCGGTTATTCCATTCATTAATCGAGACCTCGCCAACGACAGAGATTTGACTCCCTGGGACAAGTTCTTCTTTTAGTTTGCCTTGATGAAAACCGACACAGTCGAGCAGCTTGTCTTCGTCTTTTAGTGACATTTTAATGTGATTTTGATTGGCCCCGATCGTTCGGATGTCTTCAAGCTGGGCGTCTTCAATCATAATGAACGGCTTAGGATTCTGCATGCCAAACGGGGACAGCAGCCCCACTTCTTCAATGGCTTGCACCGTCATTTCGTCCACTTTACATACTGCATCGACCCGTTGAATTGGAATAAAATCTTCTTCTGTCAACGTTTCATTTGCATATTGATTCAATCTTTCCCTAAGTAAAGGAACATCATCCGCTTGAAGTGTCATTCCTGCTGCCATCGGGTGTCCACCGAAATGCGGCAGGATGTCACGGCACTTGCTCAAATGGAAAAATAAATCAAAGCCAGGAATACTTCGAGCTGACCCTTTCGCCATCTGCGTTTCTTCATCTATTCCAAGCACAATCGCCGGACGAGAAAATGTATCCGTCAATTTTGAGGCAACAATGCCGACAACGCCTGGATTCCAGCCAGCTTTTGCTACGACGATAGCAGACTGGTCAGCACCTGTCTCTTCGACCATTTGAATGGCTTCTTCCGTGATCGTACTCACAATTTTCTGCCGTTCTTTGTTCAATTCTTGTACAAAACGAGCGAGTTCTTCTGCTTCATCCATATCCTCAGTCATGAGAAGATGAACAGCCGGATCTGCCTGCTCAATTCGTCCAACAGCATTCAGCCTTGGCGCAATTTGAAAGCCGACTGTTTCCTCATTTGCTTCTTCAAGAGTGGCGCCTGCTTCTTTTAATAACGCTTTTAACCCAGGCCGTCTAGACTGTCGAAGCTGCATAAGACCTTTTTTGGCAATCCATCTATTTTCATCATGCAGCGGGACAAGATCCGCAATTGTACCGATTGCAGCAAGATCTAATAATTCTACTGGGAGTTTACCAAGGAGTGCATGTGCCACTTTAAACGCAACACCGACACCCGCAAGCTCTTTAAACGGATACTCACATCCAGGCTGCTTAGGATGTACAATCGCAAGTGCCTCAGGCAGTTCCTCGCTTGGTTCATGGTGATCTGTGATGATCAGGTCTAATCCTATTTCTTTTGCAATACGTGCTTCATTTACAGCAGCGATCCCTGTATCCACGGTGATAACAAGCGATGCTCCTTGCTCTTTGATATATCGGAAAGCCTGTTCGTTTGGCCCATATCCTTCTTTAAATCGATCTGGAATATAAAAGTCTACCTTCGCAGATCGTTCTTTAAGTGTATGTAAAAGTACAGACGTACTTGTCACACCATCTGCATCATAATCTCCGAAGATCACAATCGATTCCTGCTCTTCGATCGCTTTGTTGATGCGCTCTACTGCTTCTTTCATTCCTTTTAATAAGAATGGATCATGAAATTCGGCTTTTTGATCAAATAAAAAAGACCTCGCTTCTTCTACTTCTTCGAGCCCTCTTTGTACAAGAAGTGATGCAGTCAGCGCTGAAATATTCAGATTTTCAGAGAGTGATTTCACTTTTTCTTCGCTAGGATGTTCATATTCCCAACGCATTTTGGATAATAACATAAATTCACCCCTCAACCACACTATTATACTAGAGTGGACTGAGGGGTTTCAATTTTTATTTTATGAAATGATACTGGAAGATTATTTTTCCTTCCGGTCAAAAGACGCTGGCTGTTCTTTTAAAGGCGTGACATTCGTTTTCTTTTGAACGTCTTTGTCCACCTTTTTATGGGAAGAAGCAGGGCTTACTCCAGCGGCTGCACGTTCAGCTTTTAATACTTTTAATTCACGTTTTAGTTTCACAATTTGGAAAATCCCTGCAAAAGCCACAATGAGTCCGCCCATAAGAACAGAACCGATAATGACAAGAATCAGCGGCCATTCAGCCGTTCCAAATAAGTAGTCTACCTGTACAGGCCGCACGTTAATGACAGCAAATACTGAGACAATTAATACGAAAATAAATGCGAGTATGATGGTCCATTGTTGTTTATTCATCTACAAATCCCCCAAGCTTTTTCTTTTATTCTTCCCTCTTTCTTGTCCTTTTTAAACACAGAAAGAAAATTGCGGAAGGTTTTCTATCAGCATGGGCGCTTAGCTGCTGAGTTTTTCTTTAATGAGGCTCTTTAATTCTTTTCTTTCTCCAGAGATGACAAGGGTGTCTCCTTCTTCAATCACCGTATCTGGTCCTGGGTTTAAAATTTTCTCATGTGATTTTCTCACAATGGCGATGACTGTCACTTGATAGTTTTGGCGAACACTCAGGTCTCCGATCGTCTGGTTAACAGCCGGTGCGTTCTTTTCAATCTTAAACCATTCAATGATGAGTTCATCAATGGCCACCTCCACTGTCTCAAGCGCTTTTGGTTTATAGACCATGCCGCCTAAAATAGCCGAGATTTGTCTTGCTTCTTCATCGCTAAGCAAGATACCAGAAATACATTCTTCGTGATCATCTTCTTGAAAATGATACATCTCTCTTCTGCCGTCATCATGTGTGATAATGGCAAGTTTCTCATTATTTCTTGTGATCATTTCGGCTTTGTGACCGATACCTGGCAGTTCAGTTTCCCGAACCTTCATAACAGCCCCTCCAATGAATAAAAGCCAAATGCCCCAAACGGACACTTGCTTTCTATACTGATCTAAACGTATGTCATTATAGCAAAAGACCATTTCAAGATCAATGAAACCCGAAATGTTTTTACATATCATCTTATTGTTGTGACGATGACAAGTATGATGCATGAAAAAAAGACTGCCAAGCTGGCAGTCTTTCTTGTTTAAATATCTTGTTCTGTGTCGATTTTAGCCGGCTTTTTCAGCTCACGACCTTTCCATATCAGCCAAATTTGTGCCGCAATGTAAAGGGATGAATACACCCCTGTTAATAGTCCGACAAGTAAGGCGATGGAGAAGTTTGTAATAGATGCTGAACCGAAAATGAGAAGTGCAATCACCACAACAAGTACGGTGAGCACGGTGTTCACAGAACGCGTAAAGGTTTGCTGTAAACTTAAATTCACAATGTACGATAAATCTTCGATCGTTTTCGGTTTGCGTTTCTTCATTTGCTCACGCACCCTGTCGAAGGTGACAATCGTGTCATTGATTGAGTACCCAATGACCGTGAGTATCGCTGCAATGAAGGTGACATCCACCTCTAAACGCGTAATGCTAAAGAAGGCAACGATAAAGAATGCGTCGTATAGCAGAGAGACAATCGCTGCAATCGCCATTTTATACTCAAATCGGATAGATACATATAAGATAATCCCGATCGAAGCAATGATGACAGCGTATAATGCGTTACGTGCCAGCTCTTTTCCAACCGTCGGAGACACTGTACTTACGTTAGGCTCCGTTCCATATTTATCTTTGAAGTAATCTTTCACTTCAGCGATTTTTTCTTTATTCGGAACACCGACAAATCGAGCTGCTGCTTGATTTTCTTTTTGACCCGATAACACAACACTGTCTGTCTCAAGGTCTAGCTTTTTAAAATCTTGCTCCACCTGTTCTGTTGACAGTTTATGGTCACTTTGAATATCAACTCTAGTACCACTTGCAAAGTCAATACCTGCATTGAGCTTGAAGATCGACAGCACAATGATTCCAGCAATGGTAATGGCTGCCGAGAAAATCATAAAGCCTTTACGTTTGCTGACGAAATCCCATTTATCAAATGGTGTTTTCGGTTCAGTATTTTCAGTTGTTTCATGAATATCAATAATGTCTTTCTGACGAACCCCAAACCAGCCTTTTCTGCGGTCGAGATAACGGCTTTCTACAAGTAATCCAAGAAGGAATCTTGATAGGAAGACAGCCGTGATAAAGCTTGTCAAAATCGATAGGATAAGCATGGTTGCAAACCCTTTGACAGAGCTTGTTCCAAAGAAGAATAGAACCCCGCCGGCAATAATACTTGTTAAGTTTGCATCAAAGATCGTGGCAAATGATCTGCGGTTACCCGATCTGAAAGCAGAACGGACAGATTTACCGAGCTTGAGCTCTTCTTTAATCCGCTCATACGTAATAATGTTGGCATCTACAGCCATCCCTACCCCAAGAATCAATGCAGCGATTCCAGGCAGTGTCATGACCGCACCCATCCAGTCAAAGACTTGCAGTGTGATATAGATATAAGCTGACAGTGTAATGACAGCAACAAGACCTGGTAATCGGTAATAAAACAGCATGAATAAGAAGATAAATGCGATTCCTACAATTCCTGCGAAGACTGTTTCGTTTAGTGCTTGCTCACCAAACTGTGCACTCACAGATGTTGAATATTTTTCGGTTAATTTTACTGGCAATGCACCGGCATTTAAAATGCTCGCAAGGTCTTTTGCCTCTTGAACCGTAAAGTTTCCTTCGATTTGTACGTCACTGCTGTTAATTTCTTGGTTTACATTCGGCGCAGATACATACTTATGATTTGATTTAGAGACTTCTTTTTTGAAGGAATCTCCCTTATGATAATCAAGCCAAATGACAAGCTGATTGTTTGGTGCCATCGCCGCTACTTTTTTTGTCACGTCACCAAACTTTTTCGCATCCTTTAGTTTGACTGTCACGATCGGCTCATTCGTTTGATTGAATGTTTGTTTTGCACCATTTTCAACAAGATCAGATCCGTTTAGAAGCTCTTTGTCATTCGTATCTCTGAAGGAAAGCTGTGCTTCAGTCGATAGAATCTCCCGTGCTCTGTTTTGATCTTTTACGCCCGCAAGCTGTACGCGGATACGGTTGTTTCCTTCAATCGAAATGTTCGGCTCACTGACCCCAAGCACGTTGGCTCTTCGGTTTAAAGCCTCTACTGTACTGACGAGAACACCATTTGTGATCTTGTCTTCTTTTTTCACTGGGTGTACATCATACAGAACTTCAAATCCACCCTGTAAGTCCAGCCCTAGCGTCATATCTTTCGCAACGGGCTTCGTTAATAAGCCCACACCAGTTCCGATTAACAGAACCACTAAGAAAAACGCAAGTATGCGCCCTTTTTTCATTATGTATTTCCTCCTTAAACACCTGAATCCATTTAGATGGCTTATTTCAACAGTTCGTCCAGCATATTCTTGCCATCTTCACTGTCCAAAAAAGCAGACGTTTTAAACGACTGAACGGTTGCATAGTTCATAAATTCGCCAATTTTCACAGATAAAATATCTGCAACCATTTCATGAATCGGATACTCTTGTTTTTTCTTCCACTTCTTATTCTCTAAGTATGACCATAATTCCTCTAAATCTACATCTTTATAGCCCAAAACGATGAATTCTTCAAGCTTACTGAACAGAAAAGGCTTTAAATGGTCTTTGTATATAGCAGCCGGATGTTGTGTCAATGTGAGGCTCCCCCTTTTCAGTTTTTTATCGAGAGACTTGTCATGCTTGGACGATATACACGCATATCTTATTGTATATGATTCTATGTCGTTTGAGAAGGCAGGTGATCTGTGATTTGACGAAGCAAACGTTTTTAAAAGGGACGATTATTTTAATTTTAGCAGGTTTTATTACAAGAATATTGGGTTTTGTCAATCGAATTGTGATTGCAAGGTTCATTGGTGAAGAAGGCGTAGGGCTTTATATGATGGCAGCGCCTACCTTTTTTCTCGCCGTGACGCTGACACAATTCGGACTTCCTGTTGCGATTAGTAAGCTAGTCGCAGAAGCAGAAGCCCGTGGTGACAAACAGAAAACAAAACGCATTCTAGTGATGTCCCTTGCGATAACAGGAACACTCAGCCTGATTTTCACGCCGCTTTTTTTATGGTTTGCCCCTATTATGGCGGAAAATATGCTGACAGATCCTAGAACGGTCTATCCTCTGCTTGCCATTACACCAGTCGTACCCGTTATTGCGATCTCAAGTGTGTTAAGGGGCTATTTCCAAGGAAGACAGCAAATGAGCCCGCTTGCGATGTCGCAAGTACTAGAACAGGTCGCAAGAATTTCACTCGTAGCAGTATGTACAACAGCGTTCCTGCCTTATGGAATTGAATACGCAGCAGCAGGCGCCATGATTTCATCTGTCATTGGCGAAATGATTTCACTTGCTTACTTACTGATTGCCTTTCGTTATAAAAAGACTATCCGTATCCGAAAACGTTTTTTCAAGGCAATTCATGATGGGAAGGATACGTTTAAGCAGCTCATGAGTATTGCCCTGCCAACGACAGGCAGCCGTTTCATCGGCAATATCTCTTGGTTTTTAGAACCGATTGTCGTCGCGCAAAGCCTTGCGATTGCCGGTTATGCAGCTGTAGAAGCAACAAGGCAGTACGGAGAATTGACAGGACTTGCGCTCACCCTTTTGACACTTCCTAGTTTTATCACGTATTCTCTCTCCACCGCACTAGTTCCAGCGATTAGTGAGGGGATGGAACAGAACAAACGCAAAACGGTTGAATACCGGCTCAAGCAGGCGATGCGCCTTTGTTTATTAAGCGGGGGTATTTCATGTATTATCCTTTTCGTGTATGCAGAAAATTTAACCCTCTTCATGTATGGTTCATCTCATGCCGCTGTCTATGTAAAATTCATGGCCCCCTTCTTTTTGCTCTATTACTTTCAAGGGCCGTTGCAGGCTGTCCTTCAAGCATTAAATTTAGCGGGGGCAGCGATGACCAACAGTTTGATAGGTGCTGTTGTGAAAACAGGTATGATCTTTGTTCTTGCTTCACAGCCAAGCTTTGGCATTATGGGCGCAGCGCTTGCGATACTCATAGGCATCGTTCTTGTCACGTTGCTCCATGCGGCAACTGTCGGTAAAGTGCTGCCTATTCATTTACCATTAAAAGAATATGGACTTTGCGTCCTTGTGATCATCGGTACTGGGGCGGTCAGCTTATGGATGAAACATCAAGCGAGCGGACTCTTTTCCGCACCTTTAGAGCTTGTAATGATGATCTTTTTGACGTGCATGCTGTATGTCATTCTATTAATCTGTCTTGGGCTAGTGAAACGAGAAGAGCTACGCCGCATCCCGTTTATTGGGAAGCTGCTTTAGCTCATTCTTTCTTGATCACTTCATCTTTCAAATCAATATAAAAATCCTTCTGATTAAAGCTGCAGTAGGAGATTTGCTCGATGTCATGATAGCCTCTTTTGACAAGCTCCTTTATCAGCCACTGTTCATCATGGTTGATCTGCTTGAGATGATCATGCTGAACCACACCGTCTGCAATAAGAGGGAGCTCAAGCGCTGCATGTTTGCGCTTGTTTTCTTTTTCAACAACGGCGAGCTTTCCTGAAGGCTCTAAGATGGCATATGAGACATCCTGGATACTATCGATGTTATTTTCTCTTAATTGAATCAGCAAATCATCAAAATTGTATCGCTGTTTTCTCATCGCACCCTCATCTATTTTTCCGTTGATGATGAGCAGGGCTGGCTTACCGTCGAGAAAACGCCGGACACCTTGAAATTTTAATGACAAATAGGCAAGGGTGATTTGAATGAAGGTTAACAGCAGGATCGGCCATACTGTATGTAACATGTGATCCTCTACTTCTTCTATGGCGAGCACCGCAATTTCAGCGATCATCATAAAAATAACAAGATCTAAAATACTCAGTTCCCCAATCTCCCTTTTGCCCATTAAACGAAAGATAAACCAAATGAGAAAATATAAAATGATCGTTCTCATGGAGATAATTAAGATGTCCTGCATATGATGTAAACCCTCCTTCTCCACCATAGCTTGTGTCAAAACACTTTATTTATGTAGAAAAGAAAGCCTCGGTTTTTATCACGAGAAACATGTCTATTTTTTCTTCTCCGTGAATACATTTTAGTAAAAGACAAGCTTCGGTCAATTGGAGAGGAGACGAATTACATGCAGGAAACGAAACAAATAGGAAAAGGCATTTTATCTGGCTTAATTGCTATTTTTGTCGTGATGATTGTCACAAGCTTACTTGTATCACTGATGCTTACCTTCACAAGTATGCAGGAATCATCGTTTAAATGGATGATCATGATCTTGTCCTTTGCGGCACTTTTTCTAGGAGGAATGATTTCTGGAGGAAAAGCAAAGGAACGGGGCTGGCTCATTGGCGCCATGACCTCTTTTATCTTTTCACTCACTGTTTTTTTATTTCAATATTTAGGGTTTGGAGAAACCTTTTCACCAGAACAATTCATCTATCATGCAGCCTTTTTGGGAATTTGTATGCTAGGGGGAATGATTGGGGTTAATCTTCGGGGCAAATAAAAAAAGAGCGAATGATATCGCTCTTTTTTTATCGCTATGTATTGGAGGATTAACCTTTGTCAGCTAATTCTCTAATAGCACGTCGGTCGAAAGTTAAACGGTTGTTTTCGCTTGTTTTGATGACCACTTTTGATTCATCAATATAGTCGATTTCACCGTGTAAACCACCGATTGTGACGATTTTATCGCCTTTTGATAAAGATTGCTGCATCTGACGCACAGCTTTTTGTTGCTTTTGCTGTGGACGGATTAACAAGAAGTAAAGCACAGCAAACATGACAACAATCATAATGATTGAACCCATACCACCATCCATTCTATCTCACCCCTTTCTAAAGCATTGTAAAGCTTTTCGTTTATGCGTTAAAAGTTTTTCGCATTCGGTTTGTTAAAGCCATAACGCTCAAAAAACTCTTCTCTAAAATCACCTAAACGATCCTCACGGATAGCTTCTCTCACTTGCTCCATTAATTTTAACAGAAAATGAAGATTATGATAAGTTGTTAATCGAATTCCGAACGTCTCATTTGTACGGATCAAATGTCTAATATAAGCGCGTGTGTAATTTTTACATGTGTAGCAGTCACAGTTTTCATCGATTGGTCTGAAATCACGCTCATATTTAGCATTTTTCACAACAAGGCGTCCTTCACTTGTCATGAGCGTACCATTTCTTGCAATTCGCGTTGGCAGTACACAGTCAAACATATCGACACCGCGGATCGCACCGTCAATTAATGAATCTGGTGAGCCAACACCCATTAAGTATCTTGGCTTGTCATCCGGTAAAAATGGCGTTGTGAACTCCAGCACACGGTTCATCACATCTTTAGGTTCACCAACAGATAAACCTCCAATGGCATAGCCTGGGAAATCAAGTGAAACAAGATCTTTTGCACTTTGTTTACGAAGCTCTTCGTATTCTCCGCCCTGTACAATGCCAAACAGTCCTTGATCCTCTGGACGCTGGTGCGCTGTTAAGCAGCGCTCTGCCCATCTGCTTGTCCGCTCTACAGAACGTTTCATATAATCGTACTCTGCTGGATACGGAGGGCATTCGTCAAATGCCATCATAATATCTGAGCCGAGCGCATTTTGAATCTCCATCGCTTTTTCAGGAGAAAGGAACAACTTATCTCCATTTAAGTGATTACGGAAGTGAACGCCTTCCTCTTCAATTTTTCTAAATTCACTCAAAGAAAACACTTGGAAACCGCCTGAATCTGTTAGAATCGCTCGATCCCAGTTCATAAATTTGTGCAGGCCGCCTGCTTCTTTGACAATGTCATGCCCCGGGCGCAGCCATAAATGATACGTATTGCTTAAAATGATGCCTGCTTCCATTGCTTTTAACTCTTCAGGCGCCATTGTTTTCACTGTAGCCAGTGTACCAACTGGCATAAATACAGGTGTTTCAAAGGAGCCGTGCGGTGTATGAACGCGTCCAAGACGTGCACCTGTTTGTTTGCATGATTTAATGAACTCATAACGTATCGGTAATTGCGACAAAAATGAGCCCTCCTGTCTTTGTTGTATGATGTTATTGAATCAGCATGGCATCGCCAAAACTGAAGAATCGGTATTCCTCTTTTACAGCCTCATTGTACGCTTTTAGGACGTGTTCTCGTCCAGCTAATGCACTGACAAGCATAATTAAAGACGATTTTGGCAGGTGGAAATTCGTGATCATGCCATCAATTGCCTTAAATGTATAGCCTGGATAAATAAAAATCGACGTCCAGCCGCTTGACGCTTTGAATTCACCATCATAAGCACTTGCAATGGTTTCAAGCGTTCTTGTCGAAGTTGTTCCGACTGAAATAATCCGCCCGCCTTCTTTGCGCACGCGATTAAGCTCTTCTGCCGTTTCTTCATTCATTTCGTAAAACTCTGCGTGCATTTCATGTTCTTCAATGCGTTCAGCACTGACCGGTCGAAATGTGCCAAGCCCTACATGGAGCGTAATAAACGCAATATGCACTCCTTTTGCTTTCAGTGCATCCAGCAGTTCATTTGTAAAGTGAAGACCGGCAGTAGGCGCAGCAGCAGAACCAACTTCTTTGGAATAGACGGTTTGATAACGCTCACGATCGTCAAGCTGCTCCTTAATGTACGGAGGCAGCGGCATTTCACCTAAGGATTCAAGTACTTCATAAAAAATGCCTGTATACTGAAACTCAACTTTTCTTCCGCCATGTTCCAGTTCTTCTGTACATACCGCTTTTAATCGTCCATCACCAAATGTAATGACTGTTCCGTTTTTCACACGTTTTGCTGGTTTCACAAGCGTTTCCCATTTGTCTCCTTCTTCTTGTTTTAAAAGAAGCAGCTCCACTTTAGCACCCGTATCCTCTTTCGTTCCAAACAGACGTGCAGGTAATACACGTGTATTGTTTAAAACGAGACAATCACCCTTTTGAAAGTAATCTGTGATTTGCGAGAATGTGTCATGTGTGATGTCACCTGTTTGTTTATTTAAGACCATCAGTCTTGATGCATCTCGTTTTTCAAGCGGCACTTGTGCAATCAATCTTTCTGGTAAATCAAAATCAAATAGTTCTAACTTCATTTCCTTCACCTATTCTGTAGTTAACTAGTTAACGTTATTTCATCCGTCCGAAGACATTGAGTAAAATGGTTAGGACGATGCTAATGACAATGCATGTAATCACAGGAAAAAAGAACGTTACGTTCCCTTTTTTCACGAAAATATCGCCTGGAAGTTTCCCAACCAATTGAAACACTAAACCTGCGGCAAAAAGGACACCACCTAAAATCATCAACATTTTAGGGAATTCAGTCACGAATCGGAACCTCCATATGAAAATGTTCATACGCTTCTCTTGTGACGACCCGCCCTCTTGGTGTTCTTTGCAGAAAACCAATTTGCAGTAAATACGGTTCGTACACATCTTCAATCGTATGTGATTCTTCTCCAATTGTCGCTGAGATCGTATCAAGTCCAACAGGACCGCCTCTAAATTTTTCAATCATACTTAAAAGCAGCTTATGATCGATATGATCAAGTCCGAGTCTGTCAACTTGCAGACGCTCAAGAGCATCTTCTGCAATGTCTTGTGTGATCGAATGATTTCCAAGCACCTGCGCAAAATCTCTCACTCTTCTGAGCAGACGATTGGCGACCCTCGGTGTGCCTCTAGATCTTCTTGCAATCTCTTCAGCTGAACGAATGTCGATCCCAATCTCAAACAGCTCGGCTGTTCTTGCTACAATGTGAGCCAAATCTCTTTGCTCATAGTATTCCAATCTTGCATGAACCCCAAACCTATCACGAAGCGGCGCTGTTAAAAGCCCAACACGGGTTGTAGCACCTACAAGCGTAAATGGCGGTAAATCAAGCCGCACAGAGCGTGCTGTATCTCCTTTTCCAATCACGATATCTAGACAAAAGTCCTCCATCGCTGGATATAGCACTTCCTCTATAGAACGCTGCAAGCGATGAATTTCATCAATAAACAGAACATCGCCAGGTTCAAGAGATGTTAAGATCGCCGCCAAGTCACCAGGGCGTTCAATCGCTGGTCCAGACGTTGTACGCAGCTGAACATTCATTTCATTGGCAATGATCGACGCAAGCGTTGTTTTCCCAAGTCCCGGCGGTCCATATAAAAGGACGTGATCCAGTGTTTCCTGCCTCATTCGGGCAGCTTCAATAAATACGCTGAGATTATCCTTTACTTTCTGCTGGCCAATATATTGACTAAGCGTTTGTGGACGCAGACTTTGCTCAATGGCTGATTCATGGTTGTCTGCTTCAGTTGAGACGAGCCGTTCATCCATGAGACATCACCCTATTTCAACATTTTTTGTAAAGCTTTTTTCACATATTGATCGGTTGTAAGATTCTTCTCTTCTTTTAATAAAGGAAGAACCTTTTTGATTTCACGATCACCATACCCAAGGACACTTAAGGCTTCAACCGCTTCATCTAAAGCGCTTTGCTGCGTTTCAATCTGGATATGATCCTCGTGGTTAAATAAGTTTCCTATCATTTCAGGCACCACATCTGCGAGCTTCCCTTTCAGATCTAGAATGATCTGTCGTGCTGTTTTTTTGCCAACACCCGGGAATTTAATGAGGAAAGCTTCATCCTCTCGTTCGATCGCTGAAATGACAGCGCCAGGGTCACCGGAAGCAAGAATCGCAAGCGCACCCTTCGGTCCAATGCCTGTGACATTTAACAGTTTTGTGAACAACGCTTTTTCTTCTCGTGTTTGAAATCCATATAACGAAAAAGCGTCTTCCTTTATGTAATGATACGTATAAATCGTTTCTTGTTTTGTTACTCGATAGATAAACGGATTTGGGGTATAGACTTGATATCCCACTCCGCCGTTTTCAATGACAACATATTGCGGGCACACATAATCAATGGTCCCTTTTACAAACTCTATCACCGTTTTCACCTCTTTGACTGTTCTCCATTGTAACATAAATCGAAGAGAAAACCGTAATAAAAGTTAACATACGTTCGCTCAGCCTTTTTTCATCGTCAACCCATGAAAAAGAGCTTGCGGTCTTCACACCAGCAAGCTGTCATACGATTAAAATGATTGTTCATTTCGGTAAGGTTTCATGACTTCAAGCACATGCTCAAATTCATCTTTTGTTCGAAACGGAATGCCTTGTGCAAGCTGCTGCTCTACATGACTTTCCAAGCGGGACGTATCAATTTGAAAAAAGAGATGAATAGGCTCCGCCCACCCGTCAGGCCTTCCATGAAACGTAGAAATCACGCCGACTTCTGATAATCCGATATATCCATTTGCTTTACTCAAAGGCGATATATCGTCAATTTGCTTTCTAAAAAGGGCAAAATCCTCTCGCTGTTCTACCAATGTCCAGCCCTTATACTGGGCCCAAAATGTGTCTTTGTCTTCTAATGATGCCCGCTGTCTTTCAATACTTACATCGCCGTCTAGATAGACCTTTTCAAGCTGAACGTTGATGGTTTTTGACTCTTTTTGCAAGTGTTCTGCTGCTTCCATATCAACAGCGAAAAAGAGTACACTTGTCATGATAAGCCCTGTAACGAAATACTTTATTTTCAATTTCACTATTTACACCTCTTTAGAACATAAGATCGATGCATGACATATGTAGTTTGACCCATTTTCCTAAACATTAACCAAATCGGTGTCTTGACACATATTGAGCGTCTTTCGTTGTATCCTCCGTGCGTAAATGTTATGTTTTATACAATCCATTGCTCTACCGAATCACATGGTTTTTTCATCATTCGTTTTTCAGCCGCATAAACTGAAACCAAAGAAGGTGAAGTCAATGTCAGATGTCAAAAGATTAGCCGAATCGATTCAGTATCAAGAAGAAAAGCGTTTTAATAAGCTCGTCTTTAAACCGGCTGAGCTTGAGCTGTGCGGCAAAGGAAGAAGTGCCTATGTATTTTCATACAGAAAAGACGGCAAGAAAATGGCGTTAAAAGTCTTTTTTCCTTCTTATCGAAATATCGCCCGCAAAGAGGCTGAAATTTATGAAAAACTTTCCGGCTCCTCCTATTATCCTGAGATTTACGAGTCTGGGGATCAATATATTTTAATGGAATATATTAAAGGTTATACTTTCTATGAATGCCTGACAAAAGGAATTCCGATCAAAAAACAAATGATTGAACAAGTAGATGATGCATTGGAAGAAGCACGCGCGAAAGGTTTAAATCCTTCTGATATTCATCTGAGAAATTTAATTTTAACAAAGGATGGCCGCGTCAGGGTCATTGACGTCGCCCGCTTCACGCAAACGAAAACATGTCATCAATGGGATGATTTAAAAGCTGCATACACCTATTATCAAAAACCTTTTTTCCCTAAAAAAGCGCCGCGTCTATGGCTTGAAGTGATTGCCTATTTGTATAAGAAAAACTGGCTGTCTCGAAGTCAGCTGAACAATCGAAATGATTTTACTGCATAATGAAAGCCGCTCTCTTTGAGCGGCTTTCTGTTTTATTCTGTTTCTACATGGATACTATTCACATTTAATAGGTTAATGATTTCATTATTCAGCTTAAACCAATGATTGGCTTCCTCAATTTTTTTATACACATCATAGGTAGCTGGACGTTTCAGCTCGAAATCGAGCACTTCCCCATTGTTCATATGAAATGTTACCTTAAATACTTTCATCATAAGATCACCTTCCACTCTGTCTTGTTCACTAACCGAATCGGTCAGCTCTTTTCATTCATTCTCTATTCAATCCGTTTCCCCTGCTTCTTTCCTTCTAAACACAAGAAGTTTAAATTTTGTTTAAATTCGCACAACATATCTATCTATATACTCTTCAAAAGAAGTATATTGAATGAAAAGGAGGCTGTCTTTATGAAACAAAAGAAAAAACGAACATCTCCAGAGAGACAAACAGTTCTATTTCATTTAACAGATGCCCTCATCCCAAGTATTGAAACGATGGCGATTGCAGTAAAAGCATTTTTCCACCTCGTGAGAAAAGCCATTTCAGCCGTTTTATAAAACCCCGCACTAGAGGAGTGCGAGGTTTTTTTTAGGATTGATAGATTTGGCTGCCTTGATTGATAAACTCTTTTGCCTTCTTCTCCATCTCTCTTTTCACTTCTTCTGATTGGTTGCGGATGTCATGGGATATTTTCATACTGCAAAACTTTGGTCCACACATGGAACAGAAATGAGCGGTTTTAGCACCTTCAGCAGGCAATGTTTCATCATGGAATGCCAGCGCTCGTTCTGGATCAAGTGACAGGTGAAATTGATCCCGCCATCTGAATTCAAATCTCGCTTTCGATAAGGCATCATCACGCTTTTGAGCAGCAGGATGTCCTTTTGCTACATCAGCTGCATGTGCGGCAATTTTATAGGCGATGACGCCTTCTCTTACATCTTCTTTGTTCGGCAGACCTAAATGCTCTTTTGGTGTCACATAGCACAGCATGGCGGTTCCGTACCAGCCAATCATCGCCGCACCGATCGCGGATGTAATATGATCATATCCCGGTGCAATATCTGTTGTTAGAGGACCTAACGTATAAAAAGGTGCCTCTTTGCATATCTCCATCTGCTTATCGACATTCTCTTTGATTTTATCCATTGGAACATGACCAGGTCCTTCAATCATGACCTGTACATCATGTTTCCAAGCGATCTCTGTCAATTCCCCTAACGTTTCCAGCTCTGCAAACTGCGCTTCGTCATTTGCGTCCGCAATGGATCCAGGTCTGAGCCCGTCCCCAAGCGAAAAGGCAATGTCATATGTTTTCATGATTTCACAAATTTCTTCAAAATGGGTATACAGAAAGTTCTCTTGATGATGAGCGAGACACCATCTTGCCATAATGGCTCCGCCTCTTGAAACAATTCCTGTGACACGGTCGACTGTGAGCGGAATATACCTTAACAGGACGCCCGCATGAATGGTGAAGTAGTCAACCCCTTGCTCTGCCTGTTCAATTAATGTGTCTCGGTATACTTCCCACGTCAAATTTTCTGCGATTCCATTCACTTTTTCAAGTGCCTGATAAATTGGGACAGTTCCTACTGGGACTGGGCAATTGCGGATAATCCATTCTCTCGTTGTATGAATGTCCTTTCCTGTAGACAGGTCCATCATCGTATCTGCCCCCCATCTAATTGCCCATGTCATCTTCTCCACCTCTTCTTCAATGGACGACGTCACAGCTGAATTGCCAATATTCGCATTAATTTTCACGTGAAAATTCTTTCCGATGATCATCGGCTCACTTTCTGAATGGTTGATATTCGCTGGAATGACCGCTCTCCCACTAGCCACTTCCTCTCTAACAAACTCAGGACTTAGCTGTTCTCTCAAAGCGATAAACTCCATTTCAGGCGTAATGATGTCCTTTTTTGCATAATGCATTTGCGTCACACAAGCACCTTGTTTCCCGCGGAGCGGCACATGATGAAAATCTGTATGGGCAGCTTGAAAGGATTCTTTCCCATTCAAGCGATATCCATTATTTTCTGGCTTTACTTGACGCCCTTCATAGCTTTCAGTATCTTCTCTTTCTTTAATCCATGCTGATCTCAGGCGCTTTAATCCCTTTGTGACATCAATATGAGCCTCCTCATCTGTATACGGTCCACTTGTATCGTACACACGAATCGGTTCATTTTGGATATCACCTGCTTGTGTCACTGTATTTGTGAGCGCAATTTCTCTTTTTGGCACCAAAATGTCAGGTCTTGAGCCTTGTTCATATACCTTTCGACTGCCTTCAAAGTTTGATAATAAAGATTGCGTTGATGGAACATTTGTCTTTTCATTCATTTGCTGTTCTCTCCTTCTTTTCGTGTCACCGGACAGGATGGAATCAGCACCAGCAAAAAACCAGATTCTATGTAAAGAACCTGGTTTCGTCGTCAGAAAAAAACATGTATGCCATTCATATGGCACATGTATCATCTTCAACTTCCCCACGCTGGTACGAGCCAGATCAGGTCCAAAGGGTTAAGAAGCTTGTCTTCTCTCTCAGCCCGCATTTCCGGGCACCCCTAGTCACTTATATTGATTTCCACAACAGTGTAGCATAGCTGAGAAATGAAAAAAAGAAGTTTCAGGAAAATAGTTCCTTTCCCCTACAATGAATACACGATCTTCACGATATACATCTTTCTATACACGATTTATCTCTCTCATTTCGATTAAATCAGAAATAATCATTGATCCTTTTCTCCTAATATGTATAATTAATCTAAACGGAGAATTTTTATACAAACATGATTCAAAGGAAGTTCTAGTCGATTGCAAACATTTCTTACATTTATCGTCGTTGGATTCTCAATTGCTCTACCTGTTGGAGCGATCACGGTTGAAATGACAAAGCAGGGATTAAAAAACGGATTCTTTCATGGATTAACTGTAGGCGCTGGTGGTATGACCATCGATATATTGCTCATCTTGGCTTTATATGCTGGATTTGCTCAATTTTTATCTTTGCCCTTTATCCAAATTCCGCTCTGGCTGATCGGTGCCATCTTTTTAATGATTCTTGCCTACGATTCGATTAAAAATGCGGATCAAGACATCCATTTAGCAGGAGAAAAAGTGAATAAATCATTCGCTAAAACATACCGAAATGGGCTGCTCGTCGCGGTATCCCCTGGAAACCTTGTGTTCTGGGTATCTGTGTTTGGTGCTGTACTGGCAGATGCTTATAAAAATACAAATTCATCTGAATTTATATTGGCTGCTGCGGGTATTTTGGCAGGGATTCTTCTTCATGACATCGGTCTTCTCACGATTGTTTCCCTAACAAGAAAAGTGATGAACCGAACCATGATTAAGTGGACATCCATTATTGCCGGTATTTTATTACTTGGATTTGGCTGTTATTTCTTTTATGAATTTTATATCGGGATCAAAGTTTATTTTTAAAGAAAGGCTAAAGTTCGTCATGAACTTTAGCCTTTTTTATTCCAGCTTATCGGGTCATGCCTGTCTGACCTGTTTCAAATTGCGTTTTTCTCATATCTCTGAAGCGTGTAAATGCGCCTTCGTCTTTAATGACTTGGACAGCTCTACCATCTGCATAACGAGTCGCTGCTTCTTCTACTTGGGATACACCCTCTGATGTCAAGCGCCCATCTGTTTTAAGAGCAATATACACATTTTCATCCGTCACCATAACTTGTGAGTCTGTCACATGGTTCATTTTGTTCACTCGGTTGGCGATTTTTCTTGAACGCTGGATGTTCTCTTGTTTATCGTAGCCAGAGAACGACATTTGGTTATGATAGTTCATATCTCCATGACTGTAGCGTCCATCTCCCCCAGTAAGTGGCATCCTCACTTGATCCTGTGTAGGGCGTGAACGATAATCAACATTCGTTGTATTTCTTCCGTTCATTCCCTCCATAAGCTCAGAAACTGGTCCTTGATGATCTTGATTGTTGTCTGTTGCCTGTTGATTGGAGTGGTATCCAACTGGCTGACCTGATTGATTATGACGTGTATCTACACCCGCATTGTTATTTGTACCACATGCCGTTAATCCAATAGGTAGAAGCACTAAGGCGATTGTTTTTTGCCATTTTTGTCTCAAACGAAAAACCCCCTGTACAAATTGAATCTCATGAGCGCAAAACAGGCTCTGTTTTAGCATGTACAGTTGAGGACAAAAACAAGCTGTCAGTTATAAACAAAAAAAGGAACGATTGAGATCGTCCCTTGTGTCATTAATCTTCTTCGTCTTCTTCTGGTCTTGCAAAGACAGATGGGTTTTGATAAGGCTGCTGCATATAAGGCTGTGCTGGATAAGCACCCATTTGACCATATGGAACAGGGTTTGGATAATGTCCAGGCCATGGTTGATGATGCTTCATGCCATCATCGCATCCGCAGTCTTCCTTGCCATATGCTTCATTTGGAGCGTTTGGATAAAAGCCTTGATTGACATTGGCATTTACATTCGCGCCTGCATTTGGATGCATATGGTGGTGCCAGTGATGCCCGTCGTTTGCATGATGCTCATGATTTTCACCATAATAAGCCGGTGCTTGATACGCAGGATAATATGGCTGAGCCGCTGGGTAAGGATACGGCATCATGTGATGGTGATAATACGGCTGTACCGGATAACAAAGGCCTGATCCCGGTAAAATAGGAGAAGCGGGTACCATTTGCTGCGGATATGGATACATTGCTGGCATGTAATGACCATAACCATAATAAGGATCATATGATTCTTGATGATGGTGGTGATGCTCTTTATTTTCAGCCATGCCCCCTACTGCTGCCCCTCCAACATTCGGCATTTGCGGGAAATTAGGAAGGTTTGGGTAATTACTATGCTCCATTTCTTTTCCCTCCTCTTTTTGATGTGGGATATGAATGAATGGATCATATCCCTTTGCCACTTCATCTTTGAAATGATCCTTATTTTCATGATGAAAATGGTCCTTGTGATCTTTATGATCCTTTTTCTCATGAACATGATCTTTCTTTTCATGAACGTGATCTTTTTTCTCATGATGTTCTTTTTTGGGAGGAGGCGTGAATGGCTGGTAGAGATTCGTCTGATAATAGTTTACATCAACTTGTGGAAAAACTGGCTGTTCAATCTTTGGTACTGGTGGCACATAAGGTACCGGTTCATTCGGTTTTTCCTTCGGCTTCGTATCTTGAACTTGCACGACATCCTTTGGCTTTTCTTTTACATACGGGTGTTCTTTTGCTTTTGGCATTTCTTTTGCTTTGTGATGATCGGTTTTGACAGGAACACCACTAGATGGAATTTTGATTTTCATTCCTGGCATGATCAAATCTGGATTACTGAGCTGCGAATTTAATTTTTTCAATTCTTGAAAGTCGACTCCGTACTTCTTTGAAATTTTCCAAAGGGAGTCTCCTTTTTGCACAATATGAATTTTCAACGTTTTCCCCTCCTATGCAAAACGTGAACGTAGCGGTTATGTCAGAAGTACAATATGTTTCAACATAAATTTATGCCTATTTACAAGCCGATATGATAAAAACTTGTTTTCTGATAGGAGGGGACACTTCATTATTTAATGGTGAGCATCTTATTTAAAGCGAGCAATGCCTCTTTTGTCGTCTCTTCATTCACTTGAATCAAACCGACTGGCTCCCCTTTTTCAATGCTTTCAAGTGACCATAGTAGATGAGGCAGATCAATACGGTTCATTGTCAAACATGGACACATATCTGGATTGAGGGATTCGATTTGTTTGTCAGGGTGCTGGTCAATGATTCGTTTCACTAAATTCATTTCTGTTCCAATGGCCCACTTGCTTCCTGCTGGTGCCTGCTTGATCGTATCAATAATAAATTTCGTTGAACCAGCTAGATCAGAAGCCTTTACAACTTCATGTGTACACTCTGGATGAACAAGAATCTGTATGTCACGGTCTCGTTTTCTCGTTTGTTCAATATTCTCAATGGTAAATTTCTCATGAACAGAGCAATGACCTTTCCATAAAATCATTTTGATTCGATGAAGCGGTTGGTCGGTGATGAGCTTTTCTTCTATTTGATCCCAGACAGCCATTTCCTCTAGCGGAATCCCTAAATCATAGGCCGTGTTACGCCCTAAATGCTGATCAGGAAGAAAAAGAATTCGCTCTTTTTGGGTCAGCGCCCACTCCAATACTTTTTTAGCGTTTGAAGATGTGACAGTCGATCCGCCATGTTTGCCGACAAATGCTTTAATATCAGCCGTTGAGTTTACATAAGTCAGCGGAAGGATCGTATCTCCAAACAGCTCAGTGAGCTGATCCCACGCCCTGTCTGTTTGTTTCATATTCGCCATATCTGCCATTGAACAACCTGCTCTCATATCTGGCAAAAAGACGTGCTGATTCTTTTTTGATAACATATCGGCCGTTTCTGCCATAAAATGAACCCCGCAAAATACAATGTATTCTGCTTCGTGATTGTCAGCAGCAATTTGTGCAAGCTGCAATGAATCACCTGTCACATCAGCAAATTGGATGACTTCATCTTTTTGATAATGATGACCCGGTATAAAAAGCTTTGATCCAAAAGCGCGTTTAATCTCTAATACTCTCTCTTTCATTTCATCATAAGAGCGCTGTTTATATTCATCTGGCATCATGGCTGTATGCTGCGCTGCTAACACATCAAGCATGGACATGAGTCGTTCCCCCTTTATGGCTGAATTCCATATTCATACTAAAATCGAATGATGGAGCAGAATGTGTGAGGAATCCAAGTGAAATAAGGTCTACACCTGTCCCCCGGTAGTTAGCCACATTCTCCAACGTGATACCGCCTGATGCCTCTGTCAATATGGTTTCAGGGGTCATTTGTTTAAAGCGCTTCACTTCGTCTGGAGAGCAGTTGTCAAACATGATGACATCTGCTTTGGCATCAATGGCTTCCATCAGCTGTGCTTCTGATTCAATTTCCACTTCAATTTTCACCATATGACCGGCGTATGCTCTTGCTTTCTCCACAGCTTCCCTGATAGAACCACAAGCCGCAATATGATTATCTTTAATCATCACCCCATCGGATAAGCCGAAACGATGATTCTTTCCACCTCCGACTTTTACTGCGTACTTCTCCAGCATGCGCAAACCGGGTGTCGTCTTTCTCGTATCACAAATCGTAATAGATGGATCAGCTAATCGCTCTACTGCTTCATGCGTTAGTGTAGCAATCCCTGTCATTCTTTGCAGGATATTCAACACCACCCGCTCCCCTTTCAGCAAGTCGTTGACGGGGCCAGTTATTTGTGCCAGTACAGCCCCTTCCTGAATCCAATCACCTTCCTGGAAAAACAGCTCAGTTTGAACTTGTTCATTCAGCAGTTTGTATCCCATATCAATGACTTGCGTCCCGGCCAATACGCCTGATTGTTTCGCCATGATGTAAGCTGTTCCTTTCTTGTCTCCAAAGATGGCATCAGCGGATACATCTCCAAACCCAATATCTTCTTTTAAAAAATGAGTGAGCATTTGCTTTAACTGTAAACGTTCCATTTGGCACCAATCCTTTCATTTTTTACGATATAAATATAGCCCTGTTCATGTACAATCTGTTTTGCTCGCCACGAAGCATCATGCCGATTAGGATAATCTGTGCGATAATGACCGCCCCTGCTTTCTGTTCGGAGTAATGCAGATTTGACAAGGCATATGGCTAAAGCCCATTGATTCGTTATTTCGATCTGTTCATTTGTGATATTCTTCACATTGATTTGCTGAAAAGAGACTTGTTCTAAATGATCGAGCAAAGTCTGTAAGCCTTTCTCATCTCTCACAATTGCGGCATATGCCGTCATCCATTTTCTGAGCTGAGCCAGTGACACCGTTGGGACAGACCATACTTCTTGAATGGAAGGAGCAAGGTTTTTATCTTGCCAGGTTTGCAACCGCTCAATATACCGTGCCGCCTTGTTTCCTAAAACGAGACCTTCTAAGAGCGAATTACTTGCCAGTCGATTGGCGCCGTGTAAACCTGTACAAGCTGCTTCACCAATGGCAAAAAGTGATGGAACTGTTGTTTCTCCATGTTCATTCACCTTAATTCCACCCATTAAAAAGTGCATACCGGGTGAAACTGGCAGCCTTCCGCTTGCCATATCAACTCCCGCACGCTGACACATCGAAGCAATCGCAGGAAAACGTGCAGAAAAATGCGGAATATCACGGATGTTCAGATAAATGGAATGACCGAGTTGCTGCTCATGGAAAATGGTCCTTGCCACCACATCTCTAGGCGCTAAATCGCTCTGTGGGTGGATTCCTTTCATGATCCGCCTGCCTGATTCATCTTCTAAATAGGCGCCCTCTCCCCTGACTGCCTCTGATACGAGCCCGATCGCTTTACCTGAAGTGGTCAAAAGGGTCGGATGGAATTGCACAAATTCGAGATCTACTAGCTGTGCCCCTGCGCGATAGGCCATCATCAGACCATCTCCTGTCACAGACGGATCATTTGTGTTTGTTTCATATAAGGATCCACAGCCGCCAGTGGATAATATAACTGCATCTGCGGTCATTGTATGTACATGACCTTTTTCGTCTTTCCACACAACACCTGTACATACCCCATCATGAACTAACAGATCCATGACATGATGATTTTCGTATACATGAATGTGTGAGCCGAGCTTCCCTTTCAAAAACTGCACGAGGGTTTTTCCCGTTTGATCTCCTCCTGCATGCAGAATACGATGGGTCGTATGGGCTCCCTCTTTACCTAACTGCGGGATTCCCGTTTCATCTCGATCAAATGGGCAGCCCTCTTCTACGAGCTTCTTTACAAGATCTTTTCCATGACGGACGATCTCCTGTACAGTTTTGTCATCATTGTGACCACACCCCGCAGCTAAAGTGTCTTGCACATGCTGATCGACAGAATCATGTGCGGAAAAGGCTGCAGCGATTCCCCCTTGTGCGAGCATGGAATTACTAGAGGAAAATTGTTTTTTTGTCATCATGATGACTTGGCAGTTCTCTGAGATCGTATTCACAAAGGAAAGAGCCGCAATGCCCGACCCCACCACAATGACTTTTTTGATAGATGACACAATTGCCCCTCCTGTCATTTACACCTGTCTTGACACATATCATTACACAACACTACAATAAATACAAGAAAAAATTTTCACACAGGAGATGGATGGATTTGATTTATTTAGATTATGCAGCTTCTACACCTGTTTCTGAGGAATCACTGCATGTATTTCAGCAGTTGAGCAAAGAATGTTACGGAAATGCGAGCAGCCTGCATGATGCAGGAGGAAGAGCAAATGAAATCTTGGCTTACAGCAGACAATCACTTGCAGCGGTTCTAGGGGGCGAACCTGATAGTATTTACTTTACAAGTGGCGGAACTGAATCCAATATCCTTGCGATTCAATCGATCATAAATGGGCTACCTCCACATAAACAGCATGTCATTACCACATCAGTAGAGCACCCTTCCGTTCATCATGCGGTCAATGCCTTGCAGCGTCTCGGTGTGAAGGTGACGGTCATAGAACCGAATCAAGAAGGAATTATCACAAAGGAGATTCTCAAACAGGCTCTATTGCCTGAAACCGGACTAGTATCCATCCAGCATGCCAACTCAGAAACTGGGATTATTCAGCCATTAGCTGAGTTAGCGACGCTCTTAAAAGAAAGAGACATTCTTTTTCATACAGATGCAGTGCAAACATTCGGAAAAATGCGTGTGTCGATTAAAGAACTTGGAGTTGATGCCCTCTCCATTTCGAGTCATAAAGTGTATGCACCTAAGGGCGCCGGTGCTGTCTATATGGGGGCACATGTCCCTTGGAAGCCTATATATCAACATACTGTACAGGAAAATGGTCTACGCCCAGGGACAGTGAACGTGCCATGCATCGGTGCTTTTGTAGCTGCGAGCGAGCAAATCATGCTGAAAATAGAGCATCAGCAGCAGCTAGATATTCAGCTTCGTGATTATTTTCTTCAGCAGCTAAAAAAACGGAAGCTGTCTGTCCGTATGCTGCAAGAAAGTGACCAGCGCCGCACGCTGCCTCATATTATTGGTTGTTTTTTTGAAGGGTTTGAAGGACAATATGTAATGTTAGCTTGTAACCGGCATGGGATTTGTATATCCACAGGAAGTGCGTGCGCTTCTGGTTATCACCACCCTTCCCCTGCTGTGAAGGCATTACATGTATCAGATCGTGATGCCCTTCAATTTATTCGACTATCATTTGGACGAGGATCATCAAAGGATGACATCGATCAGCTTTTGCATACATTTGAGAGCTTGCAAAAGGAGAAGAAAGGAGCATAAAACGTGGAACAAGAAAGAAAACTCATTGGCGAAGAAAGAAGAAACGCCATTTTAAAGTGGCTACAAGAGACTGATACACCACTCACCGGAAGTTTTTTAGCTAAAAAAGCCGCTGTCTCACGACAAGTCATTGTACAAGATATTTCATTACTCAAAGCAAAAAACGAACCCATTATTGCCACAAGCCAAGGCTATGTGTATATGGCGCAGCATACACCGGAAACTGAAATTGAACAGATTATCGCTTGCAAGCACGATCCTCATCGTACAGAAGAGGAGCTGACACTGATTGTAGACTACGGTGTAACGGTGAAAGACGTGATCATTGAGCACCCTGTCTACGGGGAGCTGACGGCCTCTATTCGAGTGAGTACGCGCAAACAAGTGGCTGACTTCGTTCATCATATTTCTAATACGGGCGCCTCCTACTTATCAGAGCTGACAGACGGCGTACACTTACATACCCTTACTTCATACAGCCAAAAGCAGCTTGACCAAGCCATTCAAGCGCTTGATGACGCTGGATTTCTCATTAAAGACTAAAAAAATAGTGTCCCCAAGAGGACACTATTTTTCATTCGTTAATTCATATGTTTGATAGCTGCCGAGTAGTTTCACTTCACAGCCAATCGCTTCTAATTCTTGAATGGCGCCAGGGACAAGTACATCATCCATCTCTTTTTCGATATCAATGATAAATAAATAGTGTCCAAGGCCTGTTTTTGTCGGACGCGATTCAATTTTGGACAAATTGAGATTCCGCCATGAAAAAGCTGATAACACGCGGTGCAATGCACCTGACTGATCATCCTTTGGCAGGCTGACAACAATGGTCGTTTTTGGCTTTGAAGAAAAACCAGAATTCATTGGGAATGATGCCTTCGCCTCTTTATGTAAAATAACAAAGCGTGTATGATTGTGCGGATAATCATGAATGTCTTTTTTCGCAATCGTCAATCCGTACGTTTTTGCGGCGATTTCATTCGCAATCGCACCAACAGCTTCATCTGGATGCTCACTGATGTATTTTGCTGCATAGCCTGTTGATTCCACTGGCCGATGCGGAATATCAGGGAACTGTCTCTTCAAAAATTGATGACACTGCGCAATGGCGTGCGGATGTGACTGAATCACATCTAATGTCTCCCAGCTCTCCGCTCTCGATGGATGGACGAGCAGGTGCTGGCGAATCGGTGCTGTCATTTCGCCCACAATGGACAAAGCGTCCTCATGAATTAAATAATCAATCGTTAAGTTCACAGATCCTTCGAGTGCATTTTCAAGTGGAACGACCGCCAAATCTACTTCTCCCTTTGACACGGCATCCATACATTGCGGAATGGTTGCATAAGCCCGCTGCTCTGCATCTTTTGGAAAACAAGAACAGACAGCCAAATGAGTAAATGTGGCCTCTGGTCCAAAGTAACCTACCGTTAATTGCTTCATCTGCTATGATCTCTCCTTTTACGCCCCAGAACCTAGAATTTCAACTTTTTCGACAAATTCAAGTTTTCTTAATTGATTCATGACTGTATTAATATCATCTGCCATGCCGGCCGTACTGATCGACAGGGTAACATTCGCTCTTCCTTGCAACGGAATCGTTTGGTGAATGGATAACACATTACAGCCAGAGTCAGCCACAATTTGCAGCAGCCTAGACAGAGCCCCAGACCGATCCTCCAGGTGGAAAAACAATGTGATGATCTGCTCTTTGACCATCGTATAAAATGGAAAAACAGCATCTCGATATTTATAAAAAGCACTGCGGCTTAAATCCGCTTTTTGAACAGCATCGGCAACTGAATCCGCTTTTTTGCGATCGAGAAGCTTTTTGACTTCAAGCGTTTTTCGCATCGCATCCGGAAGTACATCCTCTCTTACTAAATAGAACGTTTCTTCTTTCACCTGTTTTCTCCCCTTTTAAAAACGGGAGAGCCCATGAACTGGACCCTCCTTTTGATCAATCGATAAATTCAAATTCAAATTCAAGCAGACGAATGATGTCTCCATCTTTTGCACCACGTTCACGCAGGGCATCATCAACGCCCATTCCGCGCAGCTGTCTAGAGAATCGTTTCACTGACTCGTCTCTTGAGAAATCTGTCATCTTAAACAGTCGCTCAAGTGCTTTACCAGTTAAGACAAATGTACCATCAGGATCTCTTGAGATCTCAAATGCTGCTTCCCCTTCATCAAACTTGTACATCACACGGTTATCAGAGAGCTCTTCTTCATTGTAGAGCGGGAATTCCGGTGTTGTTTCAAGCTGATTGGCGATTTCAAATAAGAGCTCACGAAGCCCTTCTCTTGTGATCGCACTAATTGGGAACACTTTATAGTCATCTGTTAATTTTTCTTTAAATGCTGCTAGATTGTCAGCTGCATCCGGCATGTCCATTTTGTTCGCTACAATGATTTGCGGACGCTCTGTCAATCTCATATTGTATTGCTCAAGCTCTTCGTTAATCGTCACGTAATCTTCGTATGGGTCACGCCCTTCAAGTCCAGACATATCAATGACATGGACAATGACACGTGTACGTTCAATGTGGCGTAAAAATTGATGACCTAAGCCAACACCTTCGTGCGCTCCTTCGATCAGTCCTGGCAGATCCGCCATGACAAAGCTTCGGTTATCGTCTGTTTCAACCACTCCGAGGTTTGGCACAAGCGTTGTAAAATGATAATCCGCAATTTTTGGTTTCGCAGAAGAGACAATCGAAAGCAGCGTTGACTTCCCGACACTTGGGAAACCAACAAGTCCAACATCTGCAAGTACTTTTAATTCTAAGATGACGTCACGTTCTTTACCTGGCTCACCGTTTTCAGACAGCTGTGGTGCAGGGTTTGCTGGTGTTGCGAAGCGTGAATTTCCACGTCCTCCACGTCCACCTTTGGCAATCACAGCCCGCTGTCCATGCTCTGTCAAGTCAGCTAGTACTTGTTCCGTCTCAGCATCTGTCACAACTGTACCCGGCGGAACTTTAACAATCATTTCTTCCGCATTTCGACCATGCTGGTTTTTACTCATTCCATGCTCACCGCGGTCCGCCTTGAAATGACGCTTATAACGAAAGTCCATTAACGTTCTGAGTCCTTCGTCTACTTCAAATACTACATCTGCACCATTTCCGCCGTCGCCGCCTGCTGGCCCGCCTTTTGGCACATATTTTTCACGACGGAACGCCACCATACCGTTTCCGCCGTCACCGCCTTTAACATACACTTTAACCTGATCTACAAACATAACTTCCTCCGTTTCTCTGCATCACATATCTCGTTCTTGCCTCAAACAAAGCTCAATCATGGACTCATGATTCGTCACATGAAATTGCGTTATACTCATACATGGATAGTTTGCGTCATGAAACGCATTTAACGCATCCAAACTTGTTAATTTTCCTTTGAAATCAAAATATAAGATCACATCATTCTCTTCATGATCCGTTTGGAAAGTGACCGTTAAATGATTTTCAGTTTTTTGGCAAACTGATTGATCGAATATCGAAAACAACTCCCGTGATACCGTTAGCAGCTGCGATTCATATGCTGATAAGTCTCGGGTTTCACCAAGCACTTCATATTCTAGGGTGATAAAATGCGACTCCCAATTAAAGGTTAGAAAGTAATAGGCCAATTGGGGAATTTTTAAATTTGAGAGTTTGGATTCATGCTGTGCTTCAATGACCATTTCTTCTATTATTTCAAACACTCGGTCATATTTTTCTAATGTCAAGTTGCCTTTGATTAACTGCAATTTATTCATCCAGTCGTGTCTTGAACGACTAAGCAGATGGATCAATTCATTCGTTAATGCAACGTGAGTTAATTTTTCGTTTTGTTTACTTGGTATCTCTTCCATTATCGCACTCCCAATCGTTTGGTCTCTCTTTTAGGAGTCTTATCATCAATATGTCTCCCTGAATTATAACAGAGAAGACAGCTTAGAAAAACACTAGTTATGTGAGGAAAGGTTGTTTTTTCTGATCGTATAGGAGAAAATGAGGCAAAGTCAGCAAACGTTCTTTGATATTTATGGAGTGCATCTTCTTTTATCATCTTCGGTACTGCTTGTAAAAGTGAAAAAAACTCCAGTCAATGACCGGAGTTTTTAGCAATTATTGTGCCGCAGGATATACGCTCACTTTTTTACGGTCACGACCGAAACGTTCGAATTTAACCGTTCCGTCGATTTTAGCGAAAAGAGTGTCGTCGCCTCCGCGTCCAACGTTTTCACCTGGATAGATTTTCGTTCCACGTTGACGATAAAGGATAGAACCACCAGTTACGAATTGACCATCAGCACGTTTAGCGCCTAAACGTTTAGACTCAGAGTCACGTCCGTTCTTTGTAGAACCTACCCCTTTTTTAGATGCGAAAAATTGAAGATCTAATCTAAGCATGAAGTTCACCTCCTATTTTTTTGTAGATATTCTCACATAATCGTGATAATCTCGTTCAATTGTTTCTAAGGAAACGACCATGCCTTCTAAAAGCAACTGGGCTTTTTCAAAGGTGACTGGATCTGTATCAGCTGGCAGTTCAAAAGAGAAATACCCGCCTTCATCTCCAATATCAAGCAGTGGATCCATTCCTGTCAGTGCAATAATTGAATTGACTGACCCGAAAACAACAGCAGATACACCTGCACAAACGAGATCCTGACCTTTTTCAGCAAACTCGGCATGTCCAGTCATTTGAAAAGACGTAATGCTTTCATCTGCTGGCGACCGAGTAATGGTTGCTTTGATCATATCACTCACACGCCTTAAGCGTTGATTTTTTCGATAACAACTTTAGTGTAAGGTTGACGATGACCTTGTTTCTTGTGGTTGTTTTTCTTCGGTTTGTACTTGAACACAGTAATTTTCTTACCGCGACCTTGTTTTTCAACTTTAGCCGTTACTGTTGCTCCAGCAACTGAAGGGTTACCCACTTTGACAGTGTCTCCGCCGACAAACAATACGTTTTCGAAAGTAACTGTTTCACCTGCTTCAGCAGCTAGTTTTTCAACATAAACAGTTTGACCTTCTTCAACTTTTACTTGTTTACCACCAGTTTCGATAATTGCGTACATCTCTGCACCTCCTAATAAACTCAGACTCGCCGAATACAGGGGGCCAATAGGCACTTTACACCTGCTCCGCGCGGTTGTAGCACGGGTGCTACATATCCATAACATTAAAAAATATATCAAATTAGACGCTGAATGTCAATGTATTTTCACCATTAGTACGGTAAAAGAAGATCTTCCATGGAAGAGGTGGTTCTTCGATCTGAAAAATAAGCATGGAGCAATTCATTTTCATCGAGCTGGCTCATTTTCACACCATTCCGTTCGATAATAATGGGATGCTTACAGCCCCTTTGGAATCGCGCCATCACTTCATATATTTTCTCCTCAGCACCCGCTCTCAGTGGAATGAGTTTCTCTACCTTTTGCTCTTTTTTACCATAATAACGTTCTAGTAAAAAACGTACCCTGATATAATGCCGCTGCCGGTGTTCCATCACAAGCGAGTAGGCTAAAAAAGTGAGCAGGATCCAGCCGTTGAATTGCAGCGGAGCAAAACAGAGCAACCCTGCTGTCAAAAGACCGAAAAAAATGAGAGAGCCTTTTATTGCAAGGGCATGTGCCTGTTGAAAAGGGTAAAAAACAGATAAGAGCAAAAAGAATAATTTCCCGCCATCAAGTGGCCAAATGGGCAAAAGGTTCACTAGAAAAATCGCTACATTATAAAAAGTAAACATCGTAAAGACGTCATATGAGATAAGTGAGGCTTCCATGAGAAGCCAGGCGACGAGCTGGAGCGGGACATGCTGAAGCGGTCCGCATAAAATGACCGCCAGCTCTTCTTTTAGCGGACGGTTCCCGTGCTCTTCTACTTCTACCGCCCCGCCAAATGGCAGTAAAAAAATCCGCCGAATCCGCCAGTGATAATAACAAGCAGCCGCTGCATGTCCAAGCTCATGGACACAGACGATAATGAGCAGACAAAGCAGCGGCTTAATTTGACCTGATAGCATGGCAAATGCCATGACTATCCAAAGGAGCGGGTGAACATGGACCTTTGTCAGCATGAGCAGCCATCTATTCAAAGGTCATCACCTGAATGGGATCAATAAACTGTTCATTTTGCTTAATGGCAAAGTAATATGTCCCCTTGCCTTGTTCATCAAGCGCAATTTGACCAATTTTTTCCCCTTTATCGACAAAATCGTATAAAGCCACATCAGCTTCTTTTAGTTGGCCGTACCAGCTGTAGCTGTTATCTGCATGCTGCACCACGACGGTGAGCCCTGTATCACTTTTCTTTTTCACTTCTACGACATAGCCTTCTTTCATACTATCGATGGCTTCAGCAGATGTTTCAACTTTCACTCCGGCACCATTTTGCGTAAAGGATTCCTGCACTTTTCCAGAGGCAGGGACAGCCAGCTCTTGATTGGCTTGTACGTCCTTTTGCCCTTCTTTTCTATCGGTTAAAAAGGCAAGTGGGTTTCCGACAGTTTTCTCAAACCACCGGTTGGCGGCGGCAAATTGGAAATCTTGTTCAAACGTTTGACTGATCATCGGCTTCAGCTGCTGAAAAGGCCCCGCCTGCCCTTTAAATGAAATAGCGGCAATCAGTACAAGAGAGGCAGAAAGTAAACATTTAAGCACAAATGTATTTGAATGAAATAACGGATGGCGAAATTTTTTCGGCTGATGAGAATTTGACTCGTAGGAAGCCGAGCCAGAATGCTTTTCTTCTTCTGTCAACATGACCCATGGTGGAATATCATCTTTCTTCTTGAAAGCTGCCTTCTTAGGGGCAGCAGCTGGCTGCTTCATTTTACGGCGCTGCGCTATTTTCTTTCGATACTCGTCCACTCTTTTCATAAGATCACCCTTTACATACAAACAGTTTGTACATTTTATGTGGCGACATCATATGATATGCAACAAAAAGACCGATTCTCATCGAATCGGTCTCATCTCAAGTAAATCATTATGCTCTTACACCGAAAAATGCTTTCAGCTTTGCAAACATCCCTTTGTTTTCTTCTTCAAAGGATTGAAGAGGAACAGATTCACCTAGTACGCGGCGAGCAATATTGCGATACGCAATGGAAACTTTATTTTTAGCATCCATGACAATCGGTTCACCATTGTTTGAAGCCTTAATGACATCATCATCATCGGCTACAATGCCGAGAAGATCAATTGATAAATGATGGACAACTTCATCCACATCCATCGAATCGCCATTTTTCGCCATGTGTGTACGAATGCGGTTCACAATCAAACGAGGCGGTTCAATATCCTCTTGTTCCAGCAAGCCGATAATTCGGTCTGCATCTCTCACAGCTGAGATTTCAGGTGTCGTGACCACAATCGCTTTGTCAGCACCTGATACAGCATTTTTAAAGCCTTGCTCAATTCCAGCAGGGCAATCAATGACAACATAATCAAAGTCTTGTTTCAATGATTGAATTAATTCTTTGATCTGCTCCGGCTCTACCGCCGTTTTATCGCTTGTTTGAGCAGCAGGTAAAAGATACAAAAGATCCTCGAACCGCTTATCCTTCACAAGCGCTTGGTGAATCTTGCATCTTCCTTCTACTACATCGACTAGATCATAAATAATGCGGTTCTCAAGCCCCATCACGACATCTAAATTCCGAAGGCCGATGTCGGTATCAACTAGACACACTTTTTTTCCTTGAATTGCTAGTGCTGTGCCTAAGTTTGCAGATGTTGTTGTTTTGCCAACGCCGCCTTTTCCTGAGGTAATCACAATAGCCTCGCCCAATTTCACATTCCTCCCTCAAGCCTTGTCAGATTAGGTCTTATATGAGCCAATTGCTGCAGGCGTTCAATGATCATATTGCCATCTATATCTAAATAAGCACATTCCATTTCATTTCCATCTTCTTTTTGATCCGGTGCACGGTTAAACACCTGTGCGATGCGAAGCTGGGTTGGAATCATATGAGATGCTGCAATCACAGCTTGCTTGTTTCCATTACATCCAGCATGCGCTACACCTTTTAACGCACCGAGCACAAAAATATTCCCCCCTGCACGAATGGTTCCGCCAGGGTTGACATCTCCTATTAATAAGAGATCCCCTTCGACATAAAGCACCTGTCCAGAGCGTACAATTTTTGCTACAGAAGTAATCTCAGCCTCTGCTTTTAAACGTCTCGCCTCTTCAGTTGACATGACGTCACTTTCAATAGAGTGAATGACAAGATGTTCATTTTCAGACACCGCTTCAGTTAAACGCGCCTCTTGATCCTCTGTTAAATATCGAAAACCAAGTTTAATATGCACATTGACTTTATGTCCTTCTCTTCCGTCTGTATATTGCTCAAGTAATAGAACCTCTCGCAAGCCAGAAAGAAGGTCTTCAAACGAACAGTCATCATTTAACTGTAATGTTAATCCGTTTTTTGTACCTTTTATTGTCACATACTGCTGTTTTTGAGTTTTCAAGATGCTCACCTCAACAACATACTCATTTCGCCGTAATTGGACAAACTCCTGCTTTTATTCGTCGATCAGTCCTTGTTTCACATTGATGAAAAAGAGCCTAAGCGGCACAACAAGTATGAGAGACGCAGCAGTATTTAAAAGAATCGTTGGAATAAAGCGTTCGATGACATACGTATTAAAAGGCATAATATCTGGTTGAATCGTCGCTTGAACGCCGTACACATAAAACTCCATCACTGCAACAGCAATCATCGATAGAAAGACAACGACTAACATATTCGTTTGGAGGACTTTGAAGGCTTTTGCTAACAAATAGCAGAGCGCACCAAAGCCAAACATATGAACACCAAGAATACCTGTATACGAAATATCATATAAAAGTCCAAAGACAAATCCATAAATCACACCATATTTTTGATTCACAAAAGCTGTCATAAATACAAGTGCGAGTAAGATGAAATGAGGTGCTAAAATTTGATTATCTGAAACAAATGGGAGCTTCACTAAATCGACAAAAATACTGTCAAATACGAAAATAAACAACATGACGAAAGCAAGAAGGACACGTTTCACGAGCCTTCCTCCTTCGTTAATTGAGATGCATCTGCCGTACTTGTGCTGCGATTCACAACAATCACGCGGTCTAAATTATTGAGTTCAGCAGCTGGTTCTACATAAATAATTTTTGTCAGTCCGTAATGGTCCGGCTCAATTTCGCTTACCTTTCCAATCGTCAAGCCCTGCGGGAATACGCCCCCTGCTCCAGATGTTTCAACAAGATCTCCTTTTTTGACATCCCCATCAGCATCGGATTTTAAAATGTTCATTGTCAGCATTTTTTTCTTGCTGTCATAACCGTTAATAATCCCATTGAGTTCTTCTTTGCCCTTTTTCGCAAAAATTTTCGTTGAAATTCTATTATTTTGATCTGTAGAGCTTAGCAACCTTACAGTCGACGTAAAATTGTTGAGCTTATCACTTTCAATTTTCCCGATTAACGCACCACTCTCATTGGTGACCGCCATATCTTTTTCAACGCCTTGTTTTTTCCCTTTATCAATCATGACAAAACTATCCCAAAGGGACGGGTTTCTCGCAATGACTGTTGAAAGAATGGGCGTGTAGTCGCGAATAGAGTTCACATATCCGAGCTGCTTGCGAAGCTTTTTGTTCTCATCTTCTAGTTCTTGAAGTTTCGCCTCATATTGGGTTTGTCCATCAAGTTTTTTTCGAAGACGCTCGTTTTCATCATATGTGTTCTTTAAATCTTGTACGTTCCCATAAATACCGGCAATAAATTGTGATGGTTTATGAAAGACACCTTGAAAAAAGCCTGTCGTATCCCCCACTAATTTTTCCGGCCATGAAGCACCTCTGCCGCTTTTCACTGAAAAACCAATCATGGCCACCAGTACGATGACACAGACAAGGAGCAACATTAATCTTTTATTCATAAAAAACTGCGGCATGTCTTACACCTCTTTATTTACGCCCAATTATCGATTATCTTTAGATTTTCCTTTGAACAAGTGAATATGTTCTAGTGCTTTCCCTGTTCCGATCGCCACACAGTCAAGCGGATCTTCAGCAATAATGACCGGCATTTTTGTTTCATCACTAATGACTTTGTCAAGATTACGCAGCAATGCACCGCCGCCTGTTAACACAATTCCACGGTCCATAATATCTGCTGCCAGCTCAGGTGGCGTTTTTTCAAGTGTCATTTTGACCGCATCGACAATTGTTTCCACTGTATCGCGAAGCGCTTTTGCAATTTCTTCTGCCGTAATAGAGATCGTTTTTGGCAGACCTGTTAAAAGGTCACGGCCTCGAATGTCCATCTCATCATGTACGTCAGGCTGCGCAGAACCGATTTCCATTTTAATCGCTTCTGACGTGCGATCACCGATCATAAGATTATACGTTTTACGAATGTAGCTACTGATCGCATCATCCATTTCGTCTCCTGCAACACGGATCGATTGAGATGTCACAATACCGCCAAGTGAAATAATGGCTACTTCTGTTGTACCGCCGCCAATATCTACAACCATGCTTCCAGTTGGCTCCCATACAGGAAGGTTAGCACCGATTGCCGCAGCAAATGGCTCTTCAATAGGGTATGCGTCACGAGCACCAGCTTGTCTTGTTGCATCAATGACTGCACGCTCTTCTACTGCTGTAATACCAGATGGTACACACACCATCACGTACGGTTTACGAGCAAAAAGCCCTTTACCTTTTAATGCTTGATTAATGTAATATTTCATCATTGTTGCTGTCGTCTCGTAGTCCGCAATGACTCCGTCTTTCATTGGGCGCAGTGCCACAACATTACCAGGTGTACGACCGATCATGTTTCTAGCGTCATTTCCAACCGCCACTATAGACTTCGTATCAGTTTCCAAAGCTACGACCGAAGGTTCTCTCACAACAATGCCTTTTCCTTTAATAAAAACAAGCGTATTCGCTGTTCCAAGATCTATTCCAAGGTCTTTTGTACCAATTCCAAACATATGTATGTATCTTCCTTTCTTAAACCAAAATTCCCTTTAGGGAAAAACTCATAAACTCTATTATATCGTAAAACATTGAAAAAAAAAGTGTTACAAATACCCTTTTTCCTTCAAACTCACAAATTTTTGATCACCGATCACTAGATGATCAAGCAGCTGTATTCCAATCAGCTTCCCACATTCAAAAAGTCGCTGTGTGACTTCAATATCTTCCCTGCTGGGCGTCGGATCTCCAGATGGATGGTTGTGCACACATATAAATGAAGCGGCCGAACGTTTAAAGGCCTCTTTAAAAATTTCGCGCGGGTGAACAATCGACGAATTTAGACTTCCGATAAACACAGTATGTTTATGAAGAACTTGATTTTTGGTATTGAGATAAAGACAAACGAAATTCTCCTGCGTCAAAAATCTCATATCTTCCATCACAAAATTCGCACCATCTTCCGGCGTGCGGATCACATAACGATTGTCCGTCGTTTGATGGTGTAATCTAGTGCCGAGTTCTAAAGCAGCTAAAAGAGAGATCGCCTTCGCTTTTCCAACTCCTCGAATCTTTGACAATTCTTCAATCGAAGCTTCCTTCACAGAACGAAGACCACCAAATGTTTGCAAAAGTCTTGCGGACACTTGAAGAACTGATTCCTTTTTTGTGCCTGTTCTCAAAAGAATCGCGACAAGTTCATGGTTTGATAAGCTACTTGGGCCATATTTGACAAATCGTTCGCGCGGCTTTTCATCATGAGGAAAATGCTTTAGCAGCATAGGGAAATGATTCAAGATCTACACTCCTTTTTTGATTCCTTCCCGTCATCAAAAAGGGGTGATACCAAATGTTTCAAGCACTCTGACTGTTTTAGCAATAGGGAGTCCTACAACGGAAAAATAATCACCGTCTATTTTTTGTACAAACAGGGCACCTTTTCCTTGAATGCCATAGCTTCCAGCTTTATCAAGAGGCTCACCGGTTTCAATATAGCGGTCTATTTCATCTTGTGTAAGCGGCCAAAATGTCACGTCTGTCTGTTCATAAAATGTTTCTTTTCTATTCTCTGATTGAATCGTGACACCAGTCAAGACTTGATGTGTCTTACCTGACAATAATTGAAGCATTGAGGCTGCATCTTCCTTGTCTTTTGGCTTTCCAAGACATTTGCCATCAATTGCAACAATTGTATCTGCACCAATGATCACAGCTTTGGGATGTATTTTTTGAATATCATTTGCTTTTTGTTCTGCCAACCATTGGACGTTCTCAGCAGGAGAAAGGTTTCGATTTATTTCTTCTTTTAAATCACTTGCTTGAATGTCATAAGAAAACCCTGCTAAATCAAGCAATTCTTTTCTTCTAGGTGATTGAGATGCGAGTATTAACTGGTTCATGTTTGTTCATCCTTTCAGGGTTTAGCCTAAGAAGTAAGATACCCATTCATCCTATCAAATGAACATCTTACCGACAATTGACGAAAATGCCATTTTCATGTTCCTCCATCATTATGTTGGAAGCAAAAGAAAAAAACTAGTCATTTTTTGACTAGTTTGGCTGTTAAAAACATGATTTTACGTATTTAGTTGATCCAATAGCGCTTGCTGAGATTTCCAGCCATTTTCAGCAGATGGGTCATTTAAAAGCTGTACAGCTTTCAGCAAACTGCTTTTAGCTGGTGCGTCAGTTGTTTTGGCATTTTCAAGCTCAGAAATCAACTGAGTGACTTCTTTTTGATCCACATCTTCTCCTGCAATCACCTTAGAGGATAAGACAGATGCCTTCTCTATTAAACCTGTCAGCTCATCCGGCACTTGAAACGAGAGCTCTTTTCCTCCCCATGCTTCAAAATGCTGATCGATCAATTTTTTCCCAACGGCACTTGTCATGCCTTGTTCTGTGGCAAGTCCGGCAATCACATAATATCCATCATCCATTGATACCTTTTTACCTGCATATCCTGCCTCTTTTAAACTGTCAACTAAGTCATCTGCTCCTTTTTCAGAAGAAAACTTTCCAGCCTGCACCACAAAGGTTGAAAAATGACCTGATGCACTTTTTTCACCTTCATTGTCCTTTGACGTATCTGCAAGATCAGCCGATGGTGCATCTCCCCCAGCTTTCGCCGAAGGCCCGCTTCCAGATGCTGAGACGCTGATATGATCGCCTCCTGATGGATTGGCAGACCCATCTTTACTTAAACTTAATGCAAATACACCGAGGCCTGTCCCTAGAACGACTGCAAACACAATCGTTGTCATCACTCGTTTGAAGGGACCGCGGTTTTTACTGAACTTCTGGTCAAAAGAACCTTTTTTCTTTTGATAAGGTGTGACGACCTTTGGATCCGAATGGTAAATGTGATCAGCCGCATCGTCCCATTGAAAATCTTCTTCTTTCGGTTTAGACGGTTCCTCCCCGGAAGCAGCTGTCTCCTGTTCCGACTGTCTCTTTTCCTCCCAGTTCGAAAACGTCACTTGATCCTCTTGCTGTTTTTTAGGTTGATGCTCTTCTCCATGCAGCATTTCTTCCTTGCCATTAATATTGACCTTTAACCCTTGTTTTTTTGCCTGCCTTTTTTTCACTGTCATTCCCCGCTTTCTGACATTGTTTGTAAGAAAGACCTTTCTGTCCAATGAAATAGCGCGAATGTAACCCGTCCTTCTTTCTGTTTCACACTTTAACATAGCCAATAAAAAAAAGAACAAGACTTTTGTCGGCAGGTTCAAAAAGTGTTCGCCAATTTTCTCATCCAAAAAATCACCAATTGGGTTTAACAGATCACCACAAAAAAGATAAAACCAGAAAGAACAAGCGATGGCAGGAACAAAAGGAAAGGGTTCATTTGCCTTGTAAGAAAACACCTTAGCGTAAACCATTCCCGTGACAGACGAAAGAAAAAGAATGATCAGAAACGGCTTAAATCCGAAGCAAAATGCAAGCACACCAAATAGTTTGACATCCGCTCCCCCCATACTATTTGGCTTAAAATGTTCTAAACTATAAAACAAAAGAAGACAAATAAGAAGGGATGCCGCTCCTTCCCACCAAATAAAAAGTGGTTCTAGCATGCGGTATATGACGAAAAGAGGAAAAAAGAAGAGAAAGAGCTCGTTGGGTACTCTCATATAAAAAAGATCGCTCACGACAGCAATCACGAATAAACTACATAGACTCACAAGAAAAAGACCCTCAAAAGAGAAACCAGCATGTCTATAAACGAGTAAAAAAAGGCCGCCTGTCAACAGCTCAACCAGTGGATAAAGCAAAGAGAGCCGGGTTCCACAATGCTTACATGACCCTTTCAATACAATATAAGAAACAAGCGGGAGCATGTCGTGAAAAGAAAGCGGCTCTTTACAAGCTGCGCAGTGTGAACGAGGAAAAAGAATGGACCGCTTCATTGGAAGCCTCTCACCAACTAGATGAAAAAATGACCCCATAACCATGCCTGTGAAAAACATAAAAAAATCAATCAAATTAGGTGACTCCTTCCGGAAATAGAATAGACCGGATTGTAACATAGCGATTCACCTTTGATCACCTTGCGAAAAAGTGATTTCCCCCCTCTCCTACATATCAAAAGAAAAAAGACGCGCATTGCATAGAAGCAATTTGCGTCTTTTCCTCACTGTAAAATACGACTTCGTACATCTGAGATAAAATAAAGGGAACCTGTCACCAGAATCATTGCTGAAGGGTCATCTCTTTTCTTCTGAATGAAGTCAAGCACTGCACGAGGGTCTTCATCAAACGATTTTGCTTCTAAATGGCTGCAAGCATAAAGCTTTTCCGCTGATTCAGCTCTTGGAAAGTCAAAGGAAACAAAATGAATCGATGAACTAATCCTTTCAAGCTTTTCGATCATTTGTTTGTAAGGTTTATCTTTTAACGCACTAAAACATACATGAACCTGTTTACTAGAAAAATGAGCTTGTACAGTTTCAATTAAACGGTCCATTCCTTCTTCGTTATGAGCACCATCTAAATAAACAAGAGGCTCATCTTGGACCTTTTCAAATCTTCCAACCCACACCGCCTGCCGAATTCCTTCATACACTTGCTCATTTAGCACATGGATATATCCTTCTTGCTCCAGCCATTCGATCAGTAGAACGGCAAGGGAGGCGTTCTGCATTTGATGCGTTCCGATTAACCCTGTCTCCAGCTGCGAGTACTCCCTTTTTGGGGTAGTGAATGTGAAACGTTCTCCTGTTTCAGTCGGTTGCTGGTCCTTAAAGGTACAAGTATCATGTAACGAGATAAACGGCGCATTCTTTTCTTCGGCTTTGTGTTGTATCACAGTAAGAGCTTCCGCTTGATGAACGGCCGTGATCATCGGAATCCCAGTTTTAATAATGCCAGCTTTTTCTGCGGCAATCTGATCAAGTGTGTCGCCTAAAATGGCCATATGATCGTGACCAATCGACGTAATTGCTGTTAAGATGGGCGCTGCCACATTTGTAGAATCAAGTCTTCCGCCAAGTCCTGTTTCCAAGAGGACAAAGTCTACTTGGTGCACATGGGCAAAATAAGCAAACGCACATGCTGTAATGATCTCAAACTCTGTTGCTGCACCAAGCTCTGTATCATCTAATTCATCAACTAAAGGCTTGATGTCGTTCACCAAACTCAGCCACTCTTCGTCCAAAATCGGCTCCCCATTAACACTAATTCGTTCATTGAACGTTAAAATAAATGGTGAGGTGAAGGTTCCAACTGAATAGCCCGCTGACTGTAAAATGGATCGAGTAAATGCAATCGTTGATCCTTTTCCATTTGTTCCAGCTACATGCACCGCTTTTATTTTTTGTTCAGGATGGTCTAGTCTGTCCATCAGCCATTTCATTCGTTCAAGTCCCGGTTTGACACCGAAAGCGAGTCTGCTATGAATCCATTCAATGGCTTCATGATAGGTTGTAAACAATGTCATCTCTCATTTCATACGAAATTTTCAAAAAAGACGACTCCAATTCATTAGGAGCCGTCTTTTCACTCTTATGCTTTCAGCTCTTCAATACGCTTTTGAACAGCTTCGCGTTTTGCGACATAATCACGTTCTTTCGCACGCTCTTCTTCTACGACACTTTCAGGCGCTTTTTTCATAAAGCCTTCATTGCCAAGCTTTTTCTGAACTCGTTCCACTTCTTTTGTCAGTTTATCAAGCTCTTTTTGCAGACGGGCAATTTCTTCGTCTAAATTGATTAAACCTTCAAGCGGCAGAATGAGTTCTGCTCCAGAAATAACAGCCGTCATCGCTTTATCACTAGCAGGAACATCCGTGCCAATTTCAAGCACACTTGGATTCGTAAAGCGTTCAATATATGAACGGTTCTTCTCTAAACGTTCCTGTACATCAGGTGTGGATGCTTTGATATATAGCTCGACTTGTTTGCTCATTGGCGTGTTCACTTCACTGCGAATGTTACGAACAGAACGAATCAGTTCAACAAGCAGCTTCATATCAGCAGAAGCTTGTTCGTTGGAAAGCTCCGGCTTCACTTCAGGCCATGCCGCTACAGTAATGGACTCACCTTCATGAGGCAGATGCTGCCAAATTTCTTCTGTTAAGAACGGCATAAATGGATGAAGAAGTCTCATCGTTTGATCTAATACATACGCAAGGATCGAACGAGTCGTTTTCTTCGCTGCTTCATCTTCTCCATAAAGCGGAAGCTTCGCCATCTCAATATACCAATCACAGAAATCATCCCAAATGAAGTTGTATAAATGTCTGCCCACTTCACCGAATTCATACTTGTCAGCAAGCTGTGTGACACTTTCAATTGTTTCATTTAAGCGTGTTAAAATCCATTGATCAGCAACTGATTTTTCTCCTGTTAAATCAAGCTCATCGTACGTTAAACCATCCATATTCATGAGAGCAAAACGGGATGCGTTCCAAATTTTGTTCGCAAAGTTCCAAGTGGATTCAACCTTTTCAAAGCTAAAACGTAAATCTTGACCTGGAGAGCTTCCAGTCGCTAAGAAATATCTCAATGAATCCGCTCCGTACTTGTGGATAACCTCCATTGGATCAATTCCGTTGCCAAGTGACTTACTCATTTTACGCCCTTGTTCATCGCGAATAAGACCATGAATGAGGACATCTTTAAATGGTTTTTCTCCTGTGAATTCAAGACCTTGGAAGATCATACGAGAGACCCAGAAGAAGATGATGTCATAGCCTGTTACAAGCAGATTGGTTGGGTAGTAGCGCTTGAAGTCTTCACTTTCTGCATCTGGCCAGCCCATTGTAGAGAAAGGCCAAAGCGCTGAACTAAACCATGTATCAAGTACATCGTTATCTTGCTCCCAGTTTTCAATATCTTCTGGCGCATCAAGTCCCACGTATACTTCCTTCGTTTCTTTATGATACCAAGCCGGAATGCGGTGTCCCCACCATAGCTGACGAGAAATACACCAGTCACGGATATTTTCCATCCAGTGTAAATACGTCTTTTCAAATCGGTCTGGAACAAATTGAACTTGCTCATCACCTTTTTGCAGATTGATGGCTTCATCTGCGAGCGGCTGCATTTTCACAAACCATTGTGTTGATAAATATGGCTCCACTACAGCGCCACTGCGCTCACTGTGACCAACTGAATGCATGTGGTCCTCAATTTTGAACAAAATGCCTTCTTCTTGAAGATCTTTCACAAGCTGTTTACGACATTCGAAGCGGTCCATTCCTTTGTATTGAAGTGCGTTTCCATTCATTGTGCCATCTTCATTCATCACAAGAATGCGCTCTAGGTTATGACGGTTTCCAAGCTCGAAGTCATTCGGGTCATGAGCCGGCGTAATTTTTACAGCTCCTGATCCAAATTCCATATCGACATAGTCATCCCCGACGATTGGAATCTCTCGGCCTGTAATTGGTAAAACAACTGTTTTCCCAATCAAATGCTGATAGCGTTCATCTTCAGGATGTACAGCGACTGCCGTATCTCCCAGCATCGTTTCAGGTCTTGTTGTCGCAATTTCAATCGAACCGGATCCATCTGCAAGCGGATATCTCAAGTGATAAAACGCTCCTTGCACATCCTTGTAGATGACTTCAATATCAGAAAGGGCCGTTTTTGTTGCTGGGTCCCAGTTAATGATGTATTCTCCGCGATAGATCAATCCTTTTTCATACAATTGAACAAACACTTGGCGGACTGCTTTATTCAAGCCTTCATCTAATGTAAAACGCTCACGCGAATAGTCTAGACCTAGACCCATTTTCGCCCACTGGCTGCGAATAAAATCGGCATACTCTTCTTTCCACTTCCACGTTTCTTCTACAAATTTTTCACGTCCGAGATCATAGCGGCTCACGCCTTCTTCGCGAAGCTTTGCCTCTACCTTTGCTTGTGTTGCAATACCCGCATGGTCCATTCCTGGCAGCCATAAAACATCATAGCCCTGCATCCGTTTCATACGAGTCACGATGTCTTGAAGGGTTGAATCCCAAGCATGCCCTAAGTGTAATTTTCCTGTCACGTTTGGTGGAGGAATGACGACTGTATATGGATCTTTCGTTTTGTCATTTTGTGCTTCGAAGAATTTCCCTTCAAGCCAGTACGTATAGCGGTCTTTTTCAATCGCATTTGGATCGTACTTTGTTGGCATTTCTTGATTATTTGTTTCCATTTGTGTTACCTCCACATTTTTTCGGCTGATGAAACATAAAAAAAAGCCTTCTCATCCTTATAAAAGGACGAAAAAGCTTTTTCGCGGTACCACCTTTTTTCACGAAACACTTAGACGTGTCCCGTACTCTCTAAAGGATAACGGGGATCTCCCGAATTTCTCTACTACATGTTTCAAGAAATTAAGCTCACAGGCGACCTTCCAAACAAGTGCATCCTAGAAAACCTTTCAGCTATTGGTTTCCCTCTCTTTAGGGTCTTGCTCGTACTCTTCCTGATCCACGCTTACGATATATCACGTTCATCAGCTTATACTCATCTTTTATTAATATTACTAAATGCCTTTTGTTTTCGTCAATCATCTTTTCCGCTTTTCTTCTTCTTTATACAAATTGGGCAGGCACCCTTTGCCTCTTTGCCCATATGATAATAACAAAATAAAGAAGGAGGGCGTTTTATTTTGAAAAAGATCAATCCTTACACACTCCCCCCATGGCTTAGACAAATTCGGGCAGTTGCCTCCCAAGTCGTTCTCCCGATTGCCATATTTCAAGGCTTTCGCACGATCATTTTTCCCACAACATTTGACGTCCTCATCTTAGGAATTCTCATATTTCTCGCCTGTGCCTTTCATCTTGATTGGTTTTAAGAGAGCTGAAAGCTGCAGGCTCACTCTTATGTATCGATTACCCCATATTAGACATTTGACAGCAAACAACCTCGTCACTCTTCTGATGACGAGGCATTTTGTTCTTCTTCAAGGCGTCTAGCTTGCTCAATTTCGTGTATTTTCATGACGGTCGGCTCAGAATTTTTCATTTGCCAATACGCCCTTAACAGCTCCTGACAACTTTCCATCTCATCCTGTCCGCCTGCTTCATAGGCTTTCACCGTATCAAACAAACCCTGCGGATAAGCGAGGTAACTCAAGAACAAATGAATCTCTTCCTCACGAAGTTTATTTCCCTTTTGATACGTATAAAACAAAGATGTGCATTCAGGACAAGGAGTAGGGTAGGTTTTGAATGTACGATAGTAAAAGGTCAAAAGGTCATAAATGGGGGCAGCCTTTTTGGACCGCTCAAAATTGGTGAAATGTCCTGTACCTACATCATTGTACAAAAAGTGATGGATCGACAATTGTCCATGGTTTAACACAATACGTGTCGTCTCTTGGTCTTTCATTTCCTCATGCCAATCCTCTAAACGTTCAAGTGCAAATTCACTTGCAGACATCGCTTCTGAAAAATACATAGCAGCAGCCAGCTCAAATGGCGACATATACCATGTTTGTTCTGCCCGCTCGATAAATCGTTCATACATGTCTTTCTCTGTTTCCCATTTGCTTTTCATTTGGGTGTAGTGAGCTTCTATTTCCTGCTCAGTAATGTCCATCATGACTTCTGTTCGTTTATGAAGTCTTGCAATCTCTTGAAATAAATATTCATGTTTATCGTCCTGCTCTTCTCTCTTTTCATTCGTCAGCCATGGCATAAGGTAATACGTGTACTGGCTTTCTCGTTGATTTGAGAAAAAGGAACCGCTCTTCGTGCGATAAATCGGCACAAAGGAGCGATAGCCTTTTGATTCTAGTTCAAGCATTTGCTCTGTAAATTGCATTTGTCGATGGGGTTTTACTCGCTTTAGTGCAAATACGCCCTGCTTTGTATACACTCTAACGACAGCTGGACTGACAGGTTCGATATATTCAGCCTCAAGCCCATATTCGTATAGGACAGATTGGATTTCATCCACGTTCTCTCACCACATTTTCTCGGTCCATCATCTCATACTATGCATTGCTTTTTTGATATTCAGGAATATAAAGAATCTGCCCTTCTTCAAGCTCTGCATCCACCGACAATGAATTCGTTCGAAGGAGCTGCTGCACATTCAACTGATATCGCTCACAAATACGATCGACCGTATCTTCTTGCTGAACTATACATATTTTCATGCGAGAAAAATCTTCCTCCTCCTGCTTAGCGAACAGCTTCGTTAAATAAAGAGAATTCTCACTGCCAGACGCTTCTCTCTGGTCATGTTCAAACTCCTCAGCTTCTTGAGCTGATTCATACACCTTTGGTGCTTCACGTTCATATAATCGTTCGAACTGATAGCTGTCATCCCGCTCTTCCTGCGTCTGTTCCATCTGATAAGCAGGTGATTCAAAGGCTGGATAAGCTGGCGGCTCTTCTTCTTCCTTGCTCTCTGCTTCAGGGTCTTTCCTCACTTCCACCTCAAAGAACGTATCATCCCGCTCCTCTTCTTCTAACAGTTTAGGCGGGTCAAAGAATGGCGGCTCTTGTACTTGAGCTTCTGGGAAGGAACGATACCCAAGCGCCACGGCTTCTTCTTCCTCATATTCCTCCTCTTCTTCTGCTTCTTCCACCATCACCGTCTCGATGTCTATTTCATCCTCTTCTTGTTCAGTTCGCGCTTCATGTTGCAAAACGGCCTGCTGTTCTGCATTTTCTTCATGCTCTTCACGTGGCAGCATTTCTTGCTCTTCATATTCAGACTGCGCCTGATATTCATAAGTGACATCGCCATATTCCTCTTCAGCACGATGGACAAATTCATATGGCTCTTCTACAAGCGGTTCAGGCGTTCCTTCATCTAACAGACCTTCAATGGCCAAATCAGCCTGAATCGTGAGCAAACGGCTTTCTGTCAGCTGGTAATCAAATGCATCAATAAACACAAATACATCATTTAAATGACTAATTTTGTTCTTGGGGATCGTGATATCCACCGGAAATTGATGCAGCAGCTCAGCCGTTCCGTCCTCTCTTACCTTCACCTCATCAGCCTGCCTGTATGATGCATAGGAACTGGATTCACCCATTAGCTCCTCTTGATTTATGTTGTATTCTCCTGTTAGCTCGAGTGAACCTCTAATGGAAACATAATCATTCACTTCTTGAACGAGAATGTCAGGATCGAGAGAAATTGACAGCAGCTCACTGACTTCCTGTCCGTTTTTGAAATAAATGGACTCTTCTACCGAAAACTGTAATCGATTGTTTTGAGACAAGTCGGTGTCCTCCTTTCATCTAATCCTTCAAAATAAAATTAGATGTCAATACAGGTGTATGAAGGAGGCAGTGAAAATATGATTGGTTTTATGCAAAGCAAAAAGCCGATATGTCTCCATATCGGCTTTTGGTTACTGAGCTAATTTTTGAAATACCTTTTCAACTGTCTCAATTGTATACTCGATGTCTTCATCCGTATGAGCAGTTGATAGGAACAGCCCTTCGAATTGTGAAGGTGGAAGGAAGATGCCGTGATCAGCCATTTCCTTGTAGAATTCAGCGAATAAAGCAAGGTCAGCTGTTTTCGCTGTATCGTAATTGACGACTTGTTCGTTTGTAAAGAAGAATCCAATCATGGAACCTGCACGGTTAAATGTTAATGGAATCCCATGTGCTTTCGCCGCTTTTGAAATGCCTTCTTCCAAACGATCTCCTTTGCGTCTAAACTCTTCATAAGACTCAGGTGTCAGCTGTTTTAATGTTTCAAGACCTGCTGTCATCGCAAGCGGGTTACCGGATAACGTTCCTGCTTGATAAATCGGGCCGCTTGGCGCAATTTGTCTCATAATGTCCGCTCTACCGCCATAAGCACCAACTGGCAGGCCGCCTCCGATGACTTTACCAAGACATGTCAGATCAGGCGTAATGCCAAAATAGCCTTGGGCACAATGATAATCCACACGGAAGCCTGTCATGACCTCATCAAAAATGAGTAAAGAGCCATATTGCTCAGTGATGTCTCTCAATCCTTGCAAGAAACCTTCTTGCGGAGGGACAACCCCCATATTTCCTGCAACTGGTTCTACAATGACACCTGCAATGTCGTCTCCAAATTCTTCAAAAGCGACTTTGATGCTTTCTAAATCATTGTATGGAACGGTGATCGTATTGCTTGCTGTACCTTCAGGGACACCAGGGCTATCCGGAAGTCCAAGCGTTGCCACACCCGAACCAGCTTTAATGAGCAAAGAATCACCGTGGCCATGATAACAGCCTTCAAATTTCACAATTTTGTTTCTGCCTGTAAAACCACGTGCTAGACGAAGCGCACTCATCGTCGCCTCTGTTCCAGAGCTGACCATCCGAATGACCTCAATAGAAGGAACTCGTTCTGATACAAGCTTAGCTAATTCATTTTCAACTAAAGTAGAAGCACCGAAGCTTGTACCATGTTCAGCTACTCGCTGAATGCTTTCAACCACACGGTCATTCGTATGCCCTAAAATAAGCGGTCCCCACGATAAGACATAATCAATATATTCATTTCCGTCAATATCGTATATTTTTGCGCCTTTTCCTCGTTCCATAAAAATCGGGTCTGTATTGACTGATTTAAATGCGCGCACAGGGCTGTTCACACCACCCGGCATTAACTGCTGCGCTTCTTTAAATGCTTGCTTTGACTTTTCATAGCTACGTCCCATTTCAACGTCCTCCTGTCTATCCGTTCTTTATTCTGAGAGCCATTTTGCTGCATCTTTTGCATGATACGTAATGATTAATTCTGCGCCTGCACGTTTCATGCTAGTCAGCATTTCAAGAACAAGCTCTTTTTCAGAAATCCACCCATTTTGAGCTGCTGCTTTCACCATTGCATACTCTCCGCTCACATTGTACGCAACAACAGGAAGTGTAAATTCATTTTTCACATCACGCATGATATCTAAGTATGAAAGTGACGGCTTCACGATCAGGAAGTCAGCGCCTTCTTCTACATCAGACTGCGCTTCTCTCAGTGCTTCTAAGCGGTTTGCAGGGTCCATTTGATACGTTTTACGATCTCCAAACTGCGGTGTGCTATGCGCCGCATCACGAAACGGACCGTAAAAAGCACTTGCATATTTCACAGCATATGACATGACAGGCACATGAACAAAGCCGGCCTCATCAAGCGCCTCACGAATTGCGATAACAAAGCCATCCATCATGTTTGATGGAGCAATGATATCTGCACCTGCACGAGCCTGACTGACAGCGGTTTTCGCTAAGAGCTGAAGAGATTCATCATTTAAAATTTCTCCATCTTCAACGATTCCACAATGTCCGTGATCTGTATATTGGCATAAGCAAGTATCAGCAATGACCACAAGCTCAGGGAAATGCTTTTTGATTTCAAGCGTTGCTCTTTGAACAATCCCATGATCGTGATAAGCTTCACTGCCTACATGGTCTTTATGGTCTGGTACCCCAAAAACAATGATAGATTTAATCCCAAGGTCAACAAGCTCTTGGACTTCTTCTTTCACAAGATCAACTGAAATGTGATAGACACCCGGCATTGAAGGGACTTCTTTCCGGACATTCTCTCCCTCTACAAAAAAGATGGGATAAATGAAATCAGAGGGTCTTAAAAATGTTTCTCTCACCAATTCTCTCATTCCTGCGCTTGTACGCAATCTGCGGTGTCTGTTAAATTTCATCATTGGTTCAACTTCCTTTCAGATAAACGGCACATCAAATCAAGCATCCCGTCTATCGTATAAGTATCTGGGGTTTCAGAAGAAATCCCGTATTGAAGCAGCGCCTCTTGTGTAAGAGGACCGATGCTCACAAAACATGTATCTGATGCAGCTAATCTATCGATATCAGCCTCCATGGCGTGCATAAAAGAATGAACAGTGGAGGAGCTTGTAAATGTAATAAAATCAAATGATTGCTCCATCATTGCCGACTTGAGTGCGATAATTCCGTCCTCATCCTTCACTGTTTCATATATAATCCACTCTTTTACGTCAATGCCAAGCGGAACGAGGGTATTCTTCACAACATCTCGTGACAGGTGGCCTTTTGCTACAAAGACACATTCTTCTGGATGTACATGTTCAATTAAAGCATCTGCCAGTTCTTCTGCTATAAAACGTTCTGGAACCACATCCACTTTTAAGCCGTGCTGCATCAGATAGGCAGATGTTTTTTCACCTACAGCCGCCACTTTCAAGTGGGATAAGCTTTGATGTAATTGATGCTTCTCTATATAACTAAGAAAAAAAGACGCACCATTTACACTCGTAAACACAAGCCAATGGCTTGCTTCTAAGTCTTCTAAAAATGCCTTCGCTTTTTCTTTTGTCAGCGTTGGCTCAAACCTGATAAGAGAGGTTAAAACAGCATGGCCGTTCAGCGCTTCAATTTTCTGCTGAAACGCACCCGCTTGACGTTCATTTCGAGTGACAAGCACCGTCTGTCCGTAAAGCGATTTGGCTATCGTCATTGGGAAGACAGATCCTTTTTCACCTTGTCGATCAAATCCTTCGCTCCCTTATCAGCCATCTGCTTCGCACATGCTGTTCCAATTGCCTCAGGGTCAGTTCCTGTTACGGTTTCTCGAATAATCGTATGCCCATCCGCAGATGCCACAAGACCTGTCAATTCAATTTCATCACGCTCATTCATCGTTGCGTAACCAGCGATCGGCACTTGACAGCTTCCATCCATTTGCTTAAGGAAGGCTCTTTCAGCAAGGACCGTTTTCTTTGTATACTCATTTGTGAATTGAGCTAACAGCTGCAAGAGCTCTTCGTCATCTCCGCGGCATTCTATCGACAATGCGCCCTGCCCCACAGCAGGAAGGCAAGTATCAGGAGATAAAAATTCCGACACGACTTCTTGACTCCAGCCCATTCTAGACAATCCGGCAGCCGCTAGAATAATCGCATCATATTCTTCATTTTTCAGTTTTTCGAGTCTCGTATCAATGTTTCCACGGATCCATTTAATCTCAAGATCTGGTCTCTCCTGAAGAAGCTGAGCACTGCGCCGTAAGCTGCTCGTTCCCACAACCGCTCCCTTTGGTAGTTCATGAAGACGGAGATGATCCTTTGAAATCAATGCATCACGCACATCTTCACGCTCAGGAATACAGCCGATGACTAAACCTTCTGGAAGAGAAGCCGGCATATCTTTCATGCTGTGTACCGCCATATCGATGTCATGGTTCAGCATTGCCTGTTCAATCTCTTTAACAAACAGACCTTTTCCGCCAACCTTTGATAAGGTCACATCTAAAATTTGATCACCCTTTGTCACAATCTCTTTAATTTCAAAAGAATAAGAAGGGTTTAGTTCAGACAACTTTTGAATGACCCATTTTGTTTGTGTAATCGCAAGTTTGCTTCGTCTAGAACCTACTTTAATTGTACGCATTACGTCTTCCTCCCGACAATGCCCTTAAGACTCATCATTATTGAAACCAATGAAAGGTTGATAAGCTACCAAGCAGAAAATAATTGATCATCAGCACAAGAAATGAAGCGACATTCCATCGCGCCACGATTTTGCCCTGCATATTTCTCACCAGTCTAATGTATAAGTAAAAGCCGTATAAAAACAGCATAATAAACGAACCGAGCACCTTTGCATCTGTCCAGTACAACGTATCATACGAAATATATGCCCATATAATGCCAAGAATTAAACTAAGCAAGAGCATCGGCACGCCAATAATATTTAAGACATACGCCATGTGATCAAGCTTTGATAAGTCTTCAATTCTCAAAAGCCATTTTCCCCATTTTTTCTTTTTCAGCAAACGATATTGAAATAGATAGAGGAGTGAAAAAGCAAATGAAAGTGAAAAAGCGCCATATGATAAAATGGCCATCGTAATATGGATGATGAGCAACTCACTCGTCAACTTTCCCGTCAGTTCGGCAGAATGAAGATCGGATGGTGTAAAGGTGTGAATCGCCATCATGGAAAAACCAATCACATTTGTAAAAAAGACAATAAATTCAACACGTAATACTTTTGTCAAAACAAGTGACAATGTCACAAGCACCCACGTATAAAAATATAACCCCTCTGCTACATTCAACACAGGGAATCGGTCTGTTTCCATCATAATATAAAACATGTAGACTGTTTGCAGCAGCCAGACAATAGAAAGCAACCAGAAAGCCATTTTTCCAGCCTTCCGGTTGTGTTGAAGAAAATCTATGAAATAGAACAAGACACTGAGTGCATAGATCAAGATCGTCGCTTCACCTAGTCTCGCTACAATGGATTCCATCATCGCCTAATCACTCACTGGCAACTGTAGCAAGGCCTTGTGCCATATTTGTTTTAAACAGCTGAAATGCCCCTTGCTCCACCTGCATCGGCTCTGCCTTTTGCTCTTCATCTTCAACCTGTAAATCAAAGATTTCTTTAAAGAGTAAAAGTTTTTCCTCTGCATTCGGCTCCCCGGCAATTTCTTTGGCCTTTAAGATAGGATCTTTCAGCATTTGATTGATGATGCTTTTCGTATGTTTATTTAACAGCTTCATTTCACGATTTGTGAGGTTTGGAAGCTTTCGTTCGATGCTTTGCATCGTATCCGCTTGAATCGAAAGTGCTTTTTCTCTTAAAGCAGAAATCACAGGAACCACTCCGAGCGTATTAAGCCATTGCTTAAATTCCACAATTTCAGCTTCGATGAGAAGCTCCACCTCTTCAGCTACTGCACGTCGCTCTTTCAGGTTAGCTGCAACAATGCCCTCAAGATCATCAATGTCATACAAAAAAGCACCTTCTACTTCAGAAATAGCTGGATCTAAATCACGTGGTACTGCAATATCCACCATGAATAGAGGTCTGCCTTTTCTCTGTTTGTTCGCTTTTTCGACCATTTCCTTTGTGATCACAAATTGTTTAGCCCCAGTAGAGCTAATTAAAATATCCGCTTCAGATAAAGTTTTTTCTAATTGATTCAAGCTCTTAGGCTCTCCTGAAAAACGGCCTGCCAGTTCTTTGGCCTTTTCGAACGTTCGATTGATGACTGTTACCTGGCCAATTCCTTGACCTTGAAGGTTTTGAGCCGCCAGCTCGCCCATTTTACCCGCACCAAGAATAAGGACATGTTTATCAGAAAGACGTCCAAAGATTTTTTTGGCAAGTTCCACTGCCGCATAGCTGACAGATACAGCATTAGACGCAATATCTGTTTCCGCATGAGAGCGTTTCGCAACTGTTACCGCCTGCTTAAACAAATAATTGAAAACGGTACCAATGGTCTTCTCCTCTTGAGCGACTTTAAAGCTTGAGCGCACTTGACCGAGTATTTGTGTTTCACCAATGACCATAGAATCAAGTCCACAGGCAACCCGGAATAAATGCTCAACCGCTCCATCATTTTCATAAAACTTCAAATATGGAGAGACATCTTCTTTTTCTAAACCGAACCAATCTGCTAAAAATCTTTTTATATAAAACCGACCAGTATGAAGCTGATCTACAACTGCGTAGATCTCTGTTCGATTACATGTTGAGATGACGATATTCTCTAGAATGCTTTTTTCTTCTTTAAGCTTGGACATCGCTGTTCCGAGCTCGCTCGGTTCAAAGCTCAGCTGTTCCCGTATCTCAACAGGGGCTGTTTTATAATCTAAACCCACAACAAGAATATGCATAACTTCAGCTTGCACCCCCAACGCCCTGTCTAATTTATAATAATTACAATATAGAATTTATTATTTATAATGATTATAACATATATTCATTTTTAACTGGATAAAAATTGTGAACAGATTTCAAAAATGTTGTGATATAGTAGAAAAATGTTCGACATCGAATGCCATATCATCACTTCAAGCAATTTACCAGATTTGGCGCGTGCGGACAAATGATCTGCTTATAAGAAGGTGACATCTTTGAAGAAGAAATCTATTTTGCTGCCGCTCACTTTGCTGGCTGTAGCACTATATGCCATTCTCTCAGGAGATCAATTTGACATTTGGAAAGATCAGGAGAAATGGCATACACTTGTACTGCTTTTTGGCCTTGCTTTCTTATATCAAGGAAAGAAGGAACAGGAAACCTCTCATGTGTTTATCGGTATGCTCATGACAGGCCTTGCGCTACACTTTATCCTTCAGCCGAAATTAGAACACTGGCCAGATACATTTACGATGATTGTGTTCATCGTCGGCCTCGCACTTTTAATGAAATCATCACAGAAAAAGGAATATCGAATAGAAAGTGTTGTTCTCATTGCACTCGGTCTATTCCTTTATTTCTTTCAACAAATTACAAAGCAACTTAGCACACTTTCGATCCCTACTTCCGGTTTTGAATTGTACTGGCCATATGTATTGATTGCCGTCAGTCTCCTCTTATTATTTTTAAAAAGGAAATAACTTATACAATATAATTGTTTGATAAGCCATCAATTGGATGTTTTATAATACACATCTTACGAGAAGAAGAAGATCCAGTTTAACTGATATAGACGACAATAACCGCCTTATCTGCAGTTGCTTGTGTAGCAACATTTTGCAGGTAAGGCGGTTTTGTTTTTCTCCCCTTATGTCAAGTATCATTAAATTGATATCAGTGTCACTGTCAAGCAATTATTATCATTTTTATGGTTTCGTCTCAAGTTCGTTTTCATCAGGTAATCTAAATCCAAATTCTTTTTCCCATAAATCATTTCCGCTATCAAACATTTCATTCAGTATATCCACTTCATCAGCTTGATTCCCAAATCCAGCATCATGAGCTAAAATAACGCCGAAATACGACATACAATCGTAATAATAGTTTTGTGGTAACAGCATATGTAAATGCCAAACCTCATCAATTTCAGTATTTGGGGCAAAAGAACAATCGGGATATTTTTTGATCATGAACCAAAATTTTTTGTATTGATCTACTAATCGAGTGACATTCTCTTTATCCATTCCTTCAAAATAGTAACCAAACTTCAAACATGCTTCTACTAAGTCCACTGAAAAGTCAGGATAACTCACTTTATCCATTCATTGAATTCCCCTTTTTAAAATATTTTTTAGAATCAAAAATCGAATGATTCCTATACAAAGACATAACGGAATGATGTAAGAAATATTGAAAAATTCAGAACCTTCCAACATAAATGTAATCACTGTAATGATTAATATCGTTCCTAGCTGATTCAATGTATTCATACCTGCAAGTGCCATACTTCTATAGTGAGGATCAAAAACAACTAAAAAAGATGCTTTGATTAAGCTCATAAACAACGGGTTAATGAGTGTCAAAATAAAAAAACCAATTAAAAACAGTGAACTATTGGGCGCTAAAATCATTAGAATTAACCCAAACATAAGATATATCGTTATAAGATAGACTTTCGAATGTATTTTTTGTATATCCATTCTTCGGATCAATAGATTTCCTAGTAAAACCGATACTCCGCCAATTAGCCAAAATAATGATACAGTAAGATCACTTGCCGAAAACGTTTCTTTCAGAATAATAAACGAATAATTCATTACTACAGGTAAAAACATCCCATCAATAAACATGATGCACAAATAACTCTTTGGTACTTTTTTAAATATTTCAACATTCGCGAAAGATATACTTTCGATTTTCAACTGGGCAACAATTGGATACAAATACTCATAAACCAACAAACCAATAAAAAAGAGCAGAAAAACAAGATACATTTCTGATCCAAAGAATATAAACAAAATTGGTCCACTAAAGAAACCAATTGTTTTAGCTGAGAGTAAAAACATATTACGATATGCAATATCTTTATGGGGTTGATTGGATAAAAACATGTTAAATCCCGATTCTAAAATAAACGATAAGCCATTTATAAAAAATTGAAAAGCAAGCATTAAAAAAAACATTAGATTAAATAATTGATTGTTTAAAGCAAAAAACGAAGCAAGGGTTAGGATAGACAATGTGGTGACGAAAAATTTTGCTGTGTATCTAGAAAAAACTTTAAATAAATAGTTGCTCACAATATTACTTAAAATAAACGAAAAGCCACCAATCAGATACATACTGCCTGCATAAAAATAGGAACCAGTCATCTCAAAGAAATAAAGAGGCAATCCAGTCCAAACTAATGCCCCTATGAAAACAATCATAGTATCCAAATAAACTAATGTACTCACTCTACTAATATTCATGTACACTATTCCTTATTTAAGTGTTAAGAAACAGAGATTCTAAAAAACCTCTGTTTCTCATCATACTCTCTTACTTTTTCTTTAATTCCTTTTGCATTTCTTTCATTTCATTTAGCGAGTAATTATAGCATGTTCTCGCTTTCAGTTTTGATTGTTTTTCCTTCATTTCATTTAGTGAGTAATTGTAACAAGTTCTTGCTTTTAATTTCATTATTACCACTCCTATCTGAAATATTTTCAATATCATATTACCGTAATTGATTTTATTTGTAAATATGGAAATTAATTATAATTTAGCATCTATTTAATAAACTTTCGGCATTCAATAATTTCTAGAAACAGAACGAATTTAAACTTAATCGTTTTCCTTCAAGTTCTACGTTTTTCTCAGCATATGAAAAAAAGTTGTAAGAAAACAAATGTTTTCTTACAACTTTTTATTATCTTCTTAGCTGTTAATCTTCGCAAGGATCGCATTCCAAGCTTCATCTTTTCCCTTTTTTGTTTCAGAAGAGAAAAGGATTAATTCATCTGAAGGGTCAATGTCGAGTGTCTGTTTGACGACTTTCACATGCTTTTCCCATTTGCCTTTTGGAATTTTATCGGCCTTTGTCGCAATAATGATCACAGGAACTCCATAATATTTAAGGAATTCATACATGTTCACATCATCTGCGGATGGCTTATGACGCAGATCCACAATTTGAACGACTGCTTTTAACTCTTCACGCATTGTAATATACGTTTCGATCATTCTTCCCCATGCTTCGCGCTCTGTTTTTGATACTTTCGCAAAGCCATAACCGGGGACGTCCACAAAATGGAGCATATCATTAATAATGTAAAAATTAAGCGTCTGGGTCTTTCCTGGTTTAGAAGACGTACGCGCTAAATTTTTCCGATTAATCAATGAGTTAATGAACGAGGACTTCCCAACATTTGATCGTCCAGCAAGTGCGATCTCAGGCAGTCCCCCGCTCGGGTACTGCTCTGGTTTCACCGCACTAATGACGATATCTGATTTTGTTACTTTCATCTTCCCTCTCCTACTAACGCTTTCTCAAGCACCTCATCTAAATGTGAAACCGGAATAAAAGTTAATCCTTCTCTCACACTTTCAGGAATATCATCAATATCCTTCTCATTGTCCTTTGGAAGAATAATCGTTTTCAGTCCTGCACGATGTGCGCCTAATGCTTTTTCTTTTAATCCGCCAATCGGAAGCACTCTTCCTCTTAACGTAATTTCTCCTGTCATACCAACCTCTTTTGAAACAGGACGTCCTGTGAGTGCTGATACAAGAGCCGTCGCAATGGTAATACCAGCTGATGGCCCGTCCTTTGGAACCGCACCCTCTGGAACATGGATATGAATATCGTGCTTTTCATTAAATTGAGGATCAATGTTCAGTTCATCTGCTTTTGAACGAATATAACTGAATGCCGCCTGCGCAGATTCTCTCATGACATCACCGAGCTTACCTGTTAGCAAAAGCTTGCCTTTACCAGGCGAGAGTGAGACCTCGATGGACAAGGTGTCTCCGCCAACTGTGGTATATGCAAGGCCTGTGACAACGCCGACCTGATCTGTCGTTTCCGCCTGACCATAACGGTAAAGTCTTTTTCCGAGGAATTCAGATAAGTTCTTTTCCGTCACTGTGATGCGTTTGCGGTCTTCAGCCACAATTGCTCTTGCCGCTTTTCGGCAAATCGCCGCAAGCTGACGCTCTAACCCGCGGACTCCTGCTTCTCTTGTGTAATAGCGAATCATATCGTAAATCGCTGCTTCACGAAGCTGCAAGTTCCCTTTCTTTAATCCGTGCTCCTTTAGCTGCTTCGGCAGAAGGTGATCTTTCACAATTTCTGCTTTTTCAACTTCCGTATACCCTGCAATCGTGATAATCTCCATTCTATCACGAAGTGGACCTGGAATGGTTGCTAAATTGTTGGCAGTTGCGATAAATAACACTTGAGACAAATCAAATGTCTCTTCAATATAATGATCGCTAAAGTTATGATTTTGCTCTGGATCTAACACTTCAAGCATCGCAGAAGACGGATCTCCTCTAAAGTCAGAAGACATTTTATCAATTTCATCTAAAAGAAAGACCGGATTCATCGTGCCCGCCTTGCTCATCCCGCGAATGATACGGCCCGGCATCGCACCTACATAGGTTCTTCGATGACCACGGATCTCAGATTCATCACGTACACCGCCAAGAGAGATACGGATAAACTTTCGATCGAGTGATTTAGCAATGGATTTTGCAAGTGACGTCTTCCCTACCCCAGGAGGTCCTGCCAAGCAAAGAATCGGTCCCTTTAATGAATTTGTTAGTTTCTGAACAGCAAGATATTCGAGTACCCGCTCTTTTACTTTTTCAAGCCCGTGGTGCTCGTCATCTAAAATTTCGCTTGCAAGCTTTAAATCTAGACGATCTTCTGTATAAGTGCCCCACGGCAGATTGATCAGCCAATCAATATAATTGCGAATGACAGAACTCTCAGCAGAGCTTGAAGGGATTTTTTCATAACGGTTCAGTTCTTTTAAAGCCGTTTCACGAACGGAATCTGGCATGCCGGACTCTTCAATTTTAGCCATAAGCGTACTGACTTCGCCTGTTTTCCCCTCTTTGTCTCCAAGCTCTTTTTGAATAGCTTTCATTTGTTCGCGCAAATAATATTCTTTTTGCGTTCGCTCCATTGAACGTTTGACACGCTGACCAATTTTCTTTTCAATCTCTAGCACTTCTTTTTCATTGTGAATGAGACTGATGACCCGGTTCAACCGTTTTTTTACATCGACTGTTTCCAGCACTTCTTGCTTGTCTTTTAATTTCAAAGGAAGGTGGGAAGCGACGATATCCGCCATTCGTCCAGGTTCTTCAATATCCGTCACCGTTGCATATGTTTCAGCTGAGATTTTTTTTGAAATTTTTATGTATTGATCAAAGTGATCTAACAATGTGCGCATGAGTGCTTCTGCTTCTGCGTCCTTTAATTCTTCTTCTGTCAACTCTTTAATATCGACTGACGTATAGTCTTCTAGCTCCATGTAGGATTCGATCTGCGCTCGATTTAAGCCTTCGACGAGCACACGGATCGTTCCATTTGGCAGCTTCAGCATTTGTTTAATTTTTGTGTAGGTGCCGACTTTGAAAATTTCCTCTTCACCTGGTTCATCTATTGAAATTTCCCGCTGTGTTGCTAGAAAAATCATATGATCGTTCATCATGGCCTGTTCTAATGCTTGAACAGACTTTTCGCGCCCAACGTCCAAATGCAAGACCATTGTTGGATAAACAAGCAAGCCTCGCAGTGGAAGGAGCGGAACATTCTTTTTGATTTCATCTGCCATGTTGATAGACACCTCCGTCACTAGTATGAATCATTATAATATACCTGTTTCAGTCTTGTACAATGTAAAAGACTTGAGAAATGATGATCTTACCGTAGTATACCCTTTCTTTTTATCTTGAAAAAGAAAAAAAGATCTATTTCACTAAAAAATCCCCATATGAGATGGGGATTAAACAGATTTCCTTTTCATTTCTTCTTCTAGTCCATCTTTCTTCTCATCTGGTGGATTGACCAAGCACTGATCTAGCACTTCTTGGAAGTGCTTCACAGGCACAATTGTCACCCCTTCAATCTCTTTTAAGATCGACTGCTGATTGTCATAAGGGATGATCACTGTTTTGACACCCGCTTGTTTGGCTGCCTTGATTTTTGGTATGACACCGCCGATCGGCTTCACCTGACCTTGTAATCCAATCTCACCGGTCATCGCTGTTAAATGATCAATCGGAATTTGATGAATGGCTGAGAAAATGGCTGTGGCCATCGCAATTCCAGCAGACGGCCCATCAATCGGGGCACCAGCCGGAAAATTAATGTGGATATCATATTCATTTGTTCGTATGCCTAAGTTTCGAAGCACGGTTAAGACATTTTCAACTGAGCCCTTCGCCATACTTTTACGTCTGATTGATTTCGACTGATTGCCGATGCTTTCTTCTTCCGCAATACCAGTAATATTGATACTGCCTTTTTCAAGCGCTTTACAAATGTTCACTTCAATTTCAAGCAGAGCCCCGCTATTCGGTCCATACACGGCAAGACCATTTACTACTCCTACCTTTGGCTTTTCCGGTACTTTTTGTTCATATCTTGGTGTCAGCTGGCTTGAATGAATGACCCATTCTACATCGGCGATCGTAATATCTTTTCGGTTTTCAGTGACAGCCATACCTGCGGCGATCTGTACCATGTTGACCGCTTCACGTCCATTTTTCACATAGGATGTTAACAGGTTCAGTCCTTCGTCACTTAATTCCTTCTGTATTTTCTCGACTGCTTTAGCTGCAACAATTTTCAGCTCATGCTGATCCAAATCCTTGAAGAAAATCTCCAAACATCTTGATCGAATAGCCGGAGGAATTTCGTCTGGTGTTCTTGTCGTGGCGCCAATCAGTCGAAAATCAGCGGGTAACCCATTTTGAAAAATATCATGGATGTGATTCGGGATTTGCGTATTTTCTTCACTGTAATAAGCACTATCTAAAAACACTTTTCGATCTTCTAGCACTTTGAGCATTTTGTTCATTTGAATCGGATGCAGTTCTCCAATTTCATCGATAAAGAGAACGCCCCCATGAGCATGTGTGACGGCTCCTTGTTTCGGCTGCGGAATGCCGGCCTGTCCCATGGCCCCTGCTCCTTGATAAATGGGATCATGTACAGAACCAATCAAGGGGTCTGCGATGCCTCGTTCATCAAATCTTGCCGTTGTAGCATCAAGTTCAACAAATACTGCATCTTTTTTAAATGGTGAATCAGCGTGACGCTTCGCCTCTTCCATCACTAGACGGGCAGCAGCTGTTTTTCCAACACCAGGCGGCCCGTAGACGATGACATGTTGCGGGTTCGGTCCACACAGGGCTGCTTTAAGTGCACGTATACCGTCTTCCTGCCCTACAATATCTTGAAACCCCTTTGGCCGGACTCTCTCTGATAAAGGTTCACTCAGTTTAATGGATCGCATCTTTCTGAGTGCTTCCATTTCTTTTTTTGATTCTTTATCGATCGTCACCTTTTGTGTGCGCTGATTTTTCAGTAAGTTCCAAAAGTACAACCCGATGACGATACCAAAGAACAGTTGTATGAATAATACGATTCCTGTCCAGCTCAATCGGTGCTCCCTCCTTCATCTATCGTTATGTATTGGTTTCTGTCTGCTAGTATTTCCTAGAGCTGGACGGAATAAACACAACTTCCACGATAAATAAAAAACTCCTGAATCAAACGATTCAGGAGTCATTCAAATGGGCTTATGCTGATGTTTTTGTATCTTTATTCACGACTGTACCGTCTTTTAAGACAAGACGTGGTGGCTCACCATCAGCAACCGTTTCACCAGTAATGACACATTTCTCAATATCATCACGAGATGGAAGATCAAACATCACATCAAGCATGATGCCTTCAATGATGGAGCGAAGACCACGAGCTCCTGTTTTACGCTCAATTGCTTTTTTCGCAATTTCGCTAAGAGCATCTTCTTCAAACTCAAGCTCAACATCATCAAGCTCAAGCATTTTTGTATATTGCTTAACGAGCGCATTTTTAGGCTTCGTCAAGATTTCTACAAGTGCTTTTTCATCTAACGGCTCTAGGCTTGCAATAACCGGAAGACGACCGATGAATTCTGGGATTAAACCGAAGCGAAGTAAGTCTTCTGGCAGAACTTTTGATAGAAGGACTTCTTTTTCAAGATCTTCAATTTTATTTTCCGCACCGAATCCAATCACTTTTTGACCTAGGCGGCGTTTGATGATTTGCTCAATGCCGTCAAAGGCTCCACCACAAATGAAGAGGATATTTGTTGTATCAATTTGAATGAATTCTTGATGAGGATGTTTACGTCCACCTTGAGGCGGTACACTAGCAACTGTTCCTTCAAGAATTTTCAAAAGGGCTTGCTGTACACCTTCCCCAGATACATCACGAGTGATAGAAGGGTTTTCTGATTTTCTTGCTACTTTATCGATCTCATCGATGTAGATAATGCCTTTTTCAGCTTTTTCTACATCATAATCTGCTGCTTGGATCAGCTTTAGTAAAATATTCTCTACGTCTTCCCCAACGTAACCTGCTTCTGTTAAAGACGTCGCATCTGCAATCGCAAATGGAACATTTAAAATACGTGCAAGTGTTTGAGCAAGTAATGTTTTACCGCTTCCTGTAGGTCCAATCATAGAAATGTTACTTTTCGAAAGCTCAACATCATCAATCTTACTGTTGGAATTAATCCGCTTGTAATGGTTATAAACCGCTACAGCTAAGGATTTCTTCGCATTCTCTTGTCCGATGACATATTCATCAAGAATTTCCCGGATTTCATGAGGTTTCGGAACATCCTTGAATTCAACTTCTTCCTCAGTACCGAGCTCTTCTTCAACTATTTCCGTGCAAAGCTCGATACATTCATCACATATATATACGCCAGGTCCTGCGACCAGTTTACGCACTTGATCTTGCGTTTTTCCGCAAAACGAGCATTTTAATTGACCTTTTTCCTCGTTGAATTTAAACATTCTTTCACCCCTTATTCTTCTTCACTTGCCTGTAGCTAACAGTCAGCTACCCTTCTGGGTCCAGTATGTATGCATTTTACCATACTTTCCTAAAAGACGGTAATGATGTGTTTGTAACACTGCACATTGAGATATGTATGACAGAAAGATGCGACTTACACTATCGTTTCCAAAAGAAGCGATGATAAGTCAAAAATTGTACAAAACAAGGCACGAGTCACTCGCGCCCTGTTTTATTATTATGCACCATATTAACGGTTTTCTACAAGAAAATCAATTGCTTTACGAACTTTTAAATCTTCTTTCATTGCTTCAGTAGAACCGATCGCTTGTTTGATATTTTCAACTGGCATGTTGTATGCTTCAGCCATTTTTGAAAGTTCTTCTTCCACTTCTTCATCAGACACTTGTAGGTCTTCTGCAGCAGCAATTGCTTCAAGAGTAAGATTAGATTTTACGCGTTTAGCAGCATCTTCTTTCATTTGCTCTTTTAGCGCATCTTCATCTTGTCCAGAGAACTGGAAGTAAAGCTCAAGGTTCATCCCTTGCATTTGAAGACGTTGTTCGAATTCTTTCATCATGCGGTCTAGCTCAGTGTCAACCATCGCTTGAGGAACGTCAACTTCCGCATTTTCAGAAGCTTTTGCTACTAGTTCTTCACGAAGTTTGCCTTCTGCTTCGTTTTCTTTTGCTTCTTCAAGACGTTTCTTCGTTTTTTCAGTTAATTCAGCAATCGTTTCTACTTCTTCATCAACATCTTTAGCGAACTCATCGTCAAGTGCTGGAAGTTCTTTTGCTTTGATTTCATGAATTTTCACTTTGAATACAGCTGGTTTACCTGCAAGGTCTTCAGCATGATATTCTTCTGGGAATGTCACTTCAACGTCTTTTTCTGCACCTGCTTCAAGACCAACCAATTGCTCTTCGAAACCAGGGATGAATGAACCAGAACCTACTTCAAGAGAGTAGTTCTCAGCTTTTCCGCCTTCGAATGCTTCTCCATCAACGAATCCTTCGAAATCAAGAACAACTGTATCGCCGTTTTCGATTGCGCCTTCTTCTTTGACAACAAGCTCAGCTTGACGGTTTTGCATAGCTTTTAACTCTTCTTGGACATCTTCATCAGATACAGATGTGTCGTCTTTTTCTACGTTAAGACCTTTGTAGTCACCAAGTTTTACTTCTGGCTTCACTGTTACTTTTGCAGTGAAGATTAAGCTTTCGCCTTTTTCGATTTTCTCAACATCGATTTCAGGGCGGTCAACCGGCTCGATACCAGCTTCGTCGATTGCTTTCGGATATTCAACTGGAAGAAGAATATCTAGTGCATCTTGATAAAGAGATTCTACTCCAAAACGCTGCTCAAAAAGACCACGTGGTACTTTCCCTTTACGGAATCCAGGGATTGATACTTGCTTTACTACTTTCTTAAATGCATCATCAAGTGCTTTGTTAAATGTTTCAGCGTCAACTTCTACTGTTAAGACGCCTTCGTTACCTTCTTGTTTTTCCCATTTTACTGACATGTGTGTTTCCCTCCAAAAATCTATTCAGATTGTGCGTTGTTACATTCTAAAGCATCATAAAGACTTCGTCCAATCAAAAACCACGCACTCCGCTAAAGAAGCGGTCTTATGTATACAACATTTGACTTGATTATACATAACGTCTTTCAACCGTTGGAATCTTACAACCGCACGATATATGCACAAATACAACCATTATATTATAACATAACAAGTCCGTCTTTCAACTAAATCGACAAATTACAAATAAGAAATTTCTTCAATATCTTTCAGCATTGTACAAGCTTCTCTCAGCTCTCGTTCGTTAAAATCATACAATAAATGCAATTCTTCGAGATCAATCTCGATTCCATGCATTTCATAGCCGACTTTATGAAGTGCCGCAGCCCAAAGACTCGGATCCGTATATTTAGGAAGAAATGGATATAGCACAAATAAGTGACGGCGCCATAACTCTTCAACCCCTTGGTAAAGGGTTGGGTTCTCATTGCCGAGTGTGTCATCAAGCTTTCGAAGGACTTGCTGAAGCAGTGGCATTTGCTCTGGCTTGACAGCCTCAGAAGGAACAAGCGTTAATGAATCACCGAACTTCGTCACATGAACCGGCTTTGCCACATCATGATCTGACAGAAGTTGCAGGATCAATGATTTGACCAAAGGGTTTCCATCAGGCTTTTGTAGGATCGTATTTAATAGACCCATATGCGGCGTGATGTTTCGGTCTTTCAGCGAATGGATGAACTGCACCTGCTCTTCTGGCCGCTCGAGCATTTCATCTATATTGATTTCTCCGCTGCCTTCCTCTTCTTCGTCTAAAATCTCTTCTGGTGATTCAATCATCTTTCTGCTAAATTCAAGCAGCTTATAAAAATGCTCCGCACTTTCTGCTGGAAGGTGATTTTCTTCAAGGACAGCCTCAATTGTTTGTTTGACTTCCTCGTACTCTTTCAGCTGAATTAAGATGGTCATATATACTTGAAGCACAGTGAAATAGTGTCCATATCCTTCATGTAGCATCTTTTCACAGACTCGCTTTGCATCCTGCAGCTCACCAAGCTCTAGAAAACAAATCGCCATACCGAGATGAATATCGGATTCTTCATCGTCATCATACGATTTCGCTTCTGAAAATAAGTGAAGCGCCTCTTGATACTGTTTATCTTTTAATGCTGCCATTCCTTTTTCAATCAGTCTTTCTTTCAGACCAGGAAACAAAATGACATTATCTTTCTTCTTGTCATGTTTCATGCTTACGTTCCTTTCGGGCGCATATTTTTTATCAGTTTACCAACGAAGGTTAGTAAACACAAGTAACGAGAGGTTTTCATGCAAAAAAGAAGCCGTCACACCACGGGGACGGCTTCTCGTTGTTTATGCACGCAGCCAGCTGCTACGTTTCTCTTCAAATGCTTGAATCTCATCTTCTAGTAACAATGTTAATGAAATCTCATCATAGCCATTCAGGAGCATTTCTCTCCAGTGTGGATCTACATCGAAAGGAGTAACATTCCCTTCATGGTCTTGAATCTGTTGTTTTTCCAGATCAACTGTCATTTCATATCCTTTGTTTTCATATGATGCAGCAAACGTTTTCCACACATCATAATCAAGGCGGATTGGAAGCATCCCATTTTTAAAACAGTTTTGATGAAAAATATCGGCGAAAGATGGGGCAATGACAATTTTGAAGCCATAATCATCAAGTGCCCAAGGCGCATGTTCCCTTGATGATCCGCAGCCAAAGTTTTCGCCTGCGATCAAAATAGAGGCTCCTTCATAAATCGGCTGATTGAGTTCAAAATCTGGATTCGGACTGCCATCTGCTAAATATCGCCAGTCAAAAAAGGCAAATCGGCCATATCCTGTTCGTTCGATTCTTTTCAAAAACTGTTTCGGAATGATTTGATCTGTATCTACATTAATACGGTTAAGCACAGCGGCTTTTCCTTTATGAGTGACTAAAGGCTCCATCTATGACACAACTCCTTACACGACTGTTTTCTCTTGATTAAACTTCCTGACATCGACAAATCGGCCATGTATGGCAGCCATTGCAGCCATTGCCGGGCTGACTAGATGCGTTCTTGCACCCTTCCCTTGACGTCCCTCAAAGTTACGGTTTGATGTAGATGCACAGCGTTCACCTTCTGGGACCACATCGTTATTCATACTGAGGCACATACTACAGCCAGATTCTCTCCATTCAAATCCTGCTTCTAGGAAAATTTCATGAAGACCTTCTTCTTCTGCTTGCAGTTTGACACTTTGTGAGCCAGGAACCACAATCGCTCTGACATGATCAGCTACTTTTTGTCCTTCAATCATAGAAGCGGCTTGGCGTAAATCAGTCATTCTTGAGTTCGTACATGAGCCAATAAACACATGCTCAATCGTAATATCTTCAATACGCTGATGCGGGTGAACCCCCATGTATTCATAAGCACGTTTTGCTTCTTTTTGATCATCTTCTTGTGCAAAATCTTCAGGTCCTGGAATGGCTGCATCCACAGGGAGCACCATTCCTGGGTTAATTCCCCACGTGACCATTGGTGAAATATGATTTCCATCTAAAACAATAGTTTTATCATAGGTCGCACCCGGATCTGTTCTTAGTTCTTTCCATTCTTTGATCGCTGCTTCAAAATCTTCACCCTGCGGTGCGTATTTGCGTCCGCGGCAATATTCAAAGGTCACTTCATCAGGTGCGATCAATCCTGCTCTTGCGCCTGCTTCAATTGACATATTACAAACGGTCATCCGCTCATCCATTGACATGTTTCTGAATACTTCCCCAGTGTATTCAATGACATAACCTGAACCGAACTTCACGCCGTGTGCGCCAATGACTGCCAAAATGACATCTTTGGCTGTTACCCCTTTTTGAAGCGTTCCGTCTACTCTAATTTCTAGTGTCTTCGGACGCTGCTGCCAAAGTGTTTGTGTGGAAAGTACATGCTCAACCTCACTTGTGCCAATCCCAAAGGCAAGTGCACCAAATGCGCCATGAGTAGATGTATGACTATCTCCACACACGATTGTTTTCCCCGGAAGTGTTAAACCAAGCTCTGGTCCAACGACATGAACGATTCCTTGGTCTACACTGTGAAGGTCAGCTAGACGGACCCCGAATTCAGCACAGTTGCGCTCTAGAGCACTGACTTGCTTCTTCGCAATCTCATCTTTGATCACAAATCGATTCACTGTCGGAATGTTGTGATCCATCGTCGCAAATGTGTTTTGTGGTCTTCGCACCTTGCGCCCTTTTTGTCTTAATCCTTCAAATGCTTGAGGTGACGTCACCTCATGCACCAAGTGCAGATCAATATATAAAAGGTCTGGTTTTCCCTCGCCATTTTTGACAACATGCTGATCCCATATTTTTTCGATGATTGTTCGAGGCATAACCCTTTTTCCTCCCTCTACCTAATTCAACAAGATTTCTATTTATACAATTGATTTCGTACGTTGTTTGAGTGCATCTACAACGGCTTTCGTGATATCATCAGTCGTTTCATACGTTCCCTCTTTTGATGCTAGGTCCTTTGTACGTTTGCCAGAGGCAAGAACGGCTTCCACAGCTGCTTCAATTGCAGCCGCTTCTTCTTCTAAAGCAAAGGATGTTCTAAGCAAGCTGGCTGCTGACAATATAGTAGCCAGAGGGTTTGCGACATTTTGCCCCGCAATATCGGGTGCTGAACCATGAATCGGCTCATATAAATGAAGGCCGGTGCTTGATAAACTAGCAGATGGCAGCATGCCGAGTGAGCCAGTAATCATAGATGCTTCGTCACTTAAAATGTCACCAAACATATTCTCTGTCACGATGACATCAAATTGAGCGGGCTTATAAATCAGCTGCATCGCGGCATTATCGACGAGCATGTGCTCATATGCGACATCTGGATATTGTGATGCAACTTCTTCTACAGCATCCCGCCATAGTTTACTCGAAGCGAGAACATTTGCTTTATCCACAGACGTTACTTTTTTCCGTCTCGTTAATGCCATGTCGAACGCTTCTTTTAATACACGAACAATCTCTTCCTTTGTATAAAGAAGTGTATCAACCGCAGCTTCTTTTCCTTCATCATCCGTGTAGCGCTCACTTGGTTCGCCAAAGTAGAGGCCTCCAGTTAATTCACGAACGATGACGAAATCTACTCCGCTAATGTGATCTTGTTTTAACGGTGAAGCCTCACTCAAGCTATCAAATACTTTGACAGGGCGGATGTTCGCAAATAAGTCCAGCTGCTTGCGAATGGAGAGCAAGCCTTTTTCTGGGCGAAGTTCTGGCGGGTTTTGATCCCACTTTGGTCCGCCAACGGCTCCTAATAAAATCGCATCTGCGCTTTTGCACACTTCTACTGTTTCTTTAGGGAGCGGATTGTTTTTTTCATCTATCGCTATACCGCCAATGAGAGCTGTTTCGAATTCAAATTCGTGTTGAAATTGATCCGCTGTCTCTTTCAGAACAGCGACGGCTGATGTGACGACTTCCGGTCCGATTCCATCGCCGGGCAAAAGTGCAATTTTCTTTTTCATGAGTCCCTTCCTCCTTTCTTATGAGATGGCGTGATGTTTCTCAATTTCTATTAGGTTTGATTTAAAGATTAAATGTCTATTCACTGCATTGACGTAAGCTTTAGCCGATGCTTCCAGCACATCTTGTGCTACACCGCGTCCTGCTGTTTCTTTTCCTTCTATTGAAACAGTGACATATACTTCCGCTAGTGCGTCTCTGCCTTTTCCATTGGATTGAATACGATAATCTAGCAAATGAATTCTTTCCTCCATACAGCGCTCAAGCGTGTTGTACACAGCTTCTACACTGCCTGCACCTGTAGCTGCTTCTTGAATGACTTCCTGCGTTTCTTGATTTTTAAGAGAGACTGTTGCTGTCGGCATTTGCTCTGTCCCATAGTGAACTTGAAGACTTTCAAATTCATAGCCGATTTTCCGGTCTGCTACTTTTTCTTCTAATATAATAGAGATCAAATCATCATCTGTGATTTCTTTCTTCTTCTCTGTTAAGTTCTTAAATGTCTCGAAGAACTTATTGATTTCTTCTTCAGTCAATTTAAAGCCGAGTGTTTTTAAGCGGTCTTTAAACGCGTGTCTTCCGGAGTGTTTACCAAGGACAAGCACATCTGTTGTGACGCCTACAAGCTCTGGAGAGATAATTTCATAGGTTGTTTTTTCTTTGAGGAATCCATCTTGGTGAATACCTGATTCATGGGCAAATGCATTGTTTCCAACGACTGCTTTATTACGCGGTACAATCATACCTGAGTATTTGCTCACTACATCACTTGTGCGCTTAATTTCATTCAACTGAATGGTTGATTCGACTTGGTAAAAGTCTTTGCGAATATGAAGGGCAACTGCAATTTCTTCTAAAGCAGCATTTCCTGCGCGCTCTCCAATACCGTTGACAGCTGTTTCAATTTGATCTGCTCCGTTTTCAATGGCAGCAAGTGAGTTCGCTACAGCCATTCCTAAATCATCATGACAGTGTGCTGACAAGATGACTTGATCGATATTTGGAACGTGTTCCTTCATATATTTAAAGATATTTCCGTACTCTTTTGGTGCTAGGTATCCAACAGTGTCAGGCAAGTTAATGACACTTGCGCCTGCGTCGATCACTTTTTCTACAATTTCTGCTAGGAAAGAAAGATCTGTCCGGCATGCATCTTCTGCTGACCACTGAACAACTGGGAAGCGCTCTTTCGCGTATTTCACCATTGAAACAGCTTGTTCAACCACTTCTTCACGTGTTTTCTTTAGTTTATGCTTGAGGTGAATGTCAGAAGTCGCAATAAAGACGTGTATTCTTGGTTGAGCTCCATCTTTTAATGCGTCCCATGCAGCATCAATGTCACCTTTCACACATCGTGCAAGTCCTGCAACTGAACAGTTCTTAATCGTTCTTGCAATTTCTTGTACGCCTAAGAAATCCCCTCGGGATGAAGCGGGAAAACCCGCTTCAATGATATTAACCCCAAGGCGCTCAAGCTGCTTAGCAATGATTAGCTTTTCTTGTGCATTTAAGTTCACTCCTGGTGATTGCTCTCCATCTCGAAGTGTTGTGTCAAAAAAATTAATTTTTCGCACCGACGCTCACCGCTTCCTTTTTCTTTCCTTGTTTAACGAAAGGCATCATTTCACGAAGCTTTCTTCCGACGATTTCAATTTGGTGCTCATTTTCATTTGCATTGATTGCATTGAAACGTGGACGATTCACTTGGTTTTCAACAATCCATTCTTTCGCGAATGTTCCGTTTTGGATGTCAGTCAAGACTGCTTTCATTGATTCTTTTACTTTTGCATCCACAACGCGTGGTCCTGATACGAAGTCACCCCATTGCGCTGTATCAGAGATTGAATATCTCATACCTTCTAATCCTTCTTCATACATAAGGTCAACGATCAATTTCAGTTCATGCAGACACTCGAAGTATGCAAGCTCTGGCTGATAACCAGCTTCTGTTAATGTTTCAAAACCTGCTTTTACTAATGAAGTAAGACCTCCACAAAGAACTGCCTGCTCACCGAATAGATCCGTTTCTGTTTCTTCTTTAAATGTTGTTTCAAGAACGCCCGCTCTTGCTCCACCGATTGCTTTTGCATAAGCAAGTGCTTTGTCTTTCGCTTGACCAGATACGTCTTGATAGATAGCAAATAGTGCAGGTACACCAGCGCCTTGCTCATATGTTCTTCTGACAAGATGTCCTGGACCTTTTGGAGCCACAAGATACACATCTACGTCACTTGGAGGAACAATTTGATGGAAGTGAACGTTGAATCCGTGTGCGAATACAAGTGAGTTACCTGCTTCTAATTGATCTTTGATTTCTTCATCATATACTTTCTTCTGCTGCTCATCTGGAAGTAATACCATGACGACATCTGCTTGTGCTGCTGCTTCTTTTACTGTGAATACTTGATGACCGTCTTCTTGTGCTTTTGTATAAGATCCGCCTTTTCTTACGCCGACAATGACATCTACGCCGCTCTCTTTTAAGTTCAATGCATGTGCATGACCTTGTGATCCGTAACCAATGATAGCTACCTTTTGACCGTTTAATACGTTTTCTTGAATATCACCGTTATAATATACTTTTACCATTTGACTCTCTCCTTTTGTTTAGACAATTGAAATTGTTTTATTTGTTTGCGGCTTTTGCTGATTATCTCTCGCAAAGGCCGTGGTGCCAGTTCTGGCGACTTCTTTAATGCCGTATGGCTTAAGTAATTCAATGAGTGCTTCAATTTTTGAAGACTCACCTGTCACCTGAATGACGACACTCTCTCTGCTCACATCTACAATAGAAGCCCTAAACGGTTCAATGACCCCCGTGATCTCCATTCTAGATGCTGGTGCAGATACGACTTTTATCAAAGCCAGCTCTCGCTGAACGATTGATTGGTTTGTAATATCCGTTACTTTGAGGACATCGATTTGTTTGTTCAGCTGTTTTGTCAGCTGTTCGATGTCTTTCTCCTGGTCTACATGGACGACGAACGTGATGCGTGATACATCTTGAATCTCAGAATGGCCGACCGTAATGCTTTCAATGTTGTAGTGTCTTTTCGTAAAAAGGCCTGTGATTCTGTTCAGTACGCCTGATCGATTTAATACAGTCAACACAATAATTCTTTTCAAGGTTTCACCCCCACCATCTCATGAAGTCCTTTCCCCGGTGCTACCATCGGGAATACTTTCTCATCTCTCGCTACATTGACATCGATGAAAACAGGCTCTCTAGACGTTAATGCTTCTTCGAGTTTTTCTTGCGCCTCTTCGTCTGATGAGATTCTGATCCCTTTAATGCCATAAGCTTCAGATAATTTCACGAAGTCTGGCTGCTCTGAAAATTTAGAATGTGAGTAGCGTTCTTCGTAAAAAATTTCTTGCCATTGTCTTACCATTCCAAGACTGTGATTATTGAGAACAATCACTTTCACTGGAAGGTTCAGCTCACGGATAACGGCAAGTTCTTGCAGGGTCATTTGGAAACCTCCGTCTCCTAAAATCGCCACAACCGTTGCCTCTTGATCAGCTAGCTGCGCGCCAATCGCTGCCGGTAAACCAAATCCCATTGTGCCAAGCCCACCAGATGTCACCCATTTATCGGCATTTTCGAATGGATAGAACTGTGCAGCCCACATTTGGTGCTGTCCGACATCAGTTGCCACAATGGCTTCACCTTTTGTGAATTGATGAATGTATTCAATCAGCTTTTGAGGTTTAAAACCTTCAGCTTCGTTTTCAACGTACCAGAGTGGATATTCTTCCTTCCACTGATTTAGCTGGCTCTTCCACTCGTCTGATTCACCTTGTTTCCCGTCCTGCTTGATCAATTCTTGAAGCACTAGCTTACTGTCACCAACAACTGGGATATGGGTGTGAATGTTTTTACCAATTTCCGCTGGGTCGATATCAATATGTGCCACCTTCGCATGCTTTGCAAAATGATTGAGGTTGCCGGTTACCCTGTCATCAAATCTCGCTCCGATTGAAATGAGTAAGTCACATTGATGAAGTGCCATGTTCGCTGCATATGTGCCGTGCATACCCGCCATTCCTAGGAAAAGAGGATGCTTTGCTGGGAATCCGCCAAGCCCAAGCAATGTATGAGCGACAGGGATTTGCTGCTGCTCTACAAATTGCCTTAATTCTTCCGACGCTTTGCCATGAAGAACGCCAGCTCCTGCTAGAATAACTGGTTTCTTTGCTCTACTTACAGCTTCTACTAACTTGCGAATTTGCAAATAATTCGGCTCAATTTTCGGCTGATAACCAGGCAAATCGATTGGCTGATCGTATTCAAATGTCCCTTCGATGCCAGCGACATCTTTTGGAATATCAATCAAGACTGGACCAGGTCTGCCGGTTGTTGCGATGTGAAATGCCTCTTTAATGACACCCGGTAACTCTTCTGGACGTCTCACTTGATAGCTGTGTTTTGTGATTGGCATTGTGATACCAAGTACATCTGCTTCTTGGAAAGCATCTGATCCAATGACTGAGGTTGCCACCTGTCCAGTAAAGATAACCATAGGTAGTGAATCAATCATCGCATCTGCAATTCCTGTGACTAGATTTGTTGCCCCCGGTCCTGATGTGGCAATGACAACGCCTGGTTTACCAGATACTCTGGCGTATCCCTCCGCTGCGTGAATCGCTCCTTGCTCATGTCTTGGCAGGACATGAAATAAACCAGAATCGTAAATTTTATCGTAGATCGGTAAAACGGCTCCGCCAGGATAACCAAAAATGACTTCTACTTTTTCTCTTTTGAGTGCTTCAATTAACATGAGTGCACCGTTCATCGTTTGTGGTGCATTTGATTTTTCCGTCTCCATTTGTACATTTGTCCCCATTTGATTTCCTCCTCTTTGTCTTGCTTCAGTCAAGTTCTTTCACCCTTTTCCATTCAAGATAGAGATATGAGACCATATAAAAAAGCCTTCTCACCCCACAATGACACTACTTTTCACTAGGTCAAAGGGGCGAAAAAGCTTTGTTTTTCGCGGTACCACCCTTGTTCACGGCAAATCATGCTGCCGTCTCATGGACATCTTTCATCCATTTTGGTAACGAGTGATGCAATGTCACTCGGTCTGCCCTACTATCATTTCAAGCAGACACTCAGAGGTGAGTTCACTTTAGAAAGTAACACCGGTTTCCAGCTAGCACCGGCTCTCTGTAGATACTGACTCTAAAGCTACTAGTCCTCTTCAACGTTTATCGATATCTATTTAGCTTGCGTGAATGTTTTCATCGGTAAAGACTACTTTTTCTCCTTCTTCAACGACTCGCTTGCGGAATTGTTCAAGAAGTTTGTTTGTGTGGAACCCTGGTTTTCCTTCGCCAATGATACGGCCGTCAACTTTTACAACAGCGATGACTTCGGCAGCGGTTCCTGTCAGGAAGACTTCTTCAGCTGTATACACATCATGCCTTGTGAAAGGTTCTTCTTTCACTTCGTAGCCTAAGTCTTCTGCGATTTCCATGATGGCATTTCTTGTGATGCCTTCAAGTGCGCCGATATAACCTGGCGGTGTATAAAGCTTGCCTTTTTTATAAATAAACACGTTGTCCGCTGAACCTTCAGCCACATACCCTTGATCGTTCAGCATGAGCGCTTCACTGACACCGGCCATATGGGCTTCAATTCGGACAAGAATGTTATTCAAATAGTTTAATGATTTCACTTTCGGACTCAATACGTCAGGACGATTTCGTCTCGTTGGTACTGTCACAATATCAATACCTGTTTCATATAGGTGCTTTGGAAAGATGGCCAGCGGCTCTACAATGATCACTGTGTTGGCTCTCCCGCAGTTGTTTGGATCTAAGCCAAGATCACCGGCTCCTCTTGAGACAACAAGGCGGATATAGGCATCTTTTAGGCCGTTCCTTTCAACTGTATGAATCATTTTTTCAGTGAGCTCCTCAAGTGAATATGGAATGTTCAGCATAATGGATCTAGCGGAATCATACAGGCGGTCTAAATGTTCTTTCATTCGAAAGATATTTCCGTTATATACACGTATTCCTTCGAACACACCGTCACCATATAAGAAGCCATGATCATAAACTGAAATTTTCGCATCCTCTTTTTTCACGAGTTCATCGTTTAAAAAGATCCACTGTTCCTTTTGGTCTTCCATCTTCAGTGAGCACCCTCTCTTTCAAACAAAAAGTAGTTGAATTTTCAGACACTTTATATTGAAGTGTCTCACGCTTGCTCTTTCGTGTTTGTTTGCTTTTGTTGAACCCATCTTACGCCGCTTTCCATACAGTGTCAACAGCATTTTTAAAATTATTAGACAATTTAGACTAATCAAAATAAAATGTATACGCTTACACCTTTGCTAGACAAGGAATGAAAAAACCTAAAATTTTTTGTATTTTTTCTTCAATTTATTTACTCTACATGAACGGTTTTCTTTTGAACAAGCTTTTGTGATATTTTTTCACACGGTTTTTGAAGAATATTGTGAGATTTCATTGCGTTTGTTTTTTCCTTCAGCATGCCTTTCTAAAGCGTTTTCCTATGAATTTGTGATAGAATGAGAGCATCTAATAGAAGGAGGGCAATACATGGCTAACATCAGAGGTTATATCGGAACGTATACAAAAGGAGACAGCAAAGGAATCTATTCTTTTACTTTAAATACGGACAAGCAGCAGATTGAACAAGTAGAAGTGGCTGCAGAACTTGAAAATCCTACATATTTAACTGTCTCAGATTCTCAAAAGTTTGTGTATGCTGTTGTGAAAGAAGGAGCACAAGGCGGTCTTGCTGCGTATCAAATTGATGCCGACACCGGCGCACTTCGTTTCATCAACCAAGAGCTTGCCGATGGGGCTTCTCCTTGTCACGTCAGCGTGGACAGCCAAACGAAAATAGCGTTTACAGCAAACTATCATAAAGGAACAGCAGAGATGTACGAAATTGATGCTGAAAACGGCTCAGTGACCCGCACGCTGTCACAGGCGCAACATGAAGGCACTGGACCAAACGAAGACCGTCAAGAAAAACCGCACACTCACTTTATGGGTTTGACACCTGATGAACAATTTGCAGTAGCTGTTGACCTTGGCACAGACGGAATTTATACGTATAAGAAAGAAAACGGCAAACTTGAGCTTGCCCATACATTTGAAACAAAACCAGGCAGCGGCCCTCGTCATATCACATTCCACCCAACGAAACCTGTGGCCTATGTGATGACAGAGCTCAGCTCAGAGGTCATTGTACTTCGTTACTTTGAAGATGGTCATTTCGAAGAGATCCAAACGATCGCAACCATTCCTAATGACTTCACAGAGAATAATCAAGGCAGCGCCATTCATGTGTCTTCTGACGGTCAATTTGTGTATGCAGGAAATCGTGGACATGACAGCATTGCCATTTTCAAAGCAGATCATGACGGCAAACTAAGCCTCGTTGAAATTGCTTCATCTGAAGGAAATTGGCCTAGAGACTTTGTCCTTGATCCAACAGAAGAATTTCTCGTTGGTTCAAACCAAGAATCTAGCAACCTTGTGTTATACAAACGTGACAAAGAAACCGGTCGACTCACTGTCTTACAATCAGACATCACCGTTCCGCATCCGGTTTGCGTGAAATTTTTAGGGTAATGAAAAAAGCCTCCGTTTAGGAGGCATTAGATTGTTGACAAAGGGCTAAAATGAACTTTATTTTAGCCCTTTGTCTTTTTTTCAGCGTAGTTGAAAACCCTTGAAGTCTAGGAAGAACGAGCACCGAAGCGCAGGACTGACAAAGAATGCGAGGGTTTGTCTACACGCTGAAGCCTCCGTTTAGGAGGCTTTTCTTTAAGCAGACGGCATACCGCCATCTTCAAGCTTTTGATCAATGAAAGACGTATCGCTTTTTTCACCGAACCATTTTCCCAGCCTGTCTTTCGCTTTTCCTTTGACATCGTCATCAATGTACATTGCCACTTGAAGCAGAGCAAATGTGATGGCGCCTAGATCATCTGTGTAGCCGATCCCCACCAATGTATCAGGGATCAGATCAATCGGAAGGATAAAGTACCCTAGCGCCCCAATGATGAGGGTTTTCGCTTTAACCGGTACTTCGGGTTTTTGCAATGTATAATAAAGTAATAACACAGCATAGACAAGAGAAACTCCAGCTTTTTGTGCCGTCTTTTTTAACTTTTCCCAAAAGGCATGATCATTAAAATGCTTCTTTGAACGCTTTAATAGTTCTTTTTTCTCAGAACGATTCATCGTATCGCCTCCATATTCAGCATAGCCCTTCCACCTTATTTATACAAGAAATCCACTCATTCGACAAACAAAAAGCAGCAGAAAGCTGCTGCAATCTACTGCTCTTTGTAAAACTTTTCGATCGCCTTATCGATGTATACCCATCCTTTATACGACACATGAATCGTATCCTTAAAGAAATATGGGTCATACTCATGAGAAGTCAAATCTGCGACTTCATACCCATTATCTCGAATTTGACGATTGATTTTTTGATAATAATCTGTACGTCCCTCTTTCGGAAAACCAGTGTAATCATACCATTTTCCGTTGACGGGAATCGTCACGAATAAAGGCTTAGCCCCTGCCTGTTTTAAAATATCCAGCATGATCTGGAAATCTTTATATTCAGGTGATTCTGCATAAGAATTGTCACGACGAGAATCCTTCATCTTTTTCATGATCGGCTTCAGCTTGCGATCAAACAGTCTCTGATCAATATAAAACGGGTTGTCCCCTGCTTTTTCAGATCCTAGGACGCTCGCTTCTTTTTCAAGCTCAGTCCATGTTTTCCCTTTCACTGAAGGAGACGGACGAAGCTTGCGCTCATGCCCAGACCCAATCGTATAGTACATGTCTTTCTTTTGAAGCATGCCATAATACATTTTTGCAATAGGAGAAATCGCACCAAAGGCGAATTTGTTCCCAGAAAGCTCTGCTTTAAAAAGCTCTGTGATGACCATGTCGTTCTTTACTGCCTTAAACTTCATGATTCTTTTGATGAGCTCTTTTTTAACAGCTGGATCAATTTCTTTATTATAAGCGAGATCAAGCGCCTGAAGCGCTGAATAGTTAGGAGCAAAGTGATTCTCGTCTGATCCCCCTTTGACAAACCACTGCGGGGACACGATAAACACAAGCTTTTTCCCTTTTAATTCATCCATATGCGCTGCAAAGTTCATGGCATGAATTAATGATTGCGATCCACCTTTTCCAACAAGATAAGGTGTAAACCCTTGAGGATTTTCATGAAAGAAATTCGAAGGGTGATATGGATCAAAACGTGAAAGTTCAGAAGATCCATAGATCGGCAAATAAGTTGGATCTTTTAGCATTTCATCTTGTAAATAAAGCCCTTGAAACATCCCTGGATCTAATTCTGTGGCTGACTTTTGTAATTTGTCTTTTGGGATCAGATGTGAGAGCCATGCATTTGGTACAAGAAGAACACCAATGAATAGAACAGCCGCTAAAATAAGCGGCCCAAAAAAACGCTTTTTCATTACTTCATCTCTGCCAGCTGCTCAGCAATGTGATTCGGTGTATCCCACACATCACGATCAAACTCTGTAATCGGAACAGTAATTCCAAGTTGACTTTCAATTGCCATAAGTAGTTCTACTGTACCAAATGAATCTAGAAGACCTTCGTCAAAAATTGCAATCTCTGGATTTTCTTTCACAACGTCGTCCTGACAAACCTCTGCAATAATACCGTATACTTGATTTTTAAATTCCATAATTTTCTACTCCCTTAATCATTAATGATGAAATGGTTTTCCTGAAAAAATATAAAATCCGAAACAAATCACATGGAATGTAATAATGATCGACACAACCATTGTGACCTTATTATCCGGCCACCACTTGTGCTTTTTATTCCACTTCTCAAATAAATTGTAACCGGACATCACAACTGCATGGTATAGTCCGTAAATAATGTATTGAAGGGCGAGACCATGCCAAGCACCCATCAATAGAAAGAGGACAAAGTACCCAATATTTGATACAGCCATCCGGTTCTTGATCCACTTCTTCTTTGTCATAAAGAACACAAATCTCATAAACACATAATCTCTGAACCAAAAGGATAGCGACATGTGCCAGCGATTCCAGAAGTCTTTAATATTACGGCTGATAAACGGTTTATTAAAGTTTTCTGGTGATTTAATACCCATGATATAACTCACACCTACAGCAAATGCTGTATATCCAGCAAAGTCAAAGAACAAATACATGCTGTAAGCATACATATACGTTAACTGCTGAACAAAGTGACTGCTGCTAATGTGATGAATATTCATCAGAATATACGTGTGAATCAGATAACCAATAATGAACTTATATAAGAAGCCAATAAAAATTTTATGAATACCGGCATATAGAAGATCACTGTATGCTTCCTTTTCAGGCGGTGTATCCATATCTTTTTCAAATCGGCGGTAACGGTCAATCGGACCTGATGAAATCGTCGGGAAAAAGACAATGAAATAGACCAAACGGTGAATCGGAATTTTCTTCTTAATCAAGCCGTCTCTTGTCTCGATAATTAACTGAACACCTTTAAATGTTAAGTACGAGATCCCCAAAAAGCTCAGCCAGTTTATTGGCGGCGGTTGGTGCGGGTGATGAGTTAAAAAGAACGGTAATACCTTTGACAGCACAAGCGGCAAAATTGATGCCACCACTGCCATATAGAAGACAGACGCCTTGTTCGCCTTCAACCGGTACGCAAGGTATAGGCGGATGATCAAGACTTGCCACACTGTAAACAGGAACAGCAACAAAGCGCCATGTGCATCCTTTGAGAAAATAAGCGCTAGTGCCACAACCGTTGCAAACATGTTATAGCCCTGCATTCTTTTGCCGCGAAGACCAAGAATCATCGTCGGCAAAAGAAGAATACCAATTAGAATGAAGAAAAAGAATGAACTAAACGGAATCATAGAAGAACCTCTTTCGCGATTCTTTTACGGTCAACCTTCCCGTTTGGCGTCATGTACAGCTGCTCAAGATAGACAAACTTTCTTGGAATCATGTACGCAGGCAGTGAATCCGCCATTTCTTTCTTAATCGCACTTGTCAGCTGATATTCTTTTTCAAAGGAATGCTCAGTTGGGACAATGGCTGCAATTAAGTACTCCACATGCCCGTTTGGCTGAAACGGCACAATCACACAAGCATTGACATACGTTGTCTCGCTCACATGATATTCAATTTCTTCAAGCTCCATTCGGTATCCATGTAGCTTAATTTGATAGTCCAGACGACCGTGGCACGTAATCAAACCATCCTGCGCCACACCTGCGTCACCTGTGCGGTAAGCAGGACGTCCTTCGTATTCAAAGAACACTTTATCCGTTAAGGCTTGTTCACCTAAGTAGCCTCTCGTGACGCTTGGCCCCACGATGACAATTTCCCCTTTTTCCCCATCAGGGAGTGTCTTGCCTTCTTCATCTAATATGACGATTTCTGTATCCGGTTTGGCATAACCCACTGGTAAAGAATCGTGCTGATCAAGAATCTCCTGCGTGACTTCAATCGATGTAATCGCAACAGTTGCTTCAGTTGGACCATACGTATTAAAGACCTGCGCCTTAGGAAAACGCTCAAGAAGCGCACTTGCTACAGCTACAGGAAGCGCCTCACCGCAGAACAAGAAAACTTTCAACTCTGGTAAAAGCTCCCCTGTAAAGGAAGGATCCATTAAGCACATTTGGACAAAGGAAGGTGTTGATGTCCACACTTCAACGTCAGATTGACCAAGTGCTGCAAACATATCCTTTGGCTTATTGACAAGATCTTTTACTAAACAGTAAAGCGTGCCGCCTGATTGAAGCGCTGGATAGAGATCCATCACTGATAAGTCAAAAGAAAACGGTGCTTGATTTAAGAACGTGCGCCCCTCACCAATTGGGAAATCGCGGCACATCCACTCTGTAAAACTTTCTAAATTATTGGCTGTTACCTGAACGCCTTTCGGTTTTCCGGTACTGCCAGACGTATAAATAATGTAGAAAACATCATCTTGTTGAACCCACTGCGTGGATGGCGGTGCTTCTTTTTCAAGTGCTAAAAGCGATGCCGCACTCTTCACTTCAATGTGTTCTTCTACATCTGGTATAGCCTGCTCATTTGCACAAATCAATAGACTGGCTTTTGAGCTTTCAATGATTGAGACGATGCGCTCGACAGGTATTGAGATATCGACCGGAATATAGGGTCTGCCTGATTTCACAGTACCTAAGAAAGAAATCAGCATCTCTGGCTCCATATGACCGTAGACAATGACAGGTTCACTGCCAGCTGCGACTGCATCGATCGCACCAGCCATTTGGTCTGATAGACGCCAAAGCTCATCATATGTGATCGAAGCATGTTGAGAAACAAATGCTGGCTGTGTCGGTTTCGTTTGTTGGTATTCATGAATCGTGTGTAATAGTTTCATAGTTTAATCTCCAATTAAAAATCGTTGTAAATGAATGATCCCGTATTTGCTGTATGGAATCCGTAAATAAAGAACAATAATAGCAAAATAAGTAAGTAAAAGCTTGTATATCCTATCCATTTTACAGACTTATTTTCTGATAGCTTTTTGAATAGCATATTGATAACCTCTTTTCTTTTGACACTTATAAAGACGCATGGATCATCAAAAGAGTTTCATATCAAAACATAAAATTTTTAAGAATTGATGAAAAAAAGATGTCCAAAGTATGAACGTGTCTTCGGGCAAAGCTGTCTTATTGTAACAAAGATTTAATATAATTGAAATGAAATGGAAGCTTAAATTTGCCTTAAAATTGGTGAAAGCTGTCGAACAAACGCAAAAGCCACCTAGTTAGACTAGATGGCTTTGATGTTATTTACTTTTTATATTTATTCACTTCGAACATGAGAATGTTGTTGAATACCACATAGTCCTTTTTACTTTCAAAAGGACCTTTGTTGTTGTCATGCTCGTCAATTTCATAAAACCCTGGACCTTCGCCAGCATCACGTTTTTTGTACCAGGATAGGAAGGCGTTGACTTCTTTCATTGAAAGGTCATACTCTTTCTGTAAGCCATTGACCATTGTGATCACGAGGAGAGCATCGCCGTCTTCATCTGTTGTATCATCGTCTTTAGGTGGTGTGGTTGGTTCTGGGTCTTTGTCGCCAGGTGTTTCTGTGTTGTTTGGAAATTCTAGGTCTTTTAAGGAGATAGAGATGACAGATTTGTAGTTTTTGTCTGCAATCTCTGTGTAGTTCACATTATATTCTCTACCACCTATAACGTATAATGTATCCCCTATAACAACTGATGAAGCTCCTATACGCATATTGTGGTAAAGGACATCTACCCCAACTAAACCTTCTTGTTCAGTATCATATACATATAATTTTCTTGGTGAACTTGCAGGGAATATCATATTGTTTTTATAAATTACACCACTCAGATAACCTGAGGCAATTCCTTTCTTCTTGGTAGACCAAACTTCTTTCGTTGCATTATATTCAAAAACTTCACGCTTATCGTTTTTTCCAAAGATATAAAACTTTTCGTCTAATACTAGACCAATTGCACCTGCTGTTTTAGCATTAAGCGAAGCTTCTTCTTTCCATGTTTGTTTAGATAGATCATAACTAAAAAACTCTTTTCCACCTAATACATAAATTTTATTTCCTATCACACCTGCTTGGACGTTATAAGAGCCTTTTGATTTGCTAACAAAGGGAATATCAGGTAATGTTTCCCACTCGTCTTTTTTTGTATCGTATACTTCAAATTTATCATAGGTTGTGCCTTGATGTTTTCCAGCAAGAACATAAATTTTAGAGCCTACTGTTACTGATGTAGCTCCTCCTCTGCCAGTAGGTATATCTTTCTTTTTTGTCCATTTATCTGTGGATGGATCATACTCTAATGTTTCGTTAAGAGCATTAAATCCTCCAATCACGTATATTTTCCCCTCAACTGCATTAGCTACAGCTCCAATTCTTGCTGTTGGCAAATCAGCTAATTGATTCCATTCATCCTTAGCAGCATTTGCAACTTGAAATACCTGCGTGAATGAAAGGATTACCAGCAACATCACAACTATCCATTTCTTCAAAAATAACACTCCCTTATCATTATCTTACTTCTTCATTATCGGAGTGTTTTTTAATTTTTACACATCTAAATTTCTTTTATTCTACTAACTTTCATTTTGTTTATTTTTAAGGATAAAGACTCAACTACACAAACAGAATTAAATGAGTTTTATTCCATTTAATGAGAAAAAAGTATACAATATAAATGTATTACAAAAATTACTAGGAGGCTTTAATATGTTAAAGAAATTAGCAGCTACAACAATACTGGCTACAGCAGTCTTAAGCTCCGGATCAATTGCAAGTGCAACAGGTTCAAGTATTTCTGAAAACGTTTCTCCCATAACACATAATCTTTCAACTCTTTCAGCAAAGTCCAACGGTCAAATTTCAACAAAAGCATCCTCTGTTTACTACTTACAAGAAAGAACTTTACAAGGTAATGGTTCAAATTTAGATTATTATAAAGGGACAAAATTCACTATAAGAAATAGCACTGGAACTATCTATAAAGGGTGGCAGGAGTCTCAAAGAAATGATGCAAAAGCACATGTTGAATATAAATTAGTAGATGCACAAACAGGTAATAAAGTCTCCGCATTGTCTTATTATGGTGATGTCAAGAAAGCGGACGGTCGTTTATGGTTAGAAATCAATTTTAATAACGTTTCGACTACAAAAGACTATTATTTAGAAGTAACGAATCTGGGTAAATATCCAGTTACTCTTGCAGGCAATGTATATAATTAACTTTAAAAGTAGTCCCTTTGGGACTACTTTTATTTCTTATACTCTCGATTTATGTTAAACAATTTATCTATCCACTTCACCATCTCTTTATATACGCTACACCTATAGCCAAAGAACTATATGGTTCATGGCTTTCTGATCAATCCATTATAAGAAAGTCTGTAACAAGGCAAGCAGGTTCTCCGTTTTCAACCAGCCCCCAAAAGCTTGGGTACATCCCGTCACCGAAGCCTGTTGTAAACATGGCAATGTCCACCTTGTCATGAAAACGGGTGACAAGCCAGTCCCAAGTGTGCTTGTAGTTTTTCTCAAGCGCTTGTGCAAATTCCTCATAAAAATAAAAATCATTGTCCTCTTTATAGCGCTTATCCTCATAAGCTTGTAAATATAATGCAGCCTCAGCATCCATGAAACAGCCCATACCCGTATTCACACCCTAACCGTAAAACTCGTCTTCTTTCATATGTTTGAGTTCCTGCCCTGCTCTTGTTGCAAGCTCCCATTCTATTGCTTGCTCGTTTGTAAACTTGATCATTGCATAGGCTACGCGTTCGTCTCCGCTTTCTAACCGCTTCACTAGAAGTAGAATAGGATATTTCCCTTGAGCAACCTTCCTCGTAAAAGATTGGTCACCTTCTGAAACAAAAGGATCACAGGCAACGATTTGACCGCTCGTGATCTCGATGTTGTTGTCTCTCCATTTCTATATAACAGGTGTGTTGGATTGATGTTGTACAAGTGATGACTCCTTCCATTGTTTTTCTAAAGTGTTTGAGATTATGTACTTTTCCCCCATTTAATCATTCAATAAAAAATCTGTAACGAGATAAGCTTCATCTCCATTCTCGTTCATCCTCAAAACCAGTAGAAAAGATCGCTAAATCAACTTTCTCCTGAAAGCGCAGGACTAACCAACTTCTTGTATCCTCATACTATGCCTCTTCAAGTTCCTCATATATGTCAACATCACCCTTTTGGCTTTGTTCGGAAAGTATAAATTTCAAAGTATGATCATCCATAAAACATCCATTTCCAGTATCAACTCCATAACCAGAAAATTAATGCCCCTGCAAATCACTTTCTAACTGTCCATTTGATAATGCAAATTCCTACTTAAAACTCGATTCATCTTCTCCTCCTACTATACACCTTAATTTTTTTAGCTGGAGAAAGAATATTCTCTCTTTTGCATATTTATCGCTTTGCAATGTCTTTTACATTAGTTAAAAAATAAATGGAAGGTTAATTAAAAAAAGCCCTTCCAATGGAGGGCTGTGTTATTAACTATTTTCTTTTGAGTATTTCTTAATCAATGCGTCGCTAATCCTGCTTACGATATAGATCGCAACCGTTAAAATCAGCATCAACGGAAACATGCTTAAACCATCATCTGCAATATATACAATGATCCCCACAATGATAGCCACTACGATTGCCGTTAAAAAATGCTTCACGCCATCTCACCCCTTTATATAAATCATATACATTTTATTACACAAAAGGTTTAATTGAAATTATTTCCACAAAATCAGCAAGTTTCGTTCGTCCACTCTTAAAGTAGATTGCTATCCCTCTTATGTTGTTCGCACAATCTCCATATGTTAAAATCAACTAAAATATCTATTTAATGGATCAACCAGGAGGTCATTAAGTGTTACAGCAAAGCACGCCATCCAAAATGTTATTAATTATATTGCCCAGCGCTATTATTGCCCTTGTGATGATCTTAGGGAATATTGATACACCTGTAACAATTGTTTTATTTTATCTTGTGGCTTCTAGTGTGATGGGTTTAGTTGTTTCAAGCTTAGTGTCTCCATTGCTCACTTATTAATCCTATGTTGTAGTCAAAATTTTTTAACACTCTTTTGCACCTACTTTTTTTGTTCAATGAATTGTCTTTCCATAGTGTATTTTGATATAGTGAAAAATGTAATTTTCAGTAATGTTACTGTATATAGAGGGAGTAAATTGATGAATCATAAGTAGTCCCCCATTTAATTATAAATTTCAAGTGATACTTTTGATAAGTTATTGTTATCTCTTCTTGGATTATATCCTCCTTCATAATCAAAAAGCCATTTGACTACTTTATTTTCCCTGCTATACAATCTAAATTCCTTTAATATGTCATCTTCAGCACTTAAGGTAATTTTATTTCCATTACTATCAACTAGTTCAAAATCAATATACTTAAATTCAATATCCTTATCAGTCACATTTACAAATCTTAATTGCAATTCAATACCAGCTCCAGTAGTATTTACCCTTTCAATTTGAACCTGTGTATTAAGATTAGATGCTTCTAAAAGAGCTATTTTATTAACACTTTCAATAAATTTTTTTCTATCTTCACCCCAAATTTGATAATTGACATCTTCAAGTTTCAAAATTTCAACCAATTTATCTTTAAACTTATTTAAACCATTCTCATCATTGATATAAAGACTTATTTTTGTTAGATCAATTGCGCCGGTCATCTGTCTAAAATCAAAATTAGGTGTTAATAATGAATTATAATTCTTTGATGAAATCCAAGCTGCTCCCATTTCATTTAAACAAGGTGCACTTTGATAATAATTATGAGAGAGTACAAAAAGAACCATAATATTACTGCTATTTAATTCCTTTTTCAAATACTCATAAATACTTTCTCCATACGGGATACTATAGCCAGGTAATGAGCTACAAAAAATATGTTCTTCACTCTTTTTTATTCCAATATCATTTAAAAGCTGTACTAATAGCTTCACATATTCCACATCTTTTGAAGAATGACTTATAAAAATTTTATCTATCTTATTATTCAAGTTGCTAATTTCCACTTCTGTTTCTTCTGAAAATTCATAAAATTCCAATGCTTTTAAGGTTCCTATTAACTTCCGAAAAACATCTTGTCCATTCCCATCTGCATTATTTGCTTGATCAGCGAATTCATCATATATTTCTCTATCATTAATGTTTTTTTTAATAAATATTTTACACTTTTGTAGCCATGCTACATAATCTTCCCCTGAAATATAATCCCCATAAAATTCACCATTTGAACGTACATAACATTTTTGTTTTACTGTGTACCCTTCCTGTATCAATAACTGTAATTCTGTTTTCACATCCATGATATCTATCTCCTTTTCTTGAAGCATTTCATTTTCTACATTAAATAAATAATCCATTAATCTATCTTTAATTCTATTTAAAATAGTCTTGTAATTAAAGATATGGTTATAAAGTGCATTATCCAACTTTTGTTTACTTTCATTAGCATAAAAAGCATCAAGGGATGCTAACCCCTCTGGAACTTTATTATCTTCTAACAATGATTGATGGTGATCTAAATCTAATATTATCTCACTAATTGTATAAGGAATGATTCTATCATTTATCATCTTTTGAGACTTCTCATCATACCAGTTAGTTTTTCTAACCTCTAAAGTTAACAAATATACTTTATTGCATAATTGCTCATATTCTTCAACTGACATTCTTTTTCTAAATGCAATTTTCTTTACATCTTCAAAAACACCCTTGTTACCTTCTGAAGTTATTTTTATTCTAAGGAGTTTAAAGAAAAGCAACTCCTCAATATCAAATCTTTGTTGAGCAATTCTTAATACACTAGTTATTATATTATTTATATTAAAACTGCTACTCTCAAGTTCTTTTATAGTTGATTGAATAATATGTAGTTCCAACTTATTTAGACTCCTTCTAGACTTATATATTTTAGTAATATTATACAGTATCCCTGAAAAATAAAAAAGACAGCCCTTTTTGAAGTGCACCCCAAATATTAGACACAGTCTAACATTTGGAGGTGTTTTTCTTTTGGCTAAATTTACAATTGAAGATAAAATCAAAGCTGTAAAACGATACCTCATTGACCGCGAATCCCTGCTTGGAATTGCAAAACAGATTGGCGTGCACAAAAGCATACTTTAATATTGGGTCAGAAAGTATCAATATCATGGCGAAAAAGCTTAGGCATCAGTATCCGGTGAAATCACTTCTTAAGCTCGCATGTATTCTGCGCAGTATTTACTAATACTTGATCAAGCATTTAGCTCGTCCTGATCAGGATGTCGAACTGAAAAAGATGATTCAAACCATTTATCAGGAACATCAAGGACGTTATGGATATCGCCGGATTCGTGATGAACTAATCAACCGGGGACAAAAGGTAAATCACAAAAAAGTCCAGCGCATCATGAAAGCTCTAGACTAAAATGCATGGTCCGAGTGAAGAAATATCGTTCATACAGAGGCACAGTGAACAAAATAGCGCCTAATATTTTGGCTCGTCATTTTCAAGCAATTAGATCTATTTAATGGTGAAATCATTACCTATACAGTCGGTTCAAGACCTGTTTATTCGTCCCAACGATGCTTCATCAGGCGTTCAACCGTTTAGATGAAGAGGAGAAACTAATGATACATTCTGATCAAGGATGGCATTACCAAATGAAGCAATATAGACACGCCTTAAAAAGCGTGGGATTACACAGAGTATGTCCCGAAAAGGGAACTGTTACGATAACGCAGTTATCGAGAACTTCTTCGGTATCTTAAAGTCTGAATTTCTATACCTAAAAGAATTTGAGAACATCGAACACTTCAAGCAAGAACTTGAACAATATATTGACTACTAAAATCACACACGTATAAAGACCAAACTAAAAGGCATGAGTCCGGTACAATATCGAACTCATGCCTCGAAAGCTGTCTCATAAAAAAACCGCGTCTAAATTTAGGGGGTCACTTCATTTCAGACTGCCTTGTAATATTTAATTTTTCTATATAATGTTGCCTTGCTTACTCCAGTAATTTCAGCAATCTCTTTTGTACCTTCCATACAGAGTTGCTTATTTTCAAAATCAATGTGTCTTTCTTCTAATTGCCCAAGCATATTAATCCTACACCTGTTTTATAAAGAGTAAGCACTGCTACAGCATCCATTAAAACTATAAATGTATTTAAACATGCACCTTATTTAACCTGCTTATCAACTTTGGTATTTATGCCATACCAAAAATTTGAACTACAGCAACCATTATTGAAACAATTATCTAAAATAGCCTTGAATCATTTTAACCTTGTTAAGCTTTGTCTGATTTGAAACAGCAATTGATTCTAGCCACAGATTAATACTATATGTAGTAATATCCTCAAGATATTCTACTTTTGTAATCTTTTCTAAACTTTGCTATGTAGCAAATATAATCAGTAATAGTCCTCTATCATTTGCTGAATAATCATTTTCATAACATTATCTAAGTCTCTGCCATCTCACTTACTGAAATTACTGTAGATGCCTTAGTACCTGATAACTTTTTTTGTATACCTGTAATATTCCTTGTTTAAACAGATCAATGTCTGCATCTATATCAAAGATGCCTTTTTTCTTTGCCATACTGTCTCCTCCAGTAAAAAATAAAATAGAGGAAACATAACATTTATGAAAATTACTTGTAAGCATAAAAAAGGGAATACTCTCACAGTGTTCTAATCTGTGTTAGCATCCCTTCTCTGCCCAAAACCCTGACATATCAAGGCTTGATATTGTAAAACTGTACGTCCCAGGAGAGATTCGAACTCCCGACCGACGGCTTAGAAGGCCGTTGCTCTATCCTGCTGAGCTACTGGGACATGTTGTTATGTAGTGTGCTTTGGTGTATTACCTCAGCGACAAGATTTATTATATTACTATTGTTCTTTAAAGTCAACGGTTTTTCGAAAGTTTTTTCATAAGGGGCAAATGCTGCACCCTTATGAAATACCTTCCAATGTGACAGTGTTTTCGAGGTCTTGTATGACGTGACCTTCGTCCGTGAAAAACTGTACGTTTGCTTCGCTTCCATCTAGTGTCAGTATAGCATAGCTGCGCTCTTTGCGCACTCTTGGCAGGTGCACGCTGCCTGGGTTAATGAGTAGTTTTCCTCTTAGCAGTTCACTGCCAGGGATGTGCGAGTGGCCAAAGCAGATAATGTCTGCGCCTAGCTCTTCTGCACGGTAGTAGACTTGAAGCAAGGATTGTTTGATGCCATGCAGATGTCCGTGAGTGAGAAATAGTTTTCCGCCTCCGTCGAGTGGGAGCAGGAGCTCTTCTTCAAAATCGCCCATAAAGTCACAATTTCCTTTGACGACTTTGTATCCTTCGAGTGCTGGGTGGTTCGTTTCGAGTTCTGAATCTCCGCAGTGAATCATCATGTCCACTTCAGCCGCATGCCGTTTGGCAATGGTTTGAAGTTCGTCTGTGAGTCCATGACTGTCACTAATGATGAGTATCTTCATGGCTTCATTCCCCCTTATTCATTTGCGTCTAGCAGTGATGAAAGCTTTTGAAGCGCGACCGCTCGATGGCTGATCTTGTTTTTTTCCTCTGGTGATAACTCGGCCATCGTCTGGTCTTTGTCTTTGACGATGAAAATTGGGTCGTATCCGAAGCCGTTTTCGCCGATCGGTTCTTCTGCGATAAAGCCTTCTACTGATCCTTCTACCGTTTTGGTCTCTTTCCCCGGTATACTGACAGCCAGGGCACATCTGAATCTAGCAGTGCGGTCTTCTTTTTCAATGCCTCGCAGCTCACTTAGCACCTTTTCCACGTTCTCGGCATCGTCTTTATGCTCGCCCGCGTACCTCGCTGAATAGACGCCAGGCTTTCCGCCAAGGTAATCAATCGACAGACCCGAGTCGTCTGCAATCACCATTTCACCTGCTTTGGCTTGAATGGCCTCGGCTTTGATGATCGCATTTTCTTCAAAGGTATGTCCTGTTTCTTCGATCTCTTCCGTAAATCCGATGTCCGCTAGTGTTTTGACCGTGAATCCTTTTGGCTCAAGAATGGCTTTGAATTCTTTCGCTTTGCCCGCATTGTGCGTTGCGATGATGGCAGTTTTCATCTTGATCAAACCCTTCTCTTTATTCGATAACTTCTCCTGTCACTGCTTTTTGCTTTTCAATTAATTCTTTGATGCCTTTTTCGGCTAAATCAAGCAGTCCGTTTAGTTGTTCTCTTGAGAATGTTGCTTCTTCGCCAGTACCTTGAAGTTCAACAAAGCGCCCAGCGCCTGTCATGATGACATTCATATCCACTTCAGCTGAAGAATCTTCTTCATAATTTAAATCTAACAGAAGTCCCTGTTTAGAATCAATTCCGACGGATATCGCAGCTAAATAATCAGTGATCGGATTTTCTTTCAAAACGCCTTCTGATTGAAGCTTTTGAATCGCTAGTGTCATGGCCACAAATGCACCTGTAATAGAAGCTGTGCGTGTTCCACCGTCTGCTTGAATAACATCACAATCAATCCAAATGGTGCGTTCACCAAGCTTTTCTAAATCAACGACTGCACGTAGAGCTCGTCCAATTAAACGCTGGATCTCCATTGTACGTCCTGTGACTTTTCCTTTAGATGATTCTCTTATCGTTCTTTGAGCCGTTGCTCTTGGAAGCATGCTATATTCTGCTGTAATCCAGCCTTTTCCTTCTCCTCTTAAAAAAGGAGGTACGCGGTCCTCGATAGATGCGTTACAAATCACCTTCGTATTTCCCGCTGAGATTAAGACAGAGCCTTCTGGGTGCGTAATGTAGCCTGCCTGTATTTCAATTTTTCTTAATTCGTCGTATTGTCTTTCATCTAATCTCATGTTTTACCTCCGTTACAATATACATTCCGCGCGGGTGTCAGCGGGGTTCTCCTATTAACTTAGACAACCACGATCCGTTCTAATCGCTTGGAATAAAAAAGAGGCAGCGAATGTGCATGCCTCTTTTTCTCCATTATATCAATGTGTGACGTTAAAAACTACCTGTATTCACTTGTTCTGGTCGTGAAACCGGCTTTGTAAGCTCTGTTCCTTTTTCGTTCACAAGCTCTGCCTTTCCGTTTACCTTCACAGACACGCTTTTCACATCTGGCAGCTCTGTTAATGTCAGCACAATGCTATCAAGAACTTTTTGTGAAATGACCTTTTTCTTTTCATCTGCACTGCCAAAAATAGATTCATTGAAATCTAGTGTCACATGACCGTCTTTTACTTTCGGGACATCATTCAGCTTCACATCTTGATCAAAGTCTGTCAGCAATTGGCTTGTTTTGCTTGGTCCAGAGACGAGCTCATCAATGGCTGCTGTAATTGGATCATCCTCGTCTTTTGGTGCTCTTTTGGTCACCGGGACATAGTACGTCTGTTCATCAGATTCAGCTAAATAGTAGACGGTCACAGGCTTTGTCGATGTCATATCAGCCGCAGCCTCGTGCTGAATATTAATGCCGTCCTCTCTGCTTAAATCATCTGAAATCGGCGTCCCATTCACAGGCATCTCTTTTAATTCATGGCCATTCATCTTTAATTTGACTTTCGCTACCGAATCAAACTGCGTTAATGTCCAAGTGACTGATTGCAAAATGCGCTGTTCGTCTTCTTTTTTATAGTTTTTGAATTCATTTGAGAAATCAACAACCGCGGTGCCATCTTTAATATCGACAGATACGCTCGTGTCCGCCGGCAGCACGGCTCTGAATCCATTTGGCATCAGGTTAGAAATCGGTCCCCCGTCTACGAGGTATTCAAGTGTTTGTTTCGCACTTCCTTCGTTTTTCGGCAGCGGAATGGATTGAGACACAACATATCCATTTTTATCAATTAAATATAATTCTCTCATGACGGTATCTGCTTGCTTCTCTTCTTTTCCTTCTTTCGCTGTTTGTTTCTCTTCTTTATTTTCTTTCACAAACGTGACATTTTGTGGTGGATCAATCTCTGTTTTCGCTTGGTCTGTTTGAAACAATCCGCATCCTGATAAAAGCATGGCTGACGCAATACACGTAACAGCTGCTGTAGTTCCTTTTTTCAGCATACTTCACCCTCCTCTAGTGGTTTGTACTAGTATGTATACGAGCTCCCTCAGAGGATTAGACCCTTTTCATAAAAAAATAACCCACTTCCATGAGAAGTAGGTTATTGCTGATATACATGTTCAAGCGAAACCGTTTCGACCTTTCCTGGCAGGTAGCCGAACCAGTCTTGAGCGATGTTTTGAAAGTTTTGTTGCTGCCCTGTTGTATAAATCGTATGAACAGGCTCTTCCTTCGAGTCATTTAACAGCCCTTTATATGAAAGAATTGTGCTCGCTTCTCTCGCTGTCTCATCTCCTGATGAAATGATATTGACGCCACTGCCCATAAAGCGCTGAATCGGTTCTTTTAAAATCGGGTAGTGTGTGCAGCCAAGAATAAGCGTATCAATGCCTGTTTCTTTCATCGGTTCAAGAGAAGCTTTTACGACTTCATCTGCTGTATGATCTAAAAACGTACCACTTTCCACAAATGGCACAAGCAATGGACATGCCAGACTTTGAACAGTTAGTCCTGCTTTTAAAGAAAGCAGTGCTTCTTTATAGGCCTCACTTTTGATCGTATTGACTGTGCCGATGACGCCAATATGCTGATTGTTTGTCACCTTGATCGCTGTGCGGGCTCCGGGCTGGATCACACCAATGACCGGGATATCAAGTGTTGCTTTAATTTCATCAAGTGCTATCGCCGTCGCAGTGTTACACGCAATGACTAGCATTTTAATATGGTGATGTCTTAATAGGTAGTGCGCCATTTCCCATGTATATTGAAGAACCTCTTCTTCTGCTCGAGGGCCGTATGGACATCGTTTTGTGTCGCCTACATAAATAATTTTTTCTTTTGGCAGTTGTCTCATGATTTCCTTCGCAACGGTTAAACCGCCTACGCCGGAATCAATCACGCCGATGGGTTGATCCAACAAAATCGCCTCATTTTCTTTTCATTTGCTGCTGTAGTTTCGTTAAAGATTGGTTGAAAACGATGGCTTCTTCTTCTGAGAAAGCCCCTAGAAGTTCACTGACGTATTCTTGGCGTTTGACAATCACTTCTTGAATGATCCGCTCACCTTCAGGTAATAAATGAATGCGAACCACGCGGCGGTCAGACGGATCTTTCACCCGTTCAACAAGTTCACTTTTTTCCATTCGGTCAATTAAATCGGTTGTCGTGCTGCAAGCCAAATACATCTTTTGTGATAGCTCACCTATTGTCATATCTCCGAATTCATAAAGCCACTGAAGCCCTACAAATTGAGGAGGTGTAATCGTATATTGATTCAGAATTTCTCTACCTTTTTGCTTAATGATTGCAGCAATATGGCGCAATGATTTTTCAATTTCTGCAACATGGCCTGACTCATTCGTTTCCATTTCATTGATACCTCACTATAGCATCTCACTTTGATTAAAACGTACATTCCTATTTTCCTCGTTTTTCAAAGAAATTGCAAGAAGAGACTCATGGAAACGATATAGAAATAACCGGCTCCTCCCTGGTGCGGAAGGAAAACCGGCTGACGTTAGAGCTCTAGCTCACCCATACGCAGAAGCTCGACTACGGCCTGTGAACGACCTTTGACTCCTAGCTTTTGCATGGCATTCGAAATATGATTTCGAACAGTCTTTTCGCTAATAAAAAGCTCGCTTGCAATTTCTTTTGTTGTTTTATCTTGGACGAGCAATTCGAATACTTCTCTTTCTCTTTTGGTTAATAGCGGCTTGGATTGAAACTCTTTCTCCTTCAAGTATTGTAACCCTCCTTGCTAAGGTGAGAGCTCTAGTCTCTATAGAATGGGATTCTGTATAGTCGAGATATCATATGCCGGGTACTTGAGGTAGGTGACGTTAAAATCGAGAATTCCCACAGATGAGCGTCCAATTTGCTCCCCTTCAAACCGCACAAAAAAGGACGAGTCCCCTATAGAGACATCGTCCTTGATCAAACAAGCTTTTAAAATATCGAAATGGCTCCTGTTAAAAGAGCAATAAGTGTTGTAAACAGGGCTGTGAGTACGGTCCATAACAGTGCGTACTTTTGCAAATCACCGATATCTTTATTCAGCATACTCACAAGTAGTAATGTGGAAGCCACAAGCGGACTCAGTAAATGGACAGGCTGTCCGATAATAGAGGCGCGCGCAATTTCTACTGGATCAATTCCGTAAGCTGCGCCGGCTTCAGCTAAGATTGGCAGCACCCCGAAATAATACGCATCATTTGAAAGAACAAATGTAAATGGCATACTCGTCAACGCGACAATGAGTGGAAAAAATGAGCTGTATGAATCTGGAATCATGTAAATGACCAAGTGAGCAATGGACTCCACCATTTTTGTTCCCGAAAAAATGCCTGTGAAAATTCCTGCTGCAAACACAAGGGTAATGACCGTTAAGGCATTTCCTGCATGCGATAAAATCCGCTCACGCTGATCTTCAACTTTTGGATAGTTGATCATAAGCGCAATGACAAAGCCAATGAGAAAGAGTACAGGAATCGGTACGATATCCAATACAAGTGTCACCATGACAGCAATCGTCAGGAAGAAGTTGACCCAAATCAGGTTTGGTCTCTTCATATCTGCAACGCCATCTTCAATTGATGCCGCCAATTCAGGAGAGATCGAGACCTCTTCTTTATACTGAATCTCGGCAACCCCAATGCGCTTCCGTTCTTTTTTTCCAAGAACATACGCTGTAAAAAGGATAAAAAGACCGCCCCCTATCATCGTCGGGAGTAATGGAATGAAGAATTCCGCTGCATCTAAACCAAGTGCAGCAATCGCACGAGTGGCTGGACCGCCCCAAGGCGTCATTCCACTCATAATGCCTAATGATAATAATGAAATCGTCCCTAAAATCAGTGGGTTCATCCCAATTCTTAAGAAAAGTGGCAGCATAGCTGATACGGTAATCATGTACGTTGTCGTTCCATCACCATCTAATGCAACAAGCATAGACAAAATCGCTACCCCAAAAGCAATTTTCACCGGATCGCCTTTCACAAGACGTAAAATCAGTTTGATCAATGGGTCAAACAATCCAGCATCCAGCATGACACCGAAGAATAAGATGGCAAATAACAATAAAGCAGCAGATGGTGCAACGGTCTTGAGTCCATCAAGCATCATGTCCCCTAATCCGCTGTAAAATCCACCGATTAATGCAAAGATGATTGGCACAACGGTTAGAGCCACCACCGGATGCATACGTTTTGTCATAATAAGAAATGTAAAAGTCACGACCATCAAGATCCCTAAAATAGCTAGCACTTCATATCCCTCCATCCTCTTCTTTACACGATCCACAAGCGCCCCTTTTGCACTTGCGGCCCGAAATGTTAGCGCTTTCTATTTCAAGGATATAATAGCTTTTTTTATAATGAAAATATCGATTTTTTCGTCTATTCAATAAATTTTTTTTATAATTAGCCTTGCTGACTTCTTAAAAACTCAATGAATGCTTTCACAACAGACAAATGAAGGGAATCCGGCTGGTACATGAGCCATGTATCTCTTAAAACAGGCTGTCCATCTTTATACGAAAGACCTTTTACAAATAGCTCATCACTTGGTCTGAGGCAAATTTCCGGGACAATGGCATAACCTAAACCATGCTTCACCATCTCTTTTGATGTATCTTGCCTGTCTGTCTCCATTGTCACAAGCGGAGGCATCGTGAACGTCTCCTGCCACCATCTGTTAATCAATCGTTTTAATGAACTATCCGTGTGATAGTCAATGAGCGGCAGTTTCGGAAGGTCCTTTAGCTGTATTTCTGATTTTGAAATGATACAAAGGCGTTCTTTATCAAGCAAAAATCGCTCTCCATTCCAGTCGTAATCTCCTCTTAAAATCCCTAAATGTACACTTGATGTCCCTAATAAATCCATGACTTTTGTGCTCCATCCTGTGTTCACCATAAATTGAACATGTGGATACTGCTTAGAAAACTCTCTTAAAATTTCCGGCAGTTTATATTGAGCAAAGTTACTCGACACCCCTAACCTGATCGTTCCTTTGACCTTTTTTTGCATATTGAGCATGCCATCTTTCGTTTGCTGGAGCTGCTTGAGCATGTCATTTGCGTATTTAGCCAAGTATTCGCCCTCTGATGTAAATTCAATGCCTCGCTTTCTTTTAAAGAAAAGCTTCATGTCAAATTCCTCTTCAAGCTGTTTCAATCGATAACTTAAGGCAGGCTGCGATACAAATAATTTTTCTGCCGCTTTTGTGATGTTCTTCTCTTCATATAACACCTTTAAAAACCGCCAATCTTTCTCATCCATTGTGTGCCCTCCTTTTGACCTTATTATAAAAATATTTTATCAGTTTATCTTAAAATAATGTATTTAACTTATTTCTTATTATACTTTACCATTTTGATTAGATAAATAGTAACTAAACAATTGAGGGTGAGAGCAATGAGAAAAGTTCCAATCACAATCATGCGAGGCGGTACAAGCAAAGGGGTCTTCATTCAAGCCAATGATGCACCTTACGAACACGATGAGCTCGAAGCATTTCTATTAGACATTATGGGTAGCCCTGACCGGCTGCAAGTTGATGGAATCGGGGGCGGTAATTCTTTAACAAGTAAGGTGGCCATTATCGATAAAGCCACTCGTCCAGATGTGGATGTGAACTATACGTTTGCACAAGTCAGCATCAATGAAAGATTTGTCGACTTTAAAGGAAACTGTGGGAATATCTCATCAGCAGTTGGACCGTATGCCATCATTAAAGGACTTGTCCAAGCAGTTGAGCCTGTCACAACAGTACGTATTCTGAATACCAACACGAATAAAATCATTGTGGCAGAGGTAGAAGTCGAGAACGGAGAAGTGAAATTTGAAGGACAGGCAGAAATTCCAGGAGTGAAAGGAACAGGTTCTCCCATTTATTTATCCTTTGAGAAACCTGAAGGCGCTGTCACAGGTAAAACCTTTCCGACTGGAAACAAAATGGATACGATCCAGACAAAGTTTGGAGAGATTCCGATCTCAATCGTTGACATTGCAAATCCAATCGCCTTTGTCCGTGCCAAAGATATTCAATTAAAAGGAACTGAATTGCCTGAGGAGTTTACAGACGAATTGCTGGATGATTTAGAAGAGATTCGCTCCATCGCTGCTGAAATGTGCCACTTTGCACCAAAAGAACTGGCCACATTACAGTCTCCAGCTGTTCCAAAGCTTGCAATTATTAGCGAGCCCGCTGATTATGTAGATACAAATGGAATATTGAGAAGAGCAGCAGATATGGACATCATCGTTCGGATGCTATCGATGCAAAGACCGCACCAAGCACTTGCCATTACCGGATCTGTCTGTGTGTCAGCCAGCTGTTTCATGGATCAAACGCTTCCGGCACAGCTGTTTCAAGGTCAAGATGATACACTTCGAATTGGTCATCCTGCTGGTATTATGCAAACTGAAATTGATATCTCACAAAATAGAGTGAAAGTCATTCGAACCGCAAGAGAAATTCTAGATGGAGTGGTCTTTACAAAACAAGACTACATGGTTCAACCTCAAATAAAAAGAGAAGCATAAATGAGACGTCATCTTGTCGACAAAGAGCTAAAATGAACTGATTTTAGCTCTTTGTCTTTTTTTCAGTGTAAAGATCTTAAAGCACTCCGTTCTAACATCGAATGTAACGGTTTTCTAGACACTAATCGAACGAGAAATTGTCTACTTGGGCGGTGCATCAATATCTCCTGCTGAATGGGCTTTTATATGTCCTTGATCATCTTTTAACTGAATATGACCATAACGGTTCACACCACAGCAAATTCCTTCCTGCCATGTTTGCTTTTCACGATCTAATGAAATACGAAGCGGTTGATTTAGCCGATATAATCGTTTGTTATAAAGGGCAGTGAGGGCTTCAAATCCTTCCATTTGCCAGCGTGCATGGAATTTTTCAAAGGCCGCTGCCAAATCTTTCACTAGCTGGTCCGCTTTCACCTCAGTCAGTTCTGATAGGCAAACGGTTTTATACGGAACGTGCTCCGGCTTTGTCTCTACATTGATGCCCACACCGATGTAAATGGCGCTGCGGTCTGCTTCAATTAATGTGCCAGATACTTTCGCTTCATTAATCAATAGATCATTTGGCCATTTGATTGCCAGCTGATCCTCTACTCTCATAAGTGGTTTGAGTACATCATAAATGGCGAGTGCCGTCAGCGGTGCAATCGTTGATTGGGTGGAGATATCTACTGGCGGTTTTACTGTCATCGTGACAGCTACATTCCCTGTAGGCGTTTCCCACGGTCTGCCAAGCCTGCCTCTCCCTGCTGTCTGCTGCCGGGCATATACGGCAAAAGAAGGGGTTTCTCCTTGCTGAATGAGCCTTTTCGCTTCATTATTTGTACTATCAATGGTGTCGTATTGAAAGATCTTCATGTGCTCTCCTTTGTTTCTTCTTCATTATGATTCTTTTATTATAACAAAATGAAACATGTGACCGTGATTCTTTAATGTCGCTGGGCCTGAAAAGTCTCTTTTTCCTCTTCTGTAAACGGTACAGGGGCACCGGTGTCTTTACTTATTTGCACCATCGTGACTGAGCCTGTAAAACACGGTTCTTGCTGTTCATTTTCTCCTAAATAATGAAGGATGAGAGAGCTTGATCCAACCTTTTCTGGCTTTACATACACTCGAAGTCTCTCACCGATTTCCACTTGCTTGATGTAATCACATTGAAGGTTTGCCACGACCGTAATCGTCTCTCGCGCACGCTTCATTCGTTTATCTACAATTCCCGTTTTTTGAAAGAAGGCAATCCGCGCCTCTTCAAAATACACAAATGGGGTGACATTGTTCATGTGACCAAACATATCCGTTTCTGAAAAACGGACGGTTGTTTCCACATAAAATCGAAACGATGCCCTCCACTCTTCAAACGGCTCTTCAATATATGACGGCAGCCTCATTTGATCCACTCCTTATTCGCAAACAAAACGCCTCTCCCGTATTGGAAGAGGCGTTTGTTATGTTTTGCATCCAGCCTCTTGTAAACACTCATCATGATTGGCAAGGAGGACTGAATGTGATGTTATTCTGCGTGATCGCTTCCGAAGAAGTTACGGAAAGCTTGTAATGTTGTATCTCGGTTAAGTGCTGCAATTGATGTTGTGAGCGGGATTCCTTTCGGACAAGCCTGCACACAGTTTTGAGAGTTCCCGCAGTTTGCAAGACCGCCATCACCCATAATTTCTTCTAAGCGGTCAGACTTATTCATTGCACCTGTCGGATGTGCGTTAAATAGACGAACTTGTGAAAGCGGTGCAGGGCCCATAAAGGAAGACTTATCATTCACGTTTGGACAAGCTTCAAGGCAGACACCACATGTCATACACTTTGAAAGCTCATACGCCCATTGACGCTTTTTCTCAGGCATTCTTGGTCCAGGTCCAAGATCATATGTGCCATCGATCGGCACCCATGCTTTGACTTTTTTCAATGAATTGAACATACGGCTTCGATCAACCTGCAAGTCTCTCACAACCGGGAACGTTTTCATCGGCTGAAGACGGATCGGCTGCTCTAACTTGTCAATCAGTGCAGTACATGATTGGCGAGGCGTTCCATTAATGACCATGGAACAAGCGCCGCATACTTCTTCAAGACAGTTCATGTCCCAGTTGATCGCCGTTGTTTTTTCACCTTTTTTATTGACCGGATTACGTCTGATTTCCATGAGTGCAGAAATGACGTTCATATTCGGACGGTAAGGGATTTCGAATTCCTCATCATAAGGCTTGCCATCTGCTGTATCTTGACGTGTGATAATAAATTGAATCGTGTTTTTTTCACTCATCTTATTTCTCCACCTTTTTCTTCGAGTAATCTCGTTTACGAGGTGCAATTAACGATACATCGACGTCCTCATAGTGGAATGCAGGTTTTTGGTTCTTCCCTTTGAACGTAGCCATCGTTGTTTTTAGGAATTCTTCATCGTTTCTTTCTGGGAATTCCGGTTTATAGTGTGCGCCTCGGCTTTCATTCCGGTTGTAAGCCCCAATCGTAATGACGCGTGCCAGCTGAAGCATGTTGTCAAGCTGACGCGTGAAGGCAGCGCCTTGGTTGCTCCATGAAGCTGTATCGTTGATGTTAATATGCTTATAGCGCTCCATCAGTTCTTCAATCTTCTGATCTGTTTTTAAGAGCTTCTCGTTGTAACGAACCACTGTCACGTTGTCCGTCATCCATTCTCCAAGCTCTTTATGAAGCACATATGCATTTTCTGTGCCATCCATGCTAAGGATGTTGTCCCATTTCTCCTGCTCTTTCTTCACGGCACTGTCGAATGTTGCAGATGATAAATCTTCTGCAGACTTTTCAAGACCGCTAATGTATTTCACAGCATTTGGTCCAGCAACCATTCCGCCGTAAATCGCAGAAAGCAATGAGTTTGCACCAAGTCTGTTTCCGCCGTGCATAGAGTAATCACATTCTCCTGCAGCAAACAAGCCTTTGATATTCGTCATTTGATCATAATCAACCCATAATCCGCCCATTGAATAATGAACAGCCGGGAAAATTTTCATCGGAAGCTTACGCGGGTCATCACCCATGAATTTTTCATAGATTTCAATGATTCCACCAAGCTTAATATCAAGCTCTTTTGGATCTTTGTGAGAAAGGTCTAGATACACCATGTTCTCTCCGTTGATGCCAAGCTTTTGCTCCACACATACGTCGAAAATTTCACGCGTTGCAATGTCACGCGGTACAAGGTTTCCGTATGCTGGGTACTTTTCTTCTAGGAAGTACCAAGGTTTTCCGTCTTTATATGTCCAAACACGTCCACCTTCACCACGAGCTGATTCACTCATGAGACGCAGCTTGTCATCTCCTGGGATCGCTGTTGGGTGAATTTGAATGAATTCTCCATTAGCATAATGAGCACCTTGCTGATAAACGATCGATGCAGCTGATCCGGTATTAATCATGGAGTTCGTTGATTTACCGAATACGATACCAGGGCCTCCTGTTGCCATGATGACAGCATCTGAACGGAAGGATTCGATTTCCATTGTCGTCAAGTTCTGTGCGACAATGCCTCGGCATACTTCCTCGTCATCTAACACAGCACCAAGGAATTCCCAGCCTTCATATTTCGTCACAAGCCCTGCTACTTCATAGCGGCGAACCTGCTCATCTAGTGCATATAATAACTGCTGACCTGTTGTCGCACCAGCAAATGCTGTACGGTGGTGCTGTGTTCCCCCGAAACGGCGGAAGTCCAGTAATCCTTCTGGTGTTCTGTTAAACATTACACCCATACGATCAAGTAAGTGGATAATGGACGGCGCTGCTTCACACATTGCCTTTACTGGCGGCTGGTTAGCTAAAAAGTCTCCGCCATATACCGTGTCATCAAAATGCTCATAAGGTGAATCTCCTTCACCTTTTGTATTGACCGCTCCGTTAATTCCGCCCTGTGCACAAACAGAATGCGAACGTTTCACAGGTACGATTGAAAATAGTTTAACAGCTGTTCCCGCTTCTGCTGCTTTGATAGTTGCCATGAGACCAGCTAAGCCGCCTCCGACAACGATGATGCTAGAATTACTCATTGTAGCCCCTCTCCCTCTTCTACTAATCTATTTCCTCTTAAACAAAAGCGAAAATTGCTCTTAGCCCTACATATGAAAGCGCTATAAATATACCTAATGTCACATATGTGGAGATTCTTTGTGAGCGTGGTGAAACTGTAATTCCCCAGCTGACAGCAAATGACCACAAGCCATTAGCAAAGTGGAAAATAGTAGATAAAACGCCGACAATATAGAAACCTAGCATAAATGGAGAGCTTAAAATATTCGCCATCATGTCATAGTTTACTTCAGCTCCAAGCTGCGCTTGAATGCGTGTTTCCCATACGTGCCAAGTGACAAAAATCAATGTGATGATACCTGTAATCCGTTGCAGTCTGAACAACCAGTTTCTTAAGTAACTGAAGCGAGACGTGTTGTTTTGTGCCGTAAAGGCTATGTACACCCCATAAACAGCATGATAGATCAGTGGTAAGAAAATCACGAACAGCTCAAGTGCATATCTGAATGGAAGCTGTTCCATAAAGTGTGCAGCTTTGTTAAACGCCTCTGGTCCATTCGTCGCAAAGTGGTTAATCACTAAGTGCTGTACTAAAAATAGACCGACCGGAATGACGCCAAGCAAAGAATGCAATCTCCGATAAAAAAATTCTTTGTTCCCCGACATTACTTTACCCCCTAGTAAAAAAAGTGCAATTGCTTGAAAATTGTCTTACCCCCGCTTCTTTCAATTGTAAGCACTTTATTCAAATTTATTGACAATTTCATTTTACTCCTATGTCAAAAAAGCGTCAAGAAACCGCGTACATAAATTAAAATTTTCCGAAATTTAAAAGTTTTAAATCAAAATTCGTTTTACTACAATAAGAATTTCTTAGACTTCAGGGAAAACTCTGTCATCATATGCCCACATAAGCTATAATAAATTGTTGAAAGAGGGGAGCCATACAATGAATAAATTCGAATCTAACTTAGAACAGCTAAAAGAAATTGAAGTCAATGGATTTGCCTACGAGCTGATACGCGAAGTTCTGCTGCCTGACATTCTTGGTCAGGATCATTCATCTATGATGTATTTTGCGGGTAAACTGCTTGCTCGTAAATTTCCTCAAGAGTCATGGGAAAAGATCCCCGAATTTTTCCATGATGCCGGATGGGGAACTCTCACAATGGTCCATTCGAAAAAACAGGAAATTGAGTTTGAGCTCGAAGGTCCACTAGTATCCAATCGACTCAGCTATCAAAAGGAGCCATGCTTTCAAATGGAAGCAGGTTTTATCGCTGAACAGATTCAGCTTCTCAACGAGCACGTGGCTGAATCCTATGAACAAGTAAAAAAGCGTGCTGATAAAGTCATTTTAACCGTTAAATGGGATTTAAGAGACCCTAGCTAACACTGTTTATGAAAGGCGATGACTTCGTGTCACGCCTTTTTTATATACCCTTCTATCATAGCACAGTTGGCGTACCGGTTTACGCATGTTTTTCTTTCTTCATATGCTGATGATTTCCAATATAAAAAAGAGGTGTATCTTTTTATGGGATACACCTCTTTTAAAGATTTAAGAATGAGCAGCGGCGCTCACCTTTGATAATTCAAACGCATCATGAAGGGCTTCTACAGCTTTCACCATATCTTCACGATCAACGACTGTTGAGACTTTGATCTCAGACGTACTGACCATTTTCACTTGAATGTCTTTTTGAGCTAACACAGCGAACATTTCAGCCGCAACGCCTGGGTTTGAGACCATACCAGAGCCAACGATAGATACTTTGGCTAATTTGCTTTCTGTCTCAATCTGCTCATAGCCAAGCGCTCCTTTATATTCTTCTAATACTTCAACTGTTTTAGACAAATCATCCGTTTTCACAGAGAAAGAGATGGAGGTCTGATTGGTGCTTGTGACAGACTGAATAATGATATCGACATTGATATTTTGCTTTGCAAGTGTCGTAAAAATCGTCGATAGCGTTGTTAAACCGCTCGAAAGGCCGCATACCGTCACGCGTGTCATCTGATCTTCAAATGCAATACCTCTTACAACTAGATTTTGTTCCATGGATGATTCCTCCTCAATTAACGTACCCGATTCATTTTCAATACTAGAACGGACTTCTAGTGGGATTTGATAATTTTTCGCAAATTCGACCGCTCTCGGATGCAGCACACCTGCTCCTAAATTGGCTAACTCAAGCATTTCATCGTATGAAATTCCTGCAAGTTTTCGCGCAGACGGCACATAACGAGGATCTGTTGTAAACACACCTGGTACGTCCGTATAAATATCACATTTGTCCGCTTTGAGTGCCGCAGCTAGTGCCACTGCTGTCGTATCTGATCCACCACGCCCAAGTGTTGTAATATGTAGATCATCCGCAATTCCTTGGAAACCTGCTACAACGACGACTTTTCCCGCACTCAGTTCTTCTTTGATTCTTGCTTCATCGATGTCCACGATTCTTGCATTTCCGTGCACCTTCTCTGTTTTCATCCCAGCTTGCCAGCCTGTAAAGGAAATGGCATCATAACCTTTTGCTTGCAGTGCCATCGCTAATAATGAAATGGTCACCTGCTCACCAGTTGTCAGTAGCATATCCATTTCTCTTTTGCTTGGATCGTCTGTGAGTTCTTTCGCTAGGTCTACTAGAACATCCGTTGATTTGCCCATCGCAGACACAACCACGACCACATCATTTCCTGCTTCGCGTTCAGCGATGACTCTCTCTGCGACATTGCGAATTTTTTCTGTCGATCCAACAGATGTTCCACCAAATTTTTGTACAATTAGTCCCATGTCTACCACCCTTTTTCAAAAGATCACGTGTGAGAGAAGAGGCTGCGGAGACTGCTCTCTGCACTGCAAATAAAAAAGCAATGAGAGAACAAATCTCCCATTGCTTTAAAATCATCATCAAACGATGCAAACAATGAGATAGCCCTCCAAGAAATACATTCTTGACAGCCCTACATTTCTTCAATGTACAGCCAGCGAATAAAATGAGTGGATTTTATTCACTTCGGCGACGCTCCCCTTTCAGCCCTCTTCCTAGATCCCCTCGATCTCTGAAGGCTTACTCTTGAAGTTCGCACCTCTATCTTCAACAAACAACACGTTCATTTATTAAATTAGTCACATCTTAACAGACTTTTGGAAAAAGTACAATCTATTTTTTTAATGCTTCCATTAAAAGTTCAGCCGTTTGTTTCGGAATACCAGCGTCCTGAAAATCCTGGATAGAGGCTTCTTTCATCTTTTTCACAGAGCCAAAATGTTTAAGTAACTGCTTTTTGCGCTTTTCCCCGATACCTGGGACATCGTCTAGAATAGACTGGAATGCATTCTTCCCGCGCAGCTGCCGGTGAAAACTAATCGCAAATCGGTGCACTTCATCTTGAATACGCTGCAATAAATAAAAGGCCTGACTATTTCGTTCGAGCGCAACAATTTCAAGCGTATCACCCATCATCAGATTCGATGTCCTGTGTTTTTCATCTTTCACTAGACCTGCCACAGGAACAGACAGATTTAATTCATTTTCGAGCACATCTATGGCTGCGTTGATCTGTCCTTTTCCTCCATCGATTAAAATCAAGTCAGGAAGCGGCAGTTCATCTTTTAACACACGGGTATACCGCCTTCTAATGACTTCACGCATGGAAGCATAATCATCGGGCCCCTCAACGGTTTTAATTTTGTATTTTCGGTATTCCTTTTTATACGGCTTCCCGTCTTGGAAGACAACCATAGCGGATACGGGGTCTGCTCCTTGGATATTGGAGTTATCAAATGCCTCAATCCGGTATGGCATATAAATATTAAGTGCATCACCAAGCTGCTTCACTGCACCAATTGTCCGTTCTTCATCGCGCTCTATGAGCGAGAACTTTTCTTTGAGAGCAATTTTGGCATTTTGGTGGGCAAGTAAAAGCAAATCCTTTTTCTTTCCTTTTTTCGGCTGATGAACATTCGTTTCAAGCAATTGCTCAATCATCTCTTGATCGACGCTGTCTGGCACCAAAATTTCCTTCGGCAAAAAGTGGTTGTTCTTTTCATAAAACTGCCCCATAAACGTGAGAAATTCTTCCTCAGGGTCTTGATACATCGGAAATAGGCTGACATCACGTTCAATTAATTTCCCCTGTCTGATGAAGAAGACTTGGACACACATCCAGCCCTTATCATAAGCATAGGCAAACACATCACGATCAGATAAGTCACTCATCGTCATCTTTTGCTTTTCCATCGTTGAGTCAATATATGCGATTTGATCTCTCAGTTCTTTTGCCCGCTCAAACTCTAATTGTTCGGCCGCTTCTTGCATCTTTTCTGTTAATTCTTTCTTGATTTGCTGATGCCCTCCATTTAGAAATCTTGTGATTTCGTCGACGAGCTGTTTATTCGTTTCTTCAGAAATGTCATACACACACGGAGCAAGACATTGCCCAAGATGATAATAAAGGCAGACTCGGTCAGGGAGTGTCGCACATTTTCTAAGTGGATATAAACGGTCGAGCAGCTTTTTCGTTTCTCTTGCTGCTTGTACGTTCGGATATGGACCGAAGTATTTCCCTTTATCCTTTTTCACATTGCGGGTGACAATCAGCTTAGGATGACGTTCATTCGTAATTTTAATAAAAGGGTACGTTTTGTCATCCTTGAGCATGACATTGTATTTCGGGTCATATTTTTTGATTAAATTCAGCTCTAAAATAAGTGCCTCAATATTTGAAGAGGTGACAATGTATTCAAAGTCTTCGATTTCACTGACGAGCCGCTGCGTTTTGGCATCATGAGATCCTGTAAAATAAGAGCGGACCCTATTTTTTAATACCTTTGCCTTTCCCACATAAATGATCGTATTTTGTCTATCTTTCATTAAGTAACAGCCTGGTTGATCAGGTAAGACTGACAGCTTTTCTTTGATCAATTTGTTCATATTTTCATCCGTCCTTGTTTTCCTCTTTCACTCCTTCTAGTGTATCACGAACATTTGTTTTATACCACGATGAAAGAAAAGCGGCTCTCGACTATACGAGAACCGCTTTTGAGATCATGCCACGCGGGCATAGATCGGTTTATAGATGTTTGTTTACAAGCTCAGCTAGTGCTTCTTTTGGTTTGAAACCAACAGACGTTTCGACGACTTCACCGTCTTTTAAAACAAGAAGTGTTGGGATACTCATAACGCCGTATTTACCAGCAGTTTCTTGGTTATCATCCACATCAATTTTTACAATTTTCATTTTATCGCCCATTTCTTGATCAAGTTCTTCAAGAACTGGAGCAATCATTTTACAAGGTCCGCACCAAGGTGCCCAAAAGTCTGCAAGAACAACACCTTCTGCAGTTTCTTGTGAAAATGTTGCGTCAGTAGCTTTTACGATTGCCATTATTCATTCCTCCAATGTAAATTATGCTTTTTAGTATAGCATCTACCAATGTGACTTGCGAATGAAATGCTTACGAATCATTTTTTATGAAATGAATTAAAAAACAAACCGTATGATCGCACCAATAACAACAATCGCACCGATGATCATCAGAATGGTTCTAAGCATATGACATAACTCCCTTTCCGCTTCATTTACAATGTATGATGCCCCAACATTCTTCTCATCAAACATTGAAATATGCGATCAAGCCAGATCGACGGTCAACATGACAACCGACATAGGCGGCAGATCAATAGTCAGCTCGCCGTGCTTAACAGCAAATTGCCGAAAGTCCGCAGGCTGAACGGAATGAGGATCATCGAACGTGTTGTGCGCATTCATCCGATCAGCAGTCAGCACACGGCCAGTGACCTTCGTTTTTGCACCGATTCCCTCTATCGCAAGAGATACGTCTGCTTTTTCATGGGGATTCACATGACATAAACTTATATGCATCTTGTCAGATGACCGCGAGGCTGACACACTGACTTGAGGGATTTTTTCACCCCGGCGTTCATACGAAGGCGCATTCAATTCTACTTCAAGCGCTTCTTCTTCTTGATGTACTTGAAACATGTGAAATACGTGATAGGTAGGTGTCAGGAGCATCTTTTCGTCCTGCGTTAACACCATCGCTTGTAGCACATTGACGGTCTGGGCAATATTCGCCATATGAATCCGCTGGCAATGGCGATGAAAAATATGAAAATGCAAGGCACAGACTAGAGCATCTCTTAATGTGTTTTGCTGATACAAAAACCCTGGATTTGTCCCCGGTTCTGGATCATACCATGTCCCCCATTCATCAATAATCATCCCGATTCGCTTGTCTGGGTCATAACGATCCATGATCTCTCCGTGTTCCACAACAAGCCGCTCCATTTCAGACGCCTTTTTCAGCGTTGTAAACCACTCATCCTCATCAAAATCGGTCGCTGACCCTTTCTTCTCCCATGTTCCTGGGACCGTATAGTAATGCAAACTGAGCCCATCCATCCACGGCGCTGCACGCTCCATTAATACTTTTGTCCAATTCACATCATTTGAATTCGCACCGCATGCGATTTTGTAAATGTGCTGACCAGCAAATTCTCTCACATACGTTTGGTAGCGTTTATATAAGTCTGCATAATACTCTGGCGTCATATTTCCACCGCAGCCCCAGCTTTCATTGCCTACACCAACATAGGTCAGCTTCCAAGGTTCTTGTTTTCCGTTTTTAATGCGCCAGTCTGACATAGGTGTCCCTTTTGGAAATGTCATGTATTCGACCCAATCGGCTAATTCTTGAACAGACCCGCTTCCCACATTGCCGCAAATGTATGGCTCACATTCAAGCAGCTCACATAATGCCATAAATTCATGCGTACCAAATGCATTGGATTCAACCGTACCACCCCAATGGGTGTTTACCATCGGCTTTCGTTCACTCAGATCACCTACACCATTTGCCCAGTGATACTCGTCTGCAAAACAGCCGCCCGGCCACCTCAGCACCGGGATATGTAAGGCTTGAAGTGCCTTTAGTACATCGGTACGTATCCCTTCAACATGATCAATCTCTGAATCTTTCCCTACCCAAATTCCGTCATAAATTCCTCTTCCTAAATGCTCTTGAAAGTGTCCATAGATGTGTTTAGAAATGCGTCCAATCACTTCATTGACTTTTACTGTCCCATTCACTTGTAAACCGCTCCTTTGTTTCGTGATAACATACAAAAAAACCCAGAATACCTAGGCATTCTGAGTGTATGAGCGTTAAGAATGGATATTCATCTTTTTTAACTCTTCATTTAAAAGCGGAACGACTTCGAATAAGTCACCAACTATTCCGTAATCAGCGATTTTGAAGATTTCAGCTTCTGGGTCTTTGTTGATTGCAACAATGACTTTACTGTTGGACATACCGGCTAAATGCTGAATAGCTCCTGAAATCCCGCAGGCAATGTAAAGGTCAGGTGTGACCACTTTACCGGTTTGACCAATTTGCAGGGCATAATCGCAGTAGTCAGCGTCACATGCACCACGCGAGGCACCGACTGCTGCGCCAAGCGTTTGGGCAAGTTCTTTCAGCGGTTCAAAGCCTTCTTTGCTCTTGACCCCCCTGCCTCCTGCGACAATAACCTTCGCTTCAGATAAATCTACACCTTCTGATGTTTTTTTAATGACTTCCTTCACGATCGTTCTTAGGTTTTGAATATCGACAGAAACTGGCGTCACTTCTCCGCTGCGTGACGTATCACGCTCCAGCGGTGCCACGTTGTTTGGACGGATAGTAGCCAAAAGCAGACGATCTGTTGAAATGACTTTTTCAAAAGCTTTTCCTGAATAAATCGGTCTAGTGAAAACAAGATGTTCACCGGTAACGCTTACATCTATTGCATCTGAAATTAAGCCTGTTTGCAGGCGTGCAGCTATTTTTGGTGACAAGTCTTTTCCGATCGATGTATGACCGAAGAGCACTGCATCAGGATTGACTTGATCTAATATTGCCTGAAGCGCCTGCGCAAAACCATCAGACGTATAATAAGAAAGATGCGGGTGCTCGACGATCATCACATGATCCGCTCCATAATAAAGCAGTTCATCCGCTTGATCTTTGACGTGATTCCCTATTAAAACGCCAATCACTTCACCGCCATCAGCCACCTCGTGAGCGGCAGCAATCGCTTCAAATGTCACATTTCTTAATTTACCGTCACGACTTTCTCCAAGTACAACAACTTTTTTACTCATCCTATAAGCTCCCCCTTGTTCTCGTGATATCGTAAAGTGGATGTTTAGATGACTTTTGCTTCATTTCTTAGCAGGTCTGTCAGTTCCTTGACCTGATCCTGAAGCTCTCCGCTCAGCACCTTGCCACCCTCTTTTTTCTCCGGTAAGAAGCGTTCGATTGTTTTGATTTTATATGGCACATCGTCTTCATCTAGATCTAGATCGTCTAATTCCAGTTCTTCTAAAGGCTTTTTCTTTGCCTTCATGATGCCTGGTAACGATGGATAACGAGGCTCATTGAGACCTTGCTGCGCGGTGACCACTAGCGGGAGCTCGGCAGAAATCACTTCCACATCACCCTCTGCATCTCGCTCAATTGAAGCTGAGCCGCCGTCAATTTGAATACTTGTAATGGTTGTGACATATGGAAAACCGAGTAATTCAGCAAGACGCGGGGCCACCTGTCCAGATCCGCCGTCAATCGCTACATTCCCTGCTAAGATCAAGGAAGCTTCTTTATCCTTGAAATAGTGATATAGAATCGTAGAAGCGGAAAACTGATCCCACTCCTCCAAATCATCTTCAACATTTAATAAAACGGCTTGATCGCAGCCCATTGCAAGTGCTGTTCTAAGCTGCTTCTCCGCATCTTCATTGCCAACTGTCACGACCGTTACTTCTCCCCCGTGCTCATCCCGAAGCTGAATCGCTTCTTCAATTGCGTACTCATCATAAGGATTAATAATGAACTCTGCCCCATCTTCTTGAATAGCACCAGACTGAATAGAGATTTTCTCTTCCGTGTCAAACGTACGCTTCATTAAAACAAAAATATTCATTCATTTCTCCCCCTTGTGTCGTACTAATCCCTTATTCCCCTTTAAAATTCGGTTTACGCTTTTCAATAAAAGCTTGGATGCCTTCTTTGGCATCATTCGACTGGAACACCTCAGCAAACTTTTTGGCTTCCAGCTTCATTCCGCCATCATATGAGTACACTTTTGTCGCATTCAATAACTCAAGCACATACTCAAGCGTTTTAGGGCTTTTCGCTGCAAATTTCGCTGCCAATGTTTTGGCTGTTTCCAGCGCTTCTTCCTCTGTTTCCGCAAGTTTTGAAACAAGTCCGCAGGCAAATGCTTCTTCTCCTGTAATTGGCTCAGCTGTTCCCATCATTTCAAGTGCTTTAGCTGATCCAACGTAGCGAGGCAGGCGCTGCGTTCCGCCGAATCCTGGGATAATACCGAGATTTAATTCCGGCAGTCCCAGCTTTGCATCTTTTGTTGCGATTCGAATATCACACGACATCGCCAGCTCAAGCCCGCCGCCTAATGCTGCCCCGTGAATGGAAGCAATCACCGGTTTTGGACATTGTTCAATTCGTTCAAACACTTGCTGTCCTCTGTCTGCAAGGCTGGCATAATCAGATTCTTCCTGCAAGGTCGTAAATTCTTTAATATCAGCACCTGCTGAGAAAAATCTACCTTCTCCATGAATGACAATAGCTCTCACTTCACTGTTTTGTTCAAGCTGATCAAACATGTCGTTGAGTTCAGTGAGAAGCTGAGAGGATAAGGCATTTGCAGGCGGGTGTTGAATCGTGATGAGTGCTGTCTGTTCGTCTTGGTGTAAGCTAAGTATTTTTTCCATGTCAATCATCCTTTTTCAATTGTCTTTAAGATTGATGTATTCCGTTTAAGAGAAGATCATGTACACTTTCTGCGAGTGCTGGCAGGTCATACTTTTGATCATTCATGACCCATGTTGTAGCGGTTTCATCAATCGTCCCAAATACCATTTGTCTCGCTAAGCGGACATCTAGATTTTGTCTAAATTCTCCTGTCTTCTTTCCCTCGGTTAAAATGGAGTCTAGCATATTTAAATACCCTTTCAGCACCTCATTGATTTTTTGGCGCAGTTCAAGGTTTGACTGCCTGAGTTCAAGCTGTGTCACAAGGGCCAAATGATGGTCTTGCGATAGCAGGCGAAAGTGTTCTCGAATGAGGAGAAGAAGCTTTTCTTTCGCAGACGGTTTCTTTTGAATATCGTTTTCCATCCGTTCGATGAATTGTCCCATTTTTTCTTTAAACAACGAGATCAGAATATCCTCTTTGTTTTTGAAATAGAGATAAATGGTTCCGTCTGCTACTCCTGCTTGTTTGGCAATCTTTGAAACTTGTGATTGATGGTAGCCGTTCTCTGCAATCACCACAACGGCTGCATCAATAATTTGCATGTACTTCGGTCTTTTCTGCTTCAATGTGCTTCGTCCCTTTCTGAATTGAATGAGCATTCATTCATAACTTTATGTTAAAAAGAAACGAGTGATTTGTCAAGTGATGTTCTTCTTTCTTTTCAACCTTTAGCATACCAGAGCAGACACGTACAATTCAAATCATCCGGCCGCTTGACCGGATGATGCTGGTTCATTCTCTCATCGATCGACTGGTTCTTCTGTTGAAGATGATTGCTTTCTTTTTTCTTCTTCAATTAACACTCTGCGCAAGATTTTCCCTACAGCCGTTTTAGGCAGTGATTCCTTAAATTCGTAGACACGCGGCACTTTAAATGAGGCAATTCTTGTTCTAACAAAACGATCCAGTTCATCCTCTGTTACATAGGCATCCTTCTTCGGGACAACAAAGGCTTTTACTGTTTCCCCTCTATACGGATCTGGAATACCCGCCACAACAACTTCTTGTACAAGCTCATGCTCATAAAGGGCTTCTTCAACCTCTCTTGGGTAAATATTATAGCCACTCGCGATGATGACATCTTTTTTCCGGTCTACGATATAGAAAAAACCATCCTCATCCATATACCCAATGTCTCCTGTAAAAAACCAGCCGTCTCTTAACACTGCCGCTGTCTCATCCGGCTGATTCCAGTACCCTTTCATGATTTGAGGACCTTTGACGATAATCTCTCCGTGCTCATATGGCGCTTTGAGTCCACCCGTTTCTTCACAATAAATACCGGCATCCGTATTCGGCCAAGGGCACCCGATACTTCCTATTTTGTTCGCTCCCCATAAGAAATTGGCATGAGTGACAGGAGAAGTTTCTGAAAGTCCATACCCTTCTACAAGCCTTCCTCCTGTTAGTTTTTCAAAACTCTGTTTGACTTCAACAGGAAGAGCGGCCGATCCGCTTAAGCATGCCGTGATGGATGATAGGTCATACTTCTCAATATTCGGATGATGAAGCAGGGCAATATACATCGTTGGTGCTCCTGGGAACAGCGTCGGTTTCTGTTTTTCAATGGTCTTCAGCGCATCCGCTGCATCAAAACGCGGAAGAAGAATCATTTGATGACCTTCTTTGACTGCAAGGTTTAGCACGGTCGTCATGCCGTATACATGAAAGAACGGAATGATCCCAAGAATCCGCTCTTTTCCACGGTTCGTTTTATACATCCAGGATGCACACATTTCTGTATTGGCTACTATATTTTCGTGTGTGAGCATGACCCCTTTTGGTAAACCTGTCGTTCCGCCTGTATATTGCAAAACTGCGACATCCTCTTTCGGTTGAAAGGATATTTGCGGAATCCGTTCTCCTGACGATTCTTTCATGATCTGTGAGAAATGATGAATGGTATCACTCTTCTCCACTTGGATGACCATGTTGTTTTTCCTTCGCTGGACAATCGGAAACAATATGTTTTTCGGAAATGGCAAGTAATCTTGTAATTTTGTGATGATCAAATGTTCCATACTTGTCAGCGCTTTCATTTTATAGGCCTTTGGATACAGTAGATCGAGAGTGATCAGCACCTTAGAGCCGCTGTCCTCCATTTGATATTCCAGTTCTTTCTCCGTATAAAGCGGATTGGTTTGAACGACAATGCCGCCTGCTATTAAAACCGCATAATAAGAAATCACCGATTGCGGGCAGTTTGGCAGCATAATCGCTACTCTGTCGCCTTTTTTGACACCGATGTCAATCAAGTGACTGGCTAATTTCAGCGCATCTTCTTGTAACTGCTGGTAGGTGATGTTTTTTCCTAAAAAATGAATGGCTGTATGCTCAGGTGCTGCCTCTGCGGAGCTGAATAAGTAAGATTGCAATGTTTCATTTGGGATGGTGAGTTCGTGGGGAATTTGATTCGGGTAATGCAGAAGCCATCGTTTATCTGACTGCATAAAAACCCTCCTTCCTGAACTTTCGTACTATTTTATTATAGCAAACTTTTCCTTATGGCAGTTTGCTTTTTTCAAATCGAGCTCGTTCTATGGCACATCTTCATTTTTTCGCCGGTGTTTCTATAGAGGCTCTTTTCCCTTCATGATGCCACTTTTCGTATAATCCACCGATCGCACGAAATGACTCATGGACTCTCTCCACAATCTGTTTATGGATACTAGGGTCATTAGGTAAATGTGTTTGGATGTTGTCCACTTGATATTGTCTCATCATGTCTAGGTACACAGTTAGAAAGATGGTGTCTTCTAAAATCCAATAAACGACTTCATCCGCCTCTTTTGTTCTTTTATGAAGCACTTTAATCCCTCGTTCATATTGAATAAGAATATAGCCGGATGGATCAATGTCGATATATGGACTCAAATCATCAAAAAAACCAGTCGTTTGAAAAGGACGTGCAATATACGGTTCATATATGTCTTGGGGAAGAGATGTCTTTTTGAGACAAGTTTCAATGCGCTTTATGAGTTCGTCTTTCTGCAAGATTTGATTCATTCTGATTCGCCGCCTTTGATGAGTGAAAAGCTGTCAAGGTTTTCCCTGACAGCTTTCAAGAATGTATTCTTCATTTTACAGGAACATGTAAACGGCACCAATAACCGCAAAAGTGCAGGCAACTACAATTAATACTTTGGCTAGTTTTTCCATGTCGTCTCCTTAAATGCCGGCTGCTACTACATAAGACAGCCCAACAGAAATAATGAGTGAAATAAACCCGACCGCTCTATTATCATTCTCAATCTCTTTGTCTACTTTAAATCGTGGTGTTAAAAATTCAAAAATGAAATAGCTGACAAGCAGCATCACAAAGCCGTATACGCCCCATCCGATCATTTGAAGAAGGGAGTTGTGCTGAGCGATGGAATGCTGAAAGACATTGGCAATCCCAAAAATCTTCCCGCCGGTTGCCATAGCAACAGCTAAGTTCCCCCGCTGAATCTCTTCCCAGTTTTTATAGGAGGTCACGAGTTCAAATATGGTAAGAAATAAGACAAGACATAGGACGGCCACGCTGTAATAGGCGGCAATTTCCACAAGTTCATTTTCCCAAAAGGCTTTCATGCGTTTTCTCCTTTTTACTTTAATTCGACGATGGTGACGCCTGATCCTCCCTCGCCTTGTTCTCCAAAACGAGCATTTTTTACACTACGGTGCTGCTTTAATAATTCCTGGACCCCTTTTCTCAGGGCGCCAGTGCCTTTACCGTGAATGATCGACACGCGCGGATAGCCAGCTAAGACGGCATCATCTAAGTATTTCTCGACTCTGCTTAAGGCATTCTCATAACGCTCTCCTCTTAAATCAAGCTCAAGTGATACATGATAGTCTTTTCCTTTGACCGCCGTGATGGCTTTCTCTTGCTTAAATTCCGGTGCTGATTTGATAAATTCCATATCTTTTTCTTTTACTTTCATTTTCAGAATGCCCATTTGGACACTCCATTCTTTGTTACCCGTTTGTTCGATGAGCGTTCCTTTTTGGCCAAACGTTAGCACTTTGACTTCATCGCCTGGCTTTAGCTGTCTTGCTGCTTTTTTTACTGGCTCTGGTTTTTTCTTACGGTCAAACTCAGGGACAGCTTCTTCAAGACGCTTTCTCGCATCAATGAGTTCATGTTCTTTGAACGAACGATGCTCACTTTTAATGGACCGAAGCTCTTGAATAATCTCTTCTGCTTCTTTTGTTGCTTGTTCAATTTTTTCTGCCGCTTTTTGTTCAGCTTCTTCCAGCAGTTTGTCCTTTTGTTCATTCCATTCAAGGATTTGTTTTTGCAGTTCTTTATGGAGCTTCTCTGCTTCTTTTCTATAGAATTCCGTCTCATGCAGTTCTTCTTCTGCTTGTTTTTTGCTGTCTTCTAATGATGCAATCATCTGATCGACTTCATTATGTTCCGCATGCATATCTGCTTTTGCACGGTCAATTAAATGATGAGGCAGTCCTAGACGTTTGGAAATTTCAAATGCATTACTTCGTCCCGGCACCCCGATGAGCAAGCGATATGTAGGAGATAAGGTTTCAATATCAAACTCTACACTCGCATTTGTGACGCCTTCTCGGTTATATCCGTATGCCTTCAGCTCAGGATAGTGAGTCGTTGCGATGACGCGCGCATTTGTTTGATGAACTTCATCTAAGATGCTCATCGCAAGTGCTGCACCTTCAGCAGGATCTGTCCCCGCACCTAATTCATCAAATAACACGAGTGAATTAGACGTTAAATGCTTTAGGATATCCACAATATTGACCATATGAGATGAGAATGTACTCAAGCTCTGTTCAATAGACTGCTCGTCTCCAATATCAGCAAAGACTTGATCGAATACAGCCACTTCTGATCCTTCTTCGACTGGAATATGAAGACCTGCCTGCGTCATCAGCGTAAGAAGTCCAAGTGTTTTTAAAGTGACGGTCTTACCGCCTGTATTTGGACCTGTGATGACGATCGTAGAAAAATCTTTGCCTAGCTCAATATCATTTGCCACAACCTGATCTCGGGGCAATAGGGGATGTCTTGCCCGTTTTAAATAAATCTCCCCTTGGTTATTCACAGTAGGTTTTGTGGCTTTTTCTGCTTTTGCATATTTGGCTTTGGCGAAAATAAAATCTAATGTCTGAAGTTCATTCACATTATGAAGCAATTCATCAATGTGCTCTGACACACTCGCTGTCAGCATTTGCAAAATCTTTTCAATCTCTTGCTTTTCTTTTAGGCGAGTTTGCTGCAAGGTGTTATTTAAATCTACGACCACCTGCGGCTCAATAAAAAGAGTTGCGCCTGAAGAAGATTGATCGTGAACAATCCCCCCATAATTCGAGCGGTACTCTTGTTTTACGGGAATGACAAACCGATCATTACGAATGGTCACAATGGTGTCTGACAGCATTTTCGTGGCAGATTGTGAACGAATCATTGATTCTAATTTATCTCGTACTTTTGATTCTAGTGATCGTAACTGCGTTCGTATGGTGCGGAGGGCAGGCGTTGCGTGATCAAGCACTTCTCCATTGTCACCAATACAGCTTTCGATTTCTTTTCTCACGTCTGGCAGTAAAATCAGCGATTCTGCATATGTATGAAGACGGGGTATCTCTACTCCGTCCTCATACATAGAGGTGAGAAAGTGCTTCATGTTTTTTGTGGTATATAACAGCGCCGCAATTTCCATCAGCTCAGCAGGGCTTAATATACTGCCTATTTCTGCTCGTTTGACGCTTCGTCTAATATCCGTTAACCCGCCAAACGGCGCAGATCCTTTTAAACGAATCACATCTTGCGCTTCTGCTACCTCTTCTAGCAGATGCTGAATGCTCTTGATATCTGTGAGTGGTATTAAGTCCTGCGCTTTTTCTTTCCCTAAAGTCGAAGCAGTATAGGACATGACTTTTTCTTTTACTTTATGAAATTCTAATGATGCTAACACTTTTTGTTGCAGCATGGTCCAGCCTCCTAACGACTACCTGTCACGCGTTAAAAACTTTTTCATCTCATTGAGTGAAAATGTATTCACGACATTTGCTTTTGGTGTCCATCCTTTTCTTGCAGCTGTGACACCGACGTCCATATGATCGAGCATGGCGATGTTGTGTGCATCTGTGTTGATCATGATGTTCACACCCGCTTCGTTTGCTTTCATTAAATGCTCTGTTTTTAAATCAAGTCTTGACGGGTTGCTGTTGAGTTCCAGTGCAGTGCCCGTTTTTTTCGCAAGCTCTATGAGCTGATCAATATTTAAAGCATAGCCGTCTCGTCTACCGATCAAACGGCCAGTTGGATGGGCAATTAAATCCACATGCTGATTATTCAAGGCATTTTCTAGGCGCTCCATAATGACTTCCTCCGGCTGAGAGAAGCTAGAATGAATAGACGCAATGACAAAATCCATGTCTGCTAGAAAGTCATCATCATAATCTAACGATCCATCCGGCAGAATATCCATTTCGACCCCTTTGAAAATGTGAAAATGTTCGAATTCTTGATTCAGCTTGTCAATTTCTTTTGCTTGCAAACGCAAACGTTCTTTTGTTAAACCGTTTGCTACTTTTAAATATTGTGAGTGGTCTGTGATCGCCATGTATTCATAGCCTTTTGCGATACATGCCTCTGCCATTTCGCGAATAGAAAAAGCGCCATCACTCCATGTCGAGTGCATATGAAGATCGCCTTTGATATCTTTTCGTTCTACAAATTGCATACTTTCTTTATACGAATCAATCTCTGCTCCGGTTTCACGAATTTCTGGCGGAATGAGCGGAAGTTGGAAATGTGCATAAAAAGCGCTTTCGTCTTCAAATGTTTTCACATCCCCAGTTTCGATCGTTTCAACCCCATATTCACTAATACGCTCACCGCGCTCCTTCGCAAGCTGTCGCATACGAATGTTATGATCTTTTGAGCCAGTGAAATGGTGCAGCGTTGTTGCAAATTGGTCTGTTGTCACAAGCCGGAAATCTACACTGATTTCAAAATCAAGTGCAAGCATGACCGATACCTTCGTATCACCGCTCGCAATGACATCTTTGACATCATCAAGAGCAACAAGCTGCTTTCTCACTTGTTCAGGGTTATCAGTCGCAATGATGTAATCTAAATCTTTAACCGTTTCACGCGCACGTCTTAAACTGCCCGCTCTTGAAAAACGGATGATTCCCTCCATCTGTTCCAGCGCATCATCAATTCGCTCTGCCACATCTAATGCAAAACCAATTGGCAGTCGTTCTGGCTGCTTTCCCGCCTCCTCAAGAGCGGCAAGAATCTTTTCTTCTGTTTTTTTGCCAAACCCAGCAAGCGTTTGTACTTTTTCCGCTTCACATGCTTCTTTTAAAGACTGTGCATCGTGAACACCAAGCTCTTGGTAGAGCTTAGCAATCTTCTTCCCGCCGAGTCCTTGCAATTTTAAGAGGGGGACAAGTCCTTCAGGCACTTCTTTTTTTAATTGTTCGAGTGTTTCAGACTGTCCTTTTTCGATATACTCTGTGATCACAGCAAAGGTTCCTTTTCCAATGCCGGGTAATGCTAATAGGTCATCTATTTGAGAAAGACTGCGGTCATCTTGTTCCAGTGCCGCAGCTGCTTTACGAAAGGCAGAAATTTTAAAAGGATTATCTCCTTTTAGCTCCATATAAACTGCAATTGTTTCAAGAAGTTTGATAATATCTTTTTTATTCATCTCTCATCCTCCAGCCGCTTTGGCATCTTCCTATATAAATATACAAACTTTCCCTTCATCCGACAACTTTCTGTCATGGAATGAGAAAAAACTTCTCCAAGAAAGGAGAAGTTCTTAAACTCCATACGTCGACCATAGGTCTTTGACAAGACCGGACAGGTAAGGGGTGCTATTTACGATCACATCTGCTAACATTGATTTGCTCATCATGGTTTGAAGCGCATCGACTGGAAGTAATGCGGCCACAAACAATAGAATAAACACAAATAGATAGGTTTCAAGAAATCCTAAAACAGCGCCAAGCAGTTTGTTGACCTGTTTAATCACAGGGATACTTGCAATGGTTGTGAGCAATCCGCCGATGATAGCGAGCAGGATTTTGGTCAAGATAAACAGAATGATAAACGCAATGGTATTATAATAAGCTGTTTCTAGATTCCCACTAAAGAAAGCAAGCTGCGCTTGACCGCTGCTAAAATTAGGTGCTGGAATCCACGTAAGCTGTGGTGCAAGTGACTGATAAAACATAGAAGCCACTAAAATAGAAACAACAAAGCTAATCAATTTAATAAATTGAAGAATAAACCCGCGTTTTAGACCGACAAGCGTTCCCATAAGAAGCAAAAACAAAATGATGATATCGATCACGGTAATTTCATTCCTTTTCTTTTAGATGAAGCTCTAGTTTTTCGTATTGCTCTTTTAATTTCAAGTAGTCGTGGACGACATTGACTGCTGTCAGTACAGCTAATTTGTTTATATCAAGGTATGGATTTTTTTCATTGATTTCTCTCATTTTATCATCAACAATTGAAGCAACATGTCGCATATGCATCTTCGTTTCTTGACCGATGATCGTATAGGACTGTCCGTAAATCTCAACTGTTGTTTTCGTTTTACCGCCGTCAGACAACGTTTCTCCTCCATTCCACGAGAATCCTAGTCTCTATCATAACATGTTTAGACATTGAATGGAAAGACGAGCCCTTCCCTGTTATGGTACACTTTAGAAATCAATGATATCAAGGTAAAAAGGAGTTATCCACTGTGCCCCAATCCGTCTTAAAAGCAACATCAGAAGACATGAAAAAAATGAAGAGCGTGTACGCTCAGCATTTAACTGACACTTTGCCACCAGGCGCTCTTTTTCAAGCAAAGGTTCCCGGCTGTACGATTACAGCCTACAAATCTGGAAAAGTACTGTTCCAAGGACAAAAGGCAGAAGCTGAAGCAAGTCAGTTCAACCATTTACAAGCAGCTGAAACAAAAAGCAAAAAAACACCATCCATCACACCGTACAGCCCACCACCCGGCATCGCTTCCATGTCGGTTATTGGCTCAGATGAGGTCGGTACTGGCGATTATTTTGGACCCATTACGGTCTGTGCGGCTTATGTTGATTCCAGTCAGCTTGCTCTCATGAAAGAGCTCGGGGTGAAAGACTCAAAAGGACTCAAAGATCCGCAGATTATCAACATTGCCAAAGACTTGATCAAAACCATCCCGTTCAGCCTTCTCGTGCTTCGGAATGAAAAATACAATGCGATGCAGGAAAAGGGCATGAGCCAAGGGAAAATGAAGGCACTGCTTCATAACCAAGTCATCACCTCCGTGCTAGAAAAACTGGATGGCAAGAAACCAGAAGCCATTCTCATTGACCAATTTGCCGAACCAGGCATTTATTTCAGGCACCTTGCGGGGAAAAAGATCATTCGGGAGCGTACATATTTTAGTACGAAAGCAGAAGGCATTCACTTATCAGTTGCTGCAGCTTCTATTATTGCAAGATATGCTTTTTTAATTGAAATGGATAAATTATCAAAAGCAGCGGGCTTTGACATTCCAAAAGGGGCCGGTCCGCATGTTGACAAAGCGGCAGCAAAGCTGATGAAACAGCACGGCGAAGAGGCTTTACGCCAATTTACAAAACTTCATTTTGCCAACACCCAAAAAGCGAAAAAATGGTTATAATTAAAAAAGAGCTATCGCCCATAAAGCGATAGCTCTCAGATTGTTGACAAAGGGCTAAAATGAACTTGATTTTAGCCCTTTGTCTTCTTTTCAGCGTGATAGAAAACCTTTGCAGTCTAGGAAGGACGAGCACTGGCACAGAGCGAATTTGACATTCGTGAGTACCAGCGCGCAGGACTGACAAAGAATGCGAGGGTTTGTCTACACGCTAAGAGCTATCGCCCATAAAGCGATAGCTCTTTTTATTATCCGCGCAAGACGGCTTGATACGTATCTTCTAATGCTTTCAATACGTTTGTATGAACAGCCGTGACTTCTTCCTCGGTCAACGTTTGTTCTGGGTTTAAATATTGCAGAGAGAATGCAACAGATTTCTTGCCTTCTTCCATATGCTCACCCTCATACACATCAAAGACGGAAAGGTCTGTGAGCAATTGGCCGCCAGCTTCATAAATGACTTGCTCCAGCTGTCCGCTTGAAATATGCTGATCGACGACAAGTGCGATGTCTCTTGTCACTGCTGGGAATCTCGGAATAGCCGTATATTTCATATCCTCTGTTTCAGACGTCATTACATCTGTTAAATCAAATTCAAATACATACGTTTCTTTTAAATCTAATTCCTTTTCCACTAATGGATGAAGTGCAGCTACAAAGCCAATCACTTTTCCATTTAAATGAACATCAGCTGTACGTCCTGGGTGAAGGCCCTCACGCTCTGCTTGAACATACGTGATCTCTCCTGATACACCAAGCTTTTCAAACAGCCCTTCTGCAATACCCTTCGCTACATAAAAATCGACAGCTTTTTTCTCGCCCTGCCAAAGATTTTTATGCCAAAGACCTGTTAACGCACCTGCCACATGCTCTTTCTCTACTGGTTTTGCGCCTTCCGTTTCCGCTAAGAAAACAGAACCTGTTTCGTAAAAGGCAAAAGAATCAGCTTGTCTTGCTAAGTTATATGCGACAGAATCAAGTAAGTTTGGCAGAAGGCTTTGTCTCAGCACACTTCGTTCCTCACTCATCGGCAAGGAAAGTCTGGTTTGATAAGCTGGATTTAAAGCAAAGGCTGTGGACTTATGCTGATTCGTTAATGAATACGTAATCGCTTGAGAAAGCCCTGCGCCCTCTAAGAAACGTCTCACCTTTCTGCGCTTCACTTGGTATGGCGTAAGACCACCAACGGTACCAGCTGTCGCAGGGAGTGTAGATGGAATATTGTCGTAGCCGTATAATCTCGCGACTTCTTCAATGAGGTCCTCTTCAATCGTAATATCCATTCTACGGGAAGGAACCGTTACAACAAGCACATCATTTGATTCGCCCACAGTAAAGCCTAGTTTGTTGAAAATCTGAATCATATCTTCTTTTGAAATGCTCATACCAAGCACCTTGTTCACACGCTCAGTTGATACGTGGATGACATTCATACTTGTTTCAAGGTGGTTTTCCTCAACTGTACCACTTAGCACTTCGCCGCCTGCATACATACTGATCAATTGCGCTGCTCTTTCGGCTGCTGATTTCGTCCGCTGCGGATCGAGCCCTTTTTCAAATCGTGTGCTTGATTCACTGCGAAGCCCTAAGTCTCTAGATGCTTGACGGACGGTTTGACCGTTGAAATATGCCGCTTCTAAAAGAATCGTTGTCGTCTCATCACGCACCTCTGATTCAAAACCGCCCATGACACCTGCAACAGCATGCGCTTTTGTGCCATTTGTAATGACAAGATGCTTCGAAGACAATGTACGTTCTTGTTCATCCAGAGTTTGAATCATTTCATTTTCAGCCGCTTTACGTACAACCACCTGCTTTGAACCAAACCGGTCATAATCAAAGGCATGTAGTGGTTGACCGTATTCAAGTAAGACAAAATTCGTAATATCCACGACGTTGTTAATTGGGCGGATACCTGCATTCATCAATCTTGTTTGCATCCAAAGTGGTGCTGGTCCAATCTTTACATTTTTAATGATCTTCGCTGCATAAAGTGGATTCGCTTCTTGATCCTCAATTTTAACAGAAATATAGTCTGCTGCTTTTTCAGAAGAAGTTTCATGCGCTGTATCAGGAAGCTTGATGTCTCTCCCTAAAATGGCGGCAACCTCATAAGCGACACCTAGCATATTAAGGGCATCGGCACGGTTTGGTGTTAAGCCAAGCTCAAGTACCGCGTCATCTAATTGAAGCGCTTGAAGGGCATCATCTCCTGGTTTCACGTCATTCGGGAAAACAAAGATGCCTTCTGCATATTCTTTTGGTACGAGCTTGCTCTCTACGCCTAATTCTTGCAGAGAACAAATCATGCCATGAGACTCTTCACCGCGTAGTTTTGCTTTTTTAATTTTAAAGTTTCCAGGAAGGACTGCACCAACCGTTGCGACAGCCACATGCTGTCCTTTATCCACATTTGGAGCCCCGCATATAATTTGCACCGGTGCGTCTTCGCCGATATCAACAAGACATTTGTTTAATTTATCCGCATTCGGATGCTGTTCACGTTCAATGACGTGTCCAACGACAACACCTTTGATGCCTTCGCCTTTATACTCAACGGCTTCCACTTCAATTCCGCTTCTTGTGATTTTCTCTGCTAATTCATCCGGCTGAATGCCTTCTAAATCGACATAGTCCTCTAACCATTTATATGAAACAAACATGTTGATTTCCTCCTCTTAGTCCTGCTTAAATTGCTTCGTGAATCTAATATCATTTGTGTAGAAATGACGAATGTCATCTATGCCGTATTTCAGCATCGCAATACGTTCAACACCCATTCCAAAAGCAAAGCCTTGGTAAGTATCTGGATCAAATCCGCTCATTTTTAATACATTCGGGTGAACCATTCCTGCACCTAAAATTTCAATCCAGCCTGTTCCTTTACATACGGAACAGCCTTTCCCGCCGCATTTAAAGCATGACACATCAACTTCAACGGAAGGTTCTGTGAATGGGAAAAAGCTTGGGCGCAGTCTAATTTCACGATCTTCCCCAAACATTTTTCTTGCGACTGTCTCAAGCGTTCCTTTGAGGTCACTCATGCTAATATTGTGATCTACCACAAGTCCTTCAATCTGCATGAATTGATGGGAGTGAGTGGCATCATCGCTGTCACGTCTATATACCTTACCAGGACAGATGATCTTCACAGGACCTTGGCCTTTATATTTCTCAAGTGTACGTGCTTGAACGGGTGATGTTTGTGTTCTCATGAGTGTGTCTTCAGTAATATAGAAGCTGTCCTGCATATCACGTGCAGGGTGTTCTTTTGGAAGATTGAGCGCTTCAAAGTTATAGTAATCTGTTTCCACCTCTGGGCCCTCTTCAACGGTATAGCCCATGCCGATAAATAAATCTTCAATATCTTCTACGACAATCGTTAATGGATGTCTTGCCCCGATTTTGATCGGACTTGCTGGCAATGTGACATCAATGGTTTGAGAAGCCAGTTTCTTTTTCACTTCTTCTGCTTCTAGCTGCTCATTTTTTTCAGCAATGGCACCAGCAATCTGCTCTCTCACTTCATTTGCAAGTGCGCCCATTTTTGGTCTTTCTTCAGCGGAAAGCTTGCCCATTCCGCGCAGCACTTCTGTAATCGGACCTTTTTTCCCTAAATATTGAACACGAATGTCATTGACTTCTTTGAGCGAGCTGGCTGCTTCTACCTTCGCTATCGCTTCTGTTTCAAGCTGTTTTAACGTTTCTTGCATGAGTGTCATCCTCCTTTTAATATACAAAACCGTCTGAATAAACGGGTGTTTGATTGTTTGAAGACAATAAAAAAACCCGCCCCTCCAAAAAAGAAGGGACGAGTTGTGGTCGCGGTACCACCCTTGTTAAGCACAAATACATGTGCGAATAAGCTTCATTGACATAACGGAATCAAACGAATCCGGTCCACCTTTACGCAAAACCTGCGGTCCCGGTGACAACTCCAGAGGTGAATTCCTGTTTCAGCATTCCTTAAATGCACTTTCAGTCTACGATGCATTCTCCCTAATAGGACGCTTCGTGAAACAATCTTCCTCTATCATGGTTTTTAAAATATTAGTTTCATTATAGTGAAAAATAGGACGTGATGCAACACTATCCGCGCAAATGATAGACAAGAACCGCTGCTGCCACAGCCACATTTAATGATTCCGCTTGTCCGTACATTGGAACATATAAATTTTGATCTGTCATTTGAAGAATCTCTGGATCAATACCTGCTCCCTCGTTGCCTACAATTAACGCAAATGGACCTTCTGATGCTATGTGTCTATACTCTTTCGCATTTTTTAAAGCAGTGCCATATACAGGTATACCTTGCGCCTTTAATGCTGGAATTGTCTGTTGTAGTGTTTGTTTTAAGATAGGCAGGTGAAAATGAGACCCTTGTGCTGAACGGAGCGTTTTTCCGTTAAACGCATCAACGGTTCCATCCCCTAGGACCACAGCATCAAGCCCCGCTGCATCTGCTGTCCGAATGAGTGTGCCTAAATTCCCCGGATCCTGCACTGCATCTAACAGAAGCATTCGTTCATACTTTTTCTCCTCAAATACAGGAATTGTACAAACCGCTGCGATTTGCTGAGGTGTTTCCGTTTCCGTCATCGCAGTAAAAGCCTCTTCACTTAATTCATACAGCTCAATGTCAGGCTCGATGTCAGCAGGGAGCATGTCAGGTGTTGTGATCATTAACTCTTTCACAACCCCGCTTTTCAATGCTTCTTCTACTAAGTGTTTTCCTTCAACAAGGAATAGCCCTGTTTTCGTTCGTTCTTTTTTTGTATGGAGCTTTTTCCATTGTTTAATGTGTGCGTTTTTAGCTGATTCTATATACTTCAAGCGACTTTAACTCCTTTAAATATCATGAATTTATTATATCTCAAGCACACTACATAATAAACCTGTCTTTGAGACAGAATAGGGCTATCACCATCAAAAAAGGAGTGTGGGCAATGGATTTTAATTTAAGAGGCGCAGTGATTCAAAACATTACTGGCCATAATCAAGAGCAGCTTGAGCATACGATTTTAGATGCGATTCAAAGTGGCGAGGAAAAAATGCTACCAGGGCTTGGTGTTTTGTTTGAGGTGTTATGGCAAGAGGCATCAGAAGATGAAAAAAATGAAATTCTTGAAACATTAGAGCAGGGCTTAAAGCCTGAGCATCAGCAATAACAAGAAGCCGGTTTGCTTATTTATGAGCAAGCCGGCTTTGTTCATTTAGCCAGTGATTGGCGTCTCCATTCGAAGAGCTGGATCGCGCCAAATTTCGATCCATTTTTTAATAGCGAACACGATAATGACAAAACCTAAAATCAGCATAATCATCGAAAGCACTGCATTCAATACACTGTAGCCAGATGCTTCAGGATTGAGATAGACATTCGCAACCATCCAATAACCCGCATAATTCACCGTCACATATAAGTAAGCAAGTGGAATTAAACAAGTTAACATATACCGCCTTTTATCCGCAATTTTTAACACAACCGTCGCCCCAATGATTAATCCGACCGAGGCCATTAGTTGGTTTGACACGCCAAAGAGTGCCCAAATGGACCCAATGTCTCCAGAGTAAAGCAAGTATCCCCACATAAAACAAGCAAGTGCACTTGCAAAGACTGAACCTGGTACCCAGTCATTTCGTTTCAGCGGTTTATATGCTTCTCCAAAGAAGTCTTGGATCAAATATCGCGCGACACGGGTTCCTGCGTCAATTGCCGTTAAAATAAAGACGGCTTCAAACATAATCACGAATTGGAAGAAATAAGAGGCCAAATGACTAAAGAACGGAATTCCCGTAAAGATATACGCCATCCCTACAGCTAATGTAACAGCTCCACCTGTTCTTCCTTCTAAATCAAGACCGATTTCTTTACTTAGCTGCGGAAGATTCTCGACACTCATACCAAGCGTTCGGAACACTTCAGGTGTACTATTAATTGCAAAATAATCTCCCGGATGAAGCGCAGTAGCGGCAATTAACGCCATGATTCCCACTAAACATTCTACGAGCATCGCGCCAAACGCAACCGGCTTCATATCACTCCAACGATCTAGCATTTTTGGCGTTGTGCCTGAGCCAACAAATGCATGAAAACCCGAAATCGCGCCACAAGCAATGGTAATCGAAATAAAAGGCCAGACAGGTCCAGCTAAGACAGGTCCTCCGCCACTCACAAACTCTGTAAACGCCGGAAATTGGATGGTTGGATTAACCACAAAGATTCCCGCAATCAGCGCAATGAAAACACCAATTTTCATAAAACTGCTTAAATAGTCTCTTGGTGCCAAAAGCAACCAAACCGGCAGGGCCGCAGCAAAGAACGCATAGATTGGCAGGGCAAGAGCAAGCGTTTTTGTATCAAGTGTTAACAAATCTCCAAGTGCTGTTCCTTGAATATTCGGTCCAAGGAATACCCCCAACATCAGTAATATGAATCCCGCAGATGTCGCCAGCTTTAAATTGCCTGTCTTTTTATAATAAAGGCCGACTCCCATCGCTATTGGAATGGTAATACCAACTGCAAAGGTTCCCCAAGGATTTCGTTCTAAAGCATGAAGCACAACCATGGACAGTCCTGCCATTGTAATTGTAATAATAAATAACATGGCGAGCCCTGTGCAAAATCCTGCCACAGGACCAAGCTCCTCTTTCGCTACCTCGGATAGTGATTTCCCCTTTTTTCGCATCGAAGCAAACAAGACCACAAGATCATGAACAGCTCCGCCAATCACCGCTCCAATTAAGAGCCAAAGGAGACCAGGTAAATACCCAAATTGTGCGGCTAAAATCGGACCAACTAATGGACCGGCAGCGGCAATTGCAGCAAAGTGATGCCCAAATGTGACCCATTTGTTTGTTGGCACATAATCTTTCCCATCCTCGAGTGCATGTGCCGGTGTAGGATGATCATCTGTGACCTTTAGTACCTTCACCATCATAAACGTGCCATAGAGGCGATAGGCAATCGCTAAAATACACATCGATCCTATCACAATTGAAACCGCATTCATTTAACCATCCCCTTTGTATAAACAATTTGTTACAAATATAACATAAATTGAGTGATTTTTCTTTCTTTTAAAACCAAGTTGACAAATAGGAATAATTGATTTAATCTAAAATAAGCTTCACCTACTTCCATAAACTCTCTTTTGACAGAGCCTCAATTGGCTCTGTCCTTTTTATTGATTTCATCTTACATAAATACAAGATGGATCACATGTGCCTTCCTCACTAGAAAAATATCACTTCATTTACTGAAAACAGTTCTTTTGACACAACTTACATTCCAAAGTTCATTTCCTGGGAAATTCAACGCAATTAAAAAACCTTTCCCCATACTGAGGAAAGGTTTCATCATTAAGAACCGTACGTAATTTGTTCGACCGTTTTTTGATCAAGTCTTTTGATGACTTCTGTTAAAAGCTTCACCGCATTTTCATAATCATCTCGATGAATCATGGCTGCATGGGTATGAATATATCTGCTTGGAATCCCGATGGATAGTGATGGAACGCCATGACCTGTTAAGTGAATACCTCCAGCATCTGTTCCTCCACCTGGCATGGAATCATATTGATAAGGAATGTTTAATTCATCGGCAGTTTGGACAACAAAATCCCGAAGCCCCTTATGAGAAACCATGGAAGCGTCGAATACAACAATCGTTGGTCCTTTGCCAAGTTTGCTTGTTGCTTCTTTTTCAGTAATACCTGGTGTATCACCTGCTACTCCAACATCAATAGCAAATCCAATATCAGGCTGGATGGTAGCTGCAGCTGTTTTAGCTCCGCGCAAGCCAACTTCCTCTTGGACAGTTGCTACACTGTATGCAATATTTTCATGCTGAGTATCCTTTAAATTCTTCATGACATCAATCGCTACTGCACAGCCGATACGGTTGTCCCAGGCTTTTGCAAGAAGCATTTTTTCGTCATTCATTACCGTAAACTCAAAGTAAGGTACGATTTGATCTCCAGGGAGGACGCCCCATTCCATTGCCTGTTCTTTGCTCGAAGCTCCAATATCAATGAACATATCTGTGATTTCGATTGATTTCTTTCGTGCTTCTGGTGATAAGACATGTGGCGGTTTAGAACCAATCACACCTGTAATGTCTCCTTTTTTCGTCACAATGGTGACACGCTGCGCCAACATCACTTGAGACCACCAGCCACCGACCGTTTGAAAACGAATATAGCCTTTGTCATCGATTTTTGTCACCATGAATCCTACTTCATCTAAGTGACCAGCAAGCATCACTTTAGGCCCATTTGCATTTCCTTCCTTCTTAGCAATTAAGCTACCAAGGCGGTCTGTAGAGACTTCATCCGCATATGTTTCTATGTATGACTGCATGACTTTTTTTACATCACGTTCATTTCCTGGAATCCCTTTTGCATCCGTTAGGTCTTTCAGCATAGTTAATGTTTGATCTAGTTTTGTCATTCTGTGTATCCTCCTTTTTCTTCATGGTGCATTCTTATTATACAAAACCTCTTTCGTTCAATACGATCTTTTTATGAATATTTTTTCGTTAATCGAAATATTTTTTTAAAAAAAGTTGAAACCTTTTGTCTTTCTCATTCGTAGTACATCAGATAACGGTATTGGAGGTGCATCCTGTCATGTTTGTCATCCTCATTAGACTTGCTCTTGTTGCATTGCTTGTCTATATTTTTTACATGGCGGTAAAATTCTTCTCAAACCCGAGAAGAAAGCTGAAACAAGCACAATTAAAAGAAGGCTTTTATTTTATGGACGAACAGCAAAATGCCCGTAAAAATTTTAATTTCGTCTATAAAGGTGTCTTGTTTGAAGGGGAGAAGCATGTTCCTTCTAAGGATCATCCTCTGTTTGTCCACTCCATTTACGTTTGGACGGAGTCACCTGAGAAGCTAAATGAATTCACATTAGAAGACTTTGAAAAACTTGAGGAAAACATCATTGAACGGTATCCTCAAACAAAAATTGATTGGGATCAGCCCATCAAAAAAATCAAACAAAAAAAGGGAGCAGACACGCCGACTTAACGGCGTCTGCTCCTTTTCAGATGAGATTGAGATAGACCAATATCAACAATTGGACAACAATTAAAGCAGGCATACCCATTTGAAAGGCAGGATGCTTCGTTTTATGGCGGAAATACTGCATGCCAAGAAATGACCCGGCAGCACCAAAAAGTACTGCGATACTCCATAAGTGCGCTTCTGATATTCTCCATTTGTGTGCTTTCGCCCGGCGTTTATCCTCTCCCATGAGACAAAACCCATAGACATTGACCAAGATGAGCAGCACGATCAGAGCGATATTCATTGATTTCACCTCACATGATGAGAAAAAAAGATCACTCCTCGGCGGAATGATCTTTTATATGACTTACTTGTCTAGTTGTGCTTTTGCAGCATCAGCAAGCTGGTTGAACGCGTTTAAGTCATTCACAGCAAGGTCAGCAAGCATTTTGCGGTTTACTTCGATACCAGAAAGCTTTAAGCCATGCATTAAACGGCTGTAAGAAAGACCGTTCATACGAGCTGCAGCATTGATACGAGTGATCCATAGTTTACGGAAGTCACGTTTTTTCTGACGACGGTCACGGAAAGCGTAGTTTCCAGATTTCATCACCTGTTGGTTTGCTACTTTATATAATCTATGTTTTGAACCGAAATAACCTTTTGCTAATTTAAGAACCTTTTTACGACGCTGACGCGACACAGTTCCGCCTTTTACTCTTGGCATTGTAATTCCCTCCTATGTTTCCTATTCCAGATTACTTGATGTTTGCAAGTTGTTGTTTGATACGTTTGAAATCTCCAGCACTTACGATTGCGCTCTTACGCAATTTACGTTTTTGCTTTGTAGATTTGTTAGCGAACAAGTGACTTGTGTACGCATGAGAACGTTTAAGTTTACCAGAACCTGTTTTTTTGAAACGTTTAGCAGATCCGCGGTGAGTTTTCATTTTTGGCATTGGATGTTTCCTCCCTCTGTTACTTTTACTTTTCGACTTTTGGTGCAAGCATGAGGAACATGCTGCGTCCGTCCATCTTAGGTTTTGTTTCTACTGTTGCTACTTCAGCGCAAGCTTCAGAGAAACGGTCTAACACGCGCTGTCCGATTTCTTTATGCGTAATCGCACGGCCTTTAAAGCGGATAGAAGCTTTCACTTTATCTCCCTTTTCAAGGAATTTGATTGCATTACGGAGCTTCGTGTTAAAATCATGTTCATCGATTGTCGGGCTCAACCGAACTTCTTTTAAGCTAATGATTTTTTGATTCTTACGTGCCTCTTTTTCCTTCTTCTGTTGTTCGAAACGGAACTTACCGTAGTCCATGATTCGGCAAACAGGTGGTTTTGCATTTGCAGCAACTAACACAAGGTCAAGATTGGCTTTCGTAGCAATTTCCAGAGCTTCCTGGCGGGTTTTAATCCCAAGCTGATCGCCATTTTGTCCGATCAAACGAACTTCACGCGCACGAATACCTTCATTAACTAATTGATCTTTGCTAATAGTGAGCCACCTCCATGAGATTTTGAATTGAGTTCACAATTCATTTTGACCATTTCGTTGTATGTTTTACAGGCAAACAAAAAGTGTGGGCATATAAAACACCCACACTGCGAACATTTGCATGAAAAAATAAATGTACGGTCAACCTGTCAACTACAAACATGTGTCAATCAGGTGAGAAGCGGGTGCTTCTGCTTGTGATATCTATTCAATTCGTTAACTATTCTACACAATTTTCATTTGTCCGTCAAGTAACGGAACTCTTGAAACAACTTTTTCATTTTAGCATGACGAAACGATTTGGGCAAGCCTTATTTAAAAAGAAATAAAGTCTCTTCAAATCCTTCAATTTTTCATTATCACACCGATATAAATCAAGTTGTATACATAAATAAACAAAAATATAAATCATATTCCATATAAAAAAGGATTATATATCTATTTTTTCAAAAAAATGATTGATTTTATAATTCTTTAGACTTATCATTGGAGAAGTATTCAAATTCATTTAATAAATTAAGGAAAAGTAGGGGATTTATTTGAAAAAGTTTTTTAAGATTGGGTGTCTTAGTATCATTATTCTCATTTTGATTATTATCTTTGTATCTTGTATGGCTGGGGGCGGCAGCAAAAAAGATAATACATCAAATACTGGTTCTAAAAATGCAGTAACGAGTAGCGAAAAGAAAAATGATAAAGAAAAAACGCATAAAATTGGAGATAAAGTAGCAGTCGAAGATTTTACTTATCAAGTAAACAGCGTAACAGAAGCGAAATCTTTACAAAAACAGTATATGAGCGATGTAACGACAGACGGCAAATTTGTGATTGTTGAAGTAACGGTCAAAAATACAGGTAAAAAAGGCAGAATGGTAGATACTGAGATGTTCAGGTTAATTGGCAAAGACGGCACAGAATACAAATCACTTGCAACAAATAATATGTATGTAAATGATACCGATTCAAGTTTCTTCTTAAAACAAATAAATCCTAAATTATCTAAAAAAGGCAGAATTGCTTTTGAAGTTCCAAACGAAAAGAAATTCTCGCTTCAAGTCTCATCAGGATTAGGATGGACTGGCGGTAAGTATAAGACCATTGATTTATCAAAATAATGTAAGAGTGCACATTTTTGTGCACTTTTTTTATTACTAAATAATCTATTTAAACTCTAAAACTTCTATTGTAAAATGAACATGAGCCTGTCACATGCAATTGAGGGTAACTACATACATAACAAGGGAGAAGATCATGAAAGCCGTATTTTTCGATTTAGATGATACTTTGCTTTGGGATGAAAAAAGCATTCATACCACTTTTCAGGAAACATGCAGGGAAGCGGAAAAGAAATATGGACTTGATCCAGAATCGTTTGAACAGATTGTGCGTGAAGAAGCAAGAAAGCTGTACTCTTCTTATGAAACATATGATTATACTGTTATGATTGGCATTAATCCTTTTGAAGGACTGTGGTCTAATTTTAGTGAGCCGATTAGCGAAGGCTTTCAAAAGCTGAATGCCCTTGCACCAGAGTATCGCAAAAATGCTTGGACGAACGGCTTAAAAGAGGCAGGAATTGACGATGAAGCATTTGGTCAATACTTAGCAGATTTCTTTGCAGCAGAGCGTAGAAAACGCCCATATGTCTATGAAGAAACGTATCCTGTTTTAGAGCGCCTGAAGGGCACCTATGAATTACTCCTTTTAACAAATGGAGATCCTAGTCTGCAAAAAGAAAAACTTGCAGGTGTTCCGGAACTTGCCCCTTATTTTAATGAAATTGTGATTTCAGGAGATTACGGGAAAGGAAAGCCTGATCCTGGCATCTTTGAGCACTGCCTTCAGCTGTTAAATCTCACAAAAGATGATGTCATCATGGTAGGAGATAATCCAAAAACAGATATTCTCGGCGCTTCTCGCGCTGGCATCCAAACTGTTTGGATCAATCGTCATGGCAAGAAAAATGAAACAGATGTGACACCAGATTATGAAATTAAAGACTTACACGAATTGTTTGATATTTTAAAATAAACCATAGGAAAAACACCCTTCTCCTGATCGAGATTGGGTGTTTTTTCGTTTTCGGCTATACAATTGCTGCTAAACTTTGTGCTTGACGATCTAAGCCGCGTGCTGCTTCTCCTACATTCATGAATTCCTCGCTTGCCTGCTTGACAAGATCCCGGTTTGTAAACACACTTGTCTTTGCACGGCTTGTTCCGTTGCTGACCTTTTCAACTTCTAAATGGATCGCCTTCACATAACGATCCACCTTTACGATCGCTTCCTTTGAATCTGTCGCAAGCTTACGGATTTCTGCCGCGACGACACTAAAGCCATTTCCATAGGAACCCGCATGCGCAGCTTCTATGGCCGCGTTCAATGCGAGCAGCTGCGTTTGGGAAGCGATACTGTTAATCGTTGTAGCAATTGAGCTGATCGACTCCACCTGCTCTGTTAACCCTTCTAGCAAACTCATATTTTGATCCGTTTCATTCGCGATATGTTCAAAAGAAGCATTTACACTTTGACTATGCTGGATGCCGATTTCCGCTCGCTCCATTAATTTTGCAGACATATCCTTTAGGTCTTCTACTACCTGCTTCATTGTGTTTTCTCTCTCCGTAATATCTGTTGCCACTTTCACGACAGCCACTACATTCCCCTCTTCATTGAGCACTGGTGTATACGTCGCTTCAAGCCATAAGGTGTCACCGTACTTCGTGATCCGCTGCACCTTTTCCTGAAACACTTGACCATTCTTCAAACGCTTCCAAAACATTTGATAACTTGCGTCTTCTGCAATATGCGGAGGACAAAACTGTCTATGCTTTAAACCAATCATTTCTTCCTTTGAATATTTCATGGCTTTTGCAAAAATATCATTGACCCATAGTACCTTACCTGTGACATCAAATTCAATCATCGCCAGTGAGTGCTCTAGCGCACGAAGCACAGCTGATTGCTCCAATACTTGTGTTGATGAAGTGTTTGTTGTTTGAATCATCGCTTTCATTCCCCCAATTTGCCTCTATCTAATAGTACATACTTACCCATACTTTCGTACTATCTAAACGTATCATTTGCGCACTTGGATCACCAGTGGAGAATTTTTTTCCATAAGAAAAAAGCCAGCAACCTCAATAGATGAGATCACTGACTGTTTCGTGCGCCTTCATTATTTTTTTGCTTCTGCGACTGCATGTTTCACAAAAGCTTCGAGGTCCATTGTTTCTGAATCTTGTTCCCCGTATTTTCTTACATTAACTGCGCCATTTTCTGCTTCTTGATCACCGACAACCAGCATGTACGGAATCTTTTGCATTTGCGCTTCTCTAATTTTGTATCCTATTTTTTCATCACGACTGTCTAGTTCTACACGCAGTCCTTCAAGCTGCAAACGTTCTTGCACTTTTTTCGCATAGTCTAAATGGACAGATGGTGAAACCGGGATGACTTGGAATTGTACAGGTGCCAGCCATGTTGGAAGAGCTCCTTTGTATTCTTCAATTAAGAAGGCAACGAAGCGTTCCATTGTGGACACAACTCCTCTATGAATGACAACTGGACGATGGTGTTTTCCATCTTCTCCGATATATGTGAGATCGAAACGCTCTGGAAGTAAGAAGTCTAGCTGTACAGTAGACAAAGTCTCTTCTTTTCCAAGAGCTGTCTTTACTTGGACGTCAAGCTTCGGACCATAAAATGCCGCTTCGCCTTCTGCTTCATAGTAGTCATGTCCAAGCTCGTCCATTGCATCTTTCAGCATAGACTGCGCTTTATTCCACATCGCATCATCGTCGAAATACTTCTCAGTATCTTCTGGATCACGGTAAGATAAGCGGAATGTGTAGTCATTCAAGCCAAAGTCTTGATACACTTCTTCAATTAGGCGAACTGTACGAATGAATTCGTCTTTGATTTGATCTGGACGAACAAAGATATGGGCATCGTTTAATGTCATCCCTCGAACACGCTGAAGGCCGGATAAAGCACCTGACATTTCATAACGGTGCATTGTACCAAGCTCTGCAATCCGAATTGGCAATTCGCGATAGCTATGCGGCTCGTTTTTGTAAATCATCATATGGTGCGGACAGTTCATTGGACGGAGGACAAGATCTTCGTTGTCCATTTCCATCACAGGGAACATGTCTTCTTGATAATGCGCCCAGTGGCCTGATGTTTTATACAATTCTACACTCGCAAGAACGGGTGTATACACATGCTCATAACCAAGGCGTACTTCTTTATCAACAATATAACGCTCAATGACGCGGCGAATTGTGGCCCCTTTTGGCAGCCAGAGCGGAAGACCTTGGCCCACTTTTTGGGAGTTCGCAAACAGTTTCAATTCTTTTCCTAGTTTACGGTGATCGCGCTCTTTTGCTTCTTCAAGCAGACGTAAATGCTCGTTTAATTCTTCTTTGCTGAAGAAAGCTGTTCCGTAAATACGCTGAAGCATTTGGTTGTTACTGTCGCCTCTCCAGTAAGCACCTGCAAGGCTTAACAGCTTGAATTCTTTGATTTTCCCTGTAGACGGCAAGTGAATACCGCGGCATAGATCGAAGAATTCACCTTGCTCATAAATTGTGACGGCTTCGCCTTCTGGGATTGCTTCTAACAGCTCTAGCTTCAATTCATCGCCAATTGCTTCAAAGCGTGCTTTTGCTTCTTCTCTAGAAACTTCAATGCGCTCAATCGGCAAATTGCTGTTAATGATTTTTTTCATTTCTTTTTCAATCTTTGGTAAATCTTCAGGTGTAATCGCTACATCGATGTCAACATCATAGTAAAAGCCATTTTCGATGACAGGGCCTACGCCAAACTGGACGTGATGCTCTTTTCCATAAATGCGTTTGATTGCCTGTGCAAGCAAATGCGCTGTGCTGTGGCGCATAATATCGAGCGCTTCTTCACTCTTATCTGTGATGATCTCGATTGTTCCACTTTCTAACAGCGGCGTACGCAGATCTATTTCTTTGCCGTTCAATTTACCGGCAAGCGCTTTTTTCTTTAGGCCTGGGCTAATTGATGCCGCGATGTCTTCTGTTGTAGCTGTTTTGTCAAACTCCTTGACTGCTCCATCTGGAAATGTAAGTTGAATTTGTTCTGACATCTCTAGTCACTCCTTTTTTTGGCAATATAAAAACCCCGCCCCTGGAAAGGGACGAGGTTGAATAAACGGAATCGTGGTTCCACCCTTTTTCCCGTATTTGCAGCTTGCTTTGTCAAAAGCAAATACGGCTTGTGGTTCAATAACGGGAATTCCCGTCAGCTATTACTAAACAGTTCACAGCTGATGTTCAAAGGTGGTAAAGCAAATGGTCCTCTGCTAGGAAGCTTTCAGCCACGGCTTCCCTCTCTTTAAGCGGGTGTTCATTTGTTCATGTCCTTATCAATACGGTCTCTGTATGAAGTTACACCGTATTATAAAACGTTTTTTCGTGAAAATCAAGAAAGCTTTTCACTTTTCTTTTCCAAATGACTAGGAACAAATTGAACATGCTGTTCCTGAAACGAATGAGGAGGGAATACCTCAACTCTTTCTTGAAAAATATTTTGAATGGTTTGCACCATCGAGTGACCTGTATCATCTGTAAATAGGTCAATCTTTTGTGGCGCAATGGATACAAGCGGTGCAATCAACTGCGAATCAATATACATTGGATGCTCTCTTACAAACTGTCTGTCTATGTATTGTTTTTGATCACGCTCAGAAGCGTACCGAAATTCCCAAATCATCAGGCGGTCCTGATGCACAACATGTACTTTTTCAAGCTTAGGTTCTCTTGACATCACATAGTCTCGAAGGGATTGAATAAAGTTTTGATATTCTTGTTCCATTTTATATTCTTCGATGGATACTTCAACATAGTTCTTCAGCCTTCTGTCATACGCCGAGAGCCTAAATGTCATAAATGAACCAATGGAAAAAACACCTTTCTGTAAAGAAATCGTCTCAAGCTCTTTTTTTAACAGATCCTCCCTCGGTGGGTCTTGATGAATTCCAGGGATATCATCTAGATCCCCTTTCATGATGCTATGGGCGATTGAAAGAATTTGGTGCTGCTCTTCTGGATCTTTAAATAAGTATGTGTTTTCAAGGATGCTGCGCATGCGTTCATTTTCTTTGCATTCCAAAAAAAAGTGAATCAGTAATGTCCGCACAATGTGCTCTATGGCTTCTCCTGATTTCTTCGCTTCTATGAGAAGCCGGTCTTTCCCTTGTTGAATCGAAATGTGATGCCGACTGTCCAAGTGTTCAGCAAGATGTAAAAAAGCGGCGGTATCATATTCATCTTCAAAGATTATTTCAAGCATGTTTGTCCCCCCTAACGACATCTGTTACATATATATGGGGGGAACATAAAAAATAGACGCCTAAAATAAATCAGGCATCTTTCTTTTTAAAATCAGTGGCACTGAGATAAAGATCAAATAAATCAAACAAACAATCGCTAAGGCGGCATAATTTCCGCTCACAAAGCTTGATCCAAGGACATTTAACGCCACAGTACCAGGTATTAATCCTAAAAAAGTCGCTGCCGCAAATGCACGGTAATTCGCACGTGAAGCTGCTGCGGCATAACTGACAAAATCAAAGTGAATGGGTGCAATGCGTAATAAGAGGATATAAAGAAATCCATGTTCTTGAATACGGGACGTCACCGCTTTTAGCTTCCGATTGCTTGATTCAGTTTCTTGCTTGTTTGAACGGAAGGTTGAGGCAAGCAGGAAAGATCCTGTTGCACCTGCTGTCGCACCAGCTAAGGCATAAATGGTCCCAAGGACACTGCCGAATGCCAAACCCGCTGCTAGCGAAAAGACGGTGAGAGGGACAAGCACAAATGGACGAAAAAGTGATAAGAAAAGAAAGACAAAGGGAGCCAGCATCCCAAATTGAAGAATCCAATTCTTCACATCTTTCGGCGACAGTTGAAGATGCTGTTTGTTGAGCCACCATAGCACAGCAGCTAGAATGCCAATCACGAGAAAAAGCAGCCATTTTCTTTTGTTCATCTCATCCGCTCCCCTTCACGTGACCTATCTTTTTATAAATGACGGCGATTTTCCCCTTCAAGCAAAACTGGTTCCGCTAGGTAGAGAATACGTTCCATTAATCGAGCTGCCTTCACCTCTTCTTTTTCCCCGCGCTGTGAGTACGTAAAGTGATGCTTTAACTCATTCGGTGAGAAATTAGAAGAGAAAAAAGTCGGCAGCTGCTCTGCCATGCGGTATTGCAAGATTGTTCCTAAAAGTTCATCTCGTACCCAGCTTGTCATCGACTCTGCTCCAATATCATCAAGCATTAAAATCGGTGTTGATTTGACCATATTCAGCTTCTCTTCGAGTGTATGATCGGCTAACGAATTTTTTAACTCTCTCACAAATTCAGGCACGTATACAAGGAGAGATGGATACTCTTTTACCGCTAACTGCTGCGCAATCGCTGCCAGAATAAATGTTTTTCCGACCCCAAACTTTCCATGTAAATAGAGGCCTTTGCCCTTACCTGTTTCATCATAACTTTGCAAGAATTGACCTACTTTTTGAATGACTTCTTGTCTTCCAACCACATTTAAATCAGCAAACGTCGCTTGAAGAACATTCTGCGGAATATACATACTTTTCATGAGTTCTTGCTGTTTTTTCTGTCTATCAAGCCGCAGTTTGACAGGACAAGGGGAATATTCAATATCAATGCTCTGACCTTTGATCACAAGCTTCGGGTGATACCCGTCTAAAATGACATTTACATTCTCTTCCTCTAAGCAGTAAGAACAGCCCTTTGATTGCTGTACATATTCAAAGAGCCTGTTCAAACTGCGATTGATCATGTCTTCTTGGATGTCCTCTTGATGCTCCTTTAAAAAAGCTTTTACATCTTCATCAGCTAGGACACTTTCTTTAATCTGATTGTATCTCACGCGAAAATCTACCCGCCCTTTTAGCTGATCAAATGAACGACCGATCGGTTTCATCTCCATCTCACCTCACATTAATGTGCATTGTACTTTTTCATATTATTAAACTGATCTAACAATTTTTCTTTTTCTCGTTCAAGGTCCTCTGTAGACAAGTTATCTGTCTGTTCTTTTGCGGGCTGTTCTTTCGTTTCAGCTTCTTTCATCCAGTCAGGCAGCTTCTCCTCGCGGATCACTTTTCCTGATCCATAGGATTGACGCTTATTTTTTTGCTGCGCCCATTCTGTCATTTGCCTATTCTCTTCTTTGGCAATTTTCATAGCAGCTGCCACGGTTTTGATTTTCTTTCGCACCCAATGGGCGGCGATTTTCTGCATATATGTTTTGGACAGTTTCATATCCGTTTTTAGCAGTGTATAGTAGATCAGGACATTCATGACCCCAGGCTCTAGCTGCTGCTCAAGCATAATATCTTCAACAATTCTTAAGTCTGCATATGTTGGCTCAATGCCATCTGCCATATCTTTTAGAAGCTCTCTAGGCGAAATATGATCAAGCTTTTCAATCAATTTCGCATCAGGCGCATCTGCACCTGAATTCTGCGTGACATTGTGACGTAAATGTCTTGGCTGTTTTTGATCAATCAGCTTCGGCTGTTCACCTCTGTATTCAATTTGATACCAGTCTCTCGCTGCTTTTCGCAGATCCTCAGTTGATATCATCTGATCTGAACCACAGGCACCTGCGACAATATTTTGCATTTGCAGTGGGGTGATGCCATAGACGACCGCTAACTTCTTAATTGTCTCTTTCACTTGCTTTGTCAAAGCCTTTCTCGGAATCATCATATCCGACATGCCTGCTAACAATAGATCAAAATCAAAAGATTCATCTGAAAGCGGTGCAGGCTGACTTGAGCCAACTGTCACATATTCGTAGCCCTCGTCAAGCGATGACGCCTGATTGATTTCCTCTGTCATCTTGCGCTCTCCTGGCTGCAAGACGTGAAACACTTCTTCAAACGATCGGGAGATGTTCTTTGCATCAGCAGGAACTCCTGGATAAGAAAAATAATCACGAAGCTGCATATATTTTGCTTTCTCTACCCGATGATACAAAAGGACATTCAGCATACCGTCTTGGAAAAATTCATCCGGTCTCAGCGGCGGCACGAGCTCATATGTAAACAGTCTGCCTTCTTCCGTTTCCTGTTCATATGTGCGGAGTAATCCGATCGCTTCAAGCTTTAAGCGCTCCTCAAAAATATCATTTAAATTCGTTTGCAGCATCACCATCAGCTGACGGTGAGGTGCGGGTTTCCCCCACATTCGATTTTGTTCCAGCTCTCCCCACAGCGTCATGTATAAACTGAAAGCGGACATGCCAATAAGCGGCTGATATAAAAGAGTAATAAGCTGTCTATCGATGTCACCGAGCAATGAAGCGCTTTTGACGACATACGGATCGACGGCTAGCACTTCCTTCCAATGCTCTGTCATATGCTGATCCTCCCTTAATACGGTTGTCTTCATTGTACACTCTTTTTGCGTTTTACGCTTTACGCAGGAAAAAGAGCATGAAGAATCTTCAGCTCTTTTTTAGCGTTCTTTCTTTAATAAATCTTTTAATTCATCAATAAATACATTGATATCTTTAAATTGACGGTATACCGACGCAAACCTGACGTAAGACACTTCATCAATTTTCGCCAGCTCGTCCATCACCATTTCCCCTACAAGCTCGCTTTTCACCTCTGACATGCCTTGGTTACGCAATTCCTTCTCGATGTTAAAGCAGACATCCTCGAGCTGTTTTAAAGCGACAGGACGTTTTTCACACGCTTTGATGAGGCCTCTCAGCATCTTTTCCCGGCTGAATTCTTCTCGAATTCCTTCTTTTTTCACCACAATCAATGGCAATTCTTCTAATTTTTCAAACGTCGTGAAGCGATATTGACAGCTTTCACACTCTCTTCTGCGACGGATGGACTTCCCTTCATCTACTGGTCTTGAATCAAGCACCCTTGTGCCAAGGTGCTGACATGTGGGACATTTCATTTCATCAGCTCCGATCTCTTCTTGGAAGTTGTTTGTCTAGTTCTTTATAAAGGGACAAAACAGCCTTTTGACTGTAGCCAAAGTCTGTTGGCAGTGCTGTTTCTGTTGTCACATTAAAATCGACAGCTGTTTCAAAAGGACGAATTGAAATGACAGTCGCCACGAGAAAAGCTTTTTTCGGCGTTCGTATGTTTGCGCTGATTTCACCTCGTTCTGCTGAAACAGATGTCACTTGATAGGAATCGTTTCTTGAAAGAACGGCTTCTACCGCTTGGAAAACTTGAGTTTGTGTCGATTTGTAGTAATGGCTTTTCAGCTCTGACACTGGATGATGGTCAGATGTTTCTGTATGATTTGAAATGAATCGTTTTAGCTTTTGCCCTAAAGTCATACACGTATCCCCTTTGTCATAAACCCTCTTCTTTATTTTATAAAAAAAACCTTTGTTTTCCTAGAACAAAAGTATAGACAGGTTGGATCATGCTGGATGCCCGTGTATGGAACAAATATAAAAAGGAGCATAACACAAAGGCATTTAATGCTTTTGGCCAGCTCCCATTGCAATCTTTTTTATGTTTACAGTGCTTTGGCTTGCGCCTGTTTCACTTGTACAGGTCCCATGCCTCGAGGAATTTCGATGTTTTCTCTTGTTTCAGCACCTAGTTCATCTCCGATATGATCTGCTGCAATATTCGGATCTAGATCGCCGCAAGTATAAACATCTATGCTCGCATAACCATGTTCAGGAAAGCTGTGAATTGTCAGATGAGATTCAGAAATAATGACAACTCCACTTACTCCTTGAGGTGCAAATTTGTGAAAAGCAACCTCTCTTACTTCAGCTCCTGATTTCAAAGCTGCATTTACAAACGTTTTTTCAATAAAATCCATGTCGTTCAGTTTATCACAGTCGCATCCCCATAACTCGGAGATAACGTGACGTCCGATTGTTTCCATCATGGACCCCCCTTAAACAAGAATGAAAGAGTGAAGTTCTAAGCAGCCGGACCGGACATATACCACGGGGGAAAGTTAGTCCAAAGAGGTCCTAACCCTTTAAGTATACCCGAATGAGTCTGCGAACAAGAAGTTCACGAAAAATAGTATACTTTGTTTAGACCCATTTTGCAAGCTGTGTTTTTAGTGGGATTTTCTCTCATTTCTTGAAAAGGGACGTTCAGTCTTCTTCATTTCAAACAGCTGAAAGCTCTTTCATCTGTGAACCAACAAACTTTACAAGATCAACCACTCTGCAAGAATAGCCCCATTCATTGTCATACCATGCAAGAACTTTTACTTTTCTGCCTTCCATCACCATCGTTGTAAGTCCATCAACGACAGCAGAATAAGGGTTTGTGTTAAAGTCTGTGGAGACAAGTGGTTCCTCGGTGTAATCTAATATGCCAGCAAGAGATGTTTTTGAAGCCGTTGCAAAGGCAGCATTGACCTCTTCTGCTGTGACATCTTTTTTCAAGTCGACCACAAGATCAACCATCGATACATTAGAAACTGGCACGCGAAGTGCAAGTCCATGTAATTTCCCTTTCATGTGCGGCAGCACTAAAGAAAGCGCTTTAGCGGCACCCGTCGTCGTTGGAATGATGGACTGGGCACATGCTCTTGCCCGGCGCAAATCCTTGTGGGGGTTGTCGATATTTTTTTGATCATTTGTATAAGCATGAACCGTTGTCATTAAGCCGTTGTCGATGCCAAATTCATCATCTAACAATTTGACAACTGGCGCTAAACAGTTTGTTGTACAAGATGCGTTTGAAATAACGACGTGCTTTTCAGGATCAAGATCATCCTCATTGACACCCATTACAATTGTAACGTCTTCATTTTTACCTGGAGCTGTAAGTACGACCTTTTTCGCTCCGGCATCTATATGGCCCATCGCTTGATCTTTTGAATTAAATTTCCCTGTTGCTTCGATCACGATATCAATCCCAAGCTCTCCCCATGGAAGCTGCTTTGGGTCTCTATTATTGAGCAAAAGCACTCTTTTGCCATTGACAATCAACGCGTCATCTTCTGCTGTCACATCGCATTCGTAACGTCCATGATTTGTGTCATATTTAATTAAATGTGCTAGCGTTTCGGCAGGATAGCTTGCGTTCACCGCTACAATTTGAATTTGATCATCAAGCATTGCTTTTCTGAAGACCATGCGTCCAATTCTGCCAAACCCATTGATCGCTGCTTTTACCTTCATGAACAGGTCACTCCTCTATTATGTGTTATACTCAATAAATTTATTTATGAAATTAGTATATCACATTAGAATGTAATTGCCAGTATATAAACGTATATTTTCAAAAAAGGGCTGTTCTTTGCAATGAAATTGACGAAAAAAGCATAAAAAAAGAAGAGTACTGTATGTACTCTTACTTATCTGTATGTTCCCATTCGTTTAATATGTTCTCTAATTGCTTTCTAATAAAAGCAAGATCTTTTGTGTTTTCTATCACACGGTCTGCTTTTTGGCATTTCTCCTCAAGAGGCTGCTGGGAGTGAATGCGATTCAGCGCTTCTTCCTCGCTCAGGTCGTTTCGATTCATGAGCCGCGACAGCTGCAAATCAGGCGTCGTGTACACAACGATGATACGGTCGACTAGCCCTTCCAGCTTGCTCTCAAATAGGAGCGGAATATCAAGCACAACAAAAGTTTCTTGGTTGCTGACCCCTTCATCACGCTGCTTGAGCATTTCCTTTCTGACTTCAGGATGAACGATGGCATTGAGCTTTTTTCTTTTCTCTTCATCAGAAAAAATGATCGCTCCAAGCTGCTGCCGGTTCAGTTCACCATTTGGCAGAAGAACCTCTTCACCAAAAGTTTGAACGATTTGATGAAGGGCAGGCGCTCCTTTAGAAACCGCTTCTTTTGCAATGATATCTGCATCCACCACCCGAATGCCTTTCTCTTTTATCATCTGCGAGACTGTGCTTTTTCCGCTAGCAATCCCGCCTGTTAATCCAATGACGAGCGTCAATTCGTTTCCTCCTTTACAGCTTCCACACCCCAATTAAAATGAGCAACAGCCCTGGTAAGCATGCGAGTTTATCGATCCAGCGCCAATTGGCCAAATAATGACCTGCACGCAGTCCGATGCATACAAAAAGAGAACTCATCACAGCGACCGTGATGCTCATGACAATTGGAGAAAAACCAAGAATCGCTGCACCAATTCCTGCACCAAATGCATCGATGGATAAAGCAATTCCAAGAAGCACCGCTTCCATTCCATTAATGGTGCCAGAGCGGTCAATATCTGCACTTGTAGGCTTTCGCAAAATATGAATGACAAGCCCAAGAGACTGCACTTCTACATTGAGAAGTGTTTTTTCATGAAGGAGCAAATCACGCTCTTTCGCTGGTTTATAAAATTGATACAGAACCCAAAGTCCGATAGCAATTAAAATGCCTCCACCCAGTTTATCTGTCACTGAGACAGGGAGGAATGTCGTGAGCAGGCTGCCAATCAGCATGGAAATGAGCAACACAATTCCTGAACAGCAAGCAATAATAACGATGGCTTTAAATGGAATCCTCATCTTGCGAAGACCATACGTAAAACCTACAGAAAAGCTGTCAATGCTGACGGCAATAGCTAAAAACAGAAGCGAAAACGAAATCATACCTGTACTCTTCCTTTCTGTTCATGCAACGATGATCAAGAGTCTCTAGGCGTCCTTAGACTCTTCTTCACTATATGAAGAGCAGGTGGGCTGTGTGTCAGTCTACACCTTGCTGAAAAAAGAATGTTTTTTATCGTATGCATGGCAAAAAGGAAGCATGCTGACGGCTTACTTTTATGAAGGGCGTTTTTGGCAGGTCACACAAAAATGAGTGCCGCGCCCTCCAACCACTGTTTTTTCTATGATACTTCCGCACGTCTGGCAAGGTTCTCCCCGCCGGTCATATACAAGAAGCTGTAACTGAAAAGTCCCAATATCACCTTGTGAATTGATGTAGGAACGAATGGTGCTACCTCCTGCATCAACAGCCACTTGAAGTGTGTCAATAATATGTTTGTGGAGCACCTTGCAAGATGCAAGACTTAGCTGATTCGCTTTTGTTTCTGGATGAATGCCTGATTTAAACAGCACTTCATCTACATAAATATTACCGAGGCCTACCACGATTTTTTGATCAAGTAAAGCCGTTTTGACCACGCGGGAGGTTTTCTTTAATTGCTCCCATAAATAGTCTGGTGTAAATGAGTCTGAAAAAGGTTCATACCCCAGCTGTGATAGCGGAAGTTCTTTTTCTTCTTCGCCTGGCTGAAATAGATGCATCGTCCCAAATTTACGGACATCATGATACCGAAGTTCGGTACCATCTGTGAACGTAAAGACGACGTGTACATGTTTATCATAAGGCTCACCCGTTTCATGTACACGGTATTTCCCTTCCATTCTTAAATGGGAGACCATCACATAGTGGTCTAAATGAAAGAGTAGAAACTTCCCTCTTCTTTCAATGGTTTGAATGGTTTCTCCTACCATCCTTCTAGCGAACTCTTCCGGTTCCCCAGGACGTTTGATGATATTTGGCCATTTGATATCGACCGTTTCAATCGTTTTTCCTTTGACTAACCGCTGAAGAGTGCGCCGGACGGTCTCAACCTCTGGTAATTCCGGCATGCTCCTCGCTCCTTTTTCTCTCTCTTTATTTTGCGTCGTACCAAGATGGGCCTGAAGCGAAATCGACTTTTAGCGGCACATCGAGCTGAAGTGCGCTTTCCATGACTTCTGGGACGATTTTTTCTAATATGGCGATTTCTTCTTTTGGCGCTTCAAAGATCAGTTCATCGTGCACTTGCAATAACAGATTTGCCTGCAGATTCTCTTCTTTTAACTTTCGTGCCATATCAATCATCGCTTTTTTGATGATATCGGCGGCACTGCCTTGGATCGGTGTGTTCATTGCCGTTCTTTCCGCAAAGCTTTTCACATTAAAATTACGGCTTGTGATATCTGGGATATATCGTCTACGTTTAAGAAGCGTGGTCACATATCCTTTTTGTTTTGCTTCCTGCACGATGTCCTCCATATAGGTTTTCACGCCTTTAAAGCTTGTTAAATAACGGTCAATGAAGGCCGCTGCTTCTTTTCTTGTAATCCCAAGATTTTGAGACAGTCCATAATCACTAATTCCATATACGATTCCGAAGTTGACAGCTTTGGCCTGTCTTCTCATAGAGGAAGTCACTTCTTCTTCTGAGACATGGAACACATCCATGGCTGTTTTCGTATGAATATCCATATCTTGCGTAAAGGCTTCAATCAAGTTCTCATCTTGAGAAATGTGCGCGAGTACACGCAGCTCAATTTGAGAATAGTCAGCTGCAAACATGAGCCAGCCTTCTTTTGACGGAACGAACGCTTGACGAATTTTTCGGCCTTCTTCTAAACGAATCGGGATGTTTTGAAGGTTTGGGTCTGTTGAGCTTAGTCTTCCTGTTTGTGTAAGTGCCTGATTAAATCTTGTGTGCACTTTATGCGTATCTTTGCGCGTCACTTTCATTAAGCCTTCCACATAAGTAGATTGCAGCTTTCCTATTTGACGGTAATGCAGAATGGACCGAATAATTTCGTGCTTGTCTTCAAGCTTTTCAAGGACATCCGCAGACGTAGAGTAGCCTGTTTTGGTTTTTTTGATAACAGGCAGTCCTAATTTTTCAAATAAAATCACACCAAGTTGCTTCGGTGAATTGATGTTAAATGTTTCTCCTGCTAACCGATGAATGGTTTCTTCATATTCCTTCAGCTTCTTCGTGAGTTCTTCACCCATTTTCTGAAGACGTTCAACATCCACTTTTACCCCAAGAGATTCCATTTCACCTAAGATGAGGGCAAGTGGCAACTCTAAATCTTCATACAGCTCATGCTGGTCATTCTTTTCTAACGCTTCAAGGGTCAAATCATGCAGCGCTGAGATCGCTGCTGCTTTTCTTCCAAGATGGTCTTTTAGCTCTTCTTCAGGTGGAATTGCCTGTTTCGCTCCTTTTCCGTATACTTTTTCATCGGAAAGGGCTATGTTCAGGCCATATTCCTTCGCCACACTTGCAACGTCCTCATAGGATTTCTGCGGATTGACCACATAGGAAGCGAGCAGGACATCGTTATCGACACCTTTAAGATCGACATCATGCCATCTGAGGGCAACAACCGCTCTTTTGGAATCAAAGACCCATTTCTTCTTCGTTTCATCCTGTACCCATTGTTTAAACGCTTCAGATTGCAGAGCATCTTCTTTTGTCATAAAAAATGCACCGTTCTCATTATGGATCGCAAACCCTATCAAATCGGCTTCGTGATAATTGTCTCCTAGCTGTTCTACCACAAGTGCAGCGTGATCTGTCAGCATGTCCTCCGTGACATCTGTCATTTTCTTCACGTCTAGTTCGTCTATTTCTACTGGTTCATCTGATTCTGGCGCTTCTCCTAAACGCTCTAGCAGCGTTTGAAAGCCCAGTTCTTTATAAAGAGAGATGACCTGCTCCATGTGAGGACCTTCATAGGCGAGCTCTTTGCTTGACACATCTATTGGTGCTTCTACGAGAATCGTCGCCAGCTTTTTACTCATCACCGCTTGTTCTTTATATTCTTCAAGCTTTTCTTTTAGCTTTTTCCCGCTGACTTCGTCAATATGATCAAGCAGATTTTCAACCGTTTCAAACTGCTTTAGTAATTTGATCGCTGTTTTTTCACCGACACCAGGCACGCCAGGGATATTGTCTGATGAGTCTCCCATCAGCCCTTTCATGTCGATGATTTGATCTGGTCTGAGGCCGTATTTCTCTTCAATATGTGCCGGTGTGTAATATTCTACTTCTGTGATCCCTTTTTTCGTAATGGCTACTGTTGTATGGTCTGTTGAAAGCTGCGTTAAGTCTTTATCTCCTGAGAAGATTTTGACCTCAAAGCCGTCCTTTTCTGCCTCTACAGCCAGTGTGCCGATAATGTCATCTGCCTCGTATTGCGGAAGCTCGTACCTTTTCACTTGATAAGCATCTAATAGCTCACGGATGAACGGCATTTGTTCTGATAGTTCTGGCGGAGTTTTTTGTCTTCCGCCTTTATATTCCTTAAAGGTCTCGTGACGGAAGGTGGTTTTACCCGCATCAAATGCTACGAGCATATGAGTCGGCTTCTCGTCTTCCAGCATCTTCATTAAGATCATCGCAAAGCCATAAATGGCATTTGTATGTACGCCTTTATCATTTGATAATAGCGGTAAAGCAAAAAAAGCTCGATAAGCGAGACTGTTTCCATCCACAAGTACTAATTTCTTTTGATCTGTCATCTTTTAATCCTCCATCGACTGAGCCGGCTCAGCCGTCTCTTTCGCACATTGTATGTTCATTTTATCAAAGTTTATTTTGAAAAGAAAATAGACGAGCCTGCATAAAAAAGGGACGAAAACAACAAGTGTTTTCGTCCTTCCAAAATTGGCTCCTTGGATGAAGGGGTTCCTATTCATCCTACCAATGATTGATTAACAAAACATGAATTCATTGTAAAGATCATGTAAATTTTAACGCCACTTTCCATTCTTCTCTATTTTGACTTTAAACTCACGGTAAACGTCGTCCCTTTGCCTTGTTTGCTATGAACAGAAATCGTTCCTTCATGTGCTTCGACAAGGTGTTTGACAATGGCAAGACCAAGCCCTGTACCGCCTGAGTTTCTACTTCGATCTTTATCAATTCGATAAAATCTCTCGAATATTCTTGGAATCTCACTCTTTTTCATACCGATTCCTGTATCTGCTACATCAAATTCATAGCTGTCTTTCCTCTGTCTTGCTGTGATCGTGACACTTCCTCCCTCTGGTGTATAGGTGAGAGCATTATTGATCAGATTGAGGAAAATTTGTTTTAATCTCAGCGGATCTGCCATGACATAGACCGGCTCTTTCGGGACACGCACTTGTAGGTCAATGCCTTTTTCAGCAGCCTTTTGTTTTAGCAGCACTTCAATCTCTTGAATGATTTCTGTCGCATTGGCTTCTTGAATATTCAGCTTAAAATGCTGCTGTTCAATTTTCGAGAGATCAAGTAAGTCTTGGATGAGCGTTTCTAAACGAATACTCTCTTTTAGGATGATGGACAAAAATTGTGTGAGCGCTTCTTTGTCGTCAATGGCACCATCAAGAAGTGTTTCAGAAAAGCCTTTAATGGACGTGATCGGTGTCTTTAATTCGTGTGACACGTTAGCGACAAAGTCTTTTCGCATCTGTTCTAGCTGCTTTGTTTCTGTCACATCATGAAAGACAAGAACAATTCCTTTCCATTCATCGTCTGTACTTAAGATCGGAACACCATCGACTTGAAAATAACGGCGCTCGATGTCAACAGCGAGACGTAAAAACTTTCGAACCTTGGTTTCTGTCATGAAAATTTCGTCTATTAACTCAATAATCTCTTCATGGGTAAAGGCTTCATGATACAGCTTGTGCATGTAAATATGTTTTTGCACTTTGAATTGCTTGCGGAATGTTCGATTGACTAAGTGAATATAGCCCATTTTATCAATCAAAATAATCCCCGCTCCAATGTTTTCAATGACTGTTTGCAGACGATCTCGCTGCATTTCGCCAGCGCTTGTCATGTCTTGAAGACTTTCTGCCAGACGCTTCATTGATGTATTGAGTTCACTTGTTTCAATGATCAGCTCTTCATAGTTATTTGTATCATAGTTCCCTCGTTCAAGCTGTTTGGCCACCTTTGTGGCATAATCAATCGGCTTTACATACTTCATCGACATGCGATAGCCAAAGAAGACGATGATAATGATGGCCGAACCAAGACAAAAGGCCAATGCAAGCCAGAGCTGGCCGTCAATCTCATTCAAAGGCTGGAATGAAGCATGAAGAAATAAATATCCCGCCGGTTCGTTTTGTTTCATCATTGGAACTGCATAATGAAACAGCGCATCCTTCTCATCCTCAATGAACGTTCCTTTTGTTTGGAGCTGCTCACTTTTCAGTGTGTTTAAAATGACAGCCCTTTGTTCTGCTTGACCCGTTGTATGTATGATATTCCCTTTCACGTCCACAATCGACGCATTCATATCGAGATGCTGCTTTGCTTGGTTGAGAATCTTCTTGTTTTGCTCCGCGTTCAAATCTTCAACATTCATTGAAGAAAGGAGAAAACTCGATTCCTTTTCCATTCGTTCGGTTAATTTTGTTTCATAGAAAATATGAAACATATGATCCAAGAAAAGACCAAGCGCAACAAACACAATAAACAGGAGAAAAATGAGCCCAGAAAAAAGGCGGGTTCTCACTTTACTCATTTGGCTTTGGCTCCTCCAATTTGTAGCCTAAGCCTCGAATGGTTTTAATATATGTTGGTTTTTTCGTGTTCTTTTCAATTTTGTCCCGCAAGTGGCTGATATGCACATCCACAATACGAGTATCACCTGCAAAGTCATAATTCCAAACCGCACTTAACAATAGATCACGCGTCAGGACACGGCCTTTATGCTTAGCCAAATAAAGAAGCAGTTCAAATTCCTTTGGCGTGAGCTCTAGACGTTCTTCTTGGAAATAAACTTCGTAATGTTCAGGTAAAATGCGCAGGTCTCCAATTTTGATTTGGTCTGCAATGATCTCTTCCTTCTCTTCTTGCACGGGAGCCGGCTGAGATTGCTGTGCTCTTCTCAAAATGGCTTTTACCCGAGCACCCACTTCTCTAGGACTGAAAGGTTTTGTCATGTAATCGTCGGCTCCAAGTTCAAGACCGAGCACCTTATCAAATTCATCGTCCTTTGCTGTCAGCATTAAAATAGGGAACATCATTTTTTGAATTCTCAGTTGTTTGCACACTTCAATGCCGTCCATTTTCGGAAGCATTAAATCAAGCACAATCAGATCAGGCTGTTCACTTGCTGCTTTTTCAAGCGCTTCTTCTCCGTCTCTTGCTGTGACGACATCGTAGCCCGCCCTTTCAAGGTTATAGCTTAGAAGTGTTACAATTGATTCTTCATCATCCACAACTAATATTTTTTTATTCATGTTGTGCCTCCAATTAGTGATTTCCCCTGCATCCGGTTTTTTGTATCTTATGTGAAAAGCGAGAAGTCATGCTTTCTCTTTCATTTTAACGAAAGCTTAACAAGAGAACAATTTAAAATTTCGACAAGATTGGCTTTGTAAACAAAAAGAAGACTCCTCATACGAGAAGCCTTCTTTTTTATTCATATTAAGACAATACTTTCATGACGTTCTTTACAGATTCAACAGAACGGTCAAGCTGACTTCTTTCTTCTTCTGTCAGCTCAAGCTCGATGATCTGCTCAAGGCCGTTTCCACCTACGATTGTTGGAACTCCAAGGTAAATGCCTTCGTAGCCATATTCACCTTCAAGGTATGCAATCGTCGGCATGACGCGGCGTTGATCTTTTAAGATTGCCTCAACCATTTCAACGAGTGAAGCAGCAGGTGCATAATACGCACTACCGTTACCTAATAGGTTGACGATTTCACCGCCGCCTTTTCTTGTTCTTTCAACAATTGCATCAATTCGCTCTTTAGGAATTAATGTTTCCAGCGGGATACCGCCTGCATAAGAGTAACGTACAAGAGGAACCATGTCGTCCCCATGTCCGCCAAGAACAAAGCCCGTCACATCTTTCACAGATAGGTTTAATTCTTGAGCAACGAACGTACGGAAACGTGCTGTATCAAGAATTCCTGATTGTCCGATGACTTTTTCTTTTGGTAATCCTGATTCTTTATAAACTGCATATGTCATTGCATCAACAGGGTTTGTTAACACAACAATGATCGCTTCTGGAGAATATTTAACGATTTCACGTGTCACACTGCGCATGATTTTTTCATTTGTTGACACGAGGTCGTCACGGCTCATTCCCGGCTTTCTTGCAATTCCTGCCGTAATGACCACGACATCAGAACCGGCTGTATCTTCGTAGTTAGAAGTTCCTGTAATATTCGCATCGAAGCCTTGAACAGGACTTGCTTCCAGCATGTCAAGTGCTTTCCCTTTTGTCGGGTTCTCAAGCTGAGGGATATCCACTAATACGACATCCGCTAATTCTTTTTGAGCTGTTAGAAATGCTGTAGTTGCTCCAGTAAAGCCTGCTCCGATGACAGATACTTTTTTACGCTTGTTTGCCATTTCCTTTTTCCCCTTTAACTTTAAAGTTTAAGAATCAAGACAAGTTTTTGATGAGCTCGTCAGCAAACTCAGAACATTTCACTTCTGTTGCACCATCCATTAATCTAGCAAAATCGTACGTGACGACTTTAGATGCAATTGTTTTTTCAACAGATTGAATCACTAGATCAGCAGCTTCTTGCCATCCAAGGTGCTCAAGTAAAAGCACGCCTGATAGAAGAACAGAAGATGGATTCACTTTATCAAGACCAGCATATTTCGGTGCTGTTCCGTGAGTCGCTTCAAAAATAGCGTGTCCTGTTTCGTAGTTGATATTTGCACCAGGTGCGATACCAATTCCACCAACTTGTGCTGCAAGTGCATCAGAGATGTAGTCTCCGTTTAAGTTCATTGTTGCGACAACATCGAACTCAGCTGGACGAGTTAAAATTTGTTGAAGGAAAATATCTGCAATGCTGTCTTTGACAATGATTTTGCCAGCAGCTTCTGCTTCACTTTGCGCTTTGTTTGCCGCATCTTTTCCATCTTGTTCTACAATACGATCATATTGTGCCCATGTAAAGACTTTGTCGCCAAACTCTTTTTCAGCCACTTCGTAGCCCCAGTTTTTGAAGGCTCCTTCTGTAAATTTCATGATGTTTCCTTTGTGAACAAGCGTCACAGATTTACGGCCTTGGTCAATCGCATATTGGATCGCTGCTCTGACAAGACGAGATGTTCCCTCTTCAGAAACTGGTTTGATTCCGATACCTGATGTTTCTGGGAAACGGATTTTATTCACACCTAATTCGTTTTTCAAGAAGTCGATTAACTTCTTCACTTCGTCTGATCCTTTTGCATACTCGATTCCTGCATAGATATCTTCAGTGTTTTCACGGAAGATGACCATGTCTGTGTCTTCTGGACGTTTCACAGGAGATGGTACACCTTTGAACCAGCGAACTGGACGTAAGCATGTGAATAAATCAAGCTCTTGTCTTAGTGCCACGTTCAATGAACGGATTCCTCCGCCAATTGGTGTTGTCAGTGGTCCTTTGATCGCGATTAAATATTCACGAATGTCTTCAAGTGTTTGCTCTGGAAGCCACTCGCCAGTTTTATTGTAAGCTTTTTCACCTGCATATACTTCTTTCCAAGTGATTTGCTTTTCACCTTTATATGCTTTTTCTACAGCTGCTTCAAGAACTCTTGATGCTGCTTTCCAAATGTCAGGACCGATTCCGTCCCCTTCGATAAACGGGATAATTGGATTATTTGGTACATTCAATACGCCGCCAGTAACTGTAATTTTTTCGCCTTGTGACAATGATATTACCTCCCAGGTTATGTAGTGAATATTTGAAACTTCCAAGCTTGATGTCTGCAAGCCAAGAAGTTTTTCACGTGATTCGTTTTTTGTTGATATGGAGGCTGATTGGTTTAGATGGATCAGCCTCCGCTATTCTATAAACATTAGTCTCTTTCACTGATCGGAACAAACGTTTGAAGATCAGGTCCAATATAGTCAGCTCTTGGACGGATCAGACGGTTGTTGTCATATTGCTCTAAAATGTGAGCAATCCATCCAGAGAATCGGCTGATCACGAAAATTGGTGTAAACAAGTCATGATCAATCCCAAGACTGTGATAGACAGAAGCAGAATAAAAATCAACATTTGGTGGAAGATTTTTCTCTGATGTCACGATTTCCTCTGCGCGTACAGACATTTCATACCATTTTGGCTCGCCTGTGAGATTTGTTAAGCGCTGGCTCATTTCTTTTAAATGTTTTGCACGCGGGTCACCCTGGCGGTAAACGCGGTGGCCAAAGCCCATAATTTTCTCTTTCTTCTCTAGCTTACCATGAATATAGGAATCTACGTTTTCAACTTCGCCAATTTCTGACAGCATCTTCATTACGCCTTCATTCGCGCCGCCATGAAGTGGTCCTTTCAATGCGCCGATAGCCGCTGTTACACCAGAGTAGATATCTGATAGTGTAGCAACACATACGCGTGCTGTAAATGTCGATGCGTTTAATTCGTGATCCGCATGTAGAATAAGCGCTTTATCAATCGCTTCAATTTCTACTGGTGAAGGCTCTTCGCCGTTTAGCATATATAAGAAGTTTGCAGCATAGCTGTATTCTTCTTTTGGCTGTACAGGCTCAAGTCCCTTTCGAATACGTGAGAATGCAGCGACAAGTCCAGAAATTTTCGCTTGTAAGCGAATGGCTTTTCTGTAATTCGCTTCTTTGTCCATAATCTCTGATTCGTCATCAAGTAAACCTAATAAGGATACCGCTGTACGAATCGCAGACATTGGATGAACCCCATCCAGCGAATAAGATTTAAAGTGCTCAATGATCTCTTGCGGAATATGAGCATTTTCATTGAGCTGCTGCTTTAACTCGCTTAGCTCCTGCTCATTCGGCAGCTTTAAGTGCCATAACAGGTAGACAATTTCTTCGAAAGTCGCTTTTTCAGTTAAATCATCGATATTGTACCCTACATAAGTAAGAGTATCATCAATAATTGAGCTTACGGATGAAGTTGTTGCCACGATACCTTCAAGACCTCTTGTTGCTGTCATGTTCAATCTCCCCTTTTTAAAAAGATTCCCCTTCGTTGCAAAATTCTCGCTTTTTGAAAGCGCTATCCAACCAAAATAGGCTGGCAGGTTTAGAAAAGAAAATGCTTACATTTACCTATACGGTTAGAGCGCTTTTAGCCTCATATCTCTTGTTTGATCAATGAGTTCAAAATTAAGCCTATTCCCATTATAAACAATAATCAGACATTTGTTAAATGTTTAACTATAATTTTTTTTGATATTTTTTTTTCCAGCCTTCCGGTTCGGGCATGGAATAAAGGGATTTTGCTTCTTTTAATATATTTAATTATGTTTTTTTGCAAAAGCTCACGTCAGAAAAAATATCAAAAGAAAGTGGCATGAGCCACTCTCTTTTTAACCGCTGAAAAATTTCACTGCTTGCATCGCTAAATAGGCAATTCCAGCACCAATTAGCGGGCCAACAGCCACACCTTTGAATAAGCTGACTGCCAAAATCGTACCGAATACAAGTGCTGCGGTGATATGCGGATCGTTTTCGAGTAGCACAATGCCGTTTTTTGCAATTAATGCTACTAATATACCCGCTCCGAGTGCAATCCAAGCATAAGAGGATTTCATTGCTTCTCCAAGCTGTTTAAATCCAATGTCCCCTGTTGCGATCGGTACAAGCACTGCGATCGTGATGACCGTCACACCCCAATTAATACCTTTTGATTGCAGAACCGGGAATATTTTTTGATCCAGGCCAATCAGCTTAATTGCAATCAGCACAGAGACCGCTAAAATTAACGAATTGTTTTTTGCAATAAGTGCAATAACGAGTAAAAGAACCAAAAACAAATTTGCTTGAGTAAACATACGCCGCTCCTTTCTTTCTTTTTATTGCGACCTTTTCATATTACTAATCTTTTTGAATAAAATGAAGTATCGGACATGCTTGTTTTTTGGAGGGGATTGTGTGAATCACACGTATGTGGGCATTTTTTTGCGAAGTTTGATGATTTTCAGCATCGCCGTTTGTGCGGTTGTTTTTTTATATCAGTCTTTTCCGTTTTTATATCCATTTTGGATTGCATTTGCCGTGTCGTGTTTGATTCATCCAGCCGTATGCAAAATCGAAAACATGACCGGGATGCCAAGAGGTTTTGTTGTTATCATTGTGTTATTACTCTTTTTAGTGGTAGCAGCTGGATTCATGACACTTTTAGTGGCGGAAATCATTTCAGGAAGTGCTTATTTAGCAAAGGTCCTGCCAGGTCATCTTGATCAAATGATTGGGATTGTGGAACGTTTTTTCACAGATCAGATTTTGCCTTTATATCATGATTTGACTGCTCAATTTAATACACTTCAAGCAGGTCAAAAGGAATCGATTTTAGGACAAATCCAAGCACTTGGTGACGAAGCAGCGGCAAAAATCGGGACTTTCCTTTCAAAAACTCTTGAATTCATTCCAGCTTTTTTAGGTCTTTTGCCTGATGCAGCAGCGACGCTTTTATTTTCCGCACTAGCGACTTTTTTTATCACAAAAGATTGGTTTACGTTAAAAAAATATGGTTCTCGTATCTTTCCCGCCAAATGGATGCTTCATACACGTGCCATTTTATCTGAAATCAAAAAAGCCATTTCTGGCTTTATGAAAGCCCAGCTTCTCCTTGTTGCCATGACCATTGGAATCGTGCTGATTGGACTTTTCATCTTAAAGGTCGAACATGCGATTGTGATCGCTCTATGTATTGGTCTAGTTGATTTACTTCCTTACATCGGGAGTGGCACCGTTTTTCTTCCGTGGATCATTTACTCCGCCATGACAGGAAATCTTTCACTCGCCATTGGACTGGGCATTTTGTATATTGTGGTGCTCATTCAAAGACAAATATCAGAGCCAAAAGTCTTAAGTAAATCAATCGGTCTTAATCCTTTAGCAACACTTGTGGCACTGTTTGTCGGGTTAAAATGCTTTGGTTTTCTTGGACTTGCACTCGGTCCCGCTTCTCTTGTCGTTTGGCAGGCTTTTCGTAATGCAGGGGTTTTCAGAGACCTTTATCAGTACATTCGGTATGGTGCGCAAAAGTAAAAGAGACCTGATGAAGGTCTCTTTAGCGTATAATCGTATAGCGTTTGCGATTGGACATGTTTCTAAGCCAGCGCTCAAAGAGCGGTTTGATCCGTTTTCTTGTCATGGGAATGAGCAGCACAGCCCCAATCAGATCAGAAAGGAATCCAGGTATGAGCAGCAGCAAACCACCGATCAGAATGCAGAAGCCATCGACAATGGTGGCCCCTGGCATTTTGCCATACTGTAAATCTCGCTGCACTTTCTGAAATGCTTCTATTCCTTGTTTTCTTGCAAAGTAAGCACCTAGTGCACTTGTCAGCACAATGACTAGCATCGTTGGTAAAATACCAATGATGTTACTTGAGATTAAAAATAAACTAATTTCCACTGCTGGGAACAGAATCAATAATAGTAGAAAATATTTTTTCAAGCCATATCACCTCATGGGGTCTCTTTCATCGAAAGCTGTTTACTTTTTTTAGTGTAACATAAAAAAAGAGAGGAGTCAGACAACTCCCCTCGTGTGTGATTTAAAGGACGCTTGCACGGCCTTTGTAGATCGCTCCGCGTGCTGGATCTACTGTAATCTCTTCGCCTTCTTTTAGAAGTGTTGTGGCACTGTCAAGACCGACAATGACTGGAATGCCAAGGCTAAGCCCAACGACTGCTGCATGGCTTGTTAAACCGCCTTCTTCCGTGATAAGGGCAGACGCTTTTTCTAAAGCACCCATCATGTCACGATCTGTGCAGTTTGCGACAAGAATCGCACCATCGTACATTTTTTCCTCTGCTTCTTTTCCGCTCTGTGCAATAACAACCGGTCCAAATGCAGATTTGCGGCCAATTCCTTGACCCTTCGCAATGATGTCACCGACAACATACACTTTCATTAAGTTGGTTGTACCTGTTTCACCAACTGGCACACCAGCTGTAATCACGATTAAATCACCATGTCTTACATAGCCTGTTTCAATTGACTTTTCTACTGCATTCTCAAGCATTTCATCAGTAGATGTCGTTTTTGAACCGCTCTTTGCAAATACACCGAATACGAGTGAAAGTTTTCTTGCCACTGATTCGTTTGCTGTGACTGCAACGATTGGTGCTTTTGGTCTATATTTTGAAATCATTCTCGCTGTATGACCGCTCTCAGTAGGTGTCACAATTGCTGCCACATCAAGCTTCATTGCTGTATGCGCAACAGATTGACCGATCGCATCTGTAATGCTGACTTCTACTTCTTCGCTTCTGCGAGAAAGGATCGCTTTATAGTTAAGTGCTTCCTCTGAACGTGAGGCAATGTTGTGCATCGTTTGCACAGCTTCAACTGGATATGTTCCTGCTGCTGTTTCACCAGATAGCATGATCGCATCTGTACCGTCAAAAATAGCATTTGCCACGTCACTTGCTTCCGCACGAGTTGGACGCGGGTTACGCTGCATGCTGTCCAGCATTTGAGTTGCTGTGATGACAGGCTTGCCTAAACGGTTGCATTTTTTGATCAGCATTTTTTGAACAAGTGGTACTTCTTCTGCCGGAATCTCTACACCAAGATCTCCACGCGCGACCATCAGTCCATCTGATACCTCAAGGATTTCATCGATGTTATCAACGCCCTCTTGGTTTTCAATCTTCGGAATGATTTGAATGTCAGCTGCGTTGTTCTTTTCAAGTAGCTCACGAATTTCAAGAACATCAGAAGCTCGTCTTACAAAAGAAGCTGCGATGAAATCGACACCTTGTTCAATTCCGAACAGAATATCATTGGCATCCTTTTCTGTAATACCCGGCAAGTTCACACTCACACCCGGTACGTTGACACCTTTTTTATTTTTCAGTGTGCCTGTATTCATTACTTTTGTGACGATTTCTTTTCGGTCCTTATTTAACTCTTTTACTTCTAGACCAATCAGACCATCATCTAATAAAATGGTTGAGCCCACTTCTACATCATGAATTAAATCTTCGTACGTCACACTGATTTTTTCAGTGTTTCCCACAATGTCTTCCATACTCACGATAAGATCAGCACCAGCAACTAACTCAATTGAGCCGTTTTCAACTGTACGTGTACGGATCTCTGGACCTTTTGTATCAAGAAGGATCGCAATGTCCTTGCCTAAAGTTTTACCTGCTTTGCGAATGTTTTCAATACGTGCACCATGCTCTTCAAAATCTCCATGAGAGAAGTTTAGTCTGGCTACATTCATTCCTGCTTCAATCAATTCAGTCAGCTTTTCAATGCTTTCACTTGCTGGACCGATTGTACAAACGATTTTTGTCTTTCTCATTACTGTTCCTCCTAAGGTCTTCTCGTTTTATATAGAGAGCTCTTGTGAAAGTCGGTACATATTTTGATCGACTGTATGCTTTTTATCTAAGATGTCTAAAATATCGTGATGAACGAGTTCGTTGCTTTGTATGCCTACACAGCGTCCGCCTCTTCCTTCAAGAAGAAGTTCTACTGCATACGCTCCTAGGCGACTTGCGAGCACTCGGTCAAACGCACTTGGAGAACCTCCACGCTGAATATGTCCTAAGACAGATACACGCGTTTCAAGGCTTGTCTCTTCTTCAATTCTCTTACCAAATTCGACACCGCTGCCTACGCCTTCTGCGACAATGATGATACTGTGCTTCTTGCCGCGCTCATGTCCTCTTCTCAATCTGGCAATAATTTCGTCCATGTCATAGTCTGCTTCAGGAATCAAAATCGATTCAGCTCCGCCTGCAAGACCTGACCAAAGGGCAATATCCCCTGCATGTCTTCCCATTACTTCCACTACGTATGTACGTTCATGAGATGTGGCTGTATCACGAATTTTATCAATGGCATCAATGACTGTATTTAGTGCTGTATCAAAGCCAATAGTGAAATCAGTACCAGGAATGTCATTGTCAATCGTGCCAGGGACACCTACACATGGAAAACCGAGCTCTGTTAATTTCTTCGCTCCCATGAATGAGCCATCTCCACCGATGACAACAAGTCCTTCAATACCGAATTTTTTTAAGTTCTCAATCCCTTTTTCACGACCTTCAACTGTCTTGAATTCAGGACATCTTGCCGTGTAAAGTTTTGTTCCTCCACGATGAATGATATCGCCTACTGAACCTATTTCGAGTTTCTCAATTTTACCGTTAATTAGACCTGAATATCCATTATAAATACCGTAAACTTCTACATTATGGTAAATTGCTTTCCTTACAACTGCGCGCACAGCTGCATTCATTCCTGGGGAATCCCCACCGCTCGTTAAAACTCCTATACGCTTCATCTTTTTCACCTCAGAGACCATATATGAATTAAACATACCATTTCCACTGCTTGAAAACAATCGTGAGCAAAACCGGATGTTTTCAATACGAATTTCTAAAACCGTACTTATTATACAATTAAATAAAATGTTTTTAAACAAAAGTTAAGAAAGTCATGAAAGCACTTTGTTCAAAAAACAGTTGTTTCAAGTGCTCTAAACCTTGTCAAATCAGCGTTTTCAGACGTTTCAAATTTTATGAAAACAAAAGAAAATTATTTTCAAATAGCGCTTACATCAGATCGTTTTGATGAAAAAAGACGAAAAAAATAAACGCCAGCCAAAAGGCTGTACGTTTATTTAGTTTACCCCAATATATTGATTTTCAATCGATACTTTGCCGATTGCTTTGTATTTTTGATATCTTTGTTCGACTAATTCTTCAGGCGATTGTTTGAGCAAAGATGTAAGTGACTGTTTTAATGTTTTTTCAATGTAGGCTGCTTGTTGTTTCACGTCTCGGTGTGCTCCACCTTGCACTTCTTTAATAACATCATCTATAATATCTAATTCTTTTAGGTCTGGAGCGGTAATTTTCATTGATTCTGCAGCTTTTTTTGCAAGTGATGAGTCCTTCCAGAGCAGTGCTGCTGCACCTTCAGGTGAAATCACTGAATATGTTGAGTTCTCTAGCATAAATAGGTGGTTTCCTACGCCTAAGCCTAGTGCTCCGCCACTTCCGCCTTCTCCAATGACAATACAGACAACCGGTACACGAAGTCCTGCCATTTCGAAAAGGTTTTTCGCAATTGCTTCACTTTGTCCGCGTTCTTCAGCTGCTTTACCAGGATAAGCTCCTTTTGTATCAATAAAGCAAATGATTGGACGATTAAATTTATCTGCTTGTTTCATCAAGCGCAATGCTTTACGGTAACCTTCTGGATGCGGCATCCCGAAATTACGGCGCAAGTTTTCTTTTGTGTCTTTTCCGCGCTGATGACCAATGACTGTGACAGGAAGTCCTTTAAACGTGGCAATTCCTCCAACGATGGCTTCATCGTCACCATAAAAACGATCACCGTGACATTCGAAAAAGTGATCAAACAGCTCTTGAATGTAATCGAGAGTTGTTGGGCGCATCGCATGACGAGCAATTTGCACTCTGTCCCACGGCTTTAAATTTGTATAAATGTCTGTTTCAAGCTTACTCAGACGCGTTTCAAGGCGCTCAATTTCCGCACTTAAATCCATCTCTGAGTTTTGTGTGAACTTTTTCAATTCATCAATTTTCGCTCGAAGTTCAATGACAGGTTTTTCAAATTCTAGTTCTCCAGCCACTCTCGTTCACCTCCTGTGCTGTGTAATGCTAAGATTTGGCCTAATGTTTCTTTCATTTCTGCACGGTGAATCACAGCATCTAGCTGACCATGCTTCATTAAAAATTCAGCCGTTTGGAAGTCCTCTGGTAGGTCTTCACGAATGGTTTGTTCAATGATTCTGCGACCAGCAAAACCAATTAATGCACCAGGCTCTGCAAAGTTGTAATCACCGAGAGACGCAAAACTAGCTGATACACCGCCAGTTGTCGGATTGGTCATCACAGAGATAATCAGACCTTGATCCTCGCTGAACAGCTTTAATGCTGAACTTGTTTTTGCCATCTGCATTAGACTAAGAATCCCCTCTTGCATTCTTGCTCCTCCAGATGCAGTGAAGATGATAAATGGCACCTTGTCCGCTTTTGCTTTCTCAATAGCTAATGTAATCTTTTCACCAACAACTGAGCCCATGCTGCCCATACGGAACGTGGCATCCATGACAGCAATGACAGCACTTTGACCTTTAATTTCACCTTTTCCTGTCACGATGGCTTCATTCAAAGAAGTTTTTTCTCTGTCTTTCTGAAGCTTTTCTTCGTAGCCTGGGAAACCGAGCGGATTCTCAGAAATGAGGTGACCGTTAAATTCTTCAAATGTGCCTTCGTCTACAAGGCTTTCAATACGTTGTTTTGCATTCATTTGCAAATGTCTGCCGCAATTCATGCAAACACGTAAATTTTTATCTAGTTCTTTGGTGAGCATTATTTTTTTACATTGCGGACATTTGGTCATGATGCCTTCAGGCACATCTTGACTTGCCTGTTCAGAGGGTACAGATGCATATTTTTTCTTTTTACTGAAAATATTCTTGATTGACAAATGACTACCTCCCTTTTTGAAGGGTTTTTTCTTTACACGCACATCCACTATTATAGGACATGTCATAACTGTACCGAAACTATTGTACTTTTTTTGTCAAACGCTGTCATCCTTCATTCAATTTTTTCAGTGGGGAATTGATGAGAAATGAGTATAGGTTTGGGGCGCTGAGTAGTTGGTATATGTGAATTGTGAACGTCTACAAAAAAATCTCATTTAGGATGAAAAAAATTTCGTGTAAGAGAGGAAATGGTGCACGTTTTTCCTCCAAATTCAGAAAGAACGTGCACACTTTTCCAATTCGATTACTCGCCGATAATCGTTAATTTTCTTGTTTTTTCTGCAACAGCCTCTGGGTCTACTTTGATTCTTGAAACGCCCGTTTCCATTGCTGCTTTTGCCACTGCTTTGGCTACCGCTGGCGCTACTCGTGCATCAAATGGTGCAGGGATAACGTATTCCGCTGACAATTCTTCATCTGATACAAGGGAAGCAATCGCTTCAACAGCTGCAATTTTCATTTCTTCGTTAATGTGTGTCGCACGTACATCAAGCGCCCCGCGGAAAATACCAGGGAATGCAAGGACGTTGTTCACTTGGTTCGGGAAGTCAGAACGGCCAGTTCCTACAACACTTGCACCTGCTGCATGTGCATCTTCTGGCATGATCTCTGGGTTTGGATTCGCCATTGCGAAGATGACAGGATCTTTTGCCATTTTTCCAACCATTTCTTTAGTTAAAGCACCTGCTACTGAAACGCCGATAAAGACATCTGCGCCTTCAATCACTTCTTCTAAAGAACCTTCTTTACGATCTTGGTTCGTGAATTTAGCTACTTCATTTTTCACTGCATTCATACCATTCGGACGGCCTTCATAAATAGCGCCTTTTGTATCACACATGATGATATCACGTACACCGAAATGATAAAGAAGTTTGATAATCGCAATTCCTGCTGCTCCAGCGCCGTTTGCAACCACTTTAATTGAAGACATTGATTTTCCAGACAGCTTCAGTGCATTCACAAGTCCTGCCACTGTTACAATCGCTGTCCCGTGCTGATCATCGTGGAAAACAGGAATGTTTGTCTCTTTTTTCAAACGCTCTTCAATGATAAAGCAGTTTGGTGCTGCAATATCTTCAAGGTTCACGCCGCCAAATGTCGGCTCAAGAAGCTTCACTGTTTCAACGATTTTGTCTACATCGTTTGTTGCAAGTGCGATTGGGAATGCATCAACACCTGCAAAGCTTTTGAATAAGACAGCTTTTCCTTCCATTACTGGAAGAGATGCTTCTGCCCCAATGTTTCCAAGCCCTAACACAGCACTTCCGTCTGTGACAACAGCAACCATATTGCCTTTCATTGTATAATCATACACTTTGCTTGTGTCGTCATAAATATCTTTACATGGCTCTGCCACACCTGGTGAGTAAGCCAAGCTCAAGTCTTTCGCATTTTTCACTTGTACCTTTGATTTTGATTCGAGTTTGCCTTGATTCTCTTTGTGCATATGTAATGCTTCTTCTCTTAATGACATGTGATGAACACTCCTTCAAGTGGAAAATGATTTAATGAATTGCTAAGTTGATAAGCACATACTTGGCAGTTTAAATACACAGAATCTTTAAAATGATAACACAATAGGTGAAATTGTAAAACATATTCAAACGATTTGTCATCATTTAATCACAACGTTTTGTTCACCTAGCAGCTCTTTTAACTGGAAAATGACCGCATGATCTGCATGAACTTTGTATGCATCTGGAAGTCTCATCGTCTTTTTTTGCTTTTCATAATACAAATAGACATCTGCTTCTCCGCTGTGCATGGAGATCACTCGTTTCACTTGTTCTAGCAGTTCCTGCGTATGGTTCTCTTCTTTGACTCGAATGTAGACAGATTCTTTTCTTTTAGAGCCCATCTCTTCCAGTAGAACAGCTTCTTGCACGATGATTTGACTGCTCTCATTTCTGACATCTATTCTGCCTTCAACATAAAGCATTGCGCCCTCCTCAAGTAAGGGGGACAGCTTTCTAAATTGCTCTGGAAAGACGACACCTTCCATTTCTCCCGTTTCATCCCCGAATGTGACAAATGCCATCGATTGTCCATTTTTTGTCCGAATCGATTTCACCTTTGTCAAAAGACCACCCATTGAGATCTTTCGCTTTATATAGGAAGAAAGTCTGATGATTTCCACCGCACCATTCTCTCTTAAGCGATCTCGATACGCTTGTACAGGGTGATTTGATAAATATAACCCGAGTGCTTCTTTTTCAAATTGCAGGAGATCAACAAGCGGCAGTTCGTCTATCTCCGCATATTTTGGCTTAATGGAGAACGTTGTATCCCCAAGAAAGTCCAGTTGATCCTCAGGTGTTAAAAATGACACATGGTCTAACGCAATATCTATCGATGCTAATAACGAAGCACGATTTGGATGAAGCTCATCCATTGCCCCTGAGAAAATGAGGGCTTCAATCGTTTTTCGGTTGACACTCTTTGTTGATACCCTTGCGCAAAAATCAAATAAATCTTCAAATGGCTTTTCCTGTCTTGCTCTGTATATATCCTTTACAGCTGACACTCCGACATTTTTGATCGCTCTTAAGCTGTAGCGGATCTCCCCTTTTTCAACCGTGAATGGAAATTCGCTCTTATTAATAGAAGGCTTCAACACCGATATCCCTTTTTCCTTTGCCTCATAGAAATATTGAGCCACTTTGTCTTCATTTCCAATCACACTCGTTAAAAGACCGCACATAAAATATAACGGATAATGCGCTTTTAAATAAGCAAGCTGAAAGCCGATCATGCTATATGCAACAGCATGGCTTCTATTAAAACCATAGTTTGCAAATTTGACGATTAGGTCATAAACGTCATTTGCAATGTTAACAGGATACTCCTTTTTTAGGCATCCTTCAACAAAATGGCTTCGCTCTTCATCAAGCACCTTTTTATCCTTCTTTGAAACGGCTCTTCTTAGTAGATCGGCCTCGCCCAGCTTAAAGCCTGCCATCTTTGCTGCAATCAGCATGATTTGCTCCTGATAGACGATGACCCCATATGTATCCTTTAAGATGTCATACAAATCTGGATGCGGGTAGGAGACTTTCACTCTGCCATGCTTTCGGTCGATAAAGAGCGGGATATTCTCCATCGGTCCCGGGCGGTATAAGGCATTGACAGCCACGATATCTTCTAGACTAGAAGGTTTCAGTCGTCTCAGCACCTGACGCATACCTTGTGACTCCAGCTGGAAAATCCCCGTTGTATCTCCCGCTGATAACAAATCAAACGTTTTTTGATCTTCATATGAAATGTCACTAAAGTTAATGTGGACGTTTTCCTGTCTTTCAATCTGGTTTTTAATGGATTCAATTAATGTTAAGTTTCTCAAACCTAAAAAATCCATTTTTAAAAGACCGAGATCTTCTAAATAATTCATCGCATATTGCGTCAAATACACTCCATCATGCCCTTCTTGAATAGGTACGACTTGTGTGAGCGGCTCCTCACTTAGGACAACGCCGGCTGCATGTGTTGACGTATGTCTTGGTAATCCTTCTACCTTTAAAGCGGTTTGAAACACTCTTTGCAGCTCTTCAGATTGCTGGAGCAGTGTTTTTAATTCTGAGGAGACTGTCACCGCTTCTTTCAGTGTCGTCCCTGGCTTTGATGGGATGAGCTTTGCAAGGCGGTCTGCTGCTTTTGAATCAATTCCCATCACACGTCCGACATCTCTTAAAGCTGCCTTTGCGGCAAGTGTTCCAAACGTGACAATTTGCGCCACATGCATATCCCCATATTTATCTTTTACATATGAAATGATTTCATCTCTTCTCGTGTCAGGAAAATCGATATCTATATCTGGCATGCTGATGCGTTCAGGATTTAAAAAACGCTCAAATAAAAGCCCGTGACGGATCGGATCGACATCTGTAATAAACAGAACATACGCAACTAAAGAGCCTGCTGCTGATCCCCTGCCAGGACCTGTGACAATGCCATGATCATGAGCATACTTCATAAAATCCCACACAACGAGGAAATAATCACTGAAATTCATTTTTTGAATGATGCTCAGCTCATACTCAAGCCTTTTGATATATGTGTCATTTGAAGCAATCTGTCTTCGTTTCATGCCTTCTTGGCACACTCTTCGTAAAAACTGATCAGCTGTTGATTGATCAGGCGTCGGATAAGTTGGCAGTTTCGTCTGACCAAGATTTAAATCGACCTCACAGCGGTTTGCAATCTCAACCGTTCTTGCCAGCAATTCTGGATCATCACCAAACCACTTCATCATTTCTTCGGTCGATCTGAAATGCTTGTCTCCTTGGTCTTCCTCTATTTCTGATAACTGCTGGCCTGCTTTAATGGCCTTTAAACATGTATATGCGGTTTTGTCCTCTTGATGGATATAGTGGACGTCACCTGTTGCCACAAGCGGGATGTTCGCCCTTTTTGAGAGTTCCCGCAGCTTATGAGACAGCTCTTCGTCCTGCTGAAACGGCTGAACGGCTAAATACACATGTTCCTCACCAAAAAGATCTTTTAAATGGCTCGCTGCATCCCTTGCTTCATCTAGCTGATCATGTTGCAGCAGCGTTTCAATATAGCCGGATACGCCTGGTGTGATGGCAATAAGGCCATGATGATAGGCTTTCAGCCATTTCTCTTTCAGGCCGGTTTTTGACTTTGATTTCAAGACACTGCTAATTTTGATCAAGTTTTGATAGCCTTCATTGTTTTTGGCAAGGAGGATCAAAGGATAAGCCTCTGTCTCTTGTTCATCTATGAAGACAGAAGCTGTTAAACCGATAATCGGCTTGATGCCATGTGTTTTACATTCCTTATAAAATTCAACCGTTCCATACATCACATGGTCATCCGTAAGAGCGAGCGCTTGATAGCCAAGTTCTTTCGCCTTTAATACGAGCTCCTTGACCTTCGCTGCACTGCTCAACAAGCTGTATCCACTGTGGACCTGAAGATGAACATAGGACATGCTTAATCCACTCCTTTCGTCTAAATTCATTCTTTCATTATAAAACGCGATGCGGTGAGAAACAAATGTTCTTTCTTTTCCGCTCGTTCATACTTGTCCAGCACACGCCATATATTGAATAGAGTGAGGTGGGAAAAATGGATGTGAAGGAAGCCTTTATTCCAAACTTTATTAGCTGTTATTTTATCGCACTGGGGGTTATTTTGGGCGGTGCCATTATCGGCGGGGTAGGTGCATATTTATCTGGTCAGCCACCGCTATCAATTATTTCAAGTCTTGCCAACCGCTTAAAAATTTGGGCACTTGTTGCGGCAATCGGTGGAACTTTTGATGCGGTCTATAGTTTTGAAAGAGGGATTTTCGAAGGGAACACACGTGATATTTTCAAGCAGATCTTGTTAATTATCTCTGCTATGGGCGGTGCGCAAACGGGGTATCTCCTGATTACGTGGCTCACTCAGGAGCATGTGTCATCATGAGGGTGCCTGAGCTGTATAAACGTCCAGGCTGGCAGCGTTTTTTTGCTGGGATGATGTTCGGCGCAATTATCAGCTGGCTGATTTTTCTCTTTACGTATGGCACCTTTCAAGAGAAGCAAGTGACACTGCTCAGAAGCCAGCAGCACCATATGGACAGTCTGAAAGAACAAATCACACTCTATCGGGAAGATTTGCATAAATTAAATGAAGACAATAAGCAGCGTCTGCTTATTCAGAGCGTAGATGTTCACCTCGTCAACCGTGAGCAGTACAAAATCCCGGAGCCAGATACCTTGAAATTTGAAGATCAGGTGAAAGAGGATATCTCAGAGGTGATCACAAAGGATATTGAAAGTGTCTATAAAACAAAAGAGCTCTTAAAACGGACCGTGGAAAATAAAGAATATACGATTAGAGAAAAGGCATACCGCGCCAAAGTCACTGAGCTGACCATTTATACAAAGCTATCGCTTGAAGTGCGTATTTCCTTTGCTGAATAATAGATGATGTGGAATTTTTATGAATTTCTGCACTCAATGATCGCTTTTCACTTGTTATTTTTATACACTAAAAGAAGAACGAGATCATCACAAGAAAGAGGTGAGAACAATGGAGGTTTACAGCTATCGTCAAATGGCACGAGACAAAGCAAGCCGGATTAAAGACGGCATGTGTGCTTATGCCGAGACAGAAATGATGGCCCATTTAATTAAAAAAGAATTAAAGCATCAAAATCTCCAAGCCTATGAAGATTCAACTGACATCGGCTGCTGGTTTATCCCTGTATCCAAGTAACCCTTTTCTCAAGCACAAAAAAAGAGAGGGGGGACTTGAAGCCCCTCTCTCACGATGATGATTTACATACTTCTTCTAAATCACGCAAAATCTCATCTGCAACTGCCCAATCATATATGGACGCACCGGCTGCAAGCGGGTGACCTCCGCCATGATATTTTTTAGCAATGGTGTTAATGACGACGCCTTTTGAGCGGAATCTCACACGAATCTGATCGTTCTCTTCCACAAAAAAGACCCATGCCTTAATCCCTGCAATATTTCCAAGTGTTCCAACAAGCTGTGAGGCTTGCTGCGCTGTTGTTTGGAACGACTCCAAAATGTCACGTTTAATAAAAACAGAAGCTACGCCATTCTCTGATAAGGAGATATGTTGAAAAATATAGCCATTTAATTTCACGACATTCAAATCTGTCTCATACAATTGATTGAAAAGGTCTGATGATGAAAACGGATATTCGATGAGTTCACCTGCATATTTGAGTGTCTTTTTCGTTGTGTTTGGGAAAAGGAAACGGCCTGTGTCTCCTACAATGCCGGCATAAATGAGTTCTGCCGCCTTTGTATTCAGCTGATATCCTTCTTCTTTCCCCTCTAAATACAGCTCATAAATCATTTCACTAACAGAGCTTGCTTCTGTATCAACCCAAAGCAAATCACCATACGGATCTTCATTCGGATGATGATCAATTTTCATCAGCTTATCGCCCATTGAATAACGCTGATCATCAATTCTTGCTTGATTCGCAGTGTCACAGACAATGACAAGGGCACCTTTGTACACTTCATCTGGCACCTCATCTAATTCATATAAAAATGAAAGGGATGGCTCAGGGGTTCCTGTCGCATAAATATTTTTTTCTGGATAGGTGGCACGCAAGATTTCCGTAAGGCCGCACTGCGATCCATATGCGTCTGGATCAGGTCTTACATGTCTATGAATGATGATGGTGTCATATAATGATATGGTTCTAATCAGTTCTTTTTTCATAAATACTCCTTCTTATGCGATACTCTTTTTATTATTAAATCATAATCTACCCAGACAGAAAAGTGAGGAATAGACAATTTATTCTAGTAAGCAAGCCTATTTACGTTTAAAATAGGGTTGTAACCACTTACAATGGAGGCTTGGCACATGCTTGTTTTGATTGTGTTTATTATTTGTTCTGCCATGTTTTATTTATATTACAAAGCAAAGAATGTCCGTACGAACCGGCCGGTCGAAAAGAAATTCTGGTCTGCCAAATCAAGTATGGCACTTGGCTGCTTTGTCCTGCTCTTCGGTGTGAATCAATTATTTTTAAACCGCTCGTCACTCGCATTTGTCATTGGGTTTGTTTTTGTTGCAGTTGGTATCGGCAGTACATGGGCCGGATATAAAGCCTATAAGCACTATCTTCCGCTCTTTTTAAAGGAAGGCGAAAAAGACCACGCATAATAGAGAAAGGGCTAAAATGAACTTTATTTTAGCCCTTTCTCTTCTTTTCAGCGTGATAGAAAACCTTTGCAGCCCTAGGAAGGAGGAGTACTGGCGCGGAGCGAATGTCACATTCGTGAGCACCAGCACGCAGGACTGATAAAGAATACGAGGGTTTGTTTACACGCTGAAAGGGCGCATTCATGCCGCCCTTTTTTGCCTATTATCCTCTCTCCATCAGCTGCACCATCAACATCGCTTTGCCTACAATATTTGACTGATGGTAAACTTCCACTTCCAGCTTTCCAAACTTGCGCCCAACTTCTAAAATATTCGGTTTGATCTGTATCGTGGATTCCATTTGAACCGGTTTTAAGAAATAGACAGAAAGACTCTCTACAATTAGCTCGCCTTTTTTATGAGACTTTAAGAAGCGGTTGGCTGATTCGATTAAAATTTGTGTAAACACACCATACGAAATATTGCCGAGCTGATTTGTCATTTGTGGTGAGACTTCATATTGGTACACCGCATCTGTTTTTGGTTTTTCTGTCTCAGTCTCCTTAAATCCTCGTGACACGACATCATCCAGCTTTTCACCGACCTGCGGCTGCTTTTGAATCATTTGCAGCGCCTTCAGCACGTCCTGACGGCTAATCATCCCAATCAGCTTCGCATGATCATTTACAACTGGCAGCACCTCAATACCTTCCCACACCATCATTTGTGCAGCTGAAGCGACAGATGTTTTGCCAATAACGGTCAGCGGATTTTTTGTCATCACCTTTTCAATCGGTGTAGAACGGTCATGGCCTGCAATATCTTTTGAGGTCAAAATGCCGTGTATTTTCATTTGATCGTCTGCTACCGGGAACCGGCCGTGCCCGGTTTCATAATTCTTTTCATACCATTTCTCAAGTTTGTCTTCTGGCGATAAATAGACGGTCCGTTCTATCGGCGTTAAAATATCCTCCACAAGCACAATTTCTTTTTTAATCAACTGGTCATAAATGGCCCGGTTAATGAGAGCCGCTACGGTAAATGTATCGTAGCTTGTTGATAAAATGGGTAGCTCAAGCTCATCTGCGAGCTGAATAATTTCATCATCTGTTGAGAATCCCCCCGTGACCAGCACAGCCGCTCCCGCCTCTAATGCTTGCCGGTGAGCATTGATTCGGTTTCCTACGATCAACAGGTTGCCTGCTGCTGTGTAACGCATCATTGCATCCAGTTCCATTGCACCGATGACAAATTTATTTAACGTTTTATGTAAGCCAGCTCGTCCACCAAGCACCTGGCCATCAATGACATTGACCACTTCCGCATATGTCAGCTTTTCAATATTTTCTTTTTTCTTCTGTTCAATTCGAATGGTACCGACTCGTTCAATGGTGCTCACGAACCCTTTATTTTCAGCATCCTTAATAGCCCGGTAAGCCGTGCCTTCACTGACTTTCATTTCTTTCGCTATACGCCGGACAGAAATTTTCTCTCCGACATCTAATGAATCAATATACGATAAAATTTGCTCATGCTTTGTCGCCAATCCCGTTCACCCTTTTTGTTTTCAGCGTTTTCATCTATATTTCATTATAAAGGCAGGAGGCTTTTAATAGCAATTTGTCTTTTACACGAGCACGATACAGGCAAATAAAAAAAGCCGGTTGGATGCCGGCTTTTCTTCCTATTATTAAATATCGATGGATTCTCCGCTGTTTAATACGTGACCCACGCCGCCATGCAAGCTGTCTGCAAAGGCATGAGGATCTTGCTCAATCGGCGGGAATGTACTGTAATGAATCGGTACGACTTGTTTCGCACGAAGCCACTCTGCTGCGATTCTCGCATCGTCTGGTCCCATCGTGAAGTTATCACCTATTGGCAGGAAGGCGAGCTCAATATGATTCAGCTCCCCAATGAGTTTCATATCCGAGAAGAGAGCCGTGTCTCCAGCATGATAAATTGTTTTGCCTTCAGCAGTAAATAAAATACCGGATGGCATACCTGTATACGTAATCGTTTTGGATTCTTCATCAATGACCGCTGAGCCATGGAACGCTTGCGTCAGTTTGACTTTACCAAATTCAAATTCACGTCCGCCGCCTATAGAAAGCGGGTGCGTTTTCACCCCTTGCCAGCCTAAATAAGTGGCAAGTTCGAATGGCGCAATCACGAGTGCGTCATTGTTTTTAGCGATTTCAATCGTGTCTCCGACGTGATCTCCATGCCCGTGCGTGAGCAAAATCACATCTGCTTTCACATCTTGCGGTTTGATATCCGTGTGCTTATTTCCATTTAAAAATGGATCAATCCAAATATGGTATCCGTTTGTTTCAATGTGTACGACTGAATGTCCATGATATGTAGCTTTCATGTAAATATATCCACCTTTCGAATTTGATCTCATTTTGTCTATTCCCTCTATAAAAAGCTGAAAAACTTAGTGCCTGTGAATCACATTAAGACCACCTGTTGCTTCAATGACGGTTCCTGTAATGAGGTCTGAACGGTCATCACATAGAAATGAAATGATACGACCGATATCCTCACCTGTCCCAGACCGACCAATCGGTGTTTCATCGTCTTTTATCTGACGTGCTTCCTCTATCGTTGATTCTTTCATGTCTCCAACGATTTTGCCTGGACACACCATATTAGCGGTGATGCCGTTTTCGGCTTCTTCAATCGCAATGGTTTTCGTTAATGACGCAAGGCCCACTTTTGCCGCTCCAAAGGCTGATCTGTGCATCCAGCCTGGCGCATGGTCTGCTCCTTGGAAGCCATATGTGATAATCCGGCCAAAGCCTTGTTTTCTCATCATAGGGATCACCATTCGGAACAAATGGAACACTGCGGATAGGTTGCCTTCCATCATTTGATACCATTCGTCTTCAGAGTAATCCGCAAGTTTTTTTCGTTCAAAAATATAAGGTCCAGCATTATTGATCAAGGCATCAATCCGCCCAAATCGCTCTGCTGCCAGCTCGACTATGTTTTTTAAATCTTCTTTGTTTGTCACATCGCCTTGGACAAATTGAATCTTTTCTTCGTATTCTTGCAGTTCTTCTTTCATCTGCCGGACAGCTTCATCATCACTTCGATAATTGACTGTCACAGAATACCCCATATTCAGTAAAGACTCGGTGACTTTCCTGCCAAGTCCTTTAGAACCCGCTGTTATTAATGCGTGTCGCACACAATCTCCTCCTAAAGCAAAGGTTGCAAGTTCATGTGTTTCTTTTGTTATCTTTACTTTACTATAAACCGGCTCCCTTCGCACTTTTGAACCCTTTAACAGTGAGGGGAAAAACGTATAGGGTGATTCATCCACTTTTTCATATCCCATGAACCATGGATATCGAGAAGCAGTGAAACAAACCGATAGCATTCTCTTACCTCATGAAGCTGACGAGGAAGCGGGCAAATCTCTTCATACCCTAATTGAACCGCTTGTGCAGCTTCTTTCGTCAAAAGGTATTCGAGTGCAATCAAATCAAACGCAGCTGGTCCAAATACGACATATTCCGTATCAACTAGACTCGTCACTTGATCATCTTCTTCAATATATTGTGATGGGTCTAAATCAATTAAAATGAGACTGGCTGCATCAGGAGGACTTAGCTTTTCAAGCTTTTGCTGCACCTTTTCTGCATAATCCTGATATTCAGGCTGATCAGCGTAATAGCGGCTGATAAGTTTGGAAACTGCCTTTTTTAACAGCGCATGGAATTCTCTCAAATGTCTCTTTTCTCCCCCGTATACTGCACCGAAAAAGTTAGTTTGATATGAATGAAGATGCGCTAGTTTCCTCCCGTAATCCCTATAGAATTGTGCTGAACGGCCCTCAAAAGATGTTAAAGGGATTCCTTCTACTTTTTCCATGACATAAAAGTGTTTCCCCGCCTTCTTCACTTTACGAACAACTTTCGGAATATGAAAGGAATTCGTATGAGCCAGCTTTTCATTGATTTCATCAAGATGCTCCTGTACATTACGGGCATCTACTCCATAAATCAAGTTGATCCCATACACAAATTCACTTTCTTCTCTTGCAGTTTTTGGAGATTTCACTACATATTCCGTTTGGTCTTGTAAGGAAATCAGCCACACATCATTAGCCCGGCCATCGTATGGTTCTCCTAACGTTTTCACTGATACGATAGGCTGATCAAACAAAGCCTGAAGCGTTTTCTTCATGAACTGTTGTCACTCCTTATTCAGCTTGACACTGGTATGCTTTCATTTTCTCCAGTGAAGATCAATCTCCTTTTTCCCATGAAAAAAAACCATCCGTATAAACGAATGGTTTTGGCGAATTATGCTAGGCAGGCTTTTGCTTTTTCTAAAGCGAGCTGAATTTGTTTGAATCCAGTTCCACCTGCACTTGTTCTTTTTTCAACCGCAACATACGGATCAAGAACAGTGTAAATGTCTTGTTCAAAGAGGCCGCTTGCTTCTGTAAATGTTTCAAATGGAAGGTCACTTAAATAGATGCCTTTTTGAATGCATGTATACACAAGCTTCCCAACGATTTCGTGTGCTTCACGGAATGGCATGCCTTTTTTCGCAAGGTAGTCTGCCACTTCGGTCGCATTTGAGAAATCTTCTTTTGTTGCTTTTTTCATAACGTCTTCGTTCACTGTCATTGTTTGAATCATGCCTGTGAAGATTTGCAGGCTGCCAGCGATCGTTTTCACCGTATCAAACATGCCTTCTTTATCTTCTTGCAAGTCTTTGTTATACGTAAGCGGCAAGCCTTTCATAATCGTGAGCAGCCCCATCAGGTTGCCATATACCCGCCCTGTTTTTCCGCGGATCAATTCAGCCATATCTGGGTTTTTCTTTTGCGGCATCATGCTGCTGCCTGTTGCGTACGTGTCATCAAGCTCAATAAATTTGAATTCTTGAGAGCACCATAAAATGATTTCTTCACAAAGACGTGAGAGGTGCATCATCACAAGGCTGCTATTAGACAAGAACTCTAAAATGAAATCACGATCACTCACGCCATCAAGGCTGTTCTCGTAAATATGGTCAAAGCCAAGAAGCTCTGCTGTATATTCACGATCAATTGGGAATGTCGTTCCTGCTAACGCCCCGCATCCAAGTGGTGACACATTAATCCGCTTCAATGAATCTTGAAAACGTGCTTTGTCCCGCTCAAGCATCCAAAAGTAGGCAAGCATATGATGGGCAAAGGAAATAGGCTGTGCACGCTGTAAGTGCGTATATCCTGGAAAAATCGTTTCAACGTGCTGTTCAGCTTTTTCTACAAGCACTGTTTGAAAAGAAGAGATCAGCTCAATGATATGCTCTACTTGGTTATTCAAATATAAATGCATATCGGTTGCGACCTGATCATTCCGGCTTCTCGCTGTGTGCAATTTGCCGCCAAGCGGACCAATCTCATCAATGAGCATTTTTTCAAGGTTTAAATGAATGTCCTCATAATCCACTGAGAAATCGAGTTCATCCGCCTCTGCCTTTTTCATGAGCGTATTCAGTCCGTCTTTGATTGCAGCGGCCTCCTCATCACCGATGATACCGCATTTATTCAGCATACTTGCATGGGCAAGGGAGCCGGTCAGATCTTCTTTGACTAATTGTTTGTCGAAATGAATGGATGCACCAAACTCATCGACCCATTTTTCTGGTGTTTTTTGAAATCGGCCTCCCCAAAGCTTTTTCATGCTTTAACCTGCTCCTTTTTGTTCACGATGCTGTTTACTTTTGTTGGTAAACCCCAAAGGTTAATAAATCCTACAGCTGCATCATGATCGAATTCATCTGCTTTTGTGTAAGTTGCTAGATTTTCATCATAAAGTGAATATGGTGATTTACGTCCTTCTACAATGGCATGGCCTTTAAATAGTTTCACACGTACAACACCTGTTACGTTCTTTTGCGTTTCTTGTAAGAATGCATCTAGTGCTGATTTAAGTGGTGAGAACCATAAGCCGTTGTATATTAATTCAGCCATTTTTTGTTCAACGATTGGCTTAAAGTGTGCTACTTCTTTGACAAGCGTTAAGTCTTCAAGTTCTTTGTGTGCTTTTAATAGGGTAACTGCACCTGGGCACTCATATACTTCACGAGATTTGATTCCAACAAGACGGTTTTCAACATGATCGATTCTGCCTACACCATGCTGGCCAGCAACTTCATTTAAATGAAGGATGAGATCAGATAATGAATACTGGATTCCGTCAATCGCTGTTGGTTTTCCTTTTTCAAACGTGATTTCAATGATTTCAGGAGTGTCAGGTGTTTTTTCAAGTGGATTTGTCAGATCATAAGCACCTTCTGGCGGCGCTGCCCAAGGATCTTCTAAAATACCACATTCGTTACTTCTGCCCCAAAGGTTTTGGTCGATTGAATACGGGCTGTCTAGGTTAATCGGAATTGGAATACCGTGCTTTTGTGCATAGTCGATTTCTTCATCACGAGACCATTTCCATTCACGCACTGGTGCAAGAACTTCTAGGTCTGGATTCAATGCTTTGATTGATACTTCAAAACGAACTTGGTCGTTTCCTTTCCCTGTACATCCGTGTGCAACGGCTACGGCATTTTCTTTCTCTGCGACTTCCACTAATTTTTTGGCAATGAGCGGACGAGATAGTGCAGATACTAACGGGTATTTCCCTTCATACATCGTGTGTGCTTGCAGTGCTGCAAGTGCAAATTCTTCAGCAAACTCTTCTTTTGCGTCGATCATGTAAGATTGAACAGCTCCGACTTGAAGTGCTTTTTGTTGAACGAATGCTAAATCTTTTCCTTCACCTACGTCCAGGCAGCAAGCAACAACTTCGTAACCTTGCTCCTGTAACCATTTAACTGCAACAGAGGTATCAAGACCTCCGGAATATGCTAATACGACTTTTTTATTTTGTGACATGTTTGAAAAGCTCCTCTCGCTTGTTTTGATTCTGTAAATGTTTTTTGCATAAAAATAAGTTTTAATTTATAAACATGCATTTAGTATGTATACACTGTAACAAGGAAAAATTGTTTTTTCAACCCCTTTATGAAAAAAACTCTGCCAAATTTTCTTGGCAGAGTCATTTTGGGCTATTTTTGATCTTTTTCAAGCTCTCGCAAGACATGAGGAAGCTCTGGAATAATGAGTTTGGTCATGGCTAACCGAACTGCTCCGGTAGAGCCTGGTGTGGCAAAAACGGCTTTTTGGTTAATCACCCCTGCCGTCGCTCTAGATAAGATAGCGGCTGATCCAATATCTTCTGTATAGCTCAGCATGCGAAAAATTTCTCCAAAGCCCGGCAGCTCTTTTGAGAAAAGAGGTGTAATGGATTCAATCGTGACGTCCCTTGTTGCAATACCAGTTCCCCCGTTTAACAAGACGGCATCAATCTTCGCTTCACTTGTTCCTTCTAAGACGGCGTCTTGAATCGCTCCAATGTGATCTTTCACAATATCGTATGCAAGAATAAGATGCCCTTGTTCTTTGAGCAAATCAATCATCAGACGGCCGCTTTTATCTGTTTCTTTTGTCCTTGTATCACTGACGGTAATGACTTTTACATGAAGCCTCGTTTTCGCTTCGCGTTTATGTTCTTGGGCGCTCATCTCTTCACACCGCTCCTTTCATATTGCCTCACATTATAGCATGCTGATTTCAATAGAAAAAAGCCCTTTTCCGCTGAGGAAAAGAGCTTTAAAAGGATGTTACGCTAAACGCATAACGTCTCTTGCAATCATGACTTCTTCGTTCGTTGGAATCACGATGACTTTTACAGGAGAGTGAGGGTAGCTGATGAATGCTTCTTCGCCTCTCATGTTGTTAAGAGATGGATCCCAATATACGCCCATGAATTCTAGACCACGAAGTACACGTGCTCTCACTTCTGAGCTGTTTTCACCGATTCCAGCTGTGAAGATGATGGCATCTACACCATTCATTCTCGCTGCATAAGAACCGATGTATTTATGAATACGGCTTGCAAAAATATCTAGTGCTACTTCTGCACGGTCGTTTCCTTCTTCTGTCGCTTCTTCGATATCACGAAGATCACTTGAAAGACCAGACACACCTAAAAGACCACTCTTCTTATTCAAAGTAGAAAGTACTTCTTCCGCTGTATGTCCTGTTTTCTCCATAATAAATGGAATAAGGGCAGGGTCAATGTTACCTGAACGTGTTCCCATTGCAACACCCGCAAGTGGTGTGAAGCCCATTGACGTATCGATTGATTTTCCGCCTTCAACTGCTGCGATACTTGCACCATTTCCAAGGTGGCAAGAAATCAAACGAAGCTCTTCAAGAGGACGGCCTAGTAGCTCTGCTGCACGCTCTGTTACGAACTTATGGCTTGTCCCGTGGAATCCGTATTTACGAATACCAAAGTTTTTGTAGTAGTCGTACGGAAGGCTGTATAGGTAAGACTGCTCTGGCATTGTTTGGTGGAACGCTGTATCGAACACAGCAATCGCTGGTACGTCAGGCAGAATTTGTTTGAATGCTTTGATTCCTACAACGTTTGCAGGGTTGTGAAGTGGTGCAAGCTCTGAAAGCTGATCAATGTCATTGATGACTTCATCTGTTAAAACAACAGAATCGCTGAATTTTTCTCCGCCGTGAACGACGCGGTGTCCTACGCCATCAATTTCATTAAAGTCTTTGATGATGTTAAATTCAATTAGTTTTTCAAGCAGCATTTTAACCGCTACTGCATGATCTGGAATATCTGTGACTTCTGTTTTCTTTTCTCCATCTACAGAAATCGTGAAGATACTGTTGTCCATTCCGATTCTTTCAACAAGACCTTTTGTTAAAACGGTTTCTTCTGGCATGTCGAACAATTGGAATTTAAGAGATGAGCTTCCTGCGTTGATTGCAATAATTTTGGACATTACTGTCGCTCCTTTTACTCAGTTGTTATATAAGGTTTCACGTTTTTTCGGTGCTATATTCAACCTGTTTGAACGGGTCTTTTATAGTTTAACGATAAGTCCGAAAAATATCTGACTTTTTCATTTAAACATTGAAAACTTTGCATTTCAAGTACACCTTCGAACTGTTACCGCTTACATCAATAAGTCGTTATTTTCTGAATAATAAAATAGCCAGACATCACTCTGGCTATTCTTTCGTTTCTTTTTCTTCTATAAACCATTGGTCTAATTTTCTCATGACGCCAACCATTGCTTCCTTCTGTGAGAAAGAGGGCAGATTGGCAAATAGCATACGTTTCGGTGCTTCGAGCCCCTCTTTTTTCTTTTGCATCACAAATAAGCTTTTGGCATGCTTTTTGTCTTTGAACATAGAGACTGGCAGCTGAATTAACGCATTCATATATGCATGTTCTTTGATGAAATCCTTTAATTGTACGCTTTCTTTTCCTTCAAATAAATCGTTTGGAATGATGAAGAATAAGAAGCCGCCTTCTTTCGTGTAACGAAGACTTTGCTCAATGAATAAATAATGCGCAAAGGAATGACCTTCTTTTGCCTTTAATTCATAGTCTTTAGCGCGCTCATCATTTGGATAATACCCGACAGGAAGACTGCATACAGCAACATCTGCTGGTGAGATAAGAAGCGGCTCAAGGCTGTCCTGGTGGAAAAGCTCTACTTCTTTTTCTTCTAAGTTCGCTTGTGCCCACGCAATTTTAATGAGCACGTCATCAATTTCAGAGGCAAAACCACGTTTTGTTTCTGCTGTTACATTGTTGAGGACCGCAAGCAGTAAATTCCCTGTTCCCGCTGCTGGATCAAAGACAACCAGCTCTTTTTGTCCTTCTAAAAATTTATTGACCAAATAGCTGACAAACAGACCAATTGTATCAGGTGTCATCTGCCGGTTTGGATGTGAAATATCTTTTTGTCCTTTCAGTACGGCGAGCTGAAACGCTTTACGAATCTGCTCATGATCATAAGAGGCGAAATCTGCTTTCTCTATTAAATCTTTTAGTAAACCGTTTCGATCATTTGACTGGAAAAAGGCTTCTCCTGCTTCTGCCAATGCTTCAATATAGGAAATGTTCTGTTCCTTTTTTAAACGAATTGAAGCTGTATCGAGCAGCTCAAAAATCGTACTCACTTGATCTTTCTGCAATGCTTTTCTCTCCTCGCTTTGTTAAAAGCTAGATGTTCTCATTGAAAAGAGCCCCAGTATGAAGCCGGAGCTCTTGTCGATGCTGCTTTTATAACAGTGATTTCGCAGCCTCAATGGCTTTTTCATAATTTGGATGATTGGTTGCTTCGCTTACATACTCAGTGTAAACCACTTTTCCGCTTGGGTCTAATACGAAGACCGCACGCGCCAATAAACGCAATTCTTTCATATATAAACCAAACGCTTCACCAAATGACATATCTCTATGATCAGATAATGTTTCGACATTTTCAATTCCGTTTGCTCCGCACCAGCGTGCTTGTGCAAATGGTAGGTCTGCACTAATGGTATAAATATTGACCGGACCTAAGCCGGCTGCCTCTTCATTGAAACGTCTTGTTTGTGCGTCACACACACCTGTATCAATAGAAGGAATCACTGAGATAATCGTCACTTTTCCTGTTAAATCAGAAAGTGAAACTTCTCCTAGTGAGTTCGTTAATACCGTGAAATCTGGAGCCTGCTCGCCTACTTTCACTTCATTTCCTACAAGCGTTACTGGGCTCCCTTTAAATGTGATCGATGCCAAAACAATTCCTCCCTTATCAAATGTATGGTTCTATCATAGTAGAGAAAGCAAAAAACTGCAAAGCCTAATCGTCCATTTTGAAAAAAAAGTTAACTGCAGGGCAGCTAACTTTTTAAAGGTCTATGTCATCTAGTTTTCGTTCTTTGTGACGATGCTCCCGTTCATCCTTCTTAAACATGTGCTGAAGACGTTCAATTGCTTGAGGAGCAGAATCCAATATTTTATCGAGCAGATGTGTGTGTTCATCCAAATGAAGCATTCTAACGCCATTTGTTCCCACAATTAAAAAGGCGATTGGTGTAATCGATACTCCCCCGCCGCTTCCGCCTCCAAATGGGAGTCTCGGTTCTTTTCGTTCTTGTTCATCAGACCGTTTTTCTTTCTTTTGGTTACCGTTGAATTCACTGCCGCCGGCTGCAAATCCAAAACCAACCTTTGACACAGTGAGAATGACACTGCCGTCAGGGGTTTCGACTGGATCGCCGATGATCGTGTTCACATCAATCATTTCTTTTAAGTTTTCCATCGCTGTCTTCATCAGACCTTGGATTGGATGATCTGCCATTTTCGGGTTCCTCCTTAAACAGATGATTCATTCTTCGTTGCTTGAAGAGAGGCATTTTTTCTCGCCTTTCTCCCTTTTAACCAATGGACAAGTAATCGAATGGCTGCAAGCATAGCATGTCCAATCCGAAAATAAGCTATACATGCAAAGTGTGTCTGTGACACATTGTGCTGAAAAGCGGGAATCACTTCATAGACGGGTTTGTGCTTAAAGGTGAGATGCTCCTGCATACAGGCAAGAAGTGCTCCTTTGACTGACCACACACCGCCGGCTGCTACACCTGTTAAAGCTGCGTCATGAAAACCAATCCATGTGGACCAGTGAAATGAGACGATTTTTATATGAATGAAGAACTTTCGCATGATCCGGTTTAGATCGACAATCTCTTTTGTAATACGCTCCATTTGATGAAGGATTTCCTTTACATCACGTTTTCCCACTTTTTTATGCATGGTTTCTTTTTCTTGATTAGGCGTTTTGGTGCTGGCCATTTTCTTTTCACGAATATCAATCGTTTGATCTTCCGTATTCACTTTCACCATCGGAATGTCTTTCTTCAGTCTGACGATTCCATATAACGTGATGATCTTCACCGCAATATGGTCATTGTCATTTGCATGTGAATAGTCCAGTGAAATGGTCACTTTCATAAAGATCAATAAGATCACAAGGAACAAAAAAGCGGCAATCCAAACGTACAGCACTGTGCTCACTTCCTCCATAACAAATGATGCTTCCTCTACGATTATGGCTCTCCTTCTGGATTTTATACCCAATCACCCAAAAAAAGAGTTTGACCGGTACCCGGCCAAACTCTCTTTGATTATGCGTTTGATTCTGTTTTTTCATATAAATGTTCATGAACAACCACCGTATCTGCAAAGTAGTCATGAACCCCCTGCTTTTTCGGCGTAAACCCAACCACAGCATAGAGAACAAAAAGCGTATTAATATATCGCCCCACAATTTCTCTAAAGAAAATGACATCCCATGGCAGCTTCTTCTCCGGCTGAAGTGAGACGACTTTGATTCCAAACACCATCTTTCCAAGTGTTTGTTGGAAAATCTTCGTCATGATCGCAAAATAAAGCAGAAAGACAATTGTGGTTGTGACGGAAAATGGGGAAAACCAGCCTCCACCTTTTGACCAGCCAAAGAGACTAAAGATTGGAGAAACCGTCAAATGGTTAACACCCCATACGACGAGCCAATCTAGGATAAATGCCCAAAATCTAATCCAGAAACCTGCAAAGGCCTGCGCTTCAATTGAAGTGCGCTTCGCAAGAGTCGGCCTTGATTCTTCCTCTTGGCTGCGACTTTCCGTTACTTCATCGAATGTAGAATCCATCTATGATCCCTCCTTTATTTTGAATAGAGATACATCGGTTTAGACCCATTTGAGCCAGCCAGTGTTTCTTTTAAGTTCAGAAAATCAATTTCGCTTTTAAAGAGCTTGCTTGCACTCATATTGAAAAGAGAGTTCCAGCCAAAGCTTTGTGAATAGCTGATAACCTTTGCTCCTTTTAGGCCTTTTTCATTTTTCTTCATTGCTTTTAGTGCATCTTCATAGTACCCAAGCTCATCCACTAATCCGTTCGATTTCGCCTGTGTTCCGTCATAGACCCGGCCGTCAGCAATTTTCTTGACGTCCTGCTTAGACATGCCGCGTCCTTCTGAGATGACTTTCACAAAACCTTCATAAGAGTTGTCAACCATGCTTTGCATGATGTCGCGCTCATCTTTTGTCATATCACGATTTGGTGACATGATGTCTTTGAATTTTCCACTTTTAATGGTTTCATATTTAATGCCTAAATTATCTGCCAGCTTTGCATAATTCAAACTTTGCATGATGACCCCGAGAGAGCCTGTTAACGTTTCAGGTGAAGCAAAGATTTTTTTCGCTGGAGTGGATACATAATAGCCACCAGAAGCCGCCATTGAACCCATAGAAACATAAATTGGCTTCTTCGCTTTCTTTACTTCTTCTAATTTTTTATGTATTTCAGCACTTTCATAGACACCGCCGCCAGGAGAGTTAACGCGCAGCAAGACACCTTTCACAGACGCATCGTCTTTTGCTTTATCTAATTCTTTTAAGAACGCACGATGATCATATGCTTCCCCGCCTAAAAGGCTGGATGCACCACCGTTATCTTGAATCGTACCATTAATCTCAAGTACAGCAATTTTACTCGCTCCGCTGCCATCCTCTAGTACCTTTTCTTCGATTTCGTCCCCGAATTGATAGCTCATCTTATTATCATTGAAGCTTTCATACAAGGCCGTCGTGATACTAATCACAATCGAAAAGCCGAAAACACCAAGTGCAATGATTAAGGCTACCCATCTTTTCGCATTCATTTCTTTCTCCTCCTTTTTGTCTCACTTCGTTCATACGAATACACACATGAAATGTTTCACAGGAACTGTGGTTTTTTTACATTTCATTTCAACATATGATAGCACCGATGTGAAATGACGATCAACTTTACATCTTCTATCATTTGCTCATCATGACGAAAAATTGGTTATTTTATCCTCTTTCCACATCTAATAGCTCAGATCATCCCCACAACGAAACGCCCAGACCTCTCTATCCTCCAAAATGAGCTATTAAATTATGCTCAAAGTCAGCGTTGTCTAATCACTTACAATGACTCATTTCTCAAATGGAAGCCTCTATCATGATGAAGCGTCTTTCTAATATTTTTACTTTCATATGAAAAAAGTGTAAAATGTGAGCAAGGGTTTTTATGTAAGCCCTTTACTACTCGAAATCTATTTTTGACAACAAAGGGGAGAACGTCAATGACAGACAATCGTCGCAATGTATTTTTCTTTTACAAAAAAGATCATGAATTGGATGGACACATTTCTTCTCTGGAGAAGCTCGCTACCGATCAAGGCTTTCACGTCGTAAAGCGTGCAGAAGATGCCCATATCATTGCTTCAATTGGTGGAGATGGTACATTTCTTCAAGCGGTCCGCAAAACGAACTTCCGGGATGACTGCTTGTATGTAGGGGTATCAAAAACAGAGAATTCGCACCTATACTGCGATTTTTCGTTAGAACATTTTGATAAAATGATTGATGCCATGAACACTGAACAAATTGAAGTGAGAAAATATCCGATCATCGATGTAAGCGTTGACAGTACAAACCAGTTCCATTGTTTAAACGAACTGTCGATCCGCTCTAGCATCATTAAAACATTTGTCATCGATGTGTATATAGATGATTTCCATTTTGAAACCTTTAGAGGCGACGGGATGATTATTTCCACTCCGACCGGTTCAACGGCCTACAATAAATCTGTCAACGGCGCCGTGGTGGATCCGATGCTTCCGTGTATGCAAGTAACCGAGCTGGCATCGCTGAATAACAACTCATACCGTACACTTGGAGCTCCTTTCATTTTAAGCAGTGATCGCAAACTGACACTAAAGGTTGTTCAGGACGGTAACGACCATCCGATTATCGGTCTTGATAACGAAGCGCTAGGTACAAAACATGTCAAACAAATTGACATTGGCCTTTCTGGTAAAGTGATCAAAACGGTCAAATTAAAAGATAACTCCTATTGGGAAAAAGTAAAACGCAGATTCCTTTAATCATTGACAAGCTCCTTTACGGGGCTTTTTTTCATGCTTTTTCATTCAAGGTCATGGTGTCTTTGAAAAGATATGGTATGATGTCACAAGTATACATGTACGAAAAGGAGAACACGATGCCATTACAACATTTTGATCAATATCCATTAAGCGATGAATTGAAACAAGCGCTAGAAGCGCTTCATTTCCATACACCTACACCTGTTCAGCACGAGACATTATCCGTTGCTTTTTCAAAGCAGGACCTCATTGTCAAATCTCAGACAGGCAGTGGCAAAACAGCAGCCTACGGTCTGCCAATTTGTGAAATGGTGGATTGGGCTGAGAATAAACCTCAAGCCCTCATCCTCGTCCCAACAAGAGAACTTGCCATGCAGGTCAAACAGGATCTGACCAGCCTCGGACGATTTAAACGAATCAAAGCGGCCGCCATTTATGGAAAAGCTCCATTTCAAGCACAAAAAATAGAGCTTGCACAAAAGAACCACATTGTGTGCGGAACGCCAGGACGAATATTGGATCACCTCGAAAAAGGGACACTTTCTTTAGACAATCTGTCATTTTTCGTGTTAGATGAAGCAGACGAAATGCTGAACATGGGATTTATTGATCAAGTCTCTTCTATTATTCAGCATCTGCCGCCAAAGCGGATGTCGATGTTATTTTCAGCGACGATGTCTGATGAAATGAAGGATTTGAGTGAGCAGTTTTTACAATCGCCAAAAGTGATAGAGATTGCTCGGGAGGAAACGACGAAGCAGCAAATCACCCACACGTTGATTGAAACCGAGGAAGAAGGCAAGTTTTCATTACTTCAACGAACGATTGTCATTGAAAATCCAGATAGCTGTATCATTTTTTGCAATACGCAGGAGCGAGTGAATGAGCTGACGATGAAGCTAGATGAGTGGGATGTTCCTTGCGATAAGATTCATGGCGGGATGAGGCAGGAAGACCGCTTTGCCGTCATGGATGAATTTAAAAACGGGGAATTCCGTTATTTGATCGCAACAGATATTGCAGCCCGAGGAATTGATGTCAGTGATATGACACATGTCATTCATTACGACTTGCCATATGAAAAAGAACGCTACATTCACCGGACTGGAAGAACTGGCAGAGCGGGTAAAAGCGGAAAAACGATTGCGTTTATGACAAGGCACGGGCAGCCGCTCATTGAAGAATTAAAAGAGGAAGCTGGCATTCATTTTCAAATTCAGCCTTATCCTACAAAAGAAGAAGCAGAACAGCATGTGGCAAGCTTTGAAGAAAAAATTGAAACACCGATTCAAAAGGAAAATAAGCAGGCCGGCATAGAAAAAGATATTATGAAGCTGTATTTTAATGGCGGGAAGAAAAAGAAACTCCGGGCAGTTGATTTCGTTGGAACGATCGCCAAAATAGACGGCGTTGCGTTTGATGACATTGGGATTATTACCATTCAGGAAACGAAAACATATGTAGATATTTTAAATGGCAAAGGCCCTCTTGTGCTAAAAGCCATGCGGCACACAACGATTAAAGGCAAGCAGTTAAAAGTACATGAAGCACGTGCATAAAAAGTGAAGGCTAAGCGCCTTTACTTTTTTTATTTAAAATAAAATAAGCTTACAACCCTTGAACCATCAGCCTTTCCCGCGTCCAACATGACAAATGTCATATTGAATACATGATGGGTGCTACTATGAGCATGACACCTTTCCTTCTATACTTTGAAGTAGAAAGAAACGGAAAGGACTTGAACGTTCATGACGACTTCAACAAACACACAGCAGCAAGCCACTTTAAGAAAACAAGTTGGCCAATTCTCTGGTGCTAATTCGAAAAAAAGTATCATTCAACTCTTTAATACATTCATTCCATTTTTGGGGCTTTGGTTTCTTGCCTATTATAGCCTGAACATCTCCTACCTTTTAACCCTCTTCTTTGCGGTGATTGCAGCTGGTTTTTTAGTACGTGTCTTTATTATTTTTCACGACTGCTGCCATCAATCCTTTTTTAAACAGAAGCCGCTAAATCACCTGTTCGGATTTGTAACGGGCGTACTCACCCTTTTCCCTTATCTTCAATGGCAAAGAGATCATTCAATTCACCATGCCACAAGCAGTAATCTAGACAAACGAGGTACTGGCGACATTTGGCTACTGACAGTCAAAGAATATCAAGAGGCATCAGCTTGGACGAAGTTTCGCTACAGATTTTACCGTAATCCTTTTGTGATGTTTATTTTAGGACCGATCTTTGTTTTTCTCTTAAAAAACCGTTTCAACGTCAAAAATGCTCGTAAAAAAGAGCGCTGGAACACGTATTTCACAAACGTGAGCATCATTGCGCTAGCAACTGCAACGTGTCTTCTTTTTGGCTGGCAGGAGTTCCTGCTTGTCCAAGGTCCAATCTTCCTGATCTCAGGATCAATCGGCGTATGGCTGTTTTACGTGCAGCATACATTTGAAGATTCTTACTTTGAAGCAGATGAACATTGGAATTACGTGCAGGCAGCTGTAGAAGGCAGTTCTTTTTACAAATTGCCAAAACTTCTTCAATGGTTAACAGGCAATATCGGCTATCACCATGTTCATCATTTAAGTCCGAGGGTACCGAATTATCACTTGGAGCATGCACATGATCATAGTGAGCCGCTTCAAAATGTGCCAACCATCACTTTAAAAACAAGTATCGAATCAATGAAATTTAGACTTTGGGATGAAGAAACGAAAGCATTCGTTACCTTTAAAGAAGCACGGCAATCTAAGAAGATGCCCGCACCTGTCATTAAAGGAGACATTCTGAAGAAGAATGCATAATTGGCGCAAGCTCTTTCTTACAATAGAAGGAGCTTGTTGTATTTGCAGGATGCGCTCACCTGTTCAATTTGATAAAGTAGTGAAAAAGACTGAAAAAATGAAAAAGGTGAATCACGGATGAAAAAACAACTGAAAATTCAAAAACTGCATGGGATTTCCCCATATATTTGGGCGATTTTTTTCATCCTGCCCTTTTATTTTATCTTTAAGACCCCTTCGACTTTAGGCATTGTGATCGGCATTATTTTAAACGTCGTCTTTTTTGCGGTCTACCGTTTTGCCTTTGTCTCAAAGGGCTGGTCGTTATATGTATTCGGCCTTGTATTAATCGCCATTTCAACTGGTTATGTGATGCTCTACAGCTACATTTATTTTGCTTTTTGTATCGCCTATTTCAACGGGCATATCAAAAGAAAAGTCCCTTTCTATATCTTATACTATATTCATCTAGGGAGCGCCGCCGTAGCAGTGAACTTTAGCTTGATTTTAAAAAAGGGATGGTTTCTCACACAAATTCCGTTTGTCGTAATTACACTGATCAGCGCCATCCTCCTCCCTCTTAGCATTCGAAGCAGGAAGGAACGTGAACGGCTAGAAGAGAAATTAGAATATGCCAATGAACGGATCGCCGATCTTGTCAAACTTGAAGAAAGACAGCGAATTGCTCGCGATCTGCATGACACACTTGGACAAAAACTCTCTCTCATTGGATTAAAGAGTGACCTTGCCCGTAAACTCGTGTATAAAGACCCTGAACAGGCTCGTGCCGAACTAAAGAGTGTCCAGCAGACAGCTAGAACGTCTCTAAATGAAGTGCGGAAAATTGTTTCTTCCATGAAAGGCATTCGGATCAAAGATGAAATATTGAACATCAAGCAAATCCTTGAAGCCGCGGATATTGACATGATTTATGATGAAAAGGAAGCGCCGAAACACATCTCTCTTCTTAACGAAAACATTGTGAGCATGTGCATCAAAGAGGCCGTGACGAATGTCGTCAAGCATAGCGACGCCACTGTCTGTCAAATCACGATTCATCAAAAGTCAAAGGAAGCTGTCATTACAGTTGAGGATAACGGCACATTTAAAGGCAGTCATCCATCCTCTCAAACGAAGGGACATGGCCTTGCAGGGATTAGAGAAAGATTGGAATTTGCAAATGGACGCCTGCACATTGAGACAAAAAACGGGACGAAGCTGATCATGAGCATTCCAAATGATTCAGCAGCGAAAGATAAGGAGGAAATAAAATGATTAACATCTTTATCGCAGAGGATCAGCAAATGCTGCTCGGTGCTCTTGGATCGCTTCTCGATTTAGAAGACGATATGACGGTTGTTGGAAAAGGCACAAACGGCCAGGACGCCATAGATTTTGCTAAAAAACACCCGGTCGACATTTGTTTAATGGATATTGAGATGCCAGGAAAATCTGGGCTCGATGCCGCTGAAGAACTCAAAAAGTCTGATGTGAAGATCATCATTTTAACTACCTTTGCCCGTTCTGGCTATTTTCAAAGAGCGCTGAAAGCTGGCGTTAGCGGCTACATGCTGAAAGACAGCCCAAGCGAGGATTTGGCAAGTGCCATCCGCAGCGTGATGAAAGGGAAAAAGGTGTACGCCCCTGAATTAATGGAAGACTTGTATAGCGACGAAAATCCTTTAACTGAACGAGAAAAGTCGGTTCTAGAACTCGTCGCAGACGGAAAAAACACAAAAGAAATCGCCAAGGAACTCAGCATAAAAAGCGGCACTGTCCGAAACTACATATCCGTTATTTTAGATAAACTAGAAGTCAAAAACCGAATTGAGGCCATTACTCGTTCCAAAGAAAAAGGCTGGTTTAAATAAGAAAAAAGATCAGGTCATACACTGCCTTGATCTTTTTTTCTTTCTATCCGAATTCCTCTATCCACTGCTAAAATATCATTGACAACAAACCTCACATCTATGGTATGATATCTGAGTGATAATAATTATCATTATCACTCATACAACCAAATACACGGCTTATGTGCCGATTTCAAAGGAGTCTACATTCATGAAGAAAATATTGTTCCCTCTGATGCTCATCTTCGTACTTGCGTTGAGCGCATGTGGCAATAGCAGCAACTCTTCCTCAAATAAGGGAAAAAATCAATCAACGTCAGACACGATTACATATCAATCTGAAAATGGACCTGTGAAGTTGCCAGCAAATCCAAAACGTGTTGTTGTTCTCGCCTCTTATACAGGAAATGTCTTGTCACTTGGTGTGAACCTTGTGGGTGTTGACTCTTGGTCAAAAAAGAATCCACGTTTCAAAAAGAAATTAAAAAATGTGGAAGAAGTATCAGATGAAAATGTGGAAAAAATCATGAAGCTAAAGCCTGATGTCATCATCGGTTTAAGCGGTGCAAAAAATGTAGAAAAACTGAAAAAAATCGCCCCAACTGTTTTATTCACGTATAACAAAGTCGATTACCTTCAGCAGCATATTGAAATTGGAAAAGTCTTAAACAAAGAAAAAGAAGCAGAAGCATGGGTCAAGGATTTCAAAAAACGCGCAGCTGAAACTGGCAAAGAAATCAAAGCAAAAATTGGTGAAGATGCAACCGTATCTGTCTTTGAAAGCGGCACAAAAGACCTTTACGTCTTTGGAGATGCATGGGGTCGCGGAACAGAAATCCTCTACCAAGCAATGAAACTAAAAATGCCTGAAAAAGTAAAAGAAAAAGCATTAAAAGCTGGTTATTATGCGGTATCACAAGAGGTCATCCCTGAATTTGCCGGAGACTATATGATCATTAGCAAAAACAGCGAAATGGACAATTCCTATCAAAACAGTGAAATCTATAAGTCCATTCCTGCTGTGAAAAAACATCGTGTGTATGAAGCAAATGCGGAAGAGTTTTACTTTAATGACCCGCTCACACTTGAATATCAATTATCATTCTTTAAAAAGCACTTTTTAGGTAAATAAACCGAAGCAAGGGATCTCTTCCCTTGCTTTTTTACTGTCTGCTTCTAGCGGGAGTGCCTGTTTTCCGCTACAATGATGTACAAGTAATTCAAAAAGTGTGGTGCTCGTTTTGTTTAAAATTTTGCTGATTGAGGATGATACAACCCTCTTCCAAGAAATCAAAGAACGTTTAGTCAACTGGTCTTATGATGTGTATGGGATCAACAATTTTCAACAGGTCATGCAGGAGTTCACTTCCATCCAGCCTGATTTAGTCATTATTGATATTCAGCTGCCAAAGTATGATGGCTTTCATTGGTGCCGCATGATTCGGCATCATTCTAATGTGCCCATCATCTTTCTTTCCTCTCGTGATCACCCTGCTGATATGGTCATGTCGATGCAGCTTGGAGCTGATGATTTTGTACAAAAGCCCTTTCACTTTGACGTTCTCATCGCCAAAGTAAGTGCTGTTCTTCGCCGAGTCCATGATTACAATGCGGAACCAGCCAACTTAAAAGTCTGGTGCGGCGCTACCCTTGATCTCGAAAATAATACAGTGACAAATGAAAACGGTGAGATTGAATTAACAAAAAATGAGTTTTTTATTCTCAAAGAATTGATTCAGCATAAAAACCATATCGTCAAAAGGGAATCTCTCATCCAAGCTTTATGGGACGATGAACGATTCGTGAGTGACAATACACTCACTGTAAACGTCAACCGCCTTAGAAAAAAACTAGACGAAATCTCCCTTGGCACCTTCATTGAAACAAAGGTGGGTCAAGGTTATCTTGCAAAAGAAAAGGATGATCAATGATGCTGCAAGCATTTCTAAAAGAACGAAGAAGCTGGATCTTGTTCTTTCTTAGTTTGCAGCTTCTCATTCTCTTTGTTGCATATTTGGATACAACGATTCCACTCGCTTCTCTTTTTTATATCGTGCTTTTGTCTACATTACTCTTCATTGTTTTTCTTTTTTTTCGTTACCGGAAAGAAACTGCTTATTACATGCAACTGAAAGAATGGGATGAAAATATAGACCATCAAATGCGTCTCAAACCCTCTTCCCCCTTTGAACAAATTGTACAGGAGGCAGCGTCAGAGCAAATCGACCGATACCGCCAGATGACGGCTAAGCAAAAGACTGCGCTGGAAGAAGAAAAAGATGAACTGCTCTCATGGATACATGAGGTGAAAACGCCGCTCACGGCGATGCACTTAATGATTGACCGCATAACAGAACAGCCGCTCAAATCAAATATGACCTATGAATGGCTTAGAATACATTTACTCCTTGATGCACAGCTGCATCAGAGCAGGATCCAACATATTGAAAATGATTTATTTATTGAAAAACTGGATCTCCAAAACATGCTAACGAAAGAAATCAAAGCGCTCCAATCGTGGTGTATGCAAAAAGGAATTGGCTTTGACCTTTTATTAGAAGAGCGAGATGTATTAAGTGATACAAAATGGTTATCCTTTATGATCAGACAAGTGCTGACAAACGCCGTCAAGTACAGCCAATCATCTGACATTATCATCGAAAGCAAACAAATGAACGAACAAGTGGTGCTCACCATCACAGATCAAGGCAGAGGAATTGACCCAAGAGACGTGTCCCGTATTTTTGAAAAAGGCTTTACCTCCACAAGACATCACAATGACACGGCCTCCACAGGCATGGGGCTCTATTTAACAAAAAAGGGAGCTGACGCTCTTCATATCACGATCGAGGTCAACTCCACATTAGATCAAGGGACAACTTTCACCTTTATTTTTCCGAAAAAGAATGATTTTGTGCATATTGCAAGCATGTGAACATACAGTTCAAGAAACCCAATCTCTTCATCCAACGATGCATTGAAGAGATTGGGTGATTTTATACAGCCATATCACGCTACTTCACGGCATATTTCTCCTAGCTGTTTCCTTCTATAAATACTCATTAGCAGCCCGACTGACATCATTTCTAGAAGAATATGAGATCCCCCATAGCTCATAAAAGGCATGGAAACTCCTGATATAGGCAATAATCCAAAGTTTGTGAAAATACTTAAGATAAATTTTGCTGCAAATGTGGTTGCCAAACCAATCATTAATATTTTGCCATAAGCAGATTGAACTCGTTTCGCTGTATGAACTACTCTATAAATCAAAGTCACAAACAACATAAGAACGGCCAATCCTGCAAACCATCCGAATGAATAAATGATATACGTCAACATCCAATCAGTGTGAACATCATACAATGCGTACGGATTTATTTGAAAACCATTTGAGCTAAATTCATGAAGTGAGTATTGGTAAAAGTGGGCCATATCAGCTTGATACAGAGAAAATAATTGAACAATGAGATAGACAATACCTGCTGCTGTAAACGGAATAAGCTGTCTCATTCTTGCATGAGATACATACATCATCGTTATGCATATGACCATAAAGGTGATGGTTGCAGAAAGAGATCCGACTATATGTAATAAAATAATGGGTAAAGTGACAATCGCTAACCCTAGCCAGGACTTGAAACCATTCTTCCAATTCCAAGATTGATAAATGCCAGCTAACGAAATAATCATCAGAAATGGAAAAATTTCAGTCAGATTGATCGATCCATTATTTAAGCTTAAAAAGAGAATACCGTTCACTCTTGTCCCAATCATCATTGTAAGAATCAGCATTCCAATCGTTCCTATGTATAAATGCCATGAATAGGGTAAAAAGCGCCGATAATCAAAAGCAAACAGTCCAAGCATCAACGCAAGACCAAATACATAGTAAATGAGACTTTTATAAAAGATATTCGTGTCTTGAAAATGAAGTAAATGAGAATGAAACTGAAAATAATACATTACAAACAGCCCAAATAAACAAGTAGCTAATACAAGAAGTATCGTTTTAAAGTCAACTTGAGTTTTGTGTGTTTCATGAAGCTGCATTCCGAGTATGGCTGCATCTCCAATTTGATCGAGCGCTTGATCTACCGCCTCTTCTTCTGACATGCCCGCACTGACCGCTTCCTCTTTCAGCGTGTATAAATGATCACGAAGCTCAAGCTTTATACTTGCATGTACGTCTTTATTTTTGATTCGTTTACACACATTTTTGATATATTGTTCAAACTTTTTCTCTAGTCCCATACGACTTTCTCCCCGTTCAAAACGCCATCTACTGCATCTTTAAACACAGTCCATTCTTCTTTCTTTTCCTTCATAAACGCTTTGCCCTGTTCATTAATCCGATAATACTTCCTTTTTCGATTGCCATTCCCTTCACCCCAGTAAGACACAATGAATCCTTTCCCCTCCAAAGTGTGCAAAATAGGATATATCGTCCCCTCTTTAAAGCTAAAAATCCCTTCGGATTTCGACTCCAATTCCTTAATCATTTCATATCCATACATCGGCTTTTCATTTAACAAGCTTAAAATAAGGGTAGCTGTACTCCCCTTTAGAAGCTCTTTACTCACTTTCATCCATCGTCACCTCTAATACATAGATTTACTATGCATATATTTGATATGCATATCTTACATGAAATCAAATACTCTGTAAAGGTTCATCAGAAAAAAACAAGAAATTTGATACATCATAGCGAAAAACAGATAAAATAATTGAATAACAATCTGAATTCTACATAAGGCTTTGACATATCAAACAAGCATGTGACAACAATGTCACATGCTCGTCTGTTTTGTTCGCCAAATCGCAGGAAGTCTGATCGGCTTCTTTTTATACTAGAGATATCAATTAAATAAAAAAGGGGTTCGACAGATGAACATTTTAGAAGCTCGCAAGTTATATAAAAGCTATGGAAATAAATTCAATAAACAAGAGGTGCTGAAAGGCATTGATTTGACGATAGAAGCTGGAGAATTTGTCAGCATCATGGGGCCATCAGGCTCGGGGAAAACGACCCTTTTGAACGTATTGTCATCGATTGATCATGTGTCCAGCGGATCGATTCGGATCGCAGATGCAGATATGACGCAAATGAAAGATCAGCAGCTCGCTGAATTTAGAAAGAAACAGCTTGGCTTTGTTTTTCAGGATTACAACTTACTTGATACACTCACGGTTAAAGAGAACATCCTCTTGCCATTATCCATCTCCAAAACGCCTAAAAAAGAAGCTTTTGAACGCTTTCAACAGCTTGCAGAGGATATGGGGATTTATGAACTAAGAGACAAATATCCAAATGAACTGTCTGGTGGACAAAAGCAACGGACATCTGCAGTACGTGCCTTTATTCATGAACCAAGCCTCATTTTTGCTGATGAACCAACTGGAGCACTTGATTCCAAATCTGCTTCTGACTTACTGAACAAGCTGCAAGAATTCAATCACAAGCGCAAAGCAACCATTGTCATGGTGACGCATGACCCTGTTGCAGCCAGTTATTCAAGACGAGTGATTTTTATCAAAGATGGACAGATCTATACACAATTGAATAAAGGCGCTCTAGAGAGAAAGATGTTTTTCGAGGATATTATGAAAACGCAAGGTGTTTTAGGCGGTGTGAAGCATGAACATTAATCAGCTCGTCTTCCGCAATCTGAAGAAAAACTTAAAAAATTACTATTTATACGTGTTTGCACTTGTATTTAGTGTGGCGCTCTACTTTTCTTTTGTCACCTTGCAGTACTCACCAGCACTTGATGATGTAAAGGGGTCCATTAAGGGCGGTGCGTCGATTAAAGCCGCTTCAGTACTACTCATTGCCATTGTTGGAATCTTCCTGTTATATGCGAACAGCATTTTTATTAAACGAAGAGGGAGAGAAATAGGTCTCCTGCAGCTCATTGGCATGACGAAACAAAAAATTTCCAAACTACTCAATGCAGAAAACTTTATCCTATATGTGGTCTCCATGGCTATTGGTATCATAGCTGGATTTATCGGTTCAAAACTCATGCTGATGGTGCTATTTAAAGTAACCGGCGTGAACGCCATCGCCAACCTGCATTTTTCAGGCATGGCCCTTTTGCAGACACTGATCGTCTTTTTCGTCATCTATGGATTAATTATGTTAAGAAATCGATGGTTTATTAATAGACAGACGATTTTATCTTTATTTAGAACCACGTCTTCTACAGAACAGCGTGTGAAAAAAATCTCTGTGTTTGAAATCATCATTGGGGTTCTAGGCATTGCATTCATCAGCTCAGGCTATTATATTTCTTCTCAGCTTTTTACCGGCACATATACGTCCATGCTTGCGTTACTTTTAGCGATGATTTATATTCTAGCCTCTGTCATTATCGGTACCTTTCTTTTCTATAAAGGCTCTGTTTCGTTCATTGCCAATATCGTACGCAAACGAAAAAATGGCTATCTCGCCATTCATGAAGTCCTGTCTCTGTCATCTATTATGTTCCGGTTAAAATCAAACGCACTGCTTTTAACGATTATTACAACGGTATCTGCGCTTGCCATCGGGTTGTTATCTTTAAGCTACATTTCCTATTACTCAGCAGAAAAAACCGCTGAACAACAGATCCCTTCACATTTCGTCATGGGATCTGAGAAAGAAGCCAACACCTTCACTCGTGCACTTTCTGACAAACATATTGCTTATGATCTAAAGCAGGTCAAAGTGATTCGAGCAAAATTTGATGCAAAAAAACTCATGGATATGGATGCAGAGTTAAAAAATATGAATAATGAACCCGGCATACTGACACTGCCTGTGATTAGTGAGAAAAACGCACCAAATATTCATGTGGGGAACAACGAAGTGATTTTAAGCGGCTACAGTGATCTATTAAAGAAATTCATGCCGATTAAAAGCTCAGGCGATGTGAAGCTTCTCATCAAGAAACCGCTCGATTTGAAAGTCTTGGATTTGAAAAAAGATTATCTCATTTCCTATAACTTCACTTTTGGCGGTCTGCCTGTTGCCGTCGTGAGTCAAGATGTTTTTGAGCAGCTAGACCAACAGAAGGATCCTAAGCTACAGCTAGACCAACAGAAATATCTGCAATTTGAGAATAGTCTATATATCGCAGTCAATATAAAAGATAAAAAAAATCTTGAAAAAGCAAATAACGTGTTTAACTCTTTAAAACTAGGTGAAAACAGCATGTCTCAATTGGCTTCAGCTCAGCAGCAAAAGCAAACAATAGGACTGATGATGTTTATAGTCGGATTTTTAGGTCTCAGCTTCCTTGTCACATCAGGCTGTATTTTATACTTTAAGCAGATGAATGAAAGTGAAGAAGAACAAAGCTCTTACACGATCTTGCGTAAGCTTGGTTTTACTGAGAAAGATCTATTAAAAGGTATTCGGCTCAAACAGCTATTTAACTTTGGAATTCCGCTCGTTGTCGGGTTGCTTCACAGCTACTTTGCAGTACAGTCAGGCTGGTTTTTCTTCGGCGGTGAACTGTGGACACCAATGCTCATCGTCATGTCGATTTATACGGTGCTATATTCTATCTTCGGATTCCTATCTGTCCAGTATTACAAAAAAGTCATTAAAGAATCCTTGTAATCTCATCCCCATAGGCAGCTGCCTATGGGGATTGTTTGTTTATGATGGCGTTGATTCAAACTTGTGCGATAAAATATGATCTCTTGCCGCATAAGCTTTTTGTTTGATCTCTTCTAAGTTCACTCCAACTAGCTTCCCATTTTGTTTCACTGCTTTTCCAGCCACATAGACAGAATCAACATTTGAAGGGTGTGCCGTTTGCACAACTGCCCCAGCTGGATCTGTCATCGGAAGAAGATTCATGCTTGTCCGATCGATCAAGATAAAATCAGCTTCTTTTCTAGGTGTGAGCGAGCCGATTTTGTCATCAAGCTTCAAGGCACGAGCCCCGTTTATTGTGGCTGCTTCAAGCATTTGCTGTGCAGACAATCCAAGTTCAGGCCCTGGCATCGTCCCTTCCATCAATAAAGATTGATTTTGAATCGCCCGCTCCGCCTGTAGTCCGAATTTCATTTGGGTAAATAAATCTCCGCCTGTCGCTGTCACCACATCTACACCAAGCGTTGGCAGAACGCCATTTTCAATGGCGAGCCCTGTGACAGGATATCCGTGTCCCATCATCATTTCAATCTCAGGTGTAATCGAGATGGAGCTTCCGCTGTCAGCTAACATCTTCATTTGATCTGCATCAATTGCATTGATATGCACCATATTCAAATCAGGCCCGAGCAGCCCTGCTTGATGAAGCCGCTCAATCGATCGATCCGCCGCTCCCCAATTTCCAAAGCCAATGTGCATACTGCATAATGCATCTAGTGATCTCGCTGTTTCAATTTCAAAGACGGTCGTCTCCCATGAAGAAAATTCAGGTCCACGAATGGCAAGTCCCATCGTCAACAGCTGATCCGATGATTGAAAATGTTTTTGTTTCACGCGGGCTGCGTCTTCCATATTCGTGAGCGTACTCTCTCTGTCCCAATACGCTGCATCTCCAGAGGTACCAAAACCAAAGACCGCTCGAATACCCGCATCTTTTAAACCTCCAATGAGTTCTTCTGTATGATCCATAGAATTGATCATCGTCCAGTCGAAAAACGTGGTCACTCCTGCATCTAATGCCTCTAATGCGCCTAAATAATTAGCAATTCGATCATCTGATGGACGTCTCATCGCCCCATAGTTGCCATAATAAATTTTGCTCAAATACGTTTGCAAAGACCAATCTGTTCCGATCCCCCGTATGACAGACTGCCACACATGACGATGGGTATCCACAAGCCCTGGCATGATGACCATGTCAGACGCATCCACAACATCAGCACCGCTTGCTTCAATCGAAGGTCCGACTTCTACAATATGTGCCCCTTCAATTAATAGATCTCCCTTCTCCAGAAAACCTAAAGATGGATCAAGTGTGATAAGAGCCGCATCTTTAAACAATGTTTTCTTCATCCATATCCCCCTTTTCAGATAAAGAGAATGAGTCACTCACCCTCTCTGTCATTTTAAGACATAACAGGTTCAAATTAGAAGAAAAGTGACTCAAGGAATGTGGTTTTATGAGCTGATATTCCGAAAATAGTTGTATATCCGTTTTAATTTCACGTCATGCTTCCCTTTTGGACTTTCCATCATGCCAAATTCAAAGAACTTCACCGGTTTAATCCCGACATATTGTAAAAGAGCTCGTTTCATTAACACCTTGTGGGCATTCTGCAAAAAGAAGAAAGGGTAGTGGGTCGGTCCTTGCATTGTCGATACACATACAGCCCTCTTTCCTTTTAACAAGCCTTCTGGAAGCAGACCGCCAGTTTGACGGTAAGCAAAATTCGCTGCAAACATGCGATCAATAAAACCAAGCAACATAGCTGGCGGCCTACCCCACCAAATCGGATAAACAAACACGATGTTGTCTGCCCATTTGATTTTCTCTTGATATTCTTGAATCTCAGGGTCCTTATGCATATCACGTCTTTTTTTCTCTTCATTAAAAATAAGTACAGGATCAAATTTGTCTTGGTATAAATCTATGATTCTCACTTCTTGAACGTTTGGATTTTCTTCACTGCCCTTTAGGATTTCTTTAAAAAAAGCACCATTTAAACTATTGTGATGAGGGTGAGTATAAATAATGAGTACATTCATGGCTTATCTCCTTTAGTTATCATTTGATAACAAAAAGCATACACCTATCTTTTTTAGTTGTCAAATGATAATTGTTTTTTGATAATAAATTTGGTATGGTACGTAGGAGGTGAAACAGGATGAAAAACCCACATTTTTTCAAAGAGTTTGTCACATTTGCTTCTACTTTTTCTGAGCTGAAACATGCTATGATGAGCAAGGTCAAACCATCTGATCTAACCACTCTACAATATTTGATTCTGGAGCAGTTAGCCGTCAGTGAGCAGCTAACACCTAGCGAAATCGCCGATTGTCAGCACATGTCTCTTCCGAATGTCAGCAGAGAATTGAAAAAGCTTCACGAAAAACAATTCATTGATAGACAAGAAGATAAAGATGACAAGCGAAAACATGTCATTATGCTGTCTAAAAAAGGCCGTGCGTGTATGGACAAAGCATTTCAACAAATTGAATCCATGCTCATGGACAGCCTTTCTTCCTCTGACCAAAATCAAATGGATGATATCGTACAAGCTCTCCGTCTATTAAATCAAACCATCTTCAAAAAATGATCGAATGAAAAAAGCATGAGCGTATCGCTCATGCAGATCATTTTAGAAAACGTTAGTGAAGAGATGCTAAAAGATACGTGATGAAACCTACTATTGGAATAATCGGGATCATCAGCTTCAATGTTTTATTCGTATTCTTATATAAATTCCACAGCAAAACTGGTACACCAAACGTCAATGTATCAAAGACAGCAAGCACTGCCCCTTTACGCTGTTCTTTATGAGCCATTTGAAAACCTCCACATCCAATAAAATACATTTATTATAGTGTAGCATAGATCCTATTTTGATCATTTTCTCCAGGTAATTGAATCATCAGCATGTCTGATAAAAATGAACGGGGTGTAACTGATGCTTGCCCCGAGACAGTAGACAACAAAAAAGCGCCAGATGTTTTCCATCCAACGCTTTTTCCCATGACATGTTCAGCTCTCATTTTCATGCATCACGTCTCTTTTGCTCTATGTATCCTTTATCCAATAAGCTGATAGGCGATATATAATGCAACCAGCCAGATCATGACCGCAGAGGCTTTATTGATCCGGTTCATCCACTTGCCGTTTGTATCTAGCTTTCCTAACATTTTCCCGAGAAGGACAAGACCCATAAACCATAACCACGAGACAATGATACAGGCTGCGGTAAATGCCAATTTTTCCGCCCCATGATATTGAAGAGAGTTCGTTCCTATCACTCCTATTGTATCGAGAATCGCGTGAGGATTTAAAAGTGAAACGGAACAGGCAAATATGATTTGTTTTCTCACGGGCATCAGGTCCATCTTTTCTTGATTACCTGATGCAGAGCTCGTGTTCCAAACTGACCACCCCATATAAAGTAAAAAGAAAAATCCAATGATAAAAAGACCCATTTGCAAGATAGGAATGGTGAGTACAACAACCGAAACCCCAATGACAGCTAAAGTAATTAAAAGTGTGTCGCAGAGAGCAGCTGTAATGACCACAGGCAGTACGCGATATAATCGAGGCTGAAGGGCTCCTTGCTGAAATACAAATACATTTTGTGCGCCCAAAGGTAAAATAAGACCAAAAGCAAGCACAATCCCATGAATTATCGCAATCGACATTTTCAGAACATTCTCCTTTTCAAGTCATCCTTACACATTTTAACATAAAACATCATGAACGAATTTTACATATTTGATTTGTCCAATAAAAAAAGCGCTGGATGATTTTCCATCCAGACGCTTATTGTTTCTACTGTCATGATGATTTTCGTGCAAGCTCTCTTTCTCTCAGCTCGACACGTCGAATTTTCGCTGACGGAGTTTTTGGTAGCTCGTCAATGAATTCGATTTCTCTTGGATATTTGTACGGTGCTGTTGTATTTTTCACGTGTGTTTGCAGTTCTTTAATCAGCTCATCGCTTTGTGTAGATGCATCACGCAGGACGACGTATGCTTTCACGATTGATCCTCTGATTTCATCTGGACTTGCCACGACCGCACATTCTTTCACTGCTGGGTGTTTAATCAGTGCATCTTCAACTTCAAATGGACCAATTGTATAACCTGAGCTGACAATGATGTCATCCCTGCGGCTTTCAAACCAAAAATACCCGTCTTCATCTTTTTTCGCACGGTCACCGGTGATAAAGTAATCCCCGCGGCGCTGCGCCTTTGTACGCTCTGCATCTTTGTAGTATTCCTTGAATAAAGCCGGCGTTTCAAGATGAACGGCAATGTCACCTATTTCTCCTGGAGCACAGATCTGGCCATTCTCATCAATGATCTCTACTTCATTGCCAGGTGTTGGTTTGCCCATGCTGCCTGGCTTGATGTCCATTCCTTTCAGCACCCCGACTAGCAGCGTGCTTTCTGTTTGCCCGTAACCATCTCGCACTTCGATATCGAAATGTTTTTTGAACGTATCGATGACTTCACGGTTGAGTGGCTCTCCCGCAGAAACAGCACTATGCAATGTTGGTAGCTCGTACTGACTGAGGTCATCCACTTTTGCCATAAATCGATATTCTGTTGGAGTACAGCATAGAACATTGATTTCATTTTTTTGAAGCAGCTCTAAGTACGTATCCGGATTAAACTTTCCTCCATAAACAAAACCTTCTGCTCCGCTTCCTAAAACAGATAAGAGAGGACTCCACACCCATTTTTGCCAGCCTGGTCCTGCTGTTGCCCATACTTTATCCCCTTCATTAATGGAGAGCCATGCTTTGGCCGCTGTACGTAAATGTGCATACGCCCAGCCGTGTGTATGAACAACCCCTTTGGGATTACCTGTTGTGCCTGATGTATAAGAGAGAAACGCCATGTCCGTACGTGTTGTGTCTGCCAATTTCAACTCGCTTGACTGCTCTTCCTTTTGCGCAACAATGTTTGTCCAGCCATGATCATTCTCACCAATTGAGAATGTTTTAAAATCTTTTGGCTGATTAGTTCCTTCAAACGATTGAATGAATGATGCGTAAACAATCGCTCCTTTTGCTTCTGCATGCTCAATTCGGTAATCTATATCTTTAGCGCGAAGCATTTCTGAACAAGGAATTACAACCATTCCTGTTTTTAAAATGGCTAAATAAATGCTGTATGCCTCTAGCATACGAGGCACCATCACAATGATTTTATCGCCTTTTTTAAAGCCTGCATTTAATAGAACATGACCAATTTTATTCGCCTCTTCTACTAATGCTGCATATGTCACATGCGCTTCATGGCCATTCCCGTCCTGCCAGTGCAGGGCGATTTTCTTCTGGTCATGACTGAACGCTTCAATCTCACTGACTAAGTTATATTGTTCTGGTGCAATTAAGTCTTCTCTTTTCATGGTACAGCTCCTTTTAGCCTCTTTCTATGAAACGAATCATGTTTCAATTTACCTATTCTAACACTCATAACTGAAAAATGCTTGAATTAGGACCTACTCCTAGTATTATGCCATAATTTTTTCATTTCGTCTTCTTTTTTAAAAATATTCTAACAATTTATATGTACAAAAAGAAAAGAGCGGGAATGAACCCGCTCATAAGCCATAGCTTTTTAATTGTGTGTCTTAGAAAGATCCGCCACCCATATGTTGTTGAGCGTAAGATACAAGACGCTTAGTGATTTCTCCACCAACTGATCCGTTAGCGCGAGCTGTTGTTTCTGGTCCAAGGTTTACGCCAAATTCTGAAGCGATTTCGTACTTCATTTGGTCGATCGCTTGTGCAGCGCCTGGAACGACTAATTGATTAGAACTGCTTTGTCTGTTTTGTTGAGCCATGTGTTCTCACCTCCTTGTGAATATAGAATGTGTAGAAACACATGACTTCATGCGATTGATTTTATGGTAATTATTATGAAATTTTTTATTTAGAATAAATCAGCGAATTTGTCAGCTGCTTTCTTTTCATTTGTGACGACGATTGTTTCGATCTGCTCCACTGCCTCGTCAAGCATTGGCTCGAATTCAGCAAAGCTTTCGTAGCGTTCTACTTTTTCAAGTTTTGGTTTTGTTTTTGGAGATGGCGGCGTAAAGATCGTGCAGCAATCCTCAAATGGCTGAATGCTTGTCTCATATGTGCCAATTCGTCTCGCTTCTTCGATAATGTCATTCTTATCCACGGCAATCAGTGGGCGAATGATCGGTGTGTTTGTGACATGATTAATGGCATACATGCTTTCAAGTGTCTGACTTGCCACTTGACCAAGGCTTTCACCTGTAATAATGGCAAGCGCATCACGCTTGGCTCTTATTTTATCTGCAATTTTGAGCATCATTCTTCTCGTTGAAGTCATCGTATAGTTTTCTGGTACTTGTTTGTGAATGAGCTCTTGGATTTTTGTAAAAGGAACGATGTGAAGCTTGACTTCGCCTCCATAGGCAGCTAAGCATTCCGCTAGATCAATGACCTTTTGCTTAGCACGTTCACTTGTATAAGGTGGGCTAAAGAAATGAACAGCTTCAATTTGAATGCCTCGTTTCATTGCCTGATAGCCGGCCACTGGGCTGTCAAAGCCGCCAGAGAGCATCAGCATCGCTCTTCCGCTTGAACCAACTGGCAGTCCGCCTGCACCTTTTACATCTTTAAATGTAATGTACGTCGCGTGTTCTCTTATTTCAATTCGCAAGTGAACATCTGGCTGTTTCACATTAACTGTTAAGTTGTCTGTATTCCTTAGAACATGTCCACCAATTTCTCGGTTCATTTCATTTGAATCAAGCTCAAATTGTTTATAAGAGCGTTTCGTTGAGACCTTAAATGTATTTCCTTGTTCATACACTTCCTGAATCGCTGAGAGTGCCGCTTCTTTGATGGCATCAAGATTTGTCTCACATTTCACAGCCAGGCTAAAGCTTTGAATGCCAAATACACCTTTAAGCTGTTCTGAAATCGGTTCAGGGTCTTCTCCGTTTAGCATGATCGTAATGCGGTCTCTGTCAGATGCATACTTTAATGCTTCAAAGTCTTTCAATACAAACCGGATATGCTGTCTTAGTTTTTCGATAAATTTCTTTCTATTTTTCCCTTTTGTTGAGATCTCACCAAAACGGACTAAAATATGGTCATACTTCATGTTGTTATCTCATTCCTTTTAATTTTTTCACACTTTGTGCGATCGATGTGATGATTTGCGGCGTTAGCTCTGGTCCTTGTCCATATGTCAAACTGATTCTCATGCTGCTTTTGGCTACTTCTTCTGATTTCCCCATCGTCAGCAGGACACGGCTTGGTTCCTTTTTCTTAGCAGAACAAGCAGACGTTGTCGAAACGTAAATGCCTTCTTTTTCGAGCATATGGAGAAGGACTTCGATTTGAATACCAGGCACTGAAAAATTCACAATGTGCGGTGCACTATGCGTCAGCGGTGTGTTTATGACGATGCCTTCTATCTTTCCAAGCTGTTGCTCTAGCTCCGTTTTTAAGGCGATCATCTCATCATGATGCTTGTTTAAATATTCAAATGATTGCTTTATGGCTTTTGCTAAGCTGACAGCTCCAGCAGGGTTCTCAGTCCCTGAGCGAAGGCCAAGTTCTTGCTCTCCTCCTGTGATAAAAGGCGCAAGCACGATCTCTTTCTTTAAAAAGAGGGCACCTGTTCCCTTCAGGCCGTGAATCTTGTGGCCTGACATCGTTAAAAGATCAATATCCATCTTTTTAGGCAGCGGAACCTTGCCAATTCCTTGTACGCCGTCGACATGAAAAATCGCCTCTTTGGCATACTTCCGAATGATGCTGGCCGCTTCCTCTATCGGCTGAATCGCGCCTGTTTCATTGTTTACATGCATGAGACTGACAAGCACTGTATCAGGGCGAAGCACTTCTTTTAAATGCGTCATATCTGCACGGCCATGCTCATTTACTTGAATATAGGAAATATCAAAGCCAAATAATGTTTTCAGCTGTTCAAACGATTCGATGACAGATGGATGCTCAATCGCTGTTGTGACAATATGTCTGCCTCGGTTCATCTTGGCAAGAGCAGCCCCTTTGATGGCAATGTTATTTGCTTCTGTTGCACCTGAAGTAAAAATAATCTCATATTGTGTAAAGCCTGTATAGTGAAGGATTTGTTTTCGCGTTTCACTCAATAGACGGCTCGCATCAATTCCAAGTTGATGCAGCGAAGACGGATTCCCAAAAAAACGCTCACTCACTTGCTGATGCACTTGTAAAACCTCTGGATAAGGCTTTGTTGTGGCACTATTATCAAGATAAATCATATCTTAAACTCCTTACAAAAAAACTTAAAAAATGAATGCATTTATATGTTACCATAATGAAGTCAGACAGAGAATTTTCTGAAAATGGCAGTTGACAACTTTCCATTTTCACTATATCATCCATAGTGCAATTGTCATATAAACACCTAAATTGTCAGAATATTTAAATTTGACACAATACACTGATTGAGGAGGGACTATTTTGAAAAATAGTTTAAGTATAAAAGAGACATTGGCTATTGGGCTAATGCTTTTTGCATTATTCTTTGGTGCAGGAAATATGATTTTCCCACCTGTTCTTGGGCAATATGCAGGTGAAAATGTATGGCTTGCCATCGGCGGATTTCTACTCACAGGCGTAGGTCTTCCGCTATTAGGGGTTATTGCTGTCGCCCTTACAGGTACCGGAGCCAAAGGTCTTGCCGATAAAGCTCACCCTAAATTCGGGACCATCTTCACCGTTATTCTGTATTTATCCATTGGACCATTTTTCGCCATTCCGCGAACTGGTACGGTTTCTTATGAAATTGGATTAGCTCCATTTCTTTCTGAAGGACAGGCTGAATCATGGATTCCATTATTCATCTTTACTCTGGTGTTTTTCACCATTACGTATCTTCTTGCTTTAAACCCTTCAAAGCTGGTTGATCGAATTGGTAAAGTGCTGACACCAATCTTATTAGCGGTTATTGCCATTATTGTGTTTAAAGCCATTGCTACACCGATGGGAATGATCGGTGCGCCTGATGCGACATATAAAGCAAACCCTCTCTTTACTGGGTTTTTAGAAGGTTATAAAACAATGGATGCTCTTGCTTCTATCGTTTTTGGAATCGTGGTCGTAACAGCTGTGAAAGATAGAGGGATCACAGAACGAAAATCACTTGCATCGGCTTGTATAAAAGCTGGTCTTGTTGCAGCAGTGGGACTAGCACTCGTGTATATTTCACTTGCTTATGTTGGTGCTTCAAGCCCTGATGCAACTGGAATGGTCGGAGCAAATGAAGGAGGAAAACTACTTTCACTTTCTGCAAACTTTTTATTCGGTTCTGCTGGTAACATTGTTCTTGGCGCAGCCATTTTATTCGCTTGTCTCACAACAAGTGTTGGACTTGTCTCGTCATGCGGGGAATATTTTTCAAAGCTTTTCCCAGCACTTTCTTATCGTACCGTCGTTCTAATTGTTTCTTTATTTAGCACATTCGTTGCAAACCTCGGACTGGCACAAATCATTTCTCTATCGGTGCCTGTACTCGTAGCGATATATCCACTGGCCATTGTCATTATTTTATTATCGTTCCTTGACCGCTGGATTAACGGCAGACGAGTGATTTATGTCGTATCCTTGATCTTCACTGGATTTTTTGCCATTATTGACGGCTTACTTGCTGCCAAATTCAATCTAGGGGGTTTACCTAACTTCTTAGATTCATTTATTCCATTTTACGATTTAGGCATTGGGTGGGTTGTACCAGCGATCATCGGCGCAGGGATTGGCGTACTCATCTCTATGTTGACTGGCCCGCCTAAACAGCTTGCATCCTAATCATTCTTTAAACATCCTCTTCCAAAGTGAAGGGGATGTTTTTTTATTGTCCTCCATATACTAAAATAGAAAAATTCATGACTTTTGTACGAAAACACATGTTGACATCAGGCGTACATCCTTTATAATTAGTGATTGTTAATGATGAACGGTTACCTAGCAACTAATTAACAGAATATTTCAACATAATAATGGAGGCTTTAAATGCAATGAAGGCAACTTTGTCGACGAAAGATACGGTTATCATAGGTTTTATGCTGTTTGCTCTATTCTTCGGCGCCGGTAATATGATTTATCCACCAGAGCTTGGGCAATATGCTGGGCAAAATGTGTGGAAAGCAATGGGCGGATTTTTATTAACAGGTGTCGGTTTACCTCTTCTAGGGATTATTGCAATCGCTTTGACAGGTCGAGATGCGAAAGGATTAGCTGATAAAGCTCACCCAGCTTTTGGAACAGCGTTTACCGTCATTTTATATTTATCTATCGGGCCACTTTTCGCTATTCCTCGTACAGGAACGGTTTCATATGAAATTGGTGCACTACCCTTTTTAGCTGGTGTACCAGCTTGGCTCTCACTTCTTTTATTTACACTGGCCTTTTTTGGTATTACGTATTATCTTGCGCTAAATCCAACGAAAATCGTGGATCGTGTAGGAAAAGTGTTAACACCGATTAAATTTACGATCATTTTGATTATTATCGTCAAAGCCATTTTGACACCGATGGGCGTCATTGGCACACCTGATGTGTCCTATAGCAATGGATCATTTTTCAAAGGGTTTTTAGAAGGCTATAAAACCATGGATGCTCTTGCATCTATTGTGTTTGGGGTTGTTGTCATCAACGCCATTAAAGGACGTGGTATAACAAGTAAAAAGGCACTCACTTCTGCTTGTATCAAAGCAGGTCTAATTGCAGCTTGCGGATTAACATTTGTTTATCTATCACTTGCTTATTTAGGTGCTTCAAGTACACACGCCATTGGTTTTGTTGGAGATGGTAGTAAAATCTTGGCTCAGTCCTCGCAATTTCTTTTTGGCAGTTTAGGTAATATTGTGTTAGGCGCGGCGATTACGGTTGCCTGTTTAACCACAAGTATCGGTCTCGTGACATCGTGCGGAGAGTATTTCTCAAATTTATTACCTAAACTTTCTTATAAAATGGTCGTTACACTCGTCACATTATTCAGTTTTATCATTTCAAATTTTGGACTTGCTCATATTATCGCTTTTTCAGTACCTGTGTTAACTGCGATTTACCCGTTAGCAATTGTGATTATCGTTTTATCACTTGCTGACAAATGGCTTGGTCATAGAAGACCTGTGTATGTCCTTACTTTGATTTTAACTGGCTGCGTCAGTCTGTTTGACGGTTTAGCAGCGGCTAAACTGCCTATCGGTCCTGTGAAAGATCTCTTTCAAACGATCTTGCCGCTATATGACCTTGGCATTGGCTGGATTGTACCTGCCATACTCGGAATCGTGATTGGATTTGTTATCTCTCTATTCACTTCTTCTGCTTCAGAAGAACGCCAAAAGCAAGCTTCATAACATGGAAAAAGCTGAAGTCCTAAAATGGACTTCAGCTTTTTTATTGATGCTGATATTCTTTTTCTTGCTGAGTTAAAAGCTTCTGGACGGCTCCAGGTGATGCTTTTTCGACAGCAGCTGCTGCCACTTCAAATGAATCGTTATAATCATAGGCATAAAATCTTCGTTCTGCCTCTTTTAATTGCTCTGAAAGAATGTGGTTTTGACTTCTAAACCGGTTGCCGTATTGTATAATCCGTTCAATTTGATCCACTTTACGAAGCATGTCATGTGTTTCATCAACCACATGTCTGACTGTTTCAGAGGCTTCTTTTAATTGCTGGTTCACTGCTGGCATATTCAGCGGCAAATTCTCTAGCTGCTCCTGCACTTGCTGAATCATCTCCTGCGCTTTTTCAGCACGATCTTTGATGTCAGCAGGTACACCTGGAATGTTGCTTTTGTGCAGCTGGCGCACTGTATCTGTCAACATGGTTTTAAGTTCAGCCAATGTTTCTCTTGCCTGTAATTCTTCTTTTCGTAACGATTGAAGGTGATCTTTAAACGCTTCATGAAGTGTTTTGGCATCCTCAATAAAGGTCTCAAGCTGATTGATTTCATCCATTAATAATGTGTATGCGACATGGTCACGATCAAGCTTCTCTCGTATTTGCTTCATAAGCTTTTCAATTTCTTCTAATCGTTTTTCGAATGCTTTCTGCTGATCCAGCTCTCCTGCTGTCAGCTTGTAGCTTTCTTTCACAAGAGCCGTTTCTGCCTTTGTCTGCGTGTGGTCTTGTTCAAGTTTTTCAAATGCTTCGGTCAGCTCAGGCATTTTGCTCTTGATTTCCTGACCTGCTTCTACTTCTGCTTCTAACTGATCATACAGCGTCTGAATCGCATCATCAATCATTTGCAGAATGCTTGATGCTTCATCTAAGTTGAGTTCATCAATCAGCAGCTTCTCCGCACGGGTCAGCTGTTTATTCAAGTTCTCCAGCTCTTTTGTGATCTGGATGTGCTCTAGCTTGTAGCCTTTGTCTGTCATTTCTTTATAACCGTCTTTCAGCTTCGTCAGCTGACCTGGCACAGTTTGTTTACAGTCTGCGATGAGCTTCGGTACATCATTGATATATAATTGCAGCTGATCGAGTCTGCGGTCTTGCTCAAGCAAAATTTTCCTTGCTGTCATGTAGTTTCCGTTTTCTGTCTCTTCTTCATACTGCTTGATCCCTTCCCAGGCCTCGTCCAAGTCCTGCTCCATTTTGTCATAAAGGGTGCCATATAAATGGCTGTAAGCAAGTAGATTTTTTCGTACCGTTTGATATTGCTCTTTGACCTTCTCGATGTCTTTTCGGTTTTGCTCTTCACTTGTGACAAGGTCTGCAATCTCTTTTAAAATGTCTTCGATGTTTGAATCAGCAGCGGTGAGCAGATCTCCTATATGTGCAAGAACTTGCTTTGCTTTGGAGAATCGATATTTATCAGAATACTCCTCTGCATCATATAATAGCTCCTCTACCTTTGGAAGATGGGCTGTGACGATATCGTCCCACTCTGCACGCCATCTTTCAAAAAACTGCTCTGTTTCTCCGGTCATTTTTAAATGTTTGATTTTTGAAATTTCTTCTACAATTGATCTGTTTAAAATTTCAATTTTCCATGCTTCCAATCGGTCAATCTCTTTATATATATTTTTTCTGAGGAAATAACCGACTGAAAACAAAGCAAGCAAAATGACAATTAAACCGATGATAAACTCCATAATGAGCCCCCTTGTTGTGATCTAAGTGATGTCAGGGTAGTGTCCCGAGTAGACCTGAGAACCCTTTCGTGTCCGCTTTGCATTTGTTTTTTATAAGCAGGATTGTATTTTTTCCAATACGATCCATTCACGGTTTTATGTATGTTTTTTCAAGAAAGTCATTCAGGCTTTCTATCATTTGGCCACATGTATTGATGTGACCTGTTTTTATGTATGCGGAAGCTGTCGTTTTCATTGTTATTATGATACCATGTAACCAGCATTTTTGGTCATGATTTTTCATTATTTTCGCTGATAAACATGACGTTTTTCAAAATATCGACAAGAGGTGACGACATGTTGAAACAAGATGCACATTTACATACGCCATTTTGCCCGCACGGTACGCTTGATCCTTTTCATTCTTATATTGAAAAAGCAATGAAAAAGGGATTTGATTCCATCACCTTTACCGAGCATGCCCCGCTGCCTCCTTCGTTTCGAGATCCAACGCCTGAGCAGGATAGCGCCATGAAGCTTCAAGACCTTGAAGCCTATTTGACGAAGCTGGATCAGCTGAAACAGGAATATAAAGGACAGTTAATAGTAAAAACTGGGCTTGAGGTCGACTATATCAAAGAGTATGAAGAGGAAACAAGTGCCTTTTTAGACTGCTACGGCCCTGAACTAGACGATAGCATTTTATCTGTTCATTTTCTTCCTGCTGGCAATGATTATATTTGTCTTGATTTTGATGAGCACGCCTTCAAGCAGCTGATCAGTATCTATGGCAGCACCGAACACGTCTATCAAAGCTACTATGACCAAATTCATTCTTCTATTCTATCATCTTTAGGTCCATATAAGCCAAAGAGAATCGGTCATATCACCCTTGTCCAGAAATTCAAACAACTTTTCCCATACGAAATGTCGCCAGAACTATGTCAAAGGGTCACCCTTTGTCTTGAAGAAACGGCAAAAAAAGGCATGTCCTTAGATTTTAATACATCAGGTCTTCGTAAAACATATGCCAGAAGTATCTATTTAGATAAATGGATGATCGATCTTGCAAAACAGAAAAAAATTCCGCTCATATTCGGGTCTGATGCCCATCAAGCGGAAGATCTCGGATATGCGTATGATCAATTTGAAGACATCATGAGTTTCAGGTGAGGATCAAGTGCGGGTTCATTTGGTTCTAACAGATGATGAAGCGACCGGCTCAGTTCCTTATAGTACGTTTGATAAAAGTAAGGCTCGCTTGGGTTGATATAAAGCACCTCTGTTAAATATTGCGGCTGCAGATATGGCATCATCAGAAGTGATTTTAGCTGGATCATAAATGATGAGAGTGACAGCTGCTTACAAATCACATGGGTGCTTTTTCCTTTTTCAATGATGAGCTGAAACAAGTATTTTTCCTTTGTTAAATAGGTGGACATGATTTCCCTGATCAGCGTTGAATCAATGGTCACTTCTCGATAAACGAAACGGGTTAATTGACGATTTTCATGCTGATAAGATAAAATATCAAAAACCACATGAAGTAAACATTCTTTTGCATGACGGGTTTCCATGTGCTGGATGTGCGATTCAATCATCTGAATATAGCCTTCATAAAAATCGGATACGAGCTGCTCGAGCAGCCCTCCTTTTCCTTGAAAGTAATAAGATATATGGGCAACGTTGACGTTTGCTTCCTTCGCAATCTCACGGACAGAGGTTCCAGAAAATCCTTTTTGGTTAAAAAGTCTGATGGCAGCTTCAATAATACGGTCTTTTGTTTGCACGGTTGTTGATGTTTTCATCCGCTCACCCCTCTTCATGTGTACATACTTCAAGGTGAAGGCGGAAGTTCCTTTAATCATTGCTCGACAAATCCCACATGTGAAGCGCAAGTTATGTATTTTTGAGATAGAAAGTAGGAGATTTTCATGTTTCATGTCGAAAAACAGTCTGGTGATCCATCGAAAGACTATCAATTACTCATCAAGCAAGTAGAAGCGATTACGGATGGTGAACCTGATCTCATTGCCAACCTAGCCAATGCTGCGGCGCTGCTTTATCACTCGCTTCCTGAAGTCAATTGGGCAGGATTTTATTTAGCAAAAGGCGGAGAGCTTGTGCTTGGTCCATTCAACGGACTACCCGCATGTGTACGCATTCCTTCTGGAAAAGGGGTTTGCGGTACAGCATTTGCGACAGGTGATGTACAGCGTATCGCTGATGTCCATGCATTCCCTGGTCATATTGCATGTGATGCCGCATCGCAGTCTGAAATCGTGATCCCTCTTAAAGTAAATGGACAAATCATTGGGGTACTCGACATTGACAGTCCAGTGAAAGATCGTTTCAATGAAATAGATGAAACGTACTTAGTTCAATTTACAGAGGTTGTCCAAAATGCGTTATCAGCATCTACTGATGCGTCATGATACTTGAAAAGCAGACAATGTGTCTGCTTTTTTGTTTTGCTTTCTTCCCGAATGAATGCCGACCACGTTTGACATTCTCCTCTTTAAATAGGTTGACTTCTCCTATCTGGCGTCATATAATAGAGTTTGTGTGAAATATGGCAGCCTTTTTGTTCGGCTTTTTTGTATCATTTTGTTCCTTCTATATGGAGGTGCATCTTGTAACTCCCTGCTGCTGGAGCGAGGATGCATGAAAACATAATGACGGAAAAGACAAAGAACAGACGGTTTTTATTTTTCACAAATAAAAACATAAGGAGGAGTCACATTATGGCTCGCTATACAGGTCCAAGTTGGAAGATTTCCCGCCGTTTAGGCATTTCATTAAGCGGAACAGGTAAGGAACTTGAAAAACGCCCTTACGCTCCAGGCCCACATGGTCCAGGACAACGCAAAAAACTATCTGAATACGGTTTACAATTACAAGAGAAGCAAAAGCTTCGTCACATGTACGGTGTCAACGAACGTCAATTCCGTACACTATTTGACAGAGCTGCTAAACTTCCTGGTAAACAAGGTGAAAACTTCATGATTCTTCTTGAAACTCGCCTTGACAACCTAGTATACCGTCTTGGCCTTGCTCGTACGCGCCGCCAAGCTCGTCAGCTAGTAAACCATGGTCACATCCTTGTTGATGGAAGCCGTGTAGACATCCCATCTTTCTCTGTGAAACCAGGTCAAACGATTGCTCTTCGTGAGAAATCTCAAAACCTTGCAGTTGTGAAAGAATCAGTTGAAGTGAACAACTTCGTACCTGAATACCTTACTTTCGATGCTGAAAAGCTTGAAGGAACTTTCACTCGTCTTCCAGAGCGTTCTGAATTAGCGCCTGAAATCAGCGAACAACTAATCGTTGAGTTCTACTCTCGTTAATTTCATGACTCTCTCAGAGAGTGATCAAACAAACCCTAGAGACCTTGATTGTTCAAGGATTTCTAGGGTTTTTTGTTTGGTCTTTTGTACGATACTCTCTAGCTACAAATTTACACACAAGAAAATTAGAACACCGATTACTCTTTACTCTTTTTCATTTTCCTCTTACAATTACATTTACTGGATAACTCACAACTTAAAACAATAATGTAAAGAACGTTAAGGAGGAAAGCAATTTGTCGATTATTTCATTTATGTTAGCACTTATGCTCATTTCAATTGTTATCTATGCGATTTTGAGAAAGACAAAAGTTGTCGATGAAGCGCCTGGAGCTATCGCTGAAATTCTCCTCATTTTACTCATCTTTTTTTCGATTAGTTTTGTCATCATCATTCCAAGTTCTGTACTTTATGTTGTTTCATTAGGAGTGAATTTTCTTTTTGGAGAATATATTACCTATGCATCATTTCTTTCATTATTGACCTTCTGTCTATTCGTCAGTGGGATTGTTCTTTTTTGGTCGATCTTTTTAGTATTCATTGGTAAAGGAATTTCCTCTTTGCTAAGATTTCCTCAATGGTTCACGTTTATCTTTGAATTTTTACTCTCATGGATCGTTGTGCATTTCTCAATTAAGTTTGTCCTTAATATGAACATAGTCAATGTCTCCATTTGGGAGCACGGCACACTCATTTTATCTTTCTTTGTCAGCTTCTTATTTATTGGAATTGATCTCATCTACTCAAGTATTGAACAACGAAAACAGCCGCTGGATGAACAAGCAAAAAGCTCCTAGAGATGATTCTAGGAGCTTTTGCTTGCCCAATTTGTGATCAGCTGCTCAGTTGTCAGGATAGTCGCAAATTCGTCATGCAGTGTTGCAAGTGAAAGGCGATGGATCGTTTCTGGATCATAGTATGTACCGGTTTGATCTGCGAGTCCAAAGGCGGCTGTTGCATCCGACATGAGGTATGTCTCAAAGCCTAGGTTTCCACTCATTCTTGTTGTGGTAGATACGCAGTGTGGTGTTGTGAGTCCAGCGATCACAATAGTGTCGATCTCGTTCGATCTTAGTTGTTCCTCTAAGTTTGTACCTATAAAGCTACTGTTGACTTTCTTTTGTATGACCGTTTCTTCATCTAGCGGTTTGGCGACCTCTTTGAAGGAGTGCCCTTCATTTGCTGGATGAAATAAGGAGTGCGGCTGATCCGATGTATGCTGAATATGAATGACTGTCCAGCCTTTTTCTCTCCAAAACGTCAATAGACGACTGATGTTCTTCTCTGCATCTAGATTATTCCGTTCTCCCCATTGTTCGTGCTCGAATGCTTTCTGTACATCGACCATAATCAAAGCCTTTTGATGATGTTGCACAAATCCCCACCTCCAAAGAATCTCGTTCATTATATGTAGTGTAAGGAATGGTGGTTGATTTGTACATGTTTTTATTTGGCTATGTACGATGTTTTGTCTGTTTTTGCACTAAAAAGAGAAACCACACACTGGCTATTAAGTAATAGATGCCAATGATGGATGTACAATTAGATATGACTTCTGTCCATTGCACTGATTTGACGATTGCCATCCAGATTATATAGATGATCAGAAATGAACATGGGAAATAGAGAAAGTAGCCTAAGAAATGTTGTTTGAGTTTTTGCGTCATCTTTTATCCTCCTAAAAATCTTCTCCAACACCTAGCAGCTCCCATATAACCATGACATCAAAAAAGACAGCACAAATCGCTGTCTTTTTCATTTTTTAATTCGTATTCTGTCCTCCGCCATTCAATCCTTCTTTCACATAGCCTTTGACTTGGCTTGAGGTTAATAGACCGATATGTCCAACGCCGTGGATGAGGACGTTTCTCGCGCCAATTAAACGCGAAAGGCTGTTGACGACAATGAGATCGGCTGAGCTATAGACAGATGTGTAAAGAATTTTTTGATTTGGATCGGTGCCTGGTAATGCTCTGAGTGATACGAGTCCATTCGCTCCACCAAGTGTGACGACGTTTTCAATTTTATCTCCGCCGTCTAGGTTTTTAATATAGTATAACGTGTTCGCACCACCCATACTATGAGCCACAATATCTACTTTTTTGGCGCCCGTTTTGGCTAGTACATCTTTGACGAATCTAGAGAGCCTCGGGCCATTGTTCAGGTTATTACCTGTTTTGTCTATGAAATCGATTGCAAAAAGTTGGTTTTGATCCCATCCCTGTGATACCAAGTATCGTTTGATCGAAGCAAAGTTATAAGACGCACCGCCCATACCATGTACCATCACTACCGGATTATGCTCAGCCGCTTTGGCCTCTTTCGGCTGGATGAAGACCATTGAACCTAGCACTAAGGCAAGCGCAATCAGAATTTGCAAACTCCTTTTCTTTAAAACGATCATGTTCATTCCCCCTTAATTTTCTGATACGTCTCTATTTTAAACAAGAAAAATATGACAGAAAAGTGAACAAGGTAATATTTATCAGATGATTTTACAGCACAATACCTAATGAAAAAGCACCATGGTCTTTTTGAAATTAAAACAAAAAGACTACGGACCTCTCTATCTTTCATATATAATGTGAATAGACAAAAGGAGGTTCTACTAGATGCTATTTACTCAAACACCTGCACCACCTTACTATGCAGTCATTTTCACATCAAAACGAACAAATGTTGAGCAGAAAGAATACGCTGCTGCTGCTCAAAAAATGGAACAATTAGCGAAAGAACTAGACGGGTTTCTTGGAATGGAAAGTGCACGAGATGAACATGGTGTTGGAATCACTGTCTCTTACTGGGATTCATTAGCAGCCATCAAAGAATGGAAAGCACATACAGCACATCAGCGTGTTCAAAAAAAAGGAAAAAAAGATTGGTATGAATCCTATACAACCCGAATTTGTAAGGTAGAACATGCTTATACAAACGAAGATTCACTTCTTGAATAAGAAACAGACAAATGAGAGAAAACCGCTCTGTAAAAGCTTAATTCCTACTTCTGAATAAAAAAGAAAAGCACCTCAATGTATATGAACATTTGAGGTGCTTTTCATGATACTTACTGTTGCATAAGGATTTATTTATACGTCACAAGGAAGTATTTCTTTTTCCCTCTTCTTAAGACCGTAAATTGGTTTTCAATTCGGTCTTCAGCTGAAAGCACATAGTCTTTGTCGGTTTGTCTCTCTCCGTTGATGTAGACGGCACCGTTTGTGATATCTTCACGTGCTTGACGTTTTGATGGAGACAGTTTTGATTCGACAAGAACATCAACAAGTGTTAATTCTTCTGCACTGTCTTTCTCCATTGATGGCACATCTTTAAAGCCTACTTTCACTTCTTCTGCTGTAAGAGATTTGATCTCGCCTTTAAATAGCGCATTTGAGATGTTGACAGCCTGTTCTAGTGATTCACGGCCATGCACAAGTGTTGTGACTTCTTCTGCCAAACGGCGCTGTGCTTCACGCTTTTCAGGGGCTGTTTGCACTTTTTCTTCGTACGATGCGATCTCTTCTTTTGATAGGAACGTAAAGTATTTTAAGTATTTCACGACATCACGGTCATCTGTGTTAATCCAGAATTGGTAGAATTCATATGGTGATGTTTTTTCTTTATCTAACCAGATGGCACCACCTTCTGTTTTCCCAAACTTCGTGCCGTCTGCTTTTGTGACAAGCGGCATGGTGAGACCGAATGCTTTTGCGCCTTCTGCTTCAGACTTACGGATCAACTCAAGTCCAGATGTGATATTTCCCCACTGGTCACTTCCGCCGATTTGCAGCTTACAGTTTTCATTTCTGTAAAGGTTCAAGAAGTCTAACGATTGCAGAATCACGTAGCTGAATTCTGTGTACGAAATCCCTGTTTCAATACGGGAGCTGACGATATCTTTTGCGAGCATGAAGTTGACACCGAAGTTCTTTCCAATATCACGAAGGAACGTGATGACATTCATTTGACTGATCCAGTCATAGTTATTGACGATAACAGCTGGGTTGTCACCTGCTTCAAAATCAAGGAATTGAGAGAGCTGGCCTTTGATTTTCTCTGACCACTGTTCGACGATTTCTGCTGGGTTTAGTGAACGTTCTGCTTTTTTGAAACTTGGGTCACCAATCAGTCCAGTTGCGCCGCCAACAAGTGCAATCGGATGATGACCTGCTTCTTGGAATCTGCGCAATGTTAAAATTGGGAGTAAGTGACCAATGTGCAAGCTGTCAGCTGTTGGATCAAAGCCGGAGTATAGCTTGATTTTTTCTTCTGCTAATAATTTTGTTAAACCTTCTTCATCTGTTTGCTGCTGAATTAATCCTCTGAACGATAAATCTTCCATCAATTGACTCATATCCAAATCTCCTTTTTTTACAATTCAACATAAAAAACGCCCCTTCGAATGAACGAAGGGACGATATATATCGCGGTACCACCCTGCTTAAAAGACAAAACAACACGTCTTTTCACTTACACTGATAACGGACAGATCCGTTCTTTCACTAATCAGATAGCATATGCTCCTTTTCGTAAAAGCGGTTCGTGAGGGTAATTCGAATATCTCTGTGTACTGACTCGCACCAGCCGTCAGCTCTCTTGGACAGGGAAAGATGATTCTACTGAATCTCAGTCAAAACCTTTTCATATTCAACTAAAGTCATTTTTAACATACTTTTGATATCAAGTCAACTGACGGAAGTGATTAATCTTCCATTGTCGAGAGATCGCCAGCAGGTAAATTCAGTTCCCACGCTTTTAGCACACGTCTCATAATTTTACCGCTGCGTGTTTTTGGCAATTTGTCTTTAAACTCAATTTCTCTCGGTGCTGCATGTGCAGCGAGTCCTTTTTTCACGAACGTACGAATTTCTTCTTTCAGGTCATCAGACGGTTCGTATCCGCTTCTAAGCGCTATAAATGCTTTAATAATTTCACCGCGCACAGGATCTGGTTTTCCGATGACACCAGCCTCTGCAATGGCCGGATGTTCCACCAGTTTACTTTCTACCTCAAATGGACCGACCCGCTCTCCTGACGTCATGATGACATCGTCGACACGTCCCTGGAACCAGAAGTATCCGTCTTCATCCATATAAGCAGAATCTCCTGAAACATACCAATCTCCCGGCATAAAGTAAGATTCATATTTTTCAGGATTGTTCCAGATCGTATGCATCATAGACGGCCAGCCTTTTTTGATGGCAAGGTTCCCCATCCGGTATGGCGGAAGTTCATTTCCGGCATTATCCACAATCGCAGCTTCAACGCCTGGAATTGGTTTCCCCATCGAACCTGGTTTGATATCCATGGATGGATAGTTACAAATCAGCTGTGCACCTGTTTCTGTCATCCACCAAGTATCATGAATTCGTTTACCGAATACAGCGTCTCCCCAGCGGATCACTTCTGGATTAAGTGGCTCTCCTACACTTAACACATGACGGAGTGAGCTGAGATCATATTTTTGAATGAGATCGTCTCCTGCTCCCATCAGCATTCTGAAGGCTGTCGGTGCACTGTACCAAACGGTCACACCAAGCGATTCAATGGTTTCGTACCACGTATCAGGATTGAACCTGCCGCCTAAAATCACATTCGTCGCTCCATTCAACCACGGAGAAAAAATACCGTACACCGTCCCTGTTACCCAGCCTGGATCAGCTGTACACCAGTAGACATCTTCTTCTTTCAAATCAAGTACCCATTTACCCGTCTGGCCTTGCTGCACCATTGCGCCATGAACATGGAGCACACCTTTTGGCGTACCAGTGGACCCTGACGTGTAATGAAGCAAGTATCCATCTTTTTCATCCATCCACTCGATTTCAAGTTCCTTCGCTGCCTGCTCAAATGCTTCTTCAAAGTGAATCGTCCGCACACCACCTGCATCCTCTTTTTCACCACCGACAATGATGACGGATTCAAGCTTTGGAAGTTCTGCAAACGGAATCCGCTCAAGCAGATCAGGCGTTGTCACAATCACTTTTGCCTCACTATTTTCTAAACGATCTTTGACGGCACCTTCCATAAATGCCTCAAATAACGGACCGACGATCGCACCAATTTTGACAGCACCAAGCAGTAGAAAATAGAGCTCAGGTGATCTTGGCATAAAGATAAACACGCGATCCCCTTTTTGCACATGTGCCTGTTCTCTTAATAGATTTCCTGCTTTGTTTGTCTTGATTTTCATATCCCTGAACGTATACTTTTCATCCCGCTGTGAATCTTTGTAGTGAAGCGCCACCTTGTTTTTACGAAACGAGTCCGCATGTCTGTCAATCGCTTCATAAGCTGCATTTACTTTTCCTGTTTCATACCAAGAGAAATTTTTTCTCGCTTCCTCCCATGAAAATTCTTTGTATGCTTGCTCATAATCATTTAAATGATAGTCCCCTTTTACTGATGGTAGCGTTTCCACTTTCATCAAACAGTCCCCCTTTGCATACGTTTACAATGACCATTATAGTATAGATGACTTTTTTTCTCAATTTTTAAAAAACTTCTGATGAAACCGTTTTAATTATTGCAAGATTTAAGATAGAATAGAGACGACTCACTAGAATTTGAGGCGGTGGATACGTGGAGCATCCTAAAACTTATTATTCAAAAACCATTAAGCGAGAAACAGGTTCCATCCTGATTGAAGGACCGGTACCTGCATCAGAGCTTGCGAACTATACGTTTCATGAAGGACTAACGGCATTTCGCACGCCTGAGGAACAGAAACAAGCACTTGTTGAAATAGCAGATCTTCCTGAAGGACGTATTATCATTGCTAGGGTGGATGAGCTTGTCGTAGGCTATGTCACGTATTTGTACCCTGATCCGCTTGAACGCTGGTCAGAAGGCAACATGGACAATTTAATTGAGCTCGGTGCCATTGAAGTCGCTCCTCCATTCAGAGGCTGTTCACTTGGCAAGCATTTACTGGATGTGAGCATGATGGATGAGCAAATGGAGAATTACATTATCATTACAACTGAATATTACTGGCATTGGGATTTAAAGGGGACGAAGAAAAACGTGTGGGAGTACCGCAAAATGATGGAGAAAATGATGAACGCCGGCGGTCTTGTCTGGTTTGCAACAGACGAGCCAGAGATTAGCTCACATCCAGCCAATTGTTTAATGGCACGGATCGGAAAAAATGTAAGTCCTGATTCGATCGAGCGTTTCGATCGTCTTCGCTTCCATCAGCGCTTTATGTATTAACGTTCAATTCGTTTTTTTGGCAAAGGGGATTGGTAAACATGATGATTGAACAAATTATGGAGCGTGATGTGATCACGCTGCGCAAAACCGATACGATTGAAGAAGCCATTCAAAAAATGAGTGCACATCACATTCGGCATATTCCCATCGTATCTGAGCAGGGATCTGTCATTGGGATGGTGACAGATCGGGATATTAAAAATGCCAGTCCAAGTATTTTTGAAACAGAGAAAAGGCAGCTTTTTATTCAGCGGCCGGTTGAAGACATCATGGTGCTAGAGACGATTACCGCTCATCCGCTTGATTTCGTTGAGGAGATTTCAAGTGTCTTTTTTGAACACGGAATTGGCTGTCTTCCCGTTGTGAGACGCGGCAAGCTTGTAGGGATCATCACAAAAACAGATTTACTTCGTACGTTTGTAAGACTAACAGGTGCAGATCAGCCTGGATCACATTTAGAGGTTGAAGTAGCGCAAGTGACAGAGGGTCTTGCAGACATTACGTCCATTTTAAAAGAGCAGCATATTCAAATGCTGAGTGTACTCGTGTACCCACATGCCAATGAATCCTCTAAAGTGCTCGTCTTCCGCCTTCAAACGATGCATGCTGATCATGTGACGAAGCTAATTCGTGCAAAAGGCTATAAGGTGCTATGGCCTATGGAGCAGACGATCAAATGAAGGAAGCGACCTTTGTTTTTTCACCATCTTTTCAAACGTACCAGTTTCACCAAGATCATCCCTTCAATCAGCTTCGCGTCTACTTAACTTATGATCTTCTTCAAAAAATGAAGGCGTTAACGGATGATGAGATTGTCGCACCTCGTATGGCGACGCTGGAGGAATTAAAGCTTGTCCATACAGCAGACTACATTCAAGCAGTGCAGCGGGCAAGTGAAGGAAAACTGTCCACCACAGAGGGGGAACGTTATGGTCTTGGCACTGAGGACACCCCGATGTTTGCAGGGATGCATGAGGCAGCTTCTCTCCTAGTTGGCGGGACATTAACAGCAGTTGATCAAGTGATGCTTGGACATTCGCAGCATGCGCTCAATCTTGGCGGCGGGCTTCACCATGGATTTAAAGGGCGTGCTTCTGGCTTTTGTATTTATAATGACAGCTCTGTGGCCATTCAGTATATTCAAAAGACATATGGCGCTAGAATTTTATATATTGATACCGATGCTCATCATGGCGATGGTGTCCAGTTTAGCTTCTATGATGATCCAGAGGTATGTACTGTTTCCATTCATGAAACAGGGCGCTATTTGTTCCCTGGAACTGGACAAGTACAGGAAAGGGGTCATGATAAAGGCTATGGCTATGCATATAATATCCCGCTTGACGCATTTACAGAAGACGAATCATTTTTAGAAGCCTATCGAACAGCAGTGACAGAGATTGCTGCTTTTTTTAAACCAGATGTCATTTTGACACAAAATGGAGCAGATGCCCACTATTATGACCCTTTGACGCATTTATCTGCTACCATGAAAATATATGAGGAAATTCCTAGAATTGCCCATGAGCTGGCGCATCAATATTGTGATGGAAAATGGATCGCTGTGGGCGGAGGCGGCTATGATATTTGGCGTGTCGTCCCAAGAGCATGGAGCCGCATTTGGCTTGAGATGAAAGGCATCACACCACCAGATGCACTTCCTCAGGAATGGATTCGGGCATGGGAAAAACAATCGCCTGTTCCGCTTCCATCCACATGGCTAGATCCTGACGATCTATATCCACCGATTCCAAGAAGAGCAGAAATTACAGAAAAAAATGCACAAACGGTAGAAAAAGCACTCATGCCTGTTCGACGAGAAAAGAAAAAGGCATAAAAAAAGCAGGCGTCCACTGATCAAGTGAGCCTGCTTTCTTTTTTATTTCGTCGATTGTCTTTCTTCGATTCTATGTGGCAATTCAACAATTTGATCTTCTACTTGTTCTTTGTTCATGAGCTTTGTCAAAAGTCTCATCGCAACAGCGCCAATATCATAAGTAGGCTGAACAACTGTTGTCAATTGAGGGCGCACCATGAGGGATAGTCTTGTGTTATCAAAACCAATCACTTCTAAATCTTCAGGAATTGATACGCCTCTGTCCTGCGCTCCATGAATGACACCTAGCGCCATTTCGTCAGTAGCTGCAATCACAGCCGTCGGCTTGTCAGATTGATCAAGCAGATTAGCGAGCGCTTCAATACCAGAGTCATATGAGTAGTCTCCTTCAGCAACAAGCGCTTCGTCAAATACGATACCAGCTTCTTCAAGCGCACGCTTATAACCAGCAAGCTTTCTCATAGAGTTAATTGGTTCTGACATTGGTCCAGATACAAACGCAATTCGTTTATGTCCTTTTTCAACTAATAGCTGAACTGAATCATAAATGGCTTGTTCATAGTTAATGTTGACTGATGGTGTTTGTGCCTGCTCTTCAACAGATGCTGCAAGTACAATTGGTACAGGAGAGCGCTTAAATTCTTCCACATGCACATCTGTAATGTTTCCGCCCATAAAAACGATTCCATCTACTTGTTTGCCAAGCATTGTGTTTAACAAATGAAGTTCTTTATCAGTATTTTGGTCTGAGTTGCTCAAAATAATGTTGTACTTGTACATCGTCGCAATATCTTCAATTCCTCGTGCAAGCTCTGAATAGAAGATACTTGAAATATCAGGGATGATGACCCCAACTGTTGTAGTCTTTTTACTTGCAAGGCCTCGTGCGACTGCGTTCGGACGGTAGCCGAGACGATCAATTGCTTCAAGCACCTTTTTTCTTGTTGTTGGTTTTACGTTTGGATTACCATTAACAACGCGTGATACCGTTGCCATACTTACGTTTGCTTCTCTTGCTACATCATATATTGTAACATTATTCACATAAATCACTCCTTCAAATACACTTCATATCTATAGCATTCACCAATTGGATAGAGACATGTCAGATACGAGGAAAATAATATCCTATTTGTCATTAAAACGATGAAAAGAGACACATAATTTTTCAATCTACATCAAAATGACCTTCTTTTATGAAATTATACACGTTTTTTCATCATATGAAAACGTTCCCTTTCTTTTTATAACTAAATTAAACAAACTTTAATGAGCTTGTTACCTGTAAATTGAATCATATTTCACCAAAAGTCGTCGTGAACGTCAGCTATGACAATGATCTTAGCAGATTCTATCAAATTTTAAAAATGAAAACATTGTGAACAAGCGTGTTTTAAGCTTGCAATGTGTTTTCTTCCTTTCATTGCCAGTCTTATCGTATTTTTTCATGAAAAAAACCGCCGGGCTGTCATCCGGCGGCTTTTCTATTTATGATTATGCGTGAATGTTGACAAGTGGTCTTAATGCATCTAACCATTTTTCGAATTGTGGAATGTCCATTTGCTGCGCTGAATCAGATAGGGCAACAGATGGATCTGGATGCACTTCTGCCATCACACCGTCTGCTCCAATCGCAAGAGCTGCTTTAGCTGTTGGAAGAAGTAGATCTCTTCGTCCAGTTGAGTGTGTCACGTCAACAAAGACTGGTAAATGTGTCTCTTGTTTCAAGATTGGCACAGCCGAGATATCTAGTGTATTTCTTGTGGCTGTTTCGTATGTGCGGATGCCTCGCTCGCAAAGGATGATTTGGTCATTTCCTTGTGCGATGATGTATTCAGCTGCATTGATGAATTCTGAAATTGTTGCTGCAAGACCGCGTTTTAAAAGAACTGGTTTGTTCACAGATCCAGCTTCTTTTAAAAGCTCGAAGTTTTGCATGTTACGTGCTCCAATTTGGATGACATCGATATGCTCAATCGCTTCTTCAATATGAGCAGGGTTCACGATTTCACTAATAACAGCAAGACCGTATTCATCTGCTACACGTTTTAGAATTTTTAGACCGTCTACGCCAAGTCCTTGGAAGTCGTATGGACTTGTGCGAGGCTTAAATGCGCCGCCACGAAGAAGTTTTAGTCCCTGCTGTTTCGCTGCTGCCGCTACTTCTGCAACTTGCTCGTAGCTTTCAACGGCACATGGTCCAACGATGAAACGTTGTTTTCCGTCACCGATCGCTTCTCCATTGATATTTACAATTGTATTTTCAGGTTTTTTCTTACGAGAAACAAGAAGTGCTTTGCTGTGGTCATCTTCTTGAAGCTCTAAACCTGCTTTGAAAATTTCTTTGAAAATATGTTGAATCGTTGAATTTTCAAATGGGCCATCATTTTCTTCAAGAATTTGATTAAGCATTGTGCGCTCTCTGACAGGGTCATAACGGTTGACACCTTGCGCTTCTTTTGCCTTTCCAATTTCTTTTACAATGTTTCCTCTTTCATTGATCAGTTTTAAGATTTGAAGATTTAGTTCATCTGCTTGCTGTCTCAATTGTTCCAATTCATTGTTGCTCATTTTTGTCATCCTTTCCTCTGCCCGCTCTCGCTTTTTATTTTTGATCTCTTATAATAGGGTTTATTATAAACAAAGATTTCGGAATTGTCACGAAAAAATTCTTTATTACCCAAACGCTTTTAAGCGATAAAGTATTATGTGTAAGATTATAGCATACTTTTGATGCAAGTAAACCTTTTTTATAAAAAAAACGTCAGCAATCGCTGACGTTTTTCTACATGTTATGTTCAAGCGCTTCTTTTGTAATGCTTGAGTGAGAAGCATGCCACTTTACTTTGCCACCGCTAAAGATGAGTGCCTGCGGGCTTTCGTGCTTGATCCCTGACTTTTCAGTCACATAGGATGAAAGCTCTCTTGTGTTTTGAATTTGCAAGAAATAAGCAGGAACATCCTCATGTTCTGACGCAAACGCTTCAAACTCTTGAAAAGCAGCTTGGCTGATTGGACATGTCAAACTGTGCTTAAAAAAGACAAAGGTTCCGTCTTGATTCGTTAGTTGATCAAACTGTTCTTCTGTTTCTATGAGTTGTTTAGACATGATGTGCTCCTTCCTAACTTAAGCAGCGAGTTAGCCTTTCGTAGATTGTTCTACTTTTTCTTTGACATCTTTGATGCCGTCTTCAATGTCTGCTTTTGCTTCTTGTGCTCTTACTTTTGCTTCATCTGCTACATCTGAAGCTTCATTTGCAATATTTGCTGCAGCATCTTCTGCTTCGCTTTTTACTTGTTTAGCTTTTCCAGCTGTACGATCTTTTATGTCTTTTACTTTGTCTAAAATCTGGTTTGACTGCTCTGCTACGAGCTGAGACAATTCAGATGTTTTGTCTTTCGCAATCGTCACATATTCAGTGCCTTTTTCCTTTGCATCTGTTGTGAGACGATCTGTTTTTTCTTTTAGGGCATTCGCTTGGGTGTTCAAATCATCGCGAAGCTCTTTCCCTGACTTTGGTGCTAAAAATAATGCCGTTGTTGCACCGATAATGCCACCGATAAGTGTTCCGATCAAAAAGTCTTTGCTATTGATTCCGTCTTTGCTCATGATTATTCCTCCTATGCGAAAATGGTTGATTATTGTTGTTTACGTTGTTTCCATTTTTTATAGATTTCAAGTGCTGCGTTACTCCAGCTTACCACATCCGTGACTTTCTCCTGATTTCGTTCAACGGATGAAGAAACCGCACCAGCTGCCTGCTTTATGCTTGTATTAAATTGGTTGATCGAGCCGCCAATTCCCTGCACCGCATCCACAACTGTGTTAAGTTTTGCCGATTTGTCTTGAATATCTTCAGCAAGCTGATTGGTCTTATGTAGCAACTGTGCTGTCTCTGTGGTGATGCCTTGCATCTGTCCTTCAAGACCTTCTAAAGTTGATGCGACATTCTTTAATGTCAGCTGTAAGGATTTCAATGTTTTGGACAAGTAGATGACAAGAATGAGGAAAGCGATTGCGATGAGTGCAACGCTTAAATAGAGAATAATAATCATCTGATACCTCCTTTGCTGCGGGCATATTCAATTCAATACCCTCTCGTTGTATCATTCAAACATCGCCTAGAATGACCGATTGAATAATAATTCTACACTTATTCGCCAATTCCTGTCCACAGCGAACGAAAAAAAGCGGCACATCTTGTCACATTTAGCCCCTTTGTCACATTTTATTCAAAATAAAAAGCGCCGATTGAATCGGCACTTTTTGACAGGCAATTATACTGCGACTTTCTCATAAGCACGAAGATACTTTTGAATATCTCCTGCTCCCATAAAGACCAAGATCGCATTTTCATGTGCTTTCAGCACAGATGTCTCTTCTTCTTCAATCAATTGGGCTTGCGGAATTTTTTCCCGCAAATCTTCAATGCTTAGTTTCCCAATGTTTTCACGAGCTGAACCGAAAATATCACAGAGGTATACATAGTCTGCTTTTTTCAGACTGTCCGCAAATTCACTTAAAAATTGCTGTGTACGAGTGAAAGTGTGCGGCTGGAAGACTGCTACAATATCACGGTCTGGATACTTTTGGCGAGCTGCTTCGATCGTGACTTCAATTTCAGTCGGATGGTGCGCATAGTCGTCAATTAAGACTTGTTCACCGACTACTTTTTCATTAAAGCGTCGTTTCACACCGCCAAATGTCGTTAAAGCACCTTTGATAAGCTCTACATCAATGGCCTCATAGTGGCATAATGCAATGACCGCTAATGAGTTAAGGACATTGTGGTTTCCGTAAGCAGGAATGTAGAAGGTATCATAAAACGTATTACGTACAAATACATCAAATGTCGTGCCTTCTGTGTTTTTCACAACATTTCGTGCTTGGAAATCATTTTCTTCATTGAATCCGTAGTACACAACAGGTACTTTTGCTTGGATCTTGAGAAGATGCTCGTCATCACCGCAAGCGATGATGGCTTTTTTCACTTGAAGTGCCATGTTTTGAAACGCATCAAACACGTCATCAATATCCGTGAAATAATCAGGGTGATCAAAATCAATATTGGTCATGATCGCATAGTCTGGATGGTAGCTGAGGAAATGTCTGCGGTATTCGCACGCTTCAAATACAAAATACTCGCTGTTTTCTTTCCCCATTCCAGATCCATCACCGATTAAGTAGGAAGTTGGTTTTGCCGCTTGCATCACATGTGCAAGCAGACCTGTTGTCGATGTTTTACCATGAGCACCAGTAATTGCAACGTTTGTGAATGAATCCATGTATTCTCCAAGAAATTTATGATAACGAATAACAGGAATCCCTTCAGAAAGAGCACGCTCAATCTCAGGGTGTGTATCTGGGAATGCATTTCCTGCAATCACCGTCATCCCTGGCTGAATATTATCTGGGTCAAATGGAAGAATTTTAATATTTCGTTCTTCTAATGCTTTTTGTGTAAAGATATGTTTTTCGATATCCGATCCTTGGACAGTATACCCAGTATCATGAAGAATTTGGGCCAGTGGACTCATACCTGTCCCTTTTATTCCAACAAAATGATAAACAGTCATAATTGTACCTCCAACAAACGTCTATCTGACTTACAGTATATGACGCTCATTTCAATTTGCAACTTGTGATTTTTGTCTCTAGCTGATCACAAATCGCAGCTCCAAATAAAGATTTTTTTCCGATCTTCCTATTCTAATCAATATTAACTATGATTAGTATCCGACAACTTTCCCATTTCTAACACCTGCTTTCGCTCATTTTCATTAAAAAGCGTTCAGACAGGCATGCGAAAAGCGTCCAATTCAAAAATTGCACCTATGTGCTATCATACCATGTTTATCAAAAAAATGAAGTGGTTTGTTTAGATCAATTGTTCTAAGTCACTCAGTGTCATGAGGACCTCTCTTGGCTTACTGCCTTTTGCCCCAGAGATCATTCCTTCACGTTCCATCATATCAATCAATCTTGCTGCTCGATTGTAGCCAATTCTAAATCTTCTTTGCAAACTGGATGTACTTGCACTATTTTGCTCGATGGCGAATCTGCATGCGTCCATAAACAATTCATCTTCGTCTGTAATGGCAGAGCCTTGGAGCATCAATTCTTCCTGTTCAAAAAGGAACACAGGTTTGCGCTGTTTTCTCACATGCGCTACCACTTCATCAATCTCTCGATCTGATACAAAGTTCCCTTGTAGTCTTGTCGGTTTGCCAGAGCCATTTTCTAAGAACAGCATGTCTCCTTTTCCGAGAAGCTTTTCAGCACCTGCCATATCAATAATGGTTCTTGAATCCACTTGGCTTGAAACAGAGAAAGCAATTCTTGTTGGGATGTTTGCTTTAATGAGACCTGTAATGACATCAACAGAAGGTCTTTGCGTCGCAATGAGTAAGTGAATCCCGCATGCTCTTGCTTTTTGGGCAATTCGGCAAATGCTTTCTTCGACTTCATTTGGTGCGACCATCATTAAATCAGCCAGCTCATCAATGACAACGACGAGATATGGCAGTTTTTCACCCATTTGTTTTTCTTTCACCAGTTCGTTAAATCGTTTGATTTCTCTCACACCAGAGTGTGCAAACAGTTCATAGCGTCTTTCCATTTCATCTACTACCCATTTCAAAGCAGCTGTTGCTGTCTTGGCATCGGTAATGACTGGGCTCACAAGATGCGGAATGTGATTATACGGCGCCAGTTCAACCATTTTAGGGTCGATTAACAGCATTTTCACTTCATCAGGTGAGGCTTTAAACATCAGGCTCACGAGAATGGTATTAATACAGACACTTTTCCCTGAACCTGTTGCTCCGGCAATTAAGCCGTGCGGCATTTTTTGCAAATCAACCACAACGGGCTGACCGGAAATATCCAATCCGAGCGCCGCCGTTAATGGAGATGGATTGTCTCTAAAGGCACTGCTTCTGATCATTTCTCTCAAGAAAACCATTTTACTGTGAAGGTTCGGCACTTCGATTCCAATCGTGTTCTTCCCAGGAATCGGCGCTTCGATTCGAATATCTTTTGCAGACAAACTAAGTTTGATATCATCTGACAGGTTTGTAATTTTGTTCACTTTCACGCCTGGTTCAGGATGTACTTCAAACCTTGTAACAGAAGGACCTTGCGTCACATGAACAACACTTGCTCTGACATTGAAGTTTTTCAGTGTGGCATTGAGCAGTTCTGCCCGTTCTTTCACCCATGTTCCGTCCTCTTCTTTTTGTGCTGGCGGAACGTCTAGAAGGGCTAAACTAGGAAATACATATCCTTGTGCATCTGCCGTTTTCTTCTGTCCTTGCACGCGCTGATCACTTTTTAACATCATGACGTTAAAAGGAACGGTGGAGGTTTGACCGCTTGAGCGCTTTGGCTGTGGAGAAGACGGTTTTGGTTCTTCACGTTTTATTTCATGCGTTTCTTCAGGTGTTTCCTCAAGCTCTTCTGCCATATCCCCAGCGATCTCTGCTTGTCCAGAGTCAGCAAATTCATCTGATGCTTCTTCAACTGGCATGACTTCATCATCTGTTAATTTTTCTTCCGGCAGGGAATCATCATCTTGCAAATCTTGTATGATCATCGGTTCTTCTTGTTCAAATGCTGCCACTGACACGTCTGCTTGACTTTCTTCTATCCATGCAGCCTCTGCTCTTTCCTCCATAGCCTCTATGTTCTTCTCTTCCAGCATCGCAGTTTCTTCTACTGGGCTTTCTATCTCCATGTCGAGTGCTGGTGATGGGCTTTCAGCTGTTTCAAATGTAAAGCTCTCTTTTTTCTGAGCATCATCTTCAAGCGGAATCATCGGCTCTTCTTGTTCAATGGTGACTGCCTGTTCTTGCTCCATCTCTAGAGGCTCGTTAGATGCTTCAGCTTGCTCCATATGTAAGAATGCTTCCCGATCGTCTTTGGTCTGTGACAAAGCTTGATCTTGATCCTCTGTCTCACTGAAAGGCTCGTCATATAAACGTTCCATCGTTGATTGAACGTGATCTTGATAAGCGAGTTCCTCTTGCAAAGTAAGCGGCGTCGTGACAGGTTGCTTCTCTACTTGTTCTTCTGTTTGGGCTGACATCATGTCTTCCATACGTTGTTCTTTTCGTATAGACGGGATGTTCATTTGCTGTCTTACATTCCGTTCACGCTCTGCTTCTTCTGATAACAGTGTGACACGCTGTGACGTTTCTTCTGCCGATTTCATTTTGACAGAAGATGTGTCTTCTTTGGCTGCTGCAGGTTTAGGACGCATATCCTGGTGGTAGCCATAGATGGGTGAAGGGATTTGCTCTGGTTTAAAAGGCTTTTTATTGAGATCAGGCTGCACCGTTTGTTTTGGCTGATAGGTCGTCTGCTTTGCCTTTGGCTGACTTGGCCGCGTGCGCCTTCTTTCTTGTTGCTTTGCTGCCTCACGTGCAGGTTCATCTGGAACGAGAGGAAAGCGGAAATTGCCTTTTGGATATTCATAATACACTTTCGTATCTTCAACTTTTTTATATTCTTTATGCTGTTCAACAGCTGGCTGCTTTGGTGCAATCGGACCTGTTTCAGGCCTCTCAGCTTTTTCTTCTTTTTTTTCTTCTCCTAAAAATACACTAAAAAATTTATCTAACCAACTCATCATTTATCACTCACTTTAACTCCCCTTACGTTTTCTTGGGCGATTTTTAGTATACCATTGCTTTTTCATGCAGAAAAGCGAGAAAAGTGCTACACTTTGCTGTTCATGCTGTCTGTAGATGAAAAAAAGTCACTAAGTACGTACTTAGTGACTTTTGGTATAACACATTCTTCGCTCATTTGTACCCGTTTATGGGAGGTTACGCTTCAAATGGTTCGCCAGCTTGGCGGCTTCCTTCTAGAACAAGGATTCCTTTTTCAGCAGGCGCATTCGGAAGATCTAATTCTTTTGCAGAACAAATCATTCCGCTTGAAGGAACACCTCTTAGTTCAGCATCTTTGATCACCAAACCGCTCGGCATCACAGCACCGACCTTTGCAACCACAACATATTGACCTTGATCAACGTTTGGTGCACCGCACACGATTTGTAAGGTTTCATCGCCAACATCTACTTGGCAAATGTTCAGTTTATCTGCATTCGGATGTTTTTCTTTTTCCTTCACATAACCGACCACAAACTTAGGTGATAGATCAACTGTTAATGTTTCACTGACACCGTTGCGGTTCAAAATTTCATTGATATCTTGAACAAGCGTTTCAGAAAGCGGTACAGATCCGTTTTCTTCAATTTTCATGTAAGTAGATGCATTGAAAATATTAAAACCTGTTGTTTCTTTTGTGTCTTGATTGAAGATTCTTACGACATCTCCAAACGTTTCATGACCTACTTCTTCTCTTGTTACATCTTTCAATGAAATAAGGAGTGTGTCGCCGACACCTTCTGCATTATAAAAAACGTTCATTCTTCAAAATTCCCTTCTACTACTGTTTTGGTCTGCTTTTTGCAAGAATAAAGATCGGTTCAAGCTTGCCTTCGTCATATAAAAATGACAAGGCCGTAATCGGAACCGTGCCGCTGGCGAAGAAGCTCATCGACATTTGCCCTAAAATATCATAGCCTGATTCATTGCGTACATCTGCAATGATGAACACATCTTGATGGGGAACGGAAATAGCCATTTGCCCCTCTACTTTTTGCGCGTATTCTTGTAAAATCGATTCATTTAATATTCTGCTTGCATCGTACCCGTCGTTTGCACGGAAGAAATAAAAACGGTTGCCCGCCACTTCATCCATTTTCACGACAGTCTTTAGTGAACGGACGTTAAAACTTGCGGTTTCTCTGATTCGTTCTTTTGTCCAGTTTTCCTTTTGCAGCATCTTCTCGTCAATTAATCTGTAGGTGCTTCCAAGGTCAAGTGCATAGTAGATTCTTGTCTCTGCTGTATGCTCATCAAAAACGAGCGGAATCTCATCACTCGATGTTTCTGGAAAGGACGTTGAACGAATGACCGGATAAATGTGCTTCTCTTTACCTGAGATATGCTGCGCTTCACCTTTCATAGCGCTGAGCGCCTCTTTCACATAATAAACGATCTCATCCAGTGTTTCATCAGGCTTTACTTCCCATTTTGCAATAATCGGCGGGAGCTCAAGCGTGATGCCCTTTCCTGTATGTTTATCTTCCACACGAAGCGTATCTTTTTCCCTGTCAAACTGGTGGGTCCAGCTGTCGTTCGTCAGACGGCTTTTCAATTGATTGGCAAGCTGTCTTGATGTCATTTTCGCCATGATAAGACCCTCCTTTCGTTATTTAGAAAGAGAATCTGTTAAAAATGCTTCAATCTCTTCCTTTGTCTTACGATCTTTGCTGACAAAACGGTTGATCTCTTGTCCGTTTTTAAAGACTAAAAAGCTTGGAATTCCGTAAATTTCCCACTCTGCACAAGTGTCGATGAACTGATCTCTATCCACATAGAAGTATTCAAATTCTGGATAGTTTGCTTCAAGCTCTGGCAAAAACGGCTCAATAAATGTGCAGTCCGGGCACCAGTCAGCTGAAAATAGTAATACTGTTAAGTCTTCTTGAATCACTTTTTGTAATTCTTCGTTTGATTCAATTTTTTTCATGTTTGATTCCTCCAGTTTGTATACTTAAATCTCCGAATTGTATATAGCCTTTCTTTCTCATCCATTCTGATACTACCAAACTAATCACTGCCGGGCCAACGAAATGCAAGAGAGCAATAGCGAGGAAAACGGAAGGATGAAATCCCATGACTGTGAGAGTCATGAGCTGGCCGACAAGTCCGCTCGTTCCCATACCTGCTCCTGCCGCATTATTGACCATCCCAAAGCCAATGATACCAATTGGCGCAAGAATCAGTCCTGCAATCGTCGGCGGAATGAGAATGAGTGGATTTTTCACAATGTTCGAAAGCTGTAGTTTTGATGTTCCAATGCCTACCGCAGCAAGACCGCCAAAACGATTTTCTCTAAATCCTGCAGCAGCAAAGCCGACCATCTGAGCGCAGCAGCCAATCGTTGCCGCACCAGCAGCAAGACCGCTTAAATCAAGCATCAGCGCAAGCGCAGCGCTTGAAATCGGTGAGCTAAGAGCAAGTCCAACAATGGTTGCAACCAGCATGCCCATGATGAGTGGACTTTGATCAGTCCCCCATACGATCAGCCTGCCGAGCCCTGTCATCACCGCCTGAATCCCAGGGCCGATGAAAGCAGCGGTGAGAAAACCTGTGATAATGGTCACAAGCGGCGTTAAAATAATATCAATTCTTGTCTCACCACTGATCAGTTTGCCTAATTCCACACCAATGAGAGCAGCCACGAAGCTTCCAGCAGGTCCCCCAAGCTCTGCTCCAGCGGCACCTGACACAACACTTGCGAAAATAATTAAAGGAGAAGCGTTTAAGCGATAAGCAACCGCTACGCCAATTGCTGGTCCCATCAGCCCCATAGCGAGCGTTCCCATTTCCACGATGAGAGGAAATGATAACAGGCCGCCTGCTGTTTTTAAAATCAGCCCTACCACTAATGTAGCAAATAGACCTAAAGCCATATAAGAGAGTGCATCAATAAAATACACCTTTGGCGAAAGGGAAATACCCTTTCTTTTTAAATAAGTCATCAACGTCGTCTTCCTGCTTTCTCATAGGAAAGACGAAGAGGCCTGTCCTTCCCATTATATGTAGTCTTCTTACGATGAAAAATAGTCTCTACCATGAATATCATAATCATATTTTTTTTGCTTTATCAAGCACTTCTTGTGTAACATGAAAAGAAACAGGGCAAACCTTTACTAAGTTTGTGCACAAGGAGGAGATTGTTATGCAATTAACGGTTTATTTAGCTGGAGAAATTCATAGCCAGTGGCGCGATGAAATTAAGGAAAAAAGCCAGTCGTTGAAACTACCAGTAACGTTTGTTGGTCCAATGGAGAATCATGACCGATCAGATAACATCGGAGAAGATATTTTAGGCGGGCAGCCAAATGCCATCTTGAAAGACGATGCGGCTTCTGATTTGAACAATTTCCGCACCGAACTATTATTAAATAAGGCAGACGTTGTCATCGCCCGCTTTGGTGAGAAATATAAACAGTGGAACACGGCAATGGATGCTTCTTCTGCCATCGCCAAAGGGAAACCCCTTATTTTGATTCGTCCTAAAGAATTACATCATCCCCTAAAGGAATTATCAAACAAAGCAAATATCACTGTCGAAACAGTGAATCAAGCGATTAAGGCGTTGTCATACGTGTTTGAACAGGAATAAGAAAAAGGCTGTGCTCTTAATGAGGCAGCCTTTTTCTTATCGTTTACACTTGTTGATAAATCGAATCCACCGTGCTTTGATCACAATTTTTCACAAGACGAACAATTAATTCTTTTGCCGCTGCATAATCATCCACATGCAAGACAGAGTGACTTGTATGAATGTAACGCGCACATACACCAATAACAGCAGATGGTACACCTTGATTTGAGATATGAACACGTCCAGCATCCGTACCGCCTGGCGATACGAAATATTGATATGGAATATTGTTTGTTTCGGCTGTATCGAGGACAAATTCTCTCATGCCTCGGTGCGTAATCATCGTGCGATCATAAATACGAAGAAGTGCACCTTTTCCAAGCTGGCCAAATTGTGATTTGTCTCCCGTCACATCATTTGCAGGACTCGCATCTAGAGCAAAGAACAGATCCGGTTTAATCATATTCGCAGCTACCTCAGCCCCTCTGAGCCCTACTTCCTCTTGGACGGTTGCGCCTGAATATAGCTGACATGAAAGAGCTTCGTCTTTTAATTCTTTCAATAATTCAATGGCAAGTCCGCACCCATAGCGGTTATCCCAAGCTTTGGCTAAAATCTTTTTCGGATTGGCCATTGGGGTAAAGACCGTTGCAGGAACGATTTGCTGCCCTGGGCGAATGCCAAGCTCTTTCGCTTCTTCTTCACTGTCTGCACCAATATCAATCAGCATATCTGACGGTTTTACTGGTTTGCTTTTTTGTTCTGGTGTCAGAAGATGAGGAGGTGTGCTCGATACAACGCCCGGAATTGGCCCGTGATCCGTATGAACATCCACACGCTGCGCAAGCATCACTTGACTCCACCAGCCGCCAAGTGTTTGAAAACGAATCATTCCATTTTTCGTAATGGATGACACCATAAAGCCGACTTCATCCATATGACCAGCCACCATAATCTTCGGCGCGTTCTCTGGGCCTTTGCGGACACCAAACACTCCGCCAAGACGATCCTGTATGAGTTCATCGGAATATTTCTCAAGTTCCTTTTTCATAAAAGCACGCACATGGTGCTCATTACCTGGAGTCCCTTGTAATTCTGTTAAATTTCGGAAAAGCGACATTGTTTCTTCGTTCATTTGACAGTTACCCTCATTTCTATGTAATGACCATATAAATTCCTATAAAAATAACACTCACTTTATACTATAAGAATTCTTTCGGTTTTCCAAGTATCTCTCCAGAAATTTTGAATATGCTTTCAAGTATTCGGATTTCTTAACATCGCTGGACAAGTTTTGTATAATGGAAAAAACAGCAATACGGAGGTGCAGCACGTTGAAGTTAAAACATGTTCTGATTGGTGCGAGTATTGGCGTAGCCGCTGCAATTGTTGCAAAGAAAGTCTTTTTCCCGACGTATATCTCGTCTGAAAAAGCGTTAAAAATTGTGAAATCCGCTTTTAAACAGCGCGGCCCGATTGATGGCTCTTGGATTTATACTGTACCAGAACCGTATACCGTAAATGGTGAAACGATTGATGTGTACAAATCTGGTATTACACGCTCCGCCTTTGGCGAGCTTGAACAGTATGAAGTCATGATTGATGCAAAAACAGGCATGATCGTTGATGTCATTGATTCTGTTGCTTAATAAGAAAGCTTCGCAAAGACAAGTCCTTGCGAAGCTTTTTTTAGATGGCTTTGATTTTTTTGTATACAGGGTGCCACATGGCGTCTTGCACAGCCTGAATGAGATCATCAGGGGTTTCTTCCGCAATTCCTTCGTCAATCGCTGCTTGTGCCACACGGACAGCCACTGTCGCTGAAACTGTTCTGAGCTGATCAACACTTGGAAGCATCGCAGCACCCGGTTTTCCGACATTGACCATGCTCGCAATCGCTTCAGCACTCGCAACAAACATGCTGTCTGTCATGAGGCGGGCTTTACACACAATCGTTCCAAGACCAAGCCCTGGAAACACAAGGGCATTATTTGCCTGCCCAATTTCATATGTCACACCGCCATATTCAACGGGATCAAACGGGCTTCCCGTTGTGACAAGCGCACGTCCTTCTGTCCACTCAATGAGATCTTCCGGCTTTGCCTCTGAAAGAGGTGTCGGGTTTGACATCGGTAAAATCGCTGGCCGCTCTACATGTGACGCCATTTCTTTCACTATTTCCTCTGTAAATGCCCCACCTACAGTTGAGGTACCAATTAAGATCGTAGGTTTCGCCTGCTTCACGACCTCTAACAAATCAATTGAATGCTTTGGACCATTACGTGCATAATCCTTCACTTCATCAGAACGTCTTGCATACGGCTTTTGGAATGGCTGAATGTCAGGTGAATCATCTGTGAGCAGTCCCGTTTTATCAATACACCAGAAATGATCATATGATTCCTCTTCTTTGACACCATCTCGCACGATGGCATCACGAATTTGCTCGGCTATACCAATCCCTGCTGTACCTGCTCCAAAGATCACGATTCGGTGATCTTTCAGCGGAACCTTCGATGCTTTTGCACAAGCCAGAACGGCAGCAAGTGAGACGGCTCCAGTTCCTTGAATATCATCATTAAATGTACAAATACGGTCCTTATATTTTTCCAAAATGGCGCGCGCATTTTTTGTACCGAAGTCTTCCCAGTGAAGAAGTGCATTTGGAAAAGTCGCACGGGCAAGCTCAACATATTGATCAATAAACTGATCATAGCGCTCTCCTCGAACGCGGGAGTGCTGATTTCCCACATAAAGCGGATCATTTAAAAGGCTTTCCTGGTTGGTTCCAGCATCAAGCACCACTGCCAGCACACGGCTAGGATCAATACCTGCTGCGGCTGTATAAACAGCCAGCTTCCCGACTGAAATGGCGATTCCGCCTACACCCCAGTCGCCGATGCCTAAAATTCCTTCTGCATCTGTTGCGACAATGAGATCAATTGATTCATCCACTCCGTAAGATGCAAAAATTTCTTCCATTCCTTCTAGGTCATCAATGGATAAATAAATTCCTCTTGGCTTTCTATACTCGTGGCTGTAACGCTGAATCGCTGTTCCTACGGTCGGTGTGTAAACAATCGGCAGCATTTCTGCCAAATGCTCATTTAATAATTTATAAAAGAGCACTTCATTTCTGTCATGAAGCGCAGTTAAATAGACATTTTTCCCAAGTGCGTCTGGCTGTGCTTTGAACTGCTCATATGCACGCTTTGCTTGATCCTCTAGTGTTAACACCTTCGGCGGCAGAAATCCCTTTAACCCAAGCTCTTCCCGCTCTTCTTTTGTAAATGCGACCCCTTTGTTTAAATAAGGGACAGACATGACTTCCATCCCTCTTAACGGTGTCTCGATGACATCACCATGTACACGATAAAATTGATTCACCTGCACTCTTCCTTTCACAAGTTCATTTTGTCGTTATTTTGTGTGAAAGGCGAAAAAACATACAGATGATCTTTTATCTTCCGGTTTCTCTTTTGACCTCATGGGTCATTGCCCCGTCTTCATCCCACTTTACAGCACGGTAGATGGCATCATGATAAAACAAGTACCATGCATTGTTTTCTTCGGCGAATGCCTGCCATTTTTGCTTCGCTGGGATCGAGGTCATTGGATAATCATCGTATGCCAAGACCCATAGCGGGTTTTTATGAGCGTGTGTCGGCATGATATCCGCTAAATGAATAGCCGTTTCTCCCTGACTTGTGAGCGTTAAGATGCTATGCCCATCGCTATGTCCGCCTGTATGATGCAGGCGGATGCCTTCTGTTACTTCGATGCTATCTTCAAATGTCATGACTTGATCGGCAACAGGCTCCCAGTTTTCTTTCCAATATGTATTTCTTGAGCGAATGTTCGGCGCTCTCATTTCGTCCCATTCAATTTTGGACGTGATGATTTTTGCCTGCTGAAAAACAGACACGAGCTCATCGCCTTCACGTTTTGTCAGCCCGCTTGCATGATCAAAATGCAAATGAGTCATTAAGACGTAATCTATATCAGATGGGCGCAAACCGAGAGCCGCAAGTGATTCTTCTATTTTCGTTTCCTCTGTGACGCCATAATTGCGTTTTTGTTTCTCTGTCAGCTTCCCTGACCCGATGCCGGAATCTACTAACAGATGAAGACCGTTCCACCGTATAAGCATTGGATCACACCGTAATTCAATTTGATTTCGATCATTCACAGGGTATTTTTTTGACCATAATGGCTTTGGCACCACGCCAAACATGGCACCGCCATCCATGTGTGTATCTCCCCCATTTAACCAGAACAGTTCCATTTCACCTATTTTCATTGTCTCCATTGCTGTCATCCCTCCTTTTTCTATCGTAGCAAATACAAAGGAAAATCGCATGTGCTAATCTTTTCATCAAAAAAGCTGACCGCAATCGTTCGTTGCAGCCAGCTTTGTTCGCTTTTTATTCAGGGAATTTTACTTCTGATCGATAGATCGGTTGTCCCATGGAAGAGAATTTCTCTTCATATTCTGTCATGACATTTCCTTCGAGACCATCCTCATGTAAATCAAGGCTCACATACGTTAAAAGGAGTCCGTAAGACGAAAAGCTTTTCAAGGAATATTCAAATAGTCCGCGGTTATCGGTTTTGAAATGTAATTCACCGCCTGGACGGAGGATCTGTTCATATCGCTTTAAAAAAGCTTTAAATGTCAATCTCCGTTTTTCATGCCTTGATTTTGGCCACGGATCAGAGAAGTTCAAATACACCCGATCAATCTCATTTTCCGCAAAGACATCTGTCAGTGTCTCTGCGTTGATGTTTAGAAGCTTTACGTTTTCTACATCTGTTTCTTTGATTTTATCGACTGCCGTCACAATGACACTTTTAAATAATTCAATGCCGATATAGTTTATCTCAGGATGAAGCTTGCCCATTCCGGCAATAAAACTCCCTTTTCCTGTACCGACTTCGATATGGATTGGATGATCATTTCCAAACAGCTCATGCCATTTCCCTTTGTATTGTTCAGGGTTGGCTAAAGCAATATGAGCATTTTCAGCTAAGTAATCATCCGCCCACGGTTTATGTCGCATTCTCAATTTGATACACCTCTATTTTCTTTACATTTTATCAAGATACCATGAAACATAAAGAGCCGCAAGACAGCAACTTATCCGCACATATGAAAAAGACCAGCTGCTATTTGGGCTGGTCTGCTTCATGTATAAAATCAAAGCTGAATGCACAGTTTAACCACATAAATGACACGCTTGAAAGGAGCATACGTATGGGATTAAACCGCCAACATCAGCTTCAATTAATCAAAGATATTTTAACTGATCACCAGCTGGATTGCTGCGGGACTGTTGCAGAATATGAACAGGTGGGACGCGTGATTCAATTAATGCTGGCAAAAGAAGATTTGGATGCTGACGTTCGTCAGCTACTAACCGATATTTATGATTACAGCCAAAAAGGCACCTCTGTCAGTTCAATTGATGCACATATCGAAGCGCATCAATCTCATCTATCTAACTGGGTCGAGAACATTCCACTGTCTTAATGGATGTTTAACCGTTTTAAGAGTGCATGTAGCTCGGCTTGCACTTCTTTTTGCGCCTTTTCATTTCCTTTTCTTTTATGCCAAACGACAAACGAGACAGTTTCAGCCAGCACATACCATGCCATGCGTTTTCGCAAGTTGTCGGTCAGCGGAGCACCATACATAGAGAGCCAGCTTTCCCAGTTCTCTTCTTCAACATAATGGTATAAGAGCGGTCCAAGATCAATCGCTGGATCTGCAATCATTGCCCCGTCCCAATCAATTAAATAGAGCTGATTTTCATCTGTCAGCAGCCAATTATTATGGTTGAGGTCACAATGGCATACGACCTTATCCTCGAAATGAACTGCGTCCACATGTTTCTCTAAATACTGGATGGCGCGCGTGATATCATGTGAGTCAATCTGCTCTTTTAAGATCGATGCCTTGAGATGCATCAAGATCGATGCCGGGTCAAGCGAGTGCTTTTCTAATCGTTTCAGCATATCGAGCAGCTCTTTTGATGTATGAATTTTTCTTAGCTGCTCCGCTACAGGACGGTCATTCATGTCCTTTGGCTTCAGCTCTCTGCCGCTCAGCCAGTGCTGCGCAGTAATGACATCCCCATTTTCCATCCGTTTTGTCCAGACAAGCTTCGGCACAATGCCTTCAGCTGACAAAACCGCAAGAAACGGTGACGTATTGCGTTTTAAAAATAGCTTTTGGTCATTGTGTGTTGCGAAATACGCATCTCCCGTAGCGCCTCCAGCAGGAGAGATGTGCCATTCGCTACCTAATATTTGTCCCAACCAGTTCATATCAATTTTCAACCCATCATTTCTTAAAATATTTTAAATCATGCTTTTTTAGTCGACAAAATTCAGCCGATTGAGATCAATTGGCTGTTTATTTTTTATTTATATGATCATAAAAACAAAAAGGACAGCTATTGAGAATGAGATGCTAAACAATAGCCGTCCTATAGATTTTATCGCTACCTTCTTATACTCGTCAAGCAAAACTAGAAAATCAGGACAAGAACCTTATGAAAAAGGAAGTCTTTTTTCATGTTTCTTTTGCTCGTGCGCACACTGGCTGCTTCTTAGCCACGTAATTTTAACGATCGCTCACTAGCCTTAACAAACACTGGAGTGGCGCCAATCACTTCTCCATCGGCGTGAAATAAAATTTTTTCATCTGCCTCCAAGTAGGCTTCTTCATGCTGAAAAAGGGTGACTCCTTCCATTACAAGGTGCTTTTTAAAAACCATTGCACTTAAAAATAAGAGAACTTTCAATGGATTCAAATCCGTGACAACGAGCGTTTGAAATCCTGATTGCCTCGCACTCGCTTCCGGCGCTGCTTCCAGCCCGCCTCCATAATATGGGTGATTACATACGATCACAAACCACACTTGGCGAAAAACTTTTCTCTCATTTTCAATAAAAAGAGCAAGGTCAAACGGTTTGAATGACCATAACGAATGTAGAAAAGACAGCGGGTAGATGATAAACCCGAGTTTGAGTCGGTTGAGCCACTTTTTCCCTCTAAAATGGACCGTTCTCTTCAAGACATGCGCATCAAACCCAACACCAATATGATTGAGAAAAAGAACAGATTGCGGACTTTCTGCATGATCTTGAAAGGAACCGAGAGAAAATGTTTTCGTCAGCATCCTCTTTTGTTTTCTCACTTCTTTGATCACATCATGACGCTGGATGCCCAGCCCCTTCGCAGCATCATTCCAATGACCTGCTGGGACAAAGCTTAGCTGCACATGATCGATTTCTTTTAAACCATTTAGCACTTCATGAATTGTGCCATCACCGCCAATGACGATCAGCCGTTTCAATCTGTCGTCTTGCATAGCGCTAATCTGTCTCGCCAAAACTTCGGCATGTCCTTCATGCTGGGTAAGAAACGATCTGTATGAGATCTCTACCTTTTGTAATTCTTTCTCTATGCTTCTCCAAGTGCGGAGTCCTTTTCCTTGTCCTGCTGCTGGATTGACGATAAAGTACCATTCATTCATATATTAGCTCCACTCAGGTCTCATTTTTTTGGTGACCTTGATATGCCTTTAATCGAGCCATTCCTGCCTTCTTTTGCTGTCTGATTCACCATAAGCGAGCAATGCCTTTGTCGCTTTGAATTGCTGGTGCTTTGTCGGCGCGGTGTTTTTCCGCTGCTTGTCAAACCAATCCTCCGCTTTCTTCTTATCGACAACCTCCATCCCGAATGGAACTTCGGGCAAATCAATATACGAAGTGCGGCTGATGAGGATTTTTTTTACAGGAAGTTCTACACCACTTTGCTGTAAAATTTTTGACACAACAGTTCCAGAGCGCAGAAGGCTTGCACAAGGGTTTAAAACGGATTGAACAGCTTTTCCCGTCGCCCGTTTTTCCCAAAAACGTTCCTTCGATCCAATATATACGCTGTCTGGCTCTGCTTCTAAGAAAGATAAACAGATGACTTCAAGCGGTGTAATGAGCACTGGACACAATTCCATCTCAGCTTTTTGAATGAGCAGCACCGGCTTGTACATCACAAAATAAGAATCTGGCAGCTGCCTTGCAAGCATCCGCAGCTTTTCATCATATCGAATGTGGTGAGAGACAGTTGAAATATGAGAGATCGTCGAGCTGGCCCATTTTAACTGAACATCGTAAAGATGATCTTTAAAAAAGTGAATCAGCTTCGTTTCATCGGTAGGAACGTTTGTAAAAACACCTTGTTCTATATCTGTTGGCTCGTTAAAAAGACTCAGGTCACGTTCCTTTTTCATATCGGCTTCTTTTTGCTTTCTTTTTAAGGAGAATTTCTTTCTCTTTTCTTCCTCTTGCTCAGGTGCTTGCTCGGTGGCTTGGTCAGCCTGCTTTTGCACCTGCTCTTTGGAAGCCTTTTTTAACTCATCCCATCTTTGTTTTTTCAACCGAATAAACTGATTGATGTAATGATGCGGGTCTTGTTCATATCGTGATATATAATCTTGGATTTTAATAATTTGCGCCATCTGCTGCTCACTCCAACCTCTAGAATCATTTATGTAATGTAAATTGTTTGATCGCGTGATAACGTGGGGTTTCTTTTAGACGAATTTCAAATAAAGCGATACTAGAAACCTCCATCGAATATGGTTCTTTCCGTAAGGACGCTTGTTCTATATAGGGCTGTTCTCTATTCCATTTGCGCGCAATCGTCATATGTGGATGAAAGGGTCTCTTTTCGACAGGATGACCTGCTGTCAAAACGGCTGCTTTCACCTTTTCTCTTAGATCCATCAAAGGCTTACTTTCAATAGGCTTTGCAAAAAAGACTCTCGGCCGCTCCTTTTGACCAAATACCCCTATCTCCTTCAGCTTCAGCGGGAAAGCAGACACCTCATGAGACAGCTGTTCAAGCAGCTCAGATATCTTATTTAAACGGTCCTCTTGAATCGCACCTAAAAACACAAGAGTGACATGATAATCAATGGGTGCTGTCCATTTTTGAAAGGAAAGTCCGCTCCTCTTGTCTATATCCGCTTTTATTTGATGCGCGAGTTGTTCAGGGATTGGAATCCCGATAAAATAATGACGGCTTTCGGCCATATTTTCACCTGTCCTTTTTAACAAACTTTACGAATCCCCATTGATGATAGTATAACTAAAGTAATGCGGAATGAGAAGAAAGGGTGTCACATGATGAAGGTTGCACAAAATATAGCTGAATTAATAGGTCATACACCACTTGTAAAATTACAGCGCCTTCAGCCAGAACATGGCGCTGCTGTTTATTTAAAACTGGAATCATTTAATCCTAGCGGAAGTGTAAAAGATCGGGCTGCTTACAATATGATCCTTGAGGCAGAAAAACAAGGAAAGCTCACAAAAGGGGCAACGATTATTGAACCAACGAGCGGGAATACAGGAATTGGCTTAGCGATGAACGCTGCAGCAAGAGGCTACAAAGCCATTCTGATCATGCCTGATACGATGACCCAAGAAAGAATCAATATTTTAAAGGCATACGGCGCACAGGTCGTTTTAACCCCGGGGGAGGAAAAAATGCCAGGCTGTATTCGCAAGGCAGAAGAATTAGCTGCTCAAATTCCTAATAGCTTTATTCCCATGCAATTTGACAATGGTGCGAACCCTGATGCTCATAGAGGGACAACGGCTGTAGAAATTATGGATGCAGTGCAACAGATTGGGCAGCCGCTTGCCGCTTTTGTCGCCACTGCTGGAACTGGTGGAACCATTACAGGCACTGGAGAGGAACTCAAGAAAGCATTCCCGGAATTGACGATACGTGTGGCAGAGCCAAAGGGGTCTCCTGTTTTATCAGGCGGGAAACCTGGCAAACATAAGCTTGTTGGCACAAGTCCAGGATTTATCCCACAAATTTTAAACGAACAGGTGTATGATGAGATTGTGCAAGTGAGTGATGAAGATGCTTACGACATCACACGAAAGCTCGCCCGTCTTGAAGGTATTTTAGTCGGTCCATCATCTGGCGCGGCATGCTATGCAGCGATTGAAGCAGCCAAGCAAATGCCAAAGGATCACATTGTCATTTGTATGACAGCAGACACGGGTGAACGTTATTTATCAAGTGATGTGTTTCAAGATTAAAAAAGGAACAGGGCTTATGCTCCTGTTCCTTTTTATTCGTTTCATATGAACAATTCCTACAAGACCGTCTTGACCTCAGTCTGTTCGCCTGTCACAAGTAGAACTTGTTCATCAGTGAGCGGGCATAAAGAGAGCGTATTTTGATCTTTCTCTATGATATGCTGTGCGGCTTCACCTAAATAAGGATTGTTTATATGTGGTACCGGATAGCTGCTAATCTCATTGAATCCTTCAAAGGAAGATAATTCTAGCGCTTTCTCCTGATCATCCATCAGTGAGATGTATTCGATGCTTGGCGCCATAATAATACTCCCCGCAGATTCTCCGATATACAGCTTGCCTTTGCCGATCTCTTCTTTCAATACACGATCGAGCCCGTGTTTTCTTAATTCTTGCAGCAAATAAAAGGTATTGCCGCCAGATACATACATGACATCATTCTTCCTAATGATCTGTGTGATCTCCTGAACCGTTTGCCCGGTCAGTTGAACAGTCTCTACACGCATTTCTAATTGATGAAAGGCTTCTTTTGCTGCATCGACATAGTGCGTGACTTCTTCCACTTCACTGGCTACCGGAATGAATGTCACACTTTTTCCTTTTAAGGTGTCGCCTGCAAAGTCAGACAAGAGAGAATAGCTGTCTTTGAATGAAGAGCATAAGAACATTTTTTTCACGGTGAATCCCCTCTTCTCTTTCCTTTTTTATTTCGCCAATTCATACATGGCTTGTGCATATAGAGCAGTTGCTCGTAGTAAATCATCGATTTCGATATATTCATCCTTTTGGTGTGCGCAATCAGGTCTTCCAGGGAATAGAGGGCCAAAGGCAACACCTGCTTCTAATGACCTTGCATACGTTCCTCCCCCAATCGCAATAAGATGGGCAGGATCTCCTGTTTGTTCTTCGTAGACACGCTGTAATGTTTTCACAAGTGGATGGTCTTTTGAGACGTGATGAGGAGGACTGTCATCAAATTTCTCGATCGTTGCCCCTTTTATTCGTTCAATCCCTTTTTTGACTTCCTCACCGTCCGCGGTTACGGGATAGCGGACATTCAGCCCAAGCTTCGCTTCTTCGTTTTGCGAATAGCGGATTGTACCAACATTCAAGGTCAAGTCACCACTAATATCATCCTTACAAGCGATACCGAGTTTTTGTCCTCTTGTGTCTTGATCAAATAAAGCATTTATTTGTGATGTAAAAGCGAGCCCTCTTTCATCTAATTCATGTGCACATAAGAAATTCGCCATATGAATGCCCGCATTTGTGCCATTCGCCGGCTCCATTGCATGAACTGATACACCTTTTAATGTGAATGTCAGTCCACCTGCTGTATGGTTTGTCTCACCGGTTAACTGATTTTCCGCAAGATAGGCTGCAAAAGCCGTTTTTAAGGCTTCAGCATCGTGCTCGTTTGCTGCTGCCACAATTGCGCGAGCCTCATCTGGGACCATATTGAGACGCATGCCTGATGTGAATTGCTTGAGGATGTAACGCTTGTTTTCTTCTGATTGTTCGTATGTAAAGGATACGATGGCATCTATGATCCCTTTTTCAGCATGAATAATTGGAAAATCAGCATCTGGCGCAAACCCGATTTGCGGCATCGCCTCATGCTTGAAATAGTGATCGACGCATCTCCAATCGCTTTCTTCATCTGTGCCAATGATGATTCGAATCTTTTTCGACAGCGGCAGACCGGCATCTTTTAAAATTTTCAATGCGTAAAACGCCGCCATGGTCGGCCCTTTATCATCAATGGCTCCTCTTGCAAAGATTTTATTTTCTCTTATGTCCGCTGAAAATGGCGGGGTTGTCCAGTTGTCTCCCGCAGGCACGACATCCACATGACATAGCACACCGACGATATCTTCGCCTTCTCCATATTCAATATGACCAGCATAACCATCAACATTTTTCACTTTGAAGCCCTCGTCCTGCCCTTTTTTGAGCATATACTGAAGAGCCTCATCCACTTTTTCACCGAACGGTTTTCCTGCTGTGCCGCCTTCTTCATCCAAGACACTTTCAATTTGTAAAAAAGATTGTGTATCCTGAATCAAACTGTCTTTTTTTCGTATGACTTCTGCTTCCCAATTCATTTTTCCATTCCTCCTTGAAAAAAGGTTGCAATCCACCCTTAAAACGAATATTATATTAAGTGTTTTGTAATAATGTTCGTAAATGGAGGATTTTATGTTTCAGTTAAAAGAGAACCAAACCAATATAAAGAAAGAATTACTCGCTGGTATGACGACATTTTTTACGATGGTATATATTGTAGCCGTCAATCCAGGAATCCTTTCAGATGCAGGCATTCCTTTTGACCAAGTCTTTACTGCAACCATTATCGCTGCTGTTGTCGGTACCCTCTGGATGGCACTCTTTGCAAACTATCCGATTGCCATTGCACCAGGTATGGGGCTGAATGTCTATTTCACCGTCACTGTTGTCGGTGGTGGGGGTCTCAGCTATCAAACAGCATTTAGTGCGGTATTTGTTGCTGGAATACTCTTTATTATTTTATCGTTAACATCCCTTAGAAAACAACTCATTGAGGCGATTCCAGATAATTTAAAGTACGGGATTACAGCAGGTATCGGATTATTTATTGCATTCATTGGGCTAAGACAGTCTGGGATCATCACTGCTGATCCACAAAATCTTGTGAAGCTTGGCAATTTAAGTTCACCTGTTGTCATTTTGACACTCGTTGGTTTAATGATTTCTGTCATATTAATGGTTCTTCAAGTGAATGGAGCCCTGTTTATCGGCATGTTAGCAACCACGTTAATTGCACTTGCAACAGGTCAGCTTCATTTTCCTAAAGTGCTAGTGGATACCCCAGCACTCCCTGAAGGAATGCTGATTACAAATCCATTCGCTGCGTTTGGCGATGTATTTTCCCATCACTTGTATGCTGTTGTCTTCTCCTTTTTACTTGTGACGATTTTTGATACAACAGGAACAATGATCGGGGTTGCGGAACAAGCAGGTCTAATGAAAAATGGTCAGCTCCCAAAAGTACGCAGAGCCTTACTTGCTGACTCTGCTGCGACGACAATTGGCTCAATGTTTGGAACAAGCCCAACCACAGCTTACATTGAATCCTCATCAGGAGTGGCTGCTGGCGGAAGAACTGGACTGACCTCTTTAACCGTTGCTGCATTGTTTATTGTGGCTTTGTTTTTTGGTCCGCTCGTTCAAGCCATTTCGTCTTTGCCGTCCATCACTTCACCTGTCTTAATCATTGTCGGCTGTTTGATGATGAATTCAGTGTCACGTATTCGCTGGAATGAGCTTGACGAAGCATTTCCTGCTTTTCTTGTCATTCTTTCCATGCCGCTGACATCTAGCATCTCTACAGGAATTTCACTAGGATTTATTTCATATCCACTTGTGAAGCTGGCAAAAGGAAAATGGAAAGAAGTGCATATTCTTGTGCTCATTTTTGCCGTCTTATTTTTCTTGCAGCTCTTTTTCTTAGAAGGATAGCCAAAATAAAAAGACACATTTCTCATTTGAATGTGTCTTTTTTGTATGAATGATTTTTTATTTTGTAAATTTTCTGTGTTTATTTTTTGATCTTTCTTAAGTGGTAATTTTCTTTATACGCCTTGTGTTTATTGGGTTGTAACCGGATTCAAATCATGATATATAACATATTTCAATTCATGAAGACAAGTTTAAAAACACGTAAAGTTGACTTTTTGGTGGAACTAGATGCATAATAACGTGTATAATAGAATAAAACATTAAGAAACACGAACATTTACCATTGTTGCATGTCCTTATTTCGCAGTTTTAGTGTAGTAAGTTGTGGTTAGTCAAGTCCATCCGATCTTATTGATAGGGAGTGGTTTTTTGAAACCTTCAACAAACCGTATGATGACTCGAATAAAATCAGTTTATATGTTCATTCAAGAGAAAGGTCTTGTGACGACACAAGAGCTGGTTGATGAATTCGGGATCACACCTAGAACCATCCAAAGAGACTTAAACGTGCTTGCCTATAACGATCTTGTTCATAGTCCAAGCAGAGGCAAATGGGAAACAACGAGAAAAAAAGTAAAAATATCATCATAAGCGAATAATGAACTTCCATATAACAAAAAGAACCGGCGGATGCCGGTTCTTTTCTTTTTCTCTATATTAATCACGATTGATTAAGCTGTCTAACTCTTCTTCCGTCAATTCACGGTATTCTCCAGGCGCCAAATCTTCGTCTAATGAAACAGCCCCCATTGAGAGCCGTTTTAAAAAGATCACTTCATTGCCCACTGCTTGTGCCATCAGCTTCACTTGATGGTACTTCCCTTCAGTAATCGTTAAACGGATTCGTGTATCTGCCTCTTGGTTGGCATCTACTTCAACCTTCGCCGGCTTCGTTCGGTAGTCGTCTAAAATCACAACTCCCTCTTCAAGACGAGTGATGTCTTGATCTCCAAGCGGGTATTTTAGGTGAACTTCATACGTTTTCGGAACATGCTTTTTCGGAGATAACAATTGATGAGCAAGCTGGCCGTCATTTGTAAGGAGGAGGAGACCAACTGTATCCTTATCCAGTCTCCCCACAGGGAATGGCTCCCTTGCCATATCCTCTGGCTCTAGTAAATCAACAACCGTCTCATCTCGCAGATCCTCCGTTGCTGAAATGACGCCATCTGGCTTGTTCATCATGAGATAAATGAATTCTTTATACTCTACACGCTCTCCATGCACGAGCACTTCATCATTTGTTGGATCGACATGATCTTTCACCTGCTTCGCCACTTCTCCATTCACTGTGACAGCCCGGGCCTTGACCAGCTTCTTTACATCTTTCCTTGAACCAAAGCCGGTATTTGCCAGCAATTTATCAAGCCTCATGCTTCTCCACCTCTTCTTAACTCTTTTTTCTTAAAAATGACGGCATCCGGCTGCCAAGTACACGCTCTAACAATCCAACTTTATAAGATAAGAACATATACACACCGCCGCCAGTGATCATTGAAATCAAAATAACAATACCAGCTTGTATGATTCCGCCTTCATATGAAATGACTTGACTCACAAGCTGACATGTCACATAAGCCACTACAGCCATGATTGCCGTTAAAATACCAATTAAAATAAACCGTTTGAAAATCCTGCGGAACGAATAGCCTGCATGGCGCTTGATCATGATGAACATATATAAAATCGAGGCACTGTAGCCTAATGCCGTTGCAAGCACAGAACCGTTTCCTTGCAGCCAGCTAATCAGCGGGATATTGAGAACCGTTTTAATGATAATCCCTAACAAAAGACTGACGATCGCAAATTTTTGTTTGTTAATCCCTTGTAAAATCGCTGCGTTAATGGTGAATAAAGAAAACAGTAACGCAACAGGTGCATACCAAAACAAAATAGAAGTCCCAATCTCAGGGTGCACAGACGGATAGAAAAACCAATAAACTGGTCCAGCCAATGCCGAAATGCCAAATGAAGCAGGCAGAACGAAGAATAAAATGACCTGCATCGTTTGATCAATTTGCCGATTCAGCAGCTTGTAATTTCGCGCTGTAAAGGATTCCGTTATGGTTGGAATCAATGTTAAACCAAATGCAGTTGCAAGTGACACAGGAATCATGACAAGCTTCGGTAAATATAACGTCACAATAGACAGAACCGCTGTACTAATATCCTGATGTCCTGATGCAATCATCGCTCTGTTAATTGTATTTGTATCAATATAAGAATAAATCGGAATGGCAAGCCCAACAAACACATAGGGTGCTGCATAACTGAAAAGCTCTGTAAACATTTGCTTATAAGATAATCCAGAATAGTCCCCTGTATTCGGCTGCATTGCCAAAAGCCGATCTTTCCGCTTCAGCCAATATAAATAAAGCGTAAATAGACCGCCAAACGCACCAATGAGTGCGGCAAATGTGGCATAACCAACCGCAATAACAAGACCGCCGTCAAGCACTTTTAAAATGATAAACGTCGCTGTTAATAGGAAGATGATTCTGACAAGTTGTTCGATGACTTGGGAAACAGCTGTCGGGCCCATCATCGAGTGGCCTTGGAAAAACCCTCGCACAAGACTCATAATGGGTACAACCAATAGACCCAAACTGACCATCCGAATCACATAAACCACTTGATCAACCGTCAAACCGCCAGTTTCATTCGATCCTCCAAGCTGAATCTTGGCAAAGATCGGTGCGGTCAAATATAAAATAGAAAAGGCGATAATACCGGTGACAAGCATGACCGACATACCCGCCCTGAACATTTTTCTTGTTGTCTCATAATCGCCGATTGCATTATATTTAGAGACGAATTTCGATACCGCTGTTGGAAAACCGAGCGTAGCAATACTTAAAAAGATCGTATACTGATTGTATCCATATTGGAATAGCGCACCACCAGTCGCTCCGACCATTGCGCTAAATGGAATTAAGTAAATCATACCAAGAATACGAGAGAGATAAGTCCCTATCGTTAAAACCAACGTACCACGAAGCAGTTTATTAGACATGCGCTTAACCACCATTTTTCTAATGAATATTCAACTTAACTATTTTAACACATCATTTCATCGCACAGGTAACAAATCCAATACAGAAGTCACAAAACCAATCAATTCATATTTCAGCCTTCCCCAATCTTCGTTATAATAGAGAAATGACTGAAAGTAGAAAGAGGAATGTAACATGAAACATTATGATGTCATTGTCATTGGCGGTGGACCTTCTGGACTGATGGCCGCGATTGCATCGGCAGAACACGGTGCATCGGTTCTGTTAATTGACAAAGGAAACAAACTTGGCAGAAAGCTCGCCATTTCTGGCGGTGGACGCTGCAATGTGACCAATCGCCTTCCAGTAGAAGAAATCATCAAGCATATTCCCGGAAACGGCCGTTTTCTATATAGTGCATTTTCTGAGTTCAATAACGAGGATATTATTTCGTTCTTTGAAAATCTAGGTATTGAACTAAAAGAAGAAGACCATGGACGTATGTTCCCTGTCTCAAACAAAGCACAATCTGTTGTGGATGCCCTATTAGATAGGCTCCGCGTGCTCAATGTGACCATTCGAACGAATGAAAAGATTAAAACCGTTCTGTATCAAGACGGACAAGCAGCTGGAATTGTTACAAATAATGATGAAAAAATTTCAAGTCATGCCGTTGTCATTGCTGTTGGCGGGAAAAGTGTGCCGCATACAGGCTCTACTGGCGATGGCTATGCATGGGCAGAAGCCGCTGGCCATACCATTACAGAGCTCTTCCCAACAGAAGTACCCGTCACGTCAGACGAGCGTTTTATTAAGGACAAAGTGCTTCAAGGTCTTTCATTAAGAAGTGTGGCCGTGAGTGTTTTAAATAAAAAAGGAAAACCCGTCGTCACTCATGTCATGGATATGATCTTTACACACTTTGGCTTATCAGGTCCTGCCGTTCTGAGATGCAGCGGATTTGTTGTAAAGGAACTGAAAAAGCAACCGGCCGTCCGTCTTCAAATTGACTTATACCCAAAGCTCAATGACGAGGAGCTTTTCCAAAAGCTTCATCGTGATTTAAAAGATGAACCAAAAAAAGCCATTAAAAATGTCCTGAAATCTTGGATGCAAGAGCGCTATTTATTGTTCCTTTTAGAACGAAATGGCATTGATCCGCAGGAGACATTTTCTGGTCTCGCTAAAGATAAACTGCGCGCTTTTGCGCATGATTGTAAACATTTCATCGTCCATGCAAATGGGACGCTTTCTTTAGATAAAGCCTTTGTTACAGGTGGCGGCGTTTCTGTCAAAGAAATTGAACCGAGGAAAATGGCATCCAAAAAAATGTCCGGTCTTTATTTCTGCGGAGAAATTTTAGATATTCACGGTTACACAGGTGGTTACAATATTACTTCAGCACTTGTGACAGGCAGGTTAGCTGGCATGAATGCCGCACTAGAAGTAAAGGAGAGATTTCAATGATTAGACGCGCACTTCCGATTGTCCTTGCAGTTGTCATTAGTTTGACAGCCGCTTTCTTTATGAAGCTGTCCATTACCCCGTTAAAAATCGCCATTATTTTAGCGTTTACGATTTTCGCAGTTTGTTTAAAAGAATATGTCTACCGTCTGCGCAAACGAATTGAAGAAAAGTCATCTTCACATATCGATGGTTGATAAATGGAAGCAAAACATGTTACGGTAAAATAGAGGTCGAGTGAGAAACTCGCCTCTTTTTGTTTGAAAATAGTTGAGACAGGGGATATTAAACAAAATCCTCTGCTTAAACGTGTAGAACAACAGGAGAGTGAGATGGTGTGAAAAACGTATCAAGTGTATTTTGGATTGTGATTGCAATCACATTTATTGCCGTTCTATGGGGAGCCTTTTCTCCAGAATCACTGCAAAATGTGACAGATCAAATTCAAACATACATTACAAATGACTTTGGCTGGTATTATTTATTAGTCGTATCGCTTCTAGTCGGCTTTTGTCTATTCTTTATCTTTAGCCCTATCGGAAAAATTACGTTAGGAAAGCCAGGTGAAGAGCCTGAATTTGGTCTTTTTTCTTGGTTTGCGATGCTATTTAGTGCTGGAATGGGTATTGGGCTTGTTTTTTACGGAGCAGCTGAACCGATCAGTCATTATGCGATTCAATCACCAACGGGTGACACTGAAACTGCACAAGCCTTCCGTGATTCCCTTCGTTATACTTTTTTCCACTGGGGACTTCATGCATGGGCGATCTATGCCATTGTTGCGCTTTGCATTGCATACTTTAAATTTAGAAAAGATGCGCCTGGCTTAATCAGTGCAACACTGCAGCCAGTTTTAGGAGATAAAACGCACGGATGGATCGGAAAAACCATCGATTGTATTGCTGTGTTTGCGACAGTTGTTGGTGTTGCAACGAGCTTAGGATTAGGCGCAGCACAAATCAATGGTGGATTGGATTATCTATTTAACATTCCAAATGCCTTTAGCACACAATTGATTATTATCATCATTGTGACGGTGCTCTTCCTTGCATCTGCTCTTAGCGGTATTGGTAAAGGGATTAAATATTTAAGTAATATCAACATGGTATTAGCAGCTGTTCTGATGTTTTTCTTACTTTTGGTAGGTCCAACAGTTTATATTTTAAATTCATTTACTGACTCTATTGGACAATACTTATCCAACATCGTTCAAATGAGCTTTCGCTTATCTCCAAATGACCCTGAAAAGAGAGAATGGATTAACGGATGGACGATCTTTTATTGGGCATGGTGGATCTCTTGGGCACCATTTGTCGGGATCTTTATTGCACGTGTATCACGTGGACGAACCATTCGAGAGTTTTTAGTTGGTGTGTTAGTTGCTCCATCTATCCTTGTATTTCTTTGGTTCTCTATTTTCGGTGTTTCTGCGATGGACTTACAGCAAAAGAATATTGTCGATGTTGCAGGCCTTTCTACGGAAACCATGCTTTTTGGTGTACTAAATGAATATCCGCTGGCAATGATCACATCGATTCTAGCTCTTATTTTAATTGCGGTATTCTTTATCACATCAGCAGACTCAGCTACATTTGTTCTCGGAATGCAGACAACCTATGGATCATTAAATCCAGCGAATAGTGTAAAGATCAGCTGGGGTATTATCCAGTCAGCAGTAGCGGCAGTTCTCTTATTTTCAGGCGGTCTTCAGGCCTTGCAAAACACAGCCAAACTTGCTGCTTTACCGTTCTCTGTTGTCATCATTTTAATGATTGTATCCCTGTACAAATCATTAAATGAAGAACGAAGAGCGATTAAACAAGCAAATAAGTACAATAAACCAAGAAGTCCAAGAGTAAAAAAAGCATAATCATCACAAGAGAAAAGCCGTTCCTCATCCGAACGGCTTTTTTTCTCGTTGAAATAATTGAAGATTGTCATGACACCGCGTATTCCGATAAAATAGTGTTGAATCATCACTTTTCTACATAATGGAGGTTTATATGACGTTACCTACGTTCAAGTACAACCCAGACCCAGTTTCATTACATGTAATTAAAAAAGAGCAGACGATATGCCCCGTTTGTGAGAAAGAACGAGATTATGTATATCATGGTCCTTTTTATTCTATTGAAGACGTTTCTGGCATTTGTCCTTGGTGCATTAAAGATGGATCAGCTGCTCAAACATATAATGGAATGTTTCAAGACGATGTGAGTTGTGATGACGTCGATCATGAAGATTATATAGATGAACTGATCTACAGAACGCCGGGTTACCGCGGATGGCAGCAGGAATATTGGTTAAGCCATTGCGGGGATTTTTGCGCGATTGTGCAGTATGTTGGATGGAAAGAAATTGAGCATTTAGAGGAAGAACTCTCAGAGGATATTGAAGAGATTTGCAGTGGTGGACATTTCACAAAAGAGAACCTGAAACAATGGCTCGTGAATGGAGGAGACTTACAAGGCTACCTCTTTCAATGCGTTCACTGCAAAAAGCATCGTTTACATATTGATGCTAGTTGATCATGTCAAAAAGGACCTTTATTTTAGCCCTTTGTCTTAATAGAAAACCTTTGCAGCCCTAGGAAGGACGAGTACTGGCGCGGAGCGAATTTCACATTCGTGAGCACCAGCACGCAGGACTGCGGGCGAATACGAGGGTTTGTCTACACACTGAAAGGACCCTTCAGCAGGTCCTTTTATTTTTTATATAAAATGAGCGCTGAAAAACAGTAGAGCTGCTCTCCTCCTTGCTCACAGATCACCGCCACATTGTATTTGATGTCAATAATTTGGTCGTCGTCCATTCCTTTTAAAAAAAGATTGATTTCGCTTTGCAAATCTTTCTCGTGTTCTTCATCAAATACAGCTACCTTCAGCACATATGCCACGCTCCCTTCTCTTGCTACTCTATTTTTATGCAAATAGAGACGGACATATGAACAAAAAAAGCCTTCCATCTTGTCGATGAAAGGACTTCTTTTTACAGCTTCGGTTTTGTTTCTCCTGTCCATGCAAGCATGCCGCCAACGACATTGGTTGCTTGATACCCTTGGTCTTCTAAGAAATAGCAGACATTCTCACTGCGTTTACCAGAACGGCAAATAATATAATACTCTTGCGACTTATCAAACGCATCTAGCTTCTCAGGAATATCCCCCATTCGAATATGGACAGCCTCTGGAATCATGCCTTCTGCTACCTCTTCATCCTCACGCACATCGACGAGCTGAATGGCTTCTTCTTGCGCTAGCTTTTGCTTTAATTCTTCTATTGAAATTTCTTTTACTGACACGACTCTCATCTCTCCTTTTAATCACGGTGACACCATTATAGCAAATCATACACATCACTGCGTATTCACCCGCTTGGATTGAAGGAAAGACGGGAATCGTTTCTTCACATCAACTGCCGGCTGCTCGCTTTCAAACTCTATCTTTTTAAACACTTGATAGGCTAGCCACATGTGGCCATATGCGAGAATGCTGATGCTAAAAAACGGCACGATCCCTGGCAAATAAGCAAATAGGATAAAGAGAACAGCCGAGAAAACGAGCATAGAGAGCGTATATTGCAAATACGAGATGCCAAGCAGAAGGGAAAATTTCAAATAAAGACGCTTTTTCCAATCATAATGAGCCAGCAGCGGAAAGATATAAAACAAGCTGACAATAAACAGAAAACCAAAGATATAGATCGCAAAGCGAAGCACGTGTAAAAACCAACTCGTTGGATAAATATAAGCAAGGTCTACATAAATAATCGTCCCGATGATGACCAGCACCACTCCAATGACATTAGAGCGTACAAATTCTTCGCGGTATACTTTCCAAAAGGTTTGAAAGACGCTGACTTGCTCATGCCCTTGTATCCACTTTCTCATCACAGAAAATAACGCTGTTGTTGCAGGCATGAAGCCAAAGATTCCAAGCCCAAGTAAAGTGAACAAAAGCCATAACAAATTCGTATAGGCGAGTCTCATCACCCACTCACACATGCGCAGCATTCTGCTCATTGATCCATCATGATCCATCTCTCTTCCCTCCTCTCTTACTCGTTACACCGTCTCTTTTTGAAACAATTCTTCTATTTCAATCGGGCGTTTTTCTGCAACTGAGCGCCACATGCCTTCGCCAAGTGCAATGGAATAAGCACCCGCCTCTGCTCCTGCTGAAATGTCATAAGGAATGAGCGGATCTTTTCCTAAAAATAAATCTGCTAATAATAGCGGATCTCCGCCTCCATGACCACCTGATTGCTTCACAACTTCAATCGTTTCTTTTCCACCAAACATCGGGTAGTATGCAATTGTCTGTTCAGGGAATTGAAAAGGGATTCTCGATGGCACATGAAACTCATTTGTTTCAATCCGTCCCTTCGTCCCGTTAATCGCAAGCCGGTAGCCTTCATATGGCGCTGAAAATTGAATCGAGTAACTTAACAAAGCCCCCTGATCATAAGCCACTGACGCCACGTATGTATCCTCAATATCAATTTCTTGATCAAAAATACAGGCATCCGGGCGATAATTCGAGTATTGCTTTGACTGCTGCTCACCTGATTCAATATGGTCATCCTCCACCTTTGTGCGCTCTACCCGCGGATTCCACCTTGCTTCATAATGACAGGTATCTCTTACATGACAGGTTCCACAATATCGATTCTCTTCACCCTGCAAAGGATTCCAAGGACTTTCATCCCCATAATAATTCAGTGCGCCATAGGCAAATACTTGCTTCGGCTTTTGATCAATCCACCAGTTGACCAAGTCAAAGTGATGGGTCGATTTATGAATAGACAGACCGCCTGAATATTGACGCGAGCGGTTCCACCTTTTAAAATAACTGGCTCCGTGATACGTATCAATGAGCCAGCTTAACTCAACAGACGTGACCCTTCCAATCTTTCCATCTAAAATAAGCTCTTTTATCTTTCGGTGGAATGGATTGTAGCGATAATTAAAGGTGACGGTGACCTTCCCTTTGCTTTCTGCCTCTTTTTCCATCACCTGTTTGGCATCTTTTGCTGTTGTGACCATCGGCTTTTCCGTTATGACATCCAGATCATGATCCAGTGCCTGCAGGATATATGTGACATGTGTATCATCTCGCCCCGCCACAATGACGATATCTGGTCTTGCTTCCTTCACCATCTGACCAAATGCATCCTCATGAAAAAATGAGACTCCCCTTAGTGATGGAAAACGCTCCTGACAAAGTGTATACCGCTTCTCATCTACATCTAGGAGCCCTGTAATCCTGTAATGCTCATTGAAATCCTCGGTGAGCGGTTTGATAAACATATTGAAAGCACGGTGACTGAGCCCGCAAACGGCGACCCTTTTCACATTCCCCACCCCTTTTTCTATTGGTTTTCACGAAGCTGCTTCATGAGAGACAGTGCCTCTTTAGATTTCTCCGCATACACAGGTATGAAGGCGACCATATCTCGGTGTAATCGAAAGGTATAGCCATTTAGCTGCTTTGTTCCTTTCTTGATTTGGACCGCATAATCGACTGTATTTCCCGTCTTTGCATCTTCCACCGTATATGGTCCTTCCCCTTCGCCATCTACCCGCATCTCTTCAAGCAGCTGAAAGCTTTCAGGATCATCATATGTTCTAAACATTTCTTCCGGGACAAACATCACGTCCCCCTCTTTTGCAGTTATTTCAACAAGAAGTTTTTCAGGAATTGCAGGGAAGATGTGAACGTCGTATGTCTCCTGATTTGGTTGAAAAGCTTTCTCCACTAATTGGTCTTTCATTGCTTTTGACATGTCAGAAAAAATAAGGACATCAATCCCCTCTGTTTTCCCCTGACAGGCGGACAAATAAAAGGCAGCGATGAAGCTGAGGAGCCATGCCGCAGCCCTTTGATGCCGCCTCATACCTTTTGAAACACAGACAGCTTTTCTAGTTCAGTTAACGCCATAATAAAAGCGCCTGCTCCATGCAAATCATTCGTGCTCCGCTCTCTGCCAACGTAATAATCATAAAAACCCGCAGATGTTCCAATACAAATATCGTTCACTGTAAAATCGCCGTTGTCTTTTTCCTCCGTTTTATACTGAATCAACCCTTGATACGCTTTGACCACATGATCAACATATCGAAGACTGACATATCCTTCATTCATGGCTTTTGCCATCGCATACATGAATAGACATGACCCTGAGCTTTCAAGCCAGTTGTCGCTATGACTTCCTTTATCAATGATCTGATGCCATAGACCTGTTTCGTCGTCCTGATACTTTGCTACACTTTCCAGCATATCTGTCAGTGTGTCCTTCCACAATTTTCGTCCTTCATGACCTTCTGGCAAATCTTCGATCATATCGGCTAACGCAAGGACATACCAGCCAAAGGATCTTGCCCAAAATTCTGGGGAACAGCCCGTCTGTTGATCAGCCCATGGCATCACTTTCCGTTCATCCCATGCGTGATAGTAAAGGCCCGTTTTTTCATCTTTGGTATGCTTTCTCATGAGATGCTCTTGATGGATGACCATGTCCACCAGCTCCGATTCTCCTGTCAACTGGGCATACTTTAAAGCAAAAGGCCCACCCATATAAAGACCATCTAGCCACATTTGATAGGCATAATTGTCTTTATGCCAAAATCCGCCCTCAGACGTGCGATTCAGCGTCCGGTAAAGCCCCCGAAGCTTTTCCGCTGCCTTCACATACCGCTTCTCTCCCGTTCTTTCAATCAGCGGGAATAAAATGAGCCCTGCTTGAATGGCATCAAGCTCGTCTCTGCGGAATAACAGATTCCCATGGTCATCAATGAGTGAGTCAGCATAATTTTTCACATAATCAAAGTACGCCTCGTTTTCTGTTGCTTCGTAAAGCTTCATCACTCCGCAAAGGAAAACCCCTTGATGATAGTGCCACCTTCCAGCTGGCGGAAGTTCAATCGGTGTATACGCTTTCATTATTGTTTGTGCTAATTTCTCTGCATGCTCAAGCGGTGATCCCTTTTCAATCGATAATGTCATTGGTCTTCATCTCCCCTTTTAATAAATCCCTTCTTCTCCAAACTTCTTCGCTAAACGGTTTGCCATCATGACCAAAATAAGTCCAACGGCTGCTTTAAATAAACCAACAGCAGTACTATAGCTGAATTGTCCTTGCTTCAGACCAGCTGTATACACATACGTATCAAAAATCTCTGCAACTTCCCTGTTGGTCGCATTGAGTAATAAATAGACATGTTCAAATCCAAGCTCTAACGTATCACCGATTTTTAAAATGAGCAGTACAACAATGACACTTTTAATCGCAGGAAGGGTGATGTGCCACATTTGTCTGAGTCTGCCGGCTCCATCCATTTTTGCTGCTTCATATAGCTGCGGATCCACTGCTGTAATCGCCGCAAGATAAATAATGGTTGACCAACCCGCTTCTCTCCAGATTACCTGCAAAATGTACATGGGTCTAAACCATTCTTGACTAAGAAGGAAGTTAATCTTTTCTCCTCCGAAGAAAGCAATCAATTCATTGATTAACCCGCCATCTACCGTTAACAAAACAAAAGATAAGGACACGACAATCACCCATGACATGAAGTGAGGAATATAAATCATTGTCTGAACAAATTTCTTAAACAGTGCCAATCTGACCTCGTTTAAAAGAAGAGCTAATAAGATTGGAATCGGAAAGAAAATCACGACATTCATGGCAAATAAAATGAGCGTATTTTTTAATAAGATGAAAAATGTTGGTTCTGTAAATAAGCGAATAAAGTGTTTGAAGCCAACCCACTCACTGCCAAGAATTCCGAGAAACGGCTGGTAATCTTGAAAGGCAATGATCAGCCCCCACATTGGGACATATTTAAAGACAAGAAAATAAAGGAGCCCTGGCAAAATCATTAAATACAGAAATTTTTGACTAAGTAATTGGTTAAGTAAGCGCTTTCTCTTTTCTTTTTTCAAAGCTGCCGCAGGCACACCCTTGGCAGTGACATCCTGTGTTTTCACAGATAAAGCCTCCCCTCATGCTGATGCATGTGTTAACTGTATCTTAAGGATGAAAAATCCGTCTACAATCATATCATCAGATCATATTTACTCAGGGGAAGCTACTCAAAACGTTACATAAAACATAAGAAAATGATCCTAATCTCAGAAAATGATTATTGACAAACCTACCAGATTTTTGGATTAATAAACTAAGGGGAAAAGATTGTTTCGTTTGAAATGGGGGGTTTTATGAAAAGAAAGCAGTATAAATTTTATTACAAGCTGGTGACGTTTTTTTTCGTGCTTAGTACGATTCCTGTTATTATTGTCGGTATTTTTTCTTATCAGCATTCGCAAAAAACTGCACTCGAAAATATTTCAAATGAAAAGCTGGACAGCGTCAAACAAACGCAATCCAATATTGAGCATATTCTAAAGACAGTAGATCATTCTCTCACTCACTATGTCAGTTCGCCGCCTCTCCTTCAAACACTGGCAGAACCTTTAAATCCAGATCAATTCCAACTTTATAATCAAGTCCAACAAGAACTGAATTACCTGCAAACCTTCGACACCGATCTCTCCAATATTACACTTGTTAGTAAAATGGAAGATTGGTATATGAACAATTCTGGTCTTTATCATGTCTCAAACGGGGATCAAGAGAAAGCGTTAACCTCTTACCTCAATATTCCGAGTCATTCCAGCTGGGCACTTGAAGAAAATAATCCACTTGTCTCAACAAAAGAAGGAAAGACATCCTTTTGCAAATACAATGTGAATTTAATCAAGCAGCTGCCGATGAATAGTGTCCAAAAAAAGGGGATCGCCGTCGCCAGCATTCCAAGCTGCGTGATTGCTGACAACATGCCTGACTTCTCTCAATCTGATAGTATGTTTGTCATTGATACAAACGGAAAAGTGCTGCTACATAATCGAAAAGAACAAATTGGTGACTCGTTAAAAAATCAAGATTTCGTCAAACATGTCCTGTCACTTGAAGAACGATCCGGACAATTTGATATGAAAATCGATGAACTAAACTATCAAATTACGTTTCAAAAATCAGATTATAACGAATGGACATACTTATCCTTTGTCTCCATTCCCGAACTAAAGCAACAAACGAAATCAATCGGGTGGATCACCTTTATTATTTGCTTTATTTTGTTAGCGCTTTCATTATTATTTTCATGGTTTGGCTCTAGACACTTTTATAAACCGATTCGCTTATTATACGAATCCTTTGCACGTAATGAGTCGTTTTTGCATAAACAGCCTTTCCAAAATGAATTTGAGCTCATCGAATCGAGCATTAAACAAATGAAAGATCAAAACAATGATCTAGAGGAACGGATTGAGCAGCAAGTGACACACTTACAGCAATACTTTATGGTGCGGTTGCTGCTTGGCAAGCTGACGGAAGAAGAGATTCACAACCGATTTCAAAGTCTAGGCTTTCCTCGTGACTGGTCCCATTTATCCATGCTTGTGACCCAAATCGATACACTAAAAGGAACGCCGTATGAAAAAAAGGATGCAGACTTGCTTTTATTTGCGATAAATGGACTGATTGAGCAGATTATTCCGCTAGAGGAGCATCTTCAGCCGACCGTTGTCAATCAGCATCAAACGACGATTGTCCTCAATCAATCGAAGTCAGAAGAGGAATTTACTGAATATTTAAATCAATTAGCCGAAACAATTCAGCAGCGGATTGAGGAAGAGCTGGGCTTGTCGATCAGCATTGGGATCAGTCGCTCATTTAAAGAGCTCTCTATGGCCAAACATGCTTATATTGAGGGAAAAGAAGCCTTAAAATACAGGCTCAAAGCAGAGAAAAAATCCATTCTTTTATACGAACACATTCAGCAAGGAAAGACGTTTAAAACTCACTTCCCAAAACAGCTGCAACATGATTTATTCGATGCCATTAAAGCAGGCGATCAAGGCAAGGCAGATCACTATTTACATGTGCTTCTGCAATCCATTTTTTCTAAAAATGCTGGACCACATGAGTACCAGATTGCTCTCGCTCGTTTTTTAAACAATCTCATCGAGCTGATGCATTTGCTAGGCATTGAATTGTTTGAAGTCGAAGATAATAAAATGCTCTATGATACGATCTTTGAGTTTAAAACGTTTGAAGATACAGAAGCGTGGCTGAAACATGAGATCATTCGACCCATCATTGATCAGCTCGGCGCGCGTGAAGACTCTCAATATAAAAATATCTCAGAGAAAATCATTCATATCATTCATCAAGAATTTGACTCAGATTTGACATTGGACGAAATCGCTACACGCCTGCACTACAATCCAAATTATTTAAGTAGTATTTTTAGAAAGGAAATGGATATCTCCTTTAGTGAATATCTCTCGTCTTACCGACATCATGTCGCCAAAAACTGGTTGGTGGAGACGGATATGTCGGTGAAAGAAATTTCGGAAAAGCTAAAATACAAAAATCCGCAAAATTTCATCCGTTCCTTTAAAAAGCTGGAAGGCACGACACCTGGGAAATACCGTGATCAGAAAAAAGGCACATAAAGCAAAGTCCCGCTCTCACAAGAAGCGGGACTTTTTTATTTAAACTGTTCATTTAGAATACTGTCTTCCAGCACTGAAAGCGGCTCGCCATACACTCGTTCAATATGGGCTGCCCCCCAATCACATAACGCATTCAAAATTCGCTCAAGTGACTGTCCGTATTCACTTAATTCATACTCCACTTTAGGCGGCACTTGTTCATATACAATGCGGTTAATCACACCGTCATTTTCAAGCTCTCGCAGCTGCTGTGTGAGCATTTTTTGGGTGATATTTGGCATGAGGCGCTTCAGTTCACTCGTCCGCTTTTTCCCATGTGTTAAATGACATAAGATGACACACTTCCATTTCCCGCCGATCACCTCAAGCGTTGCCTCCACAGAGATATTATATTTCTTCTTTTCCAACGTCGCTTCACTCCTTTTGATGCTGTACAGGCACTTTTTAGTACCTATATTACAAAAAAGTACGTACTTTTTTTTCTGTCATCTATGTTAGATAATAACTCTTGCCGATCGGCTTCGTCTATCAAAATGTCATGAAAGAAGGATGTGAATCACGATGCAAAACAAACAAAATCACTTTGCCCTTCTCGCACTAGCGATTAGTGCATTTGCTATAGGTACAACTGAATTTATCTCTGTAGGTCTTCTGCCGATGATCTCAGAAGACTTTGGCGTGAGTGTCAGTCAGGCCGGATGGACCGTTTCTTTATATGCGCTCGGTGTTACCTTTGGCGCACCAATTCTAACCTCACTTACGTCAACGATGAAAAAAAAGACATTGCTTCTGCTCATTATGCTAGTCTTTTTGATCGGAAATACACTCGCCACGATTGCCCCGACTTTTTCTGTACTCTTAATCGGACGAGTGATTTCAGCCCTATCACATGGCGTATTTATGTCGATTGGCTCGACCATTGCCGCAAGCCTTGTGGTGAAAGAAAAGCGGGCAAGCGCTATTGCCTTTATGTTCACTGGTTTAACAGTCGCTACTGTGACAGGTGTGCCATTCGGTACGTTTCTTGGTCATGAGCTCGGCTGGCGGACGTCATTTGGTGTGATTGTTATGATTGGCCTAATCGCACTGATTTCTAACTATTTCCTTGTTCCGTCTCAATTGAAACAGGGCGTGAAAACAACGTTTAAGGATCAAGCAGCCTTATTAAAGTCGAAAAGAATGTTGCTTTTATTTGTCATTACTGCTACAGGGTATGGAGGAACTTTTGTCGTCTTCACCTATTTATCCCCTCTCTTGCAGCATGTGACAGGTCTTGCGCCTGGAACAGTTGCATTGATCCTGCTGTTATACGGGATGACCATCGCCGCTGGGAATGTCATTGGCGGAAAAGCAGCGAATAAACAGCCAATGAAGGCACTGATTTATATGTTTATCATTCAAAGTCTCATCTTGTTTATCCTTAGCTTTACTGCTGGATTTATGACACTCGGGATTGGAACTGTGATGCTGATGGGACTGTTTGCTTTCATGAATGTCCCCGGCCTTCAAGTTGCCGTCGTTGATTTTGCAGAAAGGTATACACCTGGAGCTGTCGACGTTGCTTCCGCTCTGAATATCGCTGCCTTTAATGCAGGTATCGCCATTGGTTCATTTTTAGGCGGCATCGTGACAGATACCCTTGGGCTTGTGCATACCGGCTGGGTTGGCGGCATCATGGTGCTCATGGCGGCTATACTCACGATGGTGAGTCATCAAATCGAACAAAAAGAATACAAACAAACCATTTAAAGGAGACTTTCATATGAACGATTTACAAAGTACAAAAACATTAAACAACGGCGTCCGCATGCCAGGATTTGGTCTTGGGGTCTTTCAGGTTGAAGAGGGAACGGAATTAATTGAAGCTGTTAAAACAGCCATTCAATTAGGATATCGCAGTATTGATACAGCTTCTATTTACGGCAATGAAGAAGGCGTTGGACGAGGCATACAACTTGGTCTAGCAGAAACAGGCCTTCGCCGCGAAGACATCTTTGTGACATCCAAAGTGTGGAATGCCGATTTAGGATATGAAGCGACACTAAAAGCATACGAAGACAGCCTGAAAAAACTTCAGCTTGATTACCTTGATCTGTATTTAATTCACTGGCCAGTTGAAGGGAAATACAAGGAAGCATGGCGCGCGCTTGAAACGCTGTACCGTGAAGGAAAAGTCAGAGCCATCGGTGTGAGTAACTTCCAAACGCATCATCTAGATGAATTATTGAAAGATGCGGACATCATTCCAGCGATTAATCAAGTCGAGTTTCATCCAAAACTCACGCAGGAAACGCTGTTTACGTATTTGAAAACACATGGCATCCAAATGGAAGCCTGGTCACCACTTATGCAGGGAGAGCTGCTGCACCACCCGCTGATCACGGAGCTTGCGGGCATATACAGCAAAACACCTGCTCAAATTATTTTGCGCTGGGATGTTCAAAAAGGCGTCATTACGATTCCTAAATCAACGAAAGCCCATCGTTTAAAAGAAAATGCCGATATTTTCGATTTTGTCCTATCTGATGAGGATATGAAGCGCCTGTCTGCCTTAAATGAAAATAAACGAATTGGTCCTGATCCAGACAACTTCGACTTTTAATGAAAACACCCCCGCTTTTTACTAAGCGGGGGTCTTCATGTTCATCATTTTGATTTTTTAAAGGAAGCTTCATATTCTTCTATGATTTTATTTCCACCATTTGATTTCCACTTCTCTACATCTTTCTTAAATTGTTCTTCGTTGATATCACCAAGAATGAACTTATAGGTCGCATCATCGATGATTTTCTTCAATTCATTTCCTCGCTCTGATGCTGTTTCTGAATACAGGCTTTCAGCAGGGTTAGCGACAATGATGTTTTTATTGTCTTCTTCTAGCTCTTCATATTTTGTACGAACTGCATCGCCTTTATTTTTCAAGTAACGTTTATCAATCCCTACGAGGCTGACAAGCGGCTGTACATCTGTCTGCCAGCTTTTCACTTGGCTTTCTTCCCTCACAAATGTATTTCCATCTTGTTTGTTATAATGCTTTCCATCAATCCCGTATGTCATGAGACCATACACGTCTTCTTCTGCAATGCGGTCAAAGAAAGCCAAAATTCTCTTTAACTCTGCTTCTGATTTGACGCTTGTTTTCGGGAAGGCGAAGATGCCATTATGGCCGCCTGATGCCCATACACGTTCTTTGCCATCTGGGCCTTTGATTCGGTTGATAATATCCACTTCCATGTTTTTATCTGTTGCATCATCTCTTAAGTTCACTGCATCTACCATATTTCCAACATAGATACCCGCTTTTCCTTGTGAAAACAATTCTTGCTGCTGCGTTTTGCTTGTGACTGGGAAGTCTTTGTTTATATAACCATTGTCACGCAGCTTTTTCATATATTTCATTGTATTCATATACTCATCTGTCATAAAGTCTGGCGTAAATTTGCCATTTTCTTCTTTCCAATCTGTTGGCATTCCTTCATAAGAACCAAGCGTTTTAAATGCACCGTAAATCAAATCATTACGGTCTGTAAAACCAATTGTATCGTCCTTGCCATTTTTGTTCGGATCTTTTTCAGTAAATGCCTTGGCTACCTCATAAAGGTCATCTAGCGTTTTTGGTGTATCCAAATTTAAATTTTCAAGCCAATCCTTTCGAATGACAATCCCTTGTCTTGAAAGTGGTCTCTCTCTATAAATGCCATAAAGCTTCCCATCGATAGAGGCATTTTTATTAATCAGTTCGTTCATCTTACTTAAATTTGGATAATCCTTTAAGTATGGACCGATTTCCCAGAACATGCCTGATCTGAACGCATTGATAGCAGATGAATTCTTAATGTCTTGAATCGTCACAATTTGCGGGAGGTTCCCTGCGGCAAGTGCTGAATTTAAACGGTCTTCTTTCACCGCATCAGGCACCCACGTAATATCAAGCTCTGTATTTGTAAGCTTCTCAATCTCTTCTAACACTGAATCTTTTGGCGGCTGCTGATGATACAAAATCGCCATCCATGACAGCTTCACCTTTTTGTCTAAATCAACCTTTTCATCTGATGAGCTTGCCCCTTTACTTGAACAAGCTGACAGAATACCGCTTGCGGCAAATAACAAAACAAAGGCAATCAGCCATAATTTCTTTCTCCCCATAAGATCCCTCCGTTATTCCATCTTTTTAACCCTTTACAGAACCTAGTAATGCCCCTTTGTTGAAATGCTTTTGAATAAATGGATAGACAAGCAGAACGGGAATGGTCGCCACGACGATGACCGCCATTTTAATGGTTTGGTCTGGCGGCGGTGTGGATGAGCCCATATCTGACATATCTCCCTGCATACCGCTTGATACAATGACGATTTGTCTTAACAGGACCTGAATTGGCCATTTCACCGAATCGTTTAAATATAAAATGGCTGTCATGTACGTATTCCAATACGTCACGGCATAAAAAAGTGAAATCGTCGCAATAGCTGGCAAAGAAAGTGGCAGCACGATTTTAAAGAAGATCCCTAAATCGTTACAGCCGTCCATCTTCGCTGATTCTTCAAGGCTTGCCGGAATGTTTTGAAAGAAGTTTTTCAAAATGATCAAATTGAATGCATTGATGGCCACTGGCAGAATGAGTGACCAGTAAGTATCAAGCAGCCCAAGTGTTTTCACGACAATAAACGTCGGAATCATCCCTCCGCTAAACAGCATCGTGAAGACAACGAGAAACATGAGGGTTCTCCTGCCCTTTAGCTCCTGACGAGACAGCCCATACGCCATGAGTGAGGACAAAAACATGCTGACCGCTGTTCCAACGAGTGTCACAAGAATGGATACAATCAGGCTGCGATACACAATATCTGTAGAAAAGATATAGCGATAGGCCTCTAGAGAAAACGTCGTTGGAAACAAAATAAACTTCTTTGAGATGACCTCTTCTACTGTCGCAAAAGAGGCGGCAATGACATGGATGAACGGGAGCACACATATTAATGCGAACATGAGTAGAAAAGAGTAATTAAATACATTGAACAATCGGCCTTTAATAGAACGATCTATGTTCATCACGCCCTTTCTTTGTAAGCGTTATCATTTCGTCTGAACATAAGCTGCAGCCTTTGACGATATCGTGATTAAAATGTAACAAACGGGGGAAGAAAGCGTCTATAATCATCATGACAGACCACAGAGATGATCATGCCATTCGTGCTTTTAGCCTCATCAATGAAAAGAAAAAGATCATGAGCTAATGTCATGATTATGCCCTATGCCTGATCGTTTTCTTTCAGAATTTCTGCCGTATTGACATCTGGCCTGTAGCCTAACTCCTGCTTCGTTTTCTCAGTAGACCAAGGTTTTCCTTTGTTTTCTGATACGGCATAATAAGTCCCGAATGGAACGTCTGTTTCGATGGCAGCCTTGATCATGCTGAAAAGATCTTCATGTGAAAGAAGCGTTCGTTTCGTTCTTTTTTTGGTGTGCAATCCTTCCATCTCATCTGTCACGACGGTTCCAATTCTCAAATTGATGACAGACATACCTGTTTGATCGTGAAACAAACGCCCAAGCTGTTCGGAAGCAAATTTTAAAATGCCATACACATTTTTCGTTGCTGGTACATCATCAGTCGTAATTTCTCGCCCTAGTAAGGAGTGACCATCTTTTTCATAGCGATCTGTCACATGATTACTGCTTGCAAAAATGACTTTTGGAATGCTTAACCTGGTCGCTGAACGAAACATATTATACGTGCTTATCCAAAACACCTCATTCATTTTTGCAAACTCCTTTTCATTCATCACATCATGCGTCATGTCTATGTTTAAAAGATGAATGATCACATCTGTATCTCTTGGAATGGCTTGAAACAACTCAACATCATTTGCCGCATTTGCAAAAATGACTTCTTCTACACATCTTGTTTGATCAATGATGGTCAGGTCATACTCCGAAGAGAGCTCTTTAGTTAATAAACGTCCGATGACACCACATCCGCCAATCATGGTGATTTTTTTCATCTGTTTCCTCCTTCATCTTCTATCGGAGTAGTATGTCCATGCCGTCTATTGATTACAGCCACTTTTTCAAAAAACGTGTAGCCTCGTGGCGCATAGCAGCCGTTTCAAAATGACCTGCATGTAGACCTATAAGCTGATAACGTTCCTTTAAGGAAGCAGCTTGATAGGCTTGACTTAATGTCTGTTGAATTCGTCCAACACCTTCAGCAGGAGTAAGCTGATCATGCTTTCCAACTAAGCTTAAATGCGGTCTTGGGAAAATCATTTCTTGGATGTCAGCTGCTGTAAAGTGCTTAGCTAAGCTCGGTACATAATAGTAAAAACCGTGTCTATCTAAATGATTTGTTTCAATCAATGTGTGATGATCAACCTGTGCGCAAAGATCCACACACACACTGACCCTCTCATCAAGTGCTGCCGTCCACCATGAAAGAAGGCCGCCCATTGACATCCCAAAAACAGCTAAACGCTCTGGGAGTACATCAGAGCGGGACAGCAAATAATCAATTGCACACATGCTCTCATACAGCATCATGCCCCACATCACTTTTCCTGTTAACAGCATTTCTTTGAAAATTTCACTTTCTGTTCTTCCCCTTCTTTCACCAAATCCCGCATGATCAATCGCCAACACACTATAGCCCTTTGAAGTGAATTCTTTTGCGTATGAAGGCGCTTGCAAATAATGAGCCCCCTTCAATAACTCTTCTTTCCCATCCACATAATTCCCACCATGAGAATGCTGAAACAAGACAACAGGCCTTTTTTTTACTGTATCTTTCGGCTTCACAAAGTAAGCCGGAACTTCCTCCACCCCATGAATAGAGAGAATGAGTGTTTCTACTAAGTACGATTCACGTTCCTCAATCTTTAACGTATACGCCTCCACACGATGGCGCTCCGGCATTTCCCCTAATAAACTGAGCAGTTGTTCACGTTTGCTTTCCTTTTCCATTGACGTCACTCCTCATTTTCTTGATCAACTTGTTAAATACGAGATTGATGGAGGAATTACCTTGTTTTCGACAAAATTATGTCCCGGGAAATAAACAACACCCATCGGCTGATACCGATGGGTGCGTTCATTAGTTCGCGACAATATTGACAAGTTTTCCAGGAACCGCAATCACTTTACGGATTGTTTTCCCTTCAAGCTGTTCTTTTATCCGTGCATCATTTTTCGCAAGCTCTTCTAGCTGCTCTTTTGTTGCATCAGCAGGAACCGTTAATTTTGCTTTCACTTTTCCATTTAGCTGTACGACAATTTCCACTTCATCATCGACAAGTTTTGACTCATCATATTGCGGCCATGCTTCATAAGAAATAGACCCTTCATGACCAAGTTTATTCCAAAGCTCTTCCGCTACATGCGGTGCAATTGGAGAAAGAAGTTTCACAAAGCCTTCTGCATATTCTTTCGGCAGTGTGTCAGCCTTGTATGCATCGTTGATGAACACCATTAATTGTGAAATCCCAGTATTGAAACGTAAGCCTTCATAATGATCCGTTACCTTCATGACGGTTTCATGGTAGCTGCGCTCTAATGCGCCGCCAGATTGCTCTGTCACTTTATCACTGATGGAGCCATCTTCATTTGTAAACAGACGCCATACACGATCTAGGAAACGACGAGCACCATCAAGACCTGTTTCAGACCAAGCAATTGACGCATCTAAAGGTCCCATGAACATTTCATACAGTCTTAATGTATCTGCACCATGAGATTCTACGATATCATCTGGGTTGACAACATTCCCTTTTGATTTACTCATTTTTTCATTATTTTCACCAAGAATCATTCCTTGGTTGAACAATTTCATGAACGGTTCTTTTGTTGGAACAACACCAATATCATACAAGAATTTATGCCAGAATCGTGCATATAACAGATGAAGCACAGCATGTTCTGCTCCACCAATATACACATCAACCGGAAGCCATTTCTTCAGCTTTTCAGGCGATGCAAGTTCTTCTGTGTTATGTGGATCAATATAACGTAAGAAGTACCAGCAGCTACCTGCCCATTGTGGCATCGTATTGGTTTCACGGCGTCCTTTTTTACCTGTCACTGGATCGACGACCTCTACCCAATCTTTAATATTCGCTAAAGGTGATTCACCTGTTCCGCTTGGCTTAATCTCCGTCGTCTTAGGCAAAATCAGTGGAAGCTCTTCCTCTGAAACAGCTGAAGATGTTCCGTCCTCCCAATGAATAATTGGAATTGGCTCTCCCCAGTAACGCTGACGGCTGAACAGCCAGTCTCTTAAACGATAAGTGACTTTCTTTTCACCTTTTTGATGTTCTTCCAGCCATGCAATCGCTTTTTCAATTGCTTCTTCTTTCCCTAAGCCGTTTAAGAAATCAGAATTGATGTGCTTTCCATCACCTGTGTAGGCTTCTTTGTCAATGTCTCCACCTTCTACAACCTCTTTGATTGGAAGATCGAATGTTTTGGCGAATTCATAATCACGCTCATCATGAGCAGGAACTGCCATGATCGCTCCAGTGCCATATGTGGCTAACACATAATCTGCAATCCAGATCGGCATCTTTTCCCCATTCAATGGATTGATGGCATAAGCACCTGTGAAAATGCCCGTTTTCGTTTTAGCAAGATCTGTTCGCTCTAAGTCACTCTTAGATTGAATTTCTTTGATATATGCTTCAACTGCTTCTTTTTGAGCAGCTGTTGTAATTTTTTCAACTAGTGCATGCTCTGGTGCAAGAACGGCATATGTTGCACCAAATAGTGTATCAGGACGTGTTGTAAACACCGTAAACTGTTCGTCATGTCCTTCTACTTCGAAGTGAACATGTGCACCTTCAGAACGTCCAATCCAGTTGCGCTGCATGTCTTTGATGCTTTCAGGCCAATCAATGTCTTCTAAATCTTCTAATAGCCTGTCCGCATATGCTGTAATTTTTAGCATCCATTGCTTCATTGGACGTCTTTCAACAGGATGTCCTCCGCGCTCACTTTTCCCATCAATGACTTCTTCATTTGCAAGGACTGTACCAAGTGCTGGGCACCAGTTTACAGGTACTTCATCAATATACGCCAATCCTTTTTCGTACAATTTCAAGAAAATCCACTGCGTCCATTTATAATAATTCGGATCTGTCGTGTTAATTTCTCGATCCCAATCATACGAGAAGCCCAATGATTGAATTTGGCGGCGGAAATTATTAATGTTCTCTTCTGTAAATGCAGCTGGATCATTTCCTGTATCCAGCGCATATTGTTCCGCTGGAAGACCAAATGCGTCCCATCCCATTGGATGAAGAACATCGTATCCCTGCATACGTTTCATACGTGATAAAATATCCGTTGCTGTGTATCCTTCAGGATGCCCTACATGAAGCCCTGCTCCTGATGGATAAGGAAACATATCTAGCGCATAAAACTTTGGCTTATCTTCCGAGTCAGATGTGGCGAATGTTTTATGTGTCAGCCAATAATCCTGCCACTTCTTTTCAATTTCCCGATGCTGAAAACTCAATGTGAAAACCTCCTTTAATGTGTACGGCTTTATCTGCACAGATGACCACTGCAAGAATTCAGATTTTTCTAAAATCAACAAAAAACCCTCATCCCTAGAAAGGGACGAGAGATTTTTTGGTTCCCGCGGTACCACCCTTGTTAGCGTCATGAACTGTTCATACGCTCACTTAATATCTTTAACGCAGACATGCGACAGAAGCTTTAACGCAACTGCAACTCTGAGGCGAGTTCAGAAGCAGATTTGATTGACTTTCACCAGCCGTCAATTCTCTAAAGACAAATACTGCTTTCCTACTACTCCTCTTCACTGTTCTTATCGTAACCGTCATCTAAGTAGTATTTTATAGAATTATGATCATAAGTGCAAGCAGGTTTGTATACAATGGGAATGTACCCTAGACTAGGGTAAAGTGAGGATATTATTCGTGTGGAGATCGGTTATGACGGTTGGAGCCTGCATCCTGTGAACGTTCTTCTCTCACAAAATCGAAGCTTCGCAGAACTGCTTCTCCTCCGTAACCTGAAATAATGGATAAGATGATCAAGTGCAGACTAGATTCGGGATTTGAGGATAAGACAAGCAGTGTAGCAGCAATCATCCCAACGAGCCAATCTTCAATAAACCCTAGATAAATAAACTTCTTTGTCATTCTGGGCTTCTCTAGCCTGCCTTTTTTCTTTACGTGACCGAGAATGCCCATGACCCCTCCAATGGCGCAAGCAATAATGACTTGTTGCAGCATTTTCATCACCTTCCTAAAGCCCTTAGAATAGTAAAGCGACTTCAGGCTGTCCAGCCCCCTGTAATGCCATTCTGCTGTTCCGTCATAATCCATGTAAAAGGTCTATTCTCTCTAACGAAGAAAAAAAGCTTGTTTCTTCCATTATATGTGAATGACCCAAAAACAATCTTGATGCATTGGAATCATTTTCACCTAATCCATATTAACTATTTTTGTCATTTTATGAATTATTCCCAAATGATTCCTTCTTTTTCTAATGAAAAGTCTCCTTACTTACTCTATTCTAATGGAGGACAAACTATGATGACAAATTTAACAAAACGATTGCAATCATTGAAACAGAACATATGTTATGTTACGTTTAAAAAGAATTCATTTGGTTTTAAAAAAACCATCTTAAATGTCTGATAGTAGCAGCAAAGGAGGGTAATATGGTCAGCTCGAACATCTTCGGATTGCAAAAACAGCTTGAACTCATAAAAAAAGCGCTGGATCATGCGCGGATTGGTGTTGTCATTACAGACCCTTCTTTAGAGGATAACCCTATCGTTTATGTGAATCATGGCTTTACACAAATGACTGGATACAAACCAGATGAGATTCTTGGACGTAATTGTCGATTCCTCCAAGGAAAAGACACAAATCAAGAGCAACTTGACTTAATACGTCACGGAATTCAACACAAAACACCTATTACCACACAGCTCAAAAATTATAAAAAAGACGGTACTTTTTTTTGGAATGAACTCAATATAGATCCTCTATACATTGAACAAGATGACAAAACATTTTTTATTGGCTTTCAAAAGGATATTACAAAACAGAAAGAATATGAACAACTCCTAGAAGATTCCTTACAGGAAGTCACCTCTCTGTCGACGCCAATTGTCCCAATCAAAAATGGGGTTTCCGCTCTTCCACTCATCGGAAAATTATCAGAAGAACGCTTTGATGCCATCGTCGCGAAGTTAACTTGTATATTAGAAGATTCAAAGGATGATTATTTAATTGTCGATCTTTCTGGTTTAATAGATGTCGATGATTCCGTTGCAACGCGAATTTTCAAACTGCATCACCTGCTGAACTTAACTGGAACTGAACTCATCATCACTGGGATCAAACCACAGCTTGCGATGAAAATGAAAGACTTAGATACAGACTTCCAGAATACGATCACTTATTTAACGGTAAAAGAAGCAATCAAAGGATTGCCATTAGCTGAAAACCCTGTATAAATAGGGTTTCAGATTGTTGACAAAGGGCTAAAATGATCTTTATTTTAGCCCTTTGTCTTCTTTTCAGCGTGATAGAAAACCTTTGCAGTCTAGGAAGGACGAGTACCGGAGCGGAGCGAATTTCACATTCGTGAGCACCGGCACACAGGACTGACACCGAATGCGAGGGTTTGTCTACACGCTGAAAACCCTGTTTAAACAGGGTTTTTTTAATTGAACCGCTCCCCAAAATGGAAAAATGAGGTATGATAGGTATAAATAGCGATATAGGGGGGGCTGCCAGATGATGATGTTACTCATCATAGGTCTTTTATGTATTTGTTTCGCCATAGGATATGCCGTCAATTTCTTATTACTTAAACACCAAAATCAACAAATCTTTTCAAAAAAACTCTTCTATCCTTTTTTGACCATTGGTCTTGTTTTTTCTATTATGTCATTACCGTTTGCCGGCACAGGTGCTCCGAAGGCACAAGCAGATCCATCTTCTGAACAGCTGCTGAAAGAGCAAAAACAATTAGCATCTGACATTTCTCGTCTAAAGGAAGACAAAGAAACGCTGACGGCCTCTTTAGAAGACGTGACCAAAGAAAAAGAAAAGCTATCCAAGAAATTAGAAACCATCACCTCCGAAAAGAAGACAGTCAAACAGCAAGAAAAAACCATCCATGAGCTTGAAGAGAAAATAGACAAGCTCACCTCTACAAACGAAACACTCAAAAAAGAACACCAGAAAGTAAACAAAGACACCACGTCATCGGCCCAGCGATCTGCTCCTAAAGATGATGGGTCGAATACTGGCGGTCATGAGTCACAAAAAGAAACAAAAAAAGAATCTGCCGCCTGTAATATTAAAGGAAGTGTCAACGGCATATATCACACACCGAGCAGCAGATACTACTCACGGACAAAAAACGTGACCAAAATGTTCTGCTCCGTAGAAGAAGCTGAGCGTGCAGGGTACCGGGCACCAAAGCAATAGACATCTTTTGACGATAAAAAAACCTCCTGTCAGCCTACTATAGTATAGGTACAGGAGGTTCTTTTTTAAATTTCTCTTCTTAGTGCTGTTAATACATTCGTTTTTGTCGCCTTACGTGCTGGATTGAGTCCAGAAATAATGGCGACTCCTGCACTAATCACTGTTGCTGTGACCACAAGGCTTAGCGGAATATAGGAGAAGGTGATCGAGAATTGATCACTGGATCCCCCTTCAGACATGGAAGACAAAATCGCTGGAATGATTAAATTCACTGCAAAACTAACGATGTACGAGATAATGATCCCGATGATCGATCCAATCACCCCAATATACGCACTTTCCATGAGGAACATTCGCTTAATAATGGAAGGATTCGCACCGATGGCTTTCATGATCCCAATCTCTTGTGTCCGCTCTGTAACGGCCATTGTCATCGTATTGAAAATGCCAATCGCCGAAATAATGACCGCAATACATCCAACAAAGATGAGTCCAATTTTAAAGACTGTAAAGAACATATCCATTCCTTCAAGCTGATTCGTCACAGAGATGACTTGATAGCCGTCATCTGTCAGCTTATCTGTGAGCGCACCGACATTGTCGAACTTATCAGCATAGACAGACGTCATTTTTTCAACATTTCCTGCATCAGGAGACAGATCGAGCACTTGACTAAATTCTTTTTCATAAGCATTCGGAATAAGAATTTTATGATCCTGCTGCCACTCCAAATTCGGTTTCTTCAATACACCGACGACACGGAAATCGAACGTCTTTTCTTTCACCACTTCATTTTCTTCATTCAGTTTTGGTACCTTGATTTGAATGACTTTGTTTAAAATTTCCTTCGTATAGCCTTTTGGCTCTTCCGGTGTCTCCTCACCATTTGATGTCTGATTCATTTCTTTTTCATAGTCTTTTCGTTCTTTTTCCGTCCAAAGTTGTTCTGCCATTTGATACCCAACTACAATTTCATTCGCCGATGTTGGGACTTTTCCACGGTCTAGTTCAAGGCCTGCCTCTTTTTCTTCTTTCATATCTGTCAGTACAGCCTGCGTATCACTTGAGCGATTATCGAGCTCGACGTGAACCGATGGAATGATTGACGTTCTTGCAACGACAGATTTCGCATGATCATATTTCTTTAGATCGTCGACCTTGACGTCCCCTTTTTCTTTGCCTAACACTTTAATTTCTGTGATGATTTGTTGTTTCATGATTTCATCTTGAGCCGATTTTTGCAGACCAAAACCAACCGACGCTAGAACGATTAAGAAAGAGCATGCCATTGTCGTTGCAAGTATGGTCATAAACACACGCAATCTATTTTTCTTCATATTTCTTCTGATGAATTTGACCTGATCTCTAAATTTCAATGGACTGATCCCCTTTCTTTAATACACCATCATGAAGCTGGAACGTTGTGTCTGCGATTGAAGCGACTTCATCGTCATGTGTAATGATGACAAATGTAATTCCTTTTTCACGATTAAGCTGCTGGATAAAGGCTAGAATTTCGCCTTCAGTTTCTGAATCCAGACTGCCTGTTGGCTCATCCGCTAAAATAATAGACGGATTAAGGATCAAGGCTCTTGCAATACTCACACGCTGCTGCTGTCCACCTGACAGTTCATTAGGATAATGTCCTGCGTGATGTTCAAGACCAACTCGTTTCAGCATTTCCTTTACTTTCACTTTTCGCTCAGACGGTTTCACACCTTTTAAAGTGAGCGGAAGTTCAACGTTCTCATATGTTGTTAAACTCCCGATCAATTGAAAGCTTTGAAAGATAAAGCCAAAATGATCTAACCGAAAGTCTGCCCATTCTTTCTCATTAAAGCCGGTCACATTGGTGCCATCAACCATAATTTGTCCGCTTGTTGGCGTAATATATCCCGATATTAAATTCAGTAAAGTTGATTTCCCCGAACCGCTTCGTCCGACGATACATGCAATTTCGCCTCTTTTAATAGACAAATCAATGTCTTTGAGCACAGGAATCTCGTTCTCCCTGCCCTTTTTCCCAATTTTAAACACATGATCTAACGATTGAATTTGAATCATCTCTACTCCCCTGCTCTCTGTTTATCTTTTTCGATAGATTAAGAAATAACTCGTCAGCGCGCCTACAGCTCCACCGATTAACATGCCAGCGATATAACCAAAAATGGAATTGTCTGAAGAAAATCCAACCCAGCCAAATCCTAGAACACCGAAGGCAATGACCAATATCTGAATGGGCCTATCCATTTTAGGGTAAACAAAGAATCGTCCATTTCGTTCAACTGGATGTTTAATAAAACTAAACAAACCAATGAGATAAAATACGATTAGCATCACAATTGGCACGATGAATTCTACACCTGTAAACCAAATTGGATTTTCAACTAAATTTCGAAATTGAAAACGGTCTGTTATATAAGTAATTGGAGCTATGGGCATAATAAAGTAGTCATAACTGATATCAACCCAACTTCTATCCGTTTTTAATAAATAGTCTAAATGAAACATCGGTAGCCAAATTAATAAATAAGGTAAAATTGATGTACTGAATGTAACAATGGCTTGACTAATTGCGCTTCCTGTTAAAGCACCTGCTGCAAGACACAAACTATAAAACATTAAGGTGGACACAAGTGCAATCAAATAACCACTGTTAAACGCAATCGTATATTGTGGTTGAATGCATAAAATGAGTATATAAGTAAAGACATATGACAATACATGAACAAGCGTGATAATTCCGGCACCTAGGAAAAACTTTGTGTGATAAATGGTCGTTCTGCTAAACGGCAAAGATAAAGTAAAATCAATTTGCCCTTTATTTCTTTCAAAACCCAACTGGGTAATTGCAAAAATTAAACTCATCGTCCATGAAAAGGTGATAAACATATCAGAACCGAAATCATAATAAAAGTAATTATCGAGTGGTGTACAAGTCGGATCGTTTAAACAAGTTTGAAAGGATGAGTATCCCATTAAAAAGGATAATGGCGTCGCAAAGACCGCAACAAGCATCACTAAAATGAATGTCAGCTCAGACTGCTTCCATTCCTTATATAACAATTGCCGCTTTACCATCTGCGTTTCCCTCCAAACTTTGCAATGAATACTTCTTCTAAATTTACAGGCAGTTCATGCCAGACTTTTGGTTCAAGCGATTTCAAATACTCTTTTGCTTCTTCATCTGTTTTGAGTACAAGTGCTGTATAGAACACACCCGCTTGATCTAAGATGGCAACGCCTTTTTTTCTAATACTTAAGTTCATATCCTCTTCAAATGCCATCTGGATTTTAACGTAGTCATTCTTTAATTCGTCTAAATCCATAACACTTGTGAGCTGATTTCCTTCCAAAAACCCGATTCGGTTACACATACGCTCAATATCCTCTAAACGGTGAGATGTAATTAAAATCGTTGTTTGTCGTTCTGCCACCTCGTCAATCATCAGCTGAAGAACGTCATTTCTTGTGACTGCATCAATCCCATCTGTCGGCTCATCTAACAAAATGACTGCTGGTTTGATGGCAAAACTTAAAATGAGGGACAGCTGTTTCTTTAAACCTGTCGACAATTCACGGTATTTCACTTTTTCCGGAATCTCATACCGGTTCACAAGCTCATTGGCATATGTCACGTCAAACTTTGGATACAGTTGTTTTAACAGCTTCACAAGCTGTCCATAATTGTACCGGTCAAAGTAGGGATTTACGACTGGCATATACACAATATTTTGCTTCACTAACGGGTGGTCTTTTACGAGTACATCTTTAAAATAAATCTCTCCTTCATCTGGAAGAAGGATTTGCTGAATCAAGCGAAGAAGTGTTGTTTTACCAGAGCCATTCCGGCCAAGCAGGCCAAAGATCTCTCCTTCGCCTATCTTGAAGGAAACGTTGCTGAGTACTTCACGTCCATTTAATTTCTTTGATACATTTCTGACCTCAATCAACTTGGTTTCCTCCTTTTAGACTTGAGCCGATCTCCTCCAACCACTCTTTGAGTTGATGAATATCAATACCGGCATAATGAGCTTCAATAATGAGTTGCCTTAATTGCTCCTTCATCTCTAACACCTTCCCTTCATTCAGCTTTAACTGTGCACCTTCTGTCACATACGTTCCACGGCCTCTTAATGTTTCAATAATTCCTTCCCGTTCAAGCTCTTTATACGCTTTGCTGACGGTGTTTGGATTCGCAATAATAATGGTGGCAAGCTCTCTCACAGAGGGCAGTTTGTCACCTGGTTTCATCACGCCTTTTAAGCACAAAATTTTTAACTGCTCAATGATTTGTTCATATATTGGTGCAGCGCTTCTTGGATCTATTTGAATCATGATGGCTCCCTCTTTTCTCATTCATGCTTTTGCAGTCCTATCGCTTGATCATGTCCTTGCATTAAAGGGACCGAATTTGGAATAAAATCTTTTTGAACTTCAAAACCAATGAAAACGAGAACGAAAAAAAATGTACATGCTAACGCAACAGCCAGCACCATCCACTTTAAATTGATTGGTTTTTTTTCTTTTTTCATGGTTAAACACCTTTCTTCACGTTTAAGTGTCTATAGTGTATTAGTTGATATAGTACACTTAATACAATATAGACACTTGATTGAAAAGTCAAGGGACTCTAGAAAAAAATAGGCAGACGAACCAGATAAAATTTACGAAACTACTCAAAAGCATTCGTGAAGTCAGGTTTGCTTCTGGTTTAGGGTGTTCAACACGTTCATCACTTTCATAATCGCCTGAAAAAGTGGATGGAGCGTTTTAAGGAGTTGCAACAAAATATTTGGAAAACTACCTATGCTACTTCCGATGGCTTGATAAGGAAAAGAATGTAGCATTTGAAAAACGAGTAGAGCAAATGCTTGTTTTAGCGTGTCAAAGTGCATAATAAAAGACCCCTAATATTGAGGTCTCTACAATGTTTTAATTAGATACTATTCCTTTGTTTTTGGACTTGCTTTTGAACAGGATTAGCACCCACCATACTAATAAAAATATATAGCCTATAACTGTAAAGATAGACCAAACTGCCCCCTGTCGCAATTGACTAAATAAGTGTTCAAATTCATTCATTCCTTCTACTCTACCAATGCTATTTATCAGGCTAATCATCGGAATTGTAACAGTAAATACAATGGTTAGAATGGACAATCCCCTTTGTTTATTTTTCACAACACTGAATATTGCGGTTCCTAATGTTGCTAAGAAAAACAAGTAATATAATGCCCAAAACCAATCAGGAAGAGTCACCCACATTTCTTCTACCCCTTTGAAGATATTTGCAATTTCTATATATAACATACTTTAACAGAATAAAAACCTATGACAAATATATATCCAAAAACAACGAAAACAGCCAAAAAATAAAACAGACCCTTAAAAGAAGGATCTGTTCATCATTCGTTCTCGTATGAAATACCTAAAATCATTTGGTTTTGCAGACTTTGAATTTGTACACGCGTTCTGTCTAAACGTTCTCTTTGCTGATCATTGGCGACATCTTTTAACTTTTCTAATTCATTCACTGCATCCTCTAGCATGAGCTGCGCTTTTGAAAATTCTTCCTCGTTATAATGTTCTTGACGAGAGCTCAAATCAAACTGTTCGCTTGCAAACTCAAGAGTCTCAGTGCTTTTTTGGACAAATTCATCGATTGATTTTCTTGTTGCCATCTTGCCATTCCTCCATTTCATCATTGCTCTCGCCTATTTTGCCCACGTAAAGCTTTTTCACTAAAGAAAATGTTGGACAGATTCAATTGTCCTCTTTCGTGATTTTTGTTAAACTTTAAGGATGCCTATTATTATGCAAGGAGGTTACTGACTTGGATCAGCATAACCCTTTTTTATATTCAAACAGCGAAAAACGTTATCACACATGGAATTATCATTTGCGTGAGCACTTTGGTCATAAAGTATTTAAAGTCGCATTAGACGGTGGCTTTGATTGTCCAAACCGTGATGGTACTGTCGCACATGGAGGTTGCACATTTTGCAGCGCAGCAGGATCTGGTGATTTTGCAGGGAACCGTGCGGATGATCTCATCACTCAATTTAATGAAATCAAGGACCGGATGCATACAAAATGGAAAGACGGAAAATACATGGCGTATTTCCAAGCTTACACAAATACACATGCGCCGCTGCCTGTTTTAAAAGAAAAATACGAAACCGTTATGAACCTGGATGGAGTGGTTGGTTTATCGATTGCCACAAGACCTGATTGTCTGCCAGATGACGTCGTGGAATATTTAGCTGAGTTAAATGAGCGGACGTATCTATGGGTTGAACTTGGTCTACAAACTGTACATGAGCGGACAGCGATGCTCATCAACCGTGCTCATGATTATGAATGCTACGTAGAAGGTGTAGAAAAACTGCGAAAACATGGCATTCGAGTCTGTTCACATATCATCAACGGTCTTCCTCTTGAAAACCGAGATATGATGATGGAAACAGCAAAAGCTGTCGCTGATTTAGATGTGCAAGGAATTAAAATTCATCTACTTCACCTGTTAAAAGGAACACCGATGGTGAAGCAATATGAGAAAGGCAAACTAGAATTTCTCAGCCAAGAGGAATATGTCCAGCTTGTCTGTGATCAGCTGGAGATCCTGCCCCCAGAAATGATTATTCATCGTATTACAGGCGATGGTCCCATTGAATTAATGGTAGGTCCAATGTGGAGTGTGAATAAATGGGAAGTGCTCAATGCCATTAATGCTGAGCTTGAAAGACGTAACAGCTACCAAGGCAAACGCTTCGTCAGATTGGAAGAAGCGGCAAAATGATTTTAAAACGGATGCTCCCTTTTAGTAAAGAGCTGTTAGAGCGTGCTTGTCAAAAAGGAGATATTGTCATTGATGCAACGATGGGAAATGGCCATGATACACGCTATTTAGCTGACCTTGTCGGGAAGGATGGACAAGTTTTCGCATTCGATGTACAGAAGGAAGCCATCGAGCAAACAAGCAAAAGACTTGGTGAGCACTACCCTTACGTTCACCTGATCCATGACGGACATGAACAACTTGCTGAGCATCTGCCAGCCGAAGCTTATGGTCACATATCTGGTGCAGTGTTCAATCTTGGGTACTTACCAGGAGGCGATAAAACCGTCACGACTCAGGCTCATACGACCATTGAAGCGATCAAACAGCTCATGGATTGGCTTAAGCCTGGTGGTCTGATCGTTCTTGTGATTTACCACGGTCATCCCGAAGGAAAAAAAGAGAAGGACATCCTTCTTGATTATTGCAAAACACTCCATCACGAAGAAGTACAGGTGATCTCTTATCAATACATGAATATTCAAAACGATCCGCCCTTTGTGGTAGCCATCGAAAAAAAACTCAAATCCTCTTAATGGATTTGAGTTTTTTTATTTAATAAGCGTATTGGTCAATGATTTCTTCAAGCACTACTTCCAGCTCTTCTGCATCTGCAAGCTCTGATTGAGTAAAGCGGACACGTACAAGCTGTTCTCCGTCATTATACATTTCTTCCAGCCAGCCACGCAGCCCTCTTGCTCTGCGGTCAACTTCAAAAATGAGATCTAGCCCCTCTTCATCAATGAAGAAAATCACCTCTAACTCATCAAGCATTTGACGATAATAGTCGGAAGTCGGTATGAACTCAAACTCTTGAACAAAGGGAAGGCGGCGCCTGAAATAAGGTGCTTCTTCACAGTCTGCTTCATGAAGGTGAAAGCCTAAGTTTCCGACAGCCTCAAGCACACGATTCACCCAAGGGTGCGCGCTTACGAAAATGCGGTCATGATCAAATTTATCAATACCACCTTGAATATCAAGGTCTGTCACAACAGCCACCTCTACTTTACCTACAGTCATTGGTGTATCAAGAGGAAGGTGAAATGAGAATGTAAACTGCTGAGCTTCCGCAGGCTGAATCGTGAATGATTCAGTCACTCGGACAGAATGGATGGTTGTGTGTTTTCGTTGCTCTTCATCATCTTTTACAATGGTGTACCATGTTTTCAACTTTAAATCAATATAGCGAATATCTTGAGGCACTTTTCCGCCCTTCACATGGACTGTTCCCTTTACTTCTTCTCCCGGTTCATACGCATCTTTCTCCAAAATTGTATCCACTTTTGCTGCACCGATTCCTACACTTGCTGCAAACTTTTTAAAAAATGACATATTCGACCTTCCCCTTTTTTAAGTTTTTCAACAAATATACGTCATAAGGAGTAGATTCGATTCATTATATCAATACTTTTCTCCTATTTTTCGTACACTAAGAATAATATCGGCAGCAAATAAGAGGATTGTAATGAAAAAAGAGGATACAAGCGAAACAGTTCAAAACAAAAAGCTTGTAGAAAAACATTTTCTACAAGCTGATGAGCTTACTTTATCCTTTATGAAGATTTCATCCAAGGCATTTTCTGATAGGTGCGATAGGCTCTGCCATTGATATAGAAAAAGAACGATGTTTTCCCGCTTGATTTGATCAACCGCTTTGCCAGCTTGTTCATCTCTTTTTGGGCTGTCACTTTTTCATCAGACAAATAGACCGCAAGTAACCCTCTATTGATTAGTTTGTGAAAGTTCTCGTGTGGAATGCCTTTCAGCTGTTCATCCGCTTTTTCAATAAAATGCTGTAGTCTATCCATCATCTCATGATGAGAGTTGTAGTACGAGCAAAAATTCAAATCGCCTTCCAGCCTGTCCTCTTCTTGGTCGATTAAATAGTCCAGTAAGATGTGCAGACCTTGGATATAAGGGAAATAACTTTCGTAAATTTGCTTCGCCTGCTTCTCTGTAAAATCAGGCTGCAGTGCATAAGCAACAAGACAGAAAATGCCCAGCGTTGATCCTGCACATGCGGAAAACTCATACCACTCCATCTTCGGTAAATCCTTTTCATACTGGCGGAACCATGACTCTAATCGAGGTTCACGCTCATGAGGAACCACATGCTTATGTACTTGTAAATCACTATAATAATCACACAGCGTATGTAAATAGGGCTGAATGATCGGATAATGCGCTAGACGTGATAACACATTTTGGCATGTCCTAACAAGCGCATGCAGATATCCATGATCCTCTTGATCATCACGGAATTGATAGTACGGCTTAAGCTCCGCATGAATATCGAGTGCATCTCTCATTGCCTGATGCAGCATATGAAAATCCTTTGGATCAAGTGATGTACTGCGGTCACACAAATTATCTAAGTAATCGCTAATCGTTTGGTACGCCACAATGAATTCAATACACGTTTCCTTCGCTTCACCTGCAAGCAGAGATAAAATTCCCCCGCCTTCACAGTGAAAGGTTTTACTGGATATGCTCGCTAGTGCCTGCGTTCTCAGTTCTTCATTTTCAATCATTTCTGCATGAGCCCGCCACTTTTTTAGCTCCTGATGAACTAGCGGAAAAATATCTTTATACACCTTCGTCATCAGTGCAAAAGGACGTTCTGGTACTGACAAATCAATCCACCCCCAACTTAAGCTCACAATTAAATATATTGATCAGTAAAGGCTCTTGCCGCCTTAAATACTTCTTCTCGCTCGGGCTCATTAAAAATTTCATGATAAAGCCCTTCCCATTCACGGTATGATTTATTGGTTGATTCAATGCCATTGAACCATTTCATCACTCTTGTTTTATCTACAATCTTGTCATCGCCTGCCTGCATGAGCAGGAGTGGAATCGACCGAAAAACATTCGTAGGCTGCATCGCCGCATCGATATTTTTCACCAGTTCTCGATACCAGCGAACCGACACCTTCGTCACATAAAGCGAATCATTCGAATCTGCCTCTATCACATCTTGATTCCGCGTGGCAAGTTCGATCGACAGCCCGGATTCGACTTTAAAAGACGGCGCCAGCACATTTAGCCCTTTTGACGCAAAATCCATCAGCTTCTTCGGTTTAAATTGCAGACCTAAACAAGGTGATGATAAAATAAGGCCATCAATCTTCGTATGGGTATACTGCTTGAACCATTCAATCGAAATCAGTCCCCCCATACTATGTCCAAGTAAAAATGTCGGAAGTCTGAACGACTTCGCATGTTCAATCCATTCATCCACTGTATCAATGTATTCTTGAAAAGAACGAATGTGGCCTCTCGCACGTGTCGATGTCCCTTGCCCAGGCAGGTCACCCATGACGACGTGATAGCCTGCATTTCGCCACATTTCGATCAGCCATTTATATCGGCCATGATATTCACTAGCACCATGTACAATGACAATTGTACCAACCGGTCTTTCAGCATGCCAAGTCCACAAAGTAAACACCTCACAAATGTTGTATTAAGAAAGGAAGTCGAAAAAGTGATTTATCCATATCATCCGTTTACACCTGAGATTCATGAATCGGTCTTTGTTGCAGAAAACGCCACCATTACAGGTGATGTCACAATTGGAGAATATTCAAGCGTTTGGTTCCAAACGGTCATTAGAGGCGATGTAGCTCCTGTAAGAATTGGAAAAAACGTCAACATTCAAGACTTATCCTGTCTGCATCAAAGTCCCGGAAAAACACTTCTGATTGAAGATGGTGCTACCATTGGACACCAAGTCACATTACATAGCTCTATCATTCGAAAAAATGCCCTCATTGGCATGGGATCCATCATTCTCGATGGTGCGGAAATTGGCGAAGGAGCCTTTATTGGTGCAGGCAGCCTTGTCCCGCAAGGAAAAGTCATCCCAAAAGGTTCACTCGCTTTTGGCCGTCCAGCCAAAGTCGTTCGCCAGTTAACAGATGAAGATATCCAAGACATGGATCGTATCCGCAGAGAATATGTAGAAAAAGGACAATACTATCGTTCCCTTTTATCGCGTTAACATCATACATGTATCTTCACTTTATCATGTTTTTTTCAGGATATTAAGCAATAACTGTGTACCGCTTGTTATTTTACCCTTTTCCACCACTTTCTATCATGACAAAAAAGGTTTTCAGCACAAAGCTGAAAACCTTTTTCATTAGCTAAAAATAACTTCTTTCGGCTGGTGATTCAACTGCTCTGGATCAATGCTGCGCTCTACATAGATGCTATGCCAGATCATAAAGATCAGGACAGTCCAAATCTTACGGCTATGATCTGCTTTTCCAGCACAATGATCATTTAATAAATCAAGAACATATGCCTTGTTAATGTATTCATCTGTTTGACTGTTTTTAATGATATCTTTCGCCCAAGCGTTCATCTCATTTTTCAGCCAATGACGAATTGGAACAGGGAAACCTAGTTTTTTACGGTTTAACACATGGTCCGGCACAATGCCTTCTGCTGCTTTACGCAATAAATATTTCGTTGTGCCGTCTTTCGTTTTCAGCTCTTCTGGAATTTTAGAAGCTGCTTCAAATACGACCTTATCAAGGAATGGAACACGAAGCTCAAGAGAATTCGCCATTGTCATCTTATCTGCTTTAAGCAGGATATCCCCGCGCATCCACGTATGGATATCAACATATTGCATTTTGTTAATATCACTGTAGCCTGCACTTTCCTCGAAGTATGTTTTCGTCACGTCACGATACGTGATGTTCGGATCATACTGCTTTAAGAGGTTTTTCTTCACTGGCTCTTCAAAGATTTTTGCATTGCCGATATAACGTTCCTCTAATGGCGTACAGCCGCGAACGATAAAGCTCTTCCCTTTCATTCCTTCTGGCATTAAACGAGCCAGACGAAGAAGAAGCTTTTTCAGCATGGATGGTACAGATTCAAAAGGCTTTAGAGACAGCGGCTCACGGTAAATATTATATCCACCGAACAGCTCGTCTGCTCCCTCACCTGAAAGAACAACTGTGACTTGTTTTTTCGCTTCTTTTGCCACGAAATACAATGGAATCGCCGCTGGATCAGCCAAAGGATCATCTAAATGCCAGACGATCTTCGGAAGCTCATTCATATATTCCTCAGGAGAAATCACAGCACTAAAGTTTTGCAATCCCAGCTTATCAGCTGTTTCTTTTGCTACATCCACCTCACTGAATCCATCCTGCTGGAAACCAACAGAGAATGTCTTCAGTTCAGGGTGAAATTCCTTTGCGACCGACACGATGAAAGAAGAATCGATCCCGCCTGATAGGAATGAACCAACAGGCACATCACTTCTCATGTGGACTTTTACAGAATCATAGATAGCATCACGTACTTCTTCTACTAATTTCTGCTCTTGTGTTTGTTCAGGTTTGAATTGAACTTTCCAGTAAGTCTTAAATGCAATGTCTTGGCCTGGACGCAGTGTAAACTGATGACCTGGCTCAACTTTGTGCACTTTTTGATCAAGTGTATTTGGCTCAGGAACGAACTGAAAAGACATATACTGCTGCAAAGCAGTCTCATCAAATAAAATGTTCTCATTCACAGCCATTAAGCTTTTGCGTTCAGAAGCAAAGTACACTTGGTCATCCAATTGTGTAAAATAGAGCGGTTTAATGCCGAAAGGATCTCTTGCGCCATATAATAACTGCGCTTCTTTATCCCAAATTAAAAATGCAAACATCCCGCGAAGCTTCGATGCCGCTTCTTCTTTATAGTGGCGATATGTGGCAAGAAGGACTTCCGTATCAGAATCTGTGCTGAACGTATAGCCTTTTTTCACAAGCTCTTCTTTCAGCTCCACATAGTTATAAATTTCTCCGTTGAAAATAATCCAATATTTTTCATCTTCATAAGAAAGCGGCTGCTTTCCGTGTTCAACATCTATAATACTTAAACGTCTAAATCCAAATCCTACATGCTCATCATGAAAGTACCCCTCATCATCCGGACCTCGATGAACGATGAGACGATTCATTTGCTTAATTAACTCTTCCTGCTCAGTAGTTTCGGACAATGGACGGTGATTAAATACACCAACAAACCCACACATATTATTGCCTCCACGTTATGTTATTTCTTAAAAGTAGACCTATAATTAGACAGTATTTTGTCCAATTTTGTTTCACATTTTTACGCTTTTTGTAGAATTTTTTTTAATCAAAAGGAAAACCGCTTAAAATAAGCGGTTTTGTATGTTGTTATTCTCCTAATGCTTCCTTGCGAAGCGTGTCGGCTTTATCCGTTTTTTCCCATGGAAGATCCAAGTCATGACGGCCAAAATGTCCATATGCAGCGGTTTGTTTATAGATCGGACGACGTAAGTCAAGCATTTTAATAATGCCGGCTGGACGAAGATCAAAGTTTGCACGTACCACTTCAATTAATTTCTCTTCAGAGGCTTTTCCTGTTCCAAATGTATCAATTGAAATGGAGACAGGCTGTGCAACACCAATTGCATAAGCAAGCTGTACTTCACATGAATCTGCAAGACCAGCTGCTACGATGTTTTTCGCTACATAGCGAGCCGCATATGCTGCAGAACGGTCAACCTTCGTTGCATCCTTACCAGAGAAAGCACCGCCACCGTGACGAGCATACCCGCCATAAGTATCAACGATGATTTTACGTCCAGTTAAACCAGCATCCCCTTGAGGTCCACCGATGACAAAGCGGCCTGTTGGGTTGATGAAGTATTTTGTTTCTTCATCGATCAGTTCACTTGGAACGACAGGGCGGATGACATGCTCTTTTAAGTCGCTTTGAATTTGTTCAAGCGTCACTTCTGGTGCATGCTGTGTAGAAATAACCACCGTATCAATACGAACTGGTTTGTTTTGTTCATCATATTCAACTGTTACTTGAGTTTTTCCGTCTGGACGAAGGTATGCAAGTGTTTCATTCTTGCGTACTTCTGTTAAACGGCGAGATAATTTATGTGCAAGAGAAATCGGCAGTGGCATAAGCTCTTCAGTTTCGTTGTTTGCAAAACCAAACATCAAACCTTGGTCACCTGCACCGATCGCATCAATTTCTTCTTCAGTCATTGTTCCTTCACGTGCTTCAAGCGCTTTGTCTACACCTTGCGCAATATCAGCAGACTGTTCATCAATTGATGTAAGAACCGCACATGTTTCCGCATCAAAACCATATTTCGCACGTGTGTAGCCAATTTCCTTAATCGTGTCACGCACCGTCTTTGGAATGTCAACATAAGTAGACGTTGTAATCTCACCGCTTACTAATACGAGACCGGTTGTTACAGAAGTTTCACAGGCAACACGTGCATTTGGATCTTTCTTTAAAATTTCATCCAAAATGCTGTCTGAAATTTGATCACAGATTTTATCTGGATGTCCTTCGGTCACTGATTCTGAAGTAAATAAACGACGATTTTGACTCATAATGGCTATTTCCTCCTGTACAAGACCACATCATCCCAAGATGAGGCCTCCAATATGATACGGAACTCGTTCCCTCTTATATTTCAACATGTTTATATTAGAGATGTTATTGGCAATTTGTTCATATGATATCCCAAAAATAAAAAAACCATTTCCTTCATTGCGAGGAAAGGGTCTGAGATCGCATGCCTTTCACTCTTATCGCTCAAGGTGTTCTTGTACCTTGCATCAGGTTAGCACCTTGGTTTCTCAGCATGTTCATGCCTTTTTCATAAGAAACCGGTTGCTGGGCTTCATCGGGCCTGTCCCTCCACCAACTCGGGATAAGAGTATCCGTTCAATAAGATATCTTATCTTAAACCCTTGCGTCATGTCAATGGTTCATAGGAATTATCTCCCCTTTTTTTCACCTCATCATTAGCATCACCAAAAAGCATATTTTCATAGCAGAAATGAAAAAACACACACAAAAATGTTTAAATAGTATAGACTATTATTATCAATGTGTTATACTAATCAAAACAAACAAATTCAACGGTAAAGGAAGGGTTTTTTTATGAACTCAGTGGATTTAAAAGAAGATTTGCAGTCATTGCTCTCATTAGAAAATACGCACCAAAATTTATCTGTTCCGAAACTTGTTGAAAAGATTTTGGCACGTAATGAAGGCGTTTTAACTTCAACTGGTGCTGTCCGCGCCACAACTGGTGCCTACACTGGACGTTCGCCTAAAGATAAATTCATCGTAAAAGAAGAAAACTCTGAACATAAAATTGATTGGGGTCAAGTCAATCAGCCGATCTCGAAAGAGGCATTTGATCGTTTATATACAAAGGTTGTGTCATACTTAAAAGAACGTGATGAACTATTTGTCTTTGATGGTTTTGCCGGTGCTGACGAAAAATACCGTATGCCAATTACAGTTGTAAATGAATTCGCTTGGCACAATCTCTTTGCAAAGCAACTATTCATCAGACCTGATGGATCAACACCATCATCAAACGAAAAACCTTTCACCATCTTATCTGCACCTCACTTTAAAGCAGATCCTGAAACAGATGGCACAAACTCTGAAACGTTTATTATCGTTTCTTTTGAAAAACGGACGATTCTGATCGGTGGAACAGAATATGCAGGTGAGATGAAAAAATCCATTTTCTCTGTTATGAACTACCTGCTTCCTGAACAAGATATTTTATCAATGCACTGCTCTGCTAACGTCGGTCAAGAAGGCGATGTTGCTTTATTTTTCGGCCTTTCAGGTACTGGAAAAACGACGCTTTCTGCAAGTGCAAGCCGCAAGCTGATTGGAGACGATGAGCATGGCTGGTCTAACACAGGTGTCTTCAATATTGAAGGCGGATGCTATGCAAAATGCGTGAACTTAAGTGAAGAAAAAGAACCACAAATTTACAAAGCCATCAGCTTCGGATCAGTGCTTGAAAATGTAGTACTTGATGAAGAAACACGTGAAGCAGATTATGATGACACATTCTTTACTGAAAATACACGTGCGGCTTACCCAATCGAAATGATTGATAACATCGTGAAACCAAGTATTGCAGGTCACCCATCTGCCATCGTCTTTTTAACAGCTGATGCATTCGGCGTTTTACCTCCAATCAGCCGTTTAACGAAAGAACAGGCGATGTACCACTTCTTGAGTGGTTACACAAGTAAACTAGCTGGAACTGAGCGTGGCGTGACGTCACCAGAAACAACGTTCTCTACTTGCTTTGGTTCACCATTCTTGCCACTTCCTGCTCATGTCTATGCTGAAATGCTTGGTAAAAAAATCGATGAGCACGGCGCAAAAGTATTCCTTGTGAATACAGGCTGGACTGGCGGCGGCTACGGTACGGGCAAACGAATGAATCTTGCTCATACAAGAGCAATGGTGCAGGCAGCGATCGAAGGAGATCTTGACAACGCTGAAATGATCACTGACGACATCTTCGGATTACACATCCCGCTTCATATTCCAGGAGTGCCAGATGAAGTGCTTCAGCCTGCTAAAACATGGGACGATCAAGAGGCTTACAAAGAAAAAGCAAACTTCCTTGCAAATGAATTTAAAAAGAACTTTAAAAAATTCAGCCATGCAGCAAGTGATATTGAAGCAAAAGGCGGACCACTCGTCTAATCAAAAGGAAAAAGCTGAGGGAATGAATCCCTCAGCTTTTTTAGTTCGTTGAATGTAATGACACAAGACGGTACGTCACCTTCGTGACATTGTCTGTGAGCTCCAGCTTTTCAACATGTGCTGTCCCTGTTTTTTCTCCGTCTTTCGTTTTACGCACCTCAAGCGGAATATTTAATGGATAAATGCGGTACCCTTCCTTCATGAGCTCAAACACATTTTCTTCAATTCTTGTCTCTTTTCCTTTTGTGACAATCATTGTATTAAATTCAACAGGCATTCCCATAATGAAAATCCCCCTACTTTCTATATTTCTTTCTACCGTTTATTTTACCACATTTCCGCCTTTTCGGCTGTGCATCCATGTCGTCAACCGTCTGACAATCTCCCGGTTATGCTGTGGCGGGAAATAATGATGATATCCGTGAAAATACCATGTTTCCACAGACTTACCATGCTGACGCAGTGCATCTTCTAATAAATACGCATGCTCAATGGATACATTCTCATCCAGCTCCCCATGAATGATTAGGACAGGTGCTTCAATTTGGTGCACATGATTCAAAGGCGTTCTAGCCTCATATGCTTCTGGTACCTTATGCGGAGGACCTCCTATCACACGCTTCATCATTCTTCTCATATCCACACGTTCTTCATAGGTGAGCTTCATATCACTTACGCCTCCCCATGTCACAAAGGAAGCGGCCTCATGCTTCATTTCAACAGCGGTCCATATGCCCATAATTCCGCCGCGGGAAAAACCAAAGATATGAATGCGCTCCTGCTTCACCTTTTGATGATGTTTCAACAGCTGAAATGCAGCAAATGCATCTTTCCGATCTTCTCCGGCAAAATCCTCGTTCCCTTCCCCTCCTTGATTCCCTCGGTAGAAGGGCGCAAAGACGACAAACCCTTGCGCAGCAAATTGCACAATTCGGCCAGGTCTAACCATTCCCACATTTTTAATGCCGCCACGTAAATATAAAAAACCGTCATAGAGACCTTCTCCGGCCGGTTCAGCGAGCAGCCCCTTCATCCGAAGTCCATCGGCCTCATATGTCACTGTATATAAGTGAATATGCGGATGTGGCGACGGGAACCTTCTCTTTTCCACAATCACTTGAATTCTCTCCTTTTCATTCGGTGTTACGTCAAATGCTTGATAATAGCCTCTGCGACGAGCTGTCCTGATTTTGTCACCATCGGAGTACCGCCGCCTGGATGACTTGTGCCGCCAACAAACCAAAGTCCTTCAATATCCTTTGATTGATTATTGATACGAAAAAACGCCTGCTTGAACGAGTTTGACGACATGCCATAAATGGCCCCATGATATGCTCCCGTTTTTTGCTGCAAATCAAGCGGGGTTTGTACCGCTTCATATTCTACAAGCTGGTCAAGATCAAAGAGACCCTTTTCCTTTAGTTTTGTTTTCATATGCTGGCCATATGTCTCCTTTAGCATGTCCCAATTTTGCTCTTTTGTCACATATGGCGCATTGGCTAATACAAACAAGTTACTTCTTCCTGGCCCTCCGCTTAAAGCTGGCTCTGAATGACCTGAATAACAGATGTAAAGCGTCGGATCATGAGGAAGCTGTTTTTTCTGAAAAATATCCTTGAATTCTTGTTCATAATTCTCTGGAAAAAACACGTTGTGATGAGACAATTGTTCATAGACTTTAGGGACGCCCAACAAAAGAACAAAACCTGATAACGATGGCTCAATGTTTGCCAGTTTTTGATTTCTAAAGCTCGGGCGGTCTTCTTCATCAATTAATTGGCGATAAACAGTCAGTGCATCTGCCCCCGCAATGACTTGATCTGCCTCATATAACTGCTGATCCGTTTCAACTCCTTGGATTCGCTTATTCTTTACATGAATCTTTTTGGCCGATTCATTGAGATGAATTTGGACACCCAATTCCTTTGCCAGTGTCTCAAATGCCTCAACTAAACGATACGTACCGCCCTTAATACCATAAATGCCTTTTTCTCCTTCTAAATAAGCCATCATATTAAAAATAGCAGGTGCCTCGTATGGAGAAGAGCCAATGTAAGTCGCATACCGGCCAAACATCGCCAATGTATGAGGATGACGAAAATATTGACGCAGCAAGCGCTGAACGGATGTAAAAGGTTTGACAGCAAGAAGGGCTTTCATTAGCTTGACATCCGCTTTATCCTTCCAAGTCAATAATAAACGATTTAAAAACTGATCCTCTGCCATTTGAAAAAGCTTCTGCGATTCCTGTAAAAATGCCCGGTATCGCTTTGCATCCTCTGGACTAAAAACTGCAATTTGTGATTCCATTTGCTCAATATCTGGCGTAAACTCGACCGTATGTCCATCTGAAAAAACGTTTTTAGTAAGGGGGAAAATCGGATAAAACGTCACATAATCCTCCATTCGTCTATGACAGGAGGTAAATACTTCCTCAAAATACGCCTTCATTGTAATGGTACTCGGTCCTAAATCAAAAGAGTAGCCAGACGCTTGATGGCGTTGTAATTTCCCGCCTAAAGAAGCTTCTTTTTCTAAAATGGTGACCTGGAAACCGCGTGACTGTAAGCGAATCGCAGCCGATAACCCGCCAAGTCCGCCGCCAATAATGATCACTTTTTTCATTCGTACCTTCTTCCTTTCCATTCATAGCCTTCTTTTTTCAGCCCAATTTTCATAGAAGCAAAACCAATGGCAATCAGGCTTATGATACTGACCGGCAATAAAAAGGCCATCGTAGACGTTCTTCCATTTTCGATATCAATGACCGCTTTAATGGATACACCCAGCCCGTAGCAAAGAAGGGCTAAACAGAGATTGACCACATCAAAATGAATCAGTGCGATCATAAAGCAAAGAACAGGAACTACATAAAGGACGGAGTATAAACAAAAGACACTGCTTAACAAAGCAATGTTTCGATTCACTCCCGGGAACAAATTTTTCCGATATCCTTCCCATACTTCCTGTCCACTCTCATACATTCTCATGTAGACAAAAGAATGAATACTTGCCAGTGTGAACGGAAAGCCCTTCTCTTTCACACGTTTAGCCAAAGCCATATCATCCACAAGAGAACCCTTGATCGCTTCATGACCACCTATTTCGTGATAACAGTTCTTTTCAATGGCAATAAAGCCGCCATGTGCTGCGGCAAAAGCAGGATGTTGAGATGTTCTGACCCACTTCACTGGCAAATGACAGCCAATCGTAAACATCATCATAGGAACGACAAGATGCTCAAAAGGCGTTCCCGTTTTTTGCTCTGGGAAACCTGAAAGCATGCCCGTTTTTTGTATGCATAACTGCTTGTACACCGCTTCAATAGCTCCTTGTTTTAAGCGGACATCTGCATCTAAAAATAACAGCCAATCAGAAGATGCTGCCTCAGCAAGCTGGGAACAAGCATATGATTTTCCAAGCCATCCTCGTTTCAGTACTTGACCTGACTGCACGCGAATCCATGGATATGTCTCTGCGAATCCCTCTGCAATCATTCTCGTCTGATCTGTCGAGTGATCATCCAGCACGATCAGCTCTTTCGGATGGAGACACTGATCAACAATCGACTGAAGGCAGGCTTCCAGCCGTTTTTCTTCATTTCTCGCTGGAATGAGGATCGATAATGAAATGGGTTCATCACGTGAAAGAGATGCCGGCTTGAGTACAGGAAATTGCTTCATATTCCAAATCGTAAACATCAATTGGCAGAGCAGCAAAACACTGATGACAATTAAGAAGACCGCCATGTTTTCACCCACTTTTTAAAGGAATCAAACGCATCACTAGTTGACCGGCTTGTCCTTGTTACCTGCCTAAATTGTTCGTTTGTTGAAAAATCTGGATCAGCAATAACCTGTGCTTGATGTGCGTTTAACTGTGTTTCAAGCAGGTCTCCGAGTAAACTTGTTACTTCCTTACTGCGAAGTGATCCGCCAGCTACTAGGACATCTTCTCCAAACTCAACCGATACCGTCGGTTTTTGAAATTGATTAAATGTATAATGTAGCGTTACAGGTTTGATGACGACCTGCTCAAATTGCCTGACTAAAAAAGAAGCTCCGCCTTCCAGTTCAAGCGGCCGTGTGTCTTGGTGCATAATTTTCCCCTGCGGGAAGAGCCACACAGCCCCGCCAGCCTCCATCTTCTCCTTTGCAGTCATTAATGCCTGCTTGACACTTTTCAATTTCTCTTTATGAACTGGAAATGCACCAAGTTTTTGAAAAAAAGCATATTGCTTCAACTGCTTCTCTTCCATCATCATGGCATGATCCAGCTCAGACATTTGTTCTATTAAAAGAAAAATGATCAGTCCATCCCACCATGAACTGTGATTAGCAAGATAAAGAACAGGATGCTTCTCCTTTGGGTCAACCGTACCTTTCATCATGACACAGCGAAAATGTTTGTTCAGTAAATATCGTTCAAGATAAAAATAAAAGAGTCGTCTAAACGATCGGTTTTTGTCGCTTTCTTTCAAATCGAACCCTTCCTTCACACAAGATGACAATGATCAGTGCTAAATAAAAAATGACATCCAACCCGCCCTTTAATGCTAAAAGACCAAAGAAGAACACCATGGCCTGATAAATACGCCCATTCCAGCGCAATGCCTGCTGATCAATGGATACAAGCGGGAACAGAAATGAAAGTCCTGCTCCAATGATACCCCAGCTGACAAAATTCTCAAAAGGGATACCAAAGAAACCTCCACCGTCATACCACACCCAAAACTTTCGTTCAGCCGCTACCGGATCTAATATGAGATCAAGCAGCACAATCCATATACCTGTTTCGACGGCTCGCTCCCACTTCGATTGTTGTCTTGATAAAAAAAGACTATTTAAAAACACACCAACCCATGCAAAAGCGATCGTCAAAGGTACTCCCGCCACAAGAAATCCAAGCGTCGGATAATAATCATAGGCCCCAAATGGAAAATCAGTTGTGATCCCCACCCATTCAACCGTAAACGTCAACACACCCACAATGGCTGCTCTTACGATCACAAAGCTCCATGCCCCGTAGATATTTCGGCCAATCTCAATGACGCAGCAGGCGTAAAGCACAAGAAAGATACCATTCGCAAACTGAAGCCATGCCGGCACTTCAAAAAAGACCATTAAAATAAGACCCACTACATACCATCCAACAAATACCCAACTCAATCTATACACGAAACCGCTCCTTTATTTCTACCAAATTCAAGAAAGCATTCATGCTTCTAGTATAGAAAAAAAGACACGTTCTATAAATAAACAATGCGCTTCTTATTTCATCTAGGCACTCACCAAAAATCCCTTTTGACATACTTTAATTAGTGATCTAGAACAAAGGAGGCGAATTACTCTTGAATCGTTCCATTAAAGTCAGACTGGCATTCATATTCGTTGTCCTGCTCTTTATTCCATTTGTCGCCTGTAAAAAAGACCAAGAGCAGACCGTACAAGTAGCCGAGGTGACCCATTCGGTCTTTTATGCACCGCTTTATGTCGCCCTATCCGAAGGATTTTTCAAAGATGAAGGCTTAGAGGTTGAATTAAAAACCACTTGGGGCGGCGATAAAACAATGACAGCTCTCTTATCCGGCGGCGCTGATATCGCTCTGACCGGATCTGAATCTTCTATTTATGTGGAAGCACAAGACACGAAAGACTCTGTCATGAACTTTGCACAGCTGACACAAACAGACGGTACATTTCTTGTTTCAAGGGAAAAAATCAATCAATTCTCTTGGGATCAATTGAAAGGAAAGGACTTTCTCGGACAACGGAAAGGCGGCATGCCGCAAATGGTCGGTGAATATGTCCTGAAAAAAGAAGGCATTGATTTGAAACAGGATCTTCGCATGATTCAAAATATTGATTTTGCCAACATTTCAGGTGCTTTTTCCTCTGGAACTGGCGATTTTGTGCAGTTATTCGAACCGACAGCTTCCTTAATTGAAAAAGAAGGCAAAGGGTACATTACCGCCTCCTTTGGTGAGGCTTCCGGCAAGGTGCCTTATACCACCTTTATGGCAAAGAAGAGTTACTTAGAGGAAAACAAAGAGACAGCTGAAGCCTTTACTCGTGCCATTTACAAAGCGCAAAAATGGGTCAAAGCAAAGAGCCCAGAGGAGATTGCCAAGACAATCCAATCTCAATTTCCTGATACAGACCTTGATGTCTTATCAACAGCTATCAAACGCTACAAACAGCAGAACTCCTATGCAACAGATCCCCTTCTAAATGAAGAGGAATGGAACAAATTACAGGAAATCATGAAAGCAAGTGGTGAACTGCCGGAATTTATCCCGTACAAACAACTTGTCGATTCATCCATTGCCAAGAAGGTCACAGATCACAAATAGAACAGGAGGTAGCACATGTCTTTCCTTCAAATTGACCATGTGACCCACACGTACTTCTCTTTAAAAGAAAAAACCACGGCCATCAAGCACATCAATATGGAGATCACTCAAGGTGAATTCATCTCATTTATTGGTCCCAGCGGCTGCGGGAAAACAACCTTGCTGTCCATCATCGCAGGCATTACGCCACCCTCTGAAGGTCGAATTTTAATCGAAGGAAAAGAACCGAATCAACAGGAGCATCAAATCGGTTATATGCTCCAGCAAGATTATTTGTTCCCATGGAAAACGATCAAGGAAAATGTCATTCTCGGATTAAAAATTGCAAAACAAGATTCACATGAAGCCACCTCAGCTGCCCTTAGCTTACTGCCAAAGCTTGGACTCAATGATGTCGAAGAAAAATACCCGAAGGAGCTGTCAGGCGGGATGAGGCAGCGTGCGGCTCTCGCCCGAACGCTTGCAGTTGATCCCGGCCTACTTCTGCTTGATGAGCCATTTTCAGCACTAGATTACCAGACGAAACTGACATTAGAAGACCTCGTCTTTCACACATTAAAAAACTATCAAAAAACGGCTGTTCTTGTCACGCATGACATCGGCGAAGCCATTGCGATGAGTGATCGCATTTTCTTATTCTCAAAGCATCCCGGCTCTATCCAGCGAATGTTTACGGTTCCAGATGATCTGAGGACGCTCTCTCCTTTTGAAGCGAGACAGACAGCAAGTTTCCAAGAGCTCTTTCAAACGATTTGGAAGGAGCTGAAGACAGTTGAAACACAGTGACCTTTTACATGAAGCCTATCGAAAAAAAGTTCGAATGGAAAAACGCATGACGCGAGTCTACCAGTTGATCATTTTCGCCAGTTTCTTTTCGCTTTGGGAGCTTGCGAGCCATTTCAGACTGATTGACCCGCTCATTTTCAGTTCACCATCTGCCGTCTGCCAATTGTTTGTACAAAAATTATCAGATGGTTCATTAATCAATCATATGAGCATTACACTATTTGAAACAGTGCTCGGCTTTCTACTTGGTACTTTTTGCGGCATTTTATTAGCCGCCGCCTTATGGTGGTCCACCCGTCTTGCAAATGTTCTAGATCCTTATTTGGTTATTTTAAATGCGATGCCGAAAGTCGCTCTCGCCCCCATTTTAATTGTTGCCCTTGGACCAGGCATGATCAGCATTGTCGCGATGGGTGCCATTATCAGTGTGATCATTACCACCATCGTCATTTATACAGCCTTTCAAGAAGTCGATGAGAATTATTTAAAAGTCATGAAAACCTTTGGCGCAAAAAAAAGAACGGTCTTCCGTGAGGTCATTTTGCCAGCAAGTATTCCAACGATGATCTCTGCCATTAAGGTCAATGTTGGTCTTTCTTGGGTTGGGGTCATTGTGGGAGAATTCCTTGTTTCCTCAAAAGGACTCGGCTATATGATCATCTATGGCTTTCAAGTCTTCAACTTTACACTCGTGTTCTTAAGTCTTTTCATTATCGCCGTCTTCGCCACCATCATGTATCAGCTTGTTGAATGGCTGGAGCGCCGTTTTCTGCAAAAATAAAAAGCGCAGGGTCATTTCCCTGCGCTTTTTTTAACGAATCAAACCGTTCTTTTCTAAATAAGCAAGACTTTGTCTCAAGACATCATCTTTCATAATAAAACTGAAATTTTTATTTTTTGCGATGGATCTTGGTAAGTCTGCGAAAAGAACGGGTCCTTTCGTTTCAAAATACGTGTCCTGCTTGACGAGCCTTTCAATATCAGCGAAATAAATATTTTTGACAATGACTTTCTCTCTGCCAAGCACCTGATATTGACCAATATACGTTAATTCACGAACAACAGCACCCGTCTCTTCGTGAATCTCTCGTATAGCGGCTTGATCTGCTTCTTCATTTGGCTCTACTTTCCCTCCTGGAAACTCGTAGCCTCGATCCTCATGTTCAGTAAGTAGCCATTTTCCTTGATAGCGGCAAATAGCCCAAACATGCTTAGGATGACTTGAAAAAGGCTGCTCTTCAAAAGAGAGCTTGACCGTATTATGATAATAGTCTTTAAATACATGCATGTGAAATCCCTCATATCCTGTCCTTGCTTCTTGTAAAACATCATACCACAGATCACATTTCTCTGAAGAATTTTTATGAAAAGTGAAACAAACGAGTGCTTCTATCTCGTCTGTATGTAAAATAAGTATTCTTGCTAAAACCTTTTTATCATCTCCATCCTCATCCCATTTTAATCATGAAACCTTTTGCCCATGACAACGTAAATCAATAAGTGTTTGTCCTACACAGACGAGGAGGAAACCACCATGAGCATCACAAATGGATCAAAACAAGAAAATAACAAAGCATGGCCAATGAGGCAACATGAGAAAGAAGACGCTTCTCTTGAGGCAGTGAAGAAACACCTCATGAAAGGACAAAAGTTAGATTTAACAAAAGACAATCCAGATGTAGATCAAATTCAAATCGGACTTGGCTGGGACTTATCTGGTCAGCCAATTGATTTAGATACGCAAGTGTTTCTCTTAAATGAAGAGGACAAGCTTCTGTCTCCAAAACACCTCATCTATTATCATCAGCAGCAAAGCTTAGATGGAGCTGTTCGCCATCTAGGTGATCATCAGGTCGGCGGAGGCTATCGGGATAATGAGATCATCATTATGCAGCTGAGCAGAGTCTCACCCGATATTCAGAAAATCGTCGTAACAGCCACGATACATGATGCACACGAGCGGGCACATCATTTTGGACAGGTGAACAATGCCTACTTGCGCCTTTCCGATCAAATCACACAACAGGAGATTTGTACCTTTCAGTTAACAGAAGATTATTCATTTTGTACATCCATCATTTGTGCTGAACTAACGAGAGTTGAGAACGAATGGAAAATTACCGCAACAGGACAAGGTACGACCCTTGATTTAAACGACCTATGCCGCATCTACGGATTCACATCTTGACAAAGGAAAGGAGCTGGCACAAATGGGATTTCATTTCAACACGATCGAAGAACTGACTTTACAAGCAGAAGGCAACGGGATCTTTTTTGCCAAAAAAGGCGCTATGATTGCCGATCAAGGTACATTTCAATACCGTAAACGATTACTTGGGACGAATAAAGGAAATATGGTCAGCCAAGTATTTAATCATATTAGCAGAAAATTAACAGGTGAAAACCTTGAGATGATGGAAGTGAGTGGACAAGGCACTTGCTACTTGGCTGATTCTAGCGAGCATGTGACCGTCATCAATCTTGAGCCGAACGGTCCTTGGCAACATGTTAGCGTGGAAAGTGAAGATTTACTTGCCTTTACTGAAGAATGTCACTATGGCGTGACACCAGTAGGCGTTGGGATTTTATCACAGAAAGGGCTGTTTACTTCAAAGCTCTCGTATCAAGGTCACGGGGCGCAGGTTGCCATCAAAACAAATGGAAACCCGCTGATTTTAAAAGCACCTTGCCGTGTAGATCCTGACGCCATTGTCGCTTGGACGGGCAAAGCACCGAAAGTCAAATTAGATGTGAACTGGAAAACGTTCATTGGACAAACATCAGGCGAATCCTACTTGTTTGAATTTCATGAACAGGACCAAATTGTGATTATCCAGCCATCTGAACGAACATCTGGAATGCGGGTCGGGATAGATGATAACCGGTACAAACCCCAGAGTCAGAGTACCTCACACGAAATCACCAACTCACAGCAGGAAAATAGAGGCGGAATCAGTGATCTGATCGGCGGAATCTTACAGCCTCGAAAATAAAAGCATGTAGAATGTCTCTACATGCTTTCAGATCGTTGACAAAAGGCTAAAATGAACTTTCTTTTAGCCTTTTGTCTTCTTTTCAGCGTGATAGAAAACCTTTGCAGTCTAGGAAAAACGAGTACTAGCGTGGAGCGAATTTCACATTCGTGAGCACTAGCACGCAGGACTGACAAAGAATGCGAGGGTTTGTCTACATGCTTTTTCAATTCATCAGTCCATTGGTCTCAATAAAGTTCTTTGTCTCTTCGTTACCGAGATCATGAATCATCGAGTAAATTTCTTTTCTTTTCCTATCCATTTCGTCGTTTGGACTATCATAATGATATTCAAGAAATGGAACATGCGCCCGAAAGAAACCTTTCCAATCTGTCATATACTGTTCATCAAAATACTCTCTTAACTGCAAGATTTGGTCATCATCTGCTTCTATCTGAAATTGCCAAGCAGCCGCGTCTCTGTGCTGTGAGATTGATCCGTCTTGAACGGATACATAGTATGTGTGTGTCGCCATCTGATTCATCCTTTTTCCTTTAGTATGACCAGATATGAAGAAATTACGGCTTTTTGCGCAATTTATTTTTAATCATGTCTAACACATCAATAAACAACTGTGGAATAGGAATTCCGAGAGCTCTGGCTGTTGAGACAATCTGGTACGATTCATAAATAATATAAAAGATGAGCGCTAAATCCTTAATTGTCCCCCCAGTCTTCAGCATGACATCGAAGAAATGTGCCATGGATATTAAAGAGATCGTCACAACCTTTCGAACAAGCCGGGTCAAAAAACGCTTCATCGTAAGTTGTCCAGTCACAGATTCTCTTAGGCTTGAACAAATTAATTCTATAGCCATGAGAGTCACTAATATCATGAGTAAATATCCTGCTCCACCAAACAGAAAGCCCATTGCCGACAAACTGACTGTAAACAACGAAAAGATGCCTAAATCCTTGCTCACTTGGCATCAACATCCTTTCATAGTGGAACTTCTTACCTCAATAGTATATGCCGCATTTGATGAATAGCTTGGACGACAAAAAATAAAGGCATGGTCAGCTGTTCAAAAAATTCGTGAAGTGCATAAAAAGAGCCGCCTGTGACGGCGGCTTTCTTGGTTAAACTCTGACATCAATAAACGTAGCGTCTGAATCTTTGGGCTGAACAGCTTGAGGCTGCTGCTGCACTTGATCGAGCATCACCATAGCTTGGGCTGTGTTCGTGGCAAGCTGTGAATTCAATAAACTGATATTAAGTGTTTTTTGAATACTCGCCACTTGCTGGCTCATCATTCCTGCAATTGAGGACATCTTCTCCCCTCCCTTCCCTTTTCTCTTCGGCTGAAAGCCCCATCAATTCAATGGGCTGTCTGTCACAAATCCACAAAAAAAGAATGCCGATCTGTTTGATGATCGACATTCCTTTCACATTCGCTTATCCTAAGTATGCTTTTAGCATCCAGTTGTGTTTTTCAATGGATTGATGAATCGCAAGCAGCATATCACCTGTTGTTTCATCGCCAACTTCTGCAGCCAGCTCCATGCCTCGCTTAAGTTCTTCTGCAATATTAGAGAAATCATCATACAGATTTTTCACCATTTGCTCGGCTGATTCATTGCCTTCCGCTTCTTGAATGCTAGAAATTTCTAAGCACTCTTTCATTGTCGCAACAGGTTGTCCATTTAATGCGAGCATACGCTCAGCCAAATCATCGATATAAGTGGCTGTTTCTGTATATAATTCCTCGAATTTTTCATGGAGTGTAAAGAAATCTTTTCCCTTTACATACCAGTGATAGTTATGTAATTTTACGTAAAGCACAGTCCAATCTGCTACTTGTTTATTGACGACGTTTAATAATTTTTCAGACATGTTGATTCCTCCTTATGTAGTTGCGTTTAGTATGGGATTACCCTTTTTTTATTATACTGAAACCTGCCATCATTTTCTTCTATTTTGACCGCATGAAATATATGTTAATATGGAAATAAGGAGGGAGTTAGATGCTGTTACTTGGGATTATCAGCTTTATCATTATCTCAATCGTTGTCTTTTTATCACTGTGGACGACATCAAAGGCTTATGATTACAAGCATAAAGTCGATTCACCACAGGATGCTGAACCAAACCAACGTCCTAACCCAAAATAAAACCGCTTTCAATGATGTGAGGTATCTTCTTCTTCAGTAGATGAACTCTCTTTTTTCACATCACCTACATGGATGTTTGTCTTCGGCATATTATGCTGCTGTTTAGCTGTCACATGGACTTGTATGATATAAAGGCCATCTTGTTTGAAAGCTGTATGCAATTCATATACACCTTTCTCCTTTTTCTTTGGCTGGATCATCTTGCTGTTATCCTTGTCGCCATCTTTCCACACTTCAAATTCAACATCATCTGCATCATCAACAGGCGTATCACCATATGTGACAGCTGCTTTTACGATAACGTTTTCATTTTTCTCCACTTGCTCCGGCCCTGTTAGTTTGACTTCTAATAGCTCAGGCACTTCTCCCTTGTCATTGCTCGCTGCCGAGTTTCCACATGCACTAAGTAATACGAGCATCAAAATGATTCCTACCATTTTCCGCATTCGTGTATCCCCCTTTTTTTACTGACATGTCCATTTTAACAAATATCCCCTATTTTAACAGCTCTCGTTTCATTTCATATAAAAAACCGGACATTCAATATGTCCGGTTCATCATCTTACTGATTATCCAAATACTTTTAATAGCTCTTCTTGATCCTGAGACAGCCAGAAACGCATTAAACGTTTTGCTCCTTCAAGATCATGAAGCTTCGCTTGACCGCACTGCTCTTCATTTGCAGCAGGAATTTCTGTTACTTCCACTGCATCTTTGAATGTTGCATCAAGCAGTTCAACGATCTCTCTTGGTGTCGGTGCACCGCTGACAACTAAATAGTAGCCAGTCTGGCAACCCATTGGAGAAATATCAATGATATCAAAATGATCGTATTTCTCTGAGTGTGTTCTAATATTAAACGCAAGTAAATGCTCTAATGTATGAATCGTATCAGGTTTCATTGCCTGCTTGTTCGGCTGACAAAAACGGATATCAAATTTGTTCACTTCCCCATCTGATCCCACTTTATGAACGCCGCAATGACGAACGTAAGGTGCTTTTACAGCATTATGGTCAAGTTCAAAGCTTTCAACTGAAGGCATTAATCACCACTCCTATAATTGCAATTTCCTATATTATAACATATTGCTCCGACCAGTTTAGTTTATAAAACTTCCCTTCCTTGTCCTTTTTTCTTATACTGTGAAAAGACAGACAAGGAGGAACCTTTATGAAACAAATTTTTATCGGCATCATTCGCTTTTATCAAAAATGCATTTCCCCTCTAACACCGCCGAGCTGCAGGTTTTACCCCACTTGCTCAAACTACGGACTAGAGGCGATCAAAACGCATGGCGCTTTAAAAGGCGGATGGCTCACGATTAAGCGAATTTTAAAATGTCACCCGCTGCATCCTGGAGGCATGGATCCGGTCCCGCCTAAAAAGGAAAAATAACTTACTTTTCTTCATAACCATTGACAACTAAGTCAAGCTTACCTGTTCCAGGATCAATGACAAGACCATGTACAGGCACATTAGATGGAAGAAGCGGATGATTTTTAACGACAGATACACTGTCTTTCACACTTTCTTCAACTGAGCTAAAGCTTTTGAGCCACTGTTTAAAATCGATTCCTGAGTATTCCAGTACTTCAATTCGTTTTTCTGGAATACCACGCTCAATGGCTTTATTTAAGAGTGTTTCGCTGTCTATTTTACTCATACCACAATCGTGATGCCCAATGACGTACACCTCGTCAGCATTCAATTCATAAACAGCCACTAAAATGCTTCGCATAATACTACCAAATGGGTGAGAAACAAGAGCGCCAGCACTTTTGACAATTTTAATATCGCCATTTTTCATGTTCATGGCGCGCGGAAGCAGTTCAACAAGTCTTGTATCCATACATGATAGAATGACAGCTTTTTTCTGTGGAAACTTCGTTGTTGTAAACTCTTCATATCGCTTCTCTTCAATAAATTGTTGGTTATATTCGATGATTTCGTCTAAAAGTTTCATAAGTTTGTCCATTCCTTTTTCTTTTTTTAAAAATAAATATAGCACAATGTTTTAAATTTCGTCACGTTTTGACGTCTATTTTTTTAGAGGAAACATCTTCTGATGAAAATTTTTTATTTTCCTCTTTTCAAATCGTAATTATTACGATACAATAACTCAGGACATTAAATCGTAATCATTTCTATCTAATAGGTTGAGAGGAGACATTCTTAGATGAAAAAAATCTTTTTTATTTTAACAGCTGCTTTATTAGCGGTCGGTCTTGCCGCTTGCTCAAGCAGTGCGGGGACAAATGCTTCAAAAGGAAAAGCAGACGGGAAATTAACCATTTACACGACGATCTTCCCGATTCAAAATTTCACTGAAAAAATTGGCGGCTCTCACGTGAACGCTCAAAGTGTGTACCCTGCCAATGCAGATGCACACAGCTTTGAACCAAGTTCAAAAACGATGGTTGAAATGGCTGAAGGAGATGCCTTTATTTACAGCGGAACAGGTGCTGAAGCATTTGCTGATAAAACGGCTTCTACGTTAAAAGACCAAGGCGTGAAAACAGTGAAAGCAGCCGAAGGCATCAAGCTATTATCAACACAAGAAGAACATGCTCATGAAGAAGGTGAGGACCATGATCACGATCATGAAGGTGAAGATCATGACCATGATGGACACGACCACGGAGATAAAGATCCCCATGCATGGCTAGACCCTGTTTATGCACAGCAAATGGCAAAAAACATTAAAGACACACTCGTTTCACTAGATCCAGATCATAAAGACGAATACACAAAAAACTATGAATCACTAAAAAAAGAATTACAATCGTTAGATCAGGAATTCAAAACAACGTTATCTAAAGCAAAACATAAAGAAATTCTCGTTTCTCACGCAGCATACGGCTACTGGGAAAAACGCTATGGCATTGAGCAAATCAGTGTACTAGGACTCTCTGCTTCTGAAGAGCCTTCCCAAAAACAGCTTGAAAATATCGTACAACAGGCAGAAAAGCATCACATCAAGTATGTCATTTTTGAAAATAACGTCAGCAGTAAAGTATCAGATACGATTCGCAGTGAAATTGGGGCAAAGAGCCTTACACTGAAAAATCTAGAATCCATTACAGAAGATGATGCTAAAAATGGCGAAAGCTATGTCAGCTTAATGAAACAAAATTTAAACACATTAAAAACAGCTTTAAATGTTGAATGAATTCATGAACCCCGTGCGATCAGCCGGGGTTTTTTACTGCACAAAAAAACACACCATGATCAGGTGTGTTTCTTTGTCTACATTTGGTATTTTTTCTTAAACTGCTCCGCTCTGCCGCCTTTTTCTCCGAATTTCTGGCGTCCTGTATAAAATGGATGCGTATCAGAGCTTGTCTCTACTTTAATGACAGGATAAGTCTTCCCATCTTCCCACTCTACGGTCTCATGTGATGTCTTTGTTGATCTACTTAAGAAGCGGTAACCGCTGTTAACGTCCATAAATACAACTTCATGTGAGGTTGGATGAATATCTCTTTTCAATGTCAAAACTCCCTTCATCATTAAAACGTAACGATTACGTTTTATAATTATATTCTACTCCCTCTTTTACAACTTGTCAAAAAACAGGCTTTCTTAGTCAGGAAGAATAATCTAAAAATGGTGGAGAATAATAAACACCATCAAAAGAGATGCGATAAGAAAGGCGGAGAAAAAATTGACTGATCTCGTTTTAGCTAGAAGTCTGTTCGGCACAACAATGGGCTTCCATATTATTTATGCCTCGCTTGGCGTAGGCATCCCGCTAATGATTTTGTTAGCTGAACTCATCTTTCAAAAAACGAAGGACCCGCATTATGCCATCATGGCCAAACGATGGACAAAAGCGCAGGCTGTTCTGTTAGGTGTTGCCATTCCAACCGGTACCATTGCTGGTACGCAGCTTGCCCTTCTATGGCCTGGTTTTATGGAGGTCATCGGAAAAGTCATGTCACTGCCATTTCAAATAGAAATTTATGCTTTCTTTATTGAAGCATTATTTATGTCTATTTATGTGTACGCAGCAGATCGTTTATCACCAGCCATGCGCATCATTACCGTTATTTTCGTTGTCATTGGTGCAGCAGCTTCAGCGATTCTCATTACAAACGTACATGCTTTTGAAGGAACACCCGCTGGCTTTCAAATGGTCAATGGAGAAATAACGAATATCGAACCTTGGAAGGCCTTTTTTAATCCAAGTTTTGTTGTCACTGCTACACATGTAGTACTGTCTGCTTTTACAACAGGCGCTTTTGTCATTGCTTCTGTCGCTGCATTTAAAATGTTGAAAACAAGAAAAAACGAAAAGCTCTATACCTTTCATCGAAAAGCCCTTTTTCTTGGACTGATTGTTGGTGGACTTTTCTCTTTTCTCACAGCCTTAAACGGTCACGAATCAGCTCAGCTTCTGTATGAATATCAGCCTGAAAAATTAGCGGGTGCTGAAGGTTTATTTGAAACGCAATCACATGCGCCTCTGGCCATTGGCGGTTTTACTGATGCCAATACGCAAGAAATCAAAGGAGCAATCGAAATCCCTTGGGCGCTTAGTTTTCTTGCAGGAAATAGCTTTGATACTGTGGTTAAAGGGTTAAATGATTTTCCTAGAGACGAGTGGCCGCCTTTATTTATTCACACATTATTTAACGGAATGGTCATTATCGGCTCATTGCTCATTTTCTTTGCTGTGTTAGCACTGTTTTACCGCAAAATTTTAAAACGCGAACATTATCCAAAATGGCTGCTTGTCCTTTATTTATTTGGCGGGCCTCTTAGTCTCTTGGCGATTGAATTTGGCTGGATCTTTGCCTGTACTGGCCGTCAGCCATGGGTGATTTATCGAATGCTCAAAACCTCTGAAGTCGTCACATCATCAGGATCTATCGGTACACTTTTCATCCTTTTTGCCATTGTCTATCTCATTTTAGGCATCGCAACTGTGATTGTACTGACGTACTACTTTAGAAAACATTCAATTGAAGAAGACTTACGGTTAACAGAATCTTAAAAAGGGAGCGATCTTGATGCAAATGGATGTAACAACTGATGCACTCATTGCAATCACCATCTTATGGGGATTCGTGTTTATCTATGCAGTGATGGCATCAATGGATTTCGGTGCAGGATTTTGGTCAATGATTTACATGAATAAAGAGCAGACAAAGGCCGCAAATATCGCAAATAAGTATCTTTCTCCAACTTGGGAAGTAACAAACGTCTTCATTGTGGCCATCGTCGTTGCCTTGTTTAGCCTGTTTCCAGGTGCAACATTTGTGCTAGGCACTGTTCTATTAATACCCGGCAGCATTATTTTGTTGCTTCTTGCACTGCGAAGCGGATTTCTCGTCTTCTCTCATTCACTGCCTAAAAAATATAGAAAAGCCGTTACATATATTTCAGGAATTAGCGGCTTTATTATTCCGTCCATTCTCATCATGGTTCTCCCCATTACACATGGTGGATTCATCTTTCAGGAGAATAATGTCTACTCATTAGATTTAGGATTGGTCTTTACAAGCGCAAATGTCTATTCTTTCGTAGGTTTTGCGATTTTCAGTACCCTTTTCCTCTCATCTTTGCTTTTAGCTGATTTTTCTAATGTTGCAAACGAAGATGAGGCTTATAACATTTATAGAAGAGGAGCACTGATTACAGGTCCGCTTTCTCTCATGATGGCTTTCTTTATCATGCTCACACTGAGAAGTGAGGCCAATTGGCTGTTCACTAAAATGATGCAGAACATCCCGATCCTGCTTGTTTCTCTACTCATGTTTTTGCTTGCAGGTTTGGCTCTATTTTTACCAAACAGTCGCTTTAAACATCGGAAAGGGAGACCACGTTTAGCGGTTATCGCCATTACAATTCAATATTTCTTAGCAAGCTATGTGTATGGACATGCGCATTTGCCCTATATGGCTTATCCTGATATTACCATTATGTCTGGATTTACAGATCCCGTCACATTTAGGGCATTATTTATTACGTATATTGTAGGGTTTATCATCCTATTCCCTGGGTTCTACTTCTTCTGGAAATTGTTTATGAAAGATAAGCGTTATATTCGTCAGGAAGATTAACATGAATGAACGACCCGTGCTTCGGTTACATTATAGATGAAAGACATACTCAAAAGGAGGTCATCTGTATGAGTCAAAAAATCCTTTGTGAAGTAAACAACTGTTCCTACTGGAATACTGGAAATCGTTGTGGTGCAGATGCAATTTATGTCGTCAGCCATACAGGAAATACGGCTGAGAAAAGTGAAGAAACTGACTGTAAAACGTTTAAACCTCAAGACCTTTAAGTCTCATTAAAGGAGGCGCTTCGCTTTGAAAAACGATCGGCTTGCTCAAACGTTTCTTGAAGAAATTCAGGACGCGGACGAGGCTGCATTTTATCAAGCAGCTCACTCCTTTTTAAATCTTTGGGATTATGAATACGGACATGTTTCCGACATGCCCAATGACATGCATCAGTATGTTGGCCAGCTTGCTTACGACAGCGGGCTTGTAGAAGAGTAAGAAAGAGCGGATGACCGCTCTTTCTTTTTGTTCAGACAGGAAGGAAAAACTTTCCTTAACTATACAGTGGTTCTATGGATGGTGCAAATGGCGATTCATTCGTTTTCATTTCACAAAATCATGTTTTGTAAACACATCAATTTTATCTGAGAAAGAACGAAGCGCTTGATAATCAACTTCTACGCCCATACCTGGAGAACGAGGCACCTCAATAAACCCATTTTCAACTTTGATTTCAGGAAAAATGATATCCTGCTCCCAATATTTCGACGATGCTGAAATATCCCCAGGAATCGTAAATTGCGGAAGTGATGCAAGTGCCACGTTTTGCGCGCGAGAAATGCCTGTTTCAATCATTCCACCGCACCATAACGGAATCTGCTGCTCCTTGCAGAACGCATGAATCTTAAGTGCTTCAGTCAGCCCTCCAACTCGCGAAGGCTTCACATTAATAATCTGACAGCTTCCAAGTTCTACAGCTTTTCTCGCATCATCTAAAGAACAAATACTTTCATCCAAACAGATTGGTGTTTTTAAATGCTTTTGCAAATGCCGATGATCGACAATGTCATCTGCAGCTAAAGGTTGTTCAATCATTAATAAACGAATATCGTCGAGCTGCTTCAGTTTGCTAATATCCTTTAATTCATAAGCAGAGTTTGCATCCGCCATTAACGGAAGGTGAGGGAAAGACTCTCTTATCTTTTGTAGAAGTCCAATATCTTGTCCCGGCTTAATTTTCACTTTCACACGCTGATAGCCTTGATCAACAAACTGCTCGATTTGCTGAATCATATCATCTATTGGTCCTAACCCCGCAACGACACCAGATGGAATTCTATCTCTAGTACCGCCTAAGACGTCACGCAAGGACTTATTTTCTCGCTTCGCATAAATATCCCACACAGCTGCCTCAATTCCCGCTTTGGCCATTCTATTGCCTTTAAAATGGTACAAGCTGTCTGGTATGTCCGAAGGATGTGTAAAAGATCGGGTCAGCACGTTCGGGATAAAGAAAGCCCTGAGCATGTGATAGCAGGTCTCGATGGTTTCTTCTGTATACCACGGAGAAGAGAAGGCAGATACCTCTCCCCATCCAGTTAATCCTGTTTGATCTTTGACCTCGACAATAATAAACTCACGCTCTGAAATGGTCCCAAGGCTCGTTGTAAACGGCTGCTTGAGTTTCATCGTGACATGATATAAGATCACACGTTCAATTTGAATCATCTAAAAACCCCTTTGATTTGAGTCTGTGCCTCTGCAATTTATTCGACGCATTCCTTGGCAGCTCATCCACAAAGTGAAAAGCGGCGGGCCATTTATACTTGGCTAATTGCGACTGACACAAAGCATAGAGCTCATTCTCCGGAATCTGCTCATCTGTCACAAGGAAGGCAGTAGGTACCTCTCCCCATTTTTTATCATACATACCCGTCACTCCGGCTTCCTTTACATTTGGATGTGTTAAAAGAACTGCTTCAATTTCTGCTGGATAAATATTTTCTCCACCAGAAATAATTAAGTCTGACCGGCGATCAAGCACAAATAAGAATCCGTCCTCATCTACATAGCCAATATCACCCGTTTTCAGCCAGCCCTGCTCAAATGCAGCAGCTGTTGCCTCTTGACGATAAAGGTAGCCTTTCATGACATTTGCACCTTTTACCATGATTTCACCATGCTCAAAAGGACGACACGGACGGTCCTCATCTTGAATCTTTAATTCACACCCAAAAAGGGGTTTTCCCGCTGATCCAAGCTTTTCCACACTAAATTCTGGCGCAAGTGTCACAATTTGCGAGCAGGTCTCTGTCATACCGTACGATTGAAACACAGGAAATCCTTTCTCCTTACTCTCTTGAAGCATCGCATAAGGCGCAGGACCTCCGCCTAACAGCAGGCAACGCAAAGATGACGGACACTCTTCAAGTCCACTTAATAAACGGGACAGCATGGTTTGAACAACTGACAACATCGTCACTCGATGCTGTTCAATAGCATTCTTGACTTCATCGACATCAAACTTTTGATGAAGCACGACAGTCATACCGTATATGACAGATTTAAATATAGCGGATAAACCGCTTATATGAAAAAGAGGCAAGGCAATGAGCCAGCGGTCGTCCTCCCTGATCCCTAAGTTCAATGCCGAGGAAACAGCACTATGAAAATGATTGCCAAACGTTTGCTCCACCCCTTTAGGGCGTCCTGTCGTTCCAGATGTATACATAATAGTCGCCGTCTCATTTAAATCAATATCATGTACGACCTTCTTTTCCATATCATGATCTGCATCAGGTAAAGTCTCTATTGTATAAACAGGTAAATCACCATGATGCTCATTTTCATATGCAGGCTCTGTTAATAAAGCCATGACTTTCGCATCTTCCAGCTGAAAACGTCTCTCTGCTTTTGTTAACTTATTGTTCAATAACACAATCTTGAAGCCTAATAAAAAACAAGCGTGAACAAGCATGACCATGTGAGGATGATTGTTCATTAAAATCGCAACCGTATCCCCTTTTTTAAAAGATGCACGTGTCAGTCGATTTGCAAGTTGGTCTACATCTTTCGCTAAATCACGAAATGTCCACTCATTGTCTTGATAAATGAGTGCGACCCGGTCTGGCGTTAAATACGCACGGTGCAACAGCCAATTCGGTTGCTTCATCATGACACCTCCTTTTCATAAAAGAAAACAGCTCAGTCTGATGCACTAAGCTGTTTTCATCCATATCATTGAATCAAGGGAAACGAGGGAACTGACCGAAGTCTGGCTTCCGTTTTTCCTTAAAGGAATCGCGTCCTTCTTTTGCTTCATCTGTTGTGTAATAAAGAAGGGTCGCATCTCCTGCAAATTGCTGAATACCAGCTAATCCATCTGTGTCAGCATTAAATGCAGCTTTCAAGAATCGTAAAGCAGTCGGGCTTTTTTCTAGCATGTCCTCACACCACTTCACTGTTTCTTCTTCCAGCTGCTCTAATGGTACAACTGTGTTGACAAGTCCCATATCAAGCGCTTCTTGTGCATTGTATTGACGGCATAAGTACCAGATCTCTCTTGCTTTCTTATGACCCACAATACGTGCAAGATAGCCAGATCCATAACCAGCATCAAAGCTGCCCACTTTTGGTCCTGTTTGTCCAAAAATCGCATTGTCTGCTGCAATGGTAAGGTCACACACGACATGAAGCACATGCCCGCCGCCAATCGCATAGCCCGCAACCATCGCAATAACTGGTTTTGGAATGACACGAATTAAACGCTGTAAGTCTAGGACGTTTAGACGTGGAATTTGATCGTCTCCTACATAGCCGCCATGACCGCGTACTTTTTGGTCTCCACCTGAACAGAATGCTTTTCCTCCAGCACCTGCAAGGACAATGACACCAACATCTGAATTGTCGCGAGCACGTGAGAATGCATCAATTAATTCACTTACAGTCTTTGGTGTAAATGCATTATGTACATGCGGACGGTTAATGGTGATTTTTGCAATCCCATTATATGTTTCATATAAAATTTCGTCATACTGACGCTCAGTTTGCCATTCAATAGCCATCAATATTTCCTCCTCTAATCTTGCGATAAAATAAACTCACTTACTATTTTACCAAAAAAATGTGGTTGTTCCACATGAACTGTATGCCCGGCATGCTCTACTACTGTGAATTGACTGTATTCAAGCTCCTGCTGCATACGTTTGGCGATGTGACAGAACTTTTTATCAAGTGTTCCGCAAATGAGTAAAACAGGCTGTTCTATCTGCTTTAATGCTTCCCACATAGACGGCTGTGAACCGGTTCCTATACCTTCTAAGCTGCGAGCCAGCCCGTTAGGATCGGCTTTTAGCCTTCCCTCTCTCAGTTGCGTTAGCCTGTCCGCTGGCAAGGATTTCTGCGAAGCAAACAGCGGAATGTTCTCCCAAAAATCCACAAACTGCGCTAATCCTTCATGTCTGATCTTTTGAGCTAGCTGATGATCATGATTCAGCCTCGCCATCCGCTCTTTAAAAGAGTTCAGCCCTGGAGATGTACTCTCAAGAATCAACTTGTTTACACGTTCTGGATAACGGGAGGCAAATGATAAAGCAATACGCCCTCCCATAGAATATCCGAGAATATTCACTTTGTGAAGCTTTAATTGATCTAAAATCTCAACAAGATCTGCCAGCTGCTGGGACATTGCATATCTTCTTATACTCTTTGGTGAGTCTGTGCGGCCATGTCCAAGCAAGCTGACCTGAATCAATCTCGTATGTTTTTCTGTATAAGTATTCAAAAAAGCCCAAGAAGCTGCACTCCCTGTAAAGCCATGTAAACATAACGTGGCATTTTCAGCAGATGGGTTATGGTCTATCACCTCATACGCCACACCATCGTGCATTCGTATTATGAGTGAAGGCATTCTTTTTTCACTTCCCTCAATATCTCGTCCATCATTTGGCGATGTTTGCCCACGCGAGAATGCCGGTCAGTTTCAATCTCAATTAAATGAAGCCCTGGTTCTTGGATATGCGCCAAGTACACATCTTTTAACTCTTCTTTCGTTGTCGGCTTCGAATAGGTTCCCCCATATAGCTTTGATGCATACTCAAAATTCAACCCAGTCGGCGTACCAAAGAGCTTTTCATAATACGGTTCATCGGATGCCTGCGGAAGGAAAGAAAAGATTCCTCCTCCATCATTGTTTAACAACACAACCGTGAGCGGAATGTCCATTAGCTTAGCTGCAAGAAGACCGTTCATATCATGGTAAAAAGACAAATCGCCGATGACTAAAGTGATGGGTTGTTTCAAGGCTGCATATGTTCCAAGAGCTGTGGACACAACACCATCAATACCATTTGCTCCGCGATTCGCCATCATCCGAAACGGTTTTGACTGCGTTTCAAAAAAGGTATCGACATCTCGAATAGGCATACTATTTCCGATAAAGAGCACACTCTCTTTTGGCAAAAGGTGCTGCAGCTGACGATACACATTTCCCTCAAATGTCAGGTCCTCATCATTGTATTGATTTGCATGCATTCTAAAAGAAGAATTGACACTCTGCCAGCGTCGTAAATTAGATGTATCCTGACGCTTTTCCGCTCTCATCAAGACTTCTTCTACAAAAGAGGCTGCATGACTTTCAATCATGTATGATGCGCTTAAACCAGGATCTCGATAACCACCCGCAGCATCGACGACAATCTGCTTCACTTCCGCATGCTTTTCCAGCCACTTAAATAAAGGCTTAGACACAGGCATCGGTCCAAAACGAATGACCATTTCAGGCAAGAGATGCTGCTGCAATGCCTCATCTTTTAACAAAGAATCGTATGCATCTATAATGTATTCTTCACTTTCATGTCCATTTCGCAAAAGAGAAAGCGGGTCAGCTAAAATTGGCAGATGCAAAGCTTTTGCAAGACGTAACACTGACGCCTGCTCTTCCGCCGAGTGAAGTTCACCAGCAACAATGATTCCTTTTGCCGCTTTGTTCATGATAGACACTAATTCTGACATAACCCGATCATCAGGACGAGCTTGACCTGCTGCTAAAACTTTGTTCGCAGCTCCTTCTTCTCTATCAAAAGGATCGATAGACAAGTCAGGTAGCAATGGTTCTCTCAGCGGCACATTCACTTGAACTGGTCCCTTTGGCTCCTGCGTTGACACATGACTTGCCCTAGCAGCAGCAGTCTGGACATACCGCAGCATCGTTTGGCTTTCTTCTGGCAAAGCTAAGTCTGTGAACCATTTAACAAACTTACCGAATAAGAATTGCTGATCAATCGCTTGAGGTGCCCCAACCTCCCTCAATTCGTGCGGCCGATCAGCAGTTAAAACAATCAGTGGTACCCGAGAATAATGTGCCTCGACAACAGCTGGGTAAAAGTTAGCTGCTGCCGTACCTGATGTACAAATGAGTAGCACTGGTGTTTGGCTCGCTTTCGCAAGACCCAGTGCATAAAAAGCAGCAGACCGTTCATCCACTAACACATGGACATTGATTTCTTGATGAGCAAGAGCGAGCATCGCAAGCGGTGTTGAACGGGAGCCAGGACAAACAACTGCCTCCTTCACACCACTTTGCACAAATTCATCCATTAATCTGCCAATATATCTTGTCATGATTTGATTATTCAATAGGACGACCTCCAAGAGCAGACAGCATTGGTCTTAATTTCACTTGCGTTTCTTCATACTCCTGTTTTGCAAGGGAATCCTCTACAATTCCACATCCAGCAAACAAACGAACTTGGTCTTCCTCAATAAGACCTGATCGAATGGCTACAGCAAATTCCCCATTGTCCTTAGAGTCAATCCATCCCACTGGCGCCGCATACCAACCGCGTTTCAACGGTTCGATTTCACGAATCACCTCTACCGCTTTTTCCTTAGGATATCCTCCAAGCGCTGGTGTTGGATGAAGCTGTTCAATTAATGAAAAGAGTGAACAGCTGCTTTTAATTTCTCCCACAATGGGTGTAAATAAATGCTGAATGTTTTTCGTTTTATAAAGACTTGGTTGATTTGGCTTATGCACATGATGGCAGTTTGCTTCAAATGCCTGCTCAATCATATTCACGACAATTTGATGTTCAATCAAATTTTTCTCATCACAAAGCAGTTCCTCACCTAGTGCCTGATCTTCTACTTCATCTTGACCACGAACAATGGAACCTGCCAAACACGATGAAAAGACTTCACCACCGCTTTTTTTCACTAAACGTTCAGGCGTCGCCCCGACAAATGCTTGTCTTCCCTGCTCTATAGCAAATACATAACTCGTTGTTTGATGTTTTAGTAATTCTGCTAATAGTGGAGCGAGTTCTATTTGATTTTTATAGTGAAGCAAGACTTCTCTTGCTAAAACAACCTTTTCATATTCGTTCACACGAATGTGTTCTGTCGCTTCATGGATTGCTTTCATCCATTCCTGGACATCTAACTCTTCCATATGCACAAGCTCAGCTTGTCCATGATTTCTGACAGGCAATGCATCAAAATTAGAAGCTTTCTGTTCTAACTCTTGAATGAGCTGATGAACATTCCCGTCCACCTCGTTCCATTCATTGATCGTTAGAAACGTGCCTTCTTTGGAAACAGTCAGCATCATCGATGGCACAAAAAAATGAGCCTCGCCAAATGCTTCCCAGTGACGCGCCTTCTCTTCATATGGATCAAATGAAAATCCTCCAAATAAAAGCGGACCAACTGCCGCTTGCTTTAACTCCTTCTCATCATGAAAATGGAACATATGCTGTTTCAGCTGCTCCCATTCTTGATGGACGATATTGAATCGTTCTTTGCCTTGCTCTGATGATTTAATCACGGCCGCTCTGCCAAGTCCAGAAAATATCATTTGGCTTTCTGGATCAGACCAAAAAAAACGCTCGCCTAAAAAATCCGCTTCGCCGCTTTGGAAAAAGGCAAGAGGATCCAGATCGTCAACTCTTCTGGAGTAGCTTATCAAAACAGCATGGTTGACGTTATTCGCTTCTTCTAATGTCGCAAGCGCTTCCTGCCGGAAAGTACTTTGCACTGTTGTCACCATGATACATTCCTCCAAAATCCATGAAATAACATATAAAAATAAAACCATCATGTAAAAAAATACATGAACATTCGAGTATGTCGAATGACCTGCTTTTCTATTATAAACCTTAACAGATGAACTTAGTAAAGAAAACAGCTTTTAAAACCTCGAATCCTTATTATATCACGCTTTCAAGATTTTTTCGCTCCCGCTTATTGAAATGAGAACATCCCTTAAAAAATGGTAAGACCTGTTCGAAGATCAAGCTTTCTCTCTAGATGGGAACGATTAGCAAACATCTTTTTCTTGTTTCATCGCATCAATATATTGACACCTTTTTGAACTTTGCTAAACTGGAATTTGGACGTGTACGTATTTTTTTATTTAAAGGAGTATATTTTATGCAGCATCAATCGATATCAGATCAGCTTTCACCAATTAAGCCTGATAAAAACTGGCGAATTTGGTGGAATTTACTACGACCGCATACATTAACAGCGGCATTTATTCCCGTTACTTTAGGAACTGTCCTAGCACTTCCGAGTGGTCAAATACATGTTGGGCTATTTTTAGCTATGCTATTTGCATCGATGTTTATCCAAATTGCAACGAACATGTTTAATGAGTACTTTGATTATGTTCGCGGATTGGACAATGAGAAATCTGTCGGTATCGGCGGAGCGATCGTGAGAAACGGTGTAAAACCAAAAACAGTTTTAGGCCTCGCTTATGCCTTATTCGCGCTTTCTTTATTACTTGGGATCTATATTTGCATGATGTCTAGCTGGTGGATTGCACTCATAGGACTAATTTGTATGGCAGCAGGCTATTTTTATACCGGTGGCCCTGTACCAATTGCTTATACACCATTTGGAGAACTTGTATCAGGTGCTTTTATGGGACTAGGCATCATTTTAATTAGTTTCTATATCCAAACAGGAACATTGACATCAAAAGCTGTGCTCATTTCATTACCTATCTCTATTTTAGTTGGTGCCATCTTACTGTCGAACAATATCCGTGATTTAGACGGTGATAAAGAGAATGGACGAAAAACACTTGCTATCCTAGCTGGACGTAAAGCGGCCGTCAACATCCTACTTTCCATGTTTGTGATCTCATATGTACTCATTTTTGTTTATATCTTTATGGATATCGTGGGTCTTTGGAGTCTTCTTGTCTTACTCAGTGTGCCAAAAGCTTATACAGCCATTAAAGAATTTAAGCAAAAAGAAAAACCAATTGAATTAATGAATGCCATGAAATCGACAGCACAAACCAATACGTTTTTTGGTTTCCTGTTAACGATCGCATTGATCTTACAATATTATCTCGCATAACACGAAACGCCTGCAGCCGCAGGCGTTTTTTATTGAAGAATTGCTTCAAATTGGCACAAGTCTTACATAAAAATTTGCTCATACTAACAATATGTTTGATATGAAAGGGTGATCGCTTTGTTATCTAAAAACGAATTACATCAGTTGAAGCAGCGACTTCTCGATGAAAAACAAGAAATTGAAGCCAAAAGCCATGACGATGAACAGAAAGTATCATTTCCTTATGATTCAGTGGGCGAACTGTCAGCCTATGATAACCACCCTGGCGACCAAGGAACAGAACTATTCGAACGCGGAAAAGACATTGCCTTAAACAGTTTGGAACATGAGCATCTGTCCGATATCAATGAAGCACTCCAAGCAATGGCAGACGGCTCTTATGGTTTGTGTAAAGTGTGTAAAGCCCCTATTCCTAAAGAACGCTTAGAAGCCCTTCCCACCGCCGTCACATGCACAGAGCATTCCAAAGAACAGACTGTTTCACAAAACCGTCCCATTGAAGAGGACTTATTAAGTCCGCCCTCAGGGCAATTTGAAAATGAAGAAAGTGCTGCATATGATGGCGAAGATGCCTACCAAGATGTAGAACGCTATGGAAACTCTGATACCCCATCCGATATGGAATTTCCTCCATTGACTTACGATGATGTGTATACACAATCAGAAGATGAAGATTATGTGGAAGACTACGAAGGATTTGCAGCTGCTGATATTGAAGGTAAAGCAAGCAAGGTCTATCCAAATAAAGCACACGAAGCTTATGAAGAAGCATTAGATGAAGAAGGTGTCATGACGGTGTTTGGTGACTTGAAGCCGTACGAAGAAGAACCTTATACTAAAAAAAATCATTAGTCCCCACATATTGGGGGCTTGATGTTTATATCATGTAATAATTGGGAAATAAGTTGAAGAGTGAATTGATTGGGAGGAGATTTCTGGATGGCTAAAAAAAGTATCATTTGGGCGGTTATCGTCTTCTTTATTACATACGCATTATTTTCTATTGCAGGGTTCCTGTTCCCTATCGACAGAGAATGGTATGACGCACTAAATAAACCTGAATGGACACCTAGTGGTGGTGTCATCGGTGCGGTCTGGGCTGTCTTATTCGCCCTCATTTCGTTATCTGCCGCCATCATTTATGCAAAGTATGGTTTTCAAAAAATCACATTACCATTTTGGATTCTTTTTCTTCTAAATTATGTATTCAATCAAGCCTTTAGCTTTTTTCAATTTACACAAAAAGATTTATTTGCAGCTACGATTGACTGCCTGCTTGTAGCACTGACAGCACTCGCGCTTGTCATCGTCTCACGTAAACTAAGCAATGTTGTCCCAATTTTATTGATTCCTTATGTTTTATGGGGATTCTTTGCGACATACTTGTCTTATACGATCTATTCCATGAATATGTAAGAAAAGACCGCTATGATGGCGGTCTTTCGTTTTGCGGAAAATAAAAAAGAGGTCTTTATTAGACCTCTTTAAAAAATGACCCGTACGGGATTCGAACCCGTGTTACCGCCGTGAAAGGGCGGTGTCTTAACCGCTTGACCAACGGGCCAGAAAAATGGCGGAGAAGGAGGGATTTGAACCCTCGCGCCGCTTGCGCGACCTACACCCTTAGCAGGGGCGCCTCTTCAGCCACTTGAGTACTTCTCCATTTGGCTCCGCAGGTAGGATTCGAACCTACGACCGATCGGTTAACAGCCGATAGCTCTACCACTGAGCTACTGCGGAAAGTCATGGTGGGCCTGAGTGGACTCGAACCACCGACCTCACGCTTATCAGGCGTGCGCTCTAACCAGCTGAGCTACAGGCCCATGAACGATATGCAAATGGAGCGGGTGATGGGAATCGAACCCACGACATCAGCTTGGAAGGCTGAGGTTTTACCACTAAACTACACCCGCAAAAATATGTATGGGGCGATTGATGGGAATCGAACCCACGAGTGCCAGAGCCACAATCTGGTGCGTTAACCACTTCGCCACAACCGCCATACTAATATTTATTTGTAAAAGTGGCTCGGGACGGAATCGAACCGCCGACACACGGATTTTCAGTCCGTTGCTCTACCAACTGAGCTACCGAGCCATGTATTCATTTAAAATGGCGGTCCGGACGGGACTCGAACCCGCGACCTCCTGCGTGACAGGCAGGCATTCTAACCAACTGAACTACCGGACCAATAGAGAAAAAATTTGGTTGCGGGGGCAGGATTTGAACCTGCGACCTTCGGGTTATGAGCCCGACGAGCTACCGAACTGCTCCACCCCGCGATGATATCATTTTTTAAAAATATGGCGGAGGAAGAGGGATTCGAACCCCCGCGGGCTTTGACACCCCTGTCGGTTTTCAAGACCGATCCCTTCAGCCGGACTTGGGTATTCCTCCGTATAGATGGTGGACCTTGTAGGACTCGAACCTACGACCGGACGGTTATGAGCCGTCTGCTCTAACCAACTGAGCTAAAGGTCCTTTATAGCGGCGGAGGGGATCGAACCCCCGACCTCACGGGTATGAACCGTACGCTCTAGCCAGCTGAGCTACACCGCCATGATATAAAATAATCTTTTAAAAAGTGGAGCCTAGCGGGATCGAACCGCTGACCTCCTGCGTGCAAGGCAGGCGCTCTCCCAGCTGAGCTAAGGCCCCATAAAAGATGGTCGGGAAGACAGGATTCGAACCTGCGACCCCTTGGTCCCAAACCAAGTGCTCTACCAAGCTGAGCTACTTCCCGATCTTAATGGCGCGCCCGAGAGGAGTCGAACCCCTAACCTTTTGATCCGTAGTCAAACGCTCTATCCAATTGAGCTACGGGCGCTTATTTTATAATGCCGAGGGCCGGACTTGAACCGGCACGGTAGTCACCTACCGCAGGATTTTAAGTCCTGTGTGTCTGCCAATTCCACCACCCCGGCGTGGATGGTATAAGCGGAAGACGGGATTCGAACCCGCGACCCCCACCTTGGCAAGGTGGTGTTCTACCACTGAACTACTTCCGCATTACAGGATTTCTTTATGTTGTTTGGCAATGCGGGTGAAGGGACTTGAACCCCCACGTCATAAAGACACTAGATCCTAAGTCTAGCGCGTCTGCCAATTCCGCCACACCCGCATGAAAATGGTGAGCCATGAAGGACTCGAACCTTCGACCCTCTGATTAAAAGTCAGATGCTCTACCAACTGAGCTAATGGCTCGCTTTTAAAGCGACTTGTCTATCTTACCATATGAAAGTGGTGCCGGCAAGAGGACTTGAACCCCCAACCTACTGATTACAAGTCAGTTGCTCTACCAGTTGAGCTACACCGGCTTTATCTATCCTAACATTATGTGAGAATAAATATGGTGGAGGATGACGGGCTCGAACCGCCGACCCTCTGCTTGTAAGGCAGATGCTCTCCCAGCTGAGCTAATCCTCCACTATGTAGGAATCTCTCGATCCGACAAAGATTATTATATACAGGTTTTACTCATTTGTAAAGGCTATATTAAAAAAATTTTATTTCATTTTTCATGACGTATTTCTTTTAACAGATGATGTTGATGTTACCAGTCAAAACGGCTTCAATTCAACGATTAACAGCTGTATTCTCTTCTCTATATTCTCTTTAAAAACGAGTAAATCCTTTAAAAATATCAGCAGCCTTTCAATTTTTATACTTTAATGATATAGATATTTCTTTATTTCAACTATTAAACGCAATGAATGTTTTGATTTCAATAAAATAGACTTATACAACTCCATTTTAATGAATGAATTTGTATCAGGCATCTATACACCGGCTATTCTTTCTCTCTATTACTTTTCTCCATACTTAAAAGTGAACATGCTTCACAGACTTTCACGTTGATTTAGAGCATCTCCACGCTTATAGTGAATTAAAACAACCTGATTTATACCACATATGTATCAAGGTGATCTTCTTTCAAACAGCACAAAAAAGACCAGTTCCGACTGGAACTGATCCTTTGAAAAGCTTGGCGGCGTCCTACTCTCACAGGGGGAAACCCCCAACTACCATCGGCGCTGAAGAGCTTAACTTCCGTGTTCGGTATGGGAACGGGTGTGACCTCTTCGCTATCGCCACCAAACCTGATGGAGAGAATGTTCTCTCAAAACTAGATAACAATGTTCATTTTTCACATTAGAATATAGGTTAAGTCCTCGATCTATTAGTATCTGTCAGCTCCACGTGTCACCACGCTTCCACCTCAGACCTATCAACCTGATCATCTTTCAGGGATCTTACTTCCTTGCGGAATGGGAAATCTCATCTTGAGGGGGGCTTCATGCTTAGATGCTTTCAGCACTTATCCCGTCCGCACATAGCTACCCAGCGATGCCCTTGGCAGAACAACTGGTACACCAGCGGTGCGTCCATCCCGGTCCTCTCGTACTAAGGACAGCTCCTCTCAAATTTCCTGCGCCCGCGACGGATAGGGACCGAACTGTCTCACGACGTTCTGAACCCAGCTCGCGTACCGCTTTAATGGGCGAACAGCCCAACCCTTGGGACCGACTACAGCCCCAGGATGCGATGAGCCGACATCGAGGTGCCAAACCTCCCCGTCGATGTGGACTCTTGGGGGAGATAAGCCTGTTATCCCCGGGGTAGCTTTTATCCGTTGAGCGATGGCCCTTCCATGCGGAACCACCGGATCACTAAGCCCGACTTTCGTCCCTGCTCGACTTGTAGGTCTCGCAGTCAAGCTCCCTTGTGCCTTTACACTCTGCGAATGATTTCCAACCATTCTGAGGGAACCTTTGGGCGCCTCCGTTACATTTTAGGAGGCGACCGCCCCAGTCAAACTGCCCACCTGACACTGTCTCCCTGCCCGATAAGGGCAGCGGGTTAGAAGGTCAATACAGCCAGGGTAGTATCCCACCGATGCCTCCACCGAAGCTAGCGCTCCGGTTTCCAAGGCTCCTACCTATCCTGTACAAGCTGTACCAACATTCAATATCAGGCTGCAGTAAAGCTCCACGGGGTCTTTCCGTCCTGTCGCGGGTAACCTGCATCTTCACAGGTACTATAATTTCACCGAGTCTCTCGTTGAGACAGTGCCCAGATCGTTGCGCCTTTCGTGCGGGTCGGAACTTACCCGACAAGGAATTTCGCTACCTTAGGACCGTTATAGTTACGGCCGCCGTTTACTGGGGCTTCAATTCGCACCTTCGCTTACGCTAAGCGCTCCTCTTAACCTTCCAGCACCGGGCAGGCGTCAGCCCCTATACTTCGCCTTACGGCTTCGCAGAGACCTGTGTTTTTGCTAAACAGTCGCCTGGGCCTATTCACTGCGGCTTCTCGGGGCTTTAACACCCTAAGAAGCACCCCTTCTCCCGAAGTTACGGGGTCATTTTGCCGAGTTCCTTAACGAGAGTTCTCTCGATCACCTTAGGATTCTCTCCTCGCCTACCTGTGTCGGTTTGCGGTACGGGCACCTCTCACCTCGCTAGAGGCTTTTCTTGGCAGTGTGGAATCAGGAACTTCGCTACTAAATTTCGCTCGCCATCACAGCTCAGCCTTCACGGGAAACGGATTTGCCTATTTCCCAGCCTAACTGCTTGGACGCGGATATCCAATACCGCGCTTACCCTATCCTCCTGCGTCCCCCCATTGCTCAAATGGTGAGGAGGTGGTACAGGAATATCAACCTGTTGTCCATCGCCTACGCCTTTCGGCCTCGGCTTAGGTCCCGACTAACCCTGAGCGGACGAGCCTTCCTCAGGAAACCTTAGGCATTCGGTGGACGGGATTCTCACCCGTCTTTCGCTACTCATACCGGCATTCTCACTTCTAAGCGCTCCACCAGTCCTTCCGGTCTGACTTCACTGCACTTAGAACGCTCTCCTACCACTGTTCGTAAGAACAGTCCGCAGCTTCGGTGATACGTTTAGCCCCGGTACATTTTCGGCGCAGAGTCACTCGACCAGTGAGCTATTACGCACTCTTTAAATGGTGGCTGCTTCTAAGCCAACATCCTGGTTGTCTAAGCAACTCCACATCCTTTTCCACTTAACGTATACTTTGGGACCTTAGCTGGCGGTCTGGGCTGTTTCCCTTTCGACTACGGATCTTATCACTCGCAGTCTGACTCCCAAGGATAAGTCATCGGCATTCGGAGTTTGACTGAATTCGGTAACCCGGTAGGGGCCCCTAGTCCAATCAGTGCTCTACCTCCGAGACTCTTACCTTGAGGCTAGCCCTAAAGCTATTTCGGAGAGAACCAGCTATCTCCAGGTTCGATTGGCATTTCACCCCTACCCACACCTCATCCCCGCACTTTTCAACGTGCGTGGGTTCGGGCCTCCATTCAGTGTTACCTGAACTTCACCCTGGACATGGGTAGATCACCTGGTTTCGGGTCTACGACCACGTACTCATGCGCCCTATTCAGACTCGCTTTCGCTGCGGCTCCGCATCTTCTGCTTAACCTTGCACGGGATCGTAACTCGCCGGTTCATTCTACAAAAGGCACGCCATCACCCGTTAACGGGCTCTGACTACTTGTAGGCACACGGTTTCAGGATCTATTTCACTCCCCTTCCGGGGTGCTTTTCACCTTTCCCTCACGGTACTGGTTCACTATCGGTCACTAGGGAGTATTTAGCCTTGGGAGATGGTCCTCCCGGATTCCGACGGAATTTCACGTGTTCCGCCGTACTCAGGATCCACTCTGGAGAGAACAACATTTCAGTTACAGGGCTGTTACCTTCTTTGGCGGGCCTTTCCAGACCTCTTCGCTTATATCGTTCCTTTGTAACTCCGTATAGAGTGTCCTACAACCCCAAGAGGCAAGCCTCTTGGTTTGGGCTGTTCCCGTTTCGCTCGCCGCTACTCAGGGAATCGCATTTGCTTTCTCTTCCTCCGGGTACTTAGATGTTTCAGTTCCCCGGGTATGCCTTCTCATACTCTATGTATTCAAGTATGGATACTACTCCATTACGAGCAGTGGGTTTCCCCATTCGGAAATCTCCGGATCAAAGCTTGCTTACAGCTCCCCGAAGCATATCGGTGTTCGTCCCGTCCTTCATCGGCTCCTAGTGCCAAGGCATCCACCGTGCGCCCTTTCTAACTTAACCATTTCTTACTTTAGAAAGAATCACTATGTGTGATGAACTTTGCATTGCATTCAATGTGAATGTATTACTTATTGTTATCTAGTTTTCAAAGAACAATCCTGTCTCGCTAGAGACATGTTTGAAGGAATGATCCTTCAAAACTAAACAAGACGAAAAACGTACGCTGCTCCATATATCCTTAGAAAGGAGGTGATCCAGCCGCACCTTCCGATACGGCTACCTTGTTACGACTTCACCCCAATCATCTGCCCCACCTTCGGCGGCTGGCTCCATAAAGGTTACCTCACCGACTTCGGGTGTTGCAAACTCTCGTGGTGTGACGGGCGGTGTGTACAAGGCCCGGGAACGTATTCACCGCGGCATGCTGATCCGCGATTACTAGCGATTCCAGCTTCACGCAGTCGAGTTGCAGACTGCGATCCGAACTGAGAACAGATTTGTGGGATTGGCTAAACCTTGCGGTCTCGCAGCCCTTTGTTCTGTCCATTGTAGCACGTGTGTAGCCCAGGTCATAAGGGGCATGATGATTTGACGTCATCCCCACCTTCCTCCGGTTTGTCACCGGCAGTCACCTTAGAGTGCCCAACTGAATGCTGGCAACTAAGATCAAGGGTTGCGCTCGTTGCGGGACTTAACCCAACATCTCACGACACGAGCTGACGACAACCATGCACCACCTGTCACTCTGTCCCCGAAGGGAAAGCCCTATCTCTAGGGTTGTCAGAGGATGTCAAGACCTGGTAAGGTTCTTCGCGTTGCTTCGAATTAAACCACATGCTCCACCGCTTGTGCGGGCCCCCGTCAATTCCTTTGAGTTTCAGTCTTGCGACCGTACTCCCCAGGCGGAGTGCTTAATGCGTTAGCTGCAGCACTAAGGGGCGGAAACCCCCTAACACTTAGCACTCATCGTTTACGGCGTGGACTACCAGGGTATCTAATCCTGTTCGCTCCCCACGCTTTCGCTCCTCAGCGTCAGTTACAGACCAGAGAGTCGCCTTCGCCACTGGTGTTCCTCCACATCTCTACGCATTTCACCGCTACACGTGGAATTCCACTCTCCTCTTCTGCACTCAAGTTTCCCAGTTTCCAATGACCCTCCCCGGTTGAGCCGGGGGCTTTCACATCAGACTTAAGAAACCGCCTGCGAGCCCTTTACGCCCAATAATTCCGGACAACGCTTGCCACCTACGTATTACCGCGGCTGCTGGCACGTAGTTAGCCGTGGCTTTCTGGTTAGGTACCGTCAAGGTGCAAGCAGTTACTCTTGCACTTGTTCTTCCCTAACAACAGAGCTTTACGATCCGAAAACCTTCATCACTCACGCGGCGTTGCTCCGTCAGACTTTCGTCCATTGCGGAAGATTCCCTACTGCTGCCTCCCGTAGGAGTCTGGGCCGTGTCTCAGTCCCAGTGTGGCCGATCACCCTCTCAGGTCGGCTACGCATCGTCGCCTTGGTGAGCCGTTACCTCACCAACTAGCTAATGCGCCGCGGGTCCATCTGTAAGTGACAGCCGAAACCGTCTTTCATCCTTGAACCATGCGGTTCAAGGAACTATCCGGTATTAGCTCCGGTTTCCCGGAGTTATCCCAGTCTTACAGGCAGGTTACCCACGTGTTACTCACCCGTCCGCCGCTAACATCCGGGAGCAAGCTCCCTTCTGTCCGCTCGACTTGCATGTATTAGGCACGCCGCCAGCGTTCGTCCTGAGCCAGGATCAAACTCTCCGAAAAAGTACAAAACCGAAGTTTTGTTTTTCGTCAGCGTTTGACTGACTACCTATGATGTATCATAGGATTTTTTTATAAAAACTCGAATTAACAGGTACGTTTTGTCTTGTTTAGTTTTCAAAGATCATCTTCGTTATCGCTCAGAAGCGACTTTATTAATATAACATTCTATCAAGATGAAGTCAACAACTTTTTTCTTGAATGTTATTTCTCAACCGCGCTGTTTCAGCGGCGAATACAAATATAACACCTTTTAAAAGAAGAAACAAGTATTTTTTCTAAATAATTTATTTTTCCTGATCTCTTCCTATATATTCGTACAAAAAGGGCTTAACTCCGTAATTCACTATTGTTGATCCTGTAGGTCTTTAGTATATTTATAATAGATTGAAATTAAATAACCGCAGGGGGAGCTTTGTGCTGAGAGTGAACAATTCGTTGTTCTGACCCTTTGAACCTGTCAGTTAATACTGAAGTAGGAATGTGGAATCACTTGCATACATGCATTGTATTCAAGCCGATATGTTTTTCTATGAATCACATACTCATCCTGACATGGTCTCTCCTTGCACAATTCGTGAAAAGGGGATTTTTTTATGCAGCAATCAAATCAATTAGTACGACTGATGGAGATCGCCATCATGACTTCTCTTGCACTTGTTTTAGATTATTTATCAGGTCTCTTTTTAAGAATGCCAAACGGCGGGTCAATTGCACTGATCATGATTCCTGTCATTCTCATGTCCATTAGATGGGGCGTGTCTGCTGGATTTATCATCGGTGTGTTAATCGCAGGACTGCAGCTGATGAACAATCCTATTATTGCTACACCTGTACAAGGGTTTCTCGATTACTTTGTCGCATCTGTTGTGATTTGTTTAAGCGGGCTATTCTCAGGATCAATTAAAAAAGCCATTCAGGATAAAAAGCGAAAGAAACAATTCTTCTATATTATCCTAGCTGTATTTGTCGCCAGTTTCTTCAGACTGCTGACGTTCTTTATTTCAGGTGTAGTTTTCTTTTCTCATTATGCACCAAAAGGAACACCAGGATGGGTGTATTCATTAGTTTATAACAGCACATATATGATTCCTTCATTTATCATTTGTAGTATTGTTCTTTGTTTACTCATCCCTAGTGCGTCTCGTTTGGTTTTTCCTCGACAAAAATAACCCAGCTGTTTCAGCGGGTTATTTTTTTATGCATAATTTGCTGCTCTATTGAATCTATTAATAGTAGAAGATTTCATGCTGGAGGTACGACAATGAATCCTTACTCCATTATGCTGTGCTGTTACATCCTCAGTCTCGCCTACTTTTTGGCCAGTTTCTATGAGGCATTAAAAATAGCAGGTGTGAAAGGAAAAGTAGAGGCTTCTCCTTTTATATCTTATATTTTACTCGCCACCCTTTTTACTTTTTTCTCTCATTATTACTGGAAGCTGACGATATAATCTGTTGAACATGATCACTTAGGACAGATAGTTCCCATCCATACCCTATTTCTTCATGGTTCTCACCAGCCAGCTCAAACTGGCTGGTGACGGCAAAACTAGGTTGAAGTTTTTGATAAAATTGCTTCGCTGAATTTTGCTCAAATACCCAGAGCAGCATATTCTGATAGCCTTTCTCTATTAAATAATCCACACCTTTTGCAATCAAAGCCATACCCGCTCCTGATTTCTGTTTTCTCTGCAACAAATAGATGGCATAAAGCTCGCCATCATATATTGAATATCTCTCATCACGCTGTTTTCCGAAGGAAGCAAAACCAAATACTCCGTCAGCATCCTCTGCGACAAACGTGCCTTCAAGCGACCTGCTTCTCCAGCTCTCTTCCCGCTCCTCTACATTTAAAGCATCTAAATACTCTTGTGAAATAATGCCATGATAAGTCGTTTGCCAGCTCTTCACATGAATTTCGGCAATTTTAGGAATATCATTATGTACTGCATGTCTAACCTTCATCTGCACACCCCTTTTAGCCATTTCTTACTCTATGTTTCATATGATAAGTTGCTATTTTATAAAATTCAATCCTTAATGGATATTCGTTGACATTTTGTCAACACCCCTATATATTGGGTACGACTTCTTCTATTGAAGAGTTGAACTTTATGAAAAGGGTGAAGAAAGAGATGGAATTTAAAACAACTGAGCTTCGGCAGTTTTTAAAAGAACAACTGCAAATACGTTCTCTTTCATTAAGAGAACTCAGTACACAAACAGAAATTGATAAAGCCACACTGTCTAGAATCATGAACGGAAAAAGAACACCGACTTTGAACCATTTACAGCGGCTTTCAGATGCTCTACACATTTCTTTAGATCATCTATTGGCCACGGCTGGATTTTCAATTAAAAACGAAAGAGTTCTCGGTAATACGTTCATTCAAGCCGTAGAAGAGATTGAGCGAACGCTGAAAGATCATGATGTCTATGACGGGACGTTCAGCGAGAATGAATTGAAACAGAAGCTAAATGAATATGAGACCTATAGTCAATCAGACGAGGGAAAAGAAACGATCTCGGCATATTTTGAAAAAAAGATAGAGACGATAAGCGGTGTTGGGCCATTTCTTGATCAATTGAAAAGCATGTACTGCTCGTTCATGAGCGGACGGGGGACTTCTCGAGAATTGATGTTGATGGGAGGCGCATTACTTTACTTCATTATGCCCGTTGATTTAATACCAGATTATATTTTTCCGATCGGCTATATTGATGACGCTGCAGCGGTGCAGGTCGTATTAAACCAGCTGACAAATAGGTCATAGCAGGTGACGGAGACATGAAAAAACAGAACAGCATTGACTTCGCATTATTATTCACTGTCATTTGCTTCTTTGTGATCAGCCTGCTGGCTGTGTATAGCGGATCGGGACAGTATGAAACGCAAGATATGTTTTATTTCGTCAAAAGACAAGTTTTCTGGTATATCGTCGGCTTTGGCCTTATGGCGGCAGTTGCTTACTTTGATTATGAACTGCTTGAGCGGTTATCTTTTCGATTATTTGCAGGTGGTCTCTTCCTCATCATTCTCGTTCATTTTTTTGGCACGAATCAAAATGGCTCTCAAAGGTGGATCAGCTTGGGACCCATGAAAGTGCAACCATCAGAATTCATGAAAATTTTTGTCATTCTTCTGTTAGCGGCTATTTTAAATCGATACAAACATCAGCGCTTTTCGTTTAAAGAAAGCATGATTCCTACAATGAACATCATATGCTGGACCGCCGTTCCTTTTTTCCTGATTTTAATTCAGCCAGATTTGGGGACGGCACTTGTGATCTTGTCTATTGCTTTTACACTGATGCTTGTGTCAGGCATTTCAAGTAAGATGATCGCTGCATTAATCGCTTCTTTTCTCGCGCTTCTTGCATTTTTGACCTACTTGCACAATGAACATTTTGAGCACTTTACAAAAGTGATTAAACCTCATCAGCTTGATCGCATTTATGGGTGGCTCTCCCCAGATGAATTTGATTCGACATATGGGTATCAACTGAAACAAGCAATGCTTGGCATTGGGTCAGGGCAATTATCAGGAAGCGGGTATACAAAAGGAAATCAAGTACAAGGGGGAAATATCCCTGAAGCCCATACAGATTTTATATTTGCAGTCATTGGCGAGGAATTTGGTTTTATCGGCGCCTCCCTATTGATCTGTTTATATCTTATGATGGTCTATCGAATGATTCATGTGGCTATGAATGCGAATACCCTTTATGGGCTTTATATATGTGCTGGGGTGGTTGGGCTGATCGTCTTTCAAGTCTTCCAAAACGTTGGGATGACAGTAGGGCTAATGCCTGTGACTGGTCTTGCCCTTCCTTTTATCAGCTATGGGGGCAGTGCGCTTTTAACCAATATGATTGCCATTGGCCTTGTATTTAGTGTCAATCTGAGGTCCTCATCCTACATGTTTGGACGTAACTGGGATTGAAGGTGATGTCATTGATTCTTTCTCACCTAAAAAAAATCGACCACATTCTTGCTGGGACGATTGTTTGTCTTTGTTTCTTTGGATTGCTGATGGTGTACAGTGCGAGTTATCCTTTAGGCGAAATAAAATATGGACAGGGCAGCTACTTCTTCATGAAACAGTGGCAATGGCTTTTGATTGGATTCTTCTTTTTCATCGCTGCGGCCCTTGTTCCATATCAAGCTTACCGTAAATGGATTCGGTGGCTTGTGATGCTGTCATTGTTATGTCTTCTCCTTGTCCTGCTTCCTGGAATCGGTGTTGTCAAAAACAATTCACAACGATGGATTCAATTGGGCTCTTTGATCATCCAGCCTTCTGAGGCTGTGAAATTAGTGATGATCATCTATTTCGCCTATGTATATGCAAGGAAACAAGCGTACATCACATCCTTTAAAAAAGGAGTATTGCCTCCACTTCTTCTTTTAAGTCTAGCTTTTTTATTGATTTTAAAACAGCCAGATTTAGGTACAGCAGTTTCTATTTTATTGAGCTGCGGTATCGTCTTATTATGTGCTGGACTTAAAACACGCCACCTCATTCTACTAGGTTCGACGGCTGCGGCAGGGATCACTTTTTTTGCTGTGACCGCTCCTTATCGTTTGAAACGGATCACTTCTTTTCGTGATCCTTTCATGTATGAAGATGGAGATGGTTATCAGCTGATCCATTCCTATCTCGCCATGGATTCAGGAGGACTGACCGGGAATGGTTTAGGCGGAAGCATACAAAAACTAGGATTTCTTCCTGAAGCCCATACAGATTTTATTATGGCCATCATTAGTGAAGAGCTGGGAATCATGGGGCTGTTGTTTGTGATGGGTGCCTACCTACTCATCATGTATCGCGCCGTTCGAATCGTTCAAGGTTTACAAGATCCATTTGGAAAGCTATTAACGATCGGGCTTACTTTTCAAATCATGATTCAAGCAGCCTTTAATCTAGGAGCTGTCTTTGGGCTTCTCCCCATTACAGGCATTCCTCTTCCCTTTATTAGCTACGGCGGATCTTCATTGGTGTTCATGATGATATCTGCAGGCATTCTTGTGAATCTCTCTTCATCTATCAAAAGACACCGGCATGTACCCCAAGTAAAATAGACACCCTCTATCAGAAGGTGTCTTTTGATTTTTATTCTTCTATTTGACGATCAGCGATTTCTTTTTTTCTTGGCTGTTTGATTTCATTCGTCAGTTCTTGGATGCTTTGTTTCACATTGCCTTTGCCAGAGAAATTCTCAATAATTTCTTTGACATCAATTCCAGAGGAAGCTTTCAGACTTTCTTGAAGACTGGACATAAGGTTTGTCGCATAGCCGGTCACTTTGTTGGCGCCGCTGCCTTCCCCGTTACCACCTGTATCAACAACTGTAATTTTATCAATGTTAGAAAGTGGAGCAGATACTTGTTTCGCATATTCAGGTAGCATTTTCACAATCATATCAAGAATCGCCGCTTGACCATACTGTTCGAATGCTTCTGCAATTTTCTCTTTCGCTTCTGCTTCCGCAAGTCCTTTCAACCTAATGACTTCTGCTTCTGTTTCCCCTTTTGCACGATCGGCTTCTGCTTTGGCAAGCCCGTCAATCCGAACTTTCTCTGCTTCTGCTTTTGCCATTGCTTCAATGCTGTATTTCTTCGCATCTGCTTCTGCAAGACGCTTCGCTTTTTCCGCCGCAGCCGACTGCTCAACAGCATAACGGTCCGCATCTGCTTTCTTTTTCACCTCAGAATCGTATTGACGCTCACGACGCTGGATCTCTTTTTCTTCTAATTCAATTTGCTTCTGACGTTCAATGATTTTGACTTGCATTTCTTGTTCAGTTACGTGCTGACGATTACGAGCTGTTTCAAGATCGTACGCTTGGTCAGCGCTTGCTTTTGCTGTATCTTGTTCACGTCTGAATTCTGCTCTTTTCAGCTCATTGATTTTTTCTGCTTCAGCGATTTCAGTGGCACGCTCAAGCTCAGATTTCTTCGCATCTTTATCTGCTTCTGCACGTTTGATACGTGTTTCTTTATCTGCTTCTGCTGTCGCAATATCTGCATCGCGTTTCACTTGAGCAATTCTAGGTTTACCTAGTGATTCTAAATAGCCATTTTTATCACGGACATCTTTGATTGTAAACGATACAATGACAAGACCCATTTTCGCTAGATCTTGAGAAGCGACACGCTGTACTTCTTGAGAAAATTTCTCTCTGTTTTTATAAATCTCTTCAACTGTCATTGACCCTAAAATGGAGCGAAGGTGTCCTTCTAGTACTTCTCTTGCTTCATTTTCACGATCTTCTTTTGTTTTCCCTAAAAACTGCTCTGCCGCAGTGGCGATTTCTTCAATTGATCCGCCAATTTTAATGATGGCCGTTCCATCCGCCATGACCGGTACACCTTGTTCAGTATAGACTTCAGGCGTTGAAACATCTAGCTTGCTAGATAGTAAGCTGAGCGGCTCTGCTTGTTGAAAAACAGGGAGTACAAAGGTACCTCCACCTCTTACAATCTTAATCTTGTTTCCACCTTCATCCACGTGGACATTTTTACTTCCGAGGTAACTTCCTGTGACGATTAATGCTTCATCTGGACCAGCTGTCCGGTATTTCGAAACAAATACACCAATAAGTGCAATGAGAATCACAAGCACAATTCCAATAATAATTAATATGGTTGTTCCTGGCATAGCATTCCCTCCTAGATTTCTTCATTTGGTATAACAGATAACACGCCTTTGTTCACTTCGACGACCAGCACCCGGGTTCCATATGGAATCTCCTCTTCGTCGAAACTGACGGCAGGCTTTGAGATTTTCCCGCTGTTACTAATTAACAGCACTTCTCCAAACCCATCTTTTGGTACAGATACAATGATCTCCCCAGTTCTTCCTTTTAGGTCGGCCTCCGTATATGAAAGAGATTCTTCAGCAGAGGAAAGCGGGACTAAGACAAATACATTTAAACAAGTAACGAGAACCACTGCGAGAATGGTAGATAATACTGCGCCAAGTCCACTTCCTACAATTGCTGTTTTTTCAGAGATAAATCCTCCAGCCGAGAAAAAGGTAAGAAATGCGAGGATCAATGTTGGTTGAAGGAACGGGACAGGAATCGCTTCAAACAATCCATCAAATACATCGCCAAAAAAGACGAAAACAAGCGTCAGGATTCCTGATACCATCAATATGTATAAGTACAGCGTCTGAAGAGGCAGCCCAAACACATCCATCTTCCTCACCCTTTCTTTATGAAATGAGCAGCCTTTCATTCATTTAGACCATGCTCACATCCAAGTGTATTCCTTCTAACAGGTAATACGAACCACTTTTGTAAAGGTTTCAAATTTCCTCACAATTCTTCAAAGGAATTCAACGATAGCTCAAGAATGATTGTCATGTACCAGTATGTTAAAATTTGATCTTGAGGTGATGAAAATGAGTTTATTACATGATGCAAGACAAGAATTGTGGCAAGAGCTGCAAGGATTGAGCGAAGAACAATTAAATCAAAAATTATCTGATGATACTTGGAGTATTCAAGAAGTTGCAGATCATTTAAAGAAGATGGACCTAGTTGCAGCAAAACATCTAGCTGCCGAGGGGAAAAAAGCACCGATTAAAGAATATGAGCCAAAGCCGGTGGAAATGGCAGAGGATCGTTCAAAAAAAGCCACCGCGCCTAGTATTGTTGAACCAGATCGGAAGCATGTGACACCTACACATTTAAAAGATGAGCTTGATACAGCTCGTGAGAAATTAAATCAAATTTTATCAACGTTTATAGAGGAAGATTTCAAACGCGTGATTGCACATCCTGTATTTGAAGAACTTTCATTAAAGCAATACCTTGATTTTATCGGCGCACATGAAAAGCGCCATATTCATCAAATTAAAGAAATTAAAGAACAGCTATAAGATGTAAAAAAGACTCCCTTTTGGGAGCCTTTTTTCATTGTTACACTGTTTTAGGTGTTAAATCAAAGCAACGAGCGTAAATCCAGTTGTATGCTTTTTCGTTCAGGTCTCTTGGGTTTCCAACTGTTTGCGGATCTTTCATTGCTTCTTTAGATAAACGGTCGATCATATCTTTTGGTACACCTTGTTCTTCTAATGAAGGAACTTCTAGGTCTTCCACTAAATCATACATCCAATTCACTGCTGCTTTTGCAGCTTCCTCTGTTGTCATTCTGCTTGTATCAATACCGAATGCTTGCGCAATCCGGGCGAACTTCTCTGGGTACCCTTTCCAGTTATATTCCATGACAGGTCCCATCATTGCCGCTACACATTGACCATGTGCGACTGGAATAATGCCTCCAAGCGTTTGGCTCATCGCATGGGCTGCGCCAGCTGATTCACTGCCATAGGAAAGTCCGGCAAGCATCGCAGCTTGTGCCATGCCATATCTTGCTTCCAAATCCTCTCCATCGGCAAAGGCACGGCGAATATAATGAGCAGCATATTCAATGGCCATGAGCGCTACCGCATCTGTAATTGGCTGAGCAAACTTCATCGTATAGCATTCGATCGCGTGCGCAAGCGCATCGATACCCGTCATAGCCGTCACATGCGGCGGCATAGATACATGAAGCTCAGGGTCAATCACTGTTAGGTGAGCTGCAATGAGTGGCCCACCTGTGTTGAATTTGAATTCCCTTTCTTCGTCAGTAATCACTGCCCACTGCGTGACCTCTGAACCTGTACCAGCCGTTGTCGGAATGGTGGTTAACGGAGGGATTCTATTTTCAAGCGGTTTTTTCCCCTCAGCCGCTTCGTAATCAAGAACTGATCCTTCATGAGTCGCTTCCACACCAATAGCCTTCGCTGTATCCATTGAGCTTCCGCCGCCTACTGCGACTAAACCATTACAGCCTTCTTTTTCATATAACGCAGATCCTTCATTCACTAAACGGACTGGCGGGTTTGGTTCTACTTTATTAAATAGAACCACATCAACTTGTGCTTCTTTTAATGAAGCAATCACTGGATCTACAACACCCGCTTGATAAATACCAGGATCTGTGACAAGCAATACCTTTGAAACGCCGTATGCTTTCACTTCTTCCCCAACATGTTTCACTGCCCCAATGCCATGCTTGATGACAGTCGGAATTTCAAACGTATGGAATTTTTGCATGCTTTCAATTTTCATATTTAAAGTCATATAGAATCTCCTCCAGATAAGTGATATTTATTTAAACCAATGAACCGCTTCTGGTTTTGTATTTCGATATAAATGTTTTAGTTCCGTATATTCTTCAAGGCCCGTACGTCCTAATTCACGTCCAAGACCTGATTGTTTATACCCGCCCCACGGTGCTTGGGCAAAATAAGGATGGAAGTCGTTGATCCATACCGTGCCTAATCTTAATTGACGAGCCACTCGTTCGGCTTTGCCGATATCAGAAGACCACACCGCTCCTGCTAAACCATAAATCGTGTCATTTGCCAGCTCGATGACTTCTTCCTCTGATCGGAAGGATTCGACAGTGAGGACTGGTCCAAACACTTCTTCCTGTACAATTCGCATGTCTGATGTACAGCCTGAAAAAATCGTCGGCAAGTAGAAGAACCCTTTTTGAAGCTCCTCTGCTTCAGGTCGTTTCCCACCTGTTTCTAATGTTGCGCCTTCGTCTAAACCGATGCTGACGTATTTTTCTACTTTTTCTCGATGCTCAGCTGAGATGAGCGGTCCGCTCTGGGTTCCTTCATCAAAGCCGTTGCCTAGCTTGATTTTTTTCGTACGCTTCACCAGTTCTTCTAAAAATTCATCATGAATAGATTCTTCCACTAACAAGCGTGAACCTGCTGAACACACTTGCCCTGCATGGAAAAACACAGCATTCATTGCCTGGTCAACCGCTACGTCTAAATCAGCATCTTGAAAGACGATATTCGGGTTTTTCCCGCCGAGCTCAAGGGCGATTTTCTTCACATTCCCGCTGGCTCCCTGCATGATTTTCTTACCTGTTTCAATACCGCCTGTGAATGAAATTAAATCGACTTGGTCATTGACAGCCAGCTCATCTCCAACAGTTGCTCCAGGTCCAAGTACTAAGTTGGCAACGCCTGCTGGAACACCCGCTTCTTCCATAAGTTTGAAAAATTTGATCGTGGTTAATGGTGTAATTTCACTTGGCTTTAGTACGATTGTATTTCCAGCTGCAAGTGCAGGAGCGATTTTCCAGCTCGCTTGAAGCAATGGATAGTTCCAAGGAGTGATTTGACCGCATACACCGACAGGTTCTCGGACTAATTCACTTTTTGAGTTTGGAATAGGCGATGCAATGATTTCCCCGCCATCCTTATCAGCAAGCCCCGCATAATATTGGAACACGTTCGCAATATCGTCCATATCCGCTTTGCTTTCTTCGAATGTTTTGCCGGTATCAAGTGATTCTAATTTGGCTAATTCATCTAGGTCTCGCCTAATCAATTCAGCAATTTTAAACACAATATTTCCTCTTTCAAGTCCAGGCATGTTTGCCCAATCACCTTGATCGAAGGTTTTTCTCGCTGCCTTAATGGCTAACTGCGCGTCATTTCTTGATCCTTCACTGACTGTCGCGATCACTTCTTGATTAAATGGATTGATGATATCTCTTGTGTCGCCACTCTTAGCGCCAACCCATTGTCCATCGATAAATAGTGTTTGACTCATAGAAGGAACCTCCTCTGATTCTCTTTGGTAAGTTTGTTAAATAAAAATTTAACGTTTTGAACATAATTAACTTAACATGTTCAAATTTTTCTGTCAAAGGGGGATATGCTTCTTTTATTTTGACATTTTGCATTCTTTCGTTAACATATAGTCCATAAAGATTTTTTTGAACGTATTGAATTCACTTAATAGAAAGCAGGGACAAGATGAAAAAGCAGGAACAGCCACAAGCAGAAGAACGCATTTTAGCTGCTAAAGATCTCGTCATTGATTCCATCGCTGAAACAATGGATCTCTATGGCATTACTAGAAGTGCGGGTATTCTATATGGGACGATGTATTTAAATGAGGAAATGACGCTGGATGAAATGCGTGAAGAGCTGCAAATGAGTAAGCCTAGTATGAGTACGGGTGTGAAAAAACTGCAAGACATGAATATTGTCAAAAAGACCTTTCACCGTGGCCGAAGAAAACACAGCTTTGTTGCTGAGAAAGACTTTTTTAAGTTTTTCATGAACTTCTTCCCGCAAAAATGGGAACGAGAGGTTGAGGTCAATCTAGCAGCGATTGAAGAAGCGCAAGAACGCCTTCAAGATGTAGCTCGTGATGAGCAGGCGGCGGAACATGAAAGAGAGGAAGCGAAACAGCTCATTGAACAGCTTGAAAGCTCAAAAGCCTATTATGATTGGCTTAGACGATTAGCCCACTCGGTTCATTCGGGAGAAATCTTTGACTATATTCCGATTGATCAGAAAGAAAAATAGCCGGGGTGTTTGTGTTTTACAGCTTGAATTTTACAGGAGGATTGATTATAATAAGTTATGTCGTAATACTTCGGGGCATTAGCTCAGCTGGGAGAGCGCTACGCTGGCAGCGTAGAGGTCAGCGGTTCGATCCCGCTATGCTCCATTATCAAAAGCCTATCCAATGATGGATAGGCTTTTTCATTTGATTTTACTCATAAAAGATTATTTGTCTGGTTCTTGAATTTGATAACCAAAGACTCCTTTTATCTCAACATCCCCACAGCCTTCTTTTTTGGTCAGTTTAATACCATGGGGTCTATAAATGTAGCGACCACTTGATAAAATTCGGTCTGTTGCACTTAGATCATATTGGTTACCTGTATACTCTTTGACTGATGACGGAAAATCCGTTCCTGATAAGGATGTTCTGTAGAGTGTCACCTCTAGAGTACACCCCTCTGCATTTAGTATAGAAAATTGGTAGCCATAAGTAGATGGATATTGTTCAGGATTATTTTGACCTCCTGGTACCCACAAATCTTTTTCCTGTTCCGTCATGATGAAATCAACTTCTACTTCTCGATAAATGGTCTTAGCTGCAACCTTTTCCATATTAAAATGGAACATGACAATGAAACAAAGAGACATCATTACACTTATCCGCTTCATACAACCCCTCCATTCATTTTCACCATTATACAACAAATAACACCAAAAATGGTTTTATTTTACTTTTTTATAATAAATAAGGGTTGATCCATTCCATATGTGTTAACTTTCTATGACCTTTCTTAATGTTTCTTTAGTCTTTGGACCATAAATGCCATCTGGGGTTAACCCATGCATCATTTGAAATCGAGATACTGCATTCGCAGTCTTGGGTCCGTAGTACCCATCGATTCCATTGTTGATCGCTCCCTTATCAGGATAAAAATAAATCGATGCTAAGGCTTGTTGTACGACTTTTACAGCTGACCCTTTTGTAAGAGGCTTCGTCACTTTTAAAATACCTGCAGGCAAACTGTATGTTTTTTTGACCTTGTTGGTTTTAGATGTTGATGTCGTTGATATGTTTTTAGTAGATATTTCTTTCACAGATTTAACTGTTGTCATTTGACTTGTAGATGCTGATGCAATACCAGCTTTGAAGCCATCCCACCGATTTAACAGCTTACGCGGACACTCTTTCCCGCTCCAATGCTTATGTGGCACCACGTTTGATAAAGGAATTCCTAAATCCCCCATCAGTTTCCGAATAAGCCATTGGGCGTTTTTAACAGCCTGTTCAAAATTAGCGCCTGCATTTTCACAAATCTCAATTCCAATTGATTTCATGTTGCCAGTTCCTCTGCCATCTCCTGCGTGCCAGCCATTTTCGTTTAAAGGTAAATGCTGATAAATGACCTGATCATCGACCGTGTAGTGCCAGCTAACCCCGGTACTTGCCCGAGCAACAAATACTGCATGATTTGCCGCATCAGCCCCCCGTCCAGTGTTCGATGTATTATGCACCGTAATATAGAGCGGCTTCATCCTGTTTCCTGGTCTGTTGCGATTTTGTTTTGGGATGAGTGCTTGAATGATCTTCACCATATTGTTTCTCCTTCAAAAATTATTTTGTTAACCCTCTTTGTTTCAGGGCATCTTTTTGCAATTGACCTTTATAGGTCACATAATTATTTTTAAACCAAGCGATCACGGCAGTGACCATAGTGAAAATTGTGGAACCTGCCACATATAGTGCCTCTCCTACGGTTTGCACTTGCTCCTCGCTAATCGGCAGCACTGTTTGTCCAAACATGACAAGCGTTTGGTTGATAAGCGCAATAAAAAGAAGCACTGTGCGAATCACAGTGCCTTTGTCGAATGTTCTCATGATGTTTTCCTCCTATTTTAAATTCCGTTCAATTTTATCGAGCTTGTCGATCACGACGTCATACTTCTCACTAAACTTTGCTAACACATCATTTTGCGCTTCGATTTGTTCATTGAGTTTGTTTTCTCTTTCCTTTGTTGTGTTTAATACGTAAAACAGCACCCAACAGAACAACACCGCAAACGGTCCTTGTGTCATTAAATATTGAGTCAAATCCATTTCCACTACACTCACCTACTCCCTCACTTTGCACATTCTAAAAGAAGGCAAAATAAAAACGCCTATTCAGCGTTAGTTGCATATTCTTCGTTTGTTATTTCTTTGTATTGTTCCGGCGTAATCTTCTCGAAACGAACAAATTTTGCTACATCTTCATTTTCATAACACTTCCATTGATAGAACAATGAAATACTACGGAACCAATCCAATTACATAACCCCCTTTTCAGTCAGCAGCATGACAAGTTCTGATGTTGTTTTTGATTGTTCTTTTGCTCTCTTTTCTGACTCGGCCAGCTGCTCAAGCAAATCGGCGTTTTGCTGTTTTAATAGATCCATATCTGATGTTGGCAGCGGCTTTACCTGAAAGTGATCAATGTATTCTAGAGTTGCCGACTCATACCATGCCCTTTTCTCTTCATTGTATTTACCTTTATACAAACCATCTTGAGGTCTTACATCTGTATGCCCTTTTAGGATGTCTTCGCCTTCTTCAATTTCTATTTCTTCTCCCGGGATGTAATTGAATTTATCATCGTATTTATATATCCATTTCAATTTTATCCCTCCTGTGCCGATATGAATTTAAAGCCGAAAGTAATAAATTCATTTGTATTTGTCGTATTGGAAACGCTTTGTATATACACATTACCATCAGTATTAATATGTGTCCTGTGTGTTTGCGGTGTTGAAGCAGCACCAATACTTGATGCTACCCCTATAAAATGCATCCCCTGTATAGGACGATAACCACTTGGCAATGTGAAAGCAGGTACTTCAAAACCTATAGTACCTCCTGTCATAGCTCCAATTAACTCCACCTCTCCAAATGGATTCTTATAAAATTGCACTTTTTGAGTGCCATATTGTTTCCATCCGTTTAATAGAGTGGTTGGGGACTTCCATTCTATTTTCTCTGTGTCGGTTAACAAACGTTTCCAGCCAGTAAAAACACCATCAGTATGCACTGTTCCAAACCAATGCATATTGTCATAACTTCTAATGATATGAAGAGTCTTACGTTTACCGGCTGCTTCTAGAATATCTACATTAAACCACGAGGCATCGGTCGTCGTTGGCATATTCACTGCATTCGTTCCAGAGACATAATAAAAACCAGAGGGCAAGGTGAGTATATCTGTGCCAGTTGGAATAAGCATTCTAGTTCCATTTGCATTTAATAATGGATGATCGTTCAGCCTCTTCCACCCGCTCCATTCTTGCTGAGTGCCCGTGACATCAGTCGTTGATCGATTGATGTACATATCACCTGTATTATTTGCCCCTATAATCCAGCCATAGGTATTTTCACTAAAAACAGATAAGGCTCTCATAGAACTTCTTGTTGGCAGATCAGGGTGTGCTTCATGGATATACCACGAATGGACGCCTGGTAATTTTATGAGCTTATCTAAAATACTAGGATCATTTGCATTAATTCTTTCGTAAGCCCTTCCGTCATCAGCAGTAATTTTAGATAATTGTCCTGCATCCCATTTATTTCTTTCATTTTGAGTAGGTAATTGAAGCCAGTTGATTCCGACATCATTCACATGATAGGAAAAACAAAATGCGTTGCCCGATGTATCAATTGCAATTCCTACACCGATGTTATTTTGACCTACTAACTGAAAGCCTCTTAAAGCCGCATTCCCGATTGCGGGAGAATCGACTACTCCAGAACCTCCTGGCGCATAAAAAGAACAGGCACCTAAAGATTTAATTCCATTATAAATACTCCCGCCAGCAGGGATATTGACCAACTGGGCCCCGTTATCATTCGTCATTTTATAGAGCTGGGATTGATTCCATTTCTGCTTTTCTGTTTCGGATGCATGAGATGTCGTGTCATTTTTGTGTTGATTGATTTGATCCAGTAGTCTAGTATCATTTTCAAGAATTACTTTAACCATGTCATTAAACAGTTCCGCATGGGCTTTGTCACTGGTTTTGAAAGTACGAGGCGTCTTTATCTCCATCTGATTCTCCTTCCACATTTCAGTTTTATTACATTATCTTGTACTGAACTTAAAACCAAATGTAATAAACTCAGTAGGATTGGCATTATTTGAAGACGACTGCACACATACATTTCCATTCTTATCTATTAATGTACGATGAAATTGAGGTACTCCTGGTGTTCCTATACTTGAAGCAACTCCTATAAAATGCATCGCTTGTTGCGGCCGATATGGTGCAGGCAAGTTAAATACTGGGGTATTTCCTAATATTCCACCTTTTATCGCACCTACGATCTCGACTTCCCCTAAGAGATTCTTTCGATATTTTACCGGCAGATTAATAGGATCATATTCCTGCCAATCACTTTTAATCTCTTTAGGTCTTTCCCAAGAACCTTCCAATAAATCTGAAAGCGTAATTTGCTTCTCCCAAGGTGTCCATGATTCTGCATTGTGTTTAAGAACTCTAAAGTAGGTGTTCTTCCCATAAACAGATTCATAAGCTATTTGAACTAATGTATTGCCATAACTCATGACCAATAAAAAGACTCGATTCAAGGAAGGAGAGGGACCGTTTACTCCTGTATTATAGATGAGATACATCCCTGTCTCAGTAAGGGTATTGTAGTCTGTTTCACTAGAAAATCCATGATAAAAGGGCTTTCCATTATCTTGAGTGATTTTTACTAATTGACCGTTATCCCACCTGTTTCTATCGCTTTCTGTAGGCAGTTTTGTCCAAGTAATCGATGTATGGCCGGTCTGATAATAGAAGAAATAAGCAATCCCAGAACTATCCACCGCAAAGCCAGAGCCGATGTTTTCTTGTCCTACTGTCTGCAGTCCCCTGATTGAGACATTCGATGAAGCCGGGGAATCCTCCACACCAGCAGCTGCATAAAATGTACAAGTTCCTTTATCTTTTATCGCATCAAATATTCTTCCGTCAGTTGACACATTGATCAGCTGTCTTCCACTATCTGCTGTGATTTTATAACTCTGTGAATCATTCCATTTTTTCTTTTCTATTTCAGATGCGTGTACTTTCGCATCATTTGTATGTTTTAAGAACTGCTCTATTAATCTTTGATCATTTTCAAGAAGTACTTTGACCATGTCATTAAACAAATCAGCATGTGCTTTATCATTTACTTCAAAAGGCTTTGGTTCTTTTACTTCCATTCAATTTTCACTCCCTTTCTTTGATGCTTGGTGCTATTTCTTTCAGCTGCTCTAGAGTAAGAATTCTTTGCTCATATCCTTCATTTAAATCTTCCATTGAACAATCACCTAGTTCGACTGCTTGTTTGACCAATTCAGGGGTCACCCATTTAAAATATAATGCCATGACCCAATAATTCATGATTCACTATCTCCTTTATATAAAAGGATCTCACTTTTTAGCGCCTTTAGTTCGTTTGTTAGAAGATCACATTGATGTTCAAGCTGTTTTCTCATTAGCTTTTCTTTGGCTACTTCCTGCGCTAGAAATTCAAGCGGCAGAGGTGGTTGATATCGAGGATTGATTTGAGATGCCTCCCACCATTCCTTCAATTCTTCTGCCGTTGGCTTTGGCACATCTAGATGCCACTCATTTACATACGAACCGTTGCCATCATTTCTTAGTTCAAAATCTTTTTGCGGGTCTGCATCGGGGTATTTATACTTAATGGCTTCATATAAAATCATCTGACTCCTCCTACACTCTTGGGAAATTTCGTCCACCTATTTCCGAAATATCGAAATAGTTGTACCAACCTGAATTATCAGATACATAACGACTAACGTCTCCGTCATACCCTACATATAGGTACATTTCTAAATAGTCCCCCTTATTAGCCGGTACATTGGCAGCACCATAAAGTCCCATACTAAAGCTCAACGTATCAGATGGGCTTACCGGACTTTGCCTTTGATGTGCAATATTTTTATATCTTTTTCCATTCAAATAGATCGATAATTCAAAGTTCGCGTATCGTTGAAAGCTTTCAATATAAACACCTGCATTCACTGAATACATTCCGTTTTCAGGACAGATGAACCGATTATTTTTGATATCAAAATTGTTATGACTGTCTTTAATTTTTCGATTAAAAAGGACTTTTTGATACTCTCCTTTGGTTAATAACTGCTTTCCAGTTGTACCTATATTGGCATGACAAAACCCTGAAATTTTGTGCCATTCAGTCCAGCCGGACCCCGTCCACCAGTGACGACACCACGTACCTGTACTATCAAAATAGCTGCCTGCTTCGTTTCCAGTTCCATAGTAATATTGAATAAATCGAAAGTTACTATATTTTTCATTTTTCACAAAGCCAAATCTCGTAGGATAACCGGTATCATTCGCTTGTCCAATATCCATAAACGTAATACCTATTGGATATTCCTCGCCGCTGACTGATGCATCTTGAATGGCTTGATCGCCTGTTAATTTGAATAAACTTTCATTCGTGATCCCTGCTATTTGTTGACTGAGCGCATTGTCATTCTCCACAAGTGTATCGACCATCCGGTTAAATAAGTTGGCATGGGCTTTGTCAGAGGTTTCAAACGGTAAAGGTGATTTTATGTCCACTTCTTTTCCCCTCCATTAATAAATATCATCAATCTCAAAAACAAATTCGATGTCGCCGTCTTTTTGTTTGTCTGTCATGGTGCGGATGGCGGTGAATTTGCCGGCTTCGTCGACAAGGGCTAGTTCATTGATGACTTCGCCTGCGAGTTCTCCTTCAGCGATGGTGCAGGTGTAGCGGATTTTTGCCGGTTCCATGAAGGTAAACGAGTCAATATTTTTTTGAATCAGTTCTTTTTTGAGTGCTTGTTCGGTTCCGTCAAGAGAGATTGGTTTTCCATCCTTTGTTCCTCCACTTCCGAACGCCATTTTGACGACTTTTGTGAGTTTTGTTCCTTCTGCTCGTGCCTTTGCCATTTGTTGACGTGCATATAGTGTGGTTACGGTTAATTGATCAGCCATTGTGATCCTCCTTATAGGTCTATTTTTTTAGAAGTTGCTGCTAGCATTTTTGATCCATCAAGTGGAACGGATCCATCGAGAATCCAGTAATGCTCCTTGATCAGTAAACTGCCGCCTTGTTCATTTTGAACATGTACTGGTAAGCGGAACGTCATCCTCTTTTTTGTTTGATGTAAAAGCTGGTTCTTTGCGCGCAAAGTCAGCGTAGCTGCTTGCTTCGTTTCATACGATGCTCCAGTCATGACATAATTCAGACGATATGCTGTTTCTTTCTCTTGTTGAAGCGGCATTCTCATCTTTAATGAATGCCGAAAACGAGCTGGGACCTCCGTAGCACCTCGTATCCCGCTAAGATAGAACGTTCCATTTAATACGAATTCACCATTGAGTAAAATTGGAATATGATCGAAAAAGCCCACTCTGCTTCGCAGTGTGAGCCGCTGGTGATGATCATTTTTTTCATGAACATCTGTATGATGAATGGCGGTGAACGTATACGCCAAATGTGCTGGCTTTAACGTTTCGAGTATTTCGACGATATATCTTGTGTTTTGCAGGTCATCTAGGTTGACACGCAATGCAAAATGATAACGGTTGGTTGTAAGTCGAATGATCGCACTTGGATTTTTAAGAAATCGATTCACAGATTTCTCTAATGACAGATACGTAATTGGTGGAATGTTCGACATCATATTGATTAATCGTGCCCTGCGCAGCTCAATCGAATCATCTGACTCTCGCTGCACCTTGAGCATTCTTTCCCACCGATTCAATCCCCACGTCGCTGTTAAAGGGAAAAACTGATCCGTTAGATCAAAAATGGATTCATCCAATTGTTCAAACTCTGGTGCCTCTGTTTTTAGTAAATGATCCACATCATAAATCTCTGTGAAATATGGCGGCAAGTAGTTTTTCATTTCATCAAGTTTGCTCAATAACCTTCACCTGCCTCAGACGTGGTATCTCAATGTCCTGTAATACTAAGTTTTTTGACTCCCCATTCAATAAGACGTTTGCATAATCGGACACACTCTCTGAATGGTATAAAATATCATTTAAGGCGGACATTCGAATCGTACTTTTTTCAAATGCGATTGATTTTAACAGTGCTTTGACCTTTTCTTCTATTTCTTTTTGCGCACCTTCAAGCGTCCAGTCCATCTGAAGTTCGACGGACACTTCTATGTCAATATCTAGCCACTTGGCGCTTTCAACAGTTGCTTTTGAACCAATAGGAGCTTGTCCTTCTCCTTCTCCCGGGACAGGGTCGATATACTCCTGGACCCTTTCGACAAGAAGCTCAGATGCTACATCTAGATTGCCATCTGTGATGACAATTTTGACCGTTCCCTCTCCATTCCATAGCGGGAACACTTTCGCTCTGCCGACACCAACCACTTCCTCGGCCCACTTTTTGTAATGTGCTCTGTTGGCACTGACAGCCTCTCGCCTTGCGCGTATTAAATACCGATCGTATAATGACGCATCATCTTCTTCCTCTTGCCCTGGTATCACCAATTCCTTCATGATCATCGACTCTAGACCTGGAATGGTATCAAGCGATAGCAGCGGCTGACCTGTTAGTTGCCCATTGCCGGCTGTACCTGTTGTCTCGCATTCTAGTGTACCGTCCTTTGAAAATTGAAAATAAACATCTTCAATAAAGAATCTTGATCCTGCTGGAATGTTTACGTTCTCTGGTTGAATGGTTACGGACCACACCGCTGTGGTGGCTGGCTTTCGCTCAATCCCCACTTCTGCTGCTCGTCGATCTAAAAATTCCCCCTGTGCTGTATCAGCAAAGACAAGCTCAAATACTTGATCAAGCCAAATATACGACTGAGCGAGTTCAGCAGCAGCAGGTGCCAAGGCATTCCAAATGACGCTATTTTCTCTTTTGTCTATATCATCTGGCAGCCTGTCCAGCATTCTTTCCATCAACGCCTCATACGTTTGCTCCTCAAACATCTCCCTCCATCACCTCCTCTATTTCTAATGTGCCTTCATCTGTGACAATGGTTAGTTTGACTTGAAAGGCATCATTTTGCTTCGTGACCTCTATCTCTTCAATATGATCAATCCGCTCATCAACGACCAATGCTTCTTCAAGCAATCTTGGAATCTCCATTTCTTTGTATTCATCAGTTGCTTCAGTATCAGTCAATAGCTCCTGAATTTCAGTGCCAATATCGTGACTGTAAATGGGATGTGCATAGCGCTCTGTTCGCAATGTCATATAAATAAATTGACGGATCGATTCAATGCCTGTAATGGCTTCATTTGTCAGCCTGCCATTTTCAAAATCTATGCGATACGTCGTCGAGGTTTCTACCTCTTCATCTTCCTCTGTTTCCTCGATTTCTTCCTCTGGTGAAAGTGCCACGTTCATCACCTCCCTTACAATTTGTCGATGATGTAAAAGGACTGCCCTCCTGCCATTGCAAGTACCATAATGCTGTCTCCCCTTTTCAACTCATCATCCTCACCCTTATTTAAGCGTTTAGGCCAAATAAGCAGTTCTTCCGGAATGATCAGCTTACTGTTTTCATTTAATCGGATGTGAAGAGGCGAAGCCATTGTGACCTCTCCAATCACCAGATCAATTGGAGAAGCTGCATCTACTGCATTGACAGCGAGTCGTTTAATTGCTTCACTTAATCTCATGCTTGATCACCCTTTGGCATGGAATTTTTCTCAACGACGTCAATTGTCATGGTGTGCTTCACTCCATTGAATTCATGCTTGTCTTGATCGATCCAGTAGGTTTTTTTGATGTTGATTTCAGGGATTTTCAAATAGATTGGCAGACCGCTTTGCAGTTCAGGGATTCCGAGTGCTTGTATGCTTTTCACTTCTTGTTTGACGCCTTTTTTCTCAGCTAGGCGTACTTTCGCTCTTTTTTGAAGCTGCGGCTGGTTGATTTGACCTGTGACCGTCTCCACATGCTGTAAAATGCCGTACTGACTCTGACCCGCTTTATCCTGTTCGATCACCACAATATCTGATTTGCTACCTTTTTTCTTATTCTTCCCCTGTTCGTCTACAGACGTGCGCATCTTCACACGTGTTGCTGTCTCTTCAATGGAGGTGCTGTACTGATAACCGATGAGGTTGACGCCTGATTCAATGACCCACACGTCCTCTGGATCGGGCCAAGCTCTCAGCCCCATCTTGCCTTTAGCAGAATAAATTTGATAATTTCTACCGGTTTGCCGCTTCGTTTCCTTCAATGCTTTTAAAATGATGTCATATAAACTCGTGTCATTTTTAAAAACGAGAGACTTCATGATATGTCCTGTATTTGCGATGGATGTCATAGGAATTTGAAAGTCTGCCCCGATCCGCCTCAAAATTTGATCTGCCCGTTGATTTGAAAAAACATATACATCTTGGTTTTTCACTAAATATTGGAGCATATCGTATGCGGTAAAGGTCAGCTTTCCTTCAACAGGCGTCCTAGAAAACACGATGCCTCTGAACAGCTCTTTTCCTTTCCATTTAAAAAGAACCGTGTCTCCTTCTGAGACACGGTAATATGTTTGACTGCCTTGCTTTGTGATAATATTCGCCTGAATAGAGCGAGGGGCCTGATACCTTTGCCCCTGAAGTGTCACACTCTCTGTGACAAGCTCATACATCGTGCCGCTTCTGATGGCAAAAAGCTCAATCAATGTCAGCCCCCCTATTGTGGTATTTTCAATTTTTGCCCTGGAAAAATCCAATATCCCGGCTGTTTAATATTGAGTTTACTTCGTTTGATCATCGCTGCTTTATTGGCATTCCAAATACGCCGCCATTTTGTACTATCGCCATAAAAACGGCCTGAAATGGCCCACAGAGTATCTCCCTTTTTGACAGTGTACAATTTTGGTGGTGTTTTTGAGGGTCTTTTCTTTTTGGTTTGTTTTGCTTTTTTCTTTCGTTTGATTTTCCTAGGCGATGCGGTTTTATATTCCTTTAACTCGATCGTAAATTCACGATCCCCTATGTCATAAGACCCTTCCTTGTGTGTGAAGCTCTCAATGCTGCACGTCATATTGATTTTAGTCCCTGTCACAATCAGTCGCACAGACTTCTTTGAACGCATCATTCGTTCAATTTTCGCTATTGCATTCTCTGGTGATGGAATGCTTTTATATTCAGCAATTGGCGAATATTTCTTAGGAAATAATGAGGTGAATGATACTTGTTTAGCCGATGGTACATCAATAAAAGTCAGTTCCCCAAAGGAGGAGACCTTCACTGTTTCATTTTGTACATTATTTGTGATCTCAAGTTCGGATGGAAGCACAGGGAATCGCAACTTCTCCTTGCCTTGGGAAATCCACAATTGATACACTGATTTACCCATCGATCACGACCCCTTTCGTTCCTGTCTGAAGCTCTACTTCCAATTCGTCTACAAGCATTTGTCTAATTTTTTCGACAAGCGATTGCTGATCCTGTCCATTATGGAAATGCTGATCACCATTGAACTGGATGGTGATTTGTTTATTGCCTGACGTTGTTGCATTCCCAGCTGGCTGTGCTGAGGTGACTTGCTGCATCTGTGATTCTGGTAAAGGAGCAGATGCATTTGATGGATCATAGACTTGCATCCCAAGTGCCTTTGCTGCCTGCGTCAATAAATATCTCCCGCGAATGCCTCTTTCTTCTGGAATAATCCACTCGCGTTTGTTTCCTTCACCGACTCTAGCTACCTGCTCCTGAGTAATCAATCCGCCATTGGCGTAGCCTTTATAAGGACCGCCTCTTCTCATACTCCGTAATCCAGGTGTATTGAAGACTGTTCCATATCTGCCCTTAATGTAGTTAATAGCTGCTACGGCATTATGAATTGGGTTCCAAATATCATTCATGCCCTTGCCTTTATTAGAATGAAAGGTCGGCCCAATGGTTTGCATTAACCCTTTAGAAGGCGTTCCCTTCTTGGCGTTGGAATCCCACAAGTTGATGGCTTTCGGGTTACCATTTGATTCGTGCTGAGCGATTGTCATAAGACCTGGAAGCCAGCTCATCGATGTGCCAGTCGCCATCAGAGCTGCCATGAGCCATTGCTGAACACTAAGACCTGAAGCACCCATACCGCTGAACGCTCCGATTAATGAACCCGCTTGATTTTCAGCAAACTTTTTCACATCAACTGAATCGAGCCCTTTGACGACACCAATCGATGCGAATTTCCCTAGACTCATCATGACACGCGAAGGAGAATGAATGTCTAGTTCTTCTCTAAACGCCTGTTCCACTTTCTTCGCCATTTCTTTGGCAGCTTGTGTGACTTCACTTGCTTTTGAACGCATGCCGCTATTGAAGGCATCGATCATTCCTGAACCCCATCCTGGTGATTCTTGTTTGGCTTGCAGGAATGGTTGTTTGACGTGTTGGTCTACGTATTGGCTTGTGCCAATTGATGTGGCATTTTGACCTGTTGCAAAGCCACTAACAGTTCCAGAACCCCAAGTTGGTGATGCTGTCATCACTTGTTGGTATTGTGCTTTTACACGACTTTGCAAAAAGCTATCAGTTCCTGTTGGTGTCATTTGCTGGCCAGTAGCAAATGCCGATACCGTTTGTTGTCCGTACTTTCCTGAATCTGATGTCATTTGATTAAATGGCTGCTGAATGTTTTTTTGCTTCCATTGATCAAGTGAAACCACCTTTTGATTCAGCCCTTGTTCAAAATCATGATTAAATTGCTCACCTATGCTGGCAGATTGGATGTTTCCATTCATTGAAACCGTTCCACCAATTAAACCGGCAGAAGCAGTTGGAGCTGCTGGAGCATTTGGCGTAATTGGAGCTGGAGAGCTAGAAACTGGACTTGCTGCTCCGCTGCTGCTTGGCACAACAGACATTCCAAGATGAGAAGCAGCTTGTGCAAGCAACATCTTCCCACGGCCCCGGTTATTTTGAGTTGGAATGACAAATTCGTTACCCGCTTCACCAATCCATGATAAGGTAGGCTGGGTGATATAGCCGCCTGTGGCTTTTTTATCAGGATCTCCAAATAAATGTTTTACTACAAAATTAATGCCATCGCCCGCTTTGTCAAAAATCTTTTTAACCCAGTTAAATGCTTTAGAAAAACCATCACTTATGGCACCTGCCACTTTTACGATCGGTGTCTGAATATTATCTTTAAACCATTTGGATAATCCATCCCATATATCTGTCACCACTTTATACGCTTCTTCAAACTTCTTCCCAATGCTATCTTTGATGGTTCCAACCGTTTCTACAAGCGGATTCCATACATTGTTCATAAACCAAGAGGATACTGCTCCAAAAATTGATTGAATGGTTTTCCACGCATTTGATAATGCTGTCCAAATCCCCGTAGCGACTGTGACAACTGTGCTGCTTAGCGGTGTCCACACATTCTCAATAAACCAGCCTGCGACTGCACTGAATGTTTCTTGTATCCACGTCCAGGCATTGACTAGACTTGACCAGATCGTGGTTGCTACCGTAACGACTGTGTCGCTTAGCGGTGTCCAAACGTTTTCAATAAACCAGCCCGCAACTGCACTGAATGTTTCTTGTATCCATGTCCATGCATTGACTAGATTTGACCAGATCGTGGTTGCTACCGTAATAACTGTATCGCTTAACGGTGTCCACACATTTTCGATAAACCAGCCCGCAACTGCACTGAATGTTTCTTGTATCCATGTCCATGCATTGACTAGACTTGACCAGATTGTGATTGCTACTGTGCCAACCGTGCTGCTTAATGGTGTCCACACATTTTCGATAAACCAGTCCGCAACTGTAGACCACACTTCAACAATTTGATCTTTGATTTCAATGGCTTTTTGGCCAATCTTCTCAAATCCACCGCCATCAAACCATTTTCCAATTGTTTCACCGATAGATTCTCCACCCATACTTCCAGCGATGCCGCCTACTAGGCCGCCGATGGCTGTACCTACCCCTGGAACTACACTGCCAATAGCAGCACCTGCTGCAGCACCTGCCATTCCACCGGCGATTCCTCCTCCAGTCGCACCGATCTTTTCACCAGCATTCTCTTTTTTCATACCAATTAGATTTGTTGCACTAAGTACACTGCCTAGAATAGGTACTTTCTTTAATAATTTACCGCTCCCTTTACCGATATTTTTCAACGCATCCCCTAATTTACTTGGAGGTCTTCTATTCATTTCGGTTCTTGTTGTGGCATTTGGATTTCTAGGTTGTCTTGGTGATTGACCATTTCTATTTTTAGTTTTAGTAGATCCTCCCCTGCTTAAACCTCTTGCACAACAGGGACAACAACTATTGCGAAACAAACCTTTACCACCTCGCGGCTTAGATTTCTTATTGGGAGCTGAATTTGATGGTGTGGATGTTGGCGCTGTTGTTGGTGCCGTTGTTGGCGCTGTTGTTGGCGCTGTTGTTGGCGCTGGAGTGCTACTTCCATTCGATTGATCACCTGCACCAAAGAGACGATCTAATACATTGGTCACCAATTCATCTAGTTTTTTTTCAGGATTAAATTTAATCTTCTCTTTTATTCTTCCGATCACATCTTGCTTGTACTCTTCCATTTTATTTTCAACCCAAGGAAGTGCCTTTTCGTCCCAAAACTTTCTAGGACTTAATTTTTCTTTCACCTTGTCTGCAACATCACCTGCATATTTTTGAATTTCATTTAACCCTTTATTAGCAAGGCTCTGGAGCCAATCCTGTTTAGGTTCATCCGTTTTAACTGGCGGACTAACAGCCTCAGGTTCTTTTTTTATGTTTTGTTCTTTCACAACTGACTCTGCCTGATCTCGTTTTTTCAACTTACTCTTTGCATTGTCTTGAACAGATACTCTGATTTCGTGTTTAGCCATTGTCAAGCTTTTGAGTGTCTTTTTGATTCGTTGAATGGCAGTGGTGGCTTGGTCAACCATGTTTAATCTCATATAGTACGTTCTGTTCATGAGCTGAAGGATTGATTTTTTGATTGATGACATTTTTCCTGACAACTGATCATTCAGTTTGAACGTCAACAGGATTGGACTTGTTCCGGATTGTTTCAATCGATCTATACTGGATTTAATGACATCTAGTCCTTTTGCTTGAATCGATATGACCATCTGTTTCGGTATCATGTTCAGCTGGTTTGCTAATGATCTGAGATCACGATAGATCCCCTGATCTAGCTTCATGGACAATACAGAAAACCTTCTCATCGATAAATTGAATTTCCTTAGCTTCTTTTCATCCATTTCCAGGCTTATTTTCATCGGTTTTCTAAATGGTTTGAGCTGCTTCTCAAACGTTTGAAATCGTTTTTGAATGCGCAACAGCTTCTTTGATACTTTGTCTTCTAATTCAAATCGTGCAGTGAGCTTCGCCAGTTTATTTCCCTCCTTTCTTTGCTTCTTTTTCTAGCATATCGAGCTTGTAGCTGATGAGTCCGAATAAGAATGCCTTAAATTGTCTTGGTGCTTCGTATAAATCGAGAAGTTCTGATGGGGAATAGTGAAGCTCATGCATGGCGTAATATAAAAACACTGCTTCCTTATCCCCATCTTTTATTAGTTTTTTGCTGCGTCTTCTAAATCTTCAATTTCGTCTTCAAATCCGTTGATTTCAATGGCTTTGTTTAACCAGTTTGCGTATTCACCACCGACAGATAAAACACGTTTTGCAACTTCAACTGGATCTTGTGTGCTGTAGGCTTCTCTTAATTCCTTTGAGCGGAAATCTGGATAAATCGTCGATTCAATGGCAATCCGTGCGTAGAAGCGCTGGCTGTCTAAGTCTTTCACACGGCCTCTGCCTTTGACATTTTTGAACGTGGTGTTTTCTTTTTCCAGTTCATCAATACGTTCCGTGGTAATCGCTTTGAAGACAAAAGGAATGACATTCCCTTTTTTATCAACAAAACGCTTAGAAATTGGCACTTTGACCTCTTCCGCTTCTACTGTTTGTCCTGGCATAAAAAATGAAAGATCAAATGTTTGTTTTTCGCTCATGTTTAAAAACTCCCTTTTGTTTGTTTTTTGAATACAAAAAAGCACATCCATTTTTGAATGTGCTTTCCAATCTTTTCATGTATAATATAACTCGTACAATTGAACGGCTTGCTCAAGGGTGTCTGGCTCATCCCCGATAGGAAGGGGGTGATGCTCATGTCAACGTTCCAAGCGATTTCCCTAATGCTTTTATTCGGGATGTTTATCCTTGCTTTGTTGACGTATATAAACAAAAAATAGACTCCCCTTGAGCTTTGGTAGGTGAAAGGGAAAGTCTATCCTTAAAACTATCTAATTGATAAGCCAGCCCCTTGAAGGGCCTCATTGTACATTGCCGGGATGTTAGCGCATCCTGGCTTCTTTTTATTGTATGCAAATCGCTTTGCATGTAAACATCATTTTGTGTGTCATTGAATGCAATGTGCATTACAAATGCATTCATTTTTCATTACATTTGCATTATAGCATATTTGGTTTTTATTTAGCTAATTAATTAGCTAATTTCCTCCGCATTTCTTAGAAAGAATTCTTCAGCTTTTCAGGCAGATCAAAGTCTTCAAATGTAAATGGAACTTCTTCTTCAAGTGCCTCTGAATCAACATCTAGTCCAGCAATTTTAGCTGAATCAAAGTTGACATCGAATAATGTCACACGCTCTGTGCCTCGGCCTGATGATTTATCATCAATTACCGCTTGAAGAGTGAAATAAGGATCTTCCCCTTTTTTCACATAGTTGAGCATAAGTTGAACGAAACGTGACGTAACTTTATAGAATGTTGCCGTTCCTGTTCCGTTTGCCCCTGTTGTTTTATGACCAGTCATTCGGCGGCCCATTACGTTCACTTCTGATTTATTTTTCTCCACGTTTGCTTCAAACGTTTTGATAAAGGCAAGCTCCTCACCTTCTAAGAAAAGACGACCTTCTTTACCTGAGATTGTATTTTGCGCTTTAAAAGCCATCTTACTTCACCTCCACATTGAAATAGAATTTTTCTGCTGCGTCTACTGGCTGTACTGCTAAATCGATGATAAATCCATCACGATCTTCATTGAGGCCAATGACGATATCTGTTTCTGAGTTAAAGCCTGTAATGCCGCTTCCATCTTGAAGTTGTGTGAGATACTGTGTAATCAGTGTTTTCACAAGCTGCACACCGTCGTCTGATGCTGGAATGTCATTGCCATTGGCTTTGCGTAATTTAATCAAATTTTTCAGTTCAAATGTTAAATCATTGTTGATTGCATCTAGCACACGGATGATTTTGTTTTTCGCCATTTGCTGGTTCTTTTCAACCGTGAAGCTTGTCAAAGAGTTAATATCTTTTTCAACGCTCACCGTGCGGTCTCTTGCATCGAAAGTGAAAAGAAACTCTCCTTGTGATAAACGGTATTCTACTTGATCATTATCAAGACGCTCTAATGTATCGACTGCGCCTTCGTATTCAACAAAGGTCAGTGACTGATTAAAATTCGCTCCTGCACTTGCTCCTGCGACCCAAGCTGTTGTTTGAGCAGGCGTCAGTTCTGTTCCGTCTTCTAAAACAACACCGCTTGTGACATTGATGATTCCTTCTTGATCAGCTGCATAGTTAGCCACAACGCCTTGCACCTTACGTCCTTGCTTATCACGTAAACGCTCAATAAATGACGCGAATGTTGCTTTTAATTGCTCACTATTATCGACTGGGAGTGCAATGACATCAAAGTATTCCGTTTCAGCTGCTTCTAGGAAAGCTGTATAATCTGCGACACTTGCCACACCGTTTTTCCCGCCGCTTAAAGCCGCTCCTGCAGTAATGACCGCTTCGCCTTCACCAGAAAATTGAACGTATTTGTTTTTCACAAGATCTTTGACATCTTTGACCACCTGTTTATCGACAATATCTGTTCCAAGATAGGTGATGACGTCACGCTTTGTGCTGTCGAGTACATTTTCTGCCACTTGAATGGTAATCTCATTTCCTTTTTGACCACCATAATTGGCTGTGACCACAAAGTTTTCTGCGATTTCCGCTTTGGCTGGCTCTCCTTCGTTTAGACGGTAAAGCAAGACCGTTTGCGCTTTTTTCTTCGCTTCACGGAAAAGAAGAAGTGACTTATCATCAATGTTGAGCCCGACCTTTTTATTTAAGTCTTCCATATCGGAAACGGAAATAAAGGTTTTTGGTTCTCCCCAGCTCATGACAAGAGGAAGTGCAACTGTTCCTCGCTCGCCTAAAGTAATTCGCTGCTCTGCTGTTGTTTTAAAATTAAAGTAAATGCCAGGACGCTTTTTCTCTGTACCTGGTGTAAAAGTGCCTCCGTTCATCCTTTAAACCTCCTTGGACAAAAAAGCATCGATGTGCTTCTTTGCTTCTGTTTTTGTAATTGGTTGATGTTTGATATAAAAAAGAGCACCTTCAAGGATTTCTGGTTTTACCCCAAAAAGATCCTTGCTGTGCTCTTTTAAGGCTTCAAATGAAAAGCCAAATTCTTTTTCTTCGCCCGCTGTTTGATCGAGCTGTGTTTTTTTAGTCTTGCTCACGTTTGATCACCCCATCTGAAAAATTGATATCTTCTAGGCTTGGCTGTTTATCTCGGTTGTACCAATAGCTGCTATCCCACGTCAGGACAATCGCTGCTACACCTTGATCTATGATTCTTGTTTCCACTCTTTTTATGCGGACATAATCATCAAGCACCTCTCCATCTTCACTGATCATCTGAATGATTTGACGATCAGCAAGCAATGCATCGACGATTGTTTCCGCCGCATCATGCGCTTTTTCTGTATCCATATGAAACACTTTCACTTGCAGCGAATAAGATTTCATAAAAGTAGACACTGTATCTGGACCACTAATGACAGTCACTGGCGGCACATAAACAGATGGCACTTGGAAACGCTCTGGCAGAAGACGATCATACATTTTCACAGGAAAGTGTGTGTATATATAATGCATGATTGCCCCGACTTCTTGATTCATTCCATCACCTCCCAAAATGTCGATCGATCCAGCTTTGAAGCTTTCGATCCAGCGAGTGTTCAAACATTTGTTCATAGAGCATGACGGCATGATCCCAGTACCCATTTCCTTCAATCCATTGAGATGAAAGCATCATGCCAGTACTGGCGTTCGGATCATATTCAAAGCGGCTGCCTGCCCATCTGCCAGGCACCCATCTTCGTTCTCCATTTGAAGAAACGGCATGTCCATCATTCACGTAAGAGGCATAATCAAGCTGTGTCCCTACTTCTAGCGTGAGCCCGCCTCGGGAAGTGAGAAAGTGATTCTCCTTGTCACCTTTTTGAAAGGAATTGAGGAGACGGCCTGTATCAACAGCCTTTTCTTTGATGATTTCATCTTGAATGATGTCTAAAAACTGTAAGCCCATTTCCTGTAACCACTCTTGATATTGCGCCGTTAAGCCGCCACTATTTGCCTGTTGGAGCTGGGATAGCAGCCGGTCAAGTCCATCAATTTTCATAAGTTTTCCTTTCTGACGGCCATCACTTCCATGTGATGATTTTTCACTCTTTTTGGCTGCTGCAACTTAAGTGAGATGCCGTTCCACACCATTTTGTCATGCAAACGAATGTCGCTTGCTAAAGGGAAATGGACGAGATAGGACTGATAGATGACTGTATTCGGTTCTTCTTGCACGAGTGACTGGCTTTTTTCTACAACATAGCAAGCCACATCTCTCATACTTGGTGTATCAGGATAAGTGAGCTCCGTCTGCAGATCTCCTGCTGGTATACCAAATTTGCCGCGGACTGCCTCCTCATTCTCCAAGTGAAAAAGATCACAGCGATCCGTTAATAGAGAATCATAGCTCATAATGATCTCACCTTTAAATTGGCGCTGCCACCAGTTAATGAAGGTTCAATATAATCAACAAGAAGGGCATACACATAAGGTCTGCCTTTCACTTTGTCCGCTGCCTTTGCATATGAATAATCACCCATTTTTTCTGAAGTCAAGCCTTTCATCATGGATTCGTCATCATTCAGCATGGCAAAATACTGGGCCATTTTTAATAAGGCGATCCTTGCTTTTTCAGGAATGGGCTGATATTTTTCATGTGTAAAATCGTGCCCGACCATTTGAAATACCGCTGCTTCTGCTTCAATAATATCTGCCGCTAGTCTCTCTACAGAACGATTTTTCACGCGATCAAATACAGAATAGGCTTGTAGTTCCTCAGCAGAAATGATCATAGCCTGCTGTCACCTACTCTTTCACTTTCATGACTTTGGCTACAGCATCCTCTTCCTCAAATTTGCTGTCGAGCTTCGCTGTCAGAACAATGATAAACTTACGGCTGCGAATATCTTTTTCTACTTCAATACGAATATTGCGAGAAAACCCTACGATAATATTTTTCGGATGTGTCAGTAAAATATCTGATACGTCTGTTCCTTCTTCATCATATGGCTGCATATTGGCAAGACCTTTGACCGGAACACCGAATGCAGAAGAAAGTCCGCCTTGAATCGCCGCATCTCCGAGACCTGTCTGACGGTTTGCTACTTGGTCTTTCCACTCGACCTCTAAACTTGGGGATGTATAAAAACGGAAATCCTGAGGTACACGTAAATATTTTGACGGCATCGCTTTATAGGCTTGTTTGAACATTTGACGGCTAATTTCCGCTCCATTTGCATCGACAATATGAGAAACTGCCTGTTTTCGTACGCCATCCATTTGAGCTAAAAATGGATCTTGTGAAGTTGTATCACCGTTGACGATCAGTTCTTCAATATCGACTGCCGCTCGTTCCGCCAGCATTTGCATAATGGTCTGCTGAATCCCGTCTTTTTCAATGTTGTTTTCAATGCTGTCGTACGTCATATGGATCTCAGCAATGACTTCTTTTGCATTGAGCTGGACAGTGCTTGTCGCTGGGACAACACGGTCTTTTGCATCAAGCGCTTTGCCTTCTTCTGCTGGGCGTAAAATGCGCTGACCGAAGCCGATTTTTTCGATTTTTTGTGAATCACTTTCCATTGGAATGATACGTGCATCATTTAAAACGGTTGGTGTATTTTGCATCATTCTAATGAATGTGTTGGATTGGGCTGCGTTCATGAGACCGCCTGTTTTTAAGCTGGCAAGTGTCATTTCAGCCTTGCGAATCAACTCTTGATTTCTCACACTTTTTCCTCCTTATTTAGGCTTATAGTAAGCCATCCCATATGGGCTTTGTCATATCATTTTGTGTATCGTGATTTGTTTGTTTAGAAATGCCCCGCGCTTTTTCAAGCATGTGTATCCGCTCTGAAATAGGCAGTAGCTGTTGCTGAAGCACTTCCTGAATCGCTGCTTTTTCTCTGCCTGCTGATTTCTCTAAGGAAGAGAGCTGATGACGAATTGGCGCAACCACTTGCTCCAGCACTTTTTGTACAGGTTCTTCTTCACCTGCTTGATCTGTCCCTTGTTTCTCCGCTTGTTGTAAAACGTTGTCGATGGCCATTTTTGCTTTTTCTAGTTCGCGTACTTGATCAGTCGTTAATTCGGCATCTTGCTTTTGAACGGATGCTGGTCTTTCGCCAATCGTTTGGAGGACATCATTTGTTTTCAACACATCCTGCACAATTGGAATCAATTGTTCAAGTGCCGCTCTTACGCTAGACTCATCACCATCACTTGACTGCAACGTTTCCAGCAGATGATCTAAAACGCTCCAAAATTGTTGTGGCATATTTGCACCTTCCTCTTTCAAAAAGAAATTTTTCAGCAAAGAAAAAAGCCCTCTCTCGTTTGTTTCTTGAGATAGGAGCTGATCGTGTTCCTCTATTGCGATGATGTCTGCTGTTCCAGCCATTGAGTAGCCTGTAATATGGCCTTGCTGAATTTGGTCCCAAATATCTTGTGATGCCTTTGTCACAAGTACCCAAGATCCTTTTTGAATCAGCTCCCCGCCTACTTCAAAATCCGCTGGGGCAATGTATGATTCGACGACTTCGCCAACACCGTCTTGAAAATCATGCTGTTTATCAATGTGACGGGCATCTTTCATAAAACCGTGTGCTGCTCTTTCAATTTCTTTGGCCGACATAAAGTCTTGATGTGCATCAGGTGTATTGGGTTCATACACGACGCCATATACGAGGCGATGGGCATCCTCTGCCTTCGTCAGGACACTGACTTCTTTTTGAAAGTCAGGCTGCTTTTTCTTTGCTTTCATCAAGAAAAATTTCTTTTGGTTGGCGGCCTTGTCCACATAGGAAACATGTGTAATTTTTGCGTTTTTTAATTCCCTTGGCATATGTTCACCCCCTTTCAAAAAAAGCTCACGTCCTTTTATTTCTACAGCTGGTTTGACTCGGATGGAGACAGCCCATCAGCTGTTTTTATGCGGCTTTCTAAAGGTCGATGGTAGAATTCTTCCGGCCATTCCTCTAACGTCTTACCAAGAATACGCCCCGCAAGATCTCGTAAATCATTTGGCGATACTGCCCCAGCCTGAATAAATGGTGTCAGAACCTTCGCTATCTCTAATGGATCTCTAAAGTCAGGGCCATTTAATAGAAAGCGGACATGCCAAATATCTAAATCTGGGAGAAAAAGAGTATTGAGTTTCCCTGTAATAAGATGCCGCTCTGGCTGAAACACTTGCTCCTCCGTTGTTTTTCGCGCGGTATCTGCTGTAGCCTTGTTATAATCTTGTGACTCTCCTGTGTAAATAGGCGGCAGACGAAAAGCGGAGCGGATTTTGTTTCTCGTCTTTTCATCGTATTCTAAAAAGAGCGCATCCTCTTGCAGGATTTCCGCCAAGGATTTAAAGTTCACTTTGACATTTGATACATCTTCTTCACCTGTTAATCCTTTTTCTGTCGGAAGCCCTTCTACTTCAAGCAATAAAAACTTATGCGCATGATCAGACCCTTCAATATCATCCATATAATCTTGTAGCTGCTGATAAGAAGTCTCTGACAGCATGCCGTTTTCAACAATGATGGCACCAGGTACATGCCGTCCTTGCTTAAAATAAAGATAATTCAGCTCTTCTGCTTTTCGTGCGCCATACATATTGACGATGTTGCCAATCCAGCGGGGAATCCCATACGTCCCACTGCCAATTTTAAAATGAATGACTTCTGTTGCTTGAAGTGGTTCTGGTGTAGCATCATCGTACTTGCCTGTTTCATAATTTAATATGCGCGGATCACCATACTCCTTGAAAAAGACTTTCTTCTCATTGATGACCTGCACATATTTTCGGAATCGTTTCTTGCGATTCATCGTCTTTAATTCGCCGTTTTCTGTGTAGCGGAATTCGACGTCGACTGGCTCACTCAGCTTACAAATGCGAATATGGAGTGCATCCAAATACTCGATTCCTGCCGGCTTTCCTTGTCCATCCCGCAGCACCTCTAAAAAGCCATTTCCTGTTTTCTCCCGGTCTTCTAGGACATAACCAAGAATCACGTCAGCAGACTCATCATAGTTCATGTATTTTGTAAACTCTTCGAGTCTTGTCCATTCCTTCTCGGCTGTCTTCTTTTTGACCGGTTTCACATCTTCCGCATTGAAATCAAAGGCGTATTCCACCCCAAAGCCAAAGCCTAAAATGTTTGTTCGATACGCATCTATACATTGCTGAAGAATCGTTGAGTATTCTGCCATGCTTTTTAATTCATTGATATGGTAGGGCGGCGGGACAATGTCATCTTTTTCGTATGAAAATTCATCCTCATACATTTGTTTTGTATGATCAGACATGTTGGCCTTCATAATCGTTGCTTTTAATTGTTTCATTGTATGGACCTCCTCTCTCGGTTTGGACGGACACGCTCTGAAGCAGTCTGTTTCAAATCGGTCACCTCATAATCATCTAGCGCATACCAAATGGCGGATAATGTGTGTGGATCGATTTGAAATTCATCTTCCTCTAAGCGGCCGTTCTTATCTGCCTTATAGGTTAGTGATTGAAGTTCATAGATGGTATAAGGGCAAGCATCAGAACAAATGATTTTCTTAAATCGTTTGATTTTCTTTGTATATTGCAAACGTGACCCTTGAAACTTATGCGCAGCGACCATTTGAAATCCGTGCTGCCGAAAATAGTGAATCGTTTTAGGTTCTGCTGCATCTGCCTTAATCAGTTCCTTTGATTCAACAAATTCTTTCAAATCAACAGCTGTTTCATCATCCGTTTTCCCGCGGTCGTAATATTCCCAATAAATATATAAGTACTTTTTTTCATGATCGACAGCTAACCGAATGAGCGCATTGTAGGATTCGACAAATCCAAAATCCATCCCCGCTCGTTTCAGCGGTCTTTCAATCTGCCCGATCGCTTCTAATACGTCAGCATGCTGTCTGACCTCAAATTGCGGAAACACTTTTGTGCCATTGATACCGAAGTATCCTTTCCTTGCAATTCGATAAAGGTCTGGATCGTATTCTTTCAGCTCATCCAGCTGCTTGACATAGCTTTTAGGAAGAAATAGATTGTCTTCTGCTGTTGAGTGGTGATAGTACGTATCTTTTATCACGATGGTTCGCTGTTTGTATAAGGTTTCGTCATCAAGGACAAAACGTTTCAGCTGCTCATCTCGAAAGAAATGTCTGTACGTCCAATTATCCTGACCAACGGGATTCGTCGATAACATCATATAAAGAGGTAAAACCGGATGTCTCAGCCTTCCAAGCAGTTCTTTAAACCCTTCATAAGAAACCTCGGAACACTCCTCAATCCAAATAATTGAGATGTTGTTGATCGACTTCAATTTCTCAGGCTTGTCCAGTCCTTTAAATAAAATGCTGCTCCCATTGCGAAAAGTGAGAGCAAGCGGTGAACTGCGGCACTTTACTAGATGATCGATGCCAAGATCGCTGACGATTTCTTGTAAAAGAGAGTAGGTCGACTCCCGGTGCGTATCATACACTTCTCGAATGACAAGTGCTGTTCGTTTTTCCTCAAGCAATTTTAAAATCAGCTTTAAAGCAATGTGATAGCTTTTGGAGGAGCCATAACCGCCTACTAAAAACTGAAACTTTTGATTCCAATCGAACAAAAAGTGTTCAAAGTGAGGATTGACTTCTTTTTCAATCAACGGCGTCATGAATCGTCCTCTTTTCTTTTGATCATGATATGAAGATCTTCTTCTTTTTCCTCACGAACTGCTTTTTTTGTTTTTTCGATTGTTAGCTCAATTTGCTTCAGCCTTAATCTTCGTTCATCTTTCGCATGAGCGAGCTCTTCAAACTGTTTAATCAGCCGTCTTAGCTCTCCCATTGCACGAGATTGGGCATTTAAAAAAGTGGCATGCCGATCCCATGAAAATTGAAACGAAAATTCCTCTGCCGTGATCTCTGGCTCTGGATGAATGCCTTCACCTGTTTCTTCCTCTAATGAAGAAGGCAAGTACGTCGCCTTTTTCAGTTCTTTGATCATGTCATCTTGATCTGCTACATACATGATGCGCTGCGCTCGAATAATGGCTGCGTATTGAATTTGAATTTGATCCCAGATGATATCAAGAGATGTGCGCCCATCCATTTTTTCCATGATTTCAATCGTTTCATCTGAAAGAAATTGATGAAAGATCAAGTGCGCCTGCTTTGACGGTGTTTTTTGTCTTTGCCAGCCGTATCGTCTTTTCCATGATTTAACGGTATGGATGGAGACGTTGTAATGATCGGCTAGTTGCTGGTACGTCATCCCTTTCATATAATCCTGCTTAGCCTCTATCCGTTTATCTTTCATTTACATTCACCTGCCGCCTCCTTTTAGTTCGAATGATTCCCTAAAGAGAAATCATTTGTGCCGGGCTAGCAAACATTCGTTTGGTCTTTCTAACTATAGGTGGCAACTGTAAGACAAGCTTTTGAAGATTGATGTGATGAAAGAAAAAACGCCTATTCAGCAGCTTTGAATAGGCGTTCTTGTACTTTTTTGGACATTTTGGTCCGAGCTCTTTCCATATGTTTTTGGACTGTTCCTTTTTTTACATCTAGCATAATCGCAATCTCGCTAAATGATAGCCCCTGCGTTGTGTGCATAAAAAATACGTCTTTCTCTCGATCTGTTAAAACAGACAAAGCTTCATCGATTCGCCTTTTGTCACGCTCACTTACCTCTCTTTCTTTCTCTTGAATGAGGGTGTATTCATGTGATAAAGCCTCTAATACCTCTTGATTAGCAAGAATGGTGCGCTGGTACACAGACCTTCTATCTAATCCTCTGCGTGCGCCTGGCTCTCTGCCGATTTGAAGCCATTCCACCACGTATTCTAGATCGCTGACCATACTGGCGATCATTTTTTGATCATGTTTGTCCTGATCTGACATCTGTTTCTCTTCTTTGTCTTTCAATTGTTCATATCGTTTTCTGGCATCTTTTAAACTTCTTTTATATTCGATCAGTAAATCTTGCATCTATGCTCTCTCCCTTTTTTAAGAAAATAAAAAACGGACACCAATCAGCCCCTTTTTATAGGGTCTTGATCAGTGTCCGCAGGCTTTCCGTCTTGGACTTATTCAGTTGTTCTTGTTCATCAGACTAGCTGATTTTAAAACCAATCTCATGATCGACTCTTGCAAAATGTCCTTTTGCTGTTTGAATAATCGTTTTTCCATGCTCAGGTACATCCATCATATAAGCCGTTCCTACGTTTCCATCTAACACAATGACTTGAATCTTTCCTTTTTCCATTTCACCGACAAATGTCTGGTTTTCTTGAATCATGAGTTGTTTTGGCTCGTTCATATGCTTGTCTCCTTATTTGGTGGTGAGGATCTCATATCATCACCCATCGTATTTAAAATGATTTCCATTCGAGGACGCATGCTATAAAACTGTGAAACTCTTAATTCTACAATCTGTAAAGAGGCGTCATCGGTAACGGCATGAAGTGCTTCTTGTATATACTGCAAATTTGGTTGAAGAATGCAGATGTGTACCGGGCGTATCAAGCCTTTTTCTGCAGATGTACGCGTGTCTTGGCTGTTCGCTAGATCAATGGGCATATTGTAAAATAAGCGAATGTCGAGTGATAATGCGCCTTTTATTTTGCTTGTGCATTGCGCTTTAGCGGCTGTTTGAATTCTGTTTATCAATGTCTCTTTTGTACATAAATGTTCTTTTTCAATGATAAAATGAAGGACCATGCTACGATCTCCCGTCATCCTTCGCCCACTGCCGAATGTCTTGTTCGTTTTGACCCGCATTGAGCAAACATTTCAGGAATGTCATGATTTGCTTCAATCGATTCATGTCGCATTCATCCTTTCCTTCTTCTTGTCATCAACGGCTTTTTCTGCCATGAGGGTCATGTATGTGCGTTTTTCTTCTGCCGTGGGGAAAGCAAACATCGGCTCTTTTTGATGAAAAGTGATCCAGCCGCCAGCTTGTACTAGGCAATGCTGGGCTTCTTTTCGGGCATCAAATGTCATCTGATGTCTCATCATCATCAAATCCTTTCTCACGGTCCTCGTCCTCTAACCGATAACCATTTCGGGACATTTCATATGGCCAGTAACGTTTTGGATAGCCGAAATCATTCATTTGTGTCACCATCGGATGTTCGATACTCATTCTGTTTGTCTCCCCTTTTTAAGAACGGTCTTCCTCAAGACTATTACTCTTTTTGTGTAACTTTTGACCAAAAAAAAGCTCTTGAACACCGATATTTAGCAAATCTGCAATATGCTTGGCTATTTCTAAGCTGGGCTTTGTTCGGCCCATTTCTATATTTGCATAGCCACTCGTGTACTTATATCCAAGTTTTTTCGCCATATACGTTTGTGTTTTTCCTTGTAATATTCGTTCTTCTCGTAAATTTTCAAGTTTCATGTTTCCACCTCTTACTCATTATGTGTAAGTTATATTCATTATGATAATATACACAAAACGAGTAAGTCAATCATATTTTTATTCTTTTTGTGTATTTATTTATCTTTTCCGTGTAATTCATGATAAAATTTACACATAATATGAAAAAAGGTGTTTCCGATGGATAATTTGACTGGAAAGATTCTAACTGAATTAAGAGAGAAACATGGATGGAGTAAGTCTACCGTTGCCAAAAAACTCGGATTAAAGGCGATGTCGACCTATGCTAACTGGGAGTATGGATTGAGAAAGCCAGATGGTGAAATGATTGTGAAAATCGCCGAGTTATACGGGGTCTCAACAGATTATCTTCTCACAGGTAAAGACAAAAACGCCTCTGATGACGATCTTGCAGATGATCCTGATTTGCAAATTGCGTTTAAAGCTGCCTCCGATTTTTCTGAAGAAGCACGAAGACAAACCATCGACTTTATTAACTACATTAGAGAGAAAGAAAAACAAAAAGGCCGTCAGCCAAAACAGACAGACGACAAATAAAAGATCTCTTTTCATAAAGCATCACATAGCTGGGTAGATACCCAGCTTTTTTTATGTCTCTTTTTCCCCCTAAAAAAGAATGACATATGAATAAAAAATCATGTTTTTTGGGATAAAATCGTCTTCCCCTACATAATATGTGACAATTTTCACCAAAAATACTCATTTTTCCACTTATTTTGATTGACATATAATTCTATTATTATTAATATATGTATATACCAAAAAAAGGAGTGTTACCGATGAAAAAATTAATGAAAGCTTGTACATTGTCTTTAGCTGCTTTAGGTGCTCTTACGTTCTTCCAAACAGAAGGTGCTCATGCAGCTGCACAGCCTAAAGAACCAGTTATAGCAAAAGCTCCTATTATGAATAAAGTGATTACGGTGAACCGCACACTTACTGTAGGTTCTTCAATCGCTGTTTCACTTCCAGCAAGTCAAATTTCTGTCTCAGGCGCAACGTATGCCATTCAATTAGACCAAACTGCTCCAAACTTCACATGGATCCGTGCTGTACAACGCGGTTCTGTTACAGTGTCTTACTATAATTCACTAGGGGAGCTTGTTATTAACTATATTACTGTTCGTTAAGCGATTTTTTTCATATGAAAAGGCGATGACTATATGTTCATCGCCTTTTTGTGTTTTTTGTGTTTTTACTTAGGATGCTTACCAGTGCTTGCCAATCTCTATCTATTATGTTAACTTTTAATAAAAATAAGTTTACATATTGAGAGGGGCTTATGATGGGAAAAATAACGTCTTTGTCTTGGGAAACGATCGTGAAGAAAGCCATCAATGATGAACCAATTACGATGGAAGAAGGTCTAAAAATTCTTGAAGCAGACGACGCAGAGTTGCTGCCTATTATGCATGCAGCTTATCAGGTGAGATTTCATTTTTTTCAAAAAAAGGTGAAGTTAAATATGATCTTTAACGCCAAAAGCGGATATTGTCCTGAAAACTGCGGGTATTGTTCACAATCGGTGATTTCAACAGCTCCTGTTGAGAGGTATACAATGCTTGACCAAAAAACCATTGTGGCCGGTGCGCGTGAGGCGTTAAAAAGAAAAGCAGGGACTTATTGTATTGTAGCAAGCGGGAGAGCACCTTCGCACCGTGAATTAGATGAAGTCACCGCAGCAGTGAAGGAAATTACTGAGACAATGCCTTTGAAAGTTTGTGCATGCCTTGGGTTATTAAATGAAGAAAAAGCGAAGCGGCTGAAGGAAGCGGGTGTTCATCGGTATAATCATAATCTCAATACACATCAAGATCATCATGCTCAAATTACAACGACCCATACGTATGATGACCGCGTATCGACCCTTGAGAAGGTCAAACAGTCAGGGATGTCACCATGTTCAGGGGTTATTATTGGGATGGGCGAAACCAATCAGCAAATTGTCGAAATGGCTTTTGCGCTTAGAGCCCTTGATGCGGATTCGATTCCCGTCAACTTTCTCCATGCAATTGAAGGAACGCCTCTTGAACATCAAGAACGCACCCATCCAATCAAAGCGTTGAAGGTTTTGGCACTGATGCGATTTATCAACCCGGCTAAGGAAATTCGAGTATCTGGGGGAAGAGAGTTTAATTTACGAACGCTTCAGCCTCTCGCATTATATGCAGCGAACTCTATTTTTGTAGGCGATTATTTAACGACAAAAGGACAGCAAGTTCAAACCGATCATCACATCATTGAAGATTTAGGTTTTGAAATAGAAGAATGTGCGCTTTAAAAAAAGTCTGCCGATGAATCGGCAGACTTTTGACGTTGAGATTAGAATCTTTTATGGAAATCGACAGTACCGCTTCCTTCTTCGCGGTCAAAGCTGCCAACAAAAGTCCAGTTAATATAGCCGCCGTCACCATTGTTGACAAACGTACCATCTTCAAATACCCAAATACCAAACGTAATGCCGTCATATTCAACACTATCATAATAGACAACATTGTTCAGTCCGCTAAAATCATGATCTTGGCTTAAGTTTTGAACAACTACGTTGTAATTTTGACCTGCTTCATAGAATGCACTGTATGCCGCATTTTTTACAAATCCATCACGATTTTGAGATGATTTTACTGCTTGTTCAATTTTATCGGCAATGGCTACTGGATCAATCGAGACACTTCCATCGACACCTGTTGTCGTAGCAGCTTCAGCCTTTTGACCAAAAGTCGTAAGAGATAAAGGGACAGCAACCATTGACGTAGCAATCACAGAGCTAACAAAAAATTTACTTGTTTTCCTCATTATTTCTAACTCCTCCTTTAATTGGTATGTTTATGTACTACCCTTTTCTTTGTCACTTAAACACTAATTTAAGAAAAAACTTCTTTTTCTATCAATTAAGAGGCTGTTTTTACTGTTTAAAAGGGCAAAACAACAAAAAAACTACTCTTTTAAAAGAGTAGTTTTCCATCATTACATAAACATGATAAATAAAATCAGACCTAGGATGATTCGGTAGATCGCAAAAGGCACAAGTTTGATTTTATTAATCAGTTTTAGGAAGAATCGAACAACAAAGAGAGCCACAATAAACGCACTCACAAAGCCCACAATAAAGAATGGAAGCATGTCTGTTGTTAAATATTCGGCATTTTTAACAAGTGTCAAGAGGCTTGCTCCCGCCATAATCGGCATGGCCATAATAAACGTAAAGTCAGCCGCCGCTCGGTGATTCAGACCAAGAATAACACCACCTGCTATTGTAGAACCTGAACGCGAGAAGCCTGGCCATAGTGCTAAACATTGAAATAACCCGATATACAGCGCTTGTCTGTACGTCATATTATCCACAGAGCTTGTTTCTGTTTTACGTTTATTGATCCAATCAGCGACAAGCATCAACACAGCCCCTAAAATCAAACCGACGGCGACTGTTCTCACGTCAAACAAATATTTATCAATATAATCTTCAAATAAGAATCCTAAAATGACGGCTGGGACGAGTCCAACAGCAATTTGAGCGATGGTCAGCTTATGTCCGCTGCGTTTTTGTTCTTCTGTGATATTTTTCTTTAAGCCTAATAAGTTCAAAATACGATCTTTGAACACGATCATGACAGCTAAAATAGAACCTAACTGAATCACGACTTTAAATGTGTTTGCAGCCTCTGGCGTAATGATGTCTTTTGATTTTAGCCAAAGATCATCAACAATGATCATATGCCCTGTAGACGAGACAGGTGCATACTCTGTTAATCCTTCGACAATTCCTAAAACCAGTGCCACGAATAAATCCCATAGATTCATGATTTTCTTTCCTTTCAATTCTGATCTTTTGAACTGGCCAAACATCTATGTCCACATAAAGACAAGCTTCCTTTTTCGAAAGCTCGTCTTTATGATACTATATTTTTTTCTAAAAAAGATTATGACATCAAACCTTTTCTTCTTTATACAAATTGGATCGCATTTTGAACCAATCAAACAGGTGGGTCGTGATCACTTTCAGAACGGCATACGTCGGAATCGCGACAATGATGCCGACGACACTGAACAATTTACCTGCTGTTAATAGAACAAAAATAATCGTAATCGGATGGATATGAAGGTTTTTCCCCATGACCTGAGGAGAAATGAATTTCCCTTCAATAAGTTGAACCACTGTCCAGACAATGATGAGTTTTAAAAGCATCACTGGTGATGTCACAAGCGCAATCACAATCGCTGGTGTAATCGCAATGGTTGGACCAAGGTATGGCACTACACTTGTACATGCCGCAATAATCGCCAGCAGCAGCGCATAGTCAAGTCCAATAATCATATAGCCAATTAAAAGAAGAATACCGATACAGAAGCTGACAATGATCTGCCCGCGTATATAAGAACTTAGACGATGGTTCATTTCGTGAAGCACGATATGAGTATGGTCTCTAAACTTATTCGGGATAAATTTCAAGAAATAGTCAGGCAGTTTTTTGCCGTCTTTTAATAGATAAAACAGAATGAACGGAACCGTCACGATCGAGATGATAATTTCAGTAAGCGCCCCTAAGAAAGTGCCGACTCCGGTAAAAGTGCTTTCCAAAATCTTCGTCGCTTGACTTGACGCTTTACTTACCAATTCAGAGACGTTAAAGTTCATCGTTTTCTGCACTTGACTAATAAAGTTGCTTCCAGTTAATTGTCTAATCTGTTCTTCTACCGTATCAACGTATTTTGGCAGATTATGAAACAGACTCATCGTTTGTGCTTGTAAAAAAGGAATAATAGATACAATGGTCACAGTAATGATCCCAATAATGACGATATATAAAAGCAAAATCGAAAAGATCCGTTTGACCTTAAATCTCTCTAATAAATTCACAATTGGATTTAATAAATAATACACAACCCCCGTTAAAATAATCGGTAAGGCAATGGTTTTGATGAGTACAATGAGCGGTGTGAAAATAAAAGATGCTTTCATGAAAACAAGGATATTCAACCCTATTAATAGCAGGATGAGTAAAAAGAGAACAAACTTGTTATCAAGAAAAAATTTTCTAAATCGACTGCTCCACATTTGCATAGAATTCATATCTTTCCTCCAAACACGGGCTATTTTATTAGTAAATTGTACACTACTTGATCATCATTTTGTGATCATTGTTTTAGCTTTTTTTCACGTTTCGCAATGGACATGGCCCATCCAATCAAAATCGGTTGTCCGATTAATCTCATCCATAACAAGGCTTGTTCTGTGCTCTCTTGCCCTGGAAATGGAATCCCTTCTCTCGCAGCAAATAGGTTCGCAGGGAAAATGAGCACCAGATAGACAGCGATCATTTTTGCTGCCACAATCCTTACGTTTGGAAGAAGTAGTAATACGGCCAGCAGCCATTCCAAGCATGCGGTGGCATAAATGATGCCATAGGGAAATGGCCATCCAGACATCATGCGGGCAAAGCCGCTTGGCTCTATCACATGAAAAACACCGGCTGCTATAAATAAAAGCGCGAATGCGTATGTACTTCCTATATGTAGGATGCGCTTCATGTTCGTTTCCTCCTCCCTCCTTCTCAAGTATTACCCGAATGAAGGAGGAAACTATCCACTTTTCGTACATTTATATTCTTTATGTAAGACGCATCAGCTAAGGTAAAGGTTTCATCCGCTTTTCAATAAAAAAGAAGATTCTTTCATACAAACGCTTTCAAAGCATGTATAATCAGAGAAAAGCAGAAGGAGGGAATGTGATGATTCGATTTGCTGTCATCGGAACGAATTGGATTACAGATCGATTCTTACAGGCTGGTGAAGGAGTGGCGGATTTTACATGTACGGCCGTCTATTCTCGGTCTGCTGAAAAAGGACAGGCATTTGCAGACAAGTATGGCATTGATACCGTCTTTACTAATTTACAACAAATGGCGGCAAGTGATGCGTTTGATGCTGTGTATATCGCAAGTCCAAACGCCCTTCACAAAGAGCAAGCGATGCTGATGATGGCGCATCAAAAACATGTATTATGTGAAAAACCATTGGCCTCTCACCGGAAAGAGGCTGAAGAAATGATTGCTGCTGCGAAAAAATATCAGGTGTGCTTAATGGAAGCGATGAAGACCACATTTCTGCCGAATTTTCTTCAAATCAAACAGCATCTTGATCAACTAGGCCCCATTCGGCAAGTGATCGCTCATTACTGTAAATATTCCTCAAGATACGATGCCTACCGAAACGGTGAGATTCCAAATGCTTTTAAGCCGGAATTATCCAATGGCTCCTTAATGGACATCGGCGTGTATCTTGTCTTTCCCATCATTTATTTATTCGGGCTGCCACATCAAATCACCGCGAGAGGCTATACACTTTCTTCTGGAGTAGATGGGAGCGGTTCATTACTTTTACAATATGAAGGACATCAAGCACTTCTTTTCCATTCAAAAATCTCAACATCTCATGTATCTGCTGAAATTCAAGGGGAGGATGCCACGATGGTGATTGATCAATTCCATCGCCCTTCTCGTATCATCATCCATGATCGGAATGGACAGCAAACCGATATTTCTATCAAAGATGATCAACCGGCTATGTATTATGAAATCGATCACTTCATTCAATGCATCAAGCAAAAAAAGGGACAGTCTCCAATCAATACATTTGCCTTATCCGTTCAAACCATGTCCGTCATGGACGAGGCGAGAAGACAAATGGGCATTATCTATCCAGCCGACAGACAAATGTAATGAGGCATTGAATGAACAAAGGGCGTTTTACAGCCCTTTGTTTGTTCGTGTGAAACTAGTTTGCCACTAATACATCGGCAAATGCTTTCACATATGGCGGAAGGTCCGGCGGGCGTCTGCTTGATACAATATGGCCATCTGTCACAACCGCTTCATCAAACCATTCCGCTCCAGCATTCGTCATATCATCTTTAATACCAGGTGTACTCGTTACTTTTTTACCTTTCAGGATACCAGCTGAAATGAGCACCCATCCGGCATGACAGATTTGTCCGATCGGTTTGCCCTTTGCATCAAACGTACGAACGATGTCTAATACTTCTGGATATCGGCGCAGTTTATCCGGCGCCCATCCTCCAGGAACGAGAACCGCATCATAATCATCTGCTTGAATGGAATAGAAGTCTGCATCTGATACAGCTGGCACTCCGTACTTCCCGATATATTCATGATCTGCTTTTTCGCCTACGAGATGGACAGTTGCCCCCTCTTCTCTTAATCGCAAAACGGGATACCATAGCTCTAAATCTTCAAAATCATCACTGACTAACGCAATGACCTTCTTATTTGATAAACGCATAACATCTCTCCTTTTCTTCGGATTTCCTCTATTGTACGAGATCATCTCTTAAAAAGAAAAGCGGTTCCCCTTGAGGAGAACCACTTTCTATTATTCACTGATCTTGAATTTTTTAATTAAGTCACGCAATTCTTCCGCCATTTGGGAAAGCGTCGTCGAAGAAGAACTAATCTCTTCCATTGATGCCAGCTGTTCTTCTGCTGATGCCGCGATATCTTGAATACTTGCTGAACTCTCTCTCGATACATCTGCAATTTCATTCACTGCTTTAGAAATTTGCTCAGATCCTTTTGAAAGCTCACGAACTGTCGTATTCATTTCATTGATTCTTGTCGCAATTTCTGCCGTTTGCTGATTGATTTGTGAGAAGCTTTCTTTTGTTTGGTCTGTAATTGATAGACCATTTTTTACTTCTTCATTCACAGATTTGAACATATTTTGAGACGTTTCAATTTCAGAGACAATTTCTTTGACGAGTTTTTCAATCTCTTTTGCAGAATCTGATGATTGAACCGCCAGCTTACGGACTTCTTCTGCTACAACCGAGAAGCCTCTGCCTGACTCGCCCGCACGTGCTGCTTCAATGGCTGCATTCAGAGCCAGTAAATTCGTTTGATCTGCTATACCGTTAATGACACCTAAAATGTTGGTGATATCTTTTGATTTATGCTCTAATCCGTTGATCACACTTTCAGCTTCTTTCACTGAATGATCAATCGTTTTCATTTGGCCAACTGTCTGTTCAACAAGCTGTCCGCCTGTTTCTGCGACTTTTTTTGATTGAACCGATGATTCTGTAATGACATCAGATGTTTGTGCAACTTCATTTAGCCCTTCGTTCATTTGTTTCAAGTGGGCTGCACTTTGTTCCACCATTTCACTTTGATTTTCGTTTCCGTTCGAGAATGTTTCAATGGATGATGTAATATGTTCGGTTGCTTTTGTCGTTTGACCTGCACTTGCCGTCAGTTCTTCCGACGATGACGCCACGTTTTCAACAGATGTCTGTACAGCTTGGATCACATCTCTGAGTGACTCACTCATTTCATTAAAACTTGTACCGAGCTGACCAATCTCATCCTTTGACCGGACATCAATTTTCTCTGTTAAATCTCCTTCGCTAATCTTCTTAGAAGAGGAGACAAGCATGGAAAGTGGTTTTGTAATAGAACGGATGATAAAGAAGATGAGAATACCGCCAATGATGAGCGCACCAGCTAATATAATGGCCGCCATGTTGAAGACTGGCTGCGCCGCTTCTTCTACTTCACTGACAAACATTGTACCGGCAATTTTCCAACCAGTCGCTTTGTTTGTTGTGAACTCCATTTGCTTTTCTTTCCCTTCAAACATATAACTCATTGAACCTTTGTCTTGTGTATAAAGCTTGTCTACCCAATCACCTGTTAATTTTGTTCCTGCTTTTTTCGTTGGATGTGCCACGTATGTTCGATCTGGGCTTCCGATAAAAGCATGACCTTCTTTACCAATATTGATACTATTAGACTCTTTTACTAGATTCGCAATGTCCAGGTTCATGGCAATAACACCAGAACCGTCCTCTAGTTTTTTAGAAATCGTCACAACAAGTGTACCAGTTGATGCGGTTGGGTATGGAGCGGAAACAGACAGCTCACCGTTTTTCGCCCAGCCATCTTTGTACCAATCCCGCTCAGTTGCGACATAATCAGCAGGCATTTTTTGATTTGGATATCTTGAGAACACTTTTCCATCACTTGAAGCAACAAAGATGCCTTCTGTGTCATCATTCATGCTCATGAATTGCTCAAAGCGCCCTTGAATATCAGTCGTTCCTTTTTGCCCCAGCTTTTTCTTCGTAATCCATTTGCTAAAGAAATCGGCTGCGTCTGTTTTTACTTTCACAACCTTCGTAATGTTTTTGTCCAGCTGTTCTACATTTTCCTTTGCACTTTGCATGATTTGATCATTTAAAGAGGTGCTCGCCGTATGATATGAAGAGAATGCCAATACGATAATTGGGCATAAAAGAATAAATAAGAAAGAGAAAACGAGCTTTTTTGATATAGATGGTTTTTTGAAATACTGTATGAAATTCATAAAAAAGAAAACTCCTTTTAGTAAGATAGTATATATATCGGAAGTACTACTAGGTTCTTTACTTTTTTAATTTATTAAAGTCTAGATAAGTCCAAAATACCCAAATTATGTGCAAAAAACGGAAAAACACCTGACGTCAAAACGTCAGGTGTTCCAAATTATTGACAAAGGGCTAAAATGAATTTGATTTTAGCCCTTTTCTTCTTTTCAGCGTGATAGAAAACCTTTCCAGCCCTAGGAAGGACGAGTACTGGCGCGGAGCGAATTTGAATTCGTGAGCACCAGCACGCAGGACTGACACCGAATGCGAGGGTTTGTCTACACGCTGAAACACCTGACGCCAAAACGTCAGGTGTTCCACTATGACTCTTATATTTTAAATTGTTTGATGAGCTCTCTCAGTTCTTCTGCCATTTGGGATAAAGTGGCGGAAGATGAGCTGATCTCTTCCATTGATGCCAGCTGTTCTTCTGCTGAAGCCGCAATATCTTGGAAACCTGCGGAACTTTCACGTGAAAGCTCTTTGATTTGATTGACTGCTTGTGAAATATCGTTTGAGCCATGAGAAAGTTCTTGGGCTGATCCATTCATTTGTTTCATTTGTTCTGTCATTTCTGATGTCTTATGGGTGATTTTCTCAAAACTCACTTTCGTTTCATCTGTAATGTTTAATCCAGATTGAACTTCACCTGCTACTTGTCTAAACATCTTCTGCGACTTTTCAATTTCATCTACGATTTCGTTCGTCAGACTTTCAATTTCTTTTGAAGAGCTGCCTGATTGCTCTGCAAGCTTGCGAACTTCTTCAGCGACCACAGAGAAGCCTCTTCCTGCCTCACCTGCACGTGCGGCTTCTATCGCTGCATTTAAAGCAAGGAGGTTCGTCTGATCTGCAATGCCGTTGATAACTCCAAGAATGCTTGTAATGTCCTTAGATTTCTGTTCTAGCCCTGCAATCACAAGCTCCGCTTCTTTCACTGCTTGTTCAATCGTTTGCATTTGACCTGCTGTTTTTTGAACGAGCTCTCCACCAGCCTGAGCGGTTTTGCTAGACTCGATAGATGATTCCATCATATGAGAAGTCGTGTTGACCATATGTGATAAGCTTCGATCCATGTCGTTTAACTGGACAGAGCTTTTTTCGATCATCTCATTTTGATGTTCATTGCTGTTTGAAAACTGTTCAATAGATGAGGTAATATGCTCAGTTGCTTGGGCTGTCTGTCCTGCACTAGCTGTTAATTCTTCAGATGAGGCAGCCACATTTTCAATTGAATTCTGGACGGCTTGAATGACTTGTTTCAGCTTTGCCGACATATCGTTAAAGCTCTGTGCAAGCTTGCCGATTTCATCGTGTGTGCGCACCTCGATATGCTGGGTGAGATCCCCCTGACTGATTTTCTCAGCAGATTCAGAGAGCTCTATGAGTGGTTTTCGAATCGATTTAATAATAAAATAAATCGCGATTCCACCGATGACAATCGCAGCAGCTAGGATGATCATGGTTAAGTCAAGCACTGGCTGTGCGGCTTCCTTCACTTCGTTGACATACATTGTTCCCGCAAGCTTCCAGCCTGTCGCTTCATTTGTGTCATAAAACATTTGCTTCGGCTGTCCGTTAAATTCATATTCGAAACTTCCTTTTTTATTGTGATACATCTTTTCGATGAAATCGCCTGTCAGTTTCGTCCCGGCCTTTTCCGTTTTATGAGCAATGTAACGTTGGTCTGAGGTAGCGACAAACGCATAACCTTCTTGACCAATTTTGATGCTGTTTGTATCTTTCACAATCGTGTTCAATCGTACATTTATACCAATGACACCAGAACCATCTGCTAACTGTTCTGATATTGTGATGAGCAGGTCATCTGATGACTTGTCTGTAAAAGGATCTGAAATGATGAGTTTGTCATCTCCCATTGATTGTTGAAACCATGGTTCATTTTTTGCGCTTTTGGCACTGCCTTTATGAATCTCGGAATATTCAGTTAGTTTACCATTCTGATCTGCAACAAATACTTCTACGACATCGTCGTCTGTTTCCGATAGTTGCTCTAATTTCACCTTAAGTAAATCCTTATTTTTAGAGGCCAGTTCCTTTTTTTTCACCGATTTAGATAAATATGAAACAATATCAATTTTAGGCTGTACATCTTTATTGATCAATTCATTTAATTGATTCACACCATTTGCAGCGCTAGACATAATCTCATCATTGAGAGACTTAGACGCCACTTCATAGGAAAATGCGGCCAACACAAGAATGGGCACTAGGAGAATCGCTAAGAATGCAGTAATTAATTTCTTTGACATCGTAAAGTGCTTAAAAAAGTTGATTTTTTTCATGACTCTACTCCTTTTGGTTTATGATTTGGGATCATCCCCCTCTATTTTTAGGTAATACGGATTATTTTTCAAGGTGTAATGCTCGAAAACTCACCAAAATAAGCATATTTACCTATTTCTTTCGTTATGTTCAGTTCAAAAAAGAACCCCCTAGCTGGAGGTTCTTTTCATTTTGTTTATTCAACTTTAAATTTGCTAATCAAATCACGTAATTCTTCTGCCATTGAAGAAAGGGTGGCAGAGGATGAGCTGATCTCTTCCATTGATGCCAGCTGTTCTTCAGCTGAAGCGGCAATGTCTTGAATATTGGCGGAGCTTTCACGTGATACGTCTGCAATCTCACGGACAGCCTCAGAAACATGTGCAGATCCTTTTGACAGCTGGACAACTGTTCGATTCATTGTTTGGAGCTGATCTGAGATTTCTTTGGTCATGTCGAAAATATTGTGGAAGCTGACTTTCGTTTGTTCAGTAAAGCTTAAGCCTGATTGAACTTCTTGATTTACTGCTGTGAATACTTCTTGTGATACATCAATATCTTGAACGATTTCTTTGATTAAGTTTTCAATTTCTTTCGCTGAGTTGGCAGATTGAACAGCAAGTTTTCTTACTTCTTCTGCTACAACGGAGAAGCCTCGACCAGATTCGCCAGCTCTTGCTGCCTCAATCGCTGCATTCAGCGCAAGTAAATTCGTTTGATCTGCGATGCCATTAATGACACCAAGAATCTGGGTGATATCTTTTGATTTGCTTTCCAGCGCACTGATGACATTCTCTGCTTTTTTCACTGATTGATCAATCACGTTCATTTGAGAAGCGGTTTTTTCCACTAGCTGTCCGCCTTCTCCTGCAATCTCTGTTGATTTGATGGATGAAGCGGTAATCGATTCAGCCGACTCATTCATGTGCTGAAGGCCTCTGTTCATTTCTTCTAACTCTTCTGAGCTTGATTCCACTTTATCATTCTGGCTTTCGTTACCAGTAGAGAATTGTTCAATGGCTAATGTAATATGCTCTGTTGCTTTACTTGTTTGTCCTGCGCTTGCGGTCAGTTCTTCTGATGAAGAAGCGACATTTTCAACAGAGGTTTGGACGGCGCCAATGAGGGATCTTAATGAGTCAATCATCGTATTAAAGCCTTTACCAACTTGTCCTATTTCATCATCTGATTGAATCTGAAGTTTATCACGTAAATCACCATCGCTGACCTTTTTCGAGAAACGGGCAAGATTGGATAATCTACTTGAAATAGAGCGGACAATAAAGAAGATGAGGGTTCCTGCTACGATCAGTGTCACACTGAACACAATAATGGCAGTATTGAAAACGGGTTTAGCTGCATCCTCTACTTCTGATACGAGCATCGTGCCGCCGATTTTCCAGCCGGTTAGTTCATTGGTGACATACGCCACCTTTTTATCTGTTCCATTGAGTGTATAGCTGCCGTTTCCTTGTTTGTTTTTAAAAATAATGTTCGCCAAATTCTCATTGACTTTGCTTCCTGGCTTTTGGGTTGGATCTGCTAGCACGGTTTTATCCTTCTCCATGATGAAAGCATATCCTTTTTGACCTATTTTAATTTCTTTTAGCTTTTGAATGAGGCTGTCAATTTCCATATCAAGACCAATTACCCCTGAGCCATCTTTCGTTTTTTGGGCAATGGTGATGACCATTTTACCTGTAGATGCTGCGACGTATGGCTTCGTGATGACTTGTTTACCATCAGCACTCATGGCCTCTTGATACCACGGACGCTCTCTCGGATCATAGCCTTCAGGCATTTTTTGAACTGGGTATTGCATGAACAAGCCCTTTTCTGAACCTGCATAAATGGCTGAGACATCTTTTTCATTAATTTTTCCGTATTGCTGCAATTCTTTAATGGTAGCTTTTCTATTTTTTTCTTGAAGATTAACCGCTTTGAGATCATCTGTAAACAGAGTCACAGCCTCTGCCTTGTTCCCAATATTCTCATCGATTAAGGTATCAAATGCATTGACCTGACTCATCGCACTGCCCATAATCTGTTTGTCTAACTCTGTTTTTGATGTAAAAAATGCACTGATTGTGAGTGCGACGGTTGGCAGTATGAGGACTACCAAAAAGGCAATAACTAATTTTTTAGAAATGGATGGTTTTTTGAACCATTGGATCATTTTTCCCATTTTCTCTTTCCCCCTTTACTTCTCTAAAGTTATTATCGGATGAAAGGTTTATTTTTAGAGGGCTGGAAATGACGTTTAAAAATAAAAAAAATACCCAGACAATTCTGGATATTTTTTCATCGTTTTTTAATCAATTTTAAATTGACTTGTCAGCTCTTTTAGCTCCTCAGCCATATTGGCAAGTGTGACAGAAGAGGACGAAATTTCTTCCATAGATGCCAATTGTTCTTCAGCAGATGCCGCAATATCTTGAATGTTCGCCGCACTTTCTCTTGAAACTTGACGCATTTCCTGCATAGCTTGTGACACAAGTTTTGATCCGCTTGATAGGTCAACCGCTGTATCATTTAATTGAGTGAGCTTTTTCGACATACCTTCTGCCGCCTCATAGATGTTTTGGAAGCTTTCTTTTGCTTCTTCTGTCATCCCAAGTCCTGCATTTACTTCTCGGTTAACAGCTTTGAACATCTCTTGAGATTTGGAAATTTCCAACACAATTTCTTGGATCAGCTTTTCAATTTCTTTCGCTGAATCTGCGGATTGGACCGCTAGTTTTCTGACTTCCTCTGCTACGACAGAGAAGCCGCGCCCTGATTCACCTGCTCTTGCTGCTTCAATGGCTGCATTGAGTGCAAGTAAATTCGTTTGATCTGCGATGCCATTAATGACATTTAAAATGCTCGTAATATCTTTAGACTTGTATTCTAATTCTTTCATGACTTGTTCTGCTTCTTGTACAGATGTGTCGATATGTTTCATTTGATTCGCTGTGCTTTCAACGATACGTCCGCCTTGTCCAGCCGCTTCTGTCGATTGAATGGAGACAGCAGTCACTTCTGATGAAGTTTGTGACATACCTTGTAATCCTTCATTCATTGCGACAAGCTGATTCGTGCTAGATTCGACTTTCTCATTTTGTGCTTCATTCCCATTTGAGAATTGTTCAATCGACATGGTGATATGCTCTGTCGCCTGACTTGTTTGGCTGGCACTAGCAGTCAGCTCTTCTGAAGCTGAAGCCACATTGTCGACAGATTGCTGGACCGCTCGAATAACTTCACGCAAAGATTCACTCATCTTACTAAAGCTTCTTGTGAGGTCTCCTATTTCATCCTTCGATTTGGTTTCGAGGGTTTCCGTTAGATCCCCTTCACTCACCTTTTCTGAGAAATCAACAAGCCTTCTAAGTCCAATTGTGATGGAGCGAACGATAAAGAAGATAGCGATACCGCCAAGGATAAAAGAAGAAATTAAAAGAATAATGGCAGAATTCCAAACTGGCTGTGCTGCTTCTTCTGTTTCTGATACAAACATCGTTCCAGCAATTTTCCAACCTGTTAAATCATTTGTCACAAAAACGAGGCGTTTTTGCTCTCCTTTATTCTCATAAGTTGATGTTCCTTCTTTGCCGCTGTAAAGGATTGATGAAATATTTTCTGTAACTGCAGAGCCTGATTTTTCTTCTGGGTGAGCTACAATCTGTTTGTTTTTATTTGCAATAATTGGATATCCTTCTCGTCCAATTTTAATATCTTTGATTTTATCGACGATATCTTGAACATCAATATCAATCCCAATGGCTCCCGACCCGTCCTTCAGACGCTGAGCGATTGTGACAACCATGCCGTTTGTTGTGGCAGAGATGTATGGATTGGTGACCACAGGTTCGCCTTTTTCGTCCTGCATCGCCGCTTTATACCAATCACGAGTTGTTGGATCATAGCCTTTTGGCATGTCCACTTTAGGGAACTGAATAAAATCACGATTTTTACTTGCTGCATAAAATCCAACTACATCATCTTCATTGATTTTACTGTATATCTCAAAATGCTCATACAGTTCGTCCTGGTTTTTCTTTTTAAAGTCTGCAGCACTGGATGTTTCGGTAAACAGTTTGACTGCGTTCTCCTTATTCAAGAGCTTTTGCTCGATCATGTCATTCAGCTCATTGACTCTTGCGTTGGCTCCGTACATGATTTCATGATCTAATTCTTCTTTGGCAATCTGATATGAAATCGTACTGAGTGTAATGATAGGCAAGACGAGAACAAGTGTGAATGAAATAATCAGCCTTTTAGAAATCGATGGTTTTTTCAACCATTTTATGATACTTTTCATGTTTTTCCTCCTTTTAAACGTTATGTTTTATATCGGACAGCTTCATATTATTTTCATGTTTTTCAAATAAAAAGGATGCCTTTTTGTTTATTTTCACAAATTGATTCCTTGCCCAAGCATCCCGCATACGCTAATACAAAAGGGGGCGCTTTTCATATGATTATCCTTTCAGGACAGCCAGTGACAAATGAGCAGCTGGCATCGTTTCAGCTAGAAGGACAAAAGCGGATCATTTTGATGCAATTACAAGCCTCAAATGATACGTTCCGTTATAGGCAGGCATCTGATTTGTTATTTGAGGTGACTTTACGATCGAATATCATGAATGCGGCAAGAGATTTGAACAAGAGCGGTGCCTCATTTGCTATCTTTCAAAGGTCCCGTGCGAATGACGCCTATTGGCGTGTATCAGAGGCCGGAGCGTTAGAACTGCGCTATCAAGTCGAGCCATCTACGGGGATTAAAGACATCTTTGAAAATGGCTCAAAATATGCCTTTGAATGTGCCACAGCGATTGTCATTGTGTTTTATATGGGAGTCCTGCAAACGGTAGGAGACGAGAAGTTCAATCGAAGACTTAGAAGTTTAACGCTGTATGACTGGCACTATGATACATTATCCATTTATACAGAGCGCGGAAATGATTTTATTTATGGGGATTGCCTATATTTCGAGAATCCAGAGTTTAGCTATCAACAGTCTCAATGGCGCGGAGAAAATGTGATTTACTTAGGGGAAGATCAATATTATGGGCATGGGCTTGGGATCTTAACAGCTGCAGAGATTATCGATAAATTAAATGCCAGAAGACGGCCAGGGGCTGTTCAGTCCGCTTATTTACTGCCGCAGACTACTAGGATGGATGTTATTTATCTCAGGCAAATGTTTGGTAGCTAAAAAGGGCCTCTTGTCTATAGGTTATGACAAGGGGCCTTTGTATGCCTTGCGTTTGCGGTAATCATGGAGCGTGCCAAGCATTGTGTTTGCTAGGATTTCCATTTCTTCTAGATCGTTTCTTGTGACTGGAGGGTCGTGCTGATTCCATTTGACATAACGAACGAAATAGTAATGACGAATGGGGGTAAGGACGGCAGGGGAGTGCGGAAAATCATCAAATAGAAATTCAATTTGTCCTTTTTTCCGATATGAATGTTTTAAGATTTCCATCCTGTCACACCACCCATTATCAAATTATTTCTGCGTGAGTTCATGCATGATCTCTTCAACGGTTAAAATCGAGAGAATGCGGCCAACCCCCTGACCTGCCCAAAGAGCCATTTGTTCTCGGTTTCCTGCAGCAGCTGCCGCTTTTCGCATCGGTGTTGTCCATACATGCTGTATGGGATAGGGGAGAACCCGGTCTTCATTTCGTCTTTCTTCCTCCATCCACTGATTGACAATGCCTCTGGCTTTTTTTCCAGAGAAAAGCCGTGTCATCGCTGTTTCACTGCCTTCTGCCTGTAACAGCGCCTTTTTGTAAACATCTGCCGCAGCACTTTCTTGACTCGCTAAAAATCGTGTCCCTATTTGAACCGCATCCGCTCCAAGTGCTAGTGCTGCTTTCATAGTGGTCCGGTCTGTGATCCCTCCAGCGGCGATCAATGGGATATGACAGACGGATCTGACATCACTGATCAGGCAGAAAAGTCCCTGCAGAGCATCTCCCTTTGAAGGTAAGAAGGTGCCTCGGTGCCCTCCTGCTTCACTTCCCTGCAGGACAACGGCATCCATTCCTTTTTCTTCTAAAAGTAGTGCTTCTTCTTTTGTTGTAGCTGTTCCGATGAGAAAGATCCCCTTTTGTTTCAGGTGATGAATTGTTTGTTCGTTTGGACAGGCAAATGTAAACGACACAGCTGGGACTTCTTCTTCTTGAAGAATCTTGATTTTTTGTTCATAGTCCTTCCATAATTCTTCTTCTCTAGGGATCATCTGTGCTTCTTGTATGACAGGCAGCCGGTCTGTCCAAAATGATACATCTTCTGTTTTCGTTTCTGAAATGGGTTCAGGGACAAACACATTCACTTGAAATGGACGAGATGTCAGCTGTTTGACCTGTCTGATTTGCTGCCTCATCTTTTCTGGCTGTACATAACCACTTGCTAAGCTACCGAGACCGCCATATTGTGAAACAGCGGCGACAAGCTGCGACGTCACCGCTCCTCCTGCCATTGGTGCTTGGATGATGCCATGTTCAATTTGAAGTAACGCTGTGAATTCTCCCATCTTCTCCCCGCTCCTTACTCGTTAGTTGACACCTGTATATAAAAGTGACGATGTCTCGGTCCGTCAAACTCACAAAAATAGATTCCCTGCCACGTTCCAAGCACAAGATCACCATGATGGACAAGAACGTGCTGAGATGCCCCCACATAACTAGCTTTCATGTGTGCTGCTGTGTTGCCTTCCATATGACGATCTTTTGGATGTTCCCACGGAAAGACTTCGTCAAGCCGGCGCAGCATATCTCGTTTGACGTCTGGGTCGGCATTTTCATTAATGGTGATTCCAGCCGTCGTATGTGGACAATAGACCATAACCGTTCCGTTTTGAATCCCAGTTTCCCGGACATATTGCTGAACTTCATGGGTAATGTCTATCATGTCATCGTGTTTGTCTGTTTGTACGTTGATTTTTTTCATTTCTCTGCTCCTTTTGATCATGTCTATAAAACCATACCCTTTTTATGTGAAACCAATCACTGCCGGTTGGCAGAAACAAATCTTCTTACCTAAAGTTTACCAAGCAAAAAAACCTCGTCAATAGCTCCGAGGTTTTTAGGAAAAGTGAACCTTTTTTACTTCTATGGTTCGAATATGATGATCTTCTGCATCGACAATTTTAAATTCACAGCCTTCTGCTTCAATGATATCTCCAATGTCAAAATCAATTTTATGCGTCATCATCCACCCTGCAATTGTATCAACATCATCATTTTCAATCGCTAAATCCAATAAATCATTTACTTCATCGATCAAGGCTTTCCCATCCATCACATAATGAAAGTCACCTTTTTTCACAATATGAGGGGTTTCATCTTGATCATATTCGTCCCGAATCTCCCCCACAATTTCTTCTAATATGTCTTCAACTGTGACGAGACCTGCTGTTCCGCCGTATTCATCTACAAGCACCGACATATGAATCCGTTCCTTTTGCATCAAAATCAGCAGTTCTTGAACCGGTGTACTTTCAATGACACGAATAACAGGGCGCATTAAGTCTTCAATGGACACCTCTTGATTGAGAAAACTTGCTTTAAATACGTCTTTGCTATTGATCACACCAATGACATGATCTTTATCTTCTTTAATGACAGGATAACGTGTATACCTTTCGTTCAGCATATAATGCGTCACGTCTTCCAAGCTCTGTTCAATTTCAATAGCAGAGATTTCTGTGCGCGGGATCATGATCTCTCTCGCCACTCGGTTATCAAATTCAAATATTTTATTGACATATTTGTATTCAGATTGGTTGATCTCGCCCTTTTCGTAGCTTTCAGACAGGATGAGACGCAATTCTTCCTCACTGATCGCCACTTCATGTTCTTTGACAGAATGAAAACCAAATAATTTCACAATGCCTCGTGCAGCCCCATTTAATGCTTTAATAAACGGATACATGACTTTATAGAAAAAAATAAGAGGTTTTGCCGTCACAAGACTGACGGCTTCTGCCTTTTGAATGGCAATCGTTTTGGGAGCAAGTTCCCCAACGACAACATGCAAAAACGTAATGATCACAAAGGCAATGATAAACGATATGATGTCTGTCAAAGCGGAATGAAGCCCTGCCTTTTCAAAAAGCGGATGCAGGAAATGTTCCACTGTCGGCTCCCCTAACCACCCTAAGCCTAATGCCGTGATGGTAATACCAAGCTGACAGGCAGATAAATATTCATCAAGGTTGGTTGTCAGTTTTTGAACATGAATGGCTCTCTTATCACCGCTTTCAATCAGCTGATTGATTTTTGAGCCTCTAATTTTCACAATCGCAAATTCAGTGACAACAAAAAATGCTGTCGCAGCAATGAGTAATAGGACTAAAAATACGTTTAAAATATACAAAAAAACCCTTACCTAACACGGGTAAGGGCTCACCTCCTCTGGCGTCAATTAATCATTACGGCCATTTAGGAAGATCATTACAAAACGGAGCAATTCAAACAGGGAGACAAGGGCCGCTGCTACGTACGTAAGAGCTGCAGCATTTAACACCTTGTTCACGCCTCTTTCTTCACTGCTTCTAATGATTCCTTCTGAAACAATGATATTCTTTGCACGAGAACTTGCGTTAAACTCAACAGGCAATGTCACTAGCTGAAAGAACACAGCAGCTGAGAACAGAACGATCCCAAGCCCGATTAAGTTAAGGCTGCCGAGCAATAATCCACCTAGGAAAAGAAGCGGGGCAACACCAGATGCAAAGTTCACGACAGGGAAGATCTTATGTCTCAAGACAAGCGCACCATAGGATTCCTGATGCTGCAAGGCATGTCCAACCTCGTGTGATGCGACTGAAATGGCCGAAATGGAATGGCCATAATACACTGGTTCAGATAAACGAACCACACGCTGCGTCGGGTCGTAATGATCAGTCAAAGTTCCTCTTACCGGTTCAACGGGTACGTCGTATAACCCGTTGCGATCTAAAATATATCGAGCGGTTTCAGCACCTGTTTTCATACTGGCAGCTTCAACCTTTGAATACTTTTCAAAATTATTCTTTACTTTAAATTGTGCCCAAAAAGACAATCCCAATGCGGCAAATGTTAAAAAATAAAAAAACAGCATGCTCATCAGCTTCCTTTTATTTTATATATTTATTTACAATTTTAATGACTTTTATGTAACGTGTACAGCAAAAAGCACTAGGTCTTTTTAAGTGGAATCACTACACCAATGAAAAAGAAGAACATTCCGATGCATGCTGTATAAAATGTCACCGTTCCATATAGGTCTTGAAAAAAACGAAGCCACGAGAAATCATTCATGAAATGGTTCACCGCATTTAAATCAAACACGAGTAAAATCACCGCAGATGATAAAAAGTGGGCGCCGATAAAAAGAAGTACGGTCTTTTGAACAAACGACATTCGCATTCCCTCCTTCTTCTCTCTTATTTTAAGATATGGGTTCTATTTCAATACATGACGATGATGAAAAATTGTTTCCTAATCGGGCATACTGACATTAGCAGTCTCCCTGAAAGGACGAGTTCGATGAAATCAAACCGTATCTTCATTGCCTGGCTAAGATGGCCTCTTTATGTTCGCATTGCGATCATCATCTGTTTCTTGCTTCTCTTTTTTGGACAATTAATCGTCATACTTGAACCAAAGCAGTATCATACGATCTTTGATGGGATCTGGTGGGCGCTCATTACAGTTTCTACTGTGGGATACGGTGATTTTGTGCCGCAAACCATGCCTGGGCAAGTAGCAGGGATGGCGCTCATTTTGATCGGCGCCAGCTTTGTCACTGCATATTTCGCCACGCTTGCTGCCGCTGTATTTAGCAAACAGCACCATTATGTAGAGGGGAAGGTGGCTTTCAAGGGGAAAGGGCATCTTATTATTGTCGGCTGGAATGAGAAAACGAACAAACTGCTTCAATCGTTTCAAACCATTGATCCCGCCATGCCGATTGTACTTATTGATGATTCCTTAAAGGAAGGACCTCTTTTAGAGAATGTCCATTTTATTAAAGGCCATGGTACAGAGGATGCCACACTTCGCAGAGCAAATATTATGAGTGCTGATACATTGATGATTACCGCCGACCAGCATGAAAATGAAGTGACAGCTGATATGCAGAGTGTGTTAACCTTGCTTGCAGCAAAAGGATTAAATCCTTCGTTGTATTGTTTAATTGAAATTTTAACCGATCGCTATGTGAAAAATGCTGAGCGGGCTGGAGCCAATCAAGTCATCCATACTTCTGATGCCGTGAATCATTTTATGGTGGAGCATTTTCTTTTAAAAGAACAGCTCGTGGCGTTAAAAATAAAAAGAAACATGACCCTCCATAAACAGATCACCATCATTCCAGTACCAGCTTCATTAGCTGGAGAGACATTCTTAACGGCACTTCACCACTTTCTAGAGCACCATGTCATCATTGTAGGCGTACAAAAAAAAGAAGGACCCATGATGAATCCTCCTTTTGCGTATGAGCTTCATCCAGAGGATGAGCTGATCAGCTTTTAAAGCAGTACATCTTCTAGTTCTTTGACGAGTGAAAAGCCAATTTCGGCATAAGCATTTGACACATCCCCGTCTTTCTCTTTCGGTTCTTGGAATTGGTTAAAAGATGCCCCGACATTTCCAACCATCGCATGGTCATCTAATTTATCTTGATAGACATGCTTTAAGAGAAATGGATGTCCCATTTTCACCACAACGCCTGGCTGATCCAGCTGTCCTTTCTCGGCTGTAAACGGAACTCTGAGAAAGGTATAGCCGTCACGGTTGTCAATTTTATAATCAAAATATCCATGATCATAATCCCAATTCCCATTAATGACATATCCGAGCGGCTTCATGTTTTCTTCTAAATGGTACAGTGAAAAGCTTTCACCAGTTAGCCTAGATGGTACATGAATCATACAGAACCCTCCTTTTTGTATAGGGTTCGTTAAAGAGAGGAATTCATACATTTGCCTTTCGTGATTTGCACATTGTTTGTAAATGCGGCATCAAATAAGGCCTGGCTGGATGATGCATTTGTCTCGTTCGCACTGCCCGCTCCTGATGTTTCTTTCGTAGCACTCATTGGACAAATCCGCCCAACATTCCCAAAATTAACGATGGCCTGCCCGGAAATGTCATGGATATAAATATGATTTGTTCTCATCGCTTCATCAACCTCCTCCATTGATTATTCTATGTATAGAGCTTAGGGAGGCTTGCACTGACACCATGAGAACATAAAAAAAGGCACACCTTATGCAAAGATGTGCCTTAGCGTGTAGACAAACCCTCGCATTCGTTGTCAGTCCTGCGCACTGGTGCTCACGAATGTCAAATTCGCTCCGCTCCAGTACTCGTCCTTCCTAGACTTCAAAGGTTTTCTATCACGCTAAAAAGAAGACAAAGGGCTAAAATACAGTTCATTTTAGCCCTTTGTCAACAATCTGAGGCACACCTTATGCAAAGATGTGCCTTTTATTCTTATGATTGTTTGAGACGGCTCTCAAGTTCTGCCTTTTTCTCTTCGAAGCCCGGTTTTCCTAATAAAGCAAACATGTTCACTTTATACGCTTCTACTCCAGGTTGGTCGAATGGATTGACGCCTAGTAAATACCCAGACATCGCACATGCTTTTTCGAAGAAGTACACGAGATATCCGAATGTATAAGCATCCATTTCAGGAATCGTCACAATCAGGTTCGGTACTTTTCCATCCGTATGAGCAAGCATTGTGCCTTCAAATGCTTTTTTATTGACGAAATCAACCGTTTTTCCTGCAAGATAGTTTAACCCATCAAGGTCTTGTTCTTCTGCTTCGATGACAAGTTCATGTCGTGGCTTGTCTACATTCACGATGGTTTCAAACAAGTCTCTTCTTCCTTCTTGTACATATTGACCAAGTGAATGAAGATCCGTTGAGAAGTTGGCAGATGAAGGATAGATTCCTTTTTCATCTTTCCCTTCACTTTCGCCGAATAACTGCTTCCACCACTCCGCAAAGTACTGTAAGCCTGGCTCATAGTTAATCAGCATTTCAATTGTCCGTCCTTTATTGTAAAGAACATTACGGACAACCGCATATTGATAAGCCGCATTTTCTGAGAGCTCAGATGAAGCGAAGTCTTCACTTGCTTTCGCAGCACCTTCCATCATTTGATCAATGTCTGCACCGCTTACAGCGATTGGCAATAGACCAACTGCTGTTAAGACGGAATAGCGTCCGCCGACGTCATCAGGGATGATAAATGATTCATAGCCTTCTTCAGTTGCTAATGTTTTGAGTGCCCCGCGTGCCTTGTCAGTTGTCGCATAGATGCGTTTTTTCGCTTCTTCAGCACCATATTTTTCGATAAGGAGCTTTTTAAAGATACGGAACGCAATGGCTGGCTCTGTTGTTGTACCAGATTTTGAAATCACGTTAATGGAGAAATCGGCATCTTCTAGCAGATCCATTACATCTGTTAAATAAGAAGAACTGATGTTGTTTCCAATAAAGATGATTTGCGGTGTTTTGCGTTTGCCTTTTGGCAAACTATTATAGAAAGAATGGTTTAAAAACTCAATGGCCGCACGTGCGCCAAGATAAGAACCACCAATTCCAACAACGAGTAATACATCAGAATCAGATTTAATCTTTTCTGCACTTTTTTGAATGCGGGCAAATTCTTCGCGATCATATTGCTTCGGTAAGTCAACCCAACCTAAATAATCACTGCCAGTACCCGTTTGTTCATGAATATTATGATGGGCCACCTTCACAAAATCTTTTAAATATGTAAGCTCATGTTCTTGAAAGAAAGGTAACGCTTTCGAGTAGTCAAATTGAATATGTGTCATCGCTTGTAAGCCCTCCATTACGTTAGTTCTGTCCCTTTCACTTTAGCGGAACTAGCTATTGAAATCAAGTGATCGTCATTGATGCAGCAAAAAGCCGCTCCTCATGAAGAGAAGCGGCCATCCAAATTATAGAGAAGCTTTCAAAATCGCTAAAATGTCATCACGGCCAAGTTTCATAAAGTTACCAAAACCACCATATTCCATTTCTTTTGCTGCGATGTCAGCAATTTTGTCCAGTTGATCTTCACCAATATCATAATCCGCTAAACGGCTCGGTGCACCTAGGCTTGTCCAGAAGGCTGACAGCTTGTCGATTCCTTCTAATGCGATGTCACGATCCGATTTTCCTTCTGTCTCAATGTCAAACATGTTCAACATGAGGTTTTTAAAACGTTCGACATTATGATCAAGTGTATGACGCATCCAGTTTGGGAAGAGGATCGCAAGTCCACCTGCATGCGGAATGTCATAGACTGCTGATACGGCATGCTCAATCGTATGTGATGCCCAGTCGCCAAAATAGCCCATTTGCAGCGTGCCATTTAAAGCAATTGTTCCTGCATAAAGGATGGTTTCACGGTGCTCATAGTTTTGTAAGTCTTCAAGTAGCTTTGGTGCTGTCTCGATGACTGTTTGAAGAACAGCAAAACACATCCGATCTTGTAGAGGCGTGTTTTTGACGTTATGGAAGTATTGTTCAAATACATGGCTCATCATATCAACCATGCCATACACCGTTTGATTCTCTGGCACAGAATATGTGTGCTCAGGATCTAAAATTGAAAAAGCAGGGTGCGTGACTGAACTGCCCCACACGTACTTTTCATTTGTTTCCCAGTTCGTGATCACAGAATCCGGATTCATTTCTGAGCCTGTCGCTGCAAGTGTCAATACTGTGCCAAATGGCAGTGCTTTTTGAGCGGTCGTTTTCTTTGAAATAATATCCCAAACATTCCCGTCATATTCAGCTCCAGCTGCAATGGCTTTTGTACAGTCGATGACACTTCCCCCACCAACTGCTAATAAGAAATCAATGTTCTCATTTTGGCAAATGTCGATCCCTTTTTGCACTGTAGTGAGACGAGGGTTCGGTTCGACTCCTGACAGTTCAAATACGTCAGCCTCTGCTTCATTTAAAGCGCTGATAACCTTATCATAAAGACCATTTTTCTTAATACTGCCTCCACCATATACAAGAAGCACTCGCTTTCCATAACGAGCGAGTTCGCTTTTTAGTCCGTCTAGTTGTCCTTTTCCAAACATCAATTTCGTTGGATTATAGTAAATAAAGTTTTCCATCTGTTCTACATCTCCTTAAAACATTTATATCCAAAAACATGAAAGACTACTGTAACATATGTACATGCAGAACTCAAAAAAGATAACTGCTTAAAAGCAGCTATCTTTTCCATGTTCGATTATAAAGAAGCGTTTAAAATAGCTAGAACATCTTCTTTGTTCAGCTTTTTAAATTGACCAAATTCACCACGTGCCATTGCACGGTCTGCAATCAGATCAATTTTCTCATCGTTGATGTCATAGTCAGCTAAACGGTTTGGTGCGCCTAGACTTGTCCAGAAAGCAGAAAGTTTTTCGATTCCTTCTAAGCCAACTTCTTCGTCTGTTTTGCCCGCAGGATCTACATCGAATACACGCACTGCTAATTGCTTGAAGCGACCTGGGTTTTCTTGAATGACATGCTTCATCCAGTTCGGGAACAAGATCGCAAGTCCGCCTGCATGAGGGATGTCATACACCGCGGATACCGCATGCTCAATATTGTGAGATGCCCAGTCTCCGCGTGCGCCCATTGAAAGCATTCCATTCAGTGCAATGGTGCCTGTGAATAAAATCGTTTCACGAAACTCATAGTTTTCCAAATCATTGATCAGCTTCGGTGCTGTTTCAATGACCGTACGAAGAAGTCCTTCACACATACGATCTTGGTAAGGTGTATTCTCCGTGTGATGGAAATATTGTTCAAATACGTGAGACATCATGTCGACCATGCCATAAATCGTATGGTTTTTTGGCACAGTAAATGTATTGACTGGGTCAAGAATAGAGAATTTAGGGAAGACAGCTGGACTGCCCCATCCGTATTTCTCATTTGTTTCCCAGTTTGTGATGACGGAGCCAGAGTTCATTTCAGAACCTGTCGCGGCAAGTGTTAATACTGTACCAAATGGGATGGCTTCCATTGGGACATGCTTACGAGTGACGATATCCCAAGCATCTCCATCGTATTTCGCACCAGCTGCGATCGCTTTTGTTGCGTCAATGACACTACCGCCGCCGACTGCCAATATAAAGTCAATTTGGTTCTCTTTGCAAAGCTCGACCCCTTTTCTGACCGTTGTTAAGCGCGGGTTTGGCTCAACCCCAGCAAGCTCAGTGATTGCAGCTCCTGATTCTTTTAAGATGCTGACAACTTGGTCATAAAGGCCATTTCGTTTAATGCTGCCTCCACCATATACAAGCAATACGTTTTTTCCGTAGTGTTTTAGTTCATCTGAAAGGGCTGATACTTCTCCCTTTCCAAAAATTAATTTCGTTGGGTTCCAATAAGTAAATCGATCCATGTGATCTCCTCCTCGCGCTACATTATGCGCTTCTTTCATTCCAAAAGTAAAGTAATTTGCTTTCATCCATTTTCTTACGCATAGTTTGGCTAAAAATCTGCAAAATATAAATGTATTGATACTGTAGCGAAAGGAGGAATCACGATGAGTGCTATTCAGCGTATTGCCCTCGTGCTCACGATTATCGGTGCTATTAACTGGGGACTAATCGGCTTTTTTCAATTTGACTTAGTAGCAGCGATCTTTGGCGGTCAAGGTGCTGCATTATCACGTATTATTTATGGTCTTGTTGGAATTGCAGGTCTTGTTAACCTTGGTCTATTATTCAAGCCAAGCGAAGAAGCTGTCCGCCGTGACGAGCCGAATCCAGAGGTTCGCTAACAAAAAGACATAAAAAAGGCCGCCTATTCGAGGCAGCCTAAGGCACCGTTTGAAGCGGTGCTTTTTTTATTTCTTGATAAGGTCTTTACGGTTAGATTGCTCAATCCACTCTTCAAGTTTATCTTTCAGTGTATTGAAACCTTGTGGTGCAGCAGCTTCTTCTTTCACTTGCTGTGGTCTTTGTTTCTTTGGTTTGCTTTCTTTTCTTTCTGGTGCATCTTGTGTCGCACGGATAGAAAGGCTGATTTTACCAGCATTTTCATCAACAGAAAGAACTTTTACTTGTACTTCGTCACCAATTGAAAGGTGCTCGTTGATGTCTTTTACAAAACCATGAGTTACTTCAGAAATGTGCACAAGTCCTTGAGTTTCTTCATCTAATGCAACAAACGCACCATACGCTTGTAATCCTGTTACTTTACCAGTGTAAACACTGCCTACTTCAAACTTTGTCGCCATGATAACAACTCCTAAATAAATGTTTTAATATTCGTTTATACGCAATTAAAAACTATATCACAGAACGGTCTTTTACGCAAAATATTTTTTAATTGGGTTTAGATCCGTTCAAAAGGGGGAATACCTGAAAACAAGAATGCTTTCTAGTATTCCCCCCTAATTTGAGAGGCATGAGTCCAGTTGGATTGATGCCTTTTTTTTATTTTAAGATAGCAGGTGCCTCTTCTTGCACTTGTCTATTCTGCAAAAAACGCTGAATTCTTGAAAGTGATTCCTGCAAGTGATCGAGTGATGACGCATATGAACAACGAATATGTCCTTCACCACTTGGGCCGAATACATTTCCAGGGACAACTGCTACTTTCTCGCTAAGCAGCAGCTCCTCGGCAAATTGTTCTGACGTCATGCCTGTGCTTTTAATGGACGGGAAAGCGTAAAACGCTCCGTTTGGCTGGTGGCAAGAGAGTCCAAGTTCATTGAGAGAGCCGACAAACAAATTACGGCGTCTTCTGTAGCTTTTCTTCATTTTCTCCACATCTTCAAGTCCATTTTTTAATGCTTCTTCTGCGGCATATTGTGCCATAGCTGGTGCACACATCATAGAATATTGATGTATTTTCAGCATGGCATCACGGAGGACTGGCGGTGCTGCCACATAGCCTAAGCGCCACCCCGTCATAGCGAACCCTTTGGAAAAACCTGAAATCAAAATCGTTCTTTCCTTCATATCTTGAATTGCCGCTACGCTCGTAAAAGCTTCATCGTACGTCAACTCTGCATAAATCTCATCTGTGATGATTAAAAGATCATGCTCCTTTGCAAACTGAGCAATATCTTCAAGCTCTTCTTTTGAGTAAACAGACCCTGTTGGGTTTGATGGAGAGCATAGCAAGATGGCTTTTGTTTTCGGCGTCAGCTTCGTACGAAGATCAGCAGAATCGGCTTTAAAATCTTTTTCTGCCGATGTACTTAAATAAACCGGTACACCGCCCGCAAGTGTCGTCAGAGCCCCATATGCGACGAAACAAGGCTCTGGGATGATTACTTCGTCCCCGCTGTTTAAAATGGCGCGAAAGGCCAAATCAAGCGCCTGGCTGCCGCCAACGGTAATAATGAGTTCTTCTTCAGGACTGTACTCAATGTGAAACCGCTTATATAAATAATGGCTCAATTCTTTTCGCAAAGAGAGCAACCCAGCATTTGCTGTATAAGAGGTCAGTCCTTGCTCTAAAGACATAATACTGGCTTCTCTCACATTCCAAGCTGTCACGAAATCCGGTTCGCCGACCCCGAGGGAGATAACCCCTTCCATTGTGGCTGCCAAATCAAAGAATTTCCGAATACCTGACGGCTGAATGCTTTGTACCGTTTCAGATAAATAAGACTTTTTCATTTAAGGAGACACCACGATTCTTTTGTCATCGTCCCCTGTTTCAAAGACTTTCCCATCATGCTTATATCTTTTTAAAATAAAGTGGGTAGTGGTTGAAACAACAGAATCAAGTGTCGATAATTTTTCAGATACGAAGCGGGCGATATCAGACATGGATCTTCCTCTGATCACAACAGATAAATCATACACGCCTGACATTAAATACACGGACTCCACTTCTTGGAACCTGTAAATACGTTCAGCAATTTCATCAAAACCGACGCCTCTTTTTGGAGTCACTTTCACATCAATCATCGCTGTAACGCCTTCGTGTCCGTCTACTTTTCGCCAGTCAATCATGGTCGAATAATCAATAATGACTTTTTGATCTTCGAGCTTTTGAATAATGGCTTCTGCTTCTTCTGATGTCACACCTGCCATTTTTGCAATTGTATTTAAATCGGCGCGGCTGTTTTCATCTAAAATCTCTAATATTTCAGTTTCTTTTTCGGTTAGTTTCATTGATTTCACACCTCTGATTGTAAAAAGCTAGTTTTAAAAAATCTTCTGAACATTATAGCACGTTTTTCCCATTATGCTAAGCAGGGAAAAGATTCTAATCGTAGCTTAAAATCCACTTTTTAGGGTACAATACAGTCACCTAACAGAGAGTGAGTATCAAATATCGGAGTTGATGAGTGTGGACATTGTACAGCCATCCTATATGAAAAGTAAATTCGGTTTAGATATCTATTACGAACACTATCCAAATGAAGGTAAGAAGACATTGATTTTGATTCACGGCCTCTTCTCATCTACCTTCAGCTATCGAAAGCTCATCCCGCTTCTGAAACAAGACTTCAATTTAATTGCGATTGATCTGCCTCCATTCGGGCAGTCCGAAAAATCGAATACGTTCATTTACAGCTATCGCAACATGGCAAAAATCATTATTGAACTAGCTGGTTATTTGCAGATTCAGCATGCGATCCTCGTGGGGCATTCCATGGGGGGACAAATTGCTTTATATGCTGCATCTGAGCGTCCCGACTTATTTGAAAAAGCTGTTCTTTTGTGCAGCTCAGGGTATATGAATAAGTCCAAAAAGTCGCTTGTTTACAGCACATATATTCCTTATTTTTATCTCTATTTAAAAAGAAAGTTGTTCAAGCAAGGTATTATGAAAAATTTAACCGCTGTTGTGCATGATCATTCGATTATTGATCAAGAGATGGTAGACGGATATTTAAAGCCTTTTTCAGATGACCAAATTTTTAGAGGTATTTTTCGTTTGATTCGGCATAGGGAAGGTGATTTAGCGTCAGATGTCTTAAAGAAAATGGAGACACCTGTCCTTCTGATTTGGGGGGAGGAAGACCGGATCGTTCCTATTCAAATTGGCGAAAGACTTCACAAAGATCTGCCGCATTCAACCTTTCACGCATTAAAAAAAACCGGGCACCTCATCCCTGAGGAAAATCCGGTCTTTGTGTCTGATCAAATTGGTCATTTCAGCCTGTCTTAAAACGAGCAGGAGCTACTTTCTCTTATGATAAAAAGCTGATTTGCGATATGCTGGCAGCTTTCCATCGGAAGAAGCTGATCAAATGAGTGATGGTAAATGGCTTGAATGTCTTTCGCGAAAGATAACGGGTCTTCTGCGTCGTATAAGGCACTGATGACGTCAGCAGGCTCCGTTTCGTAAAAGTCCTCTCCATACTGAAAAGGGTCCCATGCCTTAATGATTTGAATCATCTCTTCTACAGCTTGACTATCTTTCATGGGGATCACCGCTTATAATAAATTTTGTGATGTTTATTTTAGCACAACCAAGAATGGTTGAAAAACGGCTAGAGGTGGGTTTCATGAATTTCGACGAACAGATCATACGTAAAGGTTCAAAATCAGTCAAATGGGATCAAGCAGAGTCTTTATTCCTGACAACAGATGCGCTGCCAATGTGGGTAGCAGATATGGATTTTAAAGCGCCCCAAGTCGTGCTTGATGCTTTAAAAGAACGATTAGATCACGGCGTATTCGGCTATGCATTTCAGGATCAGGATACGCAGCAAGCAGTAGCTGACTGGGTCAAAAGAAGACACGGTTGGACGATAAAAACAGATGCCGTCACCTTCACACCAGGTATCGTGACAGCACTTAGTTTTGCGGTACAAGCCTTTACAGCTCCGAATGATGAAGTGGTCATTCAGTCACCGGTGTATACGCCCTTCTATCAAATGATTGAAAGAAACGGACGTATCGTCTCAACCAACCCTTTAAAAATAGAAAACAACCGTTACATGATGGATTTTGATGATTTAGAGAAGAAATTAAGCAGGCCAGAAGCAAAGCTGATGTTTCTTTGTCATCCGCATAATCCTTCAGGGAGAGCTTGGTCAAAAGAGGAATTAAAGCGTGTAGGAGATTTATGTGTACAGTACGGTGTCACCGTCGTGTCAGATGAAATTCATTCCGATCTAATGCTTTACGGGCAGCCGCATGTGCCTTTTGCCAGCCTTTCTGATGAGATAGCTAACATCACGGTAACGTGTATTGCACCGAGTAAAACATTTAATTTAGCTGGTCTTCAGGCATCTGCCATTATCATTTCTGATGAAGAAAAAAGAACTCTTTTCACCAATGAAGTGCAAAGAAATGGATTGTCTAAACTGAATGCCTTTGCGATTCCTGCCATGGAGGCGGCCTATCGCCACGGAGATGAGTGGCTTGATTCACTTGTTCTTTATCTCGAAAATAATTTGAAGATCGCAATGGATTATATTGATGAATATCTGCCGAGCATGCGTTATATGAAACCAGATGCTTCTTATCTATTGTGGCTGGATATTCGTGATTATGAGCTCACTCAAGCAGAATTGAAACGTAATCTGCTGAAAAAGGGCAAGGTCATACTAGAGCTCGGAAACGTATATGGGCACGAAGGAGACGGCTTTATTCGAATGAATCTAGGATGTCCTGCCAGAACAGTGAAAGAAGGTCTGAAGCGCCTTCATCAAGCATTCACTCAATCATCCGAATAAAACCATTTCTATCAAAAGAACATCCTAACGGGTGTTCTTTTTAAAGAAAAAAACCCTCCTATTATCATATCTACTTTGTACATGAAATGATATAATGAGAGGAATTACAATTATTTACGAGGAGAGCATTTAAATGGAAATGTTCAAGGATTTTCTGCTCCATGTATCTTTTATTCTATTTCCAATCTTTTTATATCATGCACTATGGCTAAGCCGGACCCCTGCTCATTTCCCTAAAACGAATAAACTGCTCATCACCATATTTGCATCCATTTCATCAGCACTATGTATTATGTATCCAGTTGGTTCGATTTTAGATTTGCAGACTGGGCTTCAATCGATTCCCCTTGTACTGGCTATTTTATACGGGGGATATACCGCCGGAATCGTCGCTATCTTGGTTAGTTCAACCGTAAAATTCGTGATGTATGGCTCTTTTTTATGGGTTGGATTGATTGTTGTACCGATTTACTTTTTCATTCCTTTCCTGCTTTACCGGAAATGGCGCCAATATTCTAAGCAGAGAAAGCTGTTATACGGAGTCATGATTGCGTTATCAAAAGGGATGTTTATTTACATTGGACTGCTTGTGGTCAGCTTAATTGAGTACAGCCCTGCATTCATTATGCAGCAAAAGCTACTTGAATTATTTTTCTCAACTCTTTACTACATATTCTTTCTTGTGCTGAGTATTTATTCCATTGAGTTTGTGAAAGAGAATGCGCAAATGAGAACACAGCTTGTCCAATCAGAGAAACTGACGATTGTGAGTGAACTGGCAGCAAGTGTCGCCCATGAAGTCCGCAATCCACTGACGGTGGTGAGAGGATTTATCCAACTGCTCTTTTCAAGTGACAATACGAAAGAGCCGTCAACCAATAAAGATTATAAAAATCTCGTTTTATCTGAACTTGACCGTGCTCAGGATATTATTACGAGCTATCTTGATATTGCGAAACAAAATTATTATCAAATTGAGTCTCTCAATTTATCTAAATTACTTGAAGAGTGTGCGTCGCTGATGACATCCTATGCGAATTTTAAGTCGGTCACGATTCATCAATCGATTGAACCAGACTTATACATCCAAGGGGATGAAACGAAAATCAAACAAGTCATGATTAATTTAATCAAAAATGCAATCGAAGCAGCACCCGAACACGAAGGTAAAATCGAACTGTTTGCTTCTAAAGAAAATCATCGAATCTGCCTTTATTTCGTTGATAACGGTGTAGGCATGTCAGAAAGCCAAATGAAAAAGCTTGGTGAACCCTATTACACATTGAAAAATAAAGGAACAGGGCTTGGGTTGACAGTGACATTTTCCATCATTGAAAATCATCATGGAACGATTCGTTTCAAAAGCTCATTGCAGTCTGGTACAACAGTCACCGTGAAGTTTCCTGAAGATACAAGAAGAAAATGATCAATCCATTTTTTTTGTCCTTTTTTCATCGATCTGCTCCTGCTTCTTAGAAGCACGAACGATCAGACGAAAGCAAATAAATGCAGCAGCAAAGAAAAGCACCGTCGTGATTGCCGCAGGGATATACTCCCTTTTATCTTCAGGAAAATACAGTAGAAAGAATATGATGAACGACATGTTCCGCTCTTCCCCCTTTTGCTCGTTTACTTCACTATATTGGCTAAAAGAAAGGAAATACCTTCTTATGCGAAGGAAATGGAGGAATTTCATATGACAGACATTCAGATTGGACAAATCGTGAAAGGTTTTTACAAAACAGGTGTTTACATTGGGGAAGTGACAGCCATTAAACCATCTACTTATCTCGTTCAAGTAAAAGCGGTTTTAACACACCCCACTCAAGGTGACCTGCATCATCCAAAAGAAGCGGACGTACCTTTTTTTCAGGAAAGACGGGCTTTGGCCTTTAGGGAACAGACGAACATCCCTCATCATATGGTCAAGCCTTATGATGGCGACATACCTGATTATCAAGTATCACTGAAAGACGCCGTAGATAAATTAAAAAATGGGCTCAGTGCGGATGATTCCAAGTGGGCTGAAAAATCAAGAGCGTGCCTCTCTTCTCTTGAAAAAGATTATTTTCCAGAAGACGCCCGCTAATCTGCCGAATCAAAAAAGTGAGAGAAGTCAATGAGTTCACCAATTTTGGTTGTTTGCGGATTTTCCACATAGGATCGATCTTTTTCAAAAAGGGTGAACAGCTGATAAGTGGTCATGGCATCATCAAGTGCTTTATGATGCTTACCAGCTCCTTCACTGCCGTACTCCTTAGCTGCTTTCCGAAGTCCTGTGAGTGTTCTATCCCCAAAAAAGGTTTTATATTCAAAAGCCAGATCCCTTTGATTCCCCTTAAAAGGAAAACCAATATGATTGAGCATACAGTTTTGCTTCAGTACCTTCATGTCCATATTTCCCCATGTGATAATCTCACAGTCTTCTCCCCCATCGAGTGACACGAGCTTCTCGATAAACGTCTCAAAAGAAATCCCGCTTTCTACATCCTGCTGCGTAATGCCAAGGAACGATTTACAGCGCTTTGTCAGCTTCGGGAACTTTTTCGGTTTGACATAGCTTGAGAATGTGTCTATGATCGTTTCATTTGATGCTTTAACGACACCGGCTTCAATGATTTCCGGAAAAAAATTTTGCGGATGATATTTCCCATCAGGCATCGTAAATTCAAAATCGACCACAAGCAGCGTCTTCTGTTCCATCAGTCTCACCCCACTTTCTCGTCTGTTTTCCATCCTGCTACTATTATATTAAGACGGACTTTGAAATCACTTCATTTTCGTGAAAATAATGCAGATTCACTATGCCCAACCTATTCATCAGATGAAAGATCGTTTATTTTCCTTTATAATTATTAAGGAACACGAAATAAATAAAGAAGGTGGTCTTTATCACAAACAGGAAGAAAAACTTGTACATCATGTGGTTTGTGAACTTTTTTGTATCTGCCAGCATTACAATGATCGTCCCTTTTTTATCACTTTACATAGAGTCTCTTGATAGCAGTTATTCGAATGAATTTGTTCAAAGATGGAGCGGCTATGTCTTTGGGGTTACGTTTTTAACAGCCTTTCTCATTTCTCCAATTTGGGGACGGATTGGTGACCGGCATGGCTATAAAAAGATTTTGCTCATTAATGGCATTGGGATTGCAACAAGCATTTTATTAATGGGGCTTGTTCAAACCGTTTATCAACTATTTGCGTTAAGGCTTTTCATGGGACTTGTGACAGGCTTTATTTCGACTTCGATGGCACTGATTTCTGCACAGACCGAAAAGGCAACAGCCGGTAAGACCCTTGGTACGATGCAGATGAGTAATGTCGCCGGAGGCTTATTCGGTCCATTAATGGGTGGATTTATGGCAGACAGTGTCGGATTCATTTATACATTTTTCTTAACAGCTGCTGTCATATATGTGTCAGCGATTGTCATTATCTTCGGTGTGAAAGAACAGCCGATCCGTTCAAAAGAAGCAAAACGGGTTTCTTACTCACGGAAGGACGTCCTTGTCCATATTTTCAAACAGCCTTTACTTGTCGTCACCATGCTTCTCACATTTATTACGCAAGTCGGGAACTTTAGTATTCAGCCGCTGTTAGCCTTGTACATTCATGATTTACACGGCCCCGTCAACCTTGCCTTTTATGCAGGACTGGCGTTTTCTGCAACGGGGCTTGGCAATTTGCTGTTTACACGGAAATGGGGAGACCTTGGAGATCGTATTGGTCACGATAAGGTGCTGCTCGCCCTTCTCATCCTCTCCTCCATTTTATTCATCCCGCAAGCGATGGCGGATTCCTACGGGATGTTAGTGATCTTCCGTTTCTTATACGGGATGGCACTAGGCGGCATCATTCCTTGTACGACGGCCTATATTCGCATCAAAGCGCCTGCCTCTATGCAAGGAGAAGTGCTTGGTTACAATGTCAGCTTCCGCTTTCTTGGAAATGTCGTCGGACCCGTCATAGGCGGTATTGTGGCGAGTCATTACGGAATTCCAGCTGTCTTTTATGTTACCGCAGGCATTTTCCTTTTCGGGGCATTATTTTTATGGGCGGTCCGCTCACAATCAAAGACAAAAGAGAGGAGTGTCTGATCCATCATCAGATACTCTTTTCTTCTGTCTAAATGCCTTGTTTACTAGACTTCACGTCTATTCTTTTCTAAAAATAACCTTCTCGTAATCGCAAAAGAATGGTACGATATGGCTAGAAATCCGAAGAAAGTGAGTGACCTCATGTTTCGTGCAATCATTGGATGGTTATTACTTGTTGCCCTCATTCCATTATTTGTTCTGACTTTTTATCTATCAAAGGAAGAAGCCGCAAGTGTAAAACCTGTTAACGAAGTGCTTGATCAAAAAATCAAGCTGGAAAAGGTAGACTTTTCCCAAAACAGTTATATGTATGATCGAGATGGTTCTCTTATCTCTGAGATCGTATCAAACGATGAGAACCGTGTTTTCGTGAAGTACGATAAAATTCCTGATTCCGTCAAGGAGCTGTTCCTCCGATCAGAGGACCGCAACTTTTATGACCATAAAGGCATTGACTTTATGGGCGTGATTCGTGCCCTTGCCGCAAATGTGAAAAACCATGGCATTAGCCAAGGCGCTAGCACCATCACACAACAGTTATCCCGTAATTTATATTTAAGTCATGAACGTTCATTCAGCCGAAAGTTTACAGAACTGCTCTATTCCTATGAGCTCGAGCGAAAATTTACAAAAGAGGAAATTCTCGAAAGCTATTTAAATACGATTTATTTCAGTAACGGGGTTTACGGTGTCGGTTCTGCGGCTAATTACTATTTTGATAAGCCGCTTAGTTCTTTGACACTTGCACAGATGGCATTTATTTCTGCGATTCCTAACAACCCTACGCTGTATGACCCATTGAAACAATTCAAACATACAAAGAAACGCCAGGAACGGCTGCTTGGTATTTTAGAAAAAGATGGTGTCATTACTAAGAAGCAATACAAAAAAGCAGTGAAAGAAAAAATCAGCTTGTCCTTAAGTGAAAAGAAAAATCTTTACCCTGACTATGTGACATACGCCAATGAAGAATTTACCGATCTGGTGTCTGATCAGGAAGGCTTTACAAAACGATTGAAAAAAGCCAAAACAGCTGGCGCAAAAAAGGCAATTCAAAAAGAATTATCAGAAAAGGTCAGTGCATTGCTTCAAGATGGTGTGAAGATTTATACAGCACTAGACCCTTCCTTACAACAAAGAGCGGTCTATCAGCTCAATGCACAATTGCCTTATCAAGGTGTGGAAGGCGGTTCAGCAGTCATTAACCACCAAACCCACCAAATCGTCGCACTTGCTGGCGGGAAGAATTATAAAAAGTTTGATTTCAACTACGCCTATCAAGCGCAAAGACAACCAGGTTCCGCCATTAAGCCGCTGTTAGATTATGGCCCTTATATTGATCAAACCGGTGCCACGGCATCAAGCAAAATCAGTGCCGGCAAGTTTTGCAGTAGCGGATATTGCCCGCAAAACTATAGTCATAAAACATATGGAACTGTGACACTTGAAACAGCCTTTAAGAACTCTTACAATACACCAGCGATTCGTATGCTTGATACAGTCGGTGTCAAAAAAGGCTTCAGCTATTTAGAAAAGTTTTCATTCGAACATATTGTCGCAGATGATTACCGTCTCCCTTCTGCACTTGGAGGATTTACAAAAGGCTTCTCGCCGCTAGAAATAACCGATGCCTATACCGTGTTTGGCAATCAAGGTGCCTATACGCGAAATCACTCCATTACAAAGGTCACAGACTTAAACGGCAAAACCCTTTACAAGTGGAAAGAGTCGCCGAAGCAAATCTACTCTCAGCGTACAAATGAAACAATGCGCAAGCTGCTTGCATCTGTTGTGAAAAGTGGAACAGGGAAAAAGGCGAATTTCAATTCTCCTTACATTGGGGGAAAAACAGGGACATCCAATGACTACAAAGACATTTGGTTTGTTGGCTTGACAGATCAATACACAATGGGTGTATGGGTAGGAAGAGATAGAGGAACCGTTGAATCTATTTATAGTTCAAGCCCGCACTTACGTATTTGGAAACAAACTATGCAATACGCTAGATAAACAGGAGGTTTGATTGCAATGCATTCAACACAACCCTCTCACTTCATTTTATTTGACGGTGTCTGCAACGTGTGCAGTGGTGCTGTTCAGTTTATCATCAAGCGCGACCCGAATGAGCGGATGATGTTTGCTTCTTTACAATCAGATACAGGGCAGCGTGTTTTAAAAGAAAACGGCTTGCCTTTAGACGAGTTCAATTCATTCATTTATATTGAAAATGGGACCCTTTATATGAAGTCAACAGGCATCTTAAAAGCCGCACGGCATTTAAAAGGGATATACAGATGGAGCTATTTACTCCTCGCGATCCCTCGTCCAATCCGTGACTGGTTTTATCAGCTCATTGCAAAGAATCGCTATAAATGGTTTGGTCAAAAAACATCCTGTATGATGCCTACACCAGAAATTCAGAAGCGGTTTCTTCCATAAAAAAAGCATCCTCCATCATCGGAGGATGCTTTCTTTCGTCTGATTAAGCTGGCAGACTCGCCATCACACTGTTATAAAGCTTAATAAATAAGTACAAAATGCCAATCAAAAACGTGGCCCAAAACAGCAGATTAAACATCATAAACCCAATTAAATTCAGCATGGAAAGTGATTGATAAATGCGTACCACAACCCAGATAAAATAGACGAGACTTGCTAAAACAAAAAGCCCAACAAGCAAAATAAGCTGCTGCGTCAATAGAAATGCAAGTAAGCTGGCAAACAAATAGACAACCGATGCAATCCGAATTTTCTTTAAGTTCTCCCCTTCAGGGTCCTTTGCAAAAAAGAGCAGCGCCAACTCTAACACCGTATCTGCAATGAGTTTTAAAGCAGATAAAATCATAAAATAAACAAGTGCAAATGCGGCAAATAAAGCAAGACGAATGCCCTGTTCAGAGAAAAATTCCAGCATTCCTTTTAAAATTCCTGCTTGGGTCAAGAAGTCAGTCGTGATACCTACTGTAAAAATAGAAAAGGCAGAGCTGAATAGCAAAATCGAAATCAGCGGAAAATATCCAGTCAAATATGTATTTTTCATAAATAGATCCTTTCTCATAAGCTCATTTTTATTATGGCTCACTTAAAACGGATTGACAAGATGCTTTCCAAGTAAACTGGAATCTAAATCAAATTTGTGATTTTGCACGTACATTCCTTCACAAACTTACATTTTCCCGTTAAAGTATTACTATTACGAAAAAATTGCGCGTTAGGGGTATACTCGTGAAAAAAACTTTAAGACTGCAAACACGGCTGACGATCTTTGTCTGTATTGTTGTCCTGATCTCCCTCTGTATCACATTCTTTACGATCTGGTCAGAAACAGCAAAAAATATTCATAAGCAGGAACGTGATATCGCCCTCTCCACTGCCAAAATGGTCGCAGAGGCTCCGATCACAGCAAAATCATTGGAAAAAGATCAATCATATACAGCACTGCGAAAATATACAACAAGTGTTCAGCGTATTACCAAAACCGAATTCGTTGTCGTCATGGATATGAACGGTATCCGCAAAACACATCCGAATCCGCAAAAGATTGGGAAGCGGTTTGCTGGCGGTGATGAAAAACCGGCATTACAGGGTAAAGAACATATTAGTACCGCATCTGGAACACTTGGCAAGTCCATGCGTGCCTTTGTTCCTGTTTATAACCAAGATGGCAAGCAGCTCGGGGCTGTGGCAGTTGGGATTACATTAAAGGAAATTGATTTAATTATTCATCAAAGCCTGCTCCCGCTCTACTTTGTCACATCGCTAAGCCTTTTATCTGGCATTATCGGTGCACTCATTGTGGCACGTAAAGTAAAGAAGATTATGTTTGGACTAGAGCCAGATGAAATTGCCACCTTATTAAAAGAACGAAGCGCTATGCTAGAATCAACAAAAGAAGGCATTCTTGCCGTCGATCAGCACGGTAAAATCAAGCTGGCAAATGCAGAAGCTAAACGTCTTTTTCATAATATGGGCATTATGGTTGACCCTAGAGAACAAGATGTACAGGCCCTTCTTCCTTCAAGCGGCTTAAAGCAAGTAATCGAAACACGGAAACCGCTGCTTGATCGCGATGTCAGAATGAACGGACTAGAGCTGGTCTTTAATGAGGTGCCGATTACGGTAAAAGGAGAAATTGTCGGAGCGATCGCAACCTTCCGTGACAAAACAGAAGTCAAACATCTGGCTGAGCAGCTGAGCGGGGTGAAGATGTATGCCAATGCACTTCGTGCCCAGTCACACGAATTTATGAACAAGCTCCATGTTATTTTAGGATTGGTTCAGCTAAAGAACTATGATGACCTTGGCACCTATATTAAAGATATTGCGATTTATCAGCAGACAGAAACAAATGAAATCATCAACCATGTGAAAAACTCAGTCTTAGCGGGGTTTTTACTAGGAAAACAAAGCTACATCAGAGAACAAGGCGCAGCTTTAGAAGCCAATTGCAGTACACAGGTACCAAACTCGGAGGACCCAGCAGTCACACATGACCTTATTACGGTCATCGGTAATCTGTTAAATAACGCACTCGATGCCGTTTCCCATACAGAGAACAAAAATATCTCCATCTCATTCAGATATGTCCAAGAGCAGCTTCATATTGAAATTACAGACACAGGGGTCGGTCTGACAAAAGAAGAACAGGACATTATGTTTGATCAAGGCTTTTCAACAAAAGGAGAAGACAGAGGATTTGGCCTTTACTTTGTTGACCAAAGCATCAAAAAACTGAACGGACATATGATCGTCACAAGCGAAAAAGGAGAAGGAACGACCTTTAGTCTCCGTATTCCATATAAACAAAAGGAGGATTCACATGATTAATGTGTTGATCGTAGAAGATGACCCAATGGTCGGGGAGCTGAATAAACGCTACTTGACCCAAATAGAAGGTTTTGAATTAAAAGGGATTGCCACCTCATTTCAGAAGGCACTAGACATCTTAAAATCAGAAATCATTCACCTTGTATTGCTTGATATTTATATGCCTGGACAAAATGGGCTCGCCCTATTATCAGAAATTCGTCAGCAAAAGCATTCCGTTGACGTCATCGTCATTTCAGCTGCAAATGAAGTGGATGTCGTACAGCAAACGATGCGAAACGGAGCTGTCGACTATTTAATCAAACCTTTTGAGTTCGAACGCTTCCAATCAGCACTGGCAGAATATAAAAGAAAACATGCCCTATACCAAACGATGAACAGCATCTCGCAAAATGATTTAGACGCGAAGCTTTTTCATAAAAAAGCAGAGGCGGAAAAAGTCCTGCTGCCAAAAGGCCTGACGAAGAGCACACTCAAACTCATCTGGACAAGCATTCAATCATTCGGTCAGCAGGCTTTCACGACCGAAGACCTAGCCAATCATACTGAAATCTCCCAAGTTTCGATTAGAAAATATTTGAAATTTCTTGAGGATATCGAAGTGGTTGATGTAGAGATGGCATACGGGACAATCGGCCGCCCTGTTTTCCAATATAAACTGAATACAAGCAACATGAATTTGATTCAGCAATATCTTTAATTTGGCACATCTGACCTTTCACAAAGGCCAGATGTTTTTTTATGGCATACGATGTCACAAACCCCTTGATATCAGTGATTCCACTGTAGTAGAGCACATCATAAAAGCGGCATTATATCATATTTCAGCACATAAAAAGACATCGAATTTAGCCTTTTAACATTTTTTTAAAAATAAAACAAATTTCTATTTATTTATTCGATGGGAAATGATAAATTATGATTGATTAGTTCAACGAGATATAAGTCTGATGTCTTACATCTTCTCTCCTGTTTCCATCAATTTTAAAAGAATGCAGGATAAAATACCCTTTTCACAAGGATAGGAGAAGGCAAGAGTCGGTCTTTTTTCGCGAGACTTTTCTGAAACTTTTAAATTTTATAGGGGGTTATGTTTTGAAGAAGCGCAAAATTGGACTTGCATTGTCCTTAGTCGTAGCAGCAGGAACCATCCTTGGAGCATGCGGCAACTCTGGCTCAAACAGCGGTGAAAACAAAAAAGATAAAGATCAATTCACTGTTGCAATGGTAACTGATGTCGGTGGTGTCGATGACAAATCGTTTAACCAATCTGCTTGGGAAGGTTTACAAGCATTTGGGAAAGACAACAATTTAACAAAAGGTAAAAACGGCTTTGATTACTTACAATCTAAATCAGACGCTGACTATACAACAAACTTAAACACACTTGCTCGTGAAAAATTTGATTTGATTTACGGAATTGGTTTCTTAATGCAAGATTCTATTACTGAAATTGCTGATCAACGTAAGAAAAACCACTTTGCCATCGTTGATGCAGTTGTAAAAAAAGACAACGTAGCAAGCATTACATTTAACGAAAACGAAGGTTCATTCCTTGTAGGTGTGGCAGCGGCTCTTTCTACAAAATCAAACAAAATTGGTTTTGTTGGCGGCGTTGATTCTGAATTAATCAGAAAATTCGAAGTTGGTTTCCGTGCAGGCGTTGAAGCAGCTAATCCAAAAGCAAAAGTTGAAGTGAAATATGCTGGTGCATTCGATAAAGCAGACATCGGTAAAGCAACAGCTGAAAGTATGTACAAATCTGGCGTTGACGTCATTTACCACGCAGCAGGCGGAACTGGAACTGGTGTCTTCACAGAAGCGAAAAACCTGAAAAAAGCTGATCCTGACCGCAAAGTGTGGGTCATTGGTGTTGATAAAGACCAGTATGACGAAGGTAAAGTACCTGGAACAAAACAAAGTGTCACTCTTACTTCTATGATTAAGAAAGTAGACACAGCGGTACAAGACTTAACAACAAAAGCAAAAGAAGGTAAATTCCCTGGTGGCGAAGTCATCACGTACGGTCTGAAAGAAGGCGGCGTTGACATCTCTCCATCTCAAGAGAATCTTGATAAAGATGTATTGAAGAAAGTCGAAGAATGGAAACAAAAAATCATCAAGGGTGAAGTGAAAATCCCTGCAACACGTGATGAACTAAAAGATTTTAAAGCTTAATTTGTGCATCGGGATAAGCACGCCTTATCCCCTTGCCTCTCCTTTACCTCCTCTTTATTCGTAAAAGGTGGTAAAAGAAAAGCTGCAGCCTTGTTTTGCAGCTTTTCTTTTGCTAGTTTTTATCTTCATCAGCACCCTAAAAAAGGAGCGGTTAAACCTGTGGATTATGTCATTGAAATGTTGAATATACGCAAAGAATTCCCTGGCATTGTAGCAAATGATAACATTACGCTGCAGCTAAAAAAGGGCGAAATTCATGCGCTGCTTGGTGAAAACGGCGCTGGAAAATCAACGCTCATGAACGTGCTTTTCGGACTGTATCAGCCTGAAAAAGGTGAAATCAAGGTACACGGAAAACCGGTTACAATCTCTAGTCCAAATGATGCAAGTGATTTAGGCATTGGAATGGTCCATCAGCATTTTATGCTAGTTGATACATTTACTGTGGCTGAAAACATCATTTTAGGAAAAGAGCCAAAGAAATTTGGAAAGATTGACAAAGAACAAGCCATTCAGCAAGTGCAGGAACTTTCTGACCGTTATGGACTGAAAATAGACCCTGCCGCTAAAGTATCTGACATCTCAGTCGGTATGCAGCAGCGAGCAGAAATCTTAAAAACACTATACCGCGGCGCTGACATCTTGATCTTCGACGAACCAACAGCCGTCTTAACACCTCAAGAAATAAAAGAACTCATACAAATTATGAAAAACTTAATTAATGAAGGCAAATCCATTATATTAATTACCCACAAGCTAAAAGAAATTATGGATGCCTGTCATCGCGTGACCATTATCCGAAAAGGGCAAGGTATTCGTACACTTGATGTGGAACACACAAACAAAGACGAGCTTGCCAGTTTAATGGTCGGCCGCGAAGTCTCATTTAAAACAGACAAAAAAGCAGCCTCCCCTGCTGAAGAAGTCTTGCAAATTCAAGATCTCACTGTCAAAGATGCGCGAGGAATTGAAGCCGTGAAACAACTCAATTTATCAGTGAAAGCTGGTGAGATTGTCGGAATTGCGGGTGTAGACGGAAATGGTCAATCTGAATTAATTGAAGCCATTACAGGTCTGAAAAAATCCGAATCTGGCACGATCATGCTAAACGGGAAAGCCATTCAAAATCTCCCGCCTCGTAAGGTCACAGAATCTGGTATCGGACATATTCCTCAAGACCGTCATAAGCACGGACTTGTCCTTGACTTTTCAATTGGAGAAAATATTTCCTTACAAACGTATTATCAGCGTCCATATTCGAAGTTTGGCTTGATGAATATGAAAAATATTTATCAAAAAGCAAAACGAATCATTGCTGAATACGACGTACGGACACCTAGTGAATATACAGAAGCACGTGCGCTATCAGGCGGTAACCAGCAAAAAGCCATTATTGGCCGTGAAGTTGACCGAAATCCTGATTTATTAATTGCCGCACAACCGACACGTGGACTTGATGTCGGAGCCATTGAGTTTGTTCATAAACGTCTGATTGAACAAAGGGATTCAGGCAAAGCTGTTCTGCTCATATCCTTTGAGCTTGATGAAATTATCAATGTCAGTGATAAGATTGCTGTTATTTTCGAAGGCAGCATTATTGCCATTGTTGATCCAAAAGAAACAACAGAGCAAGAACTTGGTCTGTTAATGGCTGGAAGTACGCAACAGGAAGTGGGGAAAGAAGCAAATGTCTAATCGCTTAACAAATCTGCTGATTCCGCTTATAGCCATTGTACTTGGTCTTTTCGTTGGGGCCATCATTATGCTGGCAAGCGGTTATAGTGTCATCGAAGGTTATAGCGCCCTTTGGAATGGCGTATTCGGTGAAACATATTATATGGGAGAAACCATCCGACAAGTCACTCCTTATATTTTATCAGGACTTGCTGTTGCCTTTGCATTTCGGACAGGCCTATTTAATATCGGGGTAGAAGGTCAAATGCTGATTGGCTGGGTAGCTGCTGTATGGATCGGCACAACTGTCCATGCACCTATGTATATCCATCTGCCTCTTGCACTGATCACAGCAGCTGCTGCTGGTGCATTATGGGGCTTTATTCCCGGATTTTTAAAAGCTCGTTTTTACGTACATGAAGTCATTGTCACCATCATGATGAACTACATTGCCCTTCATGTCACAAATTATTTAATCTCAAATGTCTTAACAAACAATAAAGATAAAACAGAAAAAATTGATGCAACAGCTTCCCTTCGATCTGGTTTTTTTGAGCAGATCACTGATTTCTCTAGAATGCATAATGGGATTTTTGTTGCCATTATTGCGGCTGTTGTCATGTGGGTTATTATCCAGAAAACCTCTAAAGGGTTTGAATTACGCGCAGTTGGGATGAACCAGCAGGCCTCTCATTATGCTGGGATGAACGTTCGACGCAACATCATTTATGCGATGCTCATTTCTGGTGCCTTTGCAGGTCTTGCAGGTGCGATGGAAGGACTCGGAACATTTGAATATGCTTCGATTAAAGGATCATTCACTGGCGTTGGTTTTGATGGAATCGCTGTTGCCTTATTAGGCGGAAATACAGCTGTTGGTGTCGTCTTAGCGGCATTATTGCTTGGTGGATTGAAAGTCGGTGCTTTAAACATGCCGCTTGAATCTGGCGTACCGACTGAGGTCGTTGATATTGTGATTGCGATCATTATTCTTTTCGTTGCCTCAAGCTATATCATCCGTCTTGTCATTCAACAATTGAAGAAAAAGGGGGGAAAATAAGTGGGATTTCTGCAAATTCTTGAAATCATCGTCCCGGCTACACTTGTTTATGCTGCACCACTTATTTTAACCGCTCTTGGAGGCGTCTTTTCAGAAAGATCAGGTGTCGTCAATATCGGTCTTGAAGGTTTGATGGTCGTCGGAGCATTTTCTAGTATTATCTTTAACTTAATGTTTGCTGATACGTTTGGTGCCTTGACCCCGTGGCTCGGTCTACTTGTTGGTATGGCCATTGGCGGCGTGTTCTCACTCATTCACGCTGTTGCCACGATTACGTTCAGAGCAGATCAAACGGTCAGTGGTGTTGCGATTAACATGCTTGCCCTTGGTGCTACGCTTTTTGTTGTCAAACTGATTTATGGAAAAGCACAAACGGATAAAATTACAGAACCTTTCTATAAAGGAGATATTCCCCTTTTAAGTGATATTCCGATCATTGGTGATATTTTCTTTAAAGATGTGTATTATACGTCCATTCTCGCATTGGTTCTTGCGGTTGTCGCTTGGTTTGTTTTATTTAAAATGCCGTTTGGCTTACGACTTCGTGCAGTCGGAGAGCATCCAATGGCAGCTGATACAATGGGAATCAAGGTATACCGGATGCGCTATATTGGCGTCTTCATTAGTGGTCTATTTGGCGGTCTTGGCGGAGCTGTGTATGCATCGACCATCGCTCTTGACTTCTCACACGCCACCATTACAGGACAAGGCTTCATTGCGTTAGCCGCCCTTGTTTTCGGGAAATGGCACCCATTTGGCGCTATGGGCGCTGCTTTATTCTTTGGATTTGCACAAAGCTTAAGCATCATTGGCTCTCTGCTTCCGCTGTTTCAAGATATCCCGAACGTGTACATGCTCATTGCACCATATGTGCTGACGATCCTAGCTCTTACTGGCTTCATTGGACGAGCAGACGCACCAAAAGCACTTGGTACCCCTTATTTAAAAGGAAAACGATAAATAAATACCATGTATGATCAATCCCCTGAAGGACAAACTATCTTCAGGGGATTTTTGTATGATAAAAACGACAAAACCCCCGTTTATTTTACTTTTATTACACTTAATTTAGTTTAATAAATAGATGAGTGTCACAGAATCTTCTACAATTGAGACAAATAGCATTTGGGGGTGTTTATGTGGCTAATACACAACAATTGAAATCGATTACAAACGATTCTGACAATAATAAAAGCGTTTTCCGAAAAATTCTTTCTTGGAAAATTGGTGTTATTGATCTACCTGTGTATATAGTACTTGCAGCGATTATTTTAACTGCCGCTTATTTTAATAAAATTCCAGCAAATATGCTTGGTGGTTTCGCTGTTATTATGATTTTGGGGATTTTCCTAGGAGATGTAGGACAACGTATTCCAATCTTAAAAGATATTGGTGGACCGGCGATTCTTTCTTTATTCGTACCATCGTTCCTGGTCTTTTTTCATGTTCTGAATCCAAACTCGTTGGAAGCGGTTACGTCTCTGATGAAAACGTCAAACTTCCTATACTTCTATATATCTGCTCTTGTAGTAGGTAGTATTCTTGGGATGCAACGAACTGTTTTAGTACAAGGCCTTATTCGTATGTTTGTTCCTCTTGTTGCAGGTACAATTACAGCTGTAGCTGCTGGAATTCTAGTGGGTCTTCTAGTTGGTTACACACCGCATCATTCGTTCTTCTTTATCATTGTACCGATTATTGCCGGTGGTGTCGGTGAAGGAATATTGCCATTATCAATTGCTTATTCACAAATTCTTGGTGTATCAGCAGAGTCATTAATTTCTCAATTGATTCCGGCTGCTGTTATTGGGAACGTCATTGCCATCATTTGTGCTGGCGCAATGAAAAAGCTTGGTGAAAAACGTCCTGAACTAAACGGGAATGGACGACTTGTTAAATCAAAAGAAGCAAATGAAATCTTTGAACAGCCTGAAATGGATACTAAAGTTGACTTCAGCTTAATGGGTGCAGGTGTGCTTGTTGCATGTACAACTTTTATCTTTGGCGGCTTATTAGAAAGTTTTGTTCATATTCCAGGTCCAATCTTAATGATTGTTCTTGCTGCATTAATCAAATACTTAAACGTGATGCCTCAGCATTTGCAAAACGGCTCACAGCAGTTCTACAAGTTTGTATCGAAAAGCTTTACATGGCCTCTAATGGTTGGTTTAGGAATTCTATACATTCCACTTGATGATGTGGCCACTGTTATTTCGATTCCTTTCGTATGTGTATGTATTGCTGTTGTTCTAGGCATGGTTGGTTCTGGTTACTTTGTTGGTAAATTCATGAACATGTATCCAGTTGAATCTGCAATTGTGACTGGCTGTCACAGTGGATTAGGCGGTACTGGTGACGTTGCAATTCTTTCAGCTTCTGGAAGAATGGGCCTTATGCCTTTCGCTCAAGTCTCTACACGTCTTGGCGGAGCAGCAACCGTTATTTGCGCAACAATCTTACTTAGAATGTTTACTTAAAAAAAGAAACAAAAAGCATGTCCCTTACGAAAAGGACATGCTTTTTTTATATTTCTTTTCTCCCATACATCCTCATTCATCAGCTAATACAATTCGTATATACTCCCGTGGCTGAAAAGGATACTGTTTCGCCTGCGGATAGGTCATATGGAGGAGTTGTTCAGAAAATAGCGGCCATTCACTCCCGGCCTGCCACCTTTTTTGATCATTTCGTTCAATCAAGAATGCTCCTCCTAAAATCGTGCAGAATATGCTTAAGCTGATGGCGATCTTTCGTTTCATTTGATCAGCTCCTTTAAGAAAAGCATGTACGAAATACAAAACAATATACAACGAGTTTCATTTTTGATAAAATATTTTTTGTGGTCAAAAGAACTCAAAACAATTTTGATTTGCCGTAAATCAGTTCAAACCAATGCACTATGTCTGTATTTACGCTATAATTTTAGTTACCAGTTCTTTAGAACGTGAATTTATATTGATCAAAGGAGGTTCATTTTCTTGCAGCTTATTCACTTCGCCATCCTATCACCTTTTTTACTTGCCTTTGTCGTCCCTTTTCTCTTTAAATACGTAAGGCGTATACATACAGGATGGTTTGTTCTCATCTTGCCTATTCTTTTATTTACCTATTTCATCCAAATGCTCCAGATCACCTCGAATGGACGAACGTTGTTCTCACAAGCTGAATGGATTCCCTCTCTAGGGATGAATTTCACTGTGTATGTAGATGGTCTCAGCCTGTTATTTGCTTTACTCATCACAGGTATTGGTGCACTTGTGGTTCTGTACAGTATTTTCTACTTATCAAAGGAAAAAGAACAGCTTGGCTCTTTCTATACGTATTTATTAATGTTTATGACCGCTATGCTCGGTGTTGTTCTCTCTGACAACATGGTCGTACTTTATTTGTTCTGGGAGCTAACGAGTATCTCTTCCTTCCTCTTAATTGGGTATTGGTATAAGCGTGAGCGTTCTCGTTACGGAGCAACCAAATCACTGCTTATTACTGTGTTTGGCGGATTAGCTATGCTTGGCGGCTTCATCCTCATTTACCTGATCACTGATTCATTCAGTATTCGCGAAGCAGTCAATCAGCTTCAGCTCATTATGGCATCACCTTATTTCATCCCTGCGATGGTTCTCATTTTACTAGGGGCCTTCACGAAATCAGCGCAGTTCCCATTTTATATTTGGCTGCCTGATGCTATGGAAGCACCAACCCCTGTAAGCAGTTATCTACATTCTGCTACTATGGTCAAAGCCGGTATTTATCTGGTTGCCCGCTTTAGTCCGATTTTTGCTATATCAGAGGTGTGGTTTTGGACCATTTCGATTGTCGGACTTATCACACTATTCTGGGGATCTTTCCACGCCGTTCGGCAAAATGATTTGAAAGCCATTCTGGCCTTCTCGACAGTGAGTCAACTCGGGATGATTATGCTCATGCTAGGAGTAGGCGCAGCTGCCATTCATGAAAACAACCCTGCCTTTTTTGGCGCAGCCGTTCTTGCTGCTATTTTTCATCTCATTAACCACGCAACCTTTAAAGGTAGTCTCTTTATGGCAGCAGGGATTATCGATCACGAAACAGGTACACGTGATATTCGCAAATTAGGTGGATTAATGACCATCATGCCAATTACATTTACAATTACGTTAATTGGTACATTCTCGATGGCTGGACTCCCGCCTTTTAATGGATTTTTAAGTAAAGAGCTATTTTTCACAAGTATGATCCGGATTTCTGACATCAGCTTTACGGATGTGTCAACATGGGGGGCTGTCTTCCCTGCTATCGCTTGGCTCGCTAGTGTGTTTACGTTCATCTACAGTATGATGATCGTCTTCAAAACATTTAGAGGCCGTCTGAATGTCGATCAATTAGAGAAAAAACCGCATGAAGCACCGATTGGTATGCTGATCCCGCCAATTATTTTAGCTGCACTTGTGGTCACGTTCTTCTTTTTCCCTAATATTCTTGCCTATTCTATCATTGAACCTGCCATTCAAGCGATCATTCCAGAAGCCATTCAAACAGGAAGCCGCTTTGCCGTAAAAATTGAAGCGTGGCATGGATTCCAGCCAGAGCTTTACATGACAATTGGTGTAGTTGCGCTCGGTACCATTGGCTATTTAACGCTGTCAAAATGGCGCCCAATGTACAACATATTTAAGGAAAAATGGTCATTTAACGCTTTGTATGATCGTTCGCTTATAGGTGTAGAAAAAGGGGCTTACCGCCTAACAAACAGCTATATGACAGGATTCCTTCGTGACTATCTTGTCTATGTATTTGGGTTTATGATTATCGTGCTTGGCAGCGTGATGTTCTACAAGCAAGCCTTCTCATTTCAAACTGAGCACGCTGCATCAATCGGCACGTACGAAGCCATCCTTTCACTTGTGATGGTCGCAGCGACAGTCACGACTGTATTTGCTCGTTCACGCTTAACAGCTATTATTGCGCTAGGTGTTATGGGCTACACGCTGTCATTGTTCTTCGTGATTTTCAGAGCACCTGACCTTGCGCTGACACAGCTCATTATTGAAACCATTTCTGTCGCGCTGTTTTTACTTTGCTTCTATCATTTGCCAAAGCTGAGCCTGAAGCAAAAAACACGAAGATTTAAATTAACAAATTTGATCATCTCATTAGGTGTTGGAGTCGTTGTCACCTGTCTTGCTTTCGCTTCAACAAGCCAGCAGTCTCTTGACACGATTTCAACGTACTTCATTGAAAACAGCTACAAACTGGCTGGCGGAGACAATATTGTCAATGTCATTCTTGTCGATTTCAGGGGCTTTGATACACTCTTTGAGATTACAGTGCTGGCCATTGCGGCACTCGGTATTTATGGATTATTGAAGGTAAAAGCACAAGGAAAACGGAAGAGAGGCGTACGGCGATGAGAAAGATTGATACGAATGATATGCTCTTACAAGTCACAACTAAAATTACAGCATTCATCATCTTGCTTTTCTCACTTCACCTATTTCTTGCAGGACATAACAATCCTGGCGGAGGATTCATTGGCGGTTTGATGAGTGCTGGTGCTGTCGTCCTTCTGCTTTTAGCCTACGACCTTAAAACAGTCAGACGCATTTTACCATTTGACTTTATTTATGTGGCTGGTGTCGGTTTGCTCGTTGCCATCCTAACAGGTATGGGATCTTTTCTGTTCGGAGCACCTTTCCTGTCCCATGCATTTGATTATTTCCAACTGCCGTTTCTAGGGAAAACAGAACTGGCGACAGCGGTCCTGTTTGATATCGGTGTGTATTTAGTTGTTGTTGGTGTCACCATGACCATTATTCAAACGATTGGAGAGAAGGAATAATGGAATTTCTAATGTCTATTATCGTCGGAATCATTTTTATGGCAGCGACCTATTTAATGCTTTCAAAAAGCCTTCTGCGGGTCATCGTCGGTACTGCCGTTTTAAGTCACGGCGTCCATTTGCTTCTATTAACAATGGGCGGCTTAAAAAAGGGAGCACCTCCTATTTTGAAAGAGGGGCTCACATCCTATGTAGATCCATTGCCACAAGCATTAATTTTAACAGCCATTGTCATTGCTTTTGGTGTAACATCCTTTTTGCTCGTGATGGCCTTCCGTGCCTTCCAAGAGCTGAGAACAGATGACATGGATCAAATGAGAGGAAATGATCAGCATGAATAATCTCGTGATCCTGCCTATATTAATACCATTACTAGCTGCTACATTATTGATTTTTATGAATAAAAACACCATGCTGTCGAGAGGCTTTAGTGTGTTTGCATCTCTTTTAGCCATTATCTGTAATGTCTATTTGGTCCAAACGATTTTCACAAACGGCATACAAACCCTTTATTTGGGCGGCTGGAAAGCACCGTTTGGCATTGCCCTTGTGGCCGATCAGTTTGCTGCGCTTCTTGTTTTGACCGCTTCCATTGTTGGACTTGTCACAGTTCTTTTTTCCTTTCAAACGATTGGGAAAGAAAGAGAGCGACTGTTCTATTATTCTGGTGTCCAATTCTTGTTAGCTGGCGTCAGTGGTGCCTTTTTAACGGGAGATATTTTCAACCTGTTTGTCTTCTTTGAATTATTGCTGATGGCATCTTATATGCTCATTGTTCTGGGTGGTTCAAAGCCTCAGCTTCGTGAATCACTGAAATACATTGTGTTTAATATTATCTCATCGGCATTATTTATTGTTGGCGTAGCGTGTTTATATGCAGTCACAGGCACACTGAACATGGCTGATTTAAGTGTGAAAATAGCTGAATCTGGGCAAACAGGGTTAATCACCGTGATTGCCATTCTGTTCCTGATCGTATTTGGCTTAAAAGCTGGGGTCTTCCCCCTTTATTTCTGGCTGCCAGGGTCTTATCATGCACCGCCGGCAGCGATTTCAGCTTTGTTTGGTGCACTGCTGACAAAGGTCGGGCTATATGCGATTGCCAGAGTCTTTACGCTCATCTTTATACATGATACAGGTTTTACACATACAATTATGGCCTGGCTAGCCGCTCTAACGGTTATATTCGGTGTCATTGGCTCTATCGCCTATTCTGATGTGCAAAAAATTGTGATTTATAACATTGTCACAGCTGTTGGTGTCATCTTGTTTGGGATTGCGGCCAATACACCGGCATCACTTCAAGGCGCCATTTATTACCTCATTCACGATATGGTGATCAAAGGAGCTCTATTTATGCTCGCAGGGGCACTGTTTGTGTATGCTGGAACCAATCATCTAAAAAAAATGGGTGGACTGATTCAATCCCAGCCTCTACTCGGCTGGATGTTCTTCATATCGGCTTTATCACTTGCGGGTATTCCTCCGCTAAGTGGATTTGTTGGCAAGCTGAAAATTGTTGAAGGTGGGTTTTCTGCTGGGTACATGACGTTCTCTATCCTTGTTTTGCTGTCCAGTCTTCTTGTCCTTTATTCTGTTATGAGGATTTTCATTCTCGCGTTTTGGGGAGAGGAACAGGATATGCGAAGAAGAAAGCCATCCATTAGAGGAATGGTGTATCCTGGGGTACTGCTTGTTGTCTTATCGCTTGCGATTGGATTAGGCACAGAATTCATTGCACCTTATATCAATCAAGCTGCGGAAATGCTTTCAACACCAGAAAAATATATTCAAGCTGTGCTGAAGGAGTAGATGAACATGGCCTTTCAAATATTATTAAACGCTCTCCTCGCCTTTACATGGATGTTTATGAATGATACATACAGAGCTGCAGACTTTGTATCAGGCTTTGCACTAGGGATGATCGCCATTTTTATGCTGCGGCGATTCTTCCCGCAACGTTTTTACGGCTATGCCCTTTATGCGATTTTCAAGCTCGTCATCATTTTTATCAGAGAGCTACTTCTTGCTAATTTGAGTGTACTCAAGACGGTGTTATCTCCAAAGCTTAACATCAAGCCTGGTATTTTCGCCTTTCGTACAGATTTAAAAACAGATTGGGAAATCACCATACTGGCTAATATGATTACATTAACACCTGGTACACTGGTCATCGATATTTCGGATGATCGTTCGATTTTATATATTCATGCGATGGATATTGAAGATGCTGAAAAAGCCATCCACGATATTCGGGTATCATTTGAAAAAGCGATTCAGGAGGTGAGCGGTAAGTAATGGAACTGATCTTGCAAATGTCACTTGGGATTCTTGCGCTGTCTACTTTGCTTTTTGTCATACGGGTCATCAAAGGACCTTCTATTCCTGATCGCGTTAGTGCGCTTGATGCGATAGGAATCAATTTAATTGGGATGACAGCCATCGTGTCTATCTTACTGAAAACCACGACGTTCTTTGAAATTATTTTACTGCTCGGTATTCTTGCCTTTATCGGCACTGTCGCTTTTTCCAAATTCCTTGAGAAAGGGGAAGTGATTGAAAATGATCGTCATCGCTAAAGCGATCGTAATTTTCTTTATTCTGCTTGGCGCTATCCTCTGTTTAATTTCAGCCATTGGTGTCCTTCGCCTGCCGGATGTTTACACACGTATGCATGCTGCATCAAAAGCATCGACACTTGGTGTTGTTCTCATTTTAGTTGGTGTGTTCTTTCATGAATGGTTTCTTGCAGGGATCATCTCTGCGAAAATCCTGCTTGGGATTGTCTTTATCTTTCTGACCGCACCAGTCGGCGCTCATTTGATCGGAAGAGCCGCTTACAACACTGGTGTGAAAATGGACAAACGAAGTGTCCAAGATGATTATGGCGGTTTCCGTAACTTTGTCATTAAACGAAAAGAAGATTCTTATTTATAAATGAAGAACCTGACATTCAGGTCTTGTTCACTTTACCCGCATGTTCATAAAAGGGTATTAAAAAAAGCTTCCGCTGCACCGGGAGCTTTTTTATATGCGATCAATGACAGCGAGTGTACATCTTGACGTACAGATATGACGGTCTCGATCATCTTTTATATCGATTTGGAATACCATTGTACGCCGTCCTACATGTACAGGAACAGCTGTAGCTGTCACCACTCCATCACGTACAGATTTTAAATGATTGGCATTGATTTCAATACCTGAACAAACCTGCTTCGTTAAATCCAAATGAGCAGCAGCACCCATGCTTGCCACTGTTTCTGCTAGAGCAGCTGATGCTCCTCCGTGCAGTAATCCAAATGGCTGTTTTGTTCGGTGATCGACTGGCATTGTCGCCACGCATCGTGACGTATTGCATTCCACAATCTCAATCCCCAGTGCCTCAAGCAGTGTATTTGAACCACTCACATCCATCAAGGCCCTCTCCCTTCACACGTTTACAGGACACTTTCCGATTTTGCAATTAACACCGCTTCTGTTCGAGATCCAACATTCAGCTTATTAAAGATGGAGGTCAAACTGTATTCAATCGAGCGTTTGCTCAAATGAAGCACATCGGCGATCTCTTGGTTTGTGTACCCTTTTTCCACTTCTCTTAAGATTAAGCATTCACGCTCTGTTAACAGCTCATGATCCGTCTGCTGCGCCTGTTCTGGCTTTTCTTGCTGCTGTGAAATTAATTTCTTTAAATAGGATAGCTGAATGACAACTTCTCCTTGCAATGTGCGGTGTATGTATTCAATGATTTTGTCTTTTGTCTCTGTTTTACTTATTGCACCATGCAATCCAGCTCGAATGGCCTCTTCGAAATAATCATCTACTTCATATCCTGTATAAATGATAATTTTCACTTGTTGATTCGTTTCTAGAATTTGTTTGGCAATGTCCATTCCATTGATATCCCCGAGATTTAAATCCATCAAGATCACATCATAGATGGAAAAGTCATGCGTCTTTAAAAAGGCGCCTTCTGCATCAGGACTTAAACAATCGACTGATAGCTGCTGATCTGATTCTAATATGCTTTTTGTCCCTTCCATGACAGCCGGATGATCATCAATGACCAATATCTTCTTCATGTCTTCCTCCCTTTAAATCACTCACTTCCATTTTATATAAAAGACTTGGCAGATGCCAAGTCTTATTCCTTAAGAAATCGTTACAATTCCATTTCAATTTTCACCTTGAGCCCTTTTTCAGGTGCTGTGTGAATTTGAAGCTTTCCATTTAGAGCTTTGACTCGTTCCCTTATGCCAGAAAGACCCATGCTCATCGTGTGCTGATCAAGCTGGCTTGCATCAAATCCGACTCCATCGTCCTCATAATGGAGAACAACTTGATCTTTAATACAAATGAGCATCACTAAGACTTGGCTGGCCTTAGAATGCTTCAACGCATTGGATAACAGCTCCTGCACAATCCGGTAAATATTCAGCTGTGAGTCAATATCAATGTCCAGTTCTTTATCAAAGCGGGTTGTATTCAGCCTAATATGAAATGGCGCTTCCTCTTGAATTTGCGAAGTCAGCTTCGAAATTGCCTTCACTAACCCCAAGTCATAGAGGAGCTGCGGCCGAAGTTCATGACATGTTTCTCTCGTGGTTTGAATCACCTTAGACATTTGTTCATTCCAAGAGATCAGCGAATTTTCAATAGATGTTGGGCATTGGTTGTTTTGGAAATTGGTTAAGAACATCTCGGACTGTCTCTTCAGTGAAATCAAATCCTGCAGCACAGAATCATGAAGATCCCTCGCTAAATCTGAGCGCTGCTTTTCTTCCATGGCAAACATGACTTTCTTCAGCCAGGCGGGATTGGCTTCCCGCTGTTTCAAATCCTCAAGATGCTCCATCAATTCTTCAATCTTGACGACATTTTCTAAACTGACACTTGTGTAAAATGCCAATGTTTTCAGCCATGAAATTTCATCGCGGGTCAGCTTAGGTGTCCGTAAATTAGATAAACAGCAAATCACAAACGAGTGACCGCCCCGCTCACCAATTTTCATCATAAACCCTTTATCAAGCCCGATGATTTTACCAACTTCACCTAAAATATCTTGAAATTGATCCACATACTCTTTCCATAGCTGGCTTTCTTCTATTGATTCATCAATTTCAACAATTTGTCCATCTGCCTTCACTTCAAGCACAAAGGCTTTGTTCACAACAAGTACTTCTAAGATGGTGTATTTTAAATGATACAATACTTGATGAAGTGATGACGCCTCACGAATAAGCTGTGTAAATTTAAATACACTATCCTGATAATTATGCTTCTCTGAAAAACGCTTCAATCGAAAACGGAAATCGATAATTTCTTTAAAGTAGAAGACGGTAAGCATAAGAATGTACGTGATAATCGTAAATTTCACTGTATAGAAATTTGCATTTGGCTTTTGAATAAAATCAAAAAGAACAACCACAAGTATTGTTGGTGTAATTGCTAAAAAACCGTAGTATTTAATCCTTCCCATAAAGAAATCAACATTATATAGCTTATTTGACATAAATTGATAGACTAAGAAAAAAGGAATTAAAAGAACAAACGATGCAACAACATACGGTGAAATAAAATATATACCAAAAAAATAAGGAATGATAAAAAATAGCATGAATGGACTGAATGCTGAGATTAAAATGAGTGCAAATGCTCGAAGTACATTGCTGACTTCATTGTCTTTCAATTTTTTAGCAGCCCTTATAGTGATAATAATCGAAAGGAAAGCCAGAACAAAAAATGAAAGTAAATTGACATATGCTAATAGATCTACTGGTCCTGCTTTATTTTTATAGAATAAAACTAATAAAACGTTAGTCACTGGAACTAGATACAAATAAAAAAGAACTCGACGACGAATAATTTCTGTTCCTAATTCTTTTAAATATTGATACATAAAGTGCATATATAGTGGAGGTACAATATTCATTGTAACGATTACAAGAATACGACTGATAGCCTCTCCTTTTCCAGAACCACCAGAACTTACATAACCTATAGACACCGCCAAAAGAAATAAAGCTAAAATATAAGCTGACTCTTTTTGGTTTGCTTTATTCATTTTTAAAATCATAAATATACAAAATAGACAGATGGAATAAAGAATGACTGGTATTAGATAAATAAACAGATTCGCTTGACTCAATAACCTTACATTCTCTAAATCAATTTTATCACCATGTCTATCAACGACTAAACTTTTAACATTAGCTAAAAAACCTCTTTTAACTTCTTCAACTGGTTTTTTATTCCCATTCACTTCAAGTATGATATCGCCTTTCCTAACTCCAGCTAGATAGCTATCTGTAAAATTATCGACATCCACTACCTCAAGTTGACCTTGACTATTTTCCTTAACAGCTGCTCCAACAAAAATATTAAATACGTTGATATAAGAGATGTAAATCACATAGATGAAGCTAAGGATAACTAATATAACTGTTAACTTAGAGTAAAACTTTCTCATAATATTTATCTACTCAAGCAGTTGCCCATATGATTGCTTTAATAACGTCTTCTTTCTGGAATCCGTCAACAATAATACTTGCAGTTTCTTGATCAACGTGAAGCAATGATGCGTTCCCATTAGCAATTTGATTTAATGTTGAAGGATTCTCCACTAAATAACTAACCAATTCCTGAATTTTCATCTTCTCCATCTCCATTTAAAAAAAGTATCAGTTTTTTCTTTTTTGAAGCCTCTAAATGTAGTTTCTTGAATGCTTCTTTAAACTTATTTCTGAGAAGGTTTCTCATAATAAATACATATTGTTGAGCACCAGATTTTTTTAATTTATCCTTTAATTCTTCAGAGCCGGCACTCTTATCCTTTGATTGAAAATAACTGAGCAAGTCTGAACTAGATGGATTAAACTCATTTTTCAAGTAAACTAGCGGTAATGTTTGCATTCTTTTAAAGTCAACATTATCTTTATTAAAAAGACCTAGATAGTCATTTTCAAGCTGTTCCGCCATTCCTAGGTAATAAGCATATTCTTCTACCTTCTTTTCAAAAGAACCTGTTGCCAAAACAACACCTAACACACAAGGTAACACAAACAGTGACCCTGCTTTTAACTTCATGATATTTAAACAATCCTGCTCATTCTCTGGCTCCAGTGTCATATCTATATGCTGCCCTTGCATTGACTGAATGGAATAAGAATATACATTGGTTAAAAGCTTCGCTCCATGATCAAGCTTTGAAAACACATCAAAACTCAATGCAAAGAGAACATTCGCCGCATTAATCGCAATTCCGCTCTGACATTTCATCCAAGGATACGAATCATTATCCTGATCTTCAATATCATCTAATATATCGGCAGATAAGATGAGAAGTTCAATCCCTGCTGCCAGTTTTGTAATCGCTTGCTTGTCTTGTCCGCCAAATGCCTCATAATGTTGGTAAGCCAATTGCCCAAAAGGAAATTCATTCTTTATATCTGTAAATTCGAGAAGCAGCTTTTGTAAATCATTTTGCCTGACTGCATGTTGAATAAAATCAGACATTTTCTGCTTGATTTTTGTATTCTCTAGATAGTTTAGCATACTCGATCTTGATCCTCACCCTCTCGCCTCTTATTTTACTAAAAAGAAATAAGCAAATGTCCACTGACATCACTATTTAACAATTATATAATAATATATCCTTTTTTTGTATGTATTTGGATAAAAAAAAGACTTGATGGTTATCAAGTCTTTAAGAAATTTTCACATATTCATATTTGTCGTATTGATCAATGCTTTTGTTAATGTTATGAAGAGAAGCCGTTGTTTCTCTAATTTCGTTTTCAAGTTTCCATAATAGTTGTTTAAGTTCTTCGATTTCATACTTTTCCATCGATTCCACTCTCCTTTTTTGGAAGATCAATGTATTTGTGTATGTTGATTGGGTCATAAGTATTTGATCTGTTACTAACAGTGTAAATGCTATTGAGTATTTTTTCACCGAAAAGTATGCACAAAATGTGTGCGTGATACCGCAAAATTCAATAGGTCTTTTTTCATCATTTTCAGTCTTTTCAAATGATACTTTTATCTCAATTTCAAAGGAAATACGTCATTTTTGCGACATGAACAGGCATCATTCGTCACAATTCTCACGATAAAGAACATACGATCCCCTCTGTTTCCTCGGTTTTTCATGTTATAGGTCAGACGACAGGCTCTACTGTAGACACCGCAATTTTTTGGCGACATTCACCGAAATTGACCGCAAAAGTACCTATTTTTATGATGAATATGCAAAGGTAGAAAGATCATTTTGATTCTTTATTCGGATTTTCTTCATACATTTAGAACAGATATCCGTCCAAATTCACTTCAATGAGAGAAGAGGTGACCATGTGTTTTACTATGTTCCTTATCCGCCTTTGCAGGTTCCCGCAATGGGGAACGCATACCCGCGAACACCTATGACTTTTCCTCCAGTAGATGCTCATGCGTTTCAAAAGGCTGCAAAGGAATCAACCCGTCTCGTGGCTGATGCATCCCTCATTACACAGCAGATTTCCGGTTCGCTTTCGTTTGGACAGCGAATCATGGAAGCTGCTGAACGTGCTGACACCGCAAGTGTGATTCGAATGCTGAAGCAGATTGGGGTGAAAAGCAATATCGATATCCGCTTTAGTCCAGAAGGCATCCGTATCTACTTATCCCTTTCTTCCAGCAGGCTTTTTCTACTTTTACAGTGGGGATAACAAAGAAAGAAGCCGCTCTAGTGGGAGCGGCTTTTCTTAAGATTCAAACATTTTATGACACCATTCAATGGCTTCTATATAACAGCCGTAGGCTTCCTGCTTAGGGAGACTTCCACCTAACATCTCATCATACCATTCATTTCGTTCAATACGTTTGGCAACGTCTAACACAAGGAAATAGTCATTTTCATAGCCAAGCAGTGCCTCACCTACTTCATCCGAAAGAGGCAGTTCTTTCACAAGTTCAGTAATGTCCGCCCTGACAAGCGTATCAATGAGTGAAAACATACCTGTTAGCATATAAGAAGCGGGATGCTCTCGTTCAGTCCGACTAGCAATGAGTTCACACGTTTTGGCACGAATGAACGACATTTTGATGATTTCCTTTTGGCTTGAGTTGGCTTGGACATTCAGTTCTTTAAATGAGAGGATAAAGATCCATCGCCGTATTTCATTAAACCCAAGCAGGATAATCGCCTGACGAATACTCTTGATTTGATAAAGACGTCTCATGCCGCCAGAATTCAGCATTTTTAATAATTGATATGAAAGGGAAAGATCACTTTCTATAAAGTGCGTCACGGTCTGAATATTCGGCTGCTCCTTGCTCAGCTCATTCAATAGCTGATGGTATGCGTGGAAGCTAGTCGATAAGGCTCGTCCCGAAATGACGTGCGGCTCACTAAAGAAATATCCTTGAAACAAATGGAAGCCAGCTTCTAACGCTTCTTCATATTCTTTTCGCGTTTCTACCTTTTCAGCAAGGAATCGAAGTCGATACTTTTTATATGTATGTAAAATGTCTCTTCGTTCTTCACATGTTGTTTTCAGAAAATCAATTTTTAAAATATCAATGCAATAGAGGAGTTCATCGAGTAACTTGTCATGAAAATGTGTTCCACTCAGAAAGAAATCATCGAGCGCAATCGTGTATCCCCACTTTTTTAATTGCTTACATCTCATAATAAGTGCCGGAGTAATCGGTACATTTTCTAATATTTCGATCACAAGCTGATGTGGATCAAAATAAGTGAGCAGATCAGACGAAAGCAAGCTTTCGGTGAAATTGATGTAGCATCGTTTTCCTTCTGTCAGTGTTTCGATGCCAATGTTTAAAAAACTATTGATAATGAGGTCGGTTGTCGCTTGATCACCATCTTCAGCGCTATATGTATTTGTTTCACTATCTCTATAAAGCAGCTCGTATGATACGACTTGTTCTTTTCTGTTAAAAATAGGCTGCCTTGCAACAAACACCCTCAACTGCTCCATTCCTCCTTTATGCAATGACAAACAAGATGTGCTTTCAGTATACCAAATGATTGCCCATAAGGTTCATTTTGAATCGTCCAACATGAAAAAAAAGAGACCATCTGGCTTGATGATCTCCTTTCCCGGGGTAATCAGCTTTCATAAAGCTCTTTTTTGATTTTATTTTTCACATCATGGATAAACTGCATCTTATTATCCCAGCATTTTTGACTCAAATCGACTGGGTATTCTTCTGGTTTGCTGATTCGTTTGTATTCCTCCCAGAAGAGTCCGAGACTGTCCTGCACATATGCTTGAATCGTTTGGATATCTGGATTATCATACACCAGCTTCCCTTGTTCAAAAATTGGGACATGAAGGTCCTTTGCCACAAAATTTGTCACAAATTTGCTGATAAATGTATGAACTGGATGGAACATTTTCAGCTTATCTTCACTTTGAACATCTTCTTCTTCAAGGGCAATGTAGTCTCCCTCAGAGTGATGATTCAATTGATTGATAATGCGATACACTCGTTTACGGCCTGGTGTTGTCACTTTCTCTGGATTAGAAGAAATTTTGATCGTGTCATTCATCTGACCGTTTTCTTCAATCGATACAAGCTTATATACAGCACCAAGAGCTGGCTGATCGAACGCGGTAATCAGTTTCGTTCCAACACCCCATACATCAATTTTTGCACCTTGTGCTTTTAAGTTCATAATGGTGTGTTCATCAAGATCGCTTGATGCAATGACTTTGGCGTCATGGAATCCAGCTTCATCCAGCATCGTTCTCGCCTTTTTAGACAAGTAGGCAAGGTCTCCGCTATCAAGTCTGACCCCAATAAAGTTGATTTTATCACCGAATTCTTTCGCTACCTTAATCGCATTTGGAATGCCTGATCTGACCGTATCATATGTATCCACTAAAAAGACACAGTCTGTATGTGTTTCGGCATATTTTCTAAATGCAGTATATTCGTCACGATATGCTTGTACAAGGGCATGGGCATGTGTGCCTGATACGGGAATATTGAAGCGTTTCCCTGCACGGACATTACTTGTTGCCTGAAATCCGCCGATCAGTGCTGCTCTTGCTCCCCACATGGCTGCATCCATTTCATGCGCACGTCTTGTTCCGAATTCTAATGCTGTCTCATCTTCAATGATTCCTTTAATACGAGCCGCCTTTGTTGCAATTAGCGTCTGGAAGTTCACGATGTTGAGCAGTGCCGTTTCAATTAGCTGCGCTTCAACAAGTGTTGCCTCGATGCGCATAATAGGTTCATTCGCAAAGACAATTTCTCCTTCTCGCATTGAATGAAGTGTCCCTGTAAAAGACAATCCGCTTAAGTATTCAATGAAATCGCTTTTATAACCGAGTTCATCTTTTAAATATGCAAGGTCGCTCTCGGTGAAGGAGAAGTCCGATAAATATTCAATCGCTTTCTCTAAACCAGCAAATACAGCGAAGCCGTTGTCAAATGGAAGCTTTCTAAAGAAGAGTTCGAAGACTGCCTTCTTCTCATGAATGCCGTCTCTCCAATACGTTTCTGCCATGTTAATTTGATAAAGATCTGTATGTAGTGATAAACTGTCGTCAATAAACCGATGCTCCAACTTCCATTCTCCTTCCCTTACTTAACCACTTTCGCACCAAGCGTATGCTCAAAGTGAGAAAGTGCCCACTCGTGCCCCGCTTCATTAAAACTCGCTACGGCATTCTCATGAATCACAAGTTCAAAGCCTTTATTGTACGCATCAACAGCTGTATGAAGTACACAAATATCGGTACACACTCCGGCTAGGTGAAGTTCAGTGATGCCACGCTCGCGCAGTTTCATTTCTAATTGAGTGCCTGCAAAAGCAGAGTATCTTGTTTTTTCCATATAATAGACATGATTTAAATGTGTTGACGTGTGAAATAGTGAACTTAGTTTTCCGTAAAGTTCAATTCCTTCTGTCCCGCGAATATTATGGGGCGGAAATAACTTTGTCTCTGGATGATATGGATCTTGCTCTTCATGATGATCGACGGCAAAAACAACAAAGTGTCCTTCATCAATAAATGAAGAAGTGATCTCTGTGATCTTCGACTCAATCGCCTGTCCAGGCTTTCCGCACGTCAGTTTTCCATCGTCTGCAACAAAATCAACTGTATAATCAATACAAATCAATGCTTTGCCCATCCGCATCTCTCCCATATGCTCTTTTGAATCATTATAGCTTATTCATTTCACTAGGGAAACCTATTCAACAGATTCACGAGAAAAAGCTTTTTGAAAAAGCTCATCTTCTATATAGATGTGCTCTTGATTGATCGCATGCGGCACCTCTATCACAAGCCCAAAAGGTGAATGTGACTCGTGATGGTTGACCACTTTAAAAGAACAACCAGCGGCATTTGCCATTTTCACATATGGAGAATAAGAAGCATATGACAATTCACCATTTAAAAGAACAGTGGCCTCTCGGTTTGCCTTCAATACTTGCTCTACCTCTTGATACGATTTATGTCTCGATACTTGCCCTTTTGTCAGAGCGAGAAGAGCACGTTCTCTTAATGAGCCGAGAAACATTCTTCGTTCATCTGGTTTTGTTTCAGCATGTCCAAATATCCCTTGCTGCAAATAAAAGTCTACGGATTCTTCTTTCATTGCTGTGTTCACTCCTGGTTTCTGAATTTACATTTCTGTGACCCAGTGCACAATTTTTTGTGCAAGTTCACGGGCTTCGTCTATTTCTACTCTTTTGTTTAAAGATTGTTCTAGTGCTTGCTCAAGCTGCGTTTTTTCGTCTTCATACGCAATAGAAATACTCCATTCTATGTCAGGTACAGCGACAAGCGTTTTATATTCTTTTTTATTTTCATGTAAATATACATTGTAGGTTGTTGGTTGCCCGCTTGTCAGATGCGCTTTTCTTATTTTCATTTGATGTGTTTTACCCCCCTTTTTCTTCTTCCTTCTTCTATCCATTGTACCATAAAAAAAGACAGCTTCTGAAAAGGAGACCCTTTCAAAGCTGGCTATGCGTTAAAGCTCTTTTGCTGGCTGATCAGGTTTGAATCCCAAACAAATGTGACGTTCGGATTGTTGAAAAATTGAACAAAGTCTCCTGCATTATAGGTACCTGAACCACCAGCGGAATGATCCACACTTTTTGGCGAAATGGCAAACACATCGCCGAAATGTGCAGAACCGTTTCCTATCACACGGTCAATATGAATGGGTCCAACAATTGCTGGCATCTTTCCACCACCTTTACTACCCTCATCATATGCCCAGCGGAACAATACGTGTCTATCCAACATAAAAAAGACAGCTGATATGTCATATGATCAGCTGTCTTTTATGCATTAAATGATTGAGGCTGGCCAAACAGTGTAAAGTCCCAAAGCATGGTGGCATTCGGATCGCTTGTCAGGGACATATAATCACCTGAATTAAAAGCTCCCGCTCCACCGGTCGAGTGATCTACAGCCAAAGGGGCAATGGCGAGAACGTCACCAAAAGTAGCCGAGCCGTTTCCGCCTAAAGACTCAATATGGATGGGTCCAACAATCGCAGGCATCTTCCTTCTCCTCCCTATTCGCTTATGTGAGTTATGTTATGCAAAAAGGGAAAAGTTGTGCATCTGCCCTAAACGTTTAAATGCTGTTCTTTTCGAGAGCGCTGACGCAGCTGAACCAATCTGACAATATTGAGTGTGATGGCTTTCAGCAGCGCATAGACAGGGACGGCAAAAATCATGCCAAGGATTCCGCCAAAACTTCCTGCCCCAATTAATAGCAAGATAATTGTTAACGGATGTGTGTTGAGACGTTTTCCAATGATCAATGGAGAAATGACGTTTCCATCGACCTGCTGAACAACAAGAATGACAATAACAGTCACAACCGCTTTTCCAGGCGAATCAAGAAAAGCAATGAGCACAGCTGGTGCCGCACCAAGATATGGCCCAAGATATGGAATGACGTTTGTCACCGCAATAATGATGCCGAGAATGAGCGCATATTTCACACCAATTAATAAGTATCCGATAAAACAAGCAACTCCGACAAATAAACAAACAACGATTTGCCCTTGTATGTAAGCAGCAAGCGTATCGTTTAATTCTTTAAAAATCTTCAATCCTTCCTTACGGTAAGGCATTGGCAAAAATTGAACGAGCTTGTCCGGAAACTTATGCCCGTCTTTTAGCATGTAAAATAAAATGAATGGAACGGTAATGACAGCGAGGGCAATATTCGCAATCACGCCAAACACCGCCGACATACTTGAAGCAATATTTTCCGGTAAATCTTTTAATGTCGAAACGATCGACTGTTCAAACTTTGAAACAGACACATAATCTTGGTTCATCATCCACGTAAATGTTTTAGAATGCGAGAAGTCGTTGATAAATTTCTGCATGTCCGTGACATACCCCGGGAAGCTTTTGACAAGTCCACCCACCTGCGTGACAATGACAGGTCCAGCAGCATTGACAATAAACGTGATAAGCCCGATGAATAGAAGATAAATAATCAGAATGGCGAGCGTCCTAGGTATCTTCTTCGACAAAAATCGAACAATCGGATTAAAGATGAAAAAGAGAATACCTGCCAGTAAAATAGGAACAAACAACGTTGAAGCAAATAAAATGATCGGCTGAAATAAAAACGAAACTTTTGTTGATACGTACACAATTAGTAAAACCAGTAATATTTGGAATGTCCAAAAATGAACTTTAGATTTTAACAAAGATGCTCCTCCTGTTACGTATTGACCTTATTAAAAAACTACTATTCAACCCACCTTCTGTCAACTGCTTCTTGTTTTAGAACCATATTTTTTGAAAAAAAAAGAACAATTGGTATATCATGCACTTTTTCCAGATATACATTCTGTAAGCATTGAAAAAAGCAGACACCTGTGCGTCTGCTTGTTACACTCTTTCACTGTGATCAGGCATCACCGACACGATTTGCTGGATCCGCACATAAAACACTGATTTTGCCCCCGCCTCAATCACAATATGATCCGGCATCACTTCCTTCAACTTTCCACGTACTGTATCTTTCACTGTTTGAACAATCAATCTCATACCGACTACTTTCTGCAATGTTTGATAAACATATGGATCAACTAATGAAACAAGCTGTGGACTTCCTTGTTGTGCCATGCTACCTGCCCCTTTACTTGTGTATTTACCCACAGCGTATGCAATGACCCATGTGAGTGTCACTCAGCAAACCTACAACATTATTACCGTATTTTTACATTTTGTATTTTTTTACAATTTTTAGAAGTATAATAGATTGGTGCTGCCAACATCTTAAATTATTTGAAGAGGTGAATGATCTTGAAAAAATTAATCTGTATCGTTGCTGTCATGCTCTTACTATCCTCTGCAAGTTATGCGCACGCAGGCACAATTGGAGATGCACCTGGTACACCAGGGAAGTGGTTTAAAGGAGAAGAACCGGTACAAAAAGACCTGTCAAAACCCCCACTTGTTTTTGTTCATGGCATAAACAGTTCTTCCTCCACATGGTCTGATCGAAACGATATGGCAAAACAAGCTGTTCTGAACGGATACGAAAGCGCGTTCATAGATTTGTATCCAGATCAGGACATGAAAAAGAATGGGAAACTATTAGCAGAAAAGTTAAAAGAAATCTATGAATTTTTCGGCAGAAAACTGATCATAATCGGTCATAGTAAAGGCGGAGTGGATACGCAGGCTGCACTCGTGTATTACAACGCTCATCCATATGTAGAGAAAGTCATCACACTTGGCTCTCCACACTATGGGACGCCGCTTGCGGATTTAGCCTATAGCAAAGGCGGAAGCTGGCTTGCGCAAATCCTTGGACAAAAGAGCGACGCGCTCTATTCTCTGCAAACCGGGATGATGGCAGCTTTTCGAAGTGAAACCGACCAGCTGGAGACGTTCCCTCATAAGTATGTAACCTATTCTGGTTCAGATTGGGGAACCTTTGGCGGAGTGCTTTATTTAGGCGGCATGTATTTAAAAAGCTTTGGTGCAAACGATGGCGCTGTGACGGTCAGCAGCACAAAGCTAGCATATGCAAACAATATTTTAACAGGAAAATGGGATCACTTTTCGATCAAAAACGGCACAAGCATGTTCCCCGTATTTCAGGCACAGCTGCGTGCAAGTACCGCAAGCGCTGAAAGCGAAGACGAACAAGAGCAAGAACCAGTCTCTTCAGAGCTAAATACAAACGTTTATGTTAAAGGTGGAGAAAGTGAAAAGGATAAAACAGAAGCGTTCTATGTAGAGGAAGGAACGAATGGCCTATCGATTCAGTGGTTAAATGAAAGACAGGAAGCCAATCCGGAAATCGTTGCGCCAAATGGAGATGTCTTAACCAATTTGACGACATCCGAATCATCATTCCCATATGAAGGCGCCTATTCACACCATGTGCAAATCAATAAACCCGTTCCAGGAAAATGGACGATTCGATCAAATTCAGGAAAAAAGGATCCTTATTTGCTACTTGTATCCTTTGATTCACCATTGAATGAAGAAATCAAAATCGCTGCAGCGAAATCAGGAGATGCATCGACACATTCGAGCAAGCTGATTAAACGATTAAGCAAAACTGTAGAGACCACTTATTTTAAAGATGCCGAGAAGGATCATCCACTGAAAACGAGCTCTTCATCAGCCGTTCAATTGAAAAAAGAAGGTGCTTATTCCGTCACGGTTCATTACACAGGTCTCACTGCGTCAGGGACATCGGCATTTAACCGTACTGTGATTCGCACATTGTATGTGGATCAGCACGGAACGATTCATGGAGATATTCCATATTAAACAGAGCGTTTCATGGGCTGAAGCGCCTGCTGCACCTTCTCATCCAAATCAGCAATTTTTTGGAGCGCAAGTGATTCATCTATTTGTCTGTAATGATGGTGTCCACCAGGCTCTTCGTCCATTTCATCTGCTTTCTTCACAATTTGCTGGAGTGTGTCCTTATGCAGGTCGCCCTCTGGCAAATATGAATCTGTGTGAAGCAAAATCGCAAGGGCAATCTCTTTGGCTGCTTTTGGTTCCTCGCCGAGCCGTATGAGCAGTTTATGTGCCCGCTCTGCCCCTTTAATGGCATGAATATCATTTCGTCTATATGTCTCGTAATCCCATTCTCCGCCTGCTGTATACCATTCATAGTGGCCGATGTCATGCAAGAGTGCTGCTTTCACAGCAAGATCCGGGTTAATCCCCGCCTGCATCGCCAGTTTGAATGCGTGATAAGCACAAGCAATGGCGTGGGCTTTTCCTGAACGATTTAAATATTTTTGAGCGACTGGATGGGTGTAAACATCCATTAATGTAACCTTTCTCATGGAAACCCCTCCTTATCTATATTTTTAGCATCCTAACATATTCTGAAAAGAAACTCAAATGTTCTGTCATATTTCCGATGAGTCTCAAAATTAGCTTATGCTCGATAAGCTGTCTTTGCTTGTACAATACGAAAAAAGCAGCCGTTATGACTGCTTTTTTTCATACTCACGGGCATCGTATACACAACCGCTAGCTGGGTCATCTGCTAGTAGGTCTAGTAAAATACCGGCCACTTCATCTGGGCTCTTTAGCGTACCTGTTTCATGTAATTGCTGAAACCGCTCAATTTGTTCAAAGTCCTGTTTGGAAGATTTCCGAATCTCTCCCTGCATATCCGTATCAATCGTACCGGGTGAAAAGGAAAACGTGGTGACAGGATATGCTTCGTCCTGCTGTTCCTCATGTAAAGTCCTCATAAACATATCAAGCCCTGCTTTTGAACTGCAATAGGCACTCCATCCTTTGTACGGGTTTTTAGCTGCCCCAGAAGAAAGATGCACGATGGTTTTCTTCCCTTCAAGAGATTGTGTCTCCCTCACAAACACATGGCTGAGCAAAACAGGGATGACAAGGTTCAGCGTATAATGCTGATGAAGCGTATCCTCTCCGCCTTGCCCTGCACGTTTGATAGGAGTCACCATTCCTGCATTATTGACAAGCAAGATGTCATCAGCGTCTGCGAGAGTTTGCGAGGACAAGATGCCCTGAAGCCACTTTGCAGCCGATTCCTCATCAGTGAGATCAACCTGTGAATGCGTGAGGTGTGGGTGGGATAGTGGCGACTCACTTCTTGCAGCGGTATACACGTTATCCCCACGTGAAAGTAGCTGTTTGACAAGTGCTAAACCAAATCCTTTTGATCCGCCTGTGACGATTGAAATTCGAATGACAATCTCCTCCCTTGATAACACTATTTTAAATAGTGAATCGGTATCACATCAAGCAATCTGCATAAAGAAAAGCCTGCCCTTTTCAAAAGGCAGGCTATTTCTTTTCCGTCTTCACATTCACTTTTGGAATCAGAATGATCATGACAATGATGCCAAAGGCGATCAAGATGCCAAAAATGATTGGCAGAAGCGCCGATCTCTGCTTTTCATGATCATCGCCAGAAGGCGTTGATACAGCCGAATCGCTGAAAGAGATATTCATCTCTTTCATCATACGAGCTGGCGTTTTAGGCGGATTTTCTTTCAGATCACTAAAAATTTGTGGCGAAAGTTGACCACCAGAGGTCTTAGGCGGGTCAGCAAAGTGAATGTCCGTTTTGACTTTAGATGTTGTTTTGCTTTGTTCGTATTTCGTTTGATCCCTCAATATACTCGAATTAATATTGAGGTTCTTTTCTTGATATTCATTCGGCTTGACATTCGTATCCGTATCTTCACCTGTAGCAGCAAAAGCAGCAGGACTGAGGAGAAAAAGGGATATGACACCAAGTGCCATCCCTTTGACGAATAGATTAAGCCTCATGAGTGACATCACGTTCCTCTGTTTTGTCTTTCCATAGCTTCTTCACTAGTGGAATGACCATGAACAATATCGTTAAAATCAGTAGCCCTGTGATGCCCATACCGAAGTTGTCTCCATTTCCATATTGGATAGACAGATACACGTCTGTCACTGGATTTGTAAAATGGAAGTTTGGCATGACCAAATCAATTAACGGTGCAACAAAGAAGAATATAAGCGCCGTTGCTGCCATCCATCCGGCAATTGAACCGAAAAGGAAAGCTGTGCGAATAAAGGCAGAGCATGCCACTAGCAGCAAAATCGTAAAGATGGACCATTGAATGGCTTGGTCATCAGCTAGTTTGTAAATGTTGAGTCCAAACAGGCTGATCATGAGCCCGACTAGCAGATTTAAAATACCAAAGAGTGCACCTTTGACCAGCATTGGCGCTGACGCATAATACGAGCTAAAAAAGCCAATCAACAAACTGCTGATCATGACAATAACCAAAATGACTACTGGCGGTACAGTCTGCGTTTTTTCTTCTGGCACATCGCCGCTAATTTTCAACGGATTGGCTAAATGGTTATACACATAGTTGCTGTTGCCTTGATCGTCTAAAGTGTTGCCTAAAATACCCTTTAAATCTTGTTGAACAAGCTTTGTAGAATTGACATTCTTACTCCAGTTTTCGTTCAGGGTATCTGCTTTTTCTTGAACGGTTGTGACACTTTCTTCAATGTTATTCGTATAATCCGCCACCCCTTTTTGGCGGTCCGTTAACGAACTCATATTTTCAGAAAGACGAAGCACTTCCTGACCAATTGAATCCTGTGCACTCACAACAATCGAACTGCCCGCAAGGTCTGCCGTATACACCGCATCTCCTTGATCAGCCATTTGTTCAGCTACTGTGTCCGCACTTTCAGAAATGGCATTTAACTCCTGTTCCATGCTTGCCTGCTGAGTCGAAATGTATTCTGCGTAGCCATCTGAGAATTTTTGCATCTCATCAATAAAGGTAGACACATCATCATTTGACGTCAGCATTTGATTTTTGAGTGTATCCCAGTTTTCCGTTTCTTCTTTTTTGATGGCAAGGATGGACTGGATTTCATCTCCTTTTGTGTCTAGTAGAGATGAGTTGTTTGTTGGTTGATATAGATTCCCAAGCATCATCTCTAGCTGAGACAGTTGATTGGAGTATTCCATTAACTTTTTGGTGCTTGTTGAATTTGTTTTAAACTCTTGATCAAATATTTTCGTATTCACAGTGTTGCCAATCGGCGAGTTTACTCGTTTCAGCTCTTGCACTTTGTTTAAAATAGAGGATTCCTGATTTTTGATTTCATTCGGAATGACGTTATATCGATCTTGTAACCTTAGAATCATCTTTTCAAGCTTCTCTACTTTTTTCGTGAGGCTTTCAAGCTCCTTACTCATTTGACTTACTTTGTCTTTCAATTGGTCGTTATGAGCGGCCGCTTTTTCTTGAATCTTCTTTTTCACTTCTTCTAAACGATTAGACAGTGCTTTCAGGTCGTCTTTTGATTGATTCGTGCCGCTGTTATCTGGCTGAACAGCATCCTGGCCATTTTCACTCTCTTTCTCATCTTCATTAGTAGGAGGTGCAGTCTGATCTTCTAATTGATCAGCTAGATCGTTCATTTCCGATGAAATTTGCGAGAGTTCATTTGTTTCATCATCTAAGTTAATGCCAATCTCTTCTGGGTTCTCGTTATCTTGATCTGATTGCCCGTCATCATCAGGATCAGCTGGCTGCTCGGGCGCGTTCATTAACTCTTGCCTTTTTGTCTCTAGCTTATTCTGCAAGGCGATGATCTTACTTTTATAGGCCTCTAAGTATTGACCTTCATAATTCTTCAATAGTTCTTCTTGAGACGCCTTCACAAGGTCCGTTAATCCCGACGATTGCTTAGGAATTACGTCTTCTCTTGCCCTTTGAACAGATTGAATTGCGCTGTCCGTTGTTTTAAGCTGACTTTGGACCCCATTGATATCGGTTTTGAGTCCGCCCATTTGATCGCTAAAGCTGCGGGCGTTTTGGTTTTGAATCTCCGCAAGCTGTTTGAGTCCTTGCTGGATTTGTTTTTTGCTTGTCGATTGCGCTTTGATCAAGAGATCCTTTTGTTTGTCTTGATACTGCTGATATTGATCGACTACTTTTACGAAATCCTTCAGCTGGCTTTTCGCTTCTTCTGTTGTACTTAAACCGTCTTTATACTGTTTTTGTGAATCGGCCATCGCATTTTTTAGTTCTTCTATTTGTTTCTTCTGCTGCTGGACGGCATCAGATAGTTTGTTTGAATTTGGCTTATAGAAGTTGTACATCGTGTTTTGGAATTCGACCTCTTTGCCAACAATATGCTCAAACTCTTCTCTGACATTGCCGATTTCCTGTGATACAAAACTCCAATATAAAGTCGACATTTGTTCATTCATTTTCTTTTGAGCATTTTCTAGCTCTCTTTGTACTTTTTCTTTATTCACTGCATTGAGCTGATCTTGGATTGAGAATTGGATAGATGCCTTCTCAGGATGATCCTTATCATAGCTCAGCACATTTTTAGAGAAGTCAGATGGAATATAAAGAACTGCATCGTACTTTCTATTTTTCAGGCCATTTTCTGCCGCACTTCGATTGACGACTGTCCATGTGTAATCTGGACGCTCTGATAATGCCGCCACCACATCCTGTCCGAAACGAGCGGTATTTTCACTTTCGCTCGCCCCCATATCCTCATTGACTACGGCAATGTTACGTGTGGCATTCTTTTTCTGTTTTGCCGGATCATCCCCAATGAGATGGAAAAATAGAACCGGCAAGACGAGAATCAGTATCATGGTCGACACGATTTTGATGGAGCTTTTTTGCTGCTCTGTCATTGAACACTCTTCCTTTCTACCGCACATAAAGGAACCTGGATTTTCTTCTCTTTCCCGTTTTCAACCAAATATCCGAATCCTGGCTGAATCTCTGGTTCTTGTCTTGCATACGGAAGCGGTATGATGTTTTGCTCTGATTTTTTCATCAGTAACATGGCATGACGAACCTGTTTGATTTCGTTTGTGAGTGCATCATAGCCTTTACTGAATTCGGTATGATTTCCTGACGCGATCAAGCTAAAGCCTAAGTGTGCATATGACTTCATGAAATCAGCCAGTTGATCTTGAAGACGCGGGTCGATTGTCTGCTGAAAACGCGTAATGCCATCAATCACAAGCACAATTTGAGAGAACGACAACTGATCAGTCTCTCCTCGGCGCACAGCTTCGACGTACATCTCTTCACGCACCTTGAATAAACGATCTATTTCCTCTGCCCATTCTGTGATATCATCCTTTGTTTCAAGGTAATCAATGTTCTCTTCTTTTGCATAATGAGAGAGCCCCCGATCAATCGAATCAAAGACGGCCAGCTTCTCAGGTTTTGCTACTAATAGCTGATCAAGCATCAGTTTGGTCACATTTGTTTTCCCTCGCTGCGTTTGACCGATGATGAGGCAGTGTTTATTCTTCTTCAAGTCAAAGTAAACAGGTGCAACAGATTCCTCATCTAGTCCTACTGGAATGTCATACGGCTGTTTTTGTTCTTCTAAGCGACTCTCTAGCTCCCAAATGGTCAGCTTATCAGGAAGCATTGGTACAGGTTTTGGTTTTTCAGCTGATTCAAAGCGAGCATCTAGAAGCTGGATCTCTTGTTTTAAATGCTCAAACAATTCGAGATCGTTCTCTCCTTCAACCGGCAGGAACATTTGTGCAAAGTAAAGCTCTTCTTTGTTGATAATGACTCGTCCTGGAATCGGCTCTAAGCTGAATTTCGGTCTGCCAATAATGGAGTATGCCTCTCCTTGATCCATTAAGTAATGGACAATCTTTGTTTTCAAGTTGTTCATAAGAGATTGACGGACTGCGTTGACACGAGTCGCTGTGATTAAGAAATAAATGCCTAACGATTGTCCATCACGGCTTAACTGAATAAATTCAGATTCGAGTTCATGCATTTCGTCTTTCACAATGTCAAAGTTGTCAATCACGATAAATATGAATGGAAGCTTTTTCTCATTCAGCGCATTGTACATTTTGATATGACTCATTTCCTGCTGTCTAAATAAACGCTTGCGATATTCAACCTCTTCACGAAGACGCTTCATCGACTTTTGAATCTTTCTCATTTGATCCATTAAGAAATAATCAGCCGTATGCGGAAGTTTGGCAAGCGGTAGCAAGGTGCCGTTACCGAAGTCATAAATATATGCATGCCATTCTTCAGGTGAATATCTTTCTGCAAAGCTCATGAGCAGTGTTGTCGCAGCAAGTGATTTGCCGTAGCCGGATGAACCGAAGATGCCAATATTTCCATCCTCCATCATTTGATAAGAAAGTGGATGCTGGCTTTGCTGATCTGGCTCATCGACAAGAGCGAAATGGAAGACGTGCTCTTCACTTGATGCATAACGTGTTTTTGGAATCCGTTCTTCAAGCGGTGGAAGCCATGGACTCGGAAGCTTTTCAATTCCAAGCTCTTGCTGCATACGTTCAATTTCATCCACAACAGCGGAAATTTCCGTCACTGTCTCTTTTTTCACTGCTGGCTCTGTACTTACCCCTGATAATGGGATCAGTCCTGTGTCCGTTACAATGGCGATGTCATCTTCTGATCCGTAGCCATCTTCCATATACGGTGCACCGCTCCACGCCGATTGGAATAATTCATAGATTTCATTGTTCCCCACTTGTAAATATCCACGACCTGTCACGGTAATCGACGCTGCATCACTATTTTTCAAAATTTCCTTACTGTCTGATGCATCTTGTACCTTTAATGCGACTTTAAAGCGGGAGTTACTCCAAATTTGATCATCAATGACCCCGCCGGGCTTTTGTGTCGCCAAAATGAGATGGACACCTAGACTTCGTCCAATCCGCGCGGCACTGACAAGCTCTCTAATAAAATCTGGCTCTTCACTTTTTAATTCAGCAAACTCATCAGAGATTAAGAACAAATGAGGCATCGCCTGTTCCGCCTTTTTCTCTTTATAGAGTTTCGTATAGTCATTGATATGATTCACATGATACTGATCAAACAAGCGCTGTCTTTTCTTCAGTTCACTTTTAATAGAGGCAAGCGCTCTTTCACTAAAGTTTTTGCTGCCTTCAATGTTTGTGATCGTACCAAGTAAGTGCGGAATATTTCGGAACGGCTGCGCCATTCCGCCCCCTTTGTAATCAATGAGCAGGAACGCCACTTCATGCGGGTGAAAGTGTACAGCCAAGGATAAAATATACGTCTGTAAAAACTCACTTTTTCCTGATCCCGTTGTTCCTGCTAATAGACCATGTGGGCCATGTGCTTTTTCATGCAGATTCAGATCGACAATATCGTTTTTTCCTTTATAACCGATAGGCACAGATAATGACTTTGCTGTTTCAGATGTCAGCCATTTTTCACGAATGCCAATGTCATCTACCTGTTTGGCATGAAACAGGTCAAGGAAGGAGACCGTTTCTGGAATTGAGTTGGTCATCCCGACTTGATGATCTAATGTTCTTAAGGTTCTGGCAAACAGCTCATTGTCCGCTCGCTCATGTGCATCCAGCTGAAATGGAATTCGTACAGCCTTCTTATGCTGAATGAGAATATCTCCTTCTTCTTCGTTAATGTAACGAACAAGCGTTGAAATATTTTCTGCCAAGCTTTCCTTTGTTTCTGCCGCAAAGATAATTGAGATGCCTAAATCCGTCCGGCTGCCTTCTAGGTATTCTAAAATCACGTGTTCCGCAATGAGTTCATGGTTTGTCACGATAAACACAAAGTGAGGCGTAAATATTTTTTTCTCTTTTTCCTCTTCCAGATCACGCTCTCGCAAAATTTCATAAATAGAAGACAAGAGCTGATCACGTGTTTGTTCGTTATATATAAACCCTTTCCCGTATGTATGAGGAAGTTGGAAGTGCGGCAGCCATTTCATCCATTCCCAGTTCTCATACTCCTGTTCATTAAAGATAAAAACAAATCTCAAATCATGATAGCTGTGCGAGAAAGCAAGCTGACCGACAAGCTGGTGAAGTTCATTTTTGACAATTGCCGGTTTTCCTATTAATCCGGTTGGACCGTCCGCAAGACCGAACGTAATCGGTACATCTTTTACCTCGCGATAGACGTTTTGCATATGCTGGGTTTGTTCCATTAAGTCATCGATGTCACGATTGGCCATATCGCCGCCGCTCGTCGATAATTCATAACTTGAAGGAACTGCACCTGTCCCTAGACGCAGCTGTAAAAAATCATCACTGACAAGCGTCTTTTCCCAAATACGCCCGCTGATTTCTGACGTTAAATATTTCATTTGTTCAAAAGACGGATAATGATACGTTAAAATAAATTGTTGACGGTCATACAGCTCTTGCAGCTCTTTCCGCTTATTTTCTAAGTAAAGAGAGTAAACGCGTTGCCGCTTCTCTTCTCTTCTTTTGCGCTGTGATTTCTCTTTAAAATATTGAACAGACGAAGTAATTAACGTCATAATAAACATCGCCATCGACACGACAATAAAGATACCTCGCGGCTGTACAAGGGCTACGATCCCCATGACAATCAGCATGACAAGCGGCGGAAGAACCACGAGCCAAAGTCCTCTGCCGTTATTTTCACTCTCCTGTGAAGGAAAGCTGAAAGACACCCGGTCATCTGGCAGATCGTAAATCAAACGTGGTGTTCGTCTATATAAAGGATATTTTTGTTTCGTTTCGGTACTCGGCGGCCTTGTTTTTTCTAAACGTGTTTGAAATGGTTCAAATGCTGTTACTTGCAATAAATCATCATCTTTCAATGACAGCGTCAAAAAGTTCCAAAACAGCTCATCTCCAGCAAGAAGTTGCTGTGGACCGTGCAGCTGTTTCCCGTTCACATAGATCGTTTCATCTTGGGGAATGACATACCAAGTGCCTTCTATTTTTTCCAACGTGAAGGATTTGGCATCTTGAAACATTGAATGGGCTTGTTCCTTCCACACATCCGCTTCATCTATTTCTTCACTTGAAATAGTCACTTCGACTCTATTTCCTAGGTAATAAATGATTTGATCATGATGTGAATCCATCAACATGAGTGTGAGTGAACCAACCTGATATGGTTCATGTGGAAGTAAGTGACCTTTCTTTTTTTCGCCCTGATAAAGAGAAAAGCCATCATTCGTTTCATCTGGAGATAAACGAATCAATCCTTCATCAAACGAAAGGGAAGGAATCGTTACTGTATGCTCTATTTCAGGTCCAATCACAGCTTCCCGGTTGAACTGCTCATCTAAACGGACGGTTTGATAATCTTCTTCATAAAAAACCCATAGAAGACTCAAACGCTCCACCTCCTCATCGGACAGCACCAACTGTCAGTTGTATCGAAAGAATTATTTTTTCTCATCTTTTTTCGTCTGAGAGGTTTTCTTTTTTGCATCAGATTCTTTCTCTTTTTTCTCCTGATCGGCTTTTGACTGCTCTTTTTGTTCAGCTGTTTCATCTGTTTGGCTTGCATCTGAGGAGTCATTGGTGCTCGTCTCCGTTGTTTCTTTTTCTTCATACTTCGCCATTTCCTTAATGATTGGATCTAGCTGTTTTTGTTTTTCTTCAGCAGATAGGCTGTCGTCATTTTGAATTTCATTGCGGTAGGCGACGAGTGCTGTGAATATGTATCGGTCGTCCCCGAGCACCCTTGCAATATCCAGAGCTTCCTTGCTATTGCCTTGTCCAATATGAATCCAGAACAGGAAGTATTGCGGGTCTGTCTGCAATGTGTACGTATCCGTGATTTCTTTTTTGTGCTGGTCAAGCAATAGATTCCCTTGATTCGTTTGCACATACGAAATGGCCAGTTCATATTGAAGAGAGACTGGCATTTGATCGGCTTTGTATTTTTCGAGCGTATCCACCACTTGGCTGTACTGTTTGTTGAGATAATATTTGTTCGCTTCCACATACGCTTCTTGTTTCGGCATGGCGAAAAAGAACGTGTAAATGGTATACACCAATGCAGGAATCAAAAGAACAAGGAGACCAAGTCCAATGTATCGTTCAATCTTCCATTTCTTTTTTGGAATAGTTAAGAGCGTCTTTTCTTTTGCTTCGATGGCTTCTATTTTTTGTTGAATCAAAGCAGACAATTCTTCCAGTGACTGTGTATCACTTATTTCCTTTGCCTGCTCAGATAATTTCAACGTATCATGATAAGCCAAATATTCTTGAAACTGATATTCATGGTCCACCACTCGAAGAATGACGGCTTTGACCTCTTTTAACAGACGATGTTGGTCGGTTTCATATGGCGGGATGCTTTCTTTGACCCCGTAATGCAAAAATGCAGGCGCTAAGCCTTGATGAAAAACAATGTTTTCAGGAGAAACAATAGGATGCAGCCGCTTCACGTCGTGTTTGCACACTGCATCGACAAGCTGGTATGAAAAAATCCATTTGCTTTTTTCATCCTTTGCATGGATGAAACGAAATTCCTGATAGGCAGGAGGCGGTTGAATCGAAATGATGACCTCACCTTCGGTTAATTGGATCTCTTTTTTAAATGAAGGATTGATGTCTTTAATCGGTGCCGCTTCTAAACCGTCTAAGAGTTTAATTGTCTCTCTTTGAAAAATGAAGGTGTAAGTGCCTTCCTCTTTTTTCATGACTGCTTCTAATTGTTCTTCTAAATAGGAACTCTTTTTATCTGCCATTTACAAAAGTCCTTTCATAGTATTTCCAGCCTGTCTCCTGTGGTGATTCCACAGTCTGACAGCTTATATTCGCCTGAAAACACAGCTTTCTTATTGACTACACGCACCCATCCGCCATCTCGTTTAGGTAATGAGATTTGTTTTGCCTGCCAGGCGATATGGATGACTTGTTTAATATGTAAATAATTTGATAGTCTCAAATCAAACACACTGCCATCATAGTTTTTTAAGTCGATGGTAATATCGATATACACAAATTTCCACCTCACAAAATAGAAAGAGCGCCGGCATCAACTGACAGACTCGGCGCTTTTTCTGCTTTTCACACTTAGAAAGGAAATCCCCTTGATTAGCCGCGGATTTGGCTAGCGATGTCTTGGTCAGTGCTTTCAAGTGTATTTGCAGTTTGATCAAGCTGATTGCTGACATCTGTTAATAGATCAGACATTTTGATGAATGAAGGTTTAAGCTGTTCGTATTGATCAGCGAATGCTTCACTAGAAGCACCTTCCCACATTCCTTTTAGGTCAGAGATCATTCTATTTAGACGATCAACTTGGTTTAACACTTCTTGACTTTCAACACCATATTGCTTAGCGGTCGCTCTTAGTTCTTCTGGGGTTACGCGAATAATTCCTGACATATTCCTCATTACCTCCCGTGCATAGCCGCCATATAATGGGCTAATCCACTTATTTTTTGACGTTATTATTATAAAAACAGAAATGATACACAGTCAAACAAATCTGTTTTTATTTTACAAAATGAGTCTATAGAATTACTGTTTTTTCGCTCTTTATCTAGTATTTAACAATTTTTTGGTCATATATTCTTAATAAAAGGGCGTGCACTTCGATGAATCTTTCCGCCTATTGATTTTTTACTACATTATTATTGTACTATTTCTTTTTGTGATCAACGCATGACCAATGTGCTCATTTCTCAAGCTTTTTGTTTTTTTAATGATTATGGCATTTTCTTGTTGATTTACGTACCTGATTCTCTTCATAATGTAAGTACGTGAAATATTCGAAAAAGCAGGGGTTTTTTATGACAAAAAAGACAGATCCATTTAAGTATAGCCTTGATCGTTTAGAGGATGTGGCAGACCAAATTAGTGATGTGCTCAATTGCCCTATTACTATAGAAGATACTCATCATCGATTATTAGCCTATAGCACACATAATGATTTCACTGATCCCGCCAGAACTTCAACCATTATCTCCCGCCGTGTACCGGAAAAAGTCATTAATCGGCTTTGGAAAGACGGTATCATTCCTACACTCCTTAAAACAGATGAACCGCTTCGCGTACCTCAAATTGCAGAAGTCGGTCTATCCAGCAGGGTTGCCATTTCCATATGGAAAGACAAAGAGGTGCTCGGCTTTATCTGGGCAATTGAATCCACGCAGCCTTTTTCAGATGAAGAAATGGACCTTCTCAAGATGGCAGCACATGCCGTGAAAAACAAATTACTCAATTTACAAATTCGAAAAACGAAAACAGAAGAACGCAATCAGGAGCTATTTTGGAAGATGCTCACAGGACATATTCATGAAAAGGATGAGATGCTTGATCTCTTCTTGAGGCTTGGGATGAGATGTCCAGACACGTATGCCATTATTATCTTTCGCCTTCGTGATGAACTCACAGAAGATACGGAAAAGAAGCTCTCCTATCTACTTGAAACAACGCAGCAAGTGCAGGTGCTGTTAACGACTGTTGATTTTAACGAATTCATTATTCTTGTCTCGCCAAAAACAGAACATCCGCTTCAAGATATTAAACAATTCACAAGCGGCATGCTAAAGCAGTTGTCTGATCGGTATCAGATCCATCACGTTCAGGCGGCCATTGGTGGAATTTACGATCACATTACTCATATTCAGCCATCCTATAAAGAAGCACTGGCCGTCTTAAAAACAAAAGAACGCTTTCCTGTGGAAACAGAACGATTAAACAGCTTTTCTGAACTGGGTATTTATCAATATTTAGATGTGCTTGCAGAAAAACGAAAGGGATCGTCTTATTCCAGTTACTCTTTATCAAAGCTTGAGGATTACGATCTCAGGCATCATTCCAACCTCGTCGAGACCCTTGAACGGTTTATTGATTGTGACAGCAACGCCAATATCGCCGCAAAGCAGTTAAATATTCATATCAACACACTGAATTACAGACTGAAGCGGATTACGGACATTGCAGAAATTGATTTAAAAAACATGAATGAGAAAATGACTATTTATCTTGATATGAAGCTAAAAAACGTCCCTTTGTGAAATTTCACAAAGAGGCGTTTTTTAATTTTTTCATTCAACCGAAGAATTTTCTAAACTTTCAGGATACACTAGACATACAATATCAATAGATAAGCATAGGAGGAATTGATATGATCATCGGCATTCCGAAAGAGATTAAGAACAATGAAAACCGGGTCGCATTAACACCAGGAGCAGCATCTCAATTGCTTTCAGCTGGACACCAGATTTTAATTGAAACGAACGCTGGTTTTGGAAGCGGATTCACTGATGACGATTATGTATCTGTTGGTGCAGAGATTCTTGATCAAGCGAAAGATGTGTGGGCATCTTCTGATATGATTATGAAAGTAAAAGAACCATTACCAGAAGAATATTCATATTTCAGAGAAGGTCTGATCTTATTTACGTACCTGCATCTTGCAGCAGAGCCCTCCTTGGCTGAAGCATTAAAACAAAAAGGTGTGACAGCCATTGCTTATGAAACGGTAACGGACGGAAAATCACTCCCTCTATTAACGCCAATGTCTGAAGTAGCAGGTAGAATGGCTGCTCAAATTGGTGCTCAATTTTTAGAAAAGCCAAAAGGCGGAAAAGGCATTTTGCTCGCCGGCGTGCCAGGAGTATCGAGAGGGAAAGTCACCATTATTGGCGGCGGTGTCGTTGGAACAAATGCAGCGAAAATGGCGATAGGACTTGGCGCAGATGTCACCCTTATTGATGTAAATGCGGAACGATTACGTCAGCTGGACGATCAGTTTGGTCATCAAATGAAAACGTTAATGTCTAATCCTGTTAACATTGCAGATTCAGTGAGCGAGGCAGACCTGCTCATTTGTGCGGTTCTCATCCCAGGTGCTAAAGCACCAACCCTTGTCACAGAAGAAATGGTGAAACAAATGAAGCCTGGTTCTGTCATTGTCGATGTAGCCATTGACCAAGGCGGGATTGTGGAAACAATCGATCATATCACAACACATGATCAGCCTACTTATGAAAAGCACGGCATTTTACATTATGCTGTTGCCAATATGCCAGGAGCGGTTCCGAGAACATCGACAGTTGCTTTAACAAACGTCACGGTCCCATACGCACTGCAGATTGCAAATAAAGGCGCTGCAAAAGCGATCAAAGAAAACAAGGCGATTGCTGAAGGCGTCAATGTGATGAACGGACATATCACCTATGAAGCTGTCGCTCGTGATCTCGGCTATGATTATGTGCCTGTTAGTAAAGCCCTTGAAACCTCTTCCATGACCGAAGCTTAATATCTAGCCCGCCCTTTTCAGGGGCGGGTTTTATTGTTAACCTAAAATAAAAATGAGTTGACAAAAGAACCTCTTCCCCTTAATCTATTTGTACAGATAAGACAGGGGGAAATATCATGCAAAAGAAGACAAGAACAGCTGACTTTGTGCTCGTCGGGATGTTTGCTGCGCTCATGGCTATCGGAGCCAATATCACATCCATTGTGCCATTTTTACAGGTCGGCGGAATCCCACTTACGATGCAGCCGTTTTTTTGTGTGCTTGCTGGTCTTTTGTTGGGCAGACGACTTGGCGCATTGGCCATGATTGTCTATGCTCTTGTTGGGATCGCTGGTGCACCTGTATTCGCACAGTTCTCGGCGGGTCTCGGCGTTATTTTAGGAAAAAGCGGTGGCTTTGTGTTATCATACATTCCTGCTGCTTGGCTTGCCGGATTCATTCTTGAAAAAAGACAAAACCCTGGTTTTGGCCGCTTTTTATTTGCAGCCATTGCAGGAACGACCGTGATGTATGTGATCGGGACAACTTATACATACATCGCATTAAATGTATGGCTGAACGCACCAATCTCTTATCAAACCACATGGTTCTTCATGATGTGGTTTATGGTAAAAGACTATGCACTGACCATCCTCCTTGCGATGCTGGCACCTAAAATTTATCGATCGGTTTCAAAAGCCACATCCTTTCGAAAAGAACAAACAGCTTCCTAACATCAGAAAAGGTTCCTTTACTCTATGAGTAAGGAACCTTTTTTCATTTATAGCATAATTGCCGCAAGCCAGCCGAACAAGACGAGCGGGATATTATAAAAGGCGAATGTTGGGACACATGTACCCCAAATGTGGTGATGCTGTCCATCCATATTCAGTCCAGATGTTGGTCCGAGTGTACTGTCGCTTGCAGGTGAACCTGCATCTCCTACAGCCGCAGCTGAACCAATAATCGCAATAGTCGCCATTGGGCTGAACCCTAAGTGTAAACAAAGCGGTACAAAGATCGTCGTAATAATCGGAATCGTTGCAAATGATGAGCCAATGCCCATTGTCACTAGCAGACCCACCAGTAGCATTAAAATGGCCGCTAAGCTTTGGCTGTTTCCGATAAATTGAGAAGATGCCTTGACGAGAGATTCAATATCTCCTGTTTTCGTTAAAACATTGGCAAATCCAGCTGCAACAAGCATGACAAATCCGATAAATGCCATCATGTTCATGCCAGATGTAATCAGCGCATCTGCTTCATCGCGTTTCATCATTCCCGTTACAAACAAGACAAGCAAGCCTGCAAGCGCACCGAAGATCATCCCTTCGACTCCAAGGCTTTGAGAGAGATATAACTGAACAATAAGTGATACAAGGATCGCAAGTCCAGCAAAGAATAAGCTCTTTTTTGTATATGCTGATTTTTCTACATCCGTAATGTCACGATTTTCATATGTTTTTGGCTTACGATAGACAAAGAGTGAAACGATCAAGCCAAGAACCATGCCGCCTACAGGAATCAGCATCGCATACGGAATGTCTGCTAAATTCACTGTTAAACCTGCATCTTTCATGTTGTCACGAAGCATTCCATGAAAAATCTGTCCAAAACCGACCGGAAGTAAAATATATGGTGCAGTAAGTCCGAAAGTCATCACACATGCTAGCAGTCTGCGGTCAATTTGAAGCTCGTTAAACACCTTTAATAATGGCGGGATTAAGACCGGAATAAAGGCAATATGAACAGGAACAACGTTTTGAGAAAAACAAGATACGATCAAAATGACCAGAATAATGAGCACTTTTGATAATGTTTTTCTTCTTGAATCGCCTTCTTTTCCAAGAAGCTTTACTGCTCCTTCGACCATAGCATCAGGAAGACCCGTTTTCGTCAGTGCGGCTGCAAATGCACCTAATAGTGCGTAACTAATCGCCACTGTCGCATTTCCGCCAAGACCGTCAGTGAACGCTTGAACTGTTCCCCCTAGACCTAATCCACCTGCAAGTCCGCCCGCTAAAGCGCCAAGTGCCAGCGCAATCACGACATTGACCCGCAGCAAGCTTAATATCAACATTAAAACAACCGCTAAAACAACTGCATTCATGGTGAAACCTCCGAAATCCTTTAGTTTACTAATGTAGTAGATAATTAAAGTACCAACGTATGTTACCATAGAAAATTTACTTCGTCAAATGGCGTATGTCCTACATAAAAAGCTCTGCCAGTTGGCAGAGCTTCCGTTGTTATTTCTTCGGTTCAAATCGTTCCACAAATGTCGCTAATGATCTGACCATCACACCTGTTGCTCCTGTTGGACCAAAGCATGAAGGCTTTTCTGTCGTGGCTGTTCCTGCAATATCTAAGTGAACCCAAGGGGTGTCTTCAGCGAATTCCCCAATGAATGCACCTGCCATGATCGCATGACCATCACGACCTGGTGAGTTATTCAGATCAGCCATTTTACTGTTTCTTACTCGTTTTTTATCTTTTTCGGTGATTGGCAGCTGCCAAATCATTTCCCCGCATTCTTCTGATGCCTCTTTAAACTGGGCATACAGTTCATCGTTATTGGTCATCACGCCTGTTGTTTCATTCCCAAGTGCCACAATGACACCGCCTGTTAATGTCGCAACATCCACAAGCACAGAGGCGCCATGCTGCTTCGCATAGGTCACACCATCTGCTAAAACAAGACGACCTTCTGCATCCGTGTTAAGCACTTCGATTGTTTTGCCGCTTAGTGAGACAATGACGTCATCTGGCTTCATCGCATCTGCTGAGACCATATTATCTGTTGAGGCGATGACCGCAATGACATTCTGCTCTGGACGAAGTTCACCGATGATTTCCATTGCGCCTAAAACAGAGGCTGAACCGCCCATATCTGTTTTCATCCCCACCATACTTGCTCTTGGCTTTAAGGAATACCCACCTGTATCATACGTAATGCCTTTACCGACAAGGCCGATGACGTCTGTCCATTCTTCCTTGCCTTGATATTTCAATACAATCAGCTTCGGTGGTTCTGTTGAGCCTCTATTAACGGCTAGAATACCGCCCATTCCGAGCTCTTCCATTTGTTCTTTATCTAAAATTTCAATCTCGAATTCATATTTATAAGCAAGCTCTGCCGCATAGGATGCAAGATCAGAGGACGTGAGCATGTTCGGCGGCATATTCACAAGTGTACGAGCCGAATTGACCGATTGTCCGTAGACTTCGCCCACTTTCAGACTTGCCTGAATTTCGGCAGCATCATGATCCGTTGTTGCATAAACAAATTCGATAAAGCGATCCGGTTCATTCGTTTTATGTTTAAAATCTTGTAATTCATATGTAGCTAAAAGGCAGCTTTCAGAAAGGGCATGGGCTGCATCTTGAACAGGCAGATCCTTTCCTGTAAATGTATCAAGCAAAACCGAAACTGCTTGCTTTTTATCTTGATGAAGCTTTTTAAATAAATGCGCAAACACTTCCTTTGCCTCTTCAAACGTGTAATCTGACTCCTTCCCAAGCCCGACAAAATAAATGCGTTTAATGCCGGTTTCAGGGGATGGGAAAAATTTCGAAAGCTGATTTCGCTTAGACGAAATATCGCCTTCTTTTAGTAATTCAGTGATTCTTCCTCCATGTAATTCATCCATTTCTTTTGCTTTTCCTGATAATTGGCTCTTTTGAAAAAGTCCGATGGCCAGTGTATCTTTATGTTGCAACTCATTTGTCGAGAAAAACATATTTATCACACGCTCCTTCAATGAACTCCATATTTCACATTGGAACTTCTATTATATCAAAATTTATGTGCTGATACGATCATTGCCAGCCTGTCTTCCCTTGAAGAACATTTATATTTTGGCACGCGGAAGGGCATCATGAAAAAGCGGCAGCGATCCATAGCAGCCTGTCCATGGTCTCCTCGTTCCACATCTACTTTCTTTAATGTTATAATGAACATGGACTTGGCAACAGTTCTTACTGCCATCATTTTTTTATCTTACTAGGGTAAATACTTTATCATTTCGCACGTTATTTTTTCTTAAAGAGAGGATGTTTCTTGTTCATGAGCGTACTGACGAATTTTCCGCTGCTTGCCAGCCTTGCAGCCATCTTTTTTGCACAATTTGTAAAAGTACCGATTCAATTTATCATTTCTAGACGACTAGATTGGTCGCTCATTACAAGCACAGGCGGAATGCCAAGTTCACACTCCGCAGCAGTAACAGCACTCTCAACAGCAGTTGCTTTAGAGCACGGGCTAGGAACATCTATTTTTGCCATTTCCGCCATCTTTGCCATTATTACAATGTTTGATGCGACAGGTGTTCGCAGACAGGCAGGAGAACAGGCAACTGTCCTGAACAAACTGGTCACAGATTTTAACCGGTTTGTTGCCGAGGCAAAGAACTTCCCAAATGCGGAAGAAAAAGAGAAGCAAAAGAAATTGAAAGAGCTTCTTGGGCATAAGCCGATTGAAGTCTTCTTCGGCGGCTTAACAGGAATCTTGCTCACACTCATCTTAGATTATTACTTCATGTAGAAACGAAAAAGCTTTGGACCTTTTGAGATCCAAAGCTTTTTTATTCTTTATTGGCTTGAAACTGCTGCCGGAACACTTGCATCGATTCTGCTTCATTCAACTGATTTAAGTCTTTTTCTGTCAGCGTCCCTTCACCCTTTTTAATCACATAAACGTCCAGCACCTTTTTACCCCATTCTCTATACACATCATCAACCGTTTCATAATATAAATCAAGCTGATGACCTTTAATCGCTTTCCCAGTATCTGCGACTACACCATAGCCATAATTGGGGATAAACAGGACAGTTCCTATCGGAAAGACAGATGGGTCCGCTGCCACGGTTGAATATAAATCACGTTTTACTTTGACGCCTGAATATGTAATGCCATATGCATGATGTTCTTTCGTCTTACCTGTTGATTCTACTCCTGCTGTATAACCTGTGGCGACAACCTTTTGCTTCGGATAATCGTTCCAATTAAATGCTTCTTCGAGAGAAACAGCACGCAAATCATCACTTTTCACCGCCATCGTCTGCCTTTTTGGATGCTTTAAAAAAGAAGATACGTGCTTACCGGCATCGGTCTCTTTCACCCATGCAGCGAGATCACTTGGTTCTACGCCAGATATGCCCGTAAAGCTTGTCATCAAGGCAAGCATAAACAGACCTGTCATGAACAATCGTTTCATCCATGTTTTCATTTCTATTTGTCACTCCTCTACCCATCTATTTGTTTCCAAACAAAATGGAAACTATGCAAAGGAGAAACAAAAAAACCCACTTGCGTGTAGACAAGTGAGTTAAAACATTTGATAGCCTCTTTTACGAAGGGCATTGATGACAAAACCTGAGGCAATGGCACCAATTAGACCACTTAATAAAATGATGATATCTGCCGCAGCAAGAGAAACGATGCGGTCTCCTATCCCGGAAAAAGCAATGCCTGGTTCTCTTACATAAGCGATCATCTTTTGATTATTGATAATGAAAAGGCATACAATTGGATATAAAATTGCCATAATCCATGACATTCTCAGCAGCATATTCAGCAAAAAGCCAATGCCGAAGAATAACACGAAAAATAAAATAACTGAAATGATAACGACTGGTAAACTGATCACTTCATCTCCACCCCCAAATATCCCATCATTAGTTTAACTTGGAAATAGAGATGAAGTCAATCAATGGAAAAAGCCGTAAGATTAATGCTTCTTTCCTGTCCCTTTACATTCCTCACATGTTTCTGATCCGCCGAGCAATAACTGAAAATATCCTTTTCCTGAACAATACTGACAAGTTGACTTTTTTTCTTTCGTTTGTGCATTCATATTGCTCACTCCTTAATCTAAATTTTCTGATAATTCATCATAACATATTTTTCTGTCCAGTACCAAGTGAGAAAATATTCCGTCAAACATGAAAAAACGTGTACCACAGGGATACACGTTTTTGTCTATATCGGTTTAGAAGAACTTGAATTTTCCTTTTTTCAGAACAAGTCCTGGTCCGCCAACCATGAATAATGAACGGTTGTCGATGATTTTTTTCATTGCAGAAGCTTTTGTTCCTTGAAGTTTTTTACCAAACGCAACACCTACAGCGTCGTGTTCACCAAGAGAAGCAACTGTTCCTTTGATGTCTGGCTTAAAGCTTTCAAGCGTGCCACCTTTTACTAGTGCTGCAAGGTTTTTCGCTACTGTTTCACCTTGCTGCATCGCAATTTGTGCAGTAGGTGGGTATGGACGATTAATTTCTTCATTGATGATTAATGAGCAGTCACCGATGATGAATACATCTTCATTTTCTGGTACACGAAGATCTGGAGACACTTTTACGCGGCCGCGCATGTTTTCAAATCCAGCTTCTTCAACGATTGGGTTACCACGTACACCAGCAGCCCATACAACAGTTTCAGCTTTGATTTCTTCTGTATCATCGTCTTTTCCAACAATGATGCCCTCAGGCGTACATTCTTTGATCGCTGTACCGATTTTGAACTCAACACCTTTACCTTGAAGGTAGTTCATCGCATAGTCGATCAATTCAGGATCAAATCCTGGAAGAGCTGTTGGTGCAGCTTCTACACAGATAATACGCACGTCTTTTTGATCAATATCATACTCTTTGCAAAGCTCAGGTACACGGTTTCCAAGCTCACCAAGGAACTCAATACCTGTGAAGCCTGCACCGCCGACAACGATTGTCAGACGCTCTGGACGCTTTTCAGCATCTGTATTATAAGTCGCAAATTGAAGCTCAATATGCTCACGAAGCTGACGAGCAGAGTTGATGTTAGAGATTGAGAATGCATATTCTTTCAGTCCTGCAATACCAAATGTTTCAGGAACAGCACCAAGCGCAACAACAAGGTAGTCATAAGAAAGTTCGCCATCTGATGTCACAACTTTCTTCTCTTCCTTATTAATGCTTTCAACTGTTGCTTGTACAAAGTTGACACGGGAACTGTTAATCACATCTTTGATTTGATAACGACAACGGTCATGATGAAGAGTACCTGCACTTGCTTCATGTAACCATGTTGTTTCGTAATGATAATTATGCTTGTTCACAAGAGTAATGTCCGCATCATTTGTGCCAAGCTGTTTTGTTAATCTTGTTACAGTCATTAATCCGCCATAACCTGCACCTAATACAACGATTTTCGGTTTATTCACTGGAATCACATCCACCTTTTTTAAATTTGCTGTAAAACGGATAAAGAATTACATATCGTTATTCTCAACCGCTTTGCGGCATTTTATGAAATTTAAACAAAAAAATAAGTATGTGAAAATCTGAACTTTCACCTACAAAAAACGAAAGCATTTGACCGTATCCGACAAAAATTCATAAAAAATTAATATTTAGTTCCCTTAACAATAATAGCGAGTTCTGCTCCTTTTTTCAAGGCTTTAAACTGAAAATCCTTAGGATAAACGGTCTTTCTCTCTTTTTTCCCCTTTTCACAGCATCGGCATCAAAAAACGACAAGTTTTTCAAAACAAGTCAAACGACGATATGTGGTATGATATGATATAGTGATAACAATTTTCATTTGGGAGGATTAAGGAATGCAAGAAGATTCTAAGGTATATGACATTACCGTTATCGGGGGCGGCCCAGTCGGATTGTTTACTGCGTTTTACGGAGGCATGAGACAGGCAAGTGTGAAAATCATTGAAAGCCTTCCTCAGCTCGGCGGTCAACTATCCGCTCTTTACCCTGAAAAATACATTTATGATGTGGCTGGTTTCCCAAAAATCCGCGCACAAGAATTAATTGATAATTTAAAGGAACAAATGGATAAATTTGATCAAACCATTTGCTTAGAGCAAGCTGTGGAAACGGTTGAAAAACAAGCAGACGGTATCTTCAAACTCGTTACGAATCAAGAGGTTCATTATTCAAAAACGATCATCATTACAGCTGGTAACGGTGCATTCCAACCGAGAAAGCTTGAGCTAAGTGCAGCAGAATCATTTGAAGGAAGCAACCTGCATTACTTCATCAATGATCTGAACCAATTCGCCGGGAGACGTGTTGCTGTTCTTGGCGGCGGAGACTCTGCGGTCGACTGGGCACTGATGCTTGAGCCAATCGCAAAAGAAGTGTCGATTATTCACCGTCGTGATAAATTCCGTGCACATGAGCACAGTGTAGAAAACTTGCACAACTCGAAAGTCAATGTGCTGACACCATTTGTCCCAACGGAGCTCATTGGGGAAGACCGCATTGAACAAATTGTGCTTGAAGAAGTCAAAGGCGATAAAAAGCAAGTACTAGATGTGGACGACGTGATCGTCAACTTCGGTTTTGTTTCCTCCCTTGGACCAATCAAACAATGGGGCCTTGAAATCGAAAAGAACTCTATCGTGGTCAAATCCACAATGGAAACCAATATCGAAGGCTTCTATGCGGCAGGAGACATCTGTACGTATGAAGGAAAAGTAAAATTAATCGCAAGCGGATTTGGTGAAGCACCAACTGCTGTGAACAATGCCAAAGCTTACATGGACCCGAAAGCCCGTGTACAGCCGCTTCATTCCACAAGCTTATTTGAAAATAAATAAGAACGGATCAAAAAAAGGAGTTCCATCTGCGGAACTCCTTTTTTGTTTATTTAAAAATCCCAATATAGGCATTCGCCATTCCAAGTACCATTGCAGCAAGTAACACCACAACAATTCCTGCCACAACCAAAATCACCCGATCCTTCACACGTTCCTTTTTCGGAAGCGGCTTGTCTATCCCGCAAGATGGACATGTTTTTGACCGATACGGAATCAGTTCATGACAGTTCCTGCAATTGATTTGTTCACTCAAACCTTAGCAACCTCTTTTCTGATGACAGTTTATGTTTGGTTCTCATGATACTCTTTTCGAGTGGAAATAGCCAGTTGTGAGGACAAGCTGTAACAAAATTGAGCGATTTACAAATTGTTTAAGAAGGAATGGAATGAATGAAGGTTTGATTGGTTCAACCGATATAAGAAGGAGAAGATTGTCATGAAGGATAGGTGGAAAGATGATAAAGCGTTTCATGATTAGTTTAAGCTTGTTACTGATGATTGGCGGTTCAGTTGAAGTGTTTGCAAAAGACTATAACAAACATTATGCTCAATTCGCTGCCGGATTGAATATGGATGTTGATCAGCTAGAACCTTTTTTAACACATGTGTCTACTTCGATTTTAGATGCTGGTTTGAGTGATCAAGAAATCAAACAGATACTCACCAACGTTCGAAAAATGAATAAAAACAATGAAACAAAAAGAATGGGCATCTTTGAAGTGGTTTATCTTGGAGAACGAGCCAAGATGAAAATTGAGGTTGAAGTTCATGTGGAAGATGGCAATAAAGAAGTGGTGATCTATATGTTTAGCACCCAAGATTTGGTGGATGTCTTGGATAAAGAACTAATGAAAATAGAAGAAGCCATTTGAGAAAGAGACGCTGAATGAGTGTCTCTTTTATATTTGTCTTTCTTAATAAAACAAAAAAAGCCTTCTTGTTCATAAAGCAAACAAACAAGAAGACTCATCTTTATCCATGGTCAGATATTAACACTCTTCCGGCGTACCGGTATTCGTGGCTGTTCTGAACGAAGAACCGCATCCGCATGACGCAATCGCGTTCGGATTGTCAATCGTGAAACCGCCACCCATTAGTGATTGTTTGAAATCAATGATGGTGCCGTTCATGATGTCAAGGCTTTCGGAGTCGACAAGGACCTTGATGCCCTGCTGTTCGAACTGCGTGTCTTTCTCTGAGACTTCATGGTCAAAGCCCATCCCGTATGAAAGACCGCTACAGCCGCCGCCTTTTACGCCCACTCGCAGGAACGCATTTTCTTCTTCATGTTCTTTCATCATATCTTTAATCTGCAATGCAGCAGCTTCTGTAATCGTTACTGGTGTACTCACGATCATCCCTCCTTTTGACTGGATGTTTCTTTTCAATTATAAACGTGATGTTGCCTTTTCTCAAATAAATGGTTTAGAGATAGAATGTGCCGTCACAAATTGTTTCAGCAGGTCCTGTCATCAGCACATGGTCATTGTCTTTCCAGCGAATGATGAGGTCTCCGCCAGCTAGATGAACGGTCATATCCGTTTCTTTTTTCGCATGTCCATTCACAATCGTTGATACAGCCGCAGCACATGCTCCTGTTCCGCACGCTTGCGTAATCCCTGATCCTCTTTCCCACACGCGAAAATGCAGTTCTGTTTCACTGACACGTTCCACAAATTCTACATTGACGCCTTCTGGAAACATGTCATGCTTTTCAATGATTGGCCCAAGTGAATCAAGCGGCGCCTGTTCAATGTCTTCTAAATAGAAAACGATATGGGGATTCCCCATTGAAACAGCTGTTCCATTTAAGGTCGTCGTGCCAAAATCAAGCGGTTCATTAATCGTTGTACTGGCCGGTTCACCAAGCATTGGTATCGCTTCTTTTTCAAAACGAGGTTTACCCATATCTACTGTCACTAACTGAACATGACCATCCTGCACATGAACGGTCGCCTCAACGAGTCCTGACAATGTCTCAATCTGGAACGTTGTGTCTGTTACGATTTGATGCTCATACACATATTTTGCCACGCAACGCAGACCGTTACCGCAGTTTTTCCCCTCAGATCCATCATTGTTGAAAATGCGCATCTTCACAGGCGCAACATCTGATGGGCAAATGAGGATCATTCCGTCTGAACCGATACCTGTATAAACAGAAGAAACGCGGATCGCTATCTCTGACAGCTGCTCTTCTGGAAGCTGTTCCTTCATCTGATTGACGTATATATAATTGTTTCCTAGTCCGTGCATTTTCGTGAATTGAAATGATGTCATGAGCGTCCTCCAAAAATGTTGTTTCTTTATAGTATAAAAGGAGTCGATTCAGGAGACAATCTTATCATCCCCCGTTTTTCATACATAGAAGCTCTTTGCTGCCATGGCAAAGGGCTTTTATTATGCATATGCCCCTTTTTCTCTCGTGTGATGCTTCATTTTGATGATATTTTATTAGCATAACATATTGGATGCGCTTTCTACACTTTTTCCTAAAAAACGGAAACTGAATATATGAAAAAAATGCACCTCATGACCCATGTGGTGCATTTAAAACATGTCGTTTTCCTCTATAAAAGCATAAATACGCTCGACTAGCTGCTCTGCATTTTCTCCTGAAACAAATTCTCCATTCACAAGCGCAAATGGGGAGTCCATACATTTGCCGCAGTAGCTTAAACAGCCGTATTCCATTACATCTAAGTTTGGGTCTTTTTCTAGCTTCTCTTTTGCTTCTTGAGACCCTTGTGCAAGATTACTTACACAAAATTCGATCAGTGGAAACACTGTGCTTCACCTCACATTTGCCTTACTATCCTACCGAAATTCCTTCTATTAGTCAAAACATGAGCTTCAATAAATCGTTACGCCTATTCCCCGTAAAATGTTTTACTATTTAGGACTAAGTAATGAATATGTAGGTTATTTTGAAACAATTATTGTGGTTTCACAGTAAATTCGATATAATTTTATTTGGTATTTTAACTTAAAGTTTTTTAGTATAAGTGTTTTTCAATGTCTAGGGGGAAAAGGAGAATCGTCATGAAAAATTTAGTCTTGATCGGCGGAGGTTACGGGAATATGCGGGTTCTCCACCGCTTATTGCCAAATCAATTACCTGATGATGTTACTATCACATTAATTGATCGAAATCCTTACCACTGTTTAAAAACAGAATATTATGCACTTGCTGCTGGAACGATCTCTGATCATCACATTCGAGTATCTTTTCCAGAGCATCCGAAGCTGGATATTCAATACGGGGAAGTAGAAAAAATTGATATTGAAAACAAACAGATCTTATTTAGCGACCGTGAACCGATTCCATATGATGATACGGTAATCGGACTCGGCTGTGAGGACAAGTATCACAATGTCCCTGGGGCGAAAGAACATACATACAGCATTCAAACCATTGATCAGTCAAGGCTTGCGTATAACAAATTAAACAATTTGAGTGCAGGTGCAACGGTTGGTATCGTCGGTGCTGGACTTAGCGGGGTAGAGCTAGCCAGTGAACTACGTGAAAGCCGTTCTGATTTAAACATCATTCTTTTTGACCGCGGAGAACTGATTCTTTCCAGTTTCCCAAAAAGATTAAGTTTATATGTACAAAAATGGTTTGAAGAAAATGATGTAAAGATCATTAACTGCGCCAATATTACAAAGGTTGAAGAAGGAGTTGTGTACAACCATGACGATGCCATTGAAGCAGATGTCATCGTGTGGACAGCAGGAATTCAGCCAAGTAAAGTCGTGCGAGATATGGATGTTGAAAAAGATGCACAAGGCCGTGTCGTCTTAACTCCTCATCACAATCTCCCTGGAGATGAGCATGTCTATGTCGTAGGTGACTGCGCAAGCTTGCCGCACGCACCAAGTGCACAGCTTGCCGAGGCACAGGCAGAGCAAATTGTGCAATCTCTACAGAAACGCTGGAAGAACGAGCCGCTTCCTGAGGCTTACCCGCAGTTTAAGTTAAAAGGCGTACTCGGCTCTTTAGGGAAAAAAGCCGGCTTTGGTTTAGTGGCGGATCGTCCACTTGTTGGTCGTGTTCCAAGACTCTTAAAATCTGGACTTCTTTGGATGTACAAGCATCACAATGGATAAAATGATATGAATTTTTTCTCAAAGCTCCTTCTAATGAAGGAGCTTTTATTATGAAACGGCATGTACCGATGGATGGTTCACTTTGATAGGAGCAAGCGCAAGGATGCAGTCTTTACGAAACGTTCTGATCGTCTTCTTCGATAAACAATACGCTTGTATGAACTGTTCAGTTTGACGATGTACAATGATTTTTCGTTTCGAACACTCTCCATTTTTCTTCATATAAATCATATCAATCGGTATTTGTTGATGAAGAGATTGTTTTAGTAAATAATTCATGATGCTCACGCTCCTTTCATCTCATTATAACCGAACAAACGTTCTAAATCAACCTAAAAAGGAACGTTTGTTCTGTTTATTTTCCTGAAAAAAGAACAGCTCATTCACTGCTCTCTCGGTACCCGTATTTCTCCATTTCTTGATAAATATCTTTTAATTTCGGATTGCCCTCTCCAACAATTTGATCCTCAACAAGGACAAGCGGATAAAAGAATTCATCATCAAGAATTCGTTCAGACAATTCTTTTTGGCGTTCGTTTTCAGGCGGGTGCTCAATATCGATATATGTGATGCGAAACGGCTGATTTGGATATTTTCGTTTTAATGCTGCATCTAGCCACTCAAATGTATCTTTTGAAGAAGGCAGATTCACGCAACTAGCGCACAGGACATCTCTTCCATATACATAAAGATCAACGGTTTTGTTCATTTGACAAGCCCCCTATTCTTTCTTTATTTTAGCTGAATTTTCTGTATGAAAAAAGTCAAAATCACTTTTTGTTTCAAGATGAGATTGTGCTATAATGAGAAGGAAACTTTGAAACCAATCAATAGATTTTTATCGTCCAGATGAATATAATGGTGATATGTTGTGAAAGGAGCGATTATATCTAATGACTGAAGTCGAAATGAAAGACCAAGTACAGGAAGTACTGGACAAACTTCGTCCATTTCTATTACGTGATGGTGGAGACTGTGAGCTTGTAGACATTGAAGATGGCATTGTGAAATTACGCCTTCTTGGTGCATGCGGCAGCTGCCCAAGTTCAACCATTACATTGAAAGCCGGTATTGAGCGCGCATTATTAGAAGAAGTACCTGGCGTTGTAGAAGTTGAACAGGTTTTCTAATTCATATATGACATGAAAACGGCCCTTACTGGGCCGTTTTTTAATTAGGATAACTTCTCTCTAAACCATTCTTGAATAAAGGTCAGTCTTTGAATACGCTGCCCAGGGTGGCCACTTCTCGATAAATCATGAGAGGCCTTAGGAAACTTGACTAATCTCGTGTCTTTTCCAAGTTCCTTCAATGCCACAAAAAGCTGTTCTCCTTGATCGACTGGACAGCGGTAGTCTTCATCACTGTGCAGGATGAGAAGCGGTGTGTTCACCTGTTTTACATACTTTAGCGGCGAACGATCCCATAGCTTATCAACAGAGTCATAAATATCCCCATCAATCTGCCATTTTGTAAAGAAATAGCCGATATCACTGATGCCATAAAAGCTAATCCAATTTGAGATGGAACGCTGTGTAACAGCTGCACGGAAACGGTCGGTCTGTCCGACAATCCAATTGGTCATAAAACCGCCATAGCTGCCGCCCGTTACGCCAAGCCTTGTTTCATCAATAAAGTCATAGGCTTCGAGCACATGATCAACAGCCAGCATGACATCCTCATAATCAACGTCACCATAGCTGCCTCTTACCCGATCCGTAAACATCTGTCCGTACCCATGACTGCCATGAGGATTGATGTACACAATCGCATACCCTTCAGCGGCGAGCATTTGAAATTCATGAAAATACGTATGACCGTACATCGCATGCGGTCCGCCATGAATTTCTAAGATTAGTGGATATGTCTTCCCCTCTTCCATCTGAGCAGGCTTCATAAACCAGCCACGTACAATGTCTCCATCTTTTGACTGGAAAGAAATTGGTTCAGGTTCGGATATGACATGTTCCTTTAGAAAGTCATCATGCTCAAACGTGATTTGCTTGAGTGAGGATTCCCCTAAAGTCAGCTCATACAGCTCACTAGGCGAGACAGGCGAAAGACGGCTGATCAGCATTTTTGATTCGTCTGGATGAAGACTGAAATTCGTCACATGTTCTGCCTCTAAACGAACGGGATAGGCTAAGCCCTCAATAGAGAAATAATAAATTCCGGTACTCCCTTGATCAGAAACAAGCGCATAAAACCCCTGACTATCCTTTGTCCATTGTGGAAACTGATTGGCCTCACCCATAACACTATCCCCTGCCATACAGTTTCCTACATACATATCGAGCATTTCTGATAATTGAACGGTCTTTTTCTCCTTCAGGTCATGCAGCCACAATGATGGGAAGGTTGCATTCTGAAATTCACGTTCGTGTCCAATGTACAAAAGGCTTTCTCCATTTGGAGAAAATGATACAGTCGTGTAAGCGCCTGTTGATTGGGTAATTTTCTTGGATGTACCGTCCTCTAAGGAAAGGAGACAGATATCACTTATGTAAAACGTCTGAGGATTTGATTGAATATACGCAAGCCACTTCCCACAAGGAGAGATGACATGATTCACATGATGATGCGGCTCACTCGTAAGCATCTCTACCTCGCCGGAACGGACATCGATTTTTACAATTTGCGTCAGACGCCCATCTAAAAAGCCTCTGCCATCTGCTTTATAAGTCAAATCATCATATACGGCCGGAGCAAAGTCATCACGCTCTTCTTTTTTTTCATCATGAACAGATTCTTCTTGTTTTAATGAGACCGCTGCATAAATGAACGCTCCATCCGGTGAAAATACAGGTTGAGAGACGCCGTAAGGAATATTCGTTAAGGTACGAATGCCGCCGCCATCGCTCTGAATGAGTGCGAGCTGAGGGACTTCCTTTGGCTTCTGCAAAATAAACGCAAGCTGCTTTCCGTCTTTTGACCATGCTGGTTGATGATGCTTTCCATCATCAAATGTCCATTGAGACAACTCCCCTGTCTCTTCATCTCGAACCCATAAATGAATATTGTAATCATCCTTTTTTTCATTCACCGATACTTTTGTAAAAACAGCCTTTTTTCCATCTGGTGAATAAACTGGATGAGAAACAGACACAATTTGTGTTAAATCCTCTGCTGTTATCAATTTCTTCATCAATAGATCTCCCCCTTTTATGTATCAAAAATAGTTCGCTTCTCTAAATAATAATCCCTGCTTTTGTTATGAAAAACAAGGATAAAAAAAGAACGTGCGTCTTCACAGCACGTTCTTCATTTGATTCACAGAATGATGCTCGACGACGACACCTTCTACCGGCACCGTCAGTACATCCACTTCACAATGCGGGAAATTTTGGGCAAGCTGCTTTTTCAGCGCTTCTCCCTTCCCTTTTTCCACTAAGGTCAAAATAGTCGGCCCAGCACCGCTTAATGCCGTTCCATACGCGCCTTTTAATGAAGCAACGTGCTCCACCTTTGATAGCTCTGGGACAAGCATCGTGCGGTATGGCTGATGAAATAAATCTTTATTCATCATTTCCCCTACAAGCGGCCAGTTCTGTGTCATTAAGGCGGCGACAAGGACGTTACTCACTGCACTCGCACTCACGGCCTGTTTATAGGAAAAATCCTCTGGCAGGACATCACGGGCATCCTTTGTGAGCACTTCATAAAAAGGAATCACGACGACGACATCTACATCCACATGCTGCACTTTAACGGCATGTGTCTTGTCTTCTTCATGAAGACCGATGAGTAAACCACCGAATAAAGAGGCACCCGCATTATCTGGATGACCTTCTACCTCACTTGCAAAAAAGAGCTTCTGATCATCGGTCATCTTTAATTCAAGCAACTGATTGGCGAGCTCAATAGCGGCGACAATGGCAGCAGCGCTGCTGCCCAGCCCCCTCGCTAATGGAATATCACTCCACACTTTGACATGAACAGGCGGGAGTGTTTTTCCAAAGTCATCTGCGACCTTTTTAGCTGTTTGGTAGATCAGATTATCAGTGCCTGATGGAATACCAGACACGACATCTGTTTCTGCTTCAAACAGCCAGCTATCATGGTCATAGACCGATAGCTTTAAATAGCGGCTGAGCGCCATTCCGACTGAGTCAAAGCCTGGTCCTAAGTTGGCAGTGCTTCCCGGTACTGTGATTGAAAAAAGCATGGAGGCGTTACTCATACGCGTGCGGCCTTTTCTAAATGTTCAAGAATTTGATCTTCATCTGCATCTAGTGTGACCGGTTTGATGTGTGAAATATCAATCGCCGTATTCGGATCTTTTAATCCGTTTCCTGTCAGTACAGCGACGACTTTACTGCCTGACTTAATTTCTCCAGATTTCACTTGTTTGAGTACACCTGCAATTGATGCACAAGAGCCTGGTTCTGCAAACACACCTTCTTCACGTGCGATCAATTGATAGGCATGAAGAATTTCTTCATCTGTCACTTCATCAATTTTCCCGTTCGATTCATCTGCCGCTGCTACAGCTTGTTTCCAGCTTGCAGGGTTTCCGATGCGAATGGCTGTTGCGACTGTTTCTGGCTGCTCAATGACTTCATTTCGAACGATGGCTGCAGCTCCTTCTGCTTCAAAACCACGCATGACTGGCAGTCCAGTGCCTTTTTTCTCATGATATTCTTTGAAACCTTTCCAGTACGCTGTAATATTCCCCGCATTTCCAACAGGAATCGCCAGTACGTCCGGCGCAGCGCCGCCTAGCTGCTCACAGATTTCAAATGCCGCTGTTTTTTGTCCTTCAATTCGGTATGGATTGACGGAGTTAACAAGTGCGATCGGTGCTTTTTCACAGATGCTACGGACAATTTTCAGCGCATCATCAAAGTTGCCGTCAATGGCAATGATCTCTGCTCCGTACATGACAGCCTGCGCCAGCTTACCGAAGGCAATTTTTCCATCTGGAATGATGACAATACATTTCATATCAGCGCGCGCCGCATAAGCTGCCGCTGCTGCAGATGTATTCCCTGTCGATGCACACATGATCGTATCATTGCCTTCTTCTTTTGCCTTTGCGACGGCCATGACCATCCCGCGATCCTTAAAAGAACCTGTAGGGTTGACGCCTTCTGTTTTCACATGAAGTTCAATCCCCAGTTTTTCGGAAAGCTTTGCGAGATGAATCAGCGGTGTGTTTCCTTCATTTAATGTTAGTTTAGGTGTTTGTTCGTTTACTGGTAAGAATTCTTGAAATTCTTCAATGAGTCCATTCCACTTCATCAGCTTAAACCGTTCCCTTCTACTCGGTACGTGCTCTTCACTTGAACCACCACGTCGAGATCGTTTAATGTTTGCAGGATATTTGAGAAATCTTCTTCTGATGTTTGATGTGTAATAATCACAATTTCAGCAAGCTCATCATGCCCTTTGACAGGAAGCTGCAGGATCTTTTCAAAGCTGATGCCTCTTTCAGAAAAAATCGATGTAATGCGGGAGAAAGCTCCGACTTGATCTCTCACATGTATTCTTAAAAATTGCTGAGCAAATACTTCGGATGATGATTTGATTTTCTTCTCAAATTGCGGTGCAATAAATCCACTGCCATTCACACCAAGACGCATGTTTTTCATAACAGCGACTAAATCAGAGACAACAGCAGTTGCCGTTGGCAGGCTGCCTGCTCCAGGTCCGTAAAACATCGTTTCTCCGACAGCACTTCCGTAAACATAGACAGCATTAAATTCATTGTTGACGGAAGATAACGGGTGATGATCAGGAAGTAAAGTTGGCTGTACGCTGACCTCCACTTTCTCTCCGTCCCTTTGGGCAATTCCAATCAGCTTCATTGTATAGCCAAAACGTTTACTGAAATTAATGTCCTCATCCGAGATGTCAGAGATGCCTTTCACTTTCACATCCTCTAAGTCTACATTCATGGAAAAGCCGAGTCTTGCCAGGATGGCCATCTTTCTTGCCGCATCTAGTCCTTCTACATCCGCCGTCGGATCTGCTTCTGCAAAGCCAAGATCCTGCGCTTCTTTTAATACATCTTCATACGCACTTTTATCGACATTCATTTTTGTTAAAATAAAGTTCGTTGTCCCGTTCACGATTCCCATCATTTTTGTGATGCGGTCAGAGGCTAAACCTTCCTCTAGTGTACGCAAAATCGGAATCCCACCTGCGACACTCGCTTCATAGTAAAGGTCACAGCCGTTTTCTTTTGCTACATGCAAAAGCTCTGTGCCATATAGCGCCATTAAATCCTTATTAGCTGTAATGACATGCTTCTTCTCATTTAATGCATCTATTAAATATTGTTTTGTCTCTTCAATGCCGCCCATTACTTCAATTATGACGTCGACCTCTGGATCTCGAATCACATCGTATACTTCAGTTGTGAAGACCTCTCTTGCCACATCCACATCTCTTTTTTTATCGGGATTGCTCACAAGCACTTTTTGTATTAATACCGGACAGCCGATCTGGTGCATTAATTTATCCTGATGATCTTGAATAATCTTAACGACACCGCTCCCCACTGTTCCTAATCCTAGTAGTCCAACTCGAATTGCCTTCACCTGAAATTCCACCTTTCTCCGTAAATGTCCTCTCTAAAAAGACATTTGTTAACCTAACACAGACATTTAATGTACACACATTATAAAGGGGTATCCTCATTTTGACAAGGTAATAAAATAAGAGAATATGAGAATGAAACCGCTTAACAGCTATTTATATCAAGATTCTATATTTTCAAAATATTTTTGTAAGAAAAGCTCCCGAAGCCGGGAAGCTTGAGATTACGCCTGAACTGGCGTTTTGGCTTGCTGATCTTGCAGGACAAGCGCAATATTTTCAGCACATAAATGCATCATGTTTTTTCTCGTTTCAACACTTGCACTTCCGATATGAGGAAGCACTGTTACATTTGGTAATGTCGTTAACGGGTGATCTGGGCTGACTGGTTCCTTGCTAAATACATCCAGACCTGCTCCTGCAATTTTTCCTGTCGTGACAGCATCATATAAAGCCTCTTCGTCTACCGTCTGCCCTCTGGAAACGTTGATGAAGTAAGCCGTGTTCTTCATCTGCTCAAATGCTTTCTTATTAAACATTTCTTTCGTTTCAGGCGTTAAAGGCGTCAAACAAACGATGAAATCAGACTGCGTAAGCAGCTCATCAAATGCGGCATAGGTCACACCTAGCTGTGCTTCTGCTTCTGGCTTTCTTGAACGATTATGATAAAGCACATTCATATCAAAACCTTTTGCCCGCTTGGCCAGTGCAGTTCCAATACTGCCCATTCCGACAATCCCTAACGTTTTATGATGAACATCAGCACCGGCTAGAAGAAGCGGCCCCCAGCCTGTCCAGTTCCCATCCTTAATCCAATCACTCGCTTCGACAATTCGTCTTGCTGACGCCATCAAAAGCGCAAAGGCTAAATCAGCTGTCGATTCTGTTAAGACGTCCGGTGTATGACATACCGTGATCCCGTGCTTTTTAGCTGCCTTTAGATCAATATTGTCATAGCCGACCGCGAGATTCGCGACCACTTTTAGATTTGGAGCATTTGATAAAAGTGTCTCATCTACTTGATCTGACAGCATCGTGAGCAGCCCATCTGCTTGAGCAGCTTGTTTTTCTAACTCTTCTCTTGGACACGGCTCATCCTCGCTCGTCCACATGTCAATATGAGCGACTTCTTTTAATGGTGTAAGTGTTGTTTCATCAAGCTTTCTTGTGATATAGACATAAGGTTTCGTCAAGAAGAACACTCCTTTGGTTGATTTCTTTAAGCATAACGAAAAACGCCTCAAGAGAAAAGAGACGTTTCATCTGTTCACTGAAACTTCAAATCAGCGGATTGATGAATCCATCCAACAGGAGGAATGAGATGCCCACCGCTGCGCATGGCACTCAATTCTTGAAACACCTTGAGAAAATATTCGTAGCGGTTCGCATCATTTAAAACATAATCTAATCGTTCTTCATAATAAGATTTTTCATTTTCTCCTGACATATAATAACCTTCGACAATTTCAAAATAATGAAGCGGAAACAGAAGACGGCTGTATAACAGTCGCTTTGAAAATGATGAAAGAGGCGTAACCTGCTCATATTGCTGCAAAAAGGAGAAGCCCTCTTCAATTAAATCCTCCTTATGCTGGACAAAGGTTTCTCTTAAATATTCTGCGATGTCTCTTGTTGGATGGTCAAATACCCAGTCAACAGGTAAACGAAGCGGCTGCTCATGTGGCCAGGTCATACGTGAAAAGCGCTGATGACAAACAGTACCTGAATCACATTCTTTTGGTTCATCATCAAGCTCTGTATCCACTAAATATTGAATGGCATTTTCCGTTAATCCAAGATAATACGGAAAGGATTCAATGAATTTCTTTTCAAATCGTTCAAGTGGTTTTTGATGCATTTGCTGCATCCAAAAGCCTTCCAGCTGGTCTAACCGTTTTGCCCATAATTCCTTCCAAGCTCCGACACGTTTTGTTTCAGACACCTCATAAGGAAACCCTCTCCCCCTGACATGAAAGGCCGCCAGCTCTGGTGCGTGCTGAAATGAGCGGCTTGTGACCCGCGGTGCTGCCTTTAATAGAGCGTACAGTTCTTTTCCATGGGTAAAAGTCGGTTTCTCTTCATTTGTTAATTCAAACACGGCAACGTATGGGTCACCGTCATTCAGTAAATACTGACTGATATGATAAAGCTCTGTGAGTTCTTCTTCTCGCAAATGAGACACGGGAACAATGATGAAGAGAGCTTTCGCCGTTTGAAAGCTCTGATAACTGCCATATGGCATAAATTGACGCACATCAATACCAAATGTGTGATAAATGGTTTCTTTCATGATTTCACCTGCGTTCATAAAATCAGTCTCTTATCATATCGTAGTCGCAGGTTGAGGGATTTATGAATACTATTTACTATCCGAAGCTTTTTCACACGTTGTGGACAAATTACGAGGATTGGGTGAGGAACATGCCGCATCATCATGAGATGAACGAAGTAGAAAAAACAGCAAGACGCCGTTTACAAGAACGAGGCGTAACCATTCAAGATATAGCAGACCTTGTCTTCTTTTTACAGGAAAAATATCATCCTGGCTTAGACATGACAGAGTGCATCCACAATGTGGAACGTGTCATCGCAAAACGTGAAGTCCAAAATGCCATCTTAACAGGCGTTGAACTAGACGTTCTCGCTGAGCAAAAAAAGCTGACAGAACCGCTGCAATCCATTCTTGAAACAGATGAAAGTCTATATGGTGTGGATGAAATTTTATCCTTTGCCATCGTTAATATTTATGGCTCCATCGGCTTTACGAATTACGGATATATCGATAAAGAAAAACCAGGGATTCTTGGGAAACTCAACGATAAATCCACAGGCGAATGCCACACCTTTTTAGATGACATTGTCGGTGCTATTGCTGCGGCGGCATCAAGCAGACTGGCACATAGTGCGAGAAATGCAGAATAAAACACAAAAGAGGACGTGCGTCTGACGCTTGTCCTCTTTTGATTAAGATAATCGTTCAATCCACTCAGATAATGAATCAATGACATAGGTTGGCTGTTTGTCATATTTCTGAAGCAGCTCTTTTGTCGTGACGCCTGTATGGACAAGCAGTGTATCCATCCCTGCGTTCATCCCTGCCATAATATCGGTATCATAGTTATCGCCCACCATGAGCGTCTCTGACACATCTGTCCCGAGCACCCGCATGGCCTGTTCCATAATGATAGACTCTGGCTTTCCAATAAATGTTGGCTGCACTGTTGTCGTAACCGTCAGCACAGATGTTAACGATCCATTTCCAGGTAACAGCCCTCTTTCTGTCGGAATGGCAATATCCCCATTTGTTGAAACGAATTGTGCACCTTGACGGATTGCAATGGCTCCTACCGCTAGTTTTTCATAAGTAATACCGCGGTCTATTCCAACGACAACGAAATCAGCGTCTTCTTGACCAAACGACAAGCCTTTTTCTTCGATGGCCTGCTGAATGCCTTCTTCTCCGATCACATACACCGAGGCATCTTTCTTTTGTTCTGCGATATAGTTTGCCGTCGCCATACTTGTTGTAAAGACTTGCTCTTCCGTTGCTGGAATATCGAATGAAACGAGTTTCTCTGCTACTTGCTTCGGTGTGCGTGAAGAGTTATTCGTGACAAACAAATAAGGGATGTTCAACTCATTTAACTTGTGAACAAATTGCCCCGCCTCTTCAATCTTTTCTGTTCCTTTATACATCGTCCCGTCTAAATCAATTAAATAGCCTTTGTATTTCATGCTGCTTACAACTCCAATGGTTTATTTAAACGCTGATACTGGTCCAAGCTCCTGCTCCAAGTAAGTGCGAATTCGATTCGGGAAGACTTGCAGCGCCTGTTCTACCTCACTGATGACCTGCAACAAATCTTGATGAACCACTTCTTGGTATTGCTGAACAAGTGTTTTACGGCACGAGACCAGTTTTTTCAGGTGAGTGCCTTCTTCTGTTGGTACAACTTTTTCGTCCACAAGAATATCCATGATGTCGTTATAGCTTCCTGGGTCCCGCATGATAAAGCCGTCAATCATATCATTTCCTGTATCAAGAATACATTCGACGAGCAAATGAACAATTCGTTCTAGCGCTTTTTTTTCTAAAGGGCTTGACCATGTTTGATGACTGCGCATCAAATTATATTGCTCCTCAAAAAAACGTAATGTCTCTTCAATCTTCTTTCTATCTACGAAATACATCATGACGCTCCCCTTTGCGTTATTTTCTAATCCGCTTTAAGACAAAATAGGCACAGCCAAAATTACAGTATTCATAAATGTATTCATCGAGTGTACTGATTTTTGTATCGAATGTGGCCTTTTGGTTTTGGTCATCAAAGAACCCCTTCAGCCTAAGCTGGTTGTAGCCCCAATCCCCCACAATATAATCATACTTATTTAAAATATCTGAGTACCTTGCTTTAAACGCTTCCTCATCAAAGCCGTCTTTGATATCTCTGACAAGATCAAAGGTAGCATTCTGAATGACGATCATCTTCTCACCTCTTTTTAAACGATCCACCTTTAATGATAATTCATTGCAACAACTCCATCAATTGCTAAAGCATGTTTTTTCCGATTTAGCCGAAGCTAAAGAAAAAAGGAGGTCACATTTATGATGAAACAACTGACAGCCACTATTCTCCTATGCATGCTTTTAGGCGGGTGCGGCTTTCAATCAGGCATGAACCGGCAAGTGGATGAAGATTCTTCCAGCAAGACAATCCGCCTGTCTGATCGTCATGAAGGAAATAATTCCAACATGCCAGAAGCAGATACGAATCGAGCAGGCTATGTTCGTTATCAGCGCCAGCAAGTAACCGATCAAAAGGAAAGAACCCCTGCTTTAAATCGTGAGCACCTTGCCCACGTGATTACAAGTTTAGCCATCCAGCTGCCAAATATAAAGGATGCAGCAACACTTGTCACAGACGAGGATGCCCTCATTGTGTATCGAACAGGCAACAAAAACCGAGATGAATCAGCCGATCAAGTGAAAAAAACAGCGGTTTCTGTTCTCCCTCGTTATTATCATGTGTACGTCTCTGATAACCCAGAGCACTTTCAATCCATTGCCAATTTTTCACGTCTTCAAACCAATTCACGTGATTTTGATCAAATTTTAACGAAAACGATTCAACAAATGAAATACTCTCCTCAAGGCGGAGATATTTCAACGAAAGAAGATGCCAATGGCATGACAAATTCCGATCGTACCATGAGACGAAACACACCTTACGGCCAAAATTAACACGAGAAAAAACGCCAGAGAGCTCTGGCGTTTTCTTTGTTATGCTTGCGCCTGACGCTTCTTAGACGCTTCGTTTACTTGTTCGTCTGCATGGTAAGAAGAACGGACAAGCGGTCCAGCTTCACAGTGGCTAAAGCCTTTTGACATGGCAATTTCCTTCAGCTCTGCAAACTCATCTGGATGGTAGTATTTTTGCACTTTCAAATGCTTTTTCGACGGTTGTAAATACTGACCAATTGCCATGATGTCGACGTTATTAGCAAGAAGATCATCCATAACTTCAATGATTTCTTCCTTCGTTTCACCAAGTCCAATCATAATGCTTGATTTCGTTGGAATGTCAGGCTGCATTTCTTTTGCACGACGCAAGAATTCCAATGAACGATCGTATGTAGCCCGTGCACGAACTCTTGGTGTTAACCTGCGTACTGTTTCAATATTGTGATTTAAAATATCAGGGCGTGTATCCATTAACGTTTTCAAATTATCATAATTGCCACCCATGTCTGAAGGGAGAACTTCAATTGTTGTGAATGGACTTTTTCTTCTAATGGCACGAACAGTTTCAGCAAATACGCCTGCTCCGCCATCTTTTTGGTCATCCCTTGCAACCGCTGTTATAACAGCGTGCTTTAAATTCATTAAAGCCACTGAATCTGCCACGCGTTCTGGCTCTTGCAAGTCTAATTCAGTAGGAAGTCCGGTTTTCACCGCACAGAAACGGCATGCGCGCGTACAAACAGATCCGAGGATCATAAATGTAGCAGTTCTTCTCACTGCCCAGCATTCGTGAATATTCGGACATTTCGCTTCCTCACAAACGGTATGCAGGTTGTTTTCCCGCATCATTTTTTTCAAACCGGTATAGTTTTCATTCGTATTCAGCTTAATTTTAAGCCAGTCCGGTTTTCTTACGTGCTCTTCCTTCTTTGCCAATTCCATCATCTCCATATGAATTCGTTAAAGGTGCATATACAATCATCTTCCTGCTATATACGATGGATGCAGCTGTTGCCGCAAAAAATTGAATCTTCGGCCTAAGGCCTTTTCTTTAGACACTTTAACATAGTACAGATTGAACAACAAGGGAATGAGCTGCAAAAATACCCAAAAGACTCCTAAAATAACAGAAGAAAATTACTAACATTTTCTTCTTATGAAATAACGTGATCAAACCACACTAAACGGTAGAAGAGATGTTCGAAGAAAGGAGATGGACGTTTGTGAAAGTGGTTTTAGCGATCATCATCGCTCTTTCAATGATTCCCGCATCAGTCCATGCACAAGGGACAAACAAACAGCCCGATGAATTAAAACAGCGAATGGCACTGTATGAAAAGATCGCCATCACCACACAGGTCCCGTGGTATGTACTTGCTGCGGTTGATCAGTATGAACACAATATACGCAAAAGCAGAAGAGATTTACCCAAACAAACAGGTGTGATTGGCATCTACATTCCCCGGGAAATGTGGATAGGACCAGAAAATCCAAATAAGCAGGATACCTCTCCATTAAGCATTAAAGTGTTCGACGGTATTGGGCTTGATGGAAATGGGGATGGAAAAGCAGAAATCGATAACGATGAAGATGTCCTGTTCACGTTTGCTCAATACTTGCTCCATTACGGCAGCAGCATCGATCAATTAAAAATTGCGCTGTGGGATTATTATGGACGTGATCAAACCGTTGGAATTATTTCATCTTTTATGAAGCTCTATCAGCATTACGGCCATCTTGACCTTGGAAAGCATGCGTTTCCTCTTCCGGTTGGCGCTGACTACAGCTACAGGAGTACATGGGGTGATGCGAGAGGCTTTGGAGGCAGAAGAATTCATGAGGGCACTGATCTTTTTGCTCATTACGGTCTTCCTGTTCGTGCGACATCGTACGGCGTGATTGAAATGAAAGGCTGGAATCGCTTTGGCGGCTGGCGGATCGGCATTCGAGATATTCATAATCATTATCATTATTTTGCCCACTTAAATGGCTTTGCAAAAGGACTCAAAGCTGGGCAGATTGTAGAACCTGGTCAAGTCATCGGATCAGTCGGAAGCTCCGGTTACGGTCCACCTGGCACAGCAGGAAAATTCCCGCCACACCTTCATTACGGCATGTATAAAGACAATGGACGAACTGAATGGTCGTTTGATCCTTACCCTCATTTAAGGGCATGGGAAAGAGCCGAGCGGAAACGTCGATAAATAAAAGGAGAAGTTTAGCGATACCGCTTGCTTCTCCTTTTGATATGTATCAACATTACCTTGTCTACTGTTACTGCTTATGCTTCTCTTTCAATCCTAAAACTAAAAAAAGAATACCCATGATGAAAAAAAGGAGATACACAACTGTTACTTCAAGTGGAATCATGTCAAACATCCCGCTAAATAAGTCGACACTCAAACTGTCACTCCCAGCTAATAATATCGATGCTGACATATATTTAGCACTAAATACAATGGCAAATACTAAAAAACAAAATCCGCTTACATGAATTTTCTTCATATCAATCAAATCCTCCTCTCACTTTCATAACTGACGATCGTGAAAAATCAGCCTTCAGGATAGCTACACTATTCAAAAAGGAAAACAATGAACATTTATCATGGCACGCGATTCGTATGGAATCAAGTGGTTAATTAGGATAAGATGAACAGATCACATAAAAAAGTTTAAGCATTGCAGCCAATGAATAATTACTTCACAGAGAGTTAGGGGGTTGTTTTTTTGAAAAGAGGAATGACCTTTACCATTCCAAATGAATACGGAGTCTTCCTTGGAGAAGTGCTAAAACCGATCGACATCACCAAATTCAGCTGGCGAATCGATACCGAAGACTCGAATATACTAGTTGATGGCGAAAAAGATGAAGAACTTTTTCCTGAAGGTAAAACAGAAATGGACGGTATAGAACTCAAACACCTCATTGAAAACAAGACGTATTATATGATTTTCGCCGATTTACAAGCATATCCAAAAGGGACATTGTCTCATATTAAGACCTATGAAGAATTTATTGAAAGCCAATGCGAGCTTGTTCTTTTAGTGGCCGATTGCTCCTATGTTACGATCTATTGCAAAAATAAGGGAACACTCGAATGGCTATACAAGAATGCAGTTGAATGTGGATTTGAAGACGTGACCTATATCACCGATGAAAATGATGCAAGGACAAGACTGTCTGTTTCGTAACAACAAAACGTTCATCACAAAAACACTATATGCAATCACAGCGTATGAAAAAAACAGCCCAATTCGTCCATTGGGCTGTTATTCTTTCTTCTCCTTTTTTTCTGGCAGAACAATCGATGGAGCGCCTGAATTTGTTCCGCTGCCATTATAATAATCTGGGACGTCTCCTTGAACGGCTTGGATGGAGACAGGCACGGAATTTTTGACGACGATGGTTTCTGAGGCGAATGGGATGATGACTCTCACCTTCACCTCAATGAGCACACTAATATCAATCAAGGCATTGTTAATGCCATATGGCTTGATGTTTTTTTCAACGTCTGTATGCGGGTCACCAATGACACTGAATCGTACAGGCACTTTTGGTCCTAGGTTGGCGATAAGTGCATTTCCGGACGCTTGCCCAAGCGGAATGTTATATATAATGCCGTCATGTCCATCTGTTTGATCTTTTAATGCTTCTTTTGCCTCTTTTTGAAAATTCCCCTTTTCAATGTCCTCTAGATTTTTTTGAAGGTGACGTGACAGGTCAGCCATTGCTTTCGATGTTGCTTGCGCATTGAAGTCGATGGTTGTTACTTTGCCGTTCTCACTTGTATTCATCACAACCATATCCTTCATATTCTCCTGATCATCTGCAAAATCCTGAACAGAATATTGGATGAGATGATTGGCGATTCGTTCTGTTTCTAGTTCAGCAATGTGAATCAACGTTGGTTTAATGGAACGATTGATGAAGAATAGGCTAATGACAGTTGAGAGCACAAAAAATAATACGGCAAGCAGCATGACATAACGAAATGGCAGAGGGCCCTTTTTATAGGGGCGATAACGGCGGTTCAATCTCAATAAAAAATCCCCCCTTCTCCATTACAAGTGTATGCAGACAGGCGGGGGGATAGGAATCATCTGTACATTTTATTTCACCATTTTTAATAATGCATCTCTTCCAATTGTGCCAGCATGAATGCCGAGTGACTCAGCGGCATATGTCACAGATTCTAAAGGTGCATCCAGCAATTGCTCGATGGTTCTTACACCGACTGCTCTTCCTGCGATGATTCCTCTATCTGCAAGCTTTTCATTTAGGAGCCCGACATCAAGTGCACCGCACATAATATAACCATTCTCATTTGTCACTGCCATGAAATTGGTCTTTGGCAGTTTGACGGTGACGGCTGTAAAGGAATGGCCATCAATTGTAATAGGTGTTAAATTCACCATATCCCTTCACTCCCTTCAACACAATCTATGTGAAGGGAGGGCAAGTGTTGTTAGGCTGGAGCGGATTTCACTTTGCGTCCTTCAATCGCCAGCTCAGGACATCACGTAAAAATTCCGGCATAAAATATTCGATGTGTTCATGGTCACGTATATGAGGAAAAAGAGAACCAAGTGTATACATATCCACTGTGCCAACCGTATAGGAATCATCTTCTTTGACGAGTTGATCGTTTACATAGACCTCTTTTACTCGTTTGGTTTCGCCCTCTTCTAATGAATAAGTCAAACCGCTGTATAGCATTTTCCCCATCAGTTCGCCTCTAAAGCCAAAGCCTTTGATGCGCAGTTGTTCCATTTTTTCTTCACAGCCACGAGAAACTGTTTCGATCAATTGCTTCCCAGTAAGCGTCACCCGGATTGGATTAATGGGGTGCGGGCATATCCGGTGAATGTCTTCTCTAGTGACGATGCCAGCCTCTAATGAATCAAGCACCATCCCTGCATTCATCATGCCGATATCTGCCTCGCACCATTCTTTAATGGCATCTGTTAAAAGTTGCGGAAGCTGGGAGTCATCAAACCACTTTGTTTCGAGCTTTGATTTAATGGATGTCACTTTTTCCTGCATGAGTGACTTCGCTCGTCTTTCTGCTTTCTGTAAAGTCGTGATCGCTTCATCGGATTCACTGATCAGCTGGTCGACTGATTGCACCGTCGCTTTTTTCTCGATGAGCTCGCAACTCGCTGTGTCAATGGTCAGCTCGACACAGCCAATATAATGCCCATACTTTTCAGCACAAGCAAGAAGAACGCCATTATCCATCTCGCCCTGTTCTAAAAGATGATGCGTATGTGAACCTAAGATGATGTCGATTTCCGGGAAGTCATGAGCTACCTCTCGATCATGGATGATGCCTAGATGAGAAAGTAGAACAATGACATCGGCTTGTCCTTTCACTTCTTGCAGCATCTCCCGTATGCTCTCAAATGGGTCTGTAATGTCCCAGCCCAGCTTTTCATAGACAGGTGTATACGCAATGGTCACCCCTAAGACGGCGATTTTCAGTCCATTGTTCAACGTGATCACTTCATAAGGCTTTGCCCACGATGGTCTTTTGCCTTTTTCAAATAAATTAGATAAAATCACCGGGAATTGCGCGTCTTTGTACAATTGGTCGAGCCGCTCATGAGGCAACGTAATGCCTTCATTATTACCAATTGTGACGCCATCATAGCCAAGCTGATTGAGGAGTTTGACATTCACTTTTCCATAATCCGCTTCTGATACAAGGTTTACTCGATCCATATGATCGCCAATATCAAATAAGAGCATCTGATCGTGAACTTGACGCTTTTCTTCAATATAAGCTGCGATTTTTGGCCAATTTTCAAAGTGGCTATGCAAGTCGTTTGTATGATATAACCATAGCTTCTGCAGCATGTTGATCTCTCCCTCAAGTTGTCACTGAACCGTCTCGTTCAAGTTGAAAGCCGCAGCTCTCGTTTAACTAAATAAATCTAACTGCTTCGGGGATAAGCTTGAATACGTCAAATCCAGCAAATCAATCATTTGCTGGCCATTCGTCGCCGCATCTCCGCCTGAGTTATTATTAAATACGACATATACATCTTTCGACTGCTGATGCAGGATGTCGAGGTTCTTTTTCCATTCCTTTAGTTCAGCTTCATTATATAAATATAAGTAACGAACTTCACGCCAGTTCTCATAATCTGCCGGGTGAAGCCAACCTTGTTTATTTCTTCCGTGGAAACGGACCAATGTTTTGTCACGGTGTGTGGCTTTTATGACTGGCGGTATAGACCCTTCTCCGACTTGCGGTTCATCACAGACGGAATGAATCCACCCTTCTTTCTCCATAAAGGATAAGGTTTGTTCATAAAACTCATCTGAAAACCAAGTCCGGTTTCGGAATTCAAGTGCACAAGGAATGTCCCCCATCTTCTCCTTACACCATCTTAAATAGTGGACGTGCTCCTTTTTGCAATCAAACCATGGTGGAAATTGAAACAGAACCATCGCCAGTTTCCCTGCTCGAATGAGAGGAGTCAGTGAAAGAATAAAGGCATCAAACATTTCTTCCTTTGAAGCAAACGGGATCTCGCCTCTTTGATGCCCGGTCATTCCTTGATATGCTTTCACGACAAATTGAAAGGCGTCTGGCGTATCTTTTATCCATTTTTCATGGTTGCGCTCAGGCTGAACAGCATAAAAGCTTGCATCCAGTTCCACAATGGGAAACGTTGATGCGTAGTGAAACAGCTTTTGAGAGCTGCCGATTCTCGGCGGGTACAGACTGTCATGATCGCCCCAACCAGTTAATCCGATATAAATCATCTATCTCACCTCTTGCCACTTGCTTGTCTAAACGGATTTTCCCATTGAAAGTCTTTGTTTCTTGGGATACCCATCTTTCTGAAAGAAATTCTTCTGTCTACAACATATCATATTTACCCATTTTTCTGAATGAAGATGACTGATGTGACGTGTTTTTATCCTGCCATCTTTTTTGTGATATTACATCACAACTTTCTATCTAAATTGAATGGAGCTGATAACATAATATTGATATCAGAGACTTTGACAGCGATTGTCCATTTTTTTATTCATCTTCACCAAAGGCTTAAGCTCTAAAAAAAGGAGAATGAGTGGATATGAACATTGTCGATCATCATGTTGAAGCATTGCAAAAAGTGGCCCTTAGAATTCATCAGCCTGTCTATTTGATCAATCAGTATGGACGTATTCTTTTCACCTCATCCCAAGGTATGACAAACCCAGATTGGATGCAAATGCTCCGCTTGTTTCACGGTACGCAGCAGCATTATTTTTCTATGGTTCATTCAAAAGAAAGCGTTTCTGTTTTTCCTATCTATATAAACGAACAAGCTTATGATTATTTAGTCGTTCCCGCCTTCATTCATCCTCAAGACGACATGGGGCTGCATTTGATAATTGAACAAGCTGTAAATGCCATGTCCATTTCACGCATCAAACAACATGCCATCAAGCAATCGACAGAGCGAGCCAAAAATGAATGGTTTCGCAAATGGATGGAGGGCACGATTTTCCCAGAGCAAGATGTCACCCGCCTAACACGCATGTTTGGATTAAACACAACGATTCCCTATCTATGTATCGTCTGTCAACTTGATCAGAGCAGTCATTTCTCTTGTTTCCTTAAGCAGCAAACCCTTGTAGATGATGTGTTTGCTTTACTTGAAAGCACCCTTTCGCACTGTCCATTTCCCGCCTTTCTTTTTGTCAAAGGAGATATCGGCATCTTCCTTATAGAAGAGACTGGCGGCTGGCAGGCAATGAACAAATCGATCTGCTCTTTTTTAAAACAAATGCAGATCCTTATTAAACAGCATGTGAATGCCACCATTTCCTTTGGTGTAAGCTTAAGCGGTTATCTCATCACCGATCTGCCAAAAGGATTCAGTGAAGCTGTCCATGCTCTGCAATCAGGCCAGCTCTCATTACGAGCTGAATATATTCAGTTCTATCAAGCAAAAGATGTGTCAGATTTACTGAAGCTCATCCCAGCAAAAGATTTAACAACATTCTATGAGCGATATCTCCACCCATTATATGAACAACCACAAGTCGATCCAAACCTTCTCCACACCTTATCTGTTTATGTCGAAACACATTGCCATATTTCAGAAACAGCCAAGCGTTTATCTGTTCATCGCAACACCGTGATATATCGACTAGAGAAATGTGAAGAACTGCTTCAGATCAACCTAAAAGATCCTGACGCAACATTGCGCTTGCGCTTAGCTTTGCGTATTCAAAAGCACCTTTCATCCGATTCGTATTGAATCTTTTTTTCTTACGTCTCATATATTTTGGAGGAGAAATGTGAATGACAAGGAGTGGTGTCAAATGGATGAGGAGATTCGTCACATCCCGCAACCGATTCGAGACGATGGAGCCGGCGCAACCGATTTAGGCCCGCGAGACGTTCTGCGCGATATGGAGAATCCAGATATGTTCGTTCCCCCTAAAACGGATGCGGGGACGATTCCTAATTTAAAATTTTCCTATTCTGATACACATATGCACTTGAATCATGGCGGCTGGTCGAGGGAAATTACCGAGCGAGAGCTGCCTGTTTCAACAACGATTGCTGGTGTGAACATGCGGCTTACGCGCGGAGGTGTTCGTGAGCTTCATTGGCATAAGCAGGCGGAATGGGCATATATGATTTTAGGCAAAGCCCGGATCACATCTGTAGATGCAGAAGGACGGAATATGATCGCTGATGTAGAAGAAGGAGACTTGTGGTATTTCCCGCCCGGTATTCCGCACTCCATTCAAGGTCTTGAGGATGGCTGTGAGTTTCTCCTTGTGTTTGATGATGGTGCTTTTTCTGAATTTGATACGTTCACCATTACAGACTGGTTTGCTCATACACCAAAAGACATTCTTTCTGCTAATTTCGGCGTGCCAATCAAGCTGTTTGACCGCATTCCACATAAACAACGCTATATGTTTCAAGGCTCTTCACCGGCATCCATTGAAAGCCAAACAGTCTCTGATCCATACGGCGGCATCAAACCGCCATTTACCCACCAGCTCCTTCGTCAAAAACCAATCGTGACCTCTGGTGGAACCGTACGAATCGTCGACTCACGCAATTTTCCAGTATCTAAAACCATTGCTGCTGCACTTGTGGAGGTAAAACCTGGCGGGATGAGAGAAATGCACTGGCACCCGAATAATGATGAGTGGCAATACTATTTAACCGGCACAGCTAAAATGACGGTTTTTGGAGCAGGCGGGACAGCTCGCACCTTTAATTACAGAGCAGGTGATGTTGGTTATGTTCCTTTCGGGATGGGGCATTACATACAAAACATCGGGCAAACGAGCCTTTGGTTTCTAGAAATGTTTAAAAGCGATCGATTTGCTGATATTTCATTGAACCAATGGATGGCCTTAACCCCTCCTCAATTAGTGAAGGAGCATTTGCATGTAGACGATGCATTGATTCATGCGTTGCATAAAGAAAAATCACCAGTTGTGAAGTATGAGCGATGACGAAAAAAACCGATCCATTTGTGCTGATCGTTTTTTTCTATGCTGTCATTACGATACGGCATGGGAATGTTGCTGCGCTTTTTTTGCCCATAAAATAGAAGCAATGAAACTCATACAAAGCACCAGCGTTCCAAACATAAATGGCAGCTCAATATTCACATCAAATAAAATACCCGCAAGACTTGGCCCGACGATATTCGCAAGGCTCATAAAGGAGGTATTGAGGCCGCCTGCTACCCCCTGCTGATTCCCTGCCATTTTAGAAAGTAATGTATTAAGAGCTGGACGAACAAACGAGGTGGCTGATAAAAATAAAATGGAGCCCGTAAAAATGAGCCAAAAGGAAGGAGCAAAGCGGCAGGCGATCAGCATAAACGCCGCAGCTAAAAGGGCATAACGGACGACACGCATTTCGCCAAATCGTTTCACAAAGGTATTTACTAAAGCACCTTGAACGATGACACCCGCAAGTCCAGCTACTGTAATGACAAATGCAATATCCTTCGGTGTAAAGCCATGTTTTTGGTCCACATATAAGCCAAAGATCGATTCAAAATGAATGATTCCGAAATTCAAAACAAAGGCCAAGATAAACAAAAAACCGTATGGTGTTTTTAAAGCCTGAATCATCTGCGTAAAAGGATTGAAATGAAGCTCTTTATTCAATCGTGCTTCTTCCTGCTTTTCCTTTGTTAAAGTTTCAGGTAAGAACAAGAAAGACAACAGCGTCGACAGGGCTGCAAAGGAACCAGCGATGAGGAAAGGAAAAGCAATCCCAAACTCAACCAAATAACCCCCAACACCCGGTCCAATGACAAAGCCTAACGTCATTGCTGCACTAAATAGCCCCATTCCTTTCCCTCGATCCTTTTCACTTGTGATATCAGCAATGTAGGCAAACATGGCGGGCATCAGCAGCGCACCAGCAGCTCCGCCTAAAAACCGAGACACAAACAGCATCCAAAGCTGATCGGCAAATGCAAAAATAAATTGAGCTACCGTAAAGCCGGCAATCCCGGCAATAATCAATTTTCTGCGTCCAAACCGATCAGTCAGCGCTCCAGCGACGGGTGATAAAGCAAATTGTGTGAGGCCAGTTGCAGCAACGAGGAAACCAAGTGTTTTCCCAGTTGCGCCAAAAGCTTCAATATAACTTGGCATGACAGGAACGATCAGACCAAATCCAAGCATGGCAATAAAAATATTGAGCATCAAAATGTACAATCTGCCCATTTTTTTCATATTATAACCTCTTTCTTCAAAATAAATGAAAATGATGACAAAAATGATAAGAACTTCTTCAGTATAGCGATATCGCTCTCTATAAGTCTAGTTTTTCAAAAAACAGCGTTTTTTCCCAAATAAAAAATACCCGCTGGTGGCGAGTATTTTGAGAATCCCTTTTTTATTCAGCTTGTTCATAGATGGAAAGAGCCGCCTGTAACCCAGCGCCACAATTGATGGCTGCACCGTATTTCATCAAGATGGCTTCAAGGCCTGCTAAAACAAATAGAATATTTTCCTTTCGGCAGCTATAGCCCATTGAGCCAATTCTCCATATCCGTCCTGCAAGCGGCCCAAATGAACTCGCAATTTCAATTCCAAAATGATGAAGAAGATCAGCCCGGACCGCTTCTCCGTCGATATCACTTGGAATGACGATACACGTCACGACTGGCATTTTGCAGTCTGGATCACCAAATAATTCAAGCCCCATCGCTTCAAGGCCTGCCATTAAAGCCTTTTCATGAAACAAGTGGCGCTGAAAACGTTCCTCCAGACCTTCCTCTAGCACAAGTCGAACCCCTTCTCTCAGTGCATAAAGCATCGTTGTCGCTTCTGTATGATGATTTAACCGCCTCGGGCTCCAATAATCTTGCAGCTGGCTTAGATCAAAGTAATTGCTTTTGATTGGAGAAATGTCTACTTGTTTTTGCAGTTCGTCCTGTGTTGCAATCCCTTTTTCTACTTTCTTTCTCGATTGTACGACGTCTGCCACTCGTTCATTATATGTGATCGGTGACATCCCTGATGGAACAGACAAGCATTTCTGCGAGCCCCCAATTGCCGCATCGATTTTCCATTCGTCTACCTTGACCTCGACACCACCAATTGTCGCCACAGCGTCTACAATAAAAAGCGCATCAAGCGCTCGGCATGCTTCACCAATTTTCTCAAGCGGCTGTATTCTTCCGGTAGATGTTTCACCATGAACCATCGCAACAATTTTCGGCTTGACTTGATGCATCTCTGCGATGATGTCGTCTTGCTTAAAAACCGTTCCCCATTCACATTCCATTGTATGTACCTCAGCACCATAGCGCTGTCCAATTTCAATCAGCAAATGACCGAAGCGTCCAAAGACCGGAACAAGCATCACATCTCCGGGCTCGATCACACTGGCAAGCACAGCTTCAAGTCCTGAGCGGGACGTCCCATCAATTGGATAAGCCCATTCATTTTCTGTTTGAAAAAGTGATCGTAATAAGGTCATCGTTTCATTCATGATCTCTGTAAATGCAGGATCAAATTGACCAAGAATTGGTGTACTCATCACCCGAAGGACTCTCGGATCTACTTCGACAGGTCCTGGTGTCATAATGGTTCTAGAAGGTGTATGCAGTTCTTTCACGTTATCCATCCTCTCCCTTGCTGTGTCCATCCCTTATATGCCCACTTATACAGCAATGCTGATAAAATAGCAATCTCTTTTCTTACGAATTGGTTACATAAAATTTACGATAAATCCATTTATTTCTTTATGGCAATATGATAGAACTAAAGAGTATACATTCCCTATGAAGGAGGAAATAGAATGAAAAGATCTTTATTTGGAACTGTGGCCGCCGGAATCATGATTTTCGGTACATTTGCCGCTCCGCTGCCTCCCGCTGCAAATGCTCAAGGCTTTACTCTGAATGAACCGAGTCAAACCATCACCTTTTCCCCGTTACAGCTACAAACCGAAACATCTGCTCAACATGCGAAAACAACCGCTTCAAGTCAAATTGATTCCTATTACCAATCTGCTGCTGGCAAATCTGGACCTGCTCTTAAGAAAGCATTACACGATATTATTGATGATCATACGCAGCTATCCTACAGCCAGGTTTGGGATGCATTAAAGAAAACGGATGAAGATCCAAAAAATCCAAGCAATGTGCTCTTGCTCTATAGCGGTATCTCCAGGTCAAAGCAAGCAAATGGAGGAAACGTGGGACAGTGGAACCGGGAGCATGTGTGGGCTAAATCTCACGGCAATTTTGGGACGAGCCAGGGACCTGGTACAGATCTCCATCACCTTCGGGCAACAGACGTACAAACGAATAGCACACGAGGAAATTTAGATTTTGATATAGGCGGAAATGAATACAAGGGAGCGCCGGGCAACTTCTACGACAGCGACTCATTTGAACCTCATAGCCGGGTGAAAGGAGATGTAGCAAGAATGCTCTTTTATATGGCCGTCCGATATGAAGGCGATGACCGCTTCCCAGATTTAGAATTGAACAACAAAGTGAATAATGGAAGCGCCCCTCTTCACGGCAAAATGTCTGTCCTATTGAAATGGCACAAGCAAGATCCAGTCGATCAAATCGAACGGAATCGTAACGAAATCATCTATCAAACGTACCAGCACAATCGCAATCCTTTTATTGATCACCCTGAATGGGTAAGCGATATTTGGGAATAAAAAAGAGAGGCACTGCTATGAGCAAGCAGTGCCTCTTTCCATTAATATCTCTAAAAAAGAGGATCATACAACATCAAACACACTTCTCATCTTATAAAGATTCTGATCATTATGTTATGTTTATTCCCCCAATTTACTAATAATAATTCTTTCTACATTGCGATCTAAACAGAAAAATTCTATTTTGATATCATGCTTTGAATCCTTATAGCCTAAAATTTCATATCCCTGATCGTCATTTCTACGATAATAATTTTCACCTAAATAGTCATAGATATCTTTTTTAGTTGAATGAATATTTAGTGTGTTGTTTATATTACTTTGATTATTTTCTAAAGAGATTGCCACTATTTCTTTTCTATTATTCACTTTGAAATAATTTGAATTTGAAGTTTTAATCCACTCGTTTTCACTATAGTTTCTCTTTATTAATCCCAACTTCAATTCTCCCACCTTTAATTCAGTAAGATTTGTACTTTTTACTTTAAGAAAAGAGATGTGGTTTTTAAGTGGTTGAATGAAGAACAAGCCAATGATGATGATGAAAATAAAGATGATATATATGATAATTTTTTTCATATCAGTTCCTTCCATAAATGATGATATAATGAAACAATATAACATAAATATCATATTTAAATTTACATATAAATATTTAAGAAAAATCTAATCTAATAAAAAAACACCTTGCATAAGGTGTTTTTTTACTTTAGCGGACAGACGAGACAATAATCAAGGCTCTCTGATTTTTTCTCAAGCTTATAATACATACAGCAAGTCTTTCGATTTGATGTGTCTAGCAAACTTTCATCTAAATTTAAGCTGTGCTGAAAAGGATTTTGCTTCGCTCCGAAAAGATCACCCGATGCCTTCTTCAGAAACAAATAATCCTCCCGTACGCGCTCTTTCATTTTAGGCTCTTCCGTTTCTCGCATCATGCTACGGTAAAGAGAATTGATACGTACCGCTACATTTTCCCATAAAATTGAATACGGAAGTCTTGAAGTACGTTTCAATACATCTAAAAGAGGTGTGACACACTGCGTAAATAGCATGCGGACGACCTGCTCTCTCCACTCATGACGATCTCCTTCTGACTGAACAAATGAACAGAGCGTTTCATCTAGCTCAATTTTACGATCTTCTCTAAAGACACACGCCTCTGGTGAAAACCGATAGACAGCATCATACATCGTCATCAAGTACAAAGTAGAACTAACAGCTAAATAGGCATAGCGCTTTGAAAACATGGATGCCGCCACTGCTATATTCGGGGCATGCATCGCTTCCTTTTCAGCTTCTAATAAACGTCTGATAGATGCTTCTGAAACAAGCGCAGCAAGTGTGCGATCAGATGTCATTGGTCCATTTGTGATGTGTACCCCGAAATCAAGTAATTCTCTCTCAACCCACTCTGGCCTCATATCAAAACCCCCATCTTTCGTTTAGCGATTTCGCTGTTGATATAACAAATAAATAAAGAACGGTGCACCAATTGCCGCCGTAAAAACGCCTGCCGGAACATCTAACGGAAGAAAAGCCGTTCTCGCAACTAAGTCTGCCAGCATCACGAGAATACTTCCAACAAGCGCAGATGCTGGAACAAGCGCAATAAAGGAACGACCGATGATCATCCTTGCCACATGCGGCGCCATCAGTCCAACAAATTCAATACCACCTGCGAATGCAACGGCAATACCGGCTAATGTCACACTCATCAGCAGAAAGAATAACCGCTTCGCCTGAACCTTGACTCCGAGACCTGTTGCAAGATCATCTCCAAGCTCCTTCACATTCATCGTTCTTGCCAGCACCATGACAATCGGTAAAATCATCAATACCCAAGGAAGCATTGCGGTGACGTCCTTCATTGTAGAACCATATAAACTACCCGTCAGCCAGATGTATGACTTGGTCGTGGTCATCGTATCGCTGAGCACAAGAGTAAACGTCACACACGCCTTCATAATGGCGGAAATCCCAATCCCCATCAAGACGAGCGTGATCGGCTTGACGCCTTTTTTCCATGAAAGCAAATAAATCAGGCATGATACCGTAAAAGCGCCTGCAATGGCCCACAACGACTGATAAGCAATAGGCACAGTGCCCATCCAAAAGACGATGAACATAATGGCGCCAAACGACGCACCGCTCGTAATTCCTATGATGTCAGGCGATGCAAGCGGATTTCGAATAAGACCTTGTAAAATAAGCCCCGATACCGCAAGTGCCGCTCCCACTAAAACCGCAAGCAGGGTCCTTGGAATCCTCAGCGTATTTAATACAAACGTATTTCCCTCGCCTTGTCCGAAGATATGCAGCAGCACATCCGTAGGCGGAATAAAACGGCTGCCCATACAAAGGCTCAGAATAAATAAACCAAAGGCAATGCCTGTCAATAATAGTAAAATCAAAAACGTCCGCTTTGAAAATTGAAATGAAATGCGTCCGCCCTTTGAACGCACTGTATATGTTTTAGCCACCTGTCTTCAACCCCTTGCGCACGAGATAAACAAATAGAGGCGCTCCTGCTACCGCCGTCATGACACCAATCGGTACTTCCTGCGGCATGATCAGAAAACGAGCGGCAAGGTCTGCGACAAGTAAAAGCGACGCCCCTACAACGGCACAATACGGCAGTACCCAGCGGTGGTCAGGTCCAACAAGCTTTTTCACAATATGCGGCACAAGAAAACCAACAAATCCAATGGATCCTGCGACAGCGACGGAACCACCTGCTAAAAAGACGACGAGTACCCCCATCGTCATCTTCAAAAGAAGCGTACGCTGGCCAAGCCCTTTCGCAATATCATCACCCGATAAAAGGACATTGATCGAGCGGCCAAGAAGCAGCGCCACCACAGTCGCCCCTAGAATATAAGGCAGCACAGGCAGCAGCATATCTATACTTCTTCCTGACACTGAACCAGCCATCCAGAACAGGATGCTTTGAATGGACTGTTCATTGACGATTAAAAGTCCTTGAGTAAAGGACGCAAACAGAGCAGATATCGCAGCACCTGCGAGTACAATTTTGACCGGTGTCAGTCCGTCTCTTCCAATGGAGCCTAGAAGAAAGACGAGCATACCTGCAATGGCAGCGCCTAAAAAGGCCGTCCACATATAACCTGTTAACGACTCGGTAGAAAAGAAAACAATCGAAATCACAATAAAAAAGAGTCCACCTGCATTAATACCTAAAAGATCTGGTGCAGCCAGCGGATTCCTCGTCAATGCCTGCATGAGTGCACCTGAAATCGCTAGACTTGATCCAACAACCGTCGCAATTAAAGCTCTTGATAATCTGGATGTCATGACAATGACACTGTTTGGATCTGACTCATCAAACTGAAGAAACGCATGGATGGTGGCTTTGAGGGAAATTGAGGTTTGCCCAAGAGAAATACTGAGCATAAAAAAGACCAACATCAATACGATGAATCCAGCAAATAGCAGTGCCTTGCTCGAATCCTTTTTTAATAAACTTCTCATCTGATTCCCGCTTTCAATCTGTTATGGAAAAAAGGAGAAAATGGCATGTTCACATTTTCTCCTCCGTTCTACTTATTGATCAATTCCTAGACGATCATAAATATCATCAAGCATCATGTTTGCAGCAATGATTCCGCCTGCCATGTTCCAAGTGATTTCATCCACTTTATGCACTTCTTTTGCTTTGACTGCGTCAAGCTGTTTCCATAAAGGATGACTTGTCCACTCTTTATATGTTTTTTCAGCAGCCTTGTCTTGTTCACCTATGAAATAGTAGATCACATCCGCATTCATTTGTGGAATGCTTTCCTTGTCTGTTAATTGGACAACATCTAATTTTTTATCTTTAATATTCTTAGGCCCTTCAAATCCTAACTCTGTCAAAATCGAACCTGCAAATCCAGTTTGGTAGATTCGCGTATGATCCGCTCGGAAATTAACAACTGCGACATTCAATGGCCAGTTTTTAATGTCCTTTTTCGCCTTTTCTTTGAAATCAGCGACACGGTCATCCCACTTCGTCAACAATTCTTTTGATTTATCTTGCTGATCTAGCGCTTCACCCATTAACTTTACTGTATCTTTAAAAGTATACACTGTGTCAGTTGCAACAGTTGGCGCGATTTCTTTCAGCTGATCAAATATTTCTTCGTGGCGAATCTTTGATGCAAAGATGACATCTGGCTTCAGCTTTTCAATTTCTTCTAAGTTTGGTTGTGTTTCCTGCCCAACAATTTTGACACCCTTTAAATCATCTCTTAAATATTTATACGTAGGTGCTTCAAGCCAAGATTCTACAACACCCACTGGTTTAATGCCCATAGCGACGGCTGCATCCGTTGCTCCTTGATACAACGTCACCACACGTTTAGGCGATCCTTTAATTTCAGTTGAACCGATAGCGCTTTCAACGGTTCTTGTTTTCTCATTACTATCTGACTTGCCTTCACTGCTATTACTGCCACAAGCCGCAAGTAGTACGATGGAGAGCACAACTAATAGCGACCAAAAAGATTTTTTGAACATGTACCTCACCTATCCATTCTATATGTAGTCATATCGTTTGATAACGATTCTCATTATCACACTATGATTTTATCATAGAAAAGGATGGTGTCAATGTAAATTTTTAAGAAAAAGGTAGAGTGTTGACTAGTTGTTTAGGTTAATTGGAACTTTTCCACATTTGGATTGTATGCCCAATCTTTTTTCCCGATTCTAGTAAAATGGACAAATGAGTATGGTTTTCTATCACTTGGTAAACAGATTGATTTTTCACCTGCTGATTTGGAAGCGTCAGATACGGATGAAATTTGTCTACGTCGTATAACTCATCCTCACTTCCAACAAACATGCCATAAGGCTGGTCCAGCCTTGCAAATTGTTTTTGAGGTGCAGATGGTGTTAAGGCAAGAGACATATTGATGGTGATGCCTGTTAAAAGAAGTGGATCTTGTGCAATCACCCATGATGGGTAGTGAAATCGTACAGCTTCTGAATGCCCCATCAGCCTTCCTTTTGTCATCGCAGATAGCACAAATTTCCAAACTTGAACTGTGGCAAAAGGGACTTGATTAGACTTCGCTGTGTCAGATTTGTAGCCAAATTCAGGAGCAATAAAAAAGTAACCATCTACTTTTCTTTTTTCATCCCAAGATAGATATTGAAGCAGCAATCCAGCTCCAGAGGAATGACCACAAAGATAAAGTGCTCCTTCGTGCTGCTGTTTGATGACATCCACAACTTGCGAAATATCTTGCCATACGTCAGTGACTTTGGGTGTATCTCCCTTTTTTCCTCCAGAATGTCCGTGACCTCTCAAATCCAGCAAAAACACATTCACGTGAAAATCATGCTGCAATGTATAGGCAATATGCTCATAACCAGCCAAGCTGTGAGCGCCTCCGCCATGAATGATGATCACATTGGTCTGCGTGTTTGTTTCTGATAAAAACGGATAATAAGCAAGACGTATGCCGTCATGTGATTGAATGAACTGTCTTTCTGGAATAGCTACAGGAGCTGCTTCCTGCATACTTGTAAATGAGAACGGTTCTGTTTCGTTCATAATTAACTTTTGACCCCCAACTAGACACGAGAATGGCTAGAGCATTGCTGGCCATCCTCATGTTCGCATCCTATTTTGTCATATCCCTCAAAGGGAACGTCTTACTCTCAATAATAGCGACAATTTGTTTTAACGCTTGGTTCGCTTCGGGAATAGGGAAGACAGGAAAGACGTGATTCATTTTTGGGTATTCGATATAGTTGATGGGAACACCCTGCTTGTCTGCCATCTCTTTGAATTTCCGGGCATCTGGGAGAAAGAATTCATGAGTGCCAATAAAAACAGAAATTCGTCCTAACGATTTGATTTCTCCATAGATCGGGCTGATCAAATGATGTGTTTCATCTGTATCACCTGCATAGGCTTTGCCCGATTCGATTAGTAAATCTAGGTTGAGCATTGGCTCTTTTGGAACCATTTTAGCGATATCAGGATGACTTAATGTCACATCAAGCCATGGTGATAATAGAATCAAGTTTCCAGGCTGCGGAAGACCTTTTTTTGCTAAGTATTGAGCAAAGGCGAGCGATAAACCGCCGCCAGCAGAATCACCCATGATGACGATTTTTTCTGGTGTTCCTTTTTCTAAAAGAGCTTGGTAAACTGGGAGAACACTCTCGATTGCATCCATATACTGATGATTCGGTGCTTTAGGATAAACTGGCACATACACCGTACTATTTAATTGCTTCGTCAATCGATCCAAGAAACGCCAATGCCATACGAGCGGCTGCTCAATATAGCCTCCTCCATGTAAAAATAGCACCTGATGATCATCTGGCTGCACATCTGATTTCAACATGTACGTATCGACTGAAAACGTGCTACTTTTGGTGATGTGATATTTCTTTTTCAACTTCTCAGGTAGCACATAAGGTAATTGATTCGCCATTCTTCGTTCTTCTAAATACCCCTCAACATTTAGTTTCTTCTTTGTAAGTACAAGTAACCATTCAACAAACAAACTTTGAATACTTCGCATACGATCGACCCCTATAGATAGAATGATGACAATCAATGTCTAGGAAAAGAGTGGTTTCTCTTTTTCTAAAGCATAACATAAGAACTTGTGAATCCGTTAACTGCTTTGGACAGAATACTTTTTCTATACATCTATTCATTTATGAACACCTGTCTATTTATATTATATTTTCTAGATACATCATCATCAATTGTCAATCTTTCAATCATTGTTCATTAATCAACACATATTCAAAAACTGTTCATTTAAACACAAAAAAGACGAGTGTTGACCACTCGTCCCAGATTGTTGACAAAGGGCTAAAATGAACTTGATTTTAGCCCTTTGTCTTCTTTTCAGCGTGATAGAAAACCTTTGCAGCCCTAGGAAGGACGAGCATCGGCGCGGAGCGAATTTGACATTCGTGAGCACCGAAGCGCAGGACTGACACCGAATGCAGGGGTTTGTCTACACGCTGAGACGAGTGTTGACCACTCGTCCTTCTTCTTCCTCACTTCACTTCCTCATGCTCATGAGCAGTATCTCTTTTGCTCGCGATAAAGAGTGCACAGGTCATCGCAAGAATGGCCAGTGCCCACCAGAATGTCGATACGGCCTGTTCATGATCAATGATAATCAAACGGATGACAGCTGTGATGCCAATATAAATAAAATAACGCAGCGGAAAATGAAAGTTGGATTTAAAGTATTTAATAATTAAGGCGATAAATTCAAAATACATAAAGAAGATCAGCAGCTCGCCAAGCATTCCATAATAGCTTTCTCCTTTGTTAAACACTGTTTTATAGACGAATTGTACGATGTACCATGTTTCACTAATTAAGAGTACGCTTAGCGCAATCGCTAGAAAGAACAGGCAGATATTCAGAAGGGCTTGCAGAAGATCAGGTACCTTTTGGAAATTGTTGAATCGTTTCATCAGATTGTTTCCCCATTCCATGATGTTGTTTTTGCTCTCTACATTTTGGTATTCCAAAATCGCAGCACGATGTAGTAGGTATCGTGTTTTTCTACACTTTCAAACTGTCCATGCATTCGGGACATCATCCGCTTGATGCTTCGTTCCCCGAGTCCATTGCTTTCCGGAATGATGTCTGTCTTTTTTATCGCATTGCTCACATGGATTTCAAAGACTTCTTGGTCGGATAAAAAAGTGATCTGAATGTCCTTTTCAGGATCTGCGTATTTACGTAAGTTAGACATCACATTATCAAATACTCTGCCAAGCTCCTCGACATTCACATTAATATAGCTATCCGGCATTTCGCCTACAATATGGACCGTGAAATTCTCCTGATGTAGCAGGGCGACCTGATCTGATAGAAGATCATAAATCACTTCTTTCACCGCAACGGTTTCAAGCTCTGACTCGTGCTCTTTATCTAGCAGGAAATAGGCAAATAGATTGTCAGACAGATTCTTTAATTGCAGGGCTTTTCCATACGCACTCGCTAAATATTGCTCCTGGCGGGTACCCGGAGTCTCTTCTTTTTTCGCAAATTCCAGATTCATGATCAGTGATGTCAGCGGGGTCCTCATATCATGCGACATTTCGGTCACCAAACTGCGGCTCTCTTCCTGCAGATCATCTATAGCCTGAAGCTTGTCCAAAAAGGCTGTTCTTAAATCCTCAATACTCTTTGCAATCATGGCCAATTCATCATGCCCCTTCACTGTCATCTCATAATCGAGATCACCGCCTTCAAGAATATGAATCTCTTCACGGATCGTTTGCAAGTACCGCAGACTTCGGCGAATGCCAACAAGCACGATCAGGAGAAAAATGAGTGTTGCACCAAGTAGTTCTAGTGTAAAGGCGAGATCGTGATATCGAGAGGAGTAAAACCCGTCTACCATAACCCTACCTTCTCCGTCGCTAAATTGAACCGGGTAAGAATGACGCTTTGCGTAGTCGGTCTCCTTTTCTTTCCCATAGGCCGATTCGTCAGCGACAGAGTAAATCGAGTCATATTGAAGCACTTCATCCTTGTAAACAGTGAGATTAATATAATCTTCTTTTTTCACCCACTCACCGAATGCTTTTCGATCCGTTGAAGTCAGCTCATGTTCTGAAACGTAGCGGCTGAATGTTTGAATGTATCTAGCAGATTCTTCCTTATAGTACTCATCCGAACTTAAATATCCTTCAATCAGGTGATCAGTGATCTTTTGCAGTGTCAAAAAGACAACACCACTTACGATAGCAGCGACCAAAATGAGCAGTGACAGCTTTTTGGTCAGCGTATATTTACGATGTGCCAAACCGGTATCCTCTCCCCCATTCTGTTTTGATATACACGGGACGAGCCGGGTCATCTTCAATTTTGGCACGCAGCTTTCGGATATGCACCATGACCGTATTGTTTGAACAATAAAAATAAGGCTGGCCCCACACGCTTTCATAAATATTTTGAGCAGAAAATATTTTGTTTCGTTTGTTCATGAGCAGTTTTAATATCCGATATTCTAAATCAGATAACTTGATTTCCTGCCCACTTTTCCACACTTCATTAAATTCCTCACTCACCCTCAGGCTACCACCAACTAAATAGGTTTCTTCCTGTTCCTTTTTTTCCTGATAGATGGTATATCTGCGCAATTGCGCCATGACCCTAGCGTGAAGCTCCTCTTCTGAAAAAGGTTTTGTCATATAATCATCTCCGCCAGCGAGTAATCCTTCTGTTTTATCCAATGTACTTGATCTGGCTGTCAGAAATAAAATGGGAACGTTTGAGGAGGCTCTTATTTGCTGGCACGTTTCTATACCGGAGATACCTGGCATCATGACATCCAAAATCACCAAATCCAGCGAATCATCTATAACATGCAATGCCTGCTTGCCATTCATGGCTCTCAACACCTCATACCCTGTACGTGTCAGAGATTCCTGCAACAGGTCACCAATATCCTGATCATCCTCTACAACTAATATTCGATGGGTCATATCTCTCTCACCTCATCCTCCATGACTTCATTCTTATATATTATTACTATATATCATCTAGCTATGTGAAAAGATACACCATAAATCTTAAGTGTTTATGAATATGATCAATTGCCATCAAGTTGTCACATTTATTTTCAAAAAATTGGATCTTCATAAATGATTAAGAATTGGCCTGTATATTGATTCATTGAAGGATCTATCTTTAGATCCAATACACGAAAAGGAGCATTAATATGAATGTAAGCAAAGTAGAACACGGACAACCAATGAGTCTTAAAGAACGGGTGCATTTCTTGGACATCGTACGAGGATTCGCCTTAATGGGAATTATTTTGGTCAACTATTTTTTGATTGTGGATTCGGTCAAGGGATTTGAGATGGAGTCTAATGATGTATTTCACAACTTGGTGAATTGGTTCGCCTCAGGGAAATTCATTACGTTATTTTCTTTTCTATTCGGGGTTGGTTTTATGATATTTATGGATCGAGCCGCTCAAAAGGTGGACAGCCCGAACAAGCTGTTTGCTCGCAGATTAACGATTCTCTTAGGGATTGGTCTTCTGCATGTCACGTTTGTATGGATTGGTGATATTTTGACCTATTATGCTGTCGCGGGCTTTTTATTGCTTTTCTTTTACAAACGCACAGCCAGAACCATCCTGTACTGGCTGATCACACTCTTTGTGATTCAATTGCTCACGCCTCTTTTCACAATGCTACTCAATACCATCAGTACAGGATCATCAGGCAAGCCGGATTTTGCCGATTTTGAATTGAACAGTCACAACAGTCTGACTTATTTAGCATCGATAGGTGACCGGTGGGCCGATATGGTCACGATGGCTTCCAGCTCATTTTCCACTGTCTATTCGATGTTCTTCATGTTTTTACTTGGTGTGTATTTTGTGAAAATGTCGTTTTTCAAAAACATGGAGACGAAAAAAGCGATTTGGAATCGTATTTGGATGATTTGTACAATCGCTTTTCTTATCACACAAGGCAGTACGATTATGACAGCGGTCACCCCTTTTGAACATACGCCATGGATGAACATTGTCTCTGCACTTGAGCAAAACGGAGGATTAACTGGCAGTATGTTCTATATGAGTTCACTTGCGATACTGTTTTTGCACGTTCCTCAGCTGCGAGGTGCTTTGATGGTTTTTACCAAGGTCGGACGGATGTCCCTGACCTGCTATTTGCTTCACTCGATCATTGGAACAGTGCTGTTTCTGAAATATGGAGCCGGACTTGCAGATCATCTTCAACCCGCTGGTACGTTCTTCATTGGCATTGGCGTGTATGCCTTCCTTGTCCTTTTCAGTACGTTATGGTTAAAGCGATTTAAGTCTGGACCGATGGAATTTATCTGGCGTCAGCTGACGTATGGAAAGATCAATGACAAATCGAAAACAAATACATTTCAGGCGGCGAAGTAGAAGTAATAGAAAAAGGCGAATTACGACAGTTCGCCTTTTTTTAATGTGTTAAGTTTTTTGTGATTGAGATACAATCCGTTCATTTTTAATATTGATCCATCATTTCTTGCAATTGAGTCAAATAACTCTCTTTTAATTCATCGGGGTATTCAATTTTCACATGTTTCCCAAATGAGATCAAATAGTGAGTCATATACGATAATTCTTCTTGGTTGTACCTACCCACTATATAAGGCGTATCATCAATGGTCTCCAATCTCATATTCGGATAATGATTCTTCAAAAACTTCTCTTTCCCTTGTTCCGTTAATCGACATTTAAAAGAGATATCATGATAGGTTTTTTCGTACTCGAGCTGCAGTGCTTTTAATTCTTCCTTCGTAAAAGTGTCTTTCGTTTCTTCTTCGATCATCATGTCCGTCATACAATCACATCTGTAGATACCCCACTTTTTATTCTGAACATCATATGCTTCGGTGAACCAAATCCCATTTCGATAAAACAACTCAAGAAATTGTAGCCTGATCCTTTTATGTTCATATTGAGTGTATGTCATCTTCACGATTTGATCTTCCATCATTGCCTGCAATATCAAATCCAAATGATGTTGTTCACTCACTGGTGCGACATGATAGTAATGAATCACATCCAAAATCTCCGTGATCCGATGTTTTCTCTCATCAGACATTGTAGCAAACAGTTTTTGGCGAATCTGTGAGTAAGACTTTTTAAATGGTGTTGCTGACAACAGATCTAAGGCTTTAAGAGCGAAAAAAATGGCTTGAACTTCATCTATTTGAAAATAGATCGGAACCAATGGAGATTGATTCATGAGCCGATATCCTCCATGTCTGCCATTTTCAACATAAAACGCTAAGCCCATGGACTCTAGCTCTTCCATATCTCTTAAAGCCGTACGTTTAGAAATGCCAAATTCAGTTTCTAAATCTTTTAATTGAAATGAATATTTATCACTTAAAAAAATAAGCTCTTGGTTTAATCGTTCTGATTTTTTCATTTGATTTTCCTTTTGAAAAAGGTGACATGTTTTGTCACCTTTATATTTTATACTCAGTTTATCAAAAGAAAAGGAGCATGTATATGCAAACACTAATCATTAACGCGCACCCTGATTTCACTCATCAAGAAAGTTATTCAAACAAACTGCAAGCACTATTTTTAAAGCAGTTTAAAGAAAGATTTCCTTATGAGGAGCCTACCATTTTACATTTATATGGAACTGAAATTCCTCGTATCGAAAAAGACCAGCTGCTAGGAATTTGGGATAAGCAAGCATCTGAACAATCATTAACAGCTGCCGAAGAAAAAATCGCCGCTGCTTCATCTGCTCTATTGGCTCAATTCAAAGCACATCATCGAATCGTGATTGTATCACCTGTTCATAATTTCAATGTGACGTCACGTATGAAAGATTATATAGATAATATCTTAATTGCTAGAGAAACGTTTAAATATACAGAAAATGGTTCAGTTGGTCTGATGACTGACGATTATCGTGTACTTTTGCTTCAAGCAAGTGGCTCAATTTTCACAAATAATGATCGGTACACACCACTGGAATTTTCATATTATTATCTAAAGGAAATTTTCCAAAACTTGATGGGCTTTCAACAATTTCATATTGTCCGGGCACAAGGGACAGCGATTTTAGAGCAAGATGTGATCTTACAATCTGCATCTGATGATATGACGAAAACCTTAGATGCGTTTTATGCACCTCGTTAACCTCTATTTTTTCAAGACCCAGAACGAAAAATTTTGCTCACTTGTCATCAATCTTATTTTTTCGTTTTGGGGTGACTCCTATCTGCTAGTACAAATATTATTGATGACTAATGCTGCCGTTTCACTCGGATGGCTAAGAGGGAAATGATGGCCATACGGAACAAAATCAACCTTCCCAAGATGCGATGGCGCAGAATAGCCTCTGTCATACTCCCCCCAAATCATGTGAAGATGATCCTTTGTAACTTCTTTAAAGTCACCTTGATCGGTTTCCAGTAATAAATGGTTAAGCTGAACCGTCGTATTTAAAATTCTAGGAGAAGTAAAGCTGTTTTTGATTTTTTCAATATAATGTTCAGGGATGCTCTCCGTGCTTTCAAACAAACCATTTCTTAATACATAACGCTCTATCAAATGAGTCGTTGCCAATCTTAATGTCCATTTGTTCAGAAATTGAGGAACATATAGTGATTTTGCCTTTTGTTTAGCAACAGGCGGCTGCAGTAAAGTGATTGAATACTTCTTATCGATGTATTCTTGTCCCAATGCTTCCAAAAGAATATACGCACCGAATGAATGGCCGATCAGATGTGCACCATTCGTCGCTTTCTCTATTACTTTTTTCACTACATTTAAATAGATATCTAGAAGATGTTTCTCTCGTTTAAAAGGAGAACGCCCCAAACCAGGAAGATCCAAGATCCATACAGGTTGACCTGTTTTCTCATGAAGCTCTTGTGCTAAAGGAAATAAATCTTCTCCATCACTCAATAAACCATGTAATAAAATAAACGGCTTCCCCTCTCCTTGTAATTGGTAAAGGGTGTTATTATCGCATAATGTTCGTTTAAATAAATGATGCTGCTCACCATGTTGATCCATCATTCGATAATCTAGATCGGCTACTACAGCAGGAAAAAATGTCATGACACTCGTCTTCTTAAACCAATCTTCTCCCATTATTTTTTTCGCTGAAACATTTGAAAACGTTCGTTTTGTCATAAAATTCAGTCCGTCAGAAGGAATGTTTGTGAGTTTACTTACGCCACTATTCATGATAGCTTTCATCAGTGGCATAGGAACAGAGATGCTAGGTGCCCTCATATTCATACTTTCTGACATCATACTTAATAGTCCAGCAACGTTCTGATCGTGCTCTTTGTCTTCAACAAGTGTATATGTTTGAATAGCCGGCTGCTCCAACTTGAAAACCAGTACAATAAACTTCGCAAACTCATCGTTTGAAATAAGTGGTAACCGATAGCCCTTACCTCCAGGAATCACCGGCATGAGCCCTCTTCGCATACTCTTTACAAGCAAACCCAATCCTGCAATTTGCTCTGTACTCCCTGTTTGACTACTACCAACGACAGTTGGCGGATTAATGATAGAAAGCGGATAACCTACTGCTGATGCCTGTTGACGAATATAAAGATCTGCTAAAAACTTTGTTCTCTCATAAGGATTTTTTATTTTCAAGTAATCGTTTCCTTCTTCAAACACGTCGATGGCAATCTTGCTATTTTGATCATCAAAGGGGCTCATATAACCGACAACATGAATAAATTGCTGCAAGCCCTTCAATTGATGAATACTTTTAGCTAATTCACCAATATATTTGGCGCCATTTAAAAAGACGGAAGCTGCCTCTTTACTTGTCGCTTGAATATCCATCGGGCCTCCTGCGTGAATGATCACATCCGTTTTCAATACCCTCTCCTGATCTTCAGGACTTAGACCCAAATCGACTCTCGTCAAATCACCTTCAACAAAGTGCATCACTGACTCTTTTAAAATACCTCTTTCTTGAAAAATGCGTGTTGCTTTACTTTTTGACCTTACTAAAAGAAGAATGTTCACATCCTCTTTCGCTAATTCTTCGACTAATTGCTTTCCGATAAACCCTGTTCCACCCGTTAAAAATACTGTTTTCATGTGAAATCTCCTTTTTAGTACTATTCAGTACTAATTTGATGTAAAAAAAATGCTTCTTTATCGAAGCAAGTTAAATAAATGATCTGCTGTTTTTGTGATGACAGTGGCATCCTTCAATGTTTCTGAAATAAATAACGCTCCTTCAAGATTTGTCATAAAAAGTGATGCCACCTCATCAATCTGAATCGTATGTCTGAATTCCCCGTTCTCTACCCCTTGTTTCAGTAATAGAGAAACTTTCTCTTGTAATCCTGTGAAAAAAAGTCCTATTTTTTCTTTTATTTGTGTGGCCTTTGCAGGACTTTGAATATAAAGAGTAATAAATGGACAGCCGCCCTTATACTCTCTCGACTGAACGCCTTGTGATAATTGCTTTAAAAACAGTTGAATACGATCTTCAACTGAAAATTGGGTCTGAGACAGTACGTCATCCATTGCAGATTGATACATGTCAATCCAATAATCAACGACCCCTTCTAATAATTCCTCCTTATTAGAAAAGTGATAATACACATTAGACTTTGATACTTTGCTAACACGAACTAATTCGTCCATACTCGTATAAGCAAACCCTTTTTCTAAAAATAAAGTTGCAGCTACTTCAAGTACACGTTTTTGATTCATTAATTTTGCCTTTGTCATAATTAGAACTATACAGTACTAATTTGAATGTGGCAAGTATTTATTTTGAATAAAGTTGATCTGAACCTCGAAGTTGTTAGCGGCCTTAAAGGTAAAATCATTTCTCCTTTAAAAGGTTCAAAACAAATGTTGTGAGAAAGTATTTCAGAGAAGTTTATAAAAGACATGCATTGAGCATAGCCATGCTGTAAACGTTTTGAATAAGAACTATGTATGGGAAAGGTTAAGACATTCTAGTATAAAAAACAACCGCAGACACGTATCTCCATGTCACCCAAAAATTGAGGACCAAAGGAATTGTATCTGCGGTATGTTCAATAATTAAATTTTGTGGGCGCTTTGTGGGTGCTTAATATAAATATAACGTCTAAACACCTTTAATCCCCTCTATATCAACGGTTAACCGATCGAACCTTCCATCTCAAACTTAATCAAACGGTTCATTTCAACGGCGTATTCCATTGGTAGTTCTTTTGTGAATGGTTCGATGAAGCCCATGACGATCATTTCTGTTGCTTCTTCTTCAGAAATTCCGCGGCTCATCAAGTAGAATAGCTGCTCTTCTGATACTTTCGATACCTTGGCTTCGTGCTCTAATGAAATGTTGTCGTTTAAGATTTCATTGTAAGGAATCGTATCAGATGTTGATTTGTTATCCATGATGAGTGTATCACACTCGATGTTTGAGCGTGCACCCTCTGCTTTGCGTCCGAAGTGAACGATTCCGCGGTATGTGACTTTACCGCCTTGTTTGGAAATCGATTTCGATACGATCGTTGAAGATGTGTTTGGTGCAAGGTGAATCATTTTTGCACCTGCATCTTGGTGCTGACCTTTACCTGCTAGGGCAATACTTAATGTCATACCACGAGCGCCTTCACCTTTTAAGATGACAGCTGGGTATTTCATTGTCAGCTTAGAACCGATGTTTCCATCAATCCATTCCATTGTTGCATTTTCTTCACATACTGTACGTTTCGTCACAAGGTTGAAAACGTTGTTTGCCCAGTTTTGAATCGTTGTATAACGGCAGTAGCCGCCTTTTTTCACGATAATTTCAACAACCGCACTATGAAGTGAGTTTGTTGTGTAAACTGGAGCTGTACAACCTTCTACGTAATGCACATGTGCGCCTTCATCAACGATGATCAGTGTACGTTCGAACTGACCCATGTTCTCAGAGTTGATTCGGAAGTATGCTTGAAGTGGTGTATCTACTTTTACGCCTTTTGGTACGTAGATGAATGAACCACCAGACCATACAGCCGAGTTAAGCGCAGCAAATTTGTTGTCAGTCGGAGGAATGACTTTTGCCCAGTGCTCACGGAAGATGTCTTCGTTCTCTTTTAATGCACTGTCTGTATCTTTAAACACAATGCCTAGATCTTCAAGATCTTGCTTCATGTTGTGATACACAACTTCAGATTCATACTGAGCAGATACACCTGCTAAGTACTTTTGCTCTGCTTCAGGGATTCCAAGCTTATCAAAGGTTTGTTTGATTTCTTCTGGTACTTCATCCCAAGAACGCTCAGAGCGTTCTGATGGTTTTACGTAGTACGTAATTTCATCAAAGTTTAATGCATTTAAATCTCCGCCCCATTGTGGCATCGGCATGTTGTAAAAGTGCTCAAGAGATTTCAAACGGAAGTCGAGCATCCACTGAGGCTCTTCTTTCATACGAGAAATTTCTTCAACGATCTCTTTTGTCAGTCCGCGCTCTGAACGGAAAATGGAAACGTCTTTATCAGAAAAGCCGTATTTATATTCACCAACATCTGGCATTTTTTTAGCCATCCATTTTCACTCCAATCTTATGATTTGCCGTTATCTTCGGCAGATGCGCCTTTTTCAAGCGCCTTCCAGGATAATGTTGCACATTTGATGCGCGCCGGGAATTTTGCGACTCCCTGCAGCGCCTCAATGTCACCAAGATCAATGGAATCGTCGTATTCTTTTCCTAGCATCATATCGGAGAAAATCTGAGACATTTTCAAAGCTGTTTCAATATCTTTCCCTTTAATCGCCTGCGTCATCATAGAGGCAGATGCCATCGAAATCGAGCATCCTTCTCCTTCAAATTTCGCATCGATGACTTTTTCGTCTTCGATTTTCATCGTGAGACGAATGCGGTCACCACACGTTGGGTTGTTCATATCGACGACAATGCTGTCGTTTAACACACCTTTGTTCCTCGGATTTTTATAATGATCCATAATCACTTGTCTGTACAGTGTGTCTAAGTTTACATTAAAAGACATTCGTAAAATACTCCTTTGTCTTACGGAGCGCTGCCATGAGCTCGTCAATCTCCTCTTCTGTGTTGTACAGATAGAAGCTTGCTCTTGCAGTCGCTGATACACCAAGCCATTTCATGAGCGGCTGTGCACAGTGATGTCCAGCACGAATGGCGACACCTTCCGTATCTAGAACAGTTGAGGCATCATGAGGATGGACGTCGTCTAAGTTAAACGTCACAAGTCCAGCTCGGTGCTGCGGTCCGTAAACCGTGGCACCTTCAAGCTCCTTAAAGCGCTCAAGTGCGTAAGTCGCAAGCTGATGCTCGTAACGGCTGACTTCCTCCATACCGATGTCATTTAAGAAATCAATCGCTTTTCCGAGTCCAACTGCTCCTGCAATAATCGGTGTTCCCGCTTCAAATTTCCACGGCAGCTCTTTCCATGTAGAATCATATAGATCCACAAAGTCGATCATTTCACCGCCAAACTCAGCAGGCTCCATATTATTCAAAAGGTCCTTCTTCCCGTAAAGAACACCAATGCCAGTCGGTCCACACATTTTATGCCCAGAGAAGGCGAAAAAGTCGCAATCCAAGTCCTGAACATCAATTTGCATGTGCGGGGTGCTCTGGGCACCATCGACGACGATAATTGCACCGTGATCGTGAGCAATCTTTGCGATGTCTTTAATTGGGTTGATGGTTCCTAATACGTTTGAGACATGTGTGACAGCAACGATTTTCGTTTGATGTGTGATGGTTTGCTTCACATCTTCAAGCGACAGCGTGCCGTCTTCCTGTAACGGAATATATTTCAATGTGGCGCCAGTTGCTTTTGCTGCCTGCTGCCAAGGGATGATATTCGCATGATGTTCCATATGCGTAATGACGATCTCATCGCCTTCTTTAAGGTTTGCTCTAGCATAGCTGATTGCCACTGTGTTTAGTGCTGTTGTTGTACCTCTAGTAAAAATAATCTCCTGGACAGAAGAAGCGCCAATGAATGCTCGAACTTTTTCTCTTGCACCCTCGTATGCGTCCGTTGCTTTTGTGCCAAGGGTATGAACACCCCGGTGGACGTTCGAGTTGTAAGACCGGTAATACTCATTCATTGCATCAATGACAACTCGTGGTTTTTGAGATGTCGCTGCACTGTCCAAATACACCAAATCATGTCCGTTCACTTGCTGATGAAGGATTGGAAACTGCTCACGAACGTCTTTGATATTCATTATTTTACTTTCCTTTCAATCACAGAAACGAGCTGCTTTTTAACTCCTTCAATCGGCAGTTCTTTGACGACTGGATTTAAGAAGCCATAAATGACAAGTCTTTCTGCATCTTCTTTGGAAATCCCACGGCTCATGAGGTAATAGAGTTGAATTGGATCAACACGCCCAACAGACGCAGCGTGTCCTGCTGTTACATCATCTTCATCGATTAAAAGAATTGGGTTAGCGTCACCGCGTGCTTTCTCACTCAGCATGAGAACACGAGATTCTTGCTCTGCATTTGACTTCGTTGCGCCATGCTCGATTTTACCAATTCCGTTAAAGATAGAGGATGCTTGATCCTTCATGACACCATGCTTCAAGATATACCCTTCAGAGTTTTTACCGAAGTGGATGATGCTTGTTGTGAAGTTTTCCGTTTGATTCCCGCGGCCAACAACAACTGATTTCGTATCTCCGAATGTACCGTCGCCCATAAGCTTTGTGATGTTTTCAGACACAACGTCTCCATCATTCATCAGACCAAGCGCCCATTCGATTTTACTGTCACGACCATTTGCCATACCACGTCTATTCACATAGACTGTCACACCTTCTGCAAGGTTATCCACTGCACCGTAAGTGACGCGGGCATTTGCACCTGTGAAGACTTCAGACACGATATTGAAGATCGCTTCTTCTGGTGTTGCCGTACTGATGTAGTTTTCGACATATGTCACAGCACTATGATCGTCTGCTACAACGATGACATGGTTGAACAACGTTGTTTCGTCATTTTCATGAAGATAAACGGCTTGAATTGGTGCTTCAAGCTCTACGTTTTTCGGTACATAGAGGAAAGCTCCGCCATTCACTAAAGCAGCATGTAGAGCTGTTAGTTTGTGCTCATCCACTTTCACTGCATCAGTCATGAAATATTTCTTCACTAGGTCTCCATGTTCGCGAATCGCAGTATGGATATCAGTGAAGATCACGCCTTTGTCTTTTGCTTCATTAGAAAGAGACAAGTATGCTGGCGTTTGATCACGCTGAATATAGACTGTCTTATCTGTGTCCTCTAAATCAATAAGAGATTTCACTTCTTCAGGAAGCTCTTCTAAAGATCCAAATGGCGCACTTTCAACTGTATGCTGTTTGAAATTGGTTAAATTCCATTTTGAAATATTCGTTTTGTCAGGCTTTGGCATTGGAAGGTCTTCTGCTTTTTCAAGAGCCTGTAAGCGAAGGGAACTCATCCATGCCGGTTCCTGATGCTTCTCGGAGAAGCTTTTGACATAATCTTGATCTACTGATAATTTCGTTTCTAATGTCATCAATAATCCTCCTAACGCTTACGCTTCTTGACCAACAGTTTCGTCTTCAATTCCTAACTCTTTTTTAATCCAGTCATAACCTTCTGCTTCTAGACGCTGCGCGAGTTCTGGTCCGCCAGATTTCACAATACGTCCTTGCATCATAACATGAACGTGATCTGGTGTGATGTAGTTCAATAGGCGCTGATAGTGAGTGATCATTAAGCAGCCGAAGCTTTCGCCTCGCATTTTATTAATCCCTTTAGAAACAACTTTCAGTGCATCGATATCAAGACCAGAGTCGATTTCGTCAAGGATGGCGATTTTTGGTTCAATCATCATTAATTGAAGAATTTCGTTACGTTTTTTCTCCCCGCCTGAGAAACCTTCGTTTAGGTAGCGCTGTGCCATATCTGGGTCCATTTCAAGGAATTCCATGTTTTCGTCCATTTTGCGGATGAATTTCATGAGAGAGATTTCATCGCCTTCTTCTCTGCGTGCGTTAATAGCCGAACGAAGGAAGTCTGCATTTGTTACACCACTAATTTCAGATGGATATTGCATTGCAAGGAAAAGACCCGCTTGAGCGCGCTCATCTACTTCCATTTCAAGAACATCTTCGCCATCAAGCAAAATGCTGCCTTTTGTCACTTCATACTTAGGGTGGCCCATGATTGCAGCAGATAAAGTAGATTTACCTGTACCGTTTGGTCCCATTACTGCGTGGAATTCTCCACCTTTTATTTCTAGGTTTACACCTTTTAAGATTTCTTTCCCTTCAATCTCAACGTGCAAGTCCTTAATTGTTAATGTCGAAGCAGTCATATATCGATACCTCCAAAATAATCATTATTCTCAATTTATTCTCATTCTAATTTTATAACAAATTAAAAGTGAATACAACACATTCACGACAAGCGTGAGAGGATGCTCTCAAAATTCTAACAAAAAATACAGGTAGATAAAAGGATTTATGTCGAAAAGACTGTTTTCATAAAGAAAGGACGGGAAACTATTCTCCCCGCCCCTTAGCTATCAATAGCCTCGTATATTCATTTTTGCGAGCTGTCTTTTCTCATCTCGATAGGACTGCTCTCGTTTAAGTTCTACTTTCATTCGTAAGTCATGGTCTCTTTCGTACTCTGCATAACTCATGCCATGAGATTGATGCATGGCCTTTTCCATCTCGGCGGTATAATCCAATCCCAGTGTACTCTGGTCCGAACAAATAATAAACCATTCCCTTCTTTGAGTGTAGCTTCATTGTATCAAAGGCATGCTGCTTCACTCAAAAGGGATATAACACGCTATGCTGGCATATTTTCTCACACAACCGGCTGAGAACGACTCAACTCCCTGATTTGGAAAAATACCATCTTATCCTTCCCTTAATGCGTCTGTCCTCCAAATTCATCAATACATTGCTGAACAACTGTGATGCCTTGACTTAGCGCAGCACCGCCGCCAAACGCTGCCGCCACACTGACGACCTCCAGCAAATTCTCTTCTGTTGCGCCTTGGTCGAGCGCTCCCTTTGTATGATAGATCATGCAATATTCATCTTGTGCATGAATGCTGATGCCAAGGGCAATCATTTGTTTTTCTTTTTGTGTTAAGGAATCGCTCTGAAAGCACTGCTCCGTAAATTCATTAAATTTCTTGCCAAACACCGGCATTTTCTTCTGAAATTCACCCATTGCCGTTTTATAATCCGTCAGTGATTGTTGCATCGATCCGCTCATATGTTGTTCATTCATCTTCATTCCATCCCTTCAAGTCATTTGTTCGTTTTTATTATGAGCGAGATTTGAAAAAATACACAAAAAAACCTCGCTTTCATGAAGCGAGGTTTACAAGTTGTTATTCAGATACAGGCAATACTGCACCATCATACTTTTTGTCGATGAATTCTTTGATTTTATCAGAGTGAAGAACTTCCATTAATACCTTGATCTTCTCTGATTTTTCGTCACCTTTGCGAACAGCGACGATGTTTGCATACGGGTTGTTTTTCGTTTGCTCAAGTTCGATTGAATCTTTTTTCGGATTCAATTTATTTTGGATCGCATAGTTAACGTTAATAAATACAGCGTCGCCTTCACTGTTTTCATAAGCTTTCGCTGTTAGTTCAGGAGCGATTTTTTTGAATTTTAGGTTCTTCGGGTTTTCTTTGATGTTTTTGACTGTTGCGTTGATTGTATCTACTTTTGGATCAAGCTTGATCACACCAGCATTTTGTAATAGGGCAAGCATACGTCCTTGCTCAGCTACGTTGTTTGTCATGATGATCGTGCCGCCGTTTGGAATATCTTTTACTGATTTGTATTTCTTAGAGTAGATACCGAAAGGCTCAAGGTGAACGGCACCAGCACTTACTAGGTTGTAATCTTTGTTTGATTTATTTTCTTCGTTTAAGTAAGGGATATGTTGGAAAAAGTTCGCATCCACTTCTTTTTCAGCTAATGCTTTGTTGTACATTTTATAATCGCTCAGTACTTTCACTTTTAGATCGTAGCCTTTTTCTTTTAGAAGTGGTTTTGCTTCTTCAAGAATCTCGGCATGTGGTGTTTTTGAAGCGGCAACCGTGATGGTTTTGTTATCGCTTGCGTTATTTGATGAACCGCAAGCAGCTAAAATGCCTGCAAATGCTAGAAATAGTGCACTTAAAATCAATTTCTTCATGAATAATTCCTCCCTTAACGTTTATCAATTTTATTTGTAATCAAATCACCGATTATTTGAATGATAAAGACGATGATCAGAATAAACACAGTGGCTACAAGTGTGACATCTGTATTACCAGATTGGTATCCTTCTACATAAGCAAGGTCACCTAGTCCGCCTGCTCCAATTGCACCTGCAATCGCAGTAGAGCCAATCAGAGCAATCGCTGTTACAGTAATTCCTGAAATAAGGGCTGGCAGTGATTCTGGCAGCAATACTTTGAAAATAATGGTCGACGTTTTTGCTCCCATAGATCGTGCTGCTTCAATGACTCCTTTGTCTACTTCACGCAGTGCAATTTCAACAAGACGTGCGTAGAAAGGGGCTGAGCCAATGACAAGGGCTGGTAATGCTGCATTTGGGCCTAATATCGTGCCCATAATTAGTTTAGTAAATCCTAATAATAGAATGATTAATATGATAAAGGGAATCGATCTGAAAATGTTGACGACTGCGCCGATGACAGCATTAATTGGTTTGTTTTCCCATAAACCGCCTTTACTTGTCAAAAAGAGCAACAGCCCAAGGATGATGCCGATAGCAAAAGCAAACGCTAATGCAATGAGTGTCATATAGACCGTTTCACCCGTCGCGTTCCAAATAACCTCTAGATCAACGTTCGGAAACCATTTCTCAAACATGTGTCATCACCTCGATTTCAACCTGTTTGCTTTGGATATAGGCGATGGCTTTTTCAACTTCGTTCTCGTCTCCATTAATATGGATAAAGAGTGTTCCAAACGCGCCTTCCTGCGTTTGAGAAATCTTTCCTTGCAGGATGTTCACATCGACCTTGAAGGATCGAATAATTTCCGTGATCAGCGGCTGTTCGGCAGAATCTCCAATAAAGGACAACCTGACGACCTGACCTTCTTTTACTCTCTCTAGGACGTGCTCGATCGTTTCTTTTGCTTCTTCTGGTTCAGCAAGCTGTTTCACGAATCGCTTCGTCATTTCTTCTTTCGGCTGTCTGAAGACACGTAATACTTCGCCTTCTTCGACAATACGGCCATTCTCCATCACTGCCACACGGTGACAAATTTTGCGAATGACGTGCATTTCATGTGTGATCAATACAATGGTGAGTCCTAGTCGTTTATTAATATCTGCTAAAAGCTCAAGGATGGAATCCGTTGTTTGTGGATCAAGCGCAGAAGTGGCTTCGTCACATAGCAGAACTTTTGGGTCATTCGCTAATGCTCTCGCAATCCCTACACGCTGCTTTTGCCCGCCGCTGAGCTGAGAAGGATATGCATTTTCTTTTCCTTCTAAACCGACCAATTTAATCAGTTCGTTTGCACGAGCTCTCCGTTTTGACGTTGGTACACCTGCGATCTCGAGCGGGAACATAATATTTTGTCTCACTGTTCTTGACCAGAGCAAGTTAAAGTGTTGGAAAATCATGCTGATTTCTTGTCTTGCTTTCCGAAGTTTCGCATTCGATACTTCATTGATCCGGTTGCCTGCCACTTCAACGATTCCTTCTGTTGGCAACTCCAGACCGTTTAATAGGCGAATCAAGGAGCTTTTCCCAGCGCCGCTATACCCGATAATTCCGAATATTTCACCTTTATCGATATCCAAGTTGACGTCTTTCACGGCATCAACATTTCCGCTTTTTGAAAGATACGTTTTTGATACATTCTGTAAATGGATCACAGTCTGTTCACCTGCTTTCTTGCTGAATCTATAGGTTGCCATCACATACGTTCAATTATTCTTCCGACTGTTATGACTCTAGCCTGACGCAAGGTCAGTAAAAAAGACCTAACTGCAACGCAAGCAGAAAGGCCTTTTATATCAAATACGCCTTTCTCTCATCTTTCAAAGCGTTGCGGCTTTGAGTGAATTGGCACCAATTTCAGCTATGCTGACGGTTGCCGGGTTTCATAGGGCACGTCCCTCCACCTCTCTTAATAAGAGAAAATATGTTGTTTTATGTGATGTTCATGTTTTTACTAACGTAGAATATCATGCTATCTGAGATATGTCAACGCTGTAAATCGCTAATTTCCAAGTAAACGACTACGTTATCATTTTTCGAAAAAAACCGTTCGTCAGCCAAAGTACCGCTTCTAGTCTTAGAAGAGCTCGAAATGAGCCTTTCACTTTCACTTGTCCTCTGCTGATCAGCTGCTGTAAGGACATGTCTCCATCTAATAATTGCAAAATCTCTTTTCGCTCACCATAAAAGATGAGATCCGATAACTCAATTGCAGGTAGTTTCTTCACTTCACCACGTTCATCCACAATCAATGTACAAGAGTCCGTTTCCGCCTCAAATGTAATCTTCAAGGATGATGATGAGAGCAACGGCTTTAACAATAATCGCTGCCCTGCACTTCCATGGGCTTTCACATTTTCCACATGTATAACCTCCCTGTCATTTGGTTATACATAACATTTCTCTACAAACATCGGCTTGTCCTTTATAAATAGCTCGACAAATTTTCAAATGAATTGCTTGAAATATGACAAAAAACCGCTTTATTTAGCGGTTTCAATCATTTCGTGAAGATATGGAACGGAGTGAAAGGCATAGCCTTTTTGCACGATTTCACCCTTTTTAAACAGGAGAAAGCAAGGTACACTTTCGATCTCAAATGCTTTTGCAAAACTTGGCGAGTAATTTAAGTTATTTTCATAAAAAGGAACTTCCGGCTGCATGGCATCAACCACTGCCAGCATCTTCTTTGCCAGCTGGCATGTTCCGCAAAATGGTGTATATAAGTACAAAAGAAATAAATCGTCCTCTATCTCCTTGAATTCATGCTCTTCAATCTCTTTCATATACGTCACCCTTATAAATATTTCGAATGAACATCAATGTTTGCAGCTAATAGAATAGATGCAATGTGGGCTGACGGTGAAGCGGCCACTTCGCGGTACGTTCTGTCGACAAAAAGATGCAGTGCTTCAGGGAATTCTTTTCGGAATTGCTTCCGCAGTTTGTCGCCAGCATCGTCACTGTCTGCTAATATGTAAACGTCTTTCCCGAATAAATCGTCCACAAGCTGATCCAGCTTCGATGTACTGATCGTGCCATTGGTGCAAATGATGGTAACAGGTTCACTTATGACTTCTTTTAGCTTCTGTTTATCTGATTTACCTTCTACAATGATGACCTTTTCTATCTCGACATTCATCACGATCACCTGGCCCTTTTGACGTTGATTCACTTCTTCCTTAGATTACAATCTTTCATTCGGGTTGTAAAGATTGGGCACTTGATCAACAAAAAGGCTGTAGCATTCACTCACTACAGCCTTATCTGTGATTAGCACCAGCCATTTTCATCGTCACAGTCTACATATTTTTCAGTCCCATGGGTCAACGTATCTGACAGACGATAAAAACGGTTTTGATCATAGGAATAACCTGATTTTAATTCATATTGATTTTCACTAATCATCGTGCCAATCTCTTCGTTTTGATGGTAAAGCACCATGCCGCTCTCTTTGAATCGTCCAGTGACATGCTCTGTTATATCCACCTGTTCTTTTTGAAAAGACAAATTGGACACCCCCCATAAAGGTAGAGTGTCCAATTTCACATGAATTAGTCTTCTTTTGTCATTTCTTCATATTGCTCAGCTGTCATTAAGTTCTCGATTTCAGACGCATCCGCTGGCTCTACTACGATCATCCAAGCTTTTTCGTATGGAGAGTCGTTGACGAACTCTGGACTGTCATCAAGCTCATCGTTCACTTCAACGATTGTGCCGTTAATCGGTGCGTATAGTTCAGAAACTGTTTTGACTGATTCTACACTTCCGAAAGGCTCGTCCGCTGTGATTTTGTCTCCTACTTCAGGAAGCTCAACGAACACGATATCCCCTAGCTCAGATTGAGCAAAATGCGTAATACCGATACGCACCTTATCTCCTTCTACTTTGACCCATTCATGTTCTTCTGAATAACGTAAATCTTTTGGTGTGCTCATTTCATACCCCTCCAGTCTTTTCTTACAATCTATATTGAAGATACCACAATCTGAATGAAAGTTACATCATTTCCAGACGCTTTTAAATGTATCTTCATTAAATCCAACTGTCACTCGTTTGCCGTCTGTTGTAATTGGACGCTTGATTAGCATTCCGTTAGACGCAAGTAATTCAAGCTGCTCGTCCTCTGACATTGCAGGAAGTTTATCTTTCAGCTGCAGCTCTCTGTATTTCTGACCGCTCGTATTAAAGAATTTCTTCAGCTCTAAACCGCTTTTTTCGTAAAGGGCTTTTAATGTTTCTTTATCAGGCGTCTCTTCGACGATATGTATGCTGTTGATGTCTTTATTGTGTTCTTCCAGCCATTTCTTTGCTTTTCGGCATGTACCGCAAGATGGGTATTCGTAAAAATCTAAAGCCACCATTTTCACCTCCTGCAAATAGTGACAACATTTTATCACAAAACATATGAAAAACCTAAATGTATGCTTACAAAAAGGTGCGGCATGATATCCGCACCTTTTCAGCCGTCTTATACGATATATTTCTCTGCTTCAAAGATTCGTTTCGCCACCTCACGCTTTTTCGCAATGACATTCATTGGCGTGAATCTTGTCAGCTTGCGAAGGGCTGACAGACTCATACGGAGTGAATCTCCTTCTTCCATGGCAATCAATGATTCTTTCGCATGAGCTTCAATTTTTAAAAAGGCTTCCTGCGTGAAAATTTGTGTATACGCAAGCTTTTGTGCATTTTTTTCTGTGCCTGATGCTGCGATTGCTTTTTCCGTACGCAAGACCGCCGACTCAGCAGCAAAGAGTTCATTGACGATATCTGCTATATTCACAAGGATTTCTTGCTCTTTGTCTAATGCTTTCCCATATTTCATGGCGGCCATACCTGCCACCATCAAGGCGATCTTTTTCGCATGGGCAAGTAAGTATTTCTCTTGATCAAGCGGCTGATCACCCGGCTCTTCCGGCATCATCATCATTAGCTCTTCCTGTAGGGTTTGCGCTTTTTGAAGAAGCGGAAGCTCTCCTTTCATCGCTTTCTTCAAGAAGGTGCCTGGCACAAGCAATCGGTTAATTTCGTTCGTTCCTTCAAAAATACGGTTAATTCGTGAGTCGCGATAGGCTCTTTCGACTTCGTATTCTTGCATGAAACCATATCCGCCGTGAATCTGCACACCTTCATCCACAATATAATCGAGCGTTTCAGAGCCAAGCACTTTACAAAGAGAGCATTCAATCGCATATTCTGCAATGGATTGCGCAATTTGTTTCCCATCCTTTTGCTCCTCGTCACTTAACAGACCCATTCTTTGTTCAAATAACCCGACTGTGCGGTATACAGCACTTTCCATGGCATAAAGCTTTGCCGACATGTTGGCTGCTTTTTCGCCAATTAAGCTAAATTGAGAAATTGGTGTTTTAAACTGCTTGCGCTGATTGGCATACTCTGCCGATAATTGAATGACTCGTTTTGATGCTCCGATTGTCCCTACAGCCAGCTTATAGCGTCCAATGTTCAAAATGTTAAAGGCAATGACATGACCTCTGCCTGCTTCACCAAGCAAATTCTCCTTTGGCACTTCGGCATCTTCAAGGATTAACGTTCTCGTCGATGACCCTTTAATGCCCATCTTTTTCTCTTCAGGTCCTGTTTTGACTCCAGGAAAATCCTTTTCTACGATGAAAGCAGAGAAGTGTTCACCATCAATCTTCGCATACACGACAAACACATCGGCAAATGCGGAGTTTGTGATCCATTGTTTTTCCCCATTGAGGACATAATGTGTTCCAGCTTCATTCAGGACTGCCGTTGTTTTCGCACCTAGCGCATCAGAACCTGACCCTGGCTCTGTTAGGGCATAGGCCGCAATTGTTTCTCCAGAGGCGAGTCCTGGCAGGTACTTTTCCTTTTGCGCTTGATTGCCGAACAGCACGATCGGCAAAGAACCGATCCCAACATGGGCGCCGTAAGAAAGAGAGAAGCTGCCTGCTCTTGCAAATTTTTCAGTAATGATGGCTGAGCTGATTTTATCTAGCCCAAGCCCGCCAAATTCCTCAGGAACATCAGCACCAAGCAGGCCAAGCTCTCCAGCCTTTTTCAAGAGACGAACAGAATGCTCGAATTCATGATTTTCAATTTGATCGATGTGCGGAACGACATCTTGTAAAATGTAATCTTCTGTTGTTTTCCCGATCATTTGATGTTCATCAGAGAAATCCTCTGGTGTAAAGATATGCTCATAATTCGTCTCATCAATTAAGAAACTGCCACCCTTTTTTACTTCTTCCATTGCTTTCATCCTGTTTTCCCCCTTTAGATCAATTCAAAAATGCCTGCTGCTCCCATGCCCCCGCCGATACACATCGTCACAATACCAAATTGTTCATTTCGCCGTTTCATTTCATGAATGAGGGACAGCGTGAGTTTCGTTCCTGTACAGCCTAGCGGATGTCCTAATGCAATGGCGCCGCCGTTGACATTTACCTTCTCTTCATCGATCCCTAAATGACGAATGACTTGAATCGCCTGAGAAGCAAATGCTTCATTTAATTCAAACAGCCCGATGTCCTTCAGCTCTAGACCAGCGATTTTCAGCGCACGCGGAATGGCTTCAACCGGCCCAATTCCCATGACTTCAGGTGGTACACCACCAACAGCAAACGCTCTGAACTTGGCGAGCGGCTGAAGAGAAAGAGAAGATGCTTTTTCGCGATCCATCATCATGACACATGCCGCTCCATCACTCGTCTGCGAAGAGTTTCCTGCAGTCACTGTGCCTTTTGTTGAGAAGGCAGGTCGTAACGTTGAGAGAACCTCCTCTGTTGTGCCCGCTCTGACACCTTCATCTTGTGAGAACGTAAATTGGCGTTCTTCTAGTTGATTCTGCTCTCCTACCCGTCTTTCTGTCACATCAACGGGAACAATTTCATCTGAAAATTTCCCTTCTTGAAGTGCCTTTGCTGCCTTTTGATGGCTCCTCACCGCAAAAGCATCTTGATCTTGCCTTGTGACCTGATACTTTTGCGCCACTTGCTCCGCTGTGTGGCCCATGCTCATATAGTATTCAGGCGCTTGCTCTGTCAAAAGAGCGTTTGGACGAATGGAGTGACCCATCATTGGGACTTGCGACATCGATTCGACGCCTCCGGCCAAAATGGTTTCTGCCTGCCCAAGCATAATTCGTTCACCCGCATAAGCAATTGACTGCAGACCAGAAGAGCAATAGCGGTTAATGGTAATAGCAGGTACTGTATATGGCAAACCTGCTAATGCCCCAATATTCCGGGCCACATTCAGCCCTTGCTCTGCTTCTGGTGTCGCACATCCGATGATTAAATCATCGATTGTTCCATCATAATCACCGGCACGCTTTAGCGTTTCTTTTACACACAATGCGCCCATATCATCAGGTCTGACATGTTTTAATGATCCCTTTTTGGCTTTCCCTACTGGTGTTCTTGCGCCAGCTACAATCACTGCTTCTCTCATTTTGACTCCCCCCTAGTTACGTAAAGGTTTTCCTTTAACGAGCATGTGCTGCATGCGTGCCTGAGATTTGACTTCCCCTACAAGACTTAAAAAGGCTTCTCTTTCAAGCTCTAATAAGTATTGTTCATCCACCTCTGTACCAAATGGCAATTTGCCGCCAGAAATGACATGTGCTAGTTTTTTCGCAATGGTCATGTCATGGTCTGAAATGTATCCAGACAATCTCATGTTTTCAGCAGCCAGCACCATTGCTGCGTAGCCTGTTTCCCCCATCACGGGCACCTTTCGCTTCAGAGGTGCACGATAACCCGCTTCATCAAGAGAAAGAACGAGTTGTTTCGCATCATGGATTAAATGATCACCATTCATGCTGATCCGGTCATTCACTCGGAGCATCTTCATATCACGCGCTTCCTCTGCTGATGTAGATACCTTTGCCATCGCAATGGCTTCAAAGGTTTGTAGCGTAGCATCTTGGATCGCAGTTGCTGATGGCTTTTCCGCTCCTTGCAGATGGCGAATATAGAGTTCTTTGTTTCCGCCTCCGCCCGGTATGAGTCCGACCCCCGCTTCGACAAGCCCCATATACGTTTCACTGGACGCTTGGATAGCGGCTGCTGGTAGACAAAGCTCCGTCCCTCCGCCAAGTGTCATACCAAATGGTGCAGCCACAACTGGACGGTCACTATACTTCACCTTCATCATCGCCTGCTGGAACCTGCGAATGACAAAATCAATTTCAAAGAAGTTGTCGTCCTGTGCTTCCATTAAAATTAAGGCGAGATTCGCACCAACACAGAAGTTCTTTCCTTGGTTACCGATGACCAGCCCTTTATAATTCTTTTCCGTTTCATCTACAGCACGATTGATCATATCAATGACATCAAGCCCAATGGCATTACTTTTCGAATGAAATTCAAGCAAGGCAACATCATCCCCGATATCGATCAAGCTTGCACCTGTATTTTTAAAAATGACATCGTGTTTCTTTTTCAATCTAGCTAACGAAATATTCTTGTCGTTTCCCTTTTCCTGTTCATAAGCACCATTCTGATAAAATGCACGGTCTCCTTCGGCATTTTCTTGATAGAATGTGTCATGTCCTTGTGAAAGCATATCTCGCACCCAGGTCGGGATGCTGTGCCCTTCCGCTTCCATTCGACTGACGGCTTTTTTCACGCCAATCGCATCCCACAGCTCGAACGGGCCATGCTGCCAGCCAAATCCCCATTTCATGGCGTTATCGATGGACTGAATATCATCCGCAATGTCGCCTTTTAGTTGAGCTGAATAAAGAAGAACAGGTGCGGTCATATTCCAAAGCAATTGCCCAGCACGGCCGTCTTGATAAATAAGCGCTTTCAATTTCGCTTTTGTCCCCTTTTGCTGCTTGGCAATGTCAATGCCCGGATCCTTCAGCTTTGTCCGTTCTCCGTATGTGAGTGTGACAGGATCAAGCTCTAAAATGCTCTTTCCGTTTTTTTGATAAAATCCTTGCCCTGCTTTGCTGCCGATCCACCCTTTTTCGAGCATTCTTTCCATAAACTCAGGCAGCTGAAAAATATCTTTTTCCTTTCCTTCTACCTGTTCATACACATTGCGGGCTACATGAGAAAATGTGTCGAGTCCCACCACATCAAGTGTGCGGAAGGTCGCACTTTTCGGTCTGCCAATGAGTGGACCTGTAACAGAATCGACCTCTCCGATCGTGTATTTGTTCTCAAGCATTTCACGCACTGTGACAAGAAGCCCATAAGTGCCAATTCGGTTGGCAATAAAGTTCGGTGTATCTTTTGCTTCGACCACACCCTTGCCAAGTACATCTTCACCAAATGTTTTCATATATGAGAGTACTTCTGGATCTGTTTCTTGAATAGGAATTACTTCTAACAGCTTTAAATAACGAGCTGGGTTAAAAAAGTGAGTGCCTAAAAAGTGGCGTTTAAAATCAGCTGATCGGCCTTCTGCCATTTTTTCAACAGAAATACCGGATGTATTGCTGGATACGATGCTGCCTTCTTTGCGGTGTTCGTCGATGAGAGAGAATACGTGTTGTTTAATGCTGAGCTTTTCAGTGACGACTTCAATGATCCAGTCAGCATCGTGTAATAAGGAAAGGTGATCTGTGAGATTTCCGGGTGTGATGTATGATAGGTTTTTGGCTGAAGTAAGAGGTGCTGGCTTTTGCTTTAACAATTTTTTCATTGCGTCTTGGCTTAATCTATTCCGAACACTAGGGTGATCAAGCGTTAGCTTTTTTGCCGTTTCTTCCTTTGTCAGTTCATTTGGCACAATATCTAGCAATGTTACTGGTATCCCGATATTGGCTAGATGTGCAGCAATGCCTGAGCCCATGACACCTGAACCAATGACAGCCGCCTTGCGAATATGTTTGCCCATAAATATCCCCCTAAACATTTTGAATGAACAGTCATTCATTTTTTGTCCAAAAAAAAGCAATGCCTCTTTCTTTATCTTAAAAGATTTTCCGAAACAGTTCAATAGCAGATTTCAAAAATTTACACATTCTCATACGTCTTTCTTTACAGCGTATGAATTAAAGACGAGGGGGAATTGTAAGAATGGAGGTGATGTCCATATGTCTCGTTTGCAAAAAAACCCATCAAAAGCAGGCGTAAGTGCTGCAAGTGTGAAAGGAAACGCAGGTCCATCACAAGAAGCAGACCTAGGTGGTAAAAAGACCAGTCAAAATCAGCAATATAAAAAGAAATCGTAAGGAGGAACACATCTTGAACAACCAGCAAATGAATATGCCCCCACAGGTGATTTCAGTAAAAGATTCCTTGTACCTAGAGGATATGCTGAACTGGAATTTGATCGCCATGAAAAAGGCTCATTTTATGGCCGAGCATTGTCAGGATCAAACATTGAAACAAGAACTCAATCAAGTTGGCCAAATGCATCATCAGCATTACACACAAATTCTTCAGCATTTAGGCAGCTCAGAGCAAGGCCAGTCTTCTGGCTTTATGCAATAGGAGGTAACCAGACATGGAACAGCAAAACCAACAAAAAATCGGGAATCCACAAACGCCGGTTCCAACCACTACGAACATGAACGATCGCGACTTTGTCACAGACCTGTTGTCGACTGAAAAATATATGACAAACGGATATAACACAGCGCTCAATGAATTCAGCCATGAATCTCTTTACCAAGATATTCAGCGAATTGCGCTAGAAACACAAAAAACGCAAAGACATTTATATGATGTCATGTTCAAATATGGCTGGTACTCTGTCGAAGCTGCTGAACAGCAAAAGCTCCAGCAGGCACACCAGAAATTCCAGCAAACACTGACTGATCAATCACCGTACGGATCATCACCCATGTCATAAAGAAAAACTGCCAGCTCGTACTGGCAGTTTTTTAACGGTCTTTATTGGCACGATGAGCTTCATTTAATTGCTTGATCCGCTGAATCGTTTCTTTGATGTCTTCTTTTGCCTCTGGATACGTGTCATTAAAATGCTTGGCTAAAGGCGGCATGCTTTTGGCAATATGAGAATAGATGATCCACTGCGAGACATCTCTTTTCAGTTCCTCATTCGTTTCACCAAGCAGCAGCTCTGTATATTTATCAAGCAGGCCTTCGAGCTTTTCATCTAATTCATTTCCCATTGGTATTCCGCTCCTTTTTTCAGAAAAAAGCCTGACTCTGCGTGTAACAGATGTCAGGCTTTTCACATACGATTATCTTGCAGCAAGAAATGTCTCAGCTTGTGCCTGTTGGACAATACAGCGTCCTCTGCCGTGCGGAATACATAACGGTGTTCCGAATAAAGGATCTGTTGTAACTTGGCAGTTCATATCAAAGACATTTTTCACAAGATCACAGTTAATGACAGTTTCCGGTCTTCCTTCTGCATAAATCGACTTGTCTTTAATGGCCACAAGGTGATGCGCATATCTGCAAGCGAGATTGAGGTCATGCAGAACCATGACAATCGTGCGCTGCTCTTTTTCATTTAAATCAAAAAGAAGATCCAGGATTTCAATTTGGTGCGTCATGTCTAAATACGTTGTTGGCTCATCTAATAGAATAATATCCGTCTCCTGTGCCAATGTCATCGCAATCCATGCACGCTGCCTTTGTCCACCTGATAATGAATCAACCGTTCGATCAGCAAGGTCTTCCATCTTCGTTGATTTCAGGGCACGATTTACCGCTTCTTCATCTTGCTTTGACCATTGCTTCAGCCAATTTTGATAAGGATATCGCCCTTGCTTGACGAGTTGATGTACCGTTAATCCTTCTGGCGCTTCCGGTCCTTGCGGAAGAATGGCGAGTTGTTTCGCCACTTCCTTTGTTGGTAATTTGGCAATGGAATGACCTTCAAGCAGGACAGAACCACCCATTGGCTTCATGAGACGGGCCAAAGAGCGAAGTAGCGTGGATTTACCGCATCCATTGCTGCCAATAAATACTGTGATTTCACCCTTAGGGATCGATACATTTAGTTCGTCTATGATCATTGTTTCTCCGTAGCCTAAGCTTAAACCTTCAGTAGAAATGGCACTCATTCCGCTCAAACGCTCCTTTTCTCATCCAAATTTTTTATATTGAATATCGTCTATGTAGACGTAAAAGATCACTTATCTCAATTTAGTGTATCAGATTTAAGTGATCTTGAAAATCATTTTCAATTAAAAAATGAGAAAGTCTCGTTTACTTTTTCTTTTCGAATGCACGTTTTGTCCCATCTTCGAGCTTGATATCGACTCGTATCCGCTGATAATCATCATCTAAATTAAAAGCAGATAATAATTCATTGACATATGTTTCATTCAGTTTTGCACTAGGAATCGACATATCATTGAGCTTCATCTTCATTTCACGTAAAGCTTCTTCTCCTTCATAGCGGACACCATTCATATGATCTCGAATGAGTGCTTCTTCTCTTCCACCAGCTTGACGATAGGAAGCTTCATATAATTCGCTTTTTTGTCCATATTGTACATGCAATTGCAAATGCTGAAATGGCAGTTCCTTCATTTGAACAGCGGACAGACTTTCAGCTTCTGCTTCATGCGGATGTTGTATTGGTTCGATTGAACGACAGCCAGACAGCATAAAGAACAGCACTCCTAGCAGTCCCGCCTTCTTCCAGCACATCATGTATTTCCTCCTATTTTATAGCATCGTTTTTTATTCTTCTCCAAGCCCCTTTTCGTTATTCAATAAAACAGCAGACTATGGTAGATTAAAACAAAAAGGAGAACCGGATGATGAATAAAACAGCCATTGTGACTGGTGCCAACAGCGGTTTCGGAAAGCTCATCACACTGCGTCTTGCTAAGCAAGGGTACACTGTGATTGCTGGCGTAAGACAGGAAACCAATGCGAAAAAGCTTGCCGAAGAAGTAAAGAACGCCGCTTTATTCGAATCGATACATATTGAAGCATTAGATGTGACAGATACACAGTCCATTCAAGCATTTCAGAAAAGGCTTAATGCCTATGCTCCGATTCACCTGCTTGTGAACAATGCGGGAACGGCCTATGCTGGTTTTGCTGAAGAAGTGCCTGTTGATCAGTACCGAGAGCAATTCGAAGTGAATGTCTTTGGTGTGATGGAAATGACACAAGCAGTCCTTCCGTTGATGACGAGCGGTGCAAAAATATTGAATATGAGCAGTATCAGCGGACTCATGGGAATGCCCGCACTCTCTCCATATGTATCGTCAAAGTTTGCGCTAGAGGGCTATACAGAGAGTTTGCGAATTGAGCTGGCTGCGTTTGGCATTCAGGCCGCTTTGATTGAGCCGGGTTCTTTCCAAACGAACATTTGGAACACCTCCATGAATGAGCAAATGACGCCGCCTGCAGAAGGTTCTAAATACACAGCTATTTATCAAAAGATGATGTCCTATATAGAGGCGCAAAAAAACAACTATGGAGATCCCGGCGAAGTTGCAGAGCTTGTGGTTTCGCTTGCAGAGAAGAAGCGGCTAAAAAAGCTAAGGTATCTTGTCGGGAAAGGTGTTCGGCTTTCATTCATAGCAAAGCAGCTCCTGCCTTGGAATGTATGGGAAAACATTATTTTACGGACACTATCTTCAAAAAAATAGGCACAAAAAAACAGGTGAATCGCTTATCCACCTGTTTTCTTTTATTCGTTATCAGACTGCCCAAGGGTAATATCAAGATTTTTGTTCTTTCCATCACGGATGACAGTCATTGTCGTTTTATCGCCAATTTTTGTTTCTTTATAAAGGATTTCTTTCAGTTGTGAGCTGTTCGCTACATCTTTTCCTTTGAACTTGATGATGACATCTCCAGACTTCAAGCCTGCTTTTTGTGCAGGAGATCCTTTTGAAACATCTTTTACATAGATGCCTTTACCGATTTGTTTATCAAATAGGCCAAGTGTATTTTCCTGATACGTTTCAGGCACTTGCTCAAGATCAATCATTTGTACGCCAAGGTAAGGACGTTCGACTTTTCCATTTTTCAACAGCTGATCTACGATCGGTTTGACATCGTTACTTGGGATCGCAAATCCGAGTGATTCTACTCCGCTTTCGCTAATTTTCAAGCTGTTGATGCCGATGACTTGACCGTCTGTATTGATCAGTGGACCGCCACTGTTTCCAGGGTTAATGGCAGCATCTGTTTGAAGCACATTCATCTCAACGGTTCCAGATGATGTATTGGCTTCAACGGTACGATCGAGACCACTAATAATCCCTTCTGTTACTGTACCAGAGAACTGCGCACCGAGCGGGTTCCCGATTGCAATGACTTTGTCTCCAGCACGAAGCTTAGAAGAATCTCCAAAACTTGCAACTTTATCAATGCCGTCAGCATTTATTTCCACGACAGCTAAATCTGTCATTACGTCACTGCCGACAAGCTTCGCATCTTTTGTTTTTCCATCGTATAGTGTGACCTTTAATTTATTGGCACCCTCGACTACATGGTTATTTGTGATAATGTATGCTTTTTTGCCATCTTTTTTGAAGATGACACCAGAACCAGTTCCAGCTTCTGCTTCAGTTGAATCACCGCTAAGACCGAACGAGTTTTGTGTAGATTGATAGTTTGATACCCCTACAATCGTCGGCTCTAAATCTTCTACCATATCAGCAACATTCGTCGCATTGGTGATTTGTTTTGTTGAGAAATTTTCAGATGAAGCCGGTTCGCTTGATGCTGTTTGGGTTTGAGTGTTTGCCGCTGTATCTTGTGACTGCGGTAAAAGCGGTGTAATGCCAAGCACAAGACCGCCGCCAATAATCCCTCCAAGAATCGGACTTAGCCATGCAGCCTTTCGTTTTTTCTCCTTTTTAGACGAACGGTCATCAATCACTTGAGGAGACCCATTTGTCACCCTCTCCTGAGAGGCAGATGCTTCGTTTTCATGGTGGTGAAAAACGAGTTCTTTCTCTTTTTCTGGTTCTTCTATTTGTTTCTCATTCTCTTGATGTGTGAGTTCTTGATCATTCATTTTTTTCTCTTCATCTTCTCTTCGGAAATCCATCGCTTGCACTCCTTTGCATCATTTTCATGAAATGCTTCATTCATATGTCTAGACAGGACTCATGTCCTCTTAATGGCAATATCATTGAAAAATTCTTTATGACAATATGTCAAATTATATAATACTTATTCATAGAAAAAAAGCAAGGTGTGCACATTGGTGAAAAGCACCTATTCATTAGCCTTTTGTCTATGCCCTTTTTTCCCTTGAGCTTATCATAAACAAACATTATGGGATAATAATGAGAAGAATATGTGAAATTGTGAAAAAAGCGTGTGATTGTTGACATGCCGCCTTTGTATCCCGTTATAATGACGTTGAGAGGATGTGGAAGACTTTGTCGTACACCATTTATTTAGTTGAAGATGAGCAGAATTTAAATGAACTGTTAACCAAATATTTAGAGAGTGAAAATTGGAATGTGTCCTCTTTTTTAACCGGAGAAGCGGCACGCGAAGCAATGAACAAGCCCCCGCATCTATGGATTTTAGATATTATGCTGCCTGATACAGACGGCTACACACTCATTAAAGAAATCAAAGCAGCCTCGCCTGACGTACCGGTCATTTTTATTTCGGCACGTGATGCAGATATTGATCGTGTGCTTGGCTTAGAACTCGGGAGCAGTGATTATATTGCGAAACCCTTTCTTCCGCGCGAGCTGATCATCCGTGTGCAAAAGCTGCTGGAGCTTGTATATAAAAACAGTGACACACCGCAGCAAAGCGTCACACCCGTTTCTTCCTATATCATTCATGAGGACGTAAGAGAGGTGTATGAAGGAGATCAGCTGATTAATTTAACGTCTAAGGAATTTGATTTGCTGCTCTTATTTACCCATCATCAAGGACATGCCTTTTCCCGGGAAGATATCCTCGTCAAGATCTGGGGGCACGATTACTTCGGGACAGATCGTGTGGTCGATGATCTTGTCAGACGGCTGCGCAAAAAAATGCCTGACTTAAAAGTCGAGACCATTTATGGATTTGGCTATAGGATGCTAAAAGGATGAAGAACAAACCACTCGCTTTTCAAATTTGGGTTGTCATCTCTGGCATTTTACTCACCATCTCGATTGTCCTGATCATTTTATTTTCAAATACATTACGCAGCTTCTTTACGAATGAAATTTATAAAAACATCGAAAACGAGCAGCAAGTGTTAACAGAATACCCTCTGAATCGAGACGGCTCACCAAAGTCGACACCAGAAAACCGCTCGGTTCAGCACATTCTGATTCCGTCAGATGAATTAAATCAAATGGCTCAGTTTTTCCCGCATGCCTTTATTGAAAAAGTGCAGTCCTTTGTTAAAAAACAAAAAAGCGCAACAAAACGCTATTCTGAAGAAGTGAATGGTCAGCATATCTTTTTTGTGATCAAAAAAGTCTCAACAGGCAATACACAATATATTCTCTTGTCATATGCACCCGATTCTTATCGAGATGACTTGTCCTTTACACTGTTTAAACAGCTGATTTTCATCTTAGGAACGGTTATTTTACTAAGCTGGATTCCATCGATTTGGCTTGCCCGCTACTTATCACGTCCAATCGTCGCGTTTGAAAAGCACGTCAAGCGCATTGCACAAGAAGACTGGGACGATCCTGTCATTGTTGACCGGCAAGATGAAATTGGCAAACTGGGGCATACGATTGAAGAAATGAGACAAAAGCTCATTCAAAAAGATGAAACAGAACGAACGCTTTTGCAAAATATATCACACGACTTAAAAACACCTGTGATGGTCATCCGCGGTTATACGCAGTCTATTAAAGATGGAATTTTCCCTAAAGGAGATCTTGAACAAACGGTGGAAGTGATTGAAGGCGAAGCGGAAAAGCTTGAGAAGAAAATCAAAGATTTGCTGTATTTAACAAAGCTTGATTATTTATCAAAACAACATCCGGCGCATTCTCCCTTCCTTGTGAGTAATACAATGCTGGAAGTGGTTGACCGTTTACGCTGGTCGAAAAATGAATTGCAGTGGAACGTGGACTTAGATGATGAGGCTGCACTTGAAGGCGATCCAGAACAATGGAGCAAATTATTTGAAAATGTATTAGAAAATCAACTGCGTTACGCAAAAAGTAAAATTGATATTCATATGAAGCAGGAAGAGGATCAAATTCGCATCGTCATTCGTAATGATGGCCCTCCAATTGAAGAACACATGCTATCCAGCCTATACGAACCTTTTAGTAAGGGAAAAAAGGGCGAATTCGGCATTGGATTAAGCATTGTCAAACGAATTCTTTCAATGCATCAAGCGTCCATATCAATTGAAAATGATGAACTAGGTGTACGCTATACGATCACTGTTCCAAAGAAGAGGCTGTAGGTTTTACACCGCAGTCTTTTTTAGATGAATGAATACCCATTGAAATCACGGTATGTGGCTTTGATTTTCTTGCCAGCTTGATACATCCATTTCTTTTCAATGGTTGTCTCTTTCGGCATTTTGACTTTTTCTACTTGAATTCCTTTTGTTTTCAAGCGTCTAATCATATCATCAATTTCTCTCATGGAACATCATCCTTTCACATTTTTTGACCGGTTGGTCACCTTACTTTATAATATAAAGAATTACACTGTAAAAAACAAGTTACAATCTGATTAATTTTTGAAAAGTTTTGTCGTTTATGACCGATAAGTCACATCTCTTTGCGCACGTTTCCTAAGACATTTGTCTCTCGGTAAGAAAGGATGACATTCATATTGAAAAAGAAAGAAAAAATGATTATTGAGGCTGGTATGAAGTTATTTGCCAGCAAAGGCTATAATACAACGTCTGTTCAGGAAATTGCAGATGAATGCCACATGTCAAAGGGTGCGTTTTACCTTTATTTCAAATCGAAGGAAGCACTACTTATTTCGATCTTGCATTACTATTACGATAAGGTATTTACCCGGATTCACGAGGTTCAAACAGAGGGCGGCACACCAAAAGAGGCCTACCGGAAACAGCTCACTGTCTATTACGATAATATTTTGCAGCAAAAAGATTTTATTAAAATGCAGCTAAGCGACAGGGCGCTCCCATTGAACGAAGAAACGCAGCAGCTCGCAAAGCAAATTCGACTTGCGACGATTCAGTTGCACATTGATAACATTAAGCAAGTGTATGGAGATGCAGCCATTCCTTATATGGCTGATCTATGTTTAACGATTGAGGGCATGAGTCACGTTTACTTTGAGCTTGCCATTTTATATGATTTTCAGCTCGAAGCAGAGGAGCTTGCCGCAACAATGATTCACCGTATCGATGATCTAATGGGCGGTATGATGAAGCGCAATGACCATCCACTCATTTCTGTGGACCAAGCAAGCGACTGGTTCGGCCCGATTTATGAACGATCATTTGACCCGCTCACAGAATCACTATTAAAAGAATTAAGAGAACTGGCAGAAGCACATTATGAAGTAAAAGACGAGCCAGATTTATTTGAAGCGCTTGGCATTTTAGAAAATGAGTTAAACAAACAAAAACCAAGACAAGTCATCGTCAAAGGCATGCTTTACCAATTGAAATTATACACACCACTTCAGCCGGTCTCAGGCTCCTTATTACGCATTCTAAAAGAAGATCATTTATAAAACCCAGGGCTTGCTTGCCCTGGGTTTTATTGTGACAAATAATCAAAATCCTTTTCTGTTATGTCAGGAAGTTTGTTCGCTTGGACTCTTTCAAGCAATTCATCTACATATCTTTGAACAGCCAGCATGTCATACGGAAAATCAAAATCAAATTCTTCCTCCACCGGCAGTATGTCCATATAATAGGAACAGGCTGGTTTATTACCAAGCATATCGTTATTGAAGCTTAACACATCTTCATACGATTCTTCTGACAGTTCAAAATGAGAAATCAAGTATATATCAATATGATTTCCACTCTTTTGGCACCTTTGATCAACATATAATAAAAAAGCAGACTCCTCCGTATCCTGTGATATCACTTGGAAAAATTCAACATCCCGTGTCCGTAACCACCTAATAAATCTTGTCTTCAACTGCCTCAAACACCATTCACCTCGATATGTTTCCATATAAAAACCAGAGGCACAGAGGCCTCTGGTGTCTTATTTTGCTTTCGGTGTCACCATTTCTTCTGGTTTCACAAACTCTTCAAACTGCTCTTCTGTTAATAGTTCTAATTGAAGGGCAGCTTCTTTTAGTGTTAATCCTTCTTTGTGCGCAAGCTTCGCAATTTTCGCTGCATTTTCATATCCGATGTGCGGGTTGAGTGCCGTCACAAGCATCAATGAATTGTTTAGGTTTTTCTCGATTGTTTCTAGGTTTGGTTCAATTCCAATGGCACACTTGTCATGGAATGAGTTCATACCGTCAGCTAGCAATTCAACTGACTGCAAGAAGTTATAGATGATGACCGGCTTAAATACGTTCAGCTCGAAGTTTCCTTGGCTTGCGGCAAAACCGATTGTTGCATCATTCCCCATGATTTGTGCGGCAATCATTGTTAAAGCTTCACTTTGAGTTGGGTTGACTTTTCCTGGCATAATGGAGCTGCCTGGCTCATTTTCAGGAATGATCAATTCACCAATTCCGCAGCGAGGACCACTTGCAAGCCATCTCACATCATTGGCAATTTTCATTAAGTCAGCTGCAAGTGCTTTAAGTGCACCGTGTGCATATGTGATTTCATCATGGCTTGTCAGCGCATGGAATTTGTTTGGTGAAGAATTGAACGTTTGACCTGTTAACTGGCTGATTTCTTCTGCCACGTATTTACCAAACTCAGGATGTGCGTTAATTCCTGTCCCAACAGCTGTTCCGCCAATGGCAAGTTCTCTCATTTTTTCAGTAGATTCTAAAATCATTTCTTTTGAACGATCAAGCATGTACACCCAGCCGCTAATCTCTTGGCCCACTGTAAGAGGTGTTGCATCTTGCAAATGCGTACGGCCAATTTTCACGATCTCTTGGTATGCTTTTGCTTTCTCATCAAGCGTCGCTCTTAACTGGTCAATCGCAGGCAATAGCTTTTTGTACACAGCTAAAACAGCTGCCACGTGCATAGCCGTTGGGAATGTATCATTTGAACTTTGGCTACGGTTCACATCATCATTCGGGTGAATGCTGAAATCACTATTTTTATCTTTTAAGTAAGCAGTTGCTCTATTTGCAACAACTTCGTTCATGTTCATGTTACTTTGTGTTCCACTTCCTGTTTGCCATACAACAAGCGGGAAATGCTCGTCATATTTTCCACTGATGATGTCATCACATACAGCAGCAATCGCTTCAGCTTTTTCACTTTCTAAGTTGCCTAGACGTTCGTTCGCAATCGCTGTGCTACGTTTCAAAATTGCAAACGCATTCACAACTTCCTTTGGCATTTTCTCAGAACCGATTTTGAAATTTTCTTTGCTTCGTTGTGTTTGTGCACCCCAGAACTTGTCCTGTGGCACCTTGATTTCGCCCATTGTATCTTTTTCGATTCTAAATTCTGTCATTATGTATCCCTCCATAGCTTCATCACTCAACTCTATTCTATACAAAAAACGAAAATCCTTTAAGCGTTTTCAATTAAAATTTTATCTTTATTTTAATTTTAGTTCAATATAAACACGAACATCTTTGGAATATTTGTATTTTGGATTTGTTTTTCCGTAATCTTTTGACGTATAAGTCACCTCATAATGCTTGTCAAACGACTGTAGAATAAGGTCGATCTCCTCTTTTGTTCCTGCTAAACGAATTTGCGCCATTTTCTTTCCTCCAACACCGTGATTCTTTCATATACCACAAAATAATGTAACACAGAATATTGTTTTTTCAAGCAGGTAATGCTAAGAAAAAGAAATTGAGGCGGGTGATCCATTTGAATCAAACTCCATTGAAAGAGCACTTATACGATAATCTCTCTGTCATTCTCCCTCAGTTAAAGGACATGGATGATTTGATCCATGAGAAAAAAACATTGCCTCATGGACAGGTTGTTTATTATTTATACATTAAAGAAATGAACGAAGCGATGCAGATTCAAACCTTCTTAAAACTGCTATTGCAAGATCATGCCTCTCTGACAAAAGAGAAGCTAGAATCCAATTTATCGATGATGACTACCCGTACGGTGAAAACCTCTGAAGAACTAGTAGATGCTATTTTCCAAGGACATTGTGTCGTACTGATTAATGGATTTCAGCATGCTTATATTTTAGAAACACACGGAACGAAGAAACGTAATTTAGGAGATGCTACATCTGAAACCGTCGTAAGAGGACCAAAAATTGGTTTCATTGAAGATATCAACACGAACTTAGCTCTCGTCAGACAGCGTTTGAAAAACCCTGATCTCAAAACAGTAGATATGAAAATCGGCGAAAAGAAATACACCCAAGTATCGATCATGTTCATTGATGGTATCGTTGAGCCCTCTGTTTTAAAAGAGGTAAAAAAGCGTCTCAAACAAGTCACCATAGATGATATTCAAGACTCAGGCGTTCTTGAGGAGCTGATTGAAGACAATGTGTATTCTCCTTTTCCGCAAATTCAAAACACAGAACGGCCTGATAAAGTGGCGTCTGCTTTAAACAATGGACGCGTCGCCATCTTTGTTGATCATTCGCCTTTTATCTTAATTGTGCCTGCTTCTCTCGCGACGATTATGCAATCACCTGATGATTATTATGAAAGATGGATCGCTGCCTCTCTGATTCGTTTGCTGCGTTTTACGTCCATCTTTCTCACATTGTTTTTATCAGCCATTTATATTGCCCTTGTGTCCTTCCATCAAGGTCTTTTGCCCACAACTTTAGCTATTTCCATCTCAAGCACACGAGAGAATGTCCCCTTTCCTCCTATTGTGGAAGCACTCATCATGGAAATGACCATTGAGCTGCTGCGGGAAGCTGGGTTAAGACTGCCTAATCCACTTGGACAAACAATCGGACTTGTGGGCGGTGTTGTCATTGGGCAGGCAGCCGTACAAGCCCATATCGTCAGCTCCATTATGGTCATTATTGTCAGCGTCATTGCACTTGCATCCTTTACCTTTCCTCAATATGGAATGGGGATATCATTTCGTGTCCTTCGCTTTGTGTCCATGTTTGCTGCAGCTGCATTCGGTTTATATGGACTTGTCCTGTTTATGCTCGTCTTACTCACTCATTTGACAAGACAAAAAAGCTTTGGCACCCCATATTTTTCACCAGATTTTGTGTTCAGCTATAAAAATGAGGACAATTCCATCATCAGATTGCCTTTGAAAAATCAAAAGAAAGGGGAACAACATGGTCAATCATAAAGAGTCGATCACAAGCTATCAGGCAAGTGCCATTATCGCCAATACCACACTAGGCGCAAGTATGATGATTCTGCCAAGATCAATGGCTCAAGCTGCGCCTACACCTGACGGCTGGATTGCACTCTTACTCATGAGTGTGATATACATTGTGTTTATTTTTGTCAATGTGCTCATGATGAAAAAGGTCTCCTTTTCTTCCTACTATGACTATACAAAAGAAGGACTTGGGAAATGGATTGGCTCACTTGCCAACCTGTTGATTATTATTTACTTTCTCGGCGTTGCCAGCTATGAAGTACGAGCCATGTCTGAGATGGTGAAATTCTTTCTACTTCAAAATACACCTGTAGCCGTGACGATGATCAGCTTTATTTTTGTTGGTTTTTACCTTGTGATTGGGGGGATTGGTGATTTTGCCCGGCTGTGCCCTTTTTTTCTGATTGTCACACTCATCATCTTATTTGTAGCCTACGGACTTAGTGTACAAGAGTTTAAGCTCGATAACCTACGGCCAGTTTTAGGAGAGGGCTTTTCCCCTGTTTTCAATTCCTTGAATGCTTCGGCCATTTCGTTTGTCGGCATTGAAATGATGCTTTTCATGCCTGCCTATATGAATACGCAAAAACACACTTTTGCATATGGCTCCATCGGCTTTTTGATTCCTGCGATCATCTATATTTTCACCTATATTCTTGTGGTTGGTGCGCTCACGGTGAAAGAAACGGCGACTCTGACGTGGCCAACCATTGCCTTATTTCAATCATTTGATATTCAGGGGATTTTTATTGAACGGATTGAATCCTTTTTGCTCATCGTTTGGCTTGTCCAGCTTTATACGAGCTTTGTAGGGTATACCTTTTTTGCTACGATAGGAGTCATCAAATTGACTAAATTCCCTAAAAAAATCTCGCTCGCCTTGATGGGCATTGTGATCTTCTTTGCCGCTCTTTTCCCAAAAGATGTTGATACGGTCCGAGACTATTTAACCTACGTAAACAACTTGTTCTTTCTTCTATTTGGTATACTCCCGTTTCTTTTATTTATCATCGTATTTTTCAAAAGGAGGCGGAAAACAGCATGAAAAAGAAAGCGGTTCTTGCGCTCTTCTCACTGATTCTATTATGCGGGTGCTGGGATAGTACAAATATCGAGGAGCTCAACATGGCAATTGGATTTGCTGTAGATAAAGGAGATGACGGACATAAATTGAAGCTGTCTATGCAGGTGCTCGTTCCGCAAAAAATTGAGCAAGAATCAAGCGTGAAAGATCCGACGAAGATTATTGAAACAAGCGGTGATTCCATACACCAAATTTTTCGTACGACGGCCCTAAAAACACACCGCATTTTTGCTCAGCAGCTGAGGGTTTATTTGTTTTCTCAAGACCTTATCAATGAAAATAATTTCGATTTGGTCATCAATCAATTCATTCGGGACAATGAAACACGAAGAGGAAGCCTTGTCTTTATGGCTTCTGAGAAGCCTGGAGATATGCTGAAAATCAATGACGACGGGCAGCCTGCCGCTTCCACCTTATACGATATTTCTTCGAATACAAAAACGACCATTCGTATGTTCAAGCCCGTTTCCTTAGGAGATATTTCTTCTGCCATGCAAAACAACGTATCTTTTGCCATTCCTAAAGTCAGTGTCAGTCAGGGAAAATTAATGCTGGATGGTGCCTCGATTATTCAGAACAAACGATTTCTCACTAACATCTCTCCTTTAGCGGTGCAGTCCTACAACCTGCTGACTGGAGATGCAACAGGCGGAGTGATTGAATTCCAATATGAACATAGCATTTATTCTTTTGAGATCTTTAAAATCAAACACAACATTGACACCCATAAAACAGCCAGTGGCAAATATGAATTTGATGTGTCAGTGGAGCTTGATGGCAGATTGTCTGAGGATTGGAATGAACGGGAAAATTCATTTAATGAAAAATACCTCCAAGAAATTGAGAAAGTCGTGGCACATCGACTTGAGGAAAATGTGAAAGATTTTATCGGGGAATTACAGCATGAGATCAAAGCAGATATTTGTGGATTTTATCAAAAAGCGAGTATTGCCTATCCGAAGGAATTCCGAAAAGAAGCAAAACATTGGGATGACATTTTTAGTGAATCGGATATTCGTTACAAGGTAAATGTGAAAATCCGTGACTTCGGGACTAAGGGCGCAACACAATCCTAATAGAGTATGTTAAAATGGTAAGAAAAAAAGGGTGTCAATCATGAAACGAGCTTTACTTTCGGCCGGCATTCTATTTTTGATTCTAGGAATACTTCTGTTAGTCGTGGTATTCATGCAATCAAAAGAAGATTTCTTCATTGAAGCCGACAGCTTTTCAAGCACATTTTTGATCGTGATTTATTATGGACAAACCCCTGCGCTCCTTCTGATTGGAGGCGGTTTATTTGTTGGACTTTCACAGATCATTGATTTGCAAGAGAAAAAAGCGGCAGTGGCAAAGGAAAGCGTCAAGCTGCTTTCCGAGATGAAGAAAACCCTGGAAGACAAATCGGCCGAGGAGCAGGAGGCTTTTCCAGTTCCTGAGCTCCATCAACTATCCGAACGTCCAATCACAGGACAGAAGGACTAATTTTGCGCATGTTCCAGCAGCTTTCATTTGAAAGCTGTTTTTTTATTGAATCAGCTTATGACGATGTGCATACACGGCTGCTTGTGTGCGGTCTTCTACATCAAGCTTGGAAAGAATGTTAGTAATATGCGTCTTGACTGTTTTGATGGTAATAAACAATTCCTCAGCAATGACCTTATTCGATTTTCCATCGGCAATCAGCTTTAATATTTCCATTTCTCTTGCGGTTAACGAATCGTGCAGAATGGACCCATTTGATGAATGGCGGAGTTTGTTCATGACCTTTCCAGCTACTTTTGATTCAAGTCTTGGTTCGCCGATACTCGCAGACCTGATGGCATCAGCAATTTCTCCTGCTTTCGATGTTTTTAAAAGATAGCTTAAAGCACCAGCCTCAATCACTGGATACACTTTATCATCATCAATAAAGCTCGTCAGTACAATAATTCGGGCATCCTCTATTTCCTGACAAATTCTTTTCGTTGCTTCAATGCCATCCATGCCTTCCATAACAAGGTCCATTAAAATCACGTCTGGCTTTAATTCAACCGCTAGTTCTACACCTTTTTGTCCATCTGACGCTTCACCGATGACTTCAATATCCGCCTGTGCCTCTAAAAAAGCAGCAAGACCCATTCTCACCATTTCGTGATCGTCAATTAAAAGCACTCGAATCATCGAACGTTCTCTCCTTTTCCTTCATCAAAAATGGGAACCTTCACATCAATTTGTGTGCCTTTTCCCTCAAATGACATAATCTCTGCGACACCGCCTACTTCACTTGTTCTTTCTCGTATCGATTCAAGTCCGTAGGAAGCAGTCTTCACATGATCTGTTTGAAAACCAATCCCGTTGTCGATAATTTTCAACTGAACTTGACGGTTCCGAATAAGCAGACGTACTGTCACCTTTGTCGCCTTTGCATGCCTAAACACATTGGAAAGGGCTTCTTGCACAATTCGGAACAGATGGTCCTCCACCCCTTTAGACAGCGGAACATCATCTTCTATTTCCCAATCAATATCAATTGGCTGCTTTGCCTGAAATTCATTGAGTAGCTCAATCAAGCCTTTTTTCAAGTCTTTTCCTTCAAGGGTGATCGGTCTTAAATGCAGAAGGAGTGCACGCATCTCATTTTGTGCATCGCCAGCCATTCGTTCCACAAGACGCATTTGCTTTAAAATCTTTTCATCCTTTTCCTTCATCCCTTCAAGAATCGCAGACGTCATCATCGAAATGGCGAATAGCTGCTGGCTGACTGCATCATGCAGCTCACGCGCTAGACGCTGACGCTCTTCTGAGACAACCGATTTTTTCATTTGAACCTGCCATTCAGCTCGCTCATTTGAGAGCTTTTGTAAGGAGGCTACTTGCCCTTCCACTCGTTTCGCCATTTCATTTAATTGATCTGCCGCCAAACCAATTTCATCATCACCTAGAGAAGGCAGTCTATAGGCAAAATTCCCATTTTCAAACTTCAAAATCGACTCTACAAGCTGATCTAGTCGCTTCTTATGCTGATAGCCAAACACATGCCCAGCTGATACACCAATGGCGAGACTAATAATGAGTAAAATACAAAAAAACGGGATGCCGAACCACCGCGTAGACAGCAAAATCATGGGATCAAGCTGGTAATAAAAAAACATCGGGAGTGTCGTCATGATGACAACACCAAGCGAGATACCGACTGCAAGACGAACAGATTGCCACTGGATGCCTAAATGCAGTTTCCTCATAAGTACCTCACATCCACATCCCCAATCAGGAGAGAAATGGAGATTTTCACTTTTCGCTTGCTCTCATCATAATCATTTGTCATGACATACACTTTACTGCCGAACCCGCTTCTTTTTTCATCAATGATTTTCATATCACCAATCGCAGCCGAAGCACTCACACACACTTCAATATCCTGCGGTACGTAAATATCGACATCTCCGATGAGCCCGCTAATGACGATCGTGCTTTCTTCCTCTGCAATGATCGCCTTTGATAAGTCGATTTTGACGTCGCCAATAAAACCTGAAATGGTCAAATCACTTAATTGAAATGGTTTTTTCATCAGCCTGACTTCACCGATAAAGAAATCATGTTCTTTGCGTGGCTTCGTCTGGCTTTTTGTTTTCTTCTGATCGCCCTCTTTTTCAAGATTAACTTTCAGTGAAGGCTTTCCATCGTCTGATGATTCCTTTTTATCGACATCAAAAACAGGTTTGTTTTTCAATAAACGATAGCCCGCATAGATCAAAAAGGCAGCAAATAAATACCCAGTCAAACTAAACGTGATATTTAGTAGAAACTTCAAGAAGAGAAAGCCTGCAAAAATATAGGAAACCGAACCGAGCCAACGTTTAGATCGAGAGTGCAGCCAATAACCAAATAGAGCAAAAAACACTGGCCAAAATAGGTCTGCCCCAATCCCAATAATTTTGAGAAAAAGATTAATACCAAAAATCACCACAATGATGCCTAAAATTTGATTTCTAGAAAAACGCAGTTGACTCGCCTCCTTCCTTTTTTCGTTTGTTTACCGCAATTTTAAGTTTCCGCTTGTCATCTCAATATCGACTAAGTGTGTCCCTTTCCCATGCGTGCCTGTAAAACCTCGGCCTTCACTATCCGCTTGGTCAAAATCATACGAATGATCAATACGTCCACTCGTTTTTTTCACTTGAACTTTGAAATCTCCCTCATCTGGCAAGTTCAATTTCGCACTGCCTGATGTCATGTGAAAGTCGACTGGTGAATCAATTGTATCAAAGCTTGCTGTCAGCCTGCCGCTTGTCATGCCTAATTGCAGCTTTCCTTTTACATCTTGAATATCAGCACGACCAGAAGTGGCACCAATATCACTTTCCTTCGCATCAATATGAGACACTGAAAGTCTGCCAGAAGTCGCTTTGATTTCCACACGATTTGCTGAGAAGTTCTCAGCTGTGAGGTTTCCGCTCGTTGATTTGAGCGTCACATCTTGAAGAGACAGCTTTCCTTCGCCATTTACTTCGCTCACGCCGATTCCACCTGTTATTTTCACATCTTTATGATAATCTGTTGGAATTTTGACTAAGAGTTCTCCTTTTTCAAATGCAGAGAAAAACAAAAATCCTTTATTTTCAGCACGGACTTTGAATGTTCCGCCTGTTTGTTCCGCATACATTTTCCCTTTTCCATTCACAACCATCACAGAAATATCCGAACGATCTTCCGGCTTCACCTTGATGCGAAATCCAGAAAGAGAGATATCTAATTGTTCAACCTCATCCTTTTTCGCTGAAGCTGTTGTGACCGCTTTATCACGAGAAAAGCTCAAATGAAAGAGATCTCCATTTTTGAAAAGCATCCCAATCATCAAAAAAACACCAACAAGTATACAAATTAGACCAATGAACCGTTTCATTTATATCATCCCTTTATCCTTTGACCTTTTTATTATAAGGAAAAGCGAAACAGAAAGAAATCAAATAACGGAAGAAAAATCCTGTTTTTCTTCCGTTTTGACACATTTCCATTAGTTTGCCGGCTGTTTCTCAAGCTGCTTTGATCGCTTAAGCTTTTGCCATTCCTTTTCAACCTCATCAGCGTAATCAAGATGAGCATAAGCACCCTGATCGGCAAATTGTGCATAGCTACCCGCTTTTGTCTCCATTTCCTCTATACGGTTCTCCATGCGTAGAAATTCTTTATAAGCACTTTCACTATCAACCTTATTCATAGATTCATTCATATGCTGCTTTGCCTGTGCGGCATTGGCTCTTGCAATCAGCGCTTGCTTCTTGTCTTTAACATCACGCAGCTTTGTTTCTAGATGCTGCAACTGTTCTTTCAGCTCTTTCAGCTGTTTAACAGATTGCTGATAGGCTTCTTGATATTCGTTGTGCTTTTCTTCAAAATACTTCATTTCAGTCAGTGCTTTCCGTGCAAGTTCTTCTTCTCCTGCCTGAAACGCCAGCTCCGCCTGTTTCTTTCGTTTATCAGCAAATTCTTCTGTTTCTTCTGCTTTTCTCAAGAAACCTTGCTGAATGGTTTGCTGTTTAATGATCGCATGTTTCGCTTTGGCAATATCGTCCTCCATATCACGAACATATTGATTCAGCATGACACGCGGATTCTCCAATTTATCTAAGCCTTCATTGACTGTTGCAACAAACATATCACGTACTCTTCTTAATACCATTTCATATTCCTCCCTTTATTTTTTCTTTAAAAAGTCTTCCCATTCTTGATCAAATGACGTGTGCATAGTTTCTTCCATGTTCGGTGCCGTGTTTGGCTCCATATATGTTGTTCTGCCGGATGATTCCTTTGCAGATTCACCATTGATCATCTTCCAGCCAAAGTAGAGAAGTACTCCAGCAAATGCGATTCCGAGTAAAAATGGCAGCGACTGTGCGACGAGCAATACACCGATAATAGAGAGTATGACCCCTGTTGTCTTACTGCCCTTATCATATTTTTTGACACCTACATAAATGAGCCACGCCCCAATCAAAGTCGGGATCAGCCCGCCCAATGAACCACCAAAGAAGATGGATAAACCGATAAACATCAGGATTGAACCGATGATGGTTTTACTTGTGATTTTCATCTTCATGCCTCCTTTCTTGCTCCTTGCTTTAACTATAGTCAAAAAAGGAAGCCGGCAAAACGTGTCGTAGATTGATCTTTGATTGCGACCAGAGTCGTAACATGGCTCAGACTGAACGGTTGAATCCATAGAAAAAGCACTCTTCGACTAGAAGAGTGCTTTTCCTCATTTAGAACGAAACACATCTGCACTTCGTTCATATTCAACATCTGCTTCACCGAGCCGATGATTCACAATACGGGCGGCAGCAAATAAATAGTCGGATAGACGGTTCACATATGTGAGCGTAATTGCTGGAATTTCCTCCTGCTTTGCGAGTGTCACAATATGCCGCTCGGCTCTCCTGACGACTGTTCGCGCTACATGTAAGAGGGCAGCACCTTCCTGGCCCCCAGGTAAAATAAATTTAGTCAGCGGCGCGGCTTCTTCTACATACACGTCCATTCGCTTTTCAAGGACTGTGACAGACTCTTCTTTTAACTTGCCTTCTTTCGGTGGTTTCACCGCTGCCAAATCACCGCCGCAGTCAAACAGTTCATGCTGAATGACCATTAGCTCAGATAGAATATCTTGAAACAATTCGCCATGCTGCCTTAAGTTTGCATTGGCTAGTCCAATCAAACTATTCGCTTCATCTAATGTACCATACGCTTCTACTCTTGCGTCATCTTTATCAGCCCGCCCGCCAATCAAGCCTGTTTGACCTTGATCTCCAGTTTTTGTATAAAGTTTCATTGAGGTTCCCCCTTATCCATTGCTTGTTCCTTTTAGTATACCCTGAAGTGGAAAAGATGTATTTGTTTTATTATGAAACACTTTTATTCAAAACCTCTTCATTCCCACTTTATATGTTGAATGATGAAACATCACATTTTATAATAAATGAAAGCGCTTTTTAATTATGACTGATGGGTGGGATGATAGATGACTTTACAAAACAAAGTAGCAATCATTACAGGTTCAAGCAGAGGGATTGGCCGCGCCATTGCGGAGGCATTTGTCTCTGAAGGAGCTAAAGTGGTGCTGAACGGAACGAATGAAGTGCTATTGCAAGACGTTTGCTCCTCTCTGAATAAAGAAGAGACACGCGCTGTTTCTGTCGCTGGTGATGCTAGTTTACCAGCGACAGCTGCCTCCCTCGTTGAGAAGGCAAAAAACCATTTCGGACAGATTGATATATTGGTCAACAATGCTGGGATCAATTTGCGGAAATCAACAGTCGATACATCTGTTGATGAATGGAAAAGACTAATTGATATTAATTTGACGGGTACGTTTCTCATGTGTCAAGCAGTCATTCCTGACATGATCAAACAGCAAGGCGGGAAGATTGTCAACATGAGTTCAACTACTGGCAAAACCCCTCATCACAATGCATCACCTGCTTACGGCGTTTCAAAGGCAGGTATCAATTACTTAACGATGCATCTTGCCAAAGAATTAGCAGCACATCACATTCATGTAAATGCTGTCTGTCCTGGGCCAATTGAGACAGACATGAGCAAACAGTGGAGTGATGAATACCGTAGATCTGTTTTAGAAAGAATTCCTCTGAAAACAATTGGAACACCGCAGCAAGTCGCAAACGCCGTCACCTTTTTAGCCTCTGATCAGTCAGATTTCATCACAGGGGAAACCATCAATATGAATGGCGGAACGTATATGAACTAAAGAAAGAGCCTCCATTGGAAGGCTCTTTCACTTTTACTATCGGTTCTCTCTCGTACCAGAAAGCATGATTGCCTGCCGAATGGCTTCTTCCATACTCGCAGAATCAGCCTTTCCTGTTCCTGCAATATCAAATGCTGTCCCATGATCGACACTTGTACGGATTATAGGCAATCCAACTGTAATATTAACGCCTGATTCTAAGCCAAGCACCTTGATTGGTCCATGCCCTTGATCATGATACATCGCCACAACGATATCAAAGTCGCCTCTTGTTGCCCTAAAGAACAGTGTATCAGCTGGTAGCGGGCCAAATACTTGAACCCCTTCATCCTGTGCTCGTTCTACCGCTGGAATGATCTTCTCCTCTTCTTCTCCGTTTCCAAACAGACCATTCTCCCCAGCATGCGGATTAATCCCGCACACAGCAATTCTAGGTGCAGGGATACCAGACCGAACGAGGGTATCATGAGCCAGTTTAATCGTTGTGTATACACGCTCAGGATTGATTTTTAAGATGGCATCCATTAATCCGATATGTGTCGTCACATGCACCACTTTTAAATTAGGAGCTGCCAGCATCATGGCATAATCGTCCGTACCTGTCAGGTCAGCTAAAATTTCTGTATGCCCTGGATACATATGACCAGCCTTATGAAGTGCTTCCTTGTTTAACGGTGCTGTACAAATGCCGTCAATTCTACGGTCATTCGCAAGTGTAATGGCTTTTTCAAGATATCGAAAAGCGGCATTCCCTGCTTCTTTTGAAATCTCTCCTACTGGAATATCACTTGTTAATAGATGAAGATCAAGACAAGGAACGGCACCAGCTTTTACTTGTTCCGCTTCCTCCGGTTCTTTAATACTGACAATCTCCACATCTGTATTCACAAAATCTTTCGCCCTATTTAATATATGGGTGTCTCCAATGACAAATAGAACGGCTTCTTCATGTAAACGGCTTTGCTGGAAGGCTTTTAAAATAATTTCAGGACCAACCCCAGAAGCATCTCCCATCGTTACAGCAATGATTGGTTTTGCCATTCGTCTACCCCCTCTATGTTTTTCAACACTTCAACCGCATGGAGCACAGAATCTTTTTGACCATATGCCCCTGCTTTTGTGACCGCATATACACTCGTATCAACGAGCCGCCCAAGCGGGATGCCGGGTTCAATTTCTTTCAACAGCTGAATCCCGCCTGCTCCAAGCTCATGGCATATCGCACGCGCCGTATCTCCACCAGTTAAAAAAAGGCGTTTCATCCCTGTTAATTCAACAATGTCTTTTGTGATCTTACCAAGACAGACAGATAAGGTACTTCCTACTTCTTGTCTTGTCATGCCATTCGCTTCACCGTATGCCAACATCTGTTCAACCATTTCTGGCCTTGCGTCTGTATAAAGGAGAATATCTTCATCCTGACGCATGAGCAACTGATCCATGACTGATTTCCTTTCCCATGCTTCACGGCCGTTTAATACATTCAACGGGTTCACTTTCACCTCGAGACAATCGTGTTTTTCTCTTAAAAAAGCAAACTGCTCATTTGTTTTTTGAGAAGCACTTCCTGAAACGATGAGAACAGATTCATGCTTTTTTGCATGAGAAAGATTGCGGTGTTTCGCGACATAGAATGATAATGCGCCAGCGAGTCCGGCTGACCCGACCCAAAGCACTCTTTGATTGATCTTCATAAACAAATCAACGATCTGTGTTAAATCATGGTTCGTTTCTGCATCACACACAAACCATTGATGACCATGTTTTAATAAAGATGAAACGTCATGACTCGTTTCGTTTAGCTCTGAATAGACCGCTTGCTGCGAAAGATGTTTTGGCTTGATGTTTGTCTGCTCGTCAATTAAGTCTGAAATACTGGATGTCAGGACAGGCGTTTTTGGGTCCTTCGCTGCTTCTGATAGATGAACAGGCACACCCTCCACATAATGAATGCCATAGGCCGTAGATCTATTCGCATCGGGGTAAGCGGGGGCAATGACTGCCGCATCAAACCGGCCAAGATCCATTAGTGCCTGAAGCTCTATTCCTATATTTCCTCTTAACGTTGAATCTATTTTTTTAAAGAAAAGGTGTGAATCCCCTTGTAGAAACGGCTGAACCATTTGACTGACCTCATTATACGCTCTTTCAGAAGACATACTTCGCGAGTCTGTATCGACAATCAGTACATCTTCCTCCTTGTACCGGCTCATATCCTCAAATGACGGCTGGAACAGCACAGAGGCTTTTAAACCGGCCTTCACAAATTGAACACCTGTATCACTTGCGCCTGTTAAATCATCAGCCACAATGATCACCTTTTGCTCTAAGTTCGCTCCTTTTTTTAATAGATCGTTTGTCATTTAGACACCTCGGTCTCATTGCATATTATTCCTTTAACTTTCTCCACAGCGTCGTGCGGTTAATATTCAGCCGCTTTGCTGCTTTTGATTGATTCATATTTTCTTCTTCCAGCACCGTCCGAATGATTCGTCTTTCAATCTCGTCAAGCGTGCCATGTAAATAGCTGGACAGCTGTTTTTCTTCATTCTCAGAAGCAAGTTGCTCAATTGCCGGCTTTGCTTTACTCAACGTGATATATCCACTTTTTGTTGTCAGCACCAGTTCCTCCATAATCCGCTTGAACTGCCGGACATTTTCTCTAAATCGCTCGTTTTGAAAGGCGGCAATCACATCTGCTGACAGCCCAACAACCTGCGTCCCATAAAGAGAATTTAATTCAGCTATAAATAACCTGCTCATATCCTCAATATCTTCTGCCCGTTCAGATAACGGCGGGACATGAATGACGAGCTCCTGCAAACACGTATATAGGTCTTCATGAAACGCCCCAGATTGCATCAATTTGAACAAATCAACTGTAGATGCAGCCATCCAGCGAATGTTCTGCTGATGATGACTAAGCTGCTCGGCCATAATGGGCTGCATAGCCATTGGGACACGATCAATATCCTTCAGAAAGATCGTCCCTTTTTGATGCACCGGAATTATGTTTACATCATCTAATTCAGTCAAACGGCTGCAATGCACCGTCATAAAGCTCTCATTTTTCCTCTCGCTCATTTGGTGAATAGCAAAAGCAAGGCTTGATTTACCAGTTCCTTGTTCACCATAGAGACAAATCGATCGATCTGTTTGGCTGAACGCCTTTGCCCTTTTAATCACATCTTTCATATTTGAACTCTGCTCAGTAAAAAGAGCAAATGGATGTGCTGAATGAACAGGTGCAGCCAGCATCCATATACGCTGCCCCTCCCTATTAATCACAGCAGAAGGCTTCTCAATCGTCAAAAGTAGCTCACCTTTAGATAATAAGCTTCCTTTGACATGCCACACTTGCTGCTGAAAGGAGATTTGAGAATATCCATTTTGTTTTCCTTCTCGAACTGCTTTTACTGCTGGTTCAAGCGCCGGGCACCAATCCATCACATCAACATGAGACGTAAACGGTGCAAATAACCCTTTTTCTGTCCATTCTTTCATTTGCTGATTGATAAAATAAAGCTGATTGTGCTGATCAATGATCAGCATCCCTTTTGACTCTTGATCAATCATTTCACGAAAGAGGCGCTGCTCAGCTGTCGCCTCTTTATATAAACGGTACATTTGTTTTGCTTGATGAAACGCTTCTTTGACAGATTCACGTCCTGAGGTAATGAGCATGCTTTGCATCCCCAGCTCCTTGGCCGCTTTATCTGTAATCACATCACCCAGTACAACCTGTGTCCCTTGCTCCTGTAACTGCTGTAAAAGATCCCACACTTCTTCCTCTTGCTGTATTGTATAAATATCAATTTTGATCCCGTATAACTCTCCGATGGTGCGTACACCTTGTGTAATATTTTCAAATCCAACTACTGCTTTTTTCCCTTGGTAACCTTTAATCAGCGTGAGGGCACGAAGCAAGTCGTAGCCTGACACAGGGATATCCACCACTGGAATGTTGACGTGTTTTTGAATAAGCGCAGCTGTCCCCCCGCGGCTCATAATAATATCCATTCCTTGAGCCTCGGCCTGTTCTGCCAGTGCAACACCAGACCTAAGATCTCCGACTTCAAGCTGGAATGTGATGCTTTTTTCGTCTTTGGCAAGGTCGATTAATACATCGCCTAATCCTTTATACGGTGCAATACCTAATACTTTTATATTCATGAAAAGGACCCCCATTTTTTATCTCTTCATCGTGAGACATACGTTGAGGGAGTCCAAATGTTAGCAAATTGAGACAACCCTCCAAACATCAATTATAAATGAAGAAAATGAGGGTTACAATTCACGGAAACACTGATCCCTTGCGGTTAAGACGTGTGATGAGTCCATTCTTCTTTCACACACACATACTTGATGGCCTGCCGGTAAAAAGTAAACGCAATGTGCAGACTACCATCTTTTCCTTCTGTGATGGATGGATAAGAATACTCTCGATTCAATTTGTCCTTTGAGTTGTTTGTCATGGCATATCCATCGCCAATTTCAAGGTTACGTCTGACGGGCCATGTCGCACCGTCATCCGTCGAGATGGCAAGTGTCATTGGCGCACGCGGTGTTCCCCAAAAGGCTGGACGCGCCTCTGTATCAACAGCCGTTCGTGTATCGCCTTCATCCTCAATTTCATCATACAAGGACGCTCTTCTTTCTGTTTGATCATCCGCATTGATATGGTTATAAACGAGGGCAAGATGACCATTATGGAGCACCGTAAATTGAATGGATGAGTTATTGTTTGGCAGCTCTGTTGCTCTTGGCTCAGACCATGTCCGTCCATGATCCACTGAACGGCTCATATAAATCGAATCAGCAAACCGGCTTCTAAAGAGGGCAAGCAGGGAACCATCCGCACATTTTCCGATATTCATATGAACACAGCCAGTACTGTTGGGCACAGTGACCTCTTCCCAGGTCTTCCCTTGATCTGAGGAAATCTTCACAGCACTGACATCACGGTTTCCTGTCCATTTTACGCCAGGAATCGTTTTACAATAGAACACCGGAAGGAGCCAATCATCATTATCCAATACAACAATAGGCTGTCGTATAAACGTCCCCGGCTGATCAAATAAAGTACCAATCTCTCCCCAAGTCTCTCCTCTATCCTCCGATAAACGATATCTCACAAGAGCTGTATCTTGATTGCCAGAAAGTTGTGCTGTATAAAGCAGCCACAGCCTGCCATCTTTCTCTTGAAAAAGAACTGGATTTTGTTCAGATCGTGTAGAATCATCAGACAGCTTCACAGCCTTCGTCCATTGATTACTTCCTTGCTTGAGCCTTGACATATAGATAGAGATATCAGGAATTCCTTCTTGCGTACCGCCAAACCATACACACAGCAAATCTCCATTATCCAGTTCGATGAGATTAGCCGCATGGTTTTGCACGCAATCTGTTGGTAAAAAGGCTTCTTTTCTAGCTGCGTCTTGTTCATTTTGTCGCAATTTTCCATCTATTTTGATCATGATGTCTTCATTTGTCATCATAATTCTCCTTTCAGTGATTGATCCTTTTTAGCTGGCGGGCTGATCCATCGATCCATCACCAGAACTAGGAAAGGAATGATAATGGCCACATACATATTATCGATTCCAAATGGATTATCGAGTAAATACCACACCGTCGTGGCGATGCCTGAAGCGGCAAGACCAATGGTTGCTCCTCTATTTGAATTAAAGTATGGCAAGTAAAAGCCCATTGCTGCTACAACTGCAATCGATGTTCGAAGTGCTCGTGTAAAAAAGGAAAGTGACAGCAACTCTGGTGCAAGTGCGACCCCCACAAGCGGCACAATCCCAACCATGACAGCTACATACCGAGTCACCTTCATACGCTGCTCTGGTGATGGTTTCTTTTTCGGTACATAAAAGTCATCAATAATCAACGTGGTTGTAGCAAGTGCAACCGTCGAGACACCAACAAAAATGGATGCGACAAGCGATGTTGCCACAATAGCGCTCAAAATCGGATTCATATGCTGTAAAAAGACAGGGAAAGCATAAATAGGGTCAATGTCTGGATACAAATAACGGGCTGAGACACCGATGATCCCGATCGCAATGGCAAGCGGCAAACAAAGGAGTGCTGCATACAGGGTCGATTTTTTCGCTTCTCGCTCACTTTTCGACGAGGTGATCGCTTGAATGATAAACTGCGTCGCAAAAATGGCCCCCATGTTTCCTATAAACCAAGCTCCAATCGTTCCCCAACCGATGGTCCCATCCCATGTAAAGAAATGGTCGGGTAATGTTTGTTTCATTGGCTCAAAGCCTTTTGTTAAATAAAGGGCTACCCCTAGTGTAATTAAAATCCCCGCATACTTCACAATTGAATGAAGGATCGTGACCCATGCAACCCCCTTCATTCCTCCGAAAGTAAAATAAAATGTACTCACAACCGCCGTGATGATGGCACAGGTCATTAAAGGAAGGCCAAGAATAGATGCAATGGCAGCTGAACCACTTAAATAGTTTCCTAGATTCACTAAGAGCAGGGCTGCAATCATAATGACAGAGACAACAAGCTTTGTTGATTTTCCAAATTTTTGATCGATAATACCTGAAATCGTGTATTGTCCTGTTCGATAAAACTTTCCCACTAAGAAAAAGGAAAAAATAAAAAAGGCAATAGCAACTGTGATAACAGACCATGAAGCGGAAAGCCCGTGTGTAAAAGCAGATTCAGCTGTTCCGACAGTTGACTTCGTCCCAATGAATTCACTCATTAACAAAATACCGACCACAATAGCTGGAAGTGACTTAGCGGCATTGTTAAATTCTGAGTTAGACTTACTACGGAAACGCATCGTCAGCCAGGTCGTAAACAGAATATAGAGAATAATGACGATTAAAATAAATGTGATGACAGAACTGCTTAAGACATTCACTTAAAATCCCCCTTTGTGTGCAAGCCGTATGAAGCAACTTCTTATGTCCCATCCCAGTGACGTATGAAGTGTTAAACGTGGAGCAGTTTCATGTAGACCTGTTCAATATCAGAGACAGACATCGGCTTCGGGTTGTTATCCATTAATCTCTTCACCTCTGAAGCAGCTTCAGCAAGTGCCGGCACATCTTCTTTTGACACACCGAAGGCTTTGAGTTGTTGAGGAATGTGTAAATCCGCTGTCCACTCTTCAACTTGACGAATCACTTGCTCTGCAAGCGTATGCTTTGAGCCTTTCTCTTCGATCCCTATCACTCTAGCAATATCTTCAAGACGATCTTTGATATGGTCTGCATTAAACGCCGTGACATGAGGAAGCAGCATGGAATTAGCGACACCGTGTGAAATTTTGAATTTCCCCCCTAACGGATAAGCCATTGCATGAACAGCAGCGGTTCCGGCACTTGTGAGCGCCATCCCGCCATACATGGCACCAACCAGCATATCTTCCCTTGCTGTCATATTATCCCCGTGATGATAGGCCTCCTGAATACTTCCTGAAATGAGCCTCATCGATTCGAGTGCAAACATATCACTAAATGGATTGGCTTTATTTGAAATATACGATTCAAGCGCATGCGTAAACGCATCCATCCCTGTAGCTGCGGTAATGGCTTTTGGCAATTTGAGTGTCAGTGCGGGATCTAAGATCACAAGATCAGGCAAAAGGTATGGGCTGACCATGCCAATTTTTAATTCTTTTTCCGGAAAGGTAACAATCGCGTTTGGTGTCACTTCTGATCCCGTACCTGAGGTTGTTGGAATGAGAATCGTTGGAACTCCTCTTTTTTTAACAAGGTTCGTGCCAACGAGATCAGAAATTGGCTGATCATTCGTCTTTAGAACGGCTAATATTTTGGCCGCATCCAGCACACTCCCGCCACCAATCCCAATAACGGCTTCATGCTCCCCTTTTAAAAATGTCTGGAAGACGTCCTCGATATTTTCTTCCGTTGGTTCAGGCTTAATCTCTGTGCTGATCTCACTCGCAATCCCTTTTTTCGCAAGTTCTGTTTTGATTTGATCTGCGTAACCAAGAGATACGATGGATGGCTGCGTTAAAATAAAAATGGATCTCAACTTGCTAAGTCCTAATAGCTCTAGCTTCTCCCCAAGGAGCTCTAGAGAGTGAGCGCCAGAAACAATGTGTGATGCCGTTTGAAAGTGATATTGTGATATTGTCATCTCTTCACGACTCCTTTGCTGCTTTTGCTTGTATCCGATAATTCTCCATCATGTTCACCACAGCTTCTAAAGCTTCGCCGGATAATGCTTTGACCGGGCTTTTTGGCGGACCTACAGGAATCCCCGAAAGTTCAGCTGCTTTTTTCAAAGGTGCTGGTAACGTTCCTAATGTGAATGTGGCTCTTAACGGCTGCAGCTGCTGCTGAAATTGCTCACTTTGGTCAAGATTTCCTTGCTGAAACGATTCATAAATGCCAACGACGGTTTCTGGAAATACATTTGCCGTTGCCGCCACTGCACCTGTTCCGCCTAGCTTCAATGTCTCTAAAATGAGGGAATCCGTTCCTGCAAGCACGACAAACTCTTCATCCTTTGTAACATCGAGATACGCTTTGATATTGGCAATATCTCCACTACTGTCTTTAATACCTAACACATTCGGTAGGACGCTGAGCCTTGCAACCGTCTCTGGCGCAAGTGACACACCTGTTCTTGACGGAATGTTATAGAGCAAGATGGGGATGGTCACATTTTCTGAAATATGACGAAAATGCTCATACAGCTCCTCTTGTGATGGCGCAACAAAATAAGGGGTGATAACCGACAGGACATCTACGCCTAAATCTGCGAACTTGTTTGAAAGCTTAATGGTTGCCTCAGTACTATTCTCGCCTGCTCCCATGTATACAGGCACCCTGCCGCCCGCAGCCTTTACAACAGTTTCAGCAATTTGAAGCTTTTCTTCCTCTGAAAACAAATGAAATTCGCCGTTTGTCCCTAAAGCAAAGATGCCGTGCACACCAGAGTCGATTAAATGATCAATGAGTTGCTTTGTCACTTCTGGATGAAAATACTCTTCTTCTGTAAGCGGTGTCAAAATAGCTGGAATGATTCCCTGAATGTTCAAATGATCCTCCCCTTCCGATTGTTGCATTTTTAAACAATTAATTATTAAAACGCTTTCATGATTCTTATTATAAAAGTAATATGATTTATTTAGCAACATATTTTTCGTTTTTTTCAAATATTCAGTGGGTGACATAAGTAGATGTTGATGTTTTCAACAAAAAAAGTGAACCAGCCGGTTCACTTTTTCATTACATTTAACGTATGAAGAAGATGCTTCACTTTCAGTCTGACTCTTTCATGTAAATGAGCAGCATGCTCCTTTTCTTCTGCATTGGCAGCAGCGATACAAAGATGATGTACCTGGATACTTGTCTCTTGTTTAATGAAGTGCATCAGCTCGCCCATCAGCTGGACAGACGCACCATCTGATATCGTTCCTTTCAGCACAAGCCAAACGGACAGCTCTCCTTCTTGATGCATTCCATAAAGAAGGACATCTTCATCATCATCTTCAGCGGCGTATTGCTTCGGCCCATCAGATTGACCAAGAAATAAGTACCCTTCCTCATCATCCAGCATGTCTTGGAGTGCTTCAGTTCCCGTTCCAAGGGACCGTGTCCAAAAGAAACCCCCGCTTTTCTCATGTGATGAAAGGATGCGCAATGGCTGATGAGTAGAAAATGTCATTCCGTTTGCGCCATATGTTTTCCACCCATCCGCTAAGTTCAGTCTTGAATGTTCAGAGATGGACGCAGGTTCAATTACCAGCTGAGGGTTTGCCCGCAGTGGATGTTGGAGAGGTGTTACATCTGTTTCATACACCCGGTTCACCCGTTCGGTGGTCAACACATGATGCGGTTCTCCCAGCATGTCCGTCTTTCCTTCATTCAGCAAAAGCAGACGGTCACAATACAAACTGGCAATGTTCACATCATGAAACACACCGATCACCGTTAAGTTATAGGAAGCGGTCTCTTGTTTAATCAAATCGAGTAACTCTTTTTGATAAGCTAAATCAAGAAAACTGGTTGGTTCATCCAGCAATAAATAGTCAGGGCACTGAGCCAGCGCTTGAGCTAAGTAAACCCGCTGCTGTTCTCCACCGCTTAACTCTTGGATGGATTGATTCTTAAATTGAGCAATATCTGTTAGGTCCATCACCTTGCTGACAATCTCGATATCTGCTTTCGTAACAGATTGCAGCCAACCTTTCTGATAAGGATAACGCCCAAACTGGACCGTTTCTTCCACTGTAAATGAAAAGGCTTGATCGGTCTTCTGGGGAAGAACCGCCAATTTTTGCGCAAGTGCCTTTGGCCGGTAGGATTGAACTGGATGGCCACTTAGTGTTACTTGGCCGCTCTCAGGTGCTAAAATACCTGCGATCATTTTAAGCAGTGTCGTCTTACCGCTCCCATTCGGACCAAGGATACCGAGGAATTCCCCTCGCTCCACTTCAAAACTCACGCCGTGAATGACCTCTTTTTCACCATATCCTCCTCTAACTTCCTTCACTTGAATCATAGATGCGTCCCTCCTCTATATCTGCGGATGAGGATGATGCCAAAGACAGGAGCACCAATTAACGCCGTAATGATGCCAATAGGCAATTCAGTCGGTTCAATGATCGTACGAGAGAGCACATCTGCTAAAACGAGAAAGGAAGCACCATTCAGCATCGACAAAGGCAGCAAATGACGATGATCCGTAATGGATAAAAGACGGATAAAATGCGGAATCACCAGTCCTACAAATCCGATCGTTCCTGACACAGCCACCGCACTTCCAGTCAGAATCGAACCAGCAAGCAACACCACATATTTGCTCCGTTTCACATGAACCCCTAACAGTTTTGCCTTTTCTTCGCCATATGTCATCACATTTAAATCTCTTCCCATCAAGATCAATGCAAATGTACCAATGAGGAAAAAAGGAAGGAAAAGAGCAATATATCGCCAGCCTCTCATAGACACACTGCCTAGAAGCCAATGAATAATCTCTTTTAAATCATCACCTGTTAACGCAATCATTAATGAAATGAGCGCTCCTAAAAAAGAGCTGAAGATGACCCCCGTCAAAATTAAAGAAGAAATGCTCATTCCTCGGTGAACCAGACGGGCAAAAAAGAGGACGAGACATAGTGTGACAAGCGCTGTTGTCATACTCAAAAAAGGCAGTGTAAAACTGCCGAGCAAAGGAAACTGCAAACTGAAAAACAATGTGGCTACAGCCCCCACAGATGCCCCTTGAGATACCCCAAGTGTATAAGGGTCAGCGAGAGGATTTTTTAATAAACCTTGAAAGGCTGCACCAGATAACGCCAGAGCTGCTCCGACTAACGCCGCTAATATCACTCTCGGCAGCCGGATATTCATCATAATATTGCGGTCAATTGCATCAATGGTTCCGACCTGGATTCCAAATACTTCATGAACGAAGATCCGAAGTATAGAAGGAATGGGAATCCCTAAGCTACCAAATGAGATTCCCATTCCAATGCTCACCACAAGAAGTAAAGCACTTACTGTGTATGCGATGATGATCTTATTTGAACGTGTCAGGATAGATACTTTTCGCAAGAGCCTCCACTCCTTCAACCAATCGCGGTCCCGGTCGTGATGCCAGATCCGTATTCAATTGAAAGACTTGTTTTTCTTTGACTGCTTTGATCGCCTTCCAGCCGTCTCTTTTTTTCAGATCAGCTAAGCTTGCGCCATCAATCGTAACAATAGCATCAGGATTTCGTTTAATAATTGATTCTTCCGTCATTTGCACCCAGCCTGTTTGGTCGCCAGCAGCATTTTTTGCATGAATGACAGACAACATTTCGTCCATAAACGTTTGTTTACCTGTTGTATAAATTTCAGGCGCACCTGATACTTCGACAAAAACTGTTTTTTGTTTGTCTTTGGAGATGGATTCTGCTTGTTTTTTGATGTCATTCAGTTTTGATTTCATCTCATCTACAAGCTTCGTTGATGCCTCTTTTACGCCGGTTGCTTCACCAATCATATGGATAGACTTATAAACATCTTTGAAGGAAGCCGCATCATTGACAGTCAGCACTTGAATACCTGCATCTTCAAGCTGTTTAAATCCGTCTTTTGAGCTCATTTGTGATGCATGTGCTAAGACTAGATCAGGCTTTAAGGAAATAACCTTCTCTACATTGAAATCAAGACCGCCAATCTTCTCTACCTTTTCTACTTCCTTTGGATAGTTGTCAAAATCTGATCTACCCACGATTTTATCTCCAAGACCAAGGGCATAGGCAACCTCTGTATTACTTGGAATTAACGAAACAATTCGTTTAGGCTGTTCTTTGATTTCAACTGTTTTACCAGCTGCATCTTTGATGGATACAGGAAATGCCGCAGCCTCTGTCTCTTTAGGCTTTGAACTGTTTGTTTTTTGGTCCGTTTCCGCACCTGCACACCCTGCTAAAACACCGATCACAAGTAACAATGATAGCCAAATACCAGTTAACTTCTTCATCAATAAACCCCCTGCTTTATGTACTGCTTGACGTCATCTCTTTCGTCAATTCTTTTCTAATTTCGGGAATATTATACTACAGTGCAGATAGGTTGTATATGTGATTCCGAATACGTCTTGTCTGTCCTTGTAAAAGAAAAACAGCCTTTGACGTGGCTGTTTTCACTTCCGCTATTGGTTGATATGTTCACCATTAATGACAACTTTCTGAAATGAAGGAGATACTGCATGTTCCAATGAAAGAGGGTATGTGACATCGTCAATGACACAGTCTTTCATTTTAAAGTGTGTGACCGGGGAATGTGAGTATGCGGCGATCTTGACACCATATCGCCCTCCGCTGCTTTTTAACCCTTCTACTTCAATATGACGGACTACAGGCCTATGCGGACCGGCATCCCCTTCCTCATACATCATGTCGATACAGACCACCTCATGTTTTAAGCTTTTCACTAGATTGTTTTTAAAATAGATGTGTTCAATGGTACCGCCCCTGACAGAGTTGGTCTTAATGCGCAATGCCCTGTCAAGGTTCGGACTGTCCATGACATTATCCTCTGCATATACATACTTGACGCCTCCAGAGATTTCACTCCCGATCGTTACTCCGCCATGACCATCACGCATCGTATTTCTACGAATGACGATGTTTTCAGATGGAACGCCGATTCTCCGGCCGTCCTCATTTCTGCCCGATTTAATGGCAATACAATCATCGCCATTATCAAAATAACAATCTTCAATGAGCACATGTCGGCACGACTCTGGATTCACACCATCTGTATTTGGGCCATGACCGATGATATTCACCCCGCGGACGATGACGTTTTCACTTAACACCGGATGGACTTGCCACATCGGTGAATCCTTTACGGTTACTCCTTCAATGAGAATATTTTGGCAATTGTATGGCTGGATAAAGCTTGATCTTAAATAATGTCCTTCGCCAAACACTCTTTCTTCCACTGGTATTCTTTTTTCAGCCATATCAAAAAGGAGCTGACGATCCCGATCTTGAGAGGGCTGACCATTTGTTCCATACTTCCAAGGCCACCAGTGGTGTTCATCCCCTCTCCCGTCCAGCGTGCCTGCTCCTGTAATCGCGATGTTTTCTGCATGATGGGCATAAATAAGTGGCGAATAATTATAAAGCTCAATGCCTTCATATCTTGTTAGAACAAGCGGAAGATAATGACGTGTATCTTGGCTGAAGGTCACATAGGCATTTTCATGAAGATGAAGCTCTACATTGCTTTTCAATTCTAGAGCGCCTGTCAAAAATGTCCCTTCAGGAATCAGCACTCGCCCTCCTTTCAAACGATGTGCATCATCGATGGCAGACTGAATAGCATTTGTCGAAAGCTCTATCCCTTTGTTATCTGCACCATAATGAATGACATTGAATTCACGATCTGGGAACTTTGGCGCTTTTATCTGCTTTAACACATGATCTATACCATCTGTTTCTTTGTCTTTTTTCCCTTGCTTTGCTAAACGTGCGAGTCCAATTCCTGTTAGTACTGTTCCTGCTGTCACATACATCAAATTCCGTTTTTTAGACATTTCCTTATCCCCCAGACGCCTTAAAGTGTCACACCTGTTTTAAAAATAGCCAACTCTCTAAAATTGTTTTTTTCATGATTTAACAGCTTTCCACTCGCCACATCAATCACCGTGGCAATGAACTTCTCTAGCACCACATCTTCTGGTACATCCTCAAGCAATTCCCCCGCATTAAAGTCGATCCAATGTTTTTTTGTTTCATATAAAGCGGTATTGGTCGATACCTTCATCGTTGGAACAAATGTGCCAAACGGTGTGCCTCTGCCTGTTGTAAAGAGGACGAGCTGACAGCCAGACGCTGCGAGAGCAGATGAAGCAACCAAATCATTCCCAGGCGCACTTAATAAATTCAATCCTTTTCGTTTTAGCAGCTCCCCGTATGTTAAAACATCCTTTATAACGGAAGTACCCGCTTTTTGTGTGCAGCCGAGAGATTTATCTTCTAATGTCGAAATTCCTCCTGCTTTATTTCCCGGGGAAGGATTTTCATATACTGGCTGTCGATGATCCATAAAGTATTGTTTAAAATCATTGATCATCTGCACAATATTGTCGAATGTCGCTTTTGATTCCGCTCTCTCCATTAAGATCGTTTCAGCCCCGAACATTTCCGGTACTTCTGTTAAGACGGTGGTCCCTCCTTGAGCCACAATAAAATCAGACAGTCTGCCTAAAAGTGGATTTGCGGTAATGCCTGAAAACCCATCTGAACCTCCGCATTTCAAGCCAATTTTCAGCTCAGATAACGGAATGTCTTCACGCTGATCTTCTTTCGCTGCGTCATAAATTTCCTTGAGCAAAGCGACACCCGTCTCAATCTCATCCCCTACTTCTTGGCTTCTTAAAAATTTCACCCTCGTCTTGTCATACTCCCCTAATGTAGCTTTAAAATCCTCAATGTCATTGTTTTCACAGCCAAGACCTAGAACGAGAACCCCTCCAGCATTTGGGTGCTTTACGGCATTTTGAAGAATGGTTTTTGTGTTTTCATGATCATCCCCAAGTTGGGAGCATCCATAATTGTGCTTTAATACTAACGCCGTTTCAAAAGGATGGATGCTTCCCCCCATGTCAGCAGTAAATATTTGAATGATTTGATCGGCAATGCCATTGACACACCCAACTGTTGGGACAATCCAAAGCTCATTTCGTATACCACTTGCGCCATTTTTTCGTTTATACCCTTTGAATGTCAGATTCGTTTTTTCATAGGGGTTTTCTGTTAAAGAAGGTCGGTATTCGTAATCGAGCTTACCTGATAGGTTCGTTTTGATATTGTGCGTATGCACCCATTCTCCAGCAGAAATCTTAGTGGCTGCATGACCAATGGGGTAGCCATATTTGATGATATTCTCTTTTTCTTTGATCTCAGCCAATGCAAATTTATGACCTTTAGCAACGGTTTCTTTTAAAATGATTGTATGACCTTGGTGCTGAAGCTCTTCGCCTTGCTCAAGTACTTTTAAAGCGATGCCAACATTATCTGAAGGATGAATCACAACAAAGTCCCTCATGCCTTCTCCCCCTGACTTTCATATTGAAGTATTTGGTGAACAGCAGCTCTCATGCCATTTTCATGTATGAAGGTGAGCTGCTCGGCTACTGCACCCGTCAGCCCTGCGATCCTCGTCAAATCCATCCCCCATAAAACTTCGTTTGAAAGAAGTCGATCGACCATTGATTCATAGGAATGGTCCACTTCCTCCCATGCTTCCTTCATGAATGTCATCACAGACTCATCATCCTTTATTTGATCTGCATGGACTTGATAAAAATAAATCAAACTGCTCAGTGAGAACATAAGTTTCGTAGGCAACTGTTTTTTTAGCTCTATATAATCTAGAAGAGACGGGAGAATACGCGCCCGAAATTTCGATACACCATTTAAGGCAATATCAAGTAATTGATGTTTGACAAAAGGGTTGCAGAATCGATCCCAAACGGATTGTGTATAAAGCAGCAGCTCTTCTTCAGGAAGTGGCAAACCTGGCAGCACTTCCTCCTCAAGCATGCGGCGAATGAACACACCAACATGCTCATCATCCACCGCTTTTTTGACAGTATCCAAGCCACATGAATATGCAATCGGCACCATCGCTGTATGCGCACCGTTTAAAATGCGAACCTTGCTCATACGATAGGGAGCGATATCTTCCACAAAAAGTACGTTTAACCCTGCTTCTTGAAAAGGAAGCTCTTTTTGAACAAACGCAGGTGCTTCAATGACAAACAGGTGATAATATTCTGCTGTGACAAGCAATTCATCGATATACCCCTCTTCTTTTTGAACAGTCTCCGCTGCTTCCTGAGAAAATCCTGGGACAATCCGATCAACTAACGTATTACAGAACGTGTTGGCTTCCTTGACCCAAGCCACAAAATCAGGCGGAAGATTCCACTCAGCTGCCATTGTGATCACATATTCTCTTAATCGATCACCGTTTTGTTCAATCAATTCACAAGGTAAAATGATCAAGCCCTTTTTCTCATCTCCAGAAAAAGCTTTGAAGCGGTGATACAAGAAGGCTGTCAGCTTTCCTGGAAAACTTACTTGCGGCCGATCTTCTAATCGGTCCTCTTTTCTTAACACAAGTCCTGCCTCTGTTGTATTAGAAAAGACAAAGCGCACATCAGGACTTTCCGCTACATGTAAAAAGGCATCATAATCTGTATATGTGCTGATTCCCCTGCTGATGGATTGAATGACGATCCGTTCGTTCATTTCTTTTTGGTCATGAAATCCTTGAATACATAAAGTGTACAAACCATCTTGTTCATTTAGAGCGGTCACTGATCCTTTTCGAGGAGGAACGACCACTGCTCTTCCTTTAAAATCTGTACAGTCGTTTAGCTTCTGGATCTGCCAATTCATAAATCCCCGCATAAAGTTTCCTTCGCCAATTTGTAGAATGGTTTCAGGATATTCAGCCACTGGGTACACATCTTTGGATAATCGTCTCAAACGCTTTTCCTCCCCACATTTTTTGCACACGTGAACATTCTTATTTAAAAGATGCTGATTACTGCACCTTTTTGACTGAATCTCTAATCATCAGCTCTGTGTGGACATACACTTTTTCCAGATGATCGTCTTCTTGCTTTTCATCGTTGATGACTGAAAGGATCGCTTCTGCTCCAAGCGCACACATTTTTTCAATTGGCTTTTTGACTGTTGTGAGGGCAGGCGTTGTATAAGATGAAAATGAAATATCATCAAAACCGATAATAGAGAGATCATCAGGACACCTTTTACCTTTTGCAAACAATGCATTCATCGCACCAATCGCCATGTCATCGTTTGAGCAAAAAAGGGCAGTTGGCGGATCATCAAGAGTGAGTAAGGCTTCCATTGATTCATAGCCGCTCTTCATATGATAGTCGCCTGTGATCATGTATTCCTTCTTCATGGGTACATGATGGTCAATGAGTGCTTGCAGAAAACCAGCTTTTCTTTCCTGTGTGGATTTAAACCCTTCTTTCCCTTCAATAATGGCAATTTGTTTATGCCCCTGCTGAATGAAATAGTGTGCAGCTTGGTATGCCCCTTCACCATCATCCGCTAATATATTCATCACTTGATTACTTTCTACACGGCGATTCAGTACAATAATGGGAATGCCCTGCTTTTTCACATGATGGATAAACGCTTCATCATGCTCGCTTTGGCTCATGAGCAAAATACCATCATACCGCTGTTTATGAATGGTTGTGTAATCGTGAAAATCGTCAATTCCTCTTACAACCAAATGATAGTTTTCTGTTATTACACTGTTGACGCCTTTTAATGCATCAACAAAGAAACTTGAGGATGTGCCTTCTGTTAAACTCGTAAAAAACAGACCAATTGTAAATGATTTTTGCGAGACAAGGCCTCTGGCATGGACATTCGGTGAGTAATTCAGCTGTTTTGCAATCGACAAGATGTTTTGTTTTGTTTTCTCTTTAATAAAAGGACTGTTATTCAAAGCCCTTGATACTGTGGTATGAGAAACGTTTGCCAATTTTGCTATATCTTTGATTGTGACTGTCATGCTATTCCGCCTTTTATGATTTTTTATCATCTTATCATAAAAACGCTTTCATATTCTTGCTTTTTGTTCATATCATCTTGCTTTTATGCGAAAGCTCATTTGCCCGTTCAAATTGAAAATACTGCTTTGCATTTTCATAGCTGATTCCTTTTACCATTCCCCCTAGCAAATTGAGATCATTAGGCGCTTCACCTTTTTCCACCCAATTTCCAATGATGTCACATAACAGTCTACGGAAATATTCATGTCTTGTGTAAGACAGGAAGCTTCGTGAATCTGTCAGCATCCCAATAAATCGGCTGATCAGTCCGATACTGGAAAGTGCCATCATCTGCTCTGTCATTCCCTGCTTTGTATCATTAAACCACCAGGCTGTTCCATGCTGCATTTTCCCAGGAGTCTTTCCATCTTGAAAACTTCCAGCGATCGTTGAAATCACCACATTGTCCCTTGGATTCAAGGAATAGAGGATGGTTTTTGGCAATGCATATGCTTGTTCTAACCGATCTAATACGCGGCAAAGAGGTTTTGCAATGTCTTCATCATTCATTGCATCATATCCGGTATCTGGTCCAAGCCGCTCAAACATTTTTGAATTGTTGTTTCTGAGCGCATTGATATGAAGCTGCATCGCCCATCCCCGCTGAGCATATGCCTGACCTAGTTCAATGAATGTGTGCGTTTTAAATTGAACCTTCTCCTTTTCCGTCAATGGATGTCCAGACATTCTTTTATGAAAAATGATCGTAGCTTCTTCTTCCGTCGTGTCTTCGTAAGTCATTTCATTGATGGCATGATCTGAAATCAAACAGCCCTGTTCATGAAAGAAATCGATTCGCATATGAAGTGCTTTTATGAAGTCTTGATAGGATTCGATCTTGATAGATGAAACCTCCGCCAGCTGATGAACATACTCGATAAACAAGTCATTTGTGATATCTAATGCCTTATCTGGCCGAAACCCTGGCAGTACTTGCACAGAAAAGCCTTCTTCCCGCAGTTGTTGGTGATAAATCAACGAATCAACCGGATCGTCTGTCGTCACAACCGTTTCAACATTTGATTTCACAATGAAATCTCTCGCACCAAATCCATCTCCTTGCAACTTTTCATTTACTTTTTTCCAGATGATGTCTGCGCTTTCTTCATTCAAAAGTTCTTCAACATCAAAATATCGTCTTAGCTCTAGATGGGTCCAGTGATAGAGAGGATTTCCAATCGTCATCGGAACAGTTTTCGCCCATGCTAAAAATTTCTCATCATCTGAGGCATCTCCTGTGATATGTGTTTCAGGTATCCCATTTGCTCTCATGGCGCGCCATTTGTAATGATCCCCGTAAAGCCATGCTTCGGTTATATTTCGGAACGTTTTATTTTCATAGATTTCTTTTGGACTTAAATGACAATGGTAATCAATAATCGGAAGGTTCTTTGCAAACTCATGGTATAGCTTTTCCGCCGTTTGACTGTTTAATAAAAACTGCTCATCTAAAAAAGCTTTCATCAAACTCCCCCATCTCTTATAATGATGAAAATCAATTTGTTCACGTTAACAATTTTATTGTAATCGTTTACAAAATCGATTTCAATCCTAAAACAAGAAAAAACGATCTCCTTTAGAAAAGAAAATCGTTTTTTGGCTATTTTACAGATGGTGTTTTCTTTAGGATAATCGCAATAGTTGTTCCTTGACCTAATTCACTTTCTACTTGAATATCGCCATCGTGCAGTAAGACAAGCTCTTTTGCAATCGCCAGTCCTAGTCCTGTTCCATTTGTTGGATCATTCGTATTTGTCCCTCTATAGTAACGATTAAATAAATGATCCACCGTTTCTTGCGCCATTCCGCGTCCGTTATCTTTCATTTCGATCCGAACTTCATCATTTGTTTCAGATAGAACAGCTTGAATAAGAGTACCTTTCTGGTTATGCTTCACTGCGTTTGCCAGCAGGTTCTCAATGACTCGTCTAAACCAGGCTTTATCGATCTCAAACATGACACCCTCTGTTTGATCTTCAAAGGATGACAAATAATCTTCTGAAAGCGTGCTTCTTGAAAACTCGTCCATAATGGAGGCTAAAAATTCACCAAGCTCAACAGGTTTTCGATTAATAGGCAATGCACCATTTTTCAATCGATACGTGAGGTTTAAATCCTCAATCAACGTCGACATGTATTCTGATTTCTCACGAATGACTTGTCCCATTTCCATGACTTCTTCCTTGGACCATTGGTATTGATCTGATTCTAGCATTAATCCATAGCCGTAAATCGTGCTAAGAGGCGTTTTTAGATCATGAGACAGCCCTGCGATCCATTCTTCCCTCGTGGTTTGAATTTTTCTTCGGTTTGCTTCATTCTCTTTTAACGTATTGGTGAGCTGATCCATTGTTTTGAGAATATCCTCAAACAGCCGATACTCCCGCTTAATACGGCCCTTTTTATTTTTACTTACTGGAATACCTTTTCTATTTGTTGGCTCCTGCAATTTATTTCTTGATAAGAAAATCAGCCAGCGGATAATGTGATAGATCGGTAGCCCATAGCGATACGAGTACCATAATGTCATAACGATAATAATCGTAAGCGCAAGACCTGCAATCAAAAGCGTTGTATATTGGTTTAAAGCCTCTGTCTCTTTATCATAAAGCTCGTCTGGGCTGTATACTTTGTTTGGCACCGAAACAATCATATACAAATCCTTATTCACTTTGATATACGACAGGTCGCTTCTAAACTCCCAAGGCTTCGATTGATACTTGAGCAGTTCAACATCCGTTACGTTATTTTTCAAATTATTTTTGGCTCGGATACCTTTTAAGTATTTTCCTTCTTCATTAAACAGATGCACCGATCCATTCATTCTTTTCAAAAATTCTTTTGTTTCAACTGAATATTGAGACAATGCAGCCAGATTTTTTTCATGCTGCTTGAGATAATTGGCTACCTTTGTGCTGTTCGTTTTAAATCCATATAAGACGATAAAGCTTTCTTGATCAATCTCAATTGGCCAGAAGTACATCTTGTAATCTTTAAATTGTCTTTTTTCAAAGATCTTGATCATTTCATCCTTTTGATAGGATGTTGGAATGTTTTTAGGGAGTTGATAGCTATAGACGTTGCGTTTTTTGGAATCAATCACTTGTAGCCAGCCATCACGTTTTTCCACTGCTTGTTTGAGCTGATCATCGGCTTCCATTTTTCCATCCTCGTTAAAATAAAGCCAGCTCATGAGTGTATCTCCATCTGCCTTCGTTAAACCAGTTTCAGTCATATTCTCATAGCGTTTTTGAAAATAAAGATTTTCAGAGAATGTTTGCCCGATCGTTAGAATGACGATGACAATAAACATTTGTCCGACAAAGTGAAAGAAAAGTTTTGTTCGTAAATTCATAAACTATTGAAGAACCTTCACAGGTTGGGGAATGAACTTATAGCCCATACCACGGATCGTCACAATATATTCAGGCTGACTTGGATCTAATTCTATTTTTTCTCTCAGCTTTCGGATATGAACCATGACGGTGTTGTTGTCACCATATGACGGAACCCCCCATACTTTCTCATAGATTTGATCTTTTGAAAGTACTACATTCGGATGGTCACAAAAATACTTCAGCAAGGACAAAAGCTGAGCTGAGCAAGCCGTCACCTTTCCCCTTACTTTCAACTCGGCTGCATGAGGATGGTACGAGAAATGAGCATATTCATATTGACTGTGCGCTTCTTCCTGCTCCTCCTGTAAGGAGACATAAGTTCGGTTTAAGTGCGCCTTAATTCTAGCTACTAGCTCTAACGGATTAAATGGCTTTGTGATGTAATCGTCTGCACCTTGTGCAAATCCAGTCAATTTGTCTACATCAGACGTTCTTGCTGTTAAATAGAAAATCGGTGCCTTCGTCATTTTCCTGATGTCAGGCAGAACATCAAAGCCTGACTTACCGGGCATCATCACATCTAGAAGTAAGAGGTGGATGTCCTCGTTTTTGACAATATCTAATGCTTCATCTGCATGATAGGCTTTATAAATATGTTGAAACCCTTCTTTTTTTAATACGCGTTCAACCATTTTTACAATTGCTTCTTCGTCATCTGCAATCAATATTTTTGCTGTTTCCACGCATCTCTTTCCTTTCTAGCTATGATCTCTAACCGTATATTACCATTGTCCAAAGTAAAAAAGTACCTCTTTTCTGCATAAAAGCGAAAAAAGATCAACTGGAGAAAATGGCATAACAAGGTAATACCAGAAGATGCAAAAAAACTCGGTCATACATACCGAGTTTTTTGTCCATCTATTATCCGTTCACAGCTTCAAGCTTTCTTTCATGATTCATTAAGTCATATGTTAAACAGATCGGCTTATTCGTTCTCGGATCAAGCACAATTTCTGCATCGATGTGGAACACCTGACTGAGCACCTCTTTTGTCATGACCTCATGAGGCGTACCCTCTTTAATGACTTTCCCTTGATTGAGGGCAATCATGTAATGTGAAAAGCGTGCAGCATGATTCAGGTCATGAATCACCATCAGCACCGTTCTGCCCTGCTCTCTGTTTAAGCGTTCTAACAGCTGAAGGATCTCCAGCTGATGAGCAAGATCTAAATACGTCGTTGGTTCGTCTAATAAAAGCAGCTCTGTTTCCTGAGCGAGTGCCATCGCAATCCATACCCGCTGACGCTGTCCACCGGAGAGCGCTTCAATTGGCCGGTCATGAAACGCAATCATTCCCGTCTCCTCAAGTGCCCATCTGATGATTCGTTTGTCCTCATTTGATAAACGACCAAATCCATTTTGATGCGGGAAACGTCCATATGACACAAGCTCATAAACGGTCAGACCACTTGGCGCTTCAGGCGTCTGCGGTAAGATGGCCATTTGTTTTGAAATTTCTTTTGTTGGTGTTTGATGGATCGCCTGGCCATTTAAATAAACAGCACCTTGATGGGACTTCATAATACGAGACATTGTTTTTAAAATCGTTGACTTCCCGCACCCATTCGGCCCAATTAATGTCGTCACCTTGCCTTTTGGGATGCTGATATTTAAATCGTCTACAATCAAACGGTCATGATAGCCAATACAAAGCTTTTCTGTTTCAAGTGATTTCATCTGTTGTACTCTCCTTCCTCATTAGTTCGTTTTCATCAATAAGTAAATGAAGTAAGGTGCGCCTAAGGCAGAAACGACAAGTCCAACGGGCACCTCTGATGGAGCAAGTATGACACGCCCAAGTGTATCTGCAAGTAATAACAGCAGTGCACCAATCATAGCGGACGCCGGTATCATTCCTTGATGTTTCGGACCAACTAGCTTTCTTGCGAGGTGTGGTGCCGCTAACCCTAGGAACGATATACTCCCTGCAACAGCGACACTCGCACCGGCTAATGCAACTGCAATCAGCATGAGAAAACTTCTTTCTTTATGAACTGAAATCCCTAAGCCATAAGATATCTGATCACCCAAATTCATGATATTTAAGTAGCGTGCCCTCACCATCGCTAATACAAGAAAAATCAGCATCCACGGCACGACTGATAAGACATATGTCCAACTTGAGCCCCAAATACTTCCTGACAGCCACACAATGGCTTGGTTAAAATCATTTGGGCTCATCTTTAATTGAATAACCACAATCGCTGCCGAAAATGCAGCATTGATCCCAATACCAGTTAAAATCAATCGAACAGGCGTAATGCCCTTTTTCCACGCTAGCACATAGATGAGGAATGCAGCAAAGGCGGCACCTACGAAAGCGAAAAGCGGCAGTACAAATATTGAAAAATCACCTAAGTTCGACATCGAACCCTGAAAGGCAAAGATAAACAAAACCACCGCAAAACCTGCACCCGCATTTACACCTAGAATGCCGGGATCAGCTAAACCATTTTGAGAAACACCTTGCCAAATGGCTCCTGATACAGCGATAGAAGCGCCAACAAGTAAAGCGATGACCATCCTTGGAAGTCTGAACTCGAATAATACAAGCTCATCCATTTCACTTCCGAGTCCAAAAAATGTTTTGAATGTATCCATCGGAGAAATCCGTATCTCTCCGGTATTTAAACTAATCAGGAACACAGCCACGATCGCTAAAAAGATCATGACCATCGTTCGTTTGTATTTCTTTTTCTTTGCCTGCTGCACCATTTCCATTTAAATTCCGCTCCTTTCACGTCTCGCTAAATATAAGAAGAAAGGAACGCCTATAATGGCTGTAATGGCACCCACTGGCGTTTCAAACGGCGCATTGACAAGCCTTGCCGCAATGTCTGCATAAATGAGCAAAATAGCCCCTAAAATAGCTGAGCAAGGGATAATCCAGCGATAGTCAACGCCGACCAAGAAACGCGTAACATGAGGAATCACAAGCCCGATAAAGCCAATAGAACCTGCAACTGACACGGCTGCACCTGTTAAAAGGATCACGACCAATATGCCAAGTACCTTGACTGTTCGTGTATATTGTCCAAGCCCTTTTGCTAATTCATCACCTAAGCTTAAAACCGTGATGGAGCGGGCAAGAATCATTGCGATGATCAGTCCTACAGCCGCAACTGGAATGATGATCTTAATATTGCTCCAATTCACACCAGCCACACCGCCTGCGTACCAAAAACTCATATCTTGCGCGACGTCAAATCGAATGGCAATCGCTGAGGAAATTGAGCTTAAAAGTGCGCCAACAGCCGTACCGGCTAATGCGAGCTTCACAGGAGTAAGTCCCCCTTTTGAAAGGGTTCCAACCCCAAATACAATAGAGGCGCCAAGTGCTGCACCCAAAAATGACCAAAGAATTAATGTAAAAGAAGATTGGCCTGGGAAAAAAGCAAACGCAATGGCAATCGCAAATGCAGAGCCATTTGTCACACCCATGATTTCAGGAGACGCAAGCGCATTTCTTGTCATGCCTTGCATGATGGCACCCGATACTGCTAAAAAGGCACCGACAAGTGCGGCACCAACTGTACGCGGCAGCCTTAGTTCCCTAATGATTTGATGTGAGGTTTGTTGTGAGTCAAAATGAAAGACGGCTTCCCATACCGTGTGTAAATGAATGTTTGCCGCTCCTAGCGATACTGATAAAAAAAGACCAAATGCTAAAGCAATGATTCCTATGATGACAACAGCTGCTGTACCAAAAGGCTTTGTCACAATATCTATCGCATCATCTTTAGCTGACAGCTGTTTATTCGATTGTGAGCCCAAAACCAGTCTCTTCCTTTCCGTTCATATCTATTCGTTATTAGTGATAATGATTATCAATCTCGGAGTCTAGTATATCACTTTCTTCACGTTTTGAAATCCTTGTTCTGATAAATTTCTTTATTTTCATCAAAAAACCGGGAGAATTTCACCATTTTCATTTTGGTCATAAAATAGCCGATGCATTTTTTCTTCTATCATGTTAAGATATAATCGCGAATGAGAATCATTATCATAAACAATTGAATAGGAGCGAACTTTTGTGAAAAAACGAACCGGACTTCTTTTGATTTCCTTCATGACCCTTATGATTTTTACTGCTGCTTGCGGCAGCACTTCCAATAAAGAATCGGGAGCCAAAAAAAATGACACGATCACCTATCAAGATGTAAAGGGTGAAGTGAAACTGCCTCAAAACCCAAAACGTATTGTGCTTCTGGCGGAAAGCTATTACGGGGATCTCGTCACACTCGGCAAAACCCCAATTGCTGCCACTGCGCCCATCTTTAAAAACCCTTTCTATAAAGGAAAAACAGATGGAGTGAAAAATATTGGAAAATCTCCCTCTGTTGAGAAAGTAGCCTCTTTGAAGCCGGATATGATCATTGCTTGGGGAGAAGATGAGAAATTTGATCAATACAAAAAAATTGCACCTACAGTTGCCATTCAATACAATCAATATTCGTTTAAAGACCAGCTAAAAGAATTCGGTAAAATGACAGGCACATCAAAAAAAGCAACGGATTGGATCACAAAATGGGATGCCAAAATTGCTGAAGTGAAACCAAAAGTTACAAAAGCTGTAGGAAACAAAACCGTTTCGATCGTATCACCATTCGATAAGGGCATTTACATTTTCGGTAACACTTTTGCACGCGGTGGTGAAATCATTTATGACGAGCTGAAATTAAAAGCTCCGAAGGCCGCCCAAAAAGAAGCCATCGACAGTGGTGTCGGTTATGCAAACATTTCTCTTGAAAAGCTTCCAGAATTTGCAGGCGATTATATTTTCACAAGCCCATGGAGCGGTTCAAAAAGTAATGGCGATCAAGTGTATAAAAGCAGCATCTGGGCATCACTTCCTGCTGTCCAAAACAAACGCGTATTTGAAACAGATACAGTCGGTTACTTCTTTAATGACCCTGTGTCACTAGAAGGTCAGCTCGAATTTATTGTGGATCGATTAACATCTGCCTCATAAAAAAATACGTTTCTCCAGCATTGGAGAAACGTATTTTTTAAACTGTACCTTTGGCAAATTTTTTGGACATGAATGGGTAGAGTAAAATGCCAACTAAGAACAATCCAATACCAAGACCAAATGTTTTGAAATCAGCTGTGCCTGAAATAATGACCCAAGCGGAATACCCCATGGCCACAAGCGCAATGATCCCGTCTCTTGTCCGGTTGCCTTTTTGGAGCTCATATGTGTCACCTTGCATGATGACCTTAAAGCTGTAGATCGACGACACGATATACGGAATGAGATACGCAAGTGTCGCTGATGTTGTTAAGAAAGTAAAGGCTTCATTAATCGTACGTGACATGACTGAGAAAATAAACAGCTGTGACATGATATTTGTGACAGTCAAAGCAATAACAGGACTGCCTTTTTTGTTTGTTTTTGCAAACACTTCTGGGAAATCGCCAGCTTTTGCTGCTTGATAAGGGACTTCAGAACCAAGCAAAATCCAGCCAAGCATCGAACCAAATAAACAAATGATCGCAAGAAGTGCCATGACAATGCCGCCAGCCGGTCCGATAATCAGCTGAAGCACGTCTACGAATGGTTTATCAGAACCTTGCAATTGATCATGCGGCAGAACGCCCATTGTAATCAAGGTAATAATCATATAAATAGACAGTGCAATTAAAAGTCCTGTAATCGTCGCACGTTTGACATCACGCTGCGAGGAAGCTCTTCCTGATAAAATGACAGCAGATTCGATGCCGATAAATGCCCATAGTGTGGAAATGGCTGCATGATGAATTTGGCCTCCAAGTCCGAGCACTCCTTCACCACTTGCTGCTTCAACAGGGAAGTAATAATGTTCAAATAATGCGGTTTGGAATGCAAATAAGCCTGCGACAATAAAAAGGACGAATCCAAGCACCTTTGAAAAGGTCGTAATAAAGTTCAGCTTACTTGCTGCGCTTAAGCTTGTAATTAAAATCGTATGAGTCCCCCATAGAAGGATTGTACATACGATAAACGTTGTGAGCTGACCAAGTGTGATCGCTTCTTTTCCAAAAGTAAAGACCTCCGTTTTCACGGTTAAAATTGGGAAAAAGGTTGTTAAATAACCAGCTAGGCTTGTGATAATGGCGACATTACTAATCCAGCTTGCCACCCAATATCCCCAAACCATTGTAAAACCGGCTGCTTTTCCTTTTTTCGGATCTTTAAAAAGCGCTCTTGCATAGCTTTGTGGTCCAGCTGTTAGCTGCGGTTTATGAATGGACAAATGTCCAAACACAAAGGCAATCATCAGTACGCCGCCACCTGTGACAAGCCATGCCATCGTCACACCTAAAGGACTTGCATGCTGGGCAAGTGTACTAGGCAGCATAAAGATGCCTGAACCTACCATATTTCCGACGACAAAAGCCGTCAATAACCAAAAACCCCATTTTTTTGTCTGTTCCATTTTCGTACCTCCGTTATATTCACTTTGGACCAGACCCGGCAGTATCTTCATTGATATATTTGTGAAGCAATGACTTGCATTCTTTATGTTCATGTTGGGTCACTTTCTTACCAGCATACCCTTTTCTTAGGCAATCAGAACATAAAAAAAAGCCTGAACAAAAGTCCATGCTTTTCAAAACATACACCTTGATCTCCGGATAGCCCTCCACGCTTCAAAGACGTGGCAGTCCTGCATTTGTTCAATGCAGACCCAGCATAAAGAAAGTTGGAGCTCTCTCTACACTTCGGCGCTGATGCCTTTTTTCTCATGATCAACGATTCCATCTCTCCCATGAGTGACTCATCATCCGCGCAACCTCTACCTCACTGAGACATAGCGTGAGGATTTCTATTCATTTTTACTACACGAAGGTTATCAAACATTCTCATATCTGTCAAAGGGAAAAACATAGAAAAAAGGCAGAGAAATGATTCTCCGCCTTTTTGTCAGCTTATTGATGGTTGTTTTTCTTCTTTTGGACAGCTTCTTGAAGCGGATCGCCAGCTAGTTCTTTACTTGCTTCTTCTAACAGCTGATCTACCTGCTGATGGTCTTTCTCGCTTTTCGCCTTTTTATCCTTTTGGAAAAATGACATCGCTATTTCCCCCCTTTTCATAAAATGACTTTGCCTGTTTAATTTGTGCTACAGCGCTCAGCATTATACAAAGAGGAGCGGTTCATTCATCGTGAAAGGTCTGTCTCATTTTTTGCAAATACGTTAGAAAGGTTTTTAAGTCTTCCTCTGTGAAGTCTGACATCATATGCTGAATCACCTTTCCAAAAAGACGTGTATGCTTTTCGTAAATAGCCAGCCCTTTTTCCGTGGCTTCTAGCCGGACAAGGGAATGATCATCCTTGTCCCTCTCTCTCTGAATGTAGCCTTGCTCACATAATTTATTGAGGGCAATGGAAGCGGCACCTGGGTTGAGAGAGAGTCTTTGTTTGAGCTCTTCAGCATGTGATACTTTTCCTTGTATCAATATAGAAAGAGCATATATCTGTGGAGGCGTGATGTCTTTTTCTAACTCAAGTAACTTGCGGTTTAATTTACGGCTGACTTCATAATGTACAAGAACAATTTCTTTTAAAATGTCTGCATTACTCATCCGAATCGCATCCTTATCGTTAGTGTCAACATGACTTCCTTCTTATTATAGAATGTTTTTCCAAACAGCCAACTATTTTATCCCATTTTTCTTTAGAAATAAGCCTTGCTGAATGGATTCACCCTTGATATAGTGAGTACTTGAACAAAAAACAGAACAGGAGTACGCATCATGACAGGAAAAACACATATTATGGGCGGAATTGCCGCCTCCACAGCCGTCGCCTATTATTACGGATTCGAACCAGTGACGATGGCTGCTGCAGGATCAGTAGGTGCCCTCATCCCAGATCTATGTCATACGAAAAGCAAAATCGGCAGGAAATTCCCGCTCCTTTCCACACTGATCAGTAGTGTGTTCGGGCACCGCACCTTTACACATAGTTTATTATTTCTGCTGATCATTTATTTTATTGCGACAACATACATTCCAAATGACAGCCTCAGTACCGGGTTACTAGTTGGGATGGCAAGCCACCTCATCCTTGATGCAGGCACAGTGAACGGTATTAAATTTTTGTTCCCTGCAACCATGAAAGTACGTCTCCCCTTTTATGTCAAAACAGGCAGCACAGGAGAACAAGTCGTACTAGCTGCTCTGACCATTGTCACCTGCTATCACATGGCTGTCATTTGCGGAATATCCATCCCATTGCCGTTTTAGAAAAAGAAAAAAGAGTTTTGCAAAAAAGCAGGATATGAATTGATCATTCCTCATTTTTTTAGTAGTTTTAAGATAAGTGTTTTTGCCTTGCAGCTGAATACAGAATGGTGAGGAGTTACATAAATGAAAGCGTTTTTCAAAAATCACTGGTTTTTAGTGTACTCCATCCTCTTTATGTGGATGAAAACATATATCATTTATCAATTCGGATTTCATATACGAACGGCCAATCTGTTTCACGAATGGCTGCTTTTGATTAATCCACTTAGCTTTTTGCTCCCTTTGTTTGGGATTGCTCTTTTCTTAAATGAAACGAAACAAAAGGTCTTTTTATTGACCACAAATTTTATTTTGACAGCCATTTTGATATCGAATACGATCTTTTACGGTTTTTATATTGATTTCATTACCATTCCTGTCTTATTTCAAGCAAAGAACATGGGAGATATGGGCAGCAGTATGACTGAATTGTTTCATCCGCTATTTATACTCATGCTGATTGATTTTGTGGTGCTGGCATGGCTCTTAAAACGGAAACCGCTATCACCAAAAGCGTCTTTTAAGACGATCAAAACATACTATGTGGTTTGCTGCAGCTTGCTATTGTTCCATGTCAGCTCAGCTTTGATGGACCACCCTCGATTTTTGACAAGCTCGTATGATCGAGAAGTCATTGTACGCAACCTTGGGCTGTTTCAATTCCATTTGTATGACGGTGCCGCTCAAACAGCACGTATTGGTCAAAAAGCCTTTGCTGACGAAGATACACTTTCAACAGTGGCAAACTACACAAAAGCTGATTACAGTGCACCAAATGAAGACTACTTTGGACTTGCTAAAGGCAAAAATGTCGTGTTCATTTCACTTGAATCAACGCAGCAATTTGTCATGAATCAAAAGGTGAATGGACAATACATCACACCATTTTTAAATCAACTTGCCAAAAAAAGCTTCTATTTCGATGAATTTTATCAGCAGACAGAGCAAGGCAAAACGTCGGACTCAGAGTTTATCGTCGCAAACTCCCTCTATCCATCTAGCAGTGGCGCTGTCTTTTTCACAGCGAGTGACAACGAATATGACACACTGTACAAGCAATTGAAAAAAGAGAATTATCAATCCGTCCAATTTCATGCGAATAATAAAACGTTCTGGAATCGTGATGTGATGTATGAATCTCTTGGGATTGACCGCTTTTATGATGTCGATTCATTTGATGTCAATGAACAGAATTCGACTGGCTGGGGCTTAAAGGATATCGACTTTTTTGACCAATCCATCGATTATTTAAAAAAGCTGAAAACGCCTTATTACAGCACGTTTATTACCTTAACCAATCACTTCCCATTTGAAATTGATCCAAAGGATCAGTTCATTGATGAATACGATTCGACTAGCACCATTTTAAACCGCTATGTGACCACCGTTCGCTATCAAGATGAAGCCATCAAAAGGTTCTTTGAACGAATGAAAGAAGAAGGACTATATGAAAATACAATGTTTGTCCTGATGGGAGACCACTATGGCATTTCAGAAGCACATCATGAGGCAATGGCAGAGCTGCTGAAGCAGGATGAAATCACACCGTTTGATGCGGTTAAACTGCAGCGGGTCCCTTTTTTGATTTACATTCCTGGGGTGACAGACGAGGCCCCTCAAACCATTTCTGAAACAGCCGGTCAAATGGATGTCAAACCGACACTTCTTCATTTACTCGGCATTGAATCAAAAGATTCTATTCAATTTGGAAATGACCTTTTCTCCAATGAGCGTACACCGTTCGCTGTGCTGAGAAATGGAAACTTTATTACGGATGATTATCTTTATACAAAGAACACGTGCTATGATCAAAAAACAAAACAACCTGTTGAAGAAGATGAAGTATGCCAGCCCTATATAGAAAAAACCAATAAAGAGCTGTCTCTATCAGATAAAGTGATCAACGGGAACTTACTACGTTTTTATCAGCATTAAAAGCTGCCCTCTGGCGGCTTTTTCTTTTCTCTTTTCCTGAAAGCCTATGAATGGTCAAATAAGTTTGATTATAATAAAGGATACACATGATGTTGAATGATAAAGAGGTGTGATCATGAAATATTTATTCTTAACCTTCGTCGCCATCTGTTTGCTCCTGACTGGGTGTCAAACGGAGTCGACGTCACCAGATCAAAGCAAAAAGACAGAACTTGTGATTTCAGCGGCGGCAAGCCTGCAGGATGCTTTGAAAGAGATTGAATCTGCCTATGAAGATGCTCATCCAAACGTGACACTCACGAATAATTTCGGGTCATCCGGCGCATTGAAGCAGCAAATCGCTCAAGGAGCAAAAGCGGATCTCTTCTTCTCAGCAGCTGAAGAGCCTTTTGATGACCTTGTTCAATCTGGCGACATCGATCAGGATCATACAAAGGATGCCATACAAAATGAGCTTGTTCTCATCGTGCCAAAAGAAGGTTCCTCTTCTATCAAAACCTTCCGCGATGTTCAGCACATAAAAGGAAAGATAGCGCTTGGCACACCTGAATCTGTTCCTGCTGGTACATATGCAAAAGAGATTTTCACAAAACTGAATATATGGGTCCAAGTGAAACAGAACGCTGTCTATGGCAAGGATGTTCGTCAAGTATTAAACTATGTCGAAACAGGAAATGTGGAAGCTGGAGTCGTGTATAAGACGGACGCGCTCGTTTCTCGCAAAGTAAAGATAGTAGATGAGGCAAATCAGGACATGCATTCCCCCATCATTTATCCAGTTGGCATTGTCAAACAGACTGAACATATGAAGGAAGCGAAAGCATTTTTTCAATATCTCCAATCAGATCCAGCCGCAGCGATTTTTAAAAAGTACGGCTTTCAAGTGAAATAATGCCGATGCTGACCGAAGATTTTCTTTCACCTATCTGGCTGTCCGTACAAGTGGCTGCTTTCAGCGGGTTATTGGCTGTCGTTTTAGGAACGTCCATTGGTTTTTGGATGGCGCGTACATCTTTCAAAGGAAAAATGATCGTGGAAACGCTCCTCATGATGCCGCTTGTCCTGCCGCCAACGGTCGTAGGATTTCTGCTGCTCGTCGTGTTCGGGAAGCACAGTGTGATTGGACAAGCCATTGAATGGATCTTCCATCAGCCTGTCATCTTCACTTATTGGGCAGCGGTCATTGCATCGACGGTTGTCGCATTCCCGCTCATGTATCAATCAGCGAAAGCTGGTTTTTCTACGATTGAGTCAGACATTGAAGGTGCTGCAAAAGTTGATGGTGCGCATTCTTTCCAGGTCTTTGCCTATATTACCGTCCCACTCGCACTGCCATCTCTTCTCTCTGGTGCGGTTCTAAGTTTTGCAAGGGCCTTAGGAGAATTTGGAGCGACTTTAATGTTCGCCGGCAACATTCCTGGGAAAACGCAAACCCTCCCAACAGCCATCTATGTGGCGATTGATTCTGGACGAATGGAACTTGCGTGGGCTTGGACCATTTGTATTGTGATCCTGTCTTTCCTCATGCTGTTGGCTGTTCGCCGAAGCAGGAATTAAAAAATCCCCTTCTCAAAAAGAGAAAGGGATTCAGATTGTTGACAAAGGGCTAAAATGAACTTGATTTTAGCCCTTTGTCTTTTTTCAGCGTGATAGAAAACCTTTGCTAGTCTAGGAAGCACCAGTACTCACTGACAAAATATGCGAGGGTTTGTCTACACGCTAAGGGGATTTTTTATTTATTCAAACCCAACCGTCATCGTTTCTGGATTAGACCCGACACGTTCGTTATTATTAAGTGCATTGATTTTTTCCATGTCTTCTTGTGAAAGCTCGAAGTCAAAAATGTCGGCATTTTGTTTAATGCGCTCTTCATTGATTGATTTTGGAATTGTGACAACGCCGATTTGCAGATCCCAACGCAAGATCACTTGAGCCACAGATTTGTTGTATTGTGCTGCAATTTCCTTTAATACGTCATGATCCAAAAGCTTCCCTTGCATCAGCGGAGACCATGCTTCAATTTGAATGCCTTTTTCTTTCGCATATTGTCGTAATTCGACAAGTGTCAGTTTTGGATGAAACTCCACTTGGTTCACCGCTGGAACAACCTCCGCATCTTTTAACAGCTCTTCTAAATGCTGCACGTAGAAGTTGCTGACACCAATCGCTCTTACTTTTCCATCTTTATAAAGCTTCTCAAGCGCACGCCATGTCTCTTTAAACGTGTCTGCATTTGGTCCAGGCCAATGAATCAAATAGAGGTCTAAGTAATCAAGACCGAGCCGGTTTAAGCTTGCATCGAATGCAGCGAGTGCTTTGTCATATCCTTGATCTGTGTTCCATACTTTTGACGTAATGAACAATTCTTCTCTTTTGACGCCAGATTCTTTAATGGCTTTCCCTACGCCTGTCTCATTTTTATAAACGGCAGCCGTATCAATGCTGCGATAACCGTTTCGTATGGCTGCTTTGACGGCATCAACCACTTGGTTGCCGTCCTCCACTTTGAATACACCTAAACCAAACCATGGCATTTCTACTCCGTTATTTAGTGTTACGGTATCATTCAAGCTTTTGACCATGTTAACAACCACCTTTTCATAGATTCCATCTTTTTCATTATCTCATGTTGCGTTTGAAAACTCTATTATCAGGCGTTTCTCTTCGCTTCAATCGCTAGTAGCAAAGCACCTGTCATACCTGCCTTGTCCTCAAGTCCAGGAGAGACAATGTATGTATCAAGCGGTGGCATGTCGACATAATCATTGACATACGCAACCAGCTTCTCTCGAATGAGCGGAAATAGCTGTTTCTGCTTCATGACGCCTCCACCCATTATAATGCGCTCTGGGCTTAATATCAGCGTGTATTGCATTAATGCCTGTGCTAAATAATCTGCTTCAAGAGACCAAACTGCTTCTTCTTCGGTAAGCTCTTTAGCCGGCTTTCCCCACCTTGCCTCAATAGCTGGTCCTGCCGCCAGTCCTTCTAAGCAAGTACCATGCGCTGGGCAGACACCTGCAAACTGATCTGATTCATGCTGCCTGACCAGGATGTGTCCCATTTCTGGATGTGAGTGACCGTGGAGAAGCTCATGTTTCACAACAGCCCCGGCACCAATCCCCGTACCGACCGTGATATACAGACAGCTGCTTAGCCCTTTGGCGGCCCCTTTTGTCAGTTCACCTAATGCTGCGGCATTGACATCTGTCGTAAAGGACACCGGTACGCCTAATTGTTTCTCCAGCTCAGGTATAAACGGGTAATGTTTCCATTCAACTTTCGGCGTATTCATGATGTAACCGTAAGAAGGATCGTCTTTCTGGACACAAATCGGTCCAAAGGAACCAACCCCTAATGCTGCAATTTCATGTTGCTGAAAAAATGGAATAAGTGATTGGATGGTTTTTTCCGGGTGCTCTGTTGGAATGGTCAATTCCTCTATGATATCACCATGTTCATTGCCAATGGCACAACAGAACTTTGTTCCCCCAGCTTCAATCGCTCCGTAATATGTCATCCTGCCTCTCCCCCTGCTCGTCTCTTTTTTTCATCATAAAACATAGGCGAGAAGATGACAACATCATGTATTGGTCAGTAAGACTGCTTCCATGTCGTTGATATACTCCCTTAAATGATGGGCAATATCACGATTGATTTCGCCATTTTCATATAAGGTTTGGATTTCATTACGAATCGTCTGTACGGCTTGGAAGTTAAGCTCTTTCTTCTTCCGGTCAAACGTACGATCCTTTTGCTGAAAGAAAGAAGGACCATGTTCACAGCGGAATATCACTTGATTGTAAAACCCAATGACTTGATGACACGTTTGTTGATTGTCTTCGGTCATATGGTGCTTAATAGAATCCACCGCAGCTTCAGCCGTTTTCTTACGGATTTGTTTATACGATTCCTCGTTTTCTAATATGCCGCTTGAAATACGCTGATTCGGACGCCATAGTTGAAGCCATTGTAGTAAGCGCAGAAACTTCACTTTTGAGAAACGAATTTTAAAGGAGTTGGAATAGAGCATTTCCAGCTCATGAAATCTCTCTTGCAGCTCATACGCTTCTTCTTTGTCGATTTTCTCTTCCTCAATCAACTGCTGAAGTTTCATCTGTTCTGCTTTAATGCCGTGTAGTCTGATTTTTCTCTCTTGTTTTCTCATACCAAACTGATACGGTTCCCGCTGAATATTTCTCAGCTTCATTCGGTAATCATTGATGAGTGCAAGGGAGACTTCTCGATTGTCTTCATTCATTCCTTCTTTTAGAGTTTTAATGGCACTTCTCAGCAGCTTCCGTTTCGCGTGCTGAATCTTTGTATCTAAGTCCACATCCACTTGCTTATCTTTTTTCTCCGATAAAATAGGCAGCAGCACACTCGCTAAAATGAGTGTACATAAAATGACGCCTGCTGCGAGGAAAATAATTAAATGACGCTCAGGAAATGGTGATCCGTCTGCAAGCGTAAATGGGATGGAGAAAGCACCTGCTAATGTAACAGCACCACGAACACCAGAGAATGTCATCAGCATGGAAGCACGCAGCTTCGGTTTTTTCGCGTTCTTCTTTTTCGATACACTCCAGTTTCCTGCCCAGAACAGCCATACCCATAGAAATCTGAGAATCATTAGACAGAATGTAATGATTAAAATGTAACTGATGACCTGCATATTATTAAAGGCTTCATCTTGGAAAATGACGGTCGATACATCAGGAATTTGTAACCCAAGTAAAACGAAAACAAGGCCATTTAAAATAAATAAAATAATATTCCACGTGTTTGAAGAAGCAATTTGCAGTTTTGCTAAATTCGCTTCCATTCGGTCTTGCTCGATGGCATGTGTCACACCACCGGCAACAACGGCTAAAATGCCGGATACGCCAATTTCTTCCGCTGCTAAATAAATCACAAACGGCGTGAGGATTTGCAGGATGATGTGCATTGTGACATCGTCCATGCCTAAACGGCGGAGAAAGTAGCGAAAACGAATGATAAAAAACGACAGAATAAATCCAGTCAATAATCCGCCAGCAGCAATAAGAACAAAGCTAAAAGATGCCTCTGCAATGGAAAATGCCCCAGTAACCGTTGCTGCAATAGCAAATTTAAAAGCAACAAGTCCTGACGCATCGTTCATCAGCCCTTCGCCTTCCAGCAGTCTCATGATCCCCTTCGGCATATTCACACGGCTGGAAAGTGCACTTACAGCAACCACATCTGTCGGTGATAAAATCGCTGCAAGCGCAAATGCAGCTGGAAGTGGTATGCTTGGAATCATCCAATGGATGGTATATCCTGCGACAATAACTGTCGCAAATACGAGCCCTAAAGCTAATAGAAGAATGGGTGCTCTTAATTTCCACAGCTCGTCCCTTGGGGTACGCTTCCCATCATTAAATAACAGCGGTGCAATGAATAAAACGAAGAATAGCTCAGGATTTAAAGAAATATGTAAACCTGAAGGAAAAGCTGCGACCAATATCCCTAACCCCACTTGGATTAATGGAACTGGAATAAAGGGCAGAAAACGATTGATAATATTAGATGATGCAATGAGTGCTAGTAGTACGAGCACTGCCAAAAATATCTCCACTAGTACATGTCCCTCCCATTTCATTTTTTCCGTCATGTTTTGCTTACATGCAAAGATGTGTTCATTTCTTTCTGATCCATCCGTTCGGTCATGAGCGTTTCTTTAGTATCCCGCAAAAAGCGAAACCAACACATAACAATCCATCTAGGCAAAAAAAGACTGAATCTACATATTCAGTCAAATGACAACATTTTCATCTCATGTATTGTTCCAATGATGAATAAAGAACCTACTTTTATTTTACACGAAAACAGCTTGACCTGCTGACATCAAGCTCGAATATCACATAAAAAAAAAGAGCGACACATCGCCCTCTTTTCGTTTTACCCTTTATTTAAAAAATAAGACCTAGCGGGAAGCCGCCATTTGAATAAGTAGGAACAAACCCTGCATATAACGAGGATGACAAACAGCAGATATAAAGCAAGCTCTCCTTGCGCTAAGCCGAGTCCCACGAGTAAGCCTCCAAGGGCTGCCCATACTGCGTAAATCTCTGCTTTTAGCACAAGTGGCTTTCGTCCTGCTAATAAATCACGCACAATGCCGCCGCCGCTTCCAGTCAAAATGGCTGCCACAATGACCGCACTGAGCGGGAGCTCTCTTTGTACAGCAAATAATGCACCTTGAATCGCAAACGCTGCTAAACCGATCGCATCCGAGAAATTCCCCCACGTGCTCCAGTGCTTGAGCAAAAGCTTTGGAAATAGAAACACGATCGTAATGGATACAAGGGCAATGGTAAACATTTTGCCCTGCGACCATAAAGCAGACACCGGAAGACCAATTAATAGATTCCGAATCGCTCCACCGCCAAATGCTGTGACAATCCCTAAAATGTACACACCAAGAATATCGTACTCTTCTTCCATTGCGACAATCGCACCACTAATGGCGAATGCCACAATGCCAATAATACTTAACACTTCCCATGCCATTTTCCGCTTATCTCCTTACCATTGTCTGATCATCTAACACTCTCCCCTTAATGTATATCTGACACAAATGAAAAGCAATACAAATTTTCTTTAAATTTTATCTTTTTGCAAAAATAAAAAATAGCCTACTTTTAAGCAGGCTATCTCCTCAATCTTCTTTTGCATTTAAAAGCAGCATACTAATGATGATCAGAATAAATGCAATGAGAGCTAAGAGTGGAATGGTGATAAAACCAAACCAGTTCAGATAATCAACGGAACAAGGAATACCGCTTAGACAAGGGCGAATCGATGCAAAGCCTGGAATCTTTTGTTCCATATAATGATAGATGGAAAAGCAAGCACCAATCCCGGCCAAAGGGAGAACGTAGTACTTCACTTTGACATCGCCACGGAATGTAGCAATTCCAAGTAAAAGCACAAGCGGATACATGAAAATGCGCTGAAACCAGCACATATCACATGGAATAAACTTCTTTACTTCGCTTAAATACAGGCTGCTCATCGTCGCCACAATCGAGACGATCCAAGCGCTGTATAAGTAAATCAGTTTATTCTTCATGATTTTTTCCCTTTCAGCTCTTGATCAATTAATTCTTTGATTTCATCATAGTCATAAAAGTTTTGGACTTGTTTATTGTTAATGAAAATAGTTGGTGTTGCATTTACTTTGTATTGATTCACCAGCTGATCATCTGTGTTAAGCTGTGGCTGATATGTTTTCTTTGATAGGTTATCTTTCAGCTTGTCCGTATCAATTTTCGTTGTCTTCTTCGCCAATTCGGTGAGCTTTGCTGGCGTTACCCATTCTGCTTCACTATCTGGCTGTGCGTTGTAGACCGCTTCATGAAATGCCCAGAAGTTTTTCGGATCTTCTTTCCACACTTCTTCAGAAGCCAGTGCTGCTAATACCGCACCGTCCCCATGAACAGGCAGTGGTAAGTTAATAAATGAGAAGGATACATCGCCATTATCTATGTAGTCTGCTTTCAATTTTGGGAAAATGTCAGTCTCAAATGATTTACATGATGGACATTTGTAATCCCCAAACTCGACAACTTGCACTTTTGCCTTTTGATCTCCCATGACAGGCTGTCCTTTAATAGACGGCTTACTGTCGACCGTTTGTGCTTCTTGGCTGTTGTTGTTACCGATCACAACGAAAATACCGATGAGAAGAGCTGCAATGATGGTTAATATAACTGCAAACTTGATGGATGAAGATTGATTATTTTTTTTACTCACAAAAGCACCTACCTTATCTTTTTCATTCATTCCTTCACAAAGAAAAAGGATAACAGCTCAGGAAAATGCCATTATCCAACTTCTTCTATTTTAACAAGAGGGGGTCTATTATGAAAGACGCTATTCATGAATTTTTCCTTACAATTTTATTTCATGACCCTCATCGCATTTAAAACAGCCAGTACAGTGACACCAACATCCGAGAAGACGGCTTCCCACATCGTTGCAATACCGAATGCACCAAGTATGAGGAAGACGGCCTTCACCCCAAGAGCAAACGCAATATTCTGCCATACGATGGCTCTCGTTCTTTTAGCAACAGCAATGGCTTCCGCTACCTTCGATGGCTGATCTGTCATAATCACAATATCAGCCGCTTCAACTGCTGCATCTGAACCAAGTCCACCCATGGCAATACCTATATCCGCTCTTGCCAAAACCGGCGTATCGTTTATGCCATCACCAACAAACAATAATTTGTCTTGAGATGCTTTTTTCTCATACATGTCTTCGATTTTGGCGACTTTATCCTGTGGCAATAATTCAGTGTGAACTTCGTCAATGCCGATCTGCTGTGCGACTGCATTTCCTACTTGCGAAGCATCCCCTGTAAGCATCACGGTTTGAATGCCCGCAGCTTTTAGAGAAGATATCGCTTCAACTGCATCGTCTTTTACTTCATCTGCAATCAAGATAGATCCCGCAAACTCACCGTCTATTGCTAAATACACAACCGTTCCGCTTCGTTTTTCTTTTTCAAAAGCAATGCCCTCTCGTTCCATAAGGCGATGGTTACCTGCCAATACACGGGCTCCGCGAATTGTCGCTTTGATCCCATGACCCGCAATATCCTCGTAAGATTCGATCTGGCTCTCATCAAGAGACGCTCCGTAAGCCGCCTTAATCGATTCTGCAATCGGATGCGAAGAATGCGCTTCTGCCAGTGCCGCAAAAGAAAGCAATTCCTCTTCTGACCATTTCTCATTTGCTGCTTCGATATGAGTGACTGTAAAGTTCCCTTTTGTCAAAGTACCTGTTTTATCAAACACCGCATAGCGGACAGAGTTCAAAGCTTCTAAGTAGTTACTGCCTTTCACTAAAATACCTCGTTTTGATGCGGCACCAATCCCGCCAAAGAAACCTAATGGAATGGATACAACGAGAGCACATGGACACGAAATGACAAGGAAGACAAGTGCCCTGTACACCCAATCAGACAATTGAGCTGATGGGATGAGAAGCGGTGGTACAAAGGCAAGCAATAAAGCTAGCACGACCACAGCAGGTGTATAATATTTAGCGAACTTTGTGATAAAGTTTTCTGTCTGCGCTTTACGGCTGCTTGCATTTTCCACTAAATCCAAAATCTTCGTAACCGCTGACTCACTGAGCTCTTTTTGCACTTCAATTTCAAGAATGCCGTTTTGGTTCACAAATCCAGCAAGCACATCTTTTCCTGCTTCCACATCTCTTGGAACAGACTCCCCAGTTAGTGCAGAGGTATCCACAAGAGAATAACCGTCTATCACGCGTCCATCTAAAGGAATTTTTTCACCTGGTTTGACGACAATACGGTCACCAGCTTTGACTTCTTCCGGCTTTACCTTTTTTGTTTCTTGCCCCACTTTGAGGTTTGCGTATTCTGGACGGATATTCATTAATTCGCTAATTGATTTTCTAGAGCGATTCACAGCTGCCCCTTGGAACAGTTCTCCAATTTGGTAAAACAGCATGACTGCCAGTGCCTCAGGATACTGCTGAATCACAAAAGCACCAACTGTAGCTATGGTCATTAAGAAGTTCTCATCAAATACTTGACCGCGCACAATATTTTTCAGTGCTTTCAAGACAACATCTCCGCCAACTAGTAAATACGCGGCGAAAAACATGATGAACTTCAGTAAGCCATTGTCAGGTATAAAATAAGCCGCCGTTCCAATGACTGCACCACCAATTAATTTCAGTACAATCGTTTTTAAATTCTTTGTTCCATGATCGTGATCGTGGTGATGTCCTTCTTCTTTTGGTGATACACTCACATGAGGTTCAATGGACTGAACGGTTTTTTCAATACGCTTTGACATCGTTTCTTGTGCATCAGCATGTGTCACAGTTAATGTACCCGTCGCAAAATTAATTGAGCAAGCTTCCACTCCTTCGAGTTTGCTGACACCTGTTTCAATTTTACGTGCACAGTTTCCACAATCGAGACCGCTTAATACGTATTCATCCTTCATCTTTTTCATGTTCTCACCTTTTTCTATATAAGTAGCCTTCCCTGATTCAATCAAACCTATCAGCTGCTGTAGATATTATATATGAGCACATATTCATATATTGAATTACCCTTATTATATGAGGAGTTCTTACAAACTGTCAATCATTTATAAGCAAATGTTTGAGATTTTTCGTATTCAAGGATGTCACGTGAATTTTCAATAATCCATGCTCATGTCCCCTCTTCGTTGCATAACATAAAAACGATCGCTTGATGGGAATATTTCAGCATTTCTCTTTACAAAAGAAGGACATACGATTAGAATAAGATAAAAGTTTCCTTAAGGAAACAAATTAGCGTTAGAGAATCATTTCATCCTTTAGTCAAAATTATTAAATGTATGCATATATTTTTAGGAAACGCAATTGATGATCGAAAGGGGCCGCAAGAGATGTCAAATGCTTTAACAATCGACCGCCTGTATGTCTCATACCACGGACAGGATGCACTAGAAAACGTCTCTCTTTCCATACAGGAAGGAACGATGACTGGAATCATTGGTCCAAATGGTGCTGGTAAATCGACTTTATTGAAAGCATGTTTAGATTTAATTGAAAAGGATCAAGGGGATATTCGTTTTTTTGAACAACCCTTTAAACAAGTGAGAAAACAGATCGCCTATGTACCGCAAAGAAATGATCTAGACTGGACGTTTCCTATCCATGTGCTGGATACCGTACTGCTTGGCACATACCCAAAGCTCGGATTGATCAAACGACCGAAAAAAGAAGACCGTGCCTATGCGTACCATTGCTTAGAAAAGGTCGGGATGCAGGACTTTGCCAAAAGACAGATTGGGGAATTATCTGGCGGTCAGCAGCAGCGTGTCTTCCTTGCACGAGCACTCGCTCAAAACGCACAGCTCTTTTGTTTAGATGAACCATTTGTCGGAATTGATATGGCAAGTGAAGAAACGATGATCGGCATTTTGAAGGAATTACGAGATGAAGGAAAAACCATTCTGGTCGTCCACCATGACTTAAGTAAAGCCGATGATTACTTCAGCCATCTCGTTCTTCTAAATAAAAAGCTGGTCAAAGCAGGGCCTGTACATGATATTCTTCGTCCTGAGGTCATGCTCCAAGCATACGAAACACAGCTACCATTTTTAAAATCAGCAGGAGGAGACGCGTAATGGAATTCTTAACCGGACTTTTTGAATATGCGTTTTTACAAAAAGCGTTATTTACATCCGTGATGGTAGGGATCATCTGCGGCGTCATTGGCTGCTTTATCATTTTACGGGGAATGGCTTTGATGGGAGATGCGATTTCACACGCTGTACTTCCAGGTGTCGCCATCTCTTATATGCTCGGCATTAACTTTTTCTTTGGTGCGGTTCTAACCGGTGTACTGACAGCCATCGGCATCGGATATGTCAGTCAAAACAGCCGTATTAAAAATGATTCTGCCATCGGGATCGTATTCACTGCTTTTTTTTCCATTGGGATCATTTTGATTACATTTTTAAAAAGTTCCAGCGATTTATATCATATCTTGTTTGGAAACGTACTAGCCGTTCGTTCATCTGATATGTGGATCACGCTTGGCATCGGCATTTTCATTTTGCTGGCTGTCATCGTTTTCTACAAAGAACTGCTCATTAGTTCATTTGATCCAGTGATTTCTTCGGTATACGGTTTACCGAATCGCATGATCCATTATTTCCTCATGACCTTATTGACCTTAGTGACCGTGGCATCCCTGCAAACTGTAGGTATTATTCTTGTTGTTGCAATGCTTATTACACCAGCTGCCACCGCTTATTTACTGACAGACCGGCTATGGATCATGATTTATTTATCTGCTTTTTTTGGAGCAGTTTCAGCCGTCGTAGGACTTGGGCTCAGCTTTACGTATAACTTGTCGTCTGGTGCTTCCATTGTGCTGGTCGCGACCATATTATTCGGCAGTGCCTTTATCTTTTCACCGAAACAAGGGATATTGTGGAGATCCTTAAAATCGAAGCGAAAACGAACACAGTTAAAAAAGGAAGCGTCTATGTAAAAGGAGGACATATATGAAGAAGGTATTAGCAATCCGTTTGGTCGCAGTATGTATTGCCCTTTTGGTCATCGCAGGCTGTTCTACTCAGCAAAAGAGTTCCGGAAAAGATGACGGTACATTAAAAGTTGTCACGACCTACTCCATTCTTTATGACATTGTGAAGGAAGTAGGAGGACAGCATGTCTCTATTCACAGCATTGTTCCCATTGGTACAGACCCACATGAATTTGACCCACTGCCAAAGGATGTTCAGTATACGACGGATGCAGACCTTGTTCTATCTAATGGCTTGAACCTTGAAACAGGGAATGGCTGGTTTCAAAAACTGCTTGAATCGAGCGGCAAGGACGGGGATGATGCACCTGTAGCCGAACTGAGTAAAGGCGTCAAAGTAAAGCATTTGTCTTCAAAAGGGCTTGAAAGCCAGCAGGACCCACACGCATGGCTGAATGTCGAGAATGGGATTCTTTATGCGCAAAATGCCAGAGATGCGCTCATTCAAGCAGATCCTGAGCATAAAGAGGATTACGAGAAAAATGCTGAAACCTATATCAAAAAGCTTCAAACGCTTCACGATGAAGCAAAAGACAAGTTTGATCAACTGCCAAAAGACAAAAAACTCCTTGTCACAAGCGAAGGGGCATTCAAATATTTTGCGAACGCGTATGGACTGAAAGCCGGCTACATTTGGGAGATCAACACAGAAAGTGAAGGAACACCTGGACAAATGAAGCGCATCATTCATTTTGTCAAAGACCATCAAGTTCCTGCCCTTTTTCTTGAAACAAGTGTAGATAAGCGCAGCCTTGAAAGCCTATCTGAGGAAACCGGAGTTCCGATTAAGGGGAAAGTATTTACGGATTCTATTGGCAAAGAAGGTGAAGATGGGGACAGCTACTATAAGATGATGAAATGGAATATTGACACCATTTATAAAGGACTGTCATCATAAGAAAAGACAGGTGGAGTAAATCCGCCTGTCTTTTTTGTCAGCCTGCTATATTTTCTGGGTGTTTTTTCGGCCAAATGACGTAGCTGATGCTAATGATGAAATCAATGGTTAATACCATCCCCCACACACTGACAAGCTGCATCAGAGATTCCGTTCGTTCTGGTGCTTGGATGAGATAGGTCAATCCATATAATAGCCCCGCTCCGATGACATAAGAGATGAAATGACGCGTCCAGCCCACCATTTCATACAAAGACCGCTCCTTCCCGTACTTTGGTTTTCCCTTCGGCTTAGGGCCTCCTGCAAAACGATAAGCAAACTTAGCATCCGCCCATTTCACCATTTGATGTCCAAAGGCCAGACTCACACCAATATAGACAGCCGCAAGCCCGTGAATGACGCTCGCCACAGCCCCTTGCTTTAAATCTATATAAGTAGCCGCAAGAAGGATGAGATCTAAAACCGGGGTACAGACAAGGAAGAAAGCACCCCATTTTTTCTGTTTAAACACATAACGCAGTGTTAAGCCCATAAGAATAAACAGCCAAAAACCAATTTCACATGCCACAATCAATAAACCGACCAATTTCACCCACATCCTTTTTAATACGATTGTATTAAATAAAAAATAACACAACTGTGTTAAAAAAACAATAGCTGTGCTAAAATCAAGGTATGCCAAAAATCGTCGATCACTATAAACAAAAACAAAAGGTCGCTCAAGCTGCTATGAGAGTGATTAAACAAGAGGGATTGGAAAGCGCTTCTGTACGAAAAATAGCCGTTGAAGCTGGCATTTCAGCCGGCTCTATGCGTCATTATTTTTCCACACAGCAAGAATTATTTCTATTCTCCATGAATTTAATTCAGGAAAGAGTGAAGGAGCGAATTGCTAAGCTTCCATTAAACGGTTCAACAGAGGAAAATGTATTCACATTATTGGAGCAGGTTCTTCCACTAGACGAAGAAAGAATATTTGAAATGGAGGTGTGGCAGGCTTTTACAGTCAAGGCACTGACTGAACCAGATTTACAGCCGCTCAATGCCAAGATGTATGACGAGCTTTTTCAAACCGTTCAATTTTGCTTAATGAAATTGAAAGAGGATGAGCTACTGCTAGATCATCTCGATCTTTTATTAGAAACTGAGCGGCTTTATGCGGTCATCAATGGGCTTGCGTTGAATGGAATCGTACAGCCCCATCGTTTACCGCCTCAGCTCATGCGCTCCGTGCTACAGATGCATCTTCAATCCATCACAAAAAAAGACATGCCCTCCTTATAGAGAGCATGTCTTATTTAATCTTCCATGAAAATACGTTTCGCCTCGTAATAGAGCACCTGTACAAATTTCTTCACATTGATACGTGTGTGCTCTTCTCTTCCACTTTTCTCTTTTGTGAGTTCACTCATTTTCTTACGCACAATGGTAAAATCGAAAAATTTTGATGCATAGTTTTCAAAGGTTGGGTGAGAAAAATCGGTTAACCCGAGCGAGGCGATGTGTTTCAATGATTGGTTGATCGCACGTCTTACCCGCTGTTCCGCTGCTTTTGCTTCTCTTGCGATGTCTGCTGATGTAAAAGGTTCGTTTAATTTATCCTCTGTGATGCCAGTGAAAATTACTTTTAATGAAGGAAAAGAGTCGTGCTGATCGGCATGTAACGCTAAATACTGATCTGTGAAAAGAATCATATCTAGTAAATCCTTAGACCCCTTTTCACCGACAATCCCAAGCTCCGCGAGCAAAAACTGACCTGCCTCTGCAAGACTTTTCCCACGCTGCTTCGTTTTCGTGGTCTGTCCGCGCTGCTGGAACTGCATGACCGATTTGAGCGAATGCTGAATATTTTCAATTGAGTGCTCTAAATGCAGACGTTCAATCATGAGGTGGAGCACACTTAAGACCTCTACCCGATTGATCGGCTTTGTCACATAATACTCGACACCGAGCGTATATGCCTGGCCGATGAGTTCCTTTGTTTCTACCTGTGACAGCATTAAATATTTCCCATGAAATTCATCCTTGATCGCTCGAATCGTCTCAAGCCCGTCCCTTTCCGGCATCAGAAGATCAATACACAAGATATCAATATGCAAATCATTTAAGTAGCTCGCTGTTACTTCAGCACCATCCTCTGCTTCCCCTGCCACAATGCCAAGCTCTTCATCTTCAATGAGCTGTGCCAGTGAAGAACGAACGGCTTCATCATCATCAACAATAAAAAATCTCATCTCCCATTCCCCTCTTTTCTGCTGACTTGATCAATTGGTATCGTTAAAGTGAACATCGTTTGTTGATTTGGGATACTCTTCATTTCAACACTTCCGCCAAGCTTCTCGGCTGTGTCTTTCACATAGGAAAGACCGATACCGCTTGATGGGTTCCCGGCTTGGTCGTATTTTAAAGTGAAGCCCGGTTTAAAGATCACATGATGGTTGCGCTCTTTAATGCCTGGCCCGTTGTCACTGATTTGAAAAATCACATCATTTTCTTTCCGCAAAATGGATAGTGATACCTCTCCATTCACCGGAATGGCTTCAACGGCATTGGATACAATGTTATTTAATAAAGATAGAATGGTATACACATGATAAGCAGGGTGCTGTCCTTCTTCATCATAATGAAAAACGATGTGTTTTTTAAGAGATTCCGTATAATTTTCATGGATACGAATCACAAGTCCTGCGATATGAGCAGGACTTGCATACTCCTGAAAGTTTTCCTCATGAATCAGTTTTGATAAGGCAGAAAAAATCCGCTGATTATCCTTTTTGATTTCATGTACCTCACCTGCAATTTGCAGGGCTGTTTTTCCGAGTTTTTTCAAATCTAATGATTCCGTATCCTTTGCATGATGCAGAGATTGATACAATTGATATGAAGTAGCTGTAATGTGCTCAGCATGTGCAAGGGTTTTATAAAAATATGTAGATTCCGTATAAAGATTCGAAAGCAGCATCAACAGGTGTTCCTTTTCCTTTTTCATTTGGCGTTCTCTCGCCTGTTCTTCGTATAATCGAATCATCGTGTAACAAGCCAATACGAAAAAGCTTCTGAAAATCGCCAATACAAATAGTTGAAACAGCGTTCTCACTGTTAAAATTTCATCAATGGCTCCCCTGAGTGCAATCATTTCGACTACACTTGCACATAGTTCCATGATAATCCCTGTCGCCCCAATGAGCCAAGGCTTATCACGGAAACGTCTGACCTGTAATACATAAAAAAGCGTACCATAGACGACGTAATACAGCAGGGAAGGAAATCTTAAAGAAACGGCCTCTTCCAGCGCTAGGTGGCCTGACACAGCAGTATCAAGAAGCACCCGGAATGCAAACACGGATCCCCCCGCAATGATGCCGCTTGCCCATGCCGGGAATTTTTTCATTTGAAGCAGGATAAAGAAAAAGACAACGGTTCCAAAGCTGACACGAAAGCTATCCTCAAATGGATAAAATTTCAGCTCTCCCCCAATCGGAGTCAGAACAATGAGCATGATAATTAAATAAGGCTCTGTATTCAACCATTTTTTCAGTAGATTCAAACGCAGTCACATCCCTAATAATTGACGATAGTATACTATGTGAGCTTCAGAAAAACAAACAGTCCATGAAAAAACGCACACCAGACATTTGTCGGTGTGCGCTTCTCATGATGCCGCTTAATCTTCTAAACGATCCTTTTCTAAAAGTGATGCGCCAGCAATACCTGGTTTCGTCATTTCAAAAGGATTTAAGATGATATCAAGCTCTTCCTCTGATAACACATCATTTTGCAGACAAAGCTCACGTACAGATACGCCTGTAAGGATGGCTTCTCTTGCAATTCGTGCAGCAGCTTCATAACCAATGTGCGGGTTGACCGCCGTCATGACACCGGCACTCTTTTCTACATATTCTTTTAATCTAGATTCATCTGCTTTTAGGTCACGCAAGCAGTTATCGACAAAGGATTCAAATACATTTTTCATCATGCTGAGTGACTGTAGTAAATTGAATATTAAAACTGGCTCCATGACGTTCAGTTCAAGCTGACCAGCCTCTGATGCAAGGCAGATCGTGTGGTCATTTCCAATGACTTGGAATGCCACTTGGTTCATGACCTCAGGCATCACTGGGTTGACTTTCCCTGGCATGATAGATGAACCTGGCTGTCTAGGCGGCAAGTGCAGCTCACCAAAGCCTGCTCTAGGACCTGAAGCCATCAAACGAATATCGTTTGCCATTTTGGACATATTCATCATACATACTTTCAGTGCAGCTGATACTTCTGTATAAGCATCTGTATTTTGCGTAGCATCGACCAAATCTTCTGCTCCAACTAACGGCAATCCGCTAATGTCAGCTAGATAACCAACGACCTGGCGAATATATTTAGGATCAGCATTCAGTCCTGTTCCAACTGCTGTTGCGCCCATATTGACTTCATATAAATGCTGTCTAGACTGCTTGATTCGTTTAATATCACGAGCAAGAACCTTTGCATATGCACTAAACTCTTGACCAAGTCTGATTGGAACAGCGTCCTGAAGATGCGTACGTCCCATTTTGATGACATGATCGAATTCTTGCGCTTTTTCTGTCATGACTTGATGCATGTTTTCCATCGTATAAAGTAGTTTTTCAATCATATTCAATGTTGAAATATGAATCGCTGTTGGGAAAACGTCGTTTGTTGACTGCGACATGTTCACATGCGTGTTTGGACTTAGCTCAGTATAAGCGCCTTTTTCCTTTCCTAGTAGTTCAAGCGCTCTGTTTGCAATGACTTCATTGGCATTCATATTCATTGAAGTGCCAGCTCCGCCTTGAATTGGATCGACAATAAATTGATTGTTCCATTTTCCTTCAATCACTTCATCTGCGGCTTGAACAATTTTTTCTCCAAGACCAGCATATAGTCGCTTTGTATCCATATTTGCAAGTGCGGCTGCCTTTTTGACAATCCCTAATGCTTTGATGAGTTCCTCATGAACATGGTAGCCAGTAATTGGAAAGTTCTCTACTGCACGTAATGTTTGAATTCCATAATACGCTTGAGTGTCTACTTCCTTTTCACCTAGAAAGTCTCGTTCGATACGAACTTGCTTGTCCTGTAGCTTCGTCATTTGAAAAGATCTCCTTTTACGCTGCTTTTGTTTGTTGTTTTAATTCCTCAATATACTTCTTCGATTTCTCTTGATCAAACACTTTTTCCCACTTAGACATGACAATGGCTGCAAGTGAGTTACCAAATACGTTAACAGTTGTACGAACCATGTCAAGGATACGGTCGATCCCAACGATGAAGGCAAGTCCTTCAAGTGGAAGTCCCATTGCTCCAAGTGTTGTGATGACAACAACGATCGATGCACCTGGTACACCAGCCATTCCTTTTGATGTGAGCATTAAGATTAATAGTAACGTAATTTGCTCATAGATGGAAAGAGGCATGCCGTACATTTGTGCAACAAATATGGCGGCAATGGATTGATAGATGGCACTTCCATCTAAGTTAAAGGTATAGCCTGTTGGGATAACGAACGACGTGATCGCTTTCGGGCAGCCGAACTTCTCCATTTTATCCATTAGTCTAGGCAGTACAGCTTCTGAACTTGCTGTTGAGAATGCAAGAATGATTTCTTCTTTTAACACTCTAAATAGTGTAAAGACGCTTGTTCCAGCTAATTTTGCGATAATGCCAAGTACGACAATCACGAAGAATGCCATTGTGCCGTAAACGACAAGTACCAGTTTACCTAGCGGGAGAAGCGCTCCGACCCCGAATTTGATCACCGTCACACTGATGAGCGCGAATACACCAAATGGTGCAAACTTCATCACTTTATTGGTCACCCAGAACATCGCTTCGAGGATGCCCTCAAAAAATCCTAACACTGGTTTTCCTTTGTCTCCAACTGCTGCAATTCCTAATCCGAATAACACTGTAAAGAAGATTGTTGGTAATAGATCACCTTCTGCAATGGATTGGAACACGTTTGTTGGCACAAGATGCACAATCGTTTCAGAGAAACTAGCTTTTTCGGCAGAAGACTTAGATGTCTCTTCATATTTAGAGATATCGCCTTTCTCCATGTTACTCATATCAATTCCTGTACCAGGATGGAAAACGTTTGCTGCAAGCAGTCCAACTGCTAATGCAATCGTTGTCACAATTTCGAAGTAAAGAATCGTTTTCCCACCGAGTCTTCCGATGGTTTTCATATCGCCTACACCTGCAACGGCTACAATCAATGCAGCAATAACAATTGGAAGAACGATCATTTTAATTAAGTGGATGAATATATCGCCAATCGGCGTTAACACATTAATAACGGTTTCATTTTGATAAAATAATGCTCCTACGACAACACCCAAAACAAGTGCGATGAGTATTTGAGAAGCTAACCCTAACTTTTTCATACGTGGACCCCCTTTTTTTGATAACGCTTTCTTTGTTGCCTAATCGCATCTTAACGATGAACCTACAAAAAACGACAAAAAGGAACAAAAAGAAGTGAATTTTTTATGAAAAATCTTTTAAAAGGTGGGTTTTTCCACAAAATTGTTAAAAAAAGACTTCGCTTTTGGCGAAGTCTCAGATTATTGACAAAGGGCTAAAATGAACTTTATTTTAGCCCTTTGTCTTCTTTTCAGTGTGATAGAAATCCATTGAAGTCTAGAAAGGACGAGCACCGACGTGCAGGACTGACACCGAATGCGAGGACTTCGCTTCTGATGAAGTCTCATGTTGCATATGATCAGCTGGCGGCTCTTGAAGAGGGGAAAGTTCGACATAAATCGCATAACCTATCAGTACAAAGGCTACATAAATCACAGCACTCACCGTCCACACCCATTTGACATTCAGCTTCATTTTGCTACACCCTCTCTGACAGGTTTCAATCGCTGTAATCTTAGTGCGTTCAGCACAACCGATACAGAACTAAAGGCCATTGCCGCTCCTGCAAGCCATGGTGCCAGGAACCCAAATGCGGCGACTGGTATGCCAATACAATTGTAAGCAAGTGCCCAAAATAGATTCTGTTTAATGTTTCTCATCGTTTTTCTGCTAAATTCAAGTGCATCTGCAATGGCATGGAGATCTCCAGTCATGAGCGTAATATCTGCCGCTTCCATGGCAACATCTGTACCTGTTCCGACAGCCATCCCGATATTTGCTGTTGCAAGGGCAGGGGCATCATTGATGCCGTCTCCAACCATCGCCACTTTTTTTCCTTGTTTCTGAAGCGCTGCAATATGAGCCGCTTTTTCCTCTGGAAGAACTTCAGCGATGACATGATCTATTCCTGCCTCACTCGCAATCGCTTCTGCTGTGCGTTTGTTATCTCCTGTCATCATCACGACGTGAATCCCTTGCTCTTTGAGACGAGCGACCGCTTGAGAAGAAGACGATTTGATTGTATCAGCAACGGCGACAATACCTGCTGGCTCGTCGTCAATGGCAATGAGCATCGCCGTTTTCCCTTGTTCTTCAAGCTCAGTCACAACTGCTTCTAGTGCTTCGCAGCTGATATGATGTTTCTTTAGGAGCTTCCGTGTGCCAATCAAAAGCTCATGTCCTGCAGCTCTTGCTTCAATTCCATGACCAGGATCTGCTTGAAAAGCTTCTACCTCTACCGTTTGGAGACCCCGGTTCTTCATGCCTTCTGTAATCGCTCTGGCAAGTGGATGCTCTGACTGCTGTTCTGCCGATCCTGCTAACTGAAGCAGCGTATCTTCTGTCCAATTGGCAGTCGCAATCACATCTGTAAGACTCGGCTCCCCTTTTGTCACAGTCCCTGTTTTATCTAGCACTACTGTGTCGAGTGATTGAGTTACCTCTAAGTGTTCTCCACCTTTAAACAGAATCCCTGATTCAGCTGCCCGGCCGCTGCCTGCCATAATAGAGGTCGGTGTAGCAAGGCCAAGCGCACAAGGACATGCGATGACGATGACTGCTATAAAGGTTTCAAGGGCTGCTGTCACATTTCCTGGATCAACAAAGATATACCAAATCAGAAAAGTGAGCACAGCCAATCCTACAACAATGGGGACAAATATCCCTGAAATTTGATCTGCCATTCTTTGAATTGGTGCTTTTGAGCCTTGCGCTTGTTCAACGACTCGAATGATTTGTGAAAGAGCCGTTTCTTTTCCTACTTTTGTTGCTTTCACTTTCACAAATCCATTTTTATTGATGGTTGCCCCGATGACTGTATCTCCTGTGGTTTTATCAACTGGCAGACTTTCTCCTGTAATCATCGATTCGTCGATCGCTGTTGTTCCTTCGATGATTTCTCCGTCTACCGGGACTTTTTCACCCGGCTTGACGAACACAAGATCATTCACTTTCACTTCAGAAATAGGAACGGTCATTTCTTTCCCATCTCGCTCTATCACAGCTTCTTTCGCTTGTAAGCCCATCAGTTTTTGAATCGCTTCTGATGATCTCCCTTTCGCTCTTGCTTCCATTAACTTTCCGAGCACAATTAGCGTAATGAGCACAGCACTCGTTTCATAATAGAGGGCCGCTTCATGTGTGCCTTGAACCGCTGATTGAATACTTTCATATAAACTATAGAAAAAAGCAGCCGATGTCCCTAGTGCCACAAGGACATCCATGTTGGCACTTTTATTTTTCAACGCTTTATAAGCACCTACATAAAAAGGCCAGCCGACAATGAACTGGACGGGCGCTGCTAATGCGAGCTGAACCCATGGATTCATAAACGCTTCTGGCAACCAAATAAACGATGTGAAAGAAAAATGACTGACCATTGCCCAAAGAAGAGGCAATGACAAAATCATCGAGAACAAAAAGCGTGCCGTTTGTTTCTCAATCGCTACTTGACGATGGTCTTTTTTCCCTTCCTCTGCATGCTCTTCGGCTGGTTCAATTAATGAATATCCAATAGATTTCACAGCCTCTTTTATGTCACTTGGAGATATTTTCCCTGGATGATATGTCACCTGAAGTGACTCAAGTGCAAAGTTCACTGACCCTTGATCAATACCATCCATCCGGTTGACTTTTTTCTCAATTCGATTTGCACAAGCCGCACATGTCATTCCCTCTATATCAAATTCGGCTTGCTCCATCACCACATCATAGCCAAGAGATTGAATTTTTTGTTTTAGATCCTCTGCTGTGAGTTGTTCTGTTTCATACACAATGTGGGATGTTTCAAGCGCAAAGTTCACACTGGCGTCGTCCACACCTTCCAACCTGTTCAAGCCCTTTTCAATGCGGCCTGCACAGGCGGCGCAAGTCATTCCCGTAATTTGAAAATCAATTTCTTTTTTCATTTATCTCACCTCTCCACATACTCCATGGGGGTATTGTTATTTTTAAAAAAATACGTGCTGTCTTATGCAGCACGTATGCTCATTTTATACGACATCATATCCCTGTTCTTCGATGACATCAGAGATCTGGTGTAACGTGATTTGATCTGGGTGAAAGGAAACCTCCACCTGACCCTTATCTAAATGGACTTTCACAGATTCAACACCTGCTAATTCTCCTACATTTCCTTCGACTGCTTTCACACAATGTCCGCAAGACATGCCTTGCACTTGTAGTGTTGCTTGTTCCACTTCTCATCGCCTCCATCAATCATTTTCTTTTTTTACTATACCCTAGTAGGGTATAATTGTAAACATAAATGATCCGCTTTTTGCTACGATTTTGTCAGCTTCGTGAAGACATTCATTAACTCCTCAATCGCTTCATCCCCATTACCGCTCTTAATGGCATCCGCTACGCAGTGGTGTGTATGCTTTTCCATTAATTGAAGACTCACTTTTTTTAAAGCTGCATTGACAGCAGAAATTTGATTCACGACATCTATGCAGTAGCGATCGTTTTCAATCATTTGCTGAATCCCTCGCACTTGACCTTCCACTCGTTTTAAGCGATTGATTAATTGCTCTTTTTCCTTCTCAACTCTAGGCGAAGCGATATGTCTTTCTTCATGTTCTGTCATCTGATCACCTTTTTTCTATCATACTTGTGTTACATTCAATTAAAGCATATCTTCACCTGGAAAGGCAAAGATATGCTGTGATCACCGTTTGCTTATCCTAGTTTGTTAGTTGTTCAATATCTTGCAAAAGGCTGACCGATTGCTGAAGCTGCTTCATGAGCCCTTGTTGATCCTCTAAAATAGCTGCAGCATCGAAGTTGTCCATTTTCAATTGCTGTAAATAGGTTTGAATCTCCTCTGACAGCACTTTATTTTTCTCTATGATTTGTGCATGCAGGTCTTCTGCTATTGATGGGGCTGTGAGTTCATTAAATTCTTGAATGTCTGCTTTCAATGATTCCAGTTGCTGCGTCAAATCTGCTCTTTTGGCAGCATCTTGTACAGCTTCTTCCGCAAGCTGTGGAAAATCCTCTGTGAATTGCTGAATATCCGTCACATACTCATTTGCCTCTGTGACATATGTCGTTGTATCGTTTACTTGGTCTATCAGTCCTGAACATCCACTTAACAAAAACGTACCGGTAAATAGAAACGCCATCACATATTGTTTCAAGATCCATCATCCTTTCATCTGCTATGTTGAAACCCCTCATTTGTCCAGCTTCCAACCACACAGATGCAAAAAGACCTAAAAAAAGCCAGACCTTTGCCTCATGTGTGATAGGCAAAGGTCTGGCTAACATGTTCATGCCGGAATGGCCGAGAAACAACGGATGTTTCTGTAATGACGACCAAACCGTAAAAGCTACTCCCCTTTAGGAAACCGTTCAAATGTTATGTTTATCATATCTAAATGAAGGACATCAGTCAATGAGAAGCAGGCGGAAGATCCTGCTTTTGGTACAGCATATAGTCCGAACCAGTTGATGCATAAATCCGATTACGTCCTTGGCGTTTTGACATATACAAGGCTTGATCTGCCTCAAATAGAAGCGTTTCTAATATAGAGGGATCATTCGCTGTATGGGCGACGCCAAAGCTTGCTGTCACTCTTACTTTCTTCTCATCTGTCTGAAAGAAACTCACTTCAAATGAATGTCTCATCTGTTCCGCAATATGACATGCCTCTTCAAATGAATGATGCGGGAGACAAATGGCGAACTCTTCTCCACCATATCGGCCAAATAAATCATCCATCTTCAAATGCTGCTGACAAATGGACACAACATGACGCAACGCCTCGTCTCCAATATGATGTCCGTGCGTATCATTGATTTGTTTAAAGAAATCAATATCAAATAGCAATATCGCAGTATCCTGCGCATCCTCTTCCAATAACATCTGCGTTCGTTCAATAAAGGAAGACCGATTGAAGATATTCGTCAAACCATCAATATATGCTCGGCGCTCCAGCTCTTCCTGCAATAGTCGCTGCTCCGTAACATCGCTGATCACAATTTGCCTGCCCTCGACTTCGCCTCTTCTATTAAAAAGAGAAGAAGCAGTGAGATGATAATAGAAGGGCTGCTCTTTTTCCCACATTAAATCATACTGTGAATGATCCTGCGGAGAACGCAGCCACTGGATAAACGCTGGCTCTTTGATGATCCCTGAGAATATATCATCGATTTTATAGCCGATTCCCTTTTTAGCGAGCACAGGAATGATCAATGCAGCCGCAGGGTTATAATCAATCAGTGTTCGGTATCGATCCAATAGAAGAACACCTTCTGACATATGTTCAAACACACGCTCCATCGCAATGGGAGAGAGCTTAAAGAGATGAAAAGACATAATCGCCCATAAGTAGAGTGCATTGGTTAAAAACATCACCACTGGTACTGGGTCAATGTGAAAAGGCGTGACACCTAATAAATAGATAAAAGAGGTCGTGATCGGCAATAATATTCCAACGAGCAAGATCAGAACCTGTTTCAAATATTCTCTCTTCACACGTAAAAACCAAAGCAGCATAAAAATAGCGAGCATAGAACAGCCAAATGTATAGACCCCATGAATGATATACCAATAACCAATGGTAAAATCAGCTAATAAAAACCCGTCTACTGTATTCATCGTGATGCTTCGGTAAAAGAGTGAATGAAAAGAGTTGGTGAACACCAGAATGGTGGTTAAAATTGGAATCAGCAAGAAGAGAAGCACGCGGCGCTTTGTTACATATTGATGGAAACCAGTAAACTGCAGCACAATCATCAGGCTGAACGGTGCAATAAACGGAAGACCTATGTATTGAAAACTAACCCAGAATGTAATTTCTTGAGGGGTGCGCGCCAATAATTCAAATGTATGTCCAAAAATATAAATCGCAGTTGCTCCAGACATATACATAAACAATTGACAGCCAATATACCGATGGCGATTTGCATGAGCAATGATTGATAATATTACGGACAGAATGCCAGAAACACTCATGATCACAATAAAATGTAAAACAATCGAATCCATGTAAACGCCCCAATTTCAGTTATTTAGAACTAGTCTAATCTTACTATATATGAGGACATCTCAAATGGGAAGATGTGATTTTGATTTGGTTGCGGTTTTTTGGAAAGCGTTCGTCATTTTACTAGTCGTGGCGCCTTATCTGTTCATTACTTTTTACTTATTTTATGGATAAAGCATATTGTAGCAAGTGAAATATCTGTACAATGTGGAGATGAATGAAAAGGAGGCTTGATAGGAGATGACTTTTTTGATCATCATGGCAGGTTTGTTCATGCTGATTCTTTTAGAGAAGCCATTTCAGAAGAAACGATCTGAGCTGTTATTTTTGATGAGTTATTTGCTGCTGATTGCGGTTTATGTGATTCAGACAACATTTGTGGAGATTATGCCTGATGGGCTTTTGTTGATGATGGCGGTGATTGTGGTTTGTCCTTTGTTTATTCGGTTGGTTCGGTTTTCTTCAAGGAACTTACATGAAAAGTAAGAAGGATGACAGTATGTAGCATCCTTCTTACTTTGTGAACTAAACTCGTTATTCTTAAGACCCTCTGAGCTTTGTAAAGCAGACGTCTTTTTCTTTACTTAATTATGAATTTGATTTATCTTTTTGTTTTTCATTTGATTTATTGTCTTTCATTTTACTCATCTCTTTTTTAGCATTATCCACTTCTTCTAAAGCTTTTTTCATTCTAGAATTCATGAAACTTAAATCATCATCACTGACTTTATCTCGCTTGATTACTTTTAAGATATCTTTGAAAAGTGATTCAAATTTGTCATCCGCTTTCACCAAGTACTCGTTTACTTTTTTATACGTATCAGGAACTTTAACTTCTTTGTCTTTGGCTTCGCTGAGTAATTCCCTCATGCTATCAATCTTTGTCTCAACATCACTAGCCCATTCTTTATCGTAAACCTCGTCTAAAGGAACCAACGATAAAACAAAAGACATAATTCTTTCTTCAAACCGTTTTAGATATCCCTTATACCATGATGCATATTCGCTATCAGTCATTTTTTCTATTTTTTCTTGTTTTGCTGCTGCTTTGTTTGATGAACCGTTTGCTGATTCATTTTTACCGCATGCTGTACCCATCATCAATGTAAATACTAAAAGAAATACTGAAATGATTGTCTTTTTGTTTGTTTTCATTTTTATGAATTACTCCTTATCCTTTGAGACTTTTTCTAATTCGTCAACTACTTTAGCTGTTTAATCATATGCTTTGTAGGGTCTATTCGAACTTTTTTCTTTTAACTAAATTGTCCCCCTGTCATTATCTGGTGATATTTCCCTACAAATTATCATCGGTTAAAAAATAGGTATATTTAGGTATTCTCCCTAACTTTCTAATAAAAAATTCTATAAGAAACAACCTAAGCATCTATCTTCCAGACACTAGATACGACGGCTTCTGAAAGTTTAGAAACAAGCTACATTGCCGAATCGCTTCTTAATTTTTGAATTTTAAGTGTGAAATGAATTAGATGAAGTATATTAAAGTATAATAAAGAGGTTAAAAAATGAAGTTAGATAATCTTCTAATAAATAAAGAGTGGACATAAAGGAGAACTTACGAATGACTTTTGATGAATTAATGGAACTTTCAGAAGAAGAATTTATAAATTATGATTTCAAAAGAGAGGTTTTTGATTTAAGAAATTTAATATATGATGAAAAAAACCCTATTGCAAATATTATTCTATATAAAGGTAATATTTATGGTTCCCAATCTGATTGTGATAGATTACCTTTGACCCTCGAAATATACAAACGCTTATGGGGAAATCAATTTGAATTCTGGAATACTAAACAAACAGATTTTGTTGAGGCAAATGGAGAAACAATGAATTCATTTGTAACTCCTTACAAAGCCTTTTATAAGGAGACATATGATTTATCTAATCCTATATTTAAAGATTATGCAAAATTAACACACACAGTAGGTAATTTTATACCTGTATACGCCATCAAAAATAATAAAAATTGGTTTTCTCCTTTTAATAGCAAACGTTATAAATCTACCTATGATTATTGGGATCTAACTTTGAACCATATTAAAGTCATTTTAAATGATTTTATGAATAGTAATGATTCTATTGAGATTTTTTTAGAAAACACAATGAACAATAACACTTTTAAGTATAAAAAATATATTATTGAATCCGCTAAGTGGATTTTAAGTTTTAAAACTTGGCCTAATTTTGTGGAGAAGAATTTTTTGCAGAGCTTTTTAGAAAACCCAAAAGATTTAACCAGTGAACCAAAAGAATTTTGGCGCAATCACTTTAAAGAAACAGTTAGTACCAAAGATGAAAATAATCTGAGTGAATTTTTAACTTTTGTTAATCAAGCTATTCTTGAACGAAGTTCACTTATATATAAACAACTGAAACTAAATTATGAATTCCTATAATATTTGTAACAGCAACATATAGCAAAAGTTCATTGCAACTATAAAATTTCACGTATTTAAAAAGTGTCAAAACCCTTATCTAACATGGGTTTTGACACTTTTTTAAAATCATATGGAGACGGTGGGAGTCTATTAGTTTGATTTCGTATGTTTGTAATATTCATTAGATACGTTTACCATTCAACGTTTTGTTTGTTATTAGCTAAGTAGAATAAAACAATGTTTTTAAGCTTTTGATGCCAAAATGATGCCAAAAAAACCCTCGTCTTTAAACATTATCCTATCTTCTTATGATAAACTTGTATGGAAATTAATTACCATTGAGAGTTTGTATTGAATTATATTAAAGCGTGTCTCTTCCTATTATTATGTATTACATTGTTAAGTGAGTGCAACAGTGAAAACACATCCACAAGGAACTCTAGTAAAAAAGAAGAAAGCATTCAAACTAAAGAAAAACTAAACGTAAAGATTACCTTGCTGTATTTTGGAAAGTTCCTTATGTAGATGAAGAAGAAACAGTCGCTAAATTCTCGTATGAACGTTCAGGAGAACATATGATAATCACTGATAAAGTATCTTCTTTAAGGTAACCCTTCAAGTTGAAGGGTTTTTTATTAACATTTATAATCGAACGTACATTCTTTTTTGTAGGAGGGTACGCCATGACTGATCTTGAAAGGAAACTTTATCGAATAATATATAACATGAGCAGATTCAAAAAGAATCCCACGATGGATGATCTGAAAAGAAAAACAGGTAAAGACGAGAAGACTGTTAGGCAAGCAGTTAAAAATCTCTTGTCAAAAGAAGAGTTGAAATGGGATGAAGATAAAAGAGAATGGCGTTTTTAAATTAACTATATTTTCTTTATCCGAGTGCCTGAATACAAAACTAACAAGAGCAACTTCTGTATAGAAGTTGCTCTTGTTCTAATCTTCATCCTCAGGATCTTCGTCTACACCCAATATCAAATTTTGATCAGTAAAATACATCTCATAAAGTGTACGCTCTGTTACTTCTCCATTTAATATTCTTTGGTTAAGTATAAACATTAAATCTATAGGTTCACGATCATAATAAATGTAATCACCTTCTTCGAAATGAAGAATAGGCTTGTTTAAGTAGGCATAAGATTTTGGCTTTGTAAAGTACGTCCATTGCACTTGAGGATGATTTCTTCTAATGACTTCTGCATAATAAATCCCTATATCCATTGCTATTGCATAGTCCACTTTCGCTATTTCAACTGGATTAGCCAATAAACTCTCTTTTTCATCTTCATAAATATAATCAGGATATTGACTTAATCGTTCTAATTCTCTACCAATCTCTTCTTCTGATAGTTCATAAATCTCCACCTGAGATAAAAACCAACTATAGATATCTATAAGAGATTCGGGAGTGAAATTAAAATCCACTTCTCCATTAGTAACATTTTTCAGAACTTCAATCCGGTCTGGAATCTGATTAATAAACCACTCGAAGTGAATTTCAGCTTCTTTTTTCGATAAATTCTCAAAGGATTCCACTGTAACCGGTGGTTCCATTAAAGGGTATTCCATGAACTAACCTCCGCTTAAATAGTTACTTATGAATTTGATAAGGAATTTTCTTTTTCTCTAGGTATTCCTTCAAGTTCTTAGTGATACCTATCTTACCAGTTTTAGCACTTTTAAAAAAGTGCCACTTCACTCCATCCACTCTACCTTCACTTCTTAATCTAGCATCTTTATCAATTTGTTTTCTCACAAAGTTTGATAAACTTGTATAGCCAACTTTAGACTCGTGTGCAACACCCTTCCGTCCTTTTTTAGCAACAAATGCATCGATTATTCTTTTCTCCAATACATATTTCTTCTTCTTTCTGTCGTAAACTTTTACATTTTTAAAAGTTTTATGGCCGCTTCCTTTTACATGAGCATTTAGATATTTTTCACCATCTGCACCAGTTTTGAACCCTCTTGCAGGAAGTGTTGGTTTTGGAGTTGGTTTTGGTTTTGGTTTTGGAGTTGGTCTAACTTTTCCTATTCCTATTCCTCCTCCACCAGCCGGGTATCCGTTTCCTCCTCCCATATCTTTATTCATAAACGCTGTTATTACAGGATCATTATTTGAGCTAGAAATCGTTTCAGCGTCTTCGTTTATTCCCAAAAGCTCTTCAAGTTCTTCATACGCATCTGATTCATTATCTTCCTCAATAGTTACACTACTCTCTTCTAGATAAGCCTCATCATCATCTTGACCGACAGCTTTAGCTTGTGGACTAAAACCTGTAACACCTACAAACAATGAAAATATTAATAGTAAACTTAAAATCTTGCTAGTGATTTTCACCTATTAATCCTCCTGTTTTATTTCTGTTAGTTATTTATGAATTTTATAAGGAATTTTCTTTTTCTCTAAGTATTCCTTCAAGTTCTTGGTGATACCAATTTTTCCGGTTCTAGCACTTTTGAAAAAATGCCACTTTACGCCTTTAACTCTGCCTTCACTTCTTAATCTAGCATCTTTATCAATTTGTTTTCTCACAAAGTTTGATAAACTTGTATAGCCAACTTTAGATTCGTGTGCAACACCTTTTTTTGAAACATAAGCATCAATTATTCTTTTTTCAAACACATATTTTTTCTTTTTCCTGTCGTAAACTTTTACATTTTTAAAAGTTTTATGGCCATTTCCATTAACATGAGCATTTAGATATTTTTCACCTTCTGCACCGGTTTTGAATCCTTTTGCTGGAAGTGTTGGTTTTGGTGTAGATTTTGGTGTTGGTTTTGGCTTTGGTACAATGGAACCACCTCCACCACCGCCTCCAATACGGCCTCCATTAAAACCACCTCTATCCCAAGATTGAGTAGTTATTTTAATATTTTGTAGTTCTTCTTCGCTTAGAGTACCTTCGTCTGAACTTTCTTCGACTCCTTGAATTTCTTCAAGTTCTTCCTCAGCATCAGTATCATTATCTTCCTCAATAATCACGCTACTATCTTCTAAATAAGCCTCATCTTCGTCTTGACCAACTGCATTAGCTTGGGGAATAAACCCTGCAGCGCCTACAAACAATGAAAATATTAATAGTAAACTTAAAACCTTGTTAGTAATTTTCACCTAATAATCCTCCTATTTATGTAATTTGAAGAAACTTTAGTATAGTTTCTCTTCAAATTTAAATAAATACTTTATAGGATATTTAAGGTAAATTTAAGATTTTATTGTAATATTTTAGAATTATTTGGATTTGGAATTTTTTAAAATCGGTATTCATTATGAAGTAAGTGAAACATTTGCATAAGAAACTTTTACGAAATTAATTGAGGAGATACTATTCTCTATAATTTGTGTGGGCTTAATATTAAACGTAAAAAAGCCCCCATCCATTAGACAGGGGGTTTACTTATTTCAATGCTTTTTGAAGAGCTGCTTTTGTCTTTGGACCATAAATGCCATCGACAGCAAGCCCATGCATCAGCTGGAACCGCTTGACCGCATTCGCAGTTTTTGGTCCATAGTAGCCATCAATCCCGTTGTTTTTTGCTCCTTTGTCAGGATAGAAATAGAGTGCTGCTAGTGCTTCTTGGATTCTCCTTACAGCGTCCCCTTTCATCAAATGTGCTTTTACCTTAAAGATGCCTGTTGGGAGCTTGTGCACCTTCTTAGATGCTTTTTTATTAGGTGTTGTTGCTGAGGATGCTTTCTTAGGCTTGGAAGATGAAGTTTTTCCATCAAGCGCCTTTAGCTCTTTTTCAATGGCCGCTTTAAATGAGTTCCATCTACCTTCACCAAGGATACGGTGCGGACAATACTTCCCATTCCAGTCTTGATGCTTACGTACTCGATCAACACCCCAACCACGTTCTTTTAGTAACTGCGCCACGAATTTAACGGCCAATTTCTCAGCATTCATATATCTAGCGCCACCAGACTCGCTATAACATATTTCAATGGCGATAGACTTGCGGTTACCAGTTCCGTTTGTACCATCACCTGAATGCCACGCGTTGCGATCTAAGGGAATGGCCTGGATTACCTCTTTATCATCCACCGCAAAATGGTAACTCGTCGAACTTGTGTTATTGATCATATAGTTAATTTCATTTTCAGCTGCTGCGTCATTCGCTGTATTGTGGATTGTAATGTATTCCGCATTCATTACATTTGGACATTTTAAACCGTGTCTGCTAGATGGAACCATTTTCTTTTTCACTTTGATTGCCATTTTTATCTACTCCTTAATTTTTTTATATAGAAAAAAACCGCCGATTACTCAGCAGCTTTCTTTTCCTCTTCTTCTTTTTGGCTGTCATTTTCAATCACATGAAGCCTGTCAGTGATGGAAGCTGGAATTTTCACGCCGATCTGTGCAAGGTTCTCTACGATAGACAAACCTTCATTGGCGATATAAAAAAGCACTGTCCCGAAGGTCAGCACTCCGTTTAGTCCCATAATCTGATCAATGATGTTAGCAACAATCACCACAACAAAACTAAGCATTTTCCGCACGTAACCGAACCATGCTGTACGGCTTCGCAGCTTCCCAAATTTCCAAGCTTTGATAATACCCGTCAAAACGTCAATAACACTTAGCAGCAAGAGCAAGTCCAAAAATTTCACTCCGCCGAATAGATATGTTCTTGCAAGATCCAAAGTTTCAAAGTTTATAAACACTATCGTTTCCTCCATTTCTTTAGTCACCTCCTTTCGAAGGCAAAATAAAAAGCACCTGTTAAGATGCTGTTGAACCTAAATCCACTGAGACAGCAGGCTTGTCAAACTTCAAACCTGTGATCTCTTCAAATTCTGTTTTAGTGATAACTTTCAACGAAACATACTCCCTCATGATTTCAGGCGTATACACGCCCCAATCCCAAAATACTTTTATGTCGGCCGCCGTTGGGTAGATCATGATGACCCGCCTCTCTGCAGCTGCGAAACTTGCAATGTGAGTAAAGCCACTTGTTTTTTAAGCATCGTTACTGCATCTTGTGGCAGTGGATCAGGCTGCAAACTATCAATGTATTCTTTAGTTGCTGCCTCAAACCATTCTTCTTTTTGAGGATCATACTTTGCAATAAATAGCCCATCTGGCGGTTGTTTATCTGTATAGCCTTTAGGTATTGCTTCTCCGTTATCTACATCTATTAAAATATCTTTGCCTGCTTGCCAAATGTAATTTTCATCATATTTATAAACCCAGATCATATTCGCACCTCCCATGCTTACTTTGCCTTAAAACGGAAACCAAACGTAATAAATTCATTGGGATTTACCGTATTAGAACAAGATTGAACGCAAACCCGACCGTCAGTGCCTATATAGGTTCGGTGATATTGCGGTACTCCTGGTGTTCCTACGCTTGATGCTACTCCAATAAAGTGCATGGATTGCAATGGTAAATATCCATCAAGCAATGTAAATGCCTCGACATCATTACCTATCACCCCACCAGTAATAGATCCAATGATCTCCACCACTCCAAAAGCATCTTTTGTGTAGCGTAACGTGTGCGGAAATCCATCTGATGATACATATTGCTTCCACCCTTTGGACAATGAAGGTGTTTTCCAAGTGGCCACAGCATCTCCGTCAGTTATGAGACGTTTCCAACCTCGAAAGCCTTGTGCATGGAACGTGCCAATCCAAGTCATATTATCAAATGACCTTGTGGCAATAATCCGTTTGTAATTAACTTCATTTTGGACATATGATGTTTCTAAAACTTCAATGTAATAGAAACTGGAATCATTCTCTACAGGCAGATTTAACAGATTTGCTCCCATATAAAAGCCCGTAGGTAGTGAAAAAATATCAGTACCGTTTGGCAACCTTGCCACTTGACCATCGTTAGGCGTAAGCCTATACAGCTGGCCCTTGTTCCAGTTGCTTTTCTCTGATTCTGTTACGTGAATCTTTTTGTTTTCAAGATGCGGATCGACGTATTCTTTTGCCGCTTCCAATGCCGCCGCTGCTTTATCTTTTGCGCCGTCAGGTGTCTCTGCATGTTCATCCGTATATTCTTTAGCTTTCGTAAGGGCAGCGTCCACTTTATCTTGTGCACCTTGTTTTGTTTCGATCTTTTCCAAGTCCTCAAACTTGGCCCTCAGATCATCAATCGTTTGTATAGACTCATCGTAAAGCTCATTTATCTTAGCTCTTAAAGCCTCGAACTCGTCCACATAATACTCAGTGATCGGCACAATGTCTTGATCTATAAGAGACTTAGATATATTGAAAGAGAATTGATGCACCGACATAGATTGATCATTTGTATAGTACAAATTTAATTCAGCATGTACGTTTCCATAATGCTTGATCTCTTGATCAGACAAGATATACTCGGCGTGACCGTTCACTCTATCAACTATCGTTACGTCTCTAATGAATTGGCTGCCGTCGGACATGACTAGAACAAGTTTTCCCGTGACAGCTGCTAAAGGCAGTGGTACTCCATCTTTCGTGAGTTTGAAAATGAGACTTGCTGTCTGACGGTCCTGCGTCCAAAAATTTATGCTGGTTGATACACTTGAACTGGTATATGCGTTTACATCAAAATCAAGTGGACCGTTTTTGCGAATCATGTTATCACCTCTCTCATGTTACATTCTCGATTGTTTTAATTGGATCGACACTATCATCTTTCAAGCTGCCTTCTGCGCCAGCTCCTTTAAGCCTATTTCCAAAATGCTGAATCCGTGAACATTTGCTAGTCAAATACATTGCATATCTGCATTTCTTTCCTTTGACAGTCACAAATTTAACCGAAGAATCTTCTACACCATCCATCAAGATGACCCCGTAATATGGATTTGAAGAGGAAGTACGCTTTCCCGCATTGTTAATATTAGCTCCGTCTACATCAATGTTTTTTGAATCTCCAGAAACTGATATTCCTGAATATCCCACTTCATGTAGTCGCGTGCGATTGATGCTAACGTTTTCGCATCCAAACTCCACTCGAATACCGTTTCCTTCAATATTTTTTCCAATGCTTAGATCAACTTGTCCATTCTTACAACGAGTCAGTAAAACCCCATGATGTCCTACATAATTAAACTCGTTGTCTGAAACAGTGAAGCCTACTACGTCAGATAGATGAATAGCATGCTTTACTTTAACGCCATCTATAAAGTTTCCATTAATTTTTACATCCTCGATTGTTTGATAACCTTTACGTCCATAAACTTGTATTGCATGGCGGTCTTTTACGTTAATAAAAGTATTTTTTGAAACAATGTGCCTTTTCACTTTATTGACTCGATTTGTAGGATTCCCATTCTTATCTTGCGTATATTTCGATGTAACGGCCGGAAGTAGCAACCTTACACCAGACGCACAATTTAAAAAGGTGTTCCCTTCAATTAAAACATCTTCCCACTTGTTTCCCGAGATAGCCCATTCGGTTGTATCTTCCACAACGTTAAATAGAAATTTGATATTTTTATACCAAAATCCATCTGTGCTTGTATGTGAATCCATCGCTCGTGCATAGCCGCCTAGCTTATCTGATTTACTGAAATGGCACCTTTGAACGATTATATTTTCAGAAGGGGTATTGTCATAGCTACCAAATGCCCCAAAGTTTTCAGAAGATCTCATAAGATCCAATTGAATAGCTGCTGAAAACCACCTATCGCCCTTATAATCTTCAAATCCAGAGAATTTGACATCATCTATCAATACGTTTTTGTTACCAGCGCAGTCTATGCCGTGTCCACCACAAACATCACGTATGCTAATCCCTTTGATAACTATTCCATCTGCGTGAGCAAATCCTAAAACAGAACACTGTTCCTTATATTCATCACCCGCGCTATCAAACATTCCCTGACCGTCAATCAGCAAATTCCCATGTCCCTCATAGCCTTTGGTTTGATCGTCTTTGTCACCATTTACAAGCATTGACCCTACAAATCCGCGCCTTATAACGGCACCAGCTTGTAAGGTCAAATGAGTATTTTTATAGATGCGGGCAGTCTCCATCAGCTTGTAATTACCGGGAGGCACGACAATATGCACAGGATATAATTTCGCAAGACTTAGTGCAGCCTTAAATCCAGATGTAAAACTCCCGTATTTCTTGATGAATGTTTTGAGATTAAGAGAAACCGCAGCATCTTCTATTTCCTGCTCAAGAATTTGAAAGTCATAGTCCAACCTGTCTTTTGCGGTGGGATGAATGGATGCATCCCTAGCGACACGAATATCTACGACTTCCTTTACGTCTTTTCCATCATGATTCAATACAAGATTGATAATCCTAGACCATAAGTTGTCTATACGATTGGCAACAGAGAATAACCCATGTTTGATTTGATTCGACGTATGAGCTATATCGTTTGTTTTATGCCGTTTCAAATCATCTGCATTCTGATTCAAATGAGTTTCTATAGACTGTATATCCTCTCGCAGCTGCTCTGCGTATTTCGAGTTTCGTCTAGTGTCATAGTCCTTTCTAAGCCTCACCATGTTCTCACTCTCCTTTTTTGGCAAAAATAAAAAGACCCTATCTAAGCGTCTTGAGCATGTCGTTTATATATCGTTGTAAATTTTTCATTTTCTTTACTTGATCTACATTAATACGCTGAATGTCCTTGCGGAAGTTCGCAAATGTTATCGTTGGGCTGCTATACGGATTGAGAGGGTTATGCTGAATTGAGACAACTCTCAAATCGTCCTCAAAGGTTATTCCGTCTGCTGTGTCAGCGATGACGTGAATCGTGTCACCTAGCCAAAAATCTTGTTCAATTTCAAGCAATTTCGGTTCATAGATTTTTTGGAATTCTACTTCCACAGTCATTTCCGGGTAAGGATTAACATGCTTCTTTAACGCAGAAATAATGCTGCTAGATTTTTTGTACCTCTCGTCTTTAATTGGCTCCGCCCAACGTGGTTTACCTTCAATGAGAAATTTATCTTCATCGGGATGAATGTAAAGAACTGGCTCAAAAACATACTCAGGCTCTTTCTCTTCATCTTTTCTCACTTCTTTTTCATCTTCTGTTGTTTTGCTGTCATCCTTTGATTTAGAAACAGAATCCGTTTCTTTTTGAGCGCCATATCCCCATGCCCGAGTGGTACAATTCTGAGAATCTGTCGTGATTGTGATCCCAGGCATGTTATAGCGACTATCAAGCACAAAATCTATTTCTTGTCCCATCTTTTTGTAAACATGGATTTTGTAATTATCTACGTCTAACTCTATGTCATAATCTTCAATGATTTCATCCATAAGCTCTGTGGAATTTTTTTCACCGAAGTTTTCTTGTTCCGCAGAAGAAATTTCACCATCTTTTGCATGAATGACATATTTGAAATCAGTTCCTTTGAGGGCAATATCTAGCGCTTCTTTAATGCTTAACTTCTTAGAAACTGTATTTTCGATTCTGTTATTAATCAACAGTACAGTGAAGATGTGCGCAGCTGTAACCGTTTTTGTCAGCATTCCATTCTCTTGATGAAGACTCACGTTGGTAATGTAGTATTTTTGATGATTATATTTCTTTTCATCAAGGTATAAAATGTTATCCACCACTAACAACTCAAACTCTGCAGCATTTTCCTGTGTACGAACTAACGAGAATGTAAACGATTTTTTACCTGTTGTATCAACTGTGAAATCAACTGACGCACCTGTGATTTCTATGACTTCCTTTCCATCCTTGCTTGAAACATGCAGCTGCGGGAAATCCACATCAGACGGTAAATTTTGATTGAGTGGCATGTCTTTCCCATCGTATTCCTTACTTGGGTAATCAGGACCAGTTGGTGTTTCAGGTTCACTCGGTTCTTCTGGTAGATCATCCAAATTATCATATTGTGTGAGCTTGTAAGTAAAGATGATGCTGTTTAATTTTGTAGCATAATTGATATCAGTCGCATAACCACCCTTTGCAACAGCAGCAGTAGCTTTTTGGTAGTCTTTTTCACCGACCACATCTTTATAACGACTCAAACGTGTGTATAGACTTCCTAAATCAGCAAGGCTCTCAGCATATGATGGATACTTTCTAAAGCGCGCTTTTACTCTAGTTTCATTGCCGTGCTTGTCCTGTTCTTTGGTCCACATTAATACATATTTGCCGTTATAAGTCCCTTTGACTCCAAAGAGGTTGTAGGCTTGCTTAGATAGATCACTAGCACCGAATCCACTTTCAAGGCAGCCTTGAGCGATGACAAGGCTTGCAAGCACCTTGTATTTTTTTTGGACCTTTTGCGCTCCCGGTGCTAATTTCTTGATAAAGTCAACCGCAGCCATGTCACCCCTCCTTATGCATAATAGAATCTTGTGTCAAACACAATTTCAATGTCACTTGCGTTTTGTATTTCAAAGTCGTTTCTGCCAATATCAAGTGATGGAAGTCTACCAGATGTCTTGAGCCGTTTCTTGTTTGCAACGGTGTATTGTTTAATAAAAGAAACCTCTCTTGATTTGGATATTTCATCTTCAATTTTCAAACGCTCACCTGTCGTATGATTGATGATGGTTACACCTTTTCCTTTAGCTTTCAACGTCACTTGGTAATCATGACGAAGTGGGTTGATCCTAAAGTCTCCAATGTTATATATGCTGAACGTTTTTTTATTCTTGAATGAATACTCTAGGTCGTCACGCATCTCAATATTCATTCCGGGACTCCATCGTTCACCCTCAAACGATTGACGATTTAATGATGTACTTTTCGATTCAGCAGCACCCAAAATATCGGTGAATTCAACGCTAAAAACAACATGGTTCTTTTCTTTTTCCTTTGGAGTAGTGAAATTCCCCTCACATTTTACTAAAAACCTTCTGTTTGGCAGAAGGTCACATGAAATGTAGTATGGGAACGGTTTAACTAATAAAGCATATAGTTCACTTCTATAGCTGTAGAAATTTTCAGCAATGATTGAGTTCATATATATTTCAAGCTGAATCTGTCTTTCTTTGTACTTCACATCCCGCGGATGTTGTGGCAATACAATACCGTTAATTCGTGGTAATGACACCGTCTCAAATTCTACGATTGGTGAGGCAGGTGTCAGGCTTAACGGGTGGAAATGAGGAAGCAAGTCATTCAGGCTTTGTTCACCCAATCCATTGTTAAAATCAATATATAATTCCATCTACCTCACCCCACTCATAAATGCTTCTTTTCTAAAACGTTCACCTGTCGTTTGATCTAGCTTTCGCCCATCCATGTAATTGTTGCTATCTTTTGAAATTAATTGTTCAAAGCCTTTTTGCATCATCATTAATCCTTGAGACAGCAGGTCTATTTGTTGAGCCATCAGACCAATTTGCTTGTTTTGGTTCTCGATCATCTGTCTCATATCGGATCCATCTTGCTGCCTGCTCTGAGGCTTGTCTCCTTTGTTACTAATGCGATCAAGCATCTGTAAAGCCGTGGAGATCATACCATCCCCAAAACTAGGCACTCCAAGCTCTTTCCCAAGATTAGAATACAACTGCAAAGAACGCTTTCTGTATTTAGGTTCAGTCGTGATTGCATATTCTCGCCAGCCGTTTTCTCCCAGTTGTGCGATTTGGTGATTATCAATGACACCACCAGATGCATAACCGATGTAAGGGCCACCGCGTGCCATAGATTTAAGCCCCGGGTGATTGTATATTCCGCCGTATCTTTTGTTTAAATAGTTAATCGCGGCAACAATTTGGTGTACTGGATGTTTGATGTTTCCGTATCCGGGCTTTTTATAAGCAGCAAATGTGCTTGGTATAAATTGCATAAGCCCTTGTGATGGATGTCCCGCCTTCCAGTTACTATCCCACCTGTTAACTAATGTCGGGTTTCCGCTTGATTCCTTCATGGCAATGGTTTCTAACGCTTTTGCATAGGATGGAGAAATTCCAGTGATGCTGATAGCTTGTGCAACCCACTTTTTGACTGCAGCACTACCCCCTACACCTTTGAATGATCCTCCGTCTCCTCCAAAATCACCTAACGATTTTGTTAAAAATCCTAAAGCACCTTTTTGAATTGTCTTTAAAATACCTGTTCCAAGACCATCTATTCCTTTACCAGTTTTAAAAGGAATTAGACCGCCAAATATATTGCTGATAATTTTCTTTGGGCCAGCCATCACAAGGTCAAAGATATCTGATCCGAAATCTTTCACCTTGCCGACTACTTCACCAGCTTTTTTGGCGCCCTTTTTAAAGAAATCACCAACACCACCTGCATAACCCGGTAAGCCCTGTGAAGTGATTTTTTTGGTCTGATCATGAGGCAGTACCGATGTTCCGCGTGGTAAATCCCAAATTTGAGGACCACCAACGCCGACCATATATGTTCCAATACCAGGAGTATGTGCAAGCTCATATCCTTCCTCACCAACAAGTGCACGGCCTCCCGGATGGTAGTCAGTTCCTTTAGCGTAAGAATGCTTTGCTCCATCCTTTTTGTTCCCATATCCTTTAGGTTTCCAAGTTGGGATAGTTTTTAAGTTCATGAATTCAAGAACTTTATTAATACCACCAGTAATAGTATTTACTACACCTGCTAAATCCACAAGAAACGTATCCCAAGCGCCGAGAACTTCACCAGTCTCCCAATCAACTTGCTCGATATGTCCTGCAGCCTGTTTTTTCGCTTCTTTTACAACGCCCTTATGACTTTTTTCAGCTTCATTTATTGTTTTTTCTTTTTGTTTTTCCGCTGCTTTTACCGTAGCATCATGTTCTTTTTGGCTAATAGTGCCTTTGACGTAACGCTGGTCATCTGCAGCTTTTACAACAGCGTTGTATTGTTTTTCAGCATTACTAATAACTTTGTCTTTTGCTGATTTACTATTTTTAACTGTCGCGGCTGCTTGTTTGGCCGACAAAGTAGATGATTCTTCTTTTAACTTTTTAGAAATGAGTGTTTGCTCATCCTTGCTTTTTGTAAGAGCCGTTTCGACTTCTTTACTCATCTTTTGGGTGATACCCTTGACTTCATCCCATTCTTTTTGAGTGAGAGAGCGATGTTCTTTTGCTGCTTTGTCATATATTTTTTTGACTCGACTCTCGTACTTTTCTATTTGCTTCTGCTTCTTTTCATTCCCTGTTTTGATTTTATTGAGGATGTTTTCCTCATCTTTCTTCTTAAGTGAATTATTCTTTGAATAGAAATCTCCTAAAACGTCAAGAGACTTGTCAGCACTATCTTGATAGCCTTTTTTTATGGTGTCAGCCATTTTTGAAAATCGCTTATTCATGTTGTCAGCTAGTTTATCCGTTATCTTAGTTTGATTGAGATAAAGGCTATTTAATTTAGCATTGGCTTTTGTCTCCATATCCGAATAAGCATTTACAGCTTTAGAAGTGGATTCAGATACTTTATCGCCAAAGTCTATTGTTGCTGGTAAGACACGTTTTTGCAGGTTGTCATAATATTTAAACCCTGCTTCGCCTAGAAGCGTGACTCCTGTTATTAACATGCCTACAGGACCACCAAGCACAGATAAGCCGCCTCTAAGCAAACTCACAACGCCTGCGCCTTTTTTAAGAATGTTAAACAGGCCAAAACCGCCCTTTGCAAGTTTCATAAAACCGCCTGCACTTTTCACGGCGTTTACCCCAGTCATAACAATACCTTTACCGAATTTGAGTATCTCAGGAAGAAAAGAGAGTGCAAGACCGCCAATCATACCCATCGGTCCACCAAACATCATTAAACCGCCACCAGCAATACGCGAGGCACCACCAAGACCACGCATTGTCCTTGATGTTCTTGTGGCCGTTTGGTTTAGACGGCCCATACGAGTAGTCGCTAGACCTGTGTTTTGTTGTAAACGTCCCATGCGAGTAGACATAACGGCTGTTGATGCTGCAGCTGTGTTGATACCAGTTGCAGCAGTTCGCGAAGCAACACCAGCTGCAGTAACTTGTGTCGTGTATACTCCTAAACTTGTTGATGATCCTCTGACAGTGCCTGTCAGATACGTGCCAGCAGTACGAAGCACTCTCCATCCCTCGGCCATTCTAGGAATGACACTCAATAATAATAAAGAAGCCCCGCCTAAAAGACTGAAAGCTGTTACGGCAGCACCAGTAACGGCAATTGTTTGCATAACAGATGGAGGCAGGTGATCAAACCAGTTAACGATTTTCGTTAATCCATCTGTAGTGGCGCGGATCACTGGAATAAACTGATTACCCAATGAAATGACTGCGTTATTTGCCGCAGAACGCAGGTACTCCATTGACCCCGCAAGGTTATCCATTTGACCTTTTGCCACTTTTTCAGCGACACCGCCACTGTTTTCAATTCGCTTAGTAAACTTGTCGACCTTATCACCGCCTGCATGAAGCAAAGTGATAAAACCAGATAAGGCATGTTGACCAGCCAATTGTTTTGCGATTCGGATTTTCTCGGTTTCTGTATAATTTTTCGTTTTATCATTGATTTGATCAATGATATTTGACAATGGTCGCATACGGCCACTGGCATCAGTAACACTAAGGCCAAGTTCATGTATCGCGTTACCTGCTGGCTTCGGAGGTGCCGCAAGCCTTGTTAATGTGGATCGTAATGCGGTACCTGCCATATCTGCCTTGATTCCACTGTTCGCCATGATACCCGTTGCGGCCGCTAACTCTTCCATGCTGACACCTGCTGTTTTCGCAGCTGGCCCAGCATATTTCATGGTCTGGCCAATCTGCTGCAATGTCGCATTCGAGTTAGTGAAAGTGTAGGTCATTGCATCTGCAACCCGGTTTGTATCTTCTGCAGCAATATGGAATTCTGTGAGTATGTCAGATACAATATCCGCTGTTACACCTAAATCTGTTTGCCCTGCTGCCGCAGTAGCAAGCAAGCCCGGCATGGCACCGATAATGTTATTTGTCTTATAACCAGCCATTGCAAGGTATTGCATTCCTTCGGCAACCTGTCCGTCTGTAAATTGTGTCGTAGCCCCCAAATGACGCGCCGTTTCCGTGAGACGGCCCATCTCGTCATTCGATGCATTCGCCACAGCACCGACCCTACTCATAGCCTTTTCGAAGTCTGCGGCCACTTTGACAGCTCCACCTATTGCGACGGTGCCTGCTACACCGATACCTGTTAATGCCTTCCCTGCCATTCCCGCAGCAGAGTAGACAGATTGTAACTCTTCTGATACTTCCCCAGCGTTCTTCTTAAAAACAGAAAAAACACCAGCTGTTTTATTGCTGGTGTTTTGTAAATGTTCGTATTCTTTCGATACCTGCCGAAGCTCTTTTTCTAACTTCTGGTGCACAGCGATGGAGTCATTCAGTTTCCGGGCATGTATTTGCGTTTCTCGCGCATCACGGCCCTTTTCCCTGACAAGCTGTTCATATCGTTTTCGATGTTCTTGAACAATTCGCCCTTGAAGGCGATATTTGTTGTTAAGACCTTCTACTTGTGATTGTAATTGCTTTGATTTATCACCAGTATTTTTATAAATGGCCGCAGATGCCTTCATTTCAGAGTTGGTTAATCTCAATTGCCTTTGAAGCCCTGTTATGCCTCTATTAAAACCCGAATCATCCAGATTGACCTTAGCGACCATATTGCCGATTGCTTGAGTCATTTATGTACCACCCCGCTTCCCTGACATGGATTTCAAGACTTAGAATATTTGATCAATCGTTACTTCTTTTGTTTTGCTAGTGCTAGATTCAGCGTTCAATTCTAAGAAATGAAAAATATCCATTTGATCAATTTCATGCATCTTCCAACCTTGCTCAAGTAAAGTGGTATAGATTTTATTTAATTGATCTTTGCCGTTTTTTAATGGCTCATTTACGCCTTCATGTCGGGCAAAAAATCTTTTTCTTCCTGCGTTTCCGCCACTTTAAATCCCATGATTTCCATCATGATTTTTCTTACTGCATCCGCAATTTCAAAAGATTGAAAGCCTTCTAGAAACTGATCGTAAGTAAATTGATTCTGAAATACACGTACAATGAATTTGATTCGTTCATTCATGCTTTTAACAATCTCTTTTGCATTCTCCGCTGCTGCTGCTTTTTCATCTAAATCAAAAGCCTCATAGAGAGTTTTTGCGTTTGTTCGTGGCGCAATAAACGTTTTGTGCTTTTTTTCTTCTTCGAACCAAATAGAGATAGAAATTTGTTTTTGAGTCATAGTGACTCCCCCTTATTTTTTATTTTCCAATTAAAAAAGAGAGCTTTTCAGCCCTCTAAGCACCTTTTCCAATATCAACACTGCTGCTGTTTTCTGTTTCGTCTTTGTATGCATCACCAAAAACTGATTTATAAAAGGCATCGAGATTAAAGTTTTCTGCATCTTCATCCGTGACAACCTTGAAAACGTCATCCTGCTCTCGATCAACAAATTCAGCAGATAATTTAACCGTTTGGAAATCTGTCTTTTCTTCCTTCGTCTTCCATTCATCACCCGGTAAAGAAAAACGACCTTTTACTAAACCAACATGTCGAGATTTACCGTTTGCCTTTGGACCTTCAAACGTCATTGCGACCCATGGAGGAATAATGTTCTTTTTGAACAAGTACAATCCATTTTTGTCCTGTTCAATGCCTAACAGCTTCGCAAGAATTTCCATAGGGAGATCCCGCATTTCAATTTCTAGTTTTGTTGAACCTGTTGAAACAACCAAATCAACAAGTTTGTCATCCGCATACTGCTTTTCAGTTGATGTTTCAGTTTCCACTTTCATATTCATTGCATATTCGTATTTTAAAACCTCGGTTGGAACATAGAATTTACCTTGTTTTTGCAGAGGTGCAAAACGAGCGTTTTTTAGACCAGTTACTGAACTGTACTCAGTCATAGTTAGCCTCCTAGTATTATATTTTTTTCAAAACGATACCCTTTTCTTATCAATCTCTCTTTCTCTAAAAATTCATTAATGGATAAAGTGGGCGTAAAATCTAAACGCTCCATCACATCCCCGATTGCAGCCATGATGGGCTGTGGATCGGCATTGTGATAAACATCTATTTGATAGGTTGCGCTATCTTGTATGGGCCTGTTATCAGCCCATTTAATTGGTTTGTAGTTGATTTCTTGCAGCACGATATAGGGTGGTTTCAAGCCTGTTCCTTCTGGCACTGCAAGTTCATGGATGTCACTTTCATGTATCAAAGACAAAAGCGCTGGGTCATTTCCCAACGCTTTAAAAATGGTTTCTTTATAATCAGCTGCACGCCTTATTAAATTTTGATCAATCATAGGTTACTCAACACCTGTCTGTATTTTTCTGCTACTCTTCGTATAGCCTCATCCCATTTCGCATCGACAGTTCTCGTAAAGAATTTTTGCGCAGGCTGATGTAAGGTGCCGAATTCAGGAAAGTGAATTCTCCATTGTGTGTCCTTACGTGACTTGGATTTAGGCCAACCAACCGCCACATATTTCACTCCGTCTCCATCAGTGCGAAGGCGGGTAATATCAAGATCATCCTGCATGTGTTTTTGGGCCTTGTCTGATCTCGGTGTGTTTGGGTGCAGTTCATCTTTTATCACTGTTGCGCCAGCTGTGAGCGCTTCTTTATGCATTTTGCTTACTTTTCTTTGCATATTTCCAATGGCGTTTTCTAATTCCTCTAAGCCGTCAATTTGAAGGTTAAACATCACGTCACCGCCTTTGCCCTAACCGTAAGAAAGTTAAGCCTTGAATAATGAGGTAATATTGATTCAATCTCGTATGTTTTCTTTCTGAAAATAAGCCTCATATGATCGTCAATATCTTCTCGGTGGCGAATGGTGAATTTAATTGTATGTTCTTTTTTGATAGCAGCTGCAGCATAATATTCAGCGCCTTTTAAAACCTCTGCTTTGGCCCAACACTCAACTACAGTTTCCCAGCCGTTGTCACCATCGACAGGTAAACGAGTCTTTTCTTTTTTCTGCTGAAATTGGATGCGGTGTCTCATGTCATTCAGCATCTTTTCCACCGTCCACAACCACGTATTTAAGTTGATTGACCATTGTTGTGAGCACCCCGTCAAGATTCGAGGTCGTTCCTGATATTTGCCTATTCTCATACCAATGAGTTGTAAATGACATGACAGCCAGCTCTGCTCGGGCTGAACTATTAGGAAATTTCAGACCTGTCGCATTCGTGATGTACTCTTTCGCTGCAGCGATGAAATGTAAAATTAAATCATCCTCCGCATCACCATCAATTCGGAGGTATTTTTTTGCTTTTTCAAGCTCTTTTTGCTCTGCCTCAGTCATCCGGCATCACCTTATTCAGATTTTGGTTTTTCTAATGCTTCGACTTTTTCTTGAAGGTCAGTGATCATTTTCTGTACTTCTGAATTGATATTGTCCCACTTGACACTCCCTTTACCGATTGTCCGGGAATTAACTGAACCATCACCTAAATGTTCATTTTTAATTGAGCCAGCCTCAATTACTGCAGCATCACCCTTATCACCTTTCGGCCCCTGCTCTCCTTGATCCCCTTTTGGACCTTGAGGACCTTGTTCACCAGGATCACCTTTCAATCCCTTAACAATAAGAGGGTTTTCTTCGCTGTTGTCTCTGATAGAAACAGGCGTGATAGGTTTACCGTCAGGCCCAGCCTCTGCAGATGTGTACACTCCGTTACTTTCATTCAAAAAATCTTTAGCCATGATTAATCAATTCCTTTCAATTTTTCTTATTTTCCAGCGTCTACGGACTTATCTTCAGAAGGTGTTTCAACTTCTGCTTCTTCACCAACAACTAAATCAGTAACAATAACTGCGGCTTCTGGATCAATAACTTTTCCGTCAAATCGTTCAATACCTCTGAAATATGTTTGATCAGTTAGATATGCATCTGCACCGATATCAGTTGATTTGATCTCGAATTTTTGGCGATCAAACATAAAGTATGCATTTTTAAAATCACCGAATAGAATATGAGTTTTTTGTTTATCGTCTGTGACAATCTCGTCATACACTTCAACAGGTCTTCCGAATAAAAGAAAGCTGTCCTCATTGCGTGGGTCCTCTGCTAAGATTCCGCGGCCGTTTTTATCTTCAATGTTTGCAAGCGTTTCAAATGCTTCTGTATTCATAACCCACTTAGCATTTCTTCGGTAACCCTTTTTAAGTTGATTTTTGACTTTCCGTAAAAATTTAATAGTGATAAGTGAAGGTGCCTTGAGAGTTTTATATTTTTTGCTTGAGATAATTCCTTCTATGTTTTTGTCTCCACCTTTTCCATAGAAGACTTCCTCATTTTCAGTTACAGTTGCGCATTCAGAAAGCCATTCTACAATTTCTCTTGTGAAATTAAGGAAAGAATCATCAAGCAATTCAGCTGAAATAGGTAAAAATCCAGCGAATTTCTTAACATTGTATTGGATTTCTTCAAACTCCATACTTTTGAGCTCTTTAATTGCCTCTTTTTCCCCAATGTTATATAACTTTCCAGCAGTACCTTTTCTTACTGGATAAGTGCCAGATGGTGATTTTTTTGGCACAATCCGAACTAGATTACGAACAGAATTTAATTCTTGAATGGACTTAATAATCTGTTTCGAAATGTCATCAGGTACTGTGTATCCGCCATCCTTATCACTGCTAGATGAAAGTTGTCTATTTTCTTTTAAAACTTCCTGCAGCATTTTCCTTTCTTCGTTACCTAATTCATCATCACGACCAGTCAAGACCTTGAACCATGCATTTCTATATTCTTGCGTTCCTGTTAAGCTGCGGTCTTCATTAGAAGAATCAGATTCAGGATCTCTTTTCTGTTTCGGGACATAATGTCGGTCTTCAATTTCTGGTGCATCGAGTTCTCTTTCCTCAGACATCATTTCAATTCTTTTTTGCAGAGCCTTTGCTTCATCAAGCATAGAGCGTGCTTCTTCATCTTTTCCTTCACTTATTAAATTCCTAGCTTCTTGCTTTTTCTGCGTGAACTGCTGGCGCAATTGACGTTCCTCTTTACTCATCGTTACTGGCATAGATTTTCCTCCTTGATTTTGAGCATAAAAAAAGACCCACTATATAGTCAGGTCTAATAAGTCTAGTTCCAGCTCAATCCTCTTATTTGATGTGTTTTTTTGTCTTTTTAAAACTTCTACTTTTTCTAGACTTCTTTCTCCTACAACAGCTTCCGTATCGCTATATGCAGGAGTTGTCACAAGTGAAATGTCAAAAATGCGATTGATTCGATTAATTCGGCGCTCATATAACTTTTCTTCTTCATTTCTTGTCCATTCATCAGGTTCTTCATCACCTGAATGATCAAGAGAAAACGAAAAAGAACATTGATTGATGACGCCTGCTCTCAAATTCTTCATCAAATCTTGTCCATAAGTGGTGTCTGTTGGCTCAAATCTAAATTTCAGCCCTATTGCATCAACAGTTAATTGGAGACTACCAGCTCCCGTTGAAACAGTGTTTCTTGCTAATGGATAATCAATTTTATGATTAAATAAAGCAATTACATTGGACATATCTGCTTCGTCCAACGCTCCACGGCTGATGATTTCCTTAAACCACCCAAGACGCTCAGACCATTTTTCAAATTTAAGGGCATAACCCTCTACATATTCACTTTTGCTTTCATCATCAAGTGACCTAACTTCAATTTCCGTCGTTAGCTGTCTGATTTCCTTCGGCATTATTCGGATCACCTCCTTTATGGCCAGCTTTAGCCATCTGATATTGATCTAACATATCTAAGAAAGTGTAATTCAGTGAAACTAGGTGTCTGTCCCCATCAGGAATAGCATTCTTTGACTCAAGGGCACGAATTTCATTTATATTCATAGCTCCAATTCGTTCCATAATTTCATAGAATTCAGCTCTTGATTTTGAATCACCGCGCAATTCACTATTAACATTAAATTGAACATATAGCCCTTGCCTTATTTCAGCATCAGTAAACAGCTTTGTATTGATTTCTTGTTCAAAGGAAACGATCCACGGCTGTAAAGTGTTCTTCACATATTCTATAGATTGATGTTCGATATTACTAAATGTAGCGCGATCCAATTCGTTTATTTTATGAAGGGGAACTTTGAATATGGAAGCAATTTGAGCCTTATTGAATTTCATAGACTCTACAAATTCGGCATCTTTTAGAGGCATTGATATAGATTGATAGTCGAGACCAGCATCGACAATCGCAATGCTTTCTCCCGCATTTACTCTCATCCATTCTTTTCTTGCAACCTCTTTTGCCTCTGGTTGTAACAGGGTTGGGATTTTCAAAATACCTCTTGGTGTTGCATCATTTTTATACAATTTCGCGTTAAACTTTGTTGCGGCAGATTGAGCACCAATATTTTCTCTTGCAACCCGAATTGGACTGAGACCTACTATCCCATCTTCCGTCATTCCTTTAAAGTGCAGAACTTCCTCCGCATGTAATTCAGCTCGTTTGTTATTGATTATTGTTTCGTACCACAACTCCCCTGTTTTTGGATCAAGATAGGGATGTGTATTCGCTGGATTAAGAGGGATTAATGTTTTGATATCACCCGTTTTATCTGAAAGAATCAAAGAATATGCATTTCCCCACATACAAACATGCGTCATCATTAATTTTTTCCAAGTAAAAGCTGTCATATATTGATTGGGCTTTAAATAGAGCAATTTAAAAACAGGATGGTCACGCTCTCCTGAAATATTCTCTCCCAGCCTCCTAAACATATGGACAGATAGTTTTGCTATATCATCTGACAAAACATTGATACAAGAAAAAACATCAGGATGTTTTAACGAGGTCGATTCACTCACTTTCTCCCCGCTTGCCGTTTTACCACCACCGAAAATATCAAACACCCATTGCGGGACTTGTGACATTCCCCAGCCACTGTCTGAATCTGCTGATCTCTTAGAAAACATACCTTCTAATAACAATTAATCACCTCCTTCGGCTCATTAAAATTGCTGTAAATATAAAAAAACCACCAGTCACTAAAAGACCGATGATTTCATGTATTTTATAAGCTGCTATAGTAATAAAGATTGCCCCAGCAAAAAATACTAGGTCATTTAATATTGAGTACAGAAAAATCATAACTTGCTTAATGATATTTTTCATTAGAATGAAAAGCCTCCTGACAAAATATACTCATTCAAATCTAAATGATCATCATTTTGACTAGCTCTCACATGAGCGTTTATAAGTGCAGCTGCTGGATCAATACGTTGTGACGACTTTGATTTATCAAGCATGATATTCTCCTGCGCGTCAATCTTTGTGACGGCATTCCCCATCGCCCACGTCAATAGATCATTGTTGTCATGGATTAATTTTCGCGCTTTAGCTTTCTCACGTAAATCTTTGGTCGGCTCAGATAAGGTTTGCACCCCTTGCCTGATCTCGATCATGACATATCCATCAGCTTCCATCTGCTGCGCAAACTGCGTTGCGTTATATGGATCATATCCAATCTCTTTGATTTTCCACCCTTTATCCATTTCCATTTTTTTGATGTACGCACGAATATAATCATAGTCAACGACAGCACCATCAGTAAGAGTTAGCCAACCTTTTTTGACCCACAAATCATACGGTACCTTGTCAGTTTTCATCCTTTCATGAAAAGTATCTTCTGGCATAAAGCCATGCGCTGTAACATAATACATCCCATTTTCGAGTGGAAATTCAAAACTGGCAGCTGTTAAATCAATACGTTTTGATAGGTCAATCCCTGCATAACATTCCTTACCTTTTAAATCTGGTAGACCTTCACTCACCCCGCAATCAGACCATGCCTGCATATCCATATATCCGTTTGATCGCATGTTCACCCAAATATCCATATTTTTTGTGAGGAAATCTCGCATTTTTTCCGGTACATTCAAAGCCATTTCCAAACGCCGTCTTAAATAATTTATGCCAAACTCGTGTTTTGCAAGTATCGGATTTGCTTTTTCCCATTTACTCTCGTCTTTAATATCATCATCTGCATCTAACTCATTAATCATTGCAAAGTAATGGTCATTTTTCTCTACCATATTTGGATCTAAAAGACGAGAAGCAAAATTGTACTCGACACGGTAAGCAGGATTATTCAATTCAGGTCCAGCAGTTGTGATAATTACCATTAAAGGTTGTGATCTTGCTCCCATACCCGATTCAATAACATCATATATTTCTGATGTTGGATGAGCATGATATTCATCAATAATTCCACATTGAGGGTTAAATCCATCTCCGGTTTTCCCGGCATCTTTTGCAAGTGGTGTGATAATTGATTTTGTTTTAATATGTTCAATTGTCCCATATGCTACCTTATATTTTTTAGATGGTTTATTGAGAAGGTCGCTACCCTCAATTTGAGCATTTATTTCTTTCCAGCAAATCTTAGCCTGCTCTTTTTTGGTTGCACCTATATAAACCTCCGACATACTTTCTCCAAGCGCCATTGCTTCATATGACCCAACAGTTGCTAAGCTTTGAGTCTTTGCATTTTTACGGCCAACTTGCCAATACACAGTTGTAAAACGGCGAATATCGGTATCTTTGTGGACCCATCCATAGACATTGCCAAAAATGAAAATCTGAATAGGATCAGGATCAATATTTTCACCTGCTAATGGTCCTTTGGTATGTTTAAATTGAGTCATCCAAAAAAGAAATCTGCGGGCCTTTTCTTCATCGAATACATATGGAAACTCTTCTTTTCCTTCTCGTTCAACATCATTCAAAAAACGCTGACAGGCCCAAATGTGTTTTTGACAAGCTACAATTTTCCCTTGTAGAACATCATTTGAGTAATCAATCATAAACTGCTTAATTGTCACACGTTATCAAACTCCTTTTCAGCAGCCGTCTTTTCCCGAATCTCCTGTGTTTTGGTGATCGCTAGTTTTGCGCGGGCTGATGGAGTAAGACCAAAATCATTTGCAGCTGACTTCATTTGATCAAAGAAGTTCTTTTGTCTTTTCAATAATGGGTGTTCTTCTCCAATCAATTCAATTGGATTTCCGTCCTCATCAAATCCATCTTTATGAACCATGAGTCCATCTTCCTCTATCACCTTTGTAATAGAAATATATTGAGAATAGGCATTACAATAGGCGGCCAACATGCTGATATCTGCCTCCGTTATAATGTCCACTTCCTTTAATAGCTCGGCAATCCGTTTGAATTCCTTTTTAGCAACCTTGTCCAACCAGGATGGAGGTTTAATGTTGTTTGATCGCATTTTCATTTTCTGTTCTTGTTCGGCGCGCATCGCTAGTTCATCTGTGTTTTTCTTATTTGGATTGCCCTGTATTAATTGAAGCGTTGCGGATTTTGCAGGTCTCGGCATATTTTTCACCTCATTCCGTTTCGATTTTTTCAAATTTATGCTTGTTTTTGATCAAATTCGTGATAAGATCGAATTAACAACAAAACCAGTCGTACCAAGCCCTCTCGGCATTTTCGCCGAGGGGGTTTTTCTGTTTTTCGGAAACTTTGAAAAGCGGTGTTTGTTTGCAGACGACGGCTCACCGATCTTCACGAAGCCATTTCCTAGGGATTTAATGCCGGGGGGTACTATGACCCTCGCTTACCATGCACCTTGTTGTGACAGCTATTACACAGGCTTTCGAGGTTGTTTAGGTCTAATCGCTTGCCCCAATCTTGTTTAAGTTCGATCTTGTGATGAACCATGGCAGCAGGTACGACACGATCTTGTTTTAAACAGCTTTGACAAAGGTAATTGTCTCGCATTAGAACAAGTTGTCTTGTCTGTTTCCACTCTTTCGATTTGTAAAAGCTTGTTGATTGTTTATCTCGAACATGTTTGTTGTAATATTTTGCTTCCTGCTGCTTACCATCAGCATGAGTAGGACAATAACCATCCCTAATTAACTCTCTGCACCCTCGCACCTTACATTCTCTTAATGGTTTAGGTGGCATAATTCAACCTCCAAATTTAAACTATTTTTAAATAAAGGAAGATTATAAAAATATAAAAACGCAGCTGTTAACTGCGTTTTTCTTTAATTTTCTTTTATATTTAAAGGACTAATATATTTTTTCTTTTTAAAATCAGGTGTTTCAAATGCATCCCACCAAAATAAAATCTTCTCTTCTTCTGGTAATAACTCTTCTACTCTTAAAATAAAATCAATACAACTTTGTGCAATGTCTATAATTTTATCAGTCTCTAAAGCCATTAATGGTTCCAACTGTGATAATTGATTGGTCTTGTCTATAAAAGCTGAATTATGAATAAATCTATCTCTCAACTTTATGTTTTCTTTTATTTTTTTAAATAATTGTTTAACAGCTTCATCATTTTTTATATGTTGGTGTAACTTAAATATAATCTGCTTAATTATCTGTTTGTCTTGTAAATATTCATCTTGTTCAATTACTTTTTTTACTGAATGACTTACAGCTAGAGTATTATCATTTTTCAAATTATAAAAGTAATAATATAGATAAGATTCTAAAAATGTTATTGAAGCTATAACAAGCTGTCTACTGGAAGTTGACAACCTAAATTGCAACTTTCTTGTTTCTTTATCGTCATTTTCTGCTAAGAGTTGAAAATATACACTAATAAATTCATTCCATATGTTAATTACATCAGCATAATTGAAAAACTCTGGAATTGTAAACGTAATAGGATGAGAAAAGTTAATATCCATCCAATGATGATCTTTGACTTTTACACCATGCACCAAGTGAAATTTTTTAATATCATATATTTTTTGAATATCCTTAACAAGGTATAACCGTCTCTTCTTCTTTTCATAGTTTGATAAGTAAGATCTAAAGAATTCTAATACAGAATCTAAATACTTGGAATCATTGATATCGTCATTATAGAAATAATGATCATTAAATAAATAAAATGCGTATAGAGTATCTTCTAATCTGCCCTCTGGGACAATCTGTGTGTAAGATAATGGATTATATGCTAAGTCCATTGCAATACCATAAAATCTCCCATTTCTATATTGACCATATTTTATAATGTCACCAAATAATCCACAAAGCGTTACTTTATATGCCTTTTTCATATCACTTCTAAATTCTCTGATTTTCTTACTCGATACCAGGTTTTTCAATTCAAGCATTTCATCGTTTGTAATCACTTTAACACTACTTTCGAAATTTAGGATAATAATATTTAATGTATGACTTTACAGACATTATCAAACAAACTCTTTAAGTTTCAATTTATTTCCTGCTACCATTAAAGGTTCTCAGACAAAACGGTTTGCCAAGATCTGGTCAAAATTTTGTCATTCTAGGAGTTCTTAAATTCTACTAATGTACTTTGTTAGTAACTTTCCTCCAGTTGTCATTACATAAAAATCATCTGCTTCTTTTCTTCTATTCTCAAAATCATTTACTTCAGTAGACATGTCAACGGATGAAGTTTTAAATAATAATTGAGTTGCTGCCGCTTTATCTAAAGTCATTAGCACACTTATATCATCTAAGTTATTATGTTTTATCTTAAAAAGAATGTCTGTCAAACCTATTTTCTCTTCTGATTTTTCAACAAATACAGATTGTATAATATTAAAATTAGATATATCCACATCATAAAATTCTTTTAGAGCATTGATAGCAATTAATTCTTCGTGTTTAAGATCATTCCGCATTTCTACAATATCCTTTAATATTGTTCCCATTATCAAACACGATTTACTGGAATTAGACAACAAAATTTTAGAAAATGTATCTGCCACAAATTCAGCTTTAGTCTCATTATCAATGTATTTTTTTAATTTTTCCAATTGAATTCCAGTTGGTTTTTCAACATTACTGAATCCTTTTAAAAACGATTCGAATTTCTTTTGTAGTATTAATTCGGATGTACCGCGAACTAAGTTTATTATTTTTGAAGTATCGCCTAATAGTTGAACATATTCATTATTTAACAATGAATTCTTTTCTTCTAAAAATTCACTAATTTTCTTTTTTATATCCATTTAATTCATCCCTTAATTTACTCAGAATATCCAACAACTAAACTTATTAAATCTCGAAGCTTGACTTATAAAAATTGTGCCTATTAAAGATTAGACTCGATTAATTTCTTCTGTTTTATTTGTTGTTTGACATCATCATAATTCTCTAAACTTTCCCTTAACAAAATTAAAAGCACATATCTCTTTTCAATGATTTTTTTATTTCTCTTAAAAGAGAAATACCAATAAATAATTAAAGCCAAAAAAGGAAAAAAAGCAATTAATAATGCATATTGAATTACTGGTGTGAAATCTCCAATAGAATTAAACAATTCGTCAAAATTAATCTTTTTGACATCTTTACTATCTAGAAATCTCCCAAAAATGTTGCTCATAAATGACATCAAGCTTGAGATCATTGCCATTCCAGCTGACATCATAACAGTTATCATAACCAGTATGATCGAATATGGCTGGCTGAAAAGCGTTTGAGTATCCTTTTCTATATTTATCGTAGCTTCAACCCTTTTTAACATCCTCTTTAATTGGTCTTTATCATGGTCTAAAATAATTGATTTTTTTAACTCTTCATTGCAATCAAAAGTCAAATTATAAATCTTCCCATATCGATCTTCTAAATATTTGTTTGCATATTTAGATTCCCCAAATTTCCTAGTCATTTAATCACCTCAGATTATATATCGACCTGCCATTTGTAAAATTTTATTATTCGCAAATTTTGTCGAACGAAAAAGCGACCTCCGCAATGGAAGTCGCTCTCAAAGTATCACCTAATACCATCATAACCGCTCTTAGACAAAACGCTTTGCCAAAATCGTGCCAAAAGTGTGCCAAATTCAAGTTCTGTTGTTTAAATTGATTTAGACGGAAATTCGTAAACAAGACGCAAAAGCATTTCAACTAACAACAATATTTCTTCCGCATCTTCTTTCTGAATATCTGGTAATTCATGAGTCGCTATGTTACCAGTAAGTCTAATTTTATCAACCCAACTTCTATTATTCCGAGCTATAAATTGATCTGACAAATAATCTACATAGAATTTAAAATTTTCTCCTTCGTCAGCTCCTTTATCAACCGCAATATTCATTAATAGTTTTCTTGCTAGCAAAACTGCCGCATTAAATGAACCTATTGAATAGCATGATCTAACTTCTTCATATAACTTTTCAATATTCTCTTTTAAACCTTTGATTTTCCCGCCTATTTTTGGCAACGGAATTTGCCCTTTATCTAAGTAAACACTTATGATTGACGGAAAATTACAATGCGGACAAATAACAATAGTTGCTACATCACCGTCACCATAATCCTCCACTTTGCAGTAAATTCCTTCATTAGATGCAACATCTCTTTCACAGTATCCGCACTGATACGGTGTGGAATAGATGTAAAATCCAAAATCCCACTTACCTGGTAAAGATTCCATGTAATAACTCCCTGTTAATTTATTGGTTATTTCTTAATTATTATACAGTATATCTATCAATTAACCATATCTATTATTGTGTCTAACTGTGGGAATAGCTGAATCCTTTGTCCCGCTTATTTTTCAGCCATTTTGTTTAAATGAGTTAGACACTTGCTCATTATGAATAGTTGGTGAAAAAGAATTCATTGCACAAAGAAAAAACTCCACCTGGAAAGGCAGAGCCGCAAAGCTATGATTACTCTTTAATAAAATTTAACAGCCTCTCTAAATTAAAAGATTAATGGCTATAATTAATGATTCACTTCACTTGTTTAACACCCAATTTCATGCTTTCTTGTAACGGAAATATAACTTCTTGTTCTAAGCTAACCGGTTGTGTCAGTAATATATAATTTTCATTACGATATTTTTTCATGAATTCTTCAAATCCTTTAATACTAATCCCTGGATTATCTTTTGTAGCTTGTGCTGTAATTATTGTATGGGGTATTGAAGAATTAAACCAATATAAATCATTCAAATTATCAGCTTGTGTCCATGAAACATAATGATTATGGTACAACACTTCTTCATGGTCTATATGTATCCTTCTTAGCTCCCCTGTATATAGTAGGTTTTCTGCAAGTTCATTCGCAACTTTATCCTCACAGTTTTCCCAACCATAAATTCTTTCAAATGCTTTTTTCCATATAATATCTGTCTGATCTAAGTTACTTCTACCGTCCGCTTCTTTAGTGAAGTTCGTCCATTTACGAAACACAAACTCCCATTCCTCAAGTTCAACCAGCAATTCCGATAAATTCATTATTTATCTCCTTATTTATAATTTTTCATACTTACCTATAAATCTATCACATAATACAATATTGAACTTTTTCAGGTCATACTTGCACGAAAAACACGTCAGTATAACACAAGTTTGCAACAAATTAAGGGCACTCAGTTTGAAATGCTACAAGCCAAAGTTGTCCATTGTCCTATCCATTGTATCTTGTGTAATCCCAATGTATCGTAATGTAACATCTGGTGTTGAATGATTGAATATTTCTTGCAGTAGAGCAACATCTTTAAATTTTTTGTAATGCCAGTACCCAAAAGTTTTTCTTAATGTGTGAGTACCTATACTATCAAGACCAACATAATCGGCCGCATCCCTCATAATTTTATATGCGCTGCTTCGACTGATTGGTTTATTGAGTCCTTCTCTGCTCTTAAAAAGATACTCTTGATCATCCTGGCCTTTAATATATTGATCTAGTGCTTTGCGAAGCGTTTTATTTATCTTGATTCTCTTTTCTTTACCTGTTTTTTTCTCCCTCAAAGTCACATATTGTTTTTTCACATCTTTTACACGTAAAAGTAGAAGATCAGATATACGCAACCCTAGATTGATTCCGGCTACAAACAACAGTAGATTTCTTTTACTCCTCTCACCTAAATACTTCTTTATATAATGAATTTGGTCTAAATCTCTTATCGGCTGAACAAAATTCATGATAAATCCCCCTGCTTGTACACTTCTTCTCTAAGTGCAAAGGCCAGTCGATAGTATGCTTTGTTTTTAACACGATAGTAATTCCGCTGGCTGAGGCCCATTTCAGCGTAAATCTCATAATCATACATTTCTTCATCCTGCATATAGAGCATAACTAAAATGCGACGCTCTTTTTGCGTAAGACGATTGATTGCACGCTGAATCCGTTTCATGAATTGATCACGCTCGATTTCCCAATCAATTTTTTTAAGGGCTGCATCCTCGGTCGATGAATGAAACTGATTGGAAAAGCTAGGCGGCGTAATCGTGTAAGTTGTTGTGATCTTCGGAAGAAAGTCTTCTGGAGTTTGAAGCCTTAACATTTTATACTTTTCTAGCATTTTTTCCATCTTTGCTCTAGTTTTTTCCTCGTCGATCTGCGGAATGTCTAAACTTGTTTGATTCATGATAATTCCCCCTTTATTTTCTGCGCATTGCCCCACCTTTGGCTCTTTTAAGTCTTTGCATGTTTTGCCCCATGAGCTCTTTTATCTCTCTTTCTGTAAGCTCCTGCGGGCGTTTCTTCGCCTTTTCCTTCTTCATGGCTGCTCCTTTCCGACAAAAAGAAAACGGACACCAACCAGCACCCTAAAAAGGTGTTGATCAGTGTCCGCAGGCTCTCCGTCTTGGACTTATTTAATTGTATCTATGAAAATATGTTCCCAATCATCGTCACTCTCGTCATAGTTGCTTTGTATGAAAAAATAACAAGCAGGTTTATCTTTAGACTCAAACAATGTTTCATCTGTTCTTTTGTCATACACTCTATACTGATTCATTACATATCTTCACCCATTCTTTGAGTTTTTCATAATCGGCTGGGCTGATATTAACATCAGCAACCCCACAATATGCACAATGGACCTCACCCGGATGCTCTAATCTTTCAAGATATGTCCATTCATCACAATCTTCACAGTAATAGCTGTGCAAGTCTTCTGCTTTCATTCCGCTACCTCCGCCATGTTTCTTCCTCATGATTTCCAGATGCCAGATCCTTTGTTTTCCCCATCGGTTTATAGCACTGCTTGCAATAGGCTTTTGTTCCTCCGTGGTGCGACAGGCCGTCATACATAGCGCCTTGTTCTTCTTCTAAATCTCCGGCTGAATTGTAGTAGATGTGAGCTGAGCCGGTTACTCTCTCTTTCGTGTAAAATCCATCAACACTCTTGCAATGAGGACATACGATTTTAACGGGAAGTACATCTATTTCCACCTCATCACCGAACACATCGTCATCCAATAAAAGAGTCCATTTGTCTTCGTGATGGCGTTCGCCTCTTTCTAAAATATCTTCTTTTGTTTCTGCAGCTGTTTGGAGAAGGAAGCCGCTCTCATTGATTATTTTCGCATCGTCAGGTAGGTTTGATAGTTTGATGGTCATTTTTTCACCTCAAAAGCTGGCGTATAGATATGGCCTTTTACACCTGTCCAATTGCTTTTTTTGTAGATCGTCATTTTGATACGGTGCGTGCCAGCAGTATGGTTGACGATGTAAAACTCTTTTGCTGGCGTGGCGGTCTTGAATGATCCAACGAGACTAAACCGCTGATCTTTCCATTTGCCGCTCACCTTCTTTTGTAACGTGAAACGGTAGTATACTGTCTCATTGCCTGTTTTACGTGCCGTGACATCAATGCTTTTGGCTCTCGGTGTGTATGAGTTGGCATCCGTTGATACGCTGACTGTATGCCCTCCAATTGTTTTATATCCGCTCGTTACTGCTTGAGCAGACGGCGCATAAAGCACCGCAGCCACAATAATAGATAGTGTGATTAGTAGTTTTTTCATAATGTTCCCCTTCCTCATATCAAACTGCCGTCTACTGCCAGCATCATTTCTCCTTCGCTGGTTAAATCCTCAAGGACTTCTTCAAATGGTATTAATTCTTTATCTTCTCCAGGAATGCGGCTGAATTTCGCTGCTGCATATAGTCCTGTCACTTCTTTGATGTTCTCTGCAAGTTCTCCCTCTTCATCATCGGCGACAACATCAGTATAGATTGTCATAGCATTCTCTTTGGTTTTTGCTTTGATCAATGCGTAATATGGATCATGCACCTCGTAAAATTTCATCTTCATTCACCCTCCGTTTTCACTTTAAAACCCGCTGTCAAAGCGTGCTGATAAACTAGACTTGCACTCAATACGTGATGTTTTACAGCATCTTCACTACTGCTCCAGTCATCATATTTCCCTGCCATCGCTTCGTATTTTTGTGAGATATGATGATCATAGCGAGCTTGGAAAGCCTGTTCTTTTGCAAACTGGCGGTTTAGTTCTTCGATTGGAAATGATCGTGATTCGTCCTTTAATGATTCAGTATCAATATTTAAGACCTGCAGCATCCAAATAAGAGTAGCCATGCCGGCAACAGCTTCTTTATCCGCTCCATTCGAACGAACTCCTCTTTCTCCAAAGTCGTTCATTCGCTCAATGATTTGCCGTTGTTGCTTTTTATTGAGCTTCATCCGCTTATCTCCTTTAAGTCTGCGTATTTTGCTACATGCCCGCACTTGCTCTCCCAAGTGTGAACACTCCCATAAAAGCCATCTTCGGCATGTTGTGTGAGTTGAGGCTCGCACATTTCGCATCCACATGTAGGGCATTCCCAAAGCACATTTAATTCTCTAAAACCGATCAAGCAACCATTTGAGTCACGATCAGGAATAGTTATTTTTTGGGTGTTCATACCTTCTCCTCCTAATCATTCTTAAATACTTTTAAAAATACGAACACAAGTTCTCATTTTTGGTGTATAATATGTTTATTCTTAAAAGAGGTGGTGATAAAAATGAATCTTAATAGAGAAAATGTAATCACTAGAATTACGAAATATTTCAAAGATTTGCTGCAATCTTTAATTACTGCTCTCAATTCAATATCTTTAATTATCGTTGGACTAGCAGGGGAATAATTCCCTGCTTGTCTATTATCCAATTCCGCTCATCAACCCAGCGATCACGATAAAGGACATGAAAGCCAGCAGCGTGAAGATGACAGGTCCGTTTGACTCACGCTTTGCCATGACTACATTTCCTTCGATGATCAGATCAGGGCAACTATCAGCAAGCACCGGTACGAAAAATTCCGGCACGCCTATATATGCAGCTGCATCATCAATCGTCATTGCTTGATTTTTGCAGGCTTTGACTGCCTGTGAAAGCTCGACATGTTTAGGTAAATTCATGGTATTTCCTCCCCCGCAGGGGATGAACCCCTGCTATCGTTTAGTTTTATAACTGAAATCAAATCTAACTCGTTCAAAACTTCCTTTAATCGTTTCAATGATTGTGTGACCGTGTTCGGGAGCCTCTATGTAATGCGCTGTGTTGTTGATCCCGTCCAGCACGATCACTTGTACCTTGCCTTGTTCAACTAATGTTGTGAAAGGCTCGTTTTTTGTTAATGAGATAGTCTGCGGTCTATTCACAATCTTCACTCCAATGTGATATAATTAAGGTTCCTAAGCTTAATTACTCACATTGAACTGATGTGAATTCTTACCGTTGAGACTAGACGGATTGATCTGTGCGCTGCCAACGCCAGTCTTTTCGTTTGAGTCTCTTTTTATATGGCTTGGGTGGATGTTGCTGCCTATAAGCTGCTAGTTCTTCCTCTGACATAACCCACGCTTTCACTGGACCCGATTTGTATGGATTTTTTACTTTTTCCAATAAGCTCACCTCCTCTTATTCGTCACGCTGCGGAACGTTGAGATTATAGATTCTTTCGAGTTCTTTGTCTGATAGTTTTTCGCAATATTCGCGACCAACGTTTGTGAGACTCAACCACTCGATCATTAACTCTCTTTCGTCACTGGTCATCACTTGATGCCTCCTCTCTTTTTGAGGTGGCGAACTGCTGCTGTTTTTAGCTGTGTCGGACAATCTTCATATCTCGCAATCACTTCCAGCTGACGCGCTGTGGCTTTCTCAAATGGCAGCAACAAGGCGCTTTTTTTCTTCACGTAGCTTGTCCCCCTTTCCAAAAATCCCTCCCTTACGTGGTTCGATTTTGCCTAACTCGGCTTGATCTATAATCAGCAACAGGATGTCATCGACATTGCGTGCTAAACGATTTGCAATGTGTCTGATAGGCTCGTGGTCCTGCCACATTTGTCTAAATAAAATGATGTCTTTTTCATCAAATATGAAATCGCTGTGCGGACAAGCATAGTAAACCGGTTGCTGTTCAAACAACTTGCGTAATTCTCTCTTCTTCACGCTCATGGCGCTTTTTTTGATATACATTAGTTTATTTGCCCCGACACCGTTCGGACGCTCCTTGATCTTTCCACGCTTGCTGAAATCAATCATCAGCATTAACACTTCTTCTTCTGGCCTGCGAAACAGCTCGGCCATTTCACTCAAAGACCTGCCTTCGTACCAGTAATCCAAAAACCTCTTGAGGCCAACAATGGTCCATTCGAAATTGAAATCTTCTAAAATGATTCTAGTAGCACTCACTTTGCAATTTCCTTTCTGCGACCGACCTCTCTGTGTACAACGTGCACAGATGTCGTCAGATTCTTTTCTACGATCCAATAAAGTGGGTTCAACCCATTTACTACTAAAATCTTTCTTTCGGCTCTCGTGGGCTTTCTACCGCCTTTTTTCATGATCGTTCCTCCTTGTGTTTTTTTATAGGCTATTAAACTAGCAATTTTGGACGCTATTGAATTGCTGATGGTCATAGTTTTCTCCTAAAATGGCAATTCTTCGTCACGCTTATCAAAGGTGTCTTTAAACAAAATGTATTTAGACTTTTTTGTCATACGTAATACAAGTTTTGTGTCGTACATTTGTTTTAGTTTGTCCCCTGTTAAATTGGATGTGTAAATCGTTGATTTATCCTGTCTAGCCGATGTGACTGCATAAAGTATCTTGTGAATAAAGTTAGTGGCTTCGCTCTTTGAATGTTCAGATCCCGTTTCAGCACCAACATCATCAATCACTAGATAATCCACATCACCTATAAGCCCAGTTACATAACCTTGTGTGAATTTGCTTTCTTTGTTGTTGAAAGAGTCTTGAATTGCAAAAGCAGCATCAGCAAGGTTTATAAACAAGCATGATCTGCCCATATCCTCAGGGTTGTCTGGATCAGGCGGCACATTGAGAGCTTTAAGTGCGGCATAAGCTAGATGACTCTTCCCCACTCCTGGATGACCTTGCAGAAAGATATTAAACACTTTTCCTTGTTTCAAATAACCGACAAGCTCCATCATGAGGCGTTTGTTTGCCGTTTCCTCTGGCTCAGTCACTTTGTAATTATCAAACGTTGCTTTCGCAATAGTCCTGTCTCGGAAGATACTGCGCTTCTCCAGCATGTTGAAATTCTTTGTACGCTGGCTAAACTCGATCTGCCTCTCCAAGTCTTTTTGAATCTTCTTTTCATTCGCATCTAGTTCACATCGTGGGCAGATTATTTTGCCATTGAGGATCATCATGCGAACAGGCTTGATGACATCCTCGTTCCCTCTTGTGAATGTGTGTTTATTGCAGTATTCAGAATGGAAGGTCATTCTTGCGTTTAAGGCCTCCGCCGCCACTGATTTGATGCTCTGCACGCTTTATCACCTCATCACTGTGATTTAAGTAACCCTCGAATTTGGTTCCAAATAGTGTTTCAGGTCGGAGGTATTTACTCATGTCTGGGTTATTACGCCATTCATAGCATTTGGACAAGATCACTTTTTTAAAGTCATCGAATCTAAATCCCTCGTTCCATCGTGCTCTTATGTCTTTTTGTGTCTTTGGGGTGGTTGTTCTGAATTTCTTACCTGACATTTGATTCAACAGATCAACAATCAGCTTGAAAGGAATTTCTGTTTTTTGAGTTTTTGGATCATCAACAGTCGGGTTGCCCGACAATATATCTTTCTTTTCTTTTTCTTTTTCTTTTTCTTTTTCTTTTTGTCCACTTGTCGTTGACGTGTCGTGTAACGTATCGTTAGCGTGTCGTTCAAACAATTCCCTAACGCTCGCATTCTCAATTTTTGGATACAGTGCACTCACGAGAGATTTGTCTTTAACCTCATTTAATTCTTTAGTGACACAGTCTAATATTGGTTTTCCACCTTTGTTCAAGTTGTATTTAGGCCAATTCTTTATTGCCATTTCCCTAGTGTTATTGTTGTAAAGTATCAGTTTGTGATGATTTTCGAAGCGATCCATCAAGCTATTGACCGACTCAATAGAGTACCCTATATCAAAAGCTATTTGCTTCTTAGTTATCGTATAAATTCCAATTTGAGTCGTATTAGGATTAGTAATGAGATACAGAAAAAAATACCTATCCTCAGGTGTCATTTCTTCCGTCACTTTTGGATCTTGCCAGAAAGTTGTTTGAACATGTCTGAACTTAGCCATAAAGAAACCTCCTTTCATTTCTCATAATTAGATAAAAATGGTATAATCTCCCTCGTAGGAAGGGAGGTGTAACCATGAAAAGCAGAGAAGAACAAGCACATGATTTTGCACTCGCAGTTGTAAAATCAACTACCATTGAACGTAAAGCAGCAGATCAAATTGCCGAGTTTAAGCTAGAGTTATATAAATCAGCCTTCAAACTATTTATCAACTCTAAAGATACTGAATTAAATGATCATATAAAATCTGGAAATTTCACTTTGTAACCAACTGAATAGGAGTGAAAGGAATGACTTAAAAACACGATTTACATCCCTTTCCCTCCTGTTATGAAGTTCATCATCTGTCACAGCTGAGAGGAGATTATGATTGATTTTGTTCATCAATAAATTTTTTTAAGTCTTTAAGAAATTGATTATACTTTTCAACACCTAAATTCTGACTGATGAATAAGAACTCCACATTCAACGTACTTGGTGGAATAGATGTAACATCAAGTTCGCCAATCGTTCGTTGTTTAATTTCGTAACCAGAAATACCCACATATTTGAAGAGTTTAGAATCAACCTCTGTTGCAGCAGGGGTTGTTTTCATTTGTTTTTCGTTCATATTAAAACCTCCATATGATTTTCTTAAATAACTTTTCCGAAAGAGCTTGTCCTTTTAAAAAAATGAAACAAAAGTTTCAATCCTCTTTATTTCCTTCCTTCTTTACAGGCGTGTAATACGGTGCTACTGCCTCGGTAAAAAGTTTTTCTCGATCTTCTGTTCCAAAGAAAACTTCTCCGAGAAACAAATTGCTTTTTTTCTTTTTCTTAGCGCCAACTTTAGGTTCACTTGTTTTTTTATTCATGATCTAACCTCCGCCTTATTAAATAATTCCTCCACTTTTTGACCAAAGAAACTTGCAATAGTTAAAGCTTCATCAAGCAGAAAATCTCTTTTCCCAGTTTCTTTCAGATGATAAGTTTGTGGGTGTGTTCCAATCAATTCAGCTATTTCTCTTTGAGACATCCTTTTTTCCTTACGGGCAACAAATAGATTTAAGTGCATTTATTCATCCTCCTTTTTATTCCTGTCAGGTATAATATTAACCAAAAAAAAGGTTGGCTTTTATACCAATATGCTCTGAAATCCTTTCAAGACTCTTAAAGGTAGGAGAGACCTTTCCATTTTCAAGTCTAGATATATATGAAGCGGTGAACCCTAAAGTCTTTGCGAACTCTTCTTGTGAAAGTCCGCTCTCAATTCGTTTCTTTTTAAGCATTCCCGATAACTCATTTAAATTAATCATAAAACACCCCCTAACATACCTGACAGGAATATAAAATGAATATACCACACAGGAATATTCTTGACAAGTCTATTTTTCCGCAAATATTCCCGCGCGGAAAGTCTGTATGGTATAATAAACAACAAATAATACATAAAATATATAAGGTAAAACTGTTCCCATAGAGGTGGTTAAAAAAATGGAGAATCGGATGATTGGATTTACAGTTAAACGCCTACGGCTTAAAAAAAACAAAACTGTTGAGGAAGCAGCTAAAGAAATTGGTATCTCACAAAGTTATCTTTCTAGGATCGAAAATAACTCTCAGGCACCTTCTCTTAAAGTGATAAATCAAATAGCAGACTATTTTAATGTTCACAGTTCTTATTTATTATTTGATGAAGACAGCTTAAACAGCTTTGATGAGAGCGAAAAAGAATTATTGTCAAAAGAAAACATTAATATCGATGATTTAAAAAAACTAAACATTGTTCATGATAATGGTTCAAAAATTACAGAAGAAGAATTGCAATATGTCATAGATCGCTTAAAGGAATTGAGAAGCCTGAAAGAAAGCTATCTGAAAGATAAAGAATAACTTATTTTTTTTTGCCTTGCGCCGCTTTTTCTTTTAAAATTTCTCTTTCTATTTTCTTTAATAATTGCTCATAACTAGACAAAATAAGGAACTCCTCTCAAGATAATGTTCTACGGTTTCCTAATTTCCTATTTCCTCAATTTAGGGTAAGTAGGAAATCCCCTTAAAAAGTACGAAAGACGTTACCTAGCTTATAGGTAGCGTCTTTTTGATATGTACTATATAAAAGTTTTATACACCTGGTCTAACATCTTTAGTTTCATAAACATTTTCTGCTTGTGAATGAGGTAATAAAGCAACTGTAGAGATAAATAATCCTAGTAAGGAACATGTAATTACTAGCTTTTTTCCCAAGATTAAACACCTCCTTATTTCTAAAGTGTATATGCAAAATCTAATTTCATCAATTCTTTTTTTGGAAATGTTGCTCGAAATTTCTCGTAATCTTTCTCAAAGTAATGTATAGATAGAAGCAACTTCTTTTCGGATTTTTCTTTCATACCGTCTAAAAACATTGCATATTTTCTTAAGTTAGGTTCATTATAAAAACGTACCAAACCTTCATTTGTTATCAATGATTGGGTAAATTCGTTCACATTGTAAGCAGATTCTATTTCTTTGCCCCAATAATATTGCAGAATTGCGATTTCCATTTTATTTTCTACTAAATCTGAATCTCTGTCGTTATATTTCTCCATTAGAGTTAGCATTTTTTTATAATAGTGTAAAGACTCATCATATGATTCCAAGAAATAAGATAGACCTAATGTGTGATAAGCTGTCATATTATGATTTTCACTATAATCTCTAGCAAGAATTTTTTTGGCTACTATTCGAGCCTTTTTGATGTTTTTATTTTGTTTCAAATAGATATTTGCAAGCACTTCATCAATCCTTGCTTGGAAAGAAATTTGAAGAAATGGATCATTTAGTTGCTCTATTAATTTTTTGATAAGTTCAATTCTATAAAGTGTGATCTCAAAATTTCGATTAAGAAAATAAGTATACATATGAATAAATTCTAAGACTATTTGAGATTCAATGTGTTCTGTTTTAATTTGTTTTAGTCTCTCAATAGATTCTAGTTTTTCATAGGTAAAACGTGAATCCAAAACAAATCTATAAACATTTGATAGCTCACAAAAATAAGGACCCCTATCTCCATTTAAGGAAATCAATTCTTCAACAAAATTATATTCTTGCTTTGAATAAAAATATTCAAGAGCAGCAGCGTAATTAGATTTCTTAATACCTTGTGATACATATAACTTTAATAAAGTAGCTTCATTACTTTTATCGATCGTCTGAATAATTTTACGAGCCATCCAAAAGGCAATTTCTTTTCCATTTATAAATTTGCTAAAATAGCTATCACTTATCCCAATCTGCTTTGCTATCACTTTTTGGTTAGTGCCACTTGATCTCAATATTTGTTGTAGATAAGCCCTCATATTTTTCGCTGTTAATATATTCATGACATCACCTTTTCGAATACAAATTTACCAACCATTTAATTAGAAGTGTGTCGATTTCTGACGAACTTATTTAGAATTTTTTGATTTCTTAGTTGTTACTTTGTTTATTTAATTCTTTATTATACCATATTTTACACGTTTTTCTTGATGACATAGTCGTATTTTCTATAAACAAAACTTTTTAAAAAACAAAAATGGTGTTATCTTTATAAATAATCTAAGATAAAATGGAAATTTGTTAGAGGTGAAATGATGCCTGTATATAAGGATAAGAAAACCAATACATATTACTTTGCAAAGAGAATCACTTTAAGTGACGGAACAAAAAAACAAGTGAAACGCAGAGGCTTTAAAAAGAAGAAAGATGCCCAAGAGGCCGAAGCAGAGTTACTACTCGGCTACAATGATGAAAAAGTAGCTGAGATTACTTTTCAAGAAGCTGCTCAATCTTATTTCGACTGGTATCAAGCTCGACGAAAAAAGTCATCAATTCAGGTGATTAAAAATATCATCTTCAACCACCTAATACATGAATTTGGACAAATGGAAATAAAGAAAATTTCTCCAAGACATGTAATGCTTTATCAAAATAAAATCATTAATAAATATGCTCCTGATTTTCTCAAAAAAATCCATTCTACCTTATCAGCCGTATTCAACTTTTCAGCGAAGTATCATGGTACTGAGAATAACCCGGCGAAAGTAGTTGGTAATTTTGAAGTAACTGTTAATAAAAGGTTGAATTATTGGGAGTTTGAAGAGTTTAAAACATTTATAAGTGTGGTGGACGATCCATTGTATAAAGCATTCTTTTCCACGCTTTATTTTAGTGGAGCAAGAAAAGGAGAGTTGCTTGCCTTAACATGGGCTGATGTCAATTTTGAAGAAAATTATATAGACATTAATAAAACGGAGTACAATAGAGAAATTACCCCTCCAAAAACATCCGCATCGATAAGAATTATTTTGATGCCAAATCAAGTAATGGATTTATTAAAGGGCATAAAAAAGGACGCTGAAAAAATAGCGCCAGTTAAAAATGATTATAGGGTTTTTGGAACGTTTTACGATAGTATAGCTACCAGCACTATCGACAGACGTTATGCAAAATATTTAAAAGAATCGAATGTCAGAAAGATTGTTATTCACGAATTCAGACATTCTCATGCCTCATATTTAATAAATAAGAATTGTAATCCTTTGGTGCTAGCCAATCGTTTAGGGCACTCAGATGTTGCAGAAACTTTAAACACTTATAGCCATCTGTACCCTTCCAAACAAAAGGAAGTTGTGGCTTTCATGGAAGAAGAAATTTTCTAAAATGATGCCAAAATGATGCCAGACCCGCACCAAGGGCTTTCAAACCCTTGATACGACTGCATTCTAAAAGTTTTGATGGAGACGGTGGGAGTCGAACCCACGTCCAGAGACATCGATTACTTAAGCGTCTACGAGCGTAGTCAACATATTTACGTGTTCACTCATCCTCATGCCTGCTGACGGGCGCTTGGAGAGCTAGTCTGATGGATCTCTTCTTACGTCCTCAGACGAAAACGTAAGCGTAGCCTACTTCATTGGGCTCCTCACAGACACATAGGCGATGTCAGGAAGAGCTCGCTGCGCTTATTAGGCAGCTAGTGCTAAGTTTTGGTTAAAACTTTTAGTTTTGCCAGTTACATTTAGGTGCGTGTTAACGAGATCGCCTCTCGGCTCGCAGCCTAAGCTCGAACCATCCCTGTCGAATCCGTAACGTCCCCTTGTAAAAGGGATATACGGGATGGAAACGTTCTTTCGCTTAACTGCTTCCGTATATGACTATTATAACAATCTCATCGCTCGAAACAACTGGTGGTTTCTGTAAAAAGACGACGATGATTGTTTACTGCATAACATATTGTAGCATAATGCTTCCGCTCTCAGCAAGCCATCTGCACGCGTCTAGAATTGCTTTTGCCGGTCACGGAAAGCTCGCTCGATTTCACGTTTCGCATCTTTTTTCTTCAGATCTTCACGTTTATCATATTTCTTCTTCCCTTTACCGACTCCAATTAGCACTTTGGCAAAGCCATTTTTCAAATAGAGTTTAATGGGAACAAGTGAGTAGCCCTCTTCCTTTGTCGCACCAATCAATTTACTGATTTGTTTGCGGTGGAGCAGCAGCTTTCTCGTTCTGAGCGGATCATGGTTATAACGGTTCCCCTGCTCGTATGGGCTCACGTGCATATTGTGAAGAAACACTTCTCCTCGTTCGATTTTGGCAAAGGAATCTTTTAAATTCACTTTTCCTGTTCGAATGGATTTGATTTCAGTTCCTTGTAATACAAGGCCGGCTTCGTATGTTTCTTCTATAAAATAATCATGGTTGGCTTTTTTGTTTTGGGAAACAACCTTTCCCTCTCCCTTTGGCATTGGCGTACACCCTCCTTTTGACACAGACACGGTCCAAATCGTACGGATTATTTTATCAAACAATCCAGCTTTCGACAATGCTGCTGCCACGTGGTCAAAAAGCAAATAGAGCGTGATGCCCTATTTGCTTTTTGTCACGTTACTTTTTCTTTTTGCGCTTTTGTTTCGGTGCGTTATCAAATACGCGTTTTTTCTTTTTCTTCTTTTTACGACCTGTAAACCAGTCGCCGCCTTTATCCTCTTTGCCTTTTTCCGCAGAGGCCTTTTGACCTCCGCGTCCTTTTTTGGCTGGTGGATCTGTCCGTTTTTTGAACTTGAAGTCTTTTGGTGATTTACGGCGAGTGCCTTTCATCCCGACGATTTCAAAATCAATGGAATGCTCATCTTTATTCACACTCACCACTTTGACAGTAATTTCGTCACCGATACGGTAGACATTCCCTGTACGTTCACCAATCATGGCAAAGTGCTGTTCATCAAAACGATAGTAGTCGTCAGTCATGTAGCTTACATGGACAAGACCTTCTATCGTATTCGGCAGTTCAACGAATAGTCCGAAATTCGTGACGGAACTAATCATACCATCAAACTCTTCACCGATTTTATCCAGCATAAACTCTGCCTTTTTCAGGTCATCTGTTTCGCGCTCAGCATCAACAGAGCGGCGCTCCATTGTAGATGCATGATCTGCGATTTCTGGCAGCAGTTGGCCCCACTTTTCAAGGGTCGCTTCGTCTGTCTTTTTCTCTATTAAATAGGTTCTGATCAGCCTATGCACGATTAAATCCGGGTAACGGCGGATCGGTGATGTGAAGTGTGTATAGAATTCCGTTGATAATCCAAAATGTCCAATGCTTTCTGGATCATACTTCGCCTGTTTCATAGAGCGAAGCATCACAGTTTGAATGACGACTTCTTCTGGTTGATCACGGACGGCATCAAGTACACTTTGAAGTGCGCGCGGGTGAATGTTCGTTGACGTCCCTTTGACGATGTAACCAAACGTCGTCACGAACTCTAAAAAGCGCTGAAGCTTCTCAGGATTTGGTTCTTCGTGAATTCGGTAAATGAACGGAACATTCATCCAGTGGAAATGCTCGGCAACTGTTTCGTTTGCCACCAGCATGAATTCTTCAATTAGTTTTTCGGCAACAGAACGTTCACGAATGACGACGTCTTTTGCTGCGCCTTCATCATCTACAAGCACTTTTGCTTCCTTGAAATCAAAGTCGACTGCTCCGCGCTCCATTCGCTTGTCACGCAGAATTTCTGCAAGCTTCTCCATCTCTTGGAACATTGGTACTAACGGCTCGTATTTGTCTAAAAGCTCTTCATCTTGGTCAACTAAAATCTTATTCACATCGGAATAGGTCATTCTTTCCGTCGTTTTGATCACACTTTGGAAAATTTCGTGTTTGACGACTTTCCCACTTCGATCAATGATCATTTCACAAGAGAGTGTGAGACGATCAACCTTCGGATTCAATGAGCAAATGCCATTTGACAGGCGATGAGGAATCATTGGAATGACGCGGTCAACAAGATACACACTCGTTCCGCGCTCATAGGCTTCCTGATCAATCGGCGAATTCTCTGTAACATAATGAGAAACGTCTGCAATGTGCACGCCGAGCTTATATTTGCCATCATCGAGCTTTTGCACGGTTACGGCATCATCTAAGTCCTTTGCATCTGCACCGTCAATCGTCACGATCGTTTCATTGCGCAGATCACGTCTACCTTCAAGATCCTTTTCATCGATCGTTTCAGGTGTGTCTGCTGCCTGCTGGAGCGCTTCTTCCGGAAACTCACCTGGTAGACCGTGTTTATGAATAATCGATAAAATATCGATGCCAGGGTCATTTTTGTGACCGAGAATTTCCGTCACTTCACCCTCTGCACTCATTCTTCCTTCTGGATAGCTTGTCAGCGTGACAACGACTTTATGACCTTCAACCGCTCCGTTTTTAGCGGATTTTGGAATGAAGATATCGTTTGTGATTTTTTTATCATCAGGAATGACAAAACCAAAACTTTTCGTTTCTGTATAGGTACCGACAACCGTCTGAGTATTACGCTCCAGAATACGGATGACCGTTCCTTCTTTTTTGGTGCCATTTGATTTGTGGCTGACACGAACCATGACGGTGTCGCCATTCATTGCTGTGCCTAGCTCATTTGGCGGAATGAAAATATCATCCTGCCCAAACTCTTCTGGTGTCACAAATGCAAATCCTTTTGCATGCGCAGACAGCTTCCCTTTTACCAAGTTCATTTTTTCCGGTACACCATAGCGGTCGCTGCGGGTACGGACGATAAGCCCCTGATCCTCTAATATCACAAGTGCTTTGACGAGCTCTTTATAATCATCTGGATTGGTAATTTCCATCATGACTTCTAATTCCTGTACCGTTAATGGTTTGTACGCCTCTTCTTGCATAAACGCAAGTAATTCATCCATAAATTCTTCTTTTTGCACACTCTAACCCCCTATATATTTAAATTGACCAATCGAGTGATTCTAAGAATGCATATACATCCTGATGAACCTTCTCCCGCTCTTTATCAAGCGTGATAACATGGCCCGATTCTTCATACCACTTTAAATGTTTTTCATCTGTCTCTACTTCGTTATAAATAATGTTTGCACTGTCTGTATTAATCATATGATCATGACGAGCCTGAACAACAAAAGTAGGTGAATAAATCATGTCAACATTGTTTCTGACATCTGCAATGAGTTCTTGAAGAGCCTTGAGTGTACCCATTGGTGTTTTCTTGAACTCTTCCATCTCTTGCTCAATTTGATCCTCTGACTTACCCTCGAATTTTTTATAGTTACGGGCATAATCTAGTACACCCTGATACATGACTTCTTCACTTTTTATGTACATAGGTGCACACATAGGTACAATTCCCTTTACAGGTACAGTGTAACCTAATTTCAATGAAAAAACTCCTCCGAGGGATAGTCCGCAGACCGCAATTTCCTCATAACCTTCGTCTTTTAAAAATTGATAGCCTTCTTCTACATCTTTCCACCAATCTGTAGGACCTGTATGAACAAGCTCCTCTGGCGGTACACCGTGTCCTTTGTATTGAGGTGCATGGCATGTATAGCCTCTTTCATTCAAATAACGCCCAAGCATGCGAACATCGGCTGTATTCCCAGTAAAACCGTGAAGAAGAAGCACCGCCTTTTCTCCACCTTTAAACGTAAATGGTTTTGGTGTAACAACTTTCATGATGTGACTTCCTTTCCTTCTGATATGGTTTATATTTTCCACTTGTATGTATAATACAAACACAAAAGAGTGCTGATAATAAAAAAAGGTCTGAAAAAAGATCAGACCTTCTGTTACTCGCGCCTACACGCCTAAATATGCCAATGCAAGTGTTAAGATGAAGAAAAGCACTGACAAAATGACAGTTAATCGGTGAAGAATCAAGTCAAGACCTCTCGCTTTTTGCTTACCGAAAAGCTGCTCGGCTCCACCTGAAATAGCGCCTGACAGTCCTGCACTTTTACTTGATTGTAATAATACAACGATGATAAGTGCGATACTGACAATTACGAGTAATGTGATAACAAATGCGTGCATGAAAACACCTCCAGACAAACTGGTACACATAACTTTATTTTACATGAAAACAAGGTGCATGTCACGAAACATCAAAATAAAGATTTCCTATATATTGTCGACTTTATTTGTCATTTTGATTCAATTTCGCTCCAATGGATTGTATGCAGCATTTTTTATATGCAATTTTTGAGGTTAAAAAACGTTTTTAGCGAGTTGCTTCTTCTTTTAAGAGCTGTTTTAATTCTACTAACAGCCGTTCAGCTCCTTCAGGACTCAGTACGACATTGCCGTTTCCATAGCTTTTGTTGTATTTCGTTATTTGGCCAGTTAATAAGCAGCTCTTATCTGCATCATATTTTTTCAGCATAATGGTTTGATCTTCGATGAAAATTTCTAACAGCTGCTCTTCTTTTATATTGAGTACCTTCCGCATTTCTGAAGGCAGAACAATTCTGCCAAGCGAATCGATGTGTCTTACCATTCCAGTTCTTTTCAATGAAGCCGCCTCCTTAATGATCATACGATGATTTCGTTCATTGACTTTTGTCAACATCTTCATAGTAAAATAAATCTTCAAATTTTTTATCAAAGTAATGAATCATTTTGCCAATGACAAGCTGTCCTGGCTTCCGGTGACCATTCAATACCCTGCTGAGTGTGGCAGGAGAGATGCCAATTTCATCTGCGAGCTGATTTAAAGACATATCGTTTTCGATCATATACTGCATCACAAACGCCCGCCTGATCTGAATCTTTTCGACCATCATTACAACCTCCTATAGGATCAATATGTACAACATGTAGGACTCTCATATCTCTCGGATTCATTAACTTATGTCAACACTTTTACGCCCTTTCTATTTCCTTTGGTCAATGATCATACTAAAATAAGTCATATACTGAAATGTGAGGTTCGATGACATGAATCACTTTGGTGAACAATTACGCATTTTAAGAGAGAATAGAAAGATGTCTGTCAATCAACTCGCCATGTATTCAGGCGTAAGCGCTGCCGGTATTTCTCGGATTGAGAATGGAAAGCGTGGTGTGCCAAAGCCTTTAACCATAAAAAAATTAGCACGCGCTTTGAAGGTGCCTTATGAGGATTTAATGCTGCTTGCCGGTTATATTGAACAGGAAAAAGTGCATGAAATGAAACCGAAATATGAATCCATATTAAAAATCTATCAAACGGCGCTTCAAAAGGATGTAGAACATCTCCCTATTTTCGATGGAGACCAATGGGAAACACTCACCGCACAAGACATCAGCCAGCTGAATCAATACTTTCTCACGCTCATTAACCAAAAAAAGGCGAACAAATAGCGGGGCATAAACATAAGATACATCCACTATTAACTAATGTCAATATTTTCATGGTGCACTTATTGCCAATAGTCAACAAATCGAGTACACTAGAGATAACTAATCTTTAACCATGTGAGGTTTTGAGTTGATGAACTTCGGTGCATATTTAAGAGCATTACGTGAGAAAAGGAAACTATCGGTGAACCAATTAGCGATGTATTCAGAGGTCAGCGCTGCTGGTATTTCTCGGATTGAAAACGGGAAACGCGGCATTCCGAAACCTCCTACAATTAAAAAACTAGCAGGTGCATTAAAAGTACCTTATGAGGACATGATGCATGCTGCAGGGTATATTGAAGAAGCATCTTCTGCCCATGTCATAAAGGAAGAAGAAACGGCTTTTACCCAAATAAGAGAAGCAGCAGAGCAATATGAACTTGATGATCTTGAAATATTTAATGGGGACATATGGTCCACCCTTTCTAAACATGAAATAGAGGATTTAAACCGCTATTTGTTATTTCTACTAAACAGCCGTTCGTCATCGTAAAATGTTTTGATCATTGACAAGCTTTTTGCGCCGATTTTTGACAGAATTACGGTATAATGGGTTCAGATTGGAGTGAAGAAAGATGAATCAATCTGATATGTGCCCGCGGTTTGAAAAAGCAGTTGAGTTATTAAGTAAACGCTGGGTGGCACTGATTGTTTTTCAGCTTCTCTCAGGTTCACAGCGCTTTAGTGAAATCGAAGCAGCTCTGACCAATTTAAGCGGAAGGGTTTTATCTGAGAGATTAAAAGAGCTGGAAGCAGCAGGCATTGTAAAACGGGAGGTTTTTGCTGAAACACCCGTGCGTATTGAGTATTCATTAACTGATATGGGGCGCTCACTTGCACCCGTTTTTGAGGAAATTGCGAAGTGGTCCTCTGAATGGATCACACTTGAATCATAAATGTCTCCTGATGTGAGCCGCCTAATCATGATAAAAAAACCTCCCCTACAGATGTAGAGGAGGTTTTGTCTTTTCAAGCATTTATGCGGATGTCATGTTTTTTTCAGCTAACGCCTTGCTTTCTTTTTTCTTGTTGGTTGGGCTTAAATAGCGTTCAAGCCAGCCCATGACAAGGTCGGCAATAATGGCCATGAGCGCAGTTGGAATAGCACCTGCTAAAATAATGGCTGTTCCGTTTGTCGCGTTTGATCCTCTGATGATGATATCACCAAGTCCTCCAGCACCAACAAATGTCCCAATCGCTGTAATACCGATTGCGATCACAAGTGCGGTTCTTAAACCAGCCATAATGACAGATAAAGCAAGCGGTAATTCAACCATTCTCAGCACTTGCCATTTCGTCATACCCATCGCTTTCCCCGATTCTAAATAGGCATGCTCAATGCTGACAATACCTGTGTACGTGTTACGGATAATCGGCAGAAGCGAATACAAAAAGAGTGATAAGATGACTGTATTTGCGCCAAGTCCTAATACAAGCATCAACACAGAAAGCATCGCTAACGCTGGAATGGTTTGAATGACATTGGTTATTGCGAACACCCAATTGCTCAGTTTGCGGTAATGCGCCACAAAGATGCCGACTGGTATTCCGACAATTGCCGCAAATAATACCCCATACGCTGACATGAGGAAATGCCGGTAAAATTCTTCTAACACATATGAACCGTTCTGTTGATAATACGCCCATAATTGCTGCAGTGTGTCCATCAGCTCTGACACCTCCCAATCTTACTCAAAGTAATTGTGTTTCTTTAAAAAATCTCTCGCAACAGTCGCTGGTTCTTTTAGTTCTCCATCGACTTGATAATTGAGCTCTTGCATTTGTTCGGTATCGATTTTTCCAATCAACCTGTTGATCACCTTGTCCAGTCCTGGATTTTCTTTTAATACCTTCTCAGGGACAACTGGTGATGCATCGTATGGTGGGAAGAATCGTTTATCATCTTTTAAGATTTTGAGATTATACGCTTTGATCCGGCCATCTGTTGAATAGGCAAGCACAATATCCATTTTTTCATTTTTCAATGCGTCATAGACTAGACCGATCTGCATCGGAAAAGTGCTTCCAAATTCAATTCCGTATGTTTTCACAAACCCTTCGTAACCGTCACCTTTCTTTTTCAGCCAAATATTATCCACACCGAAGCGATAATTTTTGGCATTCTTTTTTAAATCAGAGACTGTTTCTAGGTTGTTTTCCTTCGCCATCTTCTGCGTCACAGCAAAGGCATACGTATTATCAAACCCATAGGAATCAAACCATTTGTAATCATAGCGTTTTTTGAATTCTTTCTGGACGATTTCCATTGCACGCTTTGGATCTTTTTCTGCATCCATTCCTAGCGTACTTGTTAAATCCGTGCCTGTATATCGTGTTGCCGAAATGTCGACATCCCCGTTTTCCATTGCTTTTTGCTGTACGGTATTTGAGCCTAAATTCTTCACAATGGTTGTCTTTTTATCTGTGTAATGCTCAATGATGTCTCCCACCATATAGGCCATAATTTCTGATTCTGTAAAGTTTTGTGCACCGATTCGCAGCGTGCTCCCTGAAGAGCCGGCTAGTCCAGGAAGTGAACAGCCACTTATGAATAGCAAGCATCCGGCAAGCAGTGCACTGATCCATTTTGTTTTTCGATTCTTCACATGAGCCAACTCCTTATGAAACTTCCTTCAATCCTTTTAAGCCTTCTGGTGTTACTTTTTTCTCAAGCTTCATCAATATAAGGTCAATGATGACCGCTAAAATAGTGACAGGGATTGCACCCGCAATAATGTATTCCGGCTGGTAAAGCTGAAGCCCAATTAAAATGTAGTCACCAAGACCGCCTCCACCGATAAAAGCAGCAAGTGTTGTCCACCCAATTAAATAAATCGTTGAGGTTCTAACCCCTGCCATAATGACCGGAACAGCAAGCGGCAGTTCCACAAGACGAATTTGTTCCCATGTCGTCATGCCAATCCCTTTACCAGATTCAAGCAAGTTTTTGTTCACACCTTGAACACCGGCATACGTATTTCTTAAAATAGGCAAAACGGAATAGAAAAATAGCGCAACGATCGCAGGTATTTTTCCAACTCCCAAAATAGGAATAAAAAATGCAAGAATCGCTAAACTAGGGAGTGTTTGAAAGATATTCACGACGCCGATGACAAAACCGGCGCCTCTTTTCATTCGTGTAAGAATGACGCCTAAAGGAACGGCCACGATAATGCCTAACACAACGGCAATTAAAGAAATGTATAAATGCTCCCACATTTTTGTGAGGAGTTCCCCACCATTTTTCTCAAGAAAATCGATGATTTGATCCATGTGTACACCTCCCTTAGTTCATTTCAGTGACAGCCTCCGGGGTATCTTCTCCCCAAATAGAGTCATATACGACATCTACAAGACTTGCACGTGTGACGATACCTTTTAAGTGCCCTTTTGCATCGACAACCGGTACATATTTAATGCCGCGTATTAAGATCTTTCGGACAGTATCTCTAAGAAGCGCACCTTCTTGTACTGTATAAAATTCTGTATTTAAAATATCGCCAACGAAGGCTGCTTTTCTGCGGTTTGCATCGATGGTTTCAATATCGATATAGCCTTTCAGCACATGATTTTCATCAACGACAAGCAGGGAATCAACCCGCTTTTCTCTCATAATAAAGATGGCATCTGTCAATGTTTTTTCGACGGTAATTGTGACTGGAGACGTGTTCATCATTTGTTCCACACGTTCCATATTCGGGTTTGATTGAAGCAGACGTTCTTTCCCGATGAATTCTTCTACGAATTCGTTCACAGGGTTACGTAAAATATCATCTGGCGTGCCCACTTGGACAATCTCTCCATCTTTTAAAATGACAATGCGGTCTGCAAGTTTAATCGCTTCATCCATGTCATGTGTGACGAATACGATTGTTTTATTTAACGTTTTTTGCAGTTTCTTAAATTCTTCCTGCAATGAATCTCTTGTGATCGGGTCAAGTGCTCCAAATGGTTCATCCATCAGGATTAAAGGGGGTTCTGCTGCGAGTGCGCGAAGAACGCCGATACGCTGCTGCTGTCCTCCACTGAGTTCATGCGGGTAACGCTCTAAGTATTCCGGCCCCATATCGACGAGTTTGAGCAATTCACGCGCTCGTTCTTTTCGTTTTTCTTCCGGCCATTTCAGCAGCTTCGGCACAAGGGAAATGTTTTGTGCGATGGTCATATGAGGGAAAAGTCCAATTTGCTGAATCACATAACCAATTTCTCTTCTTAATTGGACTGGATCTTTTTTCATAATGTTTTCTCCCTCGATCAATATGTTTCCTGAGGAAGGTTCAATCAGTCGGTTAATCATCTTCATGGTTGTTGTTTTTCCACAGCCACTCGGTCCAATAAAACAAATAAATTCTCCTTTTGCTATTTCTAAATCAATATTTTTGACAGCTTTTTTTCCGCCTTTATACGTCTTAGATACATTCTCTAGTTTCAGCAAATGAGACACCTCCAATTAGTCGGATATATATTTTCAGAAAATTTACACCTTATTTATTATAGTGCAAACTTTATAAAATAAAAAGTTTACGATGTGTTTGTATTGCATAAGATTTATTTAAAATTTTCAGTTAACGGCCTGATATGTACCGATCCCTCCTTTTTCCTCCAACTTACGAGCAAATACTCAATATTTATTGTTTTCATGAACAAACAGGTATATGATATATTGTGTTACAAATTGTCAGTCGTGAAGGGATGAAGCGGGGAATGGACAAGCAAGCGTTAGGCGCCATTCAAAAAGCACAGGATCATTATATTGAAAAAGCTGCCGAGAACATGAATGCCTTTGGTCTTTCTGCCACAGTGGGTAGAGTGCTTGGTATCATTCATATGAACCGTAAACCAATGACGCTCGGTGAGCTCTCAGAGGCGACCGGCATGAGCAAAACAAGAATGAGTCAAGTCGTTCGAGAAATGCTTGATCTGAATATTGCTGAAAAGGTTTATGAAAAAGGAATACGCAAAGATTTATATGACGTTGAGCAAGATCAATATCAAACCTTTATTTCATTGTTTGCAGCCAATTGGTCACGTGTTGTCAGCAAAAATCGCAAGGCACATAAAAAGACATGCAAAGAATTGCTGGAGCTGCTTGAACAAGATGACCTGCCAGAAGAAACAGTAGATAAAATCAATCTTCTTCTTTCAGAAATCAAGGAAAGTCTCGATTATTATGACTGGATTAGCCGTTTAATTGAGTTCTTTGAAAGTGAAGAAGTATTTCAACATGTGCCAAAACCTTAAAAAAGCTGTTTTATTTTACAATTTTGTAGAAAAAAACAGCTTTTTTATATACACTTATGACATCAGCATTGGGAACATCCCTTTGATCCCTGCGCCAATCATCTCTACTGCCACAACAGCTAGAATCAATCCCATTAATCGTGTCACGACATTCATCTCTGTTTTCCCCATTTTCCGCATAATGAAACTTGAATAATGAAATGCATAATAGGTCATGGCAAGTACAACCACAATGCCAATAAGAATCGCAAGCAGATGAAGCGTTACTTGGTGGCTTCCTGGCGTTAAGCTCATGACAGTCGCAATTGTACCAGGTCCGGCAATGATCGGAATGGCGAGCGGGGTCACCGAAACATCGGCCTTCTCTTTGCTCTCTGCCTTTTCATCCGAATGAGGGTTTTGAACATGTGATTCTTTTGCATTTAGCAAATTGTAAGCGATACCAAAAATAAAAATACCTCCGGCGATACGGAGTGCATGGATATCAATGCCAAACAATTTGAAAATGAGCCTGCCTGCCAAAAGAAAGGCAATCAAAATCATAAAAGACACAACAATCGCTTTTTTGGCCGTCTGGGCGCGTTCTTTTTCTGAGTAGCCTTCTGTTAAAGTGATGAAAAGAGGCACGTTTCCAATGGGATTTGAGACAGCAAATAATGACACAATGACATGAATCATAAAGGAAATCAACAGACACCCTCCTTTTTTCATAGTGTCTGCTAATCTGATGCGAATATTCCCTTGTTCTGTTAAAACCTGGTTTGTTTTAACCGATGATAATAGAGGTTTAACGAAAGGGGAATAGAACATGAAAAAAAACATCACGATCATTGTCCTGTCTGTGATCATCCTAGGTGCAACTGGCTGGATTGTGTGGCAGCAGCAGTCGCTCACCGCGGCAGAGAAAAAACACCAGCAAGAAATGAGAAAGAATGATGAGCAGCTGACACAATTAAAGTCAGAAGGAACGGATATGAGAGATGAAATGGATGGTCAAAAAAAGGAATTGTCCACCATCACAAACAAGCTGAAGAAAGAAAAGAAGGCGCATCAAAAAGAAACCAAACAGCGTAAAGCGCTTGAGTTAAAAATAGACCAGCTTCAAAAAGAACTGGCATCAGCGAAAGCAACGGCTCAAGCGAATAAGCAGGCAGCACAAACGACTAGGAAAGCAACTGTCAAAAAGGACCCAAATGTCACCCATCATCCTCCTTCTCAATGGGTGCAGGATCAATATGATTGGGGTGTTAAACAAGGGTATATCAAAGAATAGAGAGGATGAAATGATTTGATACAGATTCGGCCATTGTCTCATGATCAATCTGTTCCTATGGATCTTTTACTATTAGCTGACCCTTCAACTGAAAAAGTCATTGCCTATGTACAATCTGGTTCTTGTTATGTTGCTTTTCATAAACAGGACATGATTGGTGTGTATGTTCTGACGCCTCTGTCTCAGCAGACAGTGGAAATCATGAATGTCGCCGTGAAAGAGTCATGGCAAGGTAGAGGAATTGGGAAGCAGCTGATCCGCCATGCTATTTCAGAAGCCAAGGCAGCTGGCTTTCATACAATTGAAATTGGCACAGGCAACTCTAGTATTCAGCAGCTCGCCCTTTATCAAAAATGCGGTTTTCGCATGGCGTCTATCGATCACGATTTCTTTCTGAAGCACTATGATGAACCGATTTATGAGAACGGTATTCAGTGTATGGATATGGTGCGGTTGTCACTCGTTCTTCAAGCAGACTGACTTCATTCAGCCTGCTTTTTTTATGTTCTGCTCTTTTTCACTGCATGAATCACATATTGAATCAAGAAGTAGAGAGCGGCACCCGCTAAAAAACAGACCACGCACCCAAAGAGCGTTGCCTCTGAGCTGAATTGATACTGTTCAATTTTCATGATATAAAATGGCATACCAAATAGAGTTGGACTTGATTCAACATGATGAACCTCTAGCAGTATTAAAAATACTGGTGTCATAAACACAGCAAACACATAAAGCATCGCAAGCGTTAAGCCGCTAGAAAACGAATGAAATACTTTAACCATTTAGTTCTCTCCTTTCATCTCTTTTAAACTGGCGATGATATTTTTCCCGTCTGGGCAAGCTGGATGCAGCATCACTGTATTTAATAAAGAAAAAAGCAGCAATGGATGCGTCAATGGATGCCACCACATGAAGAAAAGCACACCCGAGCAGATCACTGGAAACACAGGACCTGCAAGTGCGACCATCATATTAAAACCCGGCCGTGAAAATTTCTCATGGACAATCGACACGTGCTTCCAATCGATCATCACCACATAATCAAAGATGGGTCTTTTTTCGATTTTGTTGCACACCATCACCATCAGGATATGACCGAGTTCATGAATGAGCACAACGGCTATTAAGCAAAATAAAAGCGTCATCATCGCACAATCGGCCTCTTTAGCATGGCAGCATATATGAAGATGAAGAATGCGGCTGAACAAGCCATATAGGCAGTTGAGAGCAGCTGGATATTTGCTGAAAGCCACTGGACTAAAAGCATATCCAACATACTGAACACAGCAATCATCATCACGATCACAAACAGTTTATTAAAATCACTAATCTTCACGACAAACCCGACACATGCCGCCATGACAGTGATCAATAAAATGGACAAACTTGCCAAACCGTGCCCTTCACTTTCAACCCCAATCATGAAATAAGCAAGCCCGATATAGACAAAATAAATCAATATATTCATTGTGTAATAAAATAAAATTCTTGATAATAAATAGGCACCCTTTGATGTATTTAACATAAAAATGGCTCGCTGATGGAGATGATATTCCCTGCCAATCATCAGGGGAAGCATAATAAGGATCTCCTTTAAGGCAAACTGCACAATAAAAGCATACAGCCAGCCAGTCTCTGCCGGAGTAAAGATGAATGGGAGACCTATCGTGAAACAGACAAGAAACAGGAACAAAATACCTTGTTCTTTAAACACAGCTGATCGGCTAAAATAAACAAGCTCCTGCCGCAGATGTGTGAAAAATGAAGAATCCGATCTAATTTTTTGGTAAGAAAACGACTTCACCTCTACCTTTAGCTGCAAAAACATCCGATTGACATAACAAGCCGCCAACCCTTTCAGCCAAAACCACCATGCACATAGAAAGATCATCAGAAATACAAGATAGATAGACGGCCATACGTGAATCATCTCAACCGCTTTTTGAAAAAGGAGAAACAAGAAAGCACCGAGCGTCACAAATCCAATCGTTTGCAGCAGTAAATGCTCTTTTGTTTTTGATATAAAATGGCTCACACCAATGCGTATCAGCATCCAAGAAGCAAGCGTATACAGCGCCAATCCACAGCAAGTGATCCCTACCACAATGATCCAATACAAAGATAGTGTAACGCCGCTAATGATCAGTCCTAATAGGATGGGTAAAAAAAGAAGACCAAGCATGATGAAACAAAACAGCACTGGAAAGAAATACACACAAAGGACAAATGAGACACTTTGCATCGCACTATTCAAAAAGAAGAACTGATACTCTTGACGCTTCATTTTATGACGGGAAAAGACAATACCTGCTCCCAAAAGCAGCAGGGTCATTTTCACAAATTGAAGGTATAAAGCAACTGGTTCGCTCTCCCCTACTTGCATAAAAAAACGCAGGCTCATGACAACGTATATGGCGTAGATCAGCAATAAAAAAACGGCTGCGGCGAGAAGCTGCAAAGGATATTTTTTGCCGAGCTGCTTGATTTTCGTTGTGAGCATGCCCCATTCTATTTTATGAAGAACGTGTCGTGTCCAAGTCATTGAGCAACCTCTCCACCTGCATATAGTAATCTTGATTCACTTCTTTATAAATATCCTCAAGTGCTTGATGAGGGAATGTTTTGTTTGTTTCTTGACGTGACATATCCAGCTTGATATCACCGTTTCTTAAGATCATAAGGTGGTCATACAATGTCTCACCAAAGCCCAAATGATGGGTAGAAATGAGAATGCCTGCACCTTGATTTCTCAGCTTCATGAGCACCTTTTTTAAGATGATCATCATATCTGGATCAAGTCCATTTGTAGGCTCGTCGAATACATAATAATCACAAGACCTAAGGAGCTGTGAAATGATTTGGGTTTTCTTTTGATTGCCATGAGACAGCTGGGCAATTGGCTGATCCATATAAGGTCTCAGCTCAAACAGATCGACGAAGGCCTCTTCTCGAGGTCCATTTCGTTTGTCTGGAAGCTGGAGTAAATGAAAATATTCTCTCGGCGTTAAATAATCAAACAAAGCATGATCATCAGGAATATAGGAAACATGTTCTTTCAAAAAGGAGATATGTGCTGAGGATTGAAAATTCAGCTGTTTACCATCTAAAGAGACAACACCCGTAAATGGTGTCAGGCCAAACATAGACTGAATCATCGTGGTTTTTCCTGCCCCATTATGCCCCAAAAGCAGAAGCATACGTCCTTTCTCTACATTTAACTGAATATCGCGGAGAGAAAAGGTGCGGCTATACGTTTTTTCTGTTAAGTGTAATGTCAGCATCATGTCCCTCCATTTATTTCAGATAGAACAGATGACCTCGCATCTGTTCTCACCATTTGTTAGAAGCCGCATTTGATTTTAATATACAGGCCTAAAAACTTGAACTCTCCTAAAAATTTCGAGCCTTTTCCAAATGTTTTGCATGCCCAAATCAAAGCTGCAGCTGTCACAATGCCTAAGATAGCGGCAAGGACATAAATCCAAAATGCATTTTTCTGTACGTTCTTAGAAGTTAGAATTCGTTGCTTCCTTTCATCATATGCCGCCAGTAGGTGAAGGACATACATGTACACGCCTACTGGAAAACGAAGGCTAAAAGGATTCAGCATCTCATCACCCCCTAATATATGTAAAATGATACCACCCCCATGCAAATAGCATAAGTTCAATTCAGATCATATTTTTAGAAGAGTTTTCATGATTTATTGCTTATAAATCGTCAAGCTCATCGTTTCGCCTCTGACTGAAGGATGATTTTTTACAAAAATAGGATATGACAAAGGAAGCAGAGCCTATTCGCTTGAGCCAGCTTTGCGTCTTTATTTCAACATAAAAAAAACGCTGCGATACGCTCTTTTCAAAAGAGCGCACGCAGCGCGTTGCTTTACATTACTTATTCAAGTTATAGAATGTAGCAATGCCGTGGTATTGAGCTGTTTCAGCCAATTGATCTTCGATGCGAAGTAATTGGTTGTATTTCGCTACACGGTCCGTACGAGACGGAGCACCTGTTTTGATTTGTCCAGCGTTAGTTGCAACTGCAATGTCTGCAATTGTGCTATCTTCTGTTTCACCAGAACGGTGAGAGATAACAGCTGTATAGCCTGCACGTTTCGCCATTTCGATTGCATCAAATGTTTCAGTTAATGTACCGATTTGGTTTACTTTGATGAGGATTGAGTTACCAACGCCGTTTTTGATTCCTTCAGAAAGCTTCTTCGTATTTGTTACGAACAAGTCGTCTCCTACTAGCTGAACCTTGCTGCCAAGACGCTCAGTTAATAGTTTGTGACCTTCCCAGTCGTTTTCATCAAGGCCGTCTTCGATTGAGATGATTGGGTATTTCGATACCATATCTTCATACCAGTCAACCATTTCAGCAGATGTTTTCACAACACCTTCGCCTGATAAATGATATTTACCGTCTTCTTTGTTATAGAACTCAGAAGATGCAGCATCCATCGCAAGTTTCACTTCTTCACCTGGTTTGAAACCAGCTTTTTCAATCGCTTCTACGATTGTTTGAAGTGCTTCTTCGTTAGAACCAAGGTTTGGAGCGAATCCACCTTCGTCACCTACAGCTGTGTTTAAGCCTTTTGCGCTTAATACAGATTTCAGGCTATGGAAGATTTGAGCGCCCATGCGAAGTGCTTCACGGAAGTTTGGAGCACCTACAGGCATAATCATGAATTCTTGAATGTCTACGTTGTTATCCGCATGCTCTCCACCGTTGACGATGTTCATCATCGGTACTGGAAGCGTTTTGGAGTTGAATCCACCAAGGTATTGATAAAGTGGAATTTGTAAGAAATCAGCAGCCGCACGTGCTACAGCGATAGATACGCCAAGGATTGCGTTTGCGCCTAATTTCCCTTTGTTTTCAGTTCCGTCAAGTTCGATTAACATTTTGTCAATTGCTACTTGTTCAGTGACATCAAAGCCTAAAAGCTCTGGTGCAATGATTTCATTTACGTTGTTTACAGCTGTCAGAACACCTTTTCCAAGGTAACGGTCTTTGTCTCCGTCACGTAGTTCTACTGCTTCATATTCACCAGTAGAAGCACCACTTGGTACTAGTGCACGGCCAAAGCCGCCAGATTCTGTGTAAACTTCTACTTCAACTGTTGGGTTACCGCGAGAGTCTAATACTTCGCGTGCATATACGTCAACAATGTATGGCATCGTTATTTCTCTCCTTTTGAATCAATTTGTTATTTTTGAATCAATGATGTTCCTGTCATCTCTTTTGGTTTTTCAAGACCAAGTAAGTCTAAAAGCGTTGGAGATAGATCAGCTAAAATGCCGCCTTCTCTAAGCGTCGCACCTTTTTTCGTTACGATGACTGGCACAGGATTCGTTGTATGTGCAGTATGCGGCTTTCCTTCTTCGGTAATGAGCACGTCTGCGTTACCGTGGTCTGCCGTGATGATGGCATGTCCGCCTTTTGCTAGGATTGCGTCGACTACAGCTCCTAAGCACTCATCTACTGCTTCAATGGCTTTGATTGTTGGCTCAAGCATTCCTGAATGCCCCACCATATCTGGGTTAGCAAAGTTCAGAATGATCGCATCATGCTTGTCAGCATTGATGTCTGCAACAAGTGCATCCTTTACCTCATAAGCGCTCATTTCTGGCTTGAGGTCATAGGTTGCCACATCCGGTGAATTGATTAAGATGCGGTCTTCTCCAGGAAATTCTTCTTCACGTCCACCACTCATAAAGAACGTCACGTGAGGATATTTCTCTGTTTCAGCAATCCGCAGCTGCTTCAATCCATTTTGAGAAAGTACTTCTCCTACTGTGTTATCCAAATTCACTGGTTTGAAAGCCACATAGCCATCTACCGTTTCACTGAAGTGTGTGAAGCAGACGAAGTGTAAATCCTTCGGATGTGCTTCCCCGCGGTCAAACGAGCGGAAATCTTCATTTGTGAATGTGTTTGAAATTTGAATCGCACGGTCTGGACGGAAGTTATAGAAAATCACAGAGTCGCCGTCGTTTACTTTTGCAACCGGCTCACCATTTTCTCTCGTAATGACAGATGGAATAACGAACTCATCGTAGATTCCATTTTCATAGGAGTCATCAACGACATCATAGATGTTTTGATAACTTGGGCCTTCACCATACGCCATCGCGCGATATGCTTTCTCCACACGATCCCAGCGCTTGTCACGGTCCATTGAGTAATAGCGTCCAGAAAGTGTTGCGACTTCTCCGACACCGATTTCTTTGATTTGTTCTTCAAGCTGTTTTAAGTACACTTTCGCTGTCTTCTGACCAACATCACGTCCGTCTAAGAAACCGTGAATGTATACTTTTGTTAAGCCTTCTTTTTTCGCTAGTTTCAGCAAGGCAAAAAGATGCTGGATGTGGCTGTGCACACCGCCGTCTGACAAGAGGCCGAATAAATGAAGCGCCTTGTCATTTTCTTTTGCATAAGTCATTGCATCTAGGAACGTTTCGTTTTTCTCAAATTCCCCATCACGAATGGCCACATTCACTCTTGTTAAGCTTTGGTACACGATGCGTCCTGCACCGATGTTCAAATGCCCAACTTCAGAGTTCCCCATTTGACCTTCTGGGAGGCCCACTGCCTCACCTGAAGCCGTTAAGGTTTGATGCGGGAATTCGTTCCAGTAGCGGTCGAAGTTCGGTTTCTTTGCTTGGGCAACAGCGTTACCGACTGTTTCGCCTCTTAAACCGAATCCATCTAAGATGATTAATGCAGCTGGTTTCTTACTCATATTGACCTTCCTCCAATAATTGAACGAAAGACTGAGGTTCTAAGCTTGCGCCGCCTACCAAAGCACCGTCAATATCGGATTCTGCCATATATTCTTTAATATTCGCAGGTTTCACGCTTCCGCCATATTGAATGCGAAGGCTGTCTGCCGCTTCTTGACCATATTCACTTGCAACTGTTTGGCGAATGTGCGCACAAACATCGTTTGCATCTTTCGCTGTAGAAGATTTACCTGTACCGATCGCCCAGATTGGCTCATAGGCAATCACAGATTCAGCGACTTGCTGCTTCGTTAAACCAGCTAGTGCTTTCTTCACTTGATCAGCGACAAGTTCGTTTGTTTTGCCTGCTTCACGTTCTTCAAGCGTTTCACCTACACAGATGATTGGAACGATGCCATGCTTGAATGCAGCATGTGCTTTTTTGTTCACTGTTTCATCTGTTTCAGCGAAGAATTCGCGGCGCTCTGAATGACCGATCACTGAGTATCCGATGCCAAGATCTTTAAGCGCAGCAGGGCTGATTTCACCAGTGAATGCACCGTTTTCTTCAAAGTGCATGTTTTGCGCACCAATTTTAAGGTCTGTTCCGTTAGAAAGGCTGTTCAGCTTTTCAAGGAAAAGGGCTGGTGCACAGACAATAGATTCCACTTTGTCAGGAGATGGAATAGATGATTTGACTTCTTCAACGAAACTTACAGCTTCACCAAGTGTTTTGTTCATCTTCCAGTTCCCAGCTATAATTGGTTTTCTCATGATTGACACTTCCTTATAGCAGTTTTGGTCTTATTTATCGTTTAATGCAGTCACACCTGGAAGTTCTTTGCCTTCCATAAATTCAAGTGAAGCGCCGCCGCCTGTAGAAATATGGCTCATCTGATCGGCAAGACCAAATTTCTCAACAGCTGCTGCTGAATCTCCACCACCAATGACAGAATATGTATCTTTTGCTTCTGCCAGTGCTTCTGCGATTGCTTTTGTTCCTTTAGCGAATGCATCGATTTCAAATACACCCATTGGTCCGTTCCAGACAACAAGTTTGCTGTTTTTAATGACATCAGCATACTTCTCTCTTGTCTCTGTTCCAATATCAAGTGCTTCTAAATCACTTGGAATTTCAGAGATTGGCACAATGCTTGTATTCGCATCATTTGAAAAGTCGTCGGCTACCAGAACATCTGTTGGAATCAGGAAGTTCACGCCTTTTTCTTTTGCACGGTCCATAAAGGATTTCGCTAAATCTACTTTGTCTTCTTCTAATAGAGATTTCCCTACTTCGTGGCCAAGTGCTTTGACAAATGTATAAGCAAGTCCGCCGCCGATGATCAGGTTGTCCACTTTATCAAGAAGACTTTCAATTACACCGATTTTATCCTTTACTTTTGCGCCACCTATAATCGCTGTAAATGGGCGATCAGGGTTTGAAATGGCTTTCCCTAGAACCTCAAGCTCTTTTTGCATGAGGAAGCCTGAAACAGCCGGAAGATACGCTGCAATACCAGCTGTGGATGCATGTGCACGGTGTGCAGCACCGAACGCATCATTGACATACACATCGGCTAAATCAGCAAACGCTTTTGATAATTCAGGATCGTTCTTTTCTTCACCAGGATAGAAACGAACGTTTTCAAGCACTAGCACATCTCCTTCTTTTAAGTCAGAGATTTGCTTTTTCACGTTGTCGCCGTAAGCTTCATCTGCTTTTTTCACTTCTTGTCCAAGAAGCTCTTGCAGACGTTTTGCTACAGGTGTCAGACGCAGTTCTTCAGTAACTTGACCTTTCGGACGACCCAAATGACTAGCTAGTAGTACCTTTGCGCCTTGTCCTGTTAAATACTCAATCGTTGGTAATGCTGCGCGAATACGAGTATCATCCGTCACTTTTCCGTCCTTCATTGGAACGTTAAAATCTACGCGGCAGAACACAACTTTACCTTTTACGTCAATGTCTTTTACTGATTTCTTATTCATGCTCGTCAGGAGATCCTCCTTTATTCTGGTTTCCTTACGCATTGGACAAGTCTCTCTTTATCCTTTTCCCATTTTGCCCTCATCAAAACGAGAAATCGTGCAGAACGGATAAATACAGAGAAAAAGGGAAAGGGATGCTTCCCCTTCCCTTGTCCGTCTTCATTATATCGTGTCTCTAGGAAAGAACCAAGTGAGTTCCTTCAGTGTGAGAAATTAAAGACCTTGTTTTGCAATGTAAGCTGCAAGGTCAACAACGCGGTGAGAATATCCACTCTCGTTATCGTACCAAGAAATGACTTTCACCATGCTGCCTTCCATTACCATTGTAGAAAGAGCATCGATTGTTGAAGAGTTTGCATTACCATTGTAGTCACCAGATACTAATGGCTCTTCGCTGTAGCCAAGGATTCCTTTAAGTTCTCCTTCAGCTGCTTCTTTAAGTGCTGCATTTACGTCTTCAGCTGTCACATCTTGATTTAATTCAGCAACAAGATCAACTAAAGAAACGTTAGGTGTTGGAACACGCATAGCGCCACCGTTTAATTTACCTTTAAGTTCAGGCAATACAAGTGAAACAGCTTTCGCAGCACCTGTAGAAGTTGGGATGATGTTTTCCGCAGCTGCACGAGCACGACGGTAGTCTTTGTGCGGAAGATCAAGAATTTGTTGGTCATTTGTGTATGAGTGAACAGTTGTCATCATACCGCGTTTGATACCAAATTTATCGTTAAGTACTTTTGCAAATGGAGCTAAGCAGTTTGTTGTACAAGATGCATTAGAGATGACATCGTGGCTAGCTGCATCGTATTTGTCTTCGTTTACACCCATAACGATTGTGATATCTTCTTCGTTAGCAGGAGCAGAGATGATGACTTTTTTAGCGCCAGCTTCTAAGTGTTTAGCAGCGTCTGCACGTTTAGTGAAGAATCCAGTAGATTCAACAACGATTTCTACGCCTTGTTTACCCCAGCTTAATTTCGCAGGGTCACGCTCAGCTGATACTTCGATTGTTTTACCGTTCACTACTAAGTTCGTACCGTCTACAGAAACCTCTGCATCTAGTTTTCCGTGAACAGAGTCATATTGTAAAAGGTGTGCAAGCATGTTAGCGTCTGTTAGATCGTTAACCGCTACTACCTCAACTTCAGGATTGTTTAATGCTGCACGAAATACGTTACGTCCAATACGTCCAAATCCGTTAATACCGACTTTTACTGCCATGATGTTTCCTCCTTTTATAGGTCACAATGTTTTATATTGAGGGATCAATTGACTCCCTTAATAACTCTTTTGCGGCTCCTTCGTCTGTGACGAGAACCGTTCGGCGGGGTTTTTTGAAATAAGCTTCAATGGCCCCAGCCTTTGATGATCCACCTGCAACAGCAATGATGTGTGGAATGCTTTCTAAATCATCTAGCTGCATGCCGACGGAGTGCACTTTGTGGACGACCTCACCATCACGATTAAAGTAATAGCCAAAGGCCTCTGTCACTGCGTCATGCTCATCAATCTTTTTTAAATCTTCAGCGGGTGTGTTTCGTCTCATCGCCATTGTTTTTGCTTCACCGATTCCATGAATAAGCATCGTGGATGATTTAATTGTTTGAAGCACTTCTTTGACAGACGGCTCTTCAATAATGGAAGAGTAAGCACCTTCTGACAGCTGTCCTGGAACAAACAGCAGTTTGTAAGTACCGGAAGCTTTTTCAGCCATGTGGGCACAAATGGTGTTTGCCTGATTTTTTACATTCTCCCCAAGACCGCCTCTCGCAGGGACAAACATCATGTCGCGATTTTTGGCATCAGGGGTCATCATTTCGGCAACAGCTTCCATCGTCGTTCCGCCAGTGACGGCGACGATATTATTTCCAGTAAACCTTTTTTTCATACATTGAACAGCAGCTCTTCCCATTTCTTGCTTCACCCACGGGGATTCATCGCTGTCACCAGAAACGATGATGACTTCTTCCAGGCCTAATTTCCTCTTTAATGTATTTTCCAAAAAGGTTAAACCTAAAACGTCCTTCATCATTCCTTCAAGCATTTCAAGCAAAGCATGACCTTCAGTCGTCAGCATCATACCGCTCGTTTTGACATCCAGCAGATTTTGTTCCTTTAAGAACTGAACCTCAGCTCTTAAGATACGTTCACTCAGACCAAGACTTGTCGCAAGACTTCTGCGACCAATTGGTTCAGCTAATCTGATGTACTGCAAAATGTCGTAGCGCTTTTGCATAACTGTGAGAAGATCTGGTAATAATTTTTTTTGAGCTTCCAATAAACGATTCATGGCTAACGACCCTTTCTTTTCACGTTGGACTAAAAACGTCCCACTGTGACAAAAAACGTCCCGCCACAGCCAAAAAAAATCAATCCCTGCTTTCTTTAATTATTTTAACAGGATAATCTTGCATTTTCAACTCTTACAAACACATTTAGACAAAAAATAGACACATTTTGACCGATAACCTGCTTGTCATCTAGCTTTCCGCCATTTTATTTTTTTAAAACTATTTATTTTCTTCTATATTGAATGCATTTGTCTTTGAAAAGGTGCAGGCGGTCAAAAGCCGCCTGCTTATGTTTTCGGTATCGTTTCTTTCTCTTCATTAAATCGTTTCGCATCTTCCTTCGGTTTAATCTTGAGGTAGTAAATGATGTAGCAGGCGGCCATAAATGGAACTCCGCAATAAAGACCAATCCGCTGATCCTCAATAAAGAATAAACTGATAAGAACAATGCCAAATGCGATAAAGCCTGCTAATGGCACAAATGGATAAAAAGGCGTTCGGAAGACAAGATCCTTTACATCTCCGCCCTCTTTTATGAATTGTCTCCTAAAGAAGTATTGGGATAAACAAATCGACATCCAAACCACGACAAGCACCATACCCGAAATGGATATGAGCCAGACATATACCGTTTTTGGTGCTACAACACTCGTAAGCAGTGATAGAGCGGATACACCCATTGTCACCAATAAGGCATTGATCGGGATTTTACGCTTGGATAATTTTTTCGTGAAAACAGGTCCTTTCCCGTCTTTTGAAAGAGCCCAAAGCATACGTGATGATGCATATAATCCAGAGTTCGCTACAGATAAGACGGCTGTAATGATGATAAAATTCATGATATCTGCGGCGTATGGTATGCCGACCTTGTCCAATACCACAACAAACGGACTATCCACTGCGCCGGCGGTCTGCCATGGAAGAAGGGCTGCAAGAACCGCAATGGATAAAACAAAAAAGACCATCGTCCGCCAAATAATATTCCGAATAGAACGCGGGAGTGTTTTTTCCGGACTTTCACTTTCACCTGCTGCAATCCCTACAAGCTCTGTTCCTTGAAAGGAGAAATTGACTGTGACCATGGTTAATAAAATCGCCAAAAGACCATTAGGAAAAAGGCCGCCATGATCCGTCAAATGACGAAATAGTGGGGCAGGTTCCCCGCCTTTTAAGTGAATCATTCCGAAAATTGCGCCAATTCCAATGATAATAAACAATAAGATCGCAGCAACCTTGATGGCTGAAAACCAGAACTCTGTTTCAGCGAAACTGCGTGCCGAGATGGCATTGATGGAAAATAAGATGACGCTAAAGGCAAGACACCAAAGCCAAACAGGGATATCTGGGAACCACCTTTGGAGTAGAATACCTGCTGATGTAAACTCAAGTCCAATCGTACACGCCCAGCTAAACCAATAGAGCCAGCCGATCATAAAGCCCGTCGATGGACCAATATACTTCGTGGCATACTCCTGAAAAGAACCAGCTGTCGGCATCGCCACTGCTAATTCACCAAGACAGAGCATCACCAAATACATGAGCAATCCGCCAATGATAAACGAAAGAATGGCTCCCCCTGGGCCTGCCTGATGAATAATGAGTCCTGACCCAAGGAAAAGGCCTGTTCCAATGACCCCACCTAAGGCAATCATAAAGAGATGTCTACTTTTCATGGAACGCTCTAGTTCATTATGCTGTTCTGGCTTCAAATCCGCTTCCCCACTTTCACTCTTCTATTCATCAACCTTTGACAAAATTCGCCGTTCATTGAAAGAGAAAGGGAGAATTTGAAGGCTTCTCCCTTGATCATTTATGCTTGAAATAACGCTTCGATATGAGCGATTGCCCAATCCAAGTCTTCTTTTGAAATGGTGAGCGGCGGTGCAAATCGAATTACTGTCTCATGGGTTTCTTTGCATAACAGCCCGGCTTGCTTGAGCTTCTCGCAATAGGGTCTAGCTGCCTCAGTCAGTTCCATTCCAATAAATAGTCCACGCCCGCGCACTTCCTTAATGACAGGACTTTGAATGCGTGACAGTTTGTCTTTGAAATATTCCCCAAGCTCCAATGAGCGCTCGGCAAGCTTCTCGTCGATTAAAACATCTAGTGCAGCTAGCGATACTGCGCACGCAAGAGGATTCCCGCCAAAGGTAGACCCGTGAGATCCTGGGTTAAACACACCTAAAATATCACGATTTGCTACAACACATGAGATCGGGAATACCCCGCCGCCAAGTGCTTTACCAAGAATCAGCATATCCGGCTCAATGCCTTCCCAGTCGCATGCAAACATCTTGCCAGTCCGCGCTAATCCCACTTGAATTTCATCTGCGATCAATAACACATGTTCCTTCTCACAGATCGCTTTTGCCTCTTTTATAAAGCCCTCAGGCGGCATGACAATGCCCGCTTCCCCTTGAATCGGTTCAAAGAGAAAAGCTGCTGTTTGCGGAGTGATCGCTTTGCGTAACGACTCAATATCTCCATAAGGGATGAGCTTTATGCCCGGAAGCATCGGACCGAAACCTCTTTGATATTCTGCTTCCGAAGAAAGTGACACAGCCGTCATTGTACGACCATGAAAATTCCCGGTACATGCAATGATTTCTGCCCGATTCTCTTCGATACCCTTGACATCATAGCCCCATCGTCTCGCTGCCTTTATCGCCGTTTCCACAGCCTCTGCTCCTGTATTCATCGGCAATGCCATCTCTTTATTCGTTAATTTGCAAATCTTCTCATACCAAGGACCAAGCTGATCATTATGGAAGGCCCTTGATGTGAGTGTCACGCGGTCAGCTTGTGTTTTAAGCGCTTCTATAATGCGGGGATGGCGATGTCCTTGGTTGACTGCAGAATATGCACTGAGCATATCCATGTAGCGGTTGCCCTCAGGATCAGTCACCCACACTCCCTCAGCCTCTGAAATCACAATTGGCAACGGATGATAGTTCGCCGCACCGTATTGTTCTGTTTGATGAATCAATGCTTTTGTCTGTGTCATCGTGTATTCCTCCTTCTGTAAGCTTGCCTCTTTTTATGGGGTTCATCTTCACTCTTATGTTATGCAAGGATCATGCCAACTTAGTGATCGCTCTGTGCCTAGGATTGTTCTCACCTTTAACGCAGAAATATTTTGCATATGCAAATTTTTTTAGAGGAAACCGCAAAATTTTTCATGTAAAATAGAGGTAATGTCTGGAGGTGGCGCAAGTGAAAAAAGATCAGCATACCGCAAAGCTTGAAAATGAGATTGATCTATATAAACAAATGCTCGATTTAATTGATGTTGGGGTTCACGCCATTGACGAAAATGGCAATACCATTGTTTATAATAAAAAAATGATGGAGATCGAATCTTTAAAACGTTCTGATGTCCTTTATAAAAATGTATTAGACCTCTTTGTGTTTCAGGACGAGATGCACAGTACACTTGTCCAAGCGCTGCGAACCGGGAAACAAACGGTTCATGCAAAGCAGACGTATCACAACTACAATGGAAAAGAAATCACAACGATTAACCATACATACCCGCTCGTTCGAGACGGTTTGATTCAAGGGGCAGTTGAAATTTCGAATGATGTCACGAAACTGGAACGGCTCATTCACCACAATATGAAGAAAAAAGGAAACACACGCTTTACATTTGATTCAATCATTGGGGAAAGTCCTGCCTTTTTAGAAGTAATTGAACATGCGAAACGAGCCACACGTACCTCTTCTTATGTGCTGATTGTTGGTGAAACAGGGACGGGGAAAGAGCTATTTGCACAAAGCATTCATAATGGCAGCAGCCGTTCATCTGGACCATTTATTACGCAGAATTGTGCAGCGCTGCCTGATAACCTCATTGAAAGTCTGCTTTTTGGAACACAAAAAGGGGCTTTTACAGGGGCAACAGATCAGCCCGGTCTATTCGAACAAGCACAAGGTGGTACACTGCTTTTAGATGAAATCAACTCATTACACCCGGCTCTTCAAGCAAAACTATTGCGCGTCTTGCAGGAGAAGCGCGTGAGAAGGTTAGGCAGTACAAAAGAAATCGCCATTGATGTGAGAGTGATTGCTAATATGAATGAGGACCCTGTGGATGCGATCGCAGGTGGACGGATGCGAAAGGATTTATTTTACCGGCTTGGCATTGTCACCTTGTTTATCCCGCCGCTCTCTGAGCGAAAAGAAGACATCCCGACATTTGTGATGCATTTTATTCAAAAATATAATGAACTGTTTCAAATGAATGTGAAGGCGGCTGATGAAGAGGTACTTGCCCTGTTCCAAACTTATCATTGGCCAGGTAATGTAAGAGAGCTGGAGCATGTGATTGAGGCTGGAATGAATATGATGATGGACGAAACATCCTTAAGCTTGCATCACCTTCCTTACCATTTCCGATTCAAGCAAGGAGAAGGTCATCCTAGTGAACACATGCAGATGAGTCCGGTGCAGCCTACAGCTGCAGCTGATACCTTCGTCTACACGAGCTCAGAACATACGACTGATTTCCAAACCCAAATGGAACGATTTGAAAAACAATACATCGTCCATTACTTAAATAAAATGGACGACAATATTTCACAGACTGCAAAGATATTGGGCATGAGCAGGCAAAGTTTGCAATATCGAATGAAAAAGCTGCATATTTCTCTTCAATAATAGAGCTGTGCCGTTATGCGGCACAGCTTAGATTGTTGACAAAGGGCTAAAATGACCTTTATTTTAGCCCTTTGTCTTCTTTTCAGCGTGATAGAAAACCTTTGCAGTCTAGGAAGGACGAGCACTGGCACGGAGCGAATTTGACATTCGTGAGTACCAGCGCGCAGGACTGACAAAGAATGCGAGGGTTTGTCTACACGCTGAGCTGTGCCGCTTTTCGGCACAGCTTATTGTATATCTGGCTTTCCTTCCTGTTCTTGCAGCACATCACCAAGAAGTTGTTCTACTTTTTCCAAATGTGTGAGCATCGCCCGCTCTGCTTCTTCTGGCTGTTTGTCCATGATAGCTTGATAAATTCGTTCATGGTCCTTGTAAAGCTGATGGATGGACGCTTTTCTTGAGAATAACACGACTTTTCTTGTTTCTCGCATCGTTTCCATTAACAAGGTTGAGACCTGATTCATTAACGCCGCTAGTAAATGATTCTTTGAGGCTTTGGCGATGGCAAGATGAAATGTGAGGTCTGCCTCCTCACCAATTTCTTTATGCGCTTCTGCACGCTTCATTTGTTCTAGTGCCTCCTGCAGTCGATGGAGGTCATCGTCTGTCCGCAGCAATGCTGCCTTTTTGACAGCACCTGATTCAATGATTGATCTCACTTCAAGAAGCTGTGCGATATCCTGCTGCTTCATCAAAAAAGCAGGAGATAAACAAAATGTGAGCTGCTCAGGATCGAACTGCTTCACATATGTGCCTTCTCCTTGCTTCATCTCTATTAATCCGATCGCTTTCAGAGCGGACAGCGCCTCTCTCACAGCGGAACGGCTGACTTGAAAATTTTCAGAAAGTGCTTGAACCGAGTCTAATTTTTCGCCTGGAAGAAGCTCCCCCGTTCGAATGGATTCGACTAATGCGTCCGCAATTTCTTCATATATTTTTTTCGTTTTGATTTGTTTATATTTCAATTGGTCTCACCTCATCACTGTTGTCTACCCTATCGGCTCATGCCCTATCTTATACTTTACCCCAAAATTCAGATCACACGTCTTCCCTTTTTTCAATTCTCAAGAAATCTTCTATCACTCTTCCACTCATCAAAAAAGAAGCACATGCCATTGTTTCTGGCATGTGCTTCTTTTTAATCATATCGCTTCCGCAGCGTGGAAGACGGAAGGTTCATTTGTTCACGATATTTGGCAATGGTTCTGCGAGAGACGCGGATACCAAAGGTTTGCTGAAGATGCGTCATGATTTGCTGATCCGAATACGGTTTTTTCTTATTTTCTGATTGAATCAGCTCCGCAATGTGGGTCTTCACTGTGTAGCTGGATGCTTCTTCGAGCGAATGCCCTTCTAGTTTCGCTTGGAAAAACTGTTTCATTTCCATTAATCCGTAAGGGGTCTGCACCATTTTCCCTTTGACTGTTCGACTCACTGTCGACTCATGCACTTGTAATATATCTGCAATCCGCTTCATCGTAAGCGGTTTCATTTTATGCTTCCCTGTCAGGAAAAAATCAGTCTGTTGTAAGATAATCTCACGAACGACATTTGTCATCGTTTGTTTTCTCTGCTTCAGCGCTTGAACAAGCCAATTGTACTGCTGCTGCTTTTCCTTTAAATACGTGTATGCTTCATGCCGCTTTTGATCTTGAATCATGGCGAAATACCCTTCATTCATTTCAATGTCCGGAAAAGCACGCTGGTTCAGCTCGAATGTGATGTGACCTCCCGTAGCTGTAATCAACACATCTGGTTCTATATACACATCCTGGTCTTCATAAGAGAAATGAAGGCCTGGTCTTGGTTCGAGAAGCGACACCTCATCTTGTATGGCCTGCAAGGTTTTCAAAGGTATACCTGTTTTTGCCGCGATTTCCTTCCAAGCCTTCCTTGCGAAAAGAAAGAAATGCCCTTCGATGATCAGCTCTGCTTCATACCAGCGATCCTTTTTTCGTCTAAGCTGGAGCAGGATACATTCTTGCAATGATCTAGCGCCAATACCAGCAGGCTCTAATGATTGAAGCTGATGAAGAACAGCTTCTACTTCTTCTGCCGAAGCCTGTAAAACAGCGGCCATTTGGTCAACCGGTTCATTTAAATAGCCATTGGAATCAATGGACTCAATCATGAAGTGAAAAATCCTTTGATTCTTTTCACTTAAATTCAAATCAATGGCCTGTCTCTTTAAATACATTTGCAGGCTTTCTTTTTGATGCGTACGATACGGCTCTGTCATTCGATCTTGCGTTCTTTTATGATAAACTGGTTGATAGCTGTCCGTGTCTTTCCGCTCAATCAGAGGGTTCTCAAGCGCTAACTGATCAAGATACTCACCCAGCTCTGTACAATTCAGTTGCAGCAGCGTAATCGCCTGCCTGAGTTCTTGTGTGAGTACCTGCTTTAATACTAGTTCTTGTTGCAGTTTAAGGCTCATTGTCTCCCCTCCCTCTCATCATTTTACATGAAGATTGACGGACCGTATATACGAAATAGGAGTGATGTCCATGTCTGAACTTTTTTCTGTTCCATACTTTATTGATAACTTAAAACAGCACATTGCCATGAATCAACATGAAGACAAGATTCATGCCATGAACGCTTATTATCGTTCAGTGGTTTCTACACTTGTGCAGGACCAATTGACGAAAAATGCTGTTGTCTTGAAGCGAATTCAGCATCTCGATGAAGCGTACCAAAAGGTGAAAAAAGAAAGCGAATAAATGGACGAAAAACAGCACCCTTTGTCACGATTGCAAAGGGTGTTTATCATGTAGGAAAAGCTTTTGATCCAGCTTCGATTTGTACATCATCAAAAAGCCTGACCGCCCTACAGTATAAATGATAAAGGCAAACCATAGTCCGTGATTGTGCCATATCGGAATGACTGCCGCTTGAACAGCCACAAACAAAATCATCGCAAAGAGCATTGAATTCCTGACAGGAGCAATTTCTGTCGCACCTGTGAATACACCATAAATCACCAAGCCAAAGCAAGCAGCAAACGGATAAAGAACGAGCCAATCGGCATATTGCAGTGTCACATCAAGAAGCTGAGGTAAATTTGTAAACAGGCTCAAAATCGGAACTTTAAAGAAAAAGTAACCTGCCGCAATGACACATGCCATCACAACTGCCCATTGTCTCGAAAGGGTTAATGTTTTATCATAAAGCGCTCGGTCGTTCGCACCTACTGATCTACCGACAAGGATGCTGGATGCATTGGCAAATCCATCGAACAAATAGGCCATGATGTAGTGAATTTGAAATAAAATGGCATTCGCCGCCAATTGCTCCGTTCCGAAAGACGCTCCCTTTGCTGTAAACATGTTGATCACGACAAGCAGACAGATCGTTCGGATAAACAAGTCTTTATTCACATGAAACATTTTCTTTACTGCACGTGTGTCCATCACCTGCTGGATAGACGGCATCCGAAAACCGTTTGACGTATGCTTCAAGATGATCCAGGCCCCTAACACAAAAGCAGTGAGTTCAGAGATCAATGTCGCCGCTGCCACACCTTTGACGGCAAAAGAAAACGCATGAACTAAGATCAATGCCAAGATCATATTCATGACATTGATCAAAATTTGTAAAGAAAGGGCTTCTTTCATTTTTGCCATCCCCATCAGCCAGCCGAGTATGACGTAATTCATCAAGGTAAATGGCGCTCCCCAGATCCGAATATGAAAATAGTCCGCTGCATATTCGCGCACATCAGCAGCAGGAGAGATGATCCATAATGCGGATTGAATAATGGGCCATTGAAGAGCAATAAAACAAAGCCCCACGATAATAGCCAGCAAAAAAGGCCTTAGAAAAGCAAGAACACCCTGCTCCTCGTTCTGCGCTCCGTTTGCTTGGGCGGCAAAAGCAGATGTACTTACCCGTAAAAAGCCAAACAGCCAGTACAATGTACTAAAAATGAGACTGCCGACTGCGACGCCCCCTATATAAGCGGGGTTGGCAAGCTGGCCAACAACTGCTGTATCGACAGCTCCAAGTAATGGCGTGGTCATCGTTGAAATGGTTAAAGGGATCGCCAAAGCTAAATATGCACGATGGTTCACGATGCCACCTGCCTTTCATGAAAAATAGCCTCTCTTAAAAGAGGCATTGAGGGAATGAAAAAGTTAACGAACCGGCCTACCAATCGTTCGAGACAAAGGGTGGCTGGCGAGCGTTGCCTCCTTCATTTTCAGCACAGCTTCGTGCTCTGATATAAAGAAATCATCCTTCGATTGAAACTGAGCCACAAGCTCACCCTGATCAAGAATCGCTAATTGATCACTTAAATGATAGGCCGCTGTTAAATCATGTGTAATAAATAAGTATGCAAGCTTCAGCTCTTTCTTTAAATCGACTAACAAATCTAAAATGACTGCCTGCGTAACCATATCTAAGCTACTGACTGATTCATCCAGCACAATGAGCTTTGGCTGAAGCACCAGTGCTCTGGCGATGTTGATCCGCTGTAGCTGGCCACCGCTAAATTGGTATGGGTACTTGGACAAATCCTGCTCACTGAGCCCTACTCTTTCTAACCAGTGAATCAGTATATGCTGACGTTTTTTACAGTTCATTGGTTCATAGTTTTCAAGCGGCTCAGATAGAATTTGTTCCACTGTCCATCTTGGATTCACCGCTGAATATGAATCTTGAAATACCGCTTGTACATGTCGGCGGAAATGCTGATGTGTCCGCTGATCTGCACGAATGATATCCTGACCTTCAAACAGAACTTGTCCGCTACTCGGCTTCTCTAGTCCAAGGATGATGCGGCCGAGTGTACTTTTCCCTGCACCACTTTGACCTAATAACCCAAGACAAGTGCCTTCTTCAATGGTCAAATGAACGTTTTTCAGGACAGGGGTTCTCCCTTTTGTCCTCATCAGAAACGATCGGTTGCCATATGAATGACTCACTGCTTTCACTTCTATTAAATGCAACGGTCTTCTCACCTCAAATCGGGCAAACAGCTGGAATGGATGGACGAGCTGCTAAAAGTTTCTTTGTATAATCATGCTTTGGGTGTTCAAAAAGCTCAAGAACTTCAGCCTTTTCAACGATTTTTCCTTGTTTCATCACCACGACCTCGTCTGCCATTTCCGCAATCACACTAAGATCGTGGGTAATGAGCAAAGTCGCCGTTCCGTATTCATGACGAATTTGATTCAAGTGCTCAAGCACCAGCTTCTGATTGTGTACATCTAATGCGGTTGTCGGTTCATCTGCGATGATCAGAGGCGGATGCATACAGGCAGCCATAGCAATCATGACACGCTGGAGCATCCCCCCGCTTAATTCAAAAGGGTACTTACTCAGTAATTGATCTGGATGCGGCAGGTTCATTTTCTCTAAGGCTTTCATTGCCTGGACCCGAGCCTGCCTTTTACTGACAGATGTATGCCGGCGGATTGTTTCAATCAATTGATGTCCAATTGTCCATACAGGCGTAAAGCTATTCATTGGATTTTGCATGATATATGAGAGATCTTTGCCACGAATAGACCGCATATGCTGTTCACTCAAACCGATCAATTCTCGACCTTGTAGAGTGATACTGCCAGTCACTTCCGTTGTTTTTCGATCAAGCATGTTTAAGATCGACATACTTGTCACCGTTTTTCCGCATCCGCTCTCACCAATTAATCCAACAATTTGACCGTGCTTTACCTCAAATGCTATTTCCTGAACGAGAGAAATGGTTCCTTGCGGCGTTTTCGTATGCACATGCAGGTTCTCTATATTTAAAATAGACTCTTCCAACTGACTCATTCCTTTACACACGACGTTTGATGCCATATTTCTCTGAAAGGGCTTCTCCCAGTAAGTTGAATAGAATGACCACAGCCATAATCACAAGGCCCGGATAAAGCATCAGCTGAGGATTTGTTTGAATATAAGATTTTCCTTCATGGATCATCGCTCCCCATTCAGGCGTAGGGGGCTGAACCCCTAAGCCTAGAAAAGACATGGCTGAAATGTCCATAATCGCCCAGCCCATTTCAAGTGTGCCCACAACCGCAAGTGGCGGCAGTACATTCGGAATCATATGCTTTCTCATGATATTCCAATGGGAAGTACCGCTAATCTTCGCAGCTGCAATAAAGTTTTGTTCCTTTAAACTAAGGACCATCCCTCGAAAGACGCGGGCGTAATACACCCACTGCACAAGCATCAAAGCCAGCACCACTTGAGAAAGCCCTGGTCCAAAAATACCGACTAATCCGAGGATCAGCACCAAATTTGGAAATGCCATGACCCCGTCGCACAATCTCATCAAGACGTGATCGATCCAGCCGCCTTTATATCCAGAAATCAGCCCTACGATTAAACCGATAGATAGAGAGGAAACAAAGATTAACAACGCACATCCTAGTGAAATACGAGCACCATATAGAATACGAGATAAATTGCATCTTCCCAATTGGTCGGTGCCTAGAGGATACCCCCATGAAGAACCCTTTAGCTTCATTGCAAGATTAACCGCCGCCGGGTCATGCGGAGCGATCCATGGTGCACATATCGTCACAATGAGCAGGAGACCGAGCAGCACCACACAGATCGAGATCATCTTTTGATGATAGAAGAGGTGTTTTACTTTTGTCATCATGGCTGGCGGCCTTCCTTTCTAGAAATACGGGGGTCAATGAGCAGCTGAAGAAGATCCACTATCAAACTGCTTAAGATAAAGATACACGCCGCCATCAACACATAAAATTGAATGACCGGCAGATCCCGGTTAAAGATCGCTTCTATAAAAAATCGTCCAAATCCAGGCCATGAAAAAACAGCCTCTACAATAATAGTCCCTGTGAGCAGCTTGCCAAGATTCACGCCAAGTCCTGTCAGCATCGGTGATATCGCCATTCTGAAGACATGTTTGAACATAATCGATTGTTCCTTTAGCCCTCTCATTCTCGCATATTGAACAAAAGGCTCGTGAAGCGTCTCACTCACACTCGCTCGCAATAATCTCGTATACATCGCAATTAACGGCACAGCCAGTGTAATGGATGGCAGTACAAGATGTTCCCATGTACCAACACCTTCAACAGGTAAAAGATCGAGTTTCACTGAAAAAAAGAAGATGAGCAAATATCCCAAAACAAAGGTCGGGATAGATGCTCCTAGGAAGGAAATCATCCGGCTCATATGATCTACAACGCCGTTTTTTCTCAATCCGCTGAAAAAGCCTAGTGGAATACTGACGCAAATTGCGATCAGCAGACTAGTGAACGCCAATTGAATCGTCGCAGGTATTCGATAGATCACCTCATCAAGCACAGGCTGATTGGTCATATACGACCGCCCAAAATCAAGACGGACGACTTTTTCAATCGTATGAAGGTACTGCATGTAAAAAGGTTCATCTAAACCAAATTCACTTCGTTTTTGCGCCAATACCTCATCAGTAGGCTGAATATGAGCCGCTGCTAAATATGCCTCCGCTGGATCAACTGGTGACAGATGAATCATGCCAGTTGTGAACAGTGTGGCTAGTAGAAATACAGGAATGATAGATAACATTCGTTTGATGATATAGCGGCTCATTTGCTTACCTTCCTTCTGTTACTTCAGCTTGATGCCTGTGAAAGGGTGTTCATCGCGATTCGCAGGGAAATCAAAGTCCTTCACATCTTTTTGATAAACAGCTGTCTTTTTAAAATAAGAGATTGGCACAATCGCCCCTTGATCTTGCAAGGAAGATAAGACGGACGAATAAAGTACTTTGCGTTTGTTTTCATTTGTTGTTGATGGAATCTCCGTCATTTCTTTGATCAGCTTATCTTTATTCGGATACGCTGAGATCGCCTCTTTGAATCCAAAACCATCTGATGAGACAACGTTCATAAATGTATGCGGATCATACGGCGCTCCGTAATTGCTAAAGAAGTTCATATCAAATTTGTTCGCTTTAAACCGCTGAACCTGCGTCGCCAGCTCGACACCTTCAAGTTTGACACCAACGCCAATGGCTGCCCATTCTGCCTGCAGTGTTTCAGCCATTGTTTTTTGAATCGATTCTGCTGAGTCATACATCATACTAAACTCAAGCGTTTTTCCGTCTTTTTCCCGTATGGTTTTTCCTTTTGGAAGCGTCCAGCCCGCTTCATCCAGTAAAGCCTTCGCTTTGTCCACATCATACTGGAAAGATTTCACCCGGATGCCTGACGTATATGGCATGTTTGTCGGCAAGATGTGATCTGCTACATCCTCTAAGCCAGAGGTCACACCTTCCACCAATGATGTTTTATTGATCGCATACTGAAGGGCGTGACGCACTTTCTCATCTGACAGCTGATCGACTTTTGTGTTCATGACAAGCTGCCTTGTGGCTACAGGCTCTGACATCTTCGTTTCATACTTGCCGCTCGCCTCTAGTTGTTTAAAAGCATCAAGGCTAATCGTTCCTTCTCCGTAAAGTAGATCTACATCGCCTTTTTCAAATGCCATCACTCTTGTTTCGGCATCTGGAATGACCTTCACTTTGATTTCTTTGACCTTTGGTTTCTCTCCCCAGTAGTGGTCATTTCGTTCAAAAATCGCGTAATCATCTTTTTTGTACGTCTTTAATACCCAAGGGCCTGTCCCCACTGGTTTTTCGATTCCTTTTGACGTATCTCCGTTTTTCGGAAAACCTGCTTCGCCTAGGAAACGTACGGGGCGCACAACAGCTAACTCTTGAACAGTTGGATAATAAGGCTCAGTTAATGTGAGTTTAAACGTTTGCTTGTCCACTGCTTCTGTCTTTTTAATTTTCTTTATGACACCTAACCAGCTATGTACTTCTTTGTTTTTTAAAATCGTATCAAAATTCTTTTTCACAATGTTCGCATTAAATTTAGATCCGTCTGAGAACGTGACATTGTCTCTAAGATGGAACGTATACACCTTGCCATCCTTGGAAACATCCCATGATTTTGCTAATTCAGGTTTAAGTTTTCCATTTTTTTGATAGCTCACCAATGGTTCGTAAATCATGGATTGGGCAAACAATTGTGATGGATTGTATATGTGTGGATTCATTTCGCCAATATCTCTTGGCCATGCCATGGTGATCATATCAGGATGATCCTTGTCTCCACCTGCTCCATTATTTGCTTGAGAACAGCCTACTAGTAAGAAGATCAGTAGGATAGGTAATATTTTATTTATTTTAATTTTCGGAAAATTACTCCAAATAGACATAAGTTACTCCTCCTAATTGATGCTGATAATCATTTTCATTTTAAGGAGGAAGGACTCTGTTGTCAATATCATATTTGAAACGAAATGACAATATATATTCCTTATTATTCCACAAATTAAGGGATTTGTTAAAAAGAGAGGCAGGCTGCTGATGAACGAGCAGCCTATGAGGAGGGTAATGCTTTCTTTTGCAGGGCGTTGTACAGTGTATCAATGACAAGCTCCTGTTCCGCGTCTGTCATGCTTGTACCAGATGGCAGGCAAAGACCTGTCTCAAATAACAACTCAGATGCAGGGACTTCATCGGCTGTTGTATAAAAAGGATAACCATGAAAGAGCGGCTGCTGGTGCAGCGGCTTCCATACACGCCTTGCTTCGATCTGCTTTTGTTCTAAAGCATCTATCATCTCTACTGGAGACATCTGTGCATGATGATCAATGGTGAATGTGGTCAGCCAGCGGTTTGATGTGGTGTCTTGATATTCTGGCATAAATTGAAGGCCTTCAATATCGGCTAAAGCATCTTGATAACGCTCGAAAATGCGGCGTTTTTGCTGAACACGCTCCTCTAACACTTCCATTTGTGCAATTCCTACACCTGCGAGCAGGTTGCTCATCCGATAGTTATATCCCTCCTCTTGATGTTCATAGTGTAGGGCATGTTCTCTCGCCTGTGACGCGAGAAATCGGCATCGGTCGATGGCTGCTTCATCATCACTGACAAGCATTCCGCCTCCTGATGTTGTAATGATTTTATTTCCGTTAAAAGAGTAAACACCGAACCTGCCCATTGAACCGCTTTTTCTTCCTTTATATATACTGCCTAACGATTCAGCCGCATCTTCAATGATTGGCACATCATATGCCTCACACACTGCTATGATTTCATCCATTTTCGCACTTTGTCCGTATAAATGAACGACAATAACCGCACGGGGTCTTTTCCCAAGTCGTTTTGTTTCAGCAAAGGCTTTCTCTAACGCCAGCGGACACATATTCCAAGTCTCTTTTTCTGAATCAATAAAAACAGGCGTCGCTTGTTCATATAAAATAGGATTTGCACTGGCAACAAATGTGAGAGTGGAACAAAAGACCATATCTCCCTTTTGAACGCCAAGGAGTTTTAAGGCAAGGTGAATGGCTGCTGTTCCTGAAGATAATGCCGCTCCTCTCTTCACCCCTGCATAATCCGCGACCACTTGCTCAAATTCATTTACAAGCGGTCCTAATGGTGCAATCCAATTGCTCTTAAATGCCTCCTCTATTTTCATCTGTTCTTTTCCACTCATATGAGGAGGAGATAAGTAGATTCGTTTCCTGTCTCTCATGATTTCCCACCTTCTCTTCGATCTTTGATCTCAATTGCAGGAACGCCTACGGCGACTTTCTGATCATGTATATCTCGGGTCACTGCCGCTCCTGCGCCGATCACTGCCCAGCTTCCAATGGTTCTGCCAGGTATGACAGCAGCCCCAGCTCCAATATGAGCACCCTCTCGCACAGAGACACAGCCGGTGAGCACGGCTCCCGGGGATAGGTGCGTAAAGGATTCGAGAAAGCAATCATGCTCCACGATAGAACCGGTGTTGATAATGGCATGCTCACCAATTACTGCATCTGCTTGCACAACAGCCCTTGCCATCACAACCGTTCCCCGGCCAATCTTCGTTGACGAGCTCACAACTGCCTCTGGATGAATCAGTGTGGCAAATGCCCTCTCTTCAAATGCGAGACGTTCTTTGATCCTCTGTCTGATTTCATTTTGCCCAATGGCAATCAGCCATTGCATATCAGGTATTTCACATCTTACCTTTTGACTCATAGAAACCGGACCATACAGAATACCGGTTTGAGTGTCAGCTTCCTCAAATCGATCGTCTAATACAGCACACAATGAGTAATCAGGATGCAAAAAAATCAACTCCTGAATGACCTTGCTGTGTCCGCCAGCCCCTATTAAGCCAATGGACTGCTCTTTACGTATCGGTTCCTTTGAATTTTTCAGCTGTTGCATGATTTGGCTGCTGCACCCCTTCTGTTTTGATGACTTTCAACAAGGTCATCCATAAGATTTTCATATCGAGCCAAAACGATTGATGCTCTACATACCAGAGGTCATAGGTGAATTTCTCCTCCCAAGAGAGAGTATTTCTCCCATTCACCTGGGCCCATCCAGTGATACCAGGCTTCACAAGATGACGCTTCGCTTGCTCCTCTGTGTACATTTGTAAATACTCCATTAAAAGCGGTCTTGGTCCAACGAGACTGATTTCCCCTTTGAGTACATTGACAAGCTGCGGCAATTCATCAAGACTGAGCTTGCGAATAAAGGTGCCGGTTTTTGTTAATCGAAGATGGTCTGGAAGCAGTACGCCATGTTCATCGCGTTCCTCGGTCATCGTCCGAAATTTATAAAGCATAAACGGCTGTCCGTATAGACCAGGCCGCTCTTGTCGAAACACCACAGGAGCTCCGATTTTCCACCTAATGAGTCCATAGATGAGAAGGAAAAGGGGGCTGCCTGCGATGAGCAGGGTCAAAGCCACGACCACATCTATTATTCTTTTCATCACTGCTTCTCCTTTCCACACTAGCGGGAGACAGCCCGTTCAATAGCAGCTTGTTTCACCTTGCGCATGAGCTGTATCCGCTCTTGTTTTGTTCCTGCAAATTGATACAAATAGCCTAAGTAGAGAACGAAACATATTCCGCCAATACAAAATAGCTCCCACCATCTCGTCACATCATACACAGCCTGAATGCCGGCACAGATCCCCCATATGAACAAAGCCCCAAACAGCGGAACGACTGTATGTTTATAAAAGATGGTACTTTTCTGTTTCGTGATCTTGGCTGTATACAATGGGAGAAAGACGATATTTTTCATCAATAAAACAACGGCCCCTGCTGAGGCAATGCCATATAACCCAAGCTGAAGTAGGTGAGTCAGTCCATAGGCGAACAGGACATTGGAACCGCCTAATATGAGTGTCACAACCGCCGGCACTTTAAATCGGTTAAAGGCAGTCGGTACATAGGTCAGCGGTAAAAACATCAACGTGAAACACAAATAAGCCGCATGAATCATCAGCAGCCATTTCAGCTCCTCAAAGGCTGGTCCAAGCCATAACAGCATGAGCGGACCGGCAAGACCTCCTAACAGAGCCGCGGGGAATGCTACAAATAAACCACTCCATTTCATGGCATTGGCGGCGTATTGAATGAGCCCCTGCTCGTCTTGATTTGAATATAATTTTGTGATCGTTGGCGCAAACACAACCGCAAGTGTCCCTGCAAGGGTGCGCAATAATAATGGAAATTGTAAAATGGCGGCATACTGTCCAGTCGCTTCTGCCCCAATCAGTAAGTTGGTCATCAATAAATCGATTTGTAAAAACAACAAAATGCCCATTTGTTCAAATGAATGCCACACCCCTGATCGAACCAGCGTGAGACTTGAAGATAAAGAAACGTACCGCCACTTAAACGAAAACCAAGGAATGAGTTTCTTAAAATAATAGAGACCCATTCCCAAAGCGGCGAAACTCCCCATAACGGCTGCAAGCGGAATATGCCAAATAGCTGGTGTCGTCACGGTAAATAGCAGCACAATCACAAGCGCCCTGCCAAACATCTGAATGGCCTGTCCAACACTCGATACATATAATTTGTTCGCATAAAATGGTGCCGCCCCAATACCAGACATGACGAAATTGAGCATAAATAAAAGACCCCCTAACACAAAGGCGATCTGTGTATCTTTTGCAAGATGAGCAGGCACATGGAGCCAATCAACCAGCTGCTGAGACATGAATAGACAAAGTAAAAAAAGACAGATGGATAAAAAAAGAGAACTGACAAAATAGGAAGCGAGATAGCGCTGCGCTTGTTCCATCTCTCCTTTATGAGCGGCAACAGAAAAAAAACGCACCACCACAGCACTTAATGAAGCCGTAATGACCGATAAATAATTGATCATATTTTGCGTCAGATGAATCAGACCAAACGCTTCCACTCCAAGTGTATGAACAATGTAAGGCGTTAAACAAACAGACATCAGCATCATCAAGATAAACGTCATTACATTTGCACTGACATTGTAAAGAAACGCACGGTTCATGGTGATTTCACGCAGTGTTTAAGGGCCTTCATCCAGCTTCCTCTCCCTTTTGTCCGCTTGTTTTCATATGCTGATGAATGGCCTTTTTCACCGCTTCCTCCGTTGGTTCCTTCAAAAGGGTCATAAATGGCAAGTGCGCTACCCATTCATATCCTTCCATGACTTTATGATCAAACGACCTGATGACAACACACGGTGTATGTGTGATCGCACAAAAGATCATGCCATGCAGTCGATCTGTCACGACGACTTGTGCCTGTCTCAACTGCGTCCATAACGTAGATAATTCCTCTAAACGAGTCGTTCGATTCACTCGCTTCCCAATGGTTGTTGTGATAAAACCAACTTGATCATACGTTTCTTTGATATGCTCCTGCAGTTGTTCTCGTTTCTCTTTCGTGAGATATGCCTCCTTATCCTCACGCAGACAAAGCAGCACTCCTTTACGGGTTTGACTCTTTGATGTTTCGTCTAATGTCAGGACCATATCAGGCTGTTTCCACACCTCTTTATTAGGAAAATGCTGCTTCATCCATTGATAGGTGGTTTGATCTCTTGCCATCAAAAGAAGCCTCGGGTGTTGCTGATATGCTTGAATGGCGCGGCGTTCTTCTCTTTTCCCTCTCTTTGTTTCTGTAAAATGAGCAGTAGCGGGCAGCTGAATGACGGGATAGGACTTAAAGGCGTTCATGATAAATTGTCTTGTCCATTCTTCATATCGGTATAAATCGCCCATGTTGCCCCCGCCGATGATACAGACAATGTCCTCTGGGTGCCGCGCGTGCTTCAGCGGACGTGCTAGACGATACATCTCCTGCATGTCTACTTCTATGATTTGATAGTCTGGAAAATGCTTTTGTAAAAAACAGCAGCTCGCATAGGCAATCGCATGATCACCTAAGTTGTCATGTGCCGGTAGCAGCGTGAGAATGATCTTCTTCTGATGACGCAGCTCTGGCAGTCTTTGGCGGCTCAACCTATATTGAAGTGGATACTTGACCTTTAAGAGCAGCCACTCTGCGGCATGTGCTTTTAATTGCTGGAATGTCACACTCATCACCCCGATTTTCTCGTTTGATATTCAATCCATTTTTGATAGCTTGAAGCTGCGGCAGAGAGCGGATACACCCACTGCAGCCTAGCAAGGAATAAGATCATTCGCTTTCGCACAGTCAGCTTCGATGGTTCCACTTGTTTCACAGCCTTCTGAAAAGCTTCATGTGTCACCATTTCACGCATATGACCAAGCTTTTTTTGAAAGGACAGGGAATTTTGGCTCTTCCATTCATTGAGCATACAATGCAGCGTATGATTCACGATAAAAAAACAAAAAGCCTTCTCATATGGTGTCAGCTCATCATGCTCTTTTAAAAACAAACGCTGCGTGTCATAAAACGCCAGTCCATGCTGAAAATACTGCTTTTGATATCGCTGGACAATGGATGACAAATGAACCCGGTAATAATAAAGCGGCTCATGAACAAAGGCAATGACACGTGATAAAGAAAAACAGCGCAGCGTGACATATTGATCTTCAATATTCTCAAGCTCACCTCTCAACGGAAAACGGATATGATGCTTTTCGATAAATGCCCGCCGATACAGCTTATTCCATGAAAATCCCGTGATCTCACCATGTAATAACGATTCTATTAAACTTGTCTTATCGGCTTTCTGCTGAGCTAACAGCGTCGTCGGTATGATCCTTTTTGACTGTTCAAACTGAATCCAATATTCACTAACAACAAGATCGGCACCAGTGTTTTCGGCTTCTTGATATAAAGCCTCACAGTATTGAGGAGCGAGAACATCGTCTGAATCAACAAAGGCAAGATACGTTCCTGTTGCTTCTTCTATGCCCCTGTTCCTCACCGCTCCCAGCCCTTGATTGGTTTGGTGAATCACCCGAAATCGCTCATCACGCGCAGCAAACGCTTCAAGGATGTCTCCACTGTGATCGGTAGATCCATCGTTAATGAGGATGACCTCTATATCTGAAAAGCTTTGGTCTGCAATCGATTGAAGACACTGCTCCACATATTGACTAGTGTTATAGACTGCGACCAATAGACTGATAGCTGGCATGACAGCAAGCCCCACCTTTCTTCAAATCTACTTTGTAAAAATCGTTCGGTACGGTAAAACAGAAGAATCAAACGGCATCAGCATGATGCTGTACAAAATATAGCAAACCGCAATTCCGATATACATAAAGAAATTGGTTCGCTGATCAAAAATCCGTGTGAAATAAGGCAGTAAAATGAGCTGATACAGACCAAAGTAAATATGAAATCTTGCATAAATGACATCCTTCGTTGCAAGGATGCCAAACAAAAATCCAAGCAAGCAAAAATTTACAATATAATCACTCTCTGGCGTCAGCTCACGAAGTCGTTTTCGACAAAAGAACGCAAGCAATAACGGCAAGATCAAGACACCAATTTTCGTCACATTCATTCCATTCGTATTCGTTGTCAGCCACTCCTCGTAATGACCATAAGAACTCCCTTGCAGCATCACCACAAACACGGAGACAAAGCGGTCATACAGAGCGGTTAAGCCTAGAAAAATCATACATAACACAAACATCATCCAAGACCATGCCTTTGTTCTGACGATGAAATAGACTGGAATCATAATGAGTGCCGAGGAATGAAATAGCGCGCATACAAGCACGAGCGGAAAATACCATTTCCACTGACCTTTGATGACAAACCGGATGGCATAAAAAAGAATCGCCGCCACCATATACTGCCGCATGCCATTAAACGAAGCGTAATAATGAAATGTGCCGAGAAATAGTAGCATACTAAGCTCAAATGGCCGTCCATATCGCACAAGTGTTTTGATAATAAAAAAATAGGTGATGATCCCAACTGTGATATACATGATTTGCGGCTCATGTGACAGTTGATTGAGCATCCATAAGATCAATGTAAAGCCCGGATCAGTGGCGGCCTTGTCTACACCGAATCCGAAAATATGCCAAGGCTTGTCATAGTTGACGGAGAACTCATACATTTGTCCATAGGTGACGAAATCAGTTCCTACTTTGTAGCGTATGCCCGCCACAATACAAAGAAATAAAAATGGAAAAAACACCAGAAGCTTGTTCGGCCGCCAGCCGCTTTGTATGGTATCATCACGTCTGCCATAAAATGCGGCAAAGCTCGACCATAAATAGACCATGATCATGTTCACCAAATAAATCGCCATCTGCCAATCCTTCCTTACAATCCATACACATTCATCACACGGGTGATGTTCTGTTTCACATCAAATCCTCTAAGGCCAAGCTGAGAAATAATCGTCTCCTGAAGAGGAGGGTCTGCATGGTAGGCTTCTAGTATGGCTTTCATCCACTCATGTGCTGAATCTTGCAAGGATTTCCGTTTCACAAGCCCGCAGCCTAGATCGACTTCCTTTGTGATATGATCTGAAATCACACATGGGAGTCCAGATGCCTGCGCTTCCACTAATACGAGCGGAAGACCTTCAAACAAAGACGGCATCACAAACACATCAAATGCTTTCATATACTGCGGAACCTCTGAGACAACGCCCGTAAACACAATGTCTTCCATTAATCCTGCTTTCTCTGCATACGATTCAACCACTGCCCGGAGCGGCCCATCTCCTATGAGAACTAGCTGAAAGGAGACCCCTTGTTTTTTCAGTGTCTGCGCTAATTCGATGAAAAAAACATGGTTTTTCTGCTCATGAAATCGGCCAATATGTCCAATGATCAGTTTTCTCTCGTGAAGATGGAGGTCTTTTTTCATCTTCACCTTCGCTTCTGGCTCCAACTGAAAAAAAAGGTCCAAATCAATCCCATTTGGCAAAATGTCCACTCGTCCATCGTGCATTCTTTTTTGTCCAAATAAAAAGACACCGGCATCTTCACCGCATGCAACAAGCTTCGTAGAAAAGGCAAAGATCAGCTGACGAAATCCTTTGAGCATCAAATGATCCACCCGGCTAGGAGACTGTTTCCAAGCCGTATTATGTGAATGGCAAATGCGTATCTTCACACCTGCCAGTTTCGCAGCAAGGGCAGAAAAGCCCGTTTGAAAATCTGTATGTGCATGCACCGCCTGATAAGGTCCCGTTTGCTTAATCGTCTTCGTCAACGTTTTGACAAACGTCCATGGAGAGGACGCTCCAATACTTGGGACATAAAAAATCCGCCCGCCAAGCTGACGAATTTCCTCATCGTAATCACAGACATCCTCTCGGTGGGTAATGAAATCAAATTGAAGAACATTTCGGTCGATTGCACGATAGATGTTCATGATCATCGTTTCTGCACCGCCTCTGTTCATTCCGCCCACAACATGAAGTACACGCTTTGGCTCACTCATCCCGAATCGTCCTCCTTTTCACCATAGATCCTCCAAGTTTCCGCTGATGATAAAACCTCATGATCTTTGGTGACATACAGGCACGGATGACCGGCTTAAGCGCAAAGAGATAATCAAACGGCGACAATTTTAATTGCTTGCATGCTTTTAACACAAGCCAGGCATTGTCCATTGAGTATCGGAATTTCCGGCGCTGAAAGGCCGCTTCATCCTCCCTTACAAGGTATAAGGGCTCTTGCAGATTAAAGCCTTTTCTCCCCGCAGCAAAAAAACGAATCCACAGATCGATATCTTCCATCCGTCTGGTTGTTTTGACAGAACGATAGCCATTTAAAGCCTTGTAGGCAGACGCTCTCATCATAATCGTCCCATGACAAAAAGGCGTTCCTCTTGCTAGCACCCTTCGATCAGGCTCTGAGACAAGTGCTCGAACGCCCTTCGTCCCTGACTCATCAAACACCGTCATCGCCGTACCAACTACATCATATTCCGGATGTGCATCAAGGAAACGAACCTGTTTTTCTAATCGTGTAGACACCGATATATCGTCGCCATCCTGTCTTGCAATCAGTTCTCCATTCGTTTCAGTGAGACAACGATTTAAACTGGCGGCAAGTCTTTGATTGTGTTCATTTCGGATGAGGCGAATTCTATCGGGTTCACGCATGGTATAGTGCAGCACTTTTTCATAGGTGCCATCTGTTGATGCATCATCACATATGATGAGCTCCCAGTTTTCATAGGTTTGACGGAGAATCGATTCAATGCTTTCTTCTACTGTCTCTTGGCAATTGTAAACACCCATGATAATCGATACTTTCGGCTGACGCATGCTCACATCACCTTCTCTTTTTGATCCATATACGTTGTGTAAATTTCCTCCATAGCACTTATCGTCTGCTCCTGTGCAAATGCGTGAGCCATAGAACGTCCCGCTTTCCCCATTAGGTGAAGCTGGTCCTTTTTATGATAGAGCTGCTGTAAATAAACGGCTAAACCATTCACATCATGCGGTTTGACTAAAAAGCCGTTCACTCCATGTTTGACGAGCTCACAATGCCCTCTATTTTCTGTTGCAATCACCGGCTTTTCAGCAGACATCGCTTCAAGAAGATTCATCCCAAGTCCTTCTCTCAAGCTGGTTGATACACATACATCGCTCAGATGCATCCACTCTTCGATGTGTTTGCAAAATCCCGCAAACTGTACATGTTCCTCAAGATTCAGCTGACAGACCAGCTTTTCATAGGACGACCGACTTGTCCCTTCTCCAGCAAATACTATTTTCACATGTGGTATATTCCGATACACCTGCGCGCAAGCTTTGATGAGCATTCCTTGATTTTTATTGTCATTTAATTCACCAGCACACAGCACGATAAAATCTTGCGTGGTAAAACCATATGCTTTACGAAGGCGATCTTTTTCTTTGTCATCAACTGGTGCAAATCGCTTCATATCGACACCCATACCGGGAACATAATGCACAGCCGCCTTCTCTTTTGACAGACGATCGGCTCTTTCATAATCTTCTCCATTAATGGTGATGAGTGCATCTGTATATTGAACGAGCCATCTCTCAACTGGATAATAAAGCAGCCAATTTTGAAGCGGTGCCCCCTTCCAAAAGTGAAAGCCATGCGCTGTGTAAAGAACTTTCGTCCCTTTTTTGCGTGTTGTTTTCGCCGCTAACCTGCCAATGACACTCCCCATCGGTGTGTGACAATGGATGAACTGATAATGCTCTTTTTCTAACAGCTTTTTCAGCTCCACATAAGCAAGCCGGTTTTGCAAATGAAAAGGGGAACGCTGAATCGGAATGGAATGCGCTTGATCCACATACGGCAGCTCCAGCTGGCCATTTGCCGCTGTATGCACTTCCCATCCTTGTTCCTGAAACCACCTGAAATACGGGAGATGGAACGCCTTAAAATGATAATCAACCGTTGCGCAAAACAAGACTTTTTTCTTCATTGGCAAGTGGCTCCTCCTCTCGTTCCATCGGTTCAGGCAATACATCATGCGACTCAATGGCGGCAAACAAGGCCTGTCTTAATTGATCGTCACTCATCATATTAAATTCGTGAATAAAGCGGTTCAGCACATACGGATCTCCATCCAAGGCATGCCCGATATGGATTTTCGGGAAAATTTGCTCCTGTGCTTTTTCATGTTGGTTGAGTAACTCCTCGTACATTTTCTCTCCGGGACGAATCCCCGTAAATGTGATGGGAATCTGGTCTGTGGTGTAGCCTGAGAGGTGAATGAGGTTTTCTGCGAGGTCGACAATTTTGACTGGCTCCCCCATGTCTAAAACAAAAATCTGCCTTCCTTCTGCTAGTGCACCAGCTTGAATAACAAGCCTTGATGCTTCTGGTATCGTCATAAAATATCTTGTCATGGCTGGGTGCGTGACAGTCACTGGCCCGCCTTTTTCAATTTGTTTTTTAAAGATCGGAATGACGCTCCCCCTGCTTCCGAGTACATTCCCAAACCGGACGGCGACAAATTTCGTTTCACTGCTTGCCCCCATTTGCATAATCACCATTTCAGCAAACCGCTTTGTCGCTCCCATCACATTGGCAGGGTTGACCGCTTTGTCAGATGAGATGAGGACAAATGTTTCAACTCCGTGCTCATGTGCAGCTTCTGCCACATTTTTTGTCCCGATAATATTGTTTTTCACCGCTTCTTTCGGGCTGATTTCCATGAGCGGGACATGTTTATGAGCGGCGGCATGATAAATCATATCCGGCTGAAAATGACCAACGATTTCACTCATTTTTTGTTTATCTTGAATATCCGCAATTTGTGGATATAGGCTAATGCTATCTCCATACAATTCTTTCAGCTCTAGTAAAATAGAATGAATGCTAAATTCTCCATGTCCCACAAGCACAATCGCCCGAGGGGCAAATACACAAATTTGACGACAGATTTCTGACCCGATAGACCCGCCAGCTCCTGTCACCATAATCGTTTTTCCTTTTAGGTGAACGGATAGACGGCTTGTATCTAATTGAATCGGCTCTCTTCCAAGCAAATCCTCTGGCTGTACATCCCGCAATTGATTCAGCGCATGGGTTCCTTTTAAAATCTGTTCCATTTCTGGCATAATCTGTGTTTTGATTCCAGTCGCCACACATTCTCTATACAGTCCTTTTAATGTGTGACTGCTTTTGGATGGAATGGCGATAATGATTTTTTGAATATCCATCATCACAACAGCCGTTTGAATATGTTCTTTTCCCCCAAGAACAGGCAGCCCCATAATTTCAAGCTTATGCTTTGTTTTGTCATCATCAATGAAAGCGACCGGCTCAATATGTACATCACTCGACTGCTGAAGCTGACGAACGATAATGGTTCCGGCTGATCCAGCGCCAATGATTAGTGCCCGCTCCTTTTCAACTTGATACCGCTTCGCACCATCATGAAACAGCCTGGATGCCATACGAGATGCACCGATGAATAACACATGGAAAAGCCAGACAATAAATAAAAAGCGAAATGGCCATGTCTGCACAAAAATGTACAGCATCGTCATGGAAAATAAAAATGAACACGCAAAGGTCTTCATTAAAGAAAATAGCTCTCTAACCCCTGTATAGGCCCATACTTGCTTGTACACGTGAAAAATATACGAAAACAAATGGTGCCCGATCAGTAGACTGAGCGAAGAAATGACGAGCATTTCAAATGTATATACGGTTAACGCTGCCTCTTGGACAAATTGAAAGCCAAAAAAGACGGCAACTAAAATGAGATATGAATCTAGTGCCACGATGATTGATAATCTTTGGGCGTAAGTCAACGCTCCTCCCCCTTTTTAAAGCATCACTATTCTTACATAAAATGGGCATCAAACCCGTCCTCACATCCCACTACCGATGACGAGCATCTAAGGCATATGTCATGCCCACAGCAGGATCGAGTGCCTCCGTTGTTAAAGATTAGGAGACATCACCTATCAATCTCTTTAATACATATAGTGCCTTCCCTTTTTCACTTTCTTGCCATTTAGCATCGCCCCAAGCAGTTTCCCTGTCGTACCCTCTAATACTTCTTTTGATTTCTTCACAGCGGCAATCTTCGTTTTACCGCTTAAAACAACAAGAATGCTTCCATCCGTCCGGTTCGCTAATATTTTTGCATCGGCTACAGGCAGAAGTGGTGTGGAATCAACAATCACCATGTCATACTGCTGTTCAATCTCGTAAAATAGCTGCTTCATCACAGAGGAGGAAAGCAGCTCAGCGGGATTTGGCGGAATGGTCCCACTCGGAAGCAGCTCTAAATGCTCAATCGGTGTAGGCAAAATGGCTTCCTCCAAACTGCAATTATTTAATAGCACATTGGTCAAACCGGTGTGCGGACTCAGATCAAAATATTCATGAATGGCTGGTTTACGTAAATCAGCATCCATGAGCAAAACCCGTTTTTTCTGCTGTGCAAAAACAGCTGCCAAGTTTGCAGCCGTAAATGATTTTCCTTCCTTCGGCAAGGAGGATGTGACCAATATCGACTTCAGCCTCGTTTGAATCGACGTGAATTCGATGTTCGTTCGGATCGTTCGGAATTGTTCCGCAATGACAGAGTGAGGATTTAATACAGAAATACAGGATAAATCTCTTTTTTCTCTTTTTTTCCTCTTAAAAATCAATGTTCTGTCCTCCCGTTATGACGGACTGCTTGTCTTTTTTTGCCCTCCTGTCTGCCTGCATCTGATAGACACTGCCGAGCGACGGCAATCCGATCTCTTCTCTTATTTGATGTGTTCGTTTCACCGTATCATCGAGTAAATTCATTAAGAAAATGAGTGTCATTCCCCCTAATACAGAGGCGCCTAGTGCCAGAACAATGTGAACGAATTTACGTGAGTTCATCAGTATCGTGTTGGACAGCTTGGCTTCAGACAAAACATTAATGCGATCCATATTCATGGTTTTTTTGATTTCTTCTTGCAGCACCTCTGTGGCTGTATTCGCAATGGCTACTGCCTTCGCTCGGTCCTCATCTTGTACAGAAATATTTATGACCTCTGACTCATTTTCTGTACTTGTGGCAATTTTGTGTTTTAATCCTTCAGCCGATTCTGTAAGATTGAGTGTTTCTTTTACTTTTTCAATAACGATTGGACTTTTTAATAGGACTTGAAAGGTACGTGTATATTGAAGGTTCATCTGAATATCGTTTAAATTCGCTTGTGCATCACTGCTTCGTTTATGAACAAGAATTTGAGTGGTTGCCTGATATACAGGAGTCGAGACATAGAACTGATAGTAGGCTGAAATGCCCGTTACGATCAGGACAATCAGGATCAGAAGGGCCATTTTCTCTTTTATGACAGAAAACAGCTGCTTAAAACCTATATTCTCATTCATAGATACCTCCCGATTTCATCATAAAAAGGTTATATATGGTTTCTTTTTGTTAATGATTGGATTATAAAAGATAATACCCGCAAAGAAAAATGTCATAATAGGTCTTATAGTTCTTTTTAAAGAACGAAATCGTTCGTTTTCTTTTGTTTACTTCCTGTTTCTTACGTTTTTGAATTTTATAAAGAACAATTTATTTCTTATAATGAACGAAAAGGTCGCAGAACGATTCGCCGGGGAGAAGGGAGATCATATATCGAATGATAGGAAAGGTGATACGCATTTACCGAAAGAGGAAAGGATACTCAATTCAGCAGTTGGCTGAAGATGCCCATGTCTCTAAATCGTATTTGAGTAAGATTGAGCGTGGTGTCCATCGTAATCCATCTGTCCAGTTTTTAAAAAAGGTATCCTCATCACTAGACATTGATTTACAAGAGCTGTTTGATGCAGAAACGATGATGTTTCATTACGCTGAGGGCGGTGAACAGGAGTGGCGGGATCATATCGTTCATGCCGTCCAATCCGGCATGCCTAAAGAAGAACTGTATCAGCTGCTCCAAACCTACAGAAAGGAGCAGGAAGGAAAGACGTTGCATGTCCATCATAGAAAGCTGACCGACTCAAATATGTCAGAATGGAAGCGTCTCATGAGTGAAGCAAAGGCCATTGGCTTAACCATCGAGGAAGTGAAAGCGTTTCTTACCAATATGGGAGAACACCGGGCGTAAGCCACTGAGATCAAACCAATTTGCGGGGAGAGGCGCTTGTCGCTTCGATGAAATAGAGCCTTTTATATGAAAAGGCTCTTTTCAGTTTATGGACAAAGGGCTAAAATGAACTTTATTTTAGCTCTTTGTCTTCTTTTCAGCGTGATAGCAGTCTAGGAAGGACAGCTACTTTTGCGGAGCGAATTTGACATTCGTGAGTACCCGCGCAGGACTGACACGGAATGCGAGGGTTTCTATACACGCTGAGAGCCCTTTTGCATGAAAAGGCTCTGTTTTCTATTATTCTTCTTTTTTCGTTCGTGCTTTTTTCGTAATATCATTGTTCTTCCAATAGCCCCATAGTGATGTGATGCCAAGAAAGACTAACGTAATGAATTGCTGCACACCTTCTTCATCAATTGGAATTGGGCTTTTCCCTGCAGCGGTGAGAGCGCTGTTCACAAGTGCCAATAAAAGCAGCACAAGCCTCGCTATAGTGCCTGCACTAATTTTTTGAACCTTCAATGTAACCCCTCCCCTTATCCTTTCATACGGGCGATACTGCTCGTTCCCTCTCATATGTATGCAAAAAGCGCATGAATAGAAGAATGAATCAAAAAAAGAGACATCATTCCTAGATACGGAATGATGCCTTGTTTTATGTGCTGTTTATTTAGAGAACATCTTTTTTGCTTCATCCATTGCCATTTTGTTGCCTAGAGCTGAATAATCTAGCCATGGCTGATCGGCAATCGGATACACTTGGTTTTTCTTTACGGCTTTTAGGCCTTTCCAAATCGGCGTCTGCTCTAACTGTTTGAATGCCTGCTGCGCCTTATCATCACGGTTCACGACAACAAAAATAGCATCTGCATCAAAGTCAGGAAGCACTTCTTGAGAAATGACTTCAAATGGACGTTTGCTGTCCAGTTTTTTCACACCATCTACAGGTGTCAGTCCTAAATCATCGTATAAAATTGGACCCATCGGACGTTTCATACTAAATACTCGAAGCTCTTTTGCTGTTACACGAATCGCCATCACTTTTCCATTTCCAATCTTTTTCTGGATGAGTGATTTGACTTCTTTTGCTTCTTGATTGTAGTCCTTAATATATTGATCGGCTTCTTTTTCTTTATTGACGAGCTTGCCGATTTTTTTCAAATGATCACGCCATGTGCCATCATTTAAATTAAACACTTCGGTTTTGGCGATTTTTTTGTATTTTGATAAGTCTTGTCCAGCCAGTTCTTCATCGACGTAAATGACATCTGGTTTTAAAGCAAGCAATGACTCCATATCAGGATCTGCTGCAATGCCTAGCTTTTTCGTCTGGCTAAGCTGCTTTTTCGCATGTGGAAGGAAATCTTTTAAGTCTCCCCCTACAACAGAGCCAGCAGGTTTTATCCCGAGTGCTAATAAGTCATTTGTTAAATGAATCGACAAGGACGCAATCTTAGGTGTTCCGTTTTCATCTTGATTTGTTGTCTTCTTTGTTTCCTGTTGACCACAAGCGGCAAGAATCAAGAAACAGAGCGTTAAACCAAACACAAGTACTTTTTTCATGATGAGTTCCTCTTTCTTATTTTGTTTTTGTTAGTAAATAGAGAAAATAAGGTGCTCCGATAAAAGCCACAACCACACCCGCTGGGATGGCATTTGGGGCAAATATGGAACGTCCGAGTGTATCAGCACTGACCAAAATCAACAATCCAAGCAAGGCGCTCACTGGTAAAAAATATTGGTGCAGTGAGCCGACAAGACGCCTCGCCAAATGAGGTGCAACAAGGCCAATAAAACCAATTCCGCCTGTCATCGATACACTTGCACTCGCTAGACCTACAGCTAAGGTGAGTAACAACAGACGTTTACGCTGTACACGTACTCCGACACTTGAGGCGACGGCATCACCTAACGTTAACGCATTGAGTGTGCTGGACTGCATGAGCGTAAGCGGGACAAGACATACGATCCAAGGCAGGAGCGCAAGTACATGAATCCAGTCTCTTCCCCATACATTTCCCACAAGCCACCTTGAAGCGAAGGTATATGTATCTTCATCCAGTTTCAATGACAAATATAACGTCAATGCACTAAACCCCGCAGCTACGGCAATTCCAACAAGAATCAGCCGGATAGGTACAAGCCCTTCATGCCTGTCGTACGCAAGAAGAACGATGACTGCCGCCGCAAGTAGGCCTCCACCAAACGTAAAGAGCGGAATGAGTAAAGATGGATTTCCTTCTAGTACGTGAAAATACGTCACAAAGATGATTAAGCCGAATGCGGCTCCTGCATTCAGACCGATAATCCCTGGATCGGCAAGTGGATTGCGGGATAAACTCTGCAAAATGCCACCTGCGATACCTAGACCTATTCCAGCTAGTATCGTCACGACGATTCGAGGGAGACGATAATCAAACAGCACCGTCTCACTTTGGAAATCTCCAAAGCCAAATAACGTTTTGACGACAACGAGAGGACTGAGTTTCAGCGTGCCGGTATTTAAACTATACAGCACGACAGCCGCACTCAGACAAAGCAAAACGGCTGTCACGACAAGAGCACGCCGTTTCTCTTTCATGACATGTTCCTCCCTTCTTTTCTGGCAATATATAAGAAGAAAGGAACACCAACAAGTGCCACCATGACGCCAATGGCAAGCTCTCTTGGCGGATTTACTGTCCGGCTGGCAAGATCAGCGAAGACGAGAAGTATTGCGCCTAAAATCGCTGACATCGGAATGACGAAACGATAATTGACCCCAACCAGCTTTCGTGCAATATGCGGAATGACAAGCCCGACAAACCCAATAGACCCAACCGCCGATACAGACACGCCTGCCAGCAGAACCGCAGCAGCCATACCTAGTATTCGCACTTGCCTGGTTTTCACCCCTAAATTCGCAGCTACATCTTCACCAAGTGATAATAACGAGAGGGATCGTCCTAATAACATCGCCCAAACGATGACAATGAGAATGACTGGAGCAAGGATCATCAGCTGCGGCCATTTGACACCTGCCACACCCCCTGCATACCAAAAAGCCAGATCCTGACTGAGATCAAAGTAAATGGCGATACCCGAGCTTAGCGCATGCAGCAATGCGGCAACAACAGCTCCAGCTACAGTGAGCCGAAGTGGGGTCAGCACGCCGCCAGCCGCCCCAATGGCAAAGATCAGCAGTGTACTGAGAACGGCACCAAAAAAAGAAAATAACATCAATGCCGAATAAGGCATTCCTGGAAAAAAAGCAAAACAGAGAGCGACTACAAACATCGCACCGCCGTTAATGCCTAATATCCCCGCATCTGCCAGCGGATTTCTTGTAATGCCTTGCATGAGCGCACCTGCCACAGCAAACGCCGCTCCAACAAGCGCCGCTCCTAGCACACGAGGAAGCCTTAATTCATGAATGATCTGCTGCTCTGTCACATGAGACTGATAGTCAAACACAGCTGTCCAGACCGTTTGCAAAGACAATGACTTTGCACCGTATGAAACAGCCAAAAACATAGCTGCCAATAAACCAATGACCGCGAGAAAAAACAATAAAAAGAACAAAATAGGTGATGATCGTTTTTGTTGAGATGTTCGCTTATCCGGCAAAATCGGTGTCATCCTTTTCTTCATTAAAAGTCAGTTTGAAAATGAGAATCATAATCATCAAAATTATAGCCGTCAGCCTCTGAAAAATCAATGTACGGCTCAATTTTTTAATTATTGAAGGTATTGGTAGACGGCAAATAAGAGAATTCTTTCCTTCTGCTTTTTCTCGTTCTGAAAGACCTATCATTTTTTACAGTAGTTTAATAGGAAAATAGTTGACATTCCGCATGAAAATCCCCTAAAATTACAAAAGTAAGTCAAATGTTATAAAAATATTACAAACAGATGTCAAAGGAATAAAGAATGACCCGTCATGAGAGGAGAATTGAAAGTTGTGTCAGTAAAGGGAAAATGGAGTATCATCCTATTTGCGCTTGCCATCGTCATTGGAGCAGTTGCATTCTTTCAAAATCAGCAAGCAAGCGGTACAGAGAAGAAAAATGTGAAGCAGGATACGAATTATAAAAATGTTGAAATTGTCACTCTTGTAAATGACGGGAAGTTTATGAGATATGCGGTGAACTATCCACTTTTTCATCAAAAAAAGCTAGATGACAAGATTCAAAGCTATGCGAATTCAGCATTAGAGCATTTCAAAAAGACATTTAGTGAAGCAAAGGACATTGATGAAAACAAACGGTTTGAACTGAATATTGACTATGACATGGTGCACTATGCAAAACAATCTGCGGCCATTTATTTTACGACCTACACATATACAGGTCAGCAAAATGGAACCACTCATCACGTCACAATCAATTTCGATTTTCAGAAAAAAGACTTTCTTGACACAAAAGATTTATTTCAACCAAAAAAGGACTATTTGAAAAAATTATCCTATATTACATACACGGAGCTTAAAAAAGATAAAACCTTGTCTAAGGATCTATCACTCCTTCAAAAAGGAACAGCCCCTACTGATCAAAACTTCAGTCAATTCGCCTTAAAAGAGAAATATATAGAGTTCTATTTCCCAGCTTCTCAAGTAGCCGCGAAGGACTTAGGCCCGCAAACGCTGGCGATCAAAAAGACGCTGCTAAAAGATATCTTGAAGCCGGAATATATGAATAAGACCAAAAATCAGAATGAAATCAAAGAACCGAATCCAAAAAGAAAAGCCGTCAAGCTGCCGCAAAAGCCAAAGCTTGATCCGAATAAAAAAGCCATCGCACTCACATTTGATGACGGTCCAAACCCAGCCACAACTTCAACCATTTTAGCAGCGCTGAAGGAAAATAAAGGACACGCCACCTTTTTTGTATTAGGAAGCAGGGTTCAGTATTATCCTGGAATGCTTGCCGACATTTTAAAGGGCGGAAATGAGATCGGAAACCATTCATATAACCATCCTTTATTAACGAGACTCCCTCTAAAAGAAGCGGTCAAACAAGTAAAAGACACGCAGAAGCTGATTGAAAAGGCCAGCGGTTATACTCCTACGCACTTTAGACCGCCATATGGAGGAACAAATCCCGAGATCAATCAAGCGGTGGGCATGAACGTTTCATTGTGGGATGTCGATCCTGAAGACTGGAAAATTCGCAACAGCCAGCAGATCACAAACCATGTTCTCTCACATGCAGCAGATGGCAAAACCGTACTCATGCACGATATTTATGACAGCTCTGCTCGAGCAGCGGTGAAGATCATACATGAACTCACCAAACAAGGCTACCAGCTTGTCACAGTCAGCGAACTTGAACAATTGAAAAAAGAACGAAACGAACAGACCCCTGTGCAGTAAACACAGGGGCTTTTTTTTATGACTCTAACAACTTCTTTCTTTTTAACAGCGCTTGAAACGTCTCTTCAAGCTCATGAGAAGGCTCGATGCTTAAACGACTGAGCACTTCAGACAGCTGCATATCAATCAGCAGGAGCTCTTCTTCTTTCTTTGTAGCAGCTGGCTTTTCTTCCTTTTGTTTATATTCTTCATAGGTGCCATCAAAGCGTTCAATGGTACCCTCGTGCACATGAAGAATACGAGTAGCCACCTGCTCAATGAGCCTCCTGTCGTGGGAGACAAACACGACTGTGCCCGGGTAATCTTTTAAAAGTTCTTCAAGCGCTTCTACTGCCGCAAGGTCTAAAAAGTTCGTCGGTTCATCAAGCATCAGTACATTGGCATCACTGACGAGCAGCTTGGCAAGCATCGTCTTCACCCGTTCCCCGCCGCTTAATACGTTCGTCAGCTTATACACATCGTCTCCCCGAAACCCAAGTCTCGCTAAAACGGTGCGCACAATCGTCTCATCTTGAATCGCCTGTTCCAGTGCATTTTGTAAGATCGATTCATCTAGATTCAGTCCTGAAAGATCTTGGCTGAAATAACCGATCTTCACGGCTTCTGAACGAAAAATCCCGGGATGTCCGTTTACAAGCATTCGGAGAAATGTCGTTTTACCGCTCCCATTCTTCCCAATGATCGCGACTTTGTCTCCGCCTCTTACTTCTACATTCGCTTTTTTCCAAAGGACTTTATCTCCTGCCATACCATCTACATGTTCCACACGAAAAATGGTGCGGCTTGCCACTTCCTTCATGGTATGCTGCGTCATTTGAAGAGGCTGGGCTTCCTTTACCTTCTCCACCTTTTCTAATTTCTCCATTCTTGTTTCGATGGATTTGGCTGTTTTTTGAAGCTTTTTTTGCTTGTTTGCATAATAAGGCTTTGCAATTTTAGGCCCCGAGGATTTCAGCTTTGGAGATGGCTTTGTCGCTTTGTCAGCTTTTTTCATTTTCTTTTGCAGTGCATGTTCTAACTGTTTTTTCTTTTGGGTATACGCCTCGTACGCCTCCACGTGCTGGCGATGTTCGAGTTCTTTTTGCCGGGCGAAATCGCTGTAGTTGCCTTTGTATAGTTTGAGCTCCCCATCTTCCAATTCCCAAATGTCTGTACATAACGCATCTAAAAAAGCACGGTCATGCGAGACGACAATCAGAGCACCTTGATGATAACGAAGCTTTTCTTCTAGCCACTCAATATGCTCCGTATCTAAATGAGTCGTCGGTTCATCGGCTAATAAAAGGGCAGAAGGCCGGCTTAAAGCTCTCTCAATATAAGCTTGAGTCATCTCTCCGCCACTTTGTCTGCCATCTCCTGTCTTTAGTTGAGGAAGCAGCGTACAAGTTGTAGTGTGTGCAAATGTGCCGCTATCTGGTTTTTCCCTCCCCGCCAGTACATGGAGCAATGTCGTTTTCCCACTGCCATTCGTCCCTACAAGGCCGATTCGGTCCCCTTGATGAATGGCCAGCTCCTCTATATCAAATAACAAGCGATCCTTTCGAAATACTTTTAATTGGTGGGCTCTCAGTAACATCCAACCCTCTCCTTTCGTATCAGGAGACATGAAAAAGCCTCCCATTCTCAGAATAGGAGGCAAAATGGTGTACAAAAATAAGCGTATCGATACAGAATGACATGCGGTTCATCAAATGAGCACACATCTCCCCCGTATCCATCACTTCAATCTTTGATTCCCAAGCTGTACCATCCTATTCCGAAGCTAAAAAATGAAAACGCAGCAAACATAGCAACACATATCGTTTGCTCACTGCCTTCGTTCTTTCATTTTGCTTACAGGTCATAGGATTAGTACTTCATTGCATTGGGTCACCCTTCCGTCATTTGTTACGTATACGATAAAAGATTGGTTATTTTTTGTCAAGTTGAAAAGGCATGAGTGAGTCTATTAGCTTGAGCGTAAATGGATGAGTCGCTTCAAACAGCTGGTCACTTTTACATTCTTCCTCAAGTTTTCCCTCATGTAAAAAAAGAAGTCGATCACATAAAAAAACGGCTGCCTCTAGATCATGGGTAATCATGAGAATGGTCATATCTAACTCTTGCTTTAATGTCTCAAGAAGCTCCAATATTTGAACTTGGACAGAAACGTCAAGTGAGCTAAGGACTTCATCTAAGATGAGAATGGCTGGATTCGTCGATATGGCTCTTGCTATGCATACACGCTGGAGCTGACCGCCGCTTAGCTGATGAGCATATTGATTTAGCAAAGACGATGGAAGTCTTACTTGCTTGAGCAGGGACAACACTTTTTGGTTCACATCCATGTTTCGCTTTATTATTTGCATGGGTTCTGCTATGATCTCTTTCACTGTAAAGGAAGGATGGACAGAAGATAGATAATCCTGAAAAACAACACTCATTCCCCCCCGGTTCATCTTACGCCATGTATGAGCTGGCCATCCACCTATCTTTATCTCTCCGCCGTCTAATGTTTCTAAACCAAGCAGCGTACGTGCTATTGTACTTTTACCACTACCGCTCTCACCGACTAACCCGACACATTCACCTTCTCCAACCTGAAATGAAACCTGAGCTATGCGTGCTATGGATTCCTCTTTATGAAAAAAGCGCCCTTTATCTTCTCCATGTTTAAGTAGTTGATTTGCTGTGATCAGCATGGGAATGCCCTCACTCTCTTCTGCTGCCTCAGTGCTTCAAGGGGTGCCGATAAGCGAAGCCTCGTTTCTAGTAAATGCCTCGTTTGAGGATGCTCAGGTGATGTAAATATCTCTTTTGCATGACGATGCTCAAGCATCTCCCCTTGGTGCATCACCAACAATTCATCAGCGATTGCCTGAACGACGCCTAAATCATGCGAAATGATGATCAAGGCAGCTCCTGTTTCTTCTTTCAGCCTCTGTAATTGTGTGATGACTTCGCGCCGGTTATATGCATCTAATGATGCTGTAGGCTCATCGGCAATGATCACGTCAGGAGAAAGCATGATCGTAATGGCAATCACGACACGTTGAAGCATTCCTCCCGACAGCTCATGAGGATATTTTTTCATTAACATATGCGGATTGTTTAAATGGACACGTTCTAGCCCAGTGATCGCATGTGCTGTCCCTTCTTTTCCACGTAAACCCAAATGCCGCTGGAACGTTTCAAGTATTTGATGACCAATTGTTTCAATTGGATTGAACGCATTCATAGCATCTTGTGGAATGTAGCCAATTCGCTTTCCTCTCCACTGCTGTGAAGTCTGACTTGTCAATTTTTCACCGTCAAATAAAATGGTCCCAATCATCTCTAGCGAAGGAGGGATAAGGCCAATTAATGCTTTTGCAACGGTTGATTTTCCGCTTCCACTTTCTCCAATAACGCCTAAACAACGTTGTCTATGTAATGTAAACGTGATATTTGCCACTAAATCCTTTTGTTGAATCGGATCATGTACGGACAGATTTTTTATCTCGATGAAAGGCAAACCGTCTCCCCCCTTTTTTGTTGGTAAGGTGCATGGCAGGGTTCATGACCTGCTGAAGACTGTCTCCTAAAAAATTCAGTGCCATGACCACAAATAAGATCGCAAGTCCAGGCGGGAGCATATGAGCCGGGTGCGTCACCATGACATTCTTCGCCTCGTTGAGCATCATGCCCCATTCCGGTGTAGGTGCACTCACACCTAATCCAAGAAAAGACAGAGCAGAAATATTTAAAATGACCCAGCCTGCGTCAAGTGTAGCAAAGACAGCAATCTCTCCTGAGATGCGAGGAAATAGATGTTTTCGAAGGATATAAAAAGGTGAACCCCCAGATACTTTCGCAAACTGAACAGATGGTTCATTCGTATATTGCAGGACTGACGAACGAATCATCCTTGTATACCAAGCCCATTTTGCAAGGACATTGGCCAAAATAATATTGAAAAGCCCAGGTCCCATAATGCCCACAACGGCCAAAATCATCACCTCTGCTGGAAATGACAGCATGACATCACATATTCTCATTAGAGCTCCATCAACTTTCCCTCTAAAAAAGCCAGCTACAAGTCCAAGTATCGTACCAATGAACATCGTGATACACATTGTCAGCACGGCAGCAAGCATCGTTGTCCGAATACCATATAAGAGCCGGGACAATACGCATCTCCCCAGCTGATCGGTTCCGAGGGGATATGTTAGACTCACACCAGCATATTTTTGAAGAATGTTCGTGTCAGTTGGGTCATGCGGCGCTAGAAACGGTGCAAACAGCCCAGCTAATGTGACAAGTACCAAAAGCCAGATAGACAGAATAGCCATTCGATCTTTTCTTAATTGATTCCATACGATCAAATTTTTTAGACCTCCTTTCTTAACTGCGGGTTCATGATCATTTGTATGACATCAGCAACGAGGTTGCACACAACGAACAGGCATCCCATCACAAACAAATAGGCTTGAATAATAGGGAAATCGGCATGAAAAATAGCTGTTACACACAAACGGCCAACCCCTGGCCAAGCAAAGAGATTTTCAATAATGACGGTTCCTGCAATGAGCTTTGGTATTGACATACCGAGTGCTGTTACCGCTAGTTGAAGGGCATGTCTCATCACCTTCAATTGAATGGTTCGTTCCTTTAAACCACGAGCTCTTGCATAAAAAACAAAGGGCTCGTGCTGAAACTTTAGGATTTGATTTCGAATGAGTCTCACATAGGTCGATAAGTAGCCAAACGATAGAGTCATCGCTGGCAAAAGAAGCGATTTAAACCCTTCCATTCCACTCGTGTTGACCCAGTTAAATTTGACTGAAAAAAGCCAGATAAATAAAATGCCCAACCAAAAACTAGGCATGGAAGCTGCAATAAACACAAATGCTCTCACGATTCGATCCAACCATGTATGTGCCGCATATGCACACACCATTCCGAATAACAAACTCAGCACAATAATAAACAAAAGGGACATCCCTGCAAGCTGTAAAGTCGCAGGAAGTGCCTCCATCATCAGGTCAAGTACAGGCTCATGTGTGACATAACTACTGCCAAAATCACCTGTTAATCCGTCTTTAAGCCATGTGACATAGCGTATGAAAAAAGGTTGATCTAAGCCTAACTCTTGACGCATAGATTCAACCATCTCTTCCGTTGGGGTTACTTGGTTCACACGTAAAGCGACCTCAGCTGGATCACTCGCACGCATCGCAAGTAGCACAAACGCAAAAAACGTAATGAATACAATGAGCGGCAAAAGAAGCAATAATCGTTTTATGATATAGCGTGTCATGTCTCAGCCTCCCATTTATGACGAAAAATACATTCGATCAAAGGGAATTTCATACTGAGATACATGAAAATCTACACCTTTGAGGCGCTTATTATAAACGGCCTTTGTCACAGAATAGGAAATAGGGATATACACATTTTCATCATGAATATACGTCAAAATATCTCGGTACATTTGTGCCCTCTTTTTCTCATCCGGCTCCACCAATACTTTCGTAATGGTCTCATCCAACCACTTTTTCTTTTTCAATCCTAACTGAGCTTGATAATCAGCATGGGATGCAACACGGAATGAAGAGACGTATGTTTGAGGGTCATAAGGAAGTCCCCAAGATAGAGAGTACATAAGATCAAACTTTCCTGTTTTTTGACGATCTAAAAATGCCTGTTTTTCTTCACCTCTAATATCCAGCTTGATTCCAACCTGCTTGAAGTCCTGCTGAATCGATTCACTAATCGTTCTTTCACCTGCATTATCCGAATTATAATAAATGGTCACGCTGAGCGGCTTGTCTTCTTGATAGCGATAGCCGTCTTCTTTTAGCTTCCAGCCTGCCTCATCTAATAATGCCTCTGCTTTCTTTTTTTGATAGGTTTTCTTTTTAAGCGGAATATCTGCGTAAGGGACTGATGGGGCGAGCAGTGTATGTGCCACCTGTTCAGTTCCATTTAAAATCCCTTCTGTAATCATCTCTTTTTGAATGGCATATTGAAATGCTTCTCTTACTTTTGGATCTTGTGTTATTGGTTGATTGGAGTTGATCACAATAGATCTTGATCCAACAGGAGGACTCACGGTTACCCCATATTGACCAGCTTCTTTTAAAGCCTGAAATGAATCTCCGTCGATCATGTCACCATCAGCTCCAAATAAGAGGTCGATCTCCCCTTTTTGCAGAGCGAGTAAAATCGTTTGGTGATCCGGCATGACCTTCCATTTCACTGTTGAAATCTTTGGCTTCTTTCCCCAATAGTGATGATTCACTTCAAAAATAGCATATTGATTTTTCTTATGTTCCTTTAACACATAAGGACCTGTACCTGCATAACCTTTGACGCCTTTTGATGTGGTGCCATCAATAAAGCTTTTGGGAGAAATAAAACGGAATGGACGTGTTAAACCAAGTTCTTCTAATGTTGGATAATAGGGCTCCTTCAATGTGAGAACAAATGTATGTTCATCTACAGCCTTTGTGGATTTAATTTCTGACACGAGATTGAGCCAAGCATTTTTTTCAATATTTTTGACAACTGCATCAATATTCATTTTGACAGCCTTCGCATTAAATGGCTCACCATCTGAAAAAGTCACGTTTTCTCGAAGATGAAATGTGTAGGTTTTTCCATCTTTAGAAATATCCCAGCTTTGGGCCAGGGCAGGTTGAATGCCTTTTTCCGTATTCACAACAAGCGATTCAAACACCATATTTTGAGCGGCCATCTCCCCGCCATATAGATGGGGATTAATGTCTCTTATATCTTTTGTACTTGCATACACCAGTTCATCATCTTCTCTTCCACTTAAACTGGAAGAGGTCTTATTTTCAGAACAAGATGCCAATAGAAAACAAGCCATGACTGAAAACAGCATCAAGGTATATGTCACAAAGGACTGCTTTTTCTCGTCCTTTTTCTTTATGTAAACAGGTTGATGATTCATATGTACTTCCCCCAAATGTTCATTTTATCGTAATCATTACGATTATCGATCGAAATGATTACGAATTGAATATTAGCATACAGATCTGGGAAATACAATGTCTTTTTTCACCGAAAAAACAGACTCATGATTGAGTCTGTCAGGTTGTTGACAAAGAGCTAAAATGATCTTTATTTTAGCTCTTTGTCTTCTTTTCAGCGTGAAAGAAAACCTTTGCAGTCTAGGAAGGGCGAGCACCAGCGCACAGACCTGCGGGCGAATTCGAGGGTTTGTCTACACGCTGAGAGACTCATGATTGAGTCTGTTTCGCTTGCATAAACTGATCAATGACACGTAATGCTTTTTCTGTTCCACCTGCTGTTTGGAAACTTTCTTCAATCTTTTCAATTCCAGCACGGTACGTGTCACTTCCCAGTACACTTTCTACAGTATCTCTCAACTGCTTTGCTGTCAGCTGGTCTTTATCGAGTGCACGAGCAGCAGAGAGATCCGTCAGTCTTTTTGCCACCATCGGCTGATCTTTGTCAACCGGAATGACAACCATCGGAACATGATAATGAATACCTTCATTGACACTGTTCATCCCGCCGTGAGTCACAAACACATCTGTCAGTTCAAGGACTTCAAGCTGCGGCACATAAGGCTCGATGAGAAAATGAGATGGCGCTTCTTTTAGGAGAGACATGTCGATTTTTTCACCAGTTGCGAGAATCACTTTTCCATCAAAGTCGGCAAAGGCATCAATACACATATTAAAGAATGCTTCAGTATCTCCAAGAACCGTTCCCATTGAAATAAAGACGACCTTCTCTCCCTCAAGCGTTTCTAACGGGAAATCATGCTGGTCAGCACGTTTTAGAAAGCTAGGTCCAATGAAGACAAACGAATCATCCAATGCATCAACAGACGGCTGAAAATATTCACTTGTATACACCATATTCAGTTCTCCGCGGTTTTTCATGAATTGCATCAAATGGGTTGGCTGAACGCCAAAACGTTCATGTATTTCTTCTAACAGATGAGCCGCCTTCTCATCTTTTCTGTATAGAGGTGTATCAAAATGTGCCTCTTGCAGCACAAAAGAAGGATTCGAACCGATGCCTGGAATCTGTAAGTAATCCCGCACAAGCTCACCTGCTCCAAACATATCAAAATAGACCAAATCAAATGAATGCTGTTGAGAAAGAGTTTCCACCACTTCTAAAATGTCTAATGACGTTTGTAGCATGGCATGAAAAAATGGCTGCATGGATTCCAAATCGTCTTCTTCCACACTTAATGTCCGAATATAATCTGGATGTATATGTATGTGAGCGCCTAAGCGTTTGATCCGCTTTTGATAATGTTCAGTTGTGACCACATGCACTTCATCACCTCGATCAACAAATGCTCTTATCATTCCTAACATTGGGTTCACATGTCCTTCAGCTGGGAACGTAATCATTAAAACCTTCGCCACAAGAATCCTCTCCTTATTGTCAATTCCCTTCCATGTTAATCTTATACAGTGATCGGGCTCAACAAATACGCCTGAAAAGGGCAGAAATGAGTCTTATGGCTAGTATTTTAAGAGGATAGCAGAAAAAAAGACAAAGCCTCCTGTTTAAGTGCTTTGTCTTCTTTTTATTAATTTTTAAGTAGCATTTGTTTAAACGTAGCAGACTGTTTTTCAATTGAGATTGGATCAGCATAGATAAATTCATTGATTGAATAGGTTAGAACATGTCCTTGTTTTACTGCTTTATTTTTCTTCCATACACCACTGCTTGTGATATCAAAATTCGGTGCTTTTCCATCCTTTGTTGGTACAAGTAAATAGTCGCCAGTATACTCGTTCATCTCTTCTAATGAAATGCCGAGATACCCTTCTTTTGGAAGAGCTTTTTCTGCCTTTTCAGGCAAGCTGAACCCATAGCCTTGATAGATGACTGCCCCGCCGCGGCCAAAGTCTGTACCAAATAAGTATACTTGCTTTGGTTCGACGTCCATAATAGAGAACGTCTTGTCATCACCAATTTTTGCTTTAATCTCTTTGCCGTCTTTTTTCAGCTGCTCGTCCATTTCTTGTATTTGTTTTTTCGCTAACGATTCTTTTCCAAGAATCTTTCCGATTTCAATATGCATCTCTTTGAAGCTATGCTCACTTGTTGTGAAAGTAATTGTTTTTGCGATCTTTTTATATTTCTCAACTTGATCATTTTGTGAATAAGCAATGATGAGATCAGGCTTCAGTTTGGCGATTGCCTCCACATTTTCTATCGGCACCCTCTTCACACCTGTTTCATCTAAAAAGGATGATTTAGGATAAACATCTGTCATGCCAACAGGTGTCACACCTAACTTTTTAAAATTTCCAAGCTGCGCTGTTAACACAACAATACGCTTTGGCTTGTCAGGAATGGTGATCTTTTCACCCGTTTCAGTTGTATATGTACGAGTATTTGATTCTTGTTCTTTATTGTCTTTCTGCCCGCAAGCCACCAACAATACTGCCAGCAGACTCATAAGCCAAATCATTTTTTTCACTGACGAAACCACCTTTAATTGAGAATGATTATTAATTATAGCATAAATAGTTTGGTATAGATGTAAAGTTTTAGAAGTGAACGCCACACAAAAACCCCTCTCTTAATGGAGAAGGGTTTGAGAGACCTTGTTCTATCGTAAACTAGGTCGAGCATGAACTCGAAGAACGTATAATTGACATTACTTGAACCAACACGATGGATGGTTATTTGAATTGAGGACAGTTATTCAAACATAGAAATTTTAGGGTCTTTATCGTAACAGTGAACAAGCATAGCGTGTACTTGCCCCCTATGATGATAAACATGTGCTAAAATCTCTAACAACCATTCATACCTTGTATATGTCACACCCCAATAGGAAGTGGTACGAGACAGTAGTTCTGTGTCCGATAATTTCATATAATTATTTTTTAATGAATGAAAATTAGTCATTAAGCCATTTTCTATCGACTTTACAGTTTTATATGATACATTAGCATAAAATGTTTCCATCTCTTCTTGAGTCGCCTCATTCGCAATACGCCAGTCAGCTTCACAAATGATCGCAATGTGTTCCAACAACTCTCCGATAGACTGCTTATGAGGTGTTGGTCTTTTGCGTAAATCAGCTTCTTCTAATTGACTCACTATTTTTACTAATGTTTTAACAGCTACTTCAATTTGATGTAAAACACTTTCACAATTCATTAGTGCCTCCTTATGAATGAATTTTGCCCTTTTCGTTGAACAAGCTTTGAGAATATTGATGAACTGACTTTATACTCCAATAATAGATTAAGTTTACTTGATTGCCTATCATCAAGAAAATTTGTCTTTTTAACAATTTTAATCTGTGTTTTTCGATACAAGATGAACTCTCTAATAAATAGTGAAGTTCCTCTCAATCTACTCACACAACACCACTCATAAAAAACAAAAAAACCCTTTATTTTAAAGGGTTTTTTGCTTTTTTACAAATTATAAATCAAATCCTACCGGATACTATAGACGCGCTCGGAGGGATTCGAACCCCCGGCAGACGTGGTACCGGAAACCACCGCTCTATCCAACTGAGCTACGAGCGCACGATATGTTTTTTGAACGTCAGCATATCAAATTATAAGGGAAATGCTGCAAGAAAGCAATGATTAATCGCTATCCCTGTCGATGCATTTTCTTCATTCCCATACATATACTCATATGATGGTTTGAAGTGGAAGAGTTTTGGGGAAAATGGATAGGGGTATTTGATTTTAGGTCAGCATTTTGTTTGACCTTTATTGACCAAAAATGTATCATTGAATTACATACTTACCTAAAAGGTGAAGGAGGAACATTATGAATTTAATACCTACAGTCATTGAGCAAACAAATCGTGGGGAAAGAGCTTACGACATTTATTCTCGTCTTTTAAAAGACCGTATTATCATGCTTGGTTCTGCGATCGATGACAATGTTGCCAACTCCATCGTATCACAGCTTCTCTTCTTAGAAGCCGAGGATCCAGAAAAAGATATCTCTATCTACATTAACAGCCCTGGCGGTTCGATCACAGCTGGTATGGCCATTTACGATACGATGCAATTTATTAAACCAAAGGTATCAACTATTTGTATTGGTATGGCTGCATCTATGGGTGCGTTCCTGCTTGCTGCTGGTGAAAAAGGTAAGCGTTATGCCCTTCCAAATAGTGAAGTGATGATTCACCAACCACTAGGTGGTGCGCAAGGTCAAGCAACAGAAATTGAAATTGCGGCAAAACGAATCCTTTCTTTACGCGATAAACTGAACCAAGTACTTGCTGAACGTACTGGTCAGCCAATTGAAGTCATTGAGCGTGATACAGATCGTGACAACTTCAAAACAGCGGAAGAAGCACTTCAATACGGACTCATTGACAAAGTCTTGACCCGTAATACAGAAGAACAAAAATAATCACAAAACAAACCGTCTGCTCTTTGAACAGACGGTTTTTTGTTATGCATCTATTTTAAGACAGCTCCGTCCATTTCTGCTGAAGAGACGGTGTTTGATAGGAAGCCATCTGTGAAATCAATTCTTCCGGTTCTCCAGAGGCATGTAGCAATTGAAGGTGTGATTCATTCGAAAAACCTTCCTGTACACTAAACTTCACCATGTCTATGAGCGGATTGAAATAGTCATTCACTTGATACAATCCGATTGGCTTTTGATGGATGCCAATTTGCGCCCAACATAGCACCTCAAATAATTCTTCATATGTACCAAAACCACCTGGCATGGCAATAAACCCATCGGCCAGCTCGCTCATTTTCGCTTTTCGTTCATGCATCCCTTTGACTTCAATGAGTTCAGTGAGCTCTTGATGCACAACTTCTCCTCTAAAAAGCCCTTTTGGCATGACTCCGATCACTTGCCCGCCGTTTTTCAATACCTCATCCGCTATAGCTCCCATTAAGCCAATTCGTGAGCCACCGTATACAAGACGGATTCCTTGCTCTGCCATATAAGCCCCTAGCTCGACAGCTTTTTGTTTGTAGATGTCATTCACACCTGGATTCGAACCAGCAAACACACAAATCGTTTTCATCAAAACAGCTCCATCTCTCTCTATGATTTCTTCACCCACTCATTCTACTATAATTCATTGTAAAGAAACAGCCGCTTCATCTATATATAGTGTAAAATCAGAAGGTGAACACCATATAAGGAGCTGTATAAAGAGAATGCAAACAACTGAAATGGAAAAATGGATCAAAGATTTCTACAAAATGAGAAATTGGACAGAATACGGGCCGTTTATCAGGTTAGGTTTCCTGATGGAAGAAACAGGTGAACTCGCTCGCGCAGTCAGGGCGGTCGAAATTGGACGCGATCGACCTGATGAGAAAACACAGGAGGATGCCGCGTTAAGAAAGGACCTTATTGAAGAAATGGGAGATGTCTTAGGAAATCTACTTGTTCTAGCTGATCTCTATGATGTAACAGTAGAAGAGGTCTTCTCTTCCCATCAACAGAAACTCACACAACGGTTTTCTAGTGAAAAAGAGCAGGTAAAAAGCCCGTGACCGACATGTCACGGGCTTCAGATTGTTGACAAAGGGCTAAAATGAACTTGATTAGCCCTTTGTCTTCTTTTCAGCGTGATAGAAAACCTTTGCAGTCTAGGAAGGACGAGTACCGGCGCGGAGCGAATTTGACATTCGTGAGCACCGGCACGCAGAACTGACAAAGAATGCGAGGGTTTGTCTATACGCTGAAGCACGTGACCGACATGTCACGTGCTTTTTTTAGCCTTTTATAGCTGCTGTGGTGAAATATCATCCGTTCGTTCAAAGAAATGCTGTTTTCCAATGTGATGGAAAAGACCGGTACGATGCAAAAGCTCTTTTGGCTGTGATTGAAGCCCTACAATCATCAATTTTCCATTGTGATGCTTTAAACGATTAGAAATGTTCATCAGAACCGCTTCTGCTGAGGTGTCCATATAATTCACTTTGTTCATAAGCAAAATGAGTGTTTTCGGCTTTGTCTGAACATGATCCAAAATCGAATTTTCCAATGAATCGGTTGTACCGAAAAAGAGTGGCCCTTCAATCGAATACATACTAATCCCTTTCTGATCGGTCTCCCTTTCTAAGGCAGCTGCGGTTTCGATTTGAGGAACAGCAACATTTGAGGAAATATTCGTTGTCTGGCTCATTTTTTTGATAAAGGCGATAAACGCTAAAATGAGACCTGCAGTCACCCCTATAATCAAATCACCGATGACCGTTAGCAGGAAGGTCACGACAAGCACAAGGGAATCCGCATTTTTGACTTTGACAATATTGATAAACTCCTTTTTCTCACTCATATTCCACGCCACAAACATCAAAATCGGTGCCATGGCAGCAAGTGGAATCATCGATGCATATGGTGCAAATAACATTAAGATGAGCAAGACAACGACACCATGCACGACTCCTGAAATGGGGCTTGCTCCACCATTTTTAATGTTTGTTGCCGTACGAGCAATCGCTCCAGTCGCTGGGATCCCTCCAAAAAGCGGTGCCGCCATATTGGCAATTCCTTGTCCGACGAGTTCTTTATTGCTGTCATGTTTAGAACCTTTCATATTATCAGCTACCATCGCGGACAAGATCGACTCCACGCCGCCCAAAAGCGCAATGACAATAGCCGGCGGCAGCAAATAAATCATTTTTTCAATCGTCAATTCAGGAAAAGCGAAAGTTGGTAGCTGACGAGGGATTTCGCCATATGCAGAGCCGATGGTTTCAACTTGTCCTTGAAAAAAGAGAACAGCTATAAATGTTGAAACGAGTAGACCTAATAGAGCACCAGGTATTTTGGGAATGTATTTTTGTGCCGCCAAAATCACGATGAGCCCAACAATCGCTGTGAGAATGGCGAGACTGTTTGCGGTACCGAGATGGACCACGATTTCTCTCATATTGAGGAAAAAGCTTTCATGTTTTTCAACACCCTTTAATCCGAGGAAGTTGGCAATCTGTCCTGAAAAAATAATGACAGCAATGCCGGCAGTAAAGCCGATGATAACCGGACGAGGAATAAATTTCATGAGCTTTCCTAGTTTGAATATTCCGAATAAGACAAGCATACAGCCTGCCATAAAACCAGCAATGAGTAAGTTTTCAATACCGTACTGGCTGACGATCCCGAATAAAATTGGAACAAATGCCCCGGTCGGTCCGCCAATCTGATACTTTGAACCACCAAACAATGAAATCAAAATGCCGGCAACGATGACTGTGTATAATCCGTATTCTGGTCCGACACCAGATGCAATGGCAAAAGCCATGCCTAAAGGAATTGCCACAACGCCCACGACAAGCCCAGCGATTAAATCGCGTCTAAACTTTGATGAATCATAACCTTCAAATCTTCCATAAAAACGCATGGTATGTGTTGGCCTCCTTCAAGTATGTGTAGATGATTTAGGTATATTGCGGGTCGATCTGTTTATCTTTTATAACGACATCCAGCTTTCCTGTTGCCGGATGAATCACTAGTCCATGAACAGCTACATCACTTGGCATGAGCGGGTGTTCTTTGACTAATTTCACACTTTGGGATACGCTCTCTTCCACTGAATCAAAGCCTGTCAGCCAGCCCTTTAAATCAACACCTGCGCTTTTCACAATGCTCAAACACTTTTCCTCAATTCCACGTGCTTTTGCCTTTTCAAGTAAAGGGTCTGCCGCAAGGCCTGCCATTCCGCATTCATGATGGCCGACAATGCATACTTCCTCTGCTTTCAGCTCATAAATGGCTAGTAAAATACTCCGCATGACACTACCAAATGGATGTGTGACGATGGCTCCTGCATTTTTAATGATCTTCGCATCACCGTTACGAAGCCCCATGGATTGGGGTAATAATTCCAACAGGCGTGTATCCATACAAGTTAATATAACCAATTTCTTCTCAGGAAATTTTCCCGCCTTGAAAGGCTCATACTGTCTCTCTTTCACAAAGTCTTCATTGTGCTGAAGAATCTGTTCTAATGTTGATTCCATCCTGTCATCTCCTAACTTTTTTAAGTGATTGTAACGCTTACCTGGCCTCCTTTTCCCTTGTGTGTTCTCAAGCATAGAGAAGAAAAATGATAGAAAAAAAAGAAAAAAATGAGAAAACGATGAGAGAATATGTAAACATTTTCTCTATTTTGCTCTTTGTTCCGCTTCAGCACAGGGGATATGCGGCTTTTGCTTACAAACGATGGCTCTCATTTCACCAAAAAACGATGAAATGGTTTAGTAGAAAATGACCATCCCGTTTAATACACTGCAAATATAATAAATTTTCTATCAAAAAGTCTCGATCTATTTTCCAGTTTGTCAGATTATCTCTCGAAACATCTAGCATTTTTCTATGACTCATCTACTAATCACTCGTTTTTCTACATCATAAAAAGACATCAGATGGCCATGTCATTTACTCTTTCACTATAAAAATCTCTCCTTTTCCGTTATTTCAGTATATTAAATATTGAGCAGCTCATATTCAAACGTGTACTGCCAAAATGGTTGCTTTATAATAAAAAGAGAAAGATGATCATGTGAAAGGAGCGAGTTGATGATAAAACCACATATTTTTGTCGCCAAACCCTTACCTGCCTCTTTTGAAGACATGCTAAAGGAACATTGTACATATGAGGTATGGCAGTCAAAGGACCCGATCCCAAGAGATCTGTTATTTGAGAAGCTGCAGAATGCTGATGGCCTTTTAACATCTGGTACGAAAATTGATCAAGATTTATTAGATCATGCACCCCAACTCAAGGTGGTGAGCAATAATTCAGTCGGCTATGACAATTTTGATCTAGAAGCCATGAGACAAAGAGGCGTGATTGGTACGCACACGCCTTATACACTCGATCATACCGTTGCTGATCTTGCCTTTTCGCTCATTCTCTCTTCTGCAAGGAGAATTGCCGAGCTTGATCGTTTTATCCGCAAGGGAGAATGGACAAAATTTGTTCAAGAGGAAGATATATTCGGCATTGACGTCCATCATCAAACGCTTGGGATCATTGGAATGGGACGAATCGGTGAGCAAGTAGCCAAACGAGCCGCTCATGGTTTTGATATGAACGTTCTCTATCACAACCGGAGCCGAAACGAGAAAGCCGAATCGGCATATGGCGCTGTATATTGTGCACTGGATGACTTGCTGAAGCAAGCTGATATCATCGTGTTAATCACACCGCTGACTGATGAGACGTACCATATGATAGGAGAGCGGGAATTGAAATTAATGAAGCCGACAGCTTTATTCGTGAACATCTCCCGCGGAAAAACCGTCGATGAGAAAAGCCTCATTCAAGCACTGCAGGAAGGGTGGATTAAAGGAGCTGGTCTGGATGTGTACGAGCAAGAACCGCTTCAGGAAGATCATCCTTTCAAAGAGATGGACAATGTCACACTTGCCCCGCATATCGGTTCCGCTACTGAAACGACAAGAGACCTTATGCTGAAACGAGCCATTCATAATGTGATTCATGGAATTGACGGCAAAGCCCCTGTTGATATTGTGAAGGAGCTTGCCTCATCTTAATTGAAAAAAGGCGCAGGGAACTGCGTCTTTTTGTTTACGTCATCTAGAGACAGTAGGTCAAAAAGCCTCATTTTCACCAATCTCCTGATTCTTTACATTCTCTTCATATGCCGGTGCTATAATATGAGATAGACAAGCATCAAGAGGACGGCATCCCATTTCCTTTTGAGGAGGATCAAGATGAAAAAAATAAGTTCGATTTTTACTCTGTTCGCTCTGATTGCTGCCATTCTGTTTTCTGGATTTATCCCGCAGCAAGCCCATGCAGAAACACCACTTACACCAACAGCCACAAATGAAACTGCTTCCGTACAGCTTGCACCAGACCTTCGTACCCTTGCCGTCATTAATACCTTTGATGGTGTAGCAGATTACTTAATCCGCTATAAACGACTACCTGATAATTACATCACCAAATCACAAGCGAGCGCCCTCGGATGGGTTGCATCAAAAGGAAATTTAGCTGAAGTCGCGCCGGGCAAAAGCATCGGTGGAGACGTATTCTCTAATCGGGAAGGACGCCTTCCATCAGCTAGTGGCCGTACATGGCGTGAAGCCGACATCAACTACGTCTCCGGTTTCCGTAATGCTGACCGCCTAGTATACTCAAGTGACTGGCTCATTTATAAAACAACCGATCACTATGCGACATTTACGCGGATTCGTTAATCATTGTAAAAAGACTGCCCTAAGTCAAAAGGGCTGTCTTTTTTCATATTGTTTACGGAAGCAGTTTTTGTACGTACTCCTCAAACGGTTGTGAGAGTGGTTTCTTCGATACTTCTTCCTGTTCATGTATCGTGACATGATCTTCTGTCACGATCACACGACCTGTTGGTGTCAGTTTGGATGCAAGCGGCCTTTTGTTAAAAGGAGAGGCTTCATTTTCATAAATCTCATGCCTCAATTGCACAAGTGTATCTTCACCGACTTCTTTCAATGTAAAAGCATAACCTGTTTCAGCACCCGCTCCCCTATCCAATTGGAGTAGATGGGTTCCTTTTTCTGTTTCCTCTGCGTTCACTCGAAAACGAAGGGACGGTGCTTCCACCCATTCACCTGTAAAAGGGACGGGCTGAAGGGGTAAATTCACACCAAATCCTGCATCAATGAGGTAGCGCTCATGGTGATGTTGAAGGACGATGGCTACATGCGTCCCATCCAGTGCCCACTTCTCCGCTTCTTTGTTATATACGGTCCCTTGAACGAGCTGTACAGCGAGACCTGCCTCTTTTAAGACATAATATAAGAGCGGATTGAGGTCATAGCAAAGACCACCTCTGCTGCCTTCCAGAAGATGATGCTTCAAACCTTCTTGATCCAAAGCATAGGCGTGTTTACCCACCACAGATCTATTTTCAAAAGGAAAGGTATAAGCCATCTTCCTTAGTAAATCAGGCAATTGATCAAAGGTAATGGACGCGGCTTCATATCCAATTTTCTGTAAAAAGGCTGATTGAATCACAACTTTCCCTCCTAAAAAAACTGAGCCCTTGAAGAGACTCAGTTTTCTTGATTGATAAAATCCGTTAACGCATCGATGGCTTCTTGTTCATCTGCTCCATCAGCTATTAGTTTGACGGTGACCCCAGAGCTGATCGCAAGGCTCATCAGTCCCATAATACTCTTCGCATTGACCTTTTTCCCATCTTTCTCTAGAAAAATATCAGCACCAAAACGATTGGCTTCTTGAACGAACAAAGCAGCCGGACGTGCCTGCAAACCCGTTTTCAGCTGAATTGTGACCGTTTTTTCCACCATATGATCTGCCTCCCTTTTTTATTTCCCTATTTGAGTGTAACAGCTTGTCCGTTTCTTAATTGTTCTGCAATTTGATCTAGCTTTCTTAAACGGTGATTAATGCCTGATTTGCTGATCTTGCCGCTTTCCACCATTTCGCCAAGTTCCTTTAGTGTGACTTCTTGGTAGTCGATACGCAGTTGCGCAATTTCACGCAGCTTATCTGGCAGGGCGTCTAGTCCAATCTTTTCGTCAATGAATTGAATATTTTCAACCTGGCGCAGTGAGGCACCGATCGTTTTATTCAAGTTTGCTGTTTCACAATTGACGAGCCGGTTCACTGAATTCCTCATATCTCGGACGATGCGCACGTCTTCAAAACGAAGCAATGAGTTATGAGCACCCACAACACTTAAGAATTCCGTAATTTTCTCAGCTTCCTTCATGTATGTGATAAAGCCTTTTTTTCGTTCAAGTGTTTTACTGTTAAGATGGAATTGATTCATGAGCTCACAAAGGGCATCATTATGTTCTTTGTATAGTGAAAAAATCTCAAGGTGATACGAAGAGGTTTCTGGATTATTCACAGAACCTCCTGCTAAAAAAGCACCTCTCATATAGGAACGCTTGCAGCATCTTTTCTTCACAAGTTCTTCTGAAATGTTGCGTTCAAATACAAATTGTTCACCTAATATCTTTAGGTCCTCTAAAATGGTTTTCGCTCGTTCTACCAGTCTGACAATATACACATTATTCTTTTTTAATCTCATTTTTTTACGAACGAGCAGCTCGACAGTCACATCGTATTTCTTTTTCAAAAGGGTATAAATACGTCTTGCAATGGCTGCGTTCTCTGTCTGTATATCTAAAATCAATTTTCGATTAGAAAAAGATAATGAACCGTTCATACGGATGAGGGCAGAAAGCTCTGCTTTTGTGCAGCAGTCCTTCACTTCCAGATTAGTCAGCTCTTTTTTTGTTTCGGATGCAAATGACATCCTTGCCACCCCCATTCCTATTTTTTCTGATGCAGCAAATCGACAAGCAGCGCAGCTACTTTCAGCGTGTCATGACGAATCACATGCTGGTCATATGTAATGATTTCCCCAGGGATGACTTCTAGTCCCATGGCTTTGAGTACATCTGTGTCGAATTGTACAGGCTGCGCCTGCTCTTCTGCATATTTTGCTTTGATTTCTTCTGGAATTTCTTTATTGTTCACAAATATCGTATCGATAAATGGTCGGTCCATATGATCGTTTAGTGCCTGCACATGATCAGCTGCACTGTAGGAAAGCGTTTCCCCCGGCTGTGTCATGACATTACAAATATAGACTTTTTTCGCCTTAGAACGAATCACTTCTTCGCCAATATGCGGTACAAGCAAGTTTGGCAAGATACTTGTATACAAGCTGCCAGGTCCAAGGACGATCAAGTCGGCTTCACGAATGACTTGAATGGATTCTGGGAGCGGCTCTATCGTATCGGGTGTGAGAAACACTCGTTTAATTCGCTCACCATAGGTTGGGATTTTTGATTCTCCTGTTACCACTTGCCCATTTTCTAATTCAGCATGAAGAACAACACTTGAATTCGCTGCTGGCAATACTTTTCCTCTCACATTTAAGACCTTGCTCATTTCTGTGACAGCATGAAAAAAATCACCGGTTATATTCGTCATAGCCGCAAGAATGAGATTGCCGAGAGAGTGGCCTGTTAAGTCATTCCCTTTATTAAAACGGTGCTGAAATAAATCTTCTACAAGCGGTTCGACATCAGAGAGTGCCGCAAGTACATTTCGAATATCGCCTGGAGGCGGAATATTCAAATCATGTCGCAGTCTGCCTGAGCTTCCTCCGTCATCAGCAACCGTTACAATAGCGGTAATATCCACTGGCTTTGTTTTTAGCCCTCTGAGCAAAACAGATAAGCCAGTGCCCCCGCCAAGAATGACCACCTTTGGAAGTGTCGTCATCTATTTTCTGCTTCTCTTTTCAATGTCCCGGTGAGTGACATGAGTATAGTAGTCATTTTTAAAATACTCCGATAAGTAGTTCGCTAGCGTCACTGATCGGTGCTGTCCACCTGTACAGCCAATAGCGATCACCAGCTGACTTTTCCCTTCTCGTTTATAGGACGGAAGCATAAAGCTGAGAAGGTCGATTAATTTCTCTGTGAACTTTTGCGTTTCACTCCACTTCATGACATAGGAGCGTACTTCTTCATCATTTCCAGTCTGTGGACGCATGCTCTCAATATAGTAAGGATTCGGCAGAAATCTCACATCAAATACAAGATCAGCATCAATTGGCAGACCGTATTTAAAACCGAAGGACATCACATTCACTGTAAACACCTGCCCTTGGCTTGTGGCAAAGTGTGCGACAATTTTTTCTCGAAGCTGTTTCGGTTTTAAATCCGATGTATCAAAAATCATTTGAGCCCGGCCTTTTAACTCTTCTAACAGAGCGCGTTCCATCTCAATTCCTTCGAGCGGCAAACCTGTTGTCGCAAGGGGATGAGAACGTCTCGTTTCTTTATATCTTGAGACAAGCACCTTATCGTTTGCATCTAAAAATAGAATCCTTGGTGTGATCCAGCCGATATCACTCATCTCATCTAAGGCAGCAATTAAGCTATCAAAGAATTCACGTCCTCGCAAATCCATCACAAGGGCCACCTTGCTCATCTTTGAATTGGATTCCTTCATGAGCTCTAGAAACTTCGGTAAAAGTGATGGCGGTAAGTTATCCACACAAAAGTAACCTAAGTCTTCAAAGCTTTGGATGGCAACGGTTTTCCCCGCACCTGACATCCCTGTAATAATCACAAGCTGAATATCATCTTGTTTGTGCGTATTCATGCCTGCTCCCTCTCCTTCTTTATGAAAACGGTTCATTTATTAGTCTCCTTGAGGATCTAATCGATAAGCAATCAGCTCAAAATCTGGTGTATACGTAAAAGTGCCGTGGAGAAGTCCTTTCCCTTTCAACATGAAGTCAAGAATATGGGAATCTCCTGGAGCCATCGGCAAGCTGGGCACATCTTTTACATCATGCCATTTTAAAATGCCTTCCTCCGACTCTGATACGTTTTTTCCTGTAAAGGAATCTGCCATAAAGGTGAACATCATCCACTCTTGAACGATTTGATCGCCTTCTTTTATGATAAAGGTAAACACGCCTTTTAGCTGAGGATTTAAAATATAAATGCCTGTTTCTTCTCTAAATTCTCGAACGACTGAATCCTTGACCGATTCTCCGCTCTCCATTTTGCCGCCAGGTGCTACCCACCAGCCTCGTCTTGGCTTTTGCAGCAAGAGAACTTGATCTTCGTGATGCAGCACACAATTGGTTACTCGTTGCATCAGCTGTCACCTACTCTTTTATGTCTTTTTCTTATTATACAGGTTCATCATGACTCCCACAATGAACATGCCCGTTCTTCACTGAAAACAGACAGGTTTTCGTATGAATATGGCGACGGGCACTTTCTCTATTCTTTATTTTACAACATGTAACGGTTCTCCATGCGTCATTTGTGAACATCTCGTGAATTTCTGATTTTAAGCAAAAAAAAAGGACACGGATTCACATCCGTGCCAAACATGTATTCCTTATAAAAGGGGGTCAATTACTAGTTTCATCATAACGGATAATTATTTCACCCGTGTTACATTCCAGTTAAAAGCCCGTGACGCAATATTAAGGATTTACGACAGCTGTTTATTTCATTGCTTTTAGCTTTTCAGCAAGCTCTTCTACATAATGCTGTGCACTCTGTGCTGCAATACTTCCATCACCTGTTGCTGTGACGATTTGACGAAGTGTTTTCTCACGAATGTCACCAGCTGCGAAGATTCCTTCAACTTTTGTTTCCATTCTTTCGTTCGTCTCAATGTAGCCCTCTGCATTTGTAATCCCTAGATTTTCAAATGGTTTAGACAGCGGCAACATACCGATGTAGATAAAGACGCCATCTGTTTTGAAGTCTTCTTCCTCACCTGTCACGGTATCAATTAATGTCACACTGCCGACTTTCCCATTTTCTTCATTGATTTCTTTAACGGTTTTGTTCCACATAAAGTCGATTTTTTCATTATCAAATGCACGTGCTTGTAAGATGCTTTGGGCACGAAGTTTGTCGCGTCTATGGACAATTGTGACTTTAGATGCAAAGCGAGTGAGGTAAACACCCTCTTCTACTGCTGAGTCTCCTCCACCAATCACGACAAGCTCTTTGTTTTTAAAGAAGGCACCGTCACATACAGCGCAGTATGATACGCCGCGGCCGCCAAGTTCTTTTTCGCCTGGTGCACCGATTTTTTTGTATTCAGCACCTGCCGCAATAATGACAGAGCGTCCTTTGTATTCTTTTGAACCAGCTTTGACGATTTTGTACTCTTCACCATCTACAATTTCTTTAATATCGCCATACGCATACTCGGCACCGAATTTCTTTGCATGCTCAAACATTTTATTTGAAAGTTCCGGCCCTAAGATGCTTTCAAAGCCCGGATAGTTCTCGACATCTTCCGTATTCGCCATTTGTCCGCCTGGAATTCCTCTTTCAATCATCAGTGTTGAAAGATTTCCCCGTGATGTATAAACAGCGGCTGTCATTCCGGCAGGACCCGCTCCAATGATGATCGTATCGTAGATTTTTTCTTCTGACACAACTGTCACTCCCTCTTCAATTGCTGCTAGCATTTCTTATTAGAATGCCCTTGGGTGATGCTTCCATTCATGACAGAGAGCATCATTTCCACTCTTAGCTTTTATTCCTTACCCATATCCTATTAAATCTGCGGATAATAAGCGAATCATTTGCTCATATCTTCAAAAAAAGAAAAAGCTTCCTTAAACTGCTGTTTAAGGAAGCCTGTTTACGGTTATATAGTAAGTAATGATTTATTCAACGACTCTTCTTACAACGCCTTTGAATGCTTTTTTCCAGTAAACGTTGCTCATTGAGTCAACTGAAACACCGCGAGAGCTGTTATCGTTCAAGAATGTACCGTTTCCTAAGTAAATACCAACGTGGCCATTTACTTTGTACGTATCAAAGAACACAAGGTCTCCGCGTTTCATGTCAGATGCACTTACAGCTCTTCCTTTACCTACAAGCGTATCTGTTGTTGTACCGCCAACTGGTCCAAGGTTGATGCCTGCTGATGCAAATGCCCAGCGAACGAATGAAGAACAGTCAAAACGACGTGCGTCAATATCGGCTTGTGATCTGCCGCCGCCCCATTTATATGGAGATTGTCCTACAATCGTAGAACCTGTGCTGATTGCACCTTCGATTCCGCCTACGTTATTGCTAACAGGTGATCCACCGCCAGAAGATGGCTTTTTGCTTGGTGAACTGCTGTTGTTGTTATTATTTGAAGATCCACTGTTATTTGAAGAAGAACCGCTGTCATTATTAGAGCTGTTGTCTTCTGCTTGAACACTAGCTTGACGTTGCTGTTGTCTTTGTGCTTTTTCTTCTTTTGCTTGTTGAGCAGCTTCTCTTGCTTCTTTTTCAGCTTGTTTTTGAGCAGCGATTGTTGCGTCTTTTTCAGATGCAATGCTGTTTGCCTCAGTGTTTAACTCGCTGATTTGAGAAGAGGCACTTCCTTTTTGCTTTTTCACTTGCTTGAATAGCTTGTCTTTCTCATCAAGCTGTTTATTTAAGTCTGTTTGAAGTGTTTCAAGCTTTGCAAGCGTCTTTTGAACATCTTCAAGCTTTGTGTTTAATTCGTTTTCAGACTTTTGTAATTCCGCTTTGTCTCTTTCTTGTTCTTTAATGATTTCGCTGTCTGCGTTGATTAATGTAGATACAGCACCTGCACGGCTGATGAAATCGCTAAAGCTTTTTGCTCCTAGTAATACATCTATGTATTTCGTAGAACCACCGCTTTCTTGAAGCGCACGTACACGCTTTTTCAAGAATTCGTTTCTTTCTTCGATACGTTTTTCTGTATCAGCAATTTCTTTTTTCAGTGCTTTGATTTCTTTTTTTGTTTTTTCGTTTTCTTTTTGTTTTTCTTCGATTTGATCACTTGTTTTTAAAGCTTTTTCGTCAATTTCTTTTAGCTTTAGCGCAAGTGCCTCTTGTTTTGCCTCAAGCTTTGAAAGCTCTTCTTTTTTCTTTTGAAGATTCTTGTTTACCTCTGACTGCTTGCTGTCTAGTTCTTGTTTCTTTTGTTCAAAGTTCTGTGCATTTGCTTCATGAGTAAATGGAATAAATAAACCGCTCGCTCCAATCACCGAAGCTAAACCGAAAGTAATAAACTTTTTCACGTATAGTTCCTCCTTTGACAATTTCCCAAGCGACATGAGAAAGCAGCAAATTCTCTGCGACCAATCTGTGCTTCCTGTGTCTTTCTTCCTGATGATTCAGTCAGATGTTGACCAGATTGTTTCTATCACTAGGTGTTGCATTATGTATAGTAAAATATTTAAATATATATCTTTGTTTTAATCCACGAGTTTCATTATACATGACACATCGACAAAATGAGCTAATATTTTTATTACATTTATGTTTCAAATAGATGTCGAGATTGTCATACTTCGCCAAATCCTAGCAAATCCCACCTTTTTATCCAAGAAAAAAGCATGACCTTTTCGGCCATGCTGCTGTTATCTGATTCTATTTACCTATTCAAACCATGAACGCACAAATAACATTCTCATATTTTGACAGCGTTTGAACGCTGATCTGAAAAGAAGCTGCGATCTCTTTTTTGCTGACAGCTGATTCTTCTTGTTCATTCATCCATAGATAATAAGAAGCTGCTGCCCATGCAATGGCATTTTTCTTCTCTACGCCTGAAGCGCGTGCTTGCTGAATAATATGGAATAACCAAAAATATGGCATGTGGCTATCAGGCTGCACCGCTTCTTCCAAAGCAGATGCCGCCTGTTTTGCGAAGACCGCATCTTCTGAAAACGATCGTTCTTCCATTTGATCTTCATATAAAAGTAACTCAATAAACTGCTGTTCAAAGGCCGTTTTCGCAGCGCGGGAATCAAGAACAGATTGCAAGACGTCACGTTCACCTTTTTGTTTGCTGACATAGTAGGCAGTGAGTCGTTCCTCAATTGAAACCATTGGCTCAGACTCCTCTGGTTTGTCTTGCCACGGCTTGATTTCATCTGCATCAATATCTTCTTCCACCATCTTATCCCAGACGGTTTGCGCCAGCGTTTTGTGGCCCGTATAATAGGCTGCACTTGCCAGCCAGTATAAAAACGTACTATCACCTTGGAAACCTGTTTTATACAAAGAATAAAGCCATTTAAATGCCCATTCAAATTCTCCAACAAGGGCAAATGTTGCGCCAAGCTTATAACGCTGTTCACTTAATATTGGATACACGTGCGTTAATTGCTTCGCTAACAGATTGACCTTTTCTTCTTCTTTTTCATAATGATAGAAAACAAGCTGATTACAAAGGGCATGCAGATTACCGGGATTTTCATGAAGGACCCGGTTCAACATTTCTTTTGCCTGATCGATTTGGCCAGAATAAAAATAGGCCAAAGCGAGATTATTATACGCTGACCAAAACTCTGGATACTCAACAATCATCTGTTCCAGCATCTCGATTGCTTCATCCAGCCTGCCGCTTTCTAGCAAATGGTTGGCTTGATCCTGCTTTACAATCAGATCATCCTGATCATAAGGAAAATCTTCATCAACATCGTCACTCATATCAAGCAGATCGAGGAGATCGTCATTTTCATCTGCAAATTCCCCGTCTTCTTCCAGCGCAGCATAAGCAGTGGCGCATCTATATGCCTCTTGAAACAAACCGAGATTCGCATAATTATTGGCTTTAAAGTAGTGACACTCTGACATGTTCTCATCCAAGTGTTCAAGGATAAAATCAAGCAGTTCATTAGATTGTTGGTAATGCCCCATTTCAGTATAAATAATGGCAAGCTGCGACAGCATTTCTACATTTTCAGGCTCAAGTACGATGGCCCGCTGTATCAGCTTACTTGCCCTAGACAGATTTCTTTCTCTATATGCTTTTAGACCTTTATGAAAAAAGTAATGCCCATCTTGGAATAGCTGGACGACTTGTGTGTGATTATTTTGAGAAGTGTATTTACTCACCGATACCCTCCATTTCGAACAGTGTACCGTGTGTAGTATAACATACTTCATGAGTCGTCACATAGAACAAAAGGAAAGGAAGGATTTGTTTTTCATTTAAAAGCAAAAAGCTGGGGGTACCCCCAGCTTTTCATTCCCCTTGATGGCGCTTTTTCAATACCTTTAATACATCATCAAGAGGCAGCTGCTGTTCACGTAATAACACAAGAAGGTGATACAGAAGATCTGCTGTTTCCCATTTCAATTCTTCTTGATCACGGTTCTTCGCTGCAATGATGACTTCAGAAGCTTCTTCCCCTACCTTTTTCAGGATTTTGTCGACTCCTTTTTCAAAGAGATAGGTTGTATAAGCTCCTTCTGGCATTTCCATCTGACGCTTCGCAATGACCTGTTCCAGTTCATTTAAAATGGCAAAGCGGTCTTGTTCTCCCCTTTGCTGTTTCACGCCCTCTTCCGAAAAACAGCTATAGCTGCCTGTATGGCAGGCTGGACCGCTTGGTGTCACTAGAACAAGCAGGGCATCTTGATCACAGTCATAGCGAATGGATGTGACACGCTGGGTGTGTCCAGATGTGGCTCCTTTGTGCCAAAGCTCATTTCTCGACCGGCTAAAAAACCATGTTTCCCCTGTCTCTAATGTTTTTTCATAGGATTCTTGATTCATATACGCCAAAGTAAGAACTTCCTTGCTTTGAGCATCCTGTACAATGGCAGGAATGAGACCTGCATTATTAAAGGTTAATTCGTTTGCCTGTTTCATCTTACCTTCACCCCGTGTTCTCTCAAAAATGTCTTCACCTCTTGAATTGAGGTTTCTTTATAATGGAAAATAGAGGCTGCGAGTGCGGCATCAGCTTCACCTTTTGTAAAAGCCTCCAGCATATGCTGCGCATTGCCAGCACCTCCTGAAGCAATAACTGGCACTGTGACTGTTTCTGATACAAGCTTCGTCAAACGATGCTCAAAGCCCGTTTTCTCACCATCGGCATCCATGCTAGTCAGCAAGATCTCGCCTGCTCCTCTTCGCACGGCTTCTTTCGCCCAGTCACTCACTTCTAAATCCGTTTGACGGCGTCCTCCGTGCGTATAGACCATGTATGCTTGTTTCTCTTCATCGTATTTCGCATCAATCGCAACAACTATGCACTGTGAACCAAAAAAGTCGGCTCCTTCTGTTATTAGCTCCGGTCTTAAAACAGCCGCTGTGTTCACAGACACCTTGTCTGCCCCCGCTCTTAAAATACGCTTCATGTCATCAAGGTGGTTAATCCCGCCGCCCACCGTGAACGGGATAGCGAGAGTGGATGCCACTTGTTTGACCACATCCACCATCGTTTTTCGGCCTTCATGAGAGGCAGATATATCAAGAAAGACGAGTTCATCCGCACCTTCCTCGTCATAGATCTGCGCTAATTCGACCGGATCACCAGCATCCTTCAACCCTAGAAATTGGATCCCTTTGACCACACGCCCTTCCTTTACATCAAGACATGGAATGATTCGTTTTGTCATCATATGCTGTCAAGCCCTTCAAACGCTTCAGCTAAAGTAAATTGCTTTGTGTACAGCGCCTTGCCAATGATTGCACCAGACACACCTGTCTGCTTTTGTGCTGACAGCTTTTGCAGATCACTCACTGCACTGACACCACCTGAGGCAATGACTTGTTTGCCAGTTGCTTCTGCTAATCGAACCGTACTTTCCACATTTGGACCAGACAGCATGCCATCCATTTGAATATCCGTGAAAATGAAGACCTCTGCGCCTTCCTTTGCCAGTTCCTGACCAAGTTCCTCCGCCTTCACTTCCGACGTTTCAAGCCAGCCTTCAGTCGATACAAAACCGTTTCGTGCATCAATGCCAATGGCGATTTTCTCTCCATATTGCGCCAGCATTTTTTTCACAAAAACCGGGTTTGACACCGCTGAACTGCCAAGAATGACTCTCGATACGCCATTGTTTAAATAAAATGCAACATCTTCTTCTGTCCGAATGCCGCCGCCAATTTGGACATTCACATCTAATGAGGAAGCAATCGCCAGCACATGCTCATGATTCACGCGTTTTCCTGCTTTTGCGCCATCTAAATCAACGAGATGTATCCATTTCGCTCCTTCATTTGCAAACAGTCTCGCCATGTCTAACGGTGAATCTCCATAAATGGTTTCTTGGTCATAGTCTCCTTGCACAAGTCGTACACATTTGCCATTTCTCATATCAATTGCTGGATATAATGTAAAATCACTCATTTGCTCACCCTCTGTTCGTTTGCTAATTGAATAAACTGTTTCAACAGTGCCATTCCTGTTGTACTGCTTTTTTCAGGGTGAAACTGCGTTCCAAACACATTCCCCTTCCCAACAACGGCAGGTACTTGCACACCATAGGGTGCACTTGCCAATAGGTCTTCTGGATTCATGCCGCTCACATAATAAGAGTGAACAAAGTATGCAAATCCTTCCGGCACACCTTCAAACAATGGAGAGGGCTGATGAAATGTGAGCTCATTCCAGCCCATATGAGGCACCTTCAGCCTTTGTCCATCCTGATCACGATCCTTCAAAAGAACGACACGTCCTTTTAAAAGGCCTAGCCCTTTTGTTTTTCCTGCTTCTTCACTTTCTTCAAACAACAACTGCATGCCAAGGCAAATGCCAAATAACAGCTTTCCTTCCTGCACGACTTGGTGGATAAACGCCTCAAGTCCTGTCTGTCTTAACAGCAGCATCGCATCACGAAATGAACCGACTCCTGGCAAAATATACGCATCTGCCTTTTTCAGCTCCTCTGCTTCAGAAGACACGATATAAGACGCTCCTGCTCGTTCCAGTGCTTTTGATACGCTAAACAAATTTCCCATTCCATAGTCAATTACGCCAATCATTAGAGCATCCCCTTTGTCGACGGAATCCCTTTCACACGCGGATCAATGGTTGTTGCTTCATCTAAGGCGCGTGCCATCGCTTTAAAAATGGCTTCAATCATATGGTGGGTATTGGTTCCATAGTGAACGATCACATGCAGATTGATTCGTGCTTCAAGGGCAAATTTCCAAAGAAACTCATGAACCAGCTCCGTATCAAAGGTGCCGACCTTCTGACTAGGGAAATCGGCTCTCATTTCCAAATGAGGACGATTGCTTAAATCCACGACTACTTGGGCGAGTGTTTCATCCATTGGAACAAAACTAGAGCCGTAGCGCTTAATTCCTTTTTTATCACCGAGCGCTTCTTTAAACATCTGCCCAAGCACAATGCCAATATCTTCTGTTGTGTGGTGATCATCGACATCTGTGTCTCCTTTTGCATCTACAGTTAAGTTAAAATGTCCATGCTTCGTGAATAAGTCGAGCATGTGCGTCATAAAAGGGACATCTGTCTGAATATCTGCTTTTCCTTCGCCATCAATCTCTAGCGCTAACGAAATGTTCGTTTCATTTGTCTGTCTCGCTGTTTCCGCCTGTCTCATTTTGATTCCTCCCGCTTTCTCGCTTCAATCGATCTGGCATGTGCTTCAAGCCCTTCTAATCTTGCAAAAGCCGCAATGCTTTCCCTATGTGTTTCAAAGGCTTCTTTACTATATGAAATGATGCTCGTTTTCTTTTGGAAATCCGTGACGCCGAGCGGACTAGAAAACCTTGCCGTCCCGTTTGTTGGCAGCACATGGTTCGGTCCTGCGAAGTAATCCCCTACCGGCTCTGGGCTGTAACGCCCTAAGAAAATTGCTCCAGCATGCTTGATTTGACCAAGTAGTGATTCTGGATACGCCGTCAGCACTTCTAAATGCTCTGGGGCTAACTGGTTCACGATATCAACTGCACGATCCAAAGATTCTGTTACATAAATATAACCATGGTCTTGAATAGATTGTGCTGCAATTGATTTCCTTGGCAAAGTATCAAGCTGCGCTTGCACCTCCGCTTGCACTGCTTCAGCCAATCCTTTAGATGGTGTCACCAAAATACTAGATGCCAATGCATCATGCTCTGCCTGTGAAAGCAAATCAGCTGCCACCTCATGTGCAGTTGCCGTTTCATCTGCTAAGACAGCAATTTCACTTGGGCCCGCAATCATATCAATGTCTACTTGACCAAATACTTCCCGTTTGGCAAGTGCTACATAAATGTTTCCTGGACCGGTGATTTTATCAACAGGCTGGATACTGTCCGTTCCATATGCAAGAGCGGCTATCGCCTGAGCACCACCCATTTTGTACATTTCTGAAATGCCTAGCTCCTTCGCTGCTACTAGTACAGCGTCAGACAGACGACCGTCTTTTCCTGGCGGTGTCACAAGGACAATTCGCTCAACGCCGGCAACAAGTGCCGGGATCACATTCATTAAAACAGATGATGGATAGGCGGCCGTTCCGCCTGGGACATATACACCGACCGCATCGAGCGGCGTTACTTTCTGACCTAGCATTGAGCCGTCCTTTTGGTGATAAAACCAAGAGGAGGTTAGCTGACGCTCGTGGTATGTTCGAATATTCCGGATCGCTTTTTGGATGATTTGGATCATCTCCGGTTCCAAACGTTCGTAGGCTTTTGTCTTTTCCTCCTCCGTCACAAGTGGTTGTTCAATAGAGACACCGTCAAATTGCTTCGTGAAAGACCGTACCGCTTCGTCACCATTTTTTCTCACTTCTTCGATAATCCGCTGAACAGCCAGTCGCTGCTCTTCCGTTCCTGTATCTAGAGAACGCTTGAGTGAGAGAGTGTCTGTCTCACCTTCTTGTATGTAGGTGATGTTCATGATGTTTGCTCCCCTTCTCCTTCGATGATTCTTGCCAGACGCTGCGCCATTTCATCGATTACCGCATCCTTCATTCGATAGCTCACAGGATTGACAATAAAACGTGACGTAATGTCACAAATATGTTCCGTTTCGACAAGTCCATTTTCCTTAAGTGTTTGACCGGTGGAGACAATGTCAACAATTCGATCGGCAAGTCCGATGAGCGGTGCTAATTCAATGGAACCATTTAGCTTAATGATCTCCACCTGCTCACCTTGTTCTCTAAAATAAGAAGAAGCGACATTTGGGTACTTTGTAGCCACACGCGGTGCGACACCGCCCCAGCTGGCTCCCGGCAAGCCCGCTACAGCTAAATGACATTTGCTAATGTTTAAATCGAGCACTTCGTACACATCCCGTGCTTCTTCAAGCATGACGTCTTTGCCTGCAATGCCCACATCCGCTACACCGTGCTCTACATATGTCGTCACATCCATTGGCTTCGCTAAAATAAAGCGGAGATTTTCTTCCGGTACATCAATGATTAATTTTCTTGAATCTTCGAATTCCTCCGGCAGCTGATATCCAGCCTGTCTTAATAGCCCTGCTGCTTCTTCAAATATCCGCCCCTTTGGCATTGCCATTGTCAACACTTTACCCATTTTGCTCTTCCTTTCTAGCGCCGATAAAATAAGTCACTTGCTCAAATGCCTTGGTCATGGCATCGATATTTTCAATACCTGCTAAGTCTTGGAGAACAATCCTTTTGCCCTTTGTCCGCTCTTTTTCTGCAAAATCAAATGCTTCAAGCCGCTGTTCTTTACTAAAAATCACAGCCTCTTGGGGCTCATTTATTTCTTTTGCGTCGAGTGCCTCAAGAAGACGGTCTAATCGAAGTCCGAAGCCTGTAGCGGGTGCGGGTGCATCAAAGTGAGCAAGCAATTGATCATACCTTCCTCCACTTCCGATCACAGACCCAACATGATCTGCAAATACTTCAAACAAAATCCCCGTATAGTAGCTCATATGACTAACCATGCTTAAATCCAAACGGATATATTCTGTACAGCCGTAATCTTCAAGTGTCTCCCACAGCGCCTTTAACTCCGCCAGCACTTCTTTGCCCTCTTGTGACACCACAATTTCTTCAGCCTGCTCGGTCACTTCTTGACCGCCGCGCAGCTCTAAAAGCTGGAGCAGCCTTGTTTTATCGATGGATGAGAGCGGCAATTGTTTGACATGCTGCCTGTATCCCACATAATTCTTTTCATATAAAAATCGGCGCAATACGTTCGCCCGCTCTGTATTCCCTAGTACATCTAAAAACAAGGTCTCTGCCAAAGCCACATGCCCAATCGCAATTTTGAAGGATTGAAGTCCGGCATTTTTTAATGCAAACACAACAAGCGCTATGACTTCAGCATCTGCACTAATCGAACCATCACCGATCAATTCAATACCGACCTGCTCAAATTCAGAAGGTCTTCCGCCTTCTCTTTCCTGTGCCCGAAACACGTTGGCTGCATAACCGACTCGAAGCGGATACGCCTGTTCGTGAAGCTTTGAAGCCGCCACTCTCGCAATCGGTCCCGTCATATCAGGTCTAAGCACAAGGGTTTGACCATTTTGATCAAGAAGCTTAAACAGCTGCGTATCTGTAATCGCCGATTGAACACCGACTGTATCGTAAAATTCAAGCGTTGGCGTTTCCATTAAACGATAACCCCAACTATTTATGACCTCTGTTAAAGAATGCCTAACTCTTTTCTTCGTCTCATACAATCCTGGTAATGAATCTCGCATACCATATGGTTTTTCAAACATGAACATGTTCCGCACCTCCAACACATTAAAACAAAAAATTCCGAATCCTTTAGTTCGCTAATATGATAATATGCTAACAAAATAAAGTGATTAAATCAATCATTTTTATTTTCCCCTTTTTTTCCTTAATCATTTGTTCATATATTACATTAAAATGACACCTAATCCTTTTTGATCTCTTTGCTTTAGGAACATGCTATAATACTTAAAAATATTGAATAACACAGGAGATTACAGTGAAATTCATCCAGACATTAATCTTAACTTTGTTGTGCGCATGTCTTGTTTATTTCGGCTTTATTTTCATTTCACAATTCGACCAAGTCAAGAAAACAACGTCACCGCAAGAAGCCAAAGAAAAAGAAAATGACACCGCACTAGCAGCAGAAGAAACGCATTCTACGAAAAAAACAGAAACAACACATTCTAGTTTAAAAGGAAATAAAAAAGCCATGGACGTCATCCTCTTTAATCAAATGGATGCACCAAAGCTTTATAACGGATGCGAAGTCACGAGCTTAGCCATGCTTCTTCATTACAGCGGCTATGAGCATATAACGAAAAACGCATTGGCAAACGAGATTAAGCGTGTCCCGCTCAATTATGAGAATGGCTTAAAAGGAGACCCTCATGACGGGTTTGTAGGCGATATGGAGAATGGGCCAGGTCTTGGTGTGTACCACGAACCCATTTATCAGCTTGCGAAAAAATATGCAGGTAATCAAGCGGTGGACTTAACCGGCAAGCCAGTCAAAAAGGCCATCTATCAATCACTTGAAAAAGGTTATCCTGTCTGGGTCATTACCACTTCGACCTTTGCCAAAACAGATAACATTGAAACATGGAATACACCAAATGGGAAAATAGATATCAGCTTTAATATGCATAGCGTCGTCATCACTGGCTACGACAAGGATCACATCTACTTAAATAACCCATACGGAGAAAAAAATCAAAAAGTCGATCGTGAACAGTTTGAGGATTCTTGGAAACAGATGGGCAGCCAGGCGATTATCATTAAAGCATAGACCACTTCTCCCATTGAAGAGAATTCACACATGCATCAAAAACATCCTCCATACGAATGGAGGATGTTTTTGAATGATTTATTTTGTTAGTATTTCCTTCAGACGGTCTTCAAGCTTTTCAGCCGTCATCGCACCCCCACCAAGGCTGATGTATTCATCCCCTTTTTTTAGTAAAAGTGTAGGATAGCCATTCACGTTCAATTGCTGAACCTTTGCAAAATCGGCATACGCATCATTGATCGTTTCTGTCTCATTCATTCGTTCAACCAATACATCAGGGTCAAGTTGGTGTTTCATAGCGATATCTCTATAAGTTTCTTCATCACTTAGGCTTTTTCCGTCTTGATAAAAGGCCTTTTGCATAGATGAAGCCAAGTACAATGCATGCTCTGGTGCGATGGATCTTAATGCTGAAAATCCAATTGCAGCAGCCTCAGAGTCTAAAATGAATGTTCCGTTTTCTAGCAACTCTTCATAACGGTCTCCAAATTCGACACCTGTCAGCTGACTGATACGCTCGTTTGCTTCTGAAATGTGTGGATAATTCTTTATCGGTAGACGACGCTCTCCTACAAATAAACCGCCCGATACAAGTGTCAGTGATATCTCAGGGTGATTTTCGTGTAAAGTACGGATGCTGTTTGAAAATCCATAACACCAGCCACAATACGCATCCCATACATAGATAAAAGATTTTTCTTGATCATTCATAAGACAGACTCCTCACTCATCGTTTTTTAGCGACAATGAAACGCATGTTATTCTGCTTATTCTGCTTCAGAAACCACAGTAAAACGTTCTCCAACATGAGCAGCTTGTTCTATCTCATCGACAAGCGCAACGGCGTAGTCAGCATAACTCACATAGCTGTCACCCTTTGAATTGACGATAAGATGGTCTTTGCCTTTCACATAAGCACCTGTCCGTTTGCCTGCTGGATTAAAGAAGGCTGCTGGACTTAAAAATGTCCATTTTAATCCTTCGGTCTTTTGAAGATCTTTTAAGTTTTCTCCTTGGTGTGAAGCAGTAGCAAGGTATTCCTTTGGAAACTCCGGTGTGTCCATCAGTCTAGTTGTTTTGGCCTCATCTACAAATAAACTTCCAGCACCTCCCACGACGATTAAACGCGTTTCTGGTGTCTCTTTCAAGAGATGAATGAGTTTTTTCCCTGCTTCTACATGAAGGTGCTCTTGTCCTGCTGGCGCACCAAATGCATTTACGATCACATCAAAACCTTTGACGTCTCCTGCCTCTAAGTGAAAAACATCCTTTTCTAAAACAGCTGCTGATGAATTAGTCACTTTTTGTGCATCTCGAACGATTGCCGTTACTTCGTGCCCTCTCGATTGAGCTTCTTTTAAAATGTGTTGTCCTGCTTTACCTGTTGCGCCAATGATTCCAATGTTCATGTAAATTCCTCCTACAATATAAGGTTATTTTGATCACTTAAGATGTAACCAAAATGGTTACAACAGAGGTAAAAAAAATTGAATAGATCATCCAATTTTTTTGATTAAAACCTGCGTTAATTCACTTAATTTGATCTCAGCAAGCACTTGCTCCATCGCACTTTGAGCACGGCACAAAATTAATTCTAGTACAGCTTGAATATTTGCACCGATCGGACAGTCAGGGTTTGGGCTTTCATGAATTTGAAACAACTCTCCCTCATCCACCACTTCAACCGCTTTATACACATCGAGCAGTGTAATGTCATCCTCACTTCGGTTTAATTGAGAACCGCCTTTGCCAAGACTCGTTGAGATTAGGCCTGCTTTTTTGAGCTTACTCATGATACGGCGAATGACCACTGGATTTGTATTGACACTTCCTGCGATATCCTCCGATGTCTGTAATGATCCTTTTTCAAGTGATAGCAAGGCCAGAATATGGACAGCGACAGTAAATCTGCTGCTGATTTTCATGTTTTCTCACCTCTGTTGTAATCATTATAGTTACACCAAGTTAGAATGTCAACAAAAAAGTCTGCCGAGCTACTCAGCAGACGTAGATTGACGTGCTTCCATTTCCTCTTTTGTATATATCATCCGCATTGGATTACCTCCAACAAAGGAGCCTGCCGGAACATCTTTGTTCACAAGAGTTCCTGCCGATACAATCGCACCATCACCAATTGTCACTCCAGGTAGAATCGTTGAATTTGCCCCAATTAAGACTTCATCACCAATATAGACTTCCCCAAGCCTATACTCTTTAATCAAATACTCATGGGACAAAATGGTCGTGTTATAGCCAATCACACTATTTCGACCGACAGTGATTTTCTCAGGAAACATGAGATCGACCATCACCATTAAAGCAAACGCCGTATCCTCCCCGACTTTCATTCGAAGGAAGGTGCGATAAATCCAATTTTTCATTCCCATAAAAGGCGTATACCTTGCCATTTGAATAAAGATAAAGTTTTTCACAACCTTGAGAAAGGGGACCGTCCGATAGACTTGTCTAAGCGAATTGACCCCTTTGACAGGATAACGATCTGTTTTTCTCAACTTAATCAGCTCCAACAATCGCCAAGAGATCACTCATTTTCTGCAGCATATAATCAGGGCGATGCTTTAACAGGGCTTCTTCTCCCTTAATAGACCAAGCAACACCTGCTGTTTTCGTCCCTGCCGCTTGACCAGATAAAATGTCGTGATAGTTATCGCCAACCATGATCGCCTCATGCGGATCACTGCCGAGCTTGGATAATGCCAGCTGGACTGGTTCTGGATGCGGCTTCTCATTTTGTACATCATCAAGTGTGACAATGACCTCAAAAAAAGGCTCCAAACCAGTCAGCTTTAATCCCATTAAAACCGTATCACGTATTTTTGTAGTCACAATACCAAGCTTAAACCCTCGATCCTGAAGAATTTTCAACGTGTCTAACACCGTCTCGTACTCCGTCACAAGCAGGTCATGCTGTTCATGATTAAACGTTCGATACATCTGAATCATGTCATCTGTCAGATTCGGATCCATTGCAGAGAATGTATCAAATAATGATGGACCAATGAAATGAAGGATATCCTCACGGCTGTATTGACCAGGGTAATAATGATCAAGCGTATGCTGAAATGAAGCAATAATTAATTCATTTGTATTGATTAATGTGCCATCTAAATCAAATAGCACTGTGTTAATAGTTGATTGGTTCATATGGCTTCCTTTCTAACAGCTGTATGTTCGCGCCTCCGCCAGATATAGCTGATGGCAGCTGTCAATAAAATAGCAGAAATAAGGCGAATAAGAAGAAGCGGCCAGACTGGAATACCTAAAGGAATGAAAATGAGTGTATCTTCGACCACCGCATGACACGCCACAAGGAAAATGAAAGCAAGCGTTAAATCCTTTTTGCTGACACCGTCCTCTTCCACTGCCTTCATCATGACGCCTGCCCCGTAGGCAAGACCAATGGTTAAACCAGCCACCATCGTCATAGACGTATTTTCTTTCATTCCAAGCATTCTCGTAAAAGGAGACAGCCACTTAGACAGCGTATGGAGCCACCCTAAGTCTCTCATAAATTGAATGATGATCATGAGAGGAATGACAATACAAGCCAGCTGCAGCACACCAAGAACAGCTTTCTGTAAAGCAAGAAGTACGATCATATACCAGCTAGAAGGCACATCAGCCGACTGAGCAGCTGTCAGCAAACCATATTGCGCCGGCTCCTCGCCTCCCTGCCAAACGAGGTGAATGACAATTGCTGACACGACGGCAAGACTGATTCTCACCAGCAAAATGACAGACACCCGCAGCCCAACCTTCGCCGCCACTGTTGATTCGATGATCAAGTTGTGACAAAAGGAGAGCATGACCGCTAAAATGAACACTTCCTTCACAGGCAGCTCTAATGTCAAGATGGCTGCAATACCCGCATACAAGTTCAGCATATTTCCTAAAACAAGCGGAATGGCCGCTTCCCCTGAAAGACCAAACAGGCCCATAAAAGGACGGATGAATTGTATCATCCAATCCATCACAGGTGTATGCTGCAAGATACTAACGAGAATGGTAACCGGAAAAATGACTTTTCCAAGTGTCCAAGTTGTCGATAACCCTGCTTTCAAGCCGTTTTTCCATGTCTCACCCATCTCTTATCCCCCTTGCTTAATTTGATGAGTTGTTCTCTTTATACCGTATAGATGCATATCCCTTGATTCTTCTAAACACAATCAGCAAAACAGCCACTGCAAATATGGCAATCGAAATCATCTGTGCAATTCGAAGATGCTCAGTCAGCATTAAGCTGTCTGTTCTCATTCCTTCAATGAAGAAACGGCCGATTGAATACCAGATTAAATAAGACAAGAACATTTCGCCTCGACGCAATGATGTTCTACGTAATAAGATTAATATCAAAACGCCTGCGATATTCCATAATGATTCATATAAGAACGTAGGGTGATAGTAGGTCCCGTCAATGTACATCTGATTAATAATAAACTCAGGCAGGTGCAAATTTTCTAAAAAGGCTCTTGAAACAGCCTCACCATGCGCTTCCTGATTAATAAAGTTCCCCCAGCGCCCGATGGCTTGCCCTAGTAAAATACTAGGCGCTGCGACATCGGCGATTTTCCAAAAGGACACCTTTCTCACTTTAGTAAAGACAATCGCTGTCAGCACCGCCCCTATTAGTCCGCCATGTATGGCAATTCCACCATTCCAAATCTTGATGATTTCATTTGGGTGCTGCTGATAATAATCCCATTCAAAGGATACATAATAAATTCGTGCACAAATAATGGCGATAGGAATGGCAAATAAGATGAGATCAATAAACATATCTTTATTGATGCCTCTTTTTTCACACTCCCTTAATGCGAGCCAGAGTCCAAGCAGGGCTCCGACCCCAATAATCACACCATACCAATGAACCGAAATAGGTCCGAGCTGAAAAGCAATCGGATCAATTGGTTGAATTGCTTCATTCATATAGACAGCTCCTATTCATCCTGGCCATTGTCTTCAATGACATCGGCAAGTTTACTTGTAAATTGTTCCGCTGCATTATGTCCCATTCGTTTCAATCTGAAGTTCATAGCAGCTACCTCGATGATGACCGCTAAATTTCGTCCCGGACGTACAGGGATGGTCAGCTTTGGTACATCTGTATCGATGATCCGCATTTTTTCTTCCTCAAGTCCTAAACGGTCATACTGTTTGCCTTGTTCCCAAAGCTCAAGGTTCATAACAATCGTAATTCTCTTATAGCTTCTGACAGCGCCCGCTCCAAATAAGGTCATCACATTAATAATGCCTAATCCACGGATTTCTAGAAGGTGCTCAATCAGCTCTGGTGCGCTTCCAACTAACGTATCCTGATCCTCTTGCCTGATTTCCACGCAATCGTCTGCAACCAGCCTGTGTCCTCTCTTCACCAATTCTAAAGCCGTTTCACTTTTTCCTACGCCACTTTTTCCAATTAACAGTACACCTACACCATATACATCTACGAGTACGCCATGAATCGCAGTCGTTGGTGCAAGCTTGCTTTCTAAGAAGTTCGTTAATCGACTCGAAAGTCTTGTCGTTTTTAAGCTTGAGCGTAAAACCGGCACTCCATTTTCATTTGAAGCTTCGATCAATTCCTTTGGTACTTCACGATCTCGTGACAAAATGATGGCAGGGGTAATATCTGTACAAAGAGACATCATTCTCTGCTTTCGTTCGCGTTCTGGGAGCTGTTCAAAAAAAGAAAGCTCTGTCTTCCCTAAAAGTTGAACTCTTTCTTTTGGGTAATATGTAAAATATCCAGCCATTTCAATACCTGGTCTGGAAAGATCACTGATTGTAATGGGACGATTAATCCCTTCTTCCCCACTTACCAGTTCAAGATGAAATTGTTCCATTATGTCCTTCGTACGAACTTTCGGCACGCTTCTTCCTCCTTTTATCACAGGCGTTTCAGAAATACAGCTCTATTTTATCACTTTCAATGATGAACCCAAAACAGTATTTTATCCTGATCCTGTTTCAACACATTCACTGGTATAGACAACTATACTTAAAAAAGGTAAACTGAATCTAACGACGAGAATAAGGGGGCACAATCATGAGCAGTTCTTTATTGCTCTCCAATATTCATATTGTGACAAAGACAGAAATCATTGAAAACGGTTTTGTCGGTTTACGCGATGGCAAGATCGACTATATTTCAACATCACCACCGACAGGAAATTATGAAAAAGTATATATTTCCCGGGAAAACTTTTATTTACTCCCCGGAATGATTGATATTCACATTCATGGGGGATATGGTGCAGATATGATGGATGCGACACCAGAAGCCATGAATACACTTGCTGATCACTTACCCGCAGAAGGAACGACAAGCTTTTTAGCAACAACCATTACACAAAATCATCAAGAGATTGAGCAAGCACTTAAAAATGTCGCACAGTGGAGACCCTATAATGAAAAGCAGGCTGGAAGTCAGGCACAATGTTTAGGCATTCATCTAGAAGGTCCTTTTATTTCTAAAGATAAAGCTGGTGCGCAGCCTGCTCAATGGATTACGCAGGCTAACCTTCCTCTTTTTGAGAAATGGCTGAGTGCATCTGATCAGCTGATTCGAATTGTCACTTTTGCACCTGAGGAAGATGATGATTTTGCATTTCTTTCCTTACTAAAAGAAAAAAATATCATTCCTTCTATTGGACATACAAATGCTCCTCATGACATGATTGAACTAGCAGCAAAGCACGGTGCGCGTCATGTCACGCATCTTTATAATGCGATGAGTTCATTTCAGCATCGTGAGCCCAATGTTGCAGGGGCTGCGCTTACAAACGAAAAGCTTTTGACTGAGCTGATTACAGATGGCATTCATTCACATCCTCTTTCCGTAAAGCTTGCGTATTTGGCAAAGGGAAGTGAACGTTTGATCATGATTACAGACTCAATGCGTGCAAAAGGACTTGGAGAGGGAACCTACGAATTTGGTGGGCAGACAGTGACAGTCAGCGGTGAAAAAGCATTGCTGGCAGATGGAACACTTGCAGGATCGATTTTACAAATGAAAGATGGGGTCAAACGTATGAGACAGATCACACAATGCGGATGGACAGAAATTGCTCAAATGACCTCAACAAATGCAGCCACTCAGCTCGGGATCGATCATCAGCTCGGTTCGATCGAAGTTGGAAAACTGGCAGACTTGGTCATTTGGGATGAAGCTGGCGAACTCATGATGACGATCTGCCATGGACAAATCGTTTATGAAAAAAAGGAGGCCACACACTGATGAACATCATCGAATTTGCAGATAAAGATCAATTAGGAAAAGCAGCAGCTGCTTTCATTGCACGTACCATTGAATCAAAAACAGATGCGGTTCTCGGTCTGGCAACTGGCGGTACACCAATTGACACTTATAAAGAGTTAATTCAGTTGCATCAAACAGAACAATTGTCTTTCAAACAAGCAAGAACAGTGAATCTGGATGAGTACGTGGGAATTGATCCAAATCATGAAAATAGTTATATGACTTACATGAAGCGTCATTTATTCGACCATATTGATCTCCCGTCAGATCAATATTTCCTTCCCAATGGTGCTGCTTCTCACTTGGAAGAAGAGTGCTTAAGGTATGATCAGCTCATTGAAGATTTAGGGGGCATTGATCTTCAGCTACTTGGTATCGGACAAAATGGACATATCGGGTTTAATGAACCTGGTACTCCCTTTGACTCAAAGACGCATGTCGTTCAATTAGATGAACACACTCGCCACGCCAATGCAAGATACTTTTCTTCTATTGATGAGGTGCCTACACATGCCATTACAATGGGAATTGCAAGCATTCTTTCAAGTAAAAAAATTCTCCTTCTCGCATCAGGAAAATCAAAAGCGGACGTGATACAATATTTAGAACGAACAGAGATTCACCCAGACTTCCCTGCATCTGCTCTGAAACTTCATGAAGATGTGACGATTTTTATTGATCGAGAAGCTGGTTCACTACGCTAAACACGAGAGGATTTTCACATGTTTATTGATAAGCAGTCACCTATCCCCATGTACCATCAGATTATGGAGAACTTGAAAAAGCAGATTGAGGATGGAACGTTAGCACCTGATACACTCATTCCTTCTGAAAGAGAATATGCCGAACGCTTTGGTATTAGCCGAATGACTGTCAGACAAGCCTTATCGAACCTTGTGAACGAAGGATATTTATACCGGCAAAAAGGAAAAGGAACATTTGTTAGCCGAAAGAAGTTTGAACAACCGCTTCAGGGCTTAACAAGCTTTACAGAAGATATGCGTCAACGTGGGTTCAAAGCTTCAAGTCAGTTGATTGATTTCAAAAAAGTCGCATGCCCAGAGCACTTGCTGCAATCATTACAGCTGTCGAACAGTGAAGATGTCTATGAATTAAAACGAATCCGCCTTGCAAACGATGAACCAATGGCTATTGAAACGAGTTATATACCTGAAAAATTTGCTGGCGAGCTCACAAAGGACCATTTAACTGGATCTTTATATGAATATATAGAAACGAACACAGGTCTAACCATTGCCCATGCCAAGCAGGAGCTTGAAGCCAATGTTGCTTCAAAGGAAGAAGCTGACCTGCTGTCTATTTCATTAGGGGACCCTGTCCTCTCCATTGTAAGAACAACTTATTTTCAAAATGACCTTCCATTCGAGTATGTCATGTCCATTTATAGAGGGGATCGATACAAACTCACTCACACAATGGAAAGATAAAACTGTGCTCCTGAAAGCACAGTTTTTTTATTTCCTAAGAAATGTTGATTGATCATCATTTTTTGTATGAATTTTCCATATAGGCGAAATCGCTTTCCCTTCGAAACGGTCTTTTGCGACAGTGTACCAATAATATTCTTGATTTGGCTTTAACCCTTTCCATTCAAAGCTTGCTTTTTTACCACTTTTCACACCTTTGACTTCTCCAAGAAGAACGTTTGTGTAGACATTCAATTCAAAATAATTGGTTTTGACGGATTTCATTTTTGGTGTTAAATCGACATCAATTGAAAATTCATCTTGATCTCCATACGTTTTTGGATCATAGAAATGTTCTTGATTCAAGTAGGGTGAATATGTGGTGAAATGAAGTTTATTTTTTTCTTGATCCGCAGTGATCAGCCGCATAAAACCTTGACCGCCTTCAGGACCTGACTGGTAATCTGCAAGGATTTGATATACTTTTCTGTCCACTTTTCCATCATGATCATCGTCAATCTCATCTACTTTTCGACTGGCTCCGTGGTAGTGACCGCTAAATACTGCGACAATATTCGGGTGACGCTTTACCACTTGATGGAAGATCAAATCTCCAATTGGGCTTCGATTGCCGCTCACTAACAAATACTCATGGAAATTTAAAATGACAATGCGATCTGGATGTTCAGAAATGACTCGATTTAACCAGTCAATCTCATTTTGCTTGATCCCCCAGCCCATATACACCATCATATAATCATTGCCACCAGCAGAGATAAGATCATAATGACCTCGATTGTTTTGATAAGATTCACCGTAATATGGCTTGTCTTCAAAGCGTTTCGCTCCAAAGTATCTCCCATATTCCCTATAATGGCCGTCTTTGTGTCTGACATCATGATTACCAGCTAATACACCGTAAGGAATCTGATGCTGATCTAACACACGCATAAATGTATCGGCACGATTCCATTGCTTATCCTTTGAATCATCCACAATATCACCTGTATGGAACACATATTGAATATTTAATGGGTCCCTTTGATCTCTGATCCACTCGACCATTTTTTTGAAGATATGAGGATAACTTCTGGCATAATATTGAGTATCAGACATCCACACCATCTTATAAGGCTTTAACGTCTGACTGATCTCATCTTGTACAAGCAAATCAAACGTTTGATTTTTCATATACTGTCTGACTGACAGCAGCCCTTTTAGGTAAAATTCCTTTTCATCCTTGGCAAAGTGATGAGTGATTTTATCCCACTTTTCTTGCTGATGATTCCAAGCGTACATCGTTACCTTTCTCCCTGATAATGAGCTTCCTTTCCATACAGCCTCGACAACATCCTTTTCACGTACATCGTGATGAACCTTGATTTGAAAGCGATGATAAGGAAAATGCTGTAGATCTTTCGTTTCCACTGATTTACCATCAGCAAATGCAATGCGATTTCTTTCTCGATCAGAAAAAATCATTTCCCCTGTTTCATTTAAATGTTTTGGCGGCTCTGTTTCCGCTGCATATTTGAAAATCTTCATGGACGGATGCAGCGATGTATATTGATAGGCACGGTAAAAGGAGTAATCTAACTGATCATTAGTAGGATCATTGGTTAGCACTGTTTGCTTAGATGATTCCTTTTTTGTCCTATCTGACACTCTCTCTGGCGTTTCAGGGTGTTCATGTACCGTCTTAAAAACCTTTTTCAAAGTTGATTTGTTTCCAGCGGCATCTTTTGCTTTTATCTTCAATGTGTGCTCCCCAGGTTCTAATTCGCTAGAGGACGTTTGATAAGGCAAAGAGATCGGTTTTCCATCTAAATATGCCTTCATCTCCGCTATGTCACTCCAACGATCCGTTACCTTTGCCTTTAACGTAAAGACGCCTTTATATTGGTCATTTGCCTGTATATTACTCTTGATTTTCGGACCCGTGTTATCGACTTTCACACGTACAGATTGAGATTCGTCTGCGGTTTTAGCCTGAACAACATGTACTCCTTCTTTCAGCCTTCTTGTATCCCACTGAATATAGCTTGATGCATATGCTTGCTTCGGGATTTGAAACTGAAATGCTCTCACCTTCTTAGCGCTGCCACCGTCGCCCATTTTCCATTCCTCATGCTGGCTCGCATTTAGAGGCAGAATTTGAGTTCCATTCGATAAAATCATCTGGACATTTTTCAATTCAAAATCATCGTGATTTTCTCCAGGAAATCGGTCAAACGGCGATGACTTCGTCCCAGCATGGAATGATATCGTTTGTGGACCTGCCTTTTCTAAGTGTTTTTCTGGTATTGGTATCGTATAGGTGCGATACACTTTTGTCGAATCATCAAAAATGGAAAGTAAGTGCTTACCTATAGACACACCATTCTTAAAATATAAATTTGTCCCTTTGACATCAAATGCAAGATATGGATCTGCTTCAAGTGCAGGGAATACTTGTCGAATCGGTTTTCCATCTATCATTAATTGTATGCTTTTTTTCTGATCTGCTGTTGCTTTTAAGTGAAATACGCCAGAAACCGTATCTCCTTCTTCTACATTCAATCGAAGGCCGTGAGCTTTGCTTACTTGTTCCACATCAATTGTTTTTTTCATTGTCATTGCTTGATTTTCGCCGTCAGACGCTTCAATCTGATATTCCAATCGATCTTTACCGATGAGCTCAGGTGAATAAATAATATAGTGAAACAGCCGATCATTATGATCCTTTTGAAGCAGCACCTCTTTAAAATCTTCATGACGATTGGTTCGATATCGCAATTTGACCGTTTTGACGGACTGATCATCCTGCACATCTGCCCTCATTTCAATGCCTTCAGTTGGTTTTATCGGTTGATTGTCTGTCATATCTTCGATCACAGGTTTATGAACATCTTGTGATATTTCTTTTTTTTCAGTTGGAATTTGTGCTTTTAACACTTTTCCGGGTGTTGGCTCTTCCTCCACTTTCGAGATCAGCTTCATTTGTGTCGTACCATCCATTGGATACTTGAACAGTAACGATCTGTGCTCGCTAAACAATGAAGGCCTTAAACGATAGGATGCCGACGATACCTCTTCTCCTATATTTGTTGTGATAGAAACAAGGCGGGATTTAGAATTGGACAATCCTTTACTCTCAATGACCGATAGTTGCTCGCCCTCTTTTAAATGGCTTTTGTACATCGCATTAAAGTCCGCTACCGTTAAATGCTCCTGCCCTTTTTTTCTAAGCCAAAATACGTACGGCTTTCCAGGAGAAATGGTGATAGGACTTGTGTGAAATGAATATATATCATCCATCTCCACGCCTTGCGCTGGATTGCGATAGCGAAGCTGGTAATGTCGAAGTGAAATGGGTGCATGTGTTGTGTTATACACCTCGATGAATTCAAAAGCATCCTTGCCTTTGCGGTTTTTTGAATTCACGACGATTTCTGTCATCAATAGCTCAGGAATTTGTGAGAGATCCTCTTCAAATCCGTTTAAGTGAACTGCTTGTTCGGTTGTTTTGATGACAGACTTCTGCGTCAGGAATTCTGTATAGTAATGAACTGTTGGATTCCACAACTGATCTGTCGGGATTTTCGCTGTGAATTCTGGTTTCATCCCCGGTAATCGTTCCATTGGGATCAATCGATATCCTAGTTCATCACTCTGTTTATAGTACAAGTTTGCAGACAAAATTTGCTCTGACTGACTAATAGATGCCCTAAATTGAAGATCACGTTTTTTTCCTTGAACCGGACGGACATCTACTTGAAATTGATCAAAGATAAAAGGTGAAAAGGGCTTATTTCGTATGTTCACTTGTGTTTGTGTCAAAGATCCTGCTGAAGCAGGCTGACTGAAACAAAAAAGAATGCTCAAAAAAAGCAAAAGAATGATTTGTCTGCTCACATTCACCATCGTGCACCGCCTCCCTTCGGATATTGTGTCTCCTGAAGACGGTTTTTATGACAGATGGAACGAGGAAACGATATAAATTCACACAAAAAAACCGTTAGCTTTTTTTCGCTAACGGTTCCACGATTCCTTTCTGTATGAGCAGATGGAAAATGGATAAAATGACAGCCATCCAAATGGCCGTTCCAAACCCATCAATGTTAAAACTATCTCCCATAAAGCTTGAGGTCATCATCAGTGTGATGGCATTAATGACAAAGAGGAACAATCCTAGTGAAAGTACTGTCACTGGCAGCGTTAAAATGATCAAAAACGGCTTCACTAAAATATTGAGCAAGGACAAAATAATACTTGCTACAATCGCTGCGCCAAAACCTTCAATATACACACTACCAAGGCCTGGCAGAATGCCTGAATCAAAATATCCAGCAATGACGATTAAAAGTAATGCATTGACGAAAATACTAACGATCCATCTAAGCATTTAGTTAGTGCCTTCTTCCGGAACAACAAAATACCAGATGAAGTAGATCAAGAATATCGGCATAAATGCTGTCATAAATCCGATGATCACCGTTAAAATACGAAGCAGGGATGCATCGACACTTAAGTATTCAGCAAGTCCACCAACAACACCCGCTATTTTTTTATCTGTCGCTGAACGATAAAGCTTCTTCATGTAGAATCACTCCTTGTCTGATTGGTGCTTTACTTGGATTGAGCCTGTTTTTGTTTCTGCAAAAATGGATATATTGTGCTCCGCCTGTTGATTGGCTTTGATCATTTTCTCTTTTTGCAGTGTTTCATTTTTCTCTTTAATCATATTTGCATCAAGCAGTTCATGAGAGATCGATCCGAGATTGCTTTTCAGCTCCGCAGTCACTGCACAAGCACGCGGAATCTGAACGTCCACACTGCCTGTTGTCGTTTTTGCATAGATCGAACGGCATTTCTCATCTGACAGCTGAACAGCAATGTTCCCATTGAAGCTCTGTGCATCAATTGATTCACTTTTCCCACGCAGGTCAATGAGCCCATTAATGGTTTCTACTTCAATCATACCACACTCGTGATCAGCCAGTTTGATTTGTCCATTTGCTGTTTCAATTCCGACTTTTTCTGCTTGTAAAGAGGCAAAAGAGACGACGCCATTTGTTGTTTTTGCAGCCAGTTCTTTTGTCTTTAGCTTTTCCCCGCGAATCGGTCCATTAAACAGTTTGACTTTGATCTTATCGTATTGGATACGAGGTACATACAGGGTGACATTGACCTTCATGGTCTTCTTTTCAGTTCGGATAAAAAATTTGTCCCCTTCAAGCCCGCAATCCAGATGTTGAAGAAATTGCTGTCTGGCCTGCTCTCCATCCTCTGCACGGTAAATTTTCGCATGACACTCTGCCCGAACATCCCCATCATCCCAAGGCATCAAATTGAGACTGCCGTTTGCCAATTGTATATCTAAATGGGACAGTGCAGCGTCTTTGAATTGAAAAATGTGTTCAACGTCGACGGACTGTCCAAAGTTCAAATCAAGATCGACATCTTTGACCTTTTTCACCGCCGAATCTAACCATCCAAACAGCTTTGCACCGAGGTTTTCAGTACCAGTTCCTTTATTCTCTGTGCCAGCTTTTTCTTCATGAAAGGTATGATCAGCCGTTGATTTTTCTAGTGAAATGGACTGATTTTCTTCTAGTTTTTCAAGCAGCGTAATCGCTTCTTTTGCAGATAATGTCCCGTCTTCTACTAATTTTAAAATGCGTTCTTTTTCATTCATACAAAGCCCTCCTACGATTTAATGGATTGAAGCACTTTAATACCTTGAATGATATTCCAAATGACAGAGATCAAAAAGCCAATGGCGACTAAAAAGGACAAGATAAGTACGGTGAACACTGGAACGAGTGAGTCGCTTGCCTGTGTCGTCAATAAAAAGGGGATAGCTCCAAAAACCAGCAGCACACACGCTGCGACTGGCAAAACATGTGACCACAATGCACGCAGCGAATGCCGTTTCGTTTCCTTTTGATCCACTACAAAATATGCCACGATCGGCACAATAAACGGCATGAAAAATACACTAAAATAACAAATAGATGCAATGATCGACTGATCTCTGTTCATATATATTCGCTCCTTCATGATGAAAATTCCTTTCTAACTCATACGTTTATGGCGTATAAAAAGTTTCAAACTCATTCGATTTACATATGACCTTAGACACAAATTATTTCTTTTTGCACCTAAGTGTAGATTCTTTATGGATTACCCTTTAAAATATGTTGAAAAGATGGTGATTATCATTATAGGGGGTAATTATTTTGACAGATCATCATAATGCTAACCACACGGCACAAACGCTTTTAGACCTTATACAGAAACAGAAAAGCATGAACAGCGATATGATCAAGGAGCTAGAGGCCATTCATCCGTCTCATCCGAAGTATGGTGATATCCGTTATTTAAAAGTACTGCTCGATAGTAGCAGCACTCATATTTTAAAGGATTTAACGCACCTCAGTAACTTAATGCCAAAGGAAGATGTGCAATAAAAGGAAAACCCCTCTTTTCCGAGGGGTTTTTCTTTATGAGGATGTCACACTTTCTGTTTCTTTGACTAACTGTTTCATTCGCTCACGGTCACGCTCTAAAATCGGTTTTAGGTATCGACCGGTGTAAGAAGCTTCTTCTTTAGCAATGTGTTCAGGTGTTCCTGAAGCAATAATCGTTCCTCCACCAGCACCGCCTTCTGGTCCTAGATCAACAAGGTAATCGGCTGCCTTAATAATATCAAGGTTGTGCTCAATGACCAATACCGTATCCCCGTTTTCGACCAAGCGTTGGAGCACTTTTAACAACCTAGCAATATCATCCACATGAAGACCGGTTGTCGGTTCGTCTAAAATATACAAGGATCTTCCGTTTGAACGGCGGTGAAGCTCAGATGCCAATTTCACACGCTGCGCCTCTCCACCAGACAATGTCGTGGCAGGCTGCCCAAGTGTAATGTATCCTAATCCAACATCAAAGATCGTTTGCAGCTTCCGCTTAATTTTCGGGATATTCTCGAAAAATTGAAGTGCGTCCTCTACCGTCATTTCAAGCACATCGGAAATATTTTTCCCTTTATACGTGACCTCTAGCGTCTCGCGGTTATAACGTTTCCCGTGACACACTTCACAAGGCACATATACATCAGGTAAAAAGTGCATTTCAATTTTAATAATGCCATCTCCACGACACGCTTCGCAGCGTCCACCTTTCACGTTAAAGCTGAATCGCCCCTTTTTATAGCCTCGTACCTTCGCTTCATTGGTTTGCGCAAAAACATCCCGCACGTCATCAAATACACCTGTATACGTAGCAGGATTGGATCTTGGTGTACGGCCAATTGGAGATTGATCAATATCAATGACTTTGTCTAAGTGATCCATTCCTTTGATTTCTTTGTGCTGTCCTGGCTTCGCTTTTGCTCTGTGCAGTTTTTGGGCAAGGGATTTCAATAAAATTTCATTCACAAGTGTACTTTTCCCTGATCCTGACACACCCGTCACAGCGGTAAAGACACCTAAAGGAAATTTCGCATTCACGTTTTTAAGATTGTTTTCTTTTGCCCCTTTAATTTCAATGAAGCGGCCGTCAGGCTTTCGTCTCTCAATCGGAAGCGGGATGAATTTCTCACCAGATAAATATTGTCCAGTCAACGATTTTGGGTCCTTCATGACTTCTTCTGGCGTTCCAGCTGAAATCACTTCTCCTCCATGAACCCCTGCTCCTGGACCAATATCAATGAGATAATCAGCGGCAAGCATCGTATCTTCATCATGTTCTACGACAATCAGTGTGTTTCCGATATCACGCATGTTTTTCAATGTCCCAATCAACCGGTCATTATCCCGTTGATGCAGACCAATCGATGGTTCATCTAAAATATAAAGAACGCCTGTCAGTCTTGATCCGATTTGTGTCGCCAAACGAATCCGCTGCGCCTCCCCGCCTGATAATGTGCCAGCAGACCGGCTTAATGTCAGATAATCTAATCCGACATTATTTAAGAAGGATAAGCGCTCTTTGATTTCACGTAAAATGAGCTGGGCAATCTGCAAATCTTTCTCAGACAACTCAATTTTCTCATAGAAATCAAGGGCATCAGATACAGACAAATCGGTCATTTCTCCAATATGTTTGCCATTGATGAGAACCGCAAGCGTTTCTTTTTTCAGGCGATATCCTTTACAGGTCGGGCATGGCTGATTGGCCATATATTTTTCCATTTGCTCCCGAATATAATCGGAGCTCGTTTCCTTGTAACGCCGTTCAATGTTACGAAGCACACCTTCAAACTCGATTTCATTTTCACGGACCTGGCCAAAATCATTTTCATATTTAAAATAAATCAGCTCAGAGCCGCTGCCATATAAAATTTTATCAAATAAATGCGTCGGGATATCTTTTACTGGAATATCCATGTCAATTCCATAGTGTGTACATACGGCCTCAAGAAGCTGCGGGTAATATTGTGAGCTTTGAGGCTCCCATGGGGCAATGGCATGCTGACGTAAAGTCAAATCCTTATTCGGAATCACAAGCTCTGGATCTACTTCTAGTTTAGAACCAAGCCCATCACAGCTTGGGCAGGCACCGAAAGGGCTATTAAACGAGAACATTCTTGGCTCAAGTTCCCCAATAGAGAATCCGCAGTGCGGACAAGCATGATGCTCACTAAATAACAGCTCCTCTTGTCCAATCACATCAATCATCACACGACCTTCACCAAGTCGGAGTGCCGTTTCAAGAGAATCAGACAACCGTGCCGCCACGCCTTCTTTCACGACAATTCGATCAATCACCACTTCAATGGAATGCTTTTTATTCTTTTCAAGCTCGATCTCTTCTGACAGGTCCTCCATCTCGCCATCAACTCTGACTCGAACGTAGCCCTGCTTCCGAATTTGATCAAGTACTTTCACGTGAGTTCCCTTACGTCCAGATACGACCGGAGCAAGCACTTGTAGTTTCGTTCGTTCTGGATACTCTAAAATGCGGTCTGTCATTTGCTCAATCGTCTGTGATGTAATTTCGATCCCATGAATAGGACAAATCGGTTTTCCGACTCGAGCATATAATAGACGCAAGTAATCATAAATTTCTGTAACAGTCCCAACGGTTGATCGAGGGTTCCTGCTTGTCGTTTTCTGGTCAATACTAATCGCTGGAGAAAGCCCTTCAATCGCATCTACATCTGGTTTGTCCATTTGACCGAGAAATTGACGTGCATAGGCTGACAGTGATTCAACATACCTACGCTGACCTTCTGCATAAATGGTATCGAAGGCAAGCGACGATTTTCCCGAACCAGATAAACCCGTAATGACCACTAGCTGATCGCGCGGGATATTGACATCAATATTTTTAAGGTTGTGGGCTCTTGCCCCTTTCACCTCTATTCGTTCCATAGCCATCAGGCATTCATCCTTCCGCTTTTAGCTCTAGCAATAGATCTCTTAATTCTGCTGCTTTTTCAAAATCAAGCTCTTTTGCTGCATCTTTCATTTCCATCTCGACGTTTTCGATCACTTTTTCTCGTTCTTTTTTGCTCATTTTTGACAACTTTGGTGCTGCTTTTGTTTCGTATTCTTCCGAATCCTCATGTACTTTTGTTGCCTTGATCACATCTCGAATCTTCTTATGGATCGTTTGCGGAGTGATACCAAATTTCTCATTATACGCTTCTTGCTGCTCACGTCTCCGCTTTGTTTCTTGTATGGCAATGTCCATTGATTTCGTCATATTGTCTGCATACATAATAACCCGGCCTTCTGCATTCCTTGCAGCACGGCCAATCGTCTGGATGAGGGATCTTTCTGAACGTAAAAAGCCTTCTTTATCCGCATCTAAAATCGTCACGAGCGACACCTCTGGAATATCCAAACCTTCTCGAAGAAGGTTGATCCCAACAAGCACATCATATTTTCCGAGACGTAAATCACGAATAATCTCAATCCGCTCTAGTGTCTTAATTTCTGAGTGCAGATAATTGACCTTGATTCCGATTTCTTTCAGATAATCTGTCAGATCCTCAGACATTTTCTTCGTTAAAGTCGTCACAAGCACACGCTCATTTTTCTCAACCCTTGCATGAATTTCCCCAATTAAGTCATCGATTTGTCCTTCAATCGGGCGGACTTCAATGATTGGATCAAGCAAACCGGTTGGACGAATAATTTGTTCCACAACCTCTGGCGTTTTCTCAAGCTCGTATGGGCCAGGTGTTGCGGATACATGCACAATATGGTTAATGTGCTTTTCAAACTCATCAAATGTGAGTGGTCTATTATCAAGTGCTGACGGCAGACGGAATCCATGATCAACAAGCACTTGTTTTCTTGCCTGGTCCCCATTGTACATGGCGCGAATTTGCGGGATGGTCACGTGTGACTCATCGACAACAATCATAAAATCATCCGGGAAATAATCAAGCAATGTGTAAGGTGTAGAACCAGGCGGACGTAAGGTGAGATGTCTTGAGTAGTTCTCAATCCCTGAACAAAAGCCCATCTCTCTCATCATCTCAAGGTCATACCTTGTCCGCTGCTCAAGACGCTGTGCTTCAAGCAATTTTCCGTTTTCACGAAGCTTTTCCAACTGTTCCTCAAGCTCTTTTTCAATATTAATAATCGCTTTTTCCATCTTTTCTTCTCTTGTGACGAAGTGAGATGCTGGGAAAATAGCAACGTGGTCACGATCACCGAGAATTTCTCCAGTGAGAGCATCTACTTCACGAATACGTTCAATTTCATCACCGAAAAACTCCACTCTGATACAATGCTCATCTCGTGAAGCAGGAAAAATTTCAACGACGTCTCCTCGAACTCTGAAGGTTCCGCGCTGAAAATCTATATCATTACGAGAATACTGAATATCCACAAGCTTACGCAGCAGCTGATTTCGTTCAATTTCCATTTCAGTTCGTAAAGACAGCACAAGCTCTCTGTATTCTTCAGGAGAACCTAAGCCATAAATACAGGACACACTGGCAATGATGATGACATCTCTCCGCTCAAATAATGAGGATGTGGCGGAGTGCCTTAGCTTATCGATCTCATCATTAATGCTGGCATCCTTTTCAATAAATGTATCAGTTTGAGGCACATACGCCTCAGGCTGGTAATAATCATAATAACTCACAAAATATTCGACAGCATTATTCGGAAAGAATTCCTTAAACTCGCTGTATAATTGTCCGGCAAGTGTCTTGTTATGCGCAATGACAAGGGTTGGTTTGTTCACTTCTTTGATCAGGTTGGATACAGTAAAGGTCTTTCCCGTACCTGTAGCACCTAACAGCGTTTGATGCTGTTTCCCCTGATGGATGCCCTCCACAAGCTTTTCAATGGCTTTTGGCTGATCCCCTTGGGGCTGATAGTTAGAAACTAATTCAAAGCGGTCACTCACATCAAAGCCTCCATTTCGTTACGAAATCTATCTAATGAATATATTATCATAAAAGAACACAAAAATACGAACTAAAGTTCGTGTCTGACTTGATTTTTATTTCCAATACAACCATACCCTCTCTGCCGTGGCTCATAACCCTCTAAAGAAACCTTCCTTTCAGTATGGAACATTTTGGAGTGAGATATTCGATCAGCAGAAAAACCACAAAAAAGAAAGCTGCACTCACTAGAAATCGTAAGCACAGCTCCTGTATCAAAAACATTTTCTTTTCATCAAGAGGGATCACATCAATGATGTTTTTCAGCCTTCTCTCTTTTTTCGACTTCTTTCTTGGCCATAAACAATGCCCCGGCCACTAAAGAAATAATATCTAATCCTACGATAAAGTAGGTTTCTGTATAGCCTTTCATATACGAAGCAAATAAAAGCGCTGCTGTTAATGCAATGCCAACGTAATGATTATAAGTAACCTTTGAAAATAAAATAACGAGCAAGAAAGGAAAAACAAGTGCAAATATGGCTTTTGTAATCACAAAAACCCTCCCTCTACATGGTCTACTCCCTTGATTATAGTAAAGATTGGCATAATGAACAATTCACAGTTTTCGATTTCAGCTTTTTTTCTTCTCGGGTGAAGACTTTTGATATAGATGAGGAGGAAAATTAGTGAAAACGTCCCCTTTCTAAAGATAGGTCTTTACGTCTTTGACAGTTACATCCAATAAATTCTATGATGAAAATGATAGTGCGCACTATCATTCAAAAAAACAAAAAGAGACAAATGAAACCATTGGCTATTTGGATAAGGGGGCATTCCCATGTATTCAGTATTATTTCATGCGGCTGAAGAATCCGCATCACTCGCAGGGGCAAAAGGCGTGAATTTAATTAAATTAAACAATCACGGACTGCCAGTTCCAGATGGATTTATTATTAAAACGAACAGCTTTGCAAGCTTTCTTTCATATCACAATTTCCATCCAACTGATCAAAACCTTGCCCGAAAAATCACAGAAGCTTCGTTTCCTTCACAAATGGAGACAGAATTACTTTCATCCTTTCAATCATTGTTGAAAACATATCCATCCGTTGCAGTGCGATCCTCTTCTGTTGCGGAAGATCTCGAAGGCGCCTCCTTTGCAGGTCAATACGAGACCTATTTAAATATCAAAACAAATGAAGAATTCTTGCAAGCCGTCAAAGAATGTTGGTCGTCTTACTTCGCAGCAAGAGTCACAGAATATAAGGAAGAAATGATTGAGAACGAGGAAGAGATGCCGCTCATGGCTGTTGTTGTACAAGGATTGATCCATTCTGACATCTCTGGTGTCATCTTTAGTGAGAATCCTGTATCAGGAAAAACAAACGAAGTCATGATGACTGCAAGCTATGGACTAGGAGAAGCCATCGTCTCCGGCCTTGTGACGCCAGATACATTTATTGTAAACAAAGAAACGTACTCTATTGAAAAATCACTAGGAACAAAAGAACTGCAAATTGTCCCCTGTCAAGAGGGCGTCATTGAACAACCCGTAGGTGAAGAGATGGCTGGCCAATTTTGTCTTCGAGATGACCAATTGATCCAAATCACGAAAATGACAAAACAAGTAGAAGAACTTTATGGACATGGAGTAGATATCGAATTCGGCATGTCAGATGGTACTTTTTATTTACTTCAAGCAAGACCGATTACTGCTTCTTTTTCCAATACAGCAAATGGCTCCTCAGGTGCAGCCTTTCAATTGAAACCTGAAGAGCTGCAAGACTTCTGGATCTCAATGGACGATCATATGCCTGGACCAACAAGTCCTCTTTTTTCAAGTTTGATCATACCTGCTTTAAAAAACGGGATGAAGAAAAACGGAGAGAAGTATCAAGTACCAGACCTTAATATTAAAGATATCAAGCTTTATAGAGGACATCTGTATTCTTCACCGTCTATACCAGAAGCGACACATGAACCAGTTTTTGACGAGAGCCTATTCGAACTGTTTCCTCGTTTAAGCGAAAGAATGTATCGCATTTTAGAGCAAAACTTGTTCCCATTATACGAAAAACTTGATCGGCAAATCACTCAATCGCTGACAATTGATGAAGCCATTAATGGCTTTCAAGAATTAAAAGAGATTTATCTAAGAGCGTATGACGACCATTTTGACATTGTCATACCTCAAGTCATTCTATCAGCAATCATTGAAGACATGCTTGTCTCATATGATGGCGATCAAACACAAGTCGTCCTGTTGCATGAAATGATGATAGGTGTGATGAACAAGTCTCTTGAAACAGATCAAAAGCTATTTCACTTGGCAAAAGACGTCCTTCAAGATTCGGAACTTCTTCAGGCATTTACAGATCATTCAGCGAATGCTGAACTATTATATGCACTCAATCATACAGAAAAAGGGAAAAACTTCATTTCCAAAGTAGAAGATTTTCTCCAAGTCTATGGTTGGCGGTCTGTTAAAAGCCATGATTTCACAGAGGAAACATGGGTGGAAAATCCTGAATTTGTCTTGGACATCATTAGAAACAACATTCGGTACCAATCTGATTTTGATGAAGAATTTGCACAAGCCGTGATCAAAAGACAAGAAACGTATGAACAGTTTATCAGTCAAGTGACAGATGAAGCGTTTAAAACAAAATTTGAAGAACTTTATCATTTTGCACTCCATGCAGCCAATATTCGAGATGATCATCACTTTTACATTGATGCCATGTTAGATGCAAAAGCGAGACTCTATCTCTTAAAGATTGGTGAACTTCTTGTTCAAAAAGGAGCGATCCCTCATCAAGAAGACCTTTGGTATCTTTACGATGATGAAGTACTCAATGCGCTCACAACTTCGACCACATACGATTCGATCATTCAGCAAAGAAAAATTGAAATGAAGGAAAATGAATCCATCCAACCACCAGCTTATACAGGAACGCCTTCTGAAGCTGAATTACAGCAAGTAGAAAGAATGCTCGGTTCGCTAAGGGAAAATGAAAACAACACAGACGATTCAATCTATGGAATTGGTGCATCTAGCGGCATTACTTCTGGAAGAGTCAGAGTCATTACATCTGCTGATGAATTTTCACAATTTGAAAAAGATGACATTTTAGTTTGTAAAACAACGACACCTTTATGGACCAGCTTATTTAGAGACGCAAAAGCAGTCATCACCGATTCTGGCGGCATTTTGTCCCATTCCGCTATTATCGCTAGAGAATATATGATACCGGCTGTCCTAGGTACACGGATCGCAACTGAAAAACTAAAATCCGGTGACCTCGTGACAGTAGATGGAGCCAATGGGCGTATCCAGTTATTAAATCAGCATTCACGGGCATAGTCGTCACTGTTTGAATCATATTGGCGGTCACAGATTTTATCGGTATACTTACTTTGTTGCAAACACATTCATAACCTGAGGTGAGTATGCTTGTTAAAATCAACAAATCAACGGATCATTCGCGCAACAATGGAATTATTGTCTGAAAAGGGCTATCAAAAAACAACGACAAAAGAAATTGCGACAAAAGCGAATGTAAGTGAAGCGACAATTTTTCGTAACTTTAAAAACAAACGCGGCGTGATTGCTGCCATTATGAAAATGAAATCAACACCGACCAAAACCCTTGAAGCAGAATTTAAAGACGATTTATACACCGATTTAAAATTTCTCGGTAGCTATTTCCTTGAAGATTTGACTTCAAAAAAAGAATTTATCTATATCAGCATGAGAGAACCCGCTATGTTTAAAGATTTAACAGACCATGAAAAAATTTATCCTCAAGAATTGAGAGACATGCTGATTCATTATTTCAAAAAAATGGGTGCTCAGCATCGTGTATTAGAAGGAAAAGAAGACATCTATGCAGATATATTTATTAGCACGTATTTTGGCTTTTTCATTCAACAGCTAGAGCAAGACATTCAGCTTGTTTTAACAAAAAAAGAAGACTTTATTGAGACATGCACACACATTTTCATGAGAGGAATTTCCCCCACTTAATTGGGTGAAATTCTTCTTTTTTACAAAGGTGGTAAACACATTGAATCTTAAAAAAGAGAACTTGATCATTTATTCTTTGCTGCTTGGAGCTATTTTAGTTCCAGTCAATTCAACCATGATCGCAGTCGCTCTATCATCTATATCAACTTATTACGATCAATCCATATCAAACATTACTTGGGTGGTCACGATTTATCTAATTGTCATGGCAGTCACTCAACCTATTGCGGGTAAGCTGGGAGATATATACGGCCACCGCAGCATGTATTTAGCTGGTGTGATACTCTTTTTGATTGGCTCCATTGGATGTGCTTTCGCACCTAATCTTGCTTTTCTTATTAGCTTCCGATCAATTCAAGCGGCAGGCGGAGCTATATTAACGCCGAACAGCATTGCTTTAATTCGTGCAACAGTATCACATGAAAAACTTTCTAAAACTATGGGTTTTTTCGGTTTTGGAGCGGGAATTGGTGCCGCACTTGGACCTTTTATCGGCTCTATTCTCATTCAGAGCTTTGACTGGCATTCCATTTTCCTAGTGAATATACCATTTTTGATTCTCACACTTGTGACAGGCGTTTTTATGATTCCGAAGATGAAACATACACGTTTACAAGCCAATGTAGATATCATCGGTTCGTTATACTTAACAATCGGGATCGCCACACTCATTTTGTTTACTAAAAGCCAAGTATTAAACGAATACATGATCTATGGCGTTCTAGCGGTCATTTCCATTCCTTTATTTTTCAAACACGTACGGAAAGTTACAAATCCCATCATTGATTTGACACTATTTAAAAACAGTACTTTTACGAACGCTAACCTTTCTATCATGCTTAGTAATTTTGTGATGTACGCGATTCTTCTCATCATGCCGCTGTTTATGGAGCAAAAACTCGCGCTTTCTCATACACAAAGCGGGATTTTCCTTTCGATCTTTTCACTCTGTATGTCTATTAGTGGATTACTCGGAGCAAAGCTCCATCCAATAAAAGGTGCCAAAAAAATGATTCGATTTTCATTTCTATGCCTTACTTTATCCGGTGTTATGCTGATCACACTAAGCAGCTACCCAAATTTACCACTCCTTATCATCACATTAGTCGCTGGGGGGATCTCATCAGGTATTGGCATGACTAGCATGCAGATGGCTTCTTTAACATCTGTTGATCAGAGTTTATCCGGCTCTGCATCTGGGATTTTTTCTACCTTTCGATATTTCGGAAGTATCATTTCATCTACTTTAATTGGTATATTAAGTGGTTTTCAATCTTTATTTATCGTATTAATGGGCGCAGGTATTCTTGGTTTCCTCCTCTCTCATAGTCTAAAAACGAAACCCACTTCTCATTCATCTGAACACTCTGCTTAATGACTCCCTTCGCTCTATTTAGGGCGGGGGAGCTATGATTATTTGTTACTGTAACCGATTATGGATACAATGATCAAACTGTGAAAATGATCTTTTACTCATGAAAAAATGTCATATGAATAAACGAAAAAGAAATTTCAACTTTCATTCAACTCTACTTCCCCACCTAAAAACTTCTTTTCATATCTTCCAGCATTCATAACTTCGATTTTTTTTCACAATTTTTGTGTTATGCTTTTTGAAAATAGAGCACCAAAGGAGCAGAAGGATGAAACGAGTGAAATATTTTTTAATATGCTTGTCAGCTCTACTATTTTTCCTAGCAGGCTGCGGAAAAGACCAGCAATTTACGCCACCTGGCAGCTCTCAATCAATTGCTGTCATTTCTCAACTAAAAAAAGCCTCCTTTTCAATCGTTGATTTACAAAAAAATAAAATTGTCTCTTCCGTTGATTTAAAACATCCTCTCACTGATCTTGTTCACATCAACAAAGATGTGATCATTGCATCAAGTAAGGAGGGACAATCTCTTATAGAAATCAATCTAAAAAAAGGAACAGCAGCGGACTATATGGATGTGAATAAAGGTCTGACTTCACTTGCGTATGATGCGGAGACCAACACTTTACTTGTGACCGATTCAGAGAAAAATGTCGTTTATTTTATCGATACAGTGCACAAGAAAATAAAAGCAACTGTGAAGACCGGGACATTACCCTCTTCTATGGCGTTGTCTTCTTCAGGAACGTTGTTTGTTTTAAATGCAAAAAGTCATTCTGTTTCAGTCATTGATATTGAAAAGAAAAAAAAGATACGAACGATTTCCGTCCTAGAACGGCCATCTGGCATTCATTTTGATGGGCACTCCATTTGGGTTGGAGGACACGGTAAACCGGGCACATTAAATAAGAGCATTTTTGCTTACGACCCTAAAACAGGTAAAAAACAGCGAGAAATCAAACTAGGTGTTATGCCAGTCGCATTTTTTTCAGAAAAAAACTCTTCTACTTTATATGTATTATGTCATGGAGACCATACACTATATAAAGTAAATACCGAGAAAAACAAACTGCTTTCCTCTGTTGAGACCGGTCAAAATCCGAATTATATCACTGCTGATTCCTCATCTATATATGTCAGTAACTTAGATGACAATTCAGTATCCGTCATCGACAAACATACATTCATGTTGAAGAACCGACTGAACATCCCAGCAGGACCTTATGCTATCATGTTGGAGGAAAAGAAATGAAAGAACAGATGAATATTTTAATAGTAGATGATGAATTAGATATGCTTGAGTTAATCGGATCCTTTTTGCAGAGACAAGGCTTTCACGTGATAACTGCAAATAATGGCACGGGCGCCTTACATCAGCTTGAAAAAGAGGCCATTGACCTTGTTGTATTGGATGTTATGATGCCAGATATGGATGGATTCGAAGTCTGCCAGCGCATCAGGCAAACCTCTCAAATCCCCATTTTATTTTTAACAGCTAGAAGTTATGAAGAGGATCGCATTAAGGGGCTGGAAATTGGAGCAGACGACTACATCATGAAGCCTTTTAGTCTACGTGAGCTTGCAGCTAGAATTGAAACGACATTAAGACGAATTAGAGGTCTTTCTTTAAAGCGCAGGCGAATCATGATTGGTGACTTGGAGATCGATCAAGATGGCAGACAAGTCTATCTCAAGCAAGAGCCCATCAATTTAACAAGAAGAGAATTTGATTTACTTATGTTTCTTCTGCTCAATCAAGGCCAAGTCTTTTCCCGTGAACAGCTCTATCAAAAATTGTGGGAATCACACTCATCTAGTGGATCTTTAAGAACAGTCGATACACATATTAAAACACTAAGACTGAAATTAAAGGAAGCGGAACGGTATATTAAAACCGTTTGGGGTGTCGGCTATAAGTTTGAGGAGGACAAATGAAGCCATTATCTATTAAAAGGAAAGTGCTTTTCTTAATCCTTTCCGTTATAGGAATCGTTGCTGCCTCAGCTCTTGCTCTGACTTATTACTTATACCAGCACTTATATATAGATAAACAGATTGACTCTTTAAGTTTACAAGGAAAGAAGCTGGCAGAAATCTATCACAAACACGGGAAAGACACGTATTTTACTGACAGAATGAAGTGGGCAAATGACTCAAGTCAGGCAAGTGTTATTTTTACTGATGATCCTATGGAGCTTTCAAGCGGTATTCCTTTCGATACGAATACAAACGATAACCTCATTACGTTTAAAGAACGCCAAAAGCTTCTTCAGGGGAAAACAGTTGTGTTAATTAGAGAACACCCCCAGTTTCATCAAGATATTCTCGGGATTGCCATCCCTGTGTTCTCAAACAAAAATGATTTATCAGGAACCATTTTCCTCTCTATGCCTTTATCTGATGTGTATGAACCGTTTGTTCAAATTCGATTAACGCTTGGCATCTCTATTTTAATTATCCTGCTTTTGATTTTCTTTATTGGATATAAAAGTTCTAATAAAGTCGTAAGGACGATCAATCAAATGAAAGAAATTGCAATGGAAATGGAATCTGGTGATTTTTCAAAACGCATGGCTGTGACCAAAAAAGGGGATGAGCTAAATCAGCTGAGCCGTTCCTTTAATAAACTGTCCTCTACGTTAGAAAAAGTTGAACAGCATCGCAGAGAGTTCCTTGCTAATGTCTCTCACGAACTGAGAACGCCTTTAAGTTATATGAAAGGCTATGCCGAAGGAATTGAAGAAGGCATTATTGATCAAAAGAAAGGCATGCAGATTATTCAAGACGAATCCACACGATTAAGCAGGCTCGTACATGATCTTCTTGATCTCGCGCAGTTAGAGGGGGAATCTTATCCACTAACGATGGAACCAATCGTCTTTGCGCAGCTTATTCATGATGTTCTTGATCAAATGACATTCATTACTAGTCAAAAGGGAATCTCGTTCAACCGAGAACTCGAAGAAGATTGTATTATTTATGGTGATAGCGATCGACTTGAGCAAGTCGTTCGTAATTTATTGGACAATGCCATCCATTACACGCCATCAGGAAAATCGATTTCGATTGAATTATTCGTTCACCAACAAACTGCTGAATTGAGAATCACAGATGAAGGCAGCGGAATTCCAAAAGGAGATCTCCCTCATGTTTCTGAGCGTTTTTATCGAGTGAATAAAGCCCGCACAAGAAAAGATGGCGGCTCTGGTCTTGGACTAGCCATTGTTTATCAAATTATAAAAAAACATCGTGGCACGTTCGTTCTTCAATCTGAACAAGGCCTAGGTACGACCGCTATTATACAATTACCAAGTACAGAGAGCACTGAAACTCCTCCTGTCTCCTCATAAAATAAGATGACATCTTAAACAAAACAGCTCTTTTCTAGAGCTGTTTTTATTCAACAGAAAAATAAAGAATTGGCCTTTTTTTATTAACAATTTATTCATATTTGCTTGTTACACTTTTTTCAAGTTAAGAAAAAGGAGTGACAAGCTTTTGATTAGACGCTTTCAGAAATTTGATCTTTATTTATTTTTCATATTGATTTTATCTGCCATTTTAAACATTTATAACATTTGGAACGACGATACGGTGAACGCTTATTATACAGCGGCGGTCACAAGTATGATGCAAAGCTGGCATAATTTCTTCTTTGCTTCGTTCGATCCCTCAGGTTATGTCACGGTGGATAAACCACCGCTCGCCTTCTGGCTGCAAACGATCAGTGCCAAAATTTTCGGCCTGCATGGCTGGAGTGTGATCTTACCCCAAGCTTTAGCTGGCATTGGATCTGTTTATTTAATCTACCGCCTAGTCAAACCTACATTTGGCCTGGCTGCTGCAAGACTGTCAGCACTCATTATGGCGTGTACACCAATCGCAGTTGCTGTATCTCGTACAAATAACATTGACAGCTTACTCGTCTTTATTCTTTTACTCGCAACAGCCATGATGTTCAAGGCTGTGAAACAGCAGAAAGTGCTTTGGGCGATTGCTTCTTTTGCAATGATCGGTGTCGGTTTTAATACAAAAATGCTACAAGCGTATATGATTGTACCGGCTCTCGTTCTGTTTTACATCATTGCCTATCGAACGACATGGAAGAAAAAGTTGTTATCGCTGATGATTTCAATGATTGTTCTTTTAGGTGTATCTGCTTCATGGTCTATAGCGGTTGATCTCACTTCCAAAGACAATCGTCCTTATATGGGATCAAGTCAATCGAACTCAGCACTAGAATTAGCCTTTGGTTACAATGGTCTGCAGCGGTTGACTGGTCAACAGTCTGGCGGAGGCGGCACAAATCAAGGTGAGGGACAGCCACCTTCACAGCAGGGTGATCAGCAAAATGACAATGATTCATCCACCATGCCTCAGCCGCCATCAAATGGAACTCAAAACAACTCAGACAATTCAAACCAATCATCCAGTCAGGAACAGCCTTCAATGCAAGGACCACCAAGCAATGCAAACGGCACAACACCACCTGATATGCCTTCAGGCGGTAATGGTGATGGACCGCCAAATGGCGGGGGCGGAAAAATGGGAAATGGTTCTGGCATGTTTGGAACAGGAACAAAAGGGCCATTACGTCTGTTCCAATCTGAACTGTCCGATCAAATCAGCTGGCTGCTTCCATTTGCGCTCTTCGGTGCGATTGGTATCTTCTTCTCGACAGCCTTTGAAAGAAGACGCCTCAATACAAAACAAAAAGAAACACTATTTTGGCTAGCTTGGCTTATACCCGTTGCTGCATTTTTCAGTGTCGCAGGATTCTTCCATCACTATTATTTAATCATGCTGGCACCGCCAATTGCTGTATTAGCAGGAGCAGGATGGGTTTCTATGACTCAATTGTTCCAAACAGGAACTGGCTTTAAAAAATGGTTGCTTCCAATTGCGATATTCGTCACAACCGCATTTGAAATCTTTATCCTATCCACTTTTACAAGCACGATCGGACTTGGACTAAGCATCGCAGTCGGTATCATTGGTGTTGGAACGATCCTTTCTCTGCTCTTGATAAAAGGGAAAGAAAAACTAAAACAATTCATGTCTCTCATTGCCATCCTTGGGATGCTGATCGCACCCCTATACTGGGCAAGCACACCTCTTCTTTACGGAGGAAACAGTATGCTGCCAGAGGCTGGTCCTCAGCTTGCAACTTCAAGTGGCAGCATGAGTTCACAAGTCAATGAAAAGCTGATCAGCTATCTGGAAAAAAACAATACGGGAGAAGAATTCCTATTCGGGACAACAGATGCAACCACTGCTTCGCCTTACATTATTAAAACAGGAAAAGCTGTTATGGCATTAGGTGGATTTAGTGGATCTGATAACATTCTCACGCTTAATGAATTCAAACAGCTCGTTAAAGACGGCAAAATCAAATACTTCTATCTTTCTGGTATGAGAGGCGGCAGCTCTGACATTCTCACTTGGATTCAAAAAAATGGCAAAGAAGTATCTGCTTCTAAATGGCAGAACAGCTCTATATCCAAAACGAACCAGCAAACAGACAGCCAACAATCAAAACAAAATGATCAGTCAAATGGACGAATGGGCGGAATGGAGAGCGGTACTCTTTATGAACTATCCGTTGATTAATTCATCTATTAAAAGGGAGGAACGATGACTGATGGAAAAGAACATACAATACTCTGTTGTAGTCCCAGTGTATAATGAAGAACTTGTGATCCATGAATCGTATCAGCGCCTCAAGACCGTCATGGATTCGACGGGAGAAGCATATGAGCTTCTCTTCGTCAATGACGGCAGTATGGATCGAACAGCTGAACTGATTAAAGGGTACTGCCAGACCGATCCGCATGTGAGACTTATTGATTTTTCTCGTAACTTTGGGCATCAAATTGCCATTACAGCGGGAATGGATTATGCAAAGGGAGAAGCTGTCGTAGTGATTGATGCGGATTTACAAGATCCACCTGAATTGATTTTAGACATGATTGAAAAATGGAAGGAAGGCTATGAGGTCGTATACGCGGTCCGCACGCAACGAAAAGGCGAAACAGCTTTCAAAAAGTACACGGCTTCCCTTTTCTACCGAGTGCTACGTCAAATCACCGAAGTAGATATTCCTATTGACACCGGCGACTTTAGATTGATGGATCGTAAAGTGTGTCATGAAATGAGAAAAATACGCGAGAAAAACCCATTTGTCCGCGGATTAGTGAGCTGGGTTGGCTTCAAACAGATTGCGGTAGAATATGTTCGGGATGAGCGGTTGGCAGGAGAAACAAAGTATCCTCTCAAAAAGATGCTCAAGCTCTCGATGGATGGGATCACATCTTTTTCTTACAAACCTTTAAAGCTAGCCAGCGTGGCAGGTATTGCCCTTTCAGCTATTGGCTTCATTTCGATGTTTCTAGTTTTATATTTAAAGCTTTTTACAAACAGCACCATCACCGGCTGGAGTTCATTAATTGTCATTCAGCTATTCTTTAGCGGGATCATCCTCTTTATGTTAGGCATGATCGGGGAGTATATCGGCCGAATCTACGATGAAGCCAAGGACCGGCCGCTTTATATCGTCAGGGATAGCTATGGCCTTCAGGCAAAGCCACATCCCGTTCAATCCCCTGTCCACTTCAAGCAATATAAACAGCATTAAAAAAAGCGTGCGAGACCCTTCAGAAGGTCCTGCACGCTTTTTAATAAATTAGACGGCTGTTTCAAACCGTTTTCTGTTAATAAAGAAAGATAGTGTAATGATTAAATAAATGCCCATGGTGACCAGCGTTTGAACAATTGGTGTATTGAATACAACGCCGACAAAAATGGCCATGATCGCAATAACTGAAAACCACGTTGTGAAAGGATACAGCTTCACGCGATATCCGCCTGGCTGTGCGACGCTTCGAGATTTCAAATGACCGACGGCAATGATAAACCAGATGAATAGAACTGTGTAACTTAAAGAGCCCATTAAGTAATTAAACGTTTGACTTCCTACAAAAAGAGAAATCAATACAGCTGCATACAAGGTAGATGTACATACAAGGATGGCTCGCACAGGCACCTGCTGTTTTGACAGCTTGGAGAATCCTTTCCATACACGGCCATCCATTGCCTGTGTATAAAGCACCCGTGATGAAGCATACAAGCCAGAGTTCATAGAAGACAAAATCGCTAGTAAGATAATACCATTCATGATGTCACTAGCATACGGTACTCCGATTGTTGCAAACACTGTCACAAATGGACTTACTTGCTCATTGTTTACTTGATTCCAAGGGATTAAGCTGACAATGATAAAGAACGGTAGTACATAAAAACCGATGATGCGTACAAACGTACTTTGAATGGCCTTTGGGATGACTTTTTCAGGGTTTTTTGTTTCTGCTAACGTGACCCCAATCATCTCCGTCCCACCATATGAATACACGACAACCAGCATTGCTGCAATTAATCCACCAGTACCATTTGGGAAAAATCCACCGTGATCCGTTAAGTTAGACAATCCAGGTGCTGCATGCTGTCCGAATGAGACAAATAGCATGGTAAATCCAATGATAATAAATAAGATGATGACAGCAATTTTAATAGAAGCTAACCAATACTCTGTCTCAGCAAACATTTTGACTGAGCAAACATTAATGATTGTGACTACAAGTGAAATGATTAACACAAGCATCCAGATTGGCACTTGTGGGAACCAGTACTGAATAAAGATGGCCGACACAATCGCTTCTGCTGCAATGTTCAGCACCCACATCTTCCAATAGATCCAGTCTAAGAAATAGGCCGGATATTTTCCTAACACAGGTTCAATCAAGTCACGGAATGTTCTTGCTCCAGGTCGTGCAACGGTCATTTCGGCAAGTCCTTGCATAATAAATAATAAAATAAGACCACCAATCATGTATGCCAAAATGACAGCAGGACCCGCAATATCAATGGCAGAACTGCTTCCTTTAAACAGACCAGCACCGATGGCACCGCCAAGCGCAAGCATCATAATATGCCTTGATGTCATTGTTCGTTTTAACTGCACATGTTCCTTTTCCATTTTCTATAGCTCCTTTAAATTTGAATCTTCAGACAAATATGAGATAAAAGCATATAAAAAGGCCAGCCATCTCCTGGAAGAGACGACTGACCTTGCAACCGCGTTACCACTCTTATTGATTCAGCCATGGCTGAATCCAACTTAAAACCCGATAACGGAGGTCACACGTAAAGACTTACTATTCATTCAGTCTTACCGCTCTTTGAGCGAGTTCAATGATTCGTTTTACTGCGTTGCACCGACCCGCAGCTCTCTTAAAAAACGGATGTTCATTTACTATTCTCAAGTCAAAGCGTTTATAGTCAAATTTGTATATTCGTCAAAGATTTTATTTTTTAAATATACTGACTAACCACGCAATTGTCAACAGCCTTTTTCAGACAAACAGCTATTAACGAATCCAAACAGCTACTTCATCCATCGGGCGACGTGTTTTGCCGCGTTTTGGCTCAGTGACACGATAACCAAAGGCTGCCATGACAGAGATGTCGTATTGACCATCCTCCAGTAACCCTTCTTCTTCTAAGATACGATGGATGTGATCGTAGCTAAATCCTTCAACTGGGCATGAATCAATGCCGATCTGTGCCGCAGCTGTCATCATGTTACCTAAGGCAATATACGTTTGTTTTGAAGCCCAATCAAATAATGTACGGTCATTTTCTAGTAGATGAAGATCGTTCTCTTGGAATTCTCTGTAGCGCCCCTTGACCATTTCAAACGTTTCGTCTGTCATTCCTTTGATTTGCTTGTTGATGTATTCTGCATATGCTGAATCATAGCGGGCATCTGTTCTTGCCAAGATGATCACAAAATGGCTGGCAGTTGGAAGCTGCTTTTGCGCTCCCCATGTATACTCTTTTAATTTTTCTCTAAATGCTTCATTTTGAACAACGAGGAACTTCCAAGGCTCAAACCCTACAGAGCTTGGAGAAAGTCTTCCTGTTTCTAAAATAAATGCAAAATCATCCTCTGGAATCTTTTTCGCTGGGTCAAACTCTTTTGTCGCATGACGGAATTCATACGCCTCAATGATTTCTTTTTTTAATAGCTCTTTGTCTCGCATGTTATTCATCCTTTCTAATGAACAGGTGTGTTCCCACAATCCAATTTCTTTCCATTCCCTCGTAGAAATTGTTATGATAGGAAAACAAACAACCCGAATGTGTGATGTCTATCTCTATGGTAAAAGAAAAGCTTCCATTGATTCAAGTACGCACATTTTTGTTCGTTAGGCACAAACATGTTCGTTTATGACCATTTTCGTTTAAGAAAGGAATGTTGAGATGAGTGTACCATCCAATCCAGTCAGTATTGTGAATCATGGCTGTCCCGTGTCTATCACTACAAATGTCATCGGAGGGAAATGGAAAGGCGTCATCCTTTATCATTTGACTTGCGGTCCAAAGCGTTACAACGAAATACGCCGGCTTCTGCCAAGAATTTCGCAGCGTGTCCTGACGTTGCAATTACGAGAACTTGAACAAGACGGGATTGTTCACCGTGAAGTCTATGAGGAAGTTCCTCCTCGTGTCGAGTATTCACTGACTTCTCTTGGAAATACGTTAAAGCCCATTATCTTTGCCATGCGTGAATGGGGTGAATCCTATGGGAGAGAAACGCACCCAAAAGAAAAAAGCTGCCATCTCTAGCAGCTTTTTTAAGATGAAATCGCCGTTGGCTCTTGCTGAGGATCGTCCTTCACAAACAGGATACCAAGCTGGTGATGCTCCCCTTCGTAAGAGGCGCGTTTCTCAAATCTTGTCTGACCATTGAGACCAATAATCTCGAGCTTTGTCAGAGCACGGTTGGTTTGTAGTGCTTCATAAAATTCTGAAACGGTTTTGATCTCGATTCCATTGACCTTTGTAATCATTTCTCCGATCTCAAGCTTTAAATCAGCCGCAGGGGTATTCGGAATGATACCAAGCACCATAAGCCCTTGATTCCGCTTAGAGAAAAAGAATGGTGCAGCGTTGTCATTCACCCTCTGCTTCCATGATAAAAAGGCTCTTCCTGCAATCGCTAGAACAACAGCTCCCCACGCAATCGGCTCAAACCAAATACTTGCCGCACCTACTGCAGCAACAGCTAGACCGAGCATCATAATACGGCGTGACGTAATTTGAATACTCACAATTGGCAGCGATCCTTGAATACGCTGGCCAAAGCCGATGATGTAAGGGATCACAATAAATGAAAAGCTTTGATCGTGCACTTGAAGCACAGGCCACCATGGCAGAGAAGAAGTCCATTCACCTGCCGGCATCAGCAAAACAAGTGGTAGAAGCCACAGACGGTTTGCTCGCTGCTGGCCGATCAAAAGTCCTCTCGCACTCATCACCATTGCAGGCGATGTACGTAAATGCGCCGTTCGATAGGCTAACATGCCTTCAGTCATTAACAGTAGCCCTAACAGGATCACAACGGCTGATGCATTCATCATTGAAAGCTGCGGCAGCCAAGAATGGCTCACTTGAACAGACATCAATCCAAATGCCGCAATAAAACTGAAACCGAGTGTGTATGCAGACGAAAGCGCACTCGCCTTAAAGAATAAAGAGAAAACGATGGTCATCGCTGCAATCAGCACGATGAATCCAGGCGGAAGGGAAATCCCTAAGCCTACAGATATGATCGATAGACAAATTCCTGGAACCCATCCCTTTGAATATGTAAATTTCAGTTCATCGTAAACATCTTCTATTCTTGTTTGAAACGCTTTTCTCTCCCGCTTTACGCGGATGTAGCCATATAATAGGCTGATTAATATCATAAAATAAAAAAGAGGATGGATTAAAAACAGACCGACCGCTTTTAATCCGGCTCCCATCCACTCCGAGCTCATTATCGTTCACCGCCCAAGTCAAGCATTTTCTCTTATTCTATCAAATAAATCGATGCTTGACATCAGGTTTATTTCTCCTGATTCATCCAAAGTGTGACATTCGACAGTGAAAAATCTTTTAAATAGTGATTCACATCTACATCTAGTATGCCGCCGAGAAGCTGCATAGACCTCTTGATGTCGGTTAAGTTTATACCAAGTCTCTTATGATTATCCATTAAATAATTGAAGTATATCTCAGCACAGTCTTCATCGATCTCGTCGACTGATTCTACCGTTGTGTAATTGACCAAGTACCTGCTTAACAGCATGAGTAGACTTAATGCCTTTGTAGCCGAAAACGTCACATCTTTCGTACGACTCTTAAGCTCCTCTACCAACTCGTAATATTTTTTCTCTCTCACAATACTTGCCCTTTTCAATTGTGTACCCCCATTTACTAGTTCTTTTAAGAAAAGCGCAAACCTCGGTACAGCTCAATGCTTAAGCTGAATATCCGCAAAAAATAAAATATTTAAAATGAGTGCTACTTTTTATTGTAAGAATTATTTATGTAACATACAACTTTCAAAAGTTTCATTTTCATGACATGTTTAAATCAACAGAAAGTCTCTTATATAAATATGTTATCGGGTAAATTCGAAGGAATGTTATGTTTTTTGTAAAATAAATGAATATATTTCTCGATATAATATATTTTTAAGAATAAATTATTACATGTTCGTAACACTTATGAACCAAAAAAAAGAGGCATTTATTCGCCTCTTTATTTTTTGAGATATAGTGCTTTTAGTGCAGTTTGCAGCTGAAGATCATTCTTTTCATAAGATTTCACTTCATCTACCATCTTGTTCATCATTTTCGCTGTCTTTAAATCAATAACGCCTGATTTTTCGAGATTGTATGTGCTTTGAAATGCGAGTACAGCCTTTTTCGTTTCTTCGTCAAAATATCCATCTACTCTGCCAGGGTCAAATGATAACCCTTTTAACAATGTCTGTGCTTGTCTGACTTCTTCATTGTTCATATCAAGCTGAAGCGGTTCTTTCAGCTGGAGCGGGCCAACGGTGAAGTAATCTGGTTGATGAATCGCAATGGTCGGCACAACGCCTTTTTTGTGAATCCAATTCCCTTTCGGTGTCAGCCACTTATACAGCGTTAATTTAATGTTACTTCCATCTCCCATTGGTACCGCCTGCTGCACAGTTCCTTTACCAAAGGAAACATCACCTACCACTTCATACTTCCCTGCTTCTTTCAAAGCACCAGCCAGAATTTCAGAAGCGGATGCACTTCCTTTATCAATTAAGACATTGACCGGGTATGGTTTTTGTTCTTTTCGTTTTGAAAAATATCGTTTTCGATCGCCATTCCGTTCTGCAATTTGAATATATGGCTGATCCTTTGTGATAAAATGTTTCAAAATGTCTTCCACACTTTGTAGATAGCCGCCAGGGTTTCCTCTCACGTCCAGCACAAGGCCTTCCATGCCCTTTTTCTCGAGCTTATTCAGGCTTGCCGTGAAATCCTTCGCCGTATCTTCAGAGAAGCTAGAGATCGCAATATAGCCTGTTTTATGACCATTGACCTCTTTCATTGAAGCCGTTACGGTTTCAAGCGGGATTTCTTCGCGTTTGATATGGAATGTTAGCTCTTTTTCAATTCCATTTCGTCTGATTTTCAAGGCGACAGACGTTCCTTTTTTCCCTCTTATTTTCAGTACAGCATCGTTTAGGCTTTTTTCTTTCATCGTCTCACCGTCAATGCTGATGATTTCATCTTTCGGTTTCAGACCCGCCTTTGCCGCAGGGGATTTTTTAAAGGCAGAGACAATGATAATCTTTCCTTCATCCATTCCAACTTCTGCCCCAATTCCTTCAAATGAGGAATCAAGTGAATCCGAAAATTGCTTTGCGGTTTGCTTGTCCATGTATACTGAATACGGATCATTTAAGGTTGAAAGCATTCCTTGAATGGCACCTTCAAGCAGCTTTTGACGATCCACTTCCTCTACATATTCATTCGAAATGAGGTCATAGGCTTTCTCAATTTTCTCCATTCCGTTTTCCTTCGCTCGATCACTTGATTGAGCTTGTCCAGCCACTGCAGCAGCCGCTTTCGGTGACTCCGCTTGAGTCGCCTCTTTATGCGTCATAACCCCTGCACTGATGATGAGAATGACACTTGCCATGATGGATGCGATTTGTTTTTTCATATTTGGCCTCCTTCTTCAACTCTTCCTGATGACCTGAGTTATTATATGCCAGAAGAAGGGATTTCATGTAAAGACATTCTCCTAGGGAGGCTTGACTAATCATTTCATTAGGTGTAATTTTTATTTTGTTACGATCGAGAAGGAGTCTTCGCTATGTATATTATATTGACGATGCTTTTATTAGGAATTTTACTAGGGTTTGTAGGAGCTGGCGGGGCTGGTTTTGTCATCGCATTGCTGACGTTAATCTTTGATGTACCAATCCATACTGCACTTGGGACATCTTTAGCTGCTATGGCATTTACGACTTTATCTGGTGCATACAGCCACTACCGGGAAGGAAATATCCAGCTCAAATCAGGTTTGATTGTCGGTGCACTAGCTTGTATTGCTTCATTTGCCGGAGCAAAAGTGGCTCCTTTTATTCCAGAGGATAGCCTGCACTATTTAACAGCTGGTATGCTCTTTTTATCTGCTGTTTTTATGATGATCAAATTGTTTGTCCTAAAAGAAGATGCTGAACAACAGCCGCTTTCTTCACGCCAATTGCTGATCAGGGGCATTATATTAGGCCTTGTATCAGGGATGCTTTCAGGGATGTTCGGTATCGGATCAGCACCATTTATTCAAGTGGGGCTTTTGATTTTGCTGAAGCTGTCTATTAGACAAGCTGTTGGCACAACGATGCTAGTGATTATTCCAATCTCTATTGGCGGTGGAATTGGTTATATTTCAGAAGGCTATGTTGACTTTATCCTGCTCGTTCAGATCTTAATCGGTACCGTATTAGGAGCTTTTATTGGGGCAAAATTTACACGCCTTGCGCCAAAACTGTTATTAAAATCCGCTGTGCTTTTAACACCTATTATTGCCGGATTACTGCTGTTATTTTAATTTCATCTACATGAAAAAAGCCGATAACATGCTGTTATCGGCTTTTTGTCAGCGGATATATTGCGCTGGATTGACTGCATTTGATTTCGCGCCATTCCATAATCCTTTATGAATTTCAAAATGAAGATGCTGGCCATAAGACTGACCTGTGTTGCCCATATATCCAAGGAATTGACCTTGCTCGACTCTTTGACCTGTTGACACACTTCTTGTTGAAAGATGAGCGTATACCGTTTGATACGTTTGGCCATTGATGTTATGTGTAATGAACACCACGTTCCCATAACTCGACGAGTAGCTTGAGTTCGTGACTGTTCCAGATGCGGCTGCAACGACAGATACAGTGCCTTTTGCAGCGATATCTAATCCGTAATGCTGTCCGCCAGAACGTCCGCCAAAGCCTGATGAGAAACGGCCTGCAGCTGGCTTAATGAAACCTGAGCTACTTGCTGGTGTATCTGACACTTGATCAGATCCTCCACTTGGTGCAGGTGCACTTTTTTCAGCAGCTGCTTGTTCTGCTTTCTTCGCTTCTTCTTTTTGACGGCGTGCCTCTTCAGACTTTACCGCCGCTTTTTGATTTGCTAAAATTTCTTGTTCATTTTCAAGCTTTCCTAGTTCATCATGTGCATGTTCTTTTTCTTCCGTTACATGACCAAGGACTTTTCCTTTTTCTTTTTGCTGTTTAGATAGGTCCTTTTTCAACGTTTCAAGCTCTTTCAAAGATGTTTCAAGTCCACTTAGCTGTTTATTTAGCTCTGCTTCTTTTTGCTCTACTAGCTCCAAATCATTCTCGTGTTCTGTAATCATGTCTTTATCTGCTTCGACGATGGTTGTAACAGCTCCCACACGACTGACAAAATCACTAAAGCTACGAGCACCTAGCAGCACATCTAAATAGTTGATTGTACCGCCGCTTTTTTGCATAGAACGAATTCGATCTTTGAAAATCGCTTTTCTCTTTTCAATTCGCTCCTTGATGACTTCAATCTCTTTTTTTAGTTTTTTGATCTCTTTTTTCGTCTGTTTGACCTCTTTTTCTTTTTCAGCGACTTTTTCAGTTGCGGCACTTACTTTTTGGTCAATTTTTTCAATTTCTTGCTTGAGCTTTGATTCTTTCTTTTCAAGCTTTGCCAGTTCTGATTTCTTTTTCTTCAAGGTTGATTCAGTCTTCGATGTTTTCTCTTCAATTTGTTGACGTTTTTGATCTAGGTCTTCGTATGCGAATGCACGATTTTCGTTCCCTGGAATGTATAGCCACGTTGTTCCAATAAACGCTGCCATTCCAGCCATCATCAGCTTTCTTTTCAAAACGATATTCCCCTCCCATGACAACTGCCTGCATAAAGAGTCGACCGGATGAATTGGATCAACCGGTCACATCTTCTATAGAATCTTCGAGTGCTGCCATCAATATAAATAGATTTATACTTTCAAGAATTTACGGATGGACGTTAAACTTCCCCACACACCGATAATGGCACCGATCAATAGAAGGATCAGTGATACTTGATAGACAAACGGATTGTATGGAAGCATTGAAATAAATGAACCTTGTACCCTTGGTGCCACCCAGCCGACAGCATATTGATACGTGCCAAGCAATACAGCGATTGGTATAATCGAGCCAAATACACCAAGTAGTAATCCTTCGATGAAGAACGGCCAGCGGATAAACCAGTTCGTTGCACCTACTAGTTTCATAATCTCAATTTCTTTACGTCTAGCAAAAATCGTAATTTTGATCGTATTGGAAATCAAGAACATCGCTGTAAATAAAAGCCCAATAATAAGTGCGATGCCGACATTACGCGCCACTCCGACAACATTAAAGAGTCGGCTGACCTCTTCTTTTCCATAAGTGACTTTATACGTCCCTTTTAGGTTTTCTAATTTTTTCGCTACTTTTGGTGTATCGTGGGGATCTGTTGTTTTCACAATAAACGCATCATTCAATGGATTTTCTTGATCAACCAGTCCCATAGATTGTCCATTTTCACCAAAGCTTTTAATCAGTGCTTTTAGTTCATCATCCTTGGATGAATATTTCACATCACTTATTTCAGGAATCTTCTCAATTTCTGCTTTTAATTCATCTTGCTGCTTTTGATTCGCAGTTAAATCGATGAGAACTTTTACTTCTACTTCTTTCTCAGCGTTCGATGCCATGTTATTCAAGTTGAGCATAATGACAAGAAAAACCCCAACTAAAATCAATGTGACAGTGACCGCACTAATTGATGCAAATGTCATCCACGTGTTTCTTCCAAGTGAACGGAAGCTCTCACGTAAATGCCGCGAGAGAGTTTTAATCATAAATTCCGTACTCCCCTCTTGCTTCGTCACGCACAATCATTCCATCTTCGATTGCGATGACGCGTTTCTTCATGCTGTTTACAATCTCTTTGTTGTGTGTCGCCATGACGACTGTTGTTCCGCGGTTATTAATCTCTTCGAGTGTCTTCATGATTTCCCATGAAGTATCTGGATCAAGGTTTCCTGTCGGTTCGTCTGCAATGACAACCTCAGGATGATTGACGATCGAACGAGCGATCGATACACGCTGCTGTTCACCGCCGGAAAGCTGATCTGGAAATTGACGAGCTTTGTGCTTTAATTGCACCAAATCAAGTACCTCAAGCACTTTTTTCTTAATAATACTTGGCTGTTCACCAATGACTTCAAGAGCAAATGCCACGTTCTCAAAGACCGTAAGACTTGGAAGCAGTTTGAAATCTTGGAATACTACGCCAATTTCTCTTCTCACATAAGGAATTTCTTTTTCCTTCATCGAGCCTAAATCTTTGTTATTAATTAAGATTTTCCCTTTTGTTGGCTTCTCTTCACGATACATCATTTTAATGAACGTGGATTTACCAGCGCCACTGGGACCAACAACATACACAAACTCTCCTGGATGGATAGAGACATTGATTCCATTGATCGCCTTTACACCATTAGGATAGATCTTATAGACTTCCTTCATTTCAATCATGTAATCACCTAATCTTTTCTTATTCGCTGTCAAACAGCTTATCATGATGTTCTGACACTTCTCGTCAAAAAACGTTATGTATGGTCACGCACATACCCTTCGATACGCACAAGCAATTTATGTCCTTTTCATCCAAAAAGATGAAAAAATTGAATCGTCTAAATTTCAACAACTCCAATTATACGTCATGAATCGACGCAATGGTATTACATTTATATTTCAAAACTTATAAATAAAAGGTAAATAGAGCAACCAAAACCGAAAAACATGTCTTTTTACCCTTATTTTTTAAATAAAATTTAATATAATACGTTTTCATACTATCCAAAAGTCTTTTTCTACAAATAGAAAATAAAAAAACCTTGTCGATTAGACAAAGGTTTTATTTTTTCTCTGCAAGCCATTTGGCGACTTCTTTTGCTTGTTTTTCATCTACCATTCCGCTTGGCATAGATCCTTTACCGTTCTGGGCAATATCTGCAATTTGGCTTTCATTATATTTTTTCCCGACTTCTTTCAGGCTTGGGCCGCCTCCGCCAGATAAGTCTTTTCCATGACAGCCAATACAGTTTTGCTGATAAATCTCTTCACCACTGCTCACACTTGAAGCACTTTTACTGCCTTCTTTGTCACTGCTGCTTGAATTTCCTCCACAGGCCGCAAGTACAAAAAGCATAGTGACAAAAAGAAGCGTTAATCCGCTCTTTTTCATGTATTTCCCTCCCTTACAATCATTTGGTCAACGTTATTATATCCTTGTTTACGCCCTTTTAAAACCCTCACCAAGCACCTCTTTTGCATCCATGACGATGACAAACGCTGATGCATCGATCGCTTTTACCACTTGTTTCAACTTTGTGAATTGTGACTGCCCTACAACACACATTAAAATAGGCCGGTCATGGTCGGTGTACCCACCTACTGCTGAAATCTTCGTTACACCACGATCAATTTGATCAAACACCGCCTGTCTGACCTCATCCTCATGGCCCGTAATAATCATGGCCATCTTCGAGTGACTAAAGCCAGCCTGTACGACATCAATCGTCTTACTAGAAATGAACACTCCGATCACTGCGTACAGACCTTCTTCAATCCCAAAAACAGTCATGGCCGCCAAAACAATCAAACCGTCCATCATTGCTAAACAAGTACCTAACGTCAGCCCTGTATATTTATTAATGATTTTGGCCGCAAGTGCCGTTCCTCCCGTTGAACCATTGCCGAGGAAAACGAGCCCAATCCCGATCCCAATCACTACACCGCCAAATATTGCGGCTAGCAGTGCTTCATGGGTGACAGGAGCAATGTGTCTTGTTAAGAACACCATTAAAGGTAAAAAGACAGAACCAACGAGCGTTTTTACCCCAAATGTTCCACCTAATAAATAAAAGCCTGCGATAAACAGCGGAATATTGAGACCCCATTGTACATATGCAGCTTCAAAGCCGAATGATTGCATAATGGTACTGATTCCGCTCACACCGCCAGCAGCAATCTGATTTGGTAATAATAACGTATTAAAGCCAACCGCTACGATAGCTGATCCTATTAAAATGAGTAAATAATTTTTCACTTCAATCCAAAATTGAGAATGTTCCTGCTTCATGTCTTTCTTCCTCCGTTACTTCTGAATGCACACCTATTTTAAGTCCTCTCATTCAGATTGTAAATAACAGCCAAATGCAGTGCTAATGGATTAATACTTTATCACACAGCCGGATCAGCGTACTTGCCGTTTGGCAGAAGAGTAAATGATGGTATATTTAATATGTACATGAGAAAGAAGGGACATACGATGAAGAAAATACTGAAGATCACCGGTATTACATTACTTGCACTCATCATCTTAGCTTTTGGTGCTTTCTATACATGGAGCCGATTTACATATGGACCATCGGAAGCGTTAAAAAAGCAGATGAACATTGAGCAGGTCGATCATAAAAACGGGGTATATTCATTTGAAGCATCAAAAAGCGATACTGGCATCATTCTATATCCTGGGGCAAAAGTTGAACCTCTTGCGTATGCCTATCTTGGGAATGCGCTGATGAAGAAAGGCTATTCGGTCTTTATCCCAGACATGCCATTTTCCTTCGCAATATTTAATACGAAGAAAGCAGACGATATCCTCAAAAGTCATCCGGCCATCAAGCATTGGTACATTGGCGGACATTCGCTAGGCGGAACAGCTGCCGCTATGTATGCATATAAAAATCAAAGCAAGCTGGACGGCCTCTTTTTCCTTGCCTCCTATCCTGCATCAGATGATTTGAAACAGGCTTCCTTGCAAGTATTATCTATTTCAGGCGAAAAAGATGGTCTCGCAACACGAGAAAAAATCAAAAAATCGAAAAAGCAGCTGCCTTCTCAAACGGTGTATCATGAGATAAAAGGCGGTAATCATGCTCAATTTGGCATGTATAGCAAACAAAAAGGGGATCAGCCTGCAGACATTCCAGTCCTCACGCAACAAAAAGACATCGTTCAGACGATGCTGGAATGGTTAAAACCAGCAAAAAAGCTCCCGTAATGGGAGCTTTTCATTTTTTATGCCTTCGTCGCTTCTAAAAACTCTTCAGCATCTGCCACAGCCAGTGAAATGGCCTCTTCCCAAAATGCTTTTTGAGTCAGGTCGACACCTAGGTGCTTATATGCCAAATCTTCTACAGTCATTGACGCTGTATCTTTTAATAGCGCAATATATTTCTCTTCAAATGATGCCCCAGCCTGCAATGCTTTCGCGTAAATACCTAGCGAGAACATGTACCCGAAGGTGTAAGGGAAGTTATAAAACGGGACACCTGTAATATGGAAATGCAGTTTAGACGCCCAGAAATGCGGATGGTATTCATCTAAAGAGTCGCCAAAGGCTTCCTTCTGTGCTTCTACCATCAACTCATTCAAGCGGTCAGCTGGCACTTCTCCTTGTTTGCGCTCTTCATAAAAGCGTTGTTCAAATAAGAAGCGTGATTGAATATTCATAAAGAATGCTACACTGCGCTGCAGCTTATCCTCTAGCAAACTGAGACGCTCTTCTTCATTGGCCGCCTCTTTTAATGAAGCATCTGCCACAATCATTTCTGCGAATGTAGACGCAGTTTCAGCTACATTCATCGCATATTTACGATTCAACATCCGAACATCCTGCATGACTTCCTGATGGAACGAATGACCAAGCTCATGTGCTAGTGTCGCTACATTGGATGGAGTCCCTGAGAAGGTCATAAAAATACGTGATTCTCCGCTATCAGGGAAATTCGTACAAAAACCGCCCACTCGTTTGTTTGGGCGATTCTCAGCTTCTACCCAGCGTTCATTAAAAGCTTTTTCAGTAAAAGCAGCGAGCTCTTTTCCAAACCCTGCGAAATGATTGATAATAAAAGCGGCTGCATCTTGATAAGAATAGGTTTTTGTCTCACTTCCAATAGGCGCTCCCACATCAAACCAGCTCAGTTTATCAACCCCAAGCATGTCAGCTTTACGTTGTAAATATTCAATGAATGGCTGTTTATGTTCATCAATGACAGACCACATTGTATCGAGCGTCTCTTGTTTCATCCGACAAATATCAAGAGGCTCTTTTAATATATGATCCCATCCTCTGGCTTCATATACTTGTAGACGAAAACCAGCGAGATGATTGAGTGTGCTTGCAAACAAATGTTCATCCTGTGTCCATGCATGTTCTAAATTATGATACACGGCTTTTCTTACTTCACGATCTGAATCATCCATCGCATTTTCTGCTTGGCCTACAGAGATCATTTGTGTTTCACCATTTTGCTCAAATGGAATGGTAATTTTGTTCACCAAGCTAGAATAAAGTTCATCCCACGCATGATACCCATCTACTGCTAGTTTTTGAATGAGTGTTTCCTGTTCAACAGGCAGTTGATCTTTCACATGTTCTCTTCGTTCATTTAATATGTAACGAACATCTGAGAAAGCGGCTGAATCCATTAATTCTTCCCACTGGCTAGTAGGAATCTCAGCAAGTGATTGATCAAACCCTGCTAGAATGGTTCCTAATTCAGCTTCCAGCTTGGCAATAGACCCTCGGAGACTACCTGCCTTCATATCCTTTGTATTTTGAGATTGTAGACAGGATACAAATGAACCTGCTTGCGCTAGTTTTTTATATGTGATTTCATACGTTTCAAGGACAGTTGTTAACTTTTTTTCAATTTGTGTATCTTCTTTTGAAAAGGCATCTACCTTTTGTCGTAACTCATCTAATAGCTGCTGTATGTGCTGTAAGTATGTGATAAATTCTGATGAAGAACTGCCTCCTTTAAAAAAGGCATCTAAATCCCACGTCTCTTGTAATGGTTTTAATCCCAAATTATTTCCCCCTTTAATTGCTAATTTCATCATACAAAGGATATAGAGTCAGTATGGCATATGTATTCCTTTATATTCATTATATTTTCTCACAATTAAAAAAACCCGGCAAGAAGCCGAGTTTTTATGATAATTTTGAACGTAAATACGCATCGATAAAGGAATCTAAATCTCCATCCATCACCGCTTGAACATTTCCCATCTCCGTGTTGGTACGATGGTCTTTCACAAGGGAATATGGGTGGAAAACATACGAGCGAATTTGGCTTCCCCAGCCAATTTCTTTCTGTTCTCCTCTAATTTCATCCAATTCCGCCTGCTGTTCTTCTATCCGTTTTTGATAAAGCTTAGATTTCAGCATTTTCATTGCACGTTCTCTGTTTTTGATTTGGGATCTTTCCGTTTGGCACGTCACGACGACATTTGTTGGGATGTGTGTGATACGAACCGCAGAGTCCGTCGTATTGACGTGCTGCCCCCCTGCACCACTTGCACGATACGTATCCACCTTAATATCCTCTGTACGAATATCGATATCAATTTCTTCATTAAATTCTGGCATGACATCACAGGAAACGAAAGATGTATGTCTACGGCCAGATGAATCAAATGGAGAAATACGGACTAAACGATGGACACCTTTTTCTGCTTTTAAGTAACCGTAAGCGTTATGTCCTTTAATCAGTAATGTCACAGACTTAATTCCTGCTTCATCACCAGGAAGGTAATCAAGTGTTTCGACCTTAAAGCCTCTGCGCTCTGCCCAGCGGGTATACATTCTGAGGAGCATCGATCCCCAGTCCTGTGATTCCGTTCCACCTGCACCCGGGTGAAGCTCAAGAATGGCATTGTTTTTGTCATACGGTTCACTTAAAAGAAGCTGCAATTCAAACTCGTTAAATTGTTTTGTTAAGTTCTTCAGTTCTTTTTCAAGCTCTGCATGAAGATCCTCATCGTAGTCTTCTTTTAATAAATCATGCGTCATTTGCAGCTCATCATGAGATTCACTGAGCTCATGATATGTATTCACATAATCCTTCAGTGCATTGGCTTCATTAATGACACCTTGCGCTTTTTGCTGGTCATTCCAAAAGTCAGCCTCTGACATCGTGGCCTCAAGCTCTGCAATTTTCGCTTCTTTTGTATCGAGGTCAAAGAGACCCCCTAAAATCAGCTAGCCTGCTAGCCATATTTTCAAGCTCTTGTCTAATTTCTACTAATTCCATATCCTTCACCTCATAGATGTATGGGGGCTGACATGAATAGAAAGAGGTTTTCACCTCTTTCCATTACTTATTCTGTCTTCCCATGACAATTTTTATATTTCTTGCCGCTTCCGCAGTGACATGGTGAGTTTCTTCCGATATCCACCACTTTACGCACCGGCTTTTTCTTCACTGTTTTCTCCTCATCGCCTTCTTGAGGCTGATGAGCAGTTGTTTGTCCTTGAACGACTTCTTCACGTTCTAGGTTGTTTTGGATTTCTGATTTCAGCACATATTTAGCGACGTCATCTTCAATTGAAGCGACCATATGCTCAAACATCGCAAATCCTTCCATTTGATACTCACGAAGCGGATTGGTTTGTGCATATGCACGTAAATGGATTCCTTGACGCAGCTGATCCATTGCATCAATATGATCCATCCACTTCGAATCTACTGCACGAAGAACGATGACTTTTTCAAATTCACGCATTTGTTCATCGCCAAATGTCTCTTCTTTTGCATCATATTTCTCTTTAATCCGCTCCATGATGAATTCGGTGATCTCATCTGCTTCTTTACCGAAGATATCTTTGACCGAAATGGCACCTTCATCTAAATAGTTCGTGTTGATTAATTCAACAAGACCATCTAGTTTCCATTCTTCTGGAAGTTCTTCTTTCGGCGTGTAAGATCCAACAGCCCGCTCAATAGACGATTGAATCATATTGATCACAATCGATTTCAAGTTATCAGAATCGATGACTTCAAAACGCTGTTTGTAAATGACTTCACGCTGTTGACGAAGAACATCATCATATTGCAGAAGCTGCTTACGGGAATCAAAGTTATTCCCCTCAACACGTTTTTGAGAAGATTCAACAGCTTTTGAGACCATTTTACTTTGAATTGGAGTAGAGTCATCCATGCCGAAGCGATCAAGCATCGCCATTGTCCGCTCTGCACCAAATCGGCGCATCAATTCATCTTCCATTGAGAGATAGAATTGAGTAATCCCTGGGTCTCCTTGACGACCAGAACGACCACGGAGCTGGTTATCAATACGGCGTGATTCATGACGCTCTGTCCCAATAACAGCAAGACCGCCTAGTTCTTTCACACCTTCGCCAAGCTTGATGTCTGTTCCACGTCCCGCCATGTTTGTCGCAATTGTGACGGCACCTTTTTGTCCAGCTTCCTCAATAATTTGTGCTTCACGCTCATGGTTTTTCGCGTTTAACACTTGATGTGGGATGCCTTTATTTTTAAGCAGTTTTGAAATTAATTCAGATGTCTCAACCGCAACAGTTCCGACAAGGACCGGCTGTCCTGTCATATAACGCTGTGCGACGTCTTCAGCTACTGCTTTAAATTTGCCATCCATCGTGCGGTAAATTAAATCAGGTCTGTCATCACGCACAACCGGTTTATTGGTTGGGATTGTGACAACCTGCATATTGTAAATGTTACGGAATTCCTCTTCTTCCGTTTTCGCTGTACCTGTCATACCAGATAGCTTTTCATACATACGGAAGTAGTTCTGGAACGTAATGGTTGCAAGTGTCATGCTTTCATTCTGCACTTCAAGACCTTCTTTTGCTTCAATGGCTTGGTGCAGACCTTCACTATAGCGACGTCCTTTCATTAAACGTCCTGTGAAGGAGTCAACGATGACGACTTGACCATCTTCCACAACATAATCAACGTCTTTTTGCATCGCAACATGTGCCTTAAGAGCCTGCGCGATATGGTGGTTAAGAGCGACATGTTTGACATCAAACAAGTTCTCAATGCCGAATGCTTTTTCCGCCTTCGTCATTCCGCTTTCAGTCAGCTGTACACTTTTTGTTTTAATATCATAAGTGAAATCGTCTTCTATTTTTAACGTACGAACAAAGGCATTTGCTTGTACGTAAAGTTTCGTCGATTTTGCAGCTTGTCCAGAAATAATAAGAGGTGTTCTCGCTTCATCAATTAAGATGGAGTCAACTTCATCGATGACGGCATAATGAAGTGGTCTTTGAACCATTTGCTCTTTATACAGCACCATGTTATCTCGTAAATAATCAAAGCCAAGCTCATTGTTTGTTGAATACGTGATATCAGCAGCGTACGCTTCTCTTTTTTCATCTTTGTCTAAACTGTTTAAGTTCAAGCCAACCGTTAATCCAAGAAATTCGAAAATCTTGCCCATTTCCTCTGCATCACGGCTTGCCAAATATTCGTTGACTGTCACAATGTGGACGCCTTTTCCAGAAAGAGCATTCAAATAAACAGGCATCGTTGATGTCAACGTTTTCCCTTCACCTGTTTTCATCTCAGAGATATTCCCTTCATGTAGGGCGATCCCCCCCATGAGCTGCACCTTAAATGGGAACATTCCTGTCACGCGGCGGGAAGCCTCACGAACCGTTGCAAATGCTTCAACCAAAAGGTCGTCTACAGATTGTCCTTTTTCAAGTTTTTCTTTAAATTCGATCGTTTTATTTCGTAAAGCCTCGTCAGATAATTTCTCGAAATCTTGAGCGAGAGCTTCGATTTCATTTGCCTTTTTTTCATATCGGCTGATCGTACGTTTCGTAGGATCAAACACTTTGTTTAAGATTCCAAGCATATAATAACGCTCCTCTATTTCATGCAATTTTTCGGCATGTCCAAAAGTTTGACAGGTCCATATTTACCTGCATTTATCATACCATACCTTCCTTGATTTCCAAAGAATTTGCAATGATTTAGCACAAAAAACCCGCCCCTTATGAAGGGAACGGGTTTACTTTTTTTAGGTCATTTTCGGATCAAAAGGAACGAATGATTAAGCGTTCGGCTCAATGAGTCCGTATTTACCGTCATTTCGGCGGTATACCACATTGGTCAAATTTGTCTCAGCATTTGTGAAGACAAAGAAACTGTGACCTAACATGTTCATTTGGAGAATGGCCTCTTCGCTATCCATTGGTTTTAGATTGAAGCGTTTTTGTCTGACGATTTCTGTTTCATCAATTTCTTCGTCATCTTGAACTGCTACTTCGGAAGCACCGTTTCCTCCAGCAAATAAATGCTTTTTCGCACCTTGCTCACGGAATTTACGGTTCACTTTCGTTTTATGTTTTCTAATTTGACGTTCTAATTTACTGGTTGCTAGGTCTACTGCATTGTACATATCCTCATTATGCACCTCTGCTCGAAGTGCTAGATCAGTCATTGGAATGGTAACCTCAACTTTAGATTCTTGATCGTTGTAAAATTTCAAGTTCACGTTGACTGAAGCATCAACATCTGACTCAAAATAACGCTCCAACTTTCCAATTTTTTTCTCGACATGATCTCTTAGTGCAGGTGTTACTTCGATGTTTTCTCCTCGGACATTGTAATTCATGTAAAGAACGCCTCCTTTAAAATTAAGGATATGTAAACTTATTTCTACTTTTCCCTCCTTTTCTCCTGCTCAAACGTAAAAAAAATGTGAATTTTTATTGAAATTTGTCGAATCCTGCGGTGCTTCAGCTTTTACTTGATAGGTGATGAATATATATTCGATTGATTCTTGAAAAAGACCATCGCACTGTTAAATCTTGAAAGATGAAATAGATGTTTTCAGTGATTGAGACAAAGATTTTAAATCTTCCGCAGCTGCTTTCATTTCCTCATTCGCCGCTAGTGATTCTTCAACAGCCGCCGACATGTACTCTGTTTCCTCAGAATTTCGCTTGGCTCCTTCTTCTATCACACCAATTGTTTGAGAAATTTCTTCTGTACTAGCTGAGATTTGCTCTGTCGTGGCAGAAAGCTCCTCTGCTTTCATCGAGATATCACGGATGGATTCCAGAATTTCTTGAAAGCTCTGTTCAGACAATTGCGATACTTTCACACCTTCTGCTACATCTCGTTCCACTTTCGTCATAGATTGAGACGATCTATCAGTATCTTTGTTCACGTTGGCGAGTAACTGACTAATTTGATCAGTCAGTTGACTTGATTCTTCTGCCAGCTTTCTGACTTCATCTGCAACAACCGCAAAACCTCGTCCATGTTCCCCAGCCCTTGCTGCTTCAATGGCTGCGTTTAAAGCAAGTAAATTTGTCTGATCTGCAATGGCATGAATATTCCCCAGCAGGTCTTGAATGCCGGTAAACTGTACTTGTACATTGGCCATTGTAGAATGATGTTCATTCACAGATTCCTTAATAGAACTCATTTGTTTCACAAATTGTTGAATGAGGGATGCGCCCTCTTCAGCCTTTTCAGTCACTGAAATTGAGTGACCCGAAACATCAGACGTATGTTCAGCCGCATTATGCATACCAGTCGAGACTTCTTGAATCGCCGAAGCTACTTTTCCTACTGCATCCGATTGTTCACGTGAAGCTTCACTGACCTGTTCAATCGAGCTAGACGTCTGTTCACTAGCCGATATGGTTTGACTGATGGTTTCTTCAAATTGCGCAGCAGAATCAGCTAATTGCCTTGATCCGTTTTGCACCTGTAAGATGAGCTGACGCAAATGAGCGGTCATTTGGTTAAAAGCCGTACCGAGCTGGCCAATTTCATTTTTAGAGGTTACTTCAATCTCTTCAAGTGTGAGGTCACCATCTGCCATTCTTCTTGCTGCATGTGTGACAGAGACAATCGGTTTTGTCATACGATGAACAAACCTTGTGCCAATGACTAAAAAGCCGACTATAATCGCTGCGCTAACGAGAATAAGCGTCAGCAATAATTGGTTACTTTCTTCATTGAGCTGACTGATTTTTTGATCCCGCTGTTTCAATTGTGTTTGAGCAAATTCTTTTGTAAAGGTATGTATTTCTTGTTCGATAGGTTGTAATTCTTGACTGAGGCGGGTGTTGAATTCTTTTTGATTTTGCATATTCAATGAATTAAATAATCGATTTGTTGAGGTGTAGTAAAGATAATTTTTTTCGGAAATTTGATCTAACAGATTTTTTGCTTGTTTAACGGTGCTCATTTTTGATGCTTCAGCTGTTTTCTTATTGATTTCTTCATATGTTTGCTCAATCTTCTGTAAATTTTCAGCATCTTGAACAACCACATACGTTTTAATTTGTGCTTCTTGCTTTTGTAGCAGTGCCTCTAATTCCAGCGAGGTCTGGTACAGCTTTACTTCTTTGGTGAGAAGTGCTTTATACGATTGATCTGTTTTGTAATAAATAAAACTAGAAAACCCCAAAATACTGACAAACAATACACATATGACAATAAGCCCAAATAAAAATTGATTTTTTAGTCTCATAAATTCCTCCGAATGGTCTGAATTGAACAAAAATTAATGAATGACATACGGCCTCATACAGGCATGTATTTCATCCATCCACTTTCTATATTCAGGTATAAAATATGATGTAAGGAATGACTGGAAGTGATTTGAAGGGAATGTATAGAAAGCTAGTATATCGAAACTTAAAAAAATTTGGTCAAACGATCGAATCGTCTTGGCAAAGTGCTCATTTTCAATAATCGAAAGCAGAAGCGGATGTGTTGTCTCTAAATGAAAGAAGGCATGGATCAGATCATTAAAGATCCGATCCCCTTCTGTTTTAGCGAAATCCTTCTCAATTTCATCTAAATATTTTAGACTCTCTTCTATCGTATATAGAAGGTCATAATATGTGGTTAATAAAATATAGTCATCTGAACGATACGCCACAGGTCTCACCTATTTATTTCCGTTTATCGTAGTATACGCCGTCACTTGTCATGGGCTGATACGGATTTTGATAATTCAGCTGTTTTGTTTTCTTACGTTGAATGGCTTGAATATCTGCCTTGATCCCATTTTGAATCTCCGTTAATTGCTTGGCCATCAGTTGATCTGTTTGAATGATTTCTTTGATTTTCTCTTTTTCTTGAACGGAAAGCTCATGTTGAATGTCTCTCATTAGTTCGTCTCTCTCAACTAAAAAAGCATCAAAGTCTTCAACGAGTGTTTCGCTTTGCGGGTTGGCCTCTATTTCCGCTGCCATTTTTAACGTTTGGTCGTGCAGTTGATCCACAATACTCATAGAGATCCCCCAATAGAGTGGTGACGCCCTTTTCGATCGGTTTGAATGACTTCCTTCCAAGCATCTCGGAAATCAGTCACATATTGCTCTACTTCATTCAGGATCTCTTCGTCATTTTGCAGATTGGCTTCAATCAGTCTTCGATAGATGTAGTCATACATACTTGCCATGCTCTTTGATACATCATACGTACGATTTAAGGTGACATTTAATTCTTGGATGATGTTTTGAGCCTTTTTCAGGTTCAAGTTTCTCATTTCAGCATCTTCTTTTTGAATGCCATGCTTTGCTAGTCTAATAAACTTTAAGCATCCTTCATAAAGCATAAGCGTTAACTCGGCCGGTGTTGCGGTCTCAATAGAATTTTTCTGATAGGCGGCATAAGGGTTCTGAATTGCCATATGTTATAAACCTCCAATTATTGTCCAAGCAGTTGAGAAAGATAGCCAGATTGGTTGTTTAGCTTTTGAATCGCACTATCCATGGCGTTAAACTTTTTGTAGTAACGAGCTTCCACCATTTTTAAACGATCTTGGAATGTATCCATTCGTTTTGTCAAAGAATCTAAATCCTTACCAAGTCCATATTCTTTTAGCTCCATTGATGTACTACCAGCTTTTGTTTGAATACTCTTCGTGAAGGCTGATAAGGAATTTTTGACGCGATAGATGATTCCTTGTTCTTTATATTGCTGCTGTGCTTTGTCTTTGTCTTTAGAATCAACATTTAAAGAACCAGAGATAAACATTTGCCTTACCTTGTCTGGGTCTTCTTCAATGGCTTTTTTTAATTTCTCTACTCCATTAATATTAATTAATTCAAGCTTCCCGCCATCTTTATACGAGGATGAAGTAGAAATACCGATTTGTGTCAGGTGAATTTTATTCCCATCACTTGTCGTAATATCAGCATAAAAATCACTTCTTATTTTAGAGGCACCAGCTCGTAAAATAGAATCACTTCTCAGTAAGCCAGACTTAGCGGTTGTTTCCCATAACTCAATTTCTTTTTCAGACATGGCTTTTTTCTCTTCAGCCGTTAATGGTTGATAGTCTCTATTTCGCTTTTCATTCACTTTACCATTGACCAATTCAACGAGTTCGTTGTATTTATCAACAAATTGTTTAATTTTATCAAAGATGGCATCGACATCTGTTGAAACGTTCAAGCTGACAGGCTTATCTGTTGTTCCTTTCAGCTCATATGTGATACCAGCCTGCGTGAAGGTATTATTGTTATTTTCCATTTTGAGACCATTAATTTCGTATTGCGCTTTCTGCCCTTGAGTAGTCGCAACTAATTTATTATCTCCATCCACTTGGAAGCCTAATTGCGTTAAAAATGAAGCGGAATTGCCATCCGCTGCCTTAATACTGACACCTTCACCAGTCGTACGCGAAGTCAGGGCGATCGTATCTACGTAGTTGGTTCCATCAAAGATCTGGCCTTTATAAGCCGTGACACCAAGTTGAGAGCTGTTCAATTTTGTCACGATTGTATCAAGGGTATCTGTATCAGTGGTATTAATGGTCACTGTTTTAGGTGTTGTAGAATCTGGTGTCATCACCTCAAACGTAAACGTACCGTTTGAAGCAGTAAATCCAGATGGACTAGAAGATTTGAAAACGGATGCTGTCGCTAGTTGGGTCACATTAATTGAGCCAGAGGCAGCATTTGTTGAGCCAGTTGCTGTGACAGCAGATTCGTTTGAGCTTGTCACCTTTTTTGCGCCATAAGTACTTGGTAATGTTAAATTTAGTTTGGCAATGAGATCATCTAATTCTTTGACCTTTGAATTGACCTCGCGGTAGCTGTCTCTTTGCCATTCAAGTGTTTGTTTCTGGCGTGTCATTTTATCAAGTGGTGCTTGCTCAGTTTTCATTAGCTTTGAGACGATTTCATCAATATCAAATACATTTGAAAATCCAGTAATTCGATTAACCATGGTTTATGTTCTCCCTTCAATTACATTCTTTTATCGACAAATAAACCGACAATCTCTGTCATTGCCGCATAGAAATCAAGCCATTCTTTGGAAGGAATCTCTCTAATGACTTCTTCGGTTTGGTTATCTACGACTTTGACATAATATTCATTGAGTTTTTCATGTAATTCAAATTGAAGATGAAATTGAGTAGGTTCAATCAACTTATTTGCTCCTTGAAGCGTTTTCTCAATTTCTTCTTTTGAAACGACTTTTCCATTTGCTTGTAAATCAGTGTTTGCATTGTCATTTTGATGATTCGTAACACGGGTTTGAAATGCATCAATCAGTGGCTCTATCGAAGTCAACTTACCAACAGACATAGTTATTCAGCTCCTGTGCTTTAATCTATCTTTTATATCGGCTTTGAATTTTTAAATTAAATATAGATGGACCGATTTGTTAAAGTTTCATATAGATGGTGTACTTCTACGGTTTCACACGGAGGAGGATCGACAAATAGGATAAAAAAATCCTCACTTTTTTTGTGAGGATAATTGAGAAAGTAGATCGAGGGACAAGCTAGCAGCACGGCTGTTTTCTTCTTGAATAGACAGGTATACTTCCTTCCTGTGAATATCAATATGCTTAGGAGCCTCAATTCCAACTTTTACTTGATCGCCTTCAATCGCAATAATTTTAACTTCAATATCGTCGCCTATTTGAATCGATTGATTTAATTTACGAGATAGAACTAACATGAGGAAGCCACCTCTAGCAAATGTTTTGTATGATAGGCTGAATCATGCAAAATGACCTGCTTGGCTTTCATGTTTTTCCGATTCACAATAATAGGCGCTCTTAAATTGGCTGTCGTTTTTTCAATAGAAGATCCCATTGTTAAAATAACCATGACTTCCACTTCATTGGCATCTTCTACCCCAAGAATGTCTACAACCGATTCTTCTAAGTCAAATTCATATTGATTGAAGAACAAAAATGGGCTGCTGACAATAAAGCCTAGTTCTGCATTTTTCAAAGATTGAAGAACTAAAAATGGGGATTCTTCTGATAAAGGTAAAATGACAAATTGTTTTTGATCCAGAAATCCTGGTATCCCATTAGAGAAGTGAATGATTTGCTCCTCTTTAATCGTCACTTCGCCATGGTATTTTGTTTGAATGATCATAATTCACGACCTTTTTCATTTTTCTTAACTATACCTTATCACCATTTTGACCTGTTTCGTCAACTTCTATTTTTAATTCTGGGTATTGTAACATATCAATATGAACTTTACCTGGCTGGTAGTTAACAATTGGTTTATGAGGTGTTGCCTCTATAATAGCTTTTTGCGGCTCCACATCAATTTTAAGTTCAGATGGCTGATAGTGAATTTTCACACTAAAAAATGAAGGAATCACACCGATGTTGAATTGTTTTGCTGGAGGACTGCCATTGATTTTCGCAAACTCAGCAATCGCATTCCCACCATTCTCGATCTTGATGAGTTCACTTCCTTCTTCCGCTCTACGCCCCATACCTTCTCCAATCGCACGTTTCCCCTCCGCAGCCCATTCCTCTGAACGTCTAAAAATCGACTTAATATCCATATCGGCAAATGCCTCGGTTTGATCTATGGTTAATTTCGACGGTGTCCTTGTGATATTCATGACAGCTCTTGGCTGCTGAATCTCAAGCTCAGCTCTTGGCTGCTCTACTTCTTGCCTGGAAGGGGTTGTCGACATTTGCAGCTTTGCATAAGTTTGCTCCATTAACAATCTAGGGATTTGCATAGGTTCACCTCCATGATGCAAAAAAGCACCCAACGGATGCTTTTTCTTATCTTAAGAAATCGACAAGGGATGGCTGAATCACTTTAGCTGTCGTCGCTAAAGCAGCTCTATTTACAGTCTCTTGTTGAAGAAGATCAAGAATGGCTTTCTCACTTTCTACATCTTCGGCATCTGATTTAGCCTTTTTCAGCACTTCAAATTGCGAAGTCAAACGGCTCCCGACTAAGTCGATACGATTGGATCTAGCCCCAAGATCTGAACGCTCAGCACTCATCACTTCTTTAAACTGATCGATATTTCCTAATGCATCATCAGAATTTGTAAACGTTCCATTTTTTAATGAGTTTTCTAAATCAGTCAGCATTTCAATGACATTTTGACCACTGGCAGATTGCCCACCAAAAGCTGAAAGAGGATTTGAATTCACATTTAATGTGATTCCATCAGAAATGTTCGACTGAACCACGTTTGCATCTGTATAGTTTTCAAAGTTAAATGTAAACGTACCATCTGCATTCTCTACAACTGGTTTAACATTGGTATTCGTCCCATTAAAAACAAACTTACCTAACATCTGCGTGTTCATTGCATCAATGATTTGATTCTTCATCTGACCAATTTCCACTCCGATAGCAGCTAAATCTTCTGGCTGTTTTGTTCCATTGGCCGCATCGAGTACTTTATCTCGTATATTTGACATGATATCAATTATTTCAGTGACACTTGTTTCAGATGTATCAATCCAGTTTCGCGCCTCATTTAAATTAGTTTGGTATTGCTCATTTCGAAACATGGCTGTACTATACTGAAGACTTTTCACTGCTGCAACAGGATCATCAGACGTTTTTGTGAAACGTTTTCCAGACTGTGCCTGCTCATTAATTTTAGAGAGTTTTTCATAACTTTTGCTAATATTTCGAAGTGAATTTTGAGAAATCATACTTTGCGTGACTCGCATCAGTTACCCTACCTTCCTACGACTCCCATGCCGTTTATTATTTTATCTAATACTTCGTCTTGCATCGTCATAATTCTTGCTGCTGCATTATACGCATGCTGAAATTGAATCATGTTCGTCATTTCTTCATCTATAGATACAGCACTAGTTGACATCCTGCGTTCATTGGCTGAATTCACAAGAGCAGCTGAACTGCTTTCAAGCGTCATGTTCTTTTTAGCTTGTATCCCCATTTCAGCAATAACATTCTGATAGTAATCCTGAATCGTAGTGGTAGTTCCGCCGATTGGCAGCTTTAAGTTTTGAATATTAGCTAATTTCGTAGCATTCGAACCATCACCTTGCGTTTGATTAAGAGATGCAGCAATGTTATCTGTCGATGCTAAAATCACGTCACTCACTTTGATACGTGCTGCCAAGCCTTTATTCAAATCATTGTTATTCTCAATATCGAAAAAGTCTTGTCCACTTGTGCCATTTAACGTGTACCCTTGCTTATGGACGTCGTTAAAAGTATCCATAAATACTTTTGCTACTTCATCCAGCTCAGCAAGCATATCCGGGTACATGCCTTTTTCAGCTCCATTAGACATATAGCCATACGCCTCAACAAGTGCTTTTACTTTACCATTCACTTGTAATTGATCAGCTGCGATGGTTGTCGTTCCAAATTGGAGTGAGTTAACAAGTCCTGTCGTATTATCATAGGAAAGTTGCAATTCAGATTTTTCATTGGTAATGCCATTTAAAATTGTTCCAGCAGATTGTCCATTTGCACCGATAATATCGATGTTAACGGTTCCTTCAGCAATTTCCAGAGCATTTCCTCCAGAAGGGTTGTAGCTCACTTTAATATCAACAAGTGAGGAAAGCTGATCTATAAGAGCGTCGCGCGTATCATAAAGATCATTGGGAAGATAACCATTTGGCTCAACTGTTGCAATCTGTTTATTCACTTCATCAATTTGAGTTAATAGGGTGTTCACATTTTTTGCCGTTGAATCGAGTTCAGTTTTTAAATTCTTTTGTATCGTTGTTAAAGAAGAATTTAGCAGGCGGAATTGATCTACTAAAGCCTGAGCACTTGTCTTAACAACTGTACGGGCTGAAGCAGTATCAGCATTTTTCGATTCCGATAAGACTTGTAATGATTTCCAGAGATTATCAAAGGCTCTATTCAAGCCTTCATCTGTCAAATCATTCATCACTCCTTCCATTTGTGAAAGAGCATCAGACTTCGTCGCATAATAAGACAAGTTATTGTTATGATCTCTATACTGAAGATCTAAAAAGCTGTCTCGAATTCTTTCAACAGTTCCAACTTGGACACCTGTCCCCATTTGGCCGTATGTCTTGCCATCATAAACAGAAATCACTGGGTAAGGATTCTCTGCTTTAAAGGTAACTCTCTGTCTTGAGTAGCCATCAGTATTTGCATTGGATACGTTGTTTGATGTGACATAAAGCCCTGCACGCTGGGCTGTGATTCCTCGTTTTGCCGTTTCTAGTCCCATGAATGTAGAACCCATAGATATCCTCCTTGTTTACGCCTTTGAATCAAACAAAGCCCTATGCTGTTTAGGCTTTGAACTCTCAAGACCATTTTGTCCGTAATTCATATTTTCTTTGTTAGGATTCACAAGATCGAATGTCAGTGAAATAAATTGAAGTGACTGCTGAATAAGCTGTTTGTTCAGTTCGTTTACATCTTTCAGTTCCACCATGATGTCATTCAGCTTCTCATATAACGAAATAAGCTCTTCTTGATCCGTTCCTGTAGCTTTTTCGATGCATGCGGTGATTGTCGGCGATTGATCACTTTGTAAAAATTGAACTGCTGCTTCAATCCGCTTTTCTTCTAATTGTGAAATGGCCTGAATATATTTTTGCTCAAGGTTCAGAACCTCTGAAAGAGCATCGATCTCGTTATTTTTCAGCATTTCTGTTTTATTCTTAGACAGCTTTAGAAGCTGTTCATGTAATCCGTAGAGACGGTGCAGTTCTTCAATCATTATTTTTACTGACATTCACGCTACTCCCTTTTGTTATTGTTGTTTATAAAAATTCAACATTTTATCTGCAATGCCTTTTGTATCTACTTGATATGTTCCGGCTTCAATGCTTTTTTTAATTTGGTCTATTTTATCTTGACGTTCTTTCATGATATTCGGCACCTTTTGCATTTCGATTGCCTTTTTAGAAATTTCGACTTTGTCAGTTGATTTTGCTTGATTCGATTGCAACGTTTGTTTCTCATATGTTTTCTTGTAAGGATTTACTGGTTGTGTTCCATATCGATTAATTTTCACGGGATTCCTCTCGCTTTCCGTTACAGTCTGTCTTGATTCTATCCATTTTATCGACCAAACTGCAACTTAGTTTAGGGAATCAGTCGTTTTTAGGATTAATGGCATAATAGGTGTCTTTTTTCCTAGATTCAATCTCCCTTTTACGCTCTTCTTCTTGGTCCATTTGGCTGATTTGCGTCTTTATATCCTTTTCACAATGGCTACACAGCTTGTTTTTCCTGATCGGTTGGCCGCATCTTTCACAAGGATAATTGATATTCGGGAATTGACTAATTTGAAGTCTTTTCAAACGGATAAATTTCAGGATTAATTCTTCATCAACTTCTGTTGCGTCTACTATTTCAGCAATGGTTGATTGTCTATTACTTTGCTTACGCAAGAATTTATAAACGATATCAAAAGAACGTTCTTCTTCTTCAAAGCATTTGTTACAAACCGTTTGGATGGTGGTTTTTAAAAATAACTGATTACATTGTGGACAGTTTGCCAATTGATTCATAACCAAAACCCCTTACGTTATTTTCTTTTCTTAATATCGGTTGATTGTCATGATTTTTAACTACGAATCAACGTAAAAGAGGAAACACTTTTGGCGCCTGCTCCTTTTAAAATTTTTGCTGCATGATAGACTGTCGCCCCAGTTGTATAAATGTCATCGATTAACACGACATCCTTTAGAACGATCGGGTTTGACTGCCTTAATTGGAACAAATTCTGTTGATGTAAACGTTCATTTTTTCTTTTCTTAGACTGCTTACTTTGATGTACTTTTATAAGTGGCTCCAATATAGGTCCGCCAATCATGGAAGCAAGCATCATTGACTGATTGAATCCTCTTTCCTTTAATCTCTCTTTACTCAAAGGAATTGGGACAAGGACCGGTTCTTTGATTGAAAAAGAACGTTTAAACGCTGACTGTACATCTTTTTTAAATAGATCAGCTAAAGCCGTATCACCTCGAAATTTAAATCGAGCTAGAATATCTTTCATAAAGTCGTTGTAAGCATAAACAGATCGATTCATCACAAGAATCTCAGCAAAATCCCGTCGTTTATTCCACCTTGAACAATCCTGACACAATTGATCATTTAATTGCGCTCTTCCGCATTTGGGACAAGTAGGACCTTGAATCTTCATCAGGTGGTCCTTACATGCTACACATAAACAATCTTCATTTAATAGTAGGAATGATTTCCATGTAAAAGCAGCCACAAAATGGCTCTCACAAATTGGACAAATCAACGATTTTCTTTGTTCAACGGCAAATGATTTTCGCACCTTGGATATGTTGTGACCGTTGAAGCAGCTTCTGTCAGAATGACGAGCATCGCCGTATTTTTCTGTTTATCCACCATCTCGGATTTACTGTAGGATATTTTATCGATATCTGTTATATATTGCGGTTTCACTTGATTTAGAGAAATGGCTAATACATCTTCTATACATTTTTCACAATGACAAATCATGTTTAATTGGTTGAGATATTGATAGAGAATTTCTTTAAGTAGTATTTCTTTTGCGTTGAGTAGCATATTTTGTCTCTCCTGCCATTTGTGTTTTGTGAATATAATGTACCATGATTTAGTTGAACCCACACTATTTTTCAGAAAACTCTTTTTCAGCTGTATTATTCATTTTTACGATATGTTTCTTTGCTTGTTTCATACTTCTCGTTAAACCAAAATGAAAAAAGTACACGTCTCCATTAAAAAAATCTGGATGTCTCCCTGCTCTACCAGAAATTTGGACAAGTGCACTTTCTGTAAAAATAGGAGATTCCGCACCTAATACGCCCACTTGAACATCTTGAATGGTAACGCCTCTTTCTAGAATAGTTGTTGTAACCAATACATCGTATCTATGATCTCTGAAATGCTGGACTTTTTGCTTCCTTTCTTGATCATCGGCAGAAACTCCCTGTACATTTACACATTGAACTTGAAGAATATGAGTTACCTTCTTCATAGTAGAAATAGAAGGAACAAAGAGTAGCACTCTTTTTTTCTTTGTGATATGTTCATGCAGCCAGTTCATTGTAGATGCTGGAAGCCGATTTCTTTTTAATTTCTTTTTCCAATCTCCAACCCATTGAAATGTTGGGACAGGCAGCGGTTTTTGGTGGAAGCGCAGAGGAATTTTGATCGCTTCTAATTGTCTACAAGCAACATCCTTTTGCATTTTTTTAGATGGTGTGGCACTTAAGTAAATTCTAACTCCTGTTTTTTTCATTGACTTTAAAACAGCAAACTGAAGCCGTTCATCCATTGAATAAGGAAAAGCATCGACTTCGTCTACAATGAGGACATCAAAAGCGTTTTTATATCTCATTAGCTGATGGGTTGTAGCGATCATAAGCGGTGCCATTTGAAATCTTTGAGAACTCCCGCCATAAAGTGCAGCTATATTCAGTCCTTGAAATGCCTTTCTCATTCGAGGTTCAAGCTCAAGTACAACATCGGTTCTAGGCGTCGCAATACAAACACTCATTCCGTTATTTAGCGCATATTTTATTCCGTGAAAAAGCACCTCCGTTTTCCCCGCACCACAAACAGCCCAAACGAGCAGATCAAATTTGTTTTGGATTGCTTCTACTAGCCTATCGGACGCTCTCTTTTGCCCTTTAGAAAGTTCTCCCTGCCATGTTAATTCAACTTGTCTTGTTTCTTTCTTTTGTGGACCCGTCCATTCATAGAGAAAGCCACATTCACTTACTTTTCCCAGCATGATGCAGGATCTACAGTATACACAGTCTTTTTTACATGTTTCACACGGAGAGAGGGCAAAGTAGCGCTTGTTTGATACACCGCACCGGCAGCAGATCAAACCACTCGCCACCCTATTGACAGCAGGTGTTCTATGGATGAATCCTTGATTCTCCAGCCACTCCAATTCGGACTGTGTACATTGACATTCAATAGGAAGAAGATGCCTTGATTGTAGCTTGTGACTGAGTTCCATTGCTTTTTCCAGATTCAATTTCACGCACTACCTTTCCATTCATGTTGACCCATTATGTACAAAGAGAAGGCCTTTCGTCTAATTGTAAAAACAGAAAAACAAATCCCCTTTTCCATGAGAAAAGGGGATTTTGATATCTATCTGATGATCCAGCCAAGTGCTAAAGAGCCTTCGCCTAGATGAGTGCCAATCACGGCACCAAAGTAGCTTTTATAAAATTCAACATGAGGATACTTTTCTAATAAGTGCGCAATTAATTCATCTGCTTCTTCTTCTCTATTACCATGTATCAGAGTTGCTCTCATTGGAACACCACGTGATGCATCTTCATCAAATAATTCAAAAATACGTGAAATGGCTTTTTTGCGTGTACGAATCTTCTCAAAAGGGACAATTAGCTTGTTGTCAAAATGCAAGATAGGCTTTACCTTTAAGAGGCTTCCAATAAAAGCCTGAGCACCATTTAATCTGCCGCCACGTTGTAAATGAGTTAAATCGTCTACCATAAAATAAGCTCTTTGATTTTCTTTCAGATAATTGAGATGGGAAATCACTTCTTCTGGAGAAGCACCACCTTGGATTTTTTCAGCAGCTTCTAACACATAAAAACCTTGCGCCATACAGCTAGTCTCTGTATCAAACGGATAAATGTCGATTCCGTCAACTAGTTCATTCGCTGAGGCCGCACTATTGTATGTTCCACTAATTCCGCTTGACAGATGTATACTAATCACAGCATCATATGTTTCACTAAGTTTTTCATATAATTCTATAAGTTCACCGAAAGCAGGCTGAGAGGTTGTTGGAAGATCTTTATGTTTCTTGACTTCTTCATAATATGTCTTCCAATCCATTTCTACTTCTTCACGGTATGATTCAGTACCAAAGATGACATTCAGAGGGATCATATGAATATGATGTTTATCACGTAGTTCTTGTGGTATATAAGCAGTACTGTCTGTTACAACGGCTATTTTCATTCTTAAATACCTTCCTTATCCGTTAAGTTGCTTTTTAAAAAAGAATGATCATTGTTTTTCACTAGATTTATAATACTAATCAAAAAAGCTTGCCTAATCAATAGGCAAGCCCGCTATATCCGAAAAAGACTCCTTACCTGCCTATCATTGCTCTCTAACTTGAATATGAGAGAACTAAAAACAGGCGAAAAAGGAGTACTTGTCCGGAACATTATCTCATTTCTACCCAGCCGTTTTTAATTGCTACAACAACAGCTTGAGTACGGTCATTTACATTCATTTTTTGCAAAATGTTACTCACGTGGTTTTTGACTGTTTTCTCACTAATAAAGAGCGACTCACCAATACCTCTATTGCTCTTTCCGTCAGCTAACATTTGAAGAACTTCACATTCACGTCTTGTTAAGATATGAAGTGGTCTGCGAATTTCAGGATATACCTCGTGCTGTGGATGTGCTGAAACGCCGCTTGTTGCTAAGCGTCGGAATTCATTTACTAAGTTATGAGTGACTTTCGGATGTAAATAAGAGCCTCCGTCAGCTACTACTTTTACTGCTTCAATGAGGGTATCTGCATCCATTTCTTTTAACAAGTAGCCTCTTGCTCCTGTTTTTAATGCATGTGTCACATAGTTTTCATCGTCATGAATAGATAGGATAATGACTTTTGATTCGGGATAAAGCTCTACTAGCTGTTTTGTAGCCTCCACACCATTTACATTCGGCATATTAATGTCCATAATGACAACATCCGGATGATAGTGTTCTACGATACGTGCAGCTTCGTCACCGTCGTCTCCTTCTGCAACTACTTCAAAAGTAGGTTCAAAATCTAAAATCCGTTTGACACCTTCACGGAATAATTGGTGGTCATCGATAATTACAATATTTACTTTAGTCACAAGCTACGCCTCCCCATGTTTATTGTTCTACACCTGAACTTTATGGTCAATATGTCTTTTGTCTCTATTTTACAATTTTATTTTGTAATGTTAACGGTACTCTAATCATGATGAATGTCCCTAGACCTATTTTTGAGTCTATGGTCATTTTACCTTCTAGTAAGTCTACGCGCTCTTTCATACCAAGTAACCCAAAGGATTTGTTTTTATTTGTTTTAACATCCTTCATATCAAAGCCTTTTCCATCGTCTTTGATAATTAAGGTGACAAAGTCTTTCGTCACTTCAACCTTCACAGAGATTTCTTCAGCTTCAGAATGCTTTAAAGAATTTGTGACAGCTTCTTGAGCTAGTCTAAATAGTGCCACTTCAAATTGAGAAGCAATTCTTTCGCTTTCAGTATCACCTAAGCACTGGAACGTAATTTTGGTTTTTCCATCATATTCTTCAATTGTGTTTAAGTATTTTCGCAGTGTCGGAATGAGACCCAAATCATCTAAAGCCATCGGTCTTAAATCATAAATGATTCTTCTCACTTCGTACAGTGCATTTCGCACATTCTGTCTTAGACTTCTAATTTCTTTAAATCCTTCTTCTGTTCCACGGTCTCTAAAAATTCGTTCAATTAGTTCTGAACGCATCATCACGTTTGCCAGCATCTGAGCAGGTCCATCATGGATTTCTCGTGATACCCTTTTGCGCTCTTCTTCCTGGGCTTCAATAATTCTTAGTCCAAAATCTTGTTTTGCCTGAGCATCTTCAAGTAAAACACCGACCTGACGTAAATCTTGGTTCAAGTAGTTGAGGACGACCGTGATCTGGCTCACAAGCGTTTCTGAACGTTCAATGACGTCTTGTAAGCTTAACAATCGTCTTTCGAGATCATCTCTTCTTTCCCTCAGCTGTTTTTCGCGCTGCTGGATCATGGTCAATTCTACTTGCAGGTTATGTGCTTTTTCATAGGCTTCTCGTATTTCTTCTTCGCTGAATTTGTTGAAGTTTCTGCTGACTTCAGATAAACGATTTCTAGCATGTCTCGTATGTACTTCTAGTTTATCCCCAAAATCAATGACTTCGTTGACTTGCTGTTTAATTTGCTTGAGCTCTTCTACTAGGCTTTCATATTGTTGACGGGACTGTTCGCCGATTCTAAATACTTCGTCCTTACTGCCATCAACTGTACTTAGCATTTTCATGATGATTGAATCCAATAACTTCGGATCCATTTTAGGTGTTGTCATGGCTTTTACCTCCCGTAACAGTGATGTCATCTTTTTTTATTATAAATGTCATTGATCTGCATTTTATGTCGAATTATAATGAAAGAATGCGTATAAATCATGAAATTTTTATGACGACCCTTTTTCCGCTCCTATCATCATAACAAAATACGCTGTAAAATTCTAAAACCAATGCAAATTTTCTCTAGCCTTACAATTTGCTTGTCAGGAGGGTATGTCTTTTGCTGAACCGCTATCTCACAGTAAAAAGCCGTGGCGAGCATGAGATCGTCATTGAAAAATCACGTTTTATTTGTCATATACAACGTGCTGTCTCAGAAGAAGAAGCACAAGCCTTTATACAATCCATAAAAAAACAACATTGGAACGCCACTCATAATTGTTCCGCCTATTTGATCGGTGAACATGATCTGATTCAAAAAGCAAATGATGATGGTGAACCAAGCGGTACGGCAGGGGTACCCATGCTTGAAGTGCTTAAAAAACGCAAGCTGAAAGATACAGTTGTTGTCGTCACTCGTTATTTCGGCGGTATTAAGCTAGGTGCCGGTGGATTAATTCGCGCGTATGGAAAATCTGTGTCTGAAGCAATCAATCATGTTGGTATGGTAGAACGCTGTTTAATGCGTACGATGCACACAACAATAGATTATACATGGCTTGGAAAGGTAGAGAATGAGCTTAGAGTCTCATCTTTTCAGCTAAAAGACATCCATTATGCAGAAGATGTGATTTTTGAAACGTATGTAGAAGAAACACAAAAAGAGCAGTTCATTGAATGGATGACTGAGTTGACTAATGGAAAGAGTGTTACTAAAGAAGGCGAATTGATTTATTTAGAAAAGGACGTTGGTCCGATAAAGGAGACAGATGAATGGCACAACGAGTAAAAGTGCGTGTACGAAAGAAAAAGAGTAAGAAGAAAAAGATTTTCAAACGGATTCTGGTCTTATTTTTGCTTCTCTTTATCTGCATGGGCGGATTTGCAGTTTATAAGATTGTGAATACACTCCAAGCTGCTGACAAAACTTATGATGAATTAGAGCGCGGGGAGAAATCGAAACTCCGTGATGCTGTCATTGATATAAAGAAAAAACCTTTCTCTGTCCTATTTGTTGGCATAGAGGATTACGCCACAAATGGTGATCACGGCCGTTCAGATTCACTCATCGTCGCAACGATTAATCCTCAGGATAAAACGATGAAAATGGTCAGTATCCCCCGTGACACACGAGTACAGCTTGCTAGTGACACAACGGGAAATAAAGTAAAGATCAATGCGGCATTTGCTAAAGGCGGTAAAGACGAAACGATTGAAACTGTCGAACAATTCTTGCATATCCCAATTGACAAATATGCAACAGTGGACTTTGACGGTTTTAAGGATGTCATTGATGAAGTTGGGGGAATCGATATAGACGTTCCATTTGACTTCAATGAAAAAAGTGACGTCAAAAAATCGAAAAAGATTTACTTTAAAAAAGGGAATATGCATTTAAACGGGGAAGAGGCACTTGCTTACGCGCGAATGAGAAAACAAGATCCACGTGGTGATTTCGGGCGTAACGATCGTCAGAAACAAATCTTACGTGCCATGATTGATCAAATGGCGAAACCTCATAACATTGCAAACGTGGATAATATTGCAAAAGAAGTAAGTGATCATATAACAACCAACTTCCGCATCACAGAAGGACTTGCTCTACAGCAAATTTACAGTGGTTTCAAAGGAGACGATACTGAAACATTATCTATTAAAGGATCAGACCTTTATCTAGGACCAAATCGAACATACTTCTTTGAGCCAGATCAAACCAACTTGGCTGAGGTGCAAAATGAGTTAAGGACACATTTAAAGCTTCCTGCTGAGTCATCATCTGAAACAGATTCACAAACAAATCCAGCCTCTGGTGAAACAGGAACAACTGATACCACGACTCCTTCGAGCAATACAACAGGACAATAATAAAAACAGCCCGCCTTCCGAGGAACGGGCTGTTTTTTATTGTCTTTTGACCATACGTTTGTAGAATTTCGTAAATGGTTTAAACTCTTCGTTCACTAATCCAGTGACTTCAGCAATAACTTGCATAAACATGACCAGTAAAAAGATGATGATCAATGACAGCCAAATGGTGGCACTTGTCAGCAAAATCGCACTTAAGCTGAAGACTAAGCCAATCATGTAAATCACAATCACTGCCATTCGATGTGATAAGCCAAAGGCCATCAGTCGATGATGGATGTGTGATTTGTCAGGTGCTGAGATAGGCTGTTTATTCAATATTCGTCTGATGATCGCAAAGGTCGTATCAAAAATAGGCACACCTAAAATAATTACAGGGACAACAACACTAAACAAAGTAACACTTTTGTACAATCCTAAAAGTGACAGGACCGAGATCATATAGCCTAAAAATAACGAACCTGTATCACCCATAAATATTTTTGCTGGATGGAAGTTATAAAAAAGAAAACCGATGGTACTGCCAATGACGACAAGAGATAACGAAAGAATCAGGATCTTGTCCGCAGAAAATGCCATGACGGCAATCGTGGTTAAACCGATAACCGAAATTCCGGCAGCCAGTCCATCTAATCCGTCAATTAAATTGATCGCATTTGTAATCCCAACAATCCATAGTACAGTCAGGGGATATGCCATCCATCCTAACTCCAGTCGATCTGTTAAGAAAGGAACAGAGAAAAAGTCCATTTTTAAGCCCGTGCTCACGATTAAGCAAGCAACGAGAACTTGCACAAGAAATTTAAATTTTGCACTTAAATTATATTTATCATCAAATATACCTAAAATGACGATGAGTACAGCGCCAACTGATATAGCTGTAATTTTATTATGTAGAAACAGCCCGCCTGCTAGTGCTCCAGCCGCTACCCCAATAAAAATCGCCAAACCGCCCATTCGAGGCATTACTCTATCATGAACTTTTCGTTTATTCGGCTGGTCCACTGCACCAATCTTAATTGCAAACTTTTTGACGATTGGTGTCACAATTAAAACTGTAGCCAGAGAGACAAAAAACGCTAATAAGGCGCGTTCGTAATCCATAGGTCAGTCTCCTTCTAAATTGAAATCTGTATTTTGTATATTGGCCGCTCTTTCCATTATACAATTGAATATAGGATGATCACAAGCTCCCCCTAAGAAGAAGAAACAAATAAAAACGCACAATCCTGAATGAATTATGCGTTTTCTTTAATATTCGTTAATTCCACCATGTTTGTGAACAGTGCGTGCCAATCTTTTTTCTTTGCTCGGCTTTGTCTTAGATGTCTGCATGTCATGTCATCTTTTTTACTGATCACTTTCTGGCAGGCTTCTACGAAGAGAGCTGGATCTTCGCCCTCTACATATTCATACACATCATTCTCTTTTAGCCTTTCCGTTGATGGAAGATTTAAACCAACAACAGGGATTCCGGCAGCTAAAAATTCATACAGCTTGAGCGGAAAAACCGCTTGATTGTAAGGAGACTGTTTGTATGGCATCATCCCTACATCAATTAATTTCATATAAGCAGGCACTTCTTCTGGTGCGACTGCTCCTGTCCATAGGACATTGGGCAGTTTGAGTGCATGCTGAAAAGATGGATCTCCATTCGTTCCATCCGGACCGACAAATAAAAATGTCCAATCTGGCTGCATGCGAGCAGCTTGAGCGATCATGTCAAAATCGAGCTTCGGCTTGATCCCACCTATAAAGCCAAGAACCGTTCCCTCTCTTCCCTCTAGCACGTCTTCCCTGCTAGGGAGGTTGCTTTTTGCAAACACATCATACTCGACGCCATTTTCGACTGTAAAGACATCTTTCGGTTCACCCATGAGCCTTTTTTTGATTTGATCATGTAAGTATTGTGAAGAGCACGTAATGCTGTGTGCATATTTAATAATGCGGTTTTCTGCTTTTACAATGACTCGCTGTCTCATATAAGAGAGAATGTTGTTTTTTCCGCTGATGGGCTCTCCCCACAGGTCACTGCAATCATACACAATATGTTTCCATTCAAATAAAGAAGATAAGAGCGGAAATCCCGGAAACGTATACCATAAACAGACGGCTATGCCCTGTTTTTCTTCTTGACGCAAATGCTCAAGAAGAGGAGATAATTTATGAAAATAAAACATATCTTGATAACGGCCAAAGCGAAAAAACTTGCTCTTGAGCACATCAGGAATGGTCATTTGCTTCATTCGATCCGTTATAGGCTGAAAGGGAGTTGAATGACGAGTGGAAGATGGGCAGACCCAGATGACCTCTTTCGTTTCTGGATCAGATGCAAGAAATTCCGCCAGTCGATGTCGTCTGTACCTTAGGCCATCGTGTCCCCATTCTCCCGTTGCGACAATCACATGTATGATCGACTCTGCTTTCACCTTTATCACCTTTTTTCCCTTCTGTTTATAAGCGCTTTTTGACAGCATTTGTGGCATAGTGCATAAAACACCAAGATGCTTTCACAAAATGAAGCTGCTCAATTTCTCTATAGACAAACCATGTTTTTTTCGCTGCTTTCCACTTGTTACTAGAAATCGAGTTTCCCACGATGCGATATTCACTGAGCGGCTCACTCATTCCATAGGCAGTAAACCCTTTTTTTAAAATAGAGAGCCATGTGGCTAAGTCCTGCCTTGTTCGAATGTTTGGCATTTCCACGTGTCCTACTTGTTGAAGATCGAGCATCACCGTCAAACAGCCGATAATCGTATTTTTTAAAGCTTCATTGTAGTTCAACTGAGCCGGCGCTGTGACGGTTTTTTGTAATGGCTCTCCATTTTCTGAAATGATGTCATATGCCGTGAAAGTAAAGGCATGATCATTTTCTAACATAAACTTGACCTGCTTTTCGAGCTTTGTCTGTTTCCACATATCATCGCTATCTAAAAAAGCGATAAAGCGGCCTTTCGCCTGTTTGATGGCTGTGTTTCTAGCAATAGCGGCTCCCCCGTTTTCCTCTAAATAAATGACGTTGATTCTGTCGTCCGTCTGACTTAATTCCCCTAACAGCTTCCTTGTGCCATCTGTTGAGCAATCATCTGCAATGATCAGCTCCCAGTTGGAATAGGTTTGGGCAAGGACGGAATGAACTGTATCCGTTAAATAACGTTCCGCATTATACGCCGGTGTAATAATTGATACTAACGGTTGATTGTTCACCTAAGACTCATCTCCAGTTCATCATTAAGATTCTTTGAACACTTCAGGTAACACCACAAACATAAGCGAGATGCTAAGGCCAATGACAAGTCCAAGCAGTGCTCGTTTTTTCGCTGACATACCTTTGTTCCCTTCATCAAGCACTTGGGCAGGATCGACAATCTTTGCCTGCTTCATACCCAGCTTTGTCGATTCCAATTCATATAAAAATCGTTCTTTATCGACTTTGGAGTCATTGCTGACAGATTCATCTTCAAGAGCGGATAGTCTTCTTTCAATGACTTGCTGTCTTTTCGTAAATAAGGCTTTGTCCTGCTTTAAAAATGTATCTGACACTTGTTTCACTACCGCCAAAGCTCGAGCTTGATCAGCATCTGTAAACGACAACTGCAATTGTGTATCGGACTGGTTCGTGAGAATCAAACGATTTTTCACATCCTGCCTTTCTTCTTCCTTTACATCACGGAGTGCTTGATTCAGAAATGCATCGCTTTTTAATAGAGATGTCACTTCTGACAGATTGTTATACACACCGTCGTCATATTTCCCAAGCGTCAAGGTCACAGCAGCTGTGTAACTAGACTGTTCTACTGTCCCTTTGGCAAAAAAGAAACCAAAAGCAGCTAATGCGACAGGCAGCAGCACAAGCCAGACGATATATTTTTTCATTCGCTTCCCTATTCTTAACATAAAACCAGACATGCTCATTCTCCCAACATTGACGTATTTGCTTTTTCACTAGTGTAGCCATACAAACTCAGCATCACACGTTTGCCCACGGCTTGAAGCGCTGTTTATTTTTCATGATATTGACCGCTGCGATCACCAGCCCTAGAAACACCCAGTGGAAATATAAATTCGAGACGGAACTAGGACTGATACTTGAGACGAGAAAGCTCAGCATGGCAGCAAATAGACCTTCAATGATCATCTTGGCTGATCTCGTGTCAGCCAATTGGTATTGTTTGTACAGCGAGAACATGAGATAGGCATACACTGAGATATAACCTAGCATGACGGCAAACCCAAAATTCGTCATCACCTCTAGCAGCCAATTGTGAACTTCAACGACCTGATCTGTATCAAAGATAGAAAAGTGAGCTAAGTAATAAGACACATTGCCCGCTCCGACTCCGAAACCGTATGAATTCGTAAAGAAATGCCAGGCGTTTTTGATTAAATTCGCCCGGGCAATGTTGGACGGAAGTGGTTCGCTAAAAGAATGAGCGACCTGAGAAGCGAGAAACAAGTCATAAAAGATAGAATAGATTTTGGCTGAAAAAATGGCGATACAGATGATAACAAGCCCGCCTGCTGCCATGATGGACCACTTTTTTAAAAAGCGAGGCATCAGCAACCATACATAGATTGCCGCTCCAGCTAATATGCCAAGCAAACTGGCGCGCGATTCTGTTAACAAAATAAGATACAGCGCTAAGATGGCTCCTAGTAATCCGAACGCTTTGATATAACCATTTTTCATTTGGCGCATGCACGCCACATATAAGAAAAAGCTAATAGATAAAAACGTCGCAAAGTCATTTTGGTTAAAGAAGACAGCTGTAGGATAGTGCTGTTTGTACGCTGGTCCAAGATACAATGAGGTATTCGGTAAATGATTCAAGGTCAAGTGATTATAGAACCCGATTCCCATCACAAATACAGTCATGACTAGCCAAATACTATAAAAAGTCACAATTTGATCCATTCGCTGAATGTACATGACCACAAGAAAGACAAAACCCATTCCCATCGCAAGAAGAGACATATATTTCAGCCCGTCTGTGACCGAATGAGCCCAAAGCAGTGAGATGAGCCCGTAAAGAAACCATGCAGCGAAAAAACCAAGAATGCCTTTAACACGAATTTGCTGCCACTGGGATATGTACGTTCCTTTGTCTCTCATCCGCCATATGAATAAAGCAAAGACAGCCAAGAGCATGATGCGGTAGAGAAAGAGACTAAAGAACCCGGCACTAATAGAGAAGAAAGCGTTATTGAGAAATGTTAGTGCAATTAAAAGGTAAATGGCTGACATGAATATGTGCTCACCATTCATGTAGAGCTTCATATATATAGCAGCCACCATGAGCACCACAATCAAAACCGGAATGACCACCATCTTCTTTAACCCGATAGACTGTGCGGATGCCATTTGTACAAGCCCGATACCTGCTATTAATAAAATACATCCGATTATGATTTGCCATGCTGTTTGTTTCACACTCATACCCATTTTCCTCCTAAGCAACCCATCCGATTTGAGGGATTAAGCCTTTACTTCCTGTTCATAGTAGGAAATGGTGCGAGCCAAACCTTCTTGTAAAGTCACAACAGGCTCCCATGTTAAGACTTGTTTCGTTTCCTCATTTACCAATGTACTATGCACAATATCTCCTGCGCGCTGAGGCTTATAAATCGGTTCAAGATCTGATCTCGTGACTCGCTTCATCGTTTGAAACAGCTCATTCACCGTGATGGAATGACCACATGAGATATTTAAACAAACGTTTGATTGAGCTGTTAAAGCTGCAACATTCGCTGCGGCTAGATCGCCTACATAGATGAAATCTCTTGTTTGTTCCCCGTTTCCGAAGATGAAAGGTGCCTCATGTTTTGCAAACTTATCAGAAAAAATTGAGACAACACCGCCTTCACCAAGTGCGTCTTGGCGCGGACCATATACATTGCTGTACCGCATAATACAATAGTCCACATCATAGAGTGATTTTGCCATCTCTAAGTATCGTTCAACTGTCAGTTTCGACAAGCCATAAGGTGAACCAGGCTGCAGTGGATGAGCTGTGTCGACCGGCAGATAGACTGGGTCTCCATAGACTGCTGCCGATGAGGCAAACACCACTTTCTCCACCCCGGCTTCAGCCGCTGCTTTGATCACATGCAGCGAACCTTTAATATTGACCTCTTCGTCGTAGACGAAATGTTGAACAGAAACGGCTACACTCACTTGCGCTGCAAGATGAATGATATAATCTGGTGCAATGTGTTTGATCAAATCGACCGTTTCTGATTTTGTGACATCTGCTTCAATGCATTGTACGGAAAGATGAGCGATATTTTCCTTCGATCCAGTTGAAAAGTTATCAAGAACGATGGGCTCATAACCTTTCTCTAATAAAGCCTCTACCGTATGAGATCCTATAAATCCACTTCCCCCAGTGACCAATACTTTCTTCATCCAAGTTCCCCCTATTATTGTGCCTTCGATACCAATTCTGTTTCCCATACGCCTGGGCGGCCGATGGACTGGTAAATAAATCCTCTCTCTTTCATTTCTGCTGGATCAAACAAATTCCTTCCATCAATTAAAATGGGAGAACGAAGTAGCTGCTTGATCTGATCCTTATCCATCTTCTGTACGTCATCCCATTCCGTTAAGATGAGACAAGCATCTGTATCTTTCACTGTTTCATAGAGATCATTGCTGAAGACCGCCTGCGGGCCAAGCTCTCTTTCTGCTTCTACATAAGCAATTGGATCATAGGCTTTGACAAAAGCTCCGAGCTCTCTCAGCATTGGGATAATATCTAGTGCTGGCGCTGAACGCATATCGTTTGTATTTGGTTTAAATGCGAGCCCTAAAACGGAAATCGTTTTTCCTTTAATATCACCGAACACACTCATCAGTTTGCTGACAAGATGGGCTCTTTGGTGGTTGTTTGTTTCAATGACAGATTCGATCAGCTTGAACCGGTAGCCGGCTGTTTCGGCAATTTTGAGAAGAGCCATCGTATCTTTTGGGAAACAAGAACCGCCAAATCCAATGCCTGCTTTTAAAAATTTATGCCCGATACGGCTGTCTAACCCAACGCCTTCGCTGACTTTTTCCACATCAGCACCAACTCTCTCGCAAATGTTCGCAATGTCATTGATGAATGAGATTTTTGTGGCGAGCATGGCATTTGCCGCATACTTAATCATTTCTGCACTTTCTAGATTGGTCTCAACCACTTCTGTTTGAAACGGATCATGCAATTTTTTAATGATCGTGGATGCGTGTGCACTTGTAGAGCCAATCACCGCTCTCTCCATATTCATCGTATCTTGAATAGCTGAACCTTCCCGCAGAAACTCTGGATTGGAGACGACGTCAAATGGATATTTACTGCGTGAAGCCTTTTGAACAATGGCTTGAACAAGACGTCCTGTTCCAACTGGCACTGTGCTCTTATTCACGATGATTTTGTAGCCATTCAGGTGTTCCCCAACCGTTTGTGCCACAGCTTTCACGAATGTTAAATCCGCTTCCCCCTGAGGTGTCATTGGTGTTCCTACAGCAATATAAATAATCTCTGATTCTCGAATTGCAGCAGGAATATTGGTTGTAAAACACAATCTTCCTTCTTCTGTATTCTTCTCAATCAATTCCTTTAAGCCCGGTTCATAAATTGGAACGAGACCGCTTTTTAAGCTGTTGATTTTTGATTCGTCGATGTCACAACAAATGACGCGATTTCCGATATCAGCAAAACAAGTACCCGATACTAATCCGACATATCCTGTTCCAATCACAGCAATTTTCTTCAACATGTTTCATCCTCTCAGTAAAAGCAGATTGGTCGTTCCAAACTGTTTATCTATCAGTCTTTGCACATTTCATCCTGTTTAAACGGTGGATGTTGATTGATTCAGCACCTTTTCATATTGTTGAATCAGAAGCGTAGCATTATGTGATGATGAATAATCTGTATGGACGATGTGGTGAAGATCGTTCTTCACTTGCTCGTTCCATCTGTTTTCATAAAGATAAGCGTGAATCGCTTCTTTTAGCTGACTCGTTGAACGCGGTTCAATGAGCAGATGTTGATAGGTAGAAAATAGTGATGGGAGACCACCAACCCGTGTTGCGATGACAGGCAGTTTTAAAGCGAGCGCCTCAAGGACGACAGTCGGCATTCCTTCACTGTAGGATGGAAGGGCAAACAGGTCAGCTGCCATTAAATAATGTTTGACTTGTTCATTCGGCACCTGCCCCGGGAGTATAATGGATTCTCCCGCCCGTTCGGCCAGCTCCTTTGCGAGGGGTCCTTTTCCGACAAAGACGGCTTTCACACCCACCATCCCGCTGACAGCTTCCGCTAATTCAAGCAAACCTTTCTCTTTGACTAAACGGCCAACAAAAACGATGAGCTTGTCGTGAAGCGGTAAACCTACCTGCTTTCTGATGGCTGTTTGATCCCCTGGTGTTCTAGAAAATGACTTGAGCGGAATTCCAAGCGGGAGACATTGTGCATCCACCTCTGTCATGTCATGTGTTTTCTTTGCCAGCTCCTCACTCACTGTGAGAACAGCAGACGCCTGTTTTACTGCTGCTTCAAAGGCTGCAAGCGCCCCTTTGCTATAGTTTGGATAGATGTTCACATCACTACCGTGTAAGGTCAGAAGATAAGGGATGCTCGCTTCCTTTTGGATCACAGCTGCTGCGCCGCCAGACGGCATGGCAAAGTGCGCATGGATGAAATCCGGTGACAGTTCATAAAGCTCCATTGTGCGTAGGACAGAAGCTGCGATTCGTTTACTCGGCTGAGCCCATTTTAGCTGTCCAGGCAGTGCTGTATAAGGCGGTCTGTAAACCGGTACTCCGCACCTCACTTCCTGCTGGGGAAGATCTTTTCTCTGACGATAGGAAGCTTTAAGCATCCGTAAGATGGGCGGATTGACAGGGGTAGGACAAATCACGCTCACTTCTACGCCTTGTTTGACCAGCTCCTGCACTTGCGTTTCATGGAAGACGCCTTCACTTGGATGTTTTTCACTAGGATATACACTTGTCAGCCATAGCACCTTCATGACGAACGACCTCTTCTCCATAATTTCCCTGTCACCTGCGGATACATTTTGACAAGCAGCAAGCTATATAAAGCCGCACTTAAACAAATCGTCAGTAGTAATTGAAGCAGTATATCCGCTGATGTCAGCTTCATCCCTTGATGAACAGCTACTGCGCAGCCGGCCATTAACAGCGTCATGACAGCAGGCTTTACGAGTGATTTTACATACACCTTCATATCTAGCTGAATGACATAAGCCATCAGCCACCTGCCGACAATGAAGTTCAGCAGGCTGACCCCTGAGTAGACCCAAGCTACAGTCAATAGACTGCCAGTATGGACTCCTGCATATAAGGCGCATCCATATACGATGAGCATGCCTGTATCCCAATAAAAAGCTAAGTCAGCTCTTCCTTTTGCAAGAAGGATGGAACCATTTGGATTCATCAGCACACGGAGTAGACCAACAATGCACAAAATATTCAAAACCGGGACCGCCACTAGCCATTTCTCTCCAAACACCACTTCTATAAAGCTATCTGATACGGCAGCAAGACCGATGAGGAGTGGAAAACTAATGAGTGCGAGCATATTCGTCATACTGAGGAAGCCCTCACGCAGCCTAGAATGATCACGCTGACTTTTTGCGAAAACTGGGAAAGCCACTCTCGTCACAATCGGGTTAATTTTCAGCACCGGGATTGTGACGATTTGATAAGCCAGGCTGTAAATCCCTAAAGCTTCTGCTCCAAGAAACCGTCCTATTAAAATCATGTCGATATTTGAGCCTGCCCGATTGACTAGTCTTGACGCAAGCTGGAAAGCCCCGAAGGAGAAAAACTCTTTCACTTCCCCTAATGCGAAAACGGGTGCTGGGCGCCACTTCTTCCAATAAGCCGCTGCATACATGAGTCCTTTTCCTGATTGAAGCAGTACTTGAGAGATCACATAGGCCACAATTGGATTAATAAAAAAGGCTAGAATCAGTAGAACAATCAGCGAAATGATCGTCGCTATCGTCTCAATCGTACTTAAGGTTTTAAAGGCTAAATCTTTCTGCATCATATATTGGTATTGCTGACCAATTGGTGCAATAAGAAACATGATCGATAATAACTTGAGCAAGCCTTCCAGCTCAGGTCTGGCATAAAAGGCGGCAATCAAGGGACTTGCGAGGATCAATACACAAAACAAGAGAATTCCCGTCAGCAAGTTGATCCAATATAATGTAGATAATTGACGTTCCGTCGTTTGTTCCTTTTGAATGATCGCAGCACCGATACCTAGATCAAGTAAAATCTGTGTAAATATTGTGACCGTTGTGATCATGCCAACGAGTCCAAATTCTTTCAGTGACATTACGTTCCCTAAAAAGGCGAACTGTGCAATTTGGATGATGGTAATGATCAATGCGGACAAGCTTGTCCATTTTGCTCCGCCCAGCAGGCGATTTTTCATACTTGCCATTTCTCTTCCCTACTTTACTTATCTGGCTCCGTCACCAGTCACGATGACTTTTAACGTTTTTACCATAATCTTCGTGTCGAGAGAAAATGTCAAGTTTTGAATATACTGTAAGTCGTGTGATAATTTTTCACTTGGACTCATTTCATATCCCCCATTTACTTGAGCAAGGCCTGTCAGCCCCGGCTTCACTGTCAGTCTTTTTGTAAAGCCTGGAATCGTCCGATTAAATTCGGCAGTAAACATTGGTCTTTCCGGACGTGGACCTACAATACTCATTTCTCCTTTTAACACGTTGATAAATTGCGGCAGTTCATCAATTCTTGTTTTTCTGATGAATGCCCCCACTTTGGTGATACGAGGGTCATTTTTTTGCGCCCATTTCGCTCCTCCGCTTTCTGCGTTGGTTCTCATCGATCTGAGCTTCCATAATTTAAAGTAGACACCGTCTTTTCCGACCCTTTCCTGCATATAAAAGGCTGGCCCTGGTGTTTCTAGCTTGATTAAAAGGGCAAACAGTAAAATGATTGGCGTACTCAACATCAATCCGATGAACGAGAACACGACATCTATGAAACGTTTTGCAAATAAATATCGAACCATATGTTCTGTTAAAGCAAAAGAGTGGTTTCGTCTCACTTCATATTCTCTGTAAAGGTTCATCGCTTTCTCTGCGCTCACTGACCTGCACCTCACCATTCAAAGTAGTTGTTGTGTAAAGAGATGTTCTATGAAAGTCAGTTTAGCAGAGCAACATTAAGCAAATGTAAATGGGCTGTTAAGTCTTGTAAAAGTGTGTTAAGAATGTGCCCTTATATCAAGTTATGCCCTTTTAAACGTAAAAAAGACCCGCAATTCTGCGGGTCTACGTGTCTTTTTTATTTTGCCTTTACGGATTCGATCGTCTTCAGTCTAAGCGTTCCGTTTGCATCTTTTGTATACGTTACTTTCACTTTTGATTCTTCTTTTAGGCTGTTCACTTGTTTAGAAAATGTATTTCCGAATTGAATGGCTACTTCTTTTCCATCAATGTTGACAGCAATTGTATGTCCATCAGCCAAACCGACATATGTGCCTTCTTTGGTGACTTCATTTTTCTTCGTTGTAGATTCTTTTTTTGTTTTAGATTCAGCTTTTGACTGATCATTTGTCGTTTCTTCTTTTGTGATTTCCTTACTTGAGCTTTCTTTTGCATCTTCATCAGATTGACCTGCTTGGTCTTCTGTTTGAGCAGCTGTTTCTTTGCTTTCATCATCTGCTTTTTCACTTGCAGACTTGTCTTCCGTCTTTTCATCTGTTGCATTTTCTTTCTTTTGATCTGCTGCTTCAGTTGTTTCTTTTTTGCTGTTATCCGTATTGTTATCGTTTGACTGATTTGATGTGCCGCATGCTGTGAGCATTACACCTAGAAGTAAGACTAAAAACGGCATTGTGATTAATTTTTTCAAGATCGTCACCTCTTCATGATTTGTCGATTTGCTGTCATTGGAAGGCAAATACGTGAAAAATCCACCCTCTATGTTTCGATTATAACAAAAATAACCTGAAATGAAATGTATTTTTAACTTGACATATCATTCATCCGATCTATTTTATTCAAAATATTGAGATACACCTGCTGCGATTCCTGAAGCCAGCCTCTCCTTAGCAGTCGTTGATTTTAATATACTGGCATCAATCGGACTGGTTACGAACCCTGTTTCGAGCAAGATGCTGGGCATTTTTGAATACTTGATCACGTAGAACCCTGCTGTTTTCACACCACGCTCCCTTGTGCCAAGGGCTTTCACCATCTGGGGCTGTACCTTTTGTGCCAGCTTTAAACTATTGGCCGAAGCATACGTCGCATCATAATACGTTTCTGTTCCATTTGCACCGCTATTATCATTTGCATTGGCATGGATGCTGATGAACACATCCGCACCAGCCTGTGATCCTTTGCTTACGCGCGTTTGCAAGGAATCAAATGTATCAGATGTTCTAGACATGACCGTCAGCGCACCCGCTTGTTTGAGCCTTGCTTGCAGTTTTAACGCGACATCCAGATTTACATTTTTTTTAAACAGCCCATTTCCTACCGCTCCAGCATCCTGCGCACCATGACCTGGATCAATAAAGATGGTTTCACCTAACACATGATTTTTCAGCTGTGTGATCACACTGGTTCGTATGGTTGATGTTCCGCCTAACACTGTAAATGTTGAAATCTTTTTAGTCCCAATGACACGACGAATCGCATCTGGTACTGATTGAGCGTCTGTAAGAAGAAGGGTTTGCCCTTGCTTGGCTGCCGTACTTGCCGCAGCTGCCGCATCGGCATATGCATAGCCGTTACTCATATACGTTTGGGTTGTCTTCATCGGGTATGTTTTCGCAATTCGGGCTGCCACTTCATACCGATTAGCTCCGCTGATTCTCACGGGTGATGGTAGCTTTTGATAGGCTGCTTGATTGACATTTGTTTCCCCGCCAATCACAATCGTCCGTTTCACCGCTTTGCTTTTTAATAGATTGGCTGTTTCCTGCCGCAGCCCTTTTGCATCGGTTAATAAAATAGGAAAGCCCTGTTTTGCAGCATACGGAGCAATCGCCACAGCATCTGCATAAGCAGAACCATTCACAATCACAGCTGTATCAGCACTCTTCATTTGCTTAGCAACGTTTGCCGCCAATTCATATCGATTCTTCCCTTGTATTCGCGATACGGATAGATTCATTGCTTTTAGCTGCGCTACGACTTTTTGAGAAATGCTTGCGGTTCCGCCAAGAATGATGACACGCTTCGTTTTAAAATGCTGAAGACCTGACTTAGTTGCACCTGAAAGACTGCTAGTATTCGTTAAAAGCACTGGGGCTCCTTGCTGAAAGGCATACGGCACAGCACTTAGCGCATCTGCATAAGCTTCACCGCCTACTAAAACAACTGTAGGTGCTGTCGACCAGCCTCGTTTTGCAGCGTTAACTGCCACCTCATATCGATTACTTCCCTCAATTTTCGATACATTGTGCTGCGCAAATGCAGATGGTGCATACAAACATAGTGAAACCACAATCAAAACAAAACATTTGATATAAGAACGCATGAAGTCAACCTCCTTGGTTTTGAACCCTTCACCCCGGAAACACTTCATGTACTTTTGAAAAAAGGCTGCCGAGAGTCGTTTCTCGAGCAGCCTAAGAGGTGTATCTTAGGCACCCCTCATCTGTATGTTTTCTTATCTAAAATAGCCTGAAACACCGCTTGAAATACCTGACGCTAATCGATCTTTATAAGTAGCAGATTTCAAAATATTTGAATCAACTGGACTGGAAACAAAACCAGTTTCTAAGAGAACACTTGGCATCTTAGAATATTTAATCACATAGAAACCAGCTGTCTTCACGCCACGGTCTCTTGTGCCTAATGCACTGACCATTTTAGGCTGAATATTTTGCGCAAGCTTCAAGCTGTTTGTTGCCGCATATGTTTTGTCATAATACGTTTCAGTTCCATTTGCACTGCTGTTATCATTTGAGTTCGCATGGACACTGATGAAGATATCTGCATTTGCTGACGCACCTTTGCTCACCCGTGTTTGAAGACTGTCGAATGTGTCTGATGTTCTTGACATCGTCACAAGTGCACCTGCGTTGTTTAACTTTGTATTTAGACGTTTGGCTACATCTAAGTTTAAGTTCTTCTCATATAATCCGTAGCCTACCGCTCCTGAATCATGAGCGCCATGACCTGGGTCAATGAATACTTTTTTGCCAACGACAGGATTTTTCAATTGATTCACGACAGTTGGTGTCACTGTATTTGTACTGCCAACGACAGTAAATTTGGTGATTTTTTTGCTGCTAATCGTCGCTCTTGTTACCTTTGGCAGCGTCTTTTCATTCGTTAGGAGCAATGCTTTGTTTTGCTTTGCTGCAATTCCTGCCGCAGAAGATGAAGTGGCATAGCCAAACCCTCTTCCTACATAGGTATTATTTGTGCTCATATTGTATTTTTTCACAATATTCGCAGCCACGTCATAACGAGTAGAGCCTTTGATTCGCGTTGGAGATTTTAATTGATTATAAGCTGCTTTTGTGACGTAATTCTCTCCGCCTACGACAATGGTTTGTTTCACATTGCTTGCTTTTGCAACAGAAGCGATTTCAGAACGAAGGCCCTTTTTATCTGTATATAGAATTGGGAACCCTTTTTGTGCCGCTACAGGTGCAATGGCAATTCCATGTGCATAGAATGACCCTTCAACCACAACGACGCCAGCTGGCGTTTTCATTTTTTTCGCGATATTTGCCGATAGCTCATATCGGTTTTTTCCTGAAATACGTTGTGTAGAGATGCCCATTTTCTTTACTTGATTGACCACGTTGTTTGACACACTTGATGTGCTGCCTAAAACAATAACTGTCTTCGTTTTTAAAGCCGTTAAGGCTTTTTTTGTATCTCCAGAAAGGCTTGTACTATTTGTGTAAAGAACTGGTCCATTTTTTTGATGTGCCAGTGGAATTCCTGCTGTTGCATCTGCATATGCAGTTTTCCCCACTAAAACAACTGTACTTGCTGTTCCCCATCCTTTTTTCGCTACGTTTGCTGCTACAGCATACCGGCTCCCACCATCAATTCGGGAGACCGAGTTATCTGCTGAAGCTGTTGGAACAATAACGAAAATGGCGATGAGGCTGAGGATGGCTGTTTTGATCATTGAGCGCATCTTCTGTGTCCTCCCTTAACTTTTAATAGTTTGTTAGTTTTGTACCTGGATAGTAGAACGAAAGTATAGAAGAATACGAGTTTCCAGATTCAGCTCTAGCTTTGGCGCCGTATTGACTCATACCAATGCCGTGACCATAGCCTTTTCCTGAAATCGTGAAATCATTTGTATTATTCTTTACTGACGCAAACGTACTTTTCACCTTTGTTGCGCCCATGACTGTTCTAAACTCTGTCATTTTCATACTTGCCGTTGTACTTTTGTTCACTGTATACGTACCTGTTTTGTTTTTCAGATGGTAATTCAGCTTGATTGAAACGGTCTTCGCACGCTGACCTTTTGTTTTTCCTGAGAATGTCAGGCTTGAAATAGATGCAATTCTCATGTCAGATGCAGCTGTTTCTTTATTTTTCAACAGCCATGATTTTAGACCAGCAAGGTCGGCAGCATTGGCTTCTTTTGCCTTAGACCACTCAGAAGCTGCTGTACTTGCAGTCAACGTAGTGCCTAATTGCTTTTTAGACAACTTCAGTGTCCACGCATTGACAGGATCTTTTGTGTCTTTTTTGGCGACTAAGTATGGCAGTGCATTCCCCCATACTTCTTCACTCGCCTCAGTGTATCCGCCATTACTAGAATAATAGGTGGCTGAAATAAGTTGATTGTTGTATTTCAGAACCTTGCCTTTTGTGGCATCCACAGCTTTTGTCGAATTTGTGTACCAGTTATATCCTCCATATACTTGGAAGGCTGTTGTATCAGGTACGACTTTTCCAATACTTTTCACTGAATACGTTCTAGCGGCAACAGCTTGTGCTTTTAATGCCTCAACATGCCAGCTCGCAGGCATTTCGTTTGGCACAACACCTTTTAGATAGTCTTCAAATGGAATATTTTCATTAGTCGGCCTGATATATCCTGATTCAATGGCAAAGTTGACGTTACCTAAGTAAGGCTTCCCTGCGATTTGAAGGACATTTTTGGTTGAATATTTCTCAGGAACAACTCTTAATGTGTTATACGTCTTAATGCCTTTTAATGAAATTTTTCCGTTAGAAATATTCAATTGGTAGTTTTGATTTTTTTTCAGATAGACTTGTTTGGCTAAAGAATTTTTTAAACTATCTGTAATCGCACTTGTGCTACCAGCAAGATGGTAAGCATATGTACCTTTTTCTTTCAGCAATGCTTTTAATGACGCTGTGACAGAATCCGGCTTCACATACACAACGGTACTGTTAGATTTTGCAGCCAATTGCGACAAAGGCATTGCATAAATATAGCTAGAGGCTTTTGCCAAGTACACTTTATCTGCATTAATGTTTAATTTTTTAATGATATTCACAGATAATTCGTAGCGATTGGCACCGCTGATTCGTGTCACCTGTGAGGTTTTCTTGATTTGATTTTCTACTTTTTGTCCCGTACTTTTTGTACTGCCGATGATAATGACTTTACTTGGCATTTTATAAGACGGAATGGAATCTTTTTTTGTTAATAGGATTGGGTATCCTTTTCTCGATGCATAGGATGCAATTGCAATCCCATTCATGAATGAGTTCCCGCCGACAACAATTGCTTGCTTATAGTTACCCATTTCTTTGGCGATTTTTTGGGAAATTTCAAATTTGTCTTTCCCACTAATGCGTCTCACTTTTCCATACTTTTTGATTGATTTCTCAGCAGCTGTTGAAATACTTTTCGTATTCCCGACAATTAAGATGTTATCAGGATTCATCTTTTTCAACTGATTTTCAGTTGTCTTCGTTAGCTTTTCAATGTTCGTGTACAAAATTGGGGCGCCTAATTTGTATGCTAACGGCGATACAGAAATGGCATGATCAAAAGCATCTCGGCTCACAATCACAACGGTTGAAGGATTTTTCCATCCTGCAGAAGCAATACTATTGGCTACTTCGTAACGATTTTTGCCGTCGTATCTTTTCGTCACAGCGACATTTGATCCTGATAGTTTGTATTCCCCCGTTGTTGAGAAATCCATGCTGTTTTTGTTTCCGATATAGTTAGACAGTTTTACTGAAATTGTCGAGCTGGCCATGGCAGACTGAAAAGGTGCAATTAGTAGTGTCAGTGTCATGAGAACGATAAGTGTAATGCCTGTTTTCTTCAATTTTGTTCATCCCGCCCATCTTTTTTTACTTCTGTTTTTCAATCTTCTGAATTTCTTTTTGACCACTGTCATTGATAAAGTAAGAGATTTCTACTTTGTCACCTGGTTTAAATTCATTTAATACATCTTTAAAATTATCCGTAAATTCATAGCTTAAGGTCGTATTCACTTTTTTCACTTCGACTGTATGTGCATCAGCCATTCCAATAAATTCAGCTTTTTCTTCCAGCACCTGAGGAGTTGAACTGCTTGTCTTGTTTTCTCCTGAGGATTGCTCAGCCGTTCCACATGCTGTGAGCACGATACCTAGTAGTAGTATTAAGAACGGTAAAACGACGATTTTCTTCATTTTTTTCACCTCATGTCTTTGTATCGTCTTATAACTTAATATTTTAAGGTAAATTTAAGGTTTTTTGAAACCTTTTTTTTGTTACAACGTCTATATCTAGGTTCAGAGTAAAAAAATAACTTGTTTATCAAGATTCGTAAACCTATAATCATGGAAGAATGATAGAAAAGGTGAGGGACATTATGAGAGCTGAGAGAAAAAGAAAGAAAAAGAAGGTTCTTTGGATTGTTTTATCGATTATTGGCTTATTCGTATTAGCCACTGGCGGATACGCGTATCATCTTTGGAATACAGCCGCATCCACTGTCGCAGGCATTCAAGAGAACTTAAAGAAGTCAGATAAGCGTGACAAAGATGTCGATTTAAGTAAAAAAGACCCGATCTCCATTTTAGTCATGGGTGTCGATGAAAGAAAGAATGACCGAGGCCGTGCAGATACATTAATATACATGACAGTGAATCCGAAAACGAAAACAACTGAAATGGTGAGTATCCCCCGTGATACGTATACAAAAATTGTCGGAAAAGGCACAATGGATAAAATCAACCACTCTTATGCTTTCGGTGGTACACAAATGGCTGCAGATACAGTAGAGGAACTGCTTGATGTACCTGTGGATTACTTTGTGAAAGTGAATATGGAAAGTTTCAAAGACATTGTCGATACACTTGGCGGCATTACGGTGAACAGCACGTTTGCTTTCAGCTATGATGGCCATTCATTTGGTACAGGAGAAATTAACCTGAACGGCGATCAAGCCCTTGCCTATACAAGAATGAGAAAGCAAGATCCTAAAGGTGATTTCGGCCGTCAGCAAAGACAGCGTCAAGTCATTGAAGGCATCATTGCAAAAGGCGCTAACATTTCATCTATTACGAAATTCGGCGATATGTTTAAAGTCGTTGAAAACAACATGAAAACGAATATGTCCTTTGACGACATGTGGACGATGATGAATGATTATCGTGATGCAAGACAAAATGTGAAACAGCACGAGCTGAAAGGTACAGGCGCACGAATCAATAATATTTATTACTATCAGCTTGATGACAGCAGTTTAGCGAAAGTGAAGAAGGAATTGAAGGATAGTTTGGAGCAGTAAAAAAGAAGACTACAGGAATGTAGTCTTCTTTTTTTATGATTGGAATGGGGCTGGTTTTTCATCACTTAAACCATAACGATGGAGAAGCTCTTCGACAATTCGTTTTGACGCTTGTCCATCACCATATGGATTAGACGCCTTTGACATGTTGTCGTACTCTTTCTGATCGACTAGAAGCTGTTTTGCCATGTTGTAAATGGTCTCTTCATCTGTACCTGCGAGCTTCAGCGTACCAGCTTTCACACCTTCAGGGCGTTCTGTTGTATCGCGCAGCACTAGTACTGGCTTCCCTAGAGAAGGCGCCTCCTCTTGTACACCGCCAGAATCCGTTAGAATAAAGTGCGAGGCAGCAGCGAAGTTATGGAAATCAACTACTTCGAGCGGCTCAATTAAGTGCACACGATCAAGATCACTGAATTCTGTCTGAGCCGCATCACGAACAGCAGGGTTTAAATGTACAGGATATACAACCTGAACATCTTCAAACTCTTCTACAATACGTCTAATCGCTCTAAACATGTTTTTCATCGGCTGGCCGAGATTTTCTCTGCGATGAGCCGTTAACAAAATCATTTTATCTGTGCCTATTTTCTCTAAAATAGGGTGTTGATACTGCTCTGTAACCGTTGTTTGCAATGCATCAATCGCTGTATTCCCCGTCACACAAATCGTCTCTTCTTTTTTATTTTCAATTAAAAGATTCTGTTTCGCCTCATTTGTAGGAGCAAAATGAATATCGGCAATCGTGCCTGTCATTTGTCGGTTCAATTCCTCAGGGAACGGCGAGTATTTATTGTGTGTTCTTAAACCCGCTTCAACGTGACCAACAGAAATTTGGTGGTAGAACGCAGCCAAACTTCCTGCAAAAGTTGTCGTTGTGTCGCCATGAACAAGCACAATATCAGGTTTTTCTTCTTGGAATAATTGATCTAGTTTCAACAATGCATTTGATGTAATTTCAGATAATGTTTGGCGCTGCTTCATGATGTTTAGATCATGGTCTGGCGTAATAGAAAATGCCTCAAGAACTTGATCTAGCATTTCTCTATGCTGAGCTGTTACAGTGACAATTGAATTTATTTGTGGATGTTTATTAAGTTCAAGGACAAGTGGAGCCATTTTGATTGCTTCAGGTCTAGTACCGAAAATAGTCATTACATTTAGTTTTTTCACTTGTTTATGCCTCTTTCCTAGTATAATACTTTCAATTATACACAATTTGGAGGATAAATTTAATGATATAAAAAAGAAATTTACATTGAATTAACGTTATCATTCACCCTCCTTTACATTTAACATATAAAATGTAAACTATCTAAAAATCATTTTTAGTGAAATCATTTGTCTTTCCTATGATTTGTAAGTTACACTTTATAAAGACGACCAAGAACTAACATTGATTATTAAATCGGTTATCTATGTAAGGAAGGTGCAAAGTTCATTGAAAAAAGTACGTAAAGCCATAATACCAGCAGCAGGTCTCGGAACACGTTTCCTCCCTGCCACAAAGGCTATGCCTAAAGAAATGCTGCCAATCGTTGATAAACCAACCATTCAATATATTATTGAAGAAGCTGTTGAATCAGGAATTGAAGACATTATTATTGTCACTGGAAAAGGAAAAAGAGCCATTGAGGATCATTTTGATTTTGCGCCAGAGCTTGAGCGCAACCTTGAAGAAAAAGGAAAAAGTGAACTTTTAGAAAAAGTGAGAAAGTCCTCTAATATTGCTGATATTCATTACATCCGCCAAAAGGAACCTAAAGGACTCGGACATGCCGTTTGGTGCGCACGCAACTTTATCGGTGATGAACCCTTTGCTGTTTTATTAGGTGATGATATCGTCCAAGCCGAAACACCTGGACTTCGCCAGCTGATGGATGAATATGAAAAAACCCTTTCGTCCGTGATCGGCGTTCAGCAGGTAGCGGACAGCGATACGCATCGCTACGGGATCATTGACCCTCTTACCCAAGAAGGGCGCCGCTACCAAGTGAAAAACTTTGTTGAAAAGCCGCCGCAAGGAACCGCACCATCCAATTTAGCCATTTTAGGGCGCTACATTTTCACGCCGGAGATCTTTATGTACCTTGATCAACAAGAAATTGGTGCAGGAGGAGAAATTCAGCTGACAGATGCCATTCAAAAGCTCAATGACATCCAGCGTGTATTTGCCTATGATTTTGAAGGAAAACGATATGATGTCGGAGAGAAGCAAGGTTTCATTGAAACGACGCTAGAGTTTGCCCTTCAAGATGAAGAGCTCAAGAAAAAACTCATTCCATTTATGAAACAACTTCTTGAAAAAGAAGAAGTGAATTAAAAAAAGCTGCCGGCATCGGCAGCTTTTTTATTTGATCGCTGAAACGGTCAGCGTATGCTGTTCATTATCAATGACAAACAGGTTATGTTCGCCCTTTACTGCGAACTTCGTTTGTTTCTCATTCATCCAGACATTCTGTTCTGTCAGTCCAAGTGTTGAAGGAGAGATAGGCATGATCTCGCGGAACACCATCGTATTTGCCTGGCCATTTTGAATCACATAATCGGTTTTCTCAGTGGTCAGCCGCTCAACGGTATCACCTTGCTCACTTTTGACCGAGCTAAGTGTTTGCATTCTTTGCTTCAGCACAGACTCTTCTTTTCCAAGGAAAGAAAGTAAGTACTCATACGAACCCGCAGATGCGGGTGATACGTAGGAATTGAACTGTGCTGGTCCGATGGATAACGGCTTCAATTCATCTGCGTTTTGTAGCGCATCAGGTTTCACATAATACGTCTCTGATGCTGTTTTGATTTGAACGGCTTGTTTATTTTTAGCCACAGCCTTTACTTCTTGTCCAAACGATAATGTGACGTCTGCCTTTTCTTTCATGGCCCTGTCTGTATAAACCGTCATTGGATCTGCCTTAACTATGGCCTGTTGATCAATCTTTTTCATATCATCAGGGGCACCTTTTGTCTCATGGTTCGTTGACTGGGGCGCCTCTGTTTTACCTGAAGGAATTGCACCAAATGTCGCAAGTGTACGAAGCGGGCGATCCGAAAACATTGAAAGGGCAAGTAAGATGGTTAAAACAGCTATCATGGTCACTTGAAACGCTGGTCCAAAAAATGAACGTCGTTTCTCGTTCTCATGATAACGAGACACCTTCTCTGTCTTTTGTACGCCTTTTCGACCTTCTTTGTGCTTCAATTGGTATTCCTTTTTTTCTTTCTTGGAAAGCTTGTTAAACCAATCAACAAACTCCTTATACTCTTTCACAACCTTTTTCGTATCATCAAACATACGAAGTTCACCATAATGCATCCAAGCAACCCGATCACAGATTTTTTGGATTTGACTAATGGAGTGACTGACAAAAAAGATCGTCTTTCCTTGTTCTTTGAATTCGGTGATGCGATCCACACATTTTTGATAGAAGGTTTGGTCTCCTACAGACAGTGCCTCATCAATAATGAGGATATCTGGATCTATATGTGCTGAAATAGCAAAACCAAGACGGGATTTCATTCCGCTTGAATAGCTCTTTACAGGCTGGTCTATAAAGTCTCCAATATCCGCAAACTCTACGATTTTTTCATAAAGATCGTCAATTTCCTTATTTGTCAGACCCATCATTAAGCATTTTAAACGAATGTTGTCTTTACCGCTTAACTGATTGTTCAGCCCTGCCGCAATGGCAATTAACGATGGCTGGCCGTCCATATCAATCTCACCACTTGTCGGTGGAATGATTTTCGCTAGAAGGTTCGACATCGTGGATTTCCCAGAACCGTTGATCCCTACAAAACCAATCGTCTCTCCTTCATAGACATCAAACGACACATCACGAACGGCAAAGAAACCTTTTTCATTTTTATTAGGAAAAAACAGCCCTTTGATCTTGTCAGACTGCTTTTTATATAAGACGTATTGCTTGGATACGTTTCGAAACGAAACCTTTAGTTTCATCGTATAATCTCCTTACTTTTTAAAGAAAATCGACAAATTTATCCCTAAATTTCATATGAAGCAATGAACCGACTGTTAAAAAAAGAAGCGTAATCAGCCAGAAATAAAGCGTATATTTCACATCATGGAAGAACCATTCTCCCTTTAACAAGCTATTTCTGAAACCATCAATAATGTAGAAAAGAGGATTTAATCTTAAAATATCTCCTATCCATGCTTTGTCTCCAGTGAGCTTCTCTGAGATATTCCAAAAAATCGGCAGCAAAAAGAAAAGTAAACGTGTCACTGATTGTAAAAGAAATTGATAGTCCCTTACGAGTACACTAATTGTTGAATTAAACAAACTAAACGAAAACATAAACGCGATCATACATATAAGGTAGTAAATATATTGTAGCCAATGCGCGTCAGGATATATGCCATAAGAAATCAGCACAATAAGATAGACACCCATCATGACAAAATAGCTGAACAAGTTGGACATGATGACCACAGACGGCAGCGCACTAATCGGAAAATTCATTTTTGATACCATATTAATGCGTTTAAACACACTGTTTGATCCATCAAGGATCGTCGGACTAATGAAGAACCACGGTATTAATCCAGCAAGCATCCAGATGATAAATGGAACCTCCATGCCTCCAATGACAATTGGCTGTCCTCCGCGAATGCCTAAACCAAAAACAAACCAGTAAGCCAGCATTTGAATCAATGGATTTAAAAACTGCCATAAAACACCTAAATAATTCATCTGATATTTTGATTTTGTTTCATAAACAGCAAGTCGCATAATCAGCGAAAATGAGCTGATTTGCTCCTTCAGTATCGTCAACATTGCGTTCATTCTAATCTTCCTTAGATATAAGTTTTTGGGATCACTTTTTTAAAAAGCACCGCTCATAATTGTAACAGATAACGATTCACATTTCATCTTATAACAAAAGTCGTATCATTTATTCAAGAAACTAAAAATCCCCCTGAATCCTTGCGATCGTAGATTCAGGGGGCCCCTCAGATGTTAGATGATTTGATGCTCTTTTAAGAAATCAGTAATTCTTTTTGTATTTTGATTATCGTTAAAGCTATTGATCTTCAAATATTTTTCTTTATACTCATCTTCTACCACATACTGATGATCGATTGCATGTTTGACAATACGAATCAGGTCTTGAGTGTTATATGCAATTGGACCTGGTGCATTCTCTTCGTTCACAGGCGGAATGGCCTTGTACTGTCTAATTAAGTAATCTTTCTCTTCCCAATAAAAGATCGGGTAGGCTCCTCTATATTGCGCATCATAAATAGCAGAAGAATAATCTGTAATAAACACTTTCGACACTTTTAGCGCTTCTGAAGGGTTATCAGAAATAATATGTTTATACTGCGGTAAATTCTGATACACATATTGTGAAAATTTATTATGCGGTACAAGTAAAAGACGATCAAGCAAGCCTGCTTCTTCAAAGCTTTTAATGATTTTAATTAGAACTCTATAATAAGAGGTTTCCTCAATTCTATTCGTATAAATAAGCCCCTCTTCCCAATATCGGTAAGTTGGCATGAAGGCAATCTTATCTGCACCCTTTACTAACTTTGCATGGTCAAAGGTCGCAAGCCCGGTCAAAATTAAATCATCACGGTCATAGTTCATTTTATAAAACTCACCGGCTTCTAATTCAGAGCTAATGACTGATTTATAAATATTGTATTGGTTCTTGTCTTTATGGAATCCAAAAGCCATTGGATTATCAACTGGCTTAGCAAACATAATGCCATGCTGTAAAAATACGAGCGGAACACTCATGATTCTCTCTCTAAGATGATCAATATATAGTCTATCATTCAGAACATGGTTAGATAGCTCACTTGAAATAAAATAACTGGCATTAAAAATACTTAAATAGTGTCTCAGACTATATTTCGGAATGATTCCTTTTCCATATTTCGCCTTCAATGCTGGATATGCACTGGATTTCTTATTGAGAATAAAGTAATTCTTTGAGTCTGTTTGACAATTCTCTTGAACATAGTCATAAACCCTAATAGCTGATTCATCTGCTTTGTCACTCTTTTTCTCAAAAAACAAATTGACACCATATTTTTTGTCTTTATAAAACGATGATAAAATGCTCGCTACTTTTATTTTGACCTTACTAAATAAAGAATATTCCTCAGAATAAGGAATAATAGTTGACGTGACATTTCCAAAAAGATTTGTTCTTAGTACTTGTAGCTTGTCCCCATTCTTTTTCGTGATATATGTCTTAACCTTTTTATCTCTTTTTTTCAATCTTAAACTATGGATAATCCGGTGATCATTTCCTACGAACAAGTTATTGTGGATTCTGCTATCTAAATCAAGATCATTTAACGAAATTTTAAAGAAGCCATATCTTTTCAGAAACTTGATCTTTCTAAATGGTCTTGTAAATTTCGCCAATTGGTGCTCAGAGTTTCTAATATAAAGATATTCATACTTCTGGTCTGAATTATATGCGTAATGAGTCAGTCTTCCATAAACATAGAAGCTATTAAACAAACTAAAAATACGTAATCTAGAAGTGTGTTTTGTGACAAGATATGGATTTCCTCTTACTAAATAAACACCATTTGTTCTTACATATATGTAATATCTTTGTTTATTTATCACTAGAATATTAAGAATGTTATCTTCTTTGAATTGCTCTAATGTATCTTTACCGAAAATCTTAAGCGGCTGATATGTAGGAACGAGTCTAAAGTTGACGATTTTCTTTTGCTCAGTTACCTTATTTAGAATTTTGATTTGATTACGGTTATTTACAGTCACTTCAATATCTTTATGTTCCTGCATCACATCAAACAAGATTTTTCTAACATTTAGTTCTTTATTTTGACAATCGTACGTAATAACAAAGTGGAAAAGACCATATATGATAAAGGAGATGTCCACAAATCTTTTTTCTTCTCCATCAATGGCTAAATCCATTTTGTAATTTTGATTGATCTCATCTACATTTAGCAGCCCTGAGAATAACAACAGTTCCTTTTCTCCACTGTACAAGCCATAGCGGTCTAATCCTAATTGTTTAACATAGATTTTTTCAAATTGATTGTTAATTTCAATTGAATGTATTTGTTTTGGCTGAATCATGTCAGAGCTTTCTTTCAAGATATACAAATTTTGATCCTTAGCATAGAGATAAATCATTTCATTAGAATGATCTATTGTGGATTCAAAAATCATTTGATCCTTTACATCAATTTTACAAATCCACTTTGAATCGTTTACATTTAACTCTTTAAATTCAAAAGTGGACAACTTCTCTATTTCGTCAATATATATTACTAGCTTATGTTCATCTAAATTTAGAATTTCTATAAAATTATGATAAAGTTTGTACATTGAAGCACCTCTATATTATTTTCAGCATATTTACAATACCGGATAATCTTATCTAAATTTAGCATGTTTACTGTTAAATTTCTATGTTTTTTTATTTTTACCATTACTTTTAAATATGTGTACAATGGAATAAAAAAAACAAAAAAGTACCGTTCTACATGAGAGGAACGGTACTTTTTTTACTATTTTTCAGAAAACACTACTTCCACCACACGCTTCGATGACTCTCCGCTCTCTAGGTAGCAGAATTTTTCATAAAACGGCGTAAATGAAGGTGGTAATGTAAATGTCGGCTGTTCTGTTTCTCTTACCCATTCAATCACGCGTGATGTTTCTTTTACAAGTGGTCCTGGTGCTTCTTGTTCAAAGTCGAAGTAGAATCCTCTGAGCTTGTCACGATATGTTTCGATGTCTGGTACATAGAACAGCATCGGACGTTTAAGGTTTGCATAATCAAAGAACACGGAAGAGTAATCTGTAATGAGTAGGTCGGAAATCATATAAAGGTCTCGAATGTCTTCGTAATGAGAGAAGTCATAGGCAAAGCCTTCATATGGTCCGAGATCAAAGTTTTCCGCTACTAAATAGTGCATACGAAGGATGATGATATATTCTTCTCCGATAGATGCTCGTAGCTCATGCAGATCAAGGTCTAAATCAAATTTGTACTGCCCTTTTTTATAAAATTGATCGTCTCTCCATGTCGGTGCATATAAAATCAATTTTTTATCAAGCGGCAAGTTCATTTTTTGTTTGAGCGCTCTCATTGTTTCTTCATTGTTTTGATTGTGAAGGAAATCATTTCTCGGATATCCTGACTCAATCATGGTCTTTTGGAATTGGAACGCACGGGTAAAAATTTCGGTCGAGTATGCATTAGGAGAAATCAGATAATCCCAATTCGATGCTTCTTTCGTGAAATTCTTTTTGTACTTCTTCGTGTTTGTTCCAGGCATATGCACTTCGTCCATGTCCATCGCCAGTCGTTTTAATGGCGTGCCGTGCCATGTTTGTAAGTATTGGGTGTGTTCTGGTTTTGGAACCCATAGCGGCAAACGACTGTTTACGACCCAATACTCAGCTCTTGCCATTGCAAAAATCCATTTCAATGACAGACGATTGATATAGTAGATGCCTTTTTCTTTAAATGGTGCTTCATGACCTTTTTTAACACTCCAGATCAGCGTATATTCAGGGTGATTTTCTTTCATATATTCATAAATAGCACGCGGGTTACAGCTGAATTGTTTCCCATTAAAGCTCTCAAAAATAACGGTTTTCTTTTTGACGGACAGTTTACTCGCCAGTGTAAAGGTCGTTTGGAAAGTACTTGTCACAAGGCGATTGCGAACTTTTTTAATCTTACCCACTTGCTTCTTGAATTTCTTCCACTTGCTTTTTACGTAGTACTTAGCACGTGTCTTCATGGTGTAATCATTTATTCGGATGCCTAAAGTTTGTCTTTTTTTCTTTCTGTACACTTCATATCGAATTGGTACATCGTTTCTTTTATGAATTTGAACAAGTCCTTTGAGTTTGTTTGAACGATCTCCAAGCACTAAAGAAGTTGTTGTTAACGTTTCTTCCACTCCGTTAACATCGCAAATAAACTCAAAATAGAAGCGATAGACAAACCGTTTGTTTAAGGAATAAGTTAACTCCTCTAAAGGAACTTCTGCTGAAAATTGATACAGTTGTGGTGTTTGATGGTCGTCACGATATTGAATGACTTCATCTTTTTTATGTGTCATCTTGACAGGAAAACGATGCTCAACTGGTTCCTCACCATTTTTCTTCAATAGAAGCTTTACTTCTTTGATCTGATAAGGATGCTCTGCACTTAGAACGCCTGCATACCCAGATAAAGATAGCGTGCATTCTTTGTTGAGCTCGATGTGATGGAATTTCACAACTTTGAGCTCCCGTTTGATTTTCAATGAAGCATTGCCTTTGTCTGTACGATATGGAATAACATACAACAGCGCTTCTTTATTTTCTAAAAATGTCAGCTCTGGCGTTTCAATTTCCATTTTCAAACGACGTTTATAATATGGTGTTTTTTCTTCTATTTCGGAAGTCGCGCTGGTATCCGCTTCTTTTGCGTCTTCATCCTCTTCTTCCGAATCAGAATCATAGGCTGAGTCTTCGAGCTCGTCTTCGTCCTCTTCTTTGTTTGCGCTCAGATAGTCCGTGACATATAAGTTGTATGTCTGGCCTTGCTCTAACGCAAGCGGAAGCGATGCTTCACTCAGTACCAATTTGAATAGATTCTCTTCTTGATGAACAAGCGGGAGGAATAGTTCTTGTTTTGAGACCCTTTCCCTCATAAACAGATAAAACTCTCTATCTGCTAATGGCATGTCATCGTAGATGCGAACGAGCATTTCCAATTTTTCATGATGATTTTTTAAACCTTCAACGACACTCTTCTTATGGATTCCCTCTTCAATCATTAATCGTTAATCTCCTCTGTTCAAAAATCTTACCGTTATTTGTATCATTATTTTACTTTCCAAGAATAGTTCCCCTGTTTCGTTTGATACGACCAACCATCAATTGAAGATGGTTTATTGGTAAGGAGCTCTCCCTCTACTTCTAGACGTTGCAAAACTTCTTGAAGTTCTTCTGTTTTAAAGCGGATGTAAAAATCCACAAATTTTGTTTGGTTGGTTTCGATGTTTTTCTTTGTTTGAAAATGACCAATTGGGAAACTGACTTGATCATTCTCATCAATTGTTTGAGAAATGATTTTAGCTCCATTCACTCGATCATATCCTGCAAAATCAATTTCCACATGATCCGCTTGGCTCATTTCGTCTGTCATCTTAAGCTGAAGATGAAGAACATGGTGTTCAGAGCTAAGATCATGCAGCACCCATTTCGTGCGATCCACGATCTTTCTCAGCTCATCTTTACGTATACGGTTTTCCAGCATCTGATGAAGTACTGTTTTCCAAGCTGACATTTCATCAGAAGGCACATGGTAGAAATAAGTTTGTTCTCCTAAAACCTTCTCAACATCTTCTTTATGCTTAGTATCGCCAAAGAAGACGGCATCCACTTGCTGTTTTCTTATTTGTTTGAATAATTCTCCATATTGAGAATTGATATGGTGCGGATTTTCCTCATAATGGGCTTCATGCACAAAAGCAGCATAATAAGTTGATTCCGGTTGATCTATTTTAAACAAATGGCGGTCCTGGTCCCGGTCCTCTGTGACCATCAGTTTTAACCGGTCATTTTGTAATTGAATGCTGGATAGCCATTGTTGTTTTATATCCGTCTTCTTTGTAAATGTTTGAATTCCTGTTTTTTTATACCAATTAATGTGACGGACTGGATTCTTTTTTGCATCACCAGCATAGATGATCTCCATAAAAATGCTGCCATCGTCCTTGATCAATTCTTCTAAATAGAGAGCACCTGTATGAGGAACAAAGCTTTGAACTCTGCGTAAAGCTCCCTGCCAATTGTATTCTTCTCTCTTCACTAATTGCTGCTCTTCATTATATTGATCAATCATACAGATTGGGGAAGAAGGCAGTTCATATCTCGTCACCTGAATGGTCGATGTATCTGCCGGGATAACTGCTTCATTGATGGATTGAGGTACTTCACCCGCAATAAACTCCGAATAATACCTTTTACTTCCGCTCTCTGGCAGAATGTAATGTTCAAATACATTCAGGATGTCAATTTGAGGATGAAAGGTCTCCTCCAAGCGGCGAATACGTTCCTTCACATTTACATCGAAATTCAAAGTTAACATCGCAGTACGTTTATGTTTCTCAGCCAATGGCTCTATTCTTGCTTTTAAAGACTTCGTTAAGCCGTCTTCCTCATTTGGTACGTCACCTACAATAAAGTAGTAGTCCATGTCAGGAATTTCAACTAAAGTCATCGTTTCATTTTGTTCAGGTTGATCCAATGTATCTTCAACTTTTTTCTTCATCCAATTTTGAAACAAAGGAAGCTCTCCTTAAAAATCATGATAACTTGCTCATTGTATTTTACATGAAAAAGCACTTCTCACCAAAAGATAAGAAGTACTTTTTTTCGATCTATTAAAGTCCCGCAATTTCTTCCTTAATTTGAGTTGTCGAGATACCTTCTGTTCTCTTCAAGTAAACGACTTCGCAATGCTCTTTCAAGAAATCGAATTTACCTTCCCAGTCATCTCCCATGACAAAGACATCAATGTCATGCTCTTGTACATCGCGGACTTTTTGATCCCAGCTGTTTTCTGGAATGACTTCGTCTACATAACGAATGGTTTCTAAAATCAGCTTTCGATGCTCGTAGCTATGATAAGCCTTTTTGGATTTTTGTAAATTAAATTCATCTGTCGAGATGGCTACCACTAAGTAATCTCCAAGCTGTTTTGCACGCTCTAGCAGCTTGATATGCCCCCAGTGTAATAAATCAAATGTACCGTAAGTAATAACTTTCTTCATTGCAAACATAAACTCCTTTCTTCATCCTTATTCGACTGCTTCAAGCAGTAATGTTTATCCGTAATCCTTTTATCTTCGATCGTGTTTTTCGCTCTTCGGAACCTCATTATATCACAGCGCCTAACAAACGTTAAGCAGATGTAAAGACAAACTATTTCCAATTTAATGGGCACGGAACGTAAAGTCCGAAAAATCAATGTTTTATGAAGCACCTTCCATATGAAGTTATCAAAATGTCACGAAATTTAAAGGATTGTAAAGTTATTGTTAATATTTCATGGAGCAACTGTGATAAAATGATGAGTAGGCGAAGAATGAATTTACAATGAACGTTTCATAGATAACAAAATGAAAAAGGAGGTCTGAACAATGCAAACAGAAGTGGTCTCTAACCTTTCTTATGTAAATGGTGACTTAGATGAATTTATTAACTATATCAACCAGCATCATATTTCCCAGAGAAGAGGCGCCATGATTGCGACAGTGAATCCAGAGATCGGCTATGCTGTCATGAAGGATGATGCATATCATCAAGTCGTTTCTTCCGCGGATTATGTACTGCCGGATGGTGTAGGTGTTGTGTTGATGTCACGCATGACGCAAAGTCCATTGAAATCAAGAATTGCAGGTTTTGATGTGTTTATGTCTATGCTTGATCTTGCAAACAAGCAATCTAAAAGTATCTTTTTATATGGGGCGAAAAAAGAAGTGCTCGAGGCTGTCAAACAGCGAATTGATACGGAATATCCGAATGTGGTGATTGCAGGCAGCTGTGATGGTTATCAAGCGGATAAACGATTTGTGGCAAAACAAATTGCTCGTTCAAAAGCAGATATGGTGTTTGTTGCTTTAGGTTATCCAAACCAAGAGAACTTTATTTATGAATACCGTCATTTGTTCCCGCAAGCTGTTTGCATCGGTTTAGGTGGAAGCTTTGATGTATTTAGCGGAACGGTGAAGCGTGCACCACGCTGGATGATTAAAACAAATACGGAATGGCTGTACAGACTCATTGTCAATCCGTGGAGATGGAAACGAATGCTGAATATCCCAAAGTACGCTTTTGCCGTATTAAAAGAAAACAAAGGGAAAAAGCGCTACTATCCTGAGCAAGTAAAAGATCAGACGAAGCAGCTGTGAGAGACTGATACATGATGAATATACACTCAATGATCATCTCATGCTATGCAGCTTTTGTTTCTTTTGCTGGATGGCTCATGAGCGGCGTGAAACCTCGTGACAATCAGGTGACGCTGCTTGTTTCATTCCAAGAGAATGCAGCTGCTCTCATTGATACTTATCAACAACAGGCGAATATGACAATGAAGCTCACTGTCCTCTATACGAAGCATGCTTCCGTGATAGAAAAGGACGTGCCTCATGTGTCATTTCGCTATTTTCATGAAAAAAATCCCATCCATCTCATTCAATGTATCTATACGATGCTAAAAAGCAAAGTCGTCGTCACAGATAATTATTTTCTGATGACAAGTGTGCTAAGAAATAGACCTTCTACCACTTGTATTCAAGTGTGGCACGCCAATGGTGCTTTGAAAAAGTTCGGTCTTGAAGACGCTTCAAATCATCACCGTAGTTCTCGTGATCTGCAGCGTTTCAAGCGGGTCTATGCGTCTTTCGATTATATCGTTACTGGCTCAGATCACATGCGCGAGATTTTCAAAACTTCATTTGGCGTCAACGACGATCGTTTTTTGCCAACAGGTGTCCCCTTCACAGATGCGTACTATGATGAGCGCCCTATTTCCTTTCAGACGGATATTTTTCCAAAAGGCAAAAAAGTGCTGCTGTATGCGCCGACCTACCGGGACTTTGCAATGGACGGTCTTGTCTTACCTTTTTCTAAAGAACAATTGCAGAGAGAGCTGAATGGTGACTATATCCTGCTCGTCAAACTTCATCCTGCAGTGAAACACCTAGCCAAAGCAGAAACAGATGGTGAGTGGATATTTGATGTGTCCGATCAGCCGCTCTTTCCATTGCTCTCTGTATGCGATGTCCTGATTACAGATTATTCGTCCATTGTGTTTGAATATGCGCTGCTCCAAAAGCCTGTGTTGTTCTTCACTTACGATCTAGAGACTTATCGCACAAAACGCGGCTTAGTCGAACGTTATGAAGACATCATTCCAGGAAAGGCTTGCGTCACTCAAGATATGCTCTTAACGGAGCTTAAGCAGCTAAACGAATCAGCCAATCAAGACTTATTGAAAACCTTTGCTGAGGAATGGAATCAATATTCAAAAGGGGAATCAAGTCAGCAGCTTCTTTCCTTTATTGAACATCAGCTGTTACACAAAAAACGTCCGGCTTCTCATTAAGAAGCACGGACGTTTTTTTATTTGTTATACACGGGGATATCATAATACAGCGTATAGTTATCAAGTAAGTTATACAAACTATACATACGAGTGACCTGTTTAGAAGCCCAGCCAATATCTGTTGCATATTGGTGAGTGGCTGTCGCAGACCAGCGCATTTTGTAAATGGTATCTTGTTTGTATGTGGCATTATTGATGTAGCTGTTGCCAATGAATTTTGCCCCGCCAATAATGGCTGCCTCTGGTGTGAACCATTGCTGTTCATACGCATACTTTGCACCGAGATAATTCGGGTTGCTGTCATATGCACCAATGCCATACATGTTGTACACGATTTTATCATTAAACTTCGTACCGTTCGCTAAAATGGAACTGCCGTTGCCTGTTTCAAGCAATGCATGTGAAATGAGATAGATTTCGTTAATATGATACGTTTTCGCTGCTGTGATAAAGGCTTGTCCTTTTCCGGCAAGAATGCCTTTCCCTGCTAAAATCTTCGTATTCACTTCAGTCGGGTTGAGATTTGCAGCTTCAGAGAGTTTGAGAAATTGAAAATAAGATTGAGTGCCCTCCGCGATATTCGCTGGGTCTACATATTTTAATACTTCTGCTGAACTCGCATTTCTCCAGCCGAGGCTGATCTTGATCCAGTTGCCTTCTTTTCCAAGCTGCTTCACTTTTGTCCCTTTGTTCAGCTGTGCGACGATGTTGCTAGCCGAACTTGAATCAGGTGTAGAACGTACATTTAGCCCGTCTGTATTCACTGTGGACGTCGCTGGGTCTACATATGTCGCATAGACATAGGCTGCACCATCTGTCTGCGGTGACACCTTCATTTGTTTGTTTACCATCTCATTGACTGTGAGGTTATAATTCGTCTGCATCACCATTGGACCATTTTTGATTTTTGTCGCTGTGGCTGTCCAGCCGTATTGGCTTTTCACAAAAGCAATGGCCGCATTCGCATTTGGTAAACCTGTAAACTGCTGTGTGATGTTGATTTTATATGCCGGTTTTGTCGTTGTTGTATAAGCAGCTGGTTCATTTCGCTTTTTGAAGAATGTCATGCCTTGATCTCTTAACGTAGCAGTCGAAATGACCCCTGTTTTGATCTGATATTGACCATAATCAGTTGCTCCCGTTTTTTGAGCGGCTGCTTTCATTTTTTGTTTGGTTAAATAACTTAAGGCTTGATTCAGTTTTGTCTGATTCACAGTCGCCTCTGTCGTAATACGGTATTGCTTAACAGCTTCTGTTAATGTTTTTGTACTGCTGGCAACTCCATTTTTCTTGATGATCTCTTGCGCTTGCTTTACTTTGCTTTGATCATATACAGGGGTTGTCATTAGGCTGTATGCTTTACTGACAGCTTGTCCCTTGCCTGTTGTGATGCTGCTTGTCACCTTTTGTGCTTTTAAGTATGCAGCACCTTTATTTACTTTTGTCTGATCCGTTGCTTGATTCACAACAAGTCGATACGTGCTGTCAGATGCTTTGCCTGTTTTTTTCATTGTGGCGGATACTTTTTTCTTTTGGAAAAATGCCGTTGCTTTTTTCGCTTGATCATCGCCCAAAAGATTCCCAGTCACTACTTGATATGGCTGTGTAGAGGAGATCTTTTTAGACGTATAGCGCCATTTCTTTTTCTTGAAAAAGGCAACTGTTTTTGCGTAAGTTGTGTCATTTAATTGATTGAGCTTTACGATATAATTTTTCGTTTTTCCTACTCGCTGCACAGTACCTGACGCACCAGCTTGTTTCTTAATCTGAGCCGCCGCTGAGGCTGCTTGCTTACTGTCTTTGAAATAGCCTGATTCCATGCTATATACATTTTTAACAGCTCCAGCCTTCTGAATCTTTCCGCTAATTTTCGCTTCTTTTTGCAGCTGGGTCAGAAGGGTTTGCGCTTTAGACTGATTCGTTTGTGCAGCAGATGTGACGATGTAATACGGTTTGCCTGCTGCTACCGTTTGGAGTACTGCTTTTAAACCAGATTCCTTTTGAAAACCTTGCAGGATGGTATTTGCCTTACTCTGTCCAACCAAATTGCCTGAGATCAGCTGATACACAGTGCCCGCTTTGTTTTCGGTTTGATATGTACTAGTGACTCCGGCCTGTTTTTGTAGTTCGGTTTGAATATTTTTGACTTTCGTTTCAGAATCAATGGCTCCTGAAATGACCTGATAAGATGGTCTGCTTTGATTGATAGCTTCATACGTGCTATTGAGTCCTGATGTTTTCGTCAGCTCGAGCGTCAGTTTTTTCGCCTGACTTTCATCGTTGATTGGATCAGATACGATTTTCTGTAAAGGAAGGCGGTCACCTACTGGAGACACCGTACCGCTCATGCCTAACTCTTTTTTTAATGCAGCGGCACTTGCATTAGCTGCTACTTGTGAGTCATATCCTGAGGCAGTTAGCTGATAGGTCGATGTATTTCCTGACGTTTGATAAGTGGCTGTCCATTTCTTATCCTTTTTCAACGTGTCAACCGCTTTTTTCACTTCTGCTTCTGTTGTAAATACTTTTGAGGTGCTAATCGTATAAATGGATTGATCGACATAGGAGGCTGCTTGCACTTCTTTGCCTGTGTGTAATGTCATACCAAAGGCAGCTGCGAGTAACATAATCTTGATGGTTTTTTTCACGGTCCCTGTCCCTCTCTTAACTTTGCATAATAGTCTACTAATCTCTTTATCGACAAAAACAAGTCTCTTTCAAGTCATTTATGCATTAGAAAAAAAGAGGACCTCTCGAAGTCCTCTTTACCTTTATATATGTGACACAATCAGTTCACAAGATCCTTCAATGGTGAAGTTCCCAGTTTCAGCCGGCAGGATAAAATGGGCTCCTTTTGGCAGCGGATATGTATGTCCATTATGCTCTAAGGACCCTTCCCCATTAATAACGCTGCACAGCAAAAACGGATAATCTTGCGATAGCTCTACTTTTTGATCAATTTCCCATTTATACACAGAGAAATATTCTGCTTCTACAAATGTTCTAATGGTCACCCCTGGACGAGTTTCTACTGATTCATCTGCATAACCGTCTACATGAGGAACCGTTGTGACATCAATGGCCTGCGTGAAGTGAAGTTCACGTTCATGGCCATTTTGGTCTTTTCGTTCATAATCATACACCCGATAGGTCGTATCTGAACTTTGCTGCGTTTCGAGAACCAGTGTGCCTTCACATAGTGCATGAATGGTACCGCTTGGCACATAATAAAAATCGCCCGGCTTAATTTTCACTCGCCGCAAAAGGCCTTCCCAATCTCCACTGTTCATCATGGTCACAAGCTCAGTTCTCGTCCTTGCATTATGACCGTAGATCATTTCTGCGCCTTCTTTGCAGTCAATGATATACCAGCACTCTGTTTTCCCAAGCTCACCATTTTCATGTCTTTCCGCATAATCATCATCTGGATGAACTTGAACGGATAAATCTTGGTTTGCATCTAAAATTTTTGTTAAGAGCGGGAAGCGATCGCCTTCTATTCCCCCAAACAATTCTCTGTGATTGTTCCATAGTTCGATCAGCGTTTTCCCTTTATATGGACCGTCTTGCACGACACTTGGTCCGTTTGGATGAGCAGAAATTGCCCAGCATTCTCCCGTTTGATCAGAAGGAATATCATAGCCAAATTGATCCCTTAAGGCTGTACCTCCCCATATTCTCTCCTTCAATTCAGGCAGTAAAAAAATTGGTGACTGCTTCATTCAGGATGACTCCTCCCTTTGCTACCCTTTATAATCCTTGCCTAGCAAGATGAAAACTAGCAAGTCTCAACTTTTATTATGACGCTATCTAAAGAGAAGTCAATCCTTTCAGTACACCGAATGAAAACGATAACAAGAAAATCAATTTACCCTTTGACAGAGCCTGCAAGAAGCCCTTTCACGAAGTATTTTCCGAGTAGAATATAGACCAAAAGTGTTGGCAGCGCAGCCAAGATGGCACCTGCCATTTGAACATTCCATTGCACAATTTGACTGCCTGATAAATTTTGCAGTGCAACCATGACCGGCTGATTCTCTGCCGTGGTCATAGTGACCGCAAATAGAAACTCATTCCACACATTTGTGAATTGCCAAATGGCAACCACGACAAACCCTGTGATGGAAAGCGGCAGAATCATATGTCTGAAGATCCCGATAAATCCGGCACCATCCATCTTCGCTGATTCAATCATTTCATCAGGAATGCTTACATAAAAATTGCGGAACATGAGTGTTGTGATTGGCAGGCCATATACGACATGAACAAGCACAAGTCCCGGAATGGAGTTATACAAGCCGATTTCACGTAAAAATTGAATAAGTGGAATGAGGATACTTTGATATGGAATAAACATACCAAACAACATGAAGGTAAACACCACTTCTGATCCTTTAAAGCGCCATTTAGACAGCACATAGCCATTCATCGCACCTAATACAGCTGACAATAAGGTAGCAGGAATGACTAGATAAAGAGAATTCATTAAATTGGGTGATAACTTTTCAAAAGCGATTTTGTAGCTTGAGAAATCTAGTGTAGATGGGAGCGACCACATTCGCTCAAGGGTCACTTCACCTAATGGCTTTAAGCTTGTGACGAGCATGACATAAACAGGCATGAGAAAAAACAAACTGCACAGTATTAATAAAGCATAAAGAACTGGACGGACAAACCCTCTTGCGGTCATGATGAAGCCCCCTTCCGACTAGACAGGAGATACGGCACGATAAAGACTGCAACAGAAATCAGCATAACGATCGCAATGGCGGCACCACCTGCATAATGGTTTCCTCTAAAGGTCATTTCAAACATATAAACACCTGGCACATCGGTGACAAAGTTTGCACCTGGTCCTGTCATCGAGTAAATCAAATCGAAGATCTTTAAAGAGATATGTGCCATGATAATGACGACACTCGCTGTGATTGGTTTTAACAGCGGGAAAATGATTTTCCAGTAGATTTGCCACTCGGTTGCGCCATCCATTCTAGCAGCCTCTCTCACTTCCTCTGGAATTCCTCTAAGACCAGCCAAATACATCGCAAGTGAAAATCCTGTCATCTGCCATACAGCAGCGATGACAACTGCAATCATTGCTGCCGGTACACCAAACTCAATTTTCCCCCAGACAAATCCAGCTAAAATGTTCGTATCCGTGTACCACTTGGGCTGGATGCCGAGTGTTTTTAAAAACAGATTCACCCCAGTTGATGGATTTAGGATCCATTGCCACACAACACCTGTGACAACAAAGGAAAGGGCCATCGGAAAGAAAAAGAGATTCCGAAAAAGTGATTCCCCCTTTATCTTCTGATCTAGTAAAATGGCCAGCACAAGCCCAGAAGCAATGACTGCTCCAATAAAGAATAATGTAAAAAAGACCGTGTTTCGAAGATCTGACTGAAAGCGAAAATCTTGAAACAGCATGACATAATTTTTCATACCTGCGAAAGAAAAATCAGGAACAAGCGAGGTCCAGTTCGATAATGAAACATATCCTGTCCAGCCAATAAATCCGTAAACAAAAATGAATAATAAAACAGCTGACGGTGCTAAAAATAGCAGGGCAAGCAGCTGGTCTCCATTCCATTTTTTCCGAACACGTTTCACTTTTGCTGCTGGTGTTTTTGTGGTCGGCGATGTGTCCATGCGCATGAAGCTACACTCCTTTTTTAAAAAAGAGGCGGTGCCTAACGGCCGCCTCTTTCATCTTTATTTCATTGAATCTTTTAAAGAAGAAACGAACTGACTGCTGTCTTTTTGTGTCACGAAAATATTGACGGCTTGGTTCGCCTTCGTGACAAAACCTTCTTCAGCAGCTGAGCCATGCGCAAGAGACGGTGCCAGCTTTGACTCTTTAAACGCCTTCATTGCCGATTTTCCGTATTCATCATATTTTGATACGTCTGCATCCACACGAGCCGGTATGGACCCTTTCAGCGGATTAAACGCATCCTGTCCTTCCACAGACCCTAAGACAGATAAGAATTTTTTCACGTTTTCTGGCTGTTTGACACCCTTCGGCAGTCCGAATGTATCCGTAATGACCATAAAGCTGCCCTCCGTACCAGGAGTTGCCACGTATCCAAAGTCTTTATTCACCTTCAAATCTAGATCATTCACAAAATATCCTTTTGCCCAATCGCCCATGACATTCATTGCAGCTTCCCCTTTTGCCACGAGCTGTGAGGCATCCTGCCAGTTACGCGAGCTATGATCGTCGTTGACGTACTCGAGCATACGTCCAAAGATGTCTGCCGCTTCCTTCACTTTTGCATCATCCATTTTTAAGTCGCCCGCCCAAAGTTTTTGATAGTCATCTGCACCTAGTACTCCTAGAAGAACGCTCTCAAACAAATGAGTCGCTGCCCAAGGTTCTTTATCCCCAAGCGCAAGTGGAGTAATCCCTTTTTTCTTTAAGGCATCGGCTGTTTTGAAAAATTCATCAAACGTCGTTGGCGGCTCTAAGCCCTGATCTTCAAATACTTTTTTGTTATACCAAAGCACATTGCCTCTGTGAATATTCACTGGAACGGAATAGATTTTCCCGTCTTTGCTCACAAGGTCAATCAGTGATTCTGGAAATTTATCCTTCCAGCCTTCTTTTTCATATAGATCATCCAGTGGCTCCATTTTGCCTGCGGCTACCCAGCTCTCATTCAGCTCTGCTCCCCCGTGTACTTGGAAAGTAGCTGGCGGATCATCTCCTTGCATCCGGCTTGTTAGAACAGCCTTTGCATTCGTACCAGCGCCACCAGCGACAGCTGCATTTTCAATTGGAATGTCTTTATTTTTCTCTTCAAACAATTGAATGAGTGCCTTCAGCCCGTCTTCCTCACCTGCACCAGTCCACCAAGAGAAAATTTCTAGTTTCTCCGCTCCGCCCTCTTTTTTTGCATCTGAGTTCGTCGATGAACTGCAAGCAGAGACGACCAGCATACAGAGTGCCAATAAAGTAAAGCCTAATTTAAACTTCATCATGGATCCCCCATCTCTATTTTGTAAGCGTTATCAAAATAAGTATACTGGCAGATCCTTGCCTTTTTTCAGGCAAACTTCTTCACTTTTTTATGAAATTCTTCATTTTTTTACGACCTGTTTTCGATATTCCTTCGGTGAACAGCCAATCATTTTTTTAAACACACGACTGACGTAATTTGGATCAGTATATCCAGCTTGATAGGTGATTTCTTTTAAACTAAGCGAACTCTCTTTCAGTAGCTTCTTCATTTTATCCATCCTACAGGTCGTCACATATTCTTTAAACGTCAGACCTGTCTCATCCTTAAAGCGTTTGGTGAAATACGTCGGGCTTAAATCAACATAGGCGGCCGTTTGCTCCAGCGTAATATGTTCGCAAAAATGTGTTTGAATGTATCGTTTCGCCCGTTCTATATCATTCACCGTCTGGGTTCTTGCTTCATACAGATCAAATAAATGTTCACAGCATTGGCGGCATTCTGTTTCTGTGGTGATAGCTAGAATCGGCACATCTGCACGAAGTCGTGATTTGAGTAAAATGAGCAGCTCTTTCACATGAGAAATGGTTGCCCCTTCTAATTGGAAGGCATCATAGTAAGCAAGAGCATCATCTCTTCTCCCTTCTTCTAGTGCCAGCATCATGTCATCGGCAAGCTCAGGCAAGTTGATCAATACGTAAGATTGTCTATCTGTATAGTAAAAGCCATAACGAACAGCGCTGTCATCTTTTTTTCGCTGATAATAGGAAAGCTTCGCTTCTGCTGCACTTTTCTGAAGTTGAAGCGGATTTGAGACAGGATGACCCAAGCCAACGACAGAGGAATGCTGCTCGCTTGTCATAGCAGCGCGAATGGCTTGCAGTACATTCGCCTTTAGATGACCAGATGATTGACGGCTGTAAATCAAGCATGTAAGCAGCTCACCGCTCACTTTGATAGGCACTGCTTGAAAAAGAGCAGACTCCTGCAAATGATTCAGGAGTTGATCCCCACCTGTCCGCTGAACAGCGATCACTAGACCTGCTTGAAAATCCTGAAACAGCCGCTCAAACGCTGTGGAGGGATAAGATTGACCGTTCAACACATGAGCTTCCAGCCATTTCGACTGCTGATTGACTTTCTCAGCCTGCCGCAGGGAGACCTCCTGCTGAATTTCTGCCGCAACAGAACGAATCGCTGTAATGGTTTCGTCTTTATCAGCTGGTTTGACAAGGTATTGTTTGACCCCTTCCTGCATGGCTTGCTTGGCATAATCAAACGTATCGTAGGCTGTCAGCATAATAAATTTAGTATGAGGACAGCTTGCCTTGATCTGTTTGATCGCTGTGAGTCCATCCATGCCTGGCATTTGAATATCCATGAGCACAAGGTCAATTGGCTTAGACCGCGCCAATTCCACCGCCTTTTTTCCATTCGCAGCTTCCCCTGCAATATGACAGTCTGGCAGCCATTCGGTCATGAACTTACGCATCGCCATTCGTTCAATTTTTTCATCATCCACAATCAGCACGTTCAGCATGCTCGTTCCTCCTTGATTGGTATTGTCAATTGAATGGTGGTCCCTTCGTTTGGCTTTGAATCAATTTGAAGGGCATCCTGCACTCCATAAAACAAACGCAGCCTAGACATCACATTTCGAAGACCAATTCCTGTCGAGTGACCTTTACTACGTGTGTCTGGATGATCTTCTTCCTCTTGCGATAGCAATCTCTTTTTCTCTTGATCACTGATGCCAAGTCCATTATCCCGAATCCGAATCATGACAAAGCCATCATCTCGATCAATAGAGAGCTCTACAAGCCCACCCTCCTCTTTTGGTTCTACCCCATGAATAAAGGCATTTTCGACAAGCGGCTGCAATGTAAGGCTCGGAATGTGAACAGATAGACACGACTCATCTATGGTCGTTTTGCATGTAATACGATCGGAAAATCTTGTTTCTTGTATATGAAAATATTCTTTTACCACTTTCACTTCTTGTTCTAACGTAACAGATGCGCTGAGAGGAGATAGCGAATACCGCATCAGCGTAGAAACGGATTGTATCAATCTCGATGTCGCATCAGCTGATTCTAAGTACGCCATACGTGAAACGATGTTTAATGTATTAAATAAAAAATGTGGATTCATTTGGTTTTGTAGTGTTTTCAGCTTCATGTCTTTAATTTGCTGATCTAACGCGGCCTTTTGCTTCATCTCTTCAATCATGACCTTCATCTCTCGCCGCATTCGCTCAAAGGCATGATTTAACACAGAGATTTCGTCCTTTGATGACACATGCAAATTCGGACCATCAAAATTTCCTTCTGATACTTCTTTGGCACTTCGAGACAGATGGACGATCGGTCTTGAAATTCCACCCGCAATGATATAGGCCATCCATAAAGCGATGCCTATCGATAATGTAAACAGACATAGAGTAAAAAGCGCATACGTTTGATGTCTTTTTTGAAGGGATTGGTAGAGTACTTGATACTCAGATAATTCATCATCCAAAAGAGTCATTGTCTGTTCTTGGATATAAGAGGACACGGTTCTTACTTCCTTCACACTTGCAGCATATTCTTTGATTTTCCCTTTTTTGACATGATTCATTGTCGCATCACTTTCGTTTATGAGCGTCCGCATCATATATTGATATTTTTCAATGGAGGGGATGGCGGCATGAAGCCCTGCATCTTTGAGTAATGCTTGGTCATATGATGTCATTTTCTGTTTTGATTCAGCATAGCCCTTGGCAAACGCCTGATCCTTTTCGATGGCAAAGGCGTTGACCTTTTCATACATCGTTTTTGCCTCTGTCGAAATATCATTCAGCAGGAGAAAGGAACGAAAGCTCTTGCTATATTCTGATGTGATTTTTGAACTGCTCCAATACACAAAAAAAGCGGCCACATTACCAAGGAGCACAAGAATTAAAAATGCCAATAATAATTTACTTCGTATTTTTCTCATGGCTGAACCCCCTGTGGTCTTTCCATTTGATGAAGGGGCAGGTCTCCTCGCCGAATCACACTCGTCCCTGTGTACTGCAGCGGTTCTTGTTTATCCCCTTGTTGCAAACGAACAAGAGATTCAACCGCTTGATAGCCCATTTCATAAGGGTGCTGTACAACCACTGCATCAATTTTCCCATCATCCAGCGCTTGAATCGTGTCAGGCAGAGTATCAAATGCGAGTACATAAACATCTTTAGACGAATGATATTGCTCTGTTGCTTGAATAATGCCGACACCGTCTAATGCACTTGTTCCATAAAATGCGGTGAGCTGCGTATGATCATTTAACAATTTATACGCAGCACCGGAAGCACCTGATTTCGTAATCGCCGACTCTTCTATTCCAGCAATATGAATGCGTTTCTCACCAGAAACGGCATCTCGAAACCCCTTCACGCGAAGCTTCTGGTGAATCGCATCAAGCCGTCCCGTCACAATGCCCACATACTGTTCACCTTTTGTATCGGCGATGAGTGCCTGTCCGGCGATAAAGCCAGAATAATAGTTATCTGTTCCGACATACACTTGACGCTTGCTCCCCTCTGCATCGGTATCGACTGTGACGACATCTATACCTTTCTCTCTTGCTTTTTGAAAGAGCGGTTTGTATCTCTTTGCATCAAGTCCTTGCGTCATAATGCCATCCACATGACCAGCAATCGCCATATCAATGGTTTTCAGGTGATCATCCAAATCAGCCTGCTTTGGACCTAGGTATTCAAGATACACCCGATGAACTTCCGCCGCATCAGCAGCTCCCTTTTGCACCAATTGCCAATATTCATTATCAAGTTCCTCCGGTACAAGAACAAAGTGATATTGGTAAGTTGATACTGTCTCATCGGAAGCGCTTTCAATTTTAACTAAATCTTGACCTAATACAGATAAAAAAAGAACAGATACGACACAAAATGTGAGAAATGCGCCCATTCCGAACAACTTCGACCATTTCATTCACATTCCCCTCCTTCCATTGTTGCCGCAAAAAAAAAGAGCTGCTTATAAAAGCATACTCTCTCGACCTCTATAATTCCTTTGTCATAAATAAACTGTTCGGATCTTCTTGGTATGAACCAAAAGGCGGACAATATCGAAATCCAAAGCTTTCATATAATCTTCTTGCTGGTTCAAAGAAAGCAATCGCACCTGTTTCAAGGCTCACTCTTTTATACCCCCGCCGCTTCGCCTCTTGGAGAAGGTGGGTCAACAGATGCTTCGCCACGCCTTTTCGCATATGAGCTGCTACCGTCCTCATCGATTTGAGTTCACCATGTTCACTCGATAGCTCCTTGATGGCTCCGCAGCCAAGAAGCACCTCGCCATCCCTTGCACTCCATACTGTGACATCTTGTTTTTTCAGATCGTCTAACGGAAGGGCATGAATGCTTTCTGGCGGTGAATGTTTTTTCATCTCTTCTAAATGAGCTTGAATCAATTGTTCAATTTGACCATCTTTTAGTTCATCTTGTTGAATGTACATATCGACCTCTCCTTTATGCTCATTTTACGTGAAAAGAAGTGCCTTCCCATCTTTTATGTCAGATAAACGAACAAACAACCGGCAGTCATCCGCCGGTTGTTTATGTGAACTACATGATGGTGGAAGAAAGAACGGCCTGTAATTCTTCTGCTGTACTGCTTTCAAGCTGGCTGCCGACACCTACTGCCACAGCTCCTGCTTCAAGCCACTTTGGCACATCGACTGGATGAATGCCTCCTGTTGGGATGAACTCAATCTCTGGAAACGGGCCTTGCAAATTTTTCATATAGGACAAACCGAAGGAGCCGCTCGGAAAAAGCTTTAACACGCTGTATCCATTTGCTTTTGCCTGCATAATTTCACTCGGGGTCAAAACACCTGGAACGTAAAGTGTATCGTGAAAAGATAGGTGCTCTCCGATGACAGGAAGGTATCCTGGACTGACGATAAATTGAGAGCCGGCTTCAATGGCTGATTGTGCCTGCTCAAGCGTTGTAATCGTTCCGGCTCCGACAATCAAGTCGTGGTCATGCTGGTAAGATGCAATGATCCGCTCTGCATTGGGCGTGGTATATGTCACTTCGATGGCCCGCACCCCTTTTTTCTTTAAACGAGCAATCATCTCTATCCCGTCTGCTTCACTACCTGCTCTGACCACCGCAATGAGTTTACAAGCTGCGAGCTTCTCTTTAACGCTCATACTTGCTGACTTTCCCATACCTCTCATCTCCCTTCATATCGTGTCGCCTTTGATATCGTTTGGCTTCTTTTATAAATGCCTGAAGCTCTTTTCGAGTCGGCAGTCCCTCGTGATCTCCTGGGGACATGACTGCAAGTGCTCCAATGGCATTGCCTCTTGTCACCGATTTTTCATATGATAATCCGTCCAGCAGACCGCTCATCACTCCCACTGCAAATCCATCACCAGCTCCGACTGTATCCACGACATGAGACACATGGAAACCATCCACTACACCTTGGCCGGATGCACTTTTGAAATAGGCTCCTTCCGCTCCCAGTTTAATGACCACAAGCTTGACGCCTTTTTGTAAATAAACATCCGCAATTGCTTCCGGCTCATGACACCCCGTGAGTCTTTGACCTTCTGCAAGCCCTGGGAAAAACCAATCTACTTGAGCAGCCATCTGATTCACCGTATGAATCATGTCTTCTTCCTCTTCCCATAGTTGAAGTCTAAGGTTCGGATCAAAGGAAATGGTTTTTCCTGCTTTCTTCATTTCTTTAAGGGCATGAAAAGAAAACGCTCTCATTTCACTAGACACAGCAGGCGGGATTCCGGTCATATGAAGATGTCCTGCCTGCTGAAAATAAGTGGACGGGAAATCGCTTGCGTTCAATGTGCTCGCAGCAGAGCCTTTTCGGTAGTACGTCACATCAGGGTCTCCATCGATGACTTTTGATTTAAGCAATATCCCTGTTTTGGCCCCATCATTTGAACGGAGCACTGCCTCAGTATCGACCCCTTCTTTTTGAAGCTCTTCTAAAATAAATGTACCAAGTGAGTCCGCCCCGACCTTGCTCATCCAGCCAACGCTAAAGCCTAATCTTGCCAAGCCGACCGCAACATTACTCTCTGCACCAGCAAGTGCTTTTTGAAACGTATGCACTTGGTGAAGCTCGCCAATTTCTTTTGCATAAAACATCGCCATTGATTCCCCAAATGTGATCACATCCAATGCTTTCACTCATTTCTCCCCTTTCTTGGTACCGGTTTCAAAATAGTTGAAAAAGAGAGAGCATGCACGTATGTATACTCTTCTCTGCCTGACGTTTATAAAGATTTTCTCACAATGATTTCTCCATCAAGTTGAATGGTCTGGGGTGCACTCTTATCCCCTTCAAGACGCGTCTTGATTTTTTGCATCGCCGCTCTCCCCATCTCATGAGATGGCTGCGCCACCGTAGTGATGCCTGGCCCGATCAGCTTATACCATTCTGTATCATCAAATCCGGCAATGCCTATCTCCTCAGGTATCTTCACCCCAAGATCGACGAGTTCACTGATGAGCTTCAGCATGAGTAATCCATTGCCTGCTAAAATCGCTTTTTTCTGATGGTTTGATTGTAAAAAACGACAAATCTCATCTCGCATTTGTTCCTTTTGCTTCAAATTGATTTCTGCAATCATAGGTGTCTTATGTTGACTCATGGCCGTCTGTTCATAGGCTTCTTTTCGTTCTTCACGAGGACTAATCCCATCGACCGGCTCAGTAAAGAAAGCGATATGTTCGTAGCCTTTTTCAACCATTTGATGAAGTAGACGAGCCGTGATGTCACGGTTATTCGTTGTGACGGTATCGACCTTGAGCTCAGGTAACTTACGGTCAACAAGAACAATCGGTACACCATTTTGCTTAAAGTCTTGCAAAATGTCATTGTTTTGACCGGTCGTATTGATGATCAGCCCTTCAATATAATGAGCATGCAGCTTCAGTAGCATTTCTCGTTCTTTTTCTGGACGATTATCTGTGTTGCACACCATGATGCTGTATCCATATTCATCACAAATCTCTTCCACACCACGAAGTGTCGCAACAGAGAATGGATTCGTAATATCAGCCACAATAAAACCAATGACCTTGCTCTTTCTTACTTTCAATCCTTGGGCAAGCTGACTCGGACGATAATGGAGCTCCTCAATGGCTTTTTTAATCTTTTTTACCTTTTCAGGAGAAATTTCATTTATTCTGCCATTGATGTATCTGGATACCGTTGATTTTGAGACACCTGCATATGCTGCAACTTCGTTAATGGTGACTTTCGTTTGCTTTTTCTCTTTCATACAAAAAACTCCCAAGATCGATCTTCTCATTTGTTTCGAAACCGATTTCAAATAAACTTAAAAAAAGCATACCACAAGTTGAACTGTACTAGAAGATTTTTTTCATGAACATGAAGAAAAAAAGCTTTTATACAATTAAAGAAAGCGATTTCAAATTAACGGTTGACGCCGCTCTCTTTTTCCTCTAGAATTTTCCTTGAAACCGATACCAAATAAAACAATCATATGTTTCAGATGGAAAGGGAGGCTTATCTCAAATGGAAAATCGTTATGCTGTACATCCTGAGCAGGTCAAGCGTTTTACAACAGAGGAACTTCGTCGTCATTTTCATATTCCGACACTCTTTGTCAGTGGTGAATTGAAGCTATATTATTCGCATGAGGACCGTGTGGTGATTGGCGGTGTTATGCCGACATCAGAACCGATCAAGCTAGATGCCGGCGACTTTTTACGTACAGAATATTTCCTTGAAAGACGGGAAATTGGCATTGTGAATGTCGGCGGCCAAGGTACGGTTACAGTCGATGGTGAGTCATTTGTGCTGGAGCATAAAGATTTCTTATATATTGGACTTGGACACGAACATGTACAGTTTGCTAGTTCATCAGGTGAGCAGGCCAAATTTTATCTTGTGTCAGCCACCGCTCATAGAGCGTATCCGACACAAAAGGCTGCGATCGCTGAATTAACACCGAATCATTTAGGGGAAGCATCCGCCTCGAACGTACGGAATCTGTATCAGGTCATTCATGCAGACGGCATCCAAAGCTGCCAGCTTATGATGGGCATCACTCAGCTTGAAACCAATAACACATGGAACACGATGCCTGCTCATATACATGACCGGCGGATGGAAGTGTACTTATATCTTGATATAGAGGAAGACGCACGTGTCTTTCATTTTATGGGGGAGCCATCTGAAACGAGACATCTCGTTGTAGCAAATGAAGAAGCCGTCATCTCACCTGCCTGGTCCATTCATTCAGGCTCAGGTACCGCAAATTATTCATTTATTTGGGCAATGGCGGGAGAAAACTATACGTTTAAAGATATGGACTTTGTCCCGATGGACCAGCTGAGGTAATGAAATGACGACGACATCATATGTAGCGTCCCTCTTTTCCCTCGAAGGCAAAACAGCTCTTGTCACAGGTCCTGGAACTGGTATTGGGCAAGGTATTGCCGTAGCGCTTGCCCGTTCAGGTGCAGATATCATCGGCACCTACCACCATACGCCGCTTGATGAAACAAAAGAACTTGTCGAACAGACCGGCAGATCATTTCATGCGATTCAAGTAGACTTTTCAGATCCTAAGTCCGCAAAGCGGGATGTTGATGCCCTTTTAAAGCAGCATTCAATTGATATTTTGATCAATAATGCTGGGACCATTAAAAGAGAAGAGGCCGCTCAATATTCAGAGGAAAACTGGCATACTGTGATGGATGTGAATATCAACAGTCTCTTTTTCCTCACGCAAAAGGTCGGACAGCAGATGCTGAATAAAGGGCAAGGGAAAATCGTCAATATCGCTTCCCTTCTATCATTTCAAGGCGGTGTCTTTGTTCCCGCTTATACAGCAAGTAAGCATGCTGTCGCAGGTTTGACGAAAGCTTTTGCAAATGAATGGGCAAGTCAGCATATTCAGGTCAATGCGATCGCGCCTGGTTATATTGCAACCAATAACACGCAAGCCATTCGTGACGATGCGAACCGGAATGAAGAAATTCTGAAACGAATCCCCGCTGGACGCTGGGGACGGCCTGAAGATCTAGCAGGTGCCGCCGTCTTTCTCAGCTCCCCTGCCTCTGATTATATGAACGGTCATATTTTAGCCGTAGATGGCGGCTGGCTGGCGAGATAAACATGTGAAGAGAATTCCTATTTTAGGGGATTCTCTTTTTTCTATTTGCATAATTCTTCTCCTTCCGAGTCACTCTATAAAAAAAGACATGAGGGTGAGGTATTATGAAAAGTCGTATTGAACAAGATATAGAGTCCGTCATTCAGCGTGTCAAAAGCTTTGCCGGCAAAAGTGATGATATCGTGTTCCACTCTTTTTCATTTGGTCCTTCCGCTGTCTCTGCATGTCTCGTGTACGTTGAAGGACTCACAGAATTTGAGATGCTTTCCAAACAAATCATTTCACCTATGCAAAAGGAACTGACCATCACCGAGGTCGACCACACCACACTTTCTTCCCTTTCTAAAACGTTCTTTGGCATTCAAAATGATGTGCTGGAAGATATGAACCTTGCCATCGAGCAGTTATACAGCGGCAGGGCTATTTTATTTGTGGATAGGGCCACTCAAGCGCTTGCGCTCCATACGAATCTTTTTCAATTTAGAGAAGTAGAGGAGCCGCAATCAGAAGTCCTTGTTAGAGGACCAAGGATTGGATTCATTGAGAATCTTGAAAAAAACACGGCATTGCTTCGTGAACGGGCAAACGATCCGAATCTTGTCATTCAAAAGGTGAACATAGGAACTCGTAACAAGAAATCTGCTGCTCTTGTGTATGTTCGTGATATCGCAGACCCCAAACTAGTAGATGATGTATTCTCTCGTATGAAGCAAATCAAAATGGATGATATTCCTGAGTCCGGCTATATTGAACAGTTGATTGAAGACAGTCATGTCTCTATTTTTCCACAGATTCAAAATACAGAACGTCCTGATCGGGTGATTGCCTCTGTGCTAGAAGGAAAGGTGTCTATTTTGCTCGATGGGACGCCCTTTGCCCTCATTATGCCGATGACTCTCACTGCCTTGATGCAATCACCGGAGGATTATTATCAAAGATGGACAAGTGCGACTCTTTTGCGTTTGCTCCGTTATATTGCCGTGCTTTTGACGATCTTTTTACCGGGACTCTATATCGCCCTTGTTTCCTATCATCCTGGTTTATTACCAACACGAATGGCACTGACCATCGCAGGCAGCCGGCAAAATGTGCCCTTTCCTCCTGTAGTGGAAGCCATTTTGATGTCGTTTACGATTGAACTGCTGCGGGAAGCTGGACTTCGTCTTCCTAGGGCGATTGGGCAGACGATTGGACTGATTGGCGGCGTCATTATTGGACAGGCGGCTGTCCAAGCCAATATCGTCAGTGCCTTAATGGTCATTATTGTGTCTCTGACGGCACTAGCCGATTTCACTGCTCCATCATATGATTTCAGCTTTCCCTTACGCATCCTGCGGTTTATGGCGATCTTCAGTTCAGCCATGTTTGGATTATACGGCCTCATCATGTGTTATTTATTTGTACTTTGTCACTTGATGCAGCTCAAGACCTTTGGTTTTGACTATTTCACACCTGTTTTGTCTTCACCGTTTTCAGATTTAAAAGATACGTACGTTCGTTTACCAATAGGGCTATTTAAATCGAGACCGAAAACAGCCAAGACAAAAAATCTCAAAAGACAAGGAGATTAAACGATGTACAGAGCTGAGAAGCTATCATTGTTACAAGTCACCATTCTGTGCAGTTCTACAATGATAGGCGCTGGAATTTTAACCATTCCACGCAGTTCTGCCAATTCAGGATTCCCTGATGGCTGGATCATTGTATTGATACAGGGAGTCATCTTTGCTTTCGTTGCTTTTTTGCTAGGTTGGATTGCGGAGAAAAATGCACCGGATACCATTTTTGAATCGAATACAAAAGGAGCCGGTGCCTTCTTTGGCACGATTTTTAACCTAATGCTGATCGGTTATTTACTAGCCATTGTTGGTTTTGAGGCGCGTGTACTGGGGGAAGTGGTTCAATTTTTCCTGCTGCAATCGACCCCGATGACCGTGATTGTGATGATTTTTTTACTGGTGGCCACCTATCATTTAAAAAGCGGAATTTTTCCAGTAGTAAAAATGGTGACATACATTTATCCAATGACCATGATCATTTACATTGGGCTCATGCTGTTTAGTTTGAAAATATTTGATTTTGATTATTTACGCCCGGTAATGGCTCACGGGTTTAAAGATTTTAGTAATTTGTTCTCTCAAACATTTATTCAATTTACAGGCTTTGAAGTCATTTTGTTTGTCGTACCGCTTGTCTATAAAGACAAATGGTCAAAAGCGAAATGGGCCGCAGCGATCGGGGTAGGGATCACCACACTTATTTACTCCCTCACGCTCTTTATTGTGATTGGTTCCATGACAGTTGGAGAAACGAAATCACTCACCTGGCCCACTGTCTCACTCATTCAAGCGCTAGAACTAGAAGGGGTCTTCATTGAACGCTTTGATATTTTCTTACTGACGATCTGGACGTGCCAGCAGTTTATTTGTATGCTTGGCTTTTTCCAATTTGCTATTAAAGGCTGTCAAACGGTGTTTAAGACAACCAATTTAACGAGACTGCTATGGTTACTGTTTTTGCTGACCTCAGCTCTCTCTCTTTTTCCGAGAAATATCAATGAAGTCTTTTACTACTCGACTTTACTCGGCTATGCATTATTCGCTGTTTTAGCGATTCCTTTTATAACAGCTATTCTGCTCATGATACGTAAAAAATGGGGAGGTCGATCTGCATGAAAGGACGGCGTTTATGGCTCATCTTTTTGTCTTGCTGTCTTTTGCTTTTATCGACAGGTTGCTGGGACTTAAAAGATATTGAGAAATTATCGTTTGTGCGCGGTGTTGGCATTGACGAGGAAGATGATAACGGAGTCAAACTCACCTATCAAAACCTTGTCCCTAAAATGGGCGGAACACAAGAAGCAGACTCCCCTGGCTATGTGAATGTCGTCTCAAAGGGGAAAAATGTACTGGAAGCAGTCAGCAATGTCGCTTTGAAGGACCCGCCGATTTACAGTGATCACCTCAAAATCTTTTTGTTTGGCAAAGATCAAGCTGAACATCATGATATTCAAGGGACACTCAACCACTTTATACGAGATGATGAGGTTCGAAGAAGCAGCTACCTCTTAGTGTCACGCCATGAGGCATCAAAAGTCATCAATCAAAAATTAAAATCACAACAAAAGGTTCCAGTCGAGCATATTTTTGAAACATCAAAAAACCGGAGCTTTAACGGGAAGATTTTACTGCCAACACGTATTGGCCGAGCGTCGGATTACTTTCAGATGGGTACAAGCTTTCTTGTCCAAAGTGTGGATGTCGTAAACGGAGAACTCACCTATGATGGTGCAGGCATTATCCATGGGAAAACGCGAAAGCTGATAGGATTCATACCAGCAAAAGATGTCCAATCTTTAAACTGGGTCATGAATCGCATCTCAGGCGGAGTCGTACCTGCCACCTACAAAGGCTTTCCGATTACGTATGAAATCAAGAAAGCAAAGTCCAAGATTGAACCCTATCTGAAGAACGGAAAGATCTCCTTTAAAATTAGTGTACAAACAAACGGGAAACTATCAGAAGATCAATATCCCCCTGAAAACTCATACGATGAGCAATACATCAAACGATTTGAGCGCATTTTTGAACGCAAAATCAAAGAGCGCATTCAAAAAGCTGTCAATCACATGCAAAAAGATGTGGGTGTTGACCCGATTTTTTTAAACCGGCAGGTGCGCATCAAGTATCCAGACTTTTGGGATCAGCACCGCAACGAATGGGATACACTATTTCAAGAAGTAGACATTGCATATGACGTAAAAGTGAGCATTTTGAACTTTGGTGCAGAAGGCGCAACGAAAAACTTTAAATGGTAGCACAAAAGGCGGATGACCGCCTTAGATGGTTGACAAAGGGCTAAAATGAACTTTGCTTTAGCCCTTTGTCTTCTTTTCAGCGTGATAGAAAACCTTTGCAGTCTAGGAAGGACGAGTACCGGAGCAGAGCGAATGAAGGATTCGCGAGCACTGGCGCAGAGGACTGACAAAGAATGCGAGGGTTTGCCTACACGCTGAGGCGGATTACCCGGAGGGGGAACCGCCTTTTTTACGTGCAACGATCAAAAGCTGATAGAGCGTCACTTGATCAGATAATGCTTTTGTTTGAAAGCCAAGTGACTCTCCTACTCTCGCCACTTCGTCAAAAAACAATTGAACGTTTTGATCAATTGGCACATTGATGGGCTGTTCAATCACGCGATGAAACAAATGGTCTGGAAAGAGCGCCCGCATTGTATTTGGTGTGAAAAATCTCATATGTGTTCGATCTAAAATCCCCACATCTTGATACGTAAAATCACCTGCCATTAAAGGCAGCAGTACTTCCGCATGCATCATATTAGGTAAGCAGCAAATGATCACGCCACCTGGTTTTAAAGACGCATGCGCTTGAGCAATCATCTGCCATGGATCTGACACATGCTCTAACACATCAGAAAAGATCACAGCATCAAAAAAAGCTTCTTTCTCTGACCAAGGATACGCCTCCGCTTTTGTCTCAATCACTTCTTTGTAATACGCCTTTGCCATCTCTGCTTTTAATGCATCCGCCTCTACTCCGTACATGTCAACGGACTGCCGGTTGATCAGTTCAAGCCCTGTCGCCCCAGCACCGCAGCCAACATCCAGCACACATACGGCATCCTCAGGGAGCAGTGCTGCAAAATATGGATGGGGGGAGATCAGGTTTAAATCAATACCCCATTTATCTAAAAATCGAAGCCTGTTCTCCGCAAACAATGTAGAGATATTCGTTTCTTCATTGGCATTGAATGTGGCATGACCGTGATGATGTACAAATGAATCATGGACGATTTGCAGCTGGTATCCCTTCAGCAAAGAACGCAGACAAAGGTCATCATCCTCAAATGATCCATATACAAACCGCTCATCAAATAACCCTACATCCTCGATCAGCTCTCTTTTGACCAGCAAACAAAAACCAACAAGTCTATGCACATATGTTCTTTGACCTTTTCTCGAAGCCGTATATGCCTTTGCAAAGGCAGGAAGCTCCTTCACATCTGTGTAAGATGGCTGAACGAGCTGAGGACCACTTACATAATTGGAGACAGGCCCTACCATGCCAATACGCTCTGATGCAAAAAGGGCTTCTCTTAAAGGCAAAAGCCAGTTTTCGGTCACAATCGTGTCGTTATTTAAAAAAAGAATACTATCTCCTGTTGCCTTTTTCGCCCCTTGGTTACAGCCCTTGGCAAAGCCTTGATTCTTCTCGTTGTCAATCAACACGACATCTTCCAGTTGTCTCACATATTCCTTTGTTCCGTCTGATGAAGCATTATCCACGATAATGAGTTCATATTCATCACGCCGAGTATGCTTCTTGATACTGTCGATACATTTTTTCGTTAGGTGCAGTTCATTGTACGTCAGCATCACAATGCTCGTTTTTCCTTTCATCTCATTTCCACCTTTCGCCCGCCTGTTCCATATGTATGTCATAGGCAGCACGTTCAGAAGATGAGTGATTGTCCTTTCTTGATTAAACGTTTGTTTAACAAAGGAAGACCAGCGGCCTCATGCAGCTGGTCTTTTTTCATACCGTTTCCCCTTCGTCATTCACGACGGCACGGTTTCTCTTTTTTAAATCTTCTTCAATCTCTTCAAGACTTTTCCCTTTCGTTTCTGTGACTAAATATTTCACAAATAAGAAGGCACCTATGCCGATGGCTGCATAAATAAGGAAAAGGTTACTGATGCCAATTGCACTTAACAAGGCTGGGAATGTGAGCGAGATGATCAAATTCCCTGTATGCAGTAGGAAGGTCGATACCCCCGTACCGATTCCCCGGACATGTACTGGGAACAGCTCCGGCAGCATCACCCATACGACCGGGCCCCAGCTGACAGCAAAAATGACGATGAAAAGTCCTAAACATATAATCGTCGTCCACCCTGCAGCTGTTGATCCCTCGAAAAAACGATTGACCACTGCTAGAACTATCAAACTAAGAACCATCCCTACATTTCCAAATAGGAGTAACGCTTTCCGCCCGACACGATCAATGATTTTAATCGCAACAAACGTCATGACAACATTGACTGCACCAATTCCTACAGTTCCTAAAATGGCTGCTGAATCGCCAAAGCCGACACTTGTGAATGTTTTTGGTGCATAATAAATGATCGTATTTGTCCCAATAAACTGCTGTAAAAAGGCTAAACCGACACCAGCAATTAAAGCCGGGCGCACCCATGGTTCGAGTAATTCCTTAAGACCGCCCTTTTCTTCACTTTCTGCTTTTTGAATATCCGCAATTTCGTCTTCAACTTCTTGCTTGCTTTGTCTAAGTTTGGACAATATTTCTTTCGCCCGGTCCGCCTGTCCTTGGACAAACAGCCAGCGAGGACTTTCTGGCATAAACAAAATACCACATAACAAGAGCACAGAAGGAACAACGGCAATTCCAAGCATCAGACGCCATGCCTCTGCATCTGCTAAAACGTAGTTCACAATATAGGCAAGAAGAATACCAAATGTGATCATGAGTTGGTTTAATGAGGAAAGTGCCCCTCTTGATTCCTTTGGCGCAAGTTCAGATAAATACAATGGAACAATCGTCGTCGAGCATCCGACAGCAAGTCCTAGCACGATTCGAAATAAGACCATGACCTCCGTATTCGGTGCAAGGGCTGTTCCAAATCCGCCGATAATAAATAAAATGGCTGCGGCGATTATCGCTTTTTTCCGTCCGAATTGATCTGTCAGTTTTCCAGAAAGAGAAGACCCGAGCATCGCCCCGATTAAAATCGAGCTGACCACAAGTCCCTCTGTAAATGCATTTAAACCTAAATCCTCTTTCATAAATAAGATAGCGCCAGAAATGACACCTGTATCGTAACCATATAAGGCGCCGCCAAGTGCGCCGAAGAAATAAAGCCACCCATTCCGATTTTTCATGATCATAACCCCTCTTTTATCTATGTAATGACTGGATGTTTCTCTATGAAAAATCATTTTCCTCACTTCCTGTCATTTCAAACATTTCGATGTTTTATGACAAATATATTTCATTTGCGTATCATTGAAACTTTTTTAGATAAGGAAACGTCAATTAAGCGTTAGTGAAAAAAATGTCGCACTATATCCCGTTTTAAGGTATATTTGTTTTAGTTTGTAAGCATGAAGAAGGACATCTTTACTATAAAATCATAGCGAGGGTTTAAAATATATGGATCAAACAAGAAGTAAACGCAAAGGCAAAAAGCGTTTAAAACCATGGGTGAAAGTCACTCTTTTTATTTTTGGTATTCTTTTACTGACAACCGCTTCTGTCACCGGCTATGCCTACTATAAAGTGACATCGGCTGCAAAAAAAGCACAAGTCTCTCTAGACCGCGGTGCACAATCTGTCAAACGGATTGAAGCATTTGATCCTGGGAAAGACAGCTTTTCTGTCTTGCTGCTTGGCATTGACAGCAGACCAGGCGAAACCGTCAAACAAGCACGAAGCGATGCAATGGTATTAGCGACAGTAAATCGTACGAATAAAACCGTGAAATTATTAAGTATTCCAAGGGACTCATATGTTAATATTCCAGGTCATGGTTATGACAAAATTACACATGCACACGCATTTGGTGATGCAGACCTCACGGTGAGTACAGTTGAGAATTTACTAGATATCCCTGTCGACTTTGTAATTGAAAGTAATTTCAAAGCGTTTAAGGAAATTGTGAACGAATTAAACGGTGTTTCCGTTAACATTAAAGATGAATATGTTGTGAAACAGATTCTTAAAGATACAAAGGGCAAAGTTCAGCTGCAAACGGGCACTCACACACTAGATGGTAATCAAGCTCTCGCTTATGTGAGAACAAGAAAAGCAGACAGTGATCTCATGCGTGGACAGCGTCAAATGGAAGTATTAAAAGCCATTTTCGATAAATCAAAATCAGTAACATCTATTCCGTCTTATGACAATATCATAGATACTCTAGGCGATAACGTCTCAACTAACCTGTCAATGAAAGAACTAGTCGGTCTTTTCCCACTACTCACTTCATTGAAATCTGTTGATACGATTCAACTAAAAGGATCTGATTACCAGCCAAATGGCGTTTATTATTACCAATTGGATCAAAACCAACTGAACGAAGTCAAAACGGAATTGAAGAAACAGCTTGAATTATCATAAACACAGAAAGCGTCCTTTTGGGCGCTTTTTATGTGTTGAAAAAGGTGTTTGCCCTTTTTCTTCTTTTCAGCGTGATAGAAAACCTTTGCAGTCTAGGAAGAACGAGCACCGGAGCAGAGCGAATTTGATATTCGTGAGCACCGGAGCGCAGGACTGACAAAGAATGCGAGGGTTTGTCTACACGCTAAAAGCGTCCTTTTGGGCGCTTTTTCTTATATCCTTGATCAATTGACCATTTTTGTTTAGCCTTAAAGAGAGGAATCCACGACCCGACTCTTTCATGAGAATGAAGGAAATCGTACATACTTTGAAGAGGCTATTGCATGAATGAAGGAGGATATAACAGCAATGAAAAAAATGATTGCGATTGATTTAGACGGTACACTCTTAAATACGAAAAGTGAAATATCCGCTCAAAACCGGCAGGCATTGATTCGTGCGAAGGAAGCTGGATATATTGTGACCATTTGTACAGGGCGCGCGACTTTTGATGTAAAAGAGCTTCTCGAGGATTTGGATATTCCCATCATTGCGGCAAACGGAGGAACTGTCCATACAGAAGGGTACAAGCTCTTCAGCAGAATCACCCTTGATCAAGAAGCTGGTAGACGTGCTGCAAAGGAATTAGTGGAACGGAACATTTATTTCGAGGTCTATACAGACGATGCCCTCCTTTCCCCATTTGATGGAAAAGATAAGCTCAAAGCTGAATTTGATATGATCAAAAGCGCCAATCCTAACGAGGATGTAGCTGATTTATGGGAAGGGGCGATGACTCAATTTAAACAGTTTGGCATCAAACCTGTCGATGACATCCGTCAAATTTTTGAGTCGAATGAACCAACTTATAAATTACTATGCTTCTCATTTGATATGAATAAGCTGCAAGAAGCACGAGATCTTCTTTCTAAGATGCCTGAGCTCTCATTGACCTCATCTGGAGAACATATCATTGAGGTATTGCCAAAAGAGTCAGGCAAAGGACATGCCCTCAAGAAACTTGCAGCCCATTATGGCGTAGACCGATCCAATATTTATGCGATCGGTGATAGCCCTAATGATCTATCCATGTTCGATGAAGCAGGACACAGGATAGCGATGGGGAATGCGGTGGATGTCATTAAAGAAAAAAGCACCTATATCACAAAAGGCAACCATGAAGATGGCGTCGCCTATTTTATTGATCTGCTTTTGCAGAATCAATTTCAAGAAAAAAAGACGCTTGTCTGATCAGCGCCTAGTGAGAAGTCGAGAAGTCCGATCTGAGCATCGATCGGGCTTTTTCTTTATTTTTTAATTCTAACAGCCGTCTCATATTTATCCTTCCAATACGTACTTGTTTTCATATTGGTAATGACAACGCCATTTGAAACCGTCACATGAATGACTTGATTTGAACCAGCATAAATGGCTGGCATCAACGAAGTCCCTTTAAAAAAGACAAGATCTCCTGGCTTTAGTTCCGATCGTTTCACAGGTGTACCTGCTTTAACTTGTCCCGGCGCATAGCGAGGCATCTCCATTCCAAGCACTTCTTGATAGATATACTGCGTGAATCCTGCTGTATCAAAGCCTTGCTTTGGGCTCGCACCACCTTTTACATAGGGTACTTCTCCAATATACGTAGCGGCTTTTGATACGACTGGGTCTTCTTTCGCTAGTTTCAGCTCAGTTAATCGTTTCGCACCTGTCCATTTCTCACGCCAATACGATTCAGACAAATAAGAAATCGTCACACTTTCCGAACGGCTCGCATGAATAAAGCGGTCTCCTCCGATGTACATGCCTACATGTGAAATTCCTTTTTTATACGTGTTGCTAAAAAAAACAAAATCTCCAGGGCGAATATCGTCTCGTGCCACTTTCTCTCCAACCATCCATTGCTGCTCAGCACTTCTTGGCAAATAAATCCCAAGTGATTTTTCAAATAAATATTGTAAAAAACCTGAACAATCGAATCCTACTTTTGGATCTGATGCCCCGAATACATAAGGGATCCCCAAATATTTCATCGCATCTTTCACAAGTTGATCATCCGACATCTCTTGGGAGACAGGCAGCCGTTTGACCGCATAGAACCGATCAGTCCAATATTTACTTTTGCTGACATCTGTTTTCACCACCCCTTGACTGAGTGTGATGTGGATCACCTGATCATTTCCAGCGTACAAAGCAACGTGCGTCGGGATGTCTTTTGTTTCTTCAAGACTGCGAAAATAGACAAGGTCTCCGGGCTTCGCTTTTTCCCATGATACGTTTTCACCGATTTGGTATTGATCGATCACCTTTCGCGGCAAATCAAATGCACCTGTTGTTTTGTATACATATTGTATAAAACCAGACGCATCAAAGCCCGTTTTCGGATCGATTCCTCCTTTATGATAAGGCGTGCCTATCAGCGTTTCCGCTTGTTTTAAAGGAGATGTTGTTTGAGCAGACACCTCTGTTTGAGACATAAACATGAGTCCTACAATGGCACATCCTCCAAGCAGTATTCCTTTCCATTTCATCCTCTCTTCCTCCTTTCTTTTATAGTTTCGACATGACCCCTTTCATTTTACACCTTTTTCCGTCAAAAAAGAGCACGCCTCGCGTGCTCTTTTCATCATCATTTCTTTATTTACTTGCTTCTGCTTTTGACTGCTTTTGCTGTTCGATTTTCTGCATTTCAACCGAGATCTTTTGTTTCTCATGATCGGTGAGGCTGTCACTAAATTTAAAAGCAGACATAAAGACAAAGACTAAAATTAACGCAACAAACGGCCAGCTTGCTTTAAGGAATTTCATTTTTTATCCTTCCCCTCGTTTTCTTTTAATGTTTGAACTTTATCAGAATGATCGACTTCAAAGAAAATATGTCCGTCTTTTTCTTTCCAATCCGCATTCGTGCCATTTGTCAGCATACGGATAATCGATTTTGATTCAAGAGATCCTGCTTTGACTGGAGCAGGTGTCGCTTCTTTGATGTACATTGGAACCACTTCAAATGTCGCTTTTCCATCTTCATTCAGATGATACTGAACAATGGCAGAATCACGTGTTCTTGACCAGCCTTGGTCAAAAATAAAGTTCCCCAAGCTATAGAAGATCGCTGTTCCGTTATAGACTTCCATCGGCTCAAGAACGTGCGGGTGTGCACCGATAATGATATCAGCACCTGCCTTTGACATCGCTCTTGCCAGCTCTCTTTGTCTGTCGTTTACTTCATTGTTATATTCCTGTCCCCAGTGCGCATGAACAACAACGATATCTGCCTTTTCAGCAGCTTGTGAAATCATCGGAATAAAGATAGATGGATCAGCTGGTAGAATACCTGACTTGCGATTTGTTGCTTTAAAATCTTTTCCATAGACATCTGTAAAACCAAGGGTAGCGATTTTAACGCCATTCACTTCTTTGTATGAAATGTTCTGCTTCGCATCATTGACGTTGCGCCCTGCCCCTGTATAATCCATGTCAGCTTTTTCAAAGGCATCAATCGTGTTATTTAAGCCTTTTTCACCGTAGTCTGCTGCATGGTTATTCGCAAAGTTTAGTACAGAGAAATTCAAATCCTTTAACGCTTGTACAGAATCTTCATCTGTTTTCAAATGAATATTCTTTTGTGCTGCCTGTTCCTTATCTGAAGCCACTGGATGCTCAAAATTCCCAGTTACATAATCTGATACATCAAAATACGGCTTCGCATAGCGGAACAGGTGCTGCTTTCCATAACGGTCTGTTACTTTCTCTACATTTCTTCCAAACATAATATCTCCGACAAACGAAGCGGTCAGGATGTTTTCTGGATTCTTTTCTACAGTTGGTACTTGTGCTTTCCCGATAAATGTAAATAGAAATGTACAAGCAATGACAATAGGTAAAGCAATCAGTACGTGTTTATTCGTCTTTTTCTTTTGGTTCTTTGTGATTTTCAGCAGCTTTTCCTGAAAGCTCAATTTTTTATTCATCATTGGACACACCTTATCTTAAAATAGATAGTAAACATACATGATGGCAAATGTTGCACCACTTAGAAGTAATGTGCTTCCAAGGGTAATCGTAAGACCTTGCTTTTGAATCGTATTCGCAATCAATCCAGGCACGATGATTCCGATTCCGCGGAATTCTGCTATTTCAAACGGAACCACTGGATAGAAGAAATCAAATATGAGCTTTAGGGCAATTCCTGTAATCAGCATCGCCGCAAACTTTCTGCGTCCGTACAAAATCATAAATTTCGATAGACCAAAACGAACGATCACATATGTCAACAAGCTGACAGATAAAACAACTAAAATGAAGACTGGCTGGTTAAAGACGAGCGCCAGATAACCTGGAACAACCAACCCAGCTGGTACGATTCCTGTTTTTTCTGCAAAAATTAAACTGAGTAGAACACCTAAAATTAACGAGATATAAAGATCTGATCCGAACATTTTCTATATTTCCTCCTAGCTGACAAGCTGCTTAATTTTGTATTCTTGAATTTTTTCGATTAAAGGTTCAGCGGCGCCGTGAATATTGCCGACTCCATAAACCACTCGATTATGAAGCTTTTTCTCAAGCATGTTCATAATTTGTTCTGTAGATTGATATTCAAGGTTGTGTAAGTGGTCAGCCGGAATTTTCCCATCCTCAAATGCCTTCACAATTGGATCTGTCGTTTCACCAATTAAGACAAGATCACTTGCTTCAATATAAGGAAGTACATCCTCCGCAAACTGGATCGTTCTATCTACGCGATCCGCACGACAGTTCATGATAATAATCGGTTCATCTGTTGGATACCCAATTTCCTTCACACGCTTCCAAATGTTCAATGTAGATGCTGCGTCATTAGCCGCAAATCCATTTACAAAATGTCCAGGTGTTTTTGCATCCATTAATGGAAGAATTCTCATCGCTCCTGGATCAGGCGGCGCATTTAACATGCCTCTGAATGCCGTATCTTCATCAATTCCCAATGCTTGTGCAACACCAAGTGCAAGTGAAGCATTATCCGGGAACACCATATACTCAAATTTCCGTAAATACTCATCGGTAATCTTGGAATTATCTGCAACAATCACTTCAGTATTGCGTTTTTTCGCAATCTCTTTAAAGAAATCTGTATATTCACTATCCGTAATAACCAAGTGCCCATTGTAAGGAATTGTCGCTGTAAAGGCTTCAGCTATTTCATCAAGAGTTGGCCCCATCACATCCATATGATCTTCAAGAACGTTTACGATCACGCCAATATTCGCTTGAAGCAGCTCTTCCTGAAAGATAATTTGGTAATCTGGATTCACCGCCATACATTCACTGACGATGGCATTTGCTCCTCTTTCAACGGTTTCTCTCATAACTTCTTTCTGCTCTCCGATATTTGGTCCTTGCGGTTTCCTTTTAATCGGTTTCTCTTCTGGCGTATCCCAATAAATCATTCTTGCATCCGTTCCTGTTGTTTTGCCGACAGTTTTATAACCTGCCTCCATTAAGATACCGGTTGTCAATCTTGTAACGGTAGACTTTCCGCGTATACCATTAATATTGACGCGTACCGGCAGGGCATCGATATTTTTCTGATGACGCTTCTTTTCAATAAAGCCAATCCCTAACATGATGACACAGGCTATAACGATTAACCACATCGCTTATCTACATCTCCTTTTTTTATGAGTGTGATATGTAAATTCAATCAACAGTATATAGGTTCAGCATAAAATCACAATCGGTATTATGTAACATAATCTTTCACTTCCTCGTATGCCAAATTCCTCTAATCAGAAGGCGTATTTGCCTACCTCACGCTCAAATGAAAAGGCCAAAAGACGGACAAAATGACGGCTGAATTTCTGCTTCAAACAAGAGAAAGCGTTACCATCAAACAGTGAAAAATCTTTTGTCCTTTTCTCCCTAAATTTTTCGACAATTATTAAGATGTATTTTGAATCAATGTTTTAAAGTCCTTTCATCTCTACGAAATCAGTCATATCAGTGCTTTAAATGAATAGTGCGTGTTTTAGAATATTTTATATTTTTAAATGAACAGGTTAGAAAGTCATCCTCATTGGTCAGAACGCTATGTGTTGACCTATGACAAAGGTCACCTGTCAAAAAATCAAGTCATCTGCTTATTTTCAGGTCACAAAAAATTGGGATAAGATGTCAAAGATTAATCATTTTGTTATAGCCTCTCTTTACGATATTCACTCCTTATGACCTAAACAATGAAACATTATTCATTTCTTTTTATCAAGATTCATCATTTCTTAACATTTTTAATGTGATTTTAGTTGAAAGTTGTCGGTGCATGTCATGCTTTCCCCAAAGATGACGCATAAAATCATCTTCTCGGCTTACACTATGGTTAAAAAATCTGTGAGAGGAGGCTAAAGATGCCAAATACGAATGAGCAAACACGCTTACACTTTTTATCAGGCGGTTTTGAGGAAAAGATTCGGATTCTGAAAAAAGCATTTCAACAAAGCGCTGATTTTGAATACCGGGAATTGATGGTGAATGAAACGAAATCAGTGCTGTTTTTTATTAAAACAAGAGTGGATGAAAGTAAATTAAACAACTTCATTATTGGCAACTTGCTTGGCCCTCCTGGAAAACAGGACTATGCAAAATCTCTTAGTTCACTCGAAACAGGTGACTTGACGCTGATTGTCGACAGCATTATTGCCGGAAGTATTGCCTTCCTTGATGAAAAATCCGCACAGATCAAAATATTTGCTGTTGGGCAGCCGCCGCTGCGTTCCATTTCTGAACCTTCTTCTGAAAGTATTATTGCAGGCGCACATGATGGGTTTGTTGAGAGTTTAGATACCAATTTATATTTGCTGCGTTCACACTTAAATGATCGAAAACTTGCAATCCAGTATCATAAGGTCGGTACAAAATCTGAAACAAAGGTTGCAACGGTTTATATTTCTGATATTGCCAATCAAGAAAAGATAGATGAGGTTAACAAACGAATTTCTTCTATTAAAGTAGACACGCTGCTTAGCCCCGGTTCTATTGTAGAGGCGATTGAAGATGATTCGTATTCCATCTTCCCGCAGCTTATTGACACAGAACGACCTGACAAAGTGAGATCTGCCATTCTTGAAGGAAGAATTGTCGTCTTAATGGATGGCAGCCCAATGGCTATCATTTTGCCTATTACGTTCTTTAGCTTCTTTCAATCACCAGATGACTATAATAGCCGCTGGATTCCGGCTACATTTATTCGTATTCTTCGTTATATTGCCTGTATCATCGCTGTGATTTTGCCTTCTTTTTATATTGCAGTCATCGGCTTTCATTATGAGGTAGTCCCGGATGAATTAGCGATTACGATGAAAAATTCCATTATCGGCATTCCTTTTCCGCCGTTAATTGAAGCAATGCTGATGGAGATTACGATTGAGCTCATACGAGAAGCAGGGGTGCGACTGCCAAAGCCAATTGGTCAGACGATTGGGATTGTAGGCGGTTTGGTGATTGGAGACGCTGTGGTAAAAGCTGGACTCATTTCGAATGTCCTTGTCATTGTTGTTGCCGTGACAGCTGTTGCATCCTTTGTCCTCCCATCCTTTGAAATGACGTCCACCATTCGTATGCTTCGTTTCCCTCTCATGTTTATGGCATCGATGTTTGGGTTTATTGGCATTTCATTCGGCCTGTCGATCGTATTGATGAATTTATGCCGCCTCGAATCACTAGGTGTCCCGTACTTATCACCAGTGGCTCCATTTAACTGGCAGGACTTAAAAGATACTGTGATTCGATTACCGATGTGGATGTACAAAAAGCGCCCTGTTTACTTAAATCCAAAAAAGAAAGAGCAAATTGAAAATTTGAGAGGATGGAAAAATAAAGATGAAAAATAAAATATCTCCACCTCAAGCTGTCTTTTTTATCATTCAATCTCAAATTGGTGTCGGTATTCTAGCCCTGCCTCATTTGCTGATGAAAGACATGGGACACGATGGGTGGATGGCGATTATCTTAGCCTGTTTTTTCATTCAAATCATTAACACCATTTTTATTTACATCATTCAGAAGTATCCTGATATATCATTTTTCCAAGCCTTAATTGAAGTGTTCGGAAAATGGATCGGCCGGACTTTGGTGGCACTATATACGTTATACTTCGCCTCCGTCTGCATTGTTGTTTTATCCATTTTCACAAGAATTCTTGGCATTTGGGTACTGCCGCTCACACCAAATTGGGTCATTAATCTGTTACTGATGATCTCCATCATTTACATTGCAAAGGAGCAAATTACGGCCATTGTCAGGTTTAACTTCGTTTTGACGCCCTTTTTGCTCATGCTCTCTCTCTTAATGCTCTATTCATTAAAAGGAACCAATATCGACTACCTCATGCCTTTTTTCCAAGTGGATCTTTCTCAAGTTTCACTTGGATTAAAAGACGTCGTTCTATCTATGAATGGGTTCGAGATGATCCTCATTATCTCTCCATTGATGAAAGGAACCATTAAGGAACGATATAAAGTCATGACCATTGCCAATATATGCACGACGCTTTACTACCTATTTATTACATTGATTTGTTTTATGTTCTTCAGTCCGATTGAGCTCAATATCATTCCCAACCCAGTTCTTTATCTACTAAAAACCATTTCGTTCGGTGTGATTGAACGGACGGATTTAATTTTCCTTAGTTTCTGGGTATTTGTCATTTTAGCTACACTCAGTAATTACCTTTACTTTTGTGCGAATGGCGTGGCAAGTATTCTTAAGAAAAAAGAACACAAAAAATATGTCTTATATTTTTCCATTTTTATTTATGCGGCTAGCTGTTACCTTGCAACCGATAATTTTAGAATTCAGCGTTTTAATGATTTTACCACCATCGCTCAATATTCATTTATTTACACACTCCCAATCTTTATGGCCATTATCATCTTTATCAAACATCGCAAAGGGAAGGTGAAATCACATGCGTCATAAGTACATACTGACGTTGCTCATGTGTGTGTCTCTCATATTCATGCCTGGCTGCTGGGATCAGAACCTATTAAAGAACATCTCTCTTGTGTTAACCTCTGCTGTTGATCAAGGAGAGGATGACAATGCGAAGTACTCAATCACTTATCGAAAAGTGCAGCAGTCTCAAAGTATGGAACAAGGAAATACAGGTAGCTTTTTAACCACTCTTCTCACAACGGAAGCACCTACTTTAAGAAAAGCAAGAACCAACTTCAGCCGGATTGTGGATCAAAAAATAGACATGTCGAAAATGCGGGTGATGCTAATCGGTGATGAATTTGCCCAAAAGCGTCTTCTGCCCTACTTAGATATGTTTTATCGTGATCCAAAAAGCCCTCTCCTTGCAAATCTTGCCGTTGTTCAAGGGGGAACCTGTGAAGAAGTGATTAACTCGCTGCTGAAGGAAAAACTCATCGTGAGTGACTATTTAAATAACTTAATCACAACTGCATCACGCTCCTCCCAAGTAGCACCTAAAAACATTCAAAGTATTCGATCTAAAATGCTCCAAACTGGAGAAGACTTCACACTGCCGTTGATTCATTTCGATCAATCGAAGAAATTAATCAGTGTAAAAGGGGTTGCTCTATTTGATAATGAGAAGAAGAAAGGCGAGTTGTACGGTCAAGATGCAATTCTGCTCACCGTCATGGACGGAAAAATGGGCAAATATGCCAACTTCACAAAAAAAGTGAGAAGCGACATGAAGTCAAAAGAAAACAATTACATCACCATCCAAGTCACTGATGTGAAGAGAGACATCGAGATTCTGAATCCTGATCATCGAAACTTAACATACTCACTCAAATTTGAATTTAATACTTCTGTCCTTGAGTACCCAAAAGATAATCTAGATACAGACAAAAAAATTGAAATGCTGAACAAAAGACTTTCAACCATCTTGACAAAAGAAGCAGAAAAAATTGTTGCTACATTACAAGAAGCAAATTCTGACGTCTTAAGCCTCGGCAGAAAATACAGAGTCAGACATTATGATGAGTATATGAAAATGAATTGGGTCACCGATTATCCAAAAGTGAAGATCATCCCAAAAATCAAAGTGAACATTACCCAAACGGGCATTATTAGTTAAGAAAAGGAAGACGCCCTCTTTCTTTTCTTTTTTTATTTTTTTAAGATTGTCTTTTTAATGCTTTCGTGATAATCTATCTATGTAAACGGTTACACATCAAAGAAGGGAGGCACTCCATTGGCTACAATTAAAGATGTTGCAAAAGCTGCTCAAGTGTCTGTTGCGACTGTTTCACGCGTGCTTAACGATACTGGATACGTCCATATTGATACGAAAACCCGTGTGACACAAGCGATGCAGGAGCTAAACTACTTCCCCAATGAAGTGGCACGATCCCTTTTTAAAAGAGAATCAAGATTAGTTGGTCTCATCTTACCTGATATCACAAACCCCTTCTTCCCTCAGCTGGCTAGAGGCGTTGAGGATGAGATTCATGCAAACGGTTTTCGCTTATTATTCGGAAACAGTGATGAAGATCGGGAGAAGGAAATGGCCTATTTACAAACCTTTAAGCAAAACCAGGTGGTCGGTGTCATCGCTGTCACAAACGAACCTGAATCGGATTTGTACAATGATGATGAACTGCCTGTTGTCTTCTTAGATCGTACCGTTCCAAATGCGCCTTCTGTGTTTGCAGATGCTACGGCAGGCGGGAAAATGGCTGCAATGGAATTAATCAAACGCGGCAGTCAGCAGATCACATTGCTAAAAGGGCCCGCTCATCTTCAAACGGCGCGGCAAAGATTCAAAGGCGCACTTGATGTTCTGACTGAAGAAGGTGCTAACTTTCATGTGATGTCTAACGCTTCTTTTTCTTTTCAGGAAGCCCGAAAAAGCGCCAAGGCTCTTTTCAAGCTGTACCCTGAAACAGATGGCATCATTGCCAGCAATGACATCGTCGCAGCAGCCGTCGTACACGAAGCACTTCGAATTGGAAAAGCCATTCCAGAAGACGTCCAAATCATTGGATTTGATGATATTCCGCAAAGCGAACTGCTCTTCCCATCTCTATCAACGATCCGGCAGCCTGCCTATGATATGGGGAAAGAAGCCGCAAAGCTGATCATTAAAGCCATTCAAAAACAGCCTATAGATCAAGCAGTTATTCAAATGCCCGTCTCTTTTATTGAACGAGAGACCACAAGAAAGGTGGATTCACAATGAGTCAAATAGTTGTCGTAGGAAGTTGTTCCATGGATCTAGTTGTCACATCGAATAAACGTCCTAGTGCAGGAGAAACCGTCCTAGGCGAATCATTTAAAACGGTCCCTGGGGGAAAAGGAGCCAATCAAGCAGTAGCAAGCGCAAGGCTCGGTGCAGATGTATATATGATCGGCCGAGTTGGTGATGACGCATATGGTCAGGACATTATGAGCAATTTGCAAGCACAAGGTGTTCGCACCACCTATATGAAACCGGTTACCGAAATGGAAAGCGGAACAGCTCATATCATTCTAGCTGAAGGAGATAACAGCATTGTTGTCGTCAAAGGAGCAAACAATGAGGTAACACCTCACTATGTAAAAGATGCTCTTTCTTCTCTTGAAGATATCGGAATCGTCCTTATCCAGCAGGAAATTCCTGAAGAAACAGTCGAAGCCGTCTGCGCCATTTGCAGCGAAAAAGGGATCCCAGTCATCTTAAATCCCGCACCAGCTCGCAAAGTCTCTCAGCAAATATTAGATCAAGCTGCCTATATCACGCCAAACGAACACGAAGCAGCTCTTATGTTTGATGGACTCACCATAGCAGAAGCTTTGCGCCAATATCCAAACAAATTACTCATTACAGAAGGAAAAAATGGTGTTCGTTACTTTGATGGATCAAAAGAAGTGTTGGTACCGGGCTATCCTGTGAAAGCCGTCGACACTACAGGCGCTGGTGATACTTTTAACGGCGCTCTAGCTGTAGCACTGACAGAAGGAAAATCCCTATTCGACGCACTTGCCTTTGCCAACTTAGCCGCATCTATCTCAGTCACAAAATTTGGTGCCCAAGGCGGCATGCCAGCAAGAGAAGAATTGGAGAATAAGAAATGAAGAAAAATGGTATTTTAAATAGTCATATCGCCAAGGTGCTTGCTGATCTTGGTCATACAGATACGATTGTCATCGCAGACTGCGGCCTGCCCATTCCAGAAGGCCCGGTCAAGATCGACCTTGCATTATCCATCGGCACACCATCCTTTCAGGAGGTTACTTCCCTTCTTCTTGAGGAAATGGCCATTGAACACATCACGATCGCCAGTGAAATCAAAGAAGCCAATGAGAGAGATCATTTTTTTCTAAAGAAAGCGTTCTCACATCCGTTAGATGAAGTCGATCACGAGACGTTCAAAGACATGACCAAACAGGCAAAAGCAGTGATTCGAACGGGTGAAGCCACCCCATACGCAAACTGCATTCTTCATGCCGGTGTCATCTTTTAAAAGGAGGAGCCACTTATGAACATTGAAATGCATAACATCCATAAGGCCTTTGGAAAAAACACCGTTCTCGCCGGGGTCTCCTTTGACCTCGTCACAGGTGAAGTCCATGCACTTATGGGTGAAAACGGGGCAGGAAAATCAACGTTAATGAATCTGCTGACAGGACTCTATTCCCTGGATCAAGGAACGATTCAAATCGACGAAAAAGAAACCGCTTTCAAAAATCCGAAAGAAGCCGAGCAGAACGGGATTGCCTTCATTCATCAGGAGCTGAATATATGGCCTGATATGACGGTACTCGAGAATTTATTTATCGGGAAAGAAATCTATACAAAACTTGGTCTCCTAGACACCAAAAAAATGAAAACACTCGCCCAAGCGCAGCTCGACCGATTGTCTGTCAACTTATCGCTCGATCAAGAGGCAGGAAGCTGTTCTGTCGGCCAAAAGCAGATGATTGAGATTGCGAAAGCGTTAATGACCGATGCAAAGGTCATTATTATGGATGAACCAACAGCTGCTCTCACAGACCGTGAGATTGAAAAGCTATTTCAGGTCATTGAATCACTCAAAAAAGAAGGCGTTTCCATCGTCTACATTTCTCACCGGATGGAAGAAATCTTTGCCATCTGTGACCGGATTACGATCATGCGTGACGGAAAAACGGTCGATACGAAAGCGATACCGGACACGAATTTCCATGAAGTCGTCAAAAAAATGGTCGGCCGCGAATTAACAGATCGTTACCCTGAGCGCACACCTTCTACTGGTGATATCGTCCTAGAGGTGAAGCAAGCAACGAGGAAAGGCCGCTTTCAAGATGTCAGTTTTTCCGTCAAAGCTGGGGAAATTGTCGGTGTTGCAGGCTTAATGGGCGCTGGCCGGACAGAAATGATGCGGTCGCTCTTTGGACTCGATCCCCTGGATCAAGGAGAAATTTGGGTTCATGGGAAAAAGGCTGTTATTAAAAAACCAAGTGATGCGGTCAAGCTTGGCATCGGTTTTATTACGGAGGATCGCAAAGATGAAGGACTGATGCTAGATGCATCCATTCGGGAAAACATCGGGTTACCTAACTTAGACAGCTTCTCTCCAAAGGGGCTGATTGATAAGAAAAACGAACAGGATTTTGTTGACCTGCTCATCAAACGACTCACGATCAAAACCGCTTCATCTGAAATCTCTGCACGCAGCCTGTCCGGTGGAAATCAGCAAAAGGTCGTCATCGCCAAATGGATCGGCATTCAACCGAAGGTGCTGATTTTAGATGAACCGACAAGAGGTGTCGACGTCGGGGCGAAACGAGAAATTTATCAGCTCATGAACGAGCTGACAGATCGAGGTGTTGCCATTTTGATGGTCTCCTCTGAGCTCCCAGAAGTTCTTGGGATGAGCGATCGAGTGCTTGTCATCCATGAAGGAACCATCAGCGGAGAATTAAGTAAAACAGAAGCTACACAAGAACGAATTATGACACTAGCTACAGGAGGGAAGTAACATGAAACCACTTACTTCAAATGGACGATTTGATCACATCATGCAAAAGCTTGGGCCATTCTTAGGACTCATCATCCTTGTCGCCATTGTTTCTATCTTAAATCCGGCCTTTTTAGAACCATTAAACATTTTAAACTTACTCAGACAAATCTCCATTAACGCCCTCATTGCCTTTGGCATGACATTTGTTATTTTAACCGGAGGAATTGATTTGTCTGTCGGTGCCATTCTAGCGCTGTCTAGTGCTCTGACTGCCGGCTTTATTGTATCTGGTTTGGACCCGATTCTTGCCATCATCGTTGGATGTATCATCGGTGCCATCCTTGGAATGATCAACGGTCTTTTAATCACAAAAGGAAAAATGGCTCCTTTTATCGCAACACTTGCGACGATGACGATTTTCAGAGGATTGACGCTTGTTTATACAGACGGAAACCCAATTACAGGGCTTGGCTCTAACTATGCATTTCAGCTATTTGGCCGTGGATATTTCTTAGGCATTCCTGTTCCAGCGATCACCATGCTTCTCACCTTTATCGTACTCTGGGTCTTGCTTCATAAAACACCTTTTGGCAGAAGAACGTATGCCATTGGCGGAAATGAAAAAGCAGCCCTCATCTCAGGTATTAAAGTACCACGCGTCAAAATCATGATTTATTCCTTAGCCGGCTTTATGTCTGCTTTAGCAGGTGCGATCTTAACATCTCGTCTCAACTCAGCCCAGCCAACAGCTGGTACGTCGTATGAACTTGATGCAATTGCTGCCGTTGTACTTGGCGGGACAAGCCTATCCGGCGGAAGAGGGCGAATTGTCGGCACACTCATCGGGGTACTCATTATCGGGGTCTTGAACAATGGTATGAACTTACTTGGTGTTTCATCATTCTATCAGTCTGTTGTGAAAGGGATTGTCATCTTAATTGCAGTCCTACTCGACAGAAAGAAATCTGCTTAAGGAGGCAGCTGCTATGAAAAAATATGTAATCCTGATCGTGACTCTCTCACTATTCATGCTTTCTGCCTGCTCGCTTGAACCGCCAGAGTGGGCCAAATCAACAAAGGATGGCAAGAAAAAAGACATGAAAATCGGACTGTCGATCTCGACTTTAAATAACCCATTCTTCGTTTCTCTTAAAAACGGCGTGACAAAAGAAGCGAAAAAGCTTGGCATCGAAGTTGTCATTGCCGATGCACAAAATGATTCAGCCAAACAAACGAGTGATGTAGAAGATTTAATTCAACAAGGGGTTGATGCATTACTCATTAACCCAGCCGATTCCTCTGCCATATCAACGGCTGTCGAATCTGCGAATGCTTCAGACATACCGGTCATCACATTAGACCGTTCGGCAGAAAGCGGAAAGGTTGAAGCGCTCGTTGCTTCCGATAACATCAAAGGCGGCGAAATGGCCGCTAACTTTATCATCGACAAAGTCGGTAAAGGAGCAAAAGTGGCTGAACTAGAAGGTGTACCAGGTGCTTCTGCGACACGTGAACGAGGAAAAGGTTTCCATCAAATTGCAGACAAACAGTTAGATGTCACAGCAAAACAAGCCGCTGACTTCGACCGGACAAAAGGGCTCAACGTGATGGAAAACCTTCTTCAAGGAAACCCTGACATCAAAGCCGTTTTTGCCCACAATGATGAAATGGCGCTTGGCGCACTAGAGGCCATCCAAAGCTCTGGAAAAGACATTCTTGTCGTTGGTTTTGACGGTAACGAAGATGCACTCAACTCGATCAAAGCAGGAAAACTATCTGCAACAGTCGCGCAGCAGCCAGAGCTGATCGGTCAACTGGCAGTCGGCGCTGCGGACGATGTATTAAAAGGCAAAAAGGTAGAAAAAAATATCGCCGCTCCATTGAAACTAGAACAAAAGAAATAAACACTAAACCCCCGATAGCCTCGGGGGTTTTAGATTGTAGACAAAGGCTGAAATGAACTTTATTTTAGCACTTTGTTTTCTTTTCAGCGTAATAGAAAACCTTTGCAGTCTAGGAAGGACGAGGACCGGAGCAGAGCGAATTGACATTCGTGAGCACCGAAGCGCAGGACTGACAAAGAATGCGAGGGTTTGTCTACACGCTGGACCCCCGATAGCCTCGGGGGTTTTAGATGTTATTCCGGTCTCTTCAGTACAAATGGCGTACCTAAATGGGCATAATCATTCCCCGCTAAACGTGCAACTGGCTTTAATTCATTCGTAAAAATATATCCTTTTTCCGCATCATAGACGGATTCATCTAAATGCGCACACACCACCCGGCCAATGATATGATCGACTGTGATCTCCCCTTCATCATTTTGAAAGGTCAGATGTTTTTCCAGCTGACATTCAAAGCGAATGCGTGCTTCCTTGATTCCTGGCACTGACACCACGCTGCTCTTCACTTGATGAAGACCGGTACGAGTCAGCTCACTCTCATCCTCTGGCAAAGTAGCAGCTGTTTCATTAATATCTTCAATCATCGCTTCATCACTCACATGGACAACAAATTCTTCCCTGTCGATGATATGTTTTGCTGTATCTTTCATCTCTCCTTGACGACGTCCAATAGAAACAGCGATCAGCGGAGGATGGCCGCTAATGACATTAAAGAAACTAAATGGTGCAGCATTGACGACTTCTTCTTTAGAAAGGCTTGTAATAAATGCAATGGGTCTTGGAACGACGGAACCAGATAATACTTTATATGCTTCTTTTCGTGACAACTGATCCATTTGTAATGTAATCACTTCAGACACGCCTCCTCTTATATGTAACGACATCATACCATACCCCGTTCTCTCTTCCCTTATTCCGGCTCAGCACGATGGAGAATATGATGGACAAGATGAAACAATGCCGGATTATGATTTTCTCGTCTATAAGAAATGGTCCATTCCGCGAGTAGCTGCTCACCTTCAATTGACCGATACACCACATCTAAATTAAATAAACGCCGGGCCGATGTTGGAATGATAGCAATTCCGATTCCCGCTGTGACAAGACCAATGACCATTTGATATTCTGCTGCTTCCTGCACGATATTGGGTGAAAATCCGTACTTTTCACAAAGTAGGACAAAATGCTGATAAAGGGACGGCCATGATTCCTTTGATAAAGAAATAATCGGCTCATCACGAATATCTTCAATCGTGACCGCTTCTTTTTCCGCCAGCGGATGGTTTTTCGGAATCGCAAAAATACATTCACTTTGCTTCATTAAACGACTGACCAATTCTTCTTGCGGTGATGTAGGATGCAAAAAACCAATATCAATCTCACCATTCAAAAGCGCCTCAAGCTGCTGCGGGACAGAGAGCTGTTGCAGCTCAATACTGACAGAGGGGTACAGCTCTCTGAATTCACGGACAACTGGCGGCAGAATATCATATGTCGCTGTACCAACGAAACCGATGATAATCTTCCCAAGCTCCCCTCTTGCCGTATGCCGGGCATGATCAACGGCTTTATCAAGCTGATGCAGCACCCCCCGGACCTCATGTAAAAAAACCTTTCCAGCAGCTGTTAACTCCACCACCCGTTTAGACCGGTGAAACAAAGGAAATCCCAATTCTTCCTCAAACTGCTTAATTTGCTGACTAAGTGGAGGCTGTGTCATGTTCAATCGTGCGGCCGCTCTGCCGAAATGCAGCTCCTCCGCGACTGTGACAAAATACTGCAAATGTCTCAGTTCCATCCTTTCACTCCTCAAACACTTATTCGTGAAACATATTAAAACTACGTTAAACATATATTGGAAAATTTATTTTGTGAAATGTATAGTAAATCATATCATGAAAATATATTTTCATAAAAAATTTTACTTGCCGAAAGGAGTGCGGGGTAAATGAATTCTCAAACACAACCCCTAACAAAACGAGGAGCAGAGTTGATTGTTGATACGCTCATTGCCCAAGGTGTGACCCATGTTTTTGCGATTCCAGGTGCAAAAATTGATGCAGTATTTGATGTATTAAAAGACAGAGGTCCAGAGCTTGTGCTATGCAGACACGAACAAAATGCGGCATTCATGGCAGCAGCTGTCGGTCGTTTAACTGGCAAACCAGGCGTTTGTCTCGTCACATCAGGTCCTGGCGCATCCAATTTAGCGACAGGTCTATTAACAGCCAATACAGAAGGTGACCCTGTTGTTGCAATTGCTGGAAACGTCATCCGTGCGGATCGACTCAAACGAACACATCAATCACTCGACAATGCGGCATTATTCAAACCAGTGACAAAATATAGCGTTGAAGTACAAGACGTAAACAATATACCAGAAGCATTAACAAATGCTTTTCGCGCGGCACAAAGAGGTCAAGCTGGAGCAGCATTTATCAGCTTTCCACAAGATGTCGTGACCGAACACACCACACAAACACCAGTGTCTGCTCACCCTTCTCCAGAACTAGGTCCTGCACCGGATGCTCTCATCAGTTCGGCCATCGCCAAAATTCAAAATGCGCACTTACCTGTTGCAATTGTGGGAATGAAAGCTAGCCGTCCAGCTGCGGCAAATGCGACAAGAACATTATTAAAAACACTTGGTATCCCATTTGTCGAAACGTACCAAGGAGCCGGCGTTCTCTCAAGAGAGCTTGAGCCTCAATATGTGGGCAGAATCGGCTTATTCCGTAATCAGCCAGGGGACCTTCTCATTGAGAAAGCGGATGTGATTTTAACTATTGGCTTTGATCCAATCGAATACGATCCGAAGCATTGGAATTTGAAACCGCAGCAGCGTCACATCATCCATGTAGATGACATGCAGGCAGATATTGACCATTTCTATGAACCGACGCTTGAGCTTGTGGGCAATATATCTGAAACGGTGCAACATCTAGCCCACGACAGCGTTCCACTTTCATTATGCAAAAAGAACGTAGATCTGGTCACAGAATTACAAGAGCTGTTAAGTGATATCGAAAAAGCACCAGAAAGAGAAAGTCATTTATCACACCCGCTGGATGTCATTCATACGTTGAGACGTATCATCCCAGATGACACGAAAGTGACATGTGATATCGGATCTCATGCCATTTGGATGTCTCGCCACTTCCGTGTTTATGAACCGAACACGTTCCTAGTGAGTAACGGAATGCAAACACTTGGCGTGGCATTACCATGGGCAATTGCAGCCTCCATATTGAATCCAGATGAAAAGATCATTTCAGTCTCAGGTGATGGCGGTTTTCTCTTCTCCGCCATGGAATTAGAAACAGCCGTGCGCATGAAAACAAATCTCGTTCATCTCGTTTGGAACGACAGCACATACGATATGGTGGCATTCCAGCAGGAAATGAAGTATGACCGTACGTCTTGTGTTGAGTTCGGTCAGATCGACTTAGTGAAATATGCAGAAAGCTTTGGAGCAACTGGATTACGTGTCAACTCACCTGAAGAGCTTTCAACTGTCCTTCAAAAGGGTATAAACATAGAAGGACCCGTTATTATTGATATTCCGATAGACTATCAAGACAACCCAGACCTCGCCAGTCAAAAATGGCCAGAAGTCTTTCGTGAAAAACACACAACGAACGTCAGATAAGACTTCGATACATTACTTTAAAGGAGTGAGCGGATATGGGTATGATGCACCCAATGAATCAACAAAACAACACAATACCGCAGGACAAAAAGCAAGAGGTCTATCAAGTATCAACCATGACCTCCTTGCTGGAAGCCGTATACGATGGAGATTTCTCCCTATCACATATTCCCGAGCACGGTGATTTTGGCATTGGCACATTCAATCAATTAGATGGGGAACTAATCGGCTTTGATGGCGCTTTTTATCGACTGCGCTCTGATGGAACAGCCACACCAGTAACCGATCAAGATTATTCACCATTCTGCTCTCTAGCATTCTTTGAAACGGACATCGTTCATCGAATTGATGCACCGATGACGTCCAAAGAGCTAGAGGAAGAAATCGACCGAATCTTACCAAGCAAAAATGTCTTTTATGCGATCCGCATCGATGGGTCATTCAAAAAGGTTCAAACCCGTACGGTTGAAAAACAGGAAAAACCTTACGTTCCGATGGTGGAAGCAGTCAAGTCACAGCCTATTTTCGATTTTGAAAATATTCGCGGGACGATCGCAGGCTTCCGTACACCACAGTACGCACATGGCATTGCGGTAAGCGGATATCATCTCCACTTTATTGATGATGATCGCAGCGTAGGCGGGCATGTATTTGATTACACTGTGGATCAAGTGACCATTCGAATTTCCCAAAAACGTCACATGAATTTACACCTTCCAAATACGCAGGAGTTCTTCCAAGCAGACATTGATCGTGCTGACCTTGCACAACAAATTGCCAGTGCGGAAAGCAGCCCAGAAAAATAAAATGAACACACCCCGGTGATACTGGGGTGTTTTTTCATGCAAAAAGATATGTTATCTTCTTTTATTATTTCATTTCGTTACTCAATTAAAAATCAAACATTCTATTCGTAATAAAATATGATAGAATATCAACAGAAGAAAGGTGGTTATACGGTGGCACATGAATATCGCATTCCAAACTTAACATTAGATGAAAGAGATAAACAAATTCTTTCCTTATTACACGAGGACGGGCGTATGTCCTACACGGATCTAGGGAAACAAGTCGGCCTTTCCCGTGTTGCTGTACAAGCCCGTATTCAGCAGCTCATTGAAGCAGGTGTCATTGAACGATTCACCGCTGTCATTAATCCAGCAAAGATCGGCATTCATGTCTCTGTCTTTTTTAACGTAGAGGTTGAGCCGAAATGTTTAGAAACAGTCGCCCTTCAGCTTGAGCAGGAAACAGCCGTCACAAGCCTTTATCATATGACAGGACCAAGCAAACTGCATATGCATGGCATTTTTCAAAATGAACAGGAAATGGAGACGTTCCTGACAAAGAAGCTGTACCCGCTTGAAGGCGTCGTCAGTGTTGACTGTCAAATGCTCATTAAACGATACAAAAGCCGAATGGGCATGAAATTGTAGATAGGAGTTGAACCACTTGCAATCATATCTTGAACTCATGATCGCCATGGTGCGAACCGGTATTCTGGGATTTGGCGGAGGACCTTCTGTGATCCCGCTCATTCGCCATGAAGCGGTCGTCAAATACAAATGGATCAATGATGACAAATTTGGAGAAACACTCGCCATCGCCAACGCATTACCTGGACCGATTGCTACGAAAATGTCGGCATACCTCGGCTATCGATTAAAAGGTGTATCTGGCGCCATTGTTGCAACAGCTGCACATATTTTACCGACATGTCTCGCTATGGTGGCACTTGTTACACTTGTCAGCGTCTTAAGCTCTTCAGTCATCATTCAAAATATGATCGGTGCTGTGACACCAGTGATTGCCGTTCTGTTAGGAATGATGGCATATGAATTTGGACAAAAAGCGTTGAAGGGCTTCGGCATGATCTTCGGAATCGCCCTATTCCTTTTGGCATTTGTCGGTCTTCAAGTACTCTCGATTCATCCAGGAATCATTGTCATCATCTTTTTATGTTATGGTGCCTTTCATTTTAGACTGAAAGATCGCTGGAATCGAACAAATAAAGAGAAAGGAGTGTCTTCGTGATGCTGATTCTCTTTTTATTCTGGGCATTCTTCTTATCCAATCTGTTAGGGTATGGTGGAGGACCTGCCTCCATTCCACTCAATTATGAAGAAATCGTCAATCATTTTCATTGGATGACAAACGAAGGGTTCTCCAATATGCTCGCATTAGCCAACGCACTTCCAGGTCCAATCGCTACGAAAATTGCGGCTTATGTAGGCTATGATGTCATGGGATGGCCAGGCTTTATCGTTGCACTGCTTGCGACGGTCCTACCGTCTGCTATTGGATTGATTTTATTGCTAAAACTCATTGATCGTTTTCGCCAATCTTCTGTCGTCAAAGGCATGACTCTATCTGTACAGCCTGTCATTGCGATGATGATGCTTTTATTAACATGGGAAATTGGCGGAGATGCCGTGAAAGCCATTGGCTGGACGCAATCACTTGCCATTGCCGCCATTTCATTTTTCTTTATGACCAAATTCAAATTGCACCCTGCTTTTCTAATAGTGGCTGCATTTTTATATGGCGGATTCATTCTTCCGCATTAACGCAAAAACCGATAACACGTGAAGTTATCGGTTTTTCTCATTACATATAAATAGGAGAGACAGGCCTGCGCCCAATAGAATGATACTCGACACCAGCTGCTTCTGCCGCTTCAAGCGTATGACAATTCCGGCCATCAAAAATGATCGGCTGCCTCATGAAATCTTTATAAGCTGAAAGTGGAAAGGACTGAATATCCGCCCACTCTGTTAGTATACAGACAGCATCAGCATCCTTTATCGCCTCTTCAATCGTTTGAGCAAAAAAGACTTGATCAGGCAGTTCTTGAGCCGCATTGCGGGCGGCAGCAGGATCATAGGCCACGATCTCCGCTCCTAATTGATGGAGCTGATGAGCGATTGGGATCGACGGCGCCTCTCTTATGTCATCAGTATTCGGCTTAAATGAAAGGCCAAGAAGGGCCATTCTCTTCCCTTCCAAGTTTTCTCCCATTCGCTCCTTCACACTTCGAATATAAGTAGCCCGCTGCTCATTGTTGACTTTGATGACAGCCTTCAATAGCTCAAAATCATGGAACACATGCCCTGCAATTTGAACAAGGGCATTTGTATCCTTCGGAAAACAGGAACCTCCGTAACCAATGCCTGCCCTAAGAAACGAAGCACCAATCCGCTGATCGAGTCCCATCCCTTCTGCAACTCTCTCAACATCAGCTCCTGTTTTTCCACAAATCGAAGCAATTTCATTCATGAAGCTGATTTTTGTGGCAAGAAATGCATTTGATGCGTATTTGATCATCTCTGCGCTTTTCCGATCTGTTCTCACGAATGGAATGTGGAAATCCGCATACATAGACTCTAGCTGATCTAATCCGTTCTTTGTTTCGGCTCCAATCACCAGCCGATCCGCTCGCAACGTATCTGAGATGGCAGAGCCTTCTCGTAAAAATTCTGGATTCGATGCGATAGATAATGGCTCCTTACGACCTAACACGTGATGAATCAAATGATCAATTTGATCGCCCGTTCCGACAGGCACTGTACTTTTCACGACAAGCACTGCGCCTGGCTTTGCTTGTAAGCCCATCTCCTTTGCCGCTTGAAAGACATACTGCAAATCAGCTTGACCGTCTGCCTGCTGCGGGGTACCGACAGCAATCATTAACACGTCAGCCTGCGAATAGGCTGACGCTCCATTAATATGAAAACGAATGCGTCCTTGCTCCATATTCCGTTTGAGCAGTTCTTTTAATCCCGGCTCGTACATCGGAGGATTCCCTTGCTTCAGCTGCATGACCTTCCGCCGGTCAATATCCATACATGTCACATCATGTCCCGCCTCTGCTAAACACACCCCTGTGACAAGCCCTACATACCCACAGCCTGCAATCGCAACCTTCATGACACATCAGCTCCCCATACTCCTTATGCTTGTAATGTCATCGTATGCCGGGGATTTTCGTTCCATTCATAAAAGCATACAAAAACCCCCTGCTGAGAGAGCAGGGGGTTACTTTTATGAAACAAGGCCATTTCGAATATGAGCAATCAGATTTTCAAGCATTTCTTTTGTTGTGACATCATTGGAATTTTCACCAATATCATGAGCGTACATCAAAATCTTTAAAAACTCTTCTTGATTTAAACCCTTATTATCCATGTCTGTATCCTTTCGATTCCACTAATTTCATTATTATATGCTGTATGGTTGGTTTATGCAATACTCTAATACATCATTCGACAGCTTTTGAAATTTATGACCATTTTCATGAAAAACTTTTTTATAAATCACCATTGAGCTATAATAAAAGAATTGGAATCTTTTACTTGGTTAGGAGCGGATCAAATGCTTCAGCACAACATCAACGAAGAAGAAATCAAACAAACAGCCGAACAGATCAAAGAACTTCTTCCTGCAACAGATGAAAACAAGCAACTCATCAAAAAAGCATTGATTACTTATAGACAGGACAGCGTATATCGGCTCAAGCAAGAGTCTGATACCGAATGGTCAGCTTATGTACATGATGTCGTGGCAGCAAGAGTCCACCTTCATGTGCTGTTTCCAGTGAGAAGCAGCTGCTCATGTCCAGCTGATGGACTATGTAAACACATCCTCGCTGTCTTCTTTTCGCTATACGCTCAAGTAGAGAGTGTGACCGGCTTTACAGAAAATTGGTCAGAGAAGGATGAATTACAGCGCAGCAAAGAACTCATTCGTCAGCACTTCCAAGTGAAGCGCCCAGATGAACAATCACTTCAGAGCTGGCTGAATTTTTTCCAGGAGGAATTTCACCTCTGGCTGAAACGGACACCGAAGCACCAGCAAACACCACAGCATTTGTATTACGGCTATTTATCGATCCTGAAAAAACACGCACCCACTTCACCTGAATTCAAGAGTTTGTATGCGATTCATACGTCTATCGATGTGTGGTTAAGGCTCCATGAGCTAATCGACCTCGGCCGCCTCGATGCCGAAAAAGACTTTTATTCAATGAATCCATATGTAGAACAGCTCATGAACACCATTTTTGATTCAGTGGATCATTTGAGGACATACGCCCTTTCCTTTTCCCTCGATCCGTTTCTTGAAAACACACCAACTGCCGTTCGGACACTTCTTCAAATCAGCGGACCTTTCCAGCATGAACGAGTTGCGGTCTTTATGGAAATGTGGGGAACTATATTAAATAGAGGGAAATGGGTCAAAAAAGAAACAGAATTACTCAAGAGCGCCCAACAGCAGGAGCAAACGGTTGAGCGCACCATTGGGCTGATGCATATGGATTATTTGCTAAAAGAAGACGAAAGACTCTTCCAGCAATTAAAATTGCTCAATGCAGATATGCTGCCAAATGTGCTCAATTGGCTAAAGGATCTCACAAACCGCAAGGACTGGAAGCGTCTCAAACTTTGGTATCAAGAGATCACATATGTATTAGAAGAATATTGCCAGCTTGACCTATCTTATAGAGAACTGCGTGGAGCCGTCAGCGATTTCTTCTTTTATTTAGACGCATACTTTAAACAGACGAAAGATCATTTCTTGTATGAACGCTATCTTCAAATCTGTATGCCTTATGCATTTACTGAATATAGTCAGCTCTTATATGCACAAGAACGCTATGCAGAATGGATTGAAATACACAGCCTCGTTGGTTTCTCTATCAGTGAGTTGGAGAAAGAATTAATAAAACAGATTGCAAAGGAAGAGCCTGAAGCACTCATTCCTTCATACCACCGGGAAATCTCACTGCTTCTCGATCAAAAGAATCGAAGTGCTTACCGGGAATCTGTGAAAATGCTCAAAAAACTGCGTACGCTTTATCATAAAACGAAAAAAACCGCGGTGTGGGAAAGATATGTACAGCAGCTGCAAGATTCAACAAAACGGCTGCGTGCGTTCCAAGAGGAAATGAAGAAAGGAAAATTAATTGATGACACGCCATAAACAAATTGTCATTCATGCAGAACAAACCGAAGATTTCTCTTTCACCATTTCAGCGCAAGCAGAGGACGGACAGCCTGTACCGCTAAATGAAATGAAGAGGCAGCTTTTCCAATGGCACGAATCATCTTTTTACGGAACATTCTTAGAAGATGTGAGCTTTATTGGCACACCTGCCTTCCTGTTAAGTCCTTGGATGACCGTTGAATTGTTAGGGAAAAATTCATTTAATACTTTCAGCCATGTGACGTTAACGGATGAAACAGAGCCGCTTATGAAAACAGCCTCAACCATTTACGAATTCATCGAGGATGAAGATTTTGTCCCAGATTTCGAGGCTTGGACAAAAGGAATGCTTCGCTTTAAAGACAAAGAAGGTCTGTTAGATGGCTACACAGCTGATTGGTTCTCCTTTGCCGTACAGGATTACATTCAATATGATGATGCCTTGCAGCACAAATGGAACCGAATGACTGCACAATCGCCTGCTCTTTCCTCCTTCCAAGGTCATTTTTTAGATGAACAGGATTTCTTGGAAACGATCGGCTGGATTGATGATGAGACGCCTTTCACTGTCGGCTTGCGTTTAAATGAGCCTGATTTCGACGGAGATGATTGGAAAATTGAACTGTTTTTGCGTGATAAGAAAAACAGTGATCTGCATTTCTTTGAAGGCATCCGTTCTTTAAAAAAATCATGGCGTCCGTTTCAAGAAAAAATCACCAGAGAGCTGGAGCGGTTCGGTCAGATTGTCCCTTGGCTCTCATTTACATCTGGTACCACCCTCATGTCAGAAGAAGAAGCGTGGCTCTTCCTGTCTGAAGCGAGTGAAACACTTGTGAACATGGGGATTGAGATCCTGCTCCCATCATGGTGGCAAATCGTCAAAGAAAGCACCATGATGCTAAAAGCACGGATTTCCTCCACACCACGAGGCGAATCGCACGTTGGAATGGATGCCCTTATGGACTTTAATTGGCGCTTTGCCACAAACGGGATTGAGCTGACAGAAGATGAATTCAACGAGCTTGTTCAAAGTAAACGTCGTCTTGTCAATATTCGTGGACAATGGATTAAAATCGATCCGACCTTTATCCAGCAAATGAAGAAATGGATGGAGCGCGCTGAGAACGAAGGACTTCATATGTCGGATATTTTGTCACGTGAACTCGCAGACCAAGAGGCCTCTTCTGAGTCGATTCCTGAGCTGCTAGACAGTTCGGCCTTTGCCCATATTCAATTTGAACTTTCGTCTCAATTACGAGGGCTTGTTCATCAGTTAAATGATACACAAGAGCTGCCATCCTACGAGATGAGTGAGTCCTTTAAGGGCACACTGCGCCCGTATCAGCAGCACGGTGTCAACTGGCTTCTGTTCTTAAGGTCTCATGGATTCGGGGCTTGTTTAGCAGATGATATGGGTCTTGGAAAAACGATTCAAATGATCGCTTATTTCACCTATTTGAAGGAGCATCAACAAGACGCCGCTCCATCTCTCATCATTGCACCGACTTCCGTATTAGGGAACTGGCAAAGAGAGCTAGAAACATTCGCACCACATTTGAATGTCGCTCTGCATTATGGACCATCACGTCCACAAGGTGAGAACTTTACAAAAGCGTACGAATCAACAGATATCGTCCTCACTTCGTATGGTCTCTCACATTCTGACCGTGATGAATTAACAGCAGCCAAATGGAATACCATTTGCTTAGACGAAGCCCAGAACATTAAAAATGCCCATACGAAACAATCGAGAGCCATTAGGCAATTAAAAGGACAGCACCACATTGCCCTCAGCGGGACACCGATGGAGAACCGTTTGACAGAGCTTTGGTCTATTTTCGACTTCGTGAACAAAGGATATCTCGGCAGCCTGACCAGTTTTCATAAAAAATTCGTCCTTCCGATTGAAAAAGACCGTGAAGAAAAAAGAATCCAACAGCTGCAGCAGCTGATCAAGCCATTCTTATTAAGACGGACAAAACAAGATGAAGAAGTCGCACTCAATCTGCCAGAGAAACTAGAAGAAAAAGAATTCATCCCGTTATCTGCAGAGCAGGCATCTTTATATGAACAGCTGGTCAAAGATACATTCGAACATATGGCCTCATTAACAGGGATGCAGCGGAAAGCCATCATTTTAAGTATGCTTGGCAGACTCAAACAAATTTGCGATCACCCTGCTCTTTATTTAAAAGAGAGCGGAACAGATGTAAAATTGTTGAAGCGTTCATTAAAAATGGATAAATTAGCAGAGCTGTTAAAAGCCATACACGAACAAGGAGAAAGCTGCCTCATTTTTACGCAGTATATTGAAATGGGCAACATGATCAAACAGCTCGCCGAAAAGATGTTTGGAGAACCAGTTCAATTTTTAAATGGGAGCTTATCCAAACATGATCGGGACAAAATGGTGGAACGCTTCCAGAAAAAAGAGTTCAACATCTTAATTCTTTCTTTAAAAGCAGGAGGAACCGGACTAAACTTAACCGCCGCCAATCATGTCATTCACTACGATAGATGGTGGAATCCTGCTGTAGAAAACCAAGCAACAGACCGTGCTTACCGCATCGGGCAAAAGCGGTTTGTTCATGTCCATAAGATGATCACAACCGGCACGATAGAGGAAAAAATTGATCAAATGCTCGAAACAAAACAAACGTTAAATGATCAAATTATCCAAAGTGAAAGCTGGATTACAGAGCTGTCAACGAACGAACTAGAAGATTTATTCACGTTAAGTGCAGCCGCTCAATCATCGTAATGACAGCAAAAAGAGGACTTTTCTCAGGGCGTGATGAAAAGTCCTCTTTTTTTAATCTCATCTAAAGGAATGCTTAAATTTGCAGCTTTTTCAATGCAGATTTCACATTCATATACGTGTTCAACTCACGGAAGTCCTCTCTCATTTCTCCCATTTTCATCGCAAGATTTGGTTTAATACCTGTCACGATCAGTTCTGTGCCAGTCATTAAAATCAAATCATTTAGCTTAAAGATCGCATCCGCCACAAATGAATCCACCTCTAATAAACCAGACAGATCCACAATGAAGTAATCGTCTTTGGATTGAGAGATATAAGTGGAAACCGTTGAGATGATTTTATCAAATCTTGGCGCTGTTAACGTACCTATGATGGGCAGGACAGAAATACCATCCTTCACCGGAACAATCGGGACAGAAATATTCAATACTTCATCAATGGATTGCTCAAGAAGCTCTTGCTGTTCCTTCTCTTTCGTAACATCCTTTTGCAGACCAACGAAATAAAGGCGTTTCCCTTCATTTTCATCAATCCATAGAGGCGCCACACTTAACTCGTTCCAAAACATTTGACCAGATTTTTTATAGTTTTTCAACTGAACAGTGACAGCCTCTTTGTTTTCAATGGCTGTCCTAATTTGTTTGAGAGCAATCTGTTCAGTTTCATCTCCTTGAAGGAAACGACAGTTCTTTCCTAATACTTCGGTTTCTTGATAGCCTGTCATATCTAAAAAGCCCTTGTTCACATATATTAAAGGATTATCAGGTAAAGACGGGTCCGTCACCGTCAGGCCAACCTGAGTATAGTCTAAGGCTTCCTTGATTAAATGCAGATTGTCGGACTTATAAGATTCCAGCGCCATTCGTTTACTCTCCTTAACTTCCTTACAAGCGGGTTATATTCATAATTAAATTATATGATGTTCCATAGCAGGTGTAAATAGAAGTAGTTCTGAATTCCTCTTTTGTAGAATGCGCTTCACCCTATGTCATTTATACAAATACATGCGATTCAATTATTTCAAAAGATGTTGAATCATATGTGCCACACCATGTTCATCATTTGTTAACGTGACGTGATCAGCTAATTCTTTTATATCCTTTCTCGCATTCCCCATTGCAATTCCAACCCCAGCTGCCCGAATCATCGATTCATCATTTAAACTGTCTCCTACAGCCGCTGTTCGGCTTAATGGAATACCGAGCTTTTCTGCCAGCCTGGTTAACGCCTGCCCTTTCGACGCTTCCTTTGCTCCAATTTCAAAGTTATGATCAGCCGAACTAACCAATGTTAATTCAGAATCATGTCCAAACGCCTCCCATCCGGCTTTCAATCTGTCTTGAAAAAATGAGAAACCTAAGATGTTATAAAACGAAAGATTCTGATCCTCACGAAACAATTCTTGATATGTATCAATATAAGCAAAACCTGACTGGCTGTATTGAACTTCAGCCGCTTGCTCAAGAACACGCTGATCCGTTTCTGGATTTGCACTCTTTAAGCGGTCCATTTCTATCGCCAGAAGCTCCCTGCCGCGGTTTGGTGTGTAAATGGCTTCATTCGTAAACACTTCATAGTAATAATCACGCTCTTCAAGCCATGATAAGATGTGTTTTGCTTTTTCTTCTTCTAGAACAGCCGAATGATATACTTGACCTTCTGGATCATGAATCACAGCTCCATTTGCACTAATGACCCACGTATTCATCCCAAGCTGATCAAAAATAGATTTCACATCAAAATACGCTCTGCCTGTTGAAACGACAACCTCAATCCCACTCGCTGCTGCTTCCTTTAACGCCTGCTCGTTTTCCTGACTCACTTTGTGCTCACTGTTCAATAAAGTTCCGTCTAAATCCGTTGCGATTAATTGAATGTTTGTCATCGGTCTCTCCTTTTTTGCCTTCATTTTCAGTTGACCTTCCGTTTATCAAATCCATCATCATTATGAAATGAGTATCCACTATTTGCAAGGGATGATCGGCTTATCAATGAATATAAGAGTACCCGGTCACGCTACATGACCGGATACGCATAAGGGGATTCACAGGGGACACATGACTGATACAAATAAACCTTGGTTCTACTATTACGCAGTGAATATGTGTACAAGGCAAAGTCTATCAGCTATAGCTAGAGGGGGGCCGCGAGATGCTAGACCTTTGCCTTTTGCCTCCTTTCCTTTCAGCTAACCCTAGTCTACTGAGAAATAGCACAAGAGACAAAAAACGAAAATGACAAAATCGTTCTTCAAATTCTTTATTTTCTCAATCATTTTTACTTTTTACCGCTTGCGTATAAAACATCATCTTATTTTGTTTGACGAAATACTTATTTTTCATAAATTGATAAAAAACATCTGAATGAATCCAATTACTAGAAGGCATGTGAATATAGTCAGACCCGTCCCACGCAAACCAATAAAAACAAAGCCTTCCATCATGAATTGACAACTGAAATTCAAAACAGTCCATTTGATCGTCTGTCACGTATTGAAAAGTGAGGGACTCCCCTTCTTCCATATACACATCACAAAATGAGAGAATATCTCCCCATGTATAGACCCTCACATTGCTTTCCTTTTCCTCACCAATATGTATGTTTCGAAGTTGATAGGACTCCATAAAACATCTCCTTTCACTTATATGCAGCTAGTTCTGAGTAGGCAGCGGTTTCATTTATACAGATGTTGTATGCTATAATGATACTTACGAATAATGAACGCTTGTGAGGTGATAAATATGAAAACCTTTAGGCTGATTGATTTAAAAATCGAACTTGATCCAAAGCAAGATAAAATGTCCAGCATTCCCCTTCGTGACGGCTTAATCATTAATAAAGAAGATGGCGAAAATCACTGGATGATCGAGGCACTGATTCCAAAGAAGCATAGACAAGTGTTTGAGGTGCTCTTCCAGCAGCATACAGAAGTAAAGATTCTCGTGACGATTACAAAAGAAAACAACCGCCCTGTTCATCTATCGGTCCAAGTCAAAAACATCGTTGCCTTAGAAGAAAACATATCTGTATTACTCGACGGTAAAATGATCACAAATCGTTACAGAACAGAAACCGAAGAAGTATTAAAAGACCTCGTCAAAGAGGGGCTATCAGGAGAAAAACTGCTGGATGCTTTTAAACAGAACACATAAAAAAGAGCGGGATGAGCCGCTCTTTTTCTATTGCACATCTTTCGATTGGCTTTGATTTTTCAAAAGATCTCTAATTTCGGTTAACAACACTTCCGTTTGATCTGGCGTTTCAACCACTTCTTCTTCCTCTACCTTTTTCCGTTTTAATTTATTTAAATAACGAATAAAGATAAAAATGGAAAAGGAGATAATCAAGAAGTCGACCACTGTTTGAATGAAACTTCCATACAAAATTTGAGCAGAACCGATTTTAATAGACAATCCACTAAAATCATGCCCCCCAACAATAATACCAACAAGCGGCATAATTAAATCATTCACAAGAGAAGTGACAATTTTGCCAAATGCTCCCCCGATGATGACACCGACAGCCAGGTCAATTACATTCCCCTTGACGGCAAACTCTCTAAATTCTTTCAGCATTCTTTATCACCTTCATCTTTTTTTGTCTAATATGACGTTTTTTTGTCAAAAAAGCAAGTCCTTATCCGCTTGGGCTGAATGTTTCCATATAAAAAACGGTTCATACATGATGAACCGTCAGACATATTACGATACTTTCGGACCGATAGAAAATGTCAGTTCTGCTTCACATGCCACTTCGCCATCTACTGTTGCAACTGCTTTTCCTTTGGCAACTGGACCGCGAAGACGCGTGACTTCAACCTCTAAACGTAGCTGATCGCCGGGCTTGACCTGTCTTTTGAATCGGCAGCTGTCAATCCCTGCAAACAAACCAATTTTCCCTTTGTTCTCTTCTTTACCTAACATGATGACCCCAAAAACTTGAGCGAGCGCTTCTACAATAAGCACACCTGGCATGACGGGGTATCCTGGGAAATGGCCATTAAAAAATTCTTCATTTACTGTGACATTTTTGATTCCAACCGCTCTTTTCTCACCATCAATTTCTAAAATACGGTCAACCAATAAAAATGGATAACGGTGTGGAATAATGTCTTGAATTTGCTGAGCATCAAGCATGTCTTGATCTCTCCTTCTTTTCTATATCGCTAATCTTCATTTGATTCCTATTGAAGTATATTATGAATGCAGTCATTTTTCAATGTCTAGCCAACAATTATGGTAAAAAATAACATCTATTATTACCTATTGTCATGAAATATAATCCACTCTACACTCATCGTTTTTTCACAAATATGGTAATATATATTACATCATTGATTGAATAAGAGGGTAAAAATGAATTTTATAAGCGATAAATCCATTAAAAAACTTCTCCATTCGTGGTATACAATGCTAAAACATCGACATTTTTCGAAGGCTGAAGAGATCAAAACGTCCTTAACCAAATATAAACGTAGATTGTCAAAGAAACAGGAGCTTCATTTACATTATCAGCTTATACTTTTTCGGCACCAGCTCTGGATGAATCAAACAGAAGACTTAGAAAAACTGAAGCATGAACTCATGCTCCACAAAGATCAAATGAATGATCAACTGCAATATTATTTTTACTTTTTTCTCGGTTTATACGAATCTTTAAAGAGCGATCAAAATGATGCCATTCATTATCTTGAAAAAGCAGAAGAAAAACTGCCCCTGCTAGACGATGAGCTAGAGGAAGCGGAGTTTCATTTCCGTACAAGTGGTGTTTATTATAACAACCGCTATTCACTGTTATCCATTCGACATGTTGAAAAAGCCATGGATATCTTTGCAAAGCACGGGGATATCCACAGCATTTATCGGTGCAAAATTGTGCTCGCACTTAACTTTAGTGATCAAAAAAAATATGAAGAAGCAGAATCTATTTTTATTGAAATTATCGAATACGTGAAAATGATTGATGACCAAGAACTGCTTGGTATCGTGTATTATGACGCTGGTTTTATCAAGTCGAGACAGAATCGTCATAAGGAAGCACTAGAATACTTTAAAAAAGCGCTTCGGCTCCCAGCATACCGGAAATCTGCCCACTCCTATGTATCGTGTCTCTATGAAACTGTGCGTTCCTGCTTTAAAGAGAATTTAACTGATGAAGGAATGAAGTATATTCAAAAAGGACTAAAAGAAGCCGTTGATGCCCAATTTGATCTATTAAGAATCAAGTTCCAAATTTTATTCCTTCTCTACAGCCAAACGCCCAAGGCAGATGAACAGATTGCTACACTCGTCACATGTCTTGAACGAAAAGAAGCCTGGATTGATCTTGAAGATCTGCTTGCAGATGTCTCAGATTTTTATAAAAAAAAGGGCGACTTTGAGCGAGCCGCCTTTTTTATCATGAGAGGCTGACATCCGCCTGCTCATTATCGAATGGTATTAATGAGTCCTAGCATCTGATCGCCCATCGTAATGGTTCTTGAGTTCATCTGATACGAACGCTGTGTTGTCATGAGGTCTGTTAATTCTTTAGACATGTCCACATTCGACGTTTCAAGTGCACCTTGCTGAAGTTGAATGGCCTGACGGTTTGCCCCATTCAGTGCCGTTAAAGCGCCTTGATAGTTGCCGTCGACTGAGAACAAATTTTCTCCTTCAGAGATGAGTGCTGAAGAATTATTCACTTGAACAACCCCAAGGTTCACCTGCTGATTCGGTTGATTGCCTCGAGAGATAGCTGTAAGCCGGCCATTTTTATCGATAGAAATATCACGGAAATTCGCATTTAAGACAATCTCATTCCCGTTTTCGTCAAGAATCGGATGGCCTTCGCTTGTCACCAGCTGGACTTGATTCCGATTATTTCCTGGCTGTAAATAAAGAGAGCCATCTCTTGTATACCGGATGTTACCGCCAGCATTGACCTGCAAATACTGAGATGGCGCACCAAATGCAACATCAAGGTCACGGCCTGTTTCTTTAATAGACCCTTGCAATGAGTTAATGGATGCATTGACCATCGTTCCAGTTCCAAGCCTTAAACCAGCAGGTGTCAGACGACTGTTTGCCACCTGCTCATTTTTTTCATCTACCTGATTAAACTGTTGTCTGACCAGCTCTGAAAAACGGGTGTTTTTCGCGCGATACCCTGTTGTTTCACTGTTTGCGATGTTATTACTAATGATATCAAGCTGCTTTTGCACCTCGTTCATCGACACAGCTGCATTGATCATCGTTCTAAGCATGAGAATCCTCCTCTCTCTTCATTTCTTCATTAATACACTCTTCCGATTTCGTTCACTGCTTTTTCTAAACTCTTATCATATGCCTGAACCACTTTTTGGTTTGTTTCAAATGCGCGGTAGGCTGTTGTCATTTCTGTATATGATTTCGTCACATCAACGTTCGACAGCTCTGATACACCTTGGCTTAATGTATAGGACATTTGACCGTTATTGACCGCACTTGGAAGAGGCTGATTATCAGCTGTACGGTATAAATCATTTCCTTCACGCGCAAGGTTTCTTGTATCCATTGCAACACGTACATCAATTTGTCCAAGGTTTTGTCCGTTTTCACTCACGGTTCCATCTGCGTTCACTTTGAAATTCTCACTTTGAACGGTAATCGGCTGGCCCGTCACGGAAAGAAGGGCACGTCCATTGATCGTCAACTGATTTTGATCATTCAATGTAATGGAACTGCTTTTCGTATAACGAACGCCTTCTGGTGTATTCACAGCATAAAAAAGCGCTGACTTTTGATTTGTCTCTGGGTTGATGGGTACATTATTTTCTACTAATGCGATATCCGTTGTTTGATCCGTTGTTTTTAATGTTCCTTGTGTAAATTGAGGAATTAACTCCTGCATGTATGTTCCCGTATTAATTCCGCCAATCGCCGTTTGCTGCGGGATACTAAAGCCTTTGCCTGAAGATGTTTGGAAACGTCCTGATTCCATTCGGCTTAGCAGCATTTCTGGAAATGCGCGCATGGCCCCTTCATCTGCTTTATAGCCTGGAGTATTCGCATTTGCGATATTATTTGAAAGCATTTCTGTCCGCCGCTCTTGAGCGATCATGGCAGATGTTGCGGTGTATAGTCCTTTTAACACGTGCTCACCTCATTCAAATTCTTTCACATGACCTAAAATCATCAGTACACAATCTTCTATGAAATATATCGGCATATTGGCAGGCTTCTTTAATAAAAATCCCCCATTCTTTCTAAAAAGAATGAGGGAAATCATTAGCTGAGTTTACGCTTTGGCAGCTTGTCCATATTATCAAGCATCACGCCAGTACCAACTGCTACACAATCCATTGGGTTTTCTGCAACGAAAACTGGTACTTTCAGCTCTTCTGCAAGCAATTGATCAAGCCCGTTTAGAAGCGCTCCGCCACCAGTAATGATGACGCCGCGGTCAATGATATCAGCTGATAATTCAGGTGGTGTTCTTTCAAGAACTTGTTTCGCAGCCTGAACAATGGCAGATACAGATTCACGTAATGCTTCTTCTACTTCTTTGCTTGTGACGGTAATCGTTCTTGGTAATCCTGTCACCATGTCTCGTCCACGAATCGAGATCTCTTCGTGACGTGCGTCTGGGAATACCGTTGCAACTTGGATCTTAATGTCCTCTGCAGTTCGCTCACCGATCAACAGCTTGTACTCTTTTTTGATGTAGTTGAGAATTTCCAGATCAAATTTGTCTCCAGCCATTTTAATAGAAGAGGCGGTTACAATGTCACCCATCGAGATGACAGCGATATCTGTCGTTCCGCCTCCAATATCTACGACCATGTTTCCACTTGGCTGAAAAATATCCATACCAGCACCAATTGCTGCTACTTTTGGCTCTTCTTCAAGAAATACATGCTTCCCGCCGCTTTTTTCAGCAGCTTCTTTGATTGCCTTCTGCTCAACAGATGTAATGTTTGTCGGGCAGCAGATGAGCATACGCGGCTTAGAGAACAGCCCTTTCACATTCAATTTGTTAATAAAATGCTTGAGCATCGCTTCAGTTACTTCAAAATCAGCAATTACGCCATCTTTTAATGGACGAATCGCAACAATATTCCCAGGCGTACGTCCAACCATACGTCTCGCTTCTTCTCCAACAGCTAATACTTTCCCGCTGTTTTTATCAAGAGCGACAACAGATGGTTCATTTAACACAATTCCTTTTCCTTTGACATGAATCAGTACATTTGCAGTACCAAGATCAATTCCAATATCCCTAGCAAACATCTATATATATCCTCCTTGAAAATCTGTTTCCATAGCAAATACCACATTCTGCCCTAATTATATATTCTATCATAATTTGAAGAAAAAAAGATATTTCTTTACAAAAGTCTTTACAAAATTTGTGGTTAGAAACTACCGATAAGAGGAAGATATATATATCATGTTTATGAACAAAGAACTAAAGCTTACTGTTTTACAGGCTCACCTTCTAAAATTTCTTCTTTTTTATACTTTAACTTTGTGGCTTCTCCCCCTCGCAGGTGACGGATTGATTTATGATAATCCAGTATCTCCTTCACTTCGTTAGCCAGATCTGGATTAATTTCTGGCAGTCTTTCTGTTAGATCCTTGTGTACAGTACTTTTAGAGACTCCAAATTCTTTCGCAATTACACGAACGGTTTTCTTTGTCTCCACGATATACTTTCCTATCTTGATTGTTCGCTCTTTGATGTAATCGTGCACACCACTCGACCTCCCTAAAATGGATGTGAGAAGTGTGAAATGAGATCCGTATCAATATTATCCATTTTCAGCGGCGCTTGTTCGTCTTAATTTCTCATCCATTAGGTAGCAAATGCCAAACACGATCCCTCACCTCAAACACTCTCTTTGTCAGGTTTGTAACAGTGTATTAGCATTGCATAGGGAATATGCTAAAAATGAAGATGGGACAAGGGATTTATCAGAAAAGACAAAACAAAAAATCATTTCGAGTGCCGAAAATTTTCACTTTACAAGCATCGGTGTAACACGTAAAATAGGAAAGGTGATTTTATTTACCTAGATAAATAATGAATAAAGGTGAGCCTATGGATACGTTAAACAGAGAGTGTTTACATCAAATACATCAAAGCGCGCGGCTGCTGTCTAAAAAAGCGAACGAAGCGCTTGCTGCTTATGACTTGTACATGTCCCAGTGGACTGTACTTTTTTGTTTGGATACATTCGGTCCTAAAACGCAAAAAGACATTTGGACCTATTTGAACGTCGAAGCACCGACGATTACAAGAACCGTGACGCGTCTAGAAGCAAACGGCTGGGTGAAACGAGTCCAAGGAAAAGACAAACGTGAGAATCTCATCGTCATGACAGACGATGCAAAAGCAAAGTTTAAAAAAATCAAACAGACGATGGAACAATTTGAAGAAGAATGTCTTTCAGATTTTACCTACGAAGAAAAACAACTCCTCCATACACTTTTACACAAATTATCAACTGAATAGGAAGTGACTTACACCATGAACGAACGCATTTGGACAAAAGACTTTATCATGATTGTCCTGGTGAATTTATTTACATTCACCTCTTTTTATGCCCTTTTGACACTACTCCCCATATACACAATGGATGAATTAAATGGAACAGAATCACAGGGCGGCCTCCTTGTGACGGTCTTCTTATTATCAGCAATTGTGACAAGACCATTTTCAGGGGCCATTATTGAGAAATTCGGCAAGAAACGCATGGCGATTTTTTCTTCAACGGCTTTTGCCCTGCTCACTTATTTATACATTCCAATTGATCAATTCCAAACACTTCTCATGTTGCGTTTCGTGCAAGGAATCTTCTTCAGCATTTTGACAACCGTAGCAAGTGCTATTGCAGCTGATATGATTCCGAAACATAAACGAGGAGAGGGTCTTGGATACTTTGTGATGTCGATGAACCTCGCCGTGGTCATCGGTCCGTTTATCGCACTGAATCAAGTCGGAAAAGTAGGATTCCATTCTTTATTTCTGCTCTTTTCCATCATCGTCTCCATCGGCGCAGCTTTCACGATGCTGATTAGACAGCCAGAGCCTGAAAACGGCGGAAGTGTCATCTTTCGATTCACTTTTTCTCACCTGTTTGAAAAAGGTGCTTTAAAAACGGCAGCAGTTGGAATCATTATCTCCTTCTGTTACTCGCCGATCATTTCATTTATTTCAGTCTATGCCAATTCACTTCACCTGATGGGTGCAAGCAGTTATTTCTTCATCGTTTTTGCAGCTGCAATGCTTGGATCACGTCCATTTACAGGCAGACTGTTTGACCGAGTCGGGCCTCATATTGTGATCTATCCATCTATTGCTCTCTTTGCGATTGGTTTATGGATGCTGACCGCTACACAAACAGCCACCATGCTTCTTTTATCCGGCGCTGTCATCGGCCTTGGCTACGGCTCTTTGGTGCCATGTCTACAAACACTTGCGATACAGCACTCACCAGCACACCGTACAGGCTACGCCACAGCAACTTTCTTTACCTTGTATGATACGGGGATTGCCGCTGGATCCTTTGTCTTCGGACTGCTTGTCAGCTTCACAGATTTTTCAAATGTATATCTCATTGCTGGCGTTGTCGTGTTACTCAGCATGGGCGTTTTTTATTGGAGCGAACGAAAACCGCAAGAAGCAAAAGCACAAAAGGTTTCCCTATCAGAATAGGATACTGTTTTAAACTTCACTGAAAACATGCTAAAATATAGGATATTTCAAATGAACAGATAGGTCTTTTGAAAAATAGTTGGCGTTAAGCGAAAGTATAGGTGATGTTTTGAATTACGAATTGTTTAAAGTCATACACGGGATGGCTCATCATTCTGAGTTTTTAGATCAGGCCATGATTTTCATTACGAAAAAGGCCATTCTCGTATATGCCCTCGTCTTATTGATTTGCTGGTTTTTAGGTAATCACAAATTTAAGAAGCATGTCTTCTTTTCTGGTGTAACAGGCATCGTGGCACTCATCGTCAATTTTGCCATTACGCTGTTTTATTATGAAGAGCGGCCGTTTGTGGCGCACAAAGTCGACACACTCATCCCGCACTCAGCAGACGCTTCCTTCCCAAGTGACCACACAACAGGTGCACTGGCTCTTTCACTAGCCATTCGATCCCGTAATAAAAAACTAGGCAATATGTTGCTTGTTTTTGGATTACTGACAGGGTTCTCCCGCATCTGGGTCGGTCATCATTATCCATTTGATGTATTAGGCAGCTTGATCGTATCGATTGTGGTTGTCTTTATCATGAATAAATTATGGAAGTTCTTTGACTCTCCTATTGATCGTATCGTGACATTTTACGAGAACATTGTGGGCAAAATTTTCAGAAGGAAGCAAAAGGACCAAGGATCAGACCTGTCCAACTCTTAAGCGGCTTGCGATAAAGTATGGAAGACCTCTCTTCTACTTTATCCCAGCCGCTTTTTTCATTGTTTGTTTCCCTCTGACCATACTCGAAAAATAAAGGCTGACGCTAATGCCGACAAGAGAAATCATGATCAATGTCCAGCCTAATTGTTCAAAATGAGAACCTGCAATTTCCTCACCAAACAGCATGCCAAGCACGGCAGATGACAGAATGGAACCAAGGTACCTGCATGTTTGAAAAAGCCCAGAGGTCGTGCCAATCATTTGTTGAGGGCTCGCTTTTAACATCGCAGCTTGAAGCGCAACATTTCCAATCCCGTAACTGAGTCCAAGCAAAGCAAGAACCAGTCCTTTCCCCCAGAATGGCGCAGGAATAAAAAAGAAAGTCATGGCGGAAGCGCCGGCCAGCATCAGCACAGCACTTGCCAAAACAGGGTGCCGTTCATCGCCGCGATCTACCCACTTGCCAGTCAGCGGCGATACCATAATGCTCACGCCAGACATGCAAAGCATAAAGAGACCCGTCATCTCCACACGCCAGCCCAATTCATCTTGAAAATAACTTGGCAAGCCAAAAAAGAGACAATAGAAGAAAATATTCAAAATGATAAATTGCACATACACAAGCGAAAGCCGTTTCTCCTGCCTGAACATCCGAATTTGGATAAATGGTTCATCCACCTGATATTCCCACCATATAAAAGCACCCGCACTCACAAGACAGAGAATGCCCTGTACATACTGAATACCATCAGATAGTGATAATAAAAAAGACAGCAAAAGGACAATACAAACTGTAAATAGAAACATCCCTGGCAAATCAAGCTTTCGGACAGTGTCTCCGATACGCAATTTTTTCTTCTTCTCCTTAGGAAACAAGGACAGGCCTAGAAAAAAACTGATCAATATGAATGGTAAATTCACTAAAAAGATCGCCGGCCAGCTGCCGATCGTCATCAAAAACCCGCCAAGTGTCGGCCCGAGTGCTGTCATCGCTGAAGCAAAGATGGACAATACCGCTAAAGCAGAAGCTTGTCGTTCCTTCACATGATCCCGAATCAGTCCAACACCTGAAGGATAGATCGCACTACTTCCAATCGCCTGAAGAAGCCGGATCACAATCAGCACCGCAAAAGTCGGGGCAAACGGCGCACAAATGGCTGAGACTGCCACTAGAACTAGTCCAAATAAAAATAAAGTTCTCCGGCTCATCACATGATCTCCAATTCGTCCACTCACCGGCTGCGTGACCGCACTAGCCAAATAAAAGGTTGAAATGAGCCAAGATACCGTCGTAAATGACAAACCGAACTCATGCTGAATTTGATGCAAGGCTAAAGAAATCATCGAGGAATTCAGTGGATTTAACATCGTGCCAAAAGCAATCGCCGTTAAAAAGACTTTTCGGTTGTTTTTCCATTTGATCATACACCCGCCCCCTTCTTTTGACATACACGTTCTTTGTCTATCTCCTCGTTATTATGAGATTCATTTCCCTTTTTTACCCTTAGCAATTCAAGTTCTCTCTCCGAAAAGCAAGACATACATTCTAAAAAGGGCAAGTGTTGGAAAAGCGCATATAAAATTGAGAATATGAGGAACAAATGGTAAGATGCTACACATATTTAAAAGCCTACTTTCTCCTTATACGGAGAACGGCTGAAAAGGAGGAGAAGCTTATTATTAAAAAAAGACGGTTTTGGGTCCCAGCCCTTTTCTCGGTTGCAGTATTACTTCTGTCTTCGTGCGGTTCAAATGAAACAAATGGGAACGGAGATAAACGTAATTCTACAGCGAAAGGGTCGCCGATTTTGGAAGATGGGAAATTTATTTTTGCAGCATCAGGTGAATTCCACCCATTCAGTTACATGGATGGAAACCAGATGTCCGGCTTTGATATTGATGTCGGCAATGCGATTAGTGACAAGATGGGCCTAGAGCCTGTACAGAAAAAATATAAATTCGCAGGCATCGTCGAAGGCGTCAAAGCAGGTAAATTTGATGCGGCCGTTGCAAGTCATACCATCAACGAGGAACGAAAAAAACACGTCCTTTTTTCTCAACCGTATTACTACTCCGGTCCGCAAATCTTCACAAGACCCGGCGCAGACATTCACAGTGCAGATGACTTAAAAGACAAAGAAATCGCTGTCTCTAAAGGTTCGTCCTATGCGGATATTGCCAAAGAACATAGCGGGCAGGAACCAAAATATTACGACAGTGATGTTGTCGCTTTAGAAGCACTAGCCAACGGCAAACACGATGCGGTCGTCACTGATTTTGCCACAGGTGCAGAAGCCATGAAGAAAAAACTTAAAATTGAAGCACAAGAAAGACTCGGGCAAAGTGAGCAAGCAATCGCTGTCTCTAAAGACAATAAAGAGCTCATAAAAGAAATCAACGATGCGATTGACGCACTTAGAAAAGACGGAACATTAAGACAAATTAGCGAAAAGTATTTTGACGAAGATATTACCGTCAAACAGGATTAAAACCACGATTGTGCGCCTTTCTCTAGGCGCACTTTCTTCAAATGGAGATGATTGTTTTGCCTACCTTATCACACTTTTTTCAAACGCTGATTGATTCTAGAGGCGTTTTCTTAGAAGGAATGCTGCTCACCTTACAACTCACTGTCATCAGTATTTTCATCGGCATGTTCATCGGGCTTTTCTTTGCCTTACTAAAAATATCCCACGTAGCCGTTTTCGGTTATATCGCAAATGCCTATATCTTCCTTGTACGCGGGACACCACTCATTGTGCAGATTTTTATCCTGTATTTTGGGCTGACAGAATTAAATATACCCGACTTTTGGGCAGCCTCTATTGCGCTTGCCTTCCATAACGGTGCCTATATAGCAGAAATATTTAGAGGTGCGATTCAATCAATCGATCAAGGTCAAAAAGAAGCAGGACGTTCTCTTGGCATGGGGCGATTTCTAACCATGAGACGTATCATTCTCCCGCAAGCGATGCGGCGTGCCCTCCCCCCTCTCGGCAATCAGTTTATTATCGGCTTAAAAGATTCATCACTTGCCGCCTTCATCAGCGTCAATGAACTCTTTAACATCGCCACCACTCAAGGTTCCAACAGTTTTGACAACATGACGTACTTACTTGTCGTGGCTGTCTATTACTTAGTTCTTGTCCTGCTGTTAACATTCGCTGTGCAAACCGTTGAGAAGAAACTTTCAGTCAGTGATCATTAGGAGGAGAAGCATGACAGAATCAAAAGAGATCATTCGTGTTGAAAAACTGAATAAATACTTTGGAGAGCTGCATGTCTTAAAAGATATCGATCTCACTGTATATGAAAATGATGTCGTCGTCTTAATTGGTGCAAGCGGCTCTGGGAAAAGCACCTTGCTCCGTTGTATGAATTTTTTAGAAATAAAAAATGACGGTCAGATCATCATTGATGGCAGTCCCGTTCATCCAAAACGAGATCAATTAAATGAAATGAGGCAGAAAATAGGCATGGTGTTTCAGCATTTTAATCTCTTCCCGCACAAAACCGTGCTTGAAAACATCATCGAAGCACCGGTCATGGTGAAAAAAACAAAGAAAGCACAAGCGATAACTGAAGCCAATATCTTATTAGAGAAAGTCGGACTAGCGGATAAAGCAAAAGTGTACCCTTCAAAGCTATCAGGCGGTCAAAAACAGCGCGTTGCCATCGCACGAGCTCTCGCCATGAAGCCCGATGTCATGTTATTTGACGAGCCTACTTCTGCGCTGGACCCAGAGCTTGTAGGCGAAGTGCTGCAAACCATGAAAAGTCTTGCCAAAGAAGGCATGACAATGGTCATCGTCACTCATGAAATGGGCTTCGCAAAAGAAGTAGCTGACCGAGTTGTTTATATGCATGAAGGACGAATTGTCGAACAAGGTACCCCATCAGAATTATTTGATTCTCCTCAAGAGGAGCGAACCAAATTGTTTCTCAGTTCGATTTTATAGGTCAAACGCCCTTTATTTTTCGTCGTTCATACACGTTTATTCTCATTTTTTACGAACTTTTCATCCATTTATATTGATAATGACCAAAAAACCATGTTAGATAAACTTACATGAATATGTTATATATGACTTTTCTCTCTATAATGAAGAATTAAGAAATCTATTAATTCTGAATGATTCGGGGGAATGCAGCATGCAAATGGGTGATACAGTATTTATGTTCTTCTGCGCACTACTCGTGTGGTTAATGACACCGGGTTTAGCCTTATTCTACGGAGGACTTGTGAGAAGTAAAAACGTGTTAAGTACGACAATGCACAGCTTAACCTCACTAGCCATTGTCTCTATCGTCTGGATCGTGTTTGGCTATTCACTGGCCTTTGCGCCAGGCAATGCATGGATCGGAGGCTTTGACTGGGTTGGACTAAAAGGCGTTGGCTTTGAACCTGGTTCATATAGTGATACGATTCCACATTCATTGTTCATGATGTTCCAAATGACCTTTGCCGTCCTCACAACAGCCATTATCTCTGGTGCCTTCGCTGAACGTATTCGTTACTCAGCGGTGGTCGTGTTTACACTCCTTTGGGTCACATTTGTATACGCTCCAGTCGCACACTGGGTATGGGGTGGCGGCTGGATTGGCGAAATGGGAGCACTTGACTTCGCCGGTGGAAACGTCGTCCACATATCATCCGGTGTGGCTGGTCTAGTCGTAGCCATTGTTCTCGGGAAGCGAAAAGAAGCGGCAAGTTCTTCTCCGCATAACTTGATCTACACACTTCTTGGTGGAGCTGTGATTTGGTTTGGCTGGTTTGGGTTTAACGTAGGAAGTGCCCTCACATTAGATAGTGTCGCCATGTATGCCTTTATTAACACCAATACAGCAGCTGCTGCAGGAATCATCGGCTGGCTGTTAGTCGAATGGATGATCAACAAAAAACCAACGATGCTAGGTGCAATCTCTGGAGCCATTGCAGGCCTAGTAGCGATTACACCTGCCGCAGGCTTTGTCACACCATTCGCTTCGATTATCATCGGAATCATCGGCGGGATCGTTTGTTTCTGGGGCGTCTATTCACTCAAAGCCAAGTTTGGCTATGACGATGCACTGGATGCATTCGGTCTCCACGGAATCGGCGGTACTTGGGGAGGCATTGCTACAGGCCTTTTCGCCACTACATCTGTCAATGATGGCGGAGCCAACGGCTTATTTTACGGCGATCCAAGCTTACTTTGGAAACAAGTTGTCGCCATCGTGGCCACATACGTCTTTGTTGCAGTTGTCACATACGTGATCATCAAAGTCGTCAACATCTTCTTCAAGATTCGCGCAACTGAAGAAGAAGAATCAGTCGGTCTTGATTTAACGATGCACGGCGAAAAAGCATATCAAGATTAAAGAAAAAGGGGTGTCTCTATGAGCAAAATGTATAAAGTGGAGATTGTCACACGTCCAGCTAATTTTGAAACATTAAAGGTGGAGCTTGGAAAGATTGGTGTCACCTCGATTACCTTTTCCAATGTGCACGGCTGCGGTTTACAAAAGGGACATACGGAACTATACCGTGGCGTCAAAAAGGAAAGCAATGTGTACGAACGTTTAAAGATTGAAATCGTCTTAAGCAAAGTACCTGTTGAACAGGTCGTGGAAACAGCACAGAAAGTACTGCGTACAGGCGAACCAGGGGATGGGAAGATTTTTATATATGAGATAGAAAATACAATCAACATTCGGACAGGTGAAGAAGGACCTGCCGCCTTATAGCATCCCCTCCGCCATATGGCGGAGGTTTTTTTAAAGACAGAAAAAAACCTCTGTGCATTTATCTACACAGAGGATCTGACATGACATTAAGATTGTTTTGTTTCTTCTGACTGACTGCGGTCTTTAGAGGAATCAGAAGACTTTTCTTGATCAGAGGATTTCCCCTTCTCATCAGACTTATCTTCAGATTTTTCTTCAGCCGGCTCTTTTGCCTTATCGTCAGCAGCAGGTTCCTTCGTTTTTTCATCAGCCTTTGGCTGTGCAGGTTCTTTTGCTTCTTCCGTCACTTCTTGCGCTGCTTTTTCAATGGAAGAAACAGGCTTATCAATGAAGCTAAGCGGATTAAGCGCTAAACCTTCCATACGAATTTCAAAGTGAACATGGTTGCCGCTTTCAGCACCATATAGATTCTTACCAGAAGCACCGATGACATCATTCTGCTTTACTTCATCGCCTTCTTTTACACTCACTTGAGACAACGATTGATACACAGTAGACAATCCATCTTCATGTTCAATTTCAACAACGTGACCGAGAACTGGATCTTTTTTCGCCTGAACGACTGTTCCACTAAGAGCAGCTGTGACATCAAACACTTTGCCATCTTTATCTGCAAGATCAATACCTTTGCTTAAGGTATAGGTGTTATTATAGTTTACAAGTGCTGCTTCTTTTTCTTTTTGATCAGCATCTGCTTCATAGAACTTTTTCACGACAGAAACATTCTCAGAATTCTGGACCGGCATAGCGACATTTTCAATTGGCTTTCCAACTTCAACGGCATCATCACGCTGTTCTTGTCCTGTTTGATTTCCATCAGATAGTTGGTCTTTCACATCTTTCGATACAGCTTGATACCAAAGAACGGCTGTTAACACGACCGCTGCGCTGACCAAGTAAATAGCAGGGAATACCCAGCGCTTACGGAAAAATTGCTGAACTTTTGTGATTTTGGAAGTACGTTTCTTTTCTTCCTCTCTCATTTTTCATCACCTCAGCAACATTCTGAACACTTTTCAAAAAATATATACACACGAAATCATTTTTCTTTTTATTTTGCGCAATCGCATCAATAATATGTATGATGAATGAAAAAAGATGGGGGTACATATGGTGAAAACTTTCAACCGCATGGCAACAGAAGATGACCTCAAAGAGATCGTCGATATCTACAATTCAACGATTGCTTCAAGAGAAGTAACGGCCGATACAGAACCTGTTACAGTAGAAGACCGCCGTCAGTGGTTTTTGAATCATTCAGAGAAACGTCCTCTCTATGTGAAAACAGATGAGGAAGGAAATATCTACGGCTGGCTCAGTTTTGAAACGTTTTACGGCAGACCCGCATACAACGGTACTGTTGAAATGAGTATTTACTTGAACCAAAACTATCGAGGAAAAGGTTTAGGGTCACTGTTCTTACAAGAGGCGCTCGAATTGGCACCCTCATTAGGCATCCGAACGTTACTTGCCTTTATTTTCGGCCACAACGAAGCCAGCATCAAATTATTTAAGAAGCACGGATTTGAGACTTGGGGACATTTGCCACGCATCGCAGAAATGGACGGCAATCGGTACGACTTAGATATTTTAGGAAAAGAGTTATAAACGGAGCGTCTCTTGAAGAAAGAGACGCTTTAGATTGTTGACAAAGGGCTAAAATGAACTTGATTTTAGCCCTTTGTCTTCTTTTCATCGTGATAGAAAACCTTTGCAGTCTAGGAAGGACGAGTACTGGTGCGGAGCGAATTTCACATTCGTGAGCACCAGCACGCAGGACTGACAAAGAATGCGAGGGTTTGTCTACACGCTGGAGCGTCTCTTGAAGAAAGAGACGCTTTTTTATGAAGCATGCACCAACTGCTCAAATTGCTTCGCATTTTGAAGCGATTTTCTTTTCAGAATGATACCATGTTCATCAATCAGAAGCGCTTGCGGAACAACTGTTACTCCATACAACTCCATAATTTGTGATGAGCGCATATAAACAGCTTGCTCCGGCAGCAATTGAAGAAGCGAGGCATCATCGGCTTGTTCATCTCCATTAATAACAATCACATGAGCATCATCATGTGAAGTTTGAGGCTGCACATCAGACAAAATACTTTTACAAGTCATACAAGTAGAATTCACAAATAACAGCATCACAGCTCGCCCATTTTGCAAATACTCCTTCAAGATCACCTTTTCACCTACATGCGAATAACTGCGAAATAACGGAGCCGGGTCACCAATATCCGCTTCCTTCAATTCAATTCCATCAAGAGATTTTATTTTATTCATAAATCTCCCGATAAAACGGGCAAGCAAAAACACGACAGCCAGCTGGGCAATGACAATTAATAACACAATGATTAATAAAATATCTGTCATTTCATTTTATCTCCTTCTATAATTGATCCATCTGCAATCTGGAATGAGTCGATCCACTTTCGCTTCAATAGCACAATTTCTTGGCTGACCGCTATGATCAAACAGACAGCCGCTGCAATGAGAAAACAAATCATTTTCAACCGCAATGAAATCATTTCAACACTAGGATGTACATAAAATAACCCTGCCACAAGAGTAAGCATCAGCAGATTACGAATCACAATCCCCCAATGCAGGCGATCGTTTTCCAGTAATCCTCCACAACCGCACGAAATATCACGATGCCCCCTCATTAAATTGAACGTAACCGCTCCAGAGTAAATACATAACAGGGCTGTAAGGCCCACTGCAGGCAGGACAGACATGTTCCATATAAACAAATGAATCGTACAAACCAACTCAATCAACAAAAATACATAAAACATGGGTGCCGCGAAAGAAGGCGGCAGCAGCCGATAAGCATTGATCTGCTGGACATGTGCCTTCTGTTTCCTTGCTTTATCCAGCCATGCACCTGCAAAAATGATTCCTAGTAAATAGACTCCTATGAAATAAAAGACACTCACCTTACACCATCTCCTTTTGTTGAAATAGTTGAGATTGTGCCTCGTATAGCCTTCTGTATTCTCCGTGTAATGCCATCAGTTCATCATGGTTGCCCTCTTCAATGAAAGCACCATCTTTCATGACGATGATACGGTCTGCTAAGCGGGCCGCTCCCATACGATGTGTAATAAACAAAACACCTTGATCCTGCGTATGATCGAACAACTTTCGAATGAGTGAGATCTCCGACAATGGATCGAGAGCAGAGGTCGGTTCATCTAAAATAATAAAATCACTTTCTCTAAAGAAGGTTCTCGCCATCGCAAGCTTTTGCCATTGTCCGCCAGACAATTCATGTCCCTCTTCAAAAAAGCGACCTAGCTGCGCATCATATGTGTCTTCCATTTCATTAATTCTTTTCTCTATACCTGCTTGACGGGCGGCTGAAATCAACCGCTCTTCCTCTTCTATATCATCAATACGGCCAAACCCTATGTTTTCTCTCACAGTGAATTCGTACTTCATAAAATCTTGAAAAAGAACAGCCATTCTCGCATGATAGGTCTTTTTATGGATGGTGGAAATATCCTCTCCATTGACTTTGTGCATATTCTGTTGATCTGGATCGTATAAGCCGGTTAAACATTTGATTAAAGTGGTTTTACCGGACCCATTATCTCCTACTAATGCAATTCGTTCACCTTTATTCATATGAAAATGAATATGCTCAATCGCTGGTTTTTTCATATTCGGATAAGTAAAAGAGAGATTGTCTAATGTAATGGACTGGATATGCTCAATTCCCTGAAGCGACGCTGCCTCTTCCGTCTGTTCATGCATTTCCTCTTCTCTCTTTAGAAAAGCTCTCATTTCATCAACATATAGGCTCGTTTCATATAAACTAGAACATTCCCTCGTTAAATCTTGAAACCCACTTTGAATGTTTTGTACAGCTTGTAGCACTGCAACAAACGTACCCGCAGCTAATTTTTTTTGAAAAATAAGAAAGACAATCAATAAACCACAGCACACATAGGCCAATGTCATGAGCAACCCGCCTGCCATCTCCCAGCGCACTTGGCGTTTCAGCAAATTATATTTTTCATCTGCACTTTTAACGTAGTGACCTCTCCACTTTTGAAGAAGATAATTCCCTATTCCATATAAACGAACTTCCTTTAAAGAATCTCGCTGTGCGACGAGATCAGATACATAAATTTCTCTTCGATCATTAGCCGTTAACAAACGATTTAATCGATAACGTGCGCCTCCAAAAAAAAGTTCAATCCATAATACAGGCAAGGTAAACAAGAACAATATGACCGCTAAGCCCCAATGAATACCGATCATATAAATAAGAAGTGATACAACAGTAATCAACGCGCTCATCATTGTAAAAATACTTCTCACCATACTGAGAACATGCTGATGACTGTTCATCACACGTTGACTTTCATTATAAAAGGACGGGTGCTCAAACGTAATAAACGGCAGTCTTATCGCTTTTTGAAGCAATTCACCTTTCAAATGCAGACCAATCAGATTTGTTGCTTTCTGTTGACTAAGCTGAAGAATGAATTGAAGCCCATATCCTAAAATCACAATGACCATTTGCAGTCCAAATAACCACAAAACCTTTTGGATGTCACCTGAAGACGTCATAAATAAAATAATTTCATTAATCAAAGTTTGAATAATCCAGACACTAGCCAAAGGCATAAAACCAACGATCACTTGAATGAACAAAGTTAAAAGAAGATAAGAACGACTTTTTTTCCAAGTATAGGAGATTGCATATAAACAATGGTTCACTGTACTCATGAGATGCTCCACCTTACACCATTTAGTATAATTGACATATTTTTGATATTTGTAATATGATAGCTTTGCGTAACTTCACTTTGAGAGGACGATATACGATGAATTCAATTTTTCTTATACAGCTCGCTCTTATGATTTGCAGTCTTCTATTAACGGCTGGAATTATCATCTATTTAAAACAACAGATGCAGCTTATCATCTTACCTATAGAACACGTGGGGCAGAAACTTGCGCATCCACTTCTCGATCAGCCATCACCCATTCACATGAATGATCTGCTGCAAACAAATCGTACACAACAATTACTGATCTTCACTGACACAGCATGTCCGCACTGCATTCCATCACTCGAACAATTCCTAGAAACAAAAAAGCAGCGTAAACTAAACGTTTCATTGAGTATTTTGTTGAAAAACGGGCAAAAAAAGGACCAAGAATTATATCGTGATCACGAAACAAACTTGCGAATTATTCCGGTAGACGAACAATTGATAAACGCATTCCAAATTCAGGAGTTTCCGTTCTACATCATGGTAGAAGAGAATGATACCATCTCATATGCAGCACCTTTTCCAGACGGTCTTTATTCAAGACTAGCTGCAAACTAAAGATAAAAGATAAATGAGGCATGTGAAGAGCATCAAACACATGCCTCATTTTTTATTATTGTGAATTTGGCTGAACATCCTTCCCTTTTTCCTCTGCAGCGATTTCATTAGCTTCGCTTGAAGCGGATGTTTGTTCCTCAGCTTGTTCAAACTCACTGCGAGCTTCATTTGAAATGTCAACTTGATCACCGTGCTGATTCACAGTAACAGAAGAAGACCCCTCTTTTTGAACCTCTTTCTCTAGTTCCTTTAATTTAGAAACATGAAGCTCTAAATCTTTTCCTTGCTGAACTAAAGTCAGTTGTTGAAATAACGCCTTTCTCTCTTCTGGAGAATGGTCGCCTTGAACAATTTGCGCTGCTTGAGTCAAAAAAGAATTTGATGTATGGCCAGCTTGACGCTTATTTGACGTCTGCATAGCATTTGTTACTAATGAAATTGGAGTTATGCTCATGCGTTCACACCCTAATAAATAAGATACTTAAATTTAGCAGCCACATTTAACGCGTTCTTGGCTAGTACAAATCTCACCTGTGTCACGATCCACATAGTAACGGAAAGTTCCAACGCCTTGAAGGAAACAAGTTGGTGCTGATTGGCAAGAAGTGACCAATCTTTGCAAAATACATCTAGCAGCTGCAGGTTGAACATTGGTCATTTTGTTTAAAATTCGATCTAACATATGAATTCCACCTTCCAATTTTTATGGTAATACAATACAATAATAACCAATTGATAGACAACTAACAACATATTTTGATAAATTTTCTAATTACTTCAAACTAATTTTCTTATTTATGACAAAATTTATCGATTAGAATTGTAGTAATTGCTACTTTTTTCTTATTCAAAAATAATTTATTTATCCATAAAAAGTAAATGGAAGATAGAAAAAAGGTCAATTCACTCTTCCTAAAGTACTACTTGCTCAAGTATGATAGAGAGTGAATACATAAAGGAGTGAACACAATTGCAACAAACTGAGAAAATCATTCAATCTCTTCATTCAATAACAAAGTGGGGAAAGGTTGGGAGCATCTTTCTCTATATTTCAGGTGGTCTATCCATCCTCAGTGGGTTTTGGCTTGTTCTTCCTGCTGCCATTGGCGTTTTTCTGATTATGATGGGAATTCATGTCCAAAAATCCGTGAAAGCAGCTGAACAATTGATTCAAGCGCCTGATACTTCTTACGAAGAATTATTGGAACAATATGCTAAAATGATGAAAATGCAAACACTGTTTGCGATTTCAAGTATTGCCGCCGTTATTCTCTCATTCATCGCGATTGTTTTGATGTTTATACTAGGCGGACTAGCCTTTCTCCAAGAACTCCCTACCGATGTCCAACAGTACGAAGATTATTACGAAGAAGAACTTGGTGACTTTTATTAATAGAAAGGGGTATCAATGAAATACGATACCCCTTTTTTATTTGAGTTGGCATAGACTTGATACTAAACTTGACAATCAGCCTTTATCATTTTAAAATACAAATCGTAATCATTACGAAATAAAGGAGGATTATAGCAATTATGCGCGTGAAAATCACCTTAGCCTGTACAGAAACAGGTGACAGAAACTATATCACTACAAAAAATAAACGAACGAACCCAGACAGATTGGAGTTAAAAAAATATTCTCCACGATTAAAGAAATACACCCTTCATCGGGAAACAAAATAATTTTTGGGATTCAAATCGTAACAATTACTATTTAAGCGAGGCGGCATACAAAATGATTATGTTCAAAAGGACTAAACCAAATGGATAAGAGAATACCTGTCACAGTTCTAAGCGGCTTTTTAGGAGCTGGAAAAACCACGATATTAAATCATGTTCTACAGAATCGTAAAGGGCTAAAAGTAGCTGTTATTGTCAATGACATGAGCGAAATAAATATTGATGCAGAATTAGTTAAGCAAGGCGGAGAACTCTCTCGATCAGATGAGAAACTGGTTGAACTATCTAATGGTTGTATTTGTTGCACATTGAGAGAAGATTTATTAATTGAAGTAGAACGCCTTTGTAAGGCTGGGAATATCGATTATATTGTCATTGAATCTACAGGTATTAGTGAACCAATTCCTGTCGCTCAAACTTTCTCTTACATTGATGAAGAAATGGGCATAGATTTGACACGTTTTTGCAGATTAGACACGATGGTAACGGTGGTAGATGCAAACCGTTTCTGGACAGATTTCCAGTCAGGAGAAAGTTTATTGGATCGTAAAGAAGCAGTTTCAGATGATGATGAACGAGAGATTTCCGATTTACTTATTGATCAAATTGAATTTTGTGATGTGCTCATTATCAATAAATGTGATCTTGTATCAGCATCAGAACTAGATCGGCTTGAGCACGTGTTAACCAAACTTCAACCAGAAGCAGCCATTATTAGAACCTCTAAAGGTAACGTACAGCCTAGTGATATTTTGAATACTGGTTTATTCGATTTTGAAAAATCTAGTGCTTCTGCGGGCTGGATCAAAGAAATTAATGCTGGACACTCTCAGCATACGCCTGAAACAGAAGAATACCAAATCTCATCTTTTGTTTATGAAAGAAGGCTTCCTTTTCATACTGGCAGACTGAATGCATGGTTAGATCAAATGCCAGAGCAGATTGTTCGAGCGAAAGGATTTACATGGCTAGTGACACATCATGATTTAACCATTTTAATTTCACAAGCCGGAAAATCTGTTGCAATTGAACCAATCGCATACTGGATTGCTGCCTTGCCTGAGCAAGAACGATCACGGATCTTAAATCAGGAACCAGAAATTTTAGATGAGTGGGATGCAGAGTTTGGTGATCGACATACAAAACTTGTCTTTATCGGTGTAGATTTACCTAAAGCAGATATTATTCGTACACTAGATCAATGCTTACTCACACCTGAAGAATTTGATCAAGATTGGACAACGTTTGAAGACCCCTTTCAATGGAACATACACACTTAAACCAGGAGGGTTTTAAATGGCAAAGAAATCAAAAATAGCAAAAGAAAAAAAGCGGCAGCAGCTCGTTTTGAAATATGCACAATTAAGGAAAGAGCTAAAAGAAAAAGGTGACTATGAAGCTTTGCAGAAACTACCTAGAGACTCTTCACCCACTCGCTTAAAAAACCGCTGTGAATTAACTGGCCGTCCTAGAGGTTACTTGAGAAAATTTAAAATGTCTCGAATTGCTTTTCGTGAGCTTGCCTATAAAGGACAGATTCCAGGAGTGAAAAAATCGAGTTGGTAAAGATTGATTTGATCTTAGCATAGTTCCTGTAAATGTAAAGCAGGACAAAATGAATAAAAATCTTTTTTTCATCCTTACTCCGTCAATTTTGAGGTACAAAATAGCATTTTAAAAAAACAGCAGAATCTCTGCTGTTTTTTTATGGGGATGAGCTTATAGGAAAGATTGTCCTGATGTTAAAAGAAGATTTTCAACAGTGATTATAGCATTTTCTCTTCTTTTCAAAAATCGATGATCATGATACTTTGTTGTCATTACCCGCCGATATAGGACATCTCAACTTTTTTCTGATCTTTCTTTTGCTCTCTCTCAGCTGAATATTGATCCTGTCTGTTTGACCAAAGTTCCTTCAATATGTTCACTAGATATTCATCATTTTCTGAATTACGGATGAATCGTCTCAGATCAAAACCCGATGATGCAAAAAGACAGGTGAATAATTCGCCACGTGCAGATAGTCTAGCTCTATTACACGATCCACAAAAAGCATCTGAAACGGAAGAAATAATGCCAATCTCTCCTGACCCATCCTCATAAAAATAACGCTTGGCTACTTCACCTTGATATCGAGGGGGTTCTGGTTTGATAGGGTATTTTGAATGAATTAGCTCCATAATCTCTTTTTTCGTCAATACATGCTTGAGATTCCATTTGTTCGTATTGCCAACATCCATGAATTCAATAAATCGTAGAATGTGTCCTTCTTTTTTAAAATAGGCTGCCATTGGTAAGATATCTTGATCATTCACACCTTTTTGGACAACCATATTGATCTTAATAGCAAGTCCAGCTTTTTTTGCAGCCTCTATCCCATCAAATACTTTTTGGATAGAAATGTGTCTTCCATTCATCTGCTTAAAACGATCTGGATTTAAAGAATCTAAACTAATGGTGACTCTATTCAGACCTGCTTTCTTTAGCTTATCTGCGTACAAAGGTAACAGCGTTCCATTGGTTGTCATCGCGATGTCTTCAATACCTGGAATTTTTGCGAGTTTTTCTATCAAAACGGGCAAATCTTTACGCATTAAAGGTTCACCACCCGTAATACGTAATTTCACCACACCTAATTCCTTTGCAAAAAGCGCAGCAAGTCGTTCAATTTCCTCAAAGCTAAGCAGCTCTTCTTTATCTAAAAAAGGATAATCTGGTCCAAAGATTTCAGCAGGCATACAGTACGTACATCTAAAATTACAGCGATCTGTTACGGATATTCTTAAATCGCGCAATGGTCGATGTCTTTTATCCAAAATACTGACCATACTTAGCCTCCTATTCTGTAATACGCTGATGATGAGTATAGATATTAAAAGATTCTCCTCTTACGAATCCAACTGTTGTTATATTTAATTCTTCTGCCATTTTAAGTGCTAACTCAGTAGGAGCTGATTTTGATATGACGATTGATACCCCTAATTTTGCTGCCTTCAACAGAACTTCAGACGATATCCGGCCGCTAAATACAAGGATTTTATCTCTCAGTGGGATTTTATGAAGTAAACAATATCCATAGATTTTATCCAACGCATTATGCCGTCCTATATCCGTCCTAGTGATGAATAGCTTTTCTGTATCACACAGTCCAGCATTATGGACACCACCAGTATGTTGAAATAACTGACTTTCCTCCTGTAAACATTTCATTAAATGAATACAAGTTTCAGCAGAAATACTGATTCGGTCAATGGCTGTTTTTGCCGTCTTCACATCTTGGAGAAAATAAAAATGTCTTCCTTTCCCACAGCAAGATCCGATCACTCGTTTTGTAAAATCTGCGGATTGGAACTGAGTTGAGTGATGTAAGTCAACATATGCAAAACCCATACTTTCATCTATTGTAAACCTTTTAATCTCTTTTTCAAATCGAATGACTCCTTCTGAAGCTAAAAAACCGATCACCAATTCTTTCAAATGATCCGGTGAACAAACGAGTGTGACAAACTCTTCACTATTCACCAGCACGGTTAAAGGGAATTCTTCTACAACTTCATCTGTTTTACATGTCATTTGACCTCTGCGATATTGGTGTATGCGTCGTTTCGTTTTAACAGAAGGATTCATGATCTGATCTTCCTTTCAACACAAATTTAGTTATATGAACCAGACGAATTGTGATATTATTTTAAAAAGTCATAAAAATGTAACATATTTCTATCTTATCAAACTTTTTGTTTGCTTTATATGGAGGGAACACAATGAACAAAACAAAAAACCGTTGGCTTATCGCTACAAGTGCTGTGGGGATTCATTTATCTATCGGATCTGTTTATGCATGGAGTGTTTTTACGAATCCTTTACATCAAACCTTTCAATGGTCATTAACAGAAATAAGCCTGACATTTAGCATCGCTATTTTATTTTTAGGTTTATCGGCTGCCTTTATGGGGCATTTCGTTGAAAAGTATGGGCCGAGGGCATCAGGGCTCTTCTCAGCTATTTTCTTCGGCATTGGGATGACTGGATCAGGGTTTGCTGTTCACATGTCTTCATTACCTCTCCTCTATTTATTTTATGGTGTACTCGCTGGAATCGGATTAGGTGTAGGCTATATTGCACCAGTTTCAACATTAGTCAAATGGTTTCCAGATCGAAGAGGACTCGCAACGGGTTTAGCCATTATGGGTTTTGGATTTGCTTCTCTTATTTGCAGTCCCATTATTCAATTTCTCATTGAAAAAGTTGATATTACAAATACCTTCTATATTCTCGGAATCTCTTATTTTATCATCATGGTCGTTTCATCTCTTTATTTATCACCACCAACACCTGATGATGTCAAACAATTTAACGTGCTAAAAACAAGCCAAAGGAAAATTCCTCAAGATTTATCACAGCTCACAGCAAATGAAGCCATTAAAACACGGCGTTTTTATTATTTGTGGGTCATGCTCTTTATTAATATCACATGCGGAATTGCCATTATTTCTGTAGCATCACCGCTTGCTCAAGAAAGTGTTGGTTTCACGGCCGGTGCAGCAGCTACTCTTGTTGGAATTTTAGGTGCCTTTAATGGGCTAGGACGGATCGGATGGGCATCTTTCTCTGATTATATTGGAAGGCCAAATACGTATACGATTTTCTTTACTATACAGCTCATTGCTTTTCCCTTACTTCCCTACTTAAAAGATCCGCTCATCTTTTCAATCGTGATGGCGATCATTTATACGTGCTACGGAGGAGGGTTTGCTTCAATTCCAGCCTATATCGGAGATTTATTTGGTACGAAGCAGCTAGGTGCCATACACGGTTATATTCTCACCGCTTGGGCCGCTGCTGGTTTAGCAGGACCTTTATTTTCCTCCTTTATTCGTGACATTACAGGCAATTACACACAAAGTCTCATGGTCTTCTCTGGCCTATTTTTCATTGCGTTTATCATATCTCTTCTCATTCGGAAGGATATTAAACAACTTCGTGAATCAAATCTTACTGCTCCTTCTTCTGTCACGGTCCGCTCTTAATATGAATTTGACAGAATGACAATCTACAGGTAATTTTTAGATATGAAAACGCTTTACAAAGTAATAGGAGGGTGACGATATCATGGGAAAAACAAAACACAAGGGGCCTATTAAACTCAACAAAAAACCCTCACCAAAGCTATGGGCCTCTTTTGCTCCTATGGGGCTTGGAAAAGTAAAACCGAAACACATTCGAGACACAATGAAAGTGGCATGGGAGAACAAAGATAACCTCCCCTATGCGTACCGTATATTGACTCAGGGCGTTTGTGACGGCTGTGCTCTTGGTGTATCAGGTTTATACGATCAAACACTAGCAGGACCCCATATATGCACAACAAGACTGAATGTGCTACGGCTTAACACAATGCCAGCTATTGATCCAAAATGGTTCGAAGATATTGAGCGGCTCAAACAAATGGATAGCACGTCCCTTCGAAAACTTGGGCGTATCCCTTATCCCCTGATTCGAAAAAAAGGTGAGAATGCCTTTACACGCATTTCTTGGGATGGTGCATTAGATCAAATCGCCGCTAAAATCAAATCGATTGATAAACGTCAGCTTGCTTTCTATTTAACGGCTAGAGGGATTACAAATGAAGTGTACTATACTGCGGCGAAAGCTGCGCGATATATTGGAACAAATCATATCGATAATGCTTCTCGTATTTGCCATTCACCAAGCAAAACAGCTCTTAAACGATCCCTTGGTATAGGTGCATCCAGCTGTAATTACAGTGATTGGATTGGAACAGATGTATTGATTTTTTGGGGCTCTGTTGCAGCAAACAACCAGCCGGTTTCCACTAAATATATGTACGCCGCTAAAAAGAAAGGAACCAAGATCATTGTCATCAATCCATATAAAGAGCCTGCAATGGAAAAATATTGGGTCCCTTCTATCCCAGAAAGTGCTTTATTCGGCACAAAAATAGCGGATGATTTTTATCAAGTCAATATAGGCGGCGATATTGCGTTTATGAATGGTGTCATCAAACATTGGTTTGAAATGGAAGAGCAAGCGCCTCATTCCGCTCTTGACCATGAATTTATCCAAGCGCATACAACCGGCATAAAAGATGTAAAGCAGCATGTCACTCAGTTAAAATGGTCGGATCTCGAAGCATCGTCAGGCTTATCTAAAGAAAGAATGAAGGAATTCGCTGTACTTCTTTCCAATGCCAATTCAGGCGTGTTTATTTGGAGTATGGGTCTCACTCAGCATCGTTTTGCAACTGATAATATATCACAAGTCGCAAACCTTGCCATGTTACGCGGGTTTATTGGCAGAAAACATTGTGGCGTTATGCCTATTCGTGGCCATAGCGGTGTCCAAGGTTCAGGCGAAATGGGTGCCGATCCATTCGTATTGCCCGGCAGTGATTTTGATGAAGAGAATATTAAAAGAATCGAGAAGATATGGGGATTTGATATTCCAAAATGGCATGGTGACACGATTGGGCAATCATTTGAAAAAATGGCTCTTCCAAAAGAACACCCGCAAAAGCTGAAGATGCTGTTTACTAGCGGTGGAAACTTTTTAGAAACGATGCCTAATCCTGAAGCGATTGAAAAAGCACTATCCGAGCTTGAACTCCGTGTCCATCAAGATATTATTTTGAACACCTCTACACTGGTAGAAGCAGAAGAGACTGTGATTGTTCTGCCTGCAATGACAAGATATGAACAGCCAGGCGGCGGTACATCAACCAGTACGGAACGCATGGTGTATTTCAGTCCGGAAATTGAAGGGCCACGCATTGAAGAAGCCAGAGCTGAATGGGACATTTATATTGACCTAGCAAAAAGGGTTCGTCCAGAAGATGCGAAGCTGATTCATTTTGACCATGCTGAAGACATTCGTCGTGAGATTGCCATCGCAAATCGGAACTATGATGGGATCCAGCATTTGCGTCATAAAGGGGATGTCTTTCAATGGGGTGGCGCATGGCTTTGCGAAGATGGGGTGTGTCCAACACCGGATGGAAAAGGACACCTGCTCCCAGCACAGCTGCCCCAATATCGAAAAACTGAGGGGCATTTCAATATCACGACAAGACGAGGCAAGCAATTCAACTCTATGATTTACAGTGAAAAGGATGCCTTTAATGGCGGAAAGCGGCATTCTATCTTGATGAATGAAGAAGATGCGAAAGAGCTTTACGTCCAAGAAGGCGATCCTGTTGTCCTTTTCAATCAATATGGATCCTACCAAGGAGTTGCTCAATTCGGAGAGCTGAAACGTGGAAATATTGCAGTTTATTGGCCTGAAGGAAACGTGTTAATACCAAAAGGAGTTTACGAAAGCTATTCCCAGATTCCAGAATACAATACCACCGCGATATTAGAAAAAGCCGAAACCTTTCATGCAAGAAAAGATCAGCACTACGTGGAGAAACGGATTGATGAATTAGAAACGACTTTAAATTGATCCTTTATGAAAAAACAGCTGGGGGTTTCTCCCCAGCTGTCTATTCACATCTTATTGACCAAAAGAGTTCGCTTCTTTTTGAAGAATATGATTTAATTCTTCTGCATTTGCTGCTGGTTGATATTGTCCACCACCAGCTTTGGCAACAGATTTTAGACTTTTTGCTTCTTTTTCATTTACATCGAAGCCAATGATATTGACGATTGTGTCAATACCTTCTTCATGTAATTGCTTCGCTGCTTGTGATGGGCTTCCGCCACATGTTTCCTCACCATCGCTGACAACATATACAATATTTTTTCCTTCAGCTTGGTGATCTTCAAAATCTTGTTTCGTATCAGTTAATGCTTTGGCAAGTGGTGTCCAGCCTGTTGGACCATACACATTCAGCGCTTGTTGAAAGGCTGCTTGCTCATATGTTCCAAATCCATAAACTGCTTCGGAACTTGCACAAGAAACGGCTTTTCCTGCATTTTTATTCGTTCCTTCATGACCAAAAACACGAAGCAAGACTTGTGTATCTTCTGATAAAATACTTGCGAAACTTTGGATCGAGCGTTTTGCGATATCAATTTTCTTTTCGCCTTCAACTGATTGTGCCATGCTTCCGCTTAAATCAAGTAAAATCACCACGTGAGCAGGCTCCTTTTTCGTTACAGCATGAGCTGGTGAAGAAAGAAGCAGAACAAGACTCGCTAAAATGGTTAATATAATATTTCTTTTCATTAAAAAATCTCCCTTTTTTTCATTTGTACAGAAAAAGAGAAACGAAAGCATCAATCAATCGTTTCCCTTTTCTTCAGCAAGTTATTCGTGTAGTTTTAATGATTCTGCTGTAAGGATAGAACCCATTTCTTTCCCAGTGCTTGCTTGGTAGTAATGACCTTTACCAGCTTTAGCTACTTGCATCAATTGACCTTCATAGCCATCGTTAAAGTCTAATCCAATCACATTGACTACAGTAGATCCCTTTGAGTTATGAAGCTCTTTCGCTACTTTCACTGGATCTCCACCACAAGTTTCTTCACCATCAGTAATTAAGTACACAATGTGTTTTGTTCCTTTATGAAGCTGCTTATCTGCTTGCTTTGCACTTTCAAGAGCACGTGCAATCGGTGTCCAGCCATTTGGTCCAAGACCGTTTAGAGAGTTTTCGAAACTATCCTTTTCATAAGGCTGAACGCCATAAACGCCTCTAATGACTTCACATGATTGAGCTTTACCTGAGTTTTTGTTGTTTCCTTCAGACCCAAACAAACTCATACGGATTTTAGCATCTTTCGGAAGAGACTGAGCAAATTTAAATACCTCTTGTTTTGCTAAATCGAATTTGCGCTCTCCATCCACTTTTCTTGCCATACTTCCACTTGCATCAAGTAAGATGGTCACTCTTACATCTTTCTTATGTTTTTTGGCTGATGCTGCTTCTGCAAATACTGGTGAAGAGATTGACATTGATAATGTCAATACAGCTAAGGTTACGAGTGTAAATACTTTTTTCAACATGCTTTTCCTTCCTCCTTATGTATTTGATTGAAACATCTTAATCGTAAAATATTCTGTCTTGGAATGGTATAGGACTCGATCCCTTTTTCTCTTTCATCAAAATCACTAAAATTCTGTCAGATGTCTAGATATATTCACCTAAAGACTCTTTTGTCACCCTCGTTTTCTCATTCTTTCGAGGGGCTTTGTATCGGCCATCGGTTCTTGTCGGGATGTAAATGTTTAAGATTTCCTGAGGTGCGTCTTAAGTCGCAATTTGTCACATTCTGTTCAAACCTCTTCACACATAAAAAAAGATGCCCCCATTTTGAGGCACCTTTGCTTTTATTTCTTAGCCATATATGTGTTCAGAAAGCGATCAGCTGATTCAATTTTTATCCCTTGATAATAATGTTTCACGATCGCCTCTACTTTTTTACCTGACTGTGCCATATAATGTGCACCATACTGACTCATGCCCACACCATGGCCATACCCTTTTGTCGTAATCACGATTTGCTGACCCTTTCGTTCCCATGTAAAGTCCGCAGAGTGCAATCCTAGTGATTCGCGAATGTCTCTACCCGACAATGTTTTTCCGTTAATGACGGCTTTGGCTACTTGATTGCCTGGTGTACGTTCTACAATTTCTCCCACCTGCTGCTGGCCAAGGGTCACACCCAGTTTTTGCTGAAATTCGCTCACTGTGATGGTTTTCTTGTTTTGGAATTTGGGTGATTTTTCGTCCCATTTACTTGAGACGCTTTTCAAATAAGGGATTTCATTTTTCCAATAAGCTTCTGCATTTTCGGTTTTCCCATTACTTGTTGAAAAGAAGGAAGCATCAATTGGTTTTTCGTCATACGTCAGTACTTTCCCTTGTGTACTGGCGACAGCTTCTGTGACCTTTTTTAATTTCCAATTGTACGCTTTTCCCCAAATTTTCTTCAGTTCCTGTTTATTTTTGTACACTTGGAACATTTGAGTGTCATCTACAAGAGAACCTTGTGGAGATTTGACGGTTTTATCAATGATCATTTGTCTGACGATATACGTTCTAGCGGCGAGTGCCTGTGCCTTGAGCGCCTCAATTTCAAAATCGGCTGGCATTTCAGAAGCGACGACACCGATCACATACTCTTCTAAGGGGATGTTTTCTACCTGCTGATGCGCTGAACGGTAGACGGGAATGGAGACGGGTGATTGTTTCAATTTGACTGAACCTTTCACTTCTTTTTTAACTGATGGTTCTGCTGCTACGTGTTGGCTGGCTGCTGGTTTTCCTTGGAACGTTGGCAACACGAGTAAGGTTGGAATCATTAAAATGATGATGCAAATTCCTGCGATTGTCCATATCATTGGTTTCATATTGGCTGCCCCCATTTGTCATTGAATCTCTTTTATCCTATGGGCAAGGACAAGCTAATATGACAGCTTCTTTCATTCATTGGACAAGTCTTCTGCTGATATGTTTGTGCTCTTCTTCATTTGATTTACTGTTCGTCTTTATGAATAAAATTTAAAACGATTGGATACACTAATGATAAGCTTTTGAAAATGCAACCAGTCTATGATTCTAAAAAAAATCAGCATGCCCAAATGGACACACTGATTTCTTTTATGATTATGCGTTTAGATCTGATACAACTTGTTCTTGTGTCACATCTGCTGATTCATCATTTACTCTTTCAATGTCTGCACCGATTGCTGCTAGTTTTTGGTGGAAGTTCACATATCCACGGTCAATATGCTTCAATTCAGTGACACGTGTATGACCTTCTGCCACTAATCCAGCAAGTACAAGTGCTGCTCCTGCTCTTAAATCAGTCGCTGCCACTTCAGCACCTTGAAGTTGAACAGGTCCATTGATTATCACAGAGCGACCCTCAATTTTAATATCGCCATTCATGCGGCGGAATTCTTCAGCATGCATAAAACGATTTTCAAACACAGTTTCTGTGATCATGCTTGTTCCGTTCGCACGAAGCAATAGCGCCATCATCTGAGATTGCATATCCGTTGGGAAACCAGGATGCGGCATTGTTTTTAGATCGATTGGCTTGAGCTCAGATGGTCCAATGACTCTTAAACCTTCTTCTTCTTCAATGATCTGAATACCCATTTCTTCCATTTTCGCCACAAGTGAAGTCATGTGCTCAGGCACAGCGCCTTTTACAAGAACATTTCCTTCAGTAATGGCTGCTGCCACCATAAACGTACCAGCTTCAATTCGGTCAGGGATGATGTTGTGTTTTGCACCGTGAAGTGTTTCTACACCTTCGATTTTGATTGTACCAGTTCCAGCACCGCGAACCTTACCGCCCATGGCATTGATATAGTTTGCCAAATCAACAATTTCAGGTTCTTTTGCTACGTTTTCTAAAATCGTCGTTCCTTCAGCCAATGCTGCTGCCATGATGATGTTTTCAGTTGCCCCTACACTTGGGAAATCCAAATAGATTTTTGCACCTTTTAAACGGCCATTTACTTCAGCCTCGATGAAACCATTACCTACTTGAATTTTAGCTCCCATTGCTTCAAAGCCTTTTAAATGCTGATCAATTGGTCTTGAACCAATCGCACAACCACCAGGTAATGCAACTCTTGCATGACCTGTTCTAGCTAAAAGTGGTCCCATGACGAGCACAGATGCTCTCATTTTACGGACATACTCAAACGGAGCCTCAGTTTCTAGTGCATGAGATGCATCTACTGATACTTCGTTATTTTCAAAATGTACTTCTGCTCCTAAATGACGTAACACTTCATTGATTGTATATACATCGGAGAGCGTAGGTACATCACAAATTACGCTTTTTTCTGTACTTGCTAACAAAGATGCAGCGATAACTGGTAAAACGGCATTTTTTGCGCCTTCTACTTTAACTGTGCCGTTTAACTTTTGACCGCCGCGGACGATGATTTTTTCCAAGGTCTTCCCCTCCGCGTCCCAAATTCTCTATATTAATATTCAGTCGTTACGATTGGTGTGCCAACCGTAATCGTATGATTTTCGTTCATTTCCGAACTTCTGATGGCAATTTGAACATTCATTTTATCATTTGAAGTCATAATGAACTGTTCCCACTTCTCTGTGTAAGCGGAAAGCGACACAAAATTAGACTCAACGAGATACTCAACTGGTTTTGCTTGAAATTCATTTGCTATCATTTCAGCTTTTTTTTGCAAAACAACATCCATCATACCATTTACATGACCATCGAGACAAGTAAAAATCACAAATTTTTCTTGTAATATGCTTTTTGCATGACGTACGAACTGATCATATGTATGCTCCCAGGTATTCAGTGGGCGAGCACCTTTTTGCTCATATAATAAATACGACTTTTGGTTTGATTTTGTGTCGGTCTTCACGAGTAAAATTTTCGATAATGTATCATTTTTTTCATCTTTGTAAATTCCTGTGACTTTGGTGACATGTTTCTCTTTTTTTTCGGTCCACTCATACTGTCGTAGTTCGTCTTTCAAACGTTTCACTTTTTTTGAAAATTGTTCGGATGAAATGTTTATATTTGTTTTGGCATGAAGCGTCCATCCACTTACTTCGATTTGCTGGTTTTTCATACCTTCTGCTATTTGGGCGAGCGTCGATGTTTCTTCTGCCCGAACACCTTGAATCATCAGAACAAAAAAAAGAATAAATGCAAATAATGGCCAACCTTTTAAATACTTTCTCACTTGTCATTCCCCCTTGCTACAAGTGTTGCCGCAAGGAGATCAATGCATACGTGGAAAAGTCATCAAAGGCCATATTTTTGACACTTCTTTTTACGTTCCCGCAGAAGGCAGTGACCAAACCTTTTATGTTAAAACATATAAGGGATTTGTCTGGAGAAATTTAAATAATCAAGGAAGAAATTGCTGACTGCCGATGCAATAGCAATCGTGAGCAGCATCATGAGCAATCTAGCTTGAATAATTTTTCCTTTTTTAATCAGTGGATCGATATTCACCGCAAGCAATGCCCACCACGTAATGGCGATAAAAAATAGGTGGATCACAATACTGACAATTGCTTGTTGTCCTACGTCTTCCATACACTTGAATCCTCCTTTTATTGATTTCTGTAAAGGAAAACTCCCTTTCATTATATCCTCCAAAATCGGAAAGATGAATCATTTGGAAAAAAGAGCTACATTTAGAGTGAATCCCCTCTTATTCTGATGCGAAGGAGATGATATACTGCGGTGGAAGGAGCTGATCATATTTGAAAGATTCTTTTCCTGACTTTGTTGATTTGTACGGAGAACTGGTTCCCTCATTTGAACATGAATGGGAAGCCATTGCTTTCTACTTTGATTATAGACAGACACAGCTAGAAGAATTAGCACAATTGTGTCATTTTCATAACATTTCTTTGGATTACTCAGAGGAAAGCCTTTATCAGTTAGAGTCATTATACTTCGATGCCTTCCGTCAGCAGCTTTTTGCTGAGTGGAAAATGCCTATTGATGCATTGGAAGCGATGTTGAGTGTGTACATGGGAGAGGTTGTCATCAAGCATCATTCAGATGCTGATTGGGTCGTGCGGCCTTATATGGACTCTTCGCATCAATATACCCTTGGCTTGCGCCGAAACAATAAAACGTGGCATAGTACGCATTTTTGCGAGCATTTATATCTTGAAAAGCAAGCATCTCATCCGTATGTGTCGATGTATCAGTCTCTCATGTAATCCTTAAAAAAATCCTTCTTATCGCAATGATAAGAAGGATTTTCTGTTTTATTTCCCTGCTACATTTAAACGGTTTAATGCCCGTTTTAATGCGAGTTCCGCCCTGCGTACATCACTTTCATTCGGGTGGTTCAAATGCTCTTCAGCACGCTGTTTCGCTGACTTTGCACGATCGACATCAACTTTGTCTGATGTTTCAGCAGCCTGAGCAAGAATGGTTACTTTTTCGGGGCGAACTTCAACAAATCCACCGCTTACTGCAACCAATTCAGTTGATCCACTATGTTTTAAGCGAACTGCACCGATTTTTAGCGGAGCAACCATTGGAACGTGGCCAGCTAAAATTCCAAGCTCACCGCTTTCTGCTCTTACACTGACCATTTCCACATCCGCTTCATACACTGGGCCGTCGGGAGTAACGATATTGACTTGAACGGTCTTCATGCTTTTACCCTCCTAAGGACCAGATTAGGCCTCTACACCCATCTCTTTGGCTTTTTCAACCACTTCTTCAATGCGACCGACTAAGCGGAATGCATCTTCTGGAAGGTGATCGTATTTACCAGATAAGATTTCCTTGAAGCCTTTAACAGTTTCTTGCAATGGCACATAAGAACCTTTTTGACCAGTAAACTGTTCTGCTACGTGGAAGTTTTGAGATAGGAAGAATTGAACACGACGAGCTCTGTGTACCACAAGCTTATCGTCCTCAGATAATTCATCCATACCTAAAATGGCAATGATATCTTGCAATTCTTTATAACGTTGCAATGTTTGCTGAACTTCACGCGCGATCGCATAATGCTCTTCGCCAACAATCTCAGGTGCAAGGGCACGAGATGTTGAAGCAAGTGGATCTACCGCTGGGTAAATCCCCATCTCTGTCAACTTACGCTCAAGGTTTGTCGTTGCATCAAGGTGAGCGAACGTTGTAGCTGGAGCTGGATCTGTATAGTCATCCGCAGGTACATAGATCGCTTGAATCGATGTAACCGATCCTACGTTTGTAGACGTGATACGCTCTTGAAGCTGACCCATTTCTGTTGCAAGAGTTGGCTGATAACCTACCGCTGAAGGCATACGTCCAAGAAGGGCTGATACTTCAGAACCTGCTTGTGTAAAACGATAGATGTTATCGATGAAGAACAATACGTCTTGACCTTGTTCATCACGGAAATGCTCTGCCATTGTCAAACCAGTTAGAGCTACACGCATACGTGCACCTGGTGGCTCGTTCATTTGGCCGAAGACCATCGCTGTTTTTTCGATAACGCCAGAATCTTTCATTTCGTAGTAAAGGTCATTTCCTTCACGTGTACGCTCTCCAACACCAGCGAATACAGAAATACCGCCGTGTTCTTGTGCGATGTTGTTGATCAATTCTTGAATCAGAACGGTTTTACCAACACCGGCTCCACCGAATAGACCGATCTTTCCACCTTTGATGTAAGGAGCAAGAAGGTCAACAACTTTGATACCTGTTTCAAGAATTTCAACTTCTGTAGAAAGTTGATCAAAAGAAGGCGCTTGTCTGTGGATTGGGTCTCTTTGCGCTTCCACACCAAGTGGCTCATCTAAGTCAATGTTATCTCCCAGTACGTTGAATACACGTCCAAGTGTTACGTTACCAACTGGTACTGAAATTGGTTTTCCAAGGTCTACAGCTTCCATACCGCGCTTCACACCGTCTGTTGATGCCATTGCGATGGTTCTCACTGTATCATCACCTAAATGTAGTGCTACTTCTAAAGTTAAGTCGATATCAACTTCACTTTCGCTTTCCGCTTTATGCGAAACTTTGATCGCATTATAAATCTCAGGCAAGTGACCGTCTTCAAAACGAACGTCTACGACTGGTCCCATGATCTGACTGATGCGTCCTGTTTTCATTGCATTCCCTCCTGACAATTATTTCTATTCTAAGGCAGCTGCTCCGCCGACAATTTCTGTAATCTCTTGTGTAATCGCTGCTTGACGAGCACGGTTGTAAGAGAGTGTCAGGCTGTCGATCAATTCTTTTGCGTTGTCTGTTGCACTCTTCATTGCTGTCATCCTTGCAGCATGTTCACTTGCTTTGCTGTCAAGAAGCGCACCGAAAATCAAACTCTCTGCATATTGAGGAAGGAGAACTTCAAGAATTTCTTCTTCAGAAGGCTCAAACTCATAAGATGCGGAACGTTTATTTGGTGTCGCTGCGGCCGAAAGGTCCGTTAGCGGCAATAATTTTTTCTCTGTTACTTCTTGTGAAATGGCACTGACGAAATGGTTATAGAACATGTAAAGCTCATCAAACGCTTCATCAGAGAACATTTGCACTGTACTGCTTGCTAATTCTTTAATATCAGCAAACGCTACTTCGTCTCCAAGCCCTGTTACTTCAGAAATAACTGGAATACCACGCTTTTTGAAGAAGTCGCGTCCGATTTTACCAATCACAATCACCGCATATTCATCAGCAGATTGATGACGAGATTGAATGGCTTGGTAAGCGGCACGTAAAATCGAGCTGTTAAAAGGTCCTGCAAGTCCTCGATCAGATGTAATGACGAGATACCCTGTTTTCTTAACAGGTCTTGAAAGAAGCATTGGGTGCTTAGCACTTGTTCCAGTTGCGATTGCCGCAACGACTTCTTGGATTTTCTCCATGTATGGAACAAAGGACTTCGCATTATTTTCAGCACGATTCAGTTTCGCAGCTGATACCATTTGCATCGCTTTTGTGATCTGACTCGATTTTTTTGTTGACGTGATCCTTGACTTAATATCGCGTAATGAGGCCAAAGATTTCACCACCTTTTTTCAGGAATCCGTGTTCATTTACGTGAAAAGAGAGAAAAAGAGAATCTTTTTCTCTCGGAAAGATTACTAATTAGTTGCTTGGTGCAAACGTACGTTTAAAGCCTTCGATCGCTGTTTTCCACTCTTCATCAGCAGGCATGTTTCCTGTTTGAGAGATTGTGTCAAACAAGTCTTTATGGTTTTCTTCAATGTACATGAATAACTCAGCTTCAAAGCGTTTGACATCAGCAATCGCTACATCATCTAAGTATCCTCTTGTCAGTGCATAAAGAATCGCTACTTGTTTTTCAACTTTCAGCGGTTTGTTCAAGTCTTGTTTTAAGACCTCAACTGTTCTAGCACCACGGTTTAATTTGGCTTGAGTCGCTTGGTCTAGATCAGATCCAAACTGAGCGAATGCTTCAAGCTCACGATAAGAAGCAAGATCCAGACGAAGTGTACCTGCTACCTTTTTCATCGCTTTGATTTGTGCAGAACCACCTACACGAGATACAGACAATCCTGCGTTTACCGCTGGACGTACGCCTGAGAAGAAGAGATCAGATTGTAAGAAGATCTGTCCATCTGTGATTGAGATAACGTTTGTTGGGATATATGCAGAGATATCACCAGCTTGCGTTTCTACGAAAGGCAATGCTGTGATAGAACCGCCACCCTTTTCATCACTAAGCTTCGCTGCACGCTCTAATAAACGAGAGTGAAGATAGAAAACATCACCAGGGAATGCTTCACGGCCTGGAGGACGACGAAGCAATAATGAAAGCTCACGGTAAGCTGCCGCTTGTTTAGAAAGGTCATCATACACAACAAGCACATGCTTGCCGTTATACATGAATTCCTCACCCATCGTTACACCTGCATAAGGAGCAAGGTAAAGAAGTGGAGCTGGCTGTGATGCAGAAGCTGTGACAACGATTGTGTAGTCAAGCGCACCATGCTTACGAAGTGTTTCAACAACACCACGAACAGTTGATTCTTTTTGTCCGATCGCTACATAGATACAGATCATGTCTTGATCTTTTTGGTTAAGGATCGTATCGATTGCAACAGATGTTTTACCTGTTTGACGATCCCCAATGATCAATTCACGCTGTCCGCGTCCGATTGGAATCAAGGCATCAATTGCTTTAATTCCCGTTTGAAGCGGCTCATGTACCGATTTACGATCCATAACGCCTGGTGCTTCACTTTCGATTGGACGTGTTTTGCTTGTTAAAATTGGACCTAGTCCATCAACAGGCTGACCAAGTGGGTTCACAATACGTCCGATTAACTCTTCTCCTACTGGAACCTCCATGATACGACCTGTACGTTTTACGTCGTCACCTTCACGGATATCTTTGTAAGGTCCTAAGATTACGATACCTACGTTAGACTCCTCAAGGTTTTGAGCCATACCCATTACACCGTTAGAGAACTCAACAAGCTCTCCTGCCATAATGTTGTCAAGGCCATGTACACGCGCGATACCGTCCCCTACTTGAATGACTGTACCGACATCTTTTACTTCAATTTCAGATTGATAGTTTTGGATTTGCTGCTTTATCAGCGCGCTAATCTCTTCAGCTTTGATACTCACTAAGGTTTCACCCCTTCTAACGATTTTCGCCTGCAAGCTGACGTTCAATGCGGGAAAGCTTTCCGCTGACACTGCCGTCATAAATGCGGTTTCCGATACGGATTTTCACTCCGCCTATTAGATCCTTGTCAATCACGTTTTCAACACGCAGTGATGTGACTCCGGCTTTTTTGGCAAATACTTCAGATAAAGATTGAATTTCAGCTCCGCTGAGCGGTTTAACTGAATACACGATCGCATCGTCTATTTGTTTCGTACGGTTTGCAAGTTTCACAAACTCAGACGCCATTTCAGGAAAAATATTCGTGCGCCCGCGGTCAATCAGTAAATACATTGTGTGCAAAACATATGTCGAAACACCTTTGAAAGCTTCTGCAATCAGATGTTTCTTTTTGTCTGCCGTAATCTTCGGATGAACAAGAAAGTCATTTAATTCTTGGTCAGCCTTCAGAACTTTTTTGATCTCATTCAGCTCTTTTTCAGTTTCGTCTACTGCCGAAGAAGCAAGAACGATGTCAAAAAGAGCAGAAGCGTAACGCTTAGAGACAATAGTCACGCTCATCGGCTTTCGCCTGCCTCTTTAAGATACTCTTGAATCAATTTCTCTTGTGCCTGCTCATCAAGTTCTTTTTCAATCACTTTAGAAGCAATTAATACAGATAGTGATGCAACTTGCTCACGCAGTGCAGCCACAGCTTGTTCTTTTTCTTTCACGATTTCAGTTCTAGCAGACTCTTTCAAGCGCTCTGATTCTTGACGCGCTGCTTGAATGATATCTTCTTTTTGTTTCTCACCAATCTTTTTCGCATTTTCGATGAGTGTATGTGATTCTTCGCGTGCTTCTTTTAATAAGACACGTTGTTCTTCAAGAAGCTTTTCAGCTTGAACGTGCTTTTCTTCAGCACTTGAAATTTCATTTCCTATATAATCTTCACGCTGTTTCATAATCCCTAATAAAGGCTTAAGCGCAAATTTCTTTAAAAGTGCAAGCAGGATGAGCATAGCGATCAGCTGGAATATGATATCTCCGGTGTTTAGACCTGCTCCTAAAACTACTGGTAACTGAGACATTTAGTACGGCAACTCCCTTCTTTAAATAATATGTTAAGAAACAAAACATAAAGGAATGGCGAAGTTTCGAACTAATCTGATCTTCGCCATTAAAATTCATATTAGAACGCTTCTCACATATTAACCAAAGAATGCCAAGAATGCGATAACGACAGCGATAATTGGAAGTGCCTCAACTAAAGCTACCCCGATGAACATAAGTGTTCTTAGTTCTCTACCAGCCTCTGGCTGACGAGCGATTCCTTCAACTGTTTTAGATACGATTAGACCGTTACCAATACCTGCTCCTAGTGCTCCTAAACCGATTGCAATTGCTGCTGCTATTAAATTCATTAAAAAGCTCCTCCTTTAAAATAACGTCCATTTTGGACTCTCAATTTTTTAGTGTTCGTCGCTGACTTTATGGGAGATATACACCATTGTCAGCATGGTGAAGATAAATGCCTGGATGGTTCCGACAAACAAACTGAATGCCTGCCATACAATCATCGGCACGATGGCACCTAATGTACCAATGATACCTAGTGCAAGGTTTTGCGAATAGAAATTAGTCGCAAGTCCTGCAAGTAAACCAAGAAGAATCTCTCCAGCGAAAATATTTCCATAAAGACGCAAACCAAGTGTTAATGTGTTTGCAAATTCTTCAATAATTTTCAGCGGTACTAAGAGTGGGATTGGTCTAAAGTAGTCTTTTGTATATTCCTTGACTCCTTTTGCTTTAACACCATAGTAGTGTGTCAATCCCATGACCATAACCGCTAGTGTCATTGTGATTGCAGGATCAGCAGTTGGTGATTTCCACCATAAGTTGTGATCGACCGTAATCGAGAATGGCAGTCCAAGCATGTTTGAAACAAATATGTACATGAGTAATGTAACGCCAAGCGCTAGAAATGGGGCTCCTGTTTTCATGTCCATCGAACTACCTATGATATTTCGAACAAAATCAACAATCCATTCCATGAAGTTCTGCGCCTTTGTCGGACGAATAGCCAGAACACGAGTAGTCAGCACCGCTATGAGAAGAACGATGATACTAGCAATCGTAATCATGAGAACATTGGATAAGTTGAACGTTAACCCTAAAAATTCTGTAGTTTTTGAACTGTGACCCAAAGAGTATTCACCTCTCTTCCATAGTAGAACGTTTAAGTTGAATGAAGGAATCTATCATAATGACAGGATATATTGTCATTAATCCTATAACAACACCTGCCAGATGAACTTCGTTAGGGTAACGCCAAGCAATCGCTACTGCGAGAATTGCGTTGGCCCACCTGGCTGTACTTCCCATTGAACGAATAGATTTTCCTTTTTTAACTGCTCGATCAAAAGCATGCATTCTCCGAATAAGCAGGAATAAATTAAAGAAAGCAAAAATTGTGCCGATAATGAAACCAAGAAACAGTGGTTTAAAACCAGGCATGGCATAGCCAAACACAAAAATTGCCAATAAATAGAACATATATTTACTCTGTCTGCGGAAAATGACGTTTGGATCGTTCATTCATCTGACTCCCGATGAAAAATATTGTAAAAAAGGTGATAAATGGTGATGAAAACTGCGTAGAAGACGCTTATAATAAGCCGTCCTGTTTGAAAAAAATCAATCACCCATCGGTCTAATTGTGCAATCAGACTTGAAATCTTTAGATCTATGGGATTCTGCTTCATTCGCTGATACAAACCCTGATTATTAAAGGGTTCACAATGAGGATTAGTAGAGTGCTATAGGCTATGAAAACCTTACCATAATACCCTCGTTTAGCATACAATAGCGTCTATGATGTGTCAATCCGTTGAAAGTTAAAAAACTTTTCTATAATGAGAGAGCACACAAAATGTTCACAATTTCATCAAACTTTAGGAGAGTTGTGACATTCATGCAAAAAAACTGCTAATGTTCAGTATACATTGATTTTTCTAAGAACGATATCAACCGTTTGTCATATTTTTCAAAAAAGCCCACATGCACGTTTGCATGTGGGCTTTTCATGAATCATTCTTATTTTGTTCCATACATACGGTCACCAGCATCACCAAGACCTGGGATGATGTAACCTTTTTCGTTTAACTTCTCATCTAATGCCGCAATGTAGATATCAACATCTGGATGATGTTTTTGCATTTCTTCTACACCTTCTGGCGCAGCAATCAGACACATGAAGCGGATGTTTTTCGCACCGCGTTTTTTCAAACTGTTTAATGCTTCTACTGCTGATCCGCCCGTTGCAAGCATTGGGTCTACTACGATAAATTCACGCTCTTCCACATCAGATGGAAGCTTCACATAATATTCAACAGGCTTTAATGTCTTCGGATCACGGTATAAACCGACATGTCCCACTTTGGCAGCTGGAATGAGTTTCAAAATCCCGTCTACCATTCCAAGACCTGCTCTTAAAATCGGCACAACTCCGAGTTTTTTACCTGAGATCACGTTTGATTTAGCGACTTGTACAGGTGTTTCTACATCTACCTCTTCAAGCGGTAAGTCTCTTGTGATTTCAAATGCCATTAATGTTGCGACTTCATCCACTAGCTCTCTAAATTCTTTTGTTCCTGTATGAACGTCACGAATATATGTAAGTTTGTGCTGAATAAGCGGGTGATCAAATACATAAACCTTTGCCATTGCTTGCTACAACTCCTTTTCTGTCATCTTCCGGTGAACTTTGCACACTTCCTACAATTCTACATAAAAAGACATCATCTTTCAATATGATTCGCAAATCCTACAAAAAAAACCCACATGCCAAAAATAGGCAAATGGGTCTGCATCTTAATAATCTAATTCTTGATATAGAGGGAAACGAGCTGTCAGATCAGATACACGCTTTTTCGCCTCTTCTAATTTCGCTTCATCTTCATGATGTTTCAGCGCAAGCGCAATGATGGAACCGACTTCTTTCATCGCTTCTTGATCGAAGCCACGGCTTGTCACTGCTGCTGTACCTACACGTACACCACTTGTAACAAATGGTTTCTCTGGATCATAAGGAATCGCATTTTTGTTCACTGTGATACCAATTTCATCAAGAACGTTTTCTGCAATTTTTCCTGTAATGCCAAGAGAGCGCAAGTCGATGAGAACAAGATGGTTATCTGTTCCACCAGATACAAGCTGAATATCCTCAGATAAAAGTGTTTCAGCTAGTTGTTTTGCGTTATCAATCACGTTTTGTGCATATGTTTTGAAATCTCCGTTCAATACTTCACCGAAAGAAACAGCTTTTGCAGAGATCACATGCATGAGTGGTCCACCTTGAATACCAGGGAAGATCGATTTGTCGATCTTTTTACCAAACTCTTCACGGCATAGAATCATTCCGCCGCGAGGTCCGCGCAATGTTTTGTGAGTTGTCGTTGTCACAAAATCAGCGTAAGGAACTGGATTTGGATGAAGACCTGCTGCAACAAGACCCGCGATGTGAGCCATGTCCACCATAAAGTAAGCACCGACTTCATCGGCAATTTCACGGAACTTTTTGAAATCAATTTGACGTGGGTAAGCACTTGCACCCGCTACGATTAGTTTCGGCTTATGCTCACGTGCTTTTTCAAGTACATCTTGGTAGTCGATATGTTGTGTTTCTTTATCTACACCGTATTCTACAAAGTTGTACTGTACGCCGCTAAAGTTTACAGGGCTTCCATGTGTTAAATGCCCGCCATGTGATAAGTTCATGCCTAGCACTGTATCGCCATGCTCAAGGATTGTAAAGTATACGGCCATATTCGCTTGAGCTCCTGAGTGAGGCTGTACGTTCACATACTCAGCGCCAAAAATTTCTTTTGCGCGGTCACGTGCGATATCTTCTACAACGTCTACATGTTCACAGCCGCCATAGTAGCGTTTACCAGGGTAACCTTCTGCATATTTGTTTGTTAAGACAGAGCCCTGCGCTTCCATGACTGCTTCGCTTACGAAGTTTTCTGATGCAATTAATTCGATTTTGTCCTGCTGGCGTTTCCGCTCTAGTTGAATTGCTTTGAATACTTGTGCGTCTTGCTCAGGTAAATGTTTCATCAGCGAAATCCTCTCCAATCTATTTCCATTCGATGTTTTCACCATCTCATTGTACACGGTTTTTGAGTAAAATGTAAAAGTTTTTTTTGGAAAATCGACTTCTTTTTTATGAAAACCCGAATATTCAAAGGGTGAAACGTCTTCATCATTCAACATTATATTAGAAATATATCCGAACTATGATCTTGTATAAACGGCTCGTTCTCCGCCAATCAGCTTTGGACGAGTTTTTGCAAACGTCACATGTGCTTGTCCTAATTGATGACGGCTGAGACGGACCGGTACGGCTACCCGTTTTAAGTGCATGCCGATGAATGTATCACCGATATCAATCCCTGCATGTGCTGAAATGGATTCAACCAGCACAGGGTGTTCCATTTGCTGATACGCATGAGCCGCCATAGAACCACCCGCCTTACGGACAGGTACTGCCGCTACAATCTCTAAGTTAAGCCGGTACGCCACCTCTTCTTCCACAACGAGGGCACGATTCAAATGCTCGCAGCATTGGAAGGCCAATTCAATTCCTGTCTCGCGTCTCAGTTGATCGAGCTCTTGATAAATAGCTTCAGCAATTTGCTCACTTCCCGCTGTCCCAATGTGCTCGCCAGCCACTTCTGACGTACTGCAGCCAATCACTAAAATGTGGCCAGCTCGCAGTTCAACTGTTTGATGAAACTCTTTTAACATTTCAAGCCAATCTTGACCAATGTTCATGTTAAGCGCTCCTTACAGGTGCTTTTCTTCGTAATCAGCGATTTTACCAATCCGTACAGCATGACGTCCTGCAGTAAATTCTGTTGTCAGCCAAATGTGAGCAATCTCTCTTGCCAATCCTGGTCCAATGACTCGTTCTCCCATCGCAAGAACATTTGTATCGTTATGTTCTCTCGTCGCCTTTGCACTGAATGTATCATGCGCCAGTGCACAGCGGATGCCTTTCACTTTGTTTGCTGAAATGCTCATACCGATACCTGTCCCGCAAATCAAAATGCCACGATCGACTTCTCCGTTTGCTACCATATTGGCTACAGGAAAAGCATAGTCTGGGTAGTCTACAGAACCTGATCCACATTCACAACCCATATCAATGTATTCAATCTTTAATTCATCCATTAGTTGTTTGATTTCTTCACGAATATTCGTTCCGCCGTGATCGGATGCAATGGCTACTTTCATCGGGCAATTCCTCCTAAGGGTGAGTTGATCTGTCATGTCTTACATTCATTCTTTATTTACAGTTATATTTTAACCTCTGCCTAGTCATTTGCAAACAAAAGCAGAAAAACCGTTTGCGCAACGGTTTTACAGGTTGTCCATTTATGAGGATTTGTGATCCTGTTTAAGCTTTTTAGCAAGTTGATACAATAGCGTTTCTAGTTCATCTCGTGTCTCCTGATAAATGGAGAGACTCCCTCCAAATGGATCCGACACGTCACCTTCTGATCCTGTCGCAAATTCTTTTAGAGTGAAGACCTTGTCTTTCACATGAGCGTATTGCTCTACAATCAACTGCTTATGCTGAATCGTCATGGTAAAGACATAATCTGCTTCATGAAGAAGTTCTTCTGTTAGTTTAGACGATGAGTGATTCAGTGGAATGCTTTTCTCAAATAATGCTTCGACTGCTTGAGGAGAAGCCTTCCCTGCATCAGAGGCGAAGATGCCCGCTGATTTTACAGTGACCTGTAAGCCTTTTTCATCTGCAATGGAGGAAAAAAGGGCTTGAGCCATCGGACTTCTGCAAGTATTTCCCGTACAAACAAATAAGATATTCATCTTTCGACCTCCTTTTCTTCTATTATATAGCATTTCATTCTACATGTTATGTAAGGAGACTGGCTAGAGCGGAAATAATAATTTGATTCCAAAGGCTAGTAAAATAAACCCGCCAAGCGCACCGCTATATGAACCTACCCATGACCGAACCTGTTTACCGAGTAATAATCCAAGCCATGTGAGCATCATACTAAAAAAGCCAAACAATAAAATGGTCATCAACACCCGAGAACCGTAAATCCCCAGGCTTAAGCCAACGGAAAAACTATCTAAACTCACACTTGTTGCAAAAAGAACGAGACCGGCCCCAACAGGTGCGATAAATGGCTTATCTTCTTTTCGGATAGAAGCGATGATCATTTGAAGACCCAGCACCAAAAGCAGCGCCCCGCCAATATAGGTTGCTAGGAGCCCAAGCCAGCCAGATAAAAGCTGACCTGTCAGCATGCCAAAAAGAGGCATAAACATATGAAATATCCCAATGACAAGTCCAATATAAAGGATCTGGCGGAATCTCAGCTGAATCATCCCCATGCCGAGTCCAACCGAAAAGGCATCCATTCCAAGTGCAAAAGCCATGATACTGAGTGTCAGCAATTCGCCAGCTAGTTCATTCATGTAAATCCCCCTTGGACACGCATTCTCCTTTAACCTATGTTTGTCCAAGAGAGGTTAGAACTATTTGAACGAAGAGAGGGTACGCCCTCCTGCCGCTTTTTGCAGACGGTTCATGATCGCAGAACCAACTCCCTGCTCTGAGAAGGCTTCTGAAATGATCAAGTCTACATCCGTTTCATCAAATTGTCTCAGCACACGATATAAGTTTGCCGCAACCGTTTCAGGCTTTTCTCTCCATCCACAGCTAAAGATAACATCTGCCGCAAACCATTCCTTCTTTTCTTCTGTCGTCAGCACACCTACTTTTAGCCCTTCAGCTCGGTACTTCTGAATGTGCAGCTGCATGTCTTCATCACTTCCATGAAATATATACATTTGTGCTTCAGGTGCATAATGTGTGTATTTCATTCCCGGCGATACAGGCGCCTCATCCTTTTTCGTCAGCCCTGGATCTATGTTGACTGTTCCTACGACCTCTTCTAACGCTTCTTTTGTAATACCGCCCGGCCTTAAGATCACTGGAATCTCGTCTATACAGGATACAACCGTTGACTCCACACCAATACCTGTTGAACCACCATCGACAATGCCAGCAATTTTCCCATCAAGATCACTCGCAACATGATCCGCAAGTGTCGGCGACGGTTTTCCCGAACGGTTGGCACTTGGCGCGGCAATTGGCAGACCAGCTGCTCGGATGAGTTCAAGCGCAACAGGATGATTAGGCATTCTTACGCCTACTGTAGATAAATCTGCCGTCACCTGCTTTGATAATGTGCCCGGCTTACAAGGTAGAACAATGGTGAGAGCGCCTGGCCAAAAGGCATCCATCAGCGCTGTTACTTTTTCATTTTCTATTTGCGCAAATTCATGAAGCTGTTGAACGTCCGCAATGTGAACAATCAACGGATTATCACTTGGGCGTCCTTTCGCTTCATAAATTTTTTTCACAGCCTCTGTCTCTTTTGCATTTGCCCCTAGTCCATAAACCGTTTCTGTCGGAAAAGCGACCACTTCATTTTTCCGCAACAACAGAGCTGCTTGTTCAATTTGTGGATAGTATGTGGATAAATCCTTTTTTAAATCCACAGACCACCTTTTTGTATTTAACATCATACAAACTCCTTTTAAAAAAGATAAAACTGTTGATATATCTCAATTATCCTTTTGAAAGTATAAAAGATGATGCTAAATAAAACAAGCGTTGTCCACAATTTGTGGATAACGCTTGTTTTAAAGTGGATAAGTATGTGAATAAGTCCGGTGTTTTGTGATTAACTAGCTGTTTTTTGCAGCACAACCGCCTGCTCTTTTCCCAACGACTCTTTAGCATGCGCAGATACCCACACACTTTCTGGGATTTCCTCTAGAGGCGTAAAGCCCATCAGCGCTAAAAAATCATGCGAGGAGGAGTGATTGGCTACAACATAAAAGGTGTCCACACCTTGTTTTTCCCCTAGCGTTTGAACACTTTGGAACAAAGAAACGATATGCCCTTGGCCGAGTTTATCTGATATCACAAGTGATCTTAGCAATCCTTCTTGTTCATTTAGTCGTTCAAGACCTAAACAGCCTGCAAGCTCACCGTCTGCATCTTCCATGACCACAAATGACGTACGCTCTGCAATCGTCACCCCGCCTTTTGCTTGGCCTTTTTCAAGAAAAGCATTAATGGCCGGGGCATCTTCTTCTGTCGCTATTCTTAATTGATAATACATGCTTTCACCTCTTTTTGTTCTCTTACTTCAACTCTATGAGGCAAAAGCAGATTTAGACCTTTTTTAAGAGAAAAGACTAGAGACCCATTCGAACAGAAAGAATTTCACTTCACCCGTCTCTTCTTCTTTTACCACTTCATTGACAGATTCATTTGATGGCTCTGCGGCTACCTGCTCTTTATCATCTCCTTCTGGTGAGGCGATCGCTTCTCCGTTTGAAAAATCGATAAAGCAGAGCGGTGGGAATAACACACACCACCAATTGGCTCCGTCTCCTTCCCCTAACGTAATCAAAATGGCTTCATATTTCCCAGCAGGATAAACAAAGTTGCCATATAGCTTTGTTGGAAATGAGGCTTTTTGAAAGCTGACCGATACGGATTGATCAATGTGTTGTTCCTTTAATTTTGCTTTGGCAATACGATTGATGTCTGGAAGCTTTGAACGAATCACACGTCTAGCTTCTTCAATGGATGTGAGGTCTTTCACCCACTCCGTTATATTGGCATTGACCTCATCTCGAATACTTCGTTTCACATCTTGATCTGCCGACCGGTCACTGTTGGCTAAAATGCGTAAACGAATGGCTTCATCTGGAATCACAACAGGCTGATTGGCAGAAGCAGCCGCCGTCTCCTCTTTTCCAAGGTTTGCAAAAGCACCACATAATAATAGAAACATATAAAGACAAATCATCATTTTACTTTTGAACATAATGTGTTCCCCCCACTTTTTCTCTTCGCTACAAACATTGTGTCCAGGAAACGCATCTCATAAACAGCAAAAATGATTTTTTTAATAGATTATGAGTAAAAAACAACTACATGAGGTGAGCGAATCAATGTTTTTTCTGCATGAAAAAAAGCCATTCAACAACTTATGAACGGCTTTTTAGTGAGGATTGGTAATCGGAAGGGTACAGTCTTCCATCCCAATCTCGGCTGATTTTTAATCCCGAATCTGTTTTGATAACTGTCATTGCACCTTTTTTCTCAATTTCCTTTTTGACCTTTCCTTTATGGTCAATAAATTGAATGATCATTTCATAGTCAAATTCAATCCTGTCATCGCTTTCATCTGAAGGTGTAAACGTAATTTTTTTCAGTTTAATTTGACAATCTTGATCTTTTGCTGCTTCTAATACACTTGGAAACATACTGTCTTCTGTATATTCTTGATATTCATGCTCGGTTAAATAATCCTTCAACTTCTCCTTCATGTCAGATAGGTCATCCGTCCGATTCACTGTGTATTGTGCTTTTTTATAGTTTTCCCCAAATGCTGCTGCTTCTTTTTTAAAGCTCGGTTTACCGCAAGCACTCACAATCAATAGTACACTGACGATGACCAACACCATCGCATACCTTCTGTTCACACCATTCGCTCCTTCAAAACAAATTTATGTAAAAAATCATGATCAGAATGTTCATTCTTCTATATATACGTTTCCCTTTTACCATAAGTTTCATCTTTACATAATAAAATAGTCCGACTTTATTCAGCCGGACTTCCGTTTTGAATGTGTGCGCAAACCGCTCGATCCTTTCCGTTGATGTCCTTGATGATATGAACATCAGCTGAAGGGAACGCCTGCAAAAGAAGCGCTTTTACATCTTGTGCTTGTGTATGTCCTATTTCAAGGACAACCACTGCTTGCTGATGAAGTACCTTGTGGAGATCACAGGCGATACGCTCATAAAACCACAGGCCATCACGCCCATCTGTCAGCGCATTGACAGGTTCATGCTTTGTGACAACCTCTGATAAACCATCCATTTCTTCTGCCGCAATATAAGGCGGATTGGAAATAAACACATCGACTTTGATGCCTTGAGCCATAATCGGTTCAAGTAAATCCCCTTGGACAAAATGAACGTCTGCACCAAGCGCTTCTTGATTTCGCTTTGCTACTTCAAGTGCTTCATGTGAAATATCCGTCGCTGTCACAGTGAGAGATTCTTTTTCAAGAGCTAACGTAATCGCAATTGCACCGCTACCTGTTCCTACATCAACAGCTTTGAGCGGCTGATCATTAGGAAACACACGATTCATCATATTCAATGCCGCCAGCACCACTTCCTCCGTTTCAGGACGAGGAATCAGAACGTGTTTGCTTACCTCAAAAGGACGCCCATAAAAAAATTCAACACCCGTTAAATGCTGCACAGGCACTCCACGCTTGTGCTGCGTAACGAACTTGCTGAATTGTGAATCTTGCTCCTCTGGCAGTGGATCATGAAAACGGGCAAGAAGTTCACTTCTGCTCCATCCAAGCACATGCATCAACATTAACTCTGCTGCGTTTTGGTCTCTGCCCGCTTCCGTTAACAAAGAAGAAGCCCATTTAAGGGCTTCAAAGATCGTTCGCTTTTTATTTTGCATTTTGAAGTTTTCTTGCTTGGTCTTCCATAATTAATGCATCAATGACCTCGTCAAGTTTTCCTTCTAAAATTTGATCAAGCTTTTGAATCGTCAATCCGATACGGTGGTCCGTCACACGGTTTTGCGGGAAATTGTACGTACGGATACGCTCTGAACGATCCCCTGTTCCAACAGCAGATTTACGGGTTTGATCATATTCAGCTTGTGCTTCACGCTGGAATTTATCATAAATTCTCGCACGCAAAACTTTCATCGCTTTTTCTTTGTTTTTGATTTGTGATTTCTCATCCTGACAGGAAACCACTACACCTGTTGGAAGGTGAGTCAAACGAACAGCAGACATTGTGGTATTAACACTTTGTCCCCCTGGTCCGCTTGATGCGAATGTATCCACACGAATATCTTTTTCGTGGATATCAATTTCAACTTCCTCCGCCTCTGGTAATACAGCAACTGTCGCTGTTGATGTATGAATACGGCCGCCTGACTCAGTTTCAGGAACACGCTGCACGCGGTGTGCACCGTTTTCAAACTTTAGTTTAGAATATGCACCTTTACCGCTAATCATAAAGATGATCTCCTTATAACCGCCAGTTCCAGTGACACTCGCTTCCATGACTTCCGTTTTCCAGCCTTGCATTTCAGCATAACGGCTGTACATACGGTACAGGTTTCCTGCAAACAGCGCAGCCTCTTCTCCGCCCGCTGCACCACGAACCTCCACAATAACGTTCTTATCGTCATTCGGATCTTTCGGGATGAGCAAGATTTTCAGCTCGTCTTCTAAACGTTCTGTTTCCTCTGTGAGCTCTGAAATTTCTTCTTTGACCATGTCGCGCATATCGGCATCGAGCTTATCTTCCAGCATGGCTTTCGCATCACTTAGCTGATCATATGCCGCACGATATTGTCTATATACCTCAACAGTTTCTTGAATATCAGATTGTTCCTTCGAATATTCACGAAGCTTCTTAGGGTCGTTCACCACTTCAGGGTCACTTAAATATTCATTTAGCTTTTCATAGCGTTCTTCAATTGATTTTAAACGGTCTAACATGGTCTTCACCTCTGTTTTGTGCGTAACAGTCTAATTATAGTATAGCGGGGTATGACAGTCAAAAAAATTTCCAAAACAATTGATTTTCTGCAATTTTTCACTAGAAAACACGATCTTTGGCGATTGGTTACTTGTTTTGTCTAACGTGAAGGAACGGATGCTCACGAAAGAGAATGGTACTTGTAATTGAAAAAAGGGAGGGCATTTGGTTTGAATACAAATGAGGTTGCAAAGGAAATTGGTGTATCTTCAAAAACCATTCAGCGCTGGGTCAAACAGCTCAACATCCCTGTCGCCCGGAATGAACTTGGACATTACGAATTTCATGATGACATTGTCCAGCTGCTCAAAGAGGTCAAACACCAAATGAACGAGGGTGTGATTCTCCATGACATTAGACTGCCGATCCATGAAGAAACCGCCCAGCAATTATCACCTACTGTAGAAACTTCTGACTCATCAAAACGGATAGAAGCCTTAGAAGAACAAGTGAAACAGCTCCTTCAAGAGCAATCACATGTCAGTCATATTGAAGCCCGTTTCCAAGAAATAGAACGGAAACTCGCTAAGAAAGCAGATGAAGGCGTTTCCTACCAGCTCCTCCAGCACAGAAGAGAAATTGAAGAATTAACTGCAAAATTAGAACGCCTCACAGCCACATTGACAAAACCAAAACCATCAAAAGAAGAAGAAAAGGAAAAGGCACACCCCGAAATGAAAAAAAAGCGTGTGCTCTTCCCTCTGTTTCATTCATTTCGCTAAGAAAGGCTGCCTAACGAGGCAGCCTTTCTACTATATTATACGGTAAGTGCAATAATGATCGGTAATGTAATGAGTGACATGATCGCACTGATCACAAATGCGGATGCTGTTTCTGCTTCCTGTTTCTCAAATCGAGTGGCGATCATGGCCGCAACAGCTGAACCTGGGAAGGCAACAAGCAATACAGCTTTTGTAATTTCATCCGCCGAAAGACCCATAAGAATGGCGATAAAATACATAAGTAACGGTTGTACAGCTACTTTGAGCAATGCGATACTGAAAGCTGGTAAGCTCAGTTTAATTTTGCGGATACCGACTGTGACACCGACTGCAAAGAGCGCAACCCCTGATGTCACACTTCCAATTTCCTCTAGCATTTCATGTCCGATTTCAGGAAGTTTAAATCCTAAAAGAACAAGAATGATACTTGCTAACGGTGCAAGCGCAAGCGGCTCAGATAAACCGTGCAAAATCGCTTTCGTCGTCATTTTTAGGAAACTTTCGCCGTCTTTGGCTTTTCCTTTTGTTTTTTCACCGACAGTTGACACAATAATAGCAATTGGATCAAGCAATGCATTTACAACTATTCCGGTAATAGCAATCGGAATTGCAACTTCTTGAGCCCCAAATAAACTGCCCAAGACCGGAATCCCCATAAATGCAAAGGTCGGTTGTGCTGAGTTTAATGAGAAAACAGATGAATCTGTTAAATCATATTTAAAAGCAAATTTCGTAACTAAAAGGATAATGATATAAAAGCCTACGATTCCGAGAATCAATGCAACGAAAAATGGAATTTGACTATAGAATTTATCTTTTGGTGTTGACAGAATGCTGGCGATAAAGTGCGCTGGTAAAGCATACTTTGTAACAAGTGTACTTACACCTTTTGCAGATTTAGCGTCATAGCTGCCGAAGTTCCCTGCGAACCAACCCAGCGCGATAACGAAAAAAATCGGTGCTAGGAGGATCAAAATATTTAAAAAGTCCATCTTACTATTCCTCCTTGAATCCTTTACATGTTTCTTATTTTATAGCGGCATTGCTTACATTACCCGAAACAATGCCGCGTTACACATTTTATTATGCTCTTACAATTTTTTTATATTCAGGAATCCACATAGCATCTTTCACAGCTTGTTCGATGTTGTCAGGTGTTCTTCTTGCGACACCATCTTTAATTGCTGCTTTTGCTACTTCAACAGCTACCTTGATTGATACTTCTTGCAATTTATCAATGCTTGGAAGCAGTCCAGCGCCTGGTTTTTCATGATCAACCATTTCAGCGATCGCATTTGCAGAAGCAACGAACATGCCTTTTGTGATAATTTTTGATTCCGTTACGATTGAACCAAGACCAAGTCCAGGGAAAACGAACGCATTGTTTGATTGTCCGATTTCATGTTCAATTCCGTTATACTCGACATTTTCGAATGGGCTTCCAGTTGCAACAAGCGCACGACCGTCTGTCCATTTGAATAGATCTTCCGGTACTGCTTCAGCAAGTGGAGTTGGGTTAGACATCGGCATGATCACTGGACGCTCTGTATGAGCTGCGATTTCTTTAATAATTTCTTCAGTGAATGCGCCGCCTTGACCTGATGTACCAATAAGAATGGTTGGCTTCACCTTGCGAACAGCTTCAGCAAATGAGATTTGTCCTTTTTCATCACGTGCCCAGCCTTCTACTTCATCAGAAGAACGAAGGTATGGTTTTTGGAAATCAAGCACTTCATCTTCAAACTGATCTGTTAGCAATCCTCTGTAGTCTAACGTCCAGAATGCATTGTTTGCTTCTTCTTCACTTAGACCTTCAAGAACCATTGTGTCACGCATTTGATCGGCGATTCCGATTCCAGCTGATCCAGCTCCGAAAATCATCACACGGTGATCTTTCAATTGAGTACCAGTTTTCTTGACAGCTGCAAGAACACCCGCTAAAGTAATGGCACCAGTACCTTGGATATCATCATTAAATGTTAAGATGTTGTCGTTGTATTTTTTCATGATGTTACGCGCATTTTTGTTTCCAAGGTCTTCCCAGTGAAGCAATGCTTTCGGGAAGAATTTAAGTGCTGCTTTTACATACGCATCAATGAACTCTTCGTATTTTTCACCTTGTACACGTTTGTGGTGGTTCCCGATGTACAATGGATCATTTAATAATTTCTCATTGTTAGTTCCAACATCTAATACAACTGGAATCACGCGGCTTGGATCAATCCCTGCTGCAGCCGTGTAAACAGCTAATTTACCAATTGCGATGTTGATACCACCAACACCCCAGTCACCAATTCCAAGAATACTCTCAGAGTCAGTTGCTACGATGAGGTCGATGTCGCCTGCTGTTGCATGTAAGTTTTCAAATGCTTTCTCAATACCGTCAATGTTGTCGATTGAAAGGTAGACACCATGAGGTCTTCTGTATTCATGGCTGTATTCTTGAATCGCTTCACCAACAGTTGGTGTGTAAACAACAGGAAGCATTTCACGAAGCTTGTCCGTTAGAAGCTTATAGAATAATACTTCGTTACGGTTTTGCAAATCACTTAAGTATACGTTTTGACGAAGACGATCTGGCTGAGCTAGAAATTGCTTGTATGCTCTCTCTGCTTGCTGTTCTAAAGTCAGAACAGTTGGAGGAAGTAATCCTTCTAGTCCAAGCTCTTGTCTTTCTTCTTCAGAGAAAGCAACGCCTTTGTTCAACGTTGGAATCGATAATACATCTTTACCTGTCAAAGTGGTTTCGAGGTACCCTTCTTTTGTTTTCTTCACGTTGTTCATCAAAAACTACCCTCTTTCTAAAATATAAATAAAGTGAACTATTAATACAAAGAACGATCAAGGAGAAAAATCCTTAATCAAAAAAATTATGACAAGAAATCGAACTTTTCGTTTAAATGCTTTACACTACAGTTAGTCATTTTATGCCTGCTTATACCAAAACGCAAGCGTTGAAAATTAGATAATTTTTTCGTAGCGTTATTTAATTTATTTAAGTACAAATGATGGGTGTTCAGCCAAAATCTCGAAAAACGAAACACAGCGGCATTTGCTATTTTTTTAATTGTCAAGTGTTGTACCAACATCTAATTTTGGTACTTCATGGTGATGTCTGCATCGTGCTTCGTATGATTCCTGCGCACCTACTAAAATAATGGGATCATCATAAGATGCGGGTTTACCGTCGATCAAGCGTTGTGTTCTACTCGCTGGGGAGCCGCATACCGAACAAACTGCTTGAAGTTTTGTTACAAGCTCTGCACATGCCATTAAATGCGGAACAACACCAAATGGCTCTCCTCTGAAGTCTTGATCAAGGCCTGCAACAATGACTCGGTAGCCTTTATCAGCCAATTGAGTGACAATATCAATGATTGTCTCATCAAAAAATTGCACCTCATCAATGCCAATGACATCGGTTCGTTCTGATATGTGCGTTATTATGTCTTTTGGTGAGGTTACTGCAATCCCATCGACGGATGAACCGTTATGTGACACAACTGAGTTTGTGCTATACCGGTTATCAATCGCTGGTTTGAATATTTTTACTTCTTGTTTGGCAAAGGTGGCTCTTTTGGCTCTCCGAATCAATTCTTCCGACTTTCCAGAAAACATACTTCCGCAGATGACTTCAAGCCAACCGCTTTGTTTCATCACATACATAAGGTCTTCTCCCCCGTTTTAAAGTTCCATCAATCCACGTAAAAAAACAGGCAAGAACGGATTCCTGCCTGTTTATTGTATCTATTATTACTTAAGACCGTATTTTTTGTTAAAGCGGTCAACACGTCCATCAGCAGAAGCGAATTTTTGACGGCCTGTATAGAAAGGATGGCACTCAGAGCAAATCTCGATGCGTACCTCTTCTTTTACTGATCCAGTTTCAAACTCATTTCCACAAGCGCATTTGACTGTAGCTTTTTTGTAGTTAGGATGAATTCCTGTTTTCATCTACTGTCATCTCCTTCCGCCCTGAATCCAATTCGGAAACAGAGTTAATATCTCAGAATAAATTCTGAAACGCACATGATAAAATTATAACAGTGTAAGTCTATGATTGCAAATGTATTTTTTCAGGAAGCTATCTTCTTGATGCAGACATATTTGCTTGTTTCCACTCTTGCGTTAAAATATCGAAAAATTCTTGGTTTGTCTTTGTTTTTCTCATTTTGCGCATGAATTTCTCAGCGAAATCAGGTGTATCTGACATTGATTTTCTCATCGCCCATAGACGATCAAGATGCTCTTTAGGCACAAGCAGTTCTTCTTTTCTTGTACCGGAACGACGAATGTCGATGGCTGGGAAAATTCTTCTTTCTGCAAGAGAACGGTCTAAATGGAGCTCCATGTTTCCTGTTCCTTTAAACTCTTCATAAATCACATCATCCATACGTGATCCTGTATCAACAAGTGCAGTAGCTAAAATGGTCAAGCTTCCACCTTCTTCGATGTTACGCGCAGCACCAAAGAAGCGTTTTGGACGGTGGAAAGCAGCTGGATCAATACCGCCGGAAAGCGTTCGGCCGCTTGGCGGGATGACCAGGTTGTATGCCCGAGCAAGCCTTGTGATGCTGTCCATTAAGATGATGACATCTTTTTTATGTTCAACTAGACGCATCGCACGCTCTAATACAAGCTCTGCTACTTTAATGTGGTTTTCCGGTACTTCGTCAAAGGTTGAACTAACAACATCCCCTGCAACAGAACGTTCGATATCTGTTACTTCCTCTGGACGTTCGTCAATAAGAAGAACAATCAGTTCTGCCTCTGGATGATTTTCAGAGATACTGTTGGCAATTTCTTTGAGCAAAATGGTTTTCCCAGCCTTAGGCGGTGCAACAATTAAACCACGTTGCCCAAACCCAACTGGCGCCATCATATCCATAATTCTAGTAGACAGGTGATTAGGCTGTGTTTCAAGAATCATTTGACGATCAGGGAATAGCGGCGTGAGTGCAGGAAAGTGAACACGTTCCTTAGCTGATTCTGGGTCGTCCCCATTTACCGCTTCGACATGAAGGAGGCCATAGTAGCGTTCATTCTCTTTTGGAGGTCGTACCTTTCCAGACACCTTATCACCATTTCTTAAATCAAAGCGTCTGATTTGTGAAGCTGAAATATAAATGTCTTCAGAACTTGGGGAGTAGTTAATTGGTCTTAAGAAACCAAATCCCTCTGACTGAATAATTTCTAGAACCCCTTCCATAAATAAGAGATCCTCTTGCTCAGCATTCGCCTTTAAGATGGCAAAAATTAATTCTTTTTTTGTTAGTTTGCTGTAATAAGAGATTTTGTACTTTTTTGCTAACTCATACAGCTCTTTTAATTTCATATTTTCCAAAGATGAAATCGAAACATCTTTCAATATGGACACCACACTTTTCTAGTCAATGTATTTCATTACAAATGCATGACCATTGTATTTGATTAGCTTTTAATTCCGTTTTTGTTGGAATGACCTCGCTCTCATGGTAACGCTCCCACTCGTTTTATCGTAAAGATAGGAACAATGTGAAATTGAGCTTTGTCAACATAGAGAAGGATAATGAGTATATCGTCATGATGCGGCAGTATTTAAACTTGTTGAAGCTTAAAAGAAGTAAATTCGCAGAAAATTTCGCAGCACTCTTTAGTTTTACCTCATTTGCAGGGAATATTCAACTTTAAAAAGAAAATGATATATATTTGACACCTATATGAAAAGCGGGTAAAGAATACCCGCTTTCAGATTACGGACGAATGACAAGATTCGGTTTTTTCTTTAAACTGTGTCTGCCATCGACGAATCGAACAGTACCTGATTTCGCACGCATGACAACACTATGTGTTGTTCCAACAGAGCCTTTAAATTGAACACCTTTTAATAGCTCGCCATCTGTTACACCTGTCGCTGCAAAAATGGCGTCATCGCCTTTCACGAGGTCTTCCATTCTGAGGACTTTTCCAACATCCAGCCCCATTTTCTCACAGCGTCTCAGCTCTTCTTCACTTTGTGGAAGAAGCTTACCGTGGATTTCTCCACCAAGTGCTTTAAGCGCAACAGCAGAAAGGACACCTTCAGGCGCTCCACCTGAACCAAATAGAATATCAACACCTGTGTGATCAAATGCTGTATTAATGGCTCCTGCAACGTCACCATCATCGATCAGCTTGATTCTTGCTCCAGCTTCTCTCAGCTCAGCAATGATCTTTTCATGTCGCTCTCTGTTTAAAATTGTCGCAACAACATCTTCAATATCTTTGTTCTTTGCTTTTGCAACAGCACGAAGATTGTCAATGACAGGCGCTTCAATGTCGATGCAGCCTACCGCTTCTGGACCTACTGCGATCTTATCCATGTACATATCAGGTGCATTCAGCAAGTTGCCATGATCTGCAACAGCGATAACAGCTAAAGCATTCCAGCCGCCGCTTGCTACAATATTTGTTCCTTCCAATGGATCAACAGCGACATCCACGCGAGGTCCATATCCGTTTCCAAGCTTTTCCCCAATATAAAGCATTGGCGCTTCGTCCATTTCTCCCTCGCCGATGACCACAGTTCCCTTCATCGGAATCGTATCAAATACATCACGCATGGCACTTGTTGCAGCATCATCCGCTTCGTCTTTTAAACCTCTACCCATCCAACGAGCAGATTTTAATGCAGCTGCTTCTGTCACCCGTACTAGTTCCATCGATAAACTTCTTTCCATTTTTGTCCAAATCTCCTCTCACAGTCAAAGCCTTATGAATTTTGAAGTTCTTCTATTTCTTGGTCACTCAGCTTTTCACGCCAGATGGTTGCACCCAAGCCTTCAAGCTTCTCCTCAAGCATACTATATCCTCTGTCTATATGTTCAAGCCCTGTGATTTCGGTCACACCGTCTGCCATTAACCCTGCAACAACGAGACAAGCACCTGCTCGCAGATCACTTGCTTTGACCTTTGCACCTTGAAGCTGCGTTTGACCTGTAATAATGGCAGATCTTCCTTCCACCTTCATATTAGCACCCATTCGACGCAATTCGTCAATGTGTTTAAAGCGGGCAGAGTAAATGGTATCTGTCACGACACTCGTGCCTTTCGCTTTTGTTAACAAAGCCGTCATCGGCTGTTGAAGATCGGTCGGAAAGCCCGGATACACAAGGGTTTTGATATCGACAGGCTTGAGTCCTTCATTTCTGCCAACGATCAGCATTTGATCGTTGCTTGTTTCAATTGTGAACCCCATCTCTCTAAGTTTCGCCGTAATTGATTCTAAATGAGTTGGGATCACATTATCAAGCACAACTTCATCCCCCATCGCTGCACCTGCAATTAAAAATGTACCTGCTTCTATGCGGTCAGGGATGATGGAATGCCTGCAACCATGGAGAGATTCCACACCTTCGATCCGAATCACATCCGTCCCCGCACCTTTGATTTTAGCTCCCATGCTTGCAAGCAGTGTCGCTACATCAATAATTTCGGGTTCTTTTGCGGCATTTTCAATCACTGTTTTCCCTTCAGCCAGCACGGCTGCCAGCATGATGTTGATGGTCGCACCTACACTGACAACATCAAGATAAATTCGGGCTCCGACTAATTTTTCAGCGCGCAAATAAATCGCACCCTGTTCGTTTGTCACCTCGGCTCCAAGTGCTTCAAAGCCTTTGATATGCTGATCGATCGGTCTAGGTCCTAAGTGACATCCCCCTGGCAACCCAATGACAGCCTGCTTGAATCTACCGAGCATGGCGCCCATTAAATAATAGGATGCTCGTAGTTTCTTCACTTTCCCATTAGGAAGCGGCATACTGATCATGGAGGTAGGATTGACAACCATCTCACCTTTTTCAAACGTGACCTTTCCGCCAATCTCTTCTAACAGATCTCGTAATGTGTCAATATCTGAAATATGCGGAAGGCCTTCAATGGTTACTGGAGAATCAGCGAGAATCGTGGCAGGAATCAGTGCCACAGCACTATTTTTCGCACCACTAATATGTACGGTCCCGCGCAAGGGGTCACCGCCGGCAATGTTTAACTTTTCCATATTTGTCTCCCTTCTTAAAGAAGATCACTGTTGGAGTTATACTGTTTGTGGATGTCGCGCTTTAAAAGGTCTTGTCCAAAATTTAGCCAATATCAAGAGAAAGAATACAGGTTAAACGAAATTTGTCGGAAGAAAAATAATCGAAGCTTTGCGAGGCTGTGATGTTCTCTTCTTTGCACAAAACATTTCTTAGCGTATTTAAGGAAAACTGCGGCAAACGGATGCGTATCCGTCTGCCACAATCACTTATTTATTCCAGTCTGCTAAAAATTGCTCAATGCCTGCATCCGTTAATGGGTGTTTTGTCAGCTGCTTGATGACTTTCAGCGGCATTGTGCCGATATGAGCACCTCTAAGCGCAGCTTCTGTCACATGCTGCGGGTGACGAATGGATGCAGCAATGATTTGTGTATCTAATCCATGAACATCAAAAATGGTTTTCACTTCACTAATGAGATCAAGACCATTTTGGCCAATGTCATCTAAGCGGCCGAGGAATGGAGAGACATACGTCGCACCAGCTCTAGCTGCAAGAAGTGCCTGGTTTGCACTAAAAATCAACGTGACGTTTGTTTTAATCCCAAGGTCTGTTAACGCTTTGACTGCTTTAAGACCGTCTGTTGTCATTGGGATTTTCACTGTGATATTTGGTGCAATAGCAGCCAGCTCTTTTCCTTCTTCAATCATTTCTTCTGCTTTGAGAGAAATGACTTCCGCACTAACTGAACCTGATACCACGTCAGTGATTTCACGAAGGCGGTCGTGGAACGATACGTCCTTTTCTTTCGCTACTAAACTAGGGTTTGTTGTCACGCCTGCTAAAATGCCAAGCTCGTGTGCCTCTTTGATGTCTGCGATATTCGCTGTGTCTACGAAAAATAACATAACTGTGCCACTCTCCTATCAATAAATTGTCTGAAATGTAAATTTGATTGCGCTTTCTCATGATATGGAGAAAACCGCCTGTGACTCAGGCGGCTTTCGGTTCTCATCAAATTATGCTTGGTTAGAAGAACCAAATTCACGCATTTTGCCGATAACAGTCGCTTTAATTGCGTCACGAGCTGGTCCAAGATATTTACGTGGATCATACTCTTCTGTTTTTGCAGCAAGTGTTTCGCGAACTGCTTTCGCAGAAGCAATTTGGTTTTCAGTGTTTACATTGATTTTTGCTGTACCAAGTGAAATCGCACGCTTGATGTCAGCAGTTGGGATACCTGTTCCGCCGTGAAGAACAAGTGGAAGTCCAGTTGTTTTACCGATTTCTTCCATTTCAGCGAAACCAAGGTTTGGTTCACCTTTGTATGGACCATGAACTGAACCTAGTGCAGGCGCAAGGCAGTCAATACCAGTACGTTCTACAAGCTCTTGGCACTCTTTTGGATCAGCATAAATAACGCCCTCAGCGATGACGTCGTCTTCTTGTCCACCAACAGTTCCAAGCTCAGCTTCTACAGATACACCGTGGAAATGTGCAAGCTCAACCACTTTTGCAGTTGTCGCTACGTTCTCATCAAATGGATGGTGAGAAGCATCAATCATCACAGAAGTAAATCCTGCATGAATCGCTTTTGCACAAGATTCAAAGCTTGAACCGTGATCTAAATGAATCGCAACAGGAACTGTTACATTATATTCTTCGATTAACGCTTTTACCATAGCGACAACTGTTTTGAAGCCGCCCATGTAGCGTCCTGCTCCTTCAGATACTCCTAAGATAACTGGAGATTTCTCTTCTTCAGCAGCTTGTAAAATCGCTTGCGTGAATTCTAAGTTATTTAAGTTAAACTGTCCAACAGCGTAACCTTTTTCCTTTGCGTCTTTCAACATTTCTGTCATTGAAACTAAAGGCATGATGAAAAATCCTCCCTATGTAGCTAATTTGCTTACTAAAAAAAGCTCTCCACCCTAGCATGACCAGAATTTCTCGCCATATGTAAACTTTCAAAGTCAGATCGCTTTCTTCTTCTTATCTAGAATACCAATTATTCGACAAATCGGCAACAGAATGACTTGATTCAATCATTTCCATCTAGCCATTTGTTTCGAGCGGCAAGTATTCTTTGACTGCATCACGGATTTCATCAATATCAAATGGTTTAGCAAAATGCGTTAATGCACCGAGCTCTTTAGACTCTTGAATCATATCTAGTTCGCCATAAGCTGTCATAATGATCACGCGAATGTCTTCATCAATTAATTTCATGCGTTTTAAAATCTCAATGCCATCCATTCCGGGAATTTTCATATCAAGCAGGACGAGGTTTGGTCTATGGTTTTTCACAATATCTAATGCCTGTAGTCCATTAGCGGCTTGAAAGGTTTGATAGCCTTCTTTATGAAACACTTCATTCAGCAATATTCTAATACCGTACTGATCATCGACAATTAAAATTTTCTCATTCATCTGTTACACCCCATTGCTTTCATTTTTCGCCATAAAAAGAGCTGTTGTTAAATAATTCTGTTTGATTTTCACATTTCCTTTAATTATAATAGTTTACTTTACGACATTTTCTGAGCATTTTTCCTAATATTCTCTTTATATTCTATTATAAAATGATCTGACAGAAGGAGGAAATGAGTCTTGTTAAAAATTTTCACTACCCAATTATCAGGTATTTTTTCACGTATTGGAGATAAGCAGGCCGAAGCGATCGAAGACGGTGCACGCCTTCTTGCTCAGGCCGTTGTCAGTGGACATGCCGTGTATTTTCATGGCAAGAATGAACTGGCGGCTGTAGCCTTAGAGGCATCTGAGAGCAAGGAACCGTTTCCGGGTGCGAAGGTTCTGCCGCTGGATCAAAAGGAGCGCAGCTTACTTCATCCAAGTGACAGGGTGCTTTTATTTTATTCAGATCCAGAAGATCAAGAGATTCAATCCCTTGTCAAAGAGCTGCACGAACAAGGTACACCTATTGTCGGGGTCGGTCCTGCACAAAAGGAGACATCATTTATTGAAGAGCATTGTGATGTCCACATTGATTTTCAGCTCAAAAAACCACTTGTGCCTGCAGAAGATGGAACAAGGTTCGGCTATCCTGCACTGATGACCTGCTTATATGTCTACCATGCTCTATCGTTTACTGTGAAAGAAATCGTTGAGGAATATGAATAAAAAAACTGCCGAGAAGATGATATTCTCGGCAGTTTTTTTGTTTTATTTTGATTCAGATGCCTGTAGTGAAGCACCAACGAAATCTCTAAATAACGGCTGTGGTCTTGTCGGTCTTGAAATGAATTCTGGGTGGAACTGAGAAGCAAGGAACCATGGGTGATCCTTCAGTTCAATGATTTCAACAAGACGTCCGTCTGGGCTTGTACCAGAGAAGACAAAACCTGCTGCTTCCATTTGCTGTCTGAATTCGTTATTAAACTCATAGCGATGACGGTGGCGTTCGTACACGACTTCGTCATTGTATGCAGCAAATGCTTTTGAGTCTTCGTTTAATTTACAAGGGTATAGGCCGAGACGAAGTGTTCCACCTAAGTCATCAACATCCTTCTGTTCTGGAAGAAGGTCGATGATTGGGAATGCTGTTTCTGGATCAATTTCAGCGGAATGTGCTCCCTCTAAACCTAGTACGTTTCTCGCATATTCGATAGATGCGACTTGCATACCTAAGCAGATTCCGAAGAATGGCACTTTGTTTTCACGCGCATATTGCGTTGCAATGATTTTCCCTTCTACTCCGCGGTCTCCGAAGCCTCCAGGAACAATAATGCCGTCTACATCTTGAGCGAAATCAGCCATATTTTCTGCTGTGACTTCTTCTGCGTTGATCCATTTGATTTGAACATCCGCATCAAATGCATAGCCCGCATGACGAAGGGATTCAACGACAGAAATGTATGCATCTTGCAGCTCAACATATTTCCCTACAAGACCAATCGTGACTTGTTTTGAAAGGTTTTGCACTTTATCAACAAGCGCCGTCCACTCCGTCATGTCCGCATCTTGACAGTCAAGCTTCATGTGCTCACATACAAGCTTGTCTAATCCTTGTTTTTGTAAATCAAGCGGAATCGAATAAAGGGTATCTGCATCCTGACATTCGATGACTGCTTTCGTATCAATATCACAGAATAGCGCAATTTTGTCCTTCATGTCTTGTGCCAATGGCATTTCAGTTCTGACCACAATGACGTTTGGCTGAATACCAAGACTGCGAAGTTCTTTTACACTATGCTGTGTTGGTTTTGTTTTCAGTTCGCCTGCAGCACGGATGTAAGGAACAAGGGTACAATGAATGTACATCACGTTTTCACGGCCGATGTCACTCTTCATTTGACGAATCGCTTCTAGGAATGGAAGGGATTCGATGTCTCCTACTGTTCCACCGATTTCTGTAATGACCACATCTGCACCCGTTTCTTTTCCGGCACGGTACACACGGTCTTTGATTTCATTTGTAATGTGGGGAATAACCTGTACTGTTCCACCTAAGTAGTCGCCGCGGCGCTCTTTCTTCAAAACAGTAGAGTAGATTTTACCTGTTGTGACGTTGCTGTATTTATTCAAGTTAATATCAATGAAACGCTCATAGTGACCTAAGTCAAGGTCTGTTTCAGCACCGTCGTCTGTGACAAATACCTCACCGTGCTGGTATGGACTCATTGTCCCTGGGTCTACGTTGATATATGGATCAAATTTTTGAATGGTGACATCCATCCCTCTATTTTTCAGAAGGCGGCCTAACGATGCAGCCGTGATCCCTTTTCCAAGTGAGGAAACAACTCCTCCTGTTACAAAAATATACTTTGTCATTTCGTATGCTCCTCTCTTTTTTACCCTTGCATGACTAGACATGCACAGCTTCATCCTTTTAGAGTGTATCCCTAAATCTCTTGAAAAATAAGAAAGCTCCCTTTCAAATAAATGAAAGGGAGCGTAAATGAACGTATCTTTACGTACTCTTTTTTAGAGAGCCCAAAATACATACTACATAGTTCGCTCTGGAAAGTCAAGACGGTTTTGTCCTGTTTTCAGGACCGGTTTGTGAGGGTTATTTGTCTTCCTCATCATCGTCTAAATCGTCTTCATCAATTTCCGTTAAGCCGTCATCATCTTCATCATCATCTTCGTCGAAGTCTTCTATCTCTTCATCGATTTCTTCATCATCTAGGTCAAGGTCCTCGTCGTCTTCAACAAGATCAAGATCTTCTTCAAGCTCGTCGATTTCTTCTTCCTCTTCAATATCATCGAAGTCTTCTTCAACGACAGCAGCTTTTGTTTTTTTCTTTTTCGCTTTTGTTTTCACAGCTGGCTGAACTTCTTCTTCGATTTGATCAACTGGATACCAGCTGCGAAGTCCCCATCTCTGATCACCTAACGAAATAAAGCGGCCATCTATATTTAAGTCTGTATAAAATTGAGCAAGTCGATCATCAAGATCAGATTTTTGTATCCCTTGCAAACGGACAATTTCATCTATTAACTCGGAAAACGTAATCGGTGTTTTGCTGTCTCTGAAAATTTCATAAGCAAGTTCAACTAAAGACATTTGTTTGAGCTGTTCCTGTGAGTATTCTTTCAAACTCAAGGTCAGACACTCCCTTTCTATTACATGTATGTATCCATTTATCAGTGAAATAATAAGTATTTATACCTTATTCTTACGACAAACCATACCTCTCATTATAAACAAATTAGGGGAGTTTATGCCACCTTTATTGATGTTAATTTTTGATTTTTTCACAAGAGAAGCCTCTAGCGGTCAATCATTTGTGCCGAATTGGCATAATTCATGTGTGAAGTACACATTTTGCATGCTTTTTTGTCTTCTCTTTTGATGAATACAAAGCCATTTACTCTTCTTAAAAAAGGGGATTTATTCCTTCACAAAATGTTCACTTACGACGAATTGAAACAGAAATCTATAATAAATAGACTAATTTTGAGAGGTTGATCAAATTGCCAATGACAAAAAAAGAAGATATACAATTTGGTGTCTTGATGTGTTTTTGTATGTTTTCAGTGATGTTCTTTTATAACCTATTTTTAAATGGACGGCTTGGACATATGACATGGTTAGAAGGTGTACTCACCTATGTGATCGGTTTTGCCATCACGTTGTTGATTGAGATGTGTATTGTTGGGCCTTCAGCAAAAAAAGCAGCCAACCGTTTTGCCCCAAAAGGCAAGAAAATCTATTTTATTCTTACTCTTTCTATCTTTATCGTGTTTGGGATGGTGTGTCTCATGTCTTTATGCGGATATGTTGTTCAAAGCATCGGCACAGGATTTCAAACACAATCGATTCTATCTGATTACTTAACGATTTTCGGCCATAATGTCATGTTGGCGTTCCCTTTGCAGATGTTGATTATGGGACCACTCGTCCGTTTTGTTTTCTTCAAATGGATGAAATTAAAACAGACAGCAGCGGTTTAGTCGAAGGGATATGTTACAGCTGGATATTCTGAATGAGTGAAAAAACCAAAGGTACGGTGAATAAAGTGCCCGCAGACATGAGTACAATGAGTTTTCTGCGGCTGTTTTCTTTTTCTTCCTTCCTTTTTGGAGACTTTGAAAGCTCTGTGGAGACCATAATCCATATGATCATCGTGACGATTCCTAAAATGCCAATAAATGTTGTGTTCATCATGATAACCTCCATTTTGGTTCTTTTCCCAATTTTACCATAGTGATCAGGTGATATGAGATCATATTGGAGAGATTTCACATTTCACACAAAAACAGACCACCTCATATCAGGTGGTCTTTACTTGGTTTCTACATATCTAGCAGTTTCCGTGAGATGACCAGCCGCTGAATTTCTTGTGTACCTTCATAGATTTGAGTGATTTTCGCATCACGCATGTATCGTTCGACTGGGTAATCCTTTGTATAGCCGTATCCGCCGAAGATTTGTACAGCTTCTGTCGTCACCTTCATGGCTGTATCACCGGCAAAAAGCTTGGACATAGCTGATTCTTTCCCATACGGAAGCCCTTTCGTTTCAAGCCATGCTGCCTGATAGGTGAGCAGTCTTGAGGCCTCAATTGCCGTTGCCATATCCGCTAACTTAAAAGCAATGCCTTGCTGCTGAATGATTGGTTTACCAAATTGTTTGCGCTCCTTTGCGTAATTGACTGCTGCATCCAGAGCACCTTGAGCAATGCCAACAGCTTGTGCGGCAATACCGTTTCTGCCGCCGTCAAGTGTCATCATCGCTATCTTAAAACCTTCGCCTTCTTGACCAAGCCGGTTCCTTTCGGGTATACGACAGTCTTCAAAGATGATTTCTGTCGTTGGCGATGAGCGGATGCCCAGTTTGCTTTCTTTTTTGCCGATTGAGAAGCCTTGCGTCTCTTTTTCTACAATAAAAGCGGTTGTATTGCGGGATGAAGCATCCTGGTCAGTAACAGCAAACACAATATAATAATCCGCAATGCCTCCATTGGTAATAAAAATCTTTGCACCGTTCAAGACGTATTCATTCCCTGCTTTTACTGCTGTTGTTTTCATTCCGCCGGCATCTGAGCCCGAGCCGCTCTCGGTCAGTGCGTATGCGCCGATCTTCTGACCCGCTGCAAGCGGCTTTAAATACGTCTCCTTTTGCTCATCTGTTCCGAATGTATAGATCGGCCATGAAGCGAGTGATGTGTGAGCAGATAGGGTGACGCCTGTTGAGGCGCACACTCGTGAGAGCTCTTCAACCGCTATGACATAGGCCAAATAATCACTACCAATCCCCCCATTTTCTTCTGGCCAAGGGATTCCCGTTAAACCAAGCTCCGCCATTTGACGAAAAATAGCGGGATCATACGATTCTGTTTCATCTCGCTCTGCTGCTGTTGGCTCCACTTCATTTTTCGCAAAATCTCTCACCATTTTTTGTATCATTTCGTGTTCGTCACTTAATTGGAACTGCATCATGAGCCACCTCACTTCATATTAGCTGTTTACAAATAACCAGCCTTTGTATTTCACTTGTTCCTTCATAAATCTCACAAATTTTCGCATCACGAAAGTACCGCTCTGCTCGGTATTGCTTCGTGTAACCGGCTAGACCAAGCAAATGGATGACTTCTGTACTAATATCAACCGCTGTTTTAGATGCAAACAACTTCGCCATCGACGCTTCCTTCGTGACAGGGCGATTGGCCTCTTTATAAGAAGCCGCTTGATAGACAAGAAGTTTTGCCGCTTCCAGCTTGGTGCCCAGATCGCCCAACCGAATGGTCGTTTCAAGGCCAGCTGGATGCTGCTTTAAATACGTCACCGCCTCAGCTAATGCGGCTTCTGCAATACCAAGGCTTTGAGCCGCAATGCCAATTCTCCCCGCATTTAAGCTAGACATGGCAATCCGAAAACCATCTCCTTCTGCACCGAGCAGCTGTTTTTTTGGAATTCGAACACCGTCAAAATGAAGTGTGACTGTTTTTGATCCATGCAGGCCCATCTTTTTCTCATCTTTTCCGATCGTAAATCCTGGTGTCCCCTTCTCCACAATGAATGCTGATATATTTTTCTTAGCAGAAGCAGGGTCTGTCACCGCAAATACAAGATAGACTTCCGCTTCACCGCCGCTTGTGATAAAAATTTTCGTTCCATTTAACACATAGTGATCGTCTGTGCGCTCTGCTTTCAACTGAATACTAGAGGCATCTGATCCTGCCTTCGGTTCAGTTAGACAAAAGGCGCCCAGCTTCTGCCCGGACGCAAGCTTGGGAACGTAGGATTCTTTTTGTTCAGTCGTTCCAAACGCCAAAATCGGCATCGTCACAACAGATGTATGAACGGATACAATGACACCGACGGTTGCACTTACTTTGGATAATTCATGAATCGCCATGATATAGGTTGTGAAATCTGCCCCTAATCCATGATACTTATCTGGGATCGGAATGCCTAAAAAGCCTTGCCGACCCATTTCAGCTAAAAGCGTTTTCGGGAACACGCCCTGTTCCATCGCTTCTATTTCAGGGAATACATGCTGGCGTGCAAATTCTGCTATTCGTTTTCTCCAAAGACGTTGTTTTTCTGTCAGCAACACATCCATCTTGACTCCCCCTATGAGTGGTCGTGGTAAGTGTAAAAACCTCTCTTTGTCTTTTTGCCCAGCCAGCCTGCGTTCACATATTTTTTCAAAAGAGGACAAGGTCGATATTTGCTATCTCCAAGACCCTCGTGAAGGGTATTCATAATAAATAAACAAGTATCGAGCCCGATGAGGTCGGCGAGACGAAGCGGGCCCATTGGATGGTTCATTCCAAGCGTCATGATGCCGTCAATACTTTCTACATCTGCCACGCCTTCATAAAGGGTATAAATGGCTTCATTGATCATCGGCATCAAAATGCGATTTGACACAAACCCAGGGAAGTCTTCCACTTCAATTGGGGTTTTGTCTAATGTCTTTGCGGTGTCAAAAACAAATTGGTACGTGGCATCATCCGTTTGTAGCGCACGGATTACTTCCACAAGTTTCATCACGGGAACTGGATTCATAAAATGCATGCCAATCACTTTCTCAGGCCGTTTCGTCACGGCTGCTAATTCTGTGATCGACAAGGAAGACGTATTTGTCGCAAATATCGTGTCATCAGGTGCAAATTGATCGAGGGTTTCAAAGATTTGTTTTTTGATCTTCATTTGTTCAGATGCGGCTTCAATCACTAAATGCGTCTGCTGTACATCCTTTAGATCTGTTGAAACAGCCAGTCGCTGTGTAATATCACGGACTGCCTGATGTGCCAGCTTTCCTTTTTCTGCTCGTTTCGTCAGTTGTTTGGTCATAGAGGAAATGGCTCGATGAATCTGCTCCTCTTCCGTATCATGGAGCAGGACGGTATAACCTGACTGTGCAAATACTTGGGCAATACCCGAGCCCATTTGACCAGCCCCAACGACCATGACGGTTTCTTCTATACTCATGACAATGAACGCCTCCCTTTTAATCCACCTTGATCATGATCGCATCACCTTGACCCCCGCCGCTGCAAATCGCCGCAATGCCGATCCCGCCGCCTCTTTGTTTGAGTGCATGGATCAAGGTCAATATAATACGTGTTCCGCTTGCTCCAATCGGGTGACCAATCGCGACTGCCCCTCCGTTCACATTCATTTTCCGCCGATCCAGTCCAAGAATTTTTTCGCATGCCAATGCAACCGCTGAAAAAGCCTCATTGATTTCAAACAAATCGATATCCTCTACTCGCTTCCCTGTTTTCTTTAACACTTTTTCGATGGCATAGGCTGGTGTTTTCGGAAAGTCCTTTGCCTCTACTGCCACTTGCGCATGCCCAAGCACAACTGCCATAGCTTTTTCACCTTGCTGCATGGCGTATGTGTCTTTCATTAATAGAAGCGCACTTGCACCATCATTGACACCCGGTGCATTGCCAGCGGTAATCGTACCTGCCTGATCGAAAACGGGCATCAGTTTTGACAAACGTTCATATGACGTATCACGCCGCGGGGCTTCATCTTCTGAAATCAGCTGATCTCCTTTTTTATTCTTGACGGTAACGGGGATGATCTCATTTTTAAAAAAGCCGCTTTTTTGCGCCTCAATGGCTCGTTCATGACTTCTTAACGCCCAAAGGTCTTGTTCTTCTCGTGTAATGTCAAGCTCTTTCGCCGCCATGCTTCCATACTCACCCATATGAACACCTGTAAACGAACAGGTTAATCCATCTAAAATCATGGCATCTTGTACAGCACCATCTCCCATTTTGTAACCCCATCGTGCTTTTTTCAGAAGATAAGGAGCATGAGACATGGATTCCATGCCGCCTGCCACGATCACCTTGGCATCTCCCGCTCGAATGATTTGATCGGCTGTCGTGACACTGCGCATTCCTGAAGCACAGACTTTGTTGATGGTTTGCGTCGGAACCGACCAAGGAAGATCTGCATGTCTAGCTGCCTGCCTTGAAGGAATTTGACCTTGTCCTCCTTGAAGGACACTGCCCATGATGACTTCATCCACTTCATGAACATTTGAGGCTCTTTCCAGCGCAGCTTTTATCGTCATCCCCCCTAATTCTGCAGCAGTCAAACGACTTAAAGTTCCACCTAGTTTTCCAAATGGTGTTCTCGCTCCAGATACAATGACCGTCGTGCTCATTTCTTTCCCCTCCTATTTATTACCGCTTACATAAATGCTAGACAGCACTTAAAACATCGGCATCTATCGACCGATGAACAGAAGATCCATCGGCCTGACACCTTTATGAAGCCTGCGTTCTCGTTTCGCCAAACACTGATTTTTCAAGAAGTTCTGCGACATCAAATGTTCCGACCTGCTCTTCTACTTCCTTCGCTTTCGTCCCATCCCCAAGCATGGTTAAACAATATGGGCATCCTGAGCTGATGATGGATGGCTGTACCTGTAAGGCCTGCTCCGTCCTCGCTGTGTTAATTCGAGTACCTGTCTCTTCTTCCATCCACATTAAGCCGCCGCCGGCACCACAGCACATCCCGGATTCACGATTCCGTTCCATTTCTTTCAGTGTCACACCCGGAATGGATTTTAAAATATCTCTTGGCGGATCATAGACCTCGTTATATCTGCCTAGGTAGCAAGAATCGTGGAAAGTAATGACTTCGTTCACTTCATGAATAGGCGTTAATTTTCCCTCTTTTACTAGCTCTGCCAGTAATTCTGTATGATGGTACACCTCTGCCTCGAGCCCGAAGTCTGGGTATTCATTTTTAAATAAATTGTAAGCATGCGGATCGATCGTGACAATTTTGGTTACGTCATTTTTTTGGAATTCTTCGATGTTCTTTGCAGCAAGCTCTTGGAACAAAAATTCATTCCCAAGTCTTCTCGGTGTATCGCCTGAGTTTTTCTCTTTATTGCCTAGGATGGCAAAAGAAACCCCTGCTTCATTGAGCAGTTTTGCGAAGGCAAAAGCAATCTTTTGGCTTCTATTGTCATATGCCCCCATCGATCCAACCCAGAATAAATAGTCAAAGGTCTGATCTGCTTTTTTCAGCTCTTTCACTGTCGGGACATGCACATCTTCTCTTAGTTCACGCCAGTTTTCTCTTTCTTTTCGGTTCAATCCCCATGGGTTCCCTTGGCGCTCGATGCTTGTCATCGCACGCTGTGCATCTGCATCCATTTTTCCTTCTGTCAGCACTAAGTATCTGCGCATATCAATGATTTTGTCGACGTGTTCGTTCATGACAGGACACTGATCTTCACAGTTTCGGCATGTCGTGCATGCCCAGATTTCTTCTTCTGTAATGACCTCACCAATGAGAGAAGGATGATACATTGCGCTCGCCGCAGATTCTTCCGCTCCAGCTCCTCTTGCCTGCATCGCCAGCTGATTTCCTGTCGTCTGTTTGAAAGCAAGTTGCGGAACCCACGGTGTCTTTGAAGTAATGGCAGCCCCTTTATTTGTTAAATGATCTCTTAATCGTAAAATCAAATCCATTGGAGACAGCATTTTCCCCGTCCCAGTCGCCGGGCACATATTCGTACAGCGCCCGCACTCCACACAAGCGTAAAGATCGATCAGCTGAGATTGACGGAAATCTTCAATTTTCCCAACGCCGAACGTTTCTTGTGTCTCATCTTCAAAATCAATTTTTTGCAGTTTGCCTGGCGGGTCCAATCTGCTGACAAATACGTTGACCGGGCCAGCGATGAGATGGGCGTGCTTAGACTGCGGGACGTACACTAAGAACGTCAGTAAAATAAGAAGATGCACCCACCATGCGACATAGAAAACAATTGTTGCCGCAAGTGGTGACAGCCAGCCCAGCAAGAAAGCAATGCCGGAAGCAATTGGCTCAGTTGCTGATAGTGAGTGCCCATGCCAAATGATGTTCATTCCGTTTCCCAGTAATACGGTCAGCATCAATCCGCCAATAAACAAAAGGACAAGCCCTGACTTAAAGCCCCTTTTTAAACGGACTAACTTCTCGACATATCTTCTATGGAACGCCCAAACCACCGCCACTAAAATGAGAAGTGTGACCACCTCTTGGAAGAATGTAAAGACACCGTAAAGCGGACCTAATGGTAGCCCGCTGTCTGGAACAAGTCCCTTCATAATAAAATCAAGGGCTCCGAACTGCACTAAAATAAATCCATAGAAAAACAGCACATGAATGATGCCGCTCTTCTTGTCCTTGAGCAGTTTCTTTTGCCCAAACACATTCACCCAAACACGTTCTAAACGTTTTTTCATGTCTTTTTGAAATTCTTCTTTTTTGCCAAGACGAATATACGCCGCTCGTGTTCGAATGAGATAAATAAACAAATACACAGCGTAAGCGGTCACTGCCGCAAATGCAATCAAGTTAACAATTAAAAGGCTATTCATCTTGCTCCCCCTTTCATTCCCCAAGACCCACTTTGTTCCGTTTCCATGTTGTACCTCTATCATAAATAATGAATGAGTATTCAGTCAATATTTTTTGCCCATTTGGGTACACTATCGTCATATGTAAAAAAGGAGGAACCTTCATGATCGCATGGATCATTCTACTCGTCGTCTTCGTCATTGTTCTACTCGTCAGGCTAGATCTTTATATAGGGAGAAAATATTTTTCTACCCATGCTTTTGAACGGTCTTTTGACCAAACAAGCGGCGATGCAGCCTTTTATCATGATGGCGAACCACTGTTTGATCAGCTTCTTACGGATATACAGCAAGCCTCTTCTTCTATTCATATGATGTTCTTTATTGTAAAGAACGACAAGATTGGGCAAAGGATTCTGCAAGCACTTAAAGCGAAAGCAGAGCAAGGTGTTTCGGTTTTTTTGCTCACTGATCGGTTAGGCTCCTATCCATTTGATCAAACATCCATTCAGATGCTAGAAAAAAGTGGCATTCGATTTTACTTTTTAAATAAACCACGCTTTCCTTTTTTCATTTATCGTTTAAACATGAGAAATCACCGAAAGATCACGGTGATCGATGGGAAGATCGGCTACATTGGCGGGTTTAATATTGGAGATGAATATATAGGGAAAAACGGCAGGTTTGGCATTTGGAAAGACTATCACCTGCGCATGACAGGACAGGTTGTCGCAGACCTACAGCATGTGTTTCTGAATGATTTGTACCGGTCATCTGGTATTCACCAGCTGCAATACGAGGTTTTTCCTGCACTGGAACCGGGAACATTACAGTGCACTACACGTGCGACGGCAGGTTTTTCTTTAGAGGCCTTATTTCTTCACGATATTCAACAGGCGAAAAAGCAAATCACCATCTGCACGCCCTATTTTATTCCATCTGCTCCTCTTCTAAGCGCCCTTCTTGACGCACGGAAGCGAGGCGTGACTGTCGACATCATCATCCCAATGAAGGCAGATCACCCGCTTGTGAAAGAAGCTGGATTTCATTATTTGAAAGATCTGATTGCTGCTGGATGTCTTGTGTATCGTTTTTATAAAGGGTTTTATCATGCGAAAGCCATTCTCATCGATCATAGCCGTTGTATGATCAGTACGGCGAACTTTGATAAACGAAGTTTGTTTTTCAACGAAGAAGTGGATGTGGCCATTGATGATCCCGCCTTCACCGCACATGTAGAGGAAAAGATTCGTGAACACATGGAAGTGTCAGAACTGATGACTGAAGAAAAATACAAACAACGCCCACTTCTCACGCGTCCAATTGAGTGGATAGGCGCCCTGTTCTCATATTTTTTATAAAGGAGTTGACCTATGCGTTATCGATTTGGTTATGTATCCAACGCCGTCACTTTATGGGAAGCTTCACCTGCCAAGTCGCTGACCTTTGCAAGATACAGTAAGCTCTCAAAGGAAGAGAGGACAGAGGCTCTATTGCGAACGACGAAAGCCAACCTCGTCAATACATTAAGAACGCTTTATTTTGCGATTGCCCATGATATTCCGCTTTACCGTTTTTCAAGCTCGATTGTCCCTCTCGCCACCCATCCTGAGGTGCGGTGGGACTTTGTGACACCCTTTCGCAAAGAATTTCTAGAGATTGGTCAACTCGTAAAGCGGCACGGATTACGAGTGAGCTTTCACCCCAATCAATTTACTTTGTTCACAAGTCCAAAGCCAGCCATTACAGAAAACGCCGTCATTGATATGACCTATCATTATGAAATGCTTGAGGCCATGCAGCTTGAAAAGGAAGGCTATATGAACATTCATGTCGGAGGTGCATATGGCGACAAAGCATCTGCTTTACAGCGTTTTGATGAAAATATAAAGCAGCTTCCTGCACATATCAAGGCGAGAATGACGCTTGAAAATGATGACAAAACCTATACGTCATTAGAAACGCTTGATGTTTGTGAAAAGCATAGCATCCCGTTTGTATTTGATTACCACCATCACATGGCAAACAAAGATGATGATGCGGCGCTTGATGACATTCTGCCAAGAGTGTTTGACACGTGGGCAAACACTGGCATACCGCCTAAAATCCACTTATCCTCACCAAAATCAGAAAAGGCGATACGGAGCCATGCGGATGGTGTGGAGATGTCCTTTGTATTGCCACTTTTTCAAGCTTTAAAGCCGTATGGTCGTGATGTGGATTTTATGATTGAGGCAAAGAAAAAGGATCAGGCTTTGCTCCGTCTTGTTGAGGAGCTGTCAGCGATCAGAGGCAATCGGCGGACGGGCGGAGGCACCATTGAGTGGAAATCGTAGAGAAAGGTTTACCTCTATCACAACGGGGGTAACAAAGCTATTGTGAGAAAGTATTTAACAGGAGGATATGAAGATGTCACAAATCTATTCAATCCGAATTGCTGCGAAAGCATTGAATTTACATAAGCTTATTTCTCTATACGAAAAGTGCCAGCACGCTCAGCATCGTTTATATGTATATTCTAAAAAAACAATGTGCAACATTAAGAACATCGTAGAGCTAGAAACCTTTAGGCTCACTCATTTAGAATCAGACTATTTAATCGTGGTAGAAGGAAAAGAGGCACAAGACCTTCTACAGCCATTTGAAAAAGAACATGCTTCGTAAAGAAGAGCAGTATTAGAACTGCTCTTTTTCTATATCCACGCTTCTGTCAGCCAAACCTCGCGTGACGTTGCATTCATTTTTACTTGTGTACCGATTGGCATCGTGAGCATCGGATGCGTATGGGCACTGTCAAATTCTGCGATGAGCGGCCTCTTTGTATCTCCCAGTACTTCAAGTAAGAGATCGTGCGGCCTTTTGCCCGTTCCTTCATCATCAAACAGCTCATGTTTCCCTAAGAGGATACCAGATACCCGTTCAAACACACCATTTATCTTTAACAGAGAGAAGTTCTTTTCGACGGTGGAGGCGGTTTTCATACAATCTTCAATGAGAAGGATATCGCCTTTTTGGATTTGAGGCATGAATTCACTTCCCCATATGCCATACATGGCATTTAGGTTCCCGCCGATCAGTCTACCTTCTGCCTGCCCTTCAATGACGCACATCCACTCGTTTGGACGTTTTTCTTTGTCTCTTATTTTCTCTTCCCAGTTGATCCGTTCGTCCGTCCAGAAGGGCGGTTTTTTCACCTGATATGGGATGGGCTGCGGATGAATGAGAATATCCTCGAAAGATTGATATGTATGATCGACAAATGGTTCAAACTCTCCAAAAGACGGCACAAGTGCAGGCCCGTAAAAAACAGGCAGACCCGTTTTTTCATAAGCCGCTAAAAGAATCGCCGTCGCATCTGAATAACCAATCATGATTTTCGGATGCTTCATCAGCAGCTCAAAGTCGAGATAAGGAAGCAAACTATTCGAGTTCGTCCCCCCAATCATTGACATGATACAAGACAAATCTTCTCTCGCCATCAGCTCATTCAGCTCAGCTGCTCGTTCTTGAATTGTTCCCGAACGATAGTGATCCTCTTTCCCTGTTAATGATCCTGGTACCACATTGAATCCTTTTTGTTCAAGCCATTCCTTCGCCCGCTCATACCTAAGAGGGAAGGTGGCAGATGCTGGACTTGAGGGAGAATAAATACCTATTTTATCGCCCTTCTGTAAACGCCGAAGCCCCTTCATTCCATCAGATCCTTCCTACACGAGTTTTTACTATCCTAGCAAAAAAAGCCCTTTTTCAAAAGGGCTAAGATTTAATATAAGAGCTTAAACAGCCCAAACAATATGACAGCAAAACTGATGGCGAGCGTCGCAAATATCTTTTTTTTGCTCAGAGAACTACCTATGATGTTCACTCCAGTATTGATGCCAAACAAAATCATTCCCACATAAAAAAAGACTGGATTGAGTCCAGCGGGAATGATTAAGATAAATAAGCCAACGAGCGTCAAATAGTGAATGCTTTTGATCATGACTGTTTTTGCCGTTTCACTCAAGCCATCCTCTCCTTTTGAATCCAATTGCCTTATAGTATATCAACATTCCATTTAAATGGAAAAGAAGATTTTATCCTATCAAAAAGAGCCCAGCTTAATAACTGGACTCATTCAATCACTTCTCTTCAATGACCAAACTGCGCTTCATGCAGTCTGCTATAGACGCCGCCCATTTGAATTAAATCTTGGTGACGGCCTTGTTCTTCAATGCCTTCCTCTGTCACGACGATGATTCGGTCTGCATGTTTAATTGTCGCAAGGCGGTGAGCAATGACGAGTGTCGTCCGGCCGACTGCCAGTTCGCTTAGTGCGTCTTGGATTGCTTTTTCTGTTTCTGTATCAAGTGCTGACGTCGCTTCATCCAAAATAAGAATAGACGGGTTTTTCAAAAACATCCGTGCAATTGACAGGCGTTGCTTTTGACCGCCGGATAGCTTAACGCCGCGTTCACCAATGACCGTATTCAATCCTTCTGGGAACCGCTGAACGAGCTCCTCTAAATGGGCACGTCGCACCGCCTCCCAAATGTCTGCATCACTCGCTTCTAGGTTGCCGTACGCAATATTCTCACGAATGGTGCCTGAGAATAAAAAGACATCCTGCTGCACAATGCCAATCTGCTGTCTTAAAGAGGACAAGGTCATCGATTTTGTGCTCACACCATCAATGGTGATGTCTCCTTCGTCCACATCATAAAAACGAGGCAGCAGACTGCAAATGGTCGATTTCCCCGCTCCTGATGGCCCGACAAACGCAACAGTTTCTCCTTGTTTGATCTTTAAGTTGATATCCTTCAATACATGACTGTGCTCATCGTAGCCAAATGTCACGTTTCGATACTCAATTTCACCTTTCAAGCCGTAAATATCACGTGCTCCTTCTGTATCCTTCACATCTGGCTCTGTTTCAAGCAAATCGACATAGCTTTTAAAACCGGCAATGCCTTTTGGATACATTTCAATCACCGTGTTGATCTTATCAATTGGTCTGAATAACACATTTGTGATCAAGACAAAGGCGATAAATCCGCCTGCCGTTAATTGACCTTGAAGAACAAACCATGTACCTGCCAGAAGGACAAACAGCGTCACAAGCCTTGTGAGAATATAGCTGATTGATCCGTTAACCGACATAATTTTATAGGAAAGAAGTTTCGCTTTTCGAAAGCGGTTGTTATTTTCAGCAAAGCGCTTTTTCTCAAAATGTTCATTTGCAAAGGCTTGAACAAGACGAATACCGCCAATATTGTTCTCAACCCTTGCATGAAAATCTCCAATGTCATTGTTGAGTTGTGTAATTGCCTGTGTCATTTTTTTATTAAAATGAAGGGCTAACCAGATGATGACTGGCATAATCAAGAACGTTAAAATGGCAAGCTGCCAGTTAATCATGAGCATAACGGCAAAAGCGCCAAGAATGGTCATAATCGCAATAAACAAATCCTCAGGTCCGTGATGCGCCACCTCACCAATGTACATGAGGTCATTGGTCATTCGAGACATAAGCTTACCCGTTTTGTTGTTATCAAAGAACTTAAATGAGAGACGCTGAAAATGATCAAATAGTTTTTTTCTCATATCTGTCTCAATATTAATGCCAAGCATGTGCCCCCAATACGACACGATAAATTGCATCACTGAGCTGAGTGCGTAAATGACAAACAGCGCAAGTGCGGTCCAGGCAATGACCGTCCAGTTCCCTGTCGGCAGTAATGTATCAATGAAGTAGTTCACGATCAGCGGGAAACCTAGTTCCATGAGTCCGACGGCCACAGCGCAAAAGAAATCTAAAAAGAACAGACCACGATAGGGCCTGTAATAGGCAAAAAAGCGTTTTAGCATATGTAAAAGAACCTCACTTCCTCTATAATTGATAATCATTTTCAATTATAGAGGAATCATTATAGAAATACTAGATCAGGAAATGATTTCTTCCCCTGGATTCCCTCACAATACACCTGAAAACAACCGAGCAAACGATTCCTTTAAACGTTCCTTTAAGCCCCTTTTATAAAAATGAACCGGCCCCATTTGCTCACATTCCTTCATATCTTCCTCATAATGAGCCATCAATTGCTCGATCGGTTTCTTTGCCGCTGTAAAGACATTGACCTCAAAATTGAGTTGGAAGCTTCTCATATCAACATTGGCCGTTCCGACAGAGGCAAGCTCTCCGTCTGCAATCATGACCTTTTGATGCATGAATCCTTTTTGATAGTGATACACCTTGATGCCTTCTTTCAAAAGCTCAGAAAAATAAGATCGTGTGGCGTATTGCGTGAGAAAGCCATCGTTTATCTCAGGCACCATCACACGCACATCCACCCCTCTTGTGGCCGCAATTTTTAACGCTGTGCGAATGGATTCATTTGGGACAAAATAAGGCGTCGCAATCCAGACAAATTGCTGTGCATTCGAAATGAGTGCGTCATATAAATCACTCATACTTTCCTTCATATCAGGTCCAGTCGGCACGACCTGTATGACATCTTCTCCTGTCACAGGATGCGGGGTGTGATACTTCGGATCATCAATTAACACTTCATCTGATACATACTCCCAGTCCAGCATAAATATGGAGTGAAGTGTCTGAACGGCTTCACCCTTTAACATCGTATGCGTATCACGCCAAAAGCCGATGTTTTCATCGCGTCCTACATATTCCTTCCCCACATTGAGCCCACCAACAAATCCTGTTTCTCCATCAATAATCACGATTTTTCGGTGATTTCGGAAATTGAATTTTTGATTAAAGAATCCGTATTTTAATGGCAGAAAAGGAGCGACCTTTATCCCCGCCTGCTTCAATCGTTTAATATCTTTTCGTGAGAAGCGAATGCTGCCAGCCGCATCATAGATGAATCGGACCTCTACTCCTTCTTTCGCTTTTTCAATTAGGATCTCCATCATCCGGTGACCGAGAAAATCAGATTTGAACATGTAATATTCTATATGGATGAACGTTTTTGCCTTTTTTAATTCTTCAAAAATACGTGGAAAGGTTTCCTCTCCATTCTTTAAAATCTCCATATCACTATTTGTATTTACATGCATCCCTGTCGCTTTTTCTGTGTAATGAAAAAAAGCACGCTGATTATCGGTTAAACGCGTCTCATCCGGCTTACTCTCAAGCTCTGATATTCTGCGTAATTTTTCTCGGTTATACATTCTCTTTGATTTAAACAAATGTCCTTTGACATAAAGCTGCCCCGAGAACAAATAAAACATATAGCCGATGATCGGGAAAAAGATCAGTACATACATCCATAACAGCGTGTGCTGTGATGTCCGGTTCTCTAGCATAAGCGAGATAATACTAAATAAAATGATGGCGATATAACTAGCTGCGTAAAGCTGAAAACCCCACGCTGGAACCGGCCACCAAAACACCACATATGCCCCAAATATCATGAAATATAAAAATAGAAATTCCAGTCTCCTCTTTTTCACATTCTCCGCCCTCATTCTGTCTTTTTCTTTTCCATACCCTTTGCACAGCTCGTCTGAAACGCACGGTTTGCTGCTTTCTTTTAGCTTTTACAGACTGGAGCGTTTTGATCCGATATAATGGAAAATATGTGAAGGAAGGGACGAATGACTGATGCGTACACCATCTGCTTTAAAAAAGGGAAGCCACATTCGGGTAATTGCTCCAAGCCGAAGTGCCAGCATTTTATCAGAAGAAGGAATGGCTCAGGCGAAAAAACGTTTAGAGGCATTAGGGTTCACTGTTTCTTTTGGACAACACGTGTTTGAATGTGATCTGCATTCCTCTTCTTCTATTGAATACCGTTTATCTGATCTACATGAGGCATTCTCAAATGATGAAGTCGACGGCATTTTGACAGCAATCGGTGGCTTTAACTGCAATGAGCTTTTGCCTTATATAGATTATGATTTGATCCGTCAGCACCCAAAAGTTCTTTGCGGCTACAGTGATATTACCGCACTTGCAAACGCCATTACCGCCAAATGTGACATGGTGACGTACTCAGGTCCTCATTTCTCCAGTTTCCAAATGGAACAAGGACAAGAGGAGCAGACAGCCATGTTTCAAGCGTGCGTGATGAGCAGCGAGCCATTTGATTTCACCCCTTCTACAAAGTGGAGTGATGATGCGTGGTATCTTGATCAAGCAAATAGGCAGTTTCATCCGACAACATGGGGGATTTATCAAGAAGGAACAGCTGAAGGCACCTTATATGGCGGAAACCTTTGTACACTGAACTTATTGCAAGGGACACCCTTTATGCCTCGCATCAAGGATGCCATCTTATTTGTGGAGGATGATGACTTGGTCTTTCCTGAAACATTCGCCAGAGACCTTGCCTCGCTTTTGCAGCATGCCGAATCCATTAAAGGGTTAATCATCGGACGTTTTCAAAAGAAATCCAAGATGACAGAGGAACATTTGAGGTTCATTCTAGATAAGCACCCAATGCTTCAACACATTCCAGTGATTTACGATGTCGATATCGGACATACACAGCCAGTCTTCACCTTGCCGATTGGCGGGAGTGCCGAATTATCCTGCGACGGCGGGCAAATCCAATGGCGTGTTCATGCATAAATAAAACCTAAAAAGCACCCACATATGAGGGTGCTTTTTCTATGCCTTTATTTCTTTTTAAAATTTTTTTAGAAAAAGTGATCCAATCCTTCATCCCCTTCGTTAAGTAGATGTAAAAAGAAAAGAGAGGAGGCAAAAACATGTTCTCTGATGTACTTAGCCAATTATTTGATTCTATTTCTAACATCATTAACACACTTGGGTAATTCCTATGACACGCACATACTACATGCTTTCTGAAAGGAGGATACGCTCATGTTCTCTGATGTACTTAGTCAATTATTCGATTCTATTTCTAACATTATTAATACGCTTGGTTAATTTTCAAAACCCGCTATCTCTCGAGAATAGCGGGTTTTTTATATAAAGAAGCCCCGCTCATAAAATAGAGCGGGGCTTTTTGCATTACATTTTTTCCGGTGCAGATACGCCAATGAGTTTTAATGCGTTGGCTAGTGTAATTTGTGTCGCCTTCATCAGTGATAGGCGTGCTGTTGTTTTTGTTTCATTTTCAACATCAATGACCTTCTCGGCGTTGTAGAAGCTGTGAAGGGCTGATGCTAGATCATAGATATAGTTTGTGACGCGGTGCGGAATACGTTTTTCTGCCGCTTCTGCTACAACCTCTGGGAAGCTGCCGATGATTTTCAGAAGATCGTATTCTTTATCGGACTGAATGTGAGAGAAATCTGCTTTTTCAAGGTTTGGCTCGTAGCCTTTTTCTTCCCCTTGACGGAGCATGCTGCAAATTCTCGCATGTGCATATTGCGCGTAGTACACAGGGTTTTCGTTAGACGTAGAAATCGCTAAGTCTAAGTCAAAGTCCATATGTGTCGCCGCACTTCTCATCGCAAAGAAATAACGAGTGGCATCTAAGCCCACTTCTTCAATCAAGTCACGCATTGTGACGGCTTTACCTGTACGTTTACTCATCTTCATCTTTTCACCGTTTTTGTAAAGGTGAACAAGCTGAATGATTTCGACTTCCAGTTTGTCCTCTGGATATCCGAGTGCTTGGATCGCCGCTTTCATTCGAGGAATGTAGCCGTGATGATCCGCTCCCCAAATGTTGATGAGCTGGTCAAAGCCTCTGTCTAATTTGTCCTTGTGATATGCGATATCTGGAAGCAAGTACGTGAAGCTGCCGTCTTTTTTAATCAGGACACGGTCCTTGTCATCACCAAAATCAGTTGAACGTAACCATGTTGCGCCATCTTCTTCAAAGACATAGCCTTTAGCGCGAAGTGTTTCTAGCGCTGGTTCGATTTTTCCGTTTTCATATAAAGACGTTTCAGAATACCACACATCAAATGGGACACGGAAATTCTCTAGGTCGACACGTAGTTTTTCTAGTTCATATTTTAAACCGTACTCACGGAAGAATTTCATACGCTCTTCTTCTGATTCGTGCACGAAACGGTCACCAAATTCATCTGCCAGTTTCTGCCCGATGCCTTTGATGTCTTCTCCTCTGTACCCGTCCTCTGGCATTTCTTTTTCAAGACCGAGCGCCTCAAAGTAACGTACTTCTACAGATAGAGCAAGGTTATTGATCTGATTGCCTGCATCGTTGATATAGTATTCACGGCTCACGTCGAAGCCTGCTTTATCAAGGATGTTGCAAAGAGAATCTCCTACAGCTGCACCGCGGGCATGTCCAAGATGAAGGTCACCTGTTGGGTTGGCTGAGACGAATTCGACTTGCACTTTTTGACCGCCGCCTGTATTCGTTTCGCCATAAGCCTCTTTTGCTTCAAGAACTGCCGGAATCAGTTTCGTTAAATATTGATTGTTCATATAAAAGTTGATGAATCCTGGACCTGCAATATCCAGTTTTTCGATTGACGCTTTGCCTTTATCAAATGCATTCACAATGTCCTCGGCGATTTGACGAGGTGCTTTTTTCGCAATGCGAGCAAGCTGCATCGCCATATTGGTGGAATAATCACCGTGAGTTTTGTCTTTTGGCACTTCCAAAAGAACATCCGGCACCTGGCTTTCATCAGCAAGTCCTGCTTTGACGACTGCCGCAATGATTTCTTCTTTTAACGCATCTTTGACCTGTTCTGCGATATTCATGAACGTAAATCCTCCTTATATGAAATCGATAATGTATGTAAATGCTTTTGATCTTCACCTGTCAGCATATCGTACGTAATGTGTAGAAGCCCATTGTCTACATCAAGATCAATACCATGTGTGTGCACATCGAGCTGAAGTGTGCCAAATGGCATCGTGTAATGTGTCACGGTCGTTTCTCCAATGAGAAAGCGCTGCTTCATTTGAATCGCACCTGATCTCATGACAAAAATTTCTTTTTCACTTATTTTGACAACAGTTTTTACTTGACCCATTTCATGTTCTTCATGGTAAGTGAGATACGTTTTGTCATTCTTCTCTTGATACGTTCCAGTTGTTCGGAATTCGATCGTTTCAGCCGGTTCCGTCTCTGGTTTCATCACTGACTTTACATGAATTGAAATTTGGTTTTGTGTCATTTTGCACTTCCTTTGCTAAGACCCGTTTAACTAAAATAGTATACCATAATCCCGATTGCCTATCATCCCATCATTTCTCTTCTTCGTGTGGATGAAACCCCATTTTTGATCTTCACATGTCTCTTTAGAAAAAAAGAAAAATGAAGCTCACCCCTATCACGAGTCCAGTCTTGAGCCCTGCGCTTTTTCGATTGATGAGATAAAACAGTGCTTGGATACCTGAACTTGCCAAAAATGCCTGAAACAAATCAAATGGGAGAAGGTGCCCTTGTTTATAAACAAACTGCATCAACAGCGCGATGCCAGTGAGATAGAAAAAGCCTCGATCCTGAAACAGATGAACCATCTCATCCTTTGCCTCTTTTTTCGAGGTGAACGTCGGCGGACTCGCTGCAAGCTCTCTTTTCAGCGTAAGAAAGCCTGCCGCTAACACACATAAAGCGAGTAATACCATCAATACAGAAGAAAACATACCTGCCTCCTTTATCATGTCACCGATGTAAAAAAAAGAGCTTGTCCATATGAGATGACAAGCTCCTCTATCAAGATGTTATTTCACAAAACCAAGCAGCATTTCTCGTAAAAGTTTGCTTGCTGTGTTCGCTGTTTGATCGGAATGATCGTATACAGGCGCTACTTCCACAAGGTCTGCACCGACGACATGCACATCAGAACCAGCAATAGCATGAATAGATGCCAGCAGTTCTTTTGACGTAATACCGCCAGCATCCACCGTTCCAGTACCAGGCGCATGTGCCGGGTCAAGTACATCAATGTCAATTGTCACATAAACTGGGCGGCCTTTCAGCTTTGGTAATACTTGTTTCAATGGCTCCAGCACTTCAAATTTAGAAATGTGCATACCTGCTTCTTTTGCCCATTCAAATTCTTCTTTCATCCCTGAACGGATGCCGAAAGAGTATACATTTTCAGGTCCAATAAGTCCTGCCACTTTACGAATCGGTGTCGAATGTGAAAGCGGCTCACCCTCATATTCCTCACGAAGATCTGTATGTGCGTCCATATGGATGATGGCCAAATCAGGGTATTTCTTATACATCGCACGGAAAACCGGCCAAGACACAAGATGCTCGCCGCCCATTCCTAATGGAAACTTCCCTTTTTCTAAAATGCTGTCAACATACTCTTCAATTAAATCTAAGCTTTTCTGTGCATTACCAAATGGAAGCGGGATGTCGCCAGCATCAAAGAATGGCACCTCGTGCAGTTCACGATCTAAATAAGGGCTGTATTCCTCTAATCCAATGGATACTTCACGAATACGGTTCGGGCCAAAACGTGAGCCTGGACGGTAACTGACGGTCCAATCCATCGGCATCCCGTATAAAATGACTTTCGCATCTTCCCATGTCGGATGACTTCCAATAAACACTTTTCCTGAATAAGCCTCGTCGAATCTCATGCAAGATTCCTCCTTTTACGCTTCAAAAAATGCGCAAACTTTCATTTGCGCATTTCCACTTCGCTTGATTTATTTGATTAAGTCGCTCACAAATTTCGGCAGAACGAATGCCGCTTTGTGCAATTCTTTTGTGTAATATTTCGTATCGATATCAAAGAAGCGGCTGTCTTCTACAGCAAGTGGATCATACTTCTTAGAACCAATGGTAAATGTCCAAAGACCGCTTGGATATGTTGGGATATTCGCTGTGTATAGCTTGGTAATCGGGAAAATTTCTTTTACATCACGCTGTACATTTGTAATTAACTCAGGTGTGAACCAAGGGTTGTCCGTCTGTGCAACGAAAATACCGTCTTCTTTGAGTGCTTTTGAGATTCCTGCATAGAAACCTTTAGAGAACAAGTTCACAGCTGGTCCAACTGGCTCAGTTGAGTCAACCATGATCACGTCATATTCGTTGTCGGCTTCCGCAATGTGCATAAAGCCGTCTCCGACTTTTACATCTACACGAGGATCGTCTAGTTTCCCAGCAATTGAAGGAAGGAACTTCTTCGAGTATTCAATGACCTTGCCATCAATATCAACAAGTGTCGCTTTTTTCACACTTGGATGCTTCAGGATTTCACGAATAACACCACCGTCTCCTCCGCCTACAACAAGGACATTTTCCGGGTTTGGATGAGTGAAAAGAGGAACATGTGCCACCATTTCGTGGTATACAAACTCATCTTTCTCTGATGTCATCACCATACCGTCTAAAAACAGCATATTGCCAAACTCTTCTGTTTCCACCATTTCTAAATGCTGAAAATCTGTTTGTTCTGTGTGAAGGGTTTTGTTCACCTTCAATGTAATGCCAAAATTCTTCGTTTGCTTCTCTGTATACCAAAGTTCGCTCATCGTTCATCTTCCTCTCATCCAATAATAAACAAACATCTATTGTTAGCGCCTTTTATCGGCTATGACTATATCGATTGTCCAAGAAAAAAGTATAGTGGATTCATATCAAATTGTAAAGAACCGCATGAGATAACTTCATTTTTAAAGCGCACCCTTGCAGTCGCCTGTTTAAAACGGTTTTCTTTGTCCCATACTGATAAAAAACCGTCAAAATGGGGGCTTTGCATGGACACAATCATGAGTAATAAAAAAATCCGCATGACCGTGAAAACGATTCGGGCCTGTTTTTTTATCGGCTTGCTCGCTTTTCTATTTGCAGGCACAGTCTTTTTGACGATTCTTTTACTTGCTAAGTGGCAAGGCGCTCCCTCTGTTCAAGTTCCCCAATCTACGACCATTTATGCAGCCGATGGGTCTAAACTTGGCGAATCGAGCTTTGGAGAAAAGAGATACTGGGTTCCTTTAAAGGACATGTCCCCTCATATACAGCAGGCAGTGGTCGCGGTTGAGGATAAAACCTTTTATCAGCATCACGGCTTTGATGTGAAACGCATGGCGGGTGCTGCGGTGGCAGACATTCGTGCAATGGCAAAGGTACAAGGCGCCAGCACGATCACCCAGCAATACGCACGAAATTTATATTTAGATCATGATAAAACATGGAAGCGGAAGTGGAATGAAGCCTTTTACACGATCCGCTTAGAACAAAACTATACAAAAGATGAGATATTAGAAGGATACTTGAACACCATATATTATGGCCACGGCGCATACGGCGTGGAAGCGGCATCCCGCCTTTACTTTGGAAAAAAAGCGAAGAACTTAACTTTAGCTGAGTCTGCCTTGCTTGCCGGTATTCCAAAGGGGCCTTCTCTCTACTCCCCTTATGTGAATGAGGAGAAAGCCAGCGCAAGAAAGAATATGATTCTGAGGCAAATGCAAGAGGATGGCATGATTACGAAAAAAGCGGCTGCTGATGCCAGCAAGGAAAAGCTGTCCTATCGCCCGCTCAAACAAAAGCAGCTACAAGCAAAGCAGGCCCCGTATTTTTATGATGATGTCATTCGCGAACTGAAACAAACGCTGGGTTTAACCGAGGAACAAATTGAAACGTATGGTCTTCATATCGAAACGACCTTACAACCTGAATTACAAAAAATCGCTGAAAAGACTTTAACCAACATCATGGATGCTGAATCAGATATCCAAATCGGCTTTGCTGCCATCCATCCCCAAACAGGGCATGTACTCGCCCTCATAGGCGGGAGAGATTACGAGAAAAGCCCATTCAATCGTGTCACACAAGCAAAAAGACAGCCGGGTTCAACAATGAAACCACTTCTCTATTACATGGCTTTGCAAAATGGGTTTACACCAGCAACCGTGATGCGCAGTGAAGAAACTGTTTTTGAACTCGATGAGCAAGGAAGCGGCGCCGCTTATTCACCAAGCAACTATCATGGCTATTACGCCAATGACGGTATTACGATGCTTCAGGCTTTGGCTCTATCTGATAACATTTATGCGGTCAAAACCCATCTATTTTTAGGAATGGAACAGCTTGTACGTGCAGGCAAAACGTTCGGGATTCACGAAAAACTAGATCAAGTGCCTTCACTTGCGCTAGGTACTTCACCTGTCAAACCAATCGAAATGACCAATGCTTACGCGATGCTGGTCAATGGAGGAAAACGTGTCAAGCCAACCTTTATTACGAAAGTAACGGACGCAAAGGGCAACGTACTCTTTGAGGAGAAACAAAAACGAGAGCAAGTACTAGATGAAAAAGCAGCATTTGTCACCACTGACATGATGTCAGGGATGTTCAATGATCAATTAAATGGCTATACAAGTGTCACAGGACGTACCATTTCAAAAGATCTTACCAGAAATTATGGAGGAAAATCAGGGACGACAGGCGCTGACAGCTGGATGATCGGCTTCTCTCCCCAGCTCGTCACAGGTGTGTGGACCGGCTACGATAAAGGACGCACCATTGACTCGGTCAAAGAAACCGCCTATGCGAAAAAGATATGGGCTTCCTTTATGGAATCAGCCCTCTCGAATCAGCCAGCCTCCTCCTTCATGCCGCCAGACGGTGTAAAAGGCGTATATATCAATCCAAAAACCGGTGATCTCGCTGGCCCAGGATGCGAATCAAAGGTATTTACCTATTTTATAGAAGGAACGGAGCCGACCGGTGTCTGCTATGGTGCCGAGAACAAAGCATCTGAGCAAGACACGGCTCAGGATCAACAGCCTAAGAAATGGTGGGAAAAGTGGCTGAAACGTTAAAAATGGACATGAAAAACCCCGAGATCTGCATCTCGGGATTCTCCATGTCCTAGCTTTAACACCAGTTTACTGAAAAAACGACTGGAATTGGTATGCATTCATCATTCTTCACAAAAATTTCACAATTACTCAGGAACAGACAACCCTTCTTTTAATTCATCTGTAGATGCTTCCCATAACGCTTCATTGTGACTCTTCAAGAAATCAGCGAGCACCTTTTTCGAACCATCATCCATATGACTGACAACGATTTTACGCTTCATGGATTTATCCATTAAATTCACATGCTCAGGAAGTGACTTATATCCTCTGCGGATCGAGCGGTCAACCGTCATTTCACAAGCTGTGACGCCTGCATAATATGGCCCCTCTTCTCTGCGGTCAATCGTCACCCATACGAGCCAATACGGTTTTCCGTTAGGTACCTCTTCTTTGGTTTTTAAAAATTTAATTCCTTTTTCGACGGCACTTCTTGCATGCATCGCACCAATATCAATGACGGCTTCCTTTTCCTCCACATCAATGATGACTGGCGAGATATTATCAAGGCTGAGGGCACCTGCCCCAAAACCTCCATGTCCATCCGTTGCATCTGTTTTTTTAATGATATTAAAACCAATTGGTTTCTTCTTTTTACCTTCCATTCATTAAACCTCCTAAAGCAGCGGCTTCAAAATAAGATTAAACCAGTATATGATTTGATCCCGCATTCCGATCAATGGAACAAAAACAAACTGACCTAGCGGCGTGATGACGAAGATGAGGAAAATGATGATTCCATACTGTTCAAACTGCGTCATCTTTGCACGGATGCCGGGACTGACAACATCCTCAATAATACGATATCCATCCAGCGGCGGGATCGGTAATAAGTTAAATAGGAACAAAATCACGTTCAAGTTAATAAAGATTTGGAAGAAATAATCGACCCCCGGCTCAAAGCGAATGAGCGACTCCCCACCAAATTTCTGAAGAAGCGCATACACACAAAAGCCCAAAAATGCCAAAACCAAATTGCTTAATGGTCCAGCGATCGACACACATATCCCTGCGAGACGTGGGTTTTTGAAATGGTATCGATTCACAGGTACAGGCCTCGCCCAGCCAAACCCAGCCACAAAGATCAAGATCGTCCCGAAAACATCAAGGTGCTTCAATGGATTGAGCGTCAGTCTGCCTTGATTTTTAGCTGTCGGATCTCCAAAACGATACGCAACATATGCATGCGCCAGCTCGTGCATCGTAAAAGCCACAACAAGCGTAATGGCGACATATGGAATCAGTTCTAATGGATAAACAAGAAATTGGTCCAAAGGCATGAATCCCTCTTTCTTTCTATACAATGATTTACTTCATTCAGTATACTATAAGAAGTCCCTCAAACTAAAGGGAAGCGTAGCACTACAGGAAAAAGGAGGTTGCCATCATGCCGATTATCACCGTTCAAATGCTTGAAGGAAGAACAGATGAGCAGAAAAGAGCTCTTGTGGAGAAAGTCACAGATGCCGTTGTTGAAACAACAGGCGCAGGTGCAGAAAAAGTCTCTGTCATTATTGAAGAAATGAAAAAAGAACATTATGCTGTAGCAGGAAAGCGAATGAGCGACCTGTAAGCATATAAAAAGGACAAACACTTTTTCGGTGTTTGTCCTTTTGTCTCTTACCTTATCTGTACCAAGCTTTATTACGGTTCACTTGATTTTTATGAGCCGCATCGAAGTAATCGACAGTGTAAGAATAATCATAATTCATTAAGCAGACAATTCCGCTGCCTTGAGGGTCATGCGGCAAACCAAAGTTATGGCCGTATTCATGTGTAGCCGCTTTTGCTGTATTCGCTGTTCCTTGATCAAGGTTGACACTGAATGCACTTCCGCTCGGTGCACTATTGTAAACATAAGCGATTCCGCCTGCATCAAAGTTTGGATTTGCTGTAAATCCTGTGACAAAATCGTATCCTCTGCCATCAAAGCTGCGCTGAAGGTTAGACAAAATTTGTGATGCATTTGATCCTGAAGACGTCCAAGACCCTACGGCTTGTACGACAAAGTCCACATCATGATCACGGTTAAATGTCACATCCGCTTGCTCAATGATGCTGACAATGCGCGTCTGCCAATCACTATATTTCGCACGATACTGCGCATCAGCTACTGCGTAGACGGTCACTTTCTGACTGCCTGTACTAGCTTTTGTTGAAATCGAATCTCCTGTATTTGCTTTAAAGGTTCTAGACCCTACCTGTTTACCAGACTCGTCTAATATTTTTGTTGTCACATCTCTTTCAATAGGAGGTGCCTTCGTCAAATCTTTAAAATCGTTTGCCTTTGGCAACCCTTCACTAATATGTGTTTCGAACGGCGCATGACCATGATCATGCCCATGACCTGCACTTGCAACTGGTGCTGAAGCTGAACTTACCCCCGGTAACAAACTACCTACCAATAAAAATGACAAAAAGACTGAACGCTTTTTCATTCCTATCCCTCCTTTGTTTTTCACAAGGTTATATATTCACTGAAAATTCACCATTTTCCTTCTATTCAGTCAAAAACAGGGAATTTGATATACAGGAAGAAAGTCGAATCATGTCATTTTCACTAATTTTTCGGATATTTTGACACACATTTCATCAAAAAACAGCACTTTTGGTCTGGGTCATTTACATAGTAATCATCCTCCTTTTCCTAAAATGATGTCATAGACCCAGCCACATCATATAAGGGAGAAAAAATTGATATTAGAAAAGATAAAGTCAGACTTTACTGATACCAATTATACTTCTCTGCGATTCTCCCTTATGATGAAGAACATAAAAACAATGCTACTTCAAAACAGAAGGGACGATCCACATGTCTGAAAAAAAGCACATACAATTTGGATTAATGTTACATGGTCCAGGAGGTCATATGAATGCATGGAAGGATGAATCCGTTCCAGCAGATGCAAGTGTGAACATTGATTATTATCAAGCAATGACAAAAAAGGCAGAAGCAGCGGGTTTCCGTTTTGTCTTTGTCGCAGATGGCTTATATATTCATGAACATTCAATTCCTCATTTCTTGAACCGATTTGAACCATTAACCATCTTATCCGCTCTTGCAGCGGTCACGAGACAGATTGGACTTGTGGGCACCGTATCCACTTCTTACAGTGAGCCCTTTACCATTGCACGGCAATTTGCATCTCTAGATAAATTAAGTAAAGGCCGGGCCGGATGGAATGTTGTGACTTCCCCACTTGAAGGCTCTGCTGAAAACCACATCATTCGTCCGCATCCAAGCCATTCACTTCGATATGAAATTGCAGAAGAATACTTAAAAGTAGTGAACGGCCTATGGAGCTCATGGGCAGAGGATGCTTTTATAAGAGATCGATCAACAGGGGTTTTCTTCGATCGGGATAAACTGCACACATTAAACCATCATGGCAAACACTTTACTGTCAAAGGTCCTTTGAATATCGAACGATCTGAACAAGGGCAACCGGTGATTTTCCAGGCAGGTGCGTCAGAGGCAGGAAAGGATCTAGCCGCAAAAGAAGCGGACGCAGTATTTACGAATGCAGACTCACTTGAGAAGGCGAAAGCATATTACCGCGACGTGAAAAATAGAGCCGCAGCGCTGGGCAGAAATCCAGCTGATATCAAAATTTTCCCTGGCATCCATCCGATTACAGGGAGAACAGTCGAAGAAGCAGAAGAAAAATATGAAGCCATTCAACATCTGGTCTCTATTGAAGAAGCCCTTCATTACCTGGGCAGGTTCTTTGATCACTTGGACTTCAGTCAATTTCCACTTGATGAGCCATTTCCTGATATCGGTGATGCCGGTTCAAACAGCTTTCAATCCACAACAGAATCGATTAAAAAAATGGCGAAAGAACAAAACTTGACCTTAAGAGAAGTCGCTCTACGAGTGACCACTCCCAAAAGTGCTTTTTTCGGTACTTATGAACAAGTGGCAGACCAGCTGATCCAATGGATCGAAGAAGATGCCGCAGATGGATTTATTTTTGGCGCGCCTATTCTAGCAAGCGGTTTATCTGAATGGACGGAACACGTCATTCCGATATTAGTAGAAAGAGGATATTACGACCCGAATTATCCAGCTCATACCCTTCGTGAAAATTTGGGTCTGCCTATTAAGAAAAATCAGTTTCTTAAACAAACCGTGAAATAAACATGAAAAGAGGGGTTAGCTCAAAGGCTACCCCTCTTTTCATGTTGGTTGATGAAGTCGATTTTCGATGAGATCAATGAATTGAAGTACGGCTCTTCCTGGCGAATCATTTGTTTTCCTCAATAGACCAACTGGCGGGGAAACATGAATGCCCTTTATTTCTAATACCTTGGTGCCTGGAAGGGTAAAGGAATGAGCAGTTCGTGTAAAAAGAGAGACACCTAATCCAGCCTGAACATAATGTTTATGGGACATGCTGCTCGTAATCTCTAACTTATTGTAATTGGTCCCAATGACATCGACGATTTGTTGTTCAATTTGAATACGGATGGGGCAATTGTGTGGCGTGAATAAAATGGTCTCATCCTTTAAATCTGTCACCTCCACTACCCCTTTTTCCGCTAATCGATGGGAAGACGGGACGAGCAGCACGATATCATCTTGAAAAAGAGGCTTATAGCTATTCTCCATCGAAGCTTCTGGTGCTCCGCAAATCGCAAAATCAATCTCATCATGAGAAAGTAAGGAACTCAACGTATTCGCATCCGCTACTTGCACAGAAAATTCTACATTAGGAAACCTTTCCTTGAATTCTGCAATAAGTGCAGGAAATTCTAAGCTGGCTGTAGGCTCAGAAACACCGATGCGAATGAACCCCGCAATGCCCACTTCTAAATCTTGGAGTGTTTTCGTCAATTTCTCATATTCATTGAGTAAAGAATTGGCTCTTTCATAAAAAAGCTGTCCTGATGCTGTTAACTTTAAGGTCTTCCCTCTTTCTAGAAGCTTCTCTCCAATTTCCTCTTCTAAATGTTTGATGTGCAAAGTGATGGTTGGCTGAGAATAATTCAGCGCTTCTGCTGCTTTTAAAAAATTTCCGTATTTCACGATCGTGGCAAAGGTGCGTATCGCTCGAATCTCCATGAAAACCCCTCTTCTCCCTATATTTTAAATATCTGAATCGTGTATTTATGATTACTAATTATACTTTTCTATTGGTTTGCCTTATTATAATTTATATTATCAACTATTCCAAGTTGTTTAGAAGGAATTATCAGAAATGGAGGAGACGAATTGGCAAAAGTAACGATTATAGCAGGCGGGCATTCCGTCCAATCTCGGTTAACCGGTGTCCTGCAACACATCCATCATCGTTTGGCGTTACATGGGATTGATGTTCATGTCATTCAAGTCCACCAGCTTCCTAGCAGTGCCTTAATAGGAGCAGATTTTTCAAACGAAGACATTGTCAAAGCCATTGAGCTTGTGAATGAGAGCGACGGTGTCATTGTGTTAACACCTGTCTACAAAGCGTCTTTTTCCGGTATTTTAAAAACTTTTTTAGATCTACTCCCCCAGAAAGCGTTACAAGGGAAACCCGTTCTTCCCTTTGTTTTAGGAGGAACATACGGACATTTGCTCGTCATTGAATATGCACTTAAACCGATCATTCATCAACTCGGTGCAACCGTCGTTCAATCTGGCGTGTATGTTGTCGATCAACAGGTCTCAAAGCAGGATTCAGATAGCTATGTGCTTGATCCAGATGCCACAAACAGATTAAACCTCGCACTATCTCAATATCAAAGTCTAATAGGAGGAACAGCCAATGTCGCTCACCCTTAGTATTCTTGATCAAAGCCTCGTCAGTGAAAACGAGAAAGCAGAGACGGGTATTCAGCATACTGTCAGATTGGCTGAAGCAGCAGATCAGCTTGGTTATCACAGGTTTTGGGTGTCTGAACATCACAATAATTCTCAAGTGGCAGGATCATCCCCTGAAGCCCTCGCTGGTTATCTTTTAGCAAAAACGAACCATTTGCGAATTGGGTCTGGCGGTGTCATGCTTCAGCATTACAGCCCGTTTAAGGTGGCTGAAACATTTCATGTACTGGCATCACTAGCGCCTGGCAGAGTCGATTTAGGCGTTGGGAAAGCACCAGGAGGGTTGAACCTCTCGACACAAGCGCTTCAGGAAGATTATCAAGCGTCACGGAAAGACTTTTCTCAAAAATTAGTGGATCTCAAAACGTATCTTACTGAACAAGCAAATGAGTTAAATGCTCAGCCAATTCCTAGCGTATCACCCGACATGTTCCTTCTAGGCGGCAGTATTGAGAGCGCGGAATTCGCAGCAAAACTTGGAATATCCTTTGTGTTTGCCTATTTTATTAACGGGGATGACGCATTATTAAAAGAAGCAAGAGAGACTTTTCAAAAATTCAAGACACAGAACACCCACCAGCAATTTCTTCTCGCCATCACCGTATCTGTAGCAGAAGACCATGAACAAGCCCTCTCGTACATCAAGCAAAAGGAAACAGTAAAGGTCTCCTTTTCCGATGGAAGAAAGCTTAATGTGACGTCACTAGAAGATGCAGAAAAGCTGGTGAAAGGAACAAACAAGGAACACTACAACATTCACGTTCAAAAAACCGGTTATACCGCTGGCACAAAAGAAACCGTTCATCACCGGCTGACTGAACTAGCCGAGACATATGATATCAATGAGTTCATTGTGCTATCTCCGATTGTAGACATTGAGGCAAGAATAGCGTCTATCACATTATTAAAAGAAGCATTTGATCATGAACTAACAGCCAAAAACCAAATAAACCAAGAGGTGAGCGTCTAATGTCAAATAATCAAAAAATCATTTTATGGAGCAAAAATGGATGCAGCTATTGTCAGGACATTCAGTCCTATTTCAACGAACAGCACATTACTTATTCAACCATTGATGTAACAGAACATGATCATTACAGAAATATTTTAGAAGAAAAATACGGCGTCCGTTACGTGCCAGTAGTAGAAATCAGCCGTGATCCCCACGTGTATCAAGCATTGCTGAATCCAGATATCGATGCTTTACGAAAAGCGTTGAGCTGACATTACACACTACCCTTTTGATTGGAGGTTTGTCATGAGTCGAGATATTTTTCGCATCGCTACCGAAGAAGATGCACCGGCTTTTCTAGAATTGCTGTCCAGTGCATTTAAACCGCTTGGAGAAATGGGCATTGATTGGCCATCCACGAACGCCACACTTGAAATGGTCACAGAAAACATCAAACAATCCGTTGCTGTTGTGTTAGAACGAGACGGGCGGCTCATATCAACCATCACCATACGTTTTCCGTGGGAGAGCACTCAACCGGTTTCAGGCTATCCATTTGTTTGGTGGTTTGCCACAGCTCCTGATTTAGCCGGTCAAGGGATCGGAAATAAGCTGCTCGATTATGTAGAAAACACCTTGCTCCGGCAGACATTTAAAGCACCAGCATACACACTGGGTACTTCTGGCCGGAAACACCCCTGGCTTCTAGAGATGTACGAACGAAAAGGCTATACAGCATATATTGAACGTGAAGCCGATAATGGCGACTTAGGTGTATTAATGTATAAAGTCCTCATCCCTGAACGGTTCGATGCCGCCATATTAGGCGCACCGCCCTCAGAAGAAAAAGTCCAAACGACTTCAACATAGGAGGTGATTCAACATGGGGGAGTTTTTCAAATGGGAGTATGTCGTCACACTCTTCCCTAAAGTATTGTCAGCTCTTCCAACAACCTTACTGATCGTTTTATTTGCCACTTTGATTGGCAGTTTTCTTGGATTCATTCTTGCTTATTTTCGAATTGAGCGTATTCCCATCCTGCATCAGCTCAGTGCAATTTATGTCTCATTTATTCGCGGAACACCTATCCTTGTTCAAATGTTTATTGTGTTTTATGGCCTGCCTGGTGTGCTTGCAACAATAGGGCTTGATATCTCCATGTGGAACAAATTGATCTTTCTGTATATTACATATGGACTCAATACAGCTGGGTATTTTTCAGAAATATTCCGATCTGCCCTATCGAGTGTCCCAGCATCTCAATATGAAGCGGCCGCCTCGATTGGACTGACGAAATGGCAGATTTATAGAAGAACGCTTATTCCTCAAGCAGGGAGAATCGCCCTACCTAATATCGGCGTGGCCATTGTCAACTTATTACAAAATACCTCCCTCGCCTTTACATTAGGTGTGATGGACATGATCGGAAAGGTTCAAACATTAGGGGCTTTATACTATCGCGTATTAGAAGGATACTTTATTGCTGCCGTTATATTTATCATTTTAAGTATGGTGTTAGAAAAATCATTTGACCTATTGGAAAAACGGATCAATACACCGAAAACAAAAAAACAGCGTCAGACGGCATTGCTTCCCTTAAAAAGAGCCGAAGCGGCCTTTACTGTAGAAAAACGTGCAAAATAAACTGAGGAGGAATTTACATGAAAAATAACAGAATATTCAGTAATCATTACATCATCGGCCTGCTTCTACTTGGTTCATTGCTCCTTGCCGCCTGCGGAAATAATGAGCAATCGGATGAAATCAAAGCAGAAGCAAACAATAATGACCCAGATGCAAAAGAAATCGTCATCGGGACAGGGAACGCCTATCAACCCTTCGTTTACTTAGATGAAAACGGCAAATTAACAGGCTACGAGAAGGCTGTATTAGATGAAGTGGATCAGCTGCTGCCACAATATAAGTTTAAATATGAATCCTTTGAGTTTAAAAATATTCTGCCTGCTTTAGATGCCGGTAAAGTTGATCTCGCTGCACACCAATATGAAATCAATGACGAGCGTCAGAAGAAATATCTATTTGGAAAAGTTGGCTACACAGATTATACAAGCTATGTGGTGGTGAATAAAGCATCCGGTCATGACTTTCAAAGCCTGGACGATTTAGCTGGACACAAAGTGCACACCTCTACAGGAAGTAATTTCGCTTATCTTCTAGAGCAATATAACGCAAAGCATGATCGGAAAATTGACATTGTCTACGGGGATGGCGGGAACGAAATTTTAGTCAAAAACCTGCAGAATGGCACGGTCGATGCTGCCTTACTCACAAAGTATGACGTCAATAAGCTAAACAAACAGTTCAATGCTCATCTTGTGACATCCGGAAAGCCTGTAAACGTATCTAAAACGTATTATTTATACCAAAAAAACAATACGAAACTTCAAAAGGACATTGATCAAGCCCTGCAAAAACTGATTGATAACGGCAAGCTCGCTGAATTGTCTAAAAAAATATTGGGCGGAGACTTTACTACATCATAAGAAAGGAGCGATCTGAGTGGATTTTGACGTTGCTTTTATGTTTCAGGCCTTTGTAGCCGCACTTCATTATTTGCCAACGACGCTGCTATTAGGCTTTCTTCCGCTAGTATTCGGCTCCATCTTTGGCTTTGGTATTGCCCTTATCCGTTTTTATCAAGTGCCTGTATTGTCTCCATTGTTCAAATGGTTTGTGGCGATTTTTAAAGCCATTCCTGTTGTATTAATCTTGCTCGTATCTTATCTTATTTTTTCCGATTCGCTCGATCAATTGGCTGCATCTCTTTCGCTGCCCATCCGTTTTAGCGATTTAGATAGACGATGGATTGCCATTTTCGCCCTTTCTTTATATGCCGTCAGCGGGTTATCAGAGATATTTCGAAGCTCTCTTGCGTCCATCCCAAAGGGTCAATTTGATGCCGCTCTATCCGTTGGTTTCACAGGCAGGCAGGTGTTGCGAAGAGTGATCATTCCACAAGTCTTTCCCATCTCTCTTCCTTTACTGAACAACATGCTCATCAGTTTAATCAAAGCCTCTTCTCTCGTCTCTATGGTGTCTGTGGTCGATATTTTAAACGGCGCTTTAATCAAAGCCAATGTGAATTACCGTTATCTTGAAGCATACATTGCTGTTGCCCTTATTTACTGGGCTTTGTGTGCCTCTATTGAAGCCATCACTGCTGGATATGAGAAATATGTACACAAAAGTAAAAGGGGGCGGTTCGCATGATTCACATCAAACAAGTGCATAAAGCATTCGGTCAAAACCAGATTCTAAAGGGAATTGATTTAACGGTGGAAAAAGGCGAAGTCGTTGTCATTTTAGGTCCGAGCGGCTCTGGGAAATCAACATTTCTCAGATGCTTAAATTTTCTTGAGCGTGCGGATCAAGGCGAGATCAGCATTGATCACACCACTGTCACATTCAATCAAGCAAAACCGAAAGACATTCTAGCAATTCGCAGAAAAACAGCCATGGTCTTTCAGCAATACGACCTGTTTATTCATAAAACAGCAATTGAGAATGTCATGGAAGGCTTAGTCATTGCCCGTAAACAACCGAAAGACCAAGCCTATGACACAGCACTCCAATTGCTCAAAAAAGTGGGGTTACTAGAGAAAAAAGATGCCTATCCGCATCAATTATCTGGCGGACAGCAGCAGCGAGTAGGCATTGCAAGAGCACTTGCATTGAATCCGGAGGTCATTTTGTTTGATGAGCCGACCTCCGCTTTAGATCCCGAGCTTGTAGGTGAAACACTTGACGTCATTAAACAAGTGGCACAAACAGGCGTCACCATGATCATCGTCACGCATGAGATGAGCTTTGCCTATGATATTGCCGACAGGGTCATTTTCATGGAAGATGGTGTGATTGTCGAATCAGGCACACCAGAAGAAGTCTTTGAACAGACGAAAGAAGAACGGACAAAACAATTTTTAGCAAGATTTTCTTATCATCATTCCTAAAAAACAAGTCGATCCATGAGGTCGACTTGTTTCTGTTTCTATATGCGTACAAAATAAAAACCAGTCTGTTCTAGCCATTGGCTATCACAAACTGGTTCTTGTCGTTAGTTCAATTCCTTCAACTGATCAATATACGCAAGAGCTGCCTCAAATTCTTCGTCCGTATAGCGCTGCTTGCTTTTAATGGTGAAGACCTTTTCCTTTACCTCATCTTTTGGCAGATCATCAAAGTATAAAATCGTTGAGACAAGCTCTAGAAAACGAGACGATTGCTCATTCATCTGCTGCGTCAGCACTTTGAGGTCAGGCATGTCCACTTCACACTGATCGAGAAACTCTTTCCCATTGTCCGTCAGCGAATAACGATATTGATAGTATCCGCCCTTTTTTTCCTTCATTTCGTCCAAGAATCCAAGGTTGCACAGCTCTTCAATTCTGAGCGTCAACTCCTCTGAATAGGGGCCATAAAAATGAAAATCGTATTTCTCGTAAAAAGGCAAATCTAGCTTTTTTGCTATGTAAATCATTTTTTGCAGCTTCTTCCGTCCAACGATTTCCCCAGATTCAGAGAACACCTTCATCAACTTTGCATGCTCTTTCAACAAATTCCCGACATCTCCTTTTTCAGTACTTCCTTATCCCAATCCAAGCAGCTTCATGATCGCCTTCTTTTCTTCAGCTTTTTCCGACATATCTACAATTAAGTCCATCGGGAAATAAAGTTTATGATCGGTTCTTCGTTTACCGGAAATGGCGTCAACAATATCTGACTGTCTCGACAGTTCTTTAATATGACCACTTTGCGTCAAAAGGTGGATCGGCAGCCGCTCTTCTTCTTCGCCCGGTCTATAAAAGTCATAAGGCAAATCAGAGGAAGAATCGACCACTAAATAATAGTCAGGATCAATTCCTGCTTCTTTGAACAAAGCAGTCAGCTTGAAATATTTCGTCATTTCTTCGTTAGGATTAAACTCTGTATATTGGAATAAACGGCGGTTCATAAAACGGCGGCACAAATCAGCCAGCACGTGATCTTCTTCATCTTCCCACGCCTGAAAATAAAATAAGACAATGGATTCATCCAGCTTAATATAGTCCTCTGTGGTGACATTTCCTTCAAAAATTGAATAAAAATGAACCGGGGCATGTGTAAAAATATATCCCGTTTCATGCAGCTCTTTTGCACGATGGAGGATTTTTGTTAAAATGACTTCCGCACTGCGTGTCACTGGGTGGAAATACACTTGCCAGTACATTTGATAGCGGCTCATAATATAATCCTCTACGGCATGCATCCCGCTCTGTTTCATCACAATCTGATCTTCTCTTGGACGCATCACGCGTAAAATACGTTCCATATCAAAGTGACCATAGCTGACGCCTGTATAGTAAGCATCGCGCTGCAAGTAATCCATTCGGTCGGCATCAATTTGACTTGAAATCAAACTGACCACCTGTTTGTTTTGATACGTTTTGGCAATGACTTCTGCTACATGCTTTGGAAAATCGTCACTGACCCGGCGCAGCACTTCATTGACTTCCGTCTGCCCTAAAATGATATCTCTTGTAAACGATTCATGATCTAAATGAAAGACCTTTTCAAAGGAATGAGAAAACGGACCATGTCCAAGGTCATGAAGTAGGGCGGCACTCAGTACAAGCTCACGCTCCCCTTCATCCCATTCGGGTCTTCCTTTAAACACATCATCCACAATTCGTCTGACAATCTCGTATACACCGAGTGAATGATTAAATCGGCTGTGTTCTGCCCCATGAAACGTTAAATAAGTGGTGCCTAGCTGTTTAATTCGTCTAAGGCGCTGGAACTCTCTCGTTCCGATTAAATCCCATATCAATGCATCCCGTACGTGAACATAGCGGTGCACAGGATCTTTAAATACCTTTTCTTCGGATAATTTCCCTTTTGGATACGCCATCGTTTCGTCCCTCTTTTTTTAAGACGTGTTTCTATTATATCGGGTAACTTTTCCCGAAAACATCCTTGAATTTGCTGGCGAATGTGTTCTCATAGATTGAACGGACGTAAAAAGCCCGACCTGACAGGGACGGACCTCTTTTTAGGTCGACTGAACACATTCAGTGACATTTATTTGACTTTTTTTTGAACCTTTTCGAGTAACTCATCTTCTGTTGGTGCGGATAATGGGCGATTGTTCACAAACGCAAAAGCCTTTTTTCGTCCTGGACCGCAATACGATTGACAGCCAATCTCAATTTTTGCATCAGGGTCAACCGATTTAAGTCGAGGCAATAACGTTTTTAGGTTCGTCGCATCACAATCGTCACATACGCGAAACTCATTAGCCATGTTCTTACGCTTCCTTTCAATGATGAAACTTCATTCTATATGAAACAGTTGGACAACTAAGAGTGAATAATATACCACCCAACATTGTACATCGAAGCGACTGGAGTTGCAAGACGCATTGTCAGCACAGAGACGTATTCACATAAAAGCTAGTATTTTCCACTATCCTTTTAGCAAACTTGTATAAACCTTCTTCAACTTGGCTAATCTAATACCATCAAATCTTATGGGGGTTTAAACACATGTCAAAACAAAGACAAGATGCTTGGTCAGAGGAAAATGATCTCCTTCTGGCAGAAACCGTCTTACGTCACGTCAGAGAGGGCAGTACACAGCTGAACGCATTTGAAGAAGTGGGAGACAAGCTAAACCGTACCTCAGCGGCATGCGGATTTAGATGGAATGCTGTCGTGAGACATCAATATGAAAAAGCATTGGCACTTGCCAAAAAACAGCGTAAACAACGCATGCGTGCACTCGGCAATGGGCAACCTGCGAAAAAACGTTTGCTCTATCAGCCGCAAGTTGAAGAAACGATCACACAGGAAGAGTTCTCTCAAGAACTGGAACCTGCACAAGAAGAAACGTTTGCACCTGCAGCCGAAACAGCCGAACAGCTTCAGTTTGTGGATCAAAGCTACAATGAAGAGTTAGCTAGTTTATCACATTTATTGTCACAGGCTTCTCAAGTGACAGAGAAAAAGCTAGAAGCCAATCCATTTGGGCAGCGCCAAGAGTTAACCATTGAGGATATCATTGATTTCTTACGCCGCTATGAAGGCGATGGACAGCAATCAGCTGCCTTACGGATGGAAAACAGCCGGTTAAAACAAGAAAACAATGAACTTTCACATAAAGTGTCGCAGCTAGAAGCTGAAGTGAAAAAGCTTGAAAAGGATCAGCTCACCATTCAAGAAGATTATGAAACACTCGTCAAAATCATGAACCGTGCAAGAAAACTAGTTTTGTTTGAAGAGGACGACAGTGCCGCACCAACCTTTAAAATGGACCGGAACGGCAACCTTGAAAAAATGGCAGAATAACCAAAAAGTGCTCCCCACCTGCGGGAAGCACTTTTTTAAATATCCAAAAATAGCATCACGCTAAAAAGGACATTGATCAAGAAGACGAACATAAAAATATACCTAACTTGCCTCACCTGAAAATCACCAAAGATAAAAATATAAAGCCCTGCGATACCAAGCGTCAGTACAGGCTGAAGAAACGGCACGAAAAGCGAAATGCCGTAACCGGCTCCTATGATGACAGGAAGCCATAGTAAATAGAGGTAACCGCCATTTTTGGATTTCAAGAAACCACTCCCTCTCTTTCTTCTATCTGCTTGATTTCAGGCTGAACAAACTTGAGTCCGGCCATTGTACGTCTGCGTTTTTGTGATGTCCAAATCGCAATCGCCGGCTGATCCGTTAGAGATTCTGTGTCAATGGTGATCAGCACTTGCCCATTTAATTCAATTGAATCTTCAAATTCAATTTTGCACCCAGATAAACTGATATCATGTATGATCACCGGCACCTTCTCTTCTAGTCGGTCCTCATAGGCGATCGTGCCTGTCACACCTTGCAATGGCCTTCTCATCCATTTGCGCCGCAGAGCCTTTGGTACCTTCTCCGTTTCTCTTAAAAAGCGGAGAAACGTGCGAACAGCATGAGATTTTTTCTCACGATCCGTCACCGCTACATGCTCTCGTGTGAATAAGAAACGGATCAGTGATAAATACTCTGATTTTTTTGTGTCAGTAAAAGCAACACCAACCATCAGCTTGTCTCCCTCTGGATAGCTCCAAACCACGTCACACGACACGCTTTCATTCTCTGAAAAAAATAATTGCGTTTGTCCTTGATAAAGAGAAGACGCTTGGTCCAATGGAATGGACAGACGCGCACCTGAATCACTCATATCTAGTAGAAAACAAGCTATCGACTGATCTTGATGATCAGAACGAAGATGCCCCTCTTTTTCAATGACAAATCGCTCTGATTTCCGATAACGCGGTCGATCAAACGCCACAAGCAGTGCCATGAATAAGCCTGCACCGTTATAAAGCACCCAAAAAATATTAATCAACATAAGATCAGCGTTCATCGTCCCATTTACCTTCACATCGTAACCTATTTTCACAAGGGCAAGCAATGAGAGCAGCAAGAAGATCAGATGGGGAATCATCGTTTTCAAATGAAAATGCCTTTTGTCCGTTTGAATTCCCTTCGGTGTCACCAGAAATTCAACACGTTTCTTCAAGAACAGTTCACTGAGTGCCACACCAGCTAAGTTGAATGCCATTGAACTTTCATAAATATGACTCCAAAACATACTTCTTTTTTGATTCGACACAAGTTTAAATGCTAAATACGAGCTAAAGAACGCCGGCAGCCAAAACATGAAAACGGACTGGAAATCTGCCCAGAAACTTTGAATACCAAACAATAAAAACAAAATCGGTGTGAGAATATAAATCATTTTAAACAAACCGTTAAACCAATACACAATGCCATCTAAATAAAGAACACGCTGCATCAGCGTTAAGCCGCGAACCTTCAATGGATTAAACTTACGGGCACACTGAATGTTCCCTCTCGACCAGCGATCTCTCTGCTTTAACAGATCAAGCCAGCTTTCAGGTGCCAGACCGACGGCTAATACTTCTCCGACAGACACAGATTTGAATTTCCCCTGAAGAAGCATTCCTGTTGCCATGTCTTCTGTAATTACTCCTGTAGCAAATCCGCCAATTTCATCTAATGCCGTTCTTCTAAATACCGTATTACTCCCAACATACATGACGGCATTAAACCGATCCTTACCAGCTTGGAGAGTTTGCATGAAGAAGTCCTGCTCATTTGGAATTCGATCTTTCGAGAACATATTATATTGGAAAGGATCTTCGTTATAAAACGCCTGTGGAACTTGAACAAACGCAGTTGCCCCATCATGAAAATAGGGCACTGTTTTTTCTAAAAATGAAGGAAGAGGGACCATATCTGCATCAAGTGTCAGAATCAGCTCTCCATCCGTTTGAGACATCGCATGATTTAAATTACCTGCCTTAGCAAATCTGTTATCTGTTCTTGTCAGATAATGAACACCAAACTCAGAAGCAAGCTGCTCTACTGCTTCCCTATTGCCATCATCACATAAATAAATTTGAACGCTTTCCTTCGGATAAGAGAGATTCAAACAACCTGCAACAGTACGTTTCAGCACCTCAATTGGTTCATTATATGTAGCTATGAAAATATCAACTGTTGGCAGCCTGTCAAGATCACTAATCATGACTTGTTTCCGATTTGAAGGCTTCCAAACAAGTGTATAAAACACAAGCAACTGGATAAACCCAATGCATTCACAGGCAACAAGCAAAATGCCCATGACAACATTAAAAGTACCTTCATGCGGCAATGTAAAGAAGAGGCGCCAGCAAATATAGGCAGCATTTGTTAACACACATAGCACAATGATGACTTTTTTCACAGTAGAGGCCATTGGCTGGATACGATATATCATATACAACAGAGACAAAATACAAAGCATAAACAGCGGGTAATACGTGGTGATGAATGACAAAACATTTTCCTTCTTTCTTATGTCATAAAGGACTATCACATATAAAATGTCATAGCAAAGGAGGGGATTCTTCCATTACATTGCCCCTCCATGTCTATATAAATCATTTCCACAATCGATCTAACTGATTTGAATAAAAATCAATGGCCTTTCGATAACTCAAAATAGCAGGATCGTTTGTCGTTTCAGTTAAACAGTTCAGTAATATTTCCATGGCTTTGTTATGTTCATTTAAATTATACAAAGTCATGGCATAAAACGTTTGAATGGCTTTATTATGCGGATAAGCTTCCATCGCATGGAGGAATATCTGTTTTGACTGTTCATATTCCCCTATGGTTCTGTATGTACTTCCTAATCCTAAAAAAGCATCTTCTCTTTCTTCTGAAGACAAACCTAGCTCAAGCGCCCTCTCATAAAAAAAGACAGCTTGTTTTTCCTTCCCTAACACATCATAGCTCCAAGCACATTGATAGTGAATGGAGGCATGATCTGGATACTCTTCTACAAGACGGATGAGCATGTCATTGGATTCTTGAAGATGTCCACTTTCTCGAAGTTCAATCGCTTTCAGAAGTTTCGTTTCCATTACATCACCCCTATTTTTAAGATGGCTGGAAAGATATGTTTACGAGAACACTTTCTCATTCCGCTCAATCATCCGTGTCATGTTCTTCTCAAACTCCAGTTGTTCCTCGGTGGTCAACCCTGAAGCGGTCAGTTGCTCGCTCAGCTTTTGAAGTTCTTCTAGTAAAAGACGCATGAGAAGCGCACAGTCAATGGGTTCTCCAGTTAATTCTGATAGGGATGCCATCGTATCAGGCTGTATATCAGGGAATACCGCTTTCACCTCATGCCGTTTATCCTTTAAGGCCGCCTCATAAAAACGGCGAATCAAATCAGCTCGTTCCCGGCCGCTTCCATCTGCACACAAATAGATCTGCACAGCGACCCCTCCGCGTAATCTACGCTGAGAAATGCCGGCAAATTTCTTTCCATTGATGCTTAGATCATAGCTGCCCGGACAATAAGATCCGACAATCTCATAAGCTTCAATGTCCACCTCATACAGCGACAGCATCCGGCGGATCAATTCCACCATCGCATCATATCCTCGGTCAATATCAATGCCCTTCTTTTGTTCCGCAAAGATTAAAGACACATTCAGTACGCCTTCATCCAGCACAACAGCAAGACCGCCTGAATTGCGCACAATCACGCGATATCCCTCTTTCGCAAGAAGCTTTACACCATCTTGGAGAAATGGAAGTCTTGTATCCTGAATCCCAAGAACGATCGTATTGTGGTGCACCCAAGAACGTGCTGTCGCTGGTGAGAGTCCTTTCCCGACCGACGCACAAAGCGTATCATCCATCGCAAAAGATTGCTTTGGGTCTACATAGAGACCAAGGCTCGATTGATCTATGATTCGCCATGTCGGCTGCGTCAATAACTCAATAGGTTCATTTTTCATGTCCTGCATATCCTCTCGTTCATAAACTGTGTTTATTATAACATGGAGGGAGAATGAGAGAGAAAAAAGCTCTATGACAAGGAACGTCACAGAGCTTTTCAACTGGATTTGGTTTTCTTGTTCTTCCTTTTCGAAATGAAATAAACAGCTGCAATCAAAACGACAGGAACCCCAACCACGAGGCATGCAGCGATCAATGTGTTCCACGGCAAATCGATCATCTCCTTAATAGACTAAACTTCTATGAAACAGCCGTGACTTACCCAGCTTAACAAGTCTTCAGCCACCAATTCCGCATGCTGAGGGTCCATCACACCAGCATCGACGATCCACACTTTTTTCTCTTCTTCTGCCTGCCGCATAAGAAATACTCGCCCGCCGCCATCGTCACCAATGGCTACATAGCCGCTGGCATAATGATGGACTTCCCATGTTTTATTGCGTTCTACTATGTCTTCAGTTCCGTATAAAAGCAGGTCGCCTCCAATGGAACATCCATTTGATTGTTTCAGTAAGACTTGATGGGCATGAGGAAACATCATATTTAGTTCAGCTTCTGCCTCTTTGATATGTATGTCACTTGCTGGTTCGTTCATGACCAAGTTGGGAATCTGAGAAAAATGAATCATTTTGAAAGCCTCCTAAAAGGTTGAACTAGCGTTTATTCAGCTGATTTTGTCATAATCCTTTTATACACCCGCAGGAGCACCTTTAATAGAAAATAGAAAATGATGACATCGAGTATAAAACCAAAAAATAGAAATTCAACACCATAATTTGAATGCAGGACTAGCCAATCAATGGGAAAACCTCGATAATCCGAACCGGCATGTGGGACATAAACCCCTCTCATAAAAGCTGTCCCAATGACGAGAAGAACACTGATGCTTAATAGCCAATTGACTGTTTTTTTGTTGATGTGTTTTTTCTGATTCATACGAATTCCTTTCTGTGTTTTTGTATCGCTTTCTAATACAAAGACTTCTACCTATCACTATATAATCAATACAACAATTCTTTTAGTAGACTTTCCGCTTTATGTAATTCATCTAAGAATGGATTTAGATAGTCATTATGACTATCCAAGTAAGCCCTAACTCCGCCAATGATAAAGACCTTTTGGAGATCATCATTTGCTTGCATGATTCTTTGGGCATTCTTGTATCTTCTATATATTAATTCAAGTACACCTTGATTGATCTCTTGCGAATATTCTTTTTCTAGGATGTTGATGACCGTTTGGATTTGTTTTGTTAGTTCTTGTTTTTTGTGCATTTAATGCTCCTTAAGACTTTGGCTCATACTAATAAATATCTAACCGTTGACAATTAAAACTTATAAAATCGCCTTCATTTATATCTCCCGGTATATTGTAATCTAATTCTAATAAAAGTCCGCCTACCTTCACTTTTTCATCACGCTTATCAATTAATTGTCCTAAAAAACTATAACTGAAATTATCATCTAATTTTTCAATTCTATACTCTGACAATTCAGCTTTCACTAAGTCTGACACGTCTAAACAATAAATAGGTTCTAATAGTTCATTTTCTTCAAGGTAATTTAATGGTTGAGCAAAACACATTATTTCCAGTTCGCCATCTGTTACAATCACTTCAGCTTCTGAGGCTTCTTGTGAAATCCAGTTTATTTTTTTTATTTTCAATACGATCACCCTTTTTTACTTCTTTGTTTTTATCCCTAAACTTGGTGCTTTTTTAGAAAGTTCTTTAACCGATTTTATATGAAATGTGGTGATATTTCCTGTTTTTCTATCGAGCCCAACAAATCCGTATTTTGCACTTCCCTTTCCACCAACAATTCTCACATATCCATTCAGTTCTGGTACATATTGTCCCTTCTGAATAAGGTGATTTGCATCTTCAAGATAATTTTTAATATTGTATTTGTTTTTGCCCATTGCACCCATTATCTCTTTACTATGCTTTTCAAAATGAATAATAGCTTCATCACCTTTGAATTTAATCAGTTCACCCGTACCCTTTCTTGTCTTCTCAACCCTCTTCACCACATTCTTCCCTTGATCAATCTTAAAGACATATTTCCCGCCTTTAATGATTTTCATAAATGGGATAATAGAGGCTGCGGATAAGGCTTGTTCTGTGCTACTAATATTTTTGCTGGTTTCTGGGTCTTTGCCGGTGACGGCTCGATAACCGTCATAGATTCCGCTGTATTCTAGGATGATGTTTTCGGTTGTTGAGACAACTTCACCGTCTAATATGCGTTTCGCATTGCCACGGCTGCGGCTTTCTGGAATTTTGTCGACTTCTTCTATTTTTACTTCGCCGTTTGCGATATACGTTCGGATGATTTGTTTATTGGCGTAAACAGTGTATCGGCCGCCAATAAAATCAATATCGGATGAGTCAGTGACGACTTCATCTGCTATATCGAATTCTTTTAATTTTTTAATGCCTTTGACGTTGTATAGTTTACCATTTATGACCCTGATGTCTCTATGAATCTTGTTTTTCCCGTCCACAGCTTCCCTTTGCAATGTCGTAAGTGATGGATCGTTTGCTGTGACTTGTTGATTAATGTTTTTATGAGATTCGTCCCGAACAACCGTCTCCACATTCGCCTGTTGTTTCTCTCTCAGTTTCTTCAGCATGATCATCATCGGATGGTCTTTCGTGTTGTCTATTTTGTCATTCAATCCGCTGATCGTGCTGCTTATTTTTTCTTCTTTTCCATTTTTGAAAATAGACCCTTTTTGATAGCTCGTGATGTCGATTTTGGGACCGGTGAACATGGTGCTTAGCGTGTTGATGTATTGCTTCATTGTTTGCAATGCACTTGTTGTTTCATTCATAGCACTTGTTTGTTCTCTGTCAAAGGCATGGAGCAGTCCAATGGTTCTGGATGTCTCAAGCCACGTTTTTTGATAGCTCTGTTGAAAAGCAGACTCGTCTACATGAGGCAAGTGAACGATATGACTGACCCTGCCGATCGCCTGGCTCACATCTGAAACAATGTCAGAAATCGCTCGCTCTGCTTTTTTTAAACCTGAATCAAGTTCGTGTTCAATAAATGCTTGTGATATAAAGCCGTGCTGATTTGATTCAAGTGTATGAAGTGCCTGCTTTGTTTGTTTGAGCGCAGAGCTGTATTCCTCAATGACAACCTGAAAAAATTGCAGGAAGGGAATATGGCATTCTGTATAAAAGGAGCGGATGGCTTGTCCCGCCTCTCCCTTTAGTGCGCCATCAAGTGAGATGATCTGTTGGATTTGTTTTTCTATGGAGCTAATCTGTTGTGATTGCTGCTTTAATGTATTCAGCGTTTGGTCAATTCCGTTTATTAGCGCAAAAGCATCAAGGGTTTTCATTGCGTTCTCCTTTATTTTCTTTTACTGCTGGAAGCAAGCGCCTTGTCCGTTTCGATCATGGTGTTCACCGCTTGTTCTGTTTGTACAAGTTGTTTCTGAAGAATGTCTATATAGGATGTACTTAATTCGTTCAACTGCTGATTGATTTTTTCTAATGTGTCTGCCGTCAGGAGCTGATTTCTTCCTTTGATGGTTGTTGGAAGTGTTGCATTCATTTGAGCGCCTGATTGTTTTGCATGCTGTAATACTCGTTTGACCTGACTGGCATCTATTTTAATTTCTCTGCTCATGTGACTACCCTCTTTTTTCTTCCAATTGTTTCTGCTTTTCTTTCTCTATTTTTCTTTCAACCGAATGAATTTCATGTTCTAATGAATGGATCTCTGATTTTAAGTCGCTGATTTTCTCATCAATTCGGTTCACTAGATTGGTCAGCTGTACACTTTTTATCTCTTGACTGGCGGATGCCATCTCGTCTCGAATGTCATCAAACGTATCTGCGAGATGGCCAAACCATGTATGTGATGTCAGATCTGGATGAGTCATTTTCTTGTTAGCATCTGCCAGAGCAGACTTTGCTTCTTTTATTTCTTTTCGACACATGTTCAGTTCTATGATTTGTTCTTTTTTTATGGATATGTCTGCCTTTAACGAATACAAGGCTGTTGTATAACCGATGATAGCTCCAGACATCGTCAAACACCTCTATTCCTCAAATAGTCCTCCGTTATGTTACCATTTACTAGCACAAGAGGCATATGATTGAAAACGAATTCACTAAAAAATAAATCGTATGTATTGGGTTTTTATACCTAATTCACACGCACAAAAAAGCTGAATTCATCAACTGAATCCAGCTTTTCATGCTTATTTGAGCGAATCACCTGCTGATGCTGATGGATGATCGCTAAATGAGGTGTCTTTCTTCTCAGGTATATAATGGAGTGAAAACCCGACAAGGCTAAAAAAGGCACTTAACACCAGTGTTGGGTTTTTAAATAGGTTCGTACTAGCAATGATCATATCTCCCTTTTGCAAGAGAATTCCTAGTATTTGACCGAATACCAACAACGTTCCTGACGTTAGAAATAGGACAAGCAGCACTTTAAATAACAATTCCATCAATACTCTCATCTGTTTCTCCTTTCTATACGGGAAGTATCTCCATTCCAATGAGCCAGCCAATACCAACGATCGGAAGCATATAATAGAGGATCAGTGGGATAAAGGTTTTTTCTGGTCTGGCCCCTGCAAGACCAGAAGCGATAAATATGGACCCTGATGCAGGCGGGGAAGCGCCTTCAGTTGATGAAAAAGCAAGAATGGCAACTACAGCCACAACTGGGTCCACTCCAACTGAGATTAAAGCTGAAAATGAGACAAGCCCAACTGCTGTTAATGTCGCTGTTGAAGATAGAGGGCCTGCCACCAGTGTGACAAGAACACCCACAATGAGCACCATGAGCCATTTCGGAATGGCAAGTACTGATGTGATTTGCGTCAAATCATCTGCGAGCCCTAATTCAGCAAGCACTTGACTAGCAGCCACTGCAAACAGCATCAAAGCGCCAATCGTTGTGAATTTAGGAATGGCTGATTTGAAAAATTGAGACCAATCTAAAGCAGACGCCTTGCTTCTTCCAATTGTTAGACTAATTAATATCATGAGAATCGGAATCCACGTAATTAAAGAAATTTGATCCATTGCCTCCGGTCCGATGTTTGGATTACTTTTTAAGTAGTTTGCAAACGGACCAATGGTGATCATGATAGGAATCAAGGCACCGAAAAAAATAAAGATCGACTTCCACCCTTGTTTTACCGCTTCCCAGAAAGGAAGAATATCATCTGGCGGCATGGCCTGAATTTTATTCTTTTTCACCAGAAGATACACCAAAATAAATCGGTATACGACTTGATACAGTCCTCCTATTAGAAGGGCAATATATAAATCTCCCTCAGATACAAGGGCGGCAACTGGTGCAAACCCAAGCATGATAAACATGGAAGAGTTCGGAGGCAGTGCCGCTCCAAGTCCGCCATTCCCTGCTAGAATCGTGGCCGTATGGGTCCGGCTCCACCCGGATTTAATCATCCAAGAGGCCGTGATAGAGCCAGTCGCAGCTGTGTTTGCAGAATTTGAACCTGAAAGAGCGCCTAACACTGCTGAACCTAACGTACTCATATAAGCCGCTCCACCAGGAAGTTTGCCTACAACCGAATTTAGGATTCGTAAGAGTGCATGAATTAATTCCAACTTTTCGATTAAATAGGCCATGAATACAAATGCGACAGCTGCATAAAGCACCTCATATGTGGATGCAAATATTAAACCATCCCAGAAAAGTCTTAACGCATCTAATCCGCCAAATAATGTGGTCGCAATAAAGCCTAGTAGCATGGCTTCTCCCATATTCCGTTTCACCATAACATTCCATATAATGATGACAGCTATGAACACAATCAACGCAATAAAACCCATATCGTTTCTTCGCCTCCCCTTTATTAAATAAAACGCTTACAATTTATTCCCCTTGCTGCATCACGTCAATGACTTCTTCCCAGCTAGCAGGTTTTACCCCGTCAAATCGTTCAGCAAAGTGAAAGTCTGCTAATCTCTCAAGCTTCTGTTGTGCTGCCCGAGACATACTGGCATCAATCTCTGCTTCATCTAGCATTTCAATAGAGCCAAGCAGCTCAACCGCCCGTCTTTTTGCATGCAATGCACTCCCTGTCACAAGACGGTTCATGGTCTCTTCAAAACTTTTGCTATCGATTGTATCGCTTAGTGAAGAAATCACTTGATGTTCCACATTATATTTTTTGGAAATTTCCAAAAATTCAATCAAGAGACCGACAATCCCCTTCATATAAATGCTTCTGATTAGCTTTAGTGCCGAAGCATCTCCTGGCTGGTCACTAATTTTTGTGATATTCATGCCATAAGCATTCATCACTTTCATGAATTGGTCAACTCCACTGCCGCTTGCCGTGATCGGAACCTTGTGTTTGTTGATTGGAAGAGGCCCTAGCATGGCGGCATCTACAAATAGCGCTTCTTGCTTTTCAATTTCGTTTGCTACTTGTTTTTTGATGTCTGGTGTTGATGCCGATACATCTACATATAATTGATTCTTTTTCAAACTTCCCGATACGGATTGTGCCACTTCTAAGGTTTTATTCGCTGGCACAGCTGCAATCACAAGATCAGATTTCTCAATGACTTCGCTAATACTGCTCGTTAATTGAACGCCTGTTTGCGATGCTTTTTCTTTCAACGAGCCAGCTAATTTCTCACTTAGTAATAGGACATCATACGCATAAAATTGGTCTAATCCTTCTGTTTTCAATCCCGTTGACAGCTCATATGCTGCTTCACCATATCCGATAAAGCCTATTTTCATCACCGATTCCCCTATCCTTGAAATTTTTTCATTCTGCCTTCCAGCCATGCCGGTGCTAAGAGACTGATGTCTTGCTTTCCTTCGTCCACATACTGTTGAATCGTTTTTAATCTCTGATGTTCATACGCTTGTTTCTCTTCCGCTAGTGTCAGCAGGTGTTCCGCCTTTTCCCTTGGAACGATGACGACTCCATCATCGTCAGCAATCACTAGATCACCTGGGGCTACTTTGACACCGCCGCACGAGATGGTTTGATTCAATTCCCCAGGACCATCTTTAAAAGGTCCGTTTGGCATAAATCCCTTGCTGTAGATTGGAAAAGCCAGCTCCTCTAAAGAGAGTTTGTCGCGAACAAGCCCGTCAATCACGATTCCTTCTATTCCTACAGCCTTTGCTGAATGTGCCATCAATTCCCCTAAATAGGCATGACCCTTATGGTCTTTTCCATCAACAATCAGTACATCTCCTTCTTTAGCAGAGTAGATCGCTTGATGAAGAAATAAATTATCCCCTGGCCGTAAGCTAACAGTAAAAGCTGTGCCGACTACATTCATGCCTTTCGCAACTGGTTTGATTTGATGATCCATCGCGCCGGTGCATCCCATTACGTCTGACAGCAAGGTCGAGTTAAGCTTTTTTGCCCTAGCGATAAGATCATTTGACACGAAATGAACAGTACTCATTGTTTCCATCATCCCCTTTGAGTTATATTCATTACACTTATTTTTATTAAAGTAATATTTATTACTTTCGTGATATGATCATACCACCTCATTTTCAATTAGTAAAGCGCTTTCAAAAATAAAAAAATGAGTTCCACACGACTAATGTGTTGTGTGGTAACTCATTTTCGTTAACATATGATTGATTTGATCTAAACGTGGTTTTGTTCTTTCAGGATCATTCATCGCTAAGGCACTTAAAATGTAATCGACGATAAAGATAGCAGATACGACAGAGTTATGAGAGCCTACACTTGCTGAGGAACATGGTAATACATATTGTGCATATTTGGTTAATGGAGAGCTGTAGCTGTCTGTAATTAAAAGGACTTCCACCCCATAAGACTTCGCTGCTTCCATCAAATCTTTCATACGCTTTGCATAGCGCGGATAGCTGACAGCTATAATGAAATCACCCGAGTTGAAATGAACCAAATCATCCACCCAGTCGCTTTTGTCTGCATCAATGTATTGGCAATTCCCCAATAACCGATTGATTCCGAGTGACAGATACTCACCAACAGGTCTTCCACTTCGAACACTTGTACACAAAACGTGGCGTGCGCTGGCTATTTTCCCAACAATCTGCTGAAAGGTTTCTTCCGTGATATTGTCTAGTGCATACTGGATATTTTGAAATTGCAGTTCTACATGGTCATGCAGGAGCTTATTTTTATTTGAATGCTTGAGATTCGCTTCAAGTCTCGTTTGAGGGTCGGCTTTATGCTTCATAGCTGATTGAAGCTCTTTTTGGAATTCAGAAAAACCGGAATACCCCACAGCAGCAGAGAAGCGCATGATCGTTGCTGTACTCGTCCCGACTTTTGACGCCAATTTATCGACAGTTAAAAAAGCGACTTCCATTGGATTTTGTACGATATAATCTGCAATTCTCCTCTGCGCATCGGTTAAAAATGCGACCTTATGCTGAAGTTTATATATTAAATCCTCCATTATAGCACCTGCCTATCCTATCGGCTTTATCTACGATTCGTGTTTTCTTTTCACTCTTTATTGTACACATTTGGACAAAATAAAAAAACAGCCAGCACGAATCTATCGTACTGACTGCTCTAGTCGAGATGCTATTTTATAGTGCTTGAGCTGCTGTAATCAGCGCAAGATTGTAAACGTCTTCGGCATTACAGCCTCTTGAAAGATCGTTTACTGGCTGATTTAGACCTTGTAGGATTGGACCTACAGCTTCAAAGTTACCTAAGCGCTGGGCAATTTTGTAGCCAATGTTTCCTGCTTCAAGGCTAGGGAAAACAAATACGCTAGCATCGCCTTTGATGACGGAATCTGGTGCTTTTTTCGCTGCCACTGAAGGAACGAAAGCTGCATCGAATTGGAACTCTCCATCAAGAACAAGCTCAGGTGCTTTTTCTTTTGCAATGCGAACCGCTTCAGATACTTTGTCTGTTTCGTCTGATTTTGCTGAACCTTTTGTAGAGAAGCTAAGCATTGCTACACGTGGTTCGATGTCAAACATTTTTGCTGTGTTTGCACTTTCGATCGCAATTTCAGCAAGATCTTGGCTGTCTGGTGCAATGTTGATCGCACAATCAGCAAACACATATTGCTCTTCGCCGCGAGCCATAATGAAGACGCCAGAAGTTTTCTTTACGCCTTCTTTTGTTTTAATGATTTGAAGTGCTGGGCGCACTGTGTCAGCAGTTGAGTGTGCTGCTCCGCTTACAAGGCCGTCTGCAAGGCCTTTATACACAAGCATTGTACCGAAGTAGTTTTCATCCAGTAATGCTTTTCTCGCTTGCTCTTCTGTCGCTTTGCCTTTACGTCTTTCGACGAAAGCTTGTACAAGATCGTCAAAACCTTCATATGTATGAGGATCATACACGTCAACACCATCAAGTGTAAGACCTAATTCTTTTGCTTTTGCTTCTACTTCTTCCTTCTTACCTACAACAATTGGCTGCAATACTTTGCCATCTGCTAGTTTTTGAACGGCTGTTAGAATGCGTTCGTCCATTCCCTCAGGAAAAACGATCTTAACTCCTTTACCTGCAACCTTTTCCTGAACTGTTGAAAAAATATCTGCCACTTCAATACCCTCCTTGATTTTACAAAAAAAGCGTTCTCTTTTAAGCATACTCTTCTTCTACATAAATTCAAACTACCAACTTACATTATAGCGCTTACAATTTAAATTCTTATTTTTCAAACTAATTAAATCAATTTCTAGAAAAGCGTTTTCGTCGTTCAAGTTTTGATCACATCTTCATTTGGACAAACTATGTTATAGTTGGAACAGATGGAAAACTGTAAATAGGAGTGAAAGAAATGAGCGAACAACATACAACAAATGAAGCAGCTCAAACACTAGATGGCTGGTATGCGCTGCATGATTTTAGAACGATCGACTGGACAGCTTGGAAGCTGCTGACAAGCGATGAGCGTCAAGCCATCATTCATGAGTTCACAGGTCTATTAGAAAAATGGAAAACAGCCGAGCACCATCAGGCTGGAAGCCAAACAATCTATAGTATTGTCGGCCAAAAAGCAGATATTATGCTCATGATTTTACGTCCGACCATGGAAGAACTAGGTGAAATTGAACTTGAATTCAACAAGACACGACTAGCCGAGTTTACGATTCCAGCTTATTCTTACGTGTCAGTTGTTGAACTCAGCAACTACTTAGCAGGAGGCGGAGATGGCGGAGACCCTTACGAGAACCCACATGTACGTGCGCGCCTCTATCCTGAGCTTCCTTCTTCTCAATATGTCTGTTTCTATCCAATGGATAAAAGACGTTCTGGCAATGACAACTGGTACATGCTTTCAATGGATGAACGTAAATCCCTTATGAGAAGCCATGGCTTAATTGGCAGAAGCTATGCTGGGAAAGTAAAACAGATCATTACAGGTTCTGTTGGCTTTGATGATTATGAGTGGGGCGTCACTCTTTTCGCTGACGATGTGCTTCAATTTAAAAAATTGGTTTACGAAATGCGATTTGATGAAGTGAGTGCACGTTACGGCGAGTTTGGTTCCTTCTTTGTTGGAAACCGATTAGCAAACGAGCAGCTAGCGTCTTATTTCCATGTATGATAAACTCTTAAGGCTTCGGATCTCTCCGAAGCCTTTTTATGTATTTGTTTAGAAAGGTGATCTCATCATGAAAAACTTCCCCATCGCTATTTTTGCGTTAACGCTCGGTGCGTTTTCGATTGGCATGACTGAATTTGTGATCATGGGTCTTTTGCCAAATGTCGCAAATGATCTCCATGTATCTATTTCTGCTTCAGGTCAACTGATTACCGGATATGCACTCGGTGTCGCAGTTGGCGGCCCTATTTTAACGTTATCAACTGGAAAAATGTCGAGAAAACGTCTCCTCATCCTATTAATGATTCTTTTCGTGGCGGGAAATGCTGTCGCCGCTGTATCGACTTCTTATGGTCTGTTGATGGCTGCACGTATTTTAACGTCATTTGCTCATGGTACCTTCTTTGGTGTCGGCGCCATTATGGCTGCACGGCTTGTTCCTAAGGAGCGAAGCGCAAGTGCGATCAGCTTCATGTTTACAGGACTGACAGTAGCCAATGTACTGGGTGTGCCATTTGGTACCTTTATCGGAAATCAATTCGGCTGGCGCATGTCATTTCTCGTCATTGCCGTCATTGGTCTCATTTCCTTAATCGGTATTATCAGTTTAGTACCAAATCAATCGAAAGAAGAAGTATTAGATATTCGAAATGAAATATCGGTGTTGAAAAAGCCGCAGGTCCTCGTCTCCTTTGCGATGACGATTTTTGGTTTTGCGGGTGTGTTTACCGCCTTTACGTATATCAGCCCGATCCTGCTGCAAGTGACTGGCTTTCAGGAAAACGGGGTCACCCTCATTCTTGTCCTCTTTGGGCTTGGGGTCACCATTGGGAATTTAGTCGGCGGAAAGCTTGCCGACTGGAAGCTGATGCCGAGTATTATCATCACATTGATCTTGCTGATGGCTGTTCTGTTGTTATTCACATATACATCTGCCTTTAAAGTGCCTGCCGTGCTGACGATTTTTGTGTGGGGAATTATTTCATTTATTCTCGTTCCTACCTTGCAATTCCGCACGATGAACATGGCACATGAAGCCCCGACACTCGCATCAACGCTCAGTCATTCTGCCTTTAATATTGGAAATGCCGGCGGTGCAGCGCTTGGCGGTCTTGCTATTGAAATCACACATTTACAGCTTGTCCCGCTCTTTGCGGCAGGTGTGACATTCATTGGATTGATCATTACGATCATGAGCTATCAGTCAGATAAACGAATCAAAAGGACCTGAGGGCAGGTCCTTTTTCTATTTCACCACGGTCATTTCTGGCTCTTCTATTTGTTTCACACGTTCCTGAATGGGATGGGTAAAGGAATGCTCTGATAAGACAATATGGGAGACCGTTTTTGTAAAGCCAGACACATCTTGAATAAACGCTTCAATTTCTTCAAGAGAAGAAACAGACAGCTTAATGAAAAAACAGGACTGTCCTGCCACTCGATAAGCAAAGAACGCACGTGGATGCTGGTTCATAAATGTCACAAAACGCTGATACTCCCCATTTAATACGGTGACTTCCAGTAAACAGTCTATCATCAGACCCAGCTTTTTATAATTGACTTGAACAGAATACCCTTCGATAATCCCTGCATCCTCTAGTTTTCGCACTCTTTCTGCTACCGCAGGCGCCGATAAATTCACTCGTTTGGACAATTCCCTCATTGATAAGCGGGCATCTTCTCTCAATTCGTTTAAAATATGCACATCCACATCGGTGATTTTCATTCGTTACGCTCCTATCCCAAAATCGTTCCATTTGAAAAGTATTTTATGATGATACTTATGATACGAAATGTAAAATAAAACTAAATAATGGTAGAATTTATTTTAACGGAATTGAATGAAAAAGCAAGTATGGAGGGATCACTTGATGAAAGAATCTTTAGACAGCCAGGCTTCTAAAACATTTCCCATCACACTTGCCATTGCACTCACACTTGGCGTTTTTGCGGCGGGATCGGAGGAACTGGTGATTTCACCACTGCTGCCTGATTTATCAAACTCCTTTCAGCACTCTCTTGATGTTCTGGCTCTTTCCATCAGCATTTATGGGTTAGCTGTGCTGGTTGGAGCTCCACTGCTCGTTCCTTTAGGAGACCGATATTCAAGAGAGCTGTGTTTGATAATTGGGCTGTCCTTCTTTTTAATCGGAACAGTGATGTGTGCTGCTGCCCCAAATTTGGCCGTGTTTTTTGCAGGCCGTGCTATTTCTGGGCTGGCAACTGGTGTATTCGTGCCAACAGCCTATGCTCTTGTGGGCGACCGGGTTCCATACGAATATCGCGGCAAAGTGATGGGACTCATTGTATCGAGCTGGTCTCTTTCTCTTGTCCTTGGTGTGCCCATTGGCGCCTTTATCGGCCAGAGTTTAAACTGGCGCTGGACGTTTTGGATCTTCGCTATGATGAGTCTCATTGTCCTGCTGCTTGTCATCCTTGAATCAAGAAAACAAGTCAGAGCAGCTGATCCGAAGGCACCTCAAGCTAGAGAGAAAACAGGCGCTTTATGGGGAGCTTTGAAAATCGATCGTGTGCCTGCCTATTTGACTGTGACGTTTTGCAATATGCTTGGATTTTACGGCATGTACTCGTTTTTAGGTGCTTATTTGCAAAGTCTGTTTGATGGCGGACAATCAACAGCTGGACTTCTTATTATGGCTTATGGCGTCGGCTTTTCTATGAGTATGTTTACTGGAAAATTAGCAGACTGGTTCGGTAAAACCCGTTCCCTTGTCTTTGTGCTGGGTGGAATTGCGCTTGTTCTAGCCTTGCTTCCTTATGCGCCATTCTCGTGGATGTTGCTGATTTTCGCCCTATTTATTTGGGGTGCTATGCAAAGCTTATCTGTCACGCTTCTAAGCACCGTTCTAAGCGACTGTTCTCAAACCCATCGCGGGAAAGTGATGGCTTTTTACAGCCTGGCCTCCAACTTTGCTGTTATGCTCGGTTCCGCACTGATGGGACCCGTTTATGTCCATTTCGGATATCATACGGTAGGTCTTGTCTGTGCATTGATCACACTTGTTGGTTTTATCATCAGCTTTGGCAGCTATAAACGAGAACGTGCCTTACAGAAAAAACAGCCAACTACTCTTGAAACGTAAGCACATTTCACTGCACATCTCGATATGTGCAGTTTTTTAGATCAATTTTTAATATCATCATATATTACATTTTTTATAAAATTTGTTGACAATTACCAATTTTAAATTTTATAATCTAGTAAAAATTTGAAAAAGATTGGATGGTAAACATGATCCTAAAGAATGATGATGTGTTTCATTTCAAAGAAGAGCCAAGCCCTTCACCTAAGATGTTTACAGTCAACACACTAGGCCCTAAGGGGACAAGCAGTGAATACGCAGCAAAACATTTCATCTCTCAATCCACCACTACACTCGGCACTCATACGAAACTATCCCTTTATGACACATTCGAAACTTGCATTGAACATACTCTCTCTCAACCACTTCAATTTACTCTCGTTCCACACGCATATGAAGGCATCAAACACTTCTACATGAGACCAGATCTACAGCTTTTACAAATTTTCAGATGTGACACGCCCATGTATGGTTTGGCTGTCAGACCTGATTTCCCATTCAATGAACAAATGCTCCACCAATTAAAAATTGTCTCACATCCTGCACCTGTCAATTTAATTCAATATTTCATTCACCAAAATGCTGAATTTGAACTTGTTAATTCTACAAGTACTGCCGCACAGAAAGTAAGGGACGGCGAATTTGATTTTGCTTTAACGAATGAGGTGGCAAGAGCCACATATGGCCTCATCTTCATTCGAACGTTTAAAAGTATACCCATGAGCTGGTCCATATTCGGAAAAGGAGAGATATAAGATGCAAACTGAACAAAAGACGCAAGAACGATATTTTCCTCAAGCGAAAAAATTAGAATGGGATAATGGCGTTATCCAATATTCCACTGTAAGAGGCGGTACGGAAGTGTTAATTTCATACGTCCCTCCCCGCACGATCATTGAACCTCACGAACATCCCGAAGCACAAATCGGCATTGTATTAAAAGGTGAGCTTCAAATGACTGTCGGCCAATCGACTCAACTGCTCACCCCATTAGAATCAGCCTATATCGCACCACCGTTTGTCCCTCATGGCGCTTCAAATCTGACAGATGAAGAAGTGATCGCCATTGATATTAAGAGATTAAAGGATGACGAAGAATATACAGCTCCCCCCACTTATTTCTTAGACATTTTCAAAACACGGGATTTACTCCCTGGCATGGAAGTGACTTTTTTTGTGGAGGATTGGATGGAGCTGATGATTGCCAATATCCCTGGAAACGGTGGAGAAATGCCTTTTCATAAACATAGAAATGAACAAATCGGCATTTGCATCAGCGGAGGGTATGATATGACAATCGAAGGCTTTACAGAAAAGATGGAATTTGGCACCACCTATTTCTGTGACCCACGGGAAGATCACGGGGCCATCAATCCAAAGCCAGAAGCTTCAAAGTCTATTAATCTCTTCTTCCCTCCCCGCTATAATCGCTTAAAACCAAAAGCATCTAAGGTGAAGAAATGAAGTTAGACGGAAAAGTTGTCCTCATTACAGGAGGTGCGTCGGGGATTGGGCTTGCTGCTGTCAAGCTCTTCCTCGAGCATGGAGCAAAAGTAGCTGTCGCTGACATCAATGAAAGCAGCGGCAACCAACTCATTGAGTCATTACCGCATGAGCACCTTGCATTTTTTAAAACAGATATTACGAAGGAGTCTGACTGTCACCAAACCGTTCAGAGCGTGCTGAGCCGATTCGGTGCCATTGATGTCCTCATTAACAATGCAGGCATCGAAATTGTCTCACCCATTCATGAGATGGCACTGGAGGATTGGCATCGTATTCTTCAGGTCAACCTGACCGGCGTCTTTCTCATGAGTAAGCATACATTGCCGCATATGCTTGAAAAGAAGAGTGGAAGTATTATCAATACTGGATCTGTCGGAGGTCTTGTGGGCTGGCCTGACATTCCGGCATACAATGCAACAAAAGGCGGTGTCATTCAGCTCACCAAATCAATGGCCATCGACTATGCCGCTCATCAAATCAGGGTGAATTGTATTGCCCCTGGCATCATTGATACACCATTAAACGAGAAGTCCTTTTTAGACAATCACACAGAAAGTCTCGAGATCGTCAAAAAGGAAAAAGCAAAGGTGAATCCTATGCTACGGCTTGGAAAACCTGAAGAAATTGCTGGCGTGATGCTGTTTCTCGCCTCTGACCTATCCAGCTATATGACTGGAAGTGTCGTCACTGCAGATGGCGGTTACACCGCTAGATAAAAGGAGTGCTTTCATTGAGTAAAAAAACTGTACTTGTCATTGCTGACTTAGGAGGGTGCCCGCCCCATATGTTTTATGAAAGCGTGGCGGCATCATACCATATCGTTTCTTATATCCCAAGACCCTTTGCGATTACAAAGGGACATGCCGAGCTAATCGAAAAATACTCCATTGCGGTCATCAAAGACCGTGATTATTTTGAGACACACCCTTCTTTTGAACACCCTGATTCTATTTACTGGGCACATGATGATTATCCAAAATCAGAAGAAGAGGTTGTGGAAGACTTCATTCAAGTGGCTTCCTTTTTCAAAGCAGATGCAATCACGACCAATAATGAATTATTCATTGCACCGATGGCAAAGGCCGCTGAACGTCTTGGGCTACGAGGTGCCGGTGTCAAGGCAGCCGAAATGGCGCGTGATAAAAGCCAAATGAGGGCTGCATTCAATGCCTCTGGCGTCAAAGCGGTGAAAACTCAGCCTGTCACGACTTTATCTGATTTCCAACAAGCCATTGAGTCTATCGGAACACCGCTCATTTTAAAGCCTACATATTTAGCCAGTTCTATTGGCGTCACCTTGTTTCATGACAAAGCCGGAAGTGATGACTTGTTTTTACAAGTACAATCGTATTTGGAAACCATACCAGTCCCAGACGCTGTCACGTATGAAGCACCGTTTGTCGCTGAAACATATTTAGAGGGTGCTTACGAAGATTGGTATGAAGATGAAGGATATGCTGATTATGTCAGTGTAGAAGGGCTGGTCGTAGAGGGCGAATATCTCCCTTTTGTCATACATGATAAAACCCCTCAAATCGGCTTTACAGAAACGGCTCATATCACTCCGACGATCTTAGACAATGAAGCCAAGCAAATCATCATTGAAGCAGCAAGGAAGGCAAATGAAGGGCTAGGTCTTGAACATTGTGCAACCCATACAGAAATCAAACTCATGAAAAATCGAGAAACTGGACTGATCGAGTCAGCGGCTCGATTCGCTGGCTGGAATATGATCCCGAATATTAAAAAAGTCTTTGGCGTCGATATGGCGAAGCTATTGATTGATGTATTAGTTGATGGTAAAAAGGCTGTACTGCCAAAACAGCTGCTTTCTGGACATACATTTTATGTAGCGGACTGCCACCTGTACCCTCAGCATTTTAAAGAGAGTGGGCTTATCCCACCTGAAGCCACACATATTACCATTGATCATGTGTCTATTCCGCAGGAAGCATTCGTTGGAGATACTGCGATTGTCAGTCAATCATTCCCTGCCAAAGGGACTATTGTGGATCTTGAATTATTTGAAGCTTTTAATGGAATCGTATCTCTTGAATTAAAAGGATCATCCTCACAAGATGTTGCCGCGTCCATCCGCAACATTCAGAAACAGGCAACGATTCAGTTAATGGATGAATTAGTGAAGGGATAGAAAGAGAGGCTGCTGTGGTGAAAATGTTAGCATCTAAAATGATTGAACGGCTGCCTGAACAGAAATTCGGCACCGTTTTTGAAAAAATAGCTCAAAAGACAAAAAACGGAGCAAACATCATGAATCTAGGTCAGGGGAACCCTGATCTACCAACTCCTCCCCATATCGTGAGTGCCCTACAGGAGTCAGCGGATGTTTTGCCATTTCAACAATATGCCCCTTTTAGAGGCTTTGACTTTTTCAAACAAGCCATTGCAGATTTTTATAGATCGGAATTCGGTGCTGAGATTGATCCGCAGAAGGAAATTGCTCTTTTCACTGGCGGAAAAACGGGGCTGTATGTCATGAGTCAGTGTCTGCTTGATCCAGGAGATATCGCACTCGTTCCCGATCCAGGATACCCTGAATATCATTCAGGCATTTTGATGGCGGACGCCAAGCCATACAGTATCAAACTTGAAGAGAAAAATGGCTATTTACCAGATCTCTCCTCAATTGATCCTGACATAGTCAAAAAAGCAAAAGTACTGTTCTTGAATTATCCGAATAACCCCACGGGCGCTGTTGCAAATGAGGCATTCTTTGAAGAGGCTGCTACCTTTGCGGACGCTCACGAGCTGTATGTTATTCATGATTTCGCCTATGGTTCATTTCATTATGAACAAACACCCGTGAGCTTCATGAATACTCCTCTCGGGAAAAGTGTAGGAGTGGAATTATATTCTCTATCAAAGACTTTTAATATGGCAGGATGGAGAGTCGCTTTTGCTGTTGGAAATGAGGAGATCATCCAAGCCATCAACACCTTCCAAGACCACGTGTTTGTCAGTATGTATGGCGGATTTCAACATGCAGCGACTGCTGCCTTGCAAAGTGATGACCGTCATATTCAATCATTAAAGGCGATATACCTTCAACGAATCAATTTCTTCATCCGGCAAGCGGCGAGAAAGCTTGGTTGGACAATCGAACGTCCACCCGGCGCCTTTTATTTATGGGCTCCGATTCCTGATGACTTTGAACATTCTCATGCCTTTGCTGACTATTTACTCGAACATGCCGATGTTGTCGTCACGCCTGGAGGAGTATTTGGAGCCAATGGAAGCCGTCATGTACGCATTTCCATGGTTGCCCCGATTGAGGAGCTTGCTCTCTTTATCGATCGCCTGTCCATCCTCCCCATTCGATTTCATCAAAAAACCCGCCTATAGCGGGTTTTTTTCAGTTTATATACTTTTCATCGTTCCACCGTCTACGGAGATTTGTTGACCTGTGATATAAGAAGCTTCCTCTGATGCCATAAAAGCTGCCAATGACGCCATCTCACTCGCTGAACCCACTCTTTGCATTGGGATACCTGATGCGACAGCTTGTACAGCCTGCTCTCGTGACAATGCCTGCTTCGTCATCATATTGCCGATAAATTGTTCATACCGATCGGTTGCAATAAAACCTGGATTTAAACAATTTACCGTAATACTAGACGACGCAAGCTGTGTGGCTGCATTTTTACTGGCATTAATAATCGCTGCATTCATCATACTATTCGTAAACATTTGTTCACCAGGTTCCTTCCACAGGTTCCCGACAATTTGAATGATCCGTCCATATTCATGTCTTTTCATCAATGCGGCTGCACGCTTCATTGTATCGACGTAGGCGATGGCTTTTTGGGAGAAAGCATCCAGCATCTGGTCAGTTTCACATGAATCAAATGTATCTGGCTTTCCTCCTGGAATGTTATTGATCAGCACATCGAGTCTGCCAAACTCCTTTTCTATTTTCTCAAAGGCTTCCGACCTCACCGCTTCAACCGACATATCTCCACAGAATAGAGACAGCGGTTCCTTTGTTTCTGTCATATCTTGAATGTGCTGTTTCGTCTGTTCAAGTGAGGCCATATTTCTAGAGTTGATGATCACCTTCATATCGCTCTGAGCGGCAAGTTTTATTGCGATTGCCTTTCCAATGCCTGTACTTGCCCCTGTTACAAATGCAATTCTTTTAGACAAACTCATCCACATCCCTTTTCATCAATATACATAAAATGACACATACAGAATGTATTTCAACAAAAAAAGACCTTTCTCCTGCGAAAGGCCTCTCTTCTCTATTTAAATGTCGTTTCCCAATTAAATCCGATCGCCTCATCATTCCACGCAATTCTCTTCTCATCTGGGTTTTTTGGGTCGTACGATTCTGTTGTAAAATACACAATCTGCAGCGGCGTCTCCCCTAATACGCGGTAGCCATGGGCAACTCCCTTTGGGATGAGGAGCAGCATCGGATTATCTTCTCCCATATAATACACATCGGTTTGATCCTTTGTCGGAGAATCTTCTCTCAAATCGTATAAAACGACCTGTGCATGACCTGCTGGGAAAAACCAAACATCGTCTTGTTTTTCATGATAATGAAAGGCTTTGATGACTCCTGGGAAACTTTTCGACCACGACGCCTGCCCAAAGCGCTTCAGCATCGGTTCGTCATCTCGAATAAGCTCTGCGAAAAAGCCGCGATCATCACAATGTTTCATGAGTTTTTTCGTTTGTACACCATCAATCATGCTGCTCGAATCTCCCTTCTTTCTGCAAGTATTCGTGAAGTGCACCCTTCCAATGTCTTGGCTTCCAGCCTGTCGCTTCAATCGATTGCAGGTCTAAAACAGAGTAGGCGGGCCGAGGTGTTTGGAAACCATACTCTTCAGTGGAAATGGGTTCAATTGTCGTAGACAGACCGCTTGCTGCCACAATTTCTGTCGCAAAGTCAAACCATGAACAGCTTGCTCGGTTACTGACATGATAAATACCTGCTTTCTGGTCAAACAAGTGAATCAAAGCTTCTGCGGCATCCTTTGTATAAGTAGGAGACCCTAACTGATCATTGACGATGCGCAAATGATCCTTCGTTTCAGCCAGTCGAAGAATGGTATTCACAAAATTATGTCCCTCATGTCCATAAAGCCACGATGTCCGAATGATCTTCACTTCATCTGATACAAGATGAATCAATTCTTCTCCAAGTTTTTTACTCTTTCCATAAATGGTTTGTGGATCTGCTTGTGCGTCGATTTGATAAGGGGTATCCGCTTGCCCATCAAATACATAATCTGTGCTGACATGTAACACATCTGCCCCTACGTTTTTAGCTTCAAGCGCTGTATAGTAGGCGCCAATCCCATTCACAAGATAGGCTTTTTCCGTTTCTGTTTCGCATTGATCGACAGACGTATAAGCAGCCGCACTGACAACAATATCCGGACGGAAATGTCTCATTGCATGTCTGACTGCCTGTTGATCTGCGATATTCAGCATACTCCTTGTTAAAGCAATGACGGTGATGTCTTTTTCTTTCAGCTGTTTCGTCAATTCTTTCCCTAATTGGCCGCCTGCACCGGTGATTAAAACTTTCATCGGTCACCCTTCTTCACTTTGATCATATTTGGCACGGTACCAATCGATCGTTTTTTCGATACCTTTTTCGAATGAAGTTGCCTGCATCCAGCCGAGCTCTTCTTTTAGCTTACTGGCATCAATGGCATACCGCCTGTCATGCCCTTTCCGGTCTTGAATAAACGCGATTTGATCATGAGAGATGCCTAGATGTGTGAGAATGGTTTTGGTTAAATCAAGATTTGTTTTCTCGTTGCCGCCGCCAATATTGTACACCTGACCGGCTGTTCCGTTTTCTACTACTTGTTTTACGGCTCTCGCATGATCCTCTACATAGAGCCAATCGCGAATCTGCTGGCCGTCTCCGTAAATCGGAATCTTTTCACCATTGACCGCTTTTCTAATAATGGTTGGGATTAATTTTTCTTCATGCTGATAAGGTCCGTAGTTGTTGCTGCATCTTGTGATCATGGCGGGTAATTGGTGGGTGTGGATATAAGATTTCACAAGCAGGTCTGAACTTGCCTTGCTTGCTGAATAAGGATTATTCGGTGAGAGTGGTGTTTGTTCTGTGAAAGCAGGATCATCCGGCTCCAAATCTCCATATACTTCATCTGTGGAAATATGAATGAGTTTATTCGCCTTTCCCTTTAAGACAGCTTCAAGCATACGATAGGTACCAAGGACATTTGTTTGGATAAAGGGTTCTGCTGACTCAATACTGCGATCGACATGTGATTCTGCTGCGAAATGAATGATGGCATCATAGGCTTCATCAAATACTTGATCTAGTTCGTCTTGCAGCGTGATATCTCCTTGGACAAAACGGACATGAGGCAGCTTTGATAAATATTCCATCTCCTCTGGATGACTGGCATATGTTAATTTATCAAACACGGTCAGCCGGACATCGGATTCTTGAAGCAGCAGCTTCACAAAATTCAGTCCAATAAACCCTGCTCCACCTGTAATTAAATAAGACTTCGTCATTCGTATCCCTCTTTTTCCTTCATCGTTTCAAACATTTTTGTTGATGCTTCGTGGAGAGATTCATGTGTTCCTGCATCAATCCACCACCCTTTTAACATATCATAGGTCAGCTGGCTATTTGAGATGTAGAGATTGTTCACATCAGTAATCTCTAGTTCACCTCGATCTGACGGCGAGATTTCCTCGATATATTGAAAGACGTCTTGATCATAAAAATAGATGCCCGTGACGCAGTAAGATGACCTCGGATGCTCTGGCTTTTCTTCTATTGATAAAATTCGATGATGAGCAGGATCAATTTCTGCAATGCCAAACCGTTTTGGATCTGCCACCTCTTTCAATAAAACCTTGGCTCCGCTTTCTTGTTGCCTAAAGGCGTCGACAAAAGGGCGTAATGAATCTTCAAATACATTATCACCAAGCATCAGCACAAATTTTTCCCCTTGAGCAAAGGGCTTTGCATAGGATAAACCATCGGAAATACCAGACGCTTCTGGCTGTACTTGATACACAATGTTCATCCCAAGTTCACGATCATCTTCCAGTAACTTTTGAAACAACGGAATTTGTTCTTCCTGTGAAATCAGCATCACATCTACAATTCCTGCTTCTTTCAGTTTGAATAATGACCAATAAATCATCGGGTATGGACCAACCGGCAGCAAGTGTTTGTTGAAAATCTTCGTTAATGGTGCCAGCCGTGATCCCTTTCCTCCTGCTAAAATAACTCCCTTCACATCTACACATCCTTATGTTCTTTTTGGTGTGAATTCATGAGGTGTATAAGAATGTTTTTCACTCGTTCGATTCCTTTTCCATCAATGAGTGAACGTCCATTAAGATGAATGCTTCTGCGGAGAAAATAGCTGTCAGACAGTTTTTGAACAGCTTGCAACAGGTCTTTTTCTTCCACAAGGTCACCTAATCCAAGGTGAAAACAAGCGCCCTTTTGCGCAAACATGCTCGCTGTCACTGCTTGGTGGTCTACTTGCGATAGGACAATGCTGGGCACCCCGATACAAATTACCTCATATAACGTCATACCGCCTGCTACGATAGCCACATCAGCTTCTGATAAAAGAACCGGTAGTTGATCTGTATGTTGAATGAATTGGATATGTTCCGCCTCTACTTGCTCTTTGATGTGAGAGGCTTTTCCTGCGACCGCTAAAATGTCTAGGTGATTTGTTTGAAGAAGCGCCGATACAGCCTTTGATAACAGGCCGCACGGATCACTACCGCCAAGACTGATGACCACCTTTTTACATTCTTTCCGAACCTCATATGTGTCTTTGAATCGTTTAAACTCGTGATCTAACAATAAATAGGGCGTTCCATGATAATAAGCCGTGCCATTAAGCTGCTCGTGCTTCCCGTCCAGACCGCCATAAATGCCGTTTATGACCGTGTCTGCAAGCTGACAGGCTTCCTCTCTTTTTTCCTCAAATAAGACAAGCCTCGCACTGCCACAGGAGTCTTTGATCGTTTGAAGAAACTGAAGATCACAATCAAGCACATCTATGACTAAAAGGTCAGGCTTTAGCTTTTTGATGTCTTGTTGGACCTGGAGAAGCGCATTCGACTCATGCACCATGTGAACGTACCACTCTGGGTGCGAAAGCATTTCTACACAAATCTGATCATTTGTATAGAAATATAGGTCGTTCCCTTCTTGAAGCAGTTCTTTTGCCAAACGTTTCATTCTGACGACATGACCCATTCCTCTTAAAAAACCACCATAAACAACAATCATGATTTTTTTGTTCATTCAGCATCCTTCTGTCTCACAGATTGATTCAAACGAACAATGTCTGGATGTTGTTCACAGATGGAAATGAGCTCAGCTGTCGGCACAGCAATAGAACCACCAGCTTTCTCTAGTAAACGGGTAGCAAACACATAATCTTCTTCTGTATCAATCGTGAATCGATAAGCAGGATATGCAAGTTCTTTGGGCGGTGTGAATAATTGAAGGGAAAATTGCTCGGGATGCTTTCTGATATACAGCGTGACATGCTCACGTTCTGAATAAGTGAGGGGAAATTTGTCGATTTCACATAAAATAGATGCTTCAATCATTTCCCCGGAAATACCGAGTGGTGTTCCGTTCGTATATGTGTAATCAGCCTTTTCCTGTCTATGTTTTTCAAGCATTTTCGACAAAAGCGAAGGATCTATAAATGGATTGTCTCCCGTTAAACGTACGACCGTTTTAGGTTCAAATTGGCGGACAATCTGCGCAAACCGCTCAAGCACATCTGCCTCACTGCCTCGAAACACCTTATAGCCCTTTGACATACAATATTGAGCCAAATAGTCATCCTCTGGCTCGACCGTTGTGGCAATCATAAGGTTTTGCATGTTGTGATGGTAATCATCTGATTGCTTCACCCGCTCCACAATCAAATCAATCAGCGCCATGCCGCCGATCGGTTTCATCACTTTTTTGGGCAGTCTTGTTGACCCCATCCTAGCCTGAATGACAAAAAGCACATCATGCATCATCATGAGACTCCTGCGTGAGTACGTCTTTCCACGAAACGCCTGTATGAGCTGGGATGTCTCTCACAGCCTTTGTGCCAAGTAAAATTGGCATATATCGCGGATGCAATCCCTGATTTTTTTGTCCGGGGCGCAGCACGGCTACATTTTCTGACGTGAGGGTCTCACCCTTTGCAATGCCTTTTGTCGTAAAAATTCCTCGATACGCAAATTCTCGAATCTGTCCTTCAATGGCTGTTGTCGTTTTATAAGAACTGCCAAGAAGCTCCTCTGGTAATGAATGAACGTCTATTTCTGCTTGATTCCGCTGCTTTTCTGCCGCTCGAATGTGCTGAACCATTTCCTTTAATTCTTCAGGATCAAGAGCAAAGGAATGATCCGCTCCGGGTAATGTTTTATCTATTGTAAAATGTTTTTCAATCATTGCTGCCCCGAGCTTCACAGCGGCTACTGGCGCTTCCGTCGGGTGTTCACTATGATCTGAGAAGCCAATGACTGCTTCAGGGAAAGCGGATCTTAAGGTTTGAATCACCCGCAGGTTCGTATATGCTCTAGGCGCTGGATACTTTGCCACACAATGCATGATGGCGACTTGCTTATTTTGCTGGCTCGTAATCGTTTCGTATGCTTCATGAACATCTGCAATGGTGGCTCCAGCTGTTGAAAAAATGATCGGCTTTTGAAAAGAAGCCGTATGACGCAAAAGAGGCAAATGGTTGATTTCATAGGATGCCAGTTTAAAAGCAGGCGGATTCGTTTGATTCAATAAATCAGCCGATTCTTCGTCACACACGGTGCTTAAAAACATCAGTCCTTTTTCCTTACAACGTGTCAATAAGACAGGCAGCCATTCTGGCGGCAGCTCCATTTGTTCCACTAAAGAAAAAATAGACACTTCTTCTCCTTTGGCCGTTTCGTATAACCCCGGTTCCTTTTGATACATCCGATCCGCTTGAAACATTTGAAACTTCACCGCATCAGCCCCTGCTTCTTTTGCCACATCAATTAAAGCAAGTGCCTGATCCAGCTTGCCATCATGGTTAATGCCTGCCTCTGCAATGATAAAGACAGGCCCATCATCTCCCACTTTGCGATCTCCGATATAGAAATGCGCCATCTTACCTCTCTCCTTTTTTCGGCCACACATGGTAATACAAAAAGGCATTTGTTGTCCTAAACCCCATCTTTTCGTACAGCTGGATGGCTGTCGTATTATGAAGCTGTGTCCCCGCAGAAATGAAGTGATGCCCTCTGTCATGAGACACTTTCATCATCTCAATAAACAGCTTTTTTCCGATCCCTTTTCCTTGAACATCCGGTCTAATCGCAAAAAGCTCAAGCCCCATCTCATGCCCCTTTGTCATACCTTGAATCAAGCCAACCACTTCATCATTCACCTTGGCAACGAGGTTGATATCTGCGCGTCCGAGTAAGTTGTTTCTCATCCACTCCTGATAAAAATGCTGAACAACCCGCTGGTCTAAATATGGATCAAGGGCATAACGGCTTTTCACAAAAGCCTGATCACCTAGCAAGACCGCCTCATCGTAATCCTTTTCATCTGGCACACCCATCACCACATCTTGATCTGATGATGGCATCTCCATGAGAGCAGGCGGTGCCTCAAGCCTAGTGAGACCACCGACATAATACACATGGGATAGTTTTTGAACAATGCGGTTTTTTTCAAGATCAGCTGCCTCAAGACGTAAAAAGAAAAAATCACATTTTTCTGTTCTCATCCAATTGATGAATCTCTCCATCAATTCTTTAAAGAGCTGCGCTGATTCAGCTTCCACAAACTTCACATGAAAAATATGCTTGTCAAAAATGCCGCTCTCCCATTTGGACCATTCGTATAGCAGCACTGCTTTGAGCTTAGCGCCGCTGACAAGAGCAAACTGCTTGAATCCTGCCATGCGTTCCGCTTCATGACCATATGTTTTCAGCCAAGTTGCCAGCACCTGATCGTCTATTGCATGAACGACTTTCATGAAGAGGCCTTCTTGTCTTTTAAAATTGACACGACTGCGGTGATGACATCCTGCACATCTTCATCTGTCATACTTGGATAGAGCGGGAGCGAAAGCGTTCGTTTGTAATAAGTGAGTGCCTCAGGGAAATCCTCTGGTGAATGGTTGAAGGTCTCTTGATAATATGGATGCAAGTGAACGGGAATAAAATGAACACTCGTGCCGATTTTATATTCCTTTTGCAGCTGATCAATCATGTCATCGCGTGTGATCAGTGCTTCTTTTGGATCAACTTGTAGCACATATAAATGCCACGCATGTCTTCCCTCATCATGTACAGGCGGCAAGATGAGACCAGCTTCATATTGAAATGCCTGATTGTATGTCTTCGCAATCTGTTCTCTGCGTGTCTGCATCTCCTTCAACCGGCTTAGCTGAACGAGCCCTAACGATGCTTGCACGTCAAACATGTTCATTTTATAGCCCGGTTCCTCGACCTCGTAATACCATGTTCCCTTTTCTCCATAACGATTCCACGCTCCCTTACTCATGCCATGGAGCGCCAGCCTTCTGATTCTAGCTGCAAGGGCATCATCATTTGTCGTCAGCATGCCGCCTTCACCAGTCGCTATGTTTTTCGTTGCATAAAAGCTAAAAGCGGTCGCATCACCAATTGATCCAATCGGTTGATCGTGATAGGTCGTATAAAGGGCATGAGCGGCATCCTCCAGCACGAACAAATCATACTTCTTGGCAATCGCTAAAATTTGGTCCATATCACACGATTGACCAGCAAAATGTACAGGGACAACCGCTTTCGTATGTGGTGTAATGGCCGCTTCTAATTTTTTCGCATCTAGATTGAGTGTCGCCGGATCAATATCCACGAAAATAGGGGCTGCCCCCGTATGGATGATCGTATTGGCTGTTGCGCAGAACGTCAGAGGCGTTGTGATGACCTCATCACCAGCTCCAATGCCTCTCGCCTTTAACGCTAAAAATAGAGCAGCTGTACATGAATTCACTGCTATTGCGTGCTTCGCTCCAGTCAGCTGCCTAAACTCTTCTTCAAACTGTCTCACTTTTGGTCCGGTGGACAACCAGCCGGACTTTAATGTTCCAATGACTTCATCAATTTCTTCCTGTTCAATAAAAGGCAGTGCATAAGGAAGAAATTGTGCTCTCTTTTGTCCCATATCGCTTGCACACCCCTATCTTCATCTCTGAAAATCCATGCCTGTTTTTGTTTTGAGCAGAGAAAGCAGAACATCGGTCGATTGTGCATGCGGATAATGTTCTTGAATGAAACGAGCCCCTTGCTGTTTCGCCAGCTTCATTTCTTGTTCATCCGATAAAATACGGATCGCTTTCTCGGCCAACTCAATAGGGTTTTCCATGTGGTAGCTTCCAAGCGACTCGTAATAAGGGTATCTTCTGCCTTCTGTCATTTTTCCAATCAGTACACTCTTATTAAAGAGCATTGCTTCCAGACCAACTGTTGATGTGAGCGTAATGACCATATCCATATACGGCAGGAGGTCATACAAGTCGATCTCTTTTTTAATTAATCTCACATGGTTCCCCGCGCGCTCAATCGCTGTATAGTCATTTAAACGATTTCGAGCGATTTCCCACGGGTGCGGCTTCATAATCAGCTGAATGTCTTTCCGTTTTGCAATTGTTTTAAGAACATCACCGTAAAAGGCTTCTGAAAACGGCTGTGTTGCCACAAGTACAGTCTTTTTGGCAGGGTTGAAGTTCAATTTACGAAAGACCATTTCCTGTTGAAGCGGTGTTCGCTCCTGCACCAAATCAAATCTCGGGTGACCTGTGATCTCCACCTGCTCAAGCTGACAGCCTTTGTCTACATACCAGTCCTTTTCATATTTTCCAAACACCCCGTGGCAGGTGGTGAAAATCGGCAAAAAGGCTTCGTCTCCCATGAGCGCACCGTGCTGAAGACAAATACTTGTGAGATGACGCTTCACGGTTTGCAAGGCGAGCACACGGCTATATGCATCCTCCGTCGTACCAACCACGACAGCTGTGATCGGCTGCATCTCAAATAGCGTTTCTATTTGGTCAATCACATCAATAAATTGCACAATGTCCTTCCGAAGCTTTTCTCTAAAAAAGACATTGCCAAAGACAGGATGGTGGGCGTAAGGTTTCAATAGAGCATTTGCTTTTTCAATATATTCAACATGGGCTTCTTTATTAACCTCTCCGGCTAATTCCGGCTTGCTGATCACCGGTAATCCGAAATAATCAGCCTTCTTCCAGCGCGCGAGCACCACTGTTTGGTTCGGATGGAACCGCGTGTAATTTTGTTCAGTAAAACGCAGGTGTTCAAAGTGAAGCACCACCTTTCCATGACTCGGACGATAAGGGATACGCTTGATCTGCTGTTTATGCTGATCAAAAAAGGGCTGAATGTCTTGCGGCTTTGGACAAGTCGTTGTCAGCTCTTCACCAAACGCCTCATCTTCCATACGTTCCCTCACTTCAGGGCTGATGTATTGATAAAAATTACTGATTAATCCAAGGGGGATGTGGCGATAGGTTAAGTCTTTCATCAGATTCACATACTCAAAGTACACCTGCCAATAATGATGAATATAATGCGACACTTAAGGTCACCTCCCATGTCTTTGTTTTAATATATGACGGAGCTCCCTGCAGGTAGACTGCGGAGGAAGTGCTTGAATAAAATCGCTTTTCTCTTCTTCTGCCAACTGATAATGAATAGACTGTTCTGTGATGTAGTTTGTATCCAATACCTCATCAAAAGGGTAGAACGGATAAAAGTGATTTAATCTAAAAAAGAACCGGGCATCCCCTATTCGATAAAAATGCGGACTCTCGTCCCAGTAGGATCCAAACTCAGCTCGAATCTTTGTTAAAATGGATGCACGATGTACAACTGAACAGTGATCAATAGCACAAGGTGCATTCCACTGCACCGTTTGCGCAGGTCGAATCGTTTCCTTTACTGGCTCTCTTTCGCTATTTAAATAGATAACTTTTGAACTAGAATAGACAATTTCTTCATTCGGACGAGCATCTAAATAATTCGTGAGCTTCTCTAAACGGTCTGGTGCGTAGACATTGTCATCTGTGGCATAGGAAATATACTCGCCCTTTGCCTGTTCTAATGCTTGATTAATGAGGACGGCATAGCGGGTTTTCGCCGTTCTTTCCTCCAGCGTTTTCACCCCGCTTTGGATAAAATGGACGCGTGGATCTTTACGGAAAGGCTCAATAGCAGCAAGGGTTTGTTCGTTTGATCCATCATCCATGATAAAAAGTTCAAGGTCTGACAAGGTCTGCTGCAACACCGCTTCAATTGATCTGCCAACGTAGGCCGCTTTGTTGTAGCTCGTCATAATGACCGTTACTTTCGTCAATGTTTTCACCTCGGTCTCTTTTAAACTATGGTTATCATATGTGTCTCCTCTTAAAGAGACTGTAGAGTGACCTATTTTTTATAAAATTGGATTTTTTTCATGATCTATCTTTGAAAAACGTAAAAATTTTGGTAATATAAGTAATCATTTATGTGTATTAAAGGAGTAAAGAACATTGGAATATATGAAGAGTGATCTCTCCCAAGAAGAGGAAGCAAAAGGTTTTTTTCGATTCTTTAAAATTTTTGTCGCGACAAAAACGATTATTCGCTCATATGAACATACCTCTATTCCCATGTGGCTGATGATACTCCTTGCAAGTATCGCTGGTACAAGCTGGATGTACGAAGGGTATTTTAGTGAGTATATGGGCAATCATATTCCATATCCTTTTATTCTGTTACACGGAGCAGGTTTTGGTATTTTAGTAGGCAATTTTCTTCTATTTTTCGGTTCTTTCATTTTACAGTGGTTAGGACGACTGTTTTTTGGCAGTAAAGCGCCGTATCGAGATGTGCTCAAAGCTTGCACACTGACGGTCATTTTCCCTTCCACCTTATTTGCTCTTACTTGGATTTTTACTGTGGGGTTGCTTGGTCCGTATACATTTGTGAAAATCTCACCCTATTTAGACCAGCACTATGAAGTATGGTATTATCTCAGCGTTTTACCACTGGTTGATGCGTATACCAAGGCATGGATATTTGGGATGGCTGTTTTAGGACTTGTTGCTGTGATGAAGCTGAGAATATGGCAGGCCTTTATCATTGCCATCGCACCGATCGCCTTATTTTTTCTCATTATGACCCTTCTCTATGACGTCCAGCGAGCTATGAATTGGTTGATGTAAAGAGGCATTCCTTAGATTGTTGGAAACCTTTGCAGTCTAGGCAGTACGAATACGGGGTTTGTCTGAATACTGAGGAACTGCACAAAGCAGTTCCTTTTTTTCGTTCAATGTACATATTCTCTCTTCCTGTCTCATAGTGTGAAAGAGAAAAAGAATGCTATGGAAACAACAGGCGCTTTTCTGCCTTCTGTTTAGAACACCATGAGGAAAGAGGAGGAACGTTATGAAATTGAAAAATCAATTTGGGCAAGGTTCGGGTTTCGAAGGTCAAGATTTTCGCCAGCAACAATATGGAGCAAATCCGTATCCTGCGCAGCAGATGGGTTATTCAGTCCCTCCCCAAACGCAGGGTCAAATGCAAGGTCAAATGCAGCAGGGGTATTCGCCAATGCCGTCTACTGGTACTTCACAAGGAGGCCAAGGTGGGCAAAGTGGCGGGCAGCCCTATCAAATTCCTTCTGGACCGATTTATCAGCAGAACGTCACCGGTCAGCTGCCGCTTGAGCAGTCCTATATTGAAAATATTTTACGATTAAACCGCGGCAAAGTAGCCACGATCTATATGACGTTTGAGGCAAGTAAAGAATGGAACTCTAAGATTTTTAGAGGGGTCATTGAGGCCGCAGGACGTGATCACATTATCATCAGTGATAACAAAACAGGGACACGATACTTATTGTTAACGATCTATCTTGATTACATTACGTTTGATGGGGAAATTCAATATGACTATCCATACTCGATGTCTACGTATTCTCCGAGATAACCTCAAGTTCATATCAACAGCAAGGTGCAGACGCCCTTGCTTTTTTCTTTTGTCTAGGTTTTTGACACACCTTCGGGGGAAGGCTCATAAGATGCCTAGTAGTTTTTATTAAACGCCTAGAGGTGACATCAATGACTGTTGAGCTGGATTATACATCGCCGAATGTCAAATATTCATTTGATTTGAACCAAAGCCCCCTTGTGAAATATGACCAACACAACCTGATTAATGTTTTAGGAAAAAAACAATTAAATTCGCTCGATCAAGTATCTCTGCTGGATATATATTTGAGTAAAAGCAAAGTAGTAGAGCCTCATTATCATCAAAATGCTGCCGAGCTTGTTTATTGTATCGCCGGCTCTGCTACTGTATCCATGCTGAACCCTTTTACAAAAAAGCTGTCCACCTACACCATTACCCCCGGGCAGGTAGCCAATGTGCCACAAGGCTGGTGGCATTACGAAGTCGCCTTACAGGACAAAACCCATTTGTTAGCCATTTTTAACGCATCGACGCCAGAAGTCATCTTAGGTTCAGACCTTCTAACCCTCACGCCTTCTCACATCATGGCACATACTTATTGCATGAACGAAACGCAGTGGAAACAGGCGACGCAGCCTGTGAAGCCTGGTGTGTTTATCGGACCTTTCTGCCACCGGGAGGAAGAGGCACAAACTCACCCTGTCCCCCCTTCCCACTATGTACCTTATTATCAAGCACCTCCGAACTATTCTCCTTATTGGAGTTAAGAAAAAAACCGATGCCCCTATGAGAGCATCGGTTTTCCTAGCTTATAAATTTTTTGCTGCTGCAATCACTAGCATGATCCAAGAAGCGATAAATGCCACTCCGCCAATTGGTGTAATGGCACCTAGAATCTTCACCTGAGTCAAGGCAAGCACATAAAGGCTTCCTGAGAAGAAAAGAATGCCTGCCAGCATCACCCAGCCAGCGGTCGGCACTAGGGAAACACCTGACAGCTTATCTGCCAGAAAGGCGACAATAAACAGGCCAATGGCATGGAACATCTGATATTGAACCCCTTTATTCCATATCTCAATATACTTTTCAGGAATTTTCCCTTCCAGTCCATGTGCACCGAAGGCTCCAAGACCAACCGCAAGCATGGCGTTAATGGCACCTAATATGAAAAATAGTTTCATTCGTCATTCTCCTTATCTCGTCAATTATGTTTATCATAGCGCGGGTCTTATCCAACATTCAACTTTCCTATGATGCTGACACGAGATTGTCGGATTTCTTCTTCTTTCGCAGCAGCACTTGATCGACCACAATTGCAATCAGCGTGCCAAGCACAAGACCATTGCTCAATAAAGAAATCAGCACAGGATGCATGCCTTTCAATGCCCCCTGCGGCACAAACATTGCGCCCACGCCTGCTAAAACAGCGATGCCAAGCACAAATCGAATGCGCGGGATGTCTTCTTTTTCATACTGATCGAATTCAGACATAGCAATCCCAATCATAGAAGAGAACACCACAAAGTTCACAGCCAGCCCCACAGGTGAAGGCAATGCAGAGAAAAAGCTCATCAATAATGGAAATAAACTAATGAGGACAATGAGCAGACTGCCAAGGAAAAATGGCTTTCTCGATGGAATTTTGGTTGTTTGTATAAAACCCGCTGCCCCTGAAATAGGAACAGGCGCAATCGCACCAATCAGTCCGCTCAGCAAATGACCAAATGCGGCGACAAAACCAGCCGGTCTGGCTCGTTTCCGCTCACGCAGTTCACCAAATGCCTTGACGGAACTTTCCACAATTCGAATACTTGCCAACATATTCACAATGAGTAAGATCGTAATAAAAAAGGACGTGACAAGCAGTCCACTGTCAAAGACCGGCATGCCAAACGGAAACAGTTTTGGAAACTCAATGATCTGCTCAGGAATGCGAACAGGCTTCGCTAGTCCGAGTAAAGCAAATAACAGCCAGCCGCCTGCAAGTGCAAATAACACAGAAAACTGTCTTAAATAATGCCATTTTGAGCGGCTGATCATGAAGGTGATGACAATAATCAAGATCGATAGACAAAAGACAAGTCCATCTACCTGATTTCCCCGATAACCGATCCCCATCAGCCCTTTCATGATTGGCTGACTTAACTGCACAACAAGCAGCAGCAAATAAATACCTGTGACAACCGGCGTAAATAAAGACGCAAGCCAATTAATGATTTTAAAAAGACTAAAAATAAAAAAGAACGCAGCACTAAAAATTAACGCCCCTTGTAACGCTTGCAAGGTTTCAGGATATGTAGCAAAAATCGTCCCTGTCATGCCTGCATAAAGGGTATATACCCCCCACCACAGCCCTGCTGGACTTTCATTGATCGGCAGCATATGACCGCATAAACACTGCACCATCGCCACAAGTCCAAGTGAAAAGAATGTACTCTGAATCAGTTCCGCCGACTGCACTTGATTTAATTCAAATGCTTGTGCAATCGCAATCGGCACAGCAATAGAAGCTGCGATAAAAAATGCCATCCACTGAATGGCGCCCAAAAATAGTTTCAACCCGATCACCTTCCCTTTGTCGTGACAAGACCATTAAAAATCAAAAATAGAGTCACCGTTGCCATCTTTCTCTTGTTGACCCTCTTCTTTATGCTGAAATTTCTTTGCACCGCTAGTGCCCATCAATTTCTCTAGCATGGCTTGATCCGTAGACACAGCCGGTGCAGATGGTGTCTGTATAGATGGAGGTGGTGAAATAACCGAAGACTGCGGCATTTGCACCTGTGATGATGTGTCGAGAATGACATCACATAGTGAAGAAATGACCGCCGCTTGACGTTTCACCTCTTCATCATTTCCACTTTGTTTTGCTTTTTGAATGGCTTCCTCCATTTTTTGAAGCAGACTTGATATATGAATATTCAAGGGTAGACCCTCCAATCTAAAAAATTCGTTTTCCAACATTATTTTACCAAATGAACAAACCGAATGGGCTCATTTTTTCAAAGCTGTGTGCTTCTGTTCCTCTTATTTGACCCTTCCCCATGATTCACACATAATAAAAAAGAAACAATATCGTCTTTGAAAGGACTGAAAGATGAGCAAACTCACTGAACTCATTCACAAACAAAAAAACGTGCAAACACCAGCGGTTCAAGATCGAATCCGTCTTCTTAACGATTTAAAAAAAGCCATTAAACATCATGAAAAGGACATATTACAAGCCTTAGCCCATGATTTACATAAATCCGAACAGGAAGCCTATACAACAGAAATTGGCATGGTATATGAAGAGATCAATCATACCGTCAAACATCTTCACAAATGGGCCAAACCATCTCGCGCGAAAACACCTCTGACCCATATCGGATCAAAAAGTATGATCATTAAGGAACCGTACGGAAGCGTTCTAATTATTGCCCCTTGGAACTATCCTTTCCAATTGGCCCTTTCGCCATTAGTTGGAGCCATTTCTGCGGGAAATGCCGTTACTTTAAAACCGTCAGAATTAACGCCGCACGTCTCAAACGTGATTGGCACGATTGTGGAAAGCGTGTTTCAAGAAGATCTTGCAGCGGTCGTTGAAGGCGGTGTGGATGTCAGCACAGAGCTTCTGAAACTGCCTTTTGATTATATTTTCTTTACTGGGAGTGTAGCCGTCGGCAAAGTCGTCATGGAAGCGGCCGCAAAACATCTCACACCTGTCACACTTGAGCTCGGCGGAAAAAGTCCATGCATTGTCATGCCTGATGCAGACATCAAACTCGCTGCAAAACGAATCACCTTTGGTAAATTCACGAATGCTGGTCAAACATGCATTGCACCAGACTATTTACTTGTTCATGAATCGATCAAAGAGGACCTATTACGTGAAATGACGACCTGTATCCGTGACTTTTACGGGGACCAGCCTGAAACAAATCCGCATTTCGGAAAAAATGTCAGCCAGCGTCATTTTGATCGACTTTCACAATTTCTCTCTAATGGCACGATTGTGACAGGTGGACAGCGCAATGAACAAGAGCTCAAAATCGCACCGACCATTCTAGATCACATTACATGGGAAGACCCTGTGATGCAGGAGGAAATTTTCGGACCTATTTTGCCTGTCATCTCATTTGACTCTCTTCAAGAGGCAGCTGACATGATTAAGGCAAGACCGAAGCCGCTCGCTCTTTACTTATTTACAACAAATAAAGAAACAGAAAACTATATTCTAGACAACCTCTCATTTGGCGGAGGCTGCATCAATGATACGCTGATGCATGTCGCCACTCCATACTTACCATTTGGCGGCGTTGGTGAAAGTGGTATCGGACGATATCATGGAAAAGAAAGCTTTTTCACCTTTACGCATGAAAAAAGCGTCCTGCGCCAGACCAATCGCTTTGATTTTTCTTTCCGCTATCCAAATGCGAAAAACGGACTCGACATTGTCCGTAAATTTTTAAAATAAACAGGACGAAGGGATTTTCCCTCGTCCTATTTTGATTCGATGTCCTTGATACACCAATTGATTTCATCGATCCCCATTTGCTTTAAATAGGCGTTTACTTTTGAGAACGGACGACTGCCAAAAAAGCCGTTTCTTGCGGAAAAAGGACTTGGATGAGGTGACTCAATGATGTAATGCTTGCTTTGATCAATGCGTTCTTTTTTATTTTGCGCATGTCTGCCCCAAAGCACAAAAACGACTGGCTGATCTCGGTCATTCAGGACGTCGATGACGCGGTCTGTCACACGTTCCCAGCCTTTGCCTTTATGCGAGTTCGCTTCTCCTTTTCTTACAGTGAGCACGGTGTTTAACAGCAAGACACCCTGCTCTGCCCAGCTGACAAGCGAGCCATGGTTAGGGACCGGACAGCCGAGGTCATCCTTTAGCTCCTGAAAAATATTTCTCAAAGATGGCGGATGTTTGACACCAGGCTGAACAGAAAAGCTTAATCCGTGTGCCTGTCCTGGGCCATGATAAGGGTCTTGTCCCAAAATCACGACCTTCACATCTTCATACGACGTCAAATGGAGGGCACGATAAATGTCATCTGGCTTTGGAAACACGATCTGCGTATGATATTCTTCCTTTACCCACTCACGTAATTCCTGATAATATGGCTGTTCAAATTCACTTTTCATCACAGCCCACCAGCTATCATTTAAAAATGGCTTCATTTCGGTTGTCCTCCTTCTGTCTGCTGTGCCAATCTTGAGATCATCGGTTTTCCATCCCATACAATCTCACTCTCTGATTCTCGTTTTTTCATCGCTGGTTCTTCTAATAGGACAGCAAAGTTCGCTGTCGGCAAATCACCGAGCCCATGCTTTTCACTCAGATCATCTAAATAGTTCTTCCTTGTTTCACCAAGATCACTCGACTGATTGCCCCCACCATCAAAGAACGCATAGATCACACTGGCAGCTGGCACTCGTTTGGTTCGTGCATGCTGCGTAACACGCAGGAAAAAGTCCCAGTCCCAGTAGTGATGCATCGCTGGATCAAAATAGCCGATCTCATCATGTATGCGTCGTTTGTACATACTGCCAGAAGGAACATATGTAGAAAAAACACGCATGTCCTCAATGTCCGCTGTATAAGCAAACAAACGTCTTGATACTGGAAAACGAGTCGCACCTCGTTCTTCAAACGAAACAATTTCCGCATCCGAAAAGACAAAATCAGCGTCTTCCAACGCCTTGCTCATACGTTCAATATGACAAGGTGTAAAATAATCATCGTCATCACTCAGCATAATGACGTCACCTGTCAGCTCCCGCACCCCAACATTTCTTGCGTTCACATGCTGGACATTCTCCTCTAAATGAATCAAGCGGATTGGCAGCTCTGGATAGAGTTCCTGAATCACGTCCACTCGCTCTCCTGCATCATTTACGACCACAATTTCAAAAGGCTGTACGCTTTGTCTCGAGATGGATTCAAGCAGTTCACACAATGCGCTCAGCCGGTTATGTGTCACAATTAATAAAGAAATCTTCATATCGGCCTAACTCCTTTAATAGATTCGTCTTTTTCATTAAAACATAAATCGGCTTTCTTCTCATGATATAAAAGACGGTTTGATTGATCGAGAAAATGGGAATTTTTGATGAAAAGGAGTGATGATGATGGAATTTTTCACAGTTGAGAATAGTAAAGAAGCCAAACAGACGATCGAACAGATACAATCAGCAAAGGACGATGTGTTTGTGTTTGCGTATGACCCCGAACGCTCTGATACCGTTACTGAGTACACGGAAGCAAAGAGCATGACAGCTGTCGATCAAGGGATTTTAGATCAGATCGCCAATGTCATTCGCACCAGGGATGATGAACTGATGGCCAAAATCATGTCGACCGGTGCCGATCAAGAATTAGCCTTAACGCTTTTAGAGGAGCTGAAAAAAGGGAAATTGGTGATTTGTAAAAGATAAAGAATGAGGCGTTCCATGAAGAGTGGAACGCTTTTTTATGCCGTTTCATTGTGATAAATGGAAAAGCTGATTATAATAAGGGGTAGAACAGTAACTGTTACACATCACATTGGAGGTTCAGCAACTATGTCTATGAATAAAGCACTCACCATCGCAGGTTCGGATTCAAGCGGCGGTGCAGGTATCCAAGCAGATTTAAAAACGTTTCAAGAAAAAAACGTCTACGGGATGACAGCTTTAACCGTTGTCGTTGCAATGGATCCTCATAACAACTGGGATCATCAAGTGTTTCCAATCGATACATCAACCATCCGCGCACAGCTCTCAACGATCGTGGAAGGCATCGGTGTAGATGCGTTAAAAACAGGTATGCTGCCAACAGTTGACGTCATTGAACTCGCAGCTGAAACGATCAAAACATATGAGCTGAAAAATGTCGTCATTGATCCTGTTATGGTATGTAAAGGTGCGAACGAAGTCCTTTATCCAGAGCACGCTGAAGCATTGCGCGAAAAGCTCACACCACTGGCAACAGTTATCACACCTAACCTTTTCGAAGCAGGTCAATTAAGCGGCATTGGCGAGATCAAAACGATGGAACAAATGGAAGAAGCCGCAAAACGCATCCATAAACTTGGTGCAAAATATGTGGTCATCACTGGCGGCGGTAAGCTAAGCCCAGATAAAGCAATTGACTTGCTTTATGATGGACAAACCTTCGAACGCCTTGAAACAGACAAGATCGACACAGAGTACACACACGGCGCAGGCTGCACATTCTCAGCCGCAGTCACAGCTGAACTAGCCAACGGCTCAGACGTGAAAGAAGCCATTTATGCAGCAAAAGAATTCATCACAGCTGCCATTAAAGGCTCTTTCCAACTAAACGAATACATCGGACCAACGAAACATTCCGCACATCGTTTGGACAAATAAAACAATAAAAACCGATCCGCCGCTTGGATGAATCGGTTTTTTTTGTTTATCGTAAGCTGAGTCTCTGTGCAAATAACCAATCTGTTAAGCCTGGCGTCTCATAAGCAGGTGTCCATGATGCATGATCATACCCATACTTGCTTGCATACTCGGTATAAATCGGTCTTCCACCAGCTTTTTGAATCGCTTGAATTGTATTTCTCGCATAACTGATAGGAATAATGGAATCATCCTCTGCATGAAATGCCCATATTGGCTTGTTCGCTAAAATTCCTGCCTTACTTGGATCTGCACCCCCCGCAATAGGAATCATCGCTGCAAACAAACGAGGATATGTGATGTTCAACTGATACGAGCCAAATCCGCCTTGAGATAAACCAGTCGCATAAATCCTTTTCTGATCAATCTTATAAGAAGTTAAAACATGCTGAAGCACTTCATGCGCTTTGTGTAAATCTGGTGAAAATTGAAACACATTTGTCAGGTCGATCTCATTTTGCGCGTTTCTTGTTAATGCAAAACCCCCATCCACAGCATTTCGAGCCTGAGGTGCTAGTACGTATGCAGGATGTTTCTTTTGAACTTCAGGAGAAGCCCATAAAACTGCACCATCATTTGCAAGTAACTGCTTTTGATTATCAGTCCCCCGCTCCCCTCCTCCATGTAAGAACAAGACGAGAGGATAAGCTTTACCCCTCTTATGATTTTTCGGAATGTATAATCGATAAGGCATTCCTTGATATTCAAAAGATAAAAAAGATGAGGCAATGTCTTCTCGTGTGACAAAACGATAATTGTACGTAGACGTAGCAAGGCGATGCCTATTTTTGTAAACGCTTACTTTTAAAGTCGTATCGGTATCAATTTGAATAGGCTTTGTATATCGCTGACTTTGAGTTGTCGGCTGGCTGCCATCTGTTGTGTAATAAAGAGAAGCTTTTGGCACCTGAGATTGGAGTGCCACCTCTTGTGAGCGATAATATTGACCAGATGGTACGGAGGCAGTAGGTGTAAAAAATGATGTGTGTTGCGTTCGGGCAGATGAAACGGAAGGATGAAGAAAACTCATAGAAAATAGCACAATGATAAAGGTGATCAGACATTTCTTGGTTGCATGGTTCATATCGTTCCTCCTGTATATGCTCAGATGAATTTTTATTTATTTTGTATCATGACAAAAGGAATGTCAACGCTTTCATTTAAATTTCTGAATAATCTGACTAAAATAAAAAAAGCATACCCGCACCCAGGTACACTCTTTCACCATACTTTTTTACCTACTTTTGCTGATCAGATTCTTTCGCCATTTTTCGAATAAAGGCTTCAATGGATTCAACAAATAAGGCATATTCTTTCATTTGTTTATACGTATCTGACAGCTTCTCTTTTAATTCTTCCTGCTCTAGAGAAGGTTCACCGAGAATAGATTGGACTTGAATTAGCAATTCTTTATATTCTTCACGTTTATCTTCAACATGATCTGCCATTGTCTCCAAGCGTTTTCTAGTCGTCGGCTGCTGTTTTGAATTCAAGTAAACAACCCCTTTTTGTCCTACCGCATTTGGATAAACGTCAGCCTCAGCTGTATATATTTTAAAATGATACCATAATTGAACCTGTTATCATATATGTAAAACGTCATCAAACCGCTTCAGGCCAACCTTGTATATACATGATATAGGCTTTAAGATACAGGCTGATCTCACTAGAAAAAAGCAGATCATTGATCTGCTTCTTTTTGCAAATGCCACGTCTTCAATTTAAGCTTCGTTTCATTTCTACCACTGATGGAGATTGATTTATTTCCCGGGGAAGGAAAGTAACGTGCAGTAAATACTTCCCGGCCTCCGTTGACAAAAATCTCAATCGATGATGCATCAATAAAGATATGCAGATCCTGTAATTCATCAATTTCTACTTCACGAACTTCCTTTGTTCGATCTTCAAATCGATCTCGCTCTAATGTTAGTTTGCCTTCATCTTTATCATAAATGATACGAGCAGCAGCACGGATACAGCATTCAAATCCTTTTTGTGTTTCAATTTGATCAATGAATACCTCTGCGCTCGTCAAATCTTCAACAGGAATGGAGTGAACAGATCGTTTAACGTGAAAAACATGCTCCTGCTCATTTGTCCGCATAGATCGAAGTTCACTTACCGGCTTTTGAATAAGACGTCCTTCATCATCTAAACGAAGCTCTCTCGGAATCGTCAAACAATGGATCCATTGATAAGAGACAGTTGGATGATGCTCTTCCCCTTGATCTGGTACACCCATCCATCCCATTAAAATGCGTCTGCCCGATTCATCTTGGAAAGTCTGCTGTGCATAAAAGTCAAAGCCACGATCCAGCTCCTCAAACGCTCCATGCGTATATTGGTAGGTACGATCATCGAATGTACCAACAAAATAACCAGATTGATGTGTATTGTTGTATTTAAATCCATCAGGCTTCAGCCCCTGTGGTGACACGATCAATACATCCTGACCGTCTAATTCAAACAGATCTGGACATTCCCACATGTATCCGAAATGGTCTAATCCATTCTTTCCACTGCCTGCAATAATGCCTTGAAACGTCCAATTGTCTAATGTATCAGATGTGAATAAAACAAGATGTCCTTTGAGATCTTCACTTTGTGCTCCAAGGACCATGTACCACTTTCCATTCCGCTTCCACACCTTCGGGTCACGAAAATGTGCAGTGAATCCCGCTGGCAAAGTCGCCACGACACCTTTTTTCTCAAAATGAACCCCATCCTCTGACACAGCTAAACATTGATATGTCTCACGATTCCCTTGCTCGTCACGGACATTTCCGGTATACATCACGTACATACGACCATCGTCAATGACTGCACTGCCAGAATAACAGCCATTTTGATCAAACCAATCACTTGGCGTGAGGGCAGCCTCTTCATGCTGCCAATTCACTAGATCGGTTGATGTGTAGTGACCCCAGAATTTTGCCCCATGTCCTGTTTTAAATGGCTGCCATTGATAAAACACATGGTAGACTCCCTTCCACTGAATCAATCCATTCGGGTCATTTAAAAGACCGACTGGCGGCATTAAATGGAAGTTCTGACGGTACACATCTTTTTTCACCAAATGCTCATAGTTTCGAATACGATCTGTTACCTTTTGACGAAGTGCTGCGTCCGTTGTTGTCATCACTGTGACCACTCCTTGATTATTTTTCGACTTCTTTGACTTTAAAGATGATGGTAAGAATAAATGAAACAGCAACAGCTATTAACATACCAATAACATAATTTACCACATTTTGTAAACCAAATGGAGCTGCAATGGCAATCATCGGAATCCCTGTTAAACCATAAGCGTTGGCGGCTACCTTCGTGAAGACGACAAACGCCCCGCCTAATGCACCTCCGATCATTGCAGCAATAAATGGCTTACGATAACGAAGATTCACACCGAATATGACCGGCTCTGTAATACCTAAGAAAGCAGAAAATGCTGCTGGTAAAGCAATTTCTTTCGTTTTTGCACGCTTTGCTAAGAAAAAGACCGCTAGCCCAGCTCCGCCTTGAGCGACGTTGGACATGGCCCAGATCGGCAGCAAATAATTCCGTCCAATATCATTCAGAAGTCCTGCCTCAATCGCATGGAAGCTATGATGAACACCTGTCAGTACAATTAAAGAATAAGCACCTCCGAAAATCAGTCCAGCTAAGAATCCTGCATGGTCATAAACATAAGTGAGTGCATTCGAGATCCCTGTACCGAGCATTCTCCCTAGCGGTCCTACAGCAATAAACGTCACAAATCCAGTCACAATCACCGTCACAAACGGCGTCACAAGTAAATCAATACTGTTCGGCACAACTTTTCTTAAGTTCTTTTCAATCACGCACATGATATACACAGTTAATAACACGGGAATGACCGTTCCTTGGTAACCAAGAAGCGCAATATCAAAGTTGAATAGATGCATATATTCTGGTTTTGCGTCTGTCAGTCCCCATGGATTCAGCAAGCTCGGGTGAATCATAATGCCCCCAATGACAGCTCCTAAATATGGATTTCCACCAAACTCTTTGGCTGCACTAACCCCAATTAAAATCGGTAAAATGATAAAGGCAGCACTTGAGAACATATCTAGCATTTGGAAGATGGCAGAGCTTGGATCAGCCCATTTGAAGGCTTTCATCATACCTAATAGGCCCATTAATAAACCGCTTGCTACAATCGCTGGAATGATTGGTACAAAAATATTCGATAGCGTCTTGGCAAAACGTGCAAGTGGATTCATTTTTTGCTTCACGGCTTCATCATGGCTGGCTGGTTTTTGATTCTCGTCGTCTGCCTCAAGACCCGCCTCACGCGCAAAAGGCTCATATACTTTGTTGACAGAACCTGTTCCAAATATGATCTGGAATTGACCCGAGCTTGAGAAGGCACCCTTCACACCCTCAAGTTCTTCAATGGCATCTTTGTCAATTAACGCCTCATCTTTCATCACCAATCGGAGTCGTGTGGCACAATGTGTTGCGCTAATGACATTTTCTTTGCCGCCTAATAATGTTGTTAATTCTTTGGCTGTTTTTTGATAATCCATGTTGTCTCCCCCTTTTTTTAAAACAAAAAAGACCTAAAATTCACTAACGATGAAAGGACATACACGTCCCCTCGTTACGCAAATTTTAGGTCTTGCCTGCCTGACAGTCACAATCCCACGATATTGGTTTTTGATTACGCTTTCATCATAGTATAAGAGCGTGACCTGCGTCAACCTATTTTTTCGAATCAAATGACCCATATACACTAATTAGAGTAGTGTGCATAAAAAAAAGCCTGCGGACAGGCACAACCTTTACACCAATTCGGCATCCTGCAGACGCTGGACATGCAGCGTGATGTAGCCGATCTCCGATTCAGGGAGATGAAGTCCATATTCTTTTTTCAGCAAATCAGCCAGTCCAAGTGCACACCGGTAAGCCGAATCATACTTTGTTTGGATAAAAGTCAGCATGTCATCGTCCATGATTTGAAATGCTTCATTCGATTCCAACCTGCCTAATGCATACCTCAAATGTGTCACAAGGCGCTGATATGAAATACTATCCTCATCAATCGAGCGCTCAAAAACGCTTTCGATATGCTCGATCATTTCTTTGATCATCGTTGTGTATTTGACCGTCTTCTTCATGGACTCCGTATTCATTTTGGCCGTATGAATATGAAGTGCCACATACCCTGCCTCATCGTCCGGCAGGTCAACCCCAAGCCGCTCCTTTACATAACGAATGGCATACTTTCCAATATCATATTCCTGCTTATATAAGACTTTGATCTCACCAAGCAATTTATTATATAAGACAATGCCTTTTTGAACGCGTTCAATGGCAAAGGATAAATGATCTGTCAGTGAAATGTGGATATGATCACTGAGCGGCATCATGAGTTCACCCTCTGCATAACTAATAATATGCTCTGCCACCTCAATATGCGCTTCTGGCAATGTCGCAAGAATTTGTTTGAATTTCTCATTTTCTTCACGCACAACAAAAATCTTCTCTATTTTTTGAACGGGAACGACGTCATTTTTCCCCTTCTGAAAAGCAATTCCGGGCCCCATCACAATTTTCTCCTGATCACCCTCCTTTACAACCACTGCATTGTTATTCAATATTTTATATATCTTCAAGGGGCATCCTCTCCCACAGATAACGTGTCTTATGTGGGATTTTACCCTGTTTCAACTTTTCTGTAAAGATAAGAACGGACCGGCACGAGCCTCTCTCGTTGTCTTTTCATCAAGCATCATCAGACTTTCTTGAAACGGCTTTTCTATCCTGCGCTTCTTCTTCTTTTCATCTGCCAGTTTCTCTAGCTTTCTCTCATTCACCGCAAGAAAGAATCCTCCATCCACTGCTATCACTTTCACCCCTTGCTTCTTCAGCAGCTCACCAGGATTCACAAGCACATTCATCACAAAACCAAACCATACACTCAACCAGTTCTTCCATTTCTTCACTGAACATCCCTCCGCTTTCCTTAGAATCTAGCAGTTCTAGCAAATTAACTGTTCCTATCATATCCCGAGAAAAAAGAGAGGTTTGTCACAATCTGGGTGAAAAAACGAACTAGTTTTCAGAAGTTTTGTTGAAAAGTGCAGAAGATGATCATGTTCCACAATGTTTCTATGAAAATTTTATACACACACTATCCCAAAGATAAGCACATCTTATCAACAGGGTTTATCCACATATCAACACCCTCTTACTAGATTTTGTGTATGAGATTTTTTTATTTTCCATATATATATATCTGAATAATCGAGTTATCAACAGATTATTGTGCATAAGTGTGACTTTATAAACAAAATAGTTCTTTATGACTATGTAAAATAAGACCATTTCAGTAAAGGAATTGGTTTCATCGTATGGAATACTTAATAACGGGCAGTGAATCTTTCCTATTTATCCACAAAAAGAAAGGCTATCTCCCTAAATACACAGCTAGAAAGGGGAAAATTAATTGAAAAAAGTAATCTCTCGTTCTTCTGTTCTATTGTTCTCCACTATTTTTACCTTATCCACATTCTTTTCAGGTCAGGCTGCTGCCGCTCCATCGAACAAACAGGTGGAACTGGAAAAAGCAGAAATCTTCGGCGAAATCAATGTTAAGTCTAGAAAACACACCACTGTCATTGTTGAATTAAAGGAAAAATCCTTAGTTGAAGCCAAGCAAGAAGGCGAAGCACAAACAAAGGCCTCCCTCAAAAAATCTCGAACGAAAGTAAAGAATGCAGCACTCAAAAAGTTAGATAAAGCGAGTGTTCGTCAAGAATATGAAAAAGTCTTCTCTGGTTTCTCTATGAAACTTCCTGCAAACGAAATCCCGAAACTGCTCGCAGTTGACGGAGTAAAAGCCGTTTATCCGGATGTTACATATCAAACAGATGAAGTGAAAAAGGAAAGCGTCCAGCTTCCTAATGAGGATGTCTCTCCACTCATGGATAAAAGTGCTCCATTTATCGGTGCCCCAAAAGCATGGGATGCCGGCTACTCTGGAAAAGGGGTAAAAGTCGCTGTCATTGATACTGGAGTAGACTATACCCACCCTGATTTAAAAGGAAACTTCGGATTATACAAAGGCTATGACTTTGTTGATAATGACTATTCTCCACAAGAAACACCAAAAGGAGATCCTAGAGGCGAATCGACAGATCATGGTACACACGTCGCAGGAACAATTGCGGCAAATGGACAAATTAAAGGTGTCGCTAAAGACGCTACCCTTCTCGCCTACCGTGTCCTTGGACCAGGCGGATCAGGAACAACTGAAAATGTCCTTGCAGGCATCGACCGGGCTGTCACTGACGGAGCCGATGTCATGAACCTTTCTCTTGGGAACAGTGTGAATAACCCTGATTATGCAACAAGCATCGCACTGGATTGGGCCATGTCTGAAGGGGTTGTTGCTGTGACATCAAACGGAAACAGTGGGCCAAACAGCTGGACCGTTGGATCTCCTGGGACATCAAGAGATGCTATTTCTGTCGGAGCCACTCAGCTTCCGTACAGTTTATACAACGTGAAATTCCCGAACTATTCAACAGCAAAAGTGATGGGCTACTATCAAGAAAATGATTTAAAAGCACTTGACCAAAAACAAGTCACACTCGTCCAAGCAGGCATCGGTGACGAAAAAGATTTTGAAAACATCGATGTCAAAGGAAAGGTGGCAGTGATTGAACGTGGAGCCATTGCCTTTGTTGATAAAGTGGACAATGCGAAAGCTGCTGGTGCGATCGGCGTTGTCATGTACAACAATACCGATGGAGAAATCCCTGTGGATGTACCAGGTCTAGCCCTTCCGACGATTAAGCTGTCAAAAGCGGAAGGAACAGCACTTGTTAAAGCCATTGAGGCTGGTAACAATACAACAACTTTCTCGATTCAATTTGTGAAAGAGTTAAGTGAACAAGTCGCTGACTTCTCATCTCGCGGACCTGTTGTCGATACGTGGATGATCAAACCAGATCTTTCAGCACCTGGCGTGAGTATTGTCAGCACCATTCCGACACACGATCCTTCTCAGCCATACGGCTATGGATCGAAGCAAGGAACAAGCATGGCATCTCCTCATGTAGCCGGAGTAGCAGCGATTATTAAACAAGCAAAACCATCGTATTCTACAGAGCAAATTAAAGCGCTGATGATGAATACAGCAGAAACATTGTATGACCCAAATGGCAGCCAGTTCCCTCACAATACGCAGGGCACAGGCAGCGTTCGAATCATCGAATCACTTCAAGCGTCTTCTATTGTGTCTGATGCAAGCTATTCGTACGGCACTTTCTTAAAAGAAAAGGGCGTTCAAATCAAAACGAAGAAGTTCAAGGTAGAAAACCTGTCAAAAGCACCGAAAACCTATACCATTGATTACAAGTTCGATGGCAATGGCATTAGCACAAACGGCACGAAAAAAATCACAGTAAAAGGGAATTCCACAGGGTCCTTTACTTCCGCAGTACAAGTGAATTATGGAAAAACGAAAAAAGGAACGTACCAAGGCAGTATCACCATTCGCGAAAATGGCAGAAAGGTCACTGAAATCCCTACTTTATTGATTGTAAAAGAGCCTGATTACCCGCGCGTCACTTCGGTTTCCGTAGAGCCTGATAACCGTGCTGGAAGCTATGTCATTAGTAGCTATCTCCCAGGCGGTGCTGAAAATCTTGCATTCCTCGTCTACTCGACAGATGGAGAGTATTTAGGTGAAGCAGGAGTTTATCAACATGTTGATAAAGGAGAGCATCGTGTGAAATGGAATGGCACGATCAATAAAGGACAGAAGTTAGAAGCAGGTGAGTATACAATGCTTGCGTATGCAAGCCTGAAAGGCAAATCAGATACGGTTCAAACGAAAGAACCATTCGATATTTATCCTGAATAAACAAGAATCACATAATAAGCCTTGTATGAGCCCATCAGCTCAACAAGGCTTTTCTATCATATATGGAGGAAAGAGAAATTCATGTTGATATGGCTATGGATCGTTTCTTTTATGACGGCTTTTTTTCTCACGATCACCTTGGTTTATTTTTTTACCTTTTTACATGCAAAACAGCCTCGTCCTTTTCATCAAGCATGTGAACTGACTGTCTATACCACCTGCATTTATCCGCTTAGCTTGGCGGTGACAGCTGCCTTTATTCTCACCATGATGCTCCTCTATCCCTTTTATTGGCTGCGCAGACGGTAAATTTACATAAGTTATGCGTCAAAAGCTTCTTTTAATAAACGATACGATGTGAGACGGTCTTGCATGTGATGTGTGATGGTCACAGCGATCACTTCATCTGTACGATACACCTTTGCGAGTGCTGTCAGCTGCTGCTTCACAGAAGATGGTGTGCCAACAACCATTCTCTGTCGATTGGCTGCTACTCGTTTTTGTTCATATGAACTGTAGGAATAGGCCTTTGCCTGTTCAAATGAAGGAAAGCCGCCAAGGTTCTGTCCTTGCTCATTGGCTAATAATGATAAATCTAAGCTGACAGCCAATTTTTCTGCCTGTTCCTCTGTTTCTGCACATAAAACGAAGACCGCAAGACTGACACGCGGCTCAGCACCAAATTCTGAAGGTTCAAATCGGTTAATATACTGCGACACAGAGTCTTCTCCGCCTTCTCCATTAATGAAAAGAGCAAACGTATAGCCTGCACCTGCTTTTGCGGCAAGCCGTGCACTTCCTCCAGAGGAACCTAGCATCCATACCTCTGGGGCAGTATCTACTTTCGGAGAAGCGGTCAAGTGAGGCAGCGGATAAAATTCATCGGCTAAATCATGTAAATACACCTTCAATTCTTCTACCTGCTCAGGGTATTGATCACCAAGTCGCTTCCGTTCTCCATGATGAAGGGCAATGGAGGAGATCGGCATACCTCCAGGAGCACGTCCAATGCCAAGATCAATTCTGCCCGGAGCCAAGGCTTCGAGCACTCTGAAGTTCTCTGCTACTTTATAGGCACTGTAGTGGGGAAGCATGACGCCGCCTGAGCCAATACGGATATGTGACGTCACAGCTGATAAATGACCGAGAAGCACCTCTGGACTCGATCCTGCGAGCCGGTTTGAAAAGTGATGCTCTGATACCCAAAATCGATGATAACCCCATTTCTCTGCCTGCTTCGCCAGCTCGACTGTTTGCTTCAGCGCCTCAGCAGGCGTCGCATCTCCAATTAAAGGAGATTGATCCAGTATACTTAATTTCATGATGTCGCACCTCTTACAGAAATCCCCCTCTCTCACTCGAAAGGGGGATCTCCTGATTTATTTTCGATTAAAGCCCTTCTCTTTCACAAAATCTCCGAGGAAAGCACGTTTTGGCTGGCTAAAGCCTCGAAGCATTTGCTCAGACCATGTATCTTTTCTCTCACCGTTTGTTCGTTCTTCATAATATGATGAAATACGATCATCGTATTCTTTTAAATAACGATCCACATGAGCTTCGTCTTGCTGATATGTGTTTTCATGATAGATCAGCTCAACGGGCAACCGTTCCTTTTGAGATGATGAATTGGCAGGATGTCCTATGGCCAGGCCGAATAGCGGCAGCACATAGGAAGGCGTTTCAAGTAATTCTGATACTTCCTTCAGCTGATTACGCAGTCCGCCGATATAGCAGATGCCAAGTCCCATAGATTCTGCGGCGACACTGACATTTTGCGCAGCGAGCGCCGCATCAATCACACTGATCAGAAAGGCTTCAGTATTCTCAAGCGCTTCTTGATGGTTTTTCCCTGCTTTTTTTGCGATATAGTCGTGGCGTTTCAAGTCTGCACAGAAAACAAAAAAATGCCCATTCTTCTCAACGTATGGCTGATTTCCAGCCAGTTCAGCAAGCTTCGCCTTCTTCTCCTGATCTGTTACACCAATGATACTATACGCCTGTACATAGCTTGATGTCGAAGCAGCCTGTGCACTTTTGATAAGTGTCAGCACTTCTTCGTCTGTCAGACGCTCATCTGTAAACGAACGGATGGACCGATGATTTAAGATGGTTTCTATCGTTTTATTCAATTCGAAGACCTCCTTCACTCCTACTATCATAAGACAAATGAATATTGCTTTTCAAAAGTTAGAACTCACACCAAAAAGGCAGCCTACGCTTAGACTGCCCTTTACCCGTTTTATTTAAATAAATAACTTTGATATTTCGTTAATTGAACACTTGCATTATAGGCGATACCAAATCCAATCAGAACAGATAAAACAGAGCTTCCCCCGAAGCTGATGAATAAGAGCGGTATCCCTGTTACAGGCATGACGCCTATGTTCATGCCAATGTTCTGGAATGTATGGATGACAATCAATGCTGTATATCCTACACAGAAAAATGACGCAAACCGGCTATAAGGATGGATACGGTCAATCAACACAACAAGCCTGTAAATCAGGAAGAAGAACATGATCACAACAAATGCGCAGCCGACAAAACCAAAGGCTTCCCCTATGATAGAGAAAATCATATCTGTCTGTGCTTCTGGAACATACACTTTTAAGTTTTTAACACCGTTCCCGAAAATTTGTCCTGCCCCAATTGCCATAATGGCTTGCTCGACTTGATATTTATCAGATCCAGATGCATCCTGTGTCTGGGCTTGGTTGGCTGTCGAAGAACTATCAGGCAGCCAAGCGGTAATCCGATTGATCTGATACTGCTGAATCCCGATCTTTTGTGCGAAATCAGGGAATAGAATAATCACGGCTAACACAGCGGCAACTAAGAGCACAACCACTGAACCGATGAGAGAGATCAATTTCCAGTTGACCCCTGATAAAAAGACCATGACAACGACAATAAACATACATACCGCAGCCGTACCTGCATCTTGCAAAAAGATGAGTCCGACTGGTACAGCAGCCACGCCGGCAATTTTTAATAGTAGGAAAATATCATCTTCTAATGTTCGTTTTCCTCTTGGGGTTGCCTTCCCAATGACAGAGGCGAGCATCATAATCAAACCAATTTTCATGAACTCTGAAGGCTGAAATGTTCCAATTCCCGGTAACACAAACCAACTTTTTGCACCATTTTTAATTGGAGCAAAATCATGACCTGCAATTTGTGCAGGAGCAATTTTTAAAAGAATTAAGAGCATAATGCCGCCTATAAAAATATATAGGCTTAACTTTTCTAATTGTTCCAGATCGAAGTAATTAATAGCCACAATACAGATGACCCCGACCATGTAGTAAATGATCTGTCTGGTCCATGCATTAGATCCATATTGCCCAAACTGTCCCGCAGCATAAATAGCGATGACACTGATGGCAAAGAAGGCTAAAAATATAAAAATCAAATCTCCCTGATAGTAAGGAGATGTATTCTGCTTGTTCATGAACTAACCACCCTTATTACAAAACATAAAAGCCCTTATTTATATTAGATTGAAATTTTCACAAAAGCAACTCACCTTAAATATGACGGAAGTGACACCTGAAAGGTTCCATTCTATTTTCAAAAAATGAAATACTTTTCATCCTAACAATAGGAAAAAATTCCTTTCCACTCTATCATGACAACCGATCATAAGTCCTTTAAAAAGATTATTTTACAGATTTTAAGGGGAAAATTCAATGACTTATGTGGCGATATGAAAGGTGAACATCTTGCCAGCATAAGCTTAACTGAGGTATAAGAAAAAAAACAATTTCTGCGGAATAAGGCCCATTTTCCAATTATTGAGTTTACTTCAAAGTCAATTGTGGTATAATATTTGTAACAAAATGTTCACAATATCTCCTAAAAACAGACACAATTGCATCCTGACCTCTCATTTGAATTGAACATCAACTTACAAAGGAGTTGGATACGATGGATATGTTCTTTGCGTACCTATGTATTGCAACAGCTACACCCCTGTTTTTATGGTTGGAAAACAGAAAGATTGCATTAGCATCTATTCCACCCATCATGATTATGTGGATTTTCTTCGGTCTTTACATGACAAGCAGTTTATCTCCAGCAGGACATACCTTCATGATCGCATTCTTTGCCATTAACGTGATTCTGGCTCACATTGCAGCTTTCCTCATCTATGGACTTCCATTCATTCGTAAAAGATTCAGCAGCAGATAGATATCACATCATCAATTGGAAGCGTTATCACAATCAGCATAAAAACCACTCACCTATGAAAGATGAGTGGTTTTTTATTATTTCTCTGAATGCTCAGACTGCTTTGGCGCAGATGGTGAATAACCGTCTTTGCTGTTCTCTCCGTGGCTGTAGTGAGCCGCGAAGATCCAAACAGACCCGATGACGAAAATGATCGCACAGAACAGACCAAACAAAGTATTTCCGACTTGAACAGTTCCGTTCTCACTCTCTGTCATGTGCATGAACATGAACAGCTGCAAGAATGCTTGAATGAAGGCAAAACCAAAGATAATCCATAGTTTTGCGGAACTGCCAATTTCAGCTCCGATGGCAATCCAGAATGCTAAGATGGTTAGCACAATGGAGAGAATGAAGCCGACTACGTGTTTCCAAGGGAAGTGTTCGTGCTCTGCTGAGGAATGTGTTTTTCCAGCCATATCACAAAAGCCCCCCTAATCCGATCAAGTACACAGCTGTGAAGATGAAAATCCATACAACATCAAGGAAATGCCAGTATAGACTTGAGATAAAGATCTTCGCTGCTGTTTGTGGTGTTAATCCACGTTTTTTAATTTGGAACAAGACGCCCGTAATCCAGAAGATACCGATGGATACGTGTAATCCGTGAGTTCCTAAAAGAACAAAGAATGCAGACCAGTATGCACTTGTATGGATGCTCGCACCCTCATGTACATAATGGAAGAATTCGAAAATCTCAAAACCAACGAAGCCTGCACCTAGAAGCAGTGTCAGAATCGTCCAAATGACAACCCCTTTTGTACTTCCACGGCGCATTTCATGAACGGCAATCCCACATGTAAATGAACTCACCAATAGCAGGAATGTCATGATCAATACAAGCTTCATATCAAATAGCTCAGCTGGCAAAACGCCGCCAGCTGTTCTGCCATGAAGAACAAAGTAGGTCGCAAAAAGTGTTGAGAATAACACGATTTCCGCGCCAAGGAATATCCAGAAACCAAGGATGTTTAAACGTCCTGTTTCAGACTGATATTCAAGCGGTGCATTTGCATAGCTGCTATCATTATGTCCCATTACTTCTGCGCCTCCTTATTCTTTTTCTCTGTTTCAATCACTTCTTCAACAGGAATATAGTAGCCATCGTCATATTCAAATGAACGTAAAATCATTGTTGCGAATACACCGATTAAGCCGATAACGCCAATCCAGTACCATTCAAATACAAGACCGAATGCACCAAGTCCGAAGAATGCAGACATGATCAGCGGTCTGCCTGAATTGTGCGGCATGTGAATTTTCTTGAATTCTTTTTCAGGATGAACGTCTACATTGTTTTGCTTCCAATGATGGAATGCATCTGGTGACGTCACTTCTGGAAGTGCTGCAAAGTTATAATGCGGCGGAATTGCAGAAGATGTCGCCCAGTCAAGCGTACGTCCTTCTCCCCAGCTGTCTCCAGACACTTCACGTTTCGCGTGTCTCCAGCTGTAGTAAATGTTATAGCAAAGGATGATGAATCCGATACCCATCATGAATGCACCAATTGTTGAAATAAAGTTTAGTGCAGTCCAGCCATCTTCTGGTCCATACGTATAAATACGTCTTGGCATTCCTTGCAGTCCTAAGAAGTACTGCGGGAAGAAACAGATGTTAAATCCGATCATGAATACCCAGAAGAACCATTTGCCGATTCGTTCGTTTAACTTGTAACCAAACATTTTCGGATACCAGAAAACAAGACCTGCAAAACAAGCAAATACAGTACCTGCGATTAATACATAGTGGAAGTGGGATACAAGGAAGTACGTATTATGGTACTGGTAATCCGCAGCTGCCATCGCAAGCATAACTCCAGTCACACCACCGATTACGAAGTTCGGGATGAAACCAAGTGCCCAAAGCATTGGAGATGTAAAACTGATACGGCCTCGATACATTGTAAAGAGCCAGTTAAAGATTTTCACACCTGTTGGTACAGAAATCGCCATTGTTGTGATCGAGAAGAATGAGTTAACCGCTGCACTGTTCCCCATTGTAAAGAAGTGGTGAACCCACACAAGGAAACTAAGAACAGAGATTGCCACAATCGATACAACCATCGCTTTGTAACCAAACAACTGCTTTCTTGAGAACGTCGCAAAGATTTCTGAGAAAATACCGAAAGCCGGCAGGATAACGATATATACCTCAGGATGTCCCCAAATCCAGAAAAGGTTCGCCCAAAGCATTGGCATACCGCCCGCTTCGAGTGTAAAGAATGCTGAACCGAATAAACGATCGAATGTCATAAGTGCTAAAGCAACTGTTAAAACAGGGAATGCGAAAACGATAATGACAGACGTGATCAATGTTGTCCATGTAAACATCGGCATACGCATAAGCGTCATACCTTTTGTACGCATTTTTAAGATGGTCACCATGAAGTTAATACCTGTCATTAGTGTACCAATACCTGCAATTTGGAGCCCGAGCAAGTAGTAGTTCTGTCCAGGTCCTGGTGAGAAATCATTTCCGGCGAGCGGCATGTAACTCGTCCAGCCTGCACTTGGTGATCCTCCAATAACGAAGGAAATGTTGAACAGCATTGCTCCGACCATAAATGTCCAGAAGCTCAAGTTGTTCAAATACGGGAATGCAACGTCACGTGCACCAATTTGAAGAGGAACCACGACGTTGATTAAACCAATTAAGAATGGCATCGCCATGAATAAAATCATGATCGTACCATGCGTTGTGAAAATTTCATTATAGTGGTTTGAATCTAAAAACGTATTATTAGGAAGCGCCAGCTGCGCGCGCATCATCAGTCCGTCTACCCCACCGCGGAAGAACATAATCACAGCAGCAAGGATATACATGATTCCAAGCTTTTTATGATCAACTGATGTCAGCCATTCTTTCCAGAGCCATTTCCACTTTTTGAAGTAGGTTAAAACAAACACAATGGCAATGGAAGTAAGAGCGATAGAAATTTGCGCACCAAGAATTAATGGGTCTCCAGTTACAAAAAACTCATCCCATTTTAAATGCATAACGGCCTCCTCCTTTCCTTAGTCAGTTTATTCGTTTTCTAGTTTTCTTTTATAGTTCTTCACATTCTCGAAAGGATCTGTCTTGGAATGCGGAGAAACTGATTGGTAACCTAAACGTTTGCGTGCTTGGAGTGCATATTCAGAATCCTCTCCGTGCTTCGCAAAAGATAAATGTGTTGATGAGAATGTCTGCACATCTGCAGCATCAGGAAGCATCAAGTAGTCATACGTTTTCTTCGTTAACTTTGGTGCTTCTTTTTTCGTTTTATTTACCCATTTATCATAGTCAGACTGCGTCATCGCATTGACTTTGAATTTTTGCTGAGCAAAGCCTTCGCCTGTGAAGTTGGCGTTTCTTCCTTCATATGTGCCTACTTCATCAGCTTGAAGATATTGTTCCATTTCCATTCCAGCCATCGCATACTTCTCCCCGCCTAGCTGAGGAATCCATAGAGATGCCATTGTATCAGCGGAAGTGATTTTGAATAAAACCGGCTGATCTTTTGGAATGTTTAAGTAGTTCACTGTTTCAATATTTTCCTCTGGATAGCTGAAGATCCATTTCCAATCAACTGCTGTAGCATAAACGACAAGTGGATCTTTATGACTTGTTGCTTGAGGCGCCTCTTCCAAAGAGTAAATGGTTTTTACAGTTGGAACTGAAAGGGCAGCAACGATTAATATTGGGATCACTGTCCAGACAACTTCTAGAAGCGTATTCCCGTGTAGTTCTGGGTTATAAGAGGCGTTTCCAACGTCCTTACGCTCACGGTATTTAACCAAAATGATGGTAAACAGTACAAATACCGCACCAACGATAAAGAGCATGAATCCAATAGATAAAAGGATTAAGTCTTTTTGTTGTGCTGCGACTGGTCCTTTAGGATCTAAAACAGCGATATTGCTGCAACCTCCTAATACAAAAACACTCACGAGCATCGCTAATAAAAGCATAGGTTTAATGGCTCTGAACAAGAAGATCACCATCCTTCCTTAAATAATGTATAAATTGCTGAATAATTGTGAAAAGCCATCTGCCTTCGAAAACTTTTCTTCCCTTTGTAATGCTATCAAAATCTGTTGGAGTTAGCTTCCCTTTTTTCAAAAGTTCATTTATTTTTCAACAGATTTCTATTAAAATGTCATAAATTCGACATAAATATATATTATTGCACACACAATAAATTTCTAGGATTTTGAAAAGTTGAGAGTTGAAGGCAAAGGACATACAATCAAGAACTTTGTCAAATTTAGGTTTACCACAATAAAAAAGTTTGGTCAAATTTCAATTTAACTTTATGAAATTTTATCTAGGTAAACAATTCCGAAATAGGTATCCCCATATTTAACAAAAACCTTACTCATTTTAACGCAAGTCGACAAGAAAAGAAAGTATCGATCGCTGGCCTATGCGCTGTAATGATTGGTAATGGTGATAAATGAGTGGAAACTCACTAAAGACTTCCAGCAAAAAACCGGCTCATCGCCGGTTTCTCATTTATTCATATCTCACCAAAATGTCTGGTCGCCTATAGATGCTTCCTTCATGTTCTATGTCTATATACGTCCACTTGCCTGTATAGGTTAAAAAGCGATTCCCCTCTTTCTCTACGACCATCGTATCCTCTGATTTCAATCCTGGTAAGGAAGGATTCCAAGTGAATACTTGATGAAGCTGGATCTCTTCCACGGATGAAGGAACTGCAATGATCTCTCTAGACACAAATCCAGTCTTCCCTCCTTGGTGAAGCTTTTTCCAGCTATCAGGAAATCCTTCTTTTTCATATTGAGCAATGCCTGCCTTCAATACATCTCCAATGGTGTTCCCTGGACGAGTGGCCGCATTCATGACCGTGTCAATTCGCGCAAGCCTTTCTTTGTTTTCTTCAAGCTCCTTTGGCAGCTGTCCAAAGTAAACGGATCTTGTGACATTTGCCACGAGTCCATGCCGTTCAGCACAAAGGACAACCAGTGCATGCTTTTGAAGTGCTTTTTCTGTTGGGATCGGGTGGCGATATTGATGAATCCGGTCATCTGTCGCCACGAGCAGCACTTCTATCGTCATCCCCTGCCCGATCGCTCTTTGAGCAACAAGAGAAGCAATTTCATGCTCCGTCTGTCCTGGAACGATTTCTTGACAGACACTTTCTACAATAACAGCTGTGTCATGACAAAGGGTTTCGTATTGGCTGAGCTGTGGTGCTGAAAGGATTGATCGAACACGAGACAAATCGGGTTCGATCCATTCCACTCCTTCCATGTGAATATCCGCACCGATTCGTTTGTCTTTTATGAGTGTTTGAATGTAAGGAGTCTCATCCTCAAACCAATCCATTGTGACGACTTGAAAGGGATGGTCAAAATACGCCATTTCTTCTTCAATGATTCGTTTTTCTTCCATTTGATTCACAACTAGGACAATATCGTCTTTCAACACAAGTAGCTGACAAACGCCCTCTGGCGTGTTTAACACAATGTGGTTTCTTCTTCCTCCTGTAAGCCAAGAAAAGTTATTACGCTTTTGAATGAGAACACCGTCGAGTTGTTTTTCTTCCATTAAAGTTCTTACCTGTTCAATCATCAACTCATCACCTGCCTGTATGGAGTGTTTGAACGAAACGTTTAAATGCTGTTTTCCCTTGCTCTGTTCTTTTAAACACACCCGCCTGCGCGAGTATACGAGAAAAAATGAGGCCGATTTCTTTTTGTAAAATGGTTTCTACGTTGTCCTTCGTAAAGGTATTCTCTTCGATCAGACGCTCTGCCCATGACTCGTGCTTCATGATAGGCGGACAGGCTTTGATTTCTTCAAGAGGGTTTTTGGATAGCAGCGCCGCTTTTAGCTGGCTTAATTCCGCTGCTAATCTTCCAGGAAGCACGGCGAGACCCATGACTTCGATTAATCCGATATTCTCTTTTTTAATATGATGAACTTCTTTGTGCGGATGGAAGATTCCGCCTGGGTGCTGCTTGTCTGTACGATTATTTCGTAGCACGAGATCTAATTCGTACTCATCCCCATGGCGGCGTGCGATCGGTGTAATGGTATTGTGCGGGGTCTCTCCTGTATGTGAGAACAGCCCCGCTTCTGGATCTGAATACATTTTCCACTCATGTAATATAAAATCCGCTGCCTCCGCAAGCGTCTGCTGGTCGCTGCTTTGAAGCCTGATCACTGACATCGGCCATTTCACAATACCCGCCTTCATCCTCGGAAACTTTTCGAGAGAAAACACTTCTTCCATCTTTGCTTTCGCCATCGGAAATTCATGAGCACCTCCTTGAAAGTGGTCATGACTTAATATGCTGCCTCCAACAATGGGAAGATCAGCATTTGATCCTATGAAATAGTGCGGATATATAGATATGAAGGAAAGCAGACGTTCGAAGGTCTTTTTAGATATCTGCATTGGTTCATGCTCGCCCTTGAACACAATACAATGTTCGTTGTAATACACATACGGCGAGAATTGCATAAACCACGACTCATTTGTAAGTGTTACCGGAATAATCCGGTGATTCTGTCTTGCTGGGTGATTGATGCGTCCCCCAAACCCAACGTTTTCTTTACAAAGGAGACAAAGAGGATATTGCTTTTGACTAAGCTGTTTGGCTTCAGCGATCGCTTTTGGGTCCTTTTCCGGTTTCGATAGATTAATCGTGATCTCAAGCTCACCATCTTCTGTCGGTGTAAACCACTGCACATTTTTGGCGATTCTGCCTGTATGAATATAGTGGGCATGCTGCTGCATTTCATAAAACCAGCTTGTCGCTGCCTTTGGTCCGCAATGCTTGCGTTTCTCTTCAAACTTTGCATAGATGACACTCGGAGGCGCCACCAAGCAGCCCATGATTTTGGCATCTAATAAATCACGATACGTATCTGTCCCGTCAGGAATAAGACCTGTTTCAACTGCCCAATCGAGCATCGGCATTAAGATGTCTTCAAGGTCGCTGTCTCCTGAGACTGTTCTTGCCTCAGCATCATCGAGACCAAGCACCTCTAGCAGCCGGTTCCTTGTATAATCCATATCTAGTGGTGATATCAGCTCTTTATTAACCCCATATTGAATCAGCTGTTCTAGCTTTTCAAAAATATCAATCGCCATTCCCTTTGTCTCCTCCCCTGCCTGCTACACGTTACTCACTTTGATAGCCATCTGGATGTTTCTGAAACCAATCCCATGCACTTTGAATGATGGTGTGGAGATCTGCATATTGCGGCTTCCATCCTAGTTCTTTCAGCGCTTTTTCTGATGAAGCAATCAGCTTAGCTGGATCACCCGCACGTCTTTCTGCCACCTGTGCTGGAATGGCATGACCCGTCACTTCTCTTGCGGCTTCCACGACCTGCTTCACAGAGAAGCCTGTGCCGTTCCCTAAGTTGTACGTCGTGCTTCCTTTTCCTTCACGCAGACGCTCAACCGCTAGAATGTGCGCCTCTACTAAATCCATGACATGAATGTAGTCTCTAATGCATGTGCCATCCTCTGTTTCATAATCATCACCGTAAATCATGATTTGATCACGTTTTCCTAAAGCCACTTGCAGAATAATTGGGATTAAATGCGTTTCTGGCTGATGATCTTCACCGACAATCCCTTCTGTATGAGCACCGGCTACATTAAAATAACGAAGCACAACGTATTCGATACCATATGCCTGCTCAGACCACTTCAGCATTTTCTCAATCGCGAGCTTCGTTTCCCCATAAGGATTTGTTGGGTTCGTCTCATCCGTTTCAACGATCGGTACACGCTTTGGTTCACCATATGTCGCAGCAGTTGAAGAGAATACAATGCGTTTCACATCAAATTCATTCATCACCTGAAGTAAAGCCGTTGCCCCTCCGACATTGTTGTCATAGTACTTCAGCGGGTCTGTTACACTTTCTCCAACAAGTGAATCTGCCGCAAAGTGCATGACCGCTTCAATGTCATGTGTTTGAAAAACACTTCTTAAAAAAGCGTGATTCCTTAAATCTCCCTCTTCTAATACGGCACCCTTTACGACTGCCTCTTTATGACCTGTCTGCAAATTATCCACAATCACCACTTGTTCTCCTTTAGCCAAAAGAGCCGCTACCGCATGACTGCCAATAAAACCTGCTCCCCCACATACTAAAATTGCCATCAAAATTCCTCCTTCGTTAATTCTCTAGCGCCGCCTCCAATTCCAGCTGTGTAGAAAGAGGCTTGAATGCCTGTTTTTTCTTGATAAATCGCACCTGTTTCTTCTATAAATGAGTCCAGTAGCTCTTCTTTCACAATGCTGACGGTACAACCCCCAAAGCCAGCACCTGTCATACGAGAACCAATCGCCCCTGGATGTTGCCATGCGGCTTCAGCCAGTGCATCTAGCTCAAGCCCAGTGACTTCATAATCATTCTTTAAAGAAAGGTGAGATGCCTTCATGAGTGCACCTAGTTCTTCCATTTTATCATCTTTCAGAAAATTTACTGCTTTCATGGTCCTCTCGTTTTCCGTGATGGCATGTCTTGCACGTCTTCTACACGTTTCATCTTGTATCAAATGTTCATGCTTAGCGAATTCATCCACTGCGAGCTCACATAAATGCACAATATCTCGTTCTTTTCTAAGATCGTTTAAAGCAGATTGACATTCTGAACGGCGTTCATTGTATTTGGAATCTGCAAGTGTTCGTTTTTTATTTGTATTGGCAATGACAAGTGCCAGACCCTCTTGCCGAAATGGGCTGTATTCAAAGGAAAGCGTGTCACAATTGAGCAAAATAGCGTGACCTTTTTTTCCAAGACTAATTGAAAATTGATCCATAATGCCGCAGTTCACGCCAATAAACTCATTTTCAGCACGCTGCGCAAGAAGGGCTAGGTCGATTTGCGTTACGCCGAATGACGACCATTCATTGATCAAGACAGCCGTGACGAGCTCAATAGAGGCAGAGGATGACAGGCCTGCGCCATTTGGAATATTGCCAGCATACACAATATCAAAGCCTTCTTTCACATCCATGCCTGCTTCGATAAACTGTTGGAATACTCCCTTCGGATAGTTCGCCCAGCCGTCCGATTTTAAGAAAGCGATTTCAAAAAGGTCGAACTCTTTCACACCTTCTTCTTCAAAATTCAAGGAATACATTCTGACGCGTCCATCTGATCGTCTTGCTCCCGCAGCATATGTACCAAGAGTGAGTGCACATGGAAAGACATGGCCCCCATTATAATCTGTGTGTTCACCAATCAGATTGACTCTGCCTGGGGCGAAAAAATAGCGGAGTTCATCCTGATCTCCAAATTGCTGGTGAAATGCTGCTCGTAATGTGTCGATCATATCCATTCCCCTTTTCTCTTCTGATAATCTTATTTTAGTTGCCCCGTCAGCTGAAGTTCAATGGTAAAAAAATCGTTAAAAAATACCCTTTTTTTGCTGTGAATGGTACGATGTGATATGAGGTGTAACATGATTCAAAATAGAAAAAGGTTGTTTTTTGCTGTGAAGGAGGGTTTCCAATTTGAAGAAGGAAGCATTTGCATTTCGTTTTCACCATTCTGATGTGACATTGCCGGCCCAAATCTGGTCTGTTGGCTGGGAAGTTCAATCATCTTCGTTATACAGCTGGAATGGCGTAGAGCGGAAGGATCAGGGCAAGTGCATCTTTCAGCTCACACTGTCTGGACACGGCATGATTGAAATCGGACAGAAACGATTCAAAGTATTGCCTGGACAGGCCTTTCTGGTGAAAAGCCCCAGTGCTTATCAATACTATTTTCCAGAAGACAGTGAACATTGGGAATTTCTCTATTTAACACTTTATGGGGAAGCCTGTGACCTTTGCTTTGATCAATTTATCGATCAAGGAAAGCAGGTCATGCGTTTTCATCCGAATTCCAAACCGATCCGCCTGCTAAAGAAGATTTATGATGAAGCCAGTGAAAGACGGATTACCAATCCATTTGAGGGGTCTAGCCTTGCTTATCAATTTGTCATGGAACTGTATTCATATTTGCCAAAGCTTGAGGGACAAATGGAGAAATGGCCTGAGCCCATCGTCCAAGCGGCCTTATTTGCAAGCCACCATTTTCACGAGGAGATTGGGCCTGACGATATGGCAGCTGCGGCACGTTTATCCAAAAGTCATTTTACGAGGGAATTCAAAAAGGCAACTGGCTTCACACCGATTCATTATTTAACCAATATTCGTTTAGAAAAGGCGGAAACGTTACTGAAAACAACGAAATACTCGATTGAAGAAATCGCCATACAGTGCGGCTACCGAAACGCGAATTACTTGAATAAAGTCTTTCGAAAGAAAATCGGCATGTCTCCAAAGCAACTCCGGGAAACAAGCGATGCATAATAAAAAGCAGCCGCTTTTCAATTGGCTGCTTCTTTTACGCTTTCGTCAGGTCAACACGAATTCTCCCTTGTCTTAAAACAATGGTCATTTGTGTATCAGGGGTCATTAAATTTTCTAAAATGTCCGTCGCTGTTTGAAGCGCAATGTCCATTCGGTTGATCTTTTCCTTTTCTTGTTCAGAAAATGCTTCTGGATGTTCGGTCATTTCCTTGACTAGCCTCAACACTTGTTCATGCTGCTTTTCTGTTTGTTGATATATGGCATCATATAATTCGTCTGGCCTGCTGCTCATTTCACATCACCTATCTTTTTCATGTGTTAAATCGCATCTTCTTTTGTTTTCTTGAAGACGAACCATTTACTAGCGACATAATTGACCACGACAATCACAAAGTTAACAAGAATTTTTGCGACGGTTTCGTTGAGCGCCATTTGGCTCACAAATAAAATCATCAGCCCCAGATCTACACCTAGAGACATGAGACGGACACTAAAAAATGAAGAAAGCTCACGCATCAGGCTTTTTGTGTCACGAGCCTTTTGCTTGAAGACATACTTCTTATTGGTGATATAAGCAAAGAGCACAGCAAATACCCATGAAACAACCGTTGCTGTTTTGTAATCCATAGAAAACATCTCAACGAATAAATAGAAGCTGACTATGTTGACAATGGTTGTACACACACCCATGATCAGATACATGACAACTTCTTGATACTTTTGAAAAAGGCTATACATGTCTTTCTTCATTCCTTCTTGGTGAATTCTGTTTCTTTTAGAATACCATCTTAAGAAGAACTTCCCAAACGAACAATATGTGCGTCCTGTAAAGATGAAATTTGTTCTCGCTGATGGCATATGTCAACCTTATGGGTTTATATGAGTCAAATGATTTAGGTCTTTATCATTATTTTAATTTATAATCTTTTAACTGACTTTACAATTGTTTATTATGAGAAGTAAGAATTCAATATTTATGGGTTTTTTAGTCATTTTTTTAGGGACGTGGTAGGTGATAGATTTTACAAAATAGGTTAAATGTCATCATTTTTCGACAAAAATCTATTTTTGTACTCCATTCACATACACGTACAGTTACTAGACGGTTTGTTCAAGTCATTGGTTGCAGATGAATATGTCTTATTGAACTGGAGGATATTATGGATACGCAAGTGAAAAAAAGAGTTGACGAAGAGTGGGTTTATTTGATTCAAGAAGCGAAAAAAATTGGACTAGGCATCGAGGAAATACAAGCTTTTTTAACATCCAACGGTGATCAGAAGATGATAAACAAACCGTAATCAACGCCGTTATCCTTTGTCTTTCAGATTGCTTTGGCTAAAGTTCTAACCTGTCAATTGACCTTTTAAACATCCTTTCATGACGATACGCTACAATAATTGAACACCTCATCATACCAATCCCTTCCACTCAATGGGGTTCTGTCTTTCTATTTTTAGGAGGACAGTCCGTTCCCTGTTCTTTATATGACCCCTTTTTAGCTGTCATTCATGAAAATTGCCCATTTTCGTTATAAAACCAAGCTCCCCACCCATATATTAAGCATAAGACACAAGAAAGAAGAAAGGTGGGTGGCGCGTGAGTTCAGATTCCCTATCTTATTATCATCAAAAGAAGGATCAATATTATCACGGTGTGAACCCTGTGATTGTCCATCGTATTCGCAAGGAATGGACGTCTATCTTGGATATCGGATGCGGCACAGGCCAGCTTGGAAAAGTCTTAAAACAACAAGACCGTACCATATATGGAATTGAATCTTTTGAAGATGCAGCAAAGCAGGCTGAGAAAGCGCTGGATCATGTTTTATGCGGCAATATTGAACAGATGGCGCTGCCTTATCAGCATGAACAATTTGACTGCATCATTTTCGGAGATGTTCTTGAACATTTATTGGACCCTTGGGCCGTTTTAAAAAAGGTCAAACCTTTTCTGAAAAAGGAAGGGGTCATCTTGTCTTCCATTCCGAATATTGGTCATATTTCAACGGTTTTAGAATTACTGGCTGGGAGATTTTCTTATACAGATGCAGGATTAATGGATCAAACACATTTACGCTTCTTTACCCTTCACGAAATTCATGCCCTCTTTCAGTCAGCCGGGTTTCATGTTCGTGAGCTTGAAACCATTCGTGTACAACACCCTTCCTATACGGGCGTCATGAATGATCTACATGAATTACTCGTAAAACATGGCATCCGTTTTGATTTTAACGAGGCAGCGACAGCCTATCAATACGTGGTTGAGGCGGTTCAACTCAATGAGTAGCCCCACCATCTTATTTGTTTTATGTGTAAATGATGAGTCGATGTTTCAAGCTTGCTTCCGGCAGCTCGCTTCACTTCCTGCTCCGCACGGGTATCATGTAGAGGTTTTGCCCATTAGACATGCATCAAGTATGGCCTCTGGATACAATGAAGCTCTCACTCATCCTGCACAGTTTAAAATTTATCTTCATCAAGATACACTCATCGTCAAACAGCATATGCTTCTCGAGCTGATCCCACTTTTCTTGCAAAATCCGTCACTTGGCATGCTTGGGGTAATAGGTGCAGAAAGTGTGCCAGACAATGGAATCTGGTGGGAGAGCCATGATTGCAGAGGGAAAGTCATTGAATATCGGCACGACACCTATCAGCTACTGACGTTTGAATCTGGTCATCCACAGACAGAGCCCCAAGGTTATATCAAAGCTTCTGCGATTGACGGTCTTTTTATGGCAACACAATATGATATCAAGTGGCGTGAGGATCTTTTAGACGGCTTTCATTTTTATGATGTGTCACAGTCTTTTGAGTTTGCACAGCAGGGATATGAGGTTGGGATTGCAAGGCAAGTGGAGCCCTGGTGTATTCACAAATGCGGAGATCATTTTGATGCAGAAGCATATGAAAAAGCAAGACAAACATTTCTTGCGCATTATCGGTAGAAAGCACCCTTTTCGGGTGCCTTTTTTATGATATACTGTCATAAACAACCAGATCGTCTCATATGCATTGGAGTACCTTGTCCCTAATTCGTACAAAGGAGGAAACAATGGCAGACAAAAACGTTCATTATAAGAAGGTTGCCGCTTCAAAGGATTTTCGAAAACTTCTTGAGGAAAAACGCAGATTTATCGTACCGATGACGATTTTCTTTTTTCTCTTTTACTTTTCACTTCCGGTTGCTACATCCTACTTCACCTTTTTGAACACGCCAGCAATTGGAGCGATCACGTGGGCTTGGTTATTTGCCCTCACGCAATTTGTGATGACATGGGTTTTATGTGGGCTTTATGCAAAAAAAGCAGCTCAGTTCGACAAATATGTAAGCGCTTTAAAAACTGAATCTAGAGGTGATGACGAATGAGTATGACCGCTTTTATTTTATTCATAGCGATCGTAGGGCTCACATTGGTCATCACGTATTTTGCTGCGAAAAAAACAAGCAATGCGAGCGATTTTTACACCGCAGGCGGCGGTCTGACTGGGTTTCAGAACGGCCTTGCCATTGCCGGGGACTATATGTCTGCTGCTTCATTTTTAGGGATCGCCGGCATGATCGCCTTAAATGGATTTGACGGCTTTTTCTATAGTATTGGCTTTCTTGTAGCGTATCTTGTCGTCCTTTATGTCGTGGCTGAACCACTGCGAAATCTAGGAAAATATACGATGGCTGATATGATTGCTGCACGATTTAAGCGTCCTGCCATTAGAGGCGTGGCTGCTTTTAACACCATCACGGTATCCACTTTTTATATGATTGCCCAGCTTGTTGGGGCAGGTGCTTTAATTAAACTGCTTCTTGGCATTGATTATTGGATCGCTGTATTAATTGTAGGTGTTTTGATGACCATTTATGTCGTGTTTGGCGGCATGATCGCCACCAGCTGGGTACAGATCACGAAAGCTGTGCTTCTCATGCTGGGCACGCTGATTATTTCGCTGCTTGTGTTTGCCAAGTTTGATTTTAGCCTGCTGAAGATGTTTGAGCAGATGAAAACAGCGACCCCGCTTGGTGAAGCTTTTCTTCACCCGGGAAATAAATATGATGTGCCTTTAGAGACCCTGTCTCTGAACCTTGCCCTTGTGCTAGGAACAGCAGGTTTGCCGCACATTTTGATCCGTTTTTATACAGTAAAGGATGCCATTTCTGCGCGTAAATCTGTTCTATCCGCTACGTGGATCATCGGGATTTTTTATTTAATGACGGTTTTCCTCGGCTTCGGTGCCGCAGCTTTTGTCGGAACAGATGCAATTACGGCAGCCGATGCAGCAGGAAACATGGCCGCTCCACTACTCGCCCAAGCGCTTGGAGGAGATTTATTATTTGCCTTTGTTTCCGCTATTGCCTTTGCGACCATTTTGGCAGTGGTGACCGGTCTTGTTTTATCCGCCGCGTCTGCCTTTGCCCATGATTTTTATAGCCAGATTATCCGCAAAGGAAAAGCGAGTGAACGTGAACAGGTGAAGGCGGCACGCTTTGCTTCCATCGGCGTGGCCATCCTTTCCATCATTCTTGCATTATTTGCGCAATCTTTAAACGTCGCTTTTCTTGTATCTCTTGCCTTCGCAGTGGCAGCAAGTGCGAATTTACCGTTGATTATCTTCACTGTCTTTTGGAAACGATTTAACTCAACAGGTGCTATCGCAGGAAGCTTAACAGGTCTTCTGAGCGCACTCCTGATCGTGTCACTCAGCCCAAGCGTCTGGGACCCATCAGGGGCAGCAATTTTCACAGGAGAGCCGCTTATCCCACTATCGAACCCTGGGATTATCTCGATCCCGCTCGGATTCCTTGCAGCTTACTTAGGCACCATTTTCTCCTCTGAAAAAGCAGATGAAGACACCTTTACAGAAATTCAAGTAAAAGCACACACAGGTATGCATATGGATACAGATTGATGAGAAAAAGCCGGCTGCTCTGCCGGCTTTTTAATATCGCTGGAATAACTCTGGGTTTTTCGGGACGTTTTCTAAATAAACGATCTTTCCTTGATCATCCAGCTCCGCAATATCAATGCCTTCTGCTGTATATACACGACCGTCTGTTAACTTTCCGCAAACAGCCCAGTTTGTTTCATACTTCCCATCTTCTCGTTTCACCCAGCCATCCCACATGTGCTTAATGTCTTCATGTACGTGGAAAAATGTGTTCAAAAACTGTGTGAACGCTTGGATGCCAGGCTTTTCAGCACCATTTAAGACAATCATGACATCATCTGAAAACAATGCCAACAATTCGTTCATTTGCTCTTGCCCTTTTCCCGCTTCATCATATCGGCGAAAATACGTATCGAGCACTTCCATCATTCATTCTCCTTTATTTACCTGTCATTTCGAAAATAATCAAACAATTAGATTGTACACAATTGTATCTCTTCTGTCTATTTTTCACGCAGATAAGAAAAGACATGGATGAGTTAATCCATGTCTTTTACAGATGAAAGAGCTGCTTTCTCTGACTCGACAAGAGATGTTAGTTCTTCCGCAGCTTTTTTCGGATCAGCGCTTTGGCTAATGGCGCTGATGATGCTAATGCCATCGGCTCCCGCTTGGATGACTGGTGCCGCATTTTCATATGTGATACCGCCGATACCCACAATGGGAATGTGAAGACCATGTTGACGTACTTCGTTGATTAAAGAAACACCCTGGACACTGCGTGTATCCTTTTTTGTTTCTGTAGGATAGACTGGACCCATCCCAACGTAATCTGCCCCGTCCTTCATCGCTTGTCTCACTTCATCTAGATTGTGCGTGGACACGCCTAATATTTTATTCCCGATCCTTTGCCGTACGTCTAGTGCAAGTGTATCTTCCTGCCCAACATGGACACCATCTGCATCAAGATCGATTGCAAGCTGTACATCATCATTTACGATAAAGGGAATATTCGCTTCTTGGCAAAGTGCTTGAATCTGATGAGCGATTTTTTTCTTTTCTTCACCTTGCAGAGCACCTTCACCCTTTTCACGAAACTGAAACATCGTGATCCCGCCTTGAATGGCCTCTTTTACCACATCAAGCGGATGCCGGCTTGTATTCGCTGTTCCCATAATAAAATAAACCGATAATTGCTGTTTGATTAGCTGCTGATCAACCTTCGTCATGCAAAACTCCCCCTATTTTCCCTAACGTGATTACATCTTGACCATTTGTATTGGACAGCGCGTTTAGCAATTCGATTTGAAAGGTCCCTGGCCCTTTCTCATCTGTCTGCTGAGCTGCCTTTTCTGCAGCGACACCATAAAACAGCAGAGCTGATGCCGACGCATGAATTGGACGTTCCCCTGTTGCACAAAATGCCCCTATGACAGAGGTGAGTAAACAGCCAGTCCCTGTCACCTTGGTTAACCATTCGTGTCCATTATGAATAGATAGAACCTCTTCTCCATCTGACACGACATCCACTTTCCCCGTAATCGCCACAACGGTTTGAAGTGCTTTTGCCGCCTGCTTTGCTAAAGACGATACATCTCCATTTGCCCCTTTTGCATCAACCCCTTTTGACTGCCAGCCATTCACTCCAATTAAATGAGCCATTTCAGCAGCATTCCCTCTAACAACAGTGATGTCCACTTGCTGTAACAGCTGTTTCGCCGCACTCGTCCGAAACGTTGTCGCACCAACACCAACAGGATCTAATAGAACCGGTACACCTTTTTCATTGGCCGCTTGTCCAGCAATGACCATTGCCTCCACTGTATCCTTTGTTAGTGTGCCAATATTCAGCACAAGTGCATCCGCTAATTGCGCCATTTCTGCCACTTCTTCTTTAGCGTTTGCCATGACTGGAGAAGCACCTAAAGCAAGCAGTCCATTCGCTGTAAAGTTCGTCACAACTTGGTTGGTGATATTATGAACAAGCGGATTTTCCGCTCGAACCTTTTCCAAAAGATGAGACACGCAGCTTAATTTCATCTGTATCGTCCTCCCTTTTACTCTGCATCCCACACATAGGATTTTGTATGCTTTAACCATTCTCTTGCAGCAAAGGACAAGTAGCGGTCCTTTCGCCAAATGACACCCAAATGCCACGGAATAGACGGATTTAAGGAAATGATCCTCACTTTATCTGGATCTAGATCACGGCAAATCCGTTCAGGCAGAAGCCCAATCCCAAGATTCTCAGCAACCATTTCACTGATGAAATCCCATTGTGACGTTTCATAAATAACGTTCGGCCTGAATCCAGCATTCATACATTCATTTAAGATTCGGCTGTGCAGAACGAAATCTTCTCGAAAGAAAATAAAAGACTCTTCCTTTAAATCAGCCAAATGAACCTCACCACGTCCTGCCATCGGATGTGATGGATGGGTGACAAGCTTCATATTCTCTTTAATGATGGTGTATGTATGAAAAATTTTATCATTTGCAGGCAGAACAATGACACCAATATCTAATGATCCATCCTCTACCCCTTCCTCTACTTTAATGGAGCCGTGCTCCACCAATTGAAAGGTGACATCTGGATACTGCTGGCGGAATTCTCCCATCACATTTGGGAAAAAGCTTGATCCAATCATGGGCGGCAGTCCTATTCGGATATGTCCTTTTTTCACATTCATTAAATCATTTAATTCACTCGTTAAATTCTGAAAGGATTGTGTGATTTCACTCGCCTGTGTATACATGGTTTGTCCAGCATCTGTCATTTCAACCTGTCTGCCATTACGGTAAAACAACTGCACACCTAGCTCATCCTCTAGGTTTTTGACCATCTTGGAAATGGTCGGCTGCGACACATAGAGCGATTGTGATGCTTTCGTAAAACTCTTTAACCGTGCCACTTCTAAGAAATATGTTAAATGTCTGATGTCCACATGGTTCACCCTTTCTATAGACAAAAGGAATACTAACTATTCAATATATGTATTTTACCTATAATAGAACGTGCTGTACACTTTAAAGTAAGCTCACCGATTAGAACGTTGTGTTGTTTTTGTGAAACAGTGAACAATTTATATAGAAAAAGGAGTGAACAGAAAGTGCAATTGCTCAAAACGTCGCTGATTGCTACCCTTCAGATTATGGCTTTATTTGCTTTTGCGAAATTGATGAATGTGCTGGCGGCCTTTTTGCATTTAAGAATTCCGGGCACGATCTTAGGCATTCTTGTCATTTTCTTATTACTTCATTTTAACATCATTAAATTAAAATGGATTGAACTTGGCGCCGTATGGCTGCTCGGAGAACTGCTACTCTTCTTTATCCCTTCAGCAGTAGGTGTGATTGATTACGGAACATTACTTTCTCAATCTGGCACAAGTATTGTCCTTGTGGTTTTACTTAGTACCTTTGTGGTCATGCTCTCGACTGGCATAATGACGCAGATGATTGCGAAAAGAAAGGAGCGAAAAAAGCTATGTTAGTTGGTGGACTATTCTTGATCCTAACCATTCTGATCTATCTCGGATCAAAAGCGGTTTATAAACGTCACCCGAAAGTCTATGTCTCCCCTTTACTTGTGACACCGGTTGTTCTTGTGGTCTTGCTGTTAATCGTGAACATTCCTTACGATGCTTACAATCAAGGCGGAAAATGGCTGACAAATATGCTTCAACCTGCGACTGTGGCATTTGCCATTCCTTTATATAAGTATTTTCACATTCTGAAGAAGCATGCAGTAGAAATTATTTTAAATGTGGCTTGCGGTTCTATCGTTGCGATTTTATCAACAGCGTTTATCGCCAAATTGTTTCATTTGGATACGAGTCTGATCGAGAGCCTCGTCCCAAGATCCGTCACAACACCTGTTGCAATGAGTGTGTCTGAAATGATTGGCGGGATGCCGTCCGTTACGGCTGTCTTCGTCATTTTAACAGCATTATTTGGCTCAATCATTGGACCATTGGTTATCCGTTATTTCCGTATTGATAATGACATTGCAATGGGCGTTCTGCTTGGTACAGGAGCACATGGTGCAGGCACATCGAAGGCCTTTGAACTGAGCTCCGTCTCAGGCACGATCTCAAGTGTGTCCATGATCATTTCGGCCATTATTACATTATGTGCAGCGCCTATCCTGATGTCGTTTGCCCTATAGAAAAAGCCATTTCCCCTTATCGGAAAATGGCTTTTTCTTATGCTTGGATGAAGACAACCTTTAAATAGTTCCCCTCAGGATAATTTTTCGTTGTACGGAAGTCCTCAGGAAGTGTATATTCCTCAAGAATACGATACGTTTTCCCAGATTCTTTAAAGGCCTGTGCAATAAATCCTTTAAACTTTTTCATCCCAAATGCACTGCTATTGGTTGACGCCACAATGACGCCGTTCTCAGCTGTGATCTGGATGGCTTCTTTTAATAGTTTCTTATAATCCTTCGCTGCACTGAATGTGTGTTTCTTCGTTCGTGCAAAGGATGGTGGGTCCAAGATCACAACATCATAGCTCCAGCCTTTTTTCGCCGCAAACGGGAAATATTTAAAGACATCCATGACTTTGATATCCTGCCCGTCTACATCAATGCCATTCACTTCAAACTGCTCAGATGTTTTTTTCAAACTGCGGTTTGCAACATCTACACTTGTCGTACGGCTTGCCCCGCCAAGCGCTGCTGCTACAGAGAAAGCGCCGGTATAAGAGAACGTATTAAGGACGGTCTTTCCTTTTGCATAGCGATCTCGAATTGCTTTTCGCACATGACGCTGATCAAGGAAAATACCTGTCATCGCACCATCATTTAGATAAACCGCCACGTTCATCCCATTTTCTTTGACGATAAGAGGAAATTCACCTTTCTCCCCTTTTACAAAATCGTCATCTTCGATATATTGTCCAGACGTATCAAACCGCTTCTTTTCATAAATGCCTTTATAGTCAGGATACACCTGCTCAATCGCAGTCAATACATCTTCTTTTAATGTATAAACACCTTCGCTATACCATTGGATGAGATAGAATCCATCATAATAATCAATCGTGATTCCACCAATTCCATCCCCTTCCCCATTGAACACACGGAAAGCCGTCGTCTGTGCATCACGAAATAGATGCGTTCTGCTTTTGGATGCCTGTTCAAGTTTAGAAACAAAAAAGGCCTGATCTATTTTTTCGTTAGCGTCAAAGGAAAGTACCCAACCGATGCCTTTATTTTGCACACCATAATATCCTTTCCCTAAAAAAGAGCCTCTTTCATCTACCCATTCAATAAGTTCGCCTTCCTGTACACCGTTCACACGCGACACAGCATCTTTTGAAATAAGCGGATATCCCTTTTTCACTTGTTCTGCAAATGTTTGTTTTAATGAGATTTTTTTCATTTGTGTCATCCTTATCCTAAATTGACTCTCTCTATCCTACCATATGAATGTATACGATACTTCTATTATGATAAGATGAGGAGAAAAATATCAACTCGACATAGAGGAGGCTCTTTTTTGACAACATTACGCTTAGATCATACAGGGATTATGGTGACAAATATTGATCAGTCCATTGATTTTTATGAAAAAGTGGTGGGCATGAAATTAAAGGATCGCATCACTCATACAAACGGAGTCATTGAACTTGCCTTTCTTGGCTTTAAAGACGAAGCGGAAACGGAAATTGAACTCATTCAAGGGTATAGCAGTGACCTTCCATCTGAAGGAAAGGTCCACCATCTCGCCTTCACAACAGATAATATCCACGCGGAATTCAACCGTATTCAAAAGCTGCAAATTGAGCTAATAGATGAAGAAATCACAACATTGCCCAATGGCTATTGCTACTTCTTTTTCCGAGGGCCAGACCAAGAGTGGATTGAGTTCTTCCAGCGATAATATTTCCTAGGAAATGCATGCGAATCGGTATATTCATTCTCGTCACAAAAGAAAAAGAGTAAGAGCATACCTGCTCTTACTCTTTTTTTATAGCACCTTACTAAGAAACAATTTGGTACGCTCATGCTGCGGGTTTCCAAAGAGTGCTTCTGGTTTGTCTTCTTCGACGATATATCCACCATCCATAAAGATCACGCGGTCTCCCACTTCTCTTGCAAAGCCCATTTCATGTGTGACGACAATCATCGTCATTCCTTCGACTGCTAATTGTTTCATAACAGCTAAAACATCCCCAACGACCTCAGGGTCAAGAGCAGATGTCGGCTCATCGAATAAGAGCACTTTCGGGTCCATCGCCAAGGCTCTTGCAATGGCAACACGCTGTTTTTGTCCACCAGATAATTGGTTAGGGTAACTTTTGGCCTTGTCTTTCAAGCCGACCTTTTCAAGCAAGTCTAATGCTTTATCGACTGCCGCTTTCTTCTCCATCCCTTTTACTTTCACCGGTGCGATCGTGATATTTTCTAACACGGTTTTATGAGGAAATAAATTAAAGTGCTGAAACACCATGCCAACTTCTTGTCGTACTTTATTGATATTCACTTTTGGGTCTGTAATCGTATGTCCGTGGACAACAACTTCCCCAGCCGTAATATCCTCTAATTTATTGAGACATCTTAGAAATGTGCTTTTCCCTGATCCTGAAGGACCAATGACACATACAACCTCTTTTTCCTCGATGACTGCATTAATATCCTTTAAAACTTCGTTGTCACCAAAGGATTTCTTTAGGTTTTTCACCGTAATCATACTCATTTCACATCAAATCTCCTTTCTGCGTAGCTAGCCAGTAGAGAAAGTAAATAAATGATCACGAAATAAATGACACCGACAATGAGCCAGACATTCAAAGGATCAAATGTAGCCGATGCTTGAACTTGTCCCCGCTGCATAATATCAGCAATACCGATAATCGATAAGAGAGAGGTGTCCTTCAAACTGATGATGGCTTGGTTCGTAATGGCTGGAAGCATACGGCGGAATGCCTGTGGAAGAACGATAAAACGCATGTTTTGTCCACCTGTGAATCCTAAAGAGCGTGCGGCTTCTGTTTGTCCTTTATCAATGGACTGAATCCCTGCACGAATAATTTCTGAGAAATAAGCCCCTGCATTAATCGCTACTGTAATAATCCCTGCTGGCACTCGATCAAGCGAAATGAATTCAAGTGTATTAAGCCCAAAATAAATGAAGAATAGCTGTACGATAAATGGCGTACCTCGAATGGCATTGACAAAAACGAGTGAAATAAAGTTCAAGATTTTAAATGGTGACAGGCGGAATAGCGCCACAATCAACCCGATGATAAAACCTAAAATGATAGCAACAACAAAGATATATAAAGTGGTTTGCAAACCATCCATTAAATACGGAAATGCATTAACAATCGTATCCATGTTTCTCCCTCCCTAATTCACATACGGTTGACACATAAAGAAAGCGCGCTCTGAGCGCGCCTCGCTTGTGTTATGACTTCAAATATTTCTCAATAATTTTGTCATATTCACCGTTTTTCTTTAGGTTTTCAAGCCCTTTATTGATTTTCTTCAATAAGTCCTGATTTTTCCCCTTCATGACTGAGATCCCGTATTGGTCGCCATTCAAGCGGTCTCCAACTGTTTTCAATTTCAAGTCTTGCTGTGCGATCGCATACGTAATGACAGGATAATCCTCAATTAAAGCATCTGCATTTCCGTTAGATACTTCTTGGAACATAGATGGACTGTCATTGAATTGAACTACTTCATACCCATATTTGTCTGCGTTATCTGTTGCAAATTTTGCACCTGTTGTCCCATTTTTAACAGCTAGCTTTTTCCCCTTTAAATCATCAATCGATTTGATGCTGCTGTCCTTTTTCACAACAACTGTCAGACCAGCGTCGAAGTATGGATCTGAGAAATCCACTTTCTTTTTACGCTCATCTGTAATACTCATACCACCCATTCCAACATCAAGCTGACCTGCTTGCATCGCTGGAATAATCCCTGAGAAATCCATTGCTTCAAGTTTCACTTTGAAGTCTTGATCTTTCGCAATGGCGTTAATTAAATCAACGTCTATTCCCACCGTTTTGCCGCCCTTTTCAAATTCAAATGGCGGATATGTTACATCTATCCCGATTTTATATGTGCCTTTGCCTTCTCCCGAACCGCTGTCCGATTTTGAACCACAGGCTGCCATGACGAGCACAACAATTAGTCCCATGATCAGTAACATCGATTTCTTCATAAAACACGACCCCCAATTGTCAGTTTTGTCTAAATATTCGCAACAACAATCTTACTATACCACGCTAAAGCTATACTGTGTGATATTTTTTATCAATACCAAAGATCCATACAATTCTAGATCGATAGTCTCTTTAAATTTTACTTTTTTGCGAATAACTCATTTTATTCTGAAAGAAGCATGTTTCACAATATTCATGTGATATAATCTCACAAAAAACCGCGAACACTCCTTTTTCAATACCACTTCTTTCTCACCTATGAAAAAACCCTCTTTCACTGTCTCTCTTCCTCTATTGATATCCTGATATATTTTTTTGAACATCCTCTTTTTACCTAAAAAAATGTAAGCGTATACAATTAGATCACTACTCCCTATTTTTTTCACTACTGGTTGAATTTACATCAAAAAACATGTTTTACAAATTGAGATAGACCGCTTAAAATATAAGAAGATACTTAATATGGAAAGATGATTCAGACAAATAAGAATCAGCAGAAATGAATAGGTGAAGAAAGGAGGATACCAATTGGCAGAAACAGGTGTTTTGTCATCCGTTGATGTAGCAAATATGCTAAATGACTGGTATGTCTTGATGAAAAAAAGAGACATACAAGAAGCAATACAGCTAAAAGAAGAGATTCTTCAAGCATTTGATCGAATGGAAGAGAATCAAGATGTCTTACTCTACTATCAACTTTTAGAATACCGTTTCAAAGATTTAGTCGAAGATACAGCTTCGTTAGATCACAGTCTTTTTGTGGATGAAAATGCGATTCGTACAGATGATATGCTCAGCTACTATTTCTATTTCTTTAAAGGCATGTATGAAATGCGCAGAGGGAATCAAGATACAGCATTTCACCATTTGAAATTGGCCGAGGATAAATTAGATCTCGTACATGATGACATTGAAAAGGCAGAATTCCATTATAAAACAGGATGTCTATACTATAATATAAGATCCACACTTCTCTCCATCCACCACTTAAAAAAGGCTTCGTCTATTTACGACGCAGATCCATGTTATGTGAAAAAATCAATCAGCTGTCAAATGATGCTTGCTCTGAATTATGCGGATCAATCGAAATATGATGAGGCAGAAACTTTGTTTCAACAGGTAATTCACTCACTAGAACAGATGGAGGATCCAGATTTACTTGGTCACGCGTATTGCAATGCAGCTTTTATTAAAAGTCTAAGAAATGAATACAGTGAAGCTGTGCCGCTCCTAGAAAAAGCTTTATTGATTGAGTCATTCGAAACTTCTTCCCCAGGCGGCTATTTACTGGCCTTGTATGCCTACACGAAAGCGCTGTTTAAGCTGAAAAAGCCTGGTTTGTTCCACTATTATGTACAGCTTTCACTTCAAAAAGCAGAAAATTTAAAACAACGAAACATTTCACTTAAATTATCCATTTTAGAAACATTGATGCTCCAGCCAAACAACATGATTGAGCAGATCATTTCTTATTGTGATCAATTAGAATCTATGAATTTCCTTGTTGATCTTGAGGCTATCTGTCAGGATGTAGCCGCCTACTTAACTGAAAATGGTCTTCCTAAAGAAGCGATTTATTTTCAGAACAAGGCGTTGTCATTCAAAACTTGTTAAGAAGATGGAGTGATGTATGATGAAAAAATGGCTGATCTCAAGTGCGATTTTTACGTTCTTGATTACAGGTGTTTTGATTGGCACTTCTACTCAAAAAGAAAGCCAGTCTGCACAATCGCAAGATGACGGTACGATCATTCAAAAGAGAGATCGAGGCACCAACCCTTAATAAGACTGAAAAGAGTAGCTGTCATTCAAAACAGCTACTCTTTTTATTGGTTAATCAATTTCCCGTTTGATATTTTGCATTTTTTCATCTAAGTAGTGAGCGATATCTGCCGCTTCCTTTAGTTCATCGGTGAGCTGATGAGGAACATCGTTTTGCAGCTTATAATAGATTTTATGTTCGAGACTCGCCCAGAAATCCATCGCAATGGTCCGCACCTGAATTTCAACCTTCACATGCTCCACACGATTCGTTAAGTAAACAGGAATCTCAACAATTAAATGAAGACTTCGATAGCCATTTGGTTTCGGATGCTGAATGTAATCCTTCACTTCAAGGATCTTTAAATCCTCTCTTTGCCTCAGAACATCAATAATGTTATAGATATCTTGAATAAACGAACAGATGATGCGGACACCAGCGATATCATGTATGTACTCCTTGGCACATTGTGTGGTGATGTCACATCCTTTTCTCGCTAGTTTATTCACGATGCTTTCAAAGGATTTGATCCGTGATTTAGTATGCTCTATTGGGTTGTGTCCATGGATTAAATTATATTCCTGACTAATAATCGAAAACTTTGTATCCATTTCATCTAATGCAAATTTATATACTAATAATTCATTTTTCCAGTCTTCCATGACACTTTTCAAATCTTCTACATGAGTTGCTGACATATTCATTTCTTTTTGTCATCTCCTTTTGGCAAACAGCTGTTACACTGCTTTCCGTTTACTAGACGGAGAGAGGACGCAAATGGTTTTAAAAAAATACATCTTAGCCCCGTTGTTTGTAATAAGTCAGCGCGAGTGCCAGTGCAAGTACAGATCCTTTCACGATATCCATTGCATAATACGGGACAGACATCATCACAAGTCCATTTTGTAAAATACCGATGAGCACCGCACCAATAAACGTACCGAATGCGTTTGGTTTACCTGCTCCCATGACTGAAAACCCAATAAAAGCAGCAGCTACCCCATCCATTAAATATGGCGTTCCTGCGTTAATTTCTGCTGTCATCACCCTTGATGCCAGCACGATACCACCGATCGCCGCAAATAAGGCAGACAACAAATATGCTGCGATTTTGTATTTGTTCACATGAATACCAGACAATCGAGCGGCTTCTTTATTTCCACCAATGATATACATCAACCGCCCATGCTTTGTGTAAGTCATAAAAACATGGGCAAAAAGCACAATGGCCGCCATAATCAAAATGATATAGGGGACCTGCCCAATCTTGCTGAAAAAGGCAGGGATGGTGCCAGTTGAAAAAGTGCCATCAGGCAGCACCATATTTTCAGAAATGGTCGCACCTTTCGTATAGGTTTGTGCCAGCCCTTGAATGATAAACATCATGGCTAGTGTCATGAGCATATCTGGAATCTTCATTTTGACAATCATCCAAGCATTCAGCAAACCGACAATAAGAGAAGCCGCCAGCGCAGAAAGGATCGCAATGAGTGGGTTTTGCGAGAACCATACAAACATGGAGATCACAATTGCATTTGATAACGTAGCAACTGAACCTACAGATAAATCAAAGCCATTCACTGCTAATGAGATCGTCAGCCCTACTGCAATGATGGTTACAATCGAGATCGATCGTAAAATGTTGATGATATTTCCTGACTGTAAAAATGCCGGATTGGCTGCCGCAAAGACAACAATCAATACGACAATCGTTAAGATGGTGCCATATTGATAAAAGAAATCAAACAGATGAAAGGATGGCCGCTGTTTCTTGATTTGTTGAACTGGGGCTGAAACTTGTCGTTCACTCATGATTGTCCTCCTGTTGAATGATATAAAAGCTCTTCTTCAGTCATTGGTGCCGTCATTTCCCGGGCAATGCTGCCATCATATAAGACGTATACTCGGTCGGCAATTCCTGCAATTTCTGAAAGCTCACTTGAAGCATAAATAACCGCTTTTCCTCTTGCAGCTAGTTCTGCAATGAGGGAGAAAATGTCCTTTTTGGCTCCAACGTCTACACCTTTGGTTGGTTCATCAAAGAGATAGACATCTGCCTCAGCCAACAGCCATTTTCCAATCGCAATCTTTTGCTGATTTCCACCAGAGAGATGCTTCACCTTCGCTTCAAGAGAAGGTGTCTTGACGCCAAGCCGCTTGACGATTCCATCTGCTGCCTTCCGTTCCTTAGAACGATGTAAGAAGCTGAACGGCCGTGTAAACGAACGTAGACTTGCAGCTGTTACGTTCCATCCAACAGTTTCTTCTGTTAAAATTCCTTCTTTTCTCCGTTCCTCAGGCACAAGGGCAATACCCGCTCTCACAGCGTGATGAGGCGACTTGATATGAATGGTTTGACCATGCAACTGCACAGTGCCTGACTTTTTTTCTGAGGCGCCGAATAGGGCTTTGCACAATTCTGTTTTACCAGCACCGACTAATCCTGCAATCCCGAGAATTTCTCCTTTTTTCACATGAAGATGAATGTTGTTTAATTTATGTTGGTCATGCAACTCTTTCACGTCAAGCACAATCGGTGCATCCTCTAGCGGTGTACGGGATGGGAATTGATCCTCTAATGGCGCGCCAAGCATTTCTTCAATGACCTGCTTTGGATCGGTTTCTTTAATGAGGTGCGCCGCCACATCGGTTCCATTCTTCATCACAGTCAGTTCATCACAGATGTTGAAAATTTCTGGCATGCGATGCGAAATAAAAATGATGCCTGTGCCGTTCTTTTTCAATTGATGAATCATTGAGAATAGCTTGCTTGTTTCTGCATGACTAAGTGGAGCGGTTGGTTCATCTAAAATTAAAATGCTGCATTTGATCGACACAGCCTTGGCAATGAGCACCATTTGTTTTTCTGCCAGTGTCAAATCACTCACAAGACGCTTCGTCGAGATGTCAATATTCATCTCTTGTAACAGCTGTGCTGCCTTGCGGTGAATCTCTTTCCAACGGACGAAGGTTTTTTTCTCCATTTCATGAATCATCATATTTTCGCCAACACTTAAATATGGCACTAGAGCTGTATCCACTTCTTGATGGACGGTCTGCACACCGTATGAGGCCGCATCCTTTGGTGTATGAATGGTCGCCTCCTCGCCATTGATGTGGATGGTTCCTTCAAAATGTGAATGAGCACCAGAGAGAACTTTCATTAACGTTGACTTCCCAGCACCGTTAGCCCCAATCAGGGCATGGACTGTGCCTTTTTTTAATGTGAAATTTGCTTGATCTAACGCTTTGACTCCTGGGAATTCAATCGAGATGTTTTTCATATGAACAAGCGGCGTTGTCATAGGTGTCCTCCTTCTCTCCTGATCGTCAATTGAAAAACGAAACACCCTCTATGAAAAGAGAGTGCACGTGGTTTATTTTGCATAATGCTTCTTCAAGGTCTTCATCCAGTCTTCTTCAAAAGCAGTCGAAGAACCGAATCCTTTTACTTCATCTGCAAGATTGACCATATTGATGGCCTTTCCTGCATCCTGAAGCTGCTTTTGTGAAATGAGAGAGGCCTCAAGGTCATAGGAAGATGGCGTTTTCTCGCCAGCTAGTTTCTTCGCAAGAATCCTTACGTCAATTGCGCCAATGAGCTTCGGATCGACAGCGGCAGTGTACTTCCAAGGACTGTCTTTCGCAGTCATTTCTTGGAGATCGGCATTAGACACATCAATACCGTATATTTTCACTTCGGTTCTTCCTGCTTCTTTTAAAGCTCTTGCGGCACCAATCGCAAATGCATCCCACGTGGCAAAAATCGCATCCAGTTTACCCTTTGGATATTTATTCAGCATAGCCGCAACCGCATTTTGTGTTTGAACTGATGTATCAGAGGCCGCAACGCCAAATCGGTCAAGTTCCTTGATTCCTGTATGCTGTTTAAGCGTTTCTTGGTACACCTTGTTTCGTCTCACCATTGGAGGGAATCCGTCTACCCAAAGATACGCAATATTTGCTTTCCCTTTAAAATCAGCCACTAGCGCGTCTAATGATTTTTTCGCTAATTGTTCATCATCTTGAGACGTCACTGTGACTCCTTTGATATCCTTCAGCTTCGGATTTGAATCAAACGCCACAACTGGAATGCCTTTCGCCGTGATCTTCTTCACATCAGCGACTGTCGCCTCATCATCCCCATGAGAGATGATAAAGCCATCATAGTTTTCTTCTAGTGCTTGAGAAATGGCATCATGAAACTTCGCCGTATCACCATTTGCCGTGTAGACATCTACTGTAAAGCCTAGCGCTTCCCCTTCTGCCTTCGTTCCTGCTAAAAACTGAGCGGTATGATCGTCCCCGCCAATTTTACGGATGACTTTAATTTTTGCTCCCTGTCCTTTTGCAAATCGCTTCGGGACATTGTCAAAAGAGACCTTTTCGTTTGCATTGGCTTTTGAGCCTGCGCTTGATCCCGTACCGCAGCCAGATAATAGCACGGTCAGGACCGTCAATAATACAAGAGATGATGTCCAATATTTACGTTTCATTGCTGTTCCTCCTCAAGTTGTTTTATTTTTCACATCGGAAAACTAGGTAAAAAAGTGGAAATATGCCTGTGAACCCAGTCGTTTGATTCTCAAAAAAGAGATCAAAAAAAGCCTCTCTTGATAAAGAGAGGCTTGATCACCGTTGCATGAAACATGTATCGGGAAGTCTTCCTCTCTTATCTGTCAAAGCTGTAACAGCTTTGCAGGAATTAGCACCAATTTCTTAAATAGAAACGGTTGCTGGGCGTCATAGGGCCAGTCCCTCTGCCTCTCTTGATAAGAGATCCGTTATGAAATTTGTTTTAGTTGAAATGTCTTCTTTACTTTAATGTGATGTCTCATCAATGTCAATGACTTTTTTGAAAATTTCTAAAATGATCATTTACACCGTATACCTTGTTTAACTGCCGATGATTTTCTTAGCAGGTGATGATGCCTTAAGACGGAAATCATATTTTTTCTCATTCACAAATTGGGGATTGAGGTGTGCTGATCCTTTATCTTGACCGCTTTTCGAGCGATACGTTTTGTAGCCTTCCATCCATTTCCCTCGCCATACCCACTGAGAGGCTTTTGCACCTTTGCGGTCATCGTAGACATTCTTTTGGAATGTATTCTTCTTGTTCACTTCGTAGAGATTCACGACTAAGTAATGAGAGGCACTGGCTGTCATGATATTATTCGTGATTCGATTGTTCACCGATTGATATTGCATGAGCAATTGACCGCCTTCTAAGCCGGCTGTGTCATTTTTGTACAAAATGTTATGGGAGATGGTCGTGTTTGTCGTTCCGCCGCGCTTCTTGTCATATCCGCCAATTGAGATGCCTGTATAACGATTTAAATATACTTGATTGTGCTCAATGCGAATGCGTTCGGCCATCTTCCCTTTATGTTCACTTGTGACCTCAATCCCAAGGTCATTATGATGGCTGATGTTATGATCAATCACGATGTCTTTCCCGCCATCCACATAGATTCCTCCTGCGGAGATGTCCTTGCCGTACGCTGGATTCCCAACACTCGTAATCTCATAAACTTTGTTTCTAGATACGACACCATTTCGCACTTGATCATACTTTTTAGAAGGTGCGACATTCTCAAAACCAATTAAATCAATCCCGATATTGTCCGTATGCCGGACTGTATTATGTGTCACGCGGAATTTTTTAACGTTTCCGTTTAGCACAAGGGCTTCACTAAAACCCAGCTTTAACTTTTCCACAGTGTTTCCTTTGATTTCGATGTCTTCAATGGCTGCTGGTGCTTTCGTTCCATAGACCGCAATGCCATGAGCATTCCCATTTTGATGTGTCGTCTGAATGTCGTACACACGGTTGTTAAGCAGTTTGACGCCTTTGCCGCTGCCTGTGATGAATATACCGATGGGTGTCACATCTTCTTTATTCGTTTTAATATGACCGACTGTCAAACCTTTCAGGGTGATATAGCTTTTTTGATCAATCTTCACAAGACCACCGTCTGCTTGATTTCCTTTAAGAGATGCTCCGCTAATGACAGGCTTCTCTTTTCCATACGCTTGAAAAACAACTGGTGCTTTCTTTGTTCCAGAATGGCGGACAATCAATCTCTCTTTGTATGTACCGCCTCTCATATAAACTGTTGTCCCAGCTTTCGCGATACTTGTCGCTTTTTTCAACGTACGGAAAGGCTTTTGCTTCGTCCCTGGATATTTGTCGTTCCCATTTGTTGCGACGTAATAGGCAGTACCTTGCTTCGCACCAGCCTCCTCCGTCATCGCTTGACAGCCAAAACTAATGGCGGTCATCAATAAAATCAATAAGGCGCCTGATATCATTCGTTTCATCTCGTTGTTTGCTCCCTTCCACTCTCTTCTACCTTTATCGGCTAAAAAAAAGAGGATTAAAATATGGCAATGCCCCTTGCAATGTACTAGTCAAAAGGTGTATGGTTGAAAGAATATCTTACAGGAAAACAAATCGCTTTTAAATTGTCAGATTAATCAGTTAATAATGAAATTGGATTTTATTTCTAAGGGAAAACTTCAGAAAACCACGACAGAGAGGAGGAAAGCGCTTTAACAGATTTTTCTTGTCTGAATTCCAGAAAACCTATTGCTAATATTTTGTGAAGGTATAGAATAGAATCATAATTATTTCATATTATTAGAATTTTCAAATAATCAAACAGCAAGGAGATTTACGATGCCAAAACAACCCATCCGCGTTGAACTTAGTTCAACAAAAAAACCAAAACCTCAATCTGATCAACTTGAATTCGGAAAAATCTTCACAGACCACATGTTTGTGATGGATTATTCAATTGATAAAGGCTGGTATGATCCGAGAATTATTCCTTATCAGGCGATTCCAATGGACCCAGCTTCTATGGTTTATCATTATGGCCAATCTGTTTTTGAAGGCTTGAAGGCGTATGTGTCTGAGGATCAAAAGATTCTTTTATTCCGTCCCGAAAAAAATATGGAACGCTTAAACAGATCAAATGACCGCCTATGTATCCCACAAATTGATACAGAAACGGTTTTAGAAGGCTTAAATGAACTCATTCGCATTGACAAGGATTGGGTACCTGATGCAGAGGGCACTTCTTTGTATATTCGACCATTCATTATTTCTACTGAGCCCTATTTAGGTGTTGCACCGTCAAGCACCTACAAGCTGATCATCATTTTATCTCCAGTAGGTTCTTATTATAAAGAAGGCATCCATCCGGTCAAAATTGCGGTGGAAAACGAATTTGTCCGCGCTGTTAAAGGCGGAACAGGAAATGCCAAAACAGCTGGAAACTATGCATCGAGCTTGAAAGCACAGCAAGTTGCTGAAACAAAAGGATTTTCACAAGTCCTGTGGCTTGATGGCATCGAGAAAAAGTACATTGAAGAAGTCGGCAGTATGAATATCTTCTTTAAAATCAACGGAGAAATCGTGACGCCTGAACTGAACGGCAGCATTTTAGAAGGGATCACACGGAATTCTGTGCTTGAGCTGTTAAAGCATTGGGAAATCCCTGTGACAGAACGTAAAATTTCAATTGATGAGTTAATTGAAGCACATCAGTCAGGTGAACTTGAAGAAATCTTCGGAACAGGAACGGCAGCCGTCATTTCTCCTGTCGGTGAATTAATTTATCACGATCAGCCATACGTCATTCAAAATGGTCAAACAGGCGAAGTATCGAAGAAATTGTACGAAGCGATTACCGGAATCCAAAAAGGAACTCAGCCAGACATCTTCGGCTGGACAGTAGAAGTCGATTCGGTCGTCAAGCAGGTATAAGCAAGCGAAAGAACCTTTCATTTGATGAAGGGTTCTTTTTTTGTTTCTTTATCTCCTCCACTACCTCATAATGGAAAATATGGATCTATTCCACAATTAAGGAGTGATGGTATGTTTTTTACTTATTTACTTGCGTTCTTTGGGATTTGCATCGGATCAATCATCATCGCTACAGGTTTCGACGATTCACCGTTCTTCACCCGTTTTCTATTTAAGTTTCTCGGAATTTCTATCTTTGTTCTTTCCATTACTTTTGTAAAAGTGAGGCGAAAGAGGTTACGCAACAAAAAGGCGAAAAAGACTTAGATGTCAGTCAGCCTCTCATCAAATCGTGCACCAAAACAAGACCGATATCCCCACAATGGCCCCTGCATATATCCACTGTTTGCCTTTGATACTCCGCTTTCTCTCGATCAGTAAAAAGATCTCTGGTAAAAAGACGATGATGATTTCTAGGATAAAAACAAGATGATAAACTGGCGGCATCGGCTGGAAATCAAAGTCTCTTTCATCTCCACCGATGGTTGCGAAATACATTAACAGATTGGTTACTGGAATAGTAAAACAAACGAGCAGGCGGAGAACATACATCCACACATCCTGTCTACGCCGAATCAGACCAATAAATGAAGCAATGATTCCATACAAAAACAAAACCACTGTGCCGTAACTAAGTAGAGGTTGAACGATAAAGCCGTAAAGCATTAAACCAATTGCCACCATATTCTAACCGTCCTTTCTTTGAAGCAGTACATGTTGTTTTTTCTATCATACACTGCTTTCTCCGGTTTCCATATGAAAAAATCATAAAAAACGACCCCATAAAGGGGCCATTTTATTTTAAGCATTCACTGATTTGAAGAACTGCGGTAAATATTCACGGTGCGCTTCAAGCATTTCATCTAAGATTTGCTTTGCAATTTCGTCAGAAGGAACGAGTGGATTGATGGTCATGGCGACAAGAGCCGTCTCGTAATCTCCTGTCACAGCTGCTTCAGCTGCCACACGCTCGAAGGACTTGATTTGTTGAACGAGTCCTCTTACAGCCACAGGTAGATCACCTGTCGCGATTGGTTTTGGTCCGTCCTTTGTAATGATACAGTTCACTTCAACCGCTGATTCGGCCGGAATGCTGGCAATCGCTCCTCTGTTCACTGTATTTACCGGTTGAATGTCATGTTTATCATTATAGATGGAGCTGATCAAATTACATGCTGCATCGCTGTAATAAGCCCCGCCTCTTTTTTCGAGCTGCGGCGGTTTAATCGATAAATCTGGGTCTTTATATAACTCAAATAGTTCATGCTCGACTTGCTGCACAACCTCTGCTCTTGTTCCTTTTTCTTGAGCCGCTTTTTGTTCTTCCTCCAGCATATCTTTCGTTTTATAGTAATAACGATGATACGGACATGGAATGACCCCTAAGCCTTTGACGAAAGAAGGCTCCCAGTTTTTCGCTTCAATATTCCTCATGGACCACTGGCTATTTGGATTTCCTAATTCATCGAGCACTTGATCCATAATGCTGACCCCGTCTAAATACACATCTAAGCCATAGACCATGTGATTGAGGCCTGCAAATTGTACTTCAATGCGTTCGACATCGACATCCAGCGCTTTTGCAATGCCCATTTTGATTCCAATCGGCACATTGCATAGACCGACCACTTTTTTCAGATTCGTGTAGCGTAACACCGCCTCTGTGACCATGCCTGCTGGATTTGTAAAGTTCACCAGCCAAGCATCTGGGCAAAGCTCTTCCATATCCTTCACGATGTCTAGAATGACTGGAATGGTGCGTAGACCTTTAAATAACCCGCCTGGACCATTCGTTTCCTGTCCAATGACGCCATATTTAAGCGGGATTCTCTCATCCTTGGCTCTGGCTTCGAGCAGTCCTACACGGAATTGTGTCGTGACAAAGTCCGCATCTTTCAGAGCTGCCCGGCGGTCAAGGGTGAGGTGCACTTCAATCGGCAAACCCGCTTTTTCGACCATACGTTTTGCAAGGGCACCCACGATGTTCAACTTTTCCTGACCTGCTTCAATATCCACAAGCCATAATTCCTTTACAGGCAATTCTTGATATCGTTTAATAAACCCTTCGACGAGCTCAGGCGTATAGCTTGATCCTCCGCCTATTGTGACAATTTTGATTCCGTCTTTCATGAATTGACACCTCCGAATTGCTTCATTTTTTCATGGAGCTCAATGATTTCAGCTGCAAGCTCCTTGACGGTCATAGCGTTCATCAGATGATCCTGTGCATGAATCATCAAGAGACTGACGTCGGTTTTCTCTCCTCTGATTTCTCCCTGGATCAGCTCTGTCTGTGCGTGATGCGCCTCATTTAACGCGTCTTGTGCTTCCTGCAATTTTTGCTTCGCCTCATCAAAATTGCCTTGCTTTGCACATGTAATGGCCTCCATGGCCGAGCTTCTGCCATTACCACCGTGCAGGATGAGTTGAAACACAATTTGTTCCATTTCCATCGGCCGCATCCCCCTTGTTCCCTCTATTACATGCTGACGACATTTTCATCTGTTGATGCTTTTGCTTCAAGCTCATTTTCTTCTTTCAATTTCTGCTTATCCCACATTCTAAAGAATGGATAGTATAGCGCAAATGACAAGGCAAGGTTAATCAGCTGCATGACCGCGCCAGAAATTTTCCCGCCTGTTGCGAGATAGCCTGAAATGATTGGCGGCATTGTCCACGGGACAGCGATCCCTGCCGGTTTTGCTACAAGTCCTGTGCTCATTCCGATATATGTGGTGATGATCATCATAATTGGCGTAAGGATAAACGGAATGAGAAGCATTGGGTTCATCACAATCGGCATTCCAAAAATGATCGGTTCGTTGATGTTAAAGATGGCTGGCCCAATCGCAAGACGGCCAAGCTGTTTCATTTGTTTACTTCTCGCACGCAAGATCATGGTCAGTACCAAAGCAAGCGTTGCGCCGCTTCCGCCGACATTGATAAAGATTTCAAAGAACTGCGCTGTGAAAATATTCGGCAGCACTTCTCCTGCTTGGAAGGCAAGACGGTTTTCATCCATCGCACCGAGCCAAATCGGACCCATGACTCCTCCGACAATGGTGGCTCCGTGAATACCACATGCCCAGAGGAGCATTTGCACACCGATGGCAACGATACTTCCGCCTAAGCTTCCACCAAGAATGGATAGTGGTGTGCCGATTAAGACCGTGATGATATTATGAATACTCTCAAAAGGTGTCATCTCAATCAGAAGCCTAGCGACCCAGATCAGCGTGATGACCACAAAACCTGGAATAAGTGCGATAAACGATTTACTAACTGCTGGCGGTACACCATCAGGCATTTTGATGACGATATTCCGCTGTACAATAAAGCGGTAAATTTCGGTGGAAAGCATGGCAATAATCATGGCAACGAATAGCCCTTTACTGCCCATCAGTGTGACGGGAATACCGCCATTCACTAGGATAGCTTCTGTTGATCCTTCAGGTGTGAACGGTACTTGATAAGGTGTGGCTAGGAGGAAAGCTGCGACAGCAATTGCACCAGATGACAGTGCATCGACTGCATACTTTTCAGCTAACCTGTATGCGATCCCAAAGGTCGCAACAAGTGCCATAATGTCAAAGGTGGCATTCACAGGATAGGATAGTTTCGTGGCCCATTCGGCTCCGAAGACACTTGCCATAAAATCGCTATATCCCGGAATCGGAAGGTTGGCTAAAATGAGAAACAGTGAACCGACGATAATGAGAGGCATGGTTAAAACAATTCCGTCACGCAATGCTTGTAAATGTCTTTGAGCGGCAATCTTTCCTGCAAACGGCATAACCTTCTCTTCTAGAAATCGGTTGAATCCATTCATCCCTTCCGCCCCCTTTATCCGTTCACTAACTGTTCAGCAGATTTTAAAACCTCAGCACCATTACATACGCCATAATGCACGGTATTAATCACGTCTACTGGAATTCCTTTGTCTTCTCCGAGTTTTTTCATTTGCGGTAATAAATAACGAACTTGAGGTCCTAATAAAAGCACATCGGCTTGATCAATATGATTTTTTGCAGCATCTCCAGATACTGCCCAAATACGATAGTCTTTTCCTTGTTCTTGTGCACTCTTCTCCATTTTTGTGACAAGTAAGCTTGTTGACATACCTGCTGCACAAACTAATAAAATGTTCATTGTAAACGCCCCCTTTTTGAAGTATGAAGCTTTTCTTTACACATTCATCATATTATGAAACCGCTTTCATAAACACCCATACTTTTTCCTTTAGGAAGCGGAAAAAGTTAATATCACACCATTAGTTCTTGTACGAAGGCGCTTTTTTATCCATGACATCCAGCATGTCTTCAAAGGTGTCACAGGTGATGAGGTGCTGAATAAATTTCACATGATGGACAAGCTCTCCAAGCAGACGGTACATGCCTTTTAAATCTTTGGCATTCTCTTTTTCGACACAAAGCAAGCACACAAATTGAACTTTTTTCTCTCCCCAAATAATCGGTTTTTCTAATGTACAGATCGCCCAAAACGTCTCTTCTGTCAGCGGGGTCATCGGATGCGGAATCGCTGTATAATGCCCAAATGAAGTCGGTGCAGACTCTTCTCTTTCCATCACAGATTGTGTAAGTTCTACTGGCGCTAAGCCCATGTCAATGACCTTTTGCGTGAGAAAGTGTATGACCTCTTCCTTTGTTTGAAAGGCGCATTTTGTAAAGACCAATTCCTTTTTCATATATTGCGTGGCTAATGTCACTCTTGTTTCACTTGTCAAAGCTTCTTCTATTTTTAAAAAATCACTGCCTCCTAAAATCGTGTTCACTTGAATGACAGGAATCGGTAAATCCATATGAATGGGAATGGTCGTAATAATTAAATCCAATGCATGTAAAGAGACATGCGGAAGGGAATAAAGCTCTGCTGTTCCTAAAATGGTCAGCTTCGACCCAAATTGTGACCGCAAACGATCTTGAAGTAGCCTTGCACTCCCTGCACCAGACGCACAGACAATCAGGCATCGCTTCGGTGGTATCTCCATTTTCCTGCGCTCTAAGGCCGCACCAAAATGAAGTGCCATATAGCCGATCTCATTTTCATGAATGGACAAACCTGTCTCTTCTTCAATGACCCTGCTCGCCACAATCCCTGCTTCAAAGGCAATTGGATAGCCCGCTTTGATCTCATCAAGCATTGGATTTCTTAAATTCATTCCATACTTACACCGATTGATCGCTGGCTTTAAGTGCAAACTGAGGCCAATCAGCAATTCCGCATCTCCCGCTAAATCCAGCTGCAATTTTTGATCAATGGCTTTCAGCATCAGCTGAACAAGACGGCTCGTGTCATCATCCACAATTTGTTTTTGACCGCCCGTTGAAAAAGACTGTACCATTTTGGCTGTTCCTAGCAAATGAATGGTGATATAAACGATTTCCTCTTGTGGGAATGAGACATCCAGCAACCCTTCAAGACGCTCAACCATTTTTTTGGCTACCTTGTATTCTTTTGCCCTTGGGATTTCGTTGATTTCTTCAGGCAGCACAGATACATAGTTTCCGTGTCTAATCCGTTTACAGGCAATAGCAATATGAACAATTAAATTATTCATGCAAATGTCTGATAGATTCATTTTTTCCTCGTTGATATAATCAATCATGGTTCTCTGAATCAATTCCAGCTCATGTTTCGGCAAAATCGTAACCGCCGTGTTCAGCATGGTTTGATAGGAACGCCGTTCATTGAATAAATATTCTGACATGCAATAACGGATTTTCATCTCAGATCCTTTAATCCGGCAGCCTTTATTCGGCTTTGCTTCCAGCTTCAGATCAAAGGGTTCGAGCTTACGTTTGACCCATTTCATGTCATTACTCATCGTCGATTTACTAATAAACAGCTGCTCCTGTAAGTCTTCCAGCTTCACATATGATTCCGCTAGAAGCAGCTTTTTCAAAATAAATCGAACTCGCTCTTCTGGAAGAACAGCAAGCGGTTCTTCCTGTTCGACTTCTTCCTTCATAAAACGGCGAAAGGCATTCTCATCGTTGATCAACAGCTCATAGCCAGCGCCCCTAACAGCTGATACAGCTGCTTGATAAGGGGCTAGACGCTCATTCAGTTCCTTGATGTCTGTTCGGATGGTGCGGCTTGTCACTTGTAAACTGACAGAAAGCGCAGCGCTCGTGAGAGGAGTCTCAGCTGCCATCAGCTGACTTAAAATGTGCGCCAGTCTTTTACTCAGCATTAGGTCGGCCTCCTTCATTTAGGGTGGAAAATCTGCCTTGTTTGGACAGGTTGTATACGCTTACAGTTCTCTTCATTACTCATATTCTACTGAAAAGAAATAAAAATTGCCAACTCATTTATATGACAAACGCCCCTATTTATACATCCAACCATATCTAATGACCTATGAATCTTCTTCTAAGATGCTGTTGTGGAAATCATGAAAAAAAGGCGTTACACCTCCGTGTATCCGCCTTTTTCTTATGAGGAAATCAGTTGTGTAAAGACAACCAATCTTTTTTCATGTGTACCGGCTGCATGATCAAAAGTTCCCGTACATGTGATGAAATTGAGATTCCGTGTAAAGGCGTACCCGAAAAAAGCATTTGGTTTCTCTTCGCGCGGATAGCTTTTCACCTTGAGAACCTCAAAGGTTCGCTTTTCCCCTGACGAGGATGTCACAATGACTTTGTCTCCCTTTTTTAGCTCCTTTAATCGATAAAAAACAGCTGGACCCCATTTATTATCAACATGACCATTTATGACAGCATTCCCTTTATCACCAGGCTTCGGACCATCTTCAAACCAAGCTGTGTGATCTGTATTTTGCGGAACACCCATACTGCCATCCTTTGATAAAGTCGTTTTCTCCACTTTTGCTTGGACATCAATCGCTGGAATGGAGATGTCAGCGGGGACAATACCCGATGGCTCATCTTTTAACGTGTCGTGTGAATGAGATTGATTCTTGGCTTGTTTTGCTGTCATTGGCTCAGGAGATGATGCAGTTTCAGAGGATGACTTTTCATCTATTGATTGGGATGCGCAGCCCGTGATGATGAGAAGCGTAAGAATACTAAACAGCCACCTTTTCACGCAAGTCGACCTCCTTTTGAAGAAAGGAACGGCACGATTGTGCACGTTCCCTCTTGTCTTGATATTGTTTAATTTGATGGTTTACGGCGAATGAGGAAGAACGCCCCCACTGCACCTCCGGCTAAGATGAGACTTGCCATCATCCCAGCAAATGCTTCATATGACATACCTAATGGACCGGCTGTGCCTCCCATACCTGTTTTCGGCATCTCGTTTGGCATGTTGGATTTGAACATGTCAGGATGCTGATCGACAATAGCTGATGCGACATCTTGACCAACCATGAACATATGGCCGTATGCTTCTCTGACAGTCGGGTACAGCTGATCATATTCACCATGATGATAAGACGTGTACGTTTTGATGAGCTCATCAATATGCGTTTTCAACCCAGCTTCTAAGTCAGCCGCCTTCAATCGTCCATCTGTCGCTTGATCTAAAAATTTTGCTTGTTTCATACGGTAAGCATCTAAATCTTTGACAGCCTTCTCTTTTGCTTGCTCGTCTCCTGATGCATCCGCTTTAACATAATCAACTAAATATCCGATATGACTTGACCAGATCGTTTTAAATTGTTTTCCTGCATCTTTTCCATAAACAGAAGCGATCGCATCTGATAAATCATTTGTATTTTCATTTAAGGCTGCTGCCGCTTGGTCAAAGTCCTTGCTGCCATCATTCCCTTTTTGCATAGCCACTACCGCGAGTGCCAAATGCTCTGAGAACAAGTAGTTTAAATCCTCACGAAGATCTGCGGCTGGAGTATCGACTGATTTTTGATCAAATTTCCCAGGAAATTGATCTGTAATCGCCCATGATACACCTTTACCTACTTCAAACATATGATGAATGGATTTTCTGACCGTTTCATAGGTTGTATCAAAATCCTTTTCTGTGTAACTATCAAAAGCTTTTAGCAGTTCATTGACGTGCATTTTTAAACCTTCTTCAAGTTCACTTGCTTTCAATCTTCCACCTGTTGCTTTATCAAGCATATCAGCTTGTTTCATGCGGTATTGATCAAGCTCTTTGACCGCTTTCTTTTTACCTGCTTCATCTTTTTTCGCTGTTGCTTGTACATAATCAACGAAGTAGCCGATATGGCTTGACCAAATCTCTTTAAATTGTTTCCCTGCTTTTTTTCCATACACAGAGGCGATCGCATCTGATAGATCATTCGTGTTTTCATTTAACGCTGCTGCTGCTTGATCAAAATCTTTACTGCCGTCAATTCCCTTTTGCATCGTGATCACTGCTAAATAAGCATGTTCTGAGAAGAGCTGATCAAGCGCTGCGCGAAGATCCGTTGCTTTATTTGACACCTCTTGTGATGATGACGACTTTTTTGCATCCCCATGCATATGTCCTTCGTGTGCACTTGCCATTTGAGCAGTTGGTAATAATAATGCTGCACTAAGCGGGATCGTTAAAAATGCTTTTTTCATTTTCATCTGTTTTGCCTCCTCTTTCCGTTTGTTATGTACTTAACGGAGAGAGAAGTGAAATGGATCATTCCCACAGCATATTTTTTTGTTGCATTCATTTCATAAAAAAAAGCCGGATTACCCGGCTGATACGTTACGACTTTTGGATGCTTTTCGTTCTTTGTATATTTTCCTCACCACTGGATAAATCACTGGTGCCCATTTGACAATTTGTTTCAGCCACTTTTTCATTTTCTCCCGCGCCTCCTTATTGTCATTCTTACAAGACAATTCCCGATCTTGTCATGAAATAAACAGGTGCGGGAGAGCAGGAGTTAAATGACGCCTTGTGCGATCATGGCATCTGCCACTTTGCGAAATCCTGCAATATTTGCGCCTACCATTAAGTTTCCAGCGTATCCGTATTCTTCAGCTGTCTCAGTACACTGACGATAAATCGACTGCATCATTTGTTTCAACTGACCATCTACTTCTTCAAAAGTCCAAGACATTCTCGCACTGTTTTGCGCCATTTCTAACGCCGAAACACCCACTCCGCCAGCATTTGCCGCTTTTGCTGGTGCAAACAAAATATCATGTTGTTCAAATACTTTGACGGCCCCAAGTGTGGACGGCATATTGGCCCCTTCTCCTACAGCGATGACACCGTTTGCCACTAGCTGCTGTGCTTGCGACTCTGAAATTTCATTTTGGGTCGCACATGGCAGCGCAATATCACAAGGGAGAGACCAAATTTGTTCGCAATCTTCAATCAATTCAGCATGCGGGTGAATGTCTATGTAGGCAGCAATTCGCTGGTTGTCGACTTCCTTCAGCTGCTTCACTGTCTCAAGTGAAATGCCTTGAGGGTCGTAAATGGCTCCGCTTGAATCACTACAAGCCACAACCTTTCCGCCTAATTCCAATACTTTTTCCATCGCATAAATCGATACATTCCCTGAGCCAGACACAACAACAGATCGCCCTTCAAATTGCATTCCGTGGGCTTTTAACATTTCTTCCATAAAGTACACCAGTCCATAGCCTGTCGCTTCTTTTCTCGCTAAGCTGCCTCCAAAACCAGGACTTTTTCCTGTCAGGACACCTGCTTCATACGCACCACGCATTTTTTTGTACTGTCCGAACATATAGCCAATTTCGCGTGCACCTACCCCAATATCTCCTGCCGGTACATCTTGATCAGGTCCAATATAACGACTGAGTTCACTCATAAAACTTTGAACAAAACGCATGATTTCTCCATCAGATTTCCCTTTAGGGTCAAAATCTGATCCACCTTTCCCTCCGCCGATCGGCAAACCTGTCAGTGCGTTTTTAAAGATTTGTTCAAATCCTAAAAACTTGATGATGCTTGCATTGACCGATGGGTGAAACCGAATGCCCCCCTTATAAGGACCGATGGCACTATTAAATTGAACCCTGAATCCTCTGTTCACCTGTACTTTGCCTTCATCGTCTACCCACGGTACACGAAACATCACAAGCCGCTCAGGCTCAATTAAGCGTTCTAAGATCCCCTGTTTTTCATACTCTGGGTGTTTTGCAAAAACCGGGACGAGGGATTCCAGAATTTCTTTTACGGCTTGTTGGAATTCCGCCTCGCCTGGATTCCGTTTTTCTACATCCTCTAGCACACGGTGGATGTAGCTTTGTGCTGTTTGTGCTGCTCGATCTAAGGTCAACATGTCTCATCTGCCTCCTTGTCAATATCTCACTCTTTGGTTGTTAGATTTTCTAACGCATATTGAGATTAATTTAACACCATTTGTAAAAACTGATCAATATTGATAACAGATGAAAACGATGCCGAAATGAGATAGATCAAGCAGAATCACCTTCCGTCATGAAAATGACCCGCTCAAAGAATGACTATCGTGCTAGAAATGACGAACTGGACGTTCAACATCCCGCTTTCTTTGACACATTCATGAAACTTTCACTTTTTCTAGATGATGATCATTCAAAAAAAAGGTCAAAAGTTTTACAATGTCTTTCAATCTTTTCTGAGCTTTTCTCCTCTTTTCCGATCAGGTAAGACAACACACAGCCAATATAAAATAGAAGAAGATGGGAAGTTGATTAACCCAATGATGCCCCAGAACCATTTATAACGCCCTCTTTTCTTGGCATCCATAAATAAGAGAAATCCTTGTGCAAACAGTAACGGCAATACGCACAATAAGATGATCATATCTGTCTGACTCATAAGGAAGACCCTCCTTTAATCTGTTGATATTCCTTGATGCCGACAACCACACAGAGTGGCACGCTCACCACTTGGAGAAGAATGAAGATGATGGGCAAATGAGTAATGGCAGCTGCAAAAAGTGTCATGATGGTCAGACTGACGAGGATGTACGCCAGCACTTCTTGTTTAAAACGTTTTTTCTCTTTTTCCTTTGCCTGCTTTAGCATCAACATCAAAGCTTGTTCACTCGGCTTTTCTACTTCAATTTGTTCATCGAGCTCCTGCAGCTCCTCTTTTAAACGATCGGCGAAACGATCTTCTTTCATCAGTCCCACTCCTTTCGAATTTTCTTGATCCCATGATGAACCCTCGATTTCACCGTACCTTCTCTCACCCCGAACATCGAAGCGATTTCAGGGTAAGTAAAGCCATAATAATAATGGAGAAGGATCGGTGCTCTCTCCTGAGCCTTTAACTCATTTAAAGCATCCCACATGTCATGCCAAGTATGGCCTTTTTGCTGAACATCCCATTTGAACCGGCGGATGGCTTCTTGATTCGCCTTTCCTTCTCTCGTTTGTTCACGTTTTCTTTTCTTTTGATGATCTAGAAATTGTCTAGATGCAATGGACATGAGCCATGTTGAAAATAATGAATCTCCTCTAAAAGAAGAAAGTTTCATGTACGCTTTGAGCATCGTTTCTTGCATGATCTCCTCTGTCAGCTCTTGTTGAAGGGTCAATTTCATCAAATAACGGTAAAGAAACGAATAATGATGCCGATAAAGGGCGGTAAATGCGGCATCATCCCCCTGTTTTGCCCGCTTGATCCATAAAGTCTCCTCGGTCTGCTCCAAACACGTCCCTCCTTCCTTTCTATCTCTTATTGATTAGACGACACCGGTGATCGCATCGTTTAAAATAGACCTTCTTTTTTTTAATTGGAGCCTTTTTTACCTGCTGTTTAGCGCACGGATCTATTTGATATCCAATTTTTTCTTATGTAATGATTATGACATGTCTTTGTCTCTAACAAAATGACGCTTTCGTAATCATCTTGATTTTCCTTGAAAAGAAGAACGTCCTTTTCATAATCACTAGGTTACCCCAATACCTATCGTCAATGATCCTTGTCTCATGTAGATAAATTGAAATAATCATTGCCTTAGTTTCCTTGAAAATCGTGGAATACTTCGTTCCAATTCTTAGCCGATGATACCTTTTTGCGTGCTATGCTCTTCCTACATTCCGAAAGAGGCGATGCTGGCGAAGGAAGGAGGAGCGGTTGAATCGCAGCTTATTTTGGAAACGTTTACATTAAAACAAAATAGAGAATGGAGATGTTCATGTTGAAGAAAAAAGTTCCAATGTTAGCTGGTGTGTTAGCGGTTGGTCTCGTGACTTCATTATTTGCGCCAAATGGGGAGGCAAAAGCAGCAACGAAATATCCAGAAAGCCCTTCGATTATGGCCAATTTTAATCAGCAAGGATTCTCCACATTAAATGGCGGTACAACAGGCGGTGAAGGCGGTAAAACGGTGACGGTGAAAACCGGAAATGAACTATTAGCTGCCCTCAAAAGCAAAGGAACAAATGAAAAATTGAAAATCGTGGTAGACGGAACGATTACTCCTTCTAATACTTCAGCCAATAAAATTGATGTGAAAGATACAAACAATGTCTCCATCGTCGGTAAAGGGACAAACGGCGAATTTAATGGGATTGGTATTAAAGTATGGCGCGCCAATAACGTCATCATCCGCAACCTCAAAATCCATCACAGCAAAATCGGTGATAAAGATGCCATCGGAATCGAAGGTGCCTCTAAAAACGTATGGGTCGACCATAATGAACTCTACAACACTTTAAACTCTGATAAAGATGACTATGATGGGTTATTCGATGTGAAAAATGACTCTGATTACATTACGTTCTCATGGAACTATGTCCATGACAGCTGGAAAACGATGCTGATGGGCAGCTCCGATAACGATAACTACAACAGAAAAATCACGTTCCACAACAACCGTTTTGAAAACTTGAACTCTCGTGTACCGTCTATGCGCTTCGGGGAAGGCCATGTGTATAACAACTATTACAAAAACATCCTAACAACAGCGATTAATTCACGTATGGGCGCGAAAATGAGAATTGAACACAACGTATTTGAAAACACGAAAAATGCCATCGGCAGCTGGGACAGCCGTCAAGTCGGTACTTGGCATGTCATCAACAACTCTTATATTAACAGCACAGGTAGCCTGCCAACGTCTTCAACAGGTACGTACAACCCTCCTTATAACTACTCTTTGCTTAACGTGAACAATGTGAAATCAGAAGTTGTATCAAATGCGGGTGTAGGAAAAGTAAATCCTTAATCTCAAAAAAACGTTCGGGCAGAAATCTTCTGTCCGAACGTTCTTGTCATCCATTTTTTACACGACCGAAAATGGACGGTCCATTTCATACAGCTTTTGATAACGCAGATTTTCTTTCAGCAAATCATGATGCTGCCCCTGCATCTCAATGCGTCCACCTTCAATAAACATCATACGATCGCATGCCTCACAGCCAGTGAGATGATGGGTGATCCAAATGACTGTTTTTCCTTTTAACACACGGAAGATTGTTTCAAGCAATTCACGCTCTGTGCGTGGATCAAGCCCAACGGTTGGTTCATCTAATACAACAATCGGTGTGTTTTGCAGCAAAATCCGAGCTAGAGCCATACGCTGCCTTTCTCCACCAGAGAAACGAACCCCTGTCTCTTGTACACCTGTGTGATAACCTTCTGGCAAAGACTCAATGTAATCGTGCAGCTGCACTTGCCGCGCGGCTTCTTTTACTTGCTCTTCTGTCGCTTCTGGAGAGCCTAAGCGAATGTTGTTTAAAACAGATGTATCGAATAAATAGGGCTGTTGATTGAGCACAGACACATAAGAGGATACCTCCTCTTGAATGCTTTGTACCGGTTTCCCCTGAATACTGACAACCCCTTGATTTGGCACGACTGCCCCTTCTAACAATTTTAAAATGGTCGATTTGCCTGCACCGCTTTTTCCTAAAAGAGCGAGCGATTCACCTTGCTTCAGTGAAAACGAAAAATGCTTTAGTACATGTTTATTGACTTCATATCCGAAGGTGACTTGATCAAAACAGACCGCTTCAACGCCATCAGAGACGGGTGTCTCGTCTGCTGCCTCCCTCTCCACTAATCCTTCATACGACTGCTCTTCATAATGATTTAATCTGCTGACGGCATGCTGATAAACAGGAATATCACCTGCTGCATCTGACAGCGGAAGAAAAGCTTCTGTTAATGGAAACAGCACAAGCACAAAGGCTGCGATGAGCGTGTGCGGCATAGAACCAGCCTGAACGACTGAGCCGCTCCAATACACTACAAAGACGACTGCTCCTCCAATGACTAGCTGTGCTAAAAATTGGCGCAGACGGATAAACCGATGCTTTGCCGCTTCGAGTGCTAATAGCTTTGCTTCTTTTCGTTCATAGCCTTCAACAAAATCGTTCTGTCTGCCGCTAAACAACCAGTCACTCACGCCCATGACGGCATCTGTTAAATGGCTGTACAGTTCATTTCTGCCTTTCTTCATTTGAATTTGTCGTGCCCGGTTCACAAGTACTGTGATGTATGGGAATACAAATACGAGCAGCGCCATATAAAGCAGCATCAATCCGGCAAAAGGCCATGAAAAAAGCCCAAGTGCTCCAATCGAAGCGGCATATAAAAGCAGCGCACCGATGGATGGAAAAATTGTTTTTAAATACGCATCCTGTAATCTCTCCACATCTTCTGATAACAGCCCAAGCATTTCACCTGTTCCAAGCTTCGTCTGTTTGGCACTTCGTTCAGCCATATCATAAAGACGTACCCGCATTTTTTCAATCATCGTCAAAATGAGTTGATGACTCGCCAGTCTCTCTGCATAACGAGCCGCTGAGCGTGAAATACCAAAGGTACGTACTGCCACGATTGGGACATAGACCATCAAGATATTCTCAGGTCTTGTGGCAGCTTTTGAAATGAGGAACCCTGACGTATACATGAGCATAGAAGCAGAAAACACCGCAATCGCCCCTAAAAAAAGCACCAAGGCAAACAGCTTTTGATTCTCCTTGATATAAGGTATAAACCAGCCTTTACTGACCATGTGTGACCGCCCCCATTTGTTCCTGTACCAATTGATAGTACACACCTTTTCTTTTCATTAATGATTCATGAGTCCCCATCTCTGCAATCGTCCCATGATCCATCACAATGATTTCATCCATATCCGTCATCCAATGAAGTCTGTGTGTGGCTAAAAACACAAGTTTATTTTCAAACAATGGAAGCATTGTTTTCTTCAATTCATACTCTGTCTCAATATCCAGATGAGCCGTTGGTTCATCTAACAGCATAATGGATCGCTGGCCGAGCACTGTGCGAGCGAGGGCAATCCGCTGCGCTTGTCCACCGCTCAGTCCTCTGCCCTGTTCGCCAATGACCTCATCCAGTCCATTGGGGAGTTCCGCTACGAGCTGAGACAAACCTGCCTCTTGCACCGCTCTTTCGACGTCTTCATCGGTTGCATTCGGTTCATAAAAACGAATGTTTTCTCTCAGTGTCATGTGAAATAAATAAGGATGCTGCGGCATATAAACGACTTCTTTTTGCCATGCCGCCAGCTGTAAATGAGCAAGCGGCTTTCCGTTTAGGATGATTTCACCTGCAGACGGTTCAACAAAACCACCGAGAACATCCGTTAACGTCGATTTCCCTGAACCACTGGCACCGATGATCCCAATTTTTTTCTTTCCTTTCACAGTGAGGTCCACATCCTGAATCGAATATGGTGCATGCTCATCATGTAAGACACTGACATCTTGCAGTGTGAGCTCAGATTGCTCATTCCACTCGTTCAGCTGCACGGATTGTGTCTCCTGCTCTCGGAAGCCCTTTTCCTCTAAAATCACTTGAATCGCCTCATTCGCTTCTTTACCGTTTAACGTCGCATGATAATCATTTCCCACTTCACGGACTGGCAAGAAATATTCTGGCGCAAGCATCAGTGCGGTCAAAGCGGGCAATAACAAAAGATCTCCTTCAATTAAGCGCAAGCCGAGAAATACAGCGACAGTCGCAATGGACAGCATAGAAAAGAAATCGAGAGCAAAAGATGAAAGAAAGGCGACTTTCAGTGTGCTCATCGTCGCCTTTCGATAACGCTTTGAGACCTCTCCAATATTACGAGAATGCTTTTTGCTAATCCCTAAGTAGCGAAGCGTTTCAAGGCCACGGAGAGAATCAGTAAAATGATTGGATAATTTCTCATACGATCTCCATTGTTTGGCCGCTTTACGCTGAGCGACAAGTCCTAGCAAAATCATAAAAACAATTAAAATCGGCAGCGTGACAATGAGAATGACAGCAGATGTTTCATCTAATGTCCAAACATAGACAAGCACCATCACCGGAATAACTGCCATGTTCACCATTTTCGGCAAAAACAGCTGTAAATACTGACGATATTGGGCAATGCCCTCCATCGCCAATGTCACAAGCTTTCCTGTTCCTTTTTTCTTCGTGAAAGCTGGCCCTAAATGAAAAAGTTGGTCTAACAGCTGCTTTCTGACATCTGCTCCAATTCGGGAAGAATAGGTGAACATGACCTTTTCCCGCATCAAGGTGAGACCGTGCCGCACCAAAAAGGCAGCAAGAAACAGCAAGACATAAGGCGTTGCCTGCATGAGGCTCTTCCCGTCAAACAGCGTTGTTATGGCATGTGCCAGCCACTGTGCTTGAAAAATAATACTTGCTCCTTGGATGATTGACACAATACCTAAGAGGGCAAGAAGCCCCCTCATTCCTTTTAGTTGAAGCAAACGTTTATCCATTAGTAGGTCATTGGCTCCTTACCGCTTACACGTTTACGGAAGACATAGTAGCTCCAGATCTGATACCCAAGCACAAAAGGCAGCAAAGAAATGGCAACAATCGTCATAACCGTCAGTGAATAAGATCCTGATGCAGCATTTTGAATGGTGAGGTCGAATGCATGGTTGATCGAACTAATCATGACACGCGGGAATAATGCTGTGAAAAGCATGGTCACCGTCACCATAATACCTGCACCTGTGAATAAAAATGTCCAGCCATCACGCTCTTTTCTCATAAAGAATAGAGCCGCTACATAACAAACCACAATGAGTACAGTTAAAGGGATCGTAATGATCGGACGCACGGTATAAATGTCTGTTTCAAGAATAGACACACCAACAAATACAACAAGAACCGGCAGTGCAATCAATAAAACACGCTGGCCGAGCTTTCTTGCACGATTTCTTAAATCACCCTCAGTGCGGAGTGTGACGAAAATCAATCCATGCAGAAGGCAAAGAACCGTCACGGCTACCCCGCCGATCACTGAATAAAGATTCACAAAGTCTGTAAATCCAGCGTACATATTCATGCTTTGATCAATGGGCATTCCTCGTAAAATACTTGTGAATAGCACGCCGAGTAAAAATGGCGGAAGCAGGCTGCCAAAGAAGATCACCCAGTCCCACGTTTTGATCCATGAAGCCTTCTCGACCTTCCCTCTAAATTCAAAGGCGACCCCCCTCCCAATGAGTGCTAATAAAAGAACCGCAAACGGAATATAGTATCCGCTGAACATCGTAGCGTACCAGTGAGGAAAAGCGGCGAAAATAGCTCCGCCTGCTGTAATCAACCAGACCTCATTCGCATCCCAGAAAGGGCCAATCGTATTGATTAAAATGCGGCGCTCATGTGCATCTTTTCCAAGAAGCTGCATGGACATCCCGACACCAAAATCAAATCCTTCTAAGAAGAAAAATCCAACAAACAATACTGCGACAAGAATAAACCAAATCTCGTTAAGATATGCCATGATATGCGCCTCCATCAAATGGATCTGTAGACAGGTCCGTTTCATCCTTTTGATCTGTATTCTCTTCAGAATGTGCACCTTTTTTAATTTCTCGAATGAATAAGTAGGCAAGCACGATGGCAAGAATCAGATAAATGGTCGTAAAGCTAATGACTGAGAATAGCAACATGCCGTACGATACGTTTGGTGAAATGGATTGTGCGGTTGTCATCATACCAAAGACTGTCCACGGCTGACGCCCAATTTCCGTCATGATCCAACCAGCTGAGTTTGCAATAAACGGGAACGCAATCATCCATACCATGAAGCGTAAATACCATTTGTTTGATTCTAGTTTTTTTCTAAAGCTCAAATACAAACCAATCATACTAGCAAAAATCATCAACATGCCGGCACCCACCATGATTCTAAAGCTCCAGAAGGTTGTTTTGACTGGAGGAATGTAATCTCCAGGACCAAACTTGGCTTCATATTCTTTTTGAAGGGTCAGCATGCCTGGCACATCTCCACTAAACTTCGAATAAGCCAAGTAACTTAAAGCAAACGGAATATTGATCTCCGCAGAGTTTTCTTTTTTATCTGTGTCAATGTTGGCAAATAGTGTCCAAGCCGCTGGATCTCCACTATCCTTCCAAAGGGCTTCACTTGCTGCCATCTTCATCGGCTGTGATTCCATTAAGTGCTTTGCTTGATCATGTCCAGAGAACGCCACACCTAAGCCAGAAATGAAAGCAAGCACCATGGCAATCTGGAAAGATTTTTTGAAAAAGGTCACTTCTTGTTTTTTGATCATTTTATAGGCACTGACACCCGCGATAAAGAAAGCACCGGTTGCCAATGCACCAAACAGAACGTGCGGGAACTCTACCCAAAGTTGCGGATTTGTCACGAGCGCCCCAAAGTCATTCATTTCTGCACGGCCATTTTTAATCACAAATCCAACTGGCTCCTGCATAAATGAGTTGGCGAGTAAAATCCAAAATGCCGAAAAGATCGTACCAAGAGAAACGAGCCAAATACATAACAAATGAATTTTTTTCGGTAGACGGTCCCAGCCGAATATCCAAAGACCAATAAAGGTCGATTCAAGGAAAAAGGCCAATAGCGCTTCAATGGCAAGCGGTGCACCAAAGACATCACCGACAAACCTTGAATAATCTGACCAGTTCATCCCAAACTGGAATTCTTGCAGAATCCCTGTCACCACACCTACTGCAAAGTTAATTAAGAAAAGGTGACCCCAAAATTTTGCCATCTTTTTATAAATCTCTTTTTTCTTGACGACATAAAGGGTTTGCATCAATGCAACGATAAATACCAAACCTATAGACATAGGAACAAAAATAAAATGAAATAATGTCGTTGAGGCAAATTGAAATCTTGCTAAAAACAGCTCACTCACAGCCTTACATCCTCCCTTACTTTCGCATGCCGAATGATTCGAGATATTTATGCTCACCATTTCACAAAAAGTTCACTATTTGTTCAATGATTCACAAGCGGAAGTCCATTTGATATAGTTCACTCGGTGAAATTTTACTCTTGATTTTCATTCGGTTAGTTATTTATACCTGTACTTTACACCCATGCGCTTCAAAAATAAAGTAAATTTTACCTAAAATTTGGATGGGATTGTGTCAGTTGTTTGAATACTTTGTCAAAAATATGTGACGGAAAGAGACAATCACAAAAAAATAGCGCTGCTTCTTCGCTGCAGCGCTTTTGAATATTTAGGCTTTTTTCTGTAAAGCAGGTCTTGTGACTTGCACTTCATAGTACGTAATTTTGTTTTTTAACAGGCCTTCAGGTTTCGCCTTTCCATGAGCGTGCGCATCACCAAATGCCTGAGATTTTGTCCAATTCACAAAGTCTTCTTTTCGATTCCAGCGGGTGTGAATGGTCACTTCATCGTAATCAGTTGTCTGCTGAGTGACCCATACTTCCATTCCTAAAAAACCTTCCATAAATTCTACTTGCCCCTGCTTGTTAAACCGTTTAACAAGGTGGTCTGCACTGCCTTTTTCTACTCTTACTTGGTTGTTTACAATAATCATGTTTGGTTCATCTCCCTTTTGTTGTTGAATGGAGGCAATGGGGATAATGAGTGGATGCGGTCCGTCCAAGTGAACCTCCGCCTGAATCCCAAAAACCTCCTTGAAAAAGTCTTCTGTTAACACTTCATTTGGTGAGCCAATTTGATGCACCTGACCTCGCTTCATAGCAATGAGACGGTCACAATATTTTGCGGCCTGCTGCAAGTCATGGAGAACCATTAAAATGGTGATGCCATGTGTTTGATTCAGCTGTTTGAGCAGCTCCAGTAATTCAAGCTGATGCGCAATGTCTAAATAAGTGGTTGGCTCATCCAGAATGATAGTCTCTGTCTTCTGAGCCAGTGCCATTGCAATATATGCCTTTTGTCTTTCTCCGCCTGATAATGTATGGAGCATTCTGTTTTCATTGGTGCGGCTATTCGTCACCTCAAGCGCCCACTCAATCGCTTCATGATCTGACGTGGTGCTTTTTTTCCAGATGGAACGATGCGGACTGCGTCCAAGTGCGACCAGCTCACGTACTGTCATCGATGGAATGGCGGTTCTTGTTTGCATGAGAACCGCCACCTCCTTGGCGATCTCCTGTGCCGTCATCTCTTTTTGCGGGATGTCGTGAATGTAAATCATGCCGCTTTCGATTGAGGTCAGTCGTGCGGCCGCTTTGATAAAAGTCGACTTACCTGACCCATTCGGGCCAATGATGCCGGTCACACTCCCTTTAGGAACAGCTGCTGAAATGGAAGACAGCCGAAAGCCGCCTTGACTGAGACTCACGTCATCCATTGCAATGACATCCATCTTAACCCCTCCCTTTCTTTTTTAATAAATAGAGGAAGAAAGGTGCACCGATGCAAGCAAGCAAGATCCCTACAGGCAATTCAACCGGTGTAAACCAGACCCGTGCTGCTGTATCGGCAAAGACCACAAGCACGCCCCCTCCAAGCATTGAAATCGGCAGCAAATACCGGTAATCATCTCCGATTAAAAGACGGATAAAATGGGGCACAACAAGCCCGACAAAACCGATTAAACCACTGACACTGACAGCCGCTCCAGCTAAAAGAGCGGCCAGCGTAATGAGAAAAAATCGAGTCCGCTCTACTCGAAGGCCCAATAGTTGAGCCGATTCATCGCCAAGCAAAAGGAGATTGGACGGTTTAATGGCGAAAAAACAAAGACATAATCCAGCCAGCGCATATGGCGACACAAAGCTAAGATGATGCCAGCTCCGTCCGTTTAATCCCCCTGATAGAAAAGGCAAAACAGCCTGCACACGCTCACTATAAAGCACCATAAACCCATTCATCACCGCACCGAGCAAGGCATTGACGGCAACACCTGCCAAGATCAATTTAAGCGGTGAAACCCCTTGATCAAATGACAGCATATACACGACAAGAGCTGCTAATAAGGCGCCCAGAAAAGCGGCTGCCGGAAGCAAATACGTGAATTGTGGAAGAACAATCATGCTGAGTACAGCAGCTAACCCGCCGCCCGCAGTCACACCAATGATCCCAGGGTCAGCCAGTGGATTTCGGACAACTCCTTGTAAAATCGCCCCTGATGCAGCGAGGCAGGCCCCAACGAGAAAACCAATGAGCACACGGGGCAGCCGTAAATCCATGACAATTTTTTCATGAACAGGCAGACCTGATCCCGTGAAGACAGCCATTAAATCCGTCAGAGATAATTGGACAGAACCTACCGCAAGTCCTAGACAGACGCCCACACATAAAGAGAGAAACAATCCTGGTAACAGCCATTTTCGTCTTGACTGCCTTTTTTGAAAATCTAGTTCTGCATTCATCTTCATGATGACAATCGCTTCAATTTCTTCTCTAATTCATCGATCGCTCTGATGACTTCTGCGCCTGGATTTGTCCCAAATAGGTCACTTGGCAGAATCTCAACGTGTCCATTTTTGACAGCTGATACATCGTGCCACGCCGCATTTTGCTTCATTTCACTCATAAAGCCTGCTTTGACATCTTCAGGATTGCTGTGTGTCATCAGCAAAATGAGATCTGGATCGGCCTCGATTACCTTTTCTGCATTGATTTGTGCATATTGCGGAAACTTTTCGAGTGCTGGTTCATTTTCAGCAATATTCGCCCCACCAGCGATCCGCAGCAGATCACCGCTTAAAGATTGTGGAAGTGCCGCCATATATGTGCCGGGCGCACCATATACAACGAGCGTCTTTACTTTTTTCTCAGGCTGCTTCACTTGCTTAATCCGCTGATCGATTTGAGTATTGAGCGCTTTGGCCTTTTGCTGCTTTCCAAGTAAATCACCAAATAAAGTAACTTGACGCTGGATATCCTTCACTGAGTTGGCACTTGTCAAAAGAAGCTGTGAACCAATTCCTTCTATAGTAGAGATATCCTTGCTGTTTAATGATTCATTCCCAAGCACCACATCGGGCTTTAAACTCGTGATCAGCTCGACATCAAATTGATGGGTTGTGCCAATTGATTGTACGGACTTTGCCTTTTGTAGATTGTCTGGCAATTCGGCAGTTGGCCGGCCGACAACTTGACCACCTAAGGCATAAATGATGCTCATGTCGCCAGTTGACAACGAGACGATCCGTTCAGGTGATTCATGAAACGATAATGTTCTGCCGGCAAAATCCTGAATGTTGAGCGCACCATGCCCGCTCCCATTCTCGGCCGGCGCCGCCTGGCTGCATCCGCCGAGGAGAAGCACGACGACGAGTCCTGCCAAAATCACATGTAAACATTTCAACCGTCTGTCTCTCCTTTTCTAGTAAACTTTCTTTAGCTTCGCCTGTACCACGAGACGCTTGTTTTTAGGTGCCAGCACGTGATCACAGGTCGATAATGTGAGAATCAAGTCATCTGTGGATACGTCTGTTTTCGTTTGATAGATGGACTTCTTACGCACAGCTTGCAAGTAGTGCGCATATTCAGCAAGATCCTGAAAATCAGTCTGAATATAATCGAAATCGACTGTCGTCTCATACACAGCAAAAATCTCTGCTTCATAGCTTTGGTACAGCGTATCGTACTGAAATGTGCGATGATCTTGGAAAAAATCTTTTTTCAAATAGTTTGTGAGACCAGCAAACATAGACCCATCCCTCATCCGATGACCGTACACCACTGTATTGGGACTTTCATGCAAGACGTCAATACGATAATCCATAAAGATACTGCCTGCCCGTGTGTCATCCTTTACATAATTACGAGTTAAATAGAATGCATTATCGTTTGACTGAACAATTGGATACTGAATCATCGTGTCTTTCATATCAATCCAACCGACAATGTCTTCATTCACCTTTCGCAAATCATCAAATGACTGACGAATTTCTCCAGGTTTTCGCTGTTTCATTCCATCCTCGTGTGTGTAAAGTGTCTGAGCCTTTGCAAGCACCTGACGATTTTGATAATAGCCTAAGAGCTCCAAGCCAATGGCAGTACCGCTATATAGAAAAACACCTAAACAGACGATCGTCAGCATTCGCTGCCCGATTCTTTTCCCTCGTTTCACACTGTCTCACCTGCTTTTTGCACAACTTATATGCCTACAGGCACGATATACATCCCTGTTTCTGCATCCTGCTTAATTGTGACGGACACATGATAAATGTGCCGCACCATCTCTTCTGTTAACACATCATTTGGCCGTCCTTCGCGGATGATTTGCCCATCTTTCATGGCGATGATGACATCACTATAGCGAATCGCCTGATTCATATCGTGCAAGACCATCACGATGGTTAATCCATGCTCGACATTGAGCTCTCGAATGAGCTCCAGAATGTCAAATTGATAATACATATCCAAATAAGTCGTCGGTTCATCTAAGAAAAGGATCGGTGTTTTTTGCGCTAAAGCCATGGCAATCCATACACGCTGCCGTTCTCCGCCTGACAATGAGGCGAGAGGCACTTTTCGCTTATCCGTCAGCTTTGTACAGGACAGTGCCCACTCAATTGCTTTCTCATCCTCTTCCTTGTCACTGCCGCGCATCGTCTGGTAGGGCGTTCTCCCAAATGCCACGACTCGTTCGATCGTTAAATCGAGCGGCGCTTCATTTTGCTGATGTACGACTGCCAGCTTTCTCGCGAGTTCCCTTGGCTTGAACGCATTCAGCTCTTGCCCATCTAAATGAATCTGTCCTTTATGTGGACAATGGTTATGTGCCATCAAGGAAAGCAGCGTGGATTTGCCCGAGCCATTTGGACCGATAATGGTCGTGATTTTTCCTTTTTCGATGTGCGTGGTGACCGATTGAACAATGTCCCTCTGCCGATCATAGGAAAACGACACCTCACGAATGTCCATGCAGACGATCCCCCCTTCTTAATAAAAAGATCAGAAACGGCCCGCCAATGACAGCCATGATTGTAGAAGCAGGGATTTCATTTGGTGCCACAAGCGTTCTGCCGAGCGTATCAGCCGTCAAAATGAGCAAGGCCCCGCTTAACGCAGAAAATGGAATCAGTACCCGATGGTCCGAACCGACGAGCCTTCTAGAGATATGGGGAATGAGCAAACCGACAAAGGCAATCACGCCCGCTACCGCAGCAGTCACCGCTGCTAATAACACCGCCGTGATTGAAATCAAAAGGCGCATTCTGGTCACACGCAATCCTAAGTTTTTCGCCGTCTTATCTTGAAGGGCAAGCAAGTTACACCATCTGCTAAAGAAAAGCGCAACCACAAGCCCAATAAGGCCATAGACACCGATTAAACGGACATCTCCCCACGTTTTCATCGTCAGATTCGACTGTCCCGACTGATTAATGGTGATATTGAAATAGCTGCAAATGGTCACAAACGCTTCTGCCATCCCTGTAAACATGGCATTAATGGCGATCCCCACCAAAATCATTCGAATCGGGCTTAAGCCGCCTTTCCAAGACAACACGTATACTAGGAAGCAGGCAATTGCCCCGCCTAAAACTGAAAATAAAGGAGAGTAGAAATAAAATTGAGGAAGCGCTGTAATTGCCATTAAAGAAAAGAAGCTAGCTCCTGATGAAATACCAATAACACCGGCATCTGCTAATGGATTCCTCATCACAGACTGCAAGAGGACACCGGAGACAGATAAAGCCGCCCCTGTAAACATCGCAATGAGCATGCGGGGGATTCTTAAATCTTTAATGATTTCTACCTGTGCATGTTGACCGGTCATAAGCCCTTCCAATAATTCAATCGGTGTAACATGAATGCTCCCCGTAATGGCGGAATAAATAAATACGCCGGCTAGTAAGAGACTGACTATCAGAAATAAAATCCCTGTTTTTTTCATCTTGAACGTCCTTTTATCATTAAGATTCGCCGCTTATGACGGGTACAACATACGAGTCAATTCATCTAATGCCTCTGCTGCCTTTAAGTTGCCTGTTGTCCCGAATAAGCTTTCTTCGAGGTCGTACACCCGGTCTTGTTTGACCGCATTAAAATGTTTCCAAATATCATTTGTTTTAAATTCTTGATCAAACATTTTGACGACTTCATCCGGCATCCCATGTGCGGCTCGGAGAATGATATCTGGATTGGCTTTTTGTAAATACTCCGTATTGGATGCCAAATACTCCATTTTCTCACCTTTTACGATGTTCTTTCCTCCTGCAATACGCACAAGATCACCGATATAGGAATTCTCTGTTGCCACTAAATAACTGCCTGGTACACCAAGCAAAATGAGAACGGATGGCTTCGTCTTTCCCTTCGTTCTCTCTTGTATGTCTTTCTTTTTTTGTTCAAAATCATCCACAATGCGTTTCGCTTGTGTCTTTCTATCATATTTTTCTCCAAGCTTTGTGATGGCGTTCTCCATCTTGTCCAGGCTCTCAAGGTTGAGGTATGTCGCAGGGACAGAAGCTTGTTGAAAAGGCGTTTCTAAATCATATTGAAGGGTCGTGACAGACAGGACATCTGTCGGTTGAAGTGATTGGATGATTTCCATGTCCGGGCTCATTGGGTTACCGACTGCTGGGAGTCCTTTGTATCGAGCCGGCAAGGATTTTTGACTTGTTGGCACCCCGACAAGATCCACCTCTAGCGCATCCATGATCTCAGCAGCAGCTACAGTCGTTGCCACAATGCGGGCACTTGATGCTGCATTTTTTTTGCCTTTCGCTGAGCTTTCAGCTGATTGTGAGCAGCCTGCTAAGAAGACGCACACACATAGAGCCGTAATCAGGGTACATAACATTCGATGCTTCAAAAAACGGAAGCCTCCTTTCGAAAAAAAGGAAGTGGATGCGCCGAGATGAATGGCGCACCTCACTTAAAATAGATTCTTTATCTTGTACGAGTTTGATACTTTCTGACGAGCACGAATAGTGACCAGCCGAATAAAAGAATGTACACCCAAAGAAGTGAAGTATCTCCTGTTTTCGGGTTCAGCTGACCTGTCTCAGACTTGGTTTGGTCATCTGATGGCGTAAAGGTCATCTGCTCTGCGCCCGTTTCCTCTGGTGCGAGATTCGCAAGCTGGTTTGGTTGAGAATCGTGATCATTCGGATTTTTCACAAAGCCGATGCTCTCATCGTCTCCGATCACCGTCGCAATTCCGCTTCCTTCACCACTTGCGATGCCTTTCGTATCATAGACAAGTTTGACATCGTACTGCTCATGATAATTGGCAGCTGGAATGTCAATTTTCACGCGTGCTGCCTGATCACTACTCAAACTTTTTGCTTCATATTGAATCACTCGTGTATCTGCTTTTTGATCAGCCTTTGCAACTAGCGTCTCTTCAAATTTACCGCCGGTTCCTACTTGGAACGACGTGATGGCTGAGCTATTCTTGACAGTGTATGAAACGAAATGGCGGCCATTTTTCACCACCAATGTCGCAGGGCTCACGACGTAATCGTTCATGCGAGAAAGCTCATCTTTGTCTGCTTTCTTCATTGAAAAAGGAAGCTTGTACACTCCGTCTTTTAGCTGAACTGTCTCTTGATTCGTTCCGCCGTTCGTTGTGTCTGGTGCTGGTTTATTTGGTTTTGGTGTTTCTGGTGTAGCCGGTGTTTCTTCCTCTATTTGACCGTCCTTCAGTGGAACGATACTTTTTGAATCAAATTGAAAACGAATATCGTACGTTTGATCATAGTGAGCGGCTGCTACTACAATGTGTACTTTTCCGTTAACTGCTTTTTTCAGATCAGACACTTCAAATGAAACCACTCTTGTGTTCTTTGCTTGATCTGTGCTCACGTTTTTCACTTCTTGATAAGAACCGTTTTTCTCTATTTTCAAAGAATCAACTGACGTATGATCCTTCACCGTAAAGGAAACGGTTTGCGTTCCATTTTTAACGGTTAACGATGCTGGATGTGAGAAGTATTGGCTCATCCGAGATACCTCATCCTCATCGCCCTTCAGCACACTGTAGTTGATACGATACACACCATCTTTTAATTGGTTCTGTGTCGAATCAACTGGTGTTGTGCCGTTTTGATCATCTGGCTTTGTTTCGCTGTCGCCTGGCGTCGTGCCGTTTTGATCATCTGGCTTTGTTTCGCTGTCGCCTGGCGTCGTGCCGCTTTGATCATCCGGCTTTGTTTCGCTGTCGCCTGGCGTCGTGCCGCTTTGATCATCCGGCTTTGTTTCGCTGTCGCCTGGCGTCGTGCCGTTTTGATCATCCGGCTTTGTTTCGCTGTCGCCTGGCGTCGTGCCGTTTTGATCATCAGGTGTTGTTTCACTATCGTCTGGCTTCGCAGGCGTGACAAGTGTGAGACTGCTCTCGTCGAAAGCGAGCTGTACGTCATACGCCTCATCATAAATAAAGCCGCCTAAGTCCCAGTAAATTTTGACCCAGCCATTTAATTTGGCTGATACATCGGCTACATCAAATTTGATCACACGCGTATTCGCTGTCTCATCTTCACTGACCGTTTCAGTGGTGACGAGAGAGCCATTTTGTTCGACCTTGAAATCTGTGATTTCTTTGCTTTGCTTCAGTGTAAGATAGGCAGTCGTCTTACCATTTTCGATGACGAGCTTAGCTGGCTTTTCTGTATACGTATCCATCATGGATGCTTCAGTGCTGCCATTTTTTAAAATGGTGAATCCGGCCGTATATTCACCATCAGCCAATGTTGCCGCCTGAGCCGTTCCTTGAGGCAGCTGAAACGCAGTCAACAAACTGAATAAAACGAGCAGAATAGCTGTCTGTAGATGAAAAAGACGTTTCAAAAGATGACACTTCCTTCCGTTAATGCTTGATGATCCACTTTCTCGCTAAAAACCCGCCTGAACATAAGACAAGCATAAGGAGCCATCCCATCTGGCTTGTATCACCAGTTTGAGGATTTTCTTCTTGTTTTGTTTTGGTGGATGAATCAGTTGTTTTGGTTGTTTCTTTTGATGATTCTTGATGTTTTGCTGCACCTGCTGTTTCTTTTGAACTGTCAGAAGAAAGTGACTTGATGCTGCTTTCATCGAATTTCAGCTGGATGGTATAGTCGTGATCATAATCAGCGGATTTGACTGTGACATGGATTTTTGACTTGATTGGTTTAGACAAACTCTGTGCTTGGAATTGGACAAGCCTTGTATTGGCTTTCTTATTCGTTGATAGAACCGTCGTATCGACATAGCCGCCATTTCCCGGCACTTTAAATTCCGTTACCCAGCTGCTGTTTTTAATGGTCATTTGCACAGTCAGCTTGCCATTTTTCACGATCACTTTTGCCGGCTTCAGCCAGTAATCATTTGCCATCGAAACGGCAGTCCCTTCGGCCTTCATCACAGTGTAATTGACGGAGTATGTACCATCATTTAATGAAGCAGCCTGTGCATTTGAAAAAGGCAGTATAAGTGCCAGCAATAATGCAGCCACAAAGGCTGGCATCCTGATCCATTTTTTCATCAGATGAATTTCCTCCCTTTTTATTGAACAGTTGCTGCATCAAACTTGACGCGAATATCGTAATTGCCTGTATATCCAATGACCGGTACAGTCACACTCACTTTAGCTGGTACAACATCTGTCAGGCTGTTGACATTGAACTCTACCGTTCTCTTATTAGCAGCTGTGTTTGTACTGATCACCTTCGCATCTTTGTAGACACCTTGATCCAATGTTTTAAAGCTTGTAATCCAAGAGCTGTTCGTTAACGTGACTTGCGCTTTGATTTTTCCGTCCTTCACAACAAGCTTAGCTGGTTTTTCAAAATACGTATTTGCAGTTGACGTTGAATCACTGTCTGCTTTCCATACCACATATTGTGCTGAATATTGACCATCTGCTAAGCCTGCTGCTGAGGCAGAGCTAACCGGGGCTAGAGCAAACAATAGAACAAAGCTAAAGAATAATAAGACGTGTGATGCTGAACGAAGTGATTTCATATATATCCTCCTAATTGATATTGATAATTATTCTCAATAGACAATAAAAAAAATAACCTTTATCAGCGTATGAATCACACTCATAAATGATTATGATAATCATTATCAATTGAGTTTAAAAAATAAATCTTTGCTTTCGACAAGTCAAAGATGTCTGCTGCTACATGATGTAGTGATACACGGTTTAGGTAATCTGTCCCATTCATGATACCATGGCATAACCTCCCCCATTCCATTACAGGGAAAAGAACCCTCTTCTCCTTGATATTATATGATGAATGAAATTATTGTCAACATCATTTTTCATACTATTGACTTAGATTTCTGGAAAATCACAAAAAAAAATCGATCAGGGACACTGATCGAAGTCGATTAAGAAGGGACATGTTCACCCTTTTCACTATTTTTTCGCTCTAAAGACCAAGCATACATTTCCCGTATGACTGGTTCAATTTTCTTTCCTTGTTCTGTTAGTTCATATTCAATCCGCACTGGAATGTCGGGATATACTTTTTTCTCAACAAGTCCTTCAGCTTCTAAATCTTTCAGCCTTTCTGATAATAACCGTCCGCTGATGTTCATTTCATTTTCTAGCTGACAAAAACGTTTTGGCCCTGTCAAAAGCTGATTGATGATGAGAATCACCCACTTCTTCCCTAAAATCTCCATGGCATCTGTAATTGGGCAGCCATCTACTTGAGCCATACTTTACTCCCTCCTGCTTTTCTCTACTTTTTTTCATTATAACATAATTAATTACTTGAAATAAGTCACTAACTATTATATAGTTTAGTTACTAAAAGTAACAAGGTAATCATTTTTATCAATTTTCAATAAACCATTGAACATACAGATGCATATAACATGAAGGAGATGACCGAGCTTTGAATACAATAGAGCAGGTAAGATTAGGTGTAACAGAATTACATGTGTCCAGCTTTGAGCGTTCTTTGCCTTTTTATACAGACATTTTAGGTTTTACTTTATTAGAACAGACGGATTCTACTGTCACGCTTGGCAGCAACGCAAAGGAACCAATCCTTGTGCTGAAAGAAGATGTGCAGCTGAAAGAGAAGCCGGATCATGAGCCAGGACTTTATCATTTTGCGGTTTTATTACCTACCAGAAAAAACCTGGGCACATGGCTGGCGCATGTGATCAAAAAAGGCTATCCTTTAATTGGAGCAAGCGATCACTTTTTCAGTGAAGCCATTTATTTAAGTGATCCAGATGGCATCGGCGTTGAGATTTATGCTGATCGTCCTCAGGACATATGGGTAGGTGAGCATGGAGAGCTGAAAGGTGGCGGAAATGCCCCGCTTGATGGAGATGGTCTCCTGCAAGAAGCCGCTGATTCCACCTGGGAAGGACTCCCGGCTGGTACAATCATGGGACACTTGCATTTCCATCTCAACCCAGAAGAAGCCGATTCCTTTTATGTGAACACGCTCGGTTTTCATATCCGAATGGCTCCCCCAGCCAGCTTATTCGTTGCTGGTGGCGTCTATCATCACCACCTTGCCTTTAATGCATGGGGACGCGGGAGAAAAGGAGCCATTGATCCACGTTTTTCAGGAATTAGAAGCTATACACTGGTTTTCCCAAAAGAAGACGATAGAACATCCGTCGTCGAACGTCTGACAAAAGCAGGTGTTCACATGAACACGACAGGAAAAAGCAACGAATTTATTGATCCATTTGGCGTTCTCGTTCGTTTACAGATTGAAGAAACAGACAAAAAAGAAGGTGTAGAATATGGACAAACACACAGAGGTTAAAACAGCTATTTTAAAAGATAAAATCAAACGAGTACAGCAAGAAGACGGATTTATATATATCACTGGACCTATTAAACTGCCAGTGAATTTAGACGGTAGAACGGTCATGTTTAACTGGTATTCATGGTTAAAAGACGATGGGAAAGAACCATTATCAGATGAAGCTTTAATCGAAAGCCTTTCCTCCCGTGAGCTTGCAGATCACCAGCAATCAAGTGTCCTTGTTTACGGAGATTTCGAACATGCGGATGAAGCGCTGATCCGCATGCATTCCATCTGCCACACCGGCGATATTTTCGGAAGCAAACGCTGTGATTGTGGGTTCCAATTGAAACAGTCTATGCGAATGATTGAGGACAATGGAGCAGGCGCACTGTTTTATTTAGCCAACCATGAAGGACGCGGGATCGGTCTTTTCAGTAAAGCCATGGCCTACATCTTGCAAGAAAACGGCTACGATACAGTAGAAGCAAACGAAGCACTAGGCTTTGAAGATGATACACGTCAATATGAAGAAGCGATTGCTGTTCTTCAAACATTGCGTACAAAGCCAGTCAGACTCATCACAAATAATCCGAAAAAGACGGATGCCATCAGCCATGCAGGCCTTTCTCTTTCTGGACGGATTCCACTTTGGGGCGATGTCTCTGAGTTCAATGAGAAATACTTGCAGACAAAAATTAACCGCTCAGGCCATATGAAGGCGGATCAAGAGGTGCGTACGATTGCCACATCATGAGCGATATATGAAACTAGCCCTTGAAAATGCCGAAGCAATGAAAGGTCAGACATCTCCCAATCCGCTCGTCGGGGCTGTGATTGTGCGAGAAAATGAAATTGTTGGGGTCGGGGCGCATATGAAGGCCGGCGAACCACATGCAGAAATTCATGCACTTAAAATGGCTGGAGACAAGGCAAAAGGTGCCACGATCTATGTAACACTAGAGCCTTGTTCCCACCATGGCCGCACAGGCCCATGCGCTGAAGCACTTGTGAAAGCTGGCGTAGAAAAAGTTGTCGTTGCTGCACTGGATCCGAACCCGCTTGTTGCCGGGCGCGGGATTGCCATTTTACAAGATGCAGGCATTCAAGTCATCACAGGCGTCATGGAGCAGGAATCCATTCTCATGAATGAAGTGTTCAACCACTTTATTACGAAAAAAACGCCTTTCGTGACACTCAAAGCAGGCATTACGTTAGACGGAAAAATTGCATCTGCTACGTCTGACAGCAAGTGGATTACATCAGAAACGTCCCGTTATGATGCACATCACATTCGCAGTATCAACGATGCGATCTTGGTCGGTGCGCAAACCGTCATTCACGACGATCCTTCATTAACAGCACGCATTCCAAACGGTCATCATCCGATTCGAATTGTCTTAGACTCTAAACTGTCTATCCCGCTGACAGCAAAGGTGGTCACAGATCAGATGGCACCAACATGGATTTTCACAACAAAACAAGCCGATGAAGAAAAACGAGCCGCTTTAGAAGCAGCTGGCGTCAGTGTCATCATGACGGATAGCGATATCCGGGTGCCCTTACAAGAAGTACTTCAAGTGCTCGGAGAAAGAAATGTCTCCTCCCTGATGATTGAAGGCGGCGGACAAATCAATGCCTCATTTTTGGAGCAGCAGCTTGTCGATAAACTCGTCATCTACATGGCACCTAAGCTCATTGGCGGACGACTCTCTCCTTCTTTTTTCGGAGGCGAAGGCATACGCCTCATGAGTGATGCAATTGAACTGGATCAACTCTCTCTTGAACCGCTGGGAAAAGATATAAAGATAACGGGTTATCCTGTTTATCAATAACATACTTTCATAAAATAAGGATGTCGAGATTTTCTCGACATCCTTATTGGTTCTCACAAGATTTATTTTCTACAGTCTCTCTAAAAATTCAATTCGATTTCCAAATGGATCATCTACATAAAACCTGATGGCTCCATCTAACGGCTGATCTTCCTTTATAAGAATATGATGTTTCATTAATGTCTCTTTTACATTTGATAATTTTTTTACTTGAAAAGCTGGATGAGCTTTTTTCGCTGCTTGAAACTGATCTTCAATGCCAATGTGAAGCTGTTGATTGCCACACTGAAACCAAACACCACCACGTTTTGCTAGGTGAACAGGCTTAGGTATTTCCTTCATTCCTAGAATCTCCCCAAAAAACAAACGTGCCTTCTCTTCACTCCCCTTTGGGGCAGCTAACTGGACATGATCAATTCCAAGAAAATTTGACATCTTTGCTCTCTCCCTTTTCACATCATTAAAAAAACATTATGTGTGACGATCACGTCTGAAGAATATATCTAGATGTGTACTCAAGCCCTATGATGTTGTCGATCCACAAATCATCTCCACGAAACGTGTCGTAAAATGTTTCATGTGAAACATCTGTGATCTAATATTGATCAATTTCCCTCTATCAGCCTGCCAAAGCTTTCGGGTGAAAGTCCCGGTGAAATGCGCAGGCGGTGTAAGGACATCATGCCTTGTTCCTTTTTCGCATGTCCTGGTTCAGTGGTTACAGCCATTTCATATCCTGCTTCCTTCGCCAGCTTCAGCGTGTCTTCGTTATAGCGACCGACCGGATAGCTGACCATGACCGTTTGTTGAGAAAACCGCTGGTCAAAGAATACCTTCGATCCTTTTAATTCTTCTTCCTGCTGCTTCTGTGATAAACGATTGAGCTCTAAATGATGAATGGTGTGACTCTCTATTGAAATACCATGCGCCACCATATCATCCATTTGGGCATCGGTTAAATGATGCGGGCGGCCGATGGACTGCTCGATCATAAAAATCGTGGCTTTCATTCCATATTCCTTTAAAATCGGAAATGCCTTTGTGTAGTTATCCGTATATCCATCGTCAAATGTGATAAGAACATACTTTTCACTTGGTGTCGAATTGGTCGCGAGAACTTGATATGCCTCTTTCGGCGACAGCGTGACATAGCCGTTGTCTTTCAGCCATTTCATATGAGCCGCAAATTCGCTTTTTGGCACACGTAACGAATTACCGCTGGAAATACTGTGATACATCAAGATTGGAAGTGCAACGGGTTCCTTTTGCTGAATCCAGTTTTGTTTGTCTATCTCTGCCGCTTCAATTTGGTGCGTTTCTGTTGTTTCTTTCGTTTGTACTTGACCCTTTACCTCTTTGATGGCTTGCTGGTTTCCTTCTGTTTGCTGTTTCGTACCCATACAGCCCGAAATGAGCAGCATGACTAGACCAACTGCAAGCCACATACATGTTTTTTTCATTCACCAATCCTGCTTTCTCTTTATCTACCGAATGATTATAACAGAAATTGGTTAATAACTGATATCTATTTTGACAGGGTATTCATTTTTTTACACATTTCGATCATTTCAATGGCAAGCAGATGGATGGTCTCTGTTGTGAGCATTTGGTCTTCTGCATGTATGAGCAGTAAAGAAAAGGGAAGCTGTTCCCCTGCCGCCTCTTTTTGTATCAGCGACAAGTGCAGGTCATGGATGCTTCGAAACGCTTCCTCCCCTTTTTCAATCAACTGCTGCGCTGCTTCAAAGTCATCCGCTCTTGCTAGACGAATGGCTTCTACATAATGGCTTCGTGCCTCACCTGCATGGGCAATGATTTGAAAGGCTGCTCCCTGCATTTCCTCTAATACCGTCATCTGCTTCTCCTCCGATTGCTCAAGATTCATTTGCTAGTTTCAGTGCATGTTCTAGAATTTTTTCTCCATTCGCTGTTCCATATAATCTTACATTTACCACATCGACAGGTATATGATAAGGTGCCGCTGTTTTTTCTGCTGCCTTTCTCATAAAGCTAACTTGCGGCCCTAGCAAAATGACCTTTACATCGTCCCCATGCTCTTCTAATTCGTCCGCAATGGCCCCTTCAGGTATCGCATAAATTTCATAATCCAGCCCTTTTCCTTCTGCGGCTGCCTTCATTTTAGATACCACAATCGACGTCGACATTCCTGCTGCACAAGCGAGAATGATTCGCTTCATATCCCATCACTCCTATTGATAAATGACATCTGGTTCATCCCTTAATTTCCTCGTTTGGATTAATGTTTTGAACCAGTACCCTGACGCTTTCATCTGACGATTCCGTTCATTCTCCAGTTGGATCTCTACTAATCCGTAGCGATTCTTGAATGCATTCATCGGCGAGACATTATCCGTAAAAGCCCAGAGCATATATCCCTTACAGTTTGAACCTTCTTTTTTCGCTTGGAGGGCTTTTTTCAAATGCTGGCTGATAAATGAAATTCGGTACTGATCATCAATGATGCCATCTTCGTTTTTAAACCGCTCTTCCTGCTCGACCCCCATACCGTTTTCAGCCACAAACCACTCGATATTGCCGTATTCTTCTTTTATTCTCATGCCCATATCATAGACGATATTCGGATAGATTTCCCAGCCTCTGAATGGATTCATTTTTCTCCCTGGGAGCTCAAATAGATCGTAATAATAAGATGGATGAAACGGTGTATTTTCGTTCCAAGCCTTGCTAGGTGCCTTAACGCGATGCGGATAGTATAAATTAAGACCGACCACATCGACTGTATGATCTTTAATGATCTGAAGCTCTTCTACCGTTGCATCGAAAAGAATGTCATGCTTTTTCAATACATCAAGCAGTTCTTCTGGATACTCGCCTTTAATGGAGGGATCTAAGAACACGCGATTAAAAAACAAGTCATACATGCGGGCAGCTTCTTGATCATGCGAGGCAGTCGATCTCGCATACGTCACTTCTGGATTGAGAATGACCCCGATTTTTGCACCGGCTGATTCCTTCAAGCCCATTTCCTGAAAAAGCTTCACCACTTTTGATGTCGCCAAGGCTTTATGATAGTTCCACTGCATCCATTTCTTCGTATTTTGCTCGAAAGGATAACGAATAGCATCTAGATACACACGAGTCTGAACAACAATTGGTTCATTAAAGGTAAACCAATGTTTGACCCGGTCTCCATAGCGTTCAAACACCTTTTCTGCATAGAGAACAAACAGCTCGACAACATGTTTAGATGACCAGCCGCCGTACTTTTCAAGCAAAACGGCAGGAAGCTCATAATGCTCTAAGCAAAACATTGGCTCTACACCTGCTTCAAGTAATTCATTGATGAAATCATCAATATAACGAGCATAGGTCTCATCTACAATTCCATTCTCGTAATCGATGAGAAACCTCGACCAATTGATCGATGTCCGGTAATGAGATAACCCAATTTCCTTCATAAGGGCTACATCTTCAGGATAGCGCTCGTAAAAATTCGTTGCTCCTGCTGGTCCGTATCCTTCGTGCCATACGTGATACCCCTCCTTATACCAAAGGTCTATATACGAATCCTGATGCGGTTTCTTCCCTTTCCAACCCTCCGTCTGCCAAGCAGAAGCCGCAGCACCTAGAATAAAGTCATTGGGTATGTCGATTTTGTTCATGTTGCCACCTGACCTTTCTTCGTGTGAATTTGAAGTCCTTCCCACATCCCTTGTAAATACATAGCTCCAAGTGCTCGGTCGTATAATCCATAGCCAGGTCTGCCCGTCTCACCAAAGATCATTCGTCCATGATCTGGCCGAACATATCCAGCAAATCCTTCCTTAAACAATGCGTTCACAATCGCTCCCATATCGAGGCTACCTGCTGACGACAGGTGTGCCGACTCTTCAAAATCACCGTTTTCATACAAATTGACATTGCGTAAATGAGCAAAGTGTATACGCCCTTTTTTGGCATACTTTCTCGCAAGTGAAGGAACATCATTTTTAGCATTACAGCCTAGGGAACCGGAACAAAAGGTCAGTCCATGCTGTGAGCGTTCATCGAGCTGAAGGATACGATCTATTTGTTCTTCACAACTGACAATGCGGGGCAGACCAAATATGTTCCAAGGAGGGTCATCTGGATGCAGTGCCATGTTCATGTTCTCTTCCGCTGCAACTGGAAGGATATTTCCCAAGAAATAGTCTAGGTTCTCAAACAACCCTTCCGCACCCAATGCCCTGTATGCAGCCATCAACTTTCTCATTTCTTCCTGCGTATAAGACGTATCCCATCCTGGTAAGGAAAGTCGATCTTTTTCTATATCCATCTGTTCAAGCTGATGCTGAAAATAAACAAGGGTCGTCGATTGATCAGCTAGTGGGAAATCGAGCTGTGTTCGTGTCCAATCAAGGACTGGCATGAAGTTATAACAAATGACCTTCACACCATGCCTTGCTAATCTCCGGATATTTTCTTGATAATGCTCGATATAAACATCTCGGCTAGGCTTTCCCAGCTTAATATCTTCATGGACCGGGAGACTTTCTACGACTTCAAAAGCAAGATCATGGCGTTCGATTTCCGCTTTTAAATGAGCAATACTTTCCTCCGGCCACAGATCACCAGCCGGCACATCATAGACTGCACTGACAATCCCTTTCATGCCGGGAATTTGCCGAATATATGAAAGGGAGACAGGATCTTCTTTGCCATACCATCTAAATTGCATGTTCATTCATGAGCCCTCCTTCTATTCTGAATCAGGTGCTGATTCTGGCTTCCGGTTGGATAAGAGGACAAAAGGTAAATAGATGAAAACAGCGACAACAATACAGATAAGCTGTGTGATGACAGCCCCCATACTGCCAGCGGTAGACAGCCAAGCATTCACAATCGGAGGTGTCGTCCACGGCACCATCACCACCGCTTTCCCGGCAAAACCTGTAGCGGTTGCGATATAACCAATCGTACCTGTCACGAGTGGTGTAACGATAAACGGAATTGCCATCACAGGGTTCAACATGACAGGTAATCCGAAAATAACTGGTTCATTGATGTTAAACAGTCCAGGTCCTGATGAAAGCTTGGCAATGCTACGCATCTCTTCCCTTCTACCCGCTATAAAAATGGCGATCAACAGACCAATCGTCACACCCGAACCACCAATGCTCATATACACATCCCAAAATGGCATCGTGATAATATTTGGAATCTCTTTGCCCTCTTGAAATGCTGTCATATTCACTGCAATTGATCCTAATAAGAGCGGCTCGCGAATCGGTTTAATCATTTGGTTGCCATGAATACCGATCACCCAGAAAAATTGAGCCACAAACATTAACGTTAAAATACCAGGCAGTCCCTGCACAACACTTTCAAGCGGACGCTGCACGACGTTATACACCGCTTCATGCAAATAAATGCCTGTCAGACGGTGAAACGCAAATCCGAATGAACTAATGATTGTAATCGTAATAATTGATGGGAAAAGTGAAGAAAAAGATGTCGCCACATTTGATGGAACAGAATCTGGCATCTTAATTTGCAGCCACTTCACCTCGGTAAGCTTACAAAAGATCTCTACAGAGACGATGGCAATGATCATACCCAAAAATAAGCTTTTTGGATCGGAGAATTGCCTCGCCAACACATCGACAACCTCACGCATTGATCCATCGACTTCAAGAAGAAGTGTCGTCGGAATAACGGATATAAATGAAATCAATGCCATTAATCCTGGGAACAATGATTTGTGTCCATTGATTTTCCCGAGCTCAATCCCGATAAGGAACACAGCCCCGATCGTTAAAAAGTTCAGCGTGGCATAATTGATTGCCTTCATAATTGGCTGAAGCTCTGCTAAAAACCTGAATATCTCAAAATGGGCAAGCCCCGTTTCCGGGCTCATGATCATATTTGCGACCAGTACAGCAAATGCCCCCGTAATGATAATTGGCATTAATGTGACAAATGCTTGCTTAATCGCCATAATATATTTCTGATTTGTAATACGATAAGCGACATGTCCCATGACGTCGGCCGCTCTCTCTTTAAAGCTCATGATCCGTCTCCCCCTTTACAAAAACTCGTGATCATCCTCCTTTTTGATGTTATTTTAAAAGCGCTTTCATTAACATCCAATCTTTTTCCTCACAGATGCGGAAATGGGTGTCTTTTTTTTCATCTGGCTGTTCCAACACGTGCAGCGCCGCCGTCAGTTCTTCAAATGAAGCAGCTTTGATGATTTGCTCCACCACTTCCTTCTGCTCTGTCAAACGCACAAGAAATTGATAAAGTGACTGCAATTCTTTCTGATACGTCTTCTGTATACTTAACAAACAGACGACCTGTACCCGATCGTCGCCCCACAGCACTGGTTTCCTCAACGTACAGATCGCACAAAACGTATCATCTGTTGCCGGTTTGATTGGGTGAGGGATCGCGACCAAATGACCGAACGACGTAGGCGACACTTCCTCTCTTTCCAACAATAGCTGTTCAAAATCATCCGGGATTCGGTTTTGTTCCTGCAATACAGTCACGAAAAATTGAAGAACCTCTTCCCTTGTTTGTAGATCTTGCTGAAAAAAAGTCATCTTCGGACTGATATATCGCAAGACCCCCATTTCTTGTGACCCCTGCACAAATCGTTTCAGCCTCGACATATCATCTTCACTGAGGATCGTATGTACATCAATCACTGGCACGGGTAGTGTGTTCTGAAGAGGGATGGTACTAATAATGAAATCGATACTTCTCAAGTCATACGACAAAAGGTCACTGACACTTGCAGTTCCAGCAATCTCTAGCCTTTCGCTAAAGGCGGCCTTCAGCTTATGGAGAAGAAGCTGACTGCTCGCGACACCCGTTGCGCACACAATCAAGCATTTTTTCCTCACAGTCTGAGTTTTTGTCCGCTCTATGGCAGCACCAATATGCAGCGCCAAATATCCGATTTCATCTTCATGAATCTCTACATTCTCTTTTTCCTTCAGCCATCTTCCCATATAGACACCTGCTTCAAAAGCAATCGGATAATGCCTTTTTATGTCTGATAAATAGGGGTTACGGATGTTCATATCATATCGGAACCGATGAATCGCTGATCTCAGGTGAAGACTTAGTCCCACAATCAATTCCTTGTCTGTCTGAATATCAAGTGACATGTGCTCTTCGACATAACCAAGTAATTGATGAGTTAAACGGAAATGCTCTTCATCAAGCATGTGAAATAGCGTGTGTCCCGTTTCTCCATACGCCATCATTTTTGCCCCCATTAAATGAATCGCAATATAGGCCATTTCAGATAATGGAAAATCTATACCGAGTACGTGACGCATATCTTCTGCCATTTGCCTCGCCACTTGAAAAGCGGGCTGTGTTTGAATATCTTTGAGTTCTCCTTCCGGCATCATCACCAATTTTTTCTCTTCAATTCGTTTGCACGCAATGGCGATATGTGTCACTAAGTTGCTTAAACCGATCTCTGAGACATGAAGGCCGCTTGCCTTTGTACGTGAACGCACCATATCTTGAATCAATTGATACGTTTCTTCAGGTAAAAGGGCAGGGTTCGGATGCTCTTGCTGAAACACATGCTCAGCTAGACAATACCTTAATTTCATTTCATCTCCACTCAGCCTCAGTCCATATTTAGGTCGGTGTGCAACAGAAAGTCCATGTAAAGAAAATAGATGCTTGACTGCTTTCAGGTCATTTTTCACAGTAGATTCACTCACAAATAATTCCTCGGCCAATTCATCTAATTTCATATAGTCTTCGGACAATAAAAGCCTTCTCAATAAATAAGAGATACGATCCTCCGGCTGATTTGGAATAACTTGATTCTTTTTTTCATTTCTTTCTCTCATTGAGTTTTTCAAAAAAGTACGAAATGCTCCATAATCTTCGACAGTCAATGTATACCCTGCTCCACGTTTCATATGAAGTGTTGCCCCATGTACTTCTAATATTGATTTAAGCGCTTTCATATCTGTTCGAACTGTTCGTGATGTGACGCCTATCAGGCGTGCAATTTCTTCACCTGTCAGCTCCTGCTCTGCCTGCATTAACCGCCTCAACAGCTCCTCCTGACGTAGAGATAACATAGACTCCCCTCCCTTGGTCAATTACTTTTGCCTATCATCATAAACGAAAATAGAACTCTTTGCCCAGTTTTTCTTTCCGACCGGGAACTTTGTTATGGCTCAAACGTATGAATATGAAACAAGAGGAGGGATACATCATGTTTGTTATCATCATCATACTAGCTTCTTTAGGCGCCATTACCGCCCACATGTTTACACCAAAAGATAAGCGTTCATCTTCTAAGCATTCTGCACATCACAGTTCAACAACCAGTAACTATACTGATTCGTATACACATCACGCTTCTGATGCCTCCTGCGGTGGTGATTCAGGTGGTAGCGGCGGATGTGACTAAACCAAAAAAAACAGCCGCTTGTTCAGCCGGCTGTTTCGTTTATTTTATTAAAGAGCTTTCCAGCCCCGTTCAATTAAATGTTTGACATCCTTTGCAAAATCCTCGCCTTTTTCCATCACATCTTGGGCTCTTCCTGCAAAATTACTAGCGACAGCGAGTTCCATTTTTTTTAACTCAAAGTGCATAATTTTTTGGTCTATCTCCGTAATATAGGTTTCATACTCATTGTTCACAATGTCGTGCAGCACGTGATAGGCTTCTTTCCGATGACGGTGAAAGTCCGTTCCTCTCTCACCTTTCCATGACGAATCTAGAGCAGGCTTCTTGATTTCCTTTATGTCAGACTGCGCAAGATCTTGTTCTGTTCGAATATTACTTTTGGCTGTCTTTAACCGAGAGATCATTTCGTCAAATTCTGCACGTTTGTTTTCAATCCCCATATGCAGATGGTGCAGCATCTCGGATAAACTCATGTCATCCACCTCTATTAGACCTCATAAGAAAGCACGGCGTCAGCGTTTTTGAAACCGGGCAGATCATCTGCTTTTTCCAGTCCTGACATTTCTATCGTTCGCTTTCATTAAGTATAGTATAAGGTGAAAAGCCTTAGGCTTAAATAGGGAAAAGGTGTCCTTTTAACATGGTGTTTGGAAGAAAAACGGAATAATCTAAGGTCATAAATCCCGAATTATATATGAGTCTTTACGACTATATTTTACATCGTACTCAGCTACGCTATCAATAAAACGATTGGGGCTTATGATTTTGCCGCAATCGCTTCATCCTGTTCTTTTAGCGTCTTCACATTTGAGCGTGTATCCTGAACGTTTTTGATTAAGGCTTCTTTAAAGCTTGAGACCATTTCGCCCACCTCTGCTTCACGTGCCGTCCATTTGGTTACAAATTCAAGGCTGTTTTCACCAGCTTTATCTGCTGCTTTTTTCATTGTTAAAGCTTCAACTGCTTGGGAGACTTCATCTAGTTTATCCATCACTGTTTGGTAGTTTAACTTAATTTGTCCCATTATGATATCCTCCAGATTGGTTCAGCATGAAGCTCGCTTACAAGCTGCTCCATGCTTTTGAGATCAAGCGTTTTGCGTCTTCTACTGCGTCTTCTCCTTTTTCAGCCAAACGTGCGGCATCTCCAGCTAAAGAGCTGGCAAAGGATAAGGCAGCCTGCTCTGCTTCTAGTGTACTGATTTTGAATTCGATTCGGCTCACGTAGCGTGGATATTTATCGCTTACGATCGTTTGCAGCGCATCATGCGCTTCATTTCGTTCTGATTTGAAATCTTGGCTCCGCTCCCCTTTCCAAGAGGCCCCAAGCTTTGGCTGCTTGATTTGTTTTAGGTCTGTTTCTGCGGCATCTTGTTCACGTTCAATCTTACTTTTTGCCTTTTTGAGTCGAGCAATTTTCTCTTCGATCTCTGCCTTTTTATTTGAAATGCCACCGTTAAGGGCAGACAGCATATCCGATAAGCTCATATGGGTTCCTCCTCCTGTCAAAAATAAAAACGCTGCTTAGAGTCCCTCTAAACGAGCGTAATGGTGAATCGCACTTTTTCCAATATTGTTATTATAAGGTTCAAAGACTCATGTTTGAATAGGGATTTGTGCCCTTTTTATGGTATAAATATGCTTTCAATCTGCTTCACACCACACCTTAAGCCCTCTTTTATAGGGGGTCAAAATACACAACCACCCTTCTGGAAACACACATAGTCTTACGGTCCTAGGACAAACAAAAGCCGCCCGGGGGAGGGGCGGCTTTTGCAGTGGCTTATGATGCCGATTCTTCTGAGTCTTGTTGATTTTTCACGTACCAAATGAATTTCCCTGTATATCCGTAGATGATGGCAAGACCAATGGCAACAAAGCTCAGCCACATAAATGGTAAATAAGAGAATGTCGAGACGCCTAGAATCCCTGCCATGTAAATTCCGTTATCTGACCATGGAACCATACCAGACGTAAGTGTTCCACCAACCTCAGAGTTTCTAGATAACACACGTCTGTCTAATTTTAATTTGTCATAGCTTTTTTCCATGATTTTTGGTGTAAGAATTAATGAGACATACATTGCACAACCAAAGATATTCGCAAAGAATGCTACTACAAGTGTAGACAGTGTCACATTTCCTGCATTGTGCAATTTTTTCTCGAATGTTGCGACGATCACTTTTAACACGCCTAAGTATTCAAGAACTCCACCAAAACCAAGTCCAAGAATAATGACCACTAGAGATCCTAACATATTGACAATACCGCCACGGTTCAACAGTGTATTTAAGAAATCTACATCTGAATTAATAGAGAAGCCGTTATAAGCTGTACCAAGCGCATCAGCTGGGTTCATCCCTTGGAATGCCATCGCCCAGACTGCCCCAAGCAGTGCACCAATTGCGATAACAGGCATTGACGGTTTTTTCAATACAAGTAATAGGACAACAATGACTGCCGGAATGATCATCCAAATATTAATCGTGAATGTATCCTGCAATGCTTGTTTCAAAAACTCTACTTTATCTTGATCAATATTTCTTCCACCATACATAAATCCAGTAATTGTAAACATAATAGCCGTAATAACAAAGGCCGGTATGGATAAAACCATCATGGCTCTTACATGCGCCAGCACGTCCACTTTTGAAAGAGAGGAAGCGAGCACAGTACTATCAGATAGAGGAGATAATTTATCACCAAAATAAGCGCCAGATAAAACAGCCCCAGCTACGATCGGTAATGGGATACCCAATCCTTCACCAATCGCAATCATCGCAATACCTGCCGTTCCAACTGTACCCCAAGACGTACCAGTAGCAACAGACATAATAGAACAGATAATCAGTGTAGCTAATAAGAAGATATTAGGATGAATAAATTCCAGTCCGTAATAAATTAACGTGGGTACAACACCGCCAGCAATCCATGTACCAACAAGTGCACCTACTGCAATTAAGATTAAAACAGCCTCTAATCCATTTGATATCCCTTTTGTGATCGCATTTTGAAGGTCTTTGTACGAATGCCCTAAACGAATTCCTAAAGCAATAACCATAAACCATGAGATGAACAATGCTAGCTGAATATCTAGTTTGAAGTAAAGAGTGAATGATAAAACAATTGCTAAAAATAAGCCAAGTACAGACACGACTTCTAAAATAGACGGTAGACGTGGTGTTTTCATTTTGTTTCCTCCCTTTGTGCGTGCGTTAAGCGTTTTCAAAATATTGTGAAAAAAGTGTGTCAATTCGAAAGAAAGTGAATTGCCTGTTTTTCTCTATTTCACAGGCAATTCCACATATTAATAAAATAAAATTTTTGATATTATTATCGCTCTAGGAGCTCTGCACCCGCAATGCCAGGCTTTGTCATCTCGTAAGGATTCAAAATAATATCAAGTTCTTCTTCTGTTAACACATCATTTTGCAGGCAAAGATCTCTGATTGATTGTCCTGTTAAAATGGCTTCCCTTGCGATTCTAGCCGCGGCTTCATAGCCTAAGTGAGGGTTTACCGCAGTAATGACACCTGCACTTTTTTCGACATATTCTTTCAAACGTTTTTCATTTGCTTCGATGTCCGCTAAACAGTGATCTGTGAATGAGCGGAATCCGTTATTCATTATACTAATAGATTGAAGCAAGTTAAAGACCAGAACAGGCTCCATCACATTTAACTCAAGCTGGCCTGCTTCAGAAGCAAGACAGATGGTGTGGTCGTTCCCAATGACCTGGAATGCGATTTGGTTAATGAGCTCTGCCATGACTGGATTGACTTTCCCAGGCATAATGGATGATCCCGGCTGACGGGCTGGCAATGCAATCTCAGCAAGACCTGCACGTGGCCCAGATGCCATTAAGCGAAGGTCATTCGCAATTTTAGACATGTTCATCATGCATACTTTTAAGGCAGCAGATACTTCTGTGTATGCATCTGTATTTTGCGTCGCATCGACGAGGTGCTCTGCGCCTACTAATGGCAGTCCAGAAATATCAGCAAGCTTTTTCACTACGATTTCGATGTAGCGAGGATCTGCATTGAGGCCTGTTCCAACAGCGGTCGCACCCATATTCACTTCATATAAATGCTGTTTTGATTGGTTGATTCGTTTAATATCACGACTGAGCACACGGCTGTATGCTTCAAACTCTTGTCCTAAACGGATCGGAACAGCGTCTTGTAAATGAGTACGCCCCATTTTGATGACATGATCGAATTCTTTTGCTTTCTTTTGAAATACGTCATGCATGGCCTGCATCGTCTCAAGTAAAATGTCTAACTGCTTGAGCACTGCAATATGGATCGCCGTTGGGAACGAATCATTTGTCGATTGTGACATGTTCACATGTGTGTTTGGACTTAAATGAAGGTAATCACCTTTTTGATGTCCCATGATCTCGAGGGCTCTGTTTCCAATGACCTCATTGGCATTCATATTCATAGACGTTCCTGCGCCGCCTTGAATCGGGTCTACGATGAAATATTCATGGAATTTGCCTTCAATCACTTCATCTGAAGCTTGAACGATCGCATTTCCAATTCCTTCATATAAACGTCCGACTTCCATATTGGCTTGAGCTGCTGCTTTTTTGACAATGGCAAATGCTCGAATGAGTTCTTCATGCATGCGATATCCTGTAATTGGGAAATTCTCTTTTGCACGAAGCGTTTGAACACCATAATACACGTCTGCGGGAATTTCTTTTTCACCTAGAAAATCCTTCTCGTAACGATAAGTTGCTTGAACCATCTCGTATGACCTGCTTTCTATAGAATAGTTAAATCACTAAATCTTCTGCGATTGGCGTTTCCATAATCTTTTTCACTTCTCGTGGATCTGTTGTTTTACCTAATGCCCACATGAGCTTTGGCACGATGGCTTCTGTGTTCATGTTTCTTGAACGAGCAACCAGTTCTTGATTGATTTTACGTCCTACTTCATACACACTCATGTCTTCTCCTTCTTCGAGACACTGAGTGGTGATCACAACAGAAATGCCTTCTTCCAGCAATTCGTTGATTTTTTCTAAAAGATTTCTTCCTTCGAAAGGAATTCCGCCGCTGCCGTAGCTTTCAATAACGACCCCTTTGTACAACCCTTTGATTGAATCTAAAAACTCAGGCTTCAGTCCTGGATGCAATTTTAATAAACAAACGTCTGTGTTCAAGGATGCATCTAATTTAAGCGGTTTCATTGATGATCTTTTTACTTTGCTATTGTATTCAATTTGATGATTTTCAATCGATGCAATATATGGGTAGTTAATACTTTCAAATGCATCGTAGCTTTTCGTTCTTAGTTTGATTGCGCGAGTTCCTTGAATGACTCTGCCATCAAACACGACGTATACGCCGCCAACACCGTCACATGCAAAACGAATCGCATCTGTAATGTTTTTCTTCGCATCTGTTTTCTTAAACGTAATTGGAATTTGTGACCCTGTAATGACAATTGGCTTATCAGGATTTTGCAGCATATACGATAGTGCTGCTGATGTATAGGCCATTGTGTCCGTACCATGCGTGACGACAAATCCGTCATATTGATCATAATTTTCATAAATGGCTGTTGCGATATCAACCCAGTATTCAGGCTGCATATTGGTACTATCTATACTCATTAGGGACTTTGTGTCCATTGTGTAGTCTGCATTAATTTCGTTTAAATAGCTTAAAAGGTCCTCAGCTTTAACACCTGGAGCTAAACCATTTTCACTTTCTACAGATGCAATCGTCCCACCAGTGGTTAAAAGCAATAATTTCTTCAACAGGTCCACCTCTTTCAATAAAATTACTTCGTTTGTCACACATATTATAAGCCAGCTTGTGCTATTCTATAATATACGCTTTACGCGTACCTTCATTGCCATTATAGTCACATAACGCGAATTAATCAAGAAATTATTACGCATAACGCGTACACTCTTTGTCAAAATATGATATACTGTTGTTGTATATAAAGGAGCGTTCATGTATGATACTCGATCGTTTAACCACCCTTAGAAAAAAGAAAAAATGGTCTCTCCAGCATACGGCAGATCGCCTAGGTATCGCCAAAAGCACCTATGCCGGTTACGAATCTGGGTACCGACGACCTTCGCTTGAAGCAGTGAAACTGCTGGCTGATTTGTATGATACGTCCATTGATTTTTTACTTGGTAGAACGGACGAGCCAGAGATACAACGCAAAATCTCTGATATCAAAATTGAGCTGACGGAAGCAAAAGAAGGAACCATCCATGTAGACGGCGTTCCACTAACAGATGAAGAAATTAAACAGCTTGTTGCCTTTATTCGGGCGAAAAACACTCTGAAAGTATAAACAACACAAAAAAGAGAGGTCCCTGTCATAGAGGTACCTCTCAGATTGTTGACAAAGGGCTAAAATGAACTTTATTTTAGCCCTTTGTCTTCTTTTCAGCGTGATAGAAAACCTTTGCAGTCTAGGAAGGACGAGCATCGGCGCGGAGCGAATTTGACATTCGTGAGCACCGAAGCGCAGGACTGACACCGAATGCGAGGGTTTGTCTACACGCTGAGAGGTCCCTGTCATAGAGGGACCTCTCTTTTTCTGCTTACGACAGCTCACTTAATTCCTCTAACCGCCGCTTCGCTTCTTCTTTATTAAAGGAACTATAATAGCGATAATTCTCATCATCTAAGATGCGGTAATGCTGGCTTAGTACATTTTGCTGGAGACGAAACGTACCTTTTTTCACAGACGTCCGCCACCAAACCTTTCCGCCAATCGTACGTTCAACAGATAAATGCAATTCATCGTGGGCGACGACTTCCAAAATCTCAAGCGGATCATCCCCAAGTGTCCCTTTTAAAATGTCACTATCCCTGAATAATGCACATACGGCCGCAGATTGCGTCCAGTTGAGGCGAAGACGATTCTTTTCTACCTGCTGCAAATGCCGTTTGGATAGCCCAAGCACCTCAGCCATGCGGTCCTGTGTATAGTCTTTTTCTTTTCGAATTCGTGCCATTTGTTCTGTGACGAGGTCAATTACCATTTCTTTGTCCATCTCTCATCACCTCTTGATTGTTCAGTCTTTACTGACATCTTACACGATTTCTTAAAAAAAGTGGCGTCTCACCTCATGGAATGATGGCAAAAACATCTATTGATTCTGCTTTTCACCATGACCATGCTGCTGTTTCCAATTCTCTTGGGCGTTCTCATGTAAATATGGATAAATGTCTTGTTTCACCGTTTGCTCAAATACTTCTTCATCTAAAATACTGTACGCCGGAATCTTGATCAATTTCCCATCTATTTTACGAATGAGCACATCCATGAACAGAAATCCCCTAATACTGTAACGATGCCTGCGCATATCAATAGATTGTATGTCTTGAAAAGGGATTGTTTGTTGCCGGTATAAAACAGCGCCATTCTCTCCACGCTGAATGCGAAAAATCACATTTCCCTTCTTCGTAAAAGCCGGAAGAATCATCAAAAAAGAGATCCACCCATAGACAATGCCTAATAATCCGCCTAAAAATAAAAACAACGTATAATTCGATTCAAATGTAAGAGCTTCTGAAAATAACCAAATACCGATGATGCCAAACCCGCCCGTTGCTAAGAATGCCCATACTCTTAGAAAGGGTCTGCTCCTCACTTCTATTACTTCACTTGGATTCAAGCGCCATTCTCCTTTTCTCCATTAGAATATAGAACGTAATCCGTCCCTATGAGCCGTCTCTATCCGAAATTCATTTTCCTTCATGCCCGACACTAGCCAAGAATGCTTCTGCCCCGGAATAACAAATATCATAGACTCTACATCCGGCGTATTATTTTTATCATAAGTGACCTTCATCAAAGAATCCATTTTTCCTTTTCTGACCCTTACATCAGAAACAAATGCCCTCACAAGCTCTTGGTTCTCTGCTTTATCTAGAAAAGAAGGCCAATCATCATTCCCTTGACTGGCTTGTTCTAACAGCAGTTCAAATTCTTCTGCCTGCAAATTGATGACTGGTGTGAGGTGTTCACTCATGTGTATGTTCAAAAAGGTTGTCACTTGCTCCACAGTCTGCTGATCGTCTTTTAGTTTGTGAATCTGATGCACTTGTTGATCATAAAGCGTATGGTGTGAATACACACCTGCCTGAGTCGTATGAAAGGACGTACTGACCTCTTCATCTAATGCACCAAACCTTGAAGCTTTCACGGTATGTGATGCATCGTTCATGGCTTGAATGAAATGCCGGTATTTTTCTTTATAACGGTATTGTCTATTTCGAAATTCCAGCACGTCTTTTGCCAGCAAAGAGCGACATGCAATTTCAAATAAAAATCCAAGACGTTCATCCTCTACATCTGGATAATAGGCTTCCTTTAAAGACATCCCTTGCTCAAAATAGCCTTCACTGTAAAAACTAAAGATGAGTTCCTCGATACTTAGACTTAGCTGATCCAACTTGATCTCTCCTTATCCAAAAGAAAATGCGCCCTTCAAGAAATCACCTGCACCTTTCAACAGCGAATCTGCGGTTTCTTTTGTTTTTTCTATTCCTTTATGTATCACCTGATTTGCTTGATCAATGGTGTCATTGACTGCTTTAACACCTTGACCTGCCAGTTCAAATGCTTTTTTTCCTTTATCGACAACCGCATGAATTGGGTCTTTTAATTTCACTGCGACCTGTTCTGCAAAACCAGAAGTAAGCTTGGCGACTTTTTCACCAATAAAGCCACCTACTGCTGATCCTATCGCACCGCCAACCACTGTTCCAATCGGTCCTGCAAAGCTTCCAAGAGCGCCGCCCACAACGGCACCTGCAACAGATCCGCCTGCAATAAAGACCGTATTATTCACTGCATTTCCAACAGCCTTTGCATTTTCACGCTTGAGAACTTCTGGCTGATCCCCAAATTCCGCATAGTTCTCCGCAATTTTCAGACCGCAGCCAACCGTTTCTGTTGCACCTGTGACGACCGTTGCAATGATAGCATTTCCTTTCGCAAATCTTGCACCATTTTTCAGAACAGACTTGATGCCAGCTGTGTCCTTCCAATTGATACTTCCTTTTGTGAAATCACGTACACTGTTCGTGAACGCCACTGTATCGCTAGGATAAAATTTTGTAAATTTCTTATGGACCAGGTCAGCCATCGACCAATTCGATCGTTTTAATAATTCTTTTTTGCTCAGCCAAATCCTTGCCAACCGGTCAAATCTCGTACCTTCTACCCGTCCGGTCACATCAAGAAGGAGCTTTGAATGCTGCGCAGCATATCGGCCATTTTCTTTAATAAAAGTCGTCATGCCAAGTCCATAGTATTTTGCCTGCATCATCACAATACCAGCTAGGCTCGTGAGTGTACCATATTGATCATACAGACTGTACATTTTCCTTAAAATATCATCAGCTTCGACCATTTTATCCGTTGCATGACGAATGGCAATGTCGTCACTGCTCAATTTGCTCATTAAGGCTTGTCCAGAACCCCATGCATCTCCTACTCCAGAAAAACAGCTTCGATAACGGGGATCACAGCCTAGGATGAGGCCATCCAGTTCACTATGTAAATCGTGGTGCTTTGTTTCGATGGCCGAAAGCTCTCCTACAAAATCATTCGCCAGCCCTGTCAGCTGATCTGGATCTACTACAATGTCACGCGCCATCACATCATCTCCCTTCTCGATTTCTTTCTCTCCGTTCTTCTCGCCTTTTTCGCTCAAGCTCTTCCATTCTGGCGATTTCAGCTTTACGTTCCTCGATTTTGACAGCAGCATCCCGCAGTTCCTGACTTGTTTCAAGCAAGTCCTTTTCAAATTGATCATAGCGTACCGCTGTTTCCTCAAAGCTTTGATTAAATTTATCTCTTGCTTCCCCTTGCCAGCCTGATCCAACTGCCTTCAGCCGATTCTCAAGCAGCTGCTTCGACTGCCGAATGCCATCAGCGGCTTCTTGGAACTTTTGAGCGAGTGCAAGTGTTTGACTAGAATCCAACTTTCGCACCCCTTTCTCCCAAATTAACGTACAAATGGATGATTTTATATGTCCTCATTATAAATAAAAAGACACCCAAAAAAATCACCCTAAAGAACCATTCAGCACATCACAAAATAAAAGTAGGTCTTTTTCCTCTCTAATTGTCAGAGAAAGCCTTTCTTGTTATGAAGCGCATTCAAGACATGATAAAATGAACATATTCTACAAAAGGAGTGACGTATTGATGAAAGAGGAAATGATCCAGCGATTCACAAGTTATGTAAAAGTGGATACACAGTCTGATGCAGACATAGAGAGCTGCCCATCCACTGAAGGACAGCTTAACTTAGCAAGGCAGCTAGTTGAAGAGATGAAATCCATCGGCATTCAAGAAGTGACAATGGATGAAAACGGTTATGTCATGGGCACGATCCCATCTAACACAGACAAAGAAGTGCCAACCATTGGCTTCCTGGCTCATATCGACACAGCCACTGACTTCACTGGCAAGAACGTGAAACCGCAGATTCATGAGAACTATCAAGGCGGGGACATCACGTTAAACGAAGATCTACATATCGTATTATCTCCAGCACAGTTTCCAAATTTACAAAAATACCAAGGACATACGCTCATCACGACTGATGGCACGACCCTGCTCGGTGCAGATAACAAAGCTGGTATCGCAGAAATTATGACCGCCATGCATTACCTGATTGAGCATCCAGAAATCAAGCATGGAAAAATTCGTGTCGCCTTCACACCAGATGAAGAGATCGGCAGAGGACCTCACAAATTCGATGTTGATGCCTTTGGCGCTTCCTATGCTTATACGATTGACGGTGGCCCGCTAGGAGAGCTTCAATATGAAAGCTTCAACGCCGCAGGTGCAAAAGTATCAATTAAAGGAAACAACGTCCATCCAGGCACAGCAAAAGACAAAATGGTCAGTGCTGCAAAGATCGGCATGCTCTTTCACAACAAACTTCCTTCAGATGAATCTCCAGAATACACAGAAGGATACGAAGGCTTTTTCCACCTCACGAGGTTTGTAGGAGAAGTAGAAGAAGCAGAGCTGCAATATATTATTCGTGATTTTGATAAAGAGAAATTCAACAAGCGCAAAGCACTGTTTGAAAAAATCGCAAACGACTTAAAAGCGGTATATGGCGAAAACAGCATCACCCTTAGCATTCAGGATCAATATTACAATATGAGAGAAAAAATTGAGCCAGTTAAACATATCGTAGACATCGCTCATGAAGCCATGGAAAACCGCTCAGTGACACCTATCATTGAACCAATCCGCGGCGGTACAGATGGCTCACAGCTTTCATATAAAGGACTTCCAACGCCAAACATCTTTACTGGCGGGGAAAACTTCCACGGTAAATATGAATTCATCTCTGTAGAGAACATGCTGAAAGCATCAGAAGTGATCGTGGAAATTGCACGTTTATTTGAAGAAAAAGCATAAACATGTTTACAACCGTTCCTGTTCGGGAACGGTTTTTTAATAAAAGTTTACAATTTTCTGAAACTTTTATGACACTTAATCGTACTAATAGAGACAACCCCAGAAAAATTCTTCTTGACGAGTGAAATAACTGGAAATATAATAGTTAAAAACAACCAGTATTTTAGACCTAAAAAAGCAGCCAGAATAAACCTTTAGAACTAAACGCTATTTGCTCACTATTTTCAGTTATAAACATCACTCACCCTGTCTACACTTAAAGAATAGGATGAATTGGAGGAATGTCATATGATGATTTTATTGATTATCGCTTCACTTTGCTGCTACTTACTATTCTCTTTCAAAAAAGATAACCGCACCCAAAAACGAAAAAGCGCAGAGCTTTCGGAGTTTGAAATCTTTCGTATGCGCCGCCACTACAACGGCAAACGCCGTCACCCACTAAACGATGCACCCAAACAAGTATAAATGTAAAAAGAAGAGCCTCATCACCAGGGGCTCTTTTTATGTATAAAAAAACGACCAAATTCATGGCCGTTTCTCTTGTTTATTTATACACCTTCGCAGGTACTTGAATCATAGGAATTCCTACATAGTACGGTGAAATTTCATATGGCTGGAAGACAACAGCGATTCCCTTTTTCGTGAAGTAGTACTGCGTGTCGTAGCCGATTTGAATATCGCTTTTTTTCAGATTCGCATAGAATTTATTTTTATGCTTCTTTGTGTAGTTATAGATATAATCTCTTACTTTTGTACGCTTTTTCTTTTTTTTTACCACATCTGTAAAGTACAGTTGCTTTGTTTTTTTCTTTGTTAACACATAGTTCATGCTTGTAACCATCGTATCCCCGTGCATGCTACCGTCATTCATGTAATCATAGTTTAGGATACTTAGTTTCTTCCCATTGTTAAATTTCGTTTTAAACGATCTCTCGTATGTGATCTTCCCAATGCCTTCTTTTTTCGCTTCCTCCTTTAAGAACAAGTACGTAGAATAAGAGAATGCAATATCATCTTTTAAATCACGATTGATGGTTTTCATATGCGCTTTACTAAGGTTTTTCACCTGTGCATATTTAAACGTTTTTTTCTTTTTATAATAGTGTGTACTTACTTTTGCTTTTTTCACTTGTTTGGCATCCGCAGATCCAACTGGCGCAAACAATGAAACAATCAGCGAAAAAATGAGCAGGCTGATCGTTAGGCCTTTTTTCATTGTCATAGTAAAAACCCCCATTTTTGTCTATTACCAATTGAGTATACCATGACAAAAGAACCAAAAGAAGTGTTTTCTTCCATATTATTCTTTATTTTTCATGTGAGGTTTGTTTACCGTTTTCATAAGTTCCTGTATGCTTAAGATAGAATGTTAGATGAAGTGTGGTGTTTATCATAGAAGAGAATATTTTTAGTCATATCCGGACAACATTTCATAGTTTGTCCCCTACCCAGAAAAAGATTGCCAATTACATTTTACAAAACCCTCAGAAAGTTGTGCTTCATTCGATTAGTGCACTCGCTGCTGAATGCAACACAAGTGAAACGACGATCTTTCGTTTTCTGCGAAAAATTGGCTATGAGTCCTATCAAGTGTTTCGTGTCCATGTCGCGCAGGATATTGCGACCAATACACCTCAATCCATATACGGTGAGATCGAAGCATCTGATAGTGTCGTAGATATTAAACATAAGGTCATAGAGTTAACAACCAACTCTATTCAGGATATGAAACATATTTTAGAAGACCAAGCTGTGACACAATTTATTGAGCAAATGAAACAGGCACATAAAACAGTCTTCTTTGGAGCAGGTGCCTCCAGTTTTATTGCCGGAGATGCCTATCATAAGTTTCTCCAGCTTGGCTTTGAAGTGAGTCTATGCAGTGATCCTCATATGATGAATATGATTGCAACACATGCAACGGAACATGATTTTATCGTCGCGATCTCACATTCAGGGGAAAGTAGAGAAATCCTTGATGCCGTGCAATTTGCAAAGGAAAAAGGTGCAACGGTCGCCTCGATTACGAGCTATCCGAAATCAGAGCTCGCCAAGAAATCCGACTTTCATCTGCTCAGTTCATCGAGAGAAACAACCTATCGTTCTGACTCAATGATTTCTCGTATTAATCAGCTTGTGATTATTGATGTTTTGTACGTCACAGCTGTTTTAGAATTAGGATCAAATGCAATCGACAACGTCAAACGATCTCGATTAGCTGTAGCTAAAAATAAAACATAATCGACCATAGACCGGAGCTGTTTCCGGTCTTTTTTTTGTGACTTTTCTCATATTTTCCGTTGACACATTCCTATTTCGTCATGTACATTAAATGAACAATAGTTTATTTCCTACTATTAATTTAAATCGATAGTATATATACTAACAAAAAGAAAAGAAAGCGCTTTTTGTAAGGGGTTTCTAAATAGGAGGCGGACAAAATGGCAAAACAAATTGGATTCATTGGATTAGGCATTATGGGGAAACCTATGGCACTCAATCTATTAAAAGCCGGTCATACTGTGACTGTTTTCGATATTCATACAGAAGCTGTTCTAGCATTAAAAGAAGTGGGCGCAAATGCCGCTGCATCAGCTGCTGAGGCAGCATCTGAAAGCGATATCATCATCACGATGCTTCCAAAAGGTGAGCATGTAGAAGCAGTCGTAGCAGGTGAACAAGGCATATTGGCTACAGCAAAACCTGGCACGATCATTATAGATATGAGCTCTATTTCACCTGTTACTTCTAGAGCATTAGCGGCACTGGCAAAACAGCATCAGGTCGAATTTATCGATGCTCCTGTCAGTGGCGGAGAGCCAAAGGCGATAGACGGGACACTTGCGATTATGGCGGGCGGAGAAAAAGAGATCTTTGAACAAGTAAAGGATGTCCTCTATGCCATGGGCACAGATGTCGTATTAGTTGGTTCAAATGGAAGCGGGACAACCGCAAAGCTTGCGAATCAAATCATCGTCAACTTAAATATCGCTGCCATGTCCGAGGCACTCGTCCTTGCCGCTAAGTCTGGCATTGCGATTGATAAAATGTATGAAGCCATCCGAGGTGGACTGGCAGGAAGTGCTGTACTCGATGCGAAGGTTCCTCTCATTTTAGAACGAAACTTTGAGCCTGGCGGACGTATTGACATCAACTTAAAGGATTTAACCAATGTCATGGAAACTGCCCACGATATCGGCGTTCCTCTCCCGCTTTCTAGTCAGCTGCTGGAAATCTTCCACGCCCTCAAAGCGGACGGAAAGTCTGGACTTGATCACGGCGGAATCGTTCAATATTACGAAAAAATGGCTCATGTTGAAGTGAAGAAAGGATGAGGTTCTATGAAACAAAGCATTGAGTTACTAAATGCCATTCCGAAAGCGGATTCAGCCCGCATTCAATCAGCATACGAACAAGCACTAAACCATTTTCACCATAAAGTGATTGTATTAGACGATGACCCAACAGGCATTCAAACGGTACACGGCGTCTCTGTTTTCACCGATTGGTCAGAGAAAAGCATTGAGGCTGGTTTTCTTGAAGACAGCCGTATGTTCTTTATCTTAACCAACTCTCGCAGTATGACAGAGAAAGAAACGGCGGTTCTTCATGAAACGATCGCATCAACGATTGTGAAAACGGCTGAACAGCTTGATCAAGATTTCATCATTGTCAGCCGGGGGGATTCCACCCTGCGTGGACATTTCCCACTGGAGACTGAAATTCTCAGAACGACCATTGAACAGCAAAGCTCCCGCCAATTTGACGGCGAAATTCTTCTTCCCTTTTTTAAAGAAGGCGGCCGCTTTACGATTGGCAATATTCACTACGTACAGGAAGGTCACGAATTAATTCCTGCTGGTGACACAGAATTTGCATTGGATCGTACATTCGGATTTCAATCTTCTCACCTCGGAGAATGGATCGAAGAGAAATCAAACGGATCGTTCACTAAGGAAAACACTACTTATATTTCTTTAGAAGATATCCGGGCTTTACGTATTGAACAAATCAAGGATCAGCTGATGACCGTGAAAGATTTTCAAAAGGTGGTTGTGAATGCAGTGGACTATGACGATGTCAAAGTCTTTGTCGTTGCCCTCATAGATGCCATCAAAGCAGGTCAGCACTTTCTATTTAGAAGTGCGGCAGCTCTCACAAAAGTGCTTGGCGGTGTTGAGGATCAAGCACTATTAACTAGACAAGACTTAATACAGGAAGAAAGCACGCACGGTGGCCTCATCATGGTCGGTTCCCATGTCAAAAAAACAACCGAACAATTGCGAGCGCTGCAGCAAAATAAAGACATTGCATTTATTGAATTTGATACACACCTCGTGTTAGAACCTGAAGCATTTCAAGAGGAAATTGACCGCGTGATTCAACAAACTGAAAGGCTTTTAACAACCGGACAATCGGTTGCTGTTTATACAAGGAGAGAACGGCTTGATCTTGGAGACAATCGCCGAGAGGAAGAATTGAAACTCTCTGTTCAGATTAGTGATGCGGTGACAAGCATTGTCCAGCGCCTCTCCATTCGCCCTAAGTACCTCATTGCCAAAGGTGGAATCACCTCAAGCGATATTGGAACAAGAGGACTCAGCGTCAAACGTGCGACCGTCGCAGGTCAAATCAAACCAGGTATTCCCGTTTGGCAAACAGGAGAAGAAAGCAAATTCCCATTTATGTCTTATGTGATTTTCCCGGGAAATGTTGGCTCAAAGGATACGTTAAAAGAAGCAGTAGACATACTTGAAGGATAAAGCAGAGGGGGCGTTCACGCTCCCTTATGCAGCACAAAGGAGGAAAGATCATGTCGTTAGTTTTTATCGGACTTGGCGTTTTGTTATTACTTTTACTCATGGTTGTCTTTAAGTTAAACGCTTTCATTTCGTTGATTATTGTCTCTTTAATCGTTGCCGTTTTAGAAGGCATGTCACCACTTGAAGCGATTGCTTCAGTCGAAAAAGGGCTTGGAAGTACACTCGGCCATCTGGCGTTGGTTCTTGGCTTTGGAGCGATGCTTGGTAAATTGATGGCTGATTCTGGCGGTGCTCAGCGTATTGCCATGACACTCATCGACCGCTTTGGTATCGGGAAAATCCAATGGGCGACGATGCTGACTGGATTTGTTATCGGAATTGCTCTATTTTATGAAACCGGATTCATTATTCTTATTCCATTAGTCTTTACCATTGCTCAAGCCGCAAGACTTCCTGTGTTGTATGTGGGAATGCCGCTCGTCGCTGCACTCATTACAACACATGGCTTCCTCCCTCCTCACCCAGGGCCGACAGCCATTGCCAATGTATTTCAAGCCAACATGGGACAAACCTTATTGGTTGGAATTATTTTAGCCATTCCTGCTGTTTTAGTAGGCGGACTTCTGTTTACGAAACTATTTAAGAAAGACCAACTGCATGCACACATTCCAAAGGACTTGTTTAATCCAAAGGAATTTACAGAAGAGGAAATGCCAAGCTTCGGCATTAGTATTTTCACCGCTATTTTACCTGTATTGCTCATGACATTCAGAGCATGTTTAGAAATTTTCTTCCCGTCCTCCCCGCTGCTACCGGCGGCTGAGTTTTTAGGTGAGCCGGCGATTGCCCTATTAATCTCTGTGCTGCTTGCCATCTACACATTTGGTCTTGGCAGAGGAAAGAGCATGCAGGACGTCATGAAGTCGATTACAGATTCAATTGGCTCCATTGCGATGATTCTATTGATCATTGCAGGCGGCGGCGCCTTTAAACAGGTGCTCATTGACAGCGGTGTTGATCAATACATTGCAGGGATTATGCAAGGAAGCACACTGTCTCCTCTGCTCCTCACTTGGCTGATTGCAGCTGTCCTTCGTGTCTCTTTAGGGTCAGCAACTGTCGCGGGTCTCACAGCAGCTGGCATTTCTGCACCGCTGATTGGTTTGACGGGAGTCAGCCCAGAATTAATGGTGATTGCAACAGGTGCCGGCAGTATTACATTCTCTCATGTGAATGATGCGGGTTTCTGGATTTACAAAGAATACTTTAATCTGTCGATGGCTCAAACTTTTAAAACTTGGACATTGATGGTGACTGTTCTATCACTTGTTGGATTAGCCGGTGTTCTCGTCGCTGATTTGTTTATGTAGGAAAATAAATAGGAAAAACCATTGACTTTTTCTCGAAAAGATTGAATAATTGTGTTTATTAAGAAAATTGAATCAAAGGTAACCTTATTAAGAGTGGTGGAGGGACTGGCCCTGTGAAACCCGGCAACCGCTGTTCCTAGGAACAGAATGGTGCTAATTCCTTAAGCAAGCTGATGCTTGTTTGAAGATAAGGCAGAGATCTCACAGTATATGATGCTCTTCCTTATCCAAGGAAGAGCTTTTTTATTTGATTTATAACCTGAAGAAAGAAGGGATTCAGCATGACACAAGTACAAACCATTGGTAAGAAAACAACAAAGCCGCCATTTCGTGCAGATCAAGTAGGGAGTTTACTTCGTTCTGAACGCATCAAAGAAGCCCGCAAGAAAAAAGCAGACGGTACACTGACAGCAGAACAGCTCAGACAAATTGAAAACGAAGAAATCACTCGTATTGTAGAGAAGCAAAAGGAAATTGGATTAGAGGTTGTCACAGATGGAGAATTCAGACGTGCATGGTGGCATTTTGACTTTCTAGAAGGGCTTGATGGGGTCGAAGGATTTGAAGCAGACCAAGGCATTCAATTCCACAATACGACGACAAAAGCGAGAGGCATCAAAGTAACAGGTAAGATAGATTTTACTGATCATCCAATGCTGGAGGATTATCGCTTCCTTCACAGCATCGCGGGTGATCATACGGCTAAAATGACGATTCCAAGTCCGAATATGCTCTTTTTCCGTGGAAAGCTTGAAGAAGGTGTGTACGACAGCTTAGATGATTTTCACCATGACGTGGCACAAGCTTATAAAAAAGCCATCCGTGCTTTTTATGATGCAGGCTGCCGTTACTTACAGCTAGATGATACAGCTTGGGCTGTGTTCTTTTCTGAAAAAGGACATGAACAAATCAAAGCTTTTGGCCGCGAGGAAGATGAACTGCGTGAATCGTTTGCGAAAACAATCAATGAAGCGGTTGCCGATCGACCAGAGGATTTGGTGATCACTATGCACATTTGCCGTGGGAACTTTAAATCGACGTGGGCAGCCGAAGGTGGTTACGAGGCAGCGGCAGAAACGATTTTTGCGGGTCTCGATTTGGATGGTCTCTTCTTAGAATTCGACGATGACCGTTCTGGCGGATTTGAACCCCTGCGTTATGTGAAAAATCCAAACCTTCAAATCGTACTAGGTCTTGTCACTTCAAAGTACGGAGAACTTGAACCCGTCGATCAGATCAAAAGACGAATCGAGGAAGCGGCTCAATATGTGGACATCAACCAAATCTGTTTGAGCCCACAATGCGGATTCGCCTCAACAGAGGAAGGCAATTTGTTAACAGAAGAACAGCAATGGGAAAAGCTGCGTCATGTGATTGAGATTGCGGATCAAGTGTGGACATCATAGTCCACTGACAATAAAAAGAGACAAACCGTTTGATCAGCGGTTTGTCTCTCTTTTTTATGCGTCTAAATGCTTTCCATTTGTCGCAATCACTTGTTTATACCAATCAAAGCTTTTCTTTTTCTTTCTATCTAATGTACCTTTTCCTTCGTTATCACGGTCGACATAAATGAAGCCGTAGCGTTTTTTCATTTCAGCTGTTGATGCGCTGACAAGGTCAATTGGGCCCCAGCTTGTATAGCCGATCAGATCAACGCCGTCTGCGATCGCTTCTCTTGCCTCAAGCAAATGGCTTCTGAGGTAATCAATTCGGTAATCGTCTTGAATGGAGCCGTCTTCTTCTACTTGATCCACAGCACCCAATCCATTTTCTACGATAAACAATGGTTTTTGGTAGCGGTCATATAGTTGGTTTAGTGTTGTACGAAGTCCTTTTGGATCAATTTGCCAGCCCCAATCACTTGCTTCTAGATAAGGGTTTTTCACGCCTTCAAATAGGTTGCCACCAGTAACTTGTCCAAGAACCTCTGGATCTGTACTTGTCACAAAACTCATATAATAGCTGAAGCCAATATAGTCGACTGTATGGTTTCTTAGAATGTCTTCGTCACCGTCTTGGAACTCAATGTTGATGTTATTTTCCAGGAAATAACGTTTCATGTATCCAGGGTAATAACCTCTTGCCTGTACATCTGAGAAGAACAATGTTTTACGATCTTGTTCAATCGCAGCAAACATATCTTCTGGTCTTGAGCTGTACGGATAAGTTGTCATCGCTGCAATCATACAACCGATTTTCGCATCAGGAATGATTTCGTGTCCTGCTTTAACAGCTAGAGCACTTGCAACAAATTGGTGATGCGCTGCTTGATATTGAATGCTCTTCTCGTCTTCGCCTTCTTCAAATACAAGGCCGCCCCCTGTGAAAGGAGCATGTAAGACGACGTTAATTTCATTGAAGGTCATCCAATATTTCACTTTATCTTTAAAGCGAGTGAATAATGTTTTAGCGTATGTTTCATAAAGACCCACAAGCTTACGGTTTCTCCATCCGCCGTAGTTTTTCACAAGTGCAAGTGGCATTTCATAGTGAGAGATCGTGACAACTGGCTCAATTCCATGCTTATGCAGTTCATCAAATACTTTTTCATAGAAAGCGAGGCCCGCTTCATTCGGTTCCGCATCGTCGCCATTTGGGAAAATACGTGGCCAAGAAATGGATAGTCTGAAGCACTTGAATCCCATTTCTGCAAACAGGGCAATATCTTCTTTGTAGCGATGATAGAAGTCGATCGCATCATGATATAAGTTAAGGTCTTTCATTGATTCATCGAATGGGTGCATAATACCGTGTGGTGATACATCCGCTGTCGATAAGCCTTTTCCATCTTTGTTATAAGCACCTTCAATTTGGTTGGCGGCTACTGCGCCGCCCCATAAGAAACCTTTAGGAAATGTTTTTTCTAAATTGGTCATGTTGAATGCCCTCCTCATTTTCTTCTACACTGACTGTAAGCAATGTCTCTTTTACTGTAATCGCCCCATCTGTTTTCGCATTAACTTGTGCATAATCATTTGTGTTGGTGACGATAATTGGCGTTGTTACATCATAGCCTTCTTGCTGAATGCCCTCGATATCAAATTCAACTAGCAGATCTCCTGCTTGAACGAGATCACCTGACTGCACATGACTTGTGAAATTTTTACCGCCAAGTTTTACTGTATCAATCCCCACATGGATGAGAAGCTCTGTGCCTTGATCACTCTTTAAACCAATGGCATGTTTCGTTTGGAAAATGGTTTCAACCTTGCCGTTGAACGGGGCTACTACACGTCCAACTGTTGGGACAATGGCTGTTCCTTTACCCATGATTTCATTAGAGAATGTTGCATCATTTACTTGATTGAGCGGCTTTAGTTGACCTTCAAGCGGGCTTTGTACCACTTCATTTTGAAGCGCTACTGTGTCTTTCTTTTCTTCTGGTTTGTCTGCTTTTGTATCATCTTTCACTGGTACATCTTTGAACCCTAGAACAAGTGTCATGATGGTTGCTACAACAAAGCCGATCACTAATCCAATGATGGAGTACACAAATGTCGGTCCAATGAACGTTGGGAGACCTGGAAGACCTGCTGATCCTGATATCACATATGACTTTACTTTGAAGATAGACATGAACACGCCGCCTGCTGCTGCACCAATGAGGGCTGCAAGGAACGGTTTTTTCAATCGCATGTTCACACCATACATAGCAGGTTCAGTAATACCCATTAATGCAGTGATACTTGTAGACATCGCCAATGATTTGAATGTTTTGTTTTTTGATCTTAAGAAGACACCGAATGCTGCGCCTGCTTGTGCCATATTCGCTACAAACATCATTGGAAGAATGAAGTCAAAACCGTTTAATGTAATGTTGTTGATCATGATTGGAAGTAGTGCATAGTGCATGCCCGTAATGATCAATGGTGACATAAATCCACCGATTAAGAGTCCGGCCAAAATACCTGCATGTTTGAACAATAAATCAATTCCACCTGAAAGGCCATTTCCGATAATCCCACCAAGCGGTCCAACCGCGATAAGCATAACTGGTACCACGACAAGAAGTGTAACTGTTGGAACAAGAATGATTTTTAGTGATTTCGGACTATATTTTTCTGCGAATCTTTCCACATATGAGCCGAGCCAGATAGTGAGTAGAATTGGAATCACCGATGAAGAGTACACAACGGCAACCACTGGCAAGCCTAGAAATTCTGTATTTCCTGCACCTAGTAAAGCGGTGAGCTGCGGGTGCAGTGCGGCTGCTGCAATGGCAGCGGCGATATACTGATTTGTGCCAATTTTTTTGGCGACGCTTACAGCGAGCAGAATCGGTAAGAAGTAAAAGGCTCCGTCTCCGATAGCTGTTAAAATCGCATATGTGCTGCTTTTATCTGAGATCCATTGGAACGTCAGCATTAATGCCAAGATTCCTTTGATCATACCAGCTCCAGCGATGGCTGGAAGAATCGGTGTGAAGACACCAGAGATAAAATCGAAAAGCTTTGAAATCACATTTTGTTTTGATGCTTCTTCTGAATCGCCTGACTTTACATCTGTTGATAACCCAGAATCAGCAATCATTGCTTGATAGACGTTTGATACGTCGTTGCCAATAATGACATGGTATTGACCGCCGCTTTGATTCACGCCCATGACGCCATCTGTTGATTGCAGCTTCTCCTTATCCGCTTTGCCTTCATCGTATAAATTGAAGCGAAGTCTTGTCATACAATGCGTGACTTGCTTTACATTCTTTTCACCGCCGACAAGCTCTAGAACTTCTTTTGCTGTTTGTTTGTGGTTCATTGTGTTACCCTCCAATCGTTGATTTCATCTTGATATAGAAAAAACCTAAACATCCATTAATGCCCGAAAAATAGCGATTCAGACATTAATCGATATTTAGGTTTTGCCTGCTTAACCAGTAACAATCCTTCATAGCGATTGATCGTTATTCAATTTTATAAGCCTTTAGATACAAAAAAACCTAAATCATGCCTTATCAAAGATAGGGACAATGATTTAGGTTTTGCCTGCTTGACCAGTAACAATCCTAAAAGATTGTGGGTTATTGAGTTTATAGTTATAAATTAGCATGTTAATTTTGATATGTCAACGCTTTCTTTTTGATTTATTTTCTTTTTATGACTCGATCGATGTGCAAAGTTAAGTATAACATCTCATCTTCTATGAGACTTCGGTTGTATTCTTTTTGAACATAGTCATTAATTTTCTCCGCACATTGAAAAGCGGCTGTATTTTTTTCCTTTACCACTTCATACAGAAACTCATTTTGATTTTCCATTTGTGTTTCGTTAAACAGACGCTGTCCAAAAAACTTCAAATGCGTGACAAAACGGAAATAATTTAATGATTCTTCGTCCAAATCAATTTGGAAATGATACTTTACGATGTTCAAAATATCTTGAATCAGTTTTGTAATTTGAATGACATTCGGCATTTCCTCATTCAGTTCTGCATTAACAATATGCATCGCAATAAAGCCTGCTTCATCCTCGGGAAGATGGATGTTGAGCTTGTCCTGTATGATCCGAATCGCTTCTACACCACACATGAATTCCTCTTTGTACAGCCGTTTGATTTCCCAAAGCAAGGCATTTTTAATGTCCATTCCTTTTTGATGACGTTCAATAGCAAAGGTAATATGATCCGTTAACGTGACATAGATGCTGTCATTTAAATTTTTGTTAAGGGTCGTTCTCGCGTAATCGATAATTGCCTCACACACTTGCATATACTCGATCGGAATATCATAAAGCAGGGTTTTGAATTTTTCTGATATATCTTTATTTTGAATGGAAAATACTTTTTCAATACGTTCTTCGTCAATCGGGTCTCCGCTTTTCTTTTGAAACGCAATCCCTCTGCCCATAATGACCAGCTCATGCTGCTCGTCATCAAACGCACTGACCACATTATTGTTGATTACTTTCGAAATGATCAATTGATCCCCCCCAGTACATTCCGCTTTTTCGAGCATTTCATTGTTGATTGATATGTCATTTTATTATTATTTTCAAAAAAGAGGACTTTAAGATGATTTTACATTTTTTTTTGATACGGTCAACTAGAAAGAATGACATATTACCTCTCAGAAATGACGATTTAGGGGCAAAAAGGCTAAAAATAGACAAAAAACACTCTTCAAAAAGAGTGTTTTTTACAAAATTAGGAGCAATCCCAGTTATAGACGACATTTTCGAAATGTTTTCGTTTGAGGTCTTCTGGTTTGATAAAAAAGTTGGCAATGCCGCAATCTCCCCACAACATGTCCACTTCATCATCTGAGTCAATTTGCAATAATAGCACAGTATGTTCTTGGTCTACATAGGTACGCGGGTCTTCTTGTGTAAAACCTGGATATCCGCCAACTTTATGGCCAAAACCACTTGCTGTCTCATAAAATTCATCTAGCAATTGATCTGCTTCATCACCATCAATACCAACAGCATCTTCGAATAGATCCCAGCTTCGCTTTCCTGTGACTTTTTCAAAGCGGAAATCTTCTACACTGATCGTTTCGCTTGATAATTCACCTGTAATCGCGCCTTCCTTCGTAACTGGAAAATAAAAATCGTCAGGAATTTTCACGAATGAAAAATCAGTCAATAAGTCTTCTTCAGCTAAGAAAGGTTCCTCAATAAATTTGATCCGAAAATCTTTTTGCTCTGTTTTATGGTCAATATTCATCCCATAAAGATCATCATGTACAGAAATAAAAACTTGCAAAAGTCCTGTTTCTGGGTAATCTTTCAGCTTTGGCAGCTGGCCGAAATTGATTTGTGCCAGCAACTTCATAGGATGGCCTTCTCCATCAACGGGATATTCGTCGTTTTTTGGGAAATAAGGATCACCTGCTATTTTGCTGTCATATGGTCCCGTTTTTCCTTGTTTTATCTGTAATTGAATCAGTGGTTTTTCAGTTTGATCTAGCAATGGACGGTAAGGCGCAAGTACTTCTTGCAGCTTTGCTGATTGTGTCAAGATGGTCTTCCTCCTTATGAATAGGTCTAATGATCAAAACAGGTCTCTCTTTTTCTATCATACAGAAGTGTAACTTCCCTGTCAGTGAAAAACCCGTCAATATCATGACAAAAAACTCACTTCAACACGTTAAAAAACCTCCGATACGGCTGGAGGTTTTGTGATTCGTTTATTTATTTCACTTGATAATTCACTAAGTCTGTTGCCAATGATTTCATCGTTTCGTTCGTTTCGTGCAGCCCCTCAATAATTTTTGTGAAAGTGCCAACGAGTTCTGCTTGATGTTCAGAAGAAGCCACGATTTGTGCTATTTCTTCTTCCATTCCTTTGATTGAGCCTTGCACATCTTTTAGCGCTGTTTCAATATCAGTCGTTGCTTGCTTCGCGTGAGTAGACAGCTTTCTCACTTCCGTAGCAACCACCCCAAAGCCTGCACCTGCTTCACCGACTCTTGCAGCCTCAATGGATGCATTGAGTCCAAGTAAGTTCGTTTGATCAGAGATACCTTTGATGAGATTAGACACTTGGTTGATTTTAGAGGAATTTTCGACAGTGGTTTTTGTATTTTGTAGAATTTGTTCACTTGTCGCTTGTAGTTCCTCTGAATGTGCAGCCACTTGCTGTACCATCGCGACCAGTTTTTCGGAAGCATCGTTACTTTCCGTCATAATGTGTTCTAATCGTTGTTGATTCGTTTGGTCATATGCTACACAGAAGGCAGCGATCACTTGACCATTGTCATCTTTAATCGGGACGGCGACGATGTCCATAGGAATACCGTACACCTCTTTAGGAATCTGGATAAATGATGGCTCTCTCCCATTTTTCAACATCGAAAAGTTTTGGAACCCGGGAGCTACAACGTCCCCTGCTTTAAACCCTAAGTCAATGTTCCCGTGCTGCTGATAATAAAGAACCTTCTCTTTCCCTAATACAGAAAAGGTTAGCTGCTCTCTCATAGCTAGTCCAACGATTGGTAAAGCGTCTATTATGTTATCAATTCTCTGTGACATTCGCTCACGTTCATCCTCTCTTTTTCTCAGTACACTCTCTTTATCGGTTCTTTATATGATCTATTACAGCCTGCAATGTGTACTAATATCAACCAAATGACCTAAGACATATAAAACAGCCACATTCTATCAAGAGAATGTGGCTGTTTTTAAAAGAAGAAGATGCATATCAACACACTAATGACGATGAAAAAAAGATACATGCAGTCGATCCATGAAGTGCTGATGACATGATAATACGTTCTCTCCCTCGTCCCTGTGAAGCCTCTTGCTTCCATCGCAATGGCTAGTCGTTCAGATTTCCGTACGCCTTGCGTGAAAAGAGGGAGTGCATAACGTATAAACGCTTTCCAACTGTTTTTTTGCTTGTAACCTCTAATTTTATGTGCAGCCTTCATTTGCTTCAATTCACTTTGAAACAACGGGATAAACCGGAAGCCTGCCAGCATCCCATATGCCCATTTGGGTGACATTCGGCATTGATGGATTAAGCTCATCATAAAGGCCGTCAAATCAGTTGTTGATGTAAAAAGGAGACCAAATGTCACAAACCCAAGCATTCTAAAAGAAATGGTCAGCCCATTTCTTAAACTCTCCTCTGTGATATGAAACCATGCCCATTTCCAAACTGTATGATCTCCCTTGCCAAAGGCCGCTATCATCCAAAACACGAGAATGAAAAAGAGCAGATAAGGTACAAGTCTGGTGATGAGGTATTTCAAATTCCAGCCGCCTAGGACAAGTCCAATTCCAAGTGCAAACAGCCAGATGATGAACGTCGTTTTAGGATCAGAAATCGCCATCAGACAGCACATCGCAAGGAGATGGGCGAGTAATTTCATGACTGGATTTACAGTGGATAGAAAGGAGTGATTACTTTGCAATCGTCATCACTTCCTTTCTTTCAGCCATATAGCGATAATGTAACGGCACTCTCAGCTCACAGGAAGTGAAAAGTTCCTGATGAGAAAATAAATCAAAAGGCGTACCATCATAAACATGCTCCCCTTGATGAAAAACAAGCACTTGATCAGCGCACTCATCAACGAGTTCCATATCATGTGTGACCATGATAATAGTGGTGCCTTGTCGTTGACGTTCTTTTAAACGCCGGATTAACTCCCTCGCCGTTTTCTCATCCTGCCCGAAGGTCGGCTCATCTAAAATGAGTACATCCTGATCAAAAAGAAGCATCGTGGCGATACTTAATCTTCTTTTTTGTCCTAAGCTTAAGGTGAAAGGATGCGCGTCTCTATGCTTCTCTAGACCGAACTCTGCCAATAGCTGATTCGTTTTTTCTTGCACCACAGACTCTGGCCAATTTCGCTGTCTCCCACCAAATGCGATTTCATCAAACACTGTGTCCTGTATAAATTGAAGTTCTGGATTTTGAAATACAAAGCCTGCTTTTTCATATAATGTTCGGTCAGACCACTTTTTCAGGTGTTTTCCTTTTAAAAAAATGTGACCTTTCTTTATTGGTTCTAAACGGATGACATGTTTAAGAAACGTACTTTTTCCGCTTCCATTTTCACCGATGATCGCAACCCAATCTCCTGCTTTTATATCAAGGTGCAGGTCATCTATAATGCTTTTTTTCCCGTAGCTTAATTGTAGATGATCTGTGCGAATGATTGTCTCTCGATTTGTTGATGTCTCATGACGTTCTTTTCTCGCCTCAAAGGTTTGCAAGAGTGTTTGACTCAGTGGATGAAACGGATCTTGTACGATAGTGGACCATTTCTCGGGAAATATTTTCGGACGCCAAATGCCGGCTTCTTTCATTTCTCCCTCAAATGTGTTCATCACGTCTTTTGGCGTTCCATCTGCTATGATACAGCCTTGATGATCTAATAAGATCACCCGATCCATCCACTCGATGACACCGTCTAACACATGCTCCACAAAAATCATCGTCTGGTTCTGTTCAGCCGAAAGCTGCTGAAGCAATTGAAATATCTCCATTCTTCCTGCTGGGTCAAGCTGTGCTGTCGGTTCATCAAAGAACAGGACATCTGGCTCTAATGCTAGTAAACAAGCAAGCGCCAACCGCTGCTTCATGCCGCCAGATAAGGTATGAATATCTGTATTTGGGTCAATATCCAGCTGTACCTTTTTCATGAGATGCTGAATCATGTCATCCATTTGTTCTCGAGGGACAGATCGATTCTCTAAGCTAAACGCAATTTCTTCATTGACTCGGTGCATACAAAACTGCGAATCTGGGTCTTGAAACATGACACCTGTATGTCTTTGCAGCATCACTTCTCCCTGTACATCAGCTTCCATATGCTCTGGAATAATGCCAGCAAGCACAGAAATCAGCGTAGATTTCCCGCTTCCACTTGGTCCTAATATCAGCACCTTTTCCCCTTTTTGTATAGACAGGGATACTTGATGAAGAACGGGATTCGGCTGTTCATAAAAACGGACAGTGAGATTACTGCACGCGAGAAATGAATCCATGCTGGTCACCCTTACTTCGTTTTTCTTTCATGATGGCATATTGATTCAGCACACCCGTTTTAGATAAGGCATCCACCACCACTTTTGCTAAGCAACCACCGAGTAACATACCGCTAATGACTTGAGTGACAAGTGTCATGAGTAACACTTGAGGCGTGTAATAGCCGAATCCATTGGCAATGAGGCTATATGCCATTGCCCCTACTGCTGCAAAGGCACCAGACAACATGAGTGTCCACATGCGATATCGCTTATAGCCAAAAAGAGCGAAGGCGATTTCTGCTCCAAGTCCTTGGCATACACCAATCAAAAGCGCAGAAAGACCGAAGTGGCTGCCTGTCAGTAATTCCACGGCGGCGGCAGCTGTTTCTGCGATGAGGGCAGCTCCTGGCTTTTGGATAATGTAAGCAACGATTGGACTGGCAATGACCCAAATTCCGAACATGATGTTGCCTCCTGCTGGACCGACAAGGGCTGTAATCGGTAAATAAAGCGTCGACCACCCTAAATAGATAACTCCGCATGCCACTGATAAAATGACAGCGAGAACGACTTCTTTCATCTTCCATGTCATGAAGAATGCACCTCCATTTGGACTGGCCACTCTTCGACAGTAAAGGCCATTTCCCAGAATTTATACTCAAGCTGACAGCTTAAGATGAAGTGCTGTTTCATTTTCTCCTTTTCCTTCTCACTTGCTCCTTCCGCCCACTGATCAAGCCGTTTGCAAAGCTCCACTGTAACAGAGTCCGTTAACCCGCCATAAAATGTGATCCACTCATAGAATGGATGGGCAGGGTCGGGCTCAACATCTTTAAGCATTCGTTTGCCTATTTCCCAATAGGTCCAAGGGCAAGGGAGCAAAACCGCAATGATTTCTCCTAGCGTCCCTTCCTCGGCGACTTGCAGCATGTGATGAATATAGTGATGAGCACTTGGCGCCAAAGATGCACCTTGCAGTTCATCATAAGCGACACCTGCCACCCGGCAAAGGTTTTGATGAGGATGTGTCTCACTATCAAGGACAAAAGCCATTTGTTGATGGAAAAAGGTAATGTCCTCTCTGTCTGTACATCTGCTAATGGCTGCCGCATAAATTTTAATAAAGGCATTTAAATATTCTGCATCCTGTTTGACATAATGAATGATCTGTTCCTTTTCGAGTTCTCCTGCTGCGAGTCCTCTCACAAATGGATGCTGATAAATCGCTTCAAATAATGGTTCTGCTTCTTGCCTTAATTGCGTTGAAAATGTCATAAAAAAAGCCTCCTCTTTTTCAGTTGAATAAATGAAAAAGCCACCCCAAATGGAGCGGCCTTCTTATCGATTCAATCATGAATAAGACAAGGTCCAGCTCCACTTCCCTCCGCTAGTACAAACTAGATCAGGTTCAAAGGGTCCAAGATTTTCTCTTGTCTCAGTCATACATGACTCCCCTAGTGGACTTTTGTCATTTAATTATCTTTACTCTACACATGTGGCGATTTGATGTCAACCGCCGATCTTAATTCAATGTATTGATCGTTGGCAGCTTCTCGATCCCTGCTGCATAGTAGAAATTAAGGACACTGAAGAAATCAATTGGCTTTCCTGTCTTTAAATCAACAGCCAAAATATGATCGCCGTAATTTGTCAGGTCATCAATGTCTAAACGCCTTGGCGTTGTCTTTCCGAGAGTATCAACAAAGCTGCTATGGTAGTACTGCCCACTAGCAAACGATGATTCATGATACATAAATAATGTCTCCACATCTAAGTAGACAAGAATGGCCTCAGAGGAACTCGCGTATGGAGCAGAGTACGATACTGGTGCCGAAATACTTTTCACTTTTACACTGTCAACAGAATGCGTTCTCTGTTGATATTTTCCATCATATGAGAAATAAAATACACGCTCCCATTTATAATCAGCGGTCTTAGATTGTTTGTTATACACTTTTGTACCATTTGCGAAAACATCCCCATTGGCATACGAAGCAACAAAGTATTGCAACGTTGATGACAGGGATTCAGCACCTGTGAAATTTGGTGGGTTTTTTGCATTCACCTGTAATGTATATGAGTCTCCAAAGTCTCCACCGCTAGTAATACCAAACGCATAATCACCCGCTGGTAAATTGCTTAACGCAAGCAGACTGCCTGCTGGTTGAATCAGATCCGTTGGATAAGCTTGTCCTTCTTCATAATCAATAACAAATAACTGAACGAAATAATCAGCATTTGGAGAGGTAATCCGGCTGATGAGCGCCTGAGGGGACGATGTACTTAAGAACCATAAATCAACTGGATCTTCCTCGTTTAAAACTGCAGATTGATTAATGGCTAGTCCATCAATAGAGCGAACGGCAGACGTGCGCATCTTTCCATCTGCAGCCGCTTTTCGTTTAATACTTATTCCCTTTTTCTTATCTACTTTAAATGATTTTTTTACTTCCTTCTGTTGAACCGCAGTCCCTTTATCCTGCTTTTCAAACGACTCTTGCACTTGCTGAATGGCTTTTTCAGTCAGTGGCGATACTTTTTCACTTGATTTTGGTGCATCTTCTGCTTTGATTGCTGGTGAAAATAAACCTGTTGTGACCAATAAAATAGACAGTAAGGCGGCGGTGATTTTGACATAAAATGCTCTCACAGGAACATCCCCTTTTCCCTAATTTGGTTTTTTTACCCTGTGATTATTTTACCATTTTTCTAATGCTTGTTTTGGACTTTTTTAGGAAATTTTCATAACAAAAAACCAGCCGTATGAGTCACGACTGGTTTATTTGATGATTTATGCAATGGTTTTGACAAATAAGCGTGCTGTTTCTGCACTTGATCCTGGATTTTGTCCAGTAATAATTTGTCCGTCTACAACAGCGAATGGCGCAAATGCATCGCCTTTTTCAAATGCTGCCCCTTGCTCGCGAAGTTTTGTTTCCAATAAAAATGGAACTTTAGATGTCAGCTGAACAGCATCCTCTTCCTCATTTGTGAATCCTGTTATTTTCTTGCCGTCGATAAATGATTTTCCATCACGATCCTTCACATCAACAAAGGCAGAAACGCCATGGCAAACTGCCCCAACGGCTCCATTTTTGTCTGAAATCGCTAAGATCGCATCGGCAACCAATTGATTGGACGCAAAGTCGATCATTGGGCCATGTCCTCCAGCAAAGAAAATGCCATCATACTCAGCTGGGTTTACATCTGTCAGTGCCTTTGTGTCTTGAAGTAATTCATACACATCTTGATATTGTGCTGGAACTCCTTCAGGAATTGAATTTTTATCGATCGGTACTGTTCCACCTTTTATTGAAACGATTTGCACGTTGAGTCCATTTTCTTTAAAGATATGAAATGGCTCGGCCAATTCTTCTAGCCATAAGCCTGTTGGGTGTCCGTTCATTTCTGAGCTGCTTGTTGATACTAATAAGACGTTTTTGCTCAACTTTATCATCCTTTCTATTTATCATGTGGCTATTTTATATTTTGCACAATTAAATATCAAGCAATCAGACTTGGATACAACTCTTTATGTTATACCCGATTTTTTTAAAAATATAGCCTCACTTCAAATCTAATCATTCTGTCACATTCTATTGACAGGGAATTTCATGTAAAATTGTGATGAAATGATATAATATGAGAAACAATTGACAGACCTCTTGCGCTAGAGGGAATTTAAAAGGAGTGGAAAAAGAGATGAAAACCTATTCGATTGTGATGATTATCATCACGCTCTGTATCATATTGGCTGTCTTTTTAATGAATCTTACGGGCGTCATGTATGGAAAAATCATATTGGCTGTCGCTGTTGCCCTTTGTCTTACGTCCATTATTCGTTTGATGGGAATGCGTAAAAGATAAAAGCCGCCCTCTTGGGCGGCTTTACCGTGTAGACAAACCCTCGCATTCAGTGTCAGTCCTGCGCTTCGGTGCTCACCCATGTCAGATTCGCTCCGATGCTCGTCCTTCCTAAACTGCAAAGGTTTTCTATCACGTTGATAGGATTATATAGCCAGGATAAGTGCAATTAATGCAAGAAAAGCTGGTAACCCTTGTTTGATGATAATCGATTTATTAGACGTCACACCGCCAAATACTGCTGCGATGAACACACAAAGAACGAAAAATAGCTGAATCATATATCCTACGGTATTCGAACCAAGAATGAGCCCCCAAATGAGTCCAGCAGCTAGAAAGCCATTGTATAGCCCTTGATTAGCAAACATCACTTTCACATTTGGATCCTTTTGTAAGTGTTCAGGCAGATTGAAAGATCTTTTCGCCATTTTTGATTCCATAAAAAACATTTCTAGTAACATGATGACAATGTGCTCTAAAGCGACAATTCCTACTAAAATCATTGCTAAAATATTCAATTTAGTGAATTCCTTTCTGATAGACGGTCTCGTATTTGTATTTTGTCCGTGTATAAATCAAAGTCTTGGATTAGCTCTAACGCCTCATGAAAACGACTTTGTGGAATGTCTTTCATTTTTCTTACACCAAATTCCTTTTTAATAAAAGCCATGATGGTATTAATATGAAGCTTACCGTGGCCATCATACTCTAAATGGCTGCAAAAAGTCTGCATCGTCCCTCGAATCACCTTTAATTGCTTGGCAGTGACACAACTCATTGGTAACGCTCATCCTTTCTTGGTTTTTTAACAACTAAAAAGAACATTGAATGAAAGAAAAACCTTCCAATCTCTATTATATAATGGTTTCATTCGGATATCAAAATAAAAAAGAACAAACATTCGATCAAAGACGAGTCATACGCTAAAAATCCATGTCTTAACGTATCAAAAAGCCGGATTCATGGATTGAATCCGGCTTTTTGTTTAGTTGCTTTTAGAAATTAATACCTTTCCAACAGAACGGTCCTTACTTTGTCCGACGACTTTAAAAGATAGGCCGTATGTTGGCACATCACGTCCTGCATCCGGGTTATTTGGATTCACATAGTTCTTTTTATCACTAAATGTACGCGTTGGGCGGATATAGCGATCCTCTAAGGTTAAGCCTGTTGTCGCTGTATAATCAATATTCAGCTTGGTGCTTGGATTCAAAGAGAATGCTGCATCATGTACTTGGAAACCTGTCGCTGCAATAGAGCCGTCACTCCATTTCAACACTTGTTGATCTGCATCTACGACTCCAAGGAAGCCGTTCCCTGGATGTTTTCCAACCCAGTTATCACTGTACGATTGATCGACGTACCACACGACCAAACCGTTATTATAGCTCATCAGACTTGCTCCTCGTTTGATATGCTTTAAGCCTTTATCGACATCAGCATAAGAGCGCCATTCTAGTAAATAATACTGAGCGGCATATTGTTTTCCATTAGATTGAGAGAATCCGTTAAAAGTGAACGTGGACGTTCCCTCGGCATCATCTGACCACACTTTTGCTCCATCTGCTGTAACCTTTAGATCATCTACAAATAAACCTGGCAGTGAATATCCTGCATCGGTTGTATAGCGGAATTGCAGATCGATCTTCTTCCCTGCATAAGCAGAAAGGTCAAAAGATGCATCTACCCATCCATCTGATTTCCCATCGATGCCATTGCCTTCATTCGCTCCTGCCTCATTTCGATCATTCGTAATATTACCAGCAATGGTTGTCCATTTGTCTGTCCCAGTTTCACGAACTTCTACATACGCATAGTCATAATCTTCTTCGATATCGTACCATGCTTTAAACGTAAGCTCGGCTTTGCTTCCCTTCGACAAATCAATCCCTGATGTCGTCATGGTAGCATTCAAATTGTCACCTGTTCCGCTGAAGTATGAATATTGCCCTTGTGCAGGCTGAGTGACCACAATCTCTTTATCTGGCAAATCGACTCGAACCGCATCATGGTTGGTTCCTTTTGTTGCTGCTTCATCGATTAAAACTGTTTTGCTTTTTGTTAATGTCTTACCATCAATGGTTTTTCCAGAAAGCCAGTTGCCGCCATGCAAGTTTTGAAGCATTTCTTTTGCATATGGACTAAAACCTGTTGGTTCCGTACCAGGTACTTTACCTGCCCAGCTTCCGCTTGACATGATAGACCAATAAGAAACGGGCTCTCCTCTGCCTGTGTATTGTGTATCGTATTCATCAGGCAGACCAAGATCATGTCCAAATTCATGTGTGAACACGCCTGCTGCGCCATCTTCAGGCTCAATCGTATAATCTAGAGCGCCTAACTTTCCGCCTTGACCCACTTCTGATTCAGTGTTTGGAATCTCAAATACATCACCAAGTGACCAGCGATGCGACCAAATCGCGTCAGAGCCAAGCTGTCCGCCGCCAGCTTCTTCACCTACGCCAGCGTGTACAACCATGAGGTGGTCAATGATACCGTCCGGCTCATTATAAACACCGTCCCCATCCATATCATAGCGGTCCCATTGATCATATTCACCAAGGTCAATGTTTGGATCCTTTGCCGCTGCTTCGAGGGCTTCTTTCACCAATTCGCGCGGTCTGCCGTCACTGCCTGATTCGTCTGGTACGTTCCCGCCATAATATGCTGCTTCATGCTTGGCTGTATACCATCCAGCTACTGTTCCACTAATCGTGTAGCTTCCACCGGACTGCTTTTCATAATACTGCTTCATAGATACTTTTCTTTTACCATCTGGACCGATGTAGCCATTTTTTCCGAAAAGCATATCTTGGTAATGCTGCTGATCGTACTTGTCATAGTACATATCAGTCTCTTCTTTTTTAATACTATTATGCTTATAATCTTTAAAATCTACTAATAATACCAAAACTTTATCATTACGGACGTCGCCTTTATATTTTTCCTTTTTCACCGGCTTTACTTGATTGCCTTCTTTTCCTTTATGCTTCTTTAACTTTTTCTTTTTGGCTAGTTTATTATGTACATTTTGTTTGTATTCTTTTAGGAATTCAGGTTCTTCTGTTAAGGTACTTGCGCTTTGTTTCATCGCTGCTTCTTCTTTTTTCTTTAAGTAGTTCTTTAATGCTTTTTGGGTTTCTGCCTCATTGGCATTCTTTTTGATCTTTCCTTGTTTTTTCAAGGCTTTGATGAGGCGGTCTTCATTGACAACACTTGCGTCGAATGGAATACCTGAATAATGACCACCATCTGAGGATGTTGACTTTTCTGAGGTGTGGGCAGATAGAGGGGTGCTGAAAGCTGTCAATGTGCCTAAACTGAGGACAGCTGTTAGTGCGATGCTCGTCCATTTCCCTTTTTTCATATTGGTTCCTCCCTAATTTGGTAATAAATAATATCTAATTCTAGCATATTCCAATATACTTAAGTCGAAAAACATTTTATTTTCAGAAACTTTGTGGAAAATGCACAATACGAGATTGAAATAGGTGGAACGAATTGTCGAAAATAAAAGAACCCTAGGCTATAAATGCCTAGGGTGTTTGTTGTTTTTCTATGAAAGCTGCTCTCCTTGATATGCAACAACATCAAGTGGAGCGGCTAAAAATTCTTTTGCCTTTGCGACGAAAGCTTGGAAATGTGCACTTGCATTATGGCTTTGAACCGCTGCTTCATCTTTCCACACTTCTACCATTAAAAAGGTGTTTTCTTTCTCTGTATCCTTGAAAAGCTTGTAGGACACATTGCCTGCTTCTTCCTGTGAAGCTTTCATTAAACCGTTGATTTCTTCTAGAAATACGTTTTCTTTCTCTGGATGAATGGTCATCCCTGCATGAATAATAATCATATGATCGTCTCCCTTTTTTTAAAAATTATTTCCACTCTGTGATGCGATCGATCGGTAAACGGTAAGAAGCATAACCTTCGTCAGCCGCTTTCCCAATGGATAGAAGCATAACTGGTACATAGCGCTCTTTATCCCAGCCGAATGTTTCAGCGATGACTTCTTTGTCATATCCGCCAATTGGGTTTGTATCATAGCCATGCGCACGAGCAGCAAGCATCAGTTGCATTGACACAAGTCCACCGTCAATTAAGATCGTTTCACGATTCACTTGCTCTGGAAGAGCTTCAAAATGTGCAGTTAATGCAGCAATTTGTCTTTCTTTTACTTCCTGCGGCATGTAGCCATTTTCTACTGCTTTTGAATAAATTTCTTCTAAGTATTCATTGTTTTTCATATCTGCAAACACAGCGATGACAGCTGATGATGTAGCTACTTGTGTTTGGTTGAATTTTGCGAGTGGTGCAAGCTTTTCTTTTCCTTCTGGGCTGTCAATGACCATGAAGCGCCAAGGCTGAGCATTCACTGATGATGGTGCTGTTGTTGCCTCTTCTAAAATCTCCGTCATTTCTTCTTTGCTAATTTTCACTGCTGGATCATAGTTACGAATGGAGCGGCGTCCTTTCATAATTTCCATAAAATCGTTTGTTTTTAATGTTGTAGCCATGTTGAAACACTCCTTTAGGTTGTTTGAATCTTTTCGATGTTTTGTTGTATTCGGATGAGCACATCAGTGAGAAGCTTTCGTTCTTCGTCACTTACGTTTTCAAGCATTTCTGAGATAAATCGTTCTTTTTCTTTTTTAGAAGCTTCGATTCTTGTTCTGCCTTCTTCTGTCAGACGAACAAGCGTGACTCGATTATCTTCTGGCTTTCTTCTGCGCGTGACCATTCCTTTTGTTTCTAACTGTTTTAAGTGACGCGTCACAGCCGCACTATCAATATTTACTTTTTTCTGCAAATCTGACTGGCTGATTTCGTCTGCTTGAAATAACAGTGATAGCAACTCTAGTCTTGATTGGCTGATGCCCGTGCATGCTTCGAACTTCACGCCCATCATACGGTTCACACACTGCAAACGATATAATACCTCTGCTTCTTCAGAGCAAAATGCAGTCAATGCCATCCCCTCTTTTCTATTCAGATCAATTAGTTGATATATCAATCATTGACTCGTCAACTAATATACACCCATTGTTTCATGATTGCAAGAGGTTTGTTTCATAAAGTGAAATTTTTTATTTCAATCAAAAAAGACGAGCTTTTGCTCGTCTCAGACCGTAGACAAAGGGCTAAAATGTAGCTTATTTTAGCCCTTTGTCTTCTTTTCAGCGTGAAAGAAAACCTTTGCAGTCTAGGAAGGACGAGCAATGGAGCGGAACGAATTTGACATTCGTGAGCACCAGCGCGCAGGACTGACACCGAATGCGAGGGTTTGTCTTCACGCTGGGACGAGCTTTTGCTCGCCTTAAGAACTTGGTGTTGTTGTTGGTCCCACATAGTAGCTGATAAATCCAATGATCATCAAGACAACAAAAATAAAGAGAATGAGTTTGAGCATTCTCATGGTTTATCCCCTCCCACTCATCTAACTTATCATATCTAGAAGAAGCACTACCTAAAATTTACATAAAAAAAGACAAAAGCGATTCTTCACTTTTGTCTTTTTCACTTTATTCTGTAATCACTGTATGAATCAAAGTCGGAGCATCGGCATGGTCAGCGATGCGGATGTTGTCATAAATTTTCTCCATGACATTCGCAACATCTTCACGATTTGCATGCAGCGTCACGAGAGATTCGCCTTTTTCTACACGATCGCCTACTTTTTTGTTAAGCATGATGCCAACAGATAGGTCGATATCGTCTTCTTTTGTTGCGCGTCCTGCTCCAAGAATCATCGCTGCAACACCGATTTCGTCTGCGACGATTTCAGCGATCACACCTGATTCTTTTGCCGGCACTTCGATTTGATAAGGTGCTTGTGGCAGTTTTTCCGGTTGATCTACAATCGAGCCGTCTCCACCTTGGTTTTCTAAAAATTCCTTGAATTTCTCAAGTGCTTTGCCGTTTTTCATGACTTCAATTAGCTTTTCTCTTGCTTCATCAAGTGTCTCTGCTTTTTTCGCAAGAACGACCATTTGACTTCCTAATGTGAGCACAAGCTCGTTTAAGTCTTCAGGGCCTTCGCCTTTAAGCGTGTCAATCGCCTCTTTCACTTCAAGGGAATTTCCAATCGCTAATCCTAGCGGCTGAGACATGTCTGAGATGACAGCCATCGTTTGTCTGCCAACATTATTTCCGATACGAACCATTGCTTTTGCAAGCTTCTCAGAGTCTTCAGGTGTTTTCATGAAAGCACCTGCGCCTGTTTTCACGTCTAATACGATTGCATCTGCGCCAGCAGCGATTTTCTTACTCATAATCGAGCTTGCAATGAGCGGGATGGAGTTAACAGTTCCTGTTACATCACGAAGGGCATACAGTTTTTTATCAGCAGGTGTCAGGTTGCCTGATTGTCCAATGACCGCTACTTTATGACGGTTCACCAGCTCGATGAACTCGTCTTTTGTAATTTCAACGTGGAAGCCTTTGACTGCCTCTAGCTTGTCGACAGTTCCACCCGTATGTCCAAGACCACGCCCAGACATTTTTGCAACAGGTACATCAAGTGCTGCAACAAGAGGAGCGAGTACAAGCGTTGTTGTATCGCCTACACCGCCTGTTGAATGCTTGTCTACTTTAATGCCGTCGATAGCAGACAGGTCAATTGTGTCCCCTGAGTTTGCCATAGCGAGTGTTAAATCTGCACGTTCTTGGTCCGTCATATCTTGGAAGAAAATCGCCATCGCCAAGGCGCTTGCTTGGTAGTCAGGAATTGTTCCGTCCGTATAACCTTTGACAAAGAAAGAAATTTCCTCTGAAGATAATTCTTTTCCGTCACGTTTTTTCGCAATGATATCTACCATTCTCATTGTTTTCACCATTCCTTTTTTAGTTTAGTAAATCAAACCGACAACGCCTGCTGTTAAGAAGCTGACGAGTGTTGCACCGAATAACAGCTTTAATCCAAAGCGTGCGACAACGTTTCCTTGTTTTTCATTTAAGCCTTTAACTGCTCCAGCAATGATACCGATAGACGAGAAGTTCGCAAATGACACAAGGAATACAGAAATGATCGCTTCTGTACGAGCAGTGAAATGAAGACCGTCGCCAGATAGAGCAAGCATCGCTACAAATTCGTTAGATACCATTTTAGTCGCCATAATACTTCCTGCTTGTACCGCTTCACTCCAAGGTACACCAACAAGGAAAGCAAATGGTGCAAACACATATCCAAGTACATCTTGGAAAGAAACACCGATGGCAGCTGTGAAAATACCATTAATCATCGCAATTAATGCAACAAATCCAATCAACATCGCAGCCACAACAATGGCTACTTTGAAACCATCCATAATGTATTCGCCGAGCATTTCGAAGAAAGATTGTCTTTCTTCTTCTACGACTTCAAGCATGTCTTCGTCTTTAGACACTTCATAAGGATTGATGATAGACGCAATAATAAATCCACCAAATAGGTTCAGCACAAGTGCTGTAACAACGTACTCCGGTTTAATCATTTGCATATACGCACCGACAATGGACATTGATACAGTCGACATCGCAGATGCACACAATGTATAAAGACGCTGTTGAGGTAATAATCCAAGCTGCTTCTTAATGGAAATGAACACTTCGGATTGACCTAAAATCGCTGACGCTACGGCGTTGTAAGATTCTAGTTTCCCCATTCCATTGACTTTACTAAGCAAATACCCAATTCCGCGTACGATCAGCGGAAGGATACGCCAATGCTGCAGGATACCAATCAAGGCAGAAATGAAGACGATCGGGAGCAAGACATTGATAAAGAAAGTTGACGCATTATCATTCATTAAACCACCAAATACGAAGTTGATCCCTTCACCAGCATAGCCTAGAAGCATTTGGAATCCTTTTGCAAATCCCCCGACTAGGAAGTTCCCAACACCTGTATTGAGCAGAATATAACCTAAAATAAATTGCAGTACAATCATGACAATGACTGGACGGAATTTCACTCGCTTTTTCCCGTTACTTGCCAGCCATGCAATGGCGAGAATCACCAGCAAACCGATAATACCAATGACGTATTTCATGTTTTTCCTCCTTGAATGAATTCGTTTACATTAATGTGCTTGTATGGAACAAACCCTATTTCGCAAACAAATTGCGGAAGAAAATCCCAGAAATGAGATCCTTCCGCATATGACTTTTTCATCATCTAATGAGTCATGATTGTTATCCTACCATAGGATCGTATGAATTAATAGTCTTTAGAAGGAGCTGATTGATCCCCTTTAATAATGGAAACGCCTGCACTGGCACCAATACGGGTTGCGCCTGCAGCTGTCATCGCTTCTACGTCTTCTTTTGTTCTTACGCCGCCTGATGCTTTGACACCGATGTCAGGTCCAACTGTTTTACGCATTAATGCGATGTCCTCAGCTGTTGCACCGCCTGTACTAAATCCAGTCGATGTTTTGACGAAATCAGCGCCAGCTTTTACAGAAAGTTCACAAGCTTGTACTTTCTCTTCATCCGTGAGTAGACAAGTTTCAATGATGACTTTCACTAAGGCTTTGCCTTTTGCTGCGTCTACAACGGCACGAATATCTTGTTCAACTGCATCATATTCGCCATCTTTCAATGCCGCAATATTGATGACCATGTCCACTTCAGTTGCACCGTTTTCAATGGCATCCTTTGTTTCAAATGCTTTCACTGCTGTTGTGTTTGCACCTAACGGGAAACCGATGACTGTACATACATCAACGCCTGTTCCTTCTAGTTCTTTCGCCGCAAGAGATACCCAAGTTGGGTTCACACAAACGGAAGCAAATTGATATGTCTTTGCTTCTTCTAGTAACTGCATGATCGCAGCTTTAGATGTATCTGGTTTTAGTGCTGTATGATCAATGAGCTTTGCTATTGTCATGATTCACACTTCCTTTTAAATATGATACTTTCATCTTAAATGACTATTGAACAATTGTAAATATAGTTATGAAATTTTGTTCATCTATTTTGTGACATTTAAAAGAGCTCTTGCTGTGTGCTGATCGATCATCAATACGTTCGCATATTTTCCTCTCAGCGCCCCATGGATAGAGGCAACCTTTCGATGTCCACCAGCAACAAGAATGGAGCGCTCTTTTGTTCTCAAATCATCCAGCTCCACACCGATTGTGCGATTGTTAATCGCTTCACTGCAAATGCGTCCTTCTTGATCATAAAAACGTGAACAGATATCTCCGACACTGGATGTCTTGAGCAACGCCTTTTCTTCTTCACGGAAATAACCAAGCCTAAACAAAAGCGCCTCATCTCTTACCGTCCCAACAGTAAACACAGCGATATTTGCCTGTTTGCCCATTTCAATAATGCGATGAATATGTCTGTCCTGTTCGACCATCTCTTTAACGGCGGCACTATCGAACACAACAGGCAGTGGCAAATAGCGTGGTGCCGTTTGAAAAGCTGATGCAAACAGCTGAATCGTTTCCGCAGAATATGTATTCACATGTGAATGGCTGATTCCACCTTTCAACTGAACAACTTCTACCCCTTTTACCTGTTTAGGTTGCATCTTTTGAGCAATTTGATACATCGTGGTGCCCCAGCTCACTCCAACGATATCGCCGTCTTTCACCGTATTCTGAAGATAATCTGCACCAAACCGGCTCAAGTAATCCGTAATCGTTGGATAATCGTCCTTTGGTGAAAATACCACATGAGCCTCGAGCAGATCATATTTTTCTTTCAGCAATAAGGACAGCTCATTTAAATCCTCAAATGGGTCCATCACTGTAATTTGGACGTACCCTTTTTCCTTCGCATACTGAAGCAGACGAGACACCGTTGGCCTCGACAGGTCAAGCTGCTTGGCGATTTCCTGCTGACTGTAATCAGATAAGTAATAGAGCCTTGCTGCTTCAATACTTAATTGCTGTTTGTCCCGATCCATTCGTACGCCTCCTTTTTTCCTCTATCATAACAAATTGTTCACTTCACCATGCACAAATGTTCATTTAAAGAAAATGGTGTAAGCTGCGTGAAAGGTCTCTTGCTTCTCTAAGGTTTGAATGCCGAATTTCTCCTTATACTGCCCATTTGTCCCTTCCATATCAGCGATCCCATACCAAGGCTCAATACAAACAAAAGGAGCCATTGTTCCCTTTTCTTGATCATATGGAGACCAAATACCAACGAACGGAAAACCACTGAGATCGACCTCAACGCCGTGACCTGCTTGAGAAATCAATGATACTTGATCAATATGACTAAAGATCATTGCATCGTTCTGAAAAAGTTCTGGGCGAAGTTGAATCGGCTCAAACTCAACACCTTTCTCCTTCTCTCTCACAAGTGAATCATGAAGTTCATATTGGACTGGATCATGTTCGGTGGAAGGTGCCAATGTGAGTGAATAATCAGCTGTCTGCTCGCCTTCAACAAGCGGGACATGAAATGCCGGATGCCCGCCAATCGAGAAATACATCGTGCCATCTCCTTCATGAACAATTTCCCAGGAAATCGTTAGTCCATTTTCCGACAGTGCATAACTGATGCGCGCTGTAAATTCATACGGATATTGTGACGTGTGACGGCCATTTGATTGATATTGAAAAACCACCTGATCTTTTGCTTCTTCAAATAGTTCAAAATCAACATCACGCAAAAATCCATGCTGCGAGAGTTGATACGTTTGATCGTCTATCTTGTATTGATCATCCTTCAACCGTCCGACAATCGGAAATAAGACGGGCGACACCCTGCCCCAATAAGCAGGGTCACCAGACCACATATATTGACGTCCACTTTCTTTATGAAGCACCTCTCTCACCTCGGCACCTCTCTCATTGATTTGAACCAATAACAGATCATTTTCAATCGTTCTCATTCAACACATCCCCTTTCCTTCTTCTTTTATTATGACAGGGATTTTCGGTTTGAGTATAAAAATAAGAATCCCTCAAGCCTTAGAATAATTCTTCATATAAAAAAATTTTAAAAAAGACAGAAATTCGCCAACAAAATGTAATGCTGATTCGTCTAATCTTATATAAAATAAAAGAATCGTTGTTCTTTTGGAGTGACAACAAAAAAGACGCGTTTGACATTGATGGGGGATTCTTTTTCATGAACAGCAAGGAAAACCGTTTACGTTACATATTAGGATTAGATGGGCTGAGAGCTGTTGCCGTATTGGCGGTCATTGCTTATCACTTACATATTGAACCCGCAAGCGGCGGGTTTCTTGGCGTTGATTTGTTTTTTGTGATTTCTGGTTACTTGATTACAACCATCTTGCTGCATAAGCAGGATTTGGGCTATCAAGAGCTTCTGCCTTTTTGGATGGGCCGCATCAGAAGGCTGCTTCCAGCTGCCTACGTCATGATTTTTTTAATCGTCAGCTGGTGCACCATTGCTGGTTCAAATGCATTAATGTCCATTCGTGGCGATGCCTTATCGTCCTTTTTTTATGTGAGTAACTGGTGGTATATTTTTCATCAGCTCTCTTACTTCGACAGCTTCAATGCTGTATCTCCACTAAAAAATTTATGGTCTTTGGCGATTGAAGAGCAATTTTATCTCATTTGGCCTGTACTGTTGATTGCTGGACTGAAATGGGTGAAAAATAGATCCCATCTTCCTATGATCACCTTTGGTCTGGCACTTGTATCTGCGTTATGGATGGCCATACTCTATTCACCGGATACTGACCCAAGCAGGATCTATTATGGAACAGACACACGTGCGTTTGCACTCCTCATCGGGTGCAGTCTTGCATTTGTCTGGCCCATGCACAGACTTTCCAGCAGAAAGTTACTTCCTGTCGGCAGACGTATGTTACAAATAGCCGGATTCGGTTCGATGGTCATTTTCCTCTTATGTGTTTATGCAGTCGACGAATTTGACGGCTTTCTCTACCAAGGCGGTATGCTTTTATTCTGTTTGAATGCAGCGATCTTAATTGCGTGTGTCTGCCATCCTGCCAGTCTTATTGGGAAATGGCTGTCTTTTCAACCACTCGTTTGGCTCGGAAAGCGGTCTTATGGCATCTACTTATGGCATTATCCAATTATCGTGCTGACCACACCGGTCATTGAGATTGGACAGCCTTCCATAGGACGTGTCACATTGCAGCTCATCGCAATTCTACTCATATCAGAGGCTTCCTATCGTTTGATCGAACAGCCGATTCGTAAACTCGGGTTTAGACACTATTTTGCCTCTTGGTCGATTTGGAAAACAGGAATCAAGCAATGGTCTATGTCCAACAAAGTGTTTCTTGGGATTGCCGCAGTCCTTTTGATTTTATTTACCATTGGCATGTCTAGCTCGTCTCATACATCCCCACATGCCAAGGAAGTAACACAAATTAAGACAGCGCCCCAAAAGGCAGGCGGTCAGACAGAATCAAAAGTGAAGAAAAAGAAAGACAAACATGAGAAAAAAGCAGCGGATCAGAAGCAGTTTCGCCAAATTCTTGCTATTGGTGATTCCGTCATGCTAGACATAGCGCCGAATCTTGAAAAAGCATATGCACAAATCACCATCGATGCAAAGGTTGGCAGACAAATGAACGAAGCCGTCAACATCGCTCCTCAGTATGCTTCATTTAATCAATCTAATGCCGCTGTTATTATTGAGCTTGGCACAAATGGTTATTTTACAGAGGGGACTTTGACCTCATTCATTCAACATTTCTCGAAGGCACATATTTTTCTTGTGAACACTCGTGTTCCAAGATCTTGGGAAAATGATGTGAATGCAGTCATTGAGCGTGTGGCCAATCAACATCACAATGTGAGCTTAGTCGATTGGCATTCAGCCGCTACCGGACAGCCATCCTATTTTCAGCCAGATGGTGTTCACCTTTCCACAAAAGGCTCTGACACATTGACTGAGCTCATTAAAGCCAGTATCAAGAAAAAAGGAGATGTGTCCTCAGCATCATAAGAAGACTAGCATCCTGTGAAGAGAGATTCAAAAAAGACATGCTTTCCTATGATTGGAGGCATGTCTTTTTTGTGATGGATGAGCACAGAGCTGCATTATGTTTTACTTTTAAAAGACCAAATGATGACAGGGATGAGAATTAACGATAAAATTCCTCCGCTTAAAGATAATGTAGCATAACTCGTATTCGCAACGACCATTCCTGAAAGGGCACCGCCAGAAGCACCTGCTAACGCAACAAAAACATCGAGTGTTCCTTGGGTTTTTGCCCGGGTTGATGGTTCTGTAGCATCCACTATTTGAGCAGTACCACTAATTAAACCAAAGTTCCATCCCAATCCAAGTAAAGACAAAGCAATGATTAATAGAATCATTGAATCACTTGGTGCGAATGCTGCTAATAAACCAGCAAGTAACAATGTGATGCCCGACGCTATGCTCATAGCTGTTCGTCCTAGTTTATCTACAAGTACACCCGTGATAGGTGAAGGAAGATACATGGCCCCTATATGAAAACCAATCACAATGCCCACTTCGGCTAATCCATGACCATGATGCTGCATATGCACCGGTGTCATGGTCATGAGTGCCACCATGACAATTTGAGTTAAGATCATCACTGTGGCACCTACTGTAAGCCCTTTTTTATCTGTTTTTTTATCAGCAGAATCTGCTTTATTTCCATGCCCATGTTCTGCTTTGTAAGTTGCTATTCTTCGGGCAATGTCTAATGGATCAGGACGCAGCAGAATAAAAAGAACAAGACCAGCTACAATAAATGCTGCTGCTGATAAAATAAAAGGACCGGCAAGTGCTGGAACACCAATGGACACTGCAAATTTACCCATCACTTCAACTAAATTCGGACCTGCTACTGCTCCAAATGTTGTCATGACCATTGTTGTACTAATGGCAGTTGCACGCTGTTTAGAATTCGCTAAGTCCGTCCCAGCATAACGCGCTTGTAAGTTCGTGGATGTTCCTGCTCCGTAAATGAAGAGCGATGCAAATAATAAAGTGACACTATTCATCATAGCTGCCAGCACAACGCCAATTGCTCCGAGCCCTCCAGCAACAAAACCTGTCGATAAACCGATGCGTCGTCCATAACATTGCGAAAGCTTTCCTACAATGAAAGCTGACCCAGCTGACCCCAAAGTAAATAAAGCGATTGGGACTCCTGCATAGGCTTCAGTTCCAAGCATTTGTTGCGCTAAAATGGCACCTACCGTAATTCCTGCAGCTATTCCAGCCCCTCCAAATATTTGCGATAGACTGACAACGAACAATACTCGTCTATATAAATTTTTCAATTTTTGGGGTGAATCTATATAATTCTTCACCACATCTTGTTCTGTATCTAACACTTGTAAACACCCACTTGAGGTTTATTTGCCCAATGTAACCATTATATCAGTTCCGACTACCATCCTTGATTGCCTCTCGGCCATTTACATGGAGAGCAAGCGGTTGTTTTCGGATCATGAATAAAGCGCCACATGACTGACCTGTACTTTTGAGCTGATGCGTATCTTTTGTCGTTTTCTTTTATGCCGTTAAAAGACTGGCACTCAATGCTAATGCGTGCTTTTCCTTCGTTTTTTGATCCACCAACGCAAAATCACCATTCTCATACGCTAATGAAAATAATTCTTCGATATGAAAGACACCTGCCTGAAACTGCCTGCTCAATACATGCAGTGCCGCAGCACTGGCGACTTGAGCCGTTGCTTGAGACTCATCGCGACCTTTTATTCCAAGCGCTGCTTGATGAATTTCGTTACCCTTCAATCCTACCGCTTCCACTTTCACTGCATATTGATCTGTACCCATTTGAGCAGATTGAATTAGTGAAATGGCTCGTTCCTTGATTTTCGGCATCGTGAGAAGGGACGTCATTCCGAGTTTCCTTGTGAGAGCAAATGCACGTGTCGCCGCGCGAGAATCAAAACAGAGCCTTGTTGTCACAGAAGGCACATGGAGCGTCGAAGGCAATGTTTGCTGGTCAGAGAAAGGAAACTGATAGGCTTGCCGCTTTCCAAGCGTTTTGCCAAAATCAATGCGTTTCCCTCCAGTAAAACTTTTGACTTTCTTTCGCTGATGATTCTTCGTCAGCTCATAATCCGTATGCACATGATCAAGCGTCCATTCAATAGCCGCTTTTCCATGCTGGTCACCTAGCCCAAGCATGATACTAATATCAATTTGCTCCACAGAAGTCAGAATAGATGCCGCCTTCGCTGCAAGCAAATTGGTGAGACCAGGTGCAAGACCTACGCTCAGCACAGCCGTTGCGTTCAATTGCTGTTGATGGACCTTTGCTAGCTTCTCAATATAGGCTCCTTTTGCCGAAATATCGAGATAATCAATACCTGATCGTAAGCATGTTTCAGCAAATGACGTGTCATCTTGATCCAGACACATGATCACGAGTTTCGTTTCATCCATCCAGTCCGTATCCATTGGTTGTCTGACGTCTATCTGAAATGGACGTACACGCCCATTTGTTTGGCGTGCAAATTGTTCAGCCTTCTCATAACTTCGGCCAGCCGCAAAGACTTGGCCTGGATACACGTCACTTAATTGAAGACATATTTGCTGCCCCACATGTCCATAACCGCCTATCACCATCACTTTTGACCTCATTTTCCAACCGCCTTTCTATTGCCTCTTTTACAAACAATCCCTTTGATCATGCCCGCTTGAAAATAAGGTCTGATGTCTTGAAATCCTGCTTCGGTTAATTGTGCTGTCATTTTTTCTTCAGACACGGGATATGTTGTGACACCCAGCCTTTCTCGGAAGGATGTAAACACTTCCTTTCCCAAGCCTTGACGATTCATGAAGAGAGAAAGCATTTGAAGCTCCTGCTGAAATGCAGGCGTTTCTGGGTCTCCTTGAATAAACGCCAACACGAGAGGCGCCCCTGGTTGAAGCCGGCGGGCGATCTCCTGTAAAAAGGTCAGTTGATCTTTTACAAAATGAATGACAAGCAAACTTACTGCTGCATCGTACAACTTTTCAACCGGCACTTTGTCTAAGGCCATCTCATACCATGTGACGCGATCTTGCATATGAAGCTGTGCCACTCTGCGCTTGGCCATATCAAGCATGGTTGGAGATGGATCAACCCCTATGATATGCCAGTCTTTATTTCTTTGAAGCATGTTGATGATCTCTTCGCCCCCACCTGCTCCGACTGTTAACATGCGAGAAGCCGCTCCCATTAATTCGATTTCTACTCTATCCACTGTCAGCTCATGCAAAAGATGATAGCCCGGTACTTTATGTGCAATTGTCGCTGCATAGGATTCAGCAACAGGATCATGCCAATGTTGATTTACACTCATATGTCTTCTCCTCCAGTTTCCGCTTTGCTTCGTTTCCTTTACACTAACGGTATGTTATCTTCATTGTAAGAAGATAGATGAGAAAAAACGATCCCTAAAAGTGGGGATATTGAGGAGGAGATCAAATGAACAATCCAGCCGCTCATTTTCAGCAGCTGAGAAAAAGCATTCGAGATGAACTTGCTGCTATCTGTGATTTTGATGCTGCCTGTATCACAACCATTGATCCAGCTACTCTCCTCTCGACGGGTTCTTTTACAGATGAGCCGATTGAAGCCATACATAACGAGCTGTTTCAAAATGAATATTTAAAAAAAGATGTGCACCAGCATGAAGATCTAGCGAAAGGTCCTGTCCACGCTGCCAGTCTCGTCCAAAGTGGAGAATACACCAATAGTGGTCGATACCAGCACATTTTGTTACCTAACGGATGGGCAGATGAATTGCGGGCAGCCCTTGTGATTCAAGGTGAATGCTGGGGAATTGCCAGCCTTTATCGGAAAAAGGAGAAGGAACCTTTTCATGAACAAGATATACAAGCGGTTAGTCGCCAAACACCAGCACTAGCTGCCAAGCTGAGAGATGAACTTTTTAAAAGAAGAGAAACGGAAGAAGATGAAACGGCGGAACACCAAGGCTTCCTCATTCTTTCACACGATTACCATCTTCTTTATGGAAATGAAACCGGACTTCATTGGCTTCACACCTTCCAAACCTTTGAACAAATTCATGACGGTGCCGTCATGCCCCGTCCGTTTAGAGCATTAGGTGCTAAGCTTTTATATGGCGGCGGTGACCAAACAGCGGTCAGCATCACCAGAATGCCGACAGGGCGTTTTCTCTCTCTTCAAGCATTTCGATTAGCACAGGCAGCCGAGCAGGAAGAGGCTGTCATGATTCATATTAAACGAGCTCAAACAAGTGACATCCTTCCTTATATAGCGAAAACATATCGGCTGACAGAAAGAGAAATGAACGTCCTTGACTGCTTAATCAAAGGACAATCCACAAAGGAAATTGCCAGTACGTTATTTATCTCGCCTCATACGGTGCATGACCATGTAAAGGCGATGCTCGAAAAAACAAATTTGAACAGCAGACGTATGCTTGTTTACTTTTTCTCACACATATAAAAAAGCGGCTACCTCATTGGTAGACCGCTCTTTCTTTATTTTCCGATGACTCGCTCATGCAGAACATGTGCTACTCCTGCTTCGTTATTGGATTTTGTCACAACATCCGCAACTGCTTTGACATCTTCAATGGCATTTCCCATCGCAACGCCACAGCCCGCAAATTCTAGCATCGACACGTCGTTCCCATTGTCACCAATCGCCATCACTTCTTCACGAGAAATCCCCAGTTCATGCGCTAGAAGCTTCACAGCATTCCCTTTGCTCACATCAGGATGAAGAATTTCTAGGAAGAAATCTGTGCTTTTTACCATCATGTACTGATCCTTCACTTCAGATGGAATGGCTTGTATCGTCTTTTCCAAACGTTCCGGCTGATCAATATACATCATCTTCGGAAGTCTCATGGATGGGTCTGCCTCTTCGACAGGTAAATACTTAAGCGGCAATTTCGTTAAGTACGATTCAAGTACCGTGTATTCACTAATATCCCGATTTGGTGTATATAGATGAGCTGAATCGAAATAATGCATAGGTGTATCCAGCTGACGGCTCAGTTCATATAAAGAAGTCAAATCATCATAGGATAAAGTTAATTCTGATACGACTTCATTTGTATGGCTGTTTTGTACAAGCGCTCCATTATAGGCGATGACATAATCCCCCTCTTGATCGAGCTGCAGCTCTTTTAAGTAGCGATGCACCCCGCCAATCGGCCGGCCTGTACATAAGACAATTTTAACGCCTTCTGCCTTCGCCTGTTGAATCGCAGCAAACACCTCATCCGGCACCATATGCTGATCATTTAATAACGTACCATCCATATCAATTGCGACTAATTTATACATTTACTGCTCCCCTTTTCTCAGCAAAACGTGCTGTCACTATTTTGAGTGATCATCTACATGATCACATGCTGTTCATCATACTATGTACCTATTTCAGCCTATCGTTTTTTTCTCACACTGTCTACTTGTTCATATCTGTAACAAAAAATCACTTCATCCTCATCTATTATAACCTATTCTATGAAATCCGCTGTGAATAGGACAGACCTGTCATTTTAACAGTATGAAAAGGAACAAAAGTTCATCGGAGAATATTTTGAAACTAGCAAATCTAATTGTATGATGGATAGCAAAGAAAGGAGGTGCAGGGAATGATTACATTTACGAGAGGAAAATTGTCAAAAATGTCTGGTGTACATATTGAAACCATTCGTTTTTATGAAAATGAGGGTGTGCTCCCCGAGCCTAAGAGAGCACATAACGGCTATCGTTTATATGATAAAAAATATGTACTCATGCTATCCTTTATCACTGAAGCAAGAAAGCTAGATTTTTCACTCAAAGAAATTCGAGAAATTATCACGTCACTATTCGAGAAACAGTCGAAAACAGAAGCGGAACAGCTGCTCGAACAAAAAGTAGAAGATATTCAAAAATCCATTCAAGAGTTAAAAAAGAGGAAGGCGGCCATTCAACTGTTAACGAAACAAACATTAGCTAACATTAGTTAATTGTAGAGGCTGCCAAAGATGTGCCGGTATTTTTTACTGGCACCCCTCTGCGCCTAGCTGTTAAGTACACGTTGGATGAAAACATCAGGTATACTAGAGACAGCTTGACGTGACATCAATCGTATGGAAGGGGTTATGAATAGAATGAGAATAGCAACCATTGGAACAGGTGTGATTGTGGAAGGATTCCTCCAGGCAATTGAACAGCTTGAAGGTGCTTCTTGCCACGCTGTCTATTCAAGAAAGGACGCTACGGCAAAGAAACTCGCAGATCAATTTGGGGTGCAAACGACTTATACGGATTTAACCGCTATGTTAGAAGATCCCCAGATAGAAGCGGTATATATCGCATCACCCAATCGTTTACATAGCGAGCATGCCACGGCTGCATTGAAACACGGAAAACATGTGATTTGCGAAAAGCCTTTTACCTCTAATGTGAAAGAGCTAGAAGCCTTAATCGCTCTCGCAAAGGAAAAGCAGCTCTTCCTATTTGAAGCCATTACAACCGTTCATATGCCCAACTATCATTTAATCAAAAAACACCTTCATCAATTAGGCAGAATCAAACTCGTTCAATGTAACTATAGTCAATATTCAAGTAAATATAATCAGCTGCTCGCCGGGGAAACGCCGAATGTCTTTAACCCAGAGTTTTCTGGCGGTGCCCTAATGGATATTAACATTTACAATGTTCATTTCATTATGAATCTATTTGGTTCACCGAAAGACGTTCGTTACCAGGCCAACCGCCATCCAAACGGCATCGACACATCTGGTGTTTTAACTTTTACTTACAATGATTTCATCGCCACAAGTGTTGGCAGCAAAGATACAAGCAGTATGAATTTCGCTTTGATTCAAGGGGAAAAAGGGTTCCTACATGTGAAAAATGGTGCGAATGGCTGTGAGGAAGTGTTGCTGCATATAGGAGACCAAGTCACTTCACTCAATGCACAAACCAATTCAAACCGCCTGTTTTATGAAGCAGAAGCATTTCAGCATATCATTGAAACCGGAAATGTCGAAAAGTGTTATGAATGGCTTGATGACAGTCTTTCTGTCATGAAGGTTCTTGAAGCCGCTAGGAAAGACGCCGGTATTGTTTTCCCAGCGGATCATGCTTAAATAAAAAAACCGCCTTCTGATGAAAAGGCGGTTTTTTGACATTAGATACTCTTTGAATATGCCACCAGACGCTGAGACATATGATTCACTTCATCAACTGAAGCGTTCACTTGCTCTGTTAAAGCAGCCTGTGTTTGCGTAAGAGCTGTCATATTGGAGATATTTTCAAGAATTTGATCGATTTGTGTTTTCATTTCAGTTAAACTAGATTCGATATTTTCTGTCGCATTGGCACTATGAAGCGCTAGCTTACGCACTTCATCGGCAACGACTGAGAAACCGCGTCCCTGCTCGCCTGCTCTTGCTGCTTCAATCGCGGCATTCAAACCAAGCAGATTCGTTTGGTTTGCCACTTCTTTGATTAAGTCTGAAATGTTCTTCGTCTCATCTGCACTGTTTTTCGCCAGATTAGCAGCAGACGTTGACTGCTCTTGAGCGACAGCAAGCTCTTGTGCTTGGTTTGTCACAGAACTGATGCCAGATACCATTTCACTAATAGAACTTGAAAGCTGCTCTACTTGAGAAGCCATTTCATTCGCTGTTTTTTCTTTATTTTTTTCTAACGTAATATCACGAATCGTTCCTGCGACACGTAAAGGGACACCCTTCTCATCACGAATGGTTTCACCGCCCGCATGATACCAGCGATACTCGCCATTTTTACTCTGCAATCTATAATCAATGTCAAATGGTGTGCGGCCAGAATGGTCATTTAAGTGATCCGCAAAGGCTTGGAGAGCCGACTCTTTATCTTCAGGATGCAAACGATCACTCCAGCTGCTCAACACGTTCGGGAAATCCTTTTCATCTGTAAAACCAAGCGTTTTTCTAAACTGCGGAGACCACCAGAATTCATTGTTTGGATTGACAGGATCGCCAGCCTCTACAACCATATCCCAAGGAGCTTCCACAAGCGCACGGTTGATCAAGTCATATCTTGTCACGAATGCTTGCAGCTCTTCTTCTTTCAATTTCTGATCATGAATATCAAAAAGAGCCCCTGCCACACGAAGAGGTACCCCATTTCGATCTCGAATCGTCGTTCCAGTTGCTTTGAACCAGCGATACTCGCCATTTTTCAACTTCAGACGATACTCGATATCATACGGTGTACGGCCAGAATGATCCAATAAATGCGTAGAGAATGCATTCAAGGTGTATTCCTGCTCATCTGGATGAATTCGAGATGCCCAGCTGTCTAAGACATTAGGAAAATCGTTTTCATTTTGAAAACCTAGCATTCTGCGGAAATCATCTGTCCATGTGAATTCGTTTTTTGGATTCACAGGATCTCCTGCTACAACCGTCATATCCCATAGACCCACTTTAATCGCTTTTGTCACTAAATTCATACGCATATGAATATCTTCTTGCGCTTCTTGCATCTTTTGCAACGCTTCATTTATTTGAGCCACTGCTTCTATTGTTTGACTAGAAGAGAATGCAGCAGTATCAATTCTGGCTGAAAAATCTCCCTTCTCAATTCGTTCAACTAATTGACTGCTTTCACTAAGAAGGGCCCCCGACGATGAATCACTTGCTTTTCTCATAAACATCTTCAATAACTCCTTTCATTCTTCCATACTTTTTTGAAATATTTTACAGTTATAAATAATTCTTTATTAGGACTTTAGTAATACAAAAGATATATCGACAAAAACTGAAAATTGTTTATGTCAGAATGAAGGCAAATGTTCATTTTTTCACGAAGTTTCAGATTTTGGGGATGGGTCATGGAAAGGATTTATGGAAGAAAACGGCTCATTTGATAGAATCAACCGCCTATTTTGTCTGAAAAATCTCTTTTTTTATATTGACACTGACCGCTCGAAAAAAGAAAATGGAACATAAGCATTTTAAAAAAGGAGAACGTCATGAGCGCGAATCAGGAACAACACGAATTAAAAAAGCTTTTATCGCCGCGTCATATTCGCATGATTGCGATGGGCGGGGTCATTGGTACAGGAATCTTTAAAGGAAGTGCCGATACAATCGGCTTAGCAGGTCCTGGAGTTATCTTTTCCTATGTATTTGCTGGATTGCTTCTTCTCATTGTCATGGCGGCTTTAGCTGAAATGGCCATCGTCTACCCGGGGAATAACCTTCGCGACCTCATACAGATTGCGCTTGGTCAACGTTTTTCATTTGTTGTCGGATGGGTTTACTGTTTTATGTGGCTCACTGTATGTGTCATTGAAATCATTGCAGCGGGGAGTTTGCTTCAATATTGGATGCCAAACGTACCATTATGGTCTTTATGTTTACTTTGCTCGCTCTTAGTCATCGGAATTAATTTAAATAATGTAAAATACTTTGGTGAAATTGAGTTTTGGTTCGCTGGAATGAAGATTTTCGTTATTATTGTGTTTATTATTCTCGGTGCTGCATTATTATTTGGAATCATTCCGAGTGAACAAAGCACGCCTGTTCTCACCAATTACCAAAACTTTGTCCCGAACGGATGGGGCGCTGTTTTTGCTTCATTATTAGTGGTGATCTTCTCGTATGGAGGCTCTGAATTGATCGGGCTGACCATTACAGAAACAAAGGATGCAGAAAAGGTGTTACCTGGTGTTGTCAAAAGTATGATGTGGCGCATCATCTTGTTTTACACACTGCCGATTTTGATTATTTGTGGACTCATTCCTTGGAATCAAATTGATCCGAATAACAGTCCTTTTGTCCAAGTCTTTTCAGCAGCTGGCATGCAGGGTGCCTCTCACTTCATTAATTTCGTCTTAATTACAGCTGTTCTATCTGCCGCCAACTCTGGTATTTACGGTACGACGAGAATGATTCATTCTCTATCTAAATCAGACGGCGGTCCAAAAAAGCTGGCACAGGTCAACAAAAGAGGTGTACCTATTTTAAGTTTATGGGTGACCGTTCTGTTTCTTTTAATCGGAACATTCTTTGCTTACTTGTACCCAGATCAAATTTTCAGCTATATGCTGGCTATTCCTGGTTTTGCGGTTTCTCTTATTTGGATCAGCATCTGTCTGGCACATTTGAAACTGCGTCCAAGATATCCACAGGAGCCGTATTTCAAAGTTTGGTTATTTCCGTATTTCACTTTATTTGCTGGTCTTGTACTCAGTGTCAGTTTTGTTCTGTTCCTATTCAGACCAGAGAACTTACCTAGCTCGATTATCAGTATCGGTTTCTTAGCAGCCGCCATCATTGCTTCATTCTTAATGAAAAAGAAAGCTTAGAAACGCATGAAAAAACCCGCCTCAATGGCGGGTATCAAATTGTTGACAAAGGGCTAAAATGAACTTGATTTTAGCCCTTTGTCTTCTTTTCAGCGTGATAGAAAACCTTTGCAGTCTAGGAAGGACGAGTACTGGCGCGGAGCGAATTTGACATTCGTGAGCACCAGCGCGCAGGACTGACACCGAATGCGAGGGTTTGTCTACACGCTGAAACCCGCCTCAGTGGCGGGTTTTTTCATGAGCAGCTGCTGTGACTTCGAAATCGACAGACGCTTTTGGGATGCCGTTGATGATGATGGTTAATGTATGAATGCCCTCATAGTGCTTTCTCGTTGTCATATTTTGAAACGACTGTGACCGGACAAATTCTCTATGCAGCGCCGATCCTGTTTCAAATTCTGTGATTTTAAATACCTTTTGATTGCGTGTACCACGAGCTTTCACGTAATCAACGGCATACTCTACGCGCAGCTTTAATGGCTTATCTGCCTGAAGAATAAAATGAAAGGTCAGCTTCTCTCCAATACGAACGGGGTCTTGCGTCACCTTCAAATCCGTTACTTGGATAGACGGATCATCTCCATAGCCAAATAAAGCCATGATATCTGGATCGCCTTTTTTCAATAACGTACGGGATGCATGTTTGACAATCCAGTTTGTATGTTCATTGGTTCCATACCAGCTTTTGACCATTTGCTTCATGAGGTCTGGCTGAATTGCAGAAATATCATTTAAATGATTCGCTACACTTTTTTGCACATACTTGGCCGAATCTGACTTCAAATTTTCTAAAATGGGCAGCGTGACAGAAGGGTCCTTTTTCAGCGCAGGGACGGATAATCCCCACGGCAAACGAGGCCTGCATCCTTCACTAGCGAGACGGCGAATATGTTCATTTTGATCCTGTGACCACACAAGCATCTGCGCCAGCATTCTCTCTTGATCTTGTATGAGAAAAGGTCGAACGGCAAATTCAGCAGTGGAAAACGGTGTAAAGTATTCAAGTGCTTTGATCGAAATATCCCAATGGTCAACACCATATGTCTCGACATAGTCTGGAAATACGAGCGCACTGAGCCCTGTAAAATGCGGTGCTGTCTGACGCAGTACATCGATTGCCTTCTCATAATCTTCAGGCAGACAGGCGTGCATCGATTCAGTTACTCTTCTCATTCGTCCTTTCAACTCCAGCTGCTCCCAATCCTCTTGAAACACGAGCTGCTGAAAGTGACCAGCATCAAATACAGTTGACGCTTGCACCAGTTTTTCTGCTAAATGTTGAATAAATGGTTCATTATATACATGTTTTAAAGGTTCGATCGTGTCCGCCTCCCATAGCTCAATATCATTATTTTATCCTAAATTGTCAAAAGCGGCATAACAACAAGCTAAAACAGCCCAATTCCGAAGAATTGAGCTGTTGTCCCGTTATATAAACATATTAATAATCATAATAAATGCAATGGCGCTAACGGAAATGATGGTCTCCATAGCCGTCCATGTCAAGAACGTCTCTTTGATGGTCATACCAAAATACTCTTTGATCAGCCAAAAACCAGAATCATTGACATGAGACAAAATCAGTGAACCCGCTCCTGTTGCTAAAACAAGCAGCTCTCTGCTCACATCCGGCATGGATGCAGCGATTGGGGCTACAATTCCAGCCGCTGTCATCATGGATACTGTAGCTGATCCTGTTGCCACACGAATAACCGCAGCAATCAACCAGCTAAGTAAAATCGGTGAGATTGGGGAGTGTTTGGCTAAATCAGCAATATAATCCCCAACACCTGAATCGATCAGTACATTATTGAACGCTCCGCCTGCACCAATCACAAGCAGAATGGAAGCGATCGGTCCCAAACAATCATTACTGAATGACAGCACTCGGTCACGGCTCATCCCTTGTATAAAGCCAAGGCTAAAGAAAGAATACACTGTCGCAATCAGTAAAGCTGTTATAGGATCTCCAATGTACTTGAACATCTGATACCACATACTATCCTCTGGCAAAATAATTTCCGCCAACGTGGCAAGCAGCATAAGAATGACCGGCACCAAAATGGTAAACATCGTATTTGCAAAACCAGGAAGCTTCCGATCAGCATGTCGTTCCGTGAATTGCTTTCTGAGCAGCTCTGGAACTGGTTTATGTATCCGTTTTCCAATCCACTTACCATACAGCGGTCCAGCGATAATAGCTGTTGGCAAACCGACGATGATTGAAAAGAAAATCGTTTTCCCCACGTTGGCATGATAGATGCCTACTGCTGCCATTGCAGCTGGGTGAGGCGGGACTAGCCCATGCACAACAGACAAGCCTGCGATTAATGAAATCCCAATCGTCACAAGCGAAATGCCCGTTTCAATCGCAATGGTAAAGAGTAAAGGAATGAGAAGAACAAATCCGACCTGGAAAAAGACAGGTATCCCCACGATAAAGGCTACAAACATCATCGCCCAATGCACATTCTTCGTCCCAAAACGACTGATGAGTGTTTGAGCGATCCGCTCAGCGCCCCCTGACTCAGCCATCATTTTCCCAAGCATGGTCCCAAGCGCTAGCACTATCGCCAGTAACGATAACGTGTTCCCTAATCCCGTTTTAATCGATTGAATGATTTCCTGTAAATCCATTCCTGTAGCAAAACCTACTAGCATAGAGGTAATGATCAAACTCACAAACGGATTCAACTTAGCGACTGTAATGAGAATGAGTAAAAGGACAATCGCCGCAATCACAATGAATAAAAGCATGTTCTCCCACCTTTTCCCCGATGTTTAACGATTTTGTTTTAATTGCAACGCACTAATGACATCAAATTCATCCTTCAGTTTGTCATAGAGACGCTCATATAAATAAAACAGCTCTATGTATGTTTCGTTGTTCTTCATATTTGGTTCATGGCGGGCAGAAATACGAATCCATTCCTGCACCTCTTCTATCTCTTCCATATGACCTAAACTATGAAGTGCAAGGACAGCCGCCCCAAGTGCGGAAGCCTCGTAGCTTTCTGGAACGAGCACTTCTCTGCCCATCGTATCGGCTAAAATCTGCCGCCATAACGGGGATCTCGCAAATCCACCAGAAGCCCTGACATCCTTCGCTGGACCTGTTAAATCTCTTAGTGCCACACCGATCGAGAAAACACTCATAATGACGCCTTCTAACACGGCTCTAATAAAGTGCTCGCGCTTATGCTGAAGACTGATCCCGAAGAACGTGCCTCTTGCGTTTGGATTCCAATAAGGTGCTCGCTCACCTGTTAAAAATGGTAGAAACAGCAGTCCTTCTGAGCCAGCTGGAACCTTCTCTGCAATATCAATCATCAGATCGTAAGGGTCTACACCTAGACGCTTTGCTACCTCCACCTCGGAAGACCCAAATTCATCCTTGAGCCATCTCAGCATAATTCCGCCGTTATTGGTCGGTCCTCCGACCACCCAATGCTTGTCTGTCAATGCATAGCAAAATGTTCTTGATTGCTCATCTGTAATTGGATGATCTACGACTGTACGTACTGCACCACTTGTCCCAATCGTGACTGCTACCTCACCTTTGCCAATTGCACCAACACCAAGATTCGCTAGGACACCGTCATTTGCACCCACAACAAATGGTGTATCTTCTTCAATGCCCATTCGCAGCGCAATTTCTGGCTGAAGCCCACGCAGCTGATGCGTCGTTGGAACAAGTTCAGACAGCTGATTCACCTGAATTCCTGCAATACGTAGTGCCTTCTCGTCCCATTGAAGCGTTTCCAATCGGAACAGTCCTGTTGCTGATGCGATTGAATAATCGACCACATACTGACCGAAGAAATGATAAAGAACATACTCTTTGATGGAAATGAATTTTGCTGCCTGATTGAAGACGTCAGGTGTCACTTCCTTGATCCATCGTATTTTTGAAAGCGGTGACATTGGATGGATCGGTGTTCCGGTTCTTTTATAAATTTGAAAGCCATCTAAGTCCGTTATGATTCGTTTCGCTTGTTCTGCACTTCTGTTATCAGCCCAAATGATACTGTTTGTTAATGCTTTTCCATTCTCATCCATGACGATTAAGGAATGCATCGCCGTACTAATTCCCACACCTATGAGATTTTTTGCATCAAATGCTGCTTTCGTCAAGGCGCCTCTTACACTCGCAATCACAGCATCTAAAATATGTTCAGGGTTCTGCTCAACCCATGCTGGCTGGGGGTGAATGAGGTCATAAGGAACAGAATGTTTTGATATGACTTTCCCCTGTGGTCCAAATAGAACCGCCTTTGTACTTGTTGTTCCAATATCCAAACCAATTACCGCCTGGTTTCCCTTCATCTGTATCACGCCCAATCATTGATTTGAAATAAAGTGTCGTGGTGCTGGTGTACCTGATAAATCCCATTATAGGAATATTTTTTTCGACATTCAACGATCAAAAAGAAAATAATTTTCATTTAAAACCTTAGAATCGTTACCACAACAGCATTTTTCACTAATAGAAAAATTTATTTTTGAAACCATTACACTCTTTTTTGAGAAATGGTTTCTCTCATTTGCTTTAAGTTTGTTAATGTTTCCTGCTGCCTTAAATGTGCAAGCGCAAAATATAGCACATCAATCACAGTAAGCTGGGCAAGCCTAGCAGACATCGCTTCCGTTCGGAAAGCCGTTTCTTGCGTTGATGTATACAGCGTGACATCTGCAAGCTGACTCAATGGAGAACGCTGATAGCTTGTAATGCCTATGGTTTTCGCTCCTTTTTCCTTGGCTGTTTTCATCGCATCCAGCAAATCCTTATTTCGACCAGAATGAGATATACCAAGCACTGTGCTCTTTTGATCAAGCAGACCTGCCGACATCGCTTGAAAGTGAGAATCTGTATGAACAATACAGTTGATGCCTGTTCTCATAAATTTGTGAAAAGCATCTGTGGCGATGAGGCCAGACCCACCGCTGCCATAAAACTCTAAGCGCTCTGCTTCATGGATTAATTGTACGGCTTTTTCTACATCTTCTGGATTCAACAATTGAAAACTATCCTTTAATGCAGTGATGTTCGCCTGAAATACCTTTTGCATAAAAACGGCAGTATCATCGTCAAGACTCATCTCTTCATCTACATAATCAGGCTTCGTTTGGTCTATTTCCTGGGCAATAGCAATCTTCAAATCTTGATACCCCTCAAATCCAAGCCTTTTACAAAGACGAAAAATCGTTGCCTCTGAGCTCGCTGTCTTTTTGGCAAGCTCGACAATCGACAAATGGATGATGTCGCGGGGCTCACTTGTAATGTGCTCAGCAATTGCTTTCAGTTTTGGCGGCAATCCTCTGCTTGCTGCCCTTATCTTATCCATACTACTTAAACTGACAGAAGCCAATTGACTTCACTCCTTCCTCATTCATGTGAGCGCATACATTTCCTCATGTTCCCATCTTATAAAAAAGAAGCCTGTTTGCACAGACTTCTTTTTTAAGAATTCAAGACTTTGATCATTAAATCAAAAAACCCTTCAGCATCTACATCCATACACACTTGAAGATTGCGATCTTTTCCCCATTGGTGCTGAAAATCACATATCATTTGACCATCGCAGAACTCACTTTTCGTCTCCACTTCTACATGAAAAGCCTGTGTATTCACAAGTTGTTTATCAATTGCAAGACTTACAGCAAGCGGATCATGCATGGCACATGCCCACACCCCATTCCGCTCAAAATAGCGCTGGCGGTAAATGCTTGTGCTCTCTCTGATATAACTGGCTAACGTTTCATTTTGAATGGCATCAATTCTCTCATCCGTTAACAAGACCTGTCTCGTGACATCCAGCCCTACTTGAGTCAGTGAAGGGAAACCAGCCTCCAGCACCAATTTCGTCGCTTCTGGATCTGCATATGTATTAAATTCCGCAACCGGTGTGACATTTCCCTGTCCCTGCACGACACCCCCCATAAAAATGACTTCTTTCACATGATGAATCAGCTCAGGGCATTTTTTTACCGCAAGGGCTAAATTCGTTAACGGCCCTGTCAACACGAGCGTAACCTGCTTCGAATACTTCAGCACTTGGTCAATGATAAAATCAGACGCAAAACCTTCATCTGCGGTCTTCTTAGGCCGGGCGTCCTTTAAAGCGCCGCCAATTCCATCCTCCCCATGCACCCGATGTTCATAATGAGGGGCTCTCAAAAGAGGCGTTACTGCACCTTTGATGACAGGGATTTCCTCTGCCTCAACCAGCTCAAGCACTTTACACGTATTCAACGTCGCCGCTTCAACAGACACATTCCCGCACACCGTTGTGATCCCCAACATATCAAACCGCTTACTTTTCACTGCAAGCAAAATACCAATCGCATCATCAATTCCAGTGTCTACATCCAAGATCAATTTCTTTTTATTTGCCATGTTTGAAAGCTCTCCCTTGTTTGTAAGTGTTGTTAGGGGAATGATAGCATATTTTGAAATTGATTTAGGGAATCAATCGGCTTTGTCGACTTGTTATTTCACTTTTTCTCCAATGTCTTTCAAATATTGTTCGCGTTCTTTTTTAGATAAACTATTTAAATAGTCTTCTTTCACTTGAGGATCAAAATCATCCCAGTTCTCAAAACGATCTCCTAGTTCTCCTGAATAACTCATTGAACCGATTTCTTTTGTTCTATACTTTAATGAAGCGGAGAACTCGTACTTTTCTGGCTCATCATTTATATATCCTCTAATTACGATGTAGCCCATAGGATTAATAGTTACCCTCTCCTTAAACGTTATGGTCTTAATAAAGTGATGGATGTCTTCTTTGCGTAAACATTCTTCTATTTTAGGCTTCATTTTTTCTGCGAGCTCTTCTGCTTTTTCTTGATCGCTCTTTTCTTTTACCACATCATTTGATTTACTTTGCTTATTGTGCTGAGTGATTAACGAAGTCACTGAGACAATGATGATAACGACCAAAACAGATACAAGTTTTATTGTGTTTTTCATGTCTACCGTTGCCACCTTCTTAATAATGAAAAATAAAAAAGGTAATTTATCAACTTTTTGTTATTTATCCCCAATATCCTTGAGGTACTGTTCACGTTCTTTTTCAGAGAGTCGTTTAAGATAGTTTCCCTTTATTTCAGGCTCTTCTTTATATTTATCCCAGTTTTTAAAGCGATATGATAAATCAGGAGAATGACTCATCGAACCTATTTCATTAGATTTGTATATTAATGATGCAGAAAAATGATATTTTTCTGCATCGTTATTTATATATCCATCAACTGTGACATAACCCATAGGGCTTATAGATACATTTTTTTTAAATGTGATGGTTTTAATAAAATTGTGAATATCTTTTTCATGTAAATATTCTTCAATTTTTGGTTTCATCTTTTCTGCGAATTCTTCGGCCTTTTCTTGATCGCTTTTCTCTTGCACTACTTCATCTGAAAAACTCTGATGAATGTACTCTACAACAAACACAGTTACGGAGATGACGGCGACCACAATTATGATAGAAAATTTCATGATATTTTTCATAAAAAGCAAAACTCCTTAATGAACTTTAATCAGCTGACTATTGAATTTGACAAAATAAAAACAGGTAGGCTAGTACCTGTTTTACTCTTTTTCTCCAATGTCTCTCAGATACTGATCACGTTCCTCCTTAGTAAAACTTTTAAGGTAATTTTCTTTCACTTCCGGCTCATCTTTATATTCTTCCCAATCTATAAAGCGGTCTGATAAATCAGGGTCATAACTCATTGAACCGATTTTTTTAGCTCTATATTGTAAAGAAGCTGAGAAACCGTACTTTTCCGGTTCATCATTTACATAACCATCAATCGTAATATCTCCCATTGGGTTAATGGTCACATCTTTTTCAAACGTTATGGTTTTTATAAAGTTATGAATATCTCTTTTGTGTAAGTGCTCTTCAATCTTGGGTTTCATCTTCTCTGCAAACTCTTCTGCTAATTCTTGATCACTCTTTTCTCTTTCTTCCACGATATTTTTTCCTCCCGCATCGTTTGATTCTTTTTTCTTGTCAAATTCTAGAATAAGTAAAATCACTGAGATAACTATGACGAGAACTAGAACACATATAATTTTAATTGTATTTTTCATTTAAATAATATCCACCTTTTATTGATATAATAGAGATATTTTTTGTATAATAAGCGATAGATCTAAAATAGATATTTATACCACTACATAATATAATTACCAAATATAAAGATAACAGGAGTGTTAATATTGACCATAAAGTCAACTCGATTTAAGCTTACTGACGAAGACTATAAAGAAATATCAACAAAATCTTATGCTATTAAAAACTATAAGGACTATAAAGAAATAGAAATTAGCAATGATAGAAAAATGTATGTCATTGACTATAAAGAAACAGAAAAAGGGCTTAACTCACTAACTCTGGTATCAAAGGATGACTTTATTCGATCCGGTAAAGGCAAAGACCTCACCAAAATCAAAAACGCCGTCATCGCCTACCGCGGATCAGAACCAATTGGCGCAGGCCAATATAAAGATACCATTAAAAAACATGGAAAAAAAGAGTCAGATGATCTTCTTTCTACCATTTTGACAAAGCTTCCTCCTTTTAGCCAGTCAGAGACGTCAAAGGAAGTCACGACGAAGATGACGACAGGGACAACGACCTATACAAATGAGATTGTACAAGATTGGTTGATTTCAGATACGAAGTATTTGATTAAAAATATCCCTTTTGAACACGGTGCAGAGAATCAAATGGTGCAAGCGGACCGGTATGCGAAAGAGATCCATAAGAAAATGCCGAATGCGAAGATGTATGTGACAGGGCATTCACTTGGCGGGTCAAATGCTTCTTATGTTCTTGTCAAAAATGATTTTATTAAAGGCGGGGTCACCTTTGAGAATCCGAATATTTACCCAAATCTATCGGATGGTCTGCAAGCCAAAGCATTAAAAGGTGATTACCGTAGTAGATTAACAGAATATATCAATCTCAATGACGGGCTATCTCTCTTAAATCGTCATACGACAGAAATCGGTCGTGTGAAAGTGATGTATGATGCCGCTTTACCTGAAGGCGTCGATTACACTGAGGACTCCTCAAAGGCCGTCCAATTTATGAAAAATCTCCTCAATCGGGCAATGAGTGTGAATCCTTCACTTGATGCGAATTTATTTCTTGAAGCCCTCGCCGGCAGCCATGGCTTAGACCGGTATTCCTTTTCGTCAGATGGCTCCGTTCAAACCATTGATGATATGTTGAGAAAAAACCCTTCTCTCACTGCCGCCATGTTACATCAATTGAGCCAATCAAATGTTCACCCGCAAAGTGTGGTAGCGATTTTAATCAAGTCGCATGTTCTTATGAACACAGGTCGTACATTCTCCACATATGCCGAGCACCATATGCAGCAAATCATTCGCAAAATTGAGAAACTCGATGACAAAGTGGATCAATCGGTGGAACGCGTTCGTTCAAGATACAAACAAATTGTCGGTTTTGGTTCGTATGATCAGCTGACGGCTTCAGATGTGGATGCTGTCATTCGCCACTTAAAAACAGAGGGTCTTGAAAATGAGTTCTATTCAGTTAAAAAGTATGATGCAGCGATTGATCATGCGATGGATATGAAAAGGTGGACGGACTCAATATCAGATGATATGAGCCAGCTAGGAAAACAATACCACGATGCAGATACAACCCTTGCCAAGAATATGGGGATTTCTTAAGGAGTACGACAAATGGAATTTTCAAAGAAACAACCAACAGATGCAGATCGTTTTTTGCAGAGAGTGACAGATACGCATACATCAAGCTCCATCTTCTCTCAAGCAAACTTTAACACGGAAGACATGACACCAGCAGAGCTGGCTGCTTTGAAGGCAAAGATCAAAGAAGAACAGAAAACAGCGCTGATCAGAGCCATCCGGCATCAACTTCAAAATGAATTTGCAGAGGATCGTCAAGAAGCCAAAAAAATAGTAGATCTAATTGATGACCTTCTGATTAACGTGTACAAACATCAAAAGAACATCCAAACCCATATGTCAGGTGAAGCGATTGACGCCTTAATCGAAAAAATCGAAAAAAGACTCACATTTTTTGAGCTGAAAGAAGATGTTCAATCCGCCATCGACTCGATCGGCATTTAAATGAACCTTCTATCCGGTGAATCTTTTCCCCGTTTCACTCGTATATACTAAAAGAGTGATTGATTTGAAAGGAGATCTGTTTGTGGGATATATGTTGTTATTTTCGGTTGTGATCGGTCTTGTCCTGACCCTTTTGCTCACACCACTCAGGTTAATCGTTAGAAAGAAAGGGACTGAACAACAGGTGCCGCTTATGTGGATTGCGGGACTGGCACTGCTGTTCATCATCGGGATTTTCGGCTTCTACTACATCACCAATTTAGACCGCAACCCATCATCACTGTGGCTCATTGGACTTGTTGTGACAGCAGCAGGTGCCTTTTTATCAGTGGGATTGGAGCGAAAGATCAAAGGCGTATTATTTCTCATTTTATTGTTGCTCGGTGTTTATATGGCAACCGCTTTTCTATTTAATGCAAATGAGAAATTCGACGTGTCTAAAATGGAGCAAAAAGTCGAAATCAAAGCGTTTGATGAGACAGAAACACCTGCGAGTGTACCACCGCAATTTGCTCGCAATAAGATGAAGAAATCGTTCGGACAGGTGCCAAACACGAGCTACTACGAGCTTGGCAGCTTGCAAATTCAGAAGGTCAATGGTGAGTATGTGTATATCGCACCCGTCGAGTTCTCCGATTTCTTTAAATGGATTCGTTCTGGTAGCACACCAGGTTACTTTACATTAAGTGCGACCGACTCATCTGCCAATCCAAAGTTTGTGAAAACCGAGATGGTCTATACGCCTTCTTCCTATTTCAATAAGGAAATTGAGCGGCATATCCGTCTTCAGTACCCAGACTTGATTTTCTATGGAGACACGCAGCTCGAGATCAATGATGATGGCAAGCCTTATTACATCCAAACATTTGGAGATTTCATCTCTGCACGAAACGGGTTTAAAGCTTCAGGTGTGGTTGTTGTGGATGCCAAAACGGGTGAAACGAAGAAATATTCCTTAGACAAAGTACCAGCCTTTATTGATGGCGCTGTTTCGCCAGAGGCCGTCAGTCTGCAAAATAGTTACTTCGGCAACTATGTTCATGGTTTCTGGAACAGTATGTTTGGAAAATCAGATGTGAAGCTGCCTTCAGACGAGGGAACGGAAGCCAATGTAAGTCCAGTGTTTGATTCAAAAGGGGATATGTATTACTTCACAGATTTCACCAGTCCAAAAGAGGGCGTTGATTCCATGCTCGGGTATGCACTGACAAATGCCCGAACAGGAAAAGCTACGTATTATACGGGTAATCTTGAAGAATCCTACATGGATTCACAGGGAGCTTTGCAAATTATTGAGAAACGATTTATCGAGAAGAAATGGAAGGGCCGCATGCCGATTCTTTATAATTTCTACGGGGAAGCCAGCTGGCTTACACCTGTTCTTGATTCAAACGGGTTCCTGCAAAACTACTTTATTGTTTCGGCAGCCAATCCTGAGATCGCCGCATACGCTTCTACACCAAACGAAGCACTAAGAGCCTATAAAACAGCTCTTCAAAAAGGCGGCGGTACCGTCAATAGTTCATCAAAGCAAGAAAAGAAAGAGTCAACAGGCAAAGTGAAGAGGGTGTATAAGGAAAAGACCGGTGATTATACAACCGTCACCTTCTTACTAGACGATGGGAAAAACTACACCATGTCATCTGAAAAAGAGCCTCTTATTATTTATTTAAAAGAAGGCGATCAAGTCACCATGAAGTACACAGATACAGGTGAGATTTTCCTACCAGTCGATGAAATCAACATCAAAGGATTATAAAAAAAAGACGTTTCTCCTACTGCGGAGAAGCGTCTTTTCTCTCTTTTCTCAACAACTCAACAAGCAATTCCTTATTCTTATTCCCACCTGTCATCGGGGATTCGACATAGGAAAATGTCCGTTTAAAGTCCATTCCCCTCACAGAAATGACAGCCAATTCCCCGCCAATGCTGCCCCGCTGGAGGACATATTTAGATAAAACAGACAGCCCCATTCCATGAATGACAGCTTCTTTAATCGCTTGATTGCTGCTAAATGTCACAAAGGTCCGCGCTTTCAGTCCATTTGATTTCAGGACGTGCTGTAAGTATTCTCCTGTCCCAGATCCCTCTTCTCTTGTGATCCATGTTTCATTTTGCAATTGATCAATGGTGACATCCTTTTTCTTTGCAAACGGATGGTCTAATGGGGCAACGATATACAGTTCATCCTCTAGAAACGTTTCCACAGAGAGTTCTTTGTCATTGGTTTGTCCTTCGATCAGTCCGATGTCGACATGGAACAACCGAACATGTCTAGCGATCGCCTCTGTATTATCAATGACTACCTCAATATCAACATGCGGATAAAGCTGATGAAATTGTGCCAAGATTTGCGGCAGCACATACTCCCCAATGGTAAAACTCGCTCCAATCGTGAGCTTCCCTCGTGCCAGATGATGATGCTCATAAATATCCTGCTTCGCCTGTTCATATAAACGAATGATTTGTTTTGATCGATGGTACAGCATATCCCCAGTTGGCGTCACCGTTAATTGCTTTGGCGAACGATTGAGCAGAACCGTCTGAAATTCCTGCTCCAAGTTCTTAATGTGAAGACTGACACTCGGTTGAGAAATCCGTAGCTTCTGAGCTGCTTTTGTAAAGTTTTTCTCTTCTACCACTGTCACAAATGTCTTCAGTGCATCATAATACATCTGTCCCTCTCCTATCAGAAATCTTAATCCTACATCTTCAATACATATATCTTACTAATTCCTTTCGAGATCGTAAAGAACAGTCTAAACGCAATCAATTTAATAAAAATATTTACTAATTTTTTTAAAGACTCTATACTGAAAGGAGATATTTTCTATAGGAGGTGCTGACTTGGCAGCTAAAATAAAGGACATTGCGGAAAAAGCCGGATTATCCATCGCTACCGTGTCTCGCGTATTGAACCAAGATCCCAACCTATCTGTTACAGATCAAACACGTGAGAGAGTATACGCGGCAGCAGAAGCTTTGTCCTATCAAAAAAAGACATTCAAACATTCACTAAAAAAAATTGCCTTTCTCTATTGGATGACCGAAAAAGAAGAGCTTGAAGATATTTATTTTAAATCCATTCGTCTAGGCATTGAGGAACTCACCAATACCCGAAGCTTAAATGTTACCGCTTACAACCCGTCTGATGGTCTTCAATCGATTGATCCTTCTACAGAAGGCATCATCGCCATCGGTCGATTTAAAAAAACTGAGCTTGATCAATTATATGCGATCACAAAACATATCGTCTTTATTGATACATCACCAGATGAAGACCGCTTTGATTCTGTAAAACCAAACCTGAAACGAATTGTAGAAAAGATTATTGATTCTTTTATCGAAAAACAGCACACATCCATCGGATTTATTGGCGGGACAGATCTTGATCTCAATACAAATAGGCGGATTCCAGATATTCGTGAAACGACCTTCCGCCAGTACATGACAGCACACAACAAACTGGATGAACAATTGGTCTATATCGGTCACCACTTCTCTGTAGATGAAGGCTATTCATTGATGATGAAGGCGATCGACGAGCTCGGTGATCACCTGCCAACCGCTTTTTGTGTCGCAAGTGATCCTCTTGCGATAGGCTGTTTACAAGCATTAAATGAACGCGGTTTTTCTTTACCAAATCGAGTGAGTGTCTTTAGTATCAACGATATTCACGTCTCTCAATATGTGTCACCACCGCTCACAACTTATCACATCCATACCTCTTTACTTTGCGAAACAGCTGTCGATTTACTTTTAGAAAGACTTGTTGATGGCAGAACATTACCAAAAACCGTGCTGATTGCCTCAGAACCTGTCTTTCGGAAAAGCACGATATAAACAGCTGGAAGGCCTGCCGTATATGGTGGGCTTCTTTTCTCTTTATTTCAGTAAAAAATTTTACTTAATAAATTTAATAAAATGTGTTTACTTTTTTTACTCAAGTTGATATTCTCACATTAAGAAAGCGTTTTCTTATCATCTGTGAAAAAAGAACGAGAGGGGATTACGAATGAAAAAGGGAAAATGGGCGACATTATCGGCAGTCGTTGGTACTGCTGTGCTTCTGCTGTCAGCATGCGGACCAGGAGATGACAATTCAAGCGGTACACAGCCGGCATCTACAGGTACAAAGACCTTGCTAGTGTGGGAGGATGTCAAAAAGTCTGATGGGATTCAAGACGCTGTCAAAGAATTTGAAAAACAAAACGACGTGAAAGTCAAAGTAGTCGAAAAAGCATATGCCGACCAAATTGAAGCGCTTCGTCTTGATGGCGCAGCCGGCACTGGTCCAGATGTCATCACCATGCCTCACGACCAAATTGGATCAGCTGTCACAGAGGGATTGTTACAAGAAATCAAACCAGATCAAAAAGTAATCAATTCCTTCACAGACGAATCGATTCAATCACAAACGGTAGATGGTAAGCTGTATGGCCTGCCAAAATCCGTTGAAACCACTGTGCTTTTCTATAACAAAGACCTTGTGAAAAAGGCACCAACGACACTCGATGGCTGGTATGACCTTTCGAAAAAGCTGACAAAGGACGGGAAATACGGTTTTGTTGCGAAGTGGGATGAAATTTATTACGCACAAAGTGTATTAGGCGGTTCAGGCGGCTATATTTTCAAACAGAAAAACGATGGGTCTTATGACGTCAATGATATTGGTCTTAATAACGATGGTGCCATCGAAGGCGGAAAATACATTCAGACATTCTTTAGCGAAGGTCTTTTCCCGAAAGGCATCATTGGTGAGCAAGGAATCAATGTCCTCAATTCCTTATTCACTGAGAAAAAGGCAGCGGCTGTGATTTCTGGTCCATGGTCATTTGGTCCTTATAAAGAAGCGGGTATCGACTATGGCGTGACGGAACTGCCAACACTCCCTAACGGAAAACATATGAGCTCGTTCTTAGGTGTAAAGAGCTACAACGTCTCCTCTTATTCTAAAAATAAAGAACTTGCCGAGAAATTTGTTGAGTTTATTACGAACGAAAAAAATTCGAAAAAGCGCTTTGAAGTCACAGAGGAAATTCCACCAGTGAAAAAGCTGATGAAAGACCCAGTCATTACTGAAAACGCTAATGCGGATGCTGTTTCAAAGCAAACGAAATATGCCACGCTGACACCGAACAATCCAGAAATGGCAGAGGTGTGGAAGCCGATTGACAGCGCATTAGGGCTGATTGCGACCGGCCGTACCGATGTGAAAAAGGCATTTGATGATGCGGTCAAACAAATCGACTCGCAAATTAAAGCGAATCACTCCAAATAAACATCAAGCGCAGGTAGCTGTTCATCTATCATGCTGCCTGCACTTGATCTAATTTCATATGAAGTAGGTGTTAGACGTGACGGGTAACCTTGAACTAGACCGCACACACATAGTGGAATCAAAGACACACCGGAGACGGGCGCTAATGTTCTCTCTTATACCCGGGATGGGGCAAATATACAACAAACAGTATGGCAAAGGGGCACTCTTTTTCCTGTTTGGCGTTTCTTTTCTACTTGTGTTTTATGATTTATTCAATATTGGCTTCTGGGGGCTGTTCACACTTGGTACGATGCTGCCTCGTGACAACTCTGTTTTCCTTTTAGCAAAAGGAATTATTGCACTTTTAACAGCTGGATTTGGCATCGGTTTTTATGTACTCATGATACGAGATGCATTTATGAACGGAAAGAAACGTGATCAAGGGGTTCCGCTTCATTCCATCCGTGCTCAATACCATCAGCTCATCGATCAAGGCTTTCCTTACTTAATGAGCACTCCTGCTTTCTTTTTACTTCTATTCTCTGTTGTCTTTCCTATTATGTTCAGCTTTGCGCTGGCCTTTACAAACTATGATTTATACCACTCGCCTCCTGCCAATCTCATTGATTGGGTAGGCATCAAAAACTTTCAAAATATCTTTTCAATCGATATTTGGAGAGACACATTCATTGATGTACTGGGCTGGACGGTCGTATGGACGTTGGCTGCATCGACCCTTCAATGTGCTGTCGGCATTTTCCTAGCGGTTCTGCTCAATCAAAAAGATTTAAAAGGAAAACGGTTTTTCAGAACGATTTTGATTCTGCCGTGGGCTGTTCCAGGATTTGTGACCATTTTGGTGTTTGCTGGATTGTTTAACGACACGTTTGGTGCGATCAACAATACCCTTTTTGCATCGATTGGAATTGATCCAAAACCATGGCTGACAGATCCATTTTGGAGCAAAATTGCTCTTATTGCGATGCAGACTTGGCTTGGTTTTCCTTTTGTGTTCATTATGACAACCGGCGTTTTGCAGGCCATTCCTGAAGATTTATACGAGGCTGCAACCATTGATGGGGCAAATTTCTTTCAGAAATTCCGTTCCATTACATTACCGCTTGTCCTCTATTCAATTGCACCTATATTAATCACGCAGTATACGTTTAACTTTAACAACTTTAATATCATCTACTTATTTAATGGCGGAGGACCGCCTGTTGCTGGATCCACAGCGGGGGGCACAGACATCTTGGTGTCTTGGATTTACAAACTGACGATGCAGTCTTCTCAATATGCACTTGCTGCAGCTGTTACGATCTTACTGTCAATCTTCGTCATTGCCATTGCACTTTGGCAGTTTAAGAGAACGAATTCATTCAAAGAGGAGGACATGATGTGATATGGGATCAAAACAAAATAAGCTCATTCGCCTGAGTATCACTTATTTCATCCTTTTCATTGCCTCCGTTTGTATTCTATATCCACTCCTTTGGACGATCGGCGCTTCCTTTAATCCTGGGAACAGCCTGATGAGCACAAGCATGTTTCCGAAGAATCCAACGTTCAGCCACTTTACAGAACTCTTCTTCGGTCAGGGAGCACTTTATGCGAAATGGTATTGGAACTCAATGAAAATCAGTATTGCGACTATGCTCTTAACGTTGATACTTGTCAGCTTTACAGGTTATGCCTTTTCTAGGTTCCGATTCAAAGGACGCAAGAATGGACTGATGCTCTTTTTGCTGCTGCAAATGATTCCTCAATTTTCAGCACTGATTGCCATATTTGTATTGGCTCAAATGCTTGGACTCATTAACAGCCACCTTGCATTGATTTTGATTTATGCAGGCGGACAAATTCCGATGAATACGTATTTAATGAAAGGCTATCTTGATGCGATTCCAAAGGATCTCGATGAATCAGCCAGAATGGATGGCGCAGGGCATTTCCGGATTTTCATCCAAATTATTATGCCGCTTGCCAAGCCGATTTTAGCCGTTGTTGCCATCAACTCATTTACAGGACCGCTCGGTGATTTCATCATCTCCAGTGTCATTGTCCGCTCACCCGAAATGTATACGCTCCCAATCGGTCTATACAATCTTGTATCAGACAAAATGGGTGCCAGCTACACGACCTTTGCAGCCGGGGCTTTACTCATTGCGATTCCAGTTGCTTTATTGTTTCTTGTTTTACAAAAACAATTTGTATCCGGCCTCACACAAGGCGGGACAAAAGGATAAGGGGAGATTTGATGAAGAAATGGTTGCTTGTCACTGTTGTCGTTTTCTTTCTGATGGGGTTAGGTATTCTGCCTGAAGCAAAGGCTGATACGATTTCGGTGAAACCGATCAATGGATTGCAAGGTGATTTCATCAAAGGAGCCGATATCTCCATGCTCGCAGAAGTGGAGCGAAGCGGCGGCAAATACTACAACCAAAACTGGCAGCAGGTTGATCCGCTCAAGCTATTAAAAGAGAAAGGTGTCAACTATGTGCGCATCAGACTCTGGAACCATCCATACGACAACCAAGGCCGTGCCTATAACGGCGGGACAAACGATTTAAATACCGCCATTGCTCTCTCGAAACGTGCAAAAGCACAAAACATGAAAGTGCTGCTTGATTTTCACTACAGTGATTTCTGGACCGATCCCGGTAAACAGTTCAAACCGAAAGCTTGGACCAATCTCTCGCAAAGCGATTTAGAAAAAGCTGTTGGCACTTACACAAGCGATGTACTTAAAGCGATGAAAGCACAAAATGCCCTGCCAAATATGGTACAGGTCGGGAATGAATTGAATTCAGGTATGCTTTGGCCGAACGGAAAGAGCTGGGGTGAAGGCGGCGGTGAATTTGACCGGCTCGCTGCTTTGCTAAAAGCGGGGACAAATGCTGTCCGCTCTGTCGATTCAAACATCAAAGTCATGCTTCACCTTGCACATGGAGGAGACAATGGTGCATCTCGCTGGTGGTTTGATGAAATCACCAAACGAGGCGTTTCGTTCGATACGATCGGTTTATCTTACTACCCGTATTGGGACGGCGGATTTAGCGGTCTTACTAACAATATGAATGATATTAGCGCCCGCTATAACAAAGATGTCATCGTGGTAGAAACCGCCTACGGCTTTACAACAGCAAATGGTGACAACCTCGATAACTCATTTAACCAAGATTCAGTCAATACGGCCGGTTATCCAGCATCACCACAAGGGCAGGCATCTTTTATACGAGATCTATCAGAAAAAATTTCACAAGTAAAAAACAATCGCGGGAAAGGGTTCTTTTATTGGGAGCCGCTTTGGATTCCAGCAAAAGGTGCTCCGTGGTCTAGTCAATACGGGCTCGCTTATATTCAAACAACCGGGACAGTCGGGAATGCTTGGGAAAATCAGGCCATGTTCGATTTCAACGGAAAAGCCCTGCCTTCTCTTGATGTATTTAAACAAATGACACCGTAATTAAACAGATAGGACGTGACAAAATGGGAAAGCGTTACCCACTCGTCCACCCAAATGTGAAAGGCTTTTTGCATGGTGGCGACTATAATCCTGATCAATGGCTCCATATGCCGGAGATCATTGACGAAGATTTTCGATTAATGAAGCTTGCACACTGTCAAACATTCTCTATCAATATTTTCGCTTGGAGCAAGCTCGAGCCAAAAGAAGGGGAATATGATTTTGCCTGGCTGGATGATATCATGGACCGCTTGGCAGCGCAGGGAGCTCACGCCATTCTCGCCACGCCAAGCGGAGCAAGACCTGCTTGGCTCTCGCAAACATATCCAGAAGTCTTACGCGTTGAAGCAAACCGCCAGCGCAACTTACACGGACTTCGCCATAATCATTGCTTCACCTCACCGGTTTATCGAGAAAAAACGAATACACTCAATCGTTTGCTTGCTGAACGCTACAAGGATCATCCAGCGCTGATCATGTGGCACATTTCAAATGAATACGGCGGTGAATGTCATTGTGATCTTTGCCAAGAAGCATTTAGAGACTATTTGAAAGACAAATACAACCATGACCTTGAAGCTTTGAATCAAGCATGGTGGACGGGATTTTGGAGCCACACCTTTACCGATTGGTCGCAAATCGAGTCACCAGCACCTCACGGGGAGCATATGATTCACGGCATGAACCTAGATTGGAAGCGTTTTGTCACAGCGCAAACGATCAATTTTTATCAAAATGAGATTGAACCGCTGAGAGAATTAACACCTCATGTGCCAGTAACCACCAATTTTATGGGCGACTATCCGCATATGCGTCCATTCCTTGGACTGGATTATCATCAATTTGCAAAAGAAGTCGACGTGATCTCATGGGATAGCTATCCAGCATGGCATAGCGGCAGAGAAACCACTGCAGAATTAGCGTCAAACGTCGCCTTCGTTCACGATTTGTATCGTTCATTAAAGGGCGGTCAGCCGTTTCTTGTGATGGAAAGCACACCAAGCCTCGTGAACTGGCATGAAGTGAATAAGGTGAAGCATAAAGGAATGGCACACCTCTCTGCCATGCAGGCGATTGCCCACGGGTCCGACTCCGTCCTTTATTTCCAGTGGAGACAAGGTCGAGGCGCCTCTGAAAAATTCCACGGCGCTGTTGTGGATCATTCAGGACATGAACACACGCGTGTGTTTCAAGAAGTCGCTGATTTAGGAAAACAGCTGGAGCAGCTTCAGCCGATTGCGGGTACATCCGTTCAACCAGAAGTCGCCATCATATATGATTGGGAAAACCATTGGGCAATTGATGATGCGCAAGGCTTAAATAATACCAACAAACGCTATGTAGAGGCTTGCCAAACTCATTATCGAAGCTTCTGGAAAAAGGGCATCCCTGTTGATATTGTCGGGATGGAAAAGGATTTCTCATCCTATCGAGTGCTTGTTGGACCAATGCTCTACATGATCAAACCAGGCGTGGCAGAAAAGATCGAAGCATTTGTCAAAGAGGGCGGCATTTTTGTGGCAACATACTGGAGCGGCATGGTCGATGAAAACGACCTCTGTTTCCTTGGTGGTTTCCCCGGTCCTCTCCGCCATGTACTTGGTGTTTGGGCAGAGGAAATCAACACATTGATGCCAGATGAACACGTTTTAATGACCACAGGAAATGGACGCACTTATCATGTCGGGCAATATTGCGAGTCCATTCATCCTGAAACAGCCTCTGTGTTAGGGCATTTTGAGAATGGCTGCTATGAAGGACAGCCCGCCCTTACTGTCCGTCCATTTGGCAAAGGGAAAGCATACTATATGGCTTCTGAAAATGAGCAGGCGTTTTATGATGATTTTTACGAAGACCTTATCACAGGAATAGGCATACAACCGATCCTATCCTCTTCGATTCCAGAGGGCGTCAGTGTCCAGAAACGAACAGATGGATCGCAGGACTTTGTGTTTATGATGAATTTTACAGAACAGCAACAGAACATTTCACTAGATTCAGCGGAAAGCTATGAAAATATGCTGACTGGACAGCATACATCTCAACAGTTACAACTGAATCCTTACGAATACGTTATTTTGAAAAAATAGCGTGAAAGAAGCGTCCATCCAAAGGGCGCTTTTTACTTTTAAGTGAATCTAAATACCTATAAAATCTCTTCCGGTAGTAGATTACCAATAGAATCATTATTTTTTATCTAAATTTTTTGACATATTGAACACCGCGCCACGATTGGATTCACCATCCTTTTTTACCATTGTATAGGTATGAAAGCGGTTGCCTAATACTCATATTTTTGATACTCTTTTTTTCAATGCAGATGTGGGACTGCATTGGTATAAAAACAAACAAATGTAAACGGTTTATTGTAGGGGGAGGGGCTTATGTTAACGTTTGTTGGATTGTTGATTATTTTAACGATTGTTGTTTTGCTGATTTGGGGGAAAGCGAGTCCAATTGTCGCCATGGTCATGGTGCCTTTAATAGGGGCGCTCATCGCGGGGTTTGGTATCAATGACATTCAAACTTTCTTTGAACAAGGGATTATCAAAGTATTGCCAGTGGCGACCATGTTTATCTTCGCCATTTTATTTTTTGGCATTTTACAAGATACAGGGTTCTTTGAACCTGTAATTAAAGCATTAATCAAGCTGACAAAAGGAAATGTTGTCACAGTTGCGATGGGAACTGCCTTGATTGGGGTCATCGCACACTTAGACGGAGCAGGAGCTACCACCTTTTTATTAACTGTACCTGCACTGCTTCCGCTTTATAAAAAATTACATATGAGTCCTTATTTATTGCTTTTGTTAATCGGGACGAGTGCTGGATTAACCAATATGATTCCATGGGCTGGCCCCACAGGACGGGCAGCAAGTGTTCTAAATATGGACCCATCTGAACTGTGGGTACCGCTTATTCCCATTCAGCTGATCGGGGTCGTGCTCGTATTAGGAATGGCATTCATTTTAGGAAAAAGAGAAGAAAAACGAATTCGGGTGAAAATCGCCGCAAATGAAGTAGCCGCTGTCCAATTAGAAGGCGCCGATTGGGATCGTGCCATTCAATCGATCAGCGAAACAGGCGATGCGTCTTTAAAGCGTTATCACTTAATGTGGGTCAACCTCATTCTATTTTTAGCTGTTGTTGTCCTTCTTGTGCTGAACGTGATTCCTGCTAGCTATATGTTTATGATTGGTCTTTCACTAGCACTTCTGATTAACTTTCCAAATGTGAATTTACAAATGGAGCGAATTAAGGCACATGCCCCGAGTGCACTAATGATGGCGGCTGTTATTTTCTCCGCAGGTTCTTTTTTAGGGATTCTTGAAGGAACGGGCATGCTAAAGGCGATTGCAGTGGACAGCATTCACATTTTGCCAGCTTTCTTACTGCCATTTTTACATATCATTGTGGGGATATTTGGGGTTCCGCTTGATATGCTGACAAGTACGGATGCCTATTATTATGCACTTCTGCCGATTGTCGAATCGATTACATCAGAGGTTGGCGTGTCAGGGACATCTGCAGCATACGCCATGATGATTGGAAATATCATCGGCACCTTTGTCAGCCCTCTTGCACCTGCTGTATGGCTCGCCATCGGTCTTGCAGGGGTCGATATGGGGAAACATATCCGCTACTCCTTCTTTTGGATGTGGGGGTTCAGTATCGTTTTACTCATCGTCGCCAAACTGATTGGCATCATATAAAAAAGAAAGACATGCGCAAAATCAGCGCATGTCTTTTTCTTTGAATTATGAAGGATATTCACTCGTGTGAATGTCTGTTTTCGGTTTTCTAATCAGTGACATCAATCCAACGATTAGCAACAAGATCATCGGAACGAAAGCAAGACCAACAGTTCCAATTAAAAGAGTCACAGCCGAAACCAAGAAAAGAATACCAGAAAGCACGGCACGGCGGTCTGTTTTCAAGACAATCACACCAACAAGGGCTAAGACAGCCGCAATTGCGGAAACAACCATAAACTGAACGCCAAAGGCATGAACCGAAGCTTCAAGTGTTTCAACTGGCAAGGCGCTGCCTTCCTCTTGTAAAATTTCATTCATTTCTTCATAAAATGCTGGGTCCACAGAGAGCATCAATGCCCCAAAACCAACACCAATTACGTTGAGGACAATACTGATAATCCCCATAATTTTTTCACCTTTACGCTTAATCATTGATAGAAACCTCCTAAAAAGTTAAATTAACCTGTTTTTACTTCTCGCTTTTGGAAGACGATTAAAGCAACCGCCAAGAAGATGGCCCAATAAATGACTAGGACCGTTAGTGAGAAACCTAGGGACATGCCTTCGATATAAGTAGGTGTTTCTGCGAAATACTGTACAGGATCGTTGGCAAACAATAAGTATTTCGCCCAATCAAAGAAGAACATCAAAATGCTTGTGATGGATGCTCCGACAACATAGGCTAATACACTAATCGCTATGGAAATGGCCTCGCTTCTAAACACCGTTGAGATAGCAAAAGAAAGTGTCCCTAATACAACAAACATAGCACAATGCGCCAAATAATAAGAGACCATATTTGCAAACTGAGACCGTTCAATGACTTCACCATTTTGATAAGCCAAATACACATAATCATTGTTTAGTCCAAAGAATATCGCACCTAAGATAAAGGATAAGATAAATAGGACAGCGATTAGGAAAAGTGAATATAGTTGGACGGTAAAGTATTTAGACAAAAGAACCTTCAACCTGGATGGCGGACGAATCAGTAATAATTTAATTGTACCATGCTTATATTCAGCCGAGACAATTGTGGCTGCAATAATAATCACAAATACACCTACCAGCTGAAGCAAATTAGCATTTGTTTTCACATAAGTCCATGCATTTTTACCGAATTGATCGGCTGGAGGTAAATCATGTTTGATTCGATACTCATTGATCGCTATATCGGTTTCAAGGGATCTCTTATAAAATCTTATATTATCCTCTTTCAATTCTTGCTTCTTTGCTTTATTGATTTCTTGCAACTCAGTTTTCCAATCACCGGATGCTTGATCTCCGTCATTTGTCTTAACAGCAAAAATCAACGTCGCAATCATACCTAAAACAAGAAGCCCAACCATAATCCAAGTACCCACACGATAACTGATTTTCATCCACTCGTTTTGAATGAGGCGAATCATACGTCTGCCTCCTTTTTACCTGTTAAGCTTAAGAACTTATCTTCTAAGGTTTGTTTTTCTACTTTGATTTCGTACAAATGAATAGAAGCCTCGCTCAAATGACGAATCAATTGTGGCATCTTCTCTTCTAGGATGGAGAAGAATAAGTACTGCTCCTCTTCTCTAACTGTGATACCTTCCTCAAATGCTTCAATGAGCTTTTGAGCTTCTTCAATCTCACTTGATGCTACTTTCATTCGATAATTGACCAAATCATCCTGCTTCGTCTCCGCACGCTGATCCTCAATCGCAATCAGCTTTCCTTTTTGAATAATGGCGAAACGATCACACATCAATTCCATTTCTGACATGAGATGACTTGAAACAATGACAGCAAGCCCTTCTTCCTTTGCCAGCCTTCTCAAGTAATCTCGTATCATACGAATTCCCTCTGGATCTAGTCCATTGGTCGGCTCATCTAAGATTAGCAGTTTCGGTTTATGTATCAATGCCTGAGCAATCCCCAAACGCTGCTTCATTCCTAATGAAAACGTACGGACACGCTTATGTTTCACATGCTGCAAACTAACTAGTTCTAGCAGTTCATCAATTCGACCTTCATCCACTTTTCCATTCATTCTGGCAAAATGAACAAGGTTTTGTCTTGCCGTTAAATGATTATACATTTCTGGGTTTTCAATAATCGCACCGACATCTTGGATGGCATGCTGATATGAGGCTTGAATACTATGACCATTAATCAGAATGTCACCGGATGTAATGGGAGAAAGACCGACCATCATGCGAATGGTGGTCGTTTTTCCTGCGCCATTCGGCCCTAAGAAGCCAAAGACTTCGCCCGCTTGGACAGAGAAACTCAAGTCTTGAACAATCTTTTTCCCGCGAATATGCCTAGATACATTTTGCAGTTCTAAAACGTTCGTCACGTTACCTCTCCTTCTTTGTCTAAGTATCATCTATCATCTATTTCCTGATAAACACCATGATCCGTCAAAAATAGAAGAACACTTCCATATGGTACAGCAATGCCCAAAAGTTGTGAAGGGGATTAGGCAAAATTTAGAGAATCATCTGCCTTTTTTAAGGTAGGGTTAAGAAAAGCGTGAATTTTTATAAGAAAAGAGGCTTGATTTTTTAAAAAAAGAATCATTTTCAACAGGTACATATGTATGAAATGATGTTTAAGATTATACCTTTCACCTATAAATATCGAAAAAAGAGGCTGATGGTCGACAGCCTCTTTTCATACATTATACTTTCTTCACAAACTCCGATTTTAACTTCATTGCGCCAAAACTAGGAATTTTACAATCAATGTTATGATCGCCTTCGACTAAACGAATCCCTTTGACCTTCGTCCCTATTTTTAAAACCGAAGAAGAACCTTTGACTTTTAAATCTTTAATCACAGTGACCGTGTCACCATCACTTAATAGATTTCCATTCGCATCTTTGACAACAAGCTGTTCCTCTGCCGCTTGTTCTTGTTCTAGCGACCACTCATGCGCACATTCTGGACAAATAAGCATGCTGCCATCCTCGTATGTATAGGTTGAACTGCACGATGGACAATTCGGTAGATTAGACATTTGTGTTTCCTCCAACTTTCTTTTTCATTTAGAACCATTTTACCACATTTCTATAGAAAGAAATGTGATAGAAAAGGAAACATTTTTCATCATTTACTTATCTCTTCCAAATGTCATGACGGCCGCAATATTCCGCGCTGTTCTCTCTACATGCACACTAGCATCATGCATGGCTTCAGCCAGAGTCGTGACGCCAGGGACAATACTAAAAAGTGCATCAATGCCATGATCATGTACGACTGCACTGTCTTTTGAGAGGGACCCAGCGATGCCAATCACAGGGAGTCGATATTGTTTCGCAGCTTTGGCTACACCGATCGGCGTTTTGCCGTAAATGGTCTGCTGATCAATCCGGCCTTCCCCTGTAATGACTAGGTCAGCGTCCTTTAGTACGTCAGCAAAATGTACGGCTTTCAGTACAATATCGATTCCCTTTTGCAGATCAGCCTGTAAAAAGCCTAATAAACTCGCGCCCATTCCTCCTGCCGCTCCTGCACCTGCCGCCTCACCAAAGGAGACATGAAAATGCTGCTTAGCCACTTGTGCAAAATGAGATAAATTCTTGTCCAACAGTTGAACCATTTCTGTATCTGCTCCCTTTTGAGGACCGAACACAGCAGACGCTCCTCTTTCACCCGTTAAAGGATTATCCACATCACACGCCACTTCCAGACGGACTGATCGCAATCTTGGATCCAGTCGAGATAGATCAATAGAAGCTAATTGATTCAGTGATCCACCGCCCGGCGTGAGGTCTTGGCCTGCTTTATCGAGAAAAGAAGCACCTAAACCTTGCATCATGCCAACGCCGCCATCATTTGTTGCGCTTCCGCCAAGCCCAATGATTAAATGCTTCGCTCCTTTATCCAGCGCTGCAAGCATTAATTCTCCTGTCCCTCTAGACGTCGTGAATAAGGGGTTCCGTTTTTCTGGCGGGACAAGATGTAATCCTGATGCTGCTGCCATCTCTATGACAGCTGTCTGACCATCTCCCAACATACCAAAAAAGGCATCCACAGGTTTGCCAAGCGGGCCCGTGACCACTTGCTGGACAATCTTCCCGCCTGTCGCATCCACTAACGATTGAACTGTGCCTTCTCCTCCATCTGCCATTGGGATTTTCATATATTCTGCGTGTGGCAAAATAGAACGAAATCCTCGTTCAATGGCACATGCTGTCTCATAAGCAGATAAACTTTCTTTAAATGAATCTGGTGCGATCACAATCTTCATCCAAAAACCCCTCGTTTCTCATTAAATCCTCAGCCGAACAGCTGGAAAATACCAAAGATAATGGTCGATACAACGGTTAATGTCAAACCAATTAACGATTCAAAGGGCATTAATTTCAACCGTTCTTTTATCTCCATTTGAACACTTCCTGCCGTTGCATGGAAAAAGCTTCCGTGCGGCATATGGTCGAGCACAGTTGCGCCAGCGTGAATCATAGCTGCGCCTGAAAGGGCAGATACACCAAGACCAATAAGAGTTCCGCTAAATACACCACTTGCAACTGCCGTCCCTGCAGTTGTCGAAGCTGTGGCAGCCGACATAAAAATTCCAGACGTTGGTGCAAGCAAGTAAGGAGGTAATCCCGAAGCGTCAAGCGCCTGAATAAATACCTCTTTCATGGAAGAATTCGATACAATTCCAGCTAATGTACCTGTCCCTAGTAACATGATCGCTACACCTGACATTTTATGCAGCCCTGACATCGCATAATCATTGAGAAACTTCCCTTTTTTCATGAAAAGAGCGCCAACAATTCCTCCTATTGGTAAGGCAATCATTGGATCAATATTTATTTGAAACAATGGTCTCAAGGCTAACAAGAGAATGGTCACAAGCGGTCCTACAAGCGCTTGTAGAAAACCAGGCACTTGAACCTGGCCTTGGTCAGCTCCCTCTTCCAGAACAGGTGTCCCTTTATTCGCAAGCTTTTTGGCTAATACATATGTGACGGCTATCCCGAAAATAGCCGGTATGACACCTGCCGCCATCAGGGAAGTAAGCGGTACACCAAAGGCATCAGAGGCTGCAATGGCATTCGGATTCGGTGACATGATATTCCCCGCCTTCCCTCCTCCAATCATCGCAAGTAAAATCCCCGTTTTAGAAAGTTTTGCACGCTTGGCAATGGCAAGTGCGATTGGTGCTACTGTAATGACTGCTACATCTACAAAAACACCCACCGTTGTTAAAATCATTGTTGCAAGTGCGAGTGCTAAAAGTGCCCTCGCCTCTCCAAGCTTTTTGACGATGGCCTCCGCAATAGATAGCGCTGCTCCCGACTCAATTAAAACCCCTGCCAGTACACCTGCCGCCATGATTCGAAGGACAGCCGGAATCATGTCCTTTGCGCCTTCCATCATGACGTTCACGGTCTGCACAACATCTACACCGCCAACCAAACCGCCAATAAATGCACCTGCCAGCATGCCATAAGCAGGTGATACTTTTTTTAAAATGAGAACAATAGCGATCACAAGCGCAGTCAATGCGCCCAATGTACTTACTGTCACATCTCCACCCATTCTCCATCCCTCCTGATTGTCTTTTATTAATTGTAAGCGTTTACTCATTGGGATCGAGTTGTGAATCTAAATGAACTTCTTTTATTTATTACTTCATCCAGTTGTGCAAATGCACAATTAAGACAGTTGATGGTCCAATTGTGCTATGTACAGCTCCATCAACTGTTTCACATGACGAGGGTCTTTTCCGGTCAATGCCTGGATTTTATCTAAACGATATCGCAGTGTATTACGGTGAATAAATAGACGATCAACGATTCTTTGTAAATCCCCGCCCTCTTCAATGTAAACCTTTAACGTTTGAACGAGCTCCATTTCTTGTATCAGCGGATGATAAAAATCACTCCACCGTTTGCCCTCTTTGGCGGCTCTCGCTTTTATAAACAAGCTTTCAAGCTGATAAGATTCAAAGACATATATGCTTTCCTCTGGATGGAGCACCTTTCCTAACCGCAGGGCCTCTCTCGCATGCTGAAAGGACAACGGTAATTGACTCATGTCCTCAGCGACAGTTCCTACACCCACTAGCACTTGTCCATCAACTGCACCTGCCATTGTTTGTTGCAGCTGTTCGATCACATGCTTGAATTGATGGTCACATATCGGCTGTCTTAACAGGATCAATTCATGACGGAAGGTCATGCCTAGTAAATCATCCGCATTCTTATCGTATTGAATGGCATGCATCATTTTGTGTACAGTGTCCTCAGACGATGGAATCGGCTGAAAAACAATAGCCATTCGCCGCTTGTCTAAAACCATTCCAAGCCAGTCAGCACGGTGTTTCAGCTGATGATCACCCATGTCAGACTCGGAGATGAGCTGATTCACAATTTCACTCTCTATTCGCTGCCGCCACTGGAAGCGTTCAAGTAGAAAAGACTGCTCTAATACGAGTTCAGCTGCCATTTTCACCAGCTCGGCATGATGACGAATGTCCCCTGGCTCACCCGTAATCCCAATGACACCAACGACTTGTTCGTGAAAGCAAATAGGCAGATTGATTCCAGGTCTCACGCCTTTTAAGCGGCGGGACGTCTCCTGATCAATCTCCACACTATCTCCGCTTGACAGCACTAGACGTGCTCCATCATGTTTTTGTCCAATCCTTTTTCGTTCACCAGACCCAATAATGACACCATCTGCATTCATGACATTGATGTTTTGATGTAAAATATGCATCGTACGTTCAACCATCTCTTGCGCCAATTCACTGGTTAAAAATTGCATTCTGCATCTCTCCTGAAGGGGTTTTCATTCAATGTATCATAGTGTCATTGCACAATAAATGCAAAGCTGAAAAAAACAGCCATTGACAAGGATACGCCAAAAAGTGTTTAATCAAATCAAGGGACCGACCGACAGTCTAGTCAAAAGAAAGGATGGCTTTATGAGAACCGTTAAACATCCTGAGGAACGCAAAAATGACATCTTAAATGCAGCAGAGAAGCTTTTTTCAACCAAAGGCTATCAGCAAACCACAATTATTGACATCCTCAAAGCCGTTGGCATTGCAAAAGGCACATTCTATTATTACTTTACTTCCAAAGAAGAAGTGATGGATGCAATCATTGACCGGATCATAAAAGCAGATATCATCGAGGCAAAGCGTATTGCCGCTGATCCAGATATCTCAGTGGTCGATAAATTATTTCGCATCATCATGGCACAATCTCCTAAACAGGGCAGCCATAAAGAAGGCATGATCGAACAATTTCATCAGCCTGCTAATGCAGAGATGCATCAAAAAAGCTTGATCAAAGCCATTACAGAGCTATCACCCGTTTTAGCAGAAGTCATTCAGCAAGGGGTAGAAGAAGGGATATTTCAAACGGATTACCCGCAAGAAACTGTCGAATTTCTCCTCGCTTCTGCACAGGTTATCTTTGATGAGGGACTTTTCCAATGGACCACAGCGGAAAGCATACAACGAGCTCTAGCATTTATCGCAATCCTTGAAGCCTCATTACATGCAGAAAAGGGAAGTTTCTCCTTCCTTCTCCAACGTTTAACTGGAGAACCGGAAGACAATAATCAGTGATTGGTCACTTCAATACCAATCCTGCATACATTATAGACTGACGGTCGGTCTAAAAGGAGAGTGATTTTCATGTCGTTATCAGCCAAAAATGGCTCCACCCATTTTATCTATCTCGTTCTCGGGCAAATTATTTCCGTTTTCGGGTCTTCCTTGATTCGTTTTGTTCTATCTTTACACGTCTTGGATATGACACATCGCGTTGATTTATATGCTCTGCTTTTCGCTTTATCCAATATCCCGCTCCTCCTTTCGCCATTAGCAGGAGCAATTGCTGACCGGTTTAACAGAAGAAATTTGATGATTTTATTTGATGTTCTTACTGGCATTATGATTCTGGCTTTTTATTTCTGGTTATTTTCAGGTCATGATTCGCTTTATATGATTGGAGCCGTCATGATTCTCCTTGGTGTCATGAGTACATTTTATGCTCCTGCTGTGATGTCGAGTATTCCTCAGCTAGTGAAAGAAGAAAAATTAGAACAAGCAAATGGCATCGTGAATGGCGTGCAGGCCCTTTCAGGTGTTGTCGCTCCTATCATTGGCGGCGTTTTATACGGACTCATTGGGAGCCAGGTCATCATAGGCGCTAGCAGCATTGTATTTTTTCTATCAGCATGCATGCTTTTACGGTTAAATATCTCTTTCTCACCTAGCCCACTCGCAGAACCGATGACCAAAGTACTCTTGAAAGATATGAAACAAGGATTTTCCTATATCGGAAGCCAGCCATTTTTAAAAAGAGCCATGCTGCTTGCAGCGTTGCTAAATTTCATCCTCACACCATTTTTTATCGTTGGAGGTCCCATTATTTTAAGGGTCACAATGAAAAGCAGTGACATCATGTACGGAATAGGAATGGGTATCATTGAGTTTGCCGTCATCGCAGGCGCCCTGCTAGTTGGGCTTGTAGCGAAACATTGGCGCATTCCTACTTTGTATCGCTGGCTGCTCGTCATCGCAGTCATTTTGCTGCCTGTTGCTTTTTCAACATCCAAGATGGCTCTTCAATTTGGTACATTTCCAGCCTATTTTCTCTTTTTAGCAGGGTGTCTCCCAATTGCCATGCTGCTCACCATGATTTCGATCGTTGTCATCTCACATGTGCAAAAGAAAACACCCAATGCTCAATTAGGAAAAGTCATGGCCAATCTGACAATGGTCTCTCAATGTGCTGCACCGCTCGGTCAAATGATGTACGGGTTCTTGTTCAACACTTTTTCCGCCAGCATGTATGTGACCGTGTTAATCGTCAGTGCCTTGATGTTTGCACTTGCCTTCCTTACAAAAAATATGCTTCGACATGAAGGAGAATCAGCCTCATGAGATTGACGTTTATCAAGAAAGACCTAACCCGCCACCGTCTCATTTCAATCGGCTTAACCCTTTGCATCATGATGACATCATTTTTAGCAACAAGCGCTGCGCAAATGACGGTCCAGCTGAATGGTTCCATTTCTGATCTACTCCAATCAGCCAAAGCACCAGACTTTGTCCAAATGCACGATGGCAGCTTAGATGAAAAAGCGGTCGATATATTTTCAAGTAAACAGTCGATGGTAAAGGCACATCAAATTGTTCCAATGATTCCGATCGAACACGTCAGCATCAAGTTCGGGCAGGAGCCTGCTCAAGCGGGTGTGATGGATCATTTATTTGTAAAACAAAATCGCTATTTTGATTTTCTTTTAAACGAACGAAATGAAAAGCTCACTGTCAATAAAGGAGAAGTAGCAGTCCCTATTTATTTTCAACAAAAATACCATTTAAAGATTGGCGAAAGGTTACTCATTACAAAAGGCTCTCATCAATTCTCTTTTCAAATCAAAACGTTCTTACGAGATGCCCAAATGAATCCAAGTCTTGTCAGTTCAAAGAGATTTCTTCTGCATGATGCGGACTGGGCGACACTGAATCAAGTGTTTCAAAAAAAGGAGTACTTAATTGAATTCTTATTGCATGATGCTAGTCAAGCAGATGCTTTTCAATCACTCTATCAATCATCTGAGCTGCCACAACAAGGGCCTGCTGTCACATTATCCCTGCTTCGCATGCTGAATGCTCTAACAGATGGTATGGTGATCGCCATTCTTCTTCTTGTCTGCTTTCTGCTCATTAGCATTTCTCTCCTCTCTCTTCGTCTGGCTATGACCGCCGCTATAGAAGAGGATGAACGTGAAATTGGAATCTTAAAAGTGCTAGGAATTCCTTTATCAAAAATCAAACAATTATACGTTGGGAAATATGCTGTGCTTGCCTGTATAGGGTGTATAGCAGGATATTTAATGACGCTCATGTTTGGTGATTTGTTTACAGCCAATATTCAGCAATATATGGGGAATCGCCTCTCTTTTATTCATCAGGTGATCCCGCTTTTGGTGTCAATTTTGACGGCAATGATCGTCATCTCATTCAGCTATGCTGTCCTAAGGAGATTTGGACAAATATCAGCCGCTCAAGCCATTCAAGGCGGCATAAGCTCACCAAGCCATAAAAAACAAATTCCTATGCACCTCCAGAAAAACAGATTCCTCCCAGTCAATTTTTGGTTTGGTTTGAAAGATCTGTTCTCGCGAATAAAGATGTATTCAACAATTACTTGTATTATCGCGCTTTGTACATTTTTAATGTTGATGCCGATTCAGTTATGGTACACATTACAATCACCAGATTTCATCACATATCTTGGCTCTGGAAAAAGTGACCTTCGAATTGATATTCGGCAGGGAAATCATTTAGAGAAAAGTACAAATAAAATAGAGTCTATGATTAGCGAAGACCAAGACATTCAAACATCTACCGTCTATGAAACAACTTCTCTACAAGCCAAAACAATGGAGAATACATTAGAAACGCTCTATTTAGAAACAGGTGATCTATCAGCATTCCCTCTCACCTATTTACAAGGAAGGGAACCGTTGAAGGAGGAAGAGATTGCTTTATCGGTGTTGAGTGCTGACTCACTTCAGAAAAAGATAGGCGAAAAAGTCACTCTCGCCACAAATGGGCAGCAAGTTCAAAAAATGGTTACCGGCATTTATCAAGACGTCACCAACGGAGGGAAAACTGCTAAAGCATTATCTCAGCCTTTTCCTCAATCATCCCTTTGGAAAACCATTCAAATACAATTAAAACAAGGAATAGATATGGCAGGAAAAAAAGCAGCACTTGAAACAAATATGTCTCCTGCAAAAGTGACAGATATGAAAGAATATGTGCATCAAACAATAGGAAGCACCGCATCTCTAGTAAAAGTGATTGCATTATTTTCAACCATCGCAGCTTTTGGAACAGCCAGCCTCATGTTAATGATGTTTCTACACATGTTAAGGGCGAAAGATTTAAATCGTACTCACTTGTTAAGGACGATTGGTTTTTCTCAAAAAGATTTAACCTATCAATACTTAACAAGTTTTATCGTCGTTCTCTCTATTGGTGCCTTCATTGGAGCAATCGCTGTTCATACTATTGGTCCGGCGTTAATGAGTGCAGGCGGAGCATCATTAGGAGCATCCAGCCTTCAGTGGTTAGCCCCGAAATGGGTTTGGATCGTGTATCCTCTCCTGCTGTTTATGGTGAATTTAACTGTCATCTCGTGGTTATTGAAGTCCTTTTTTTCTAGTAAAATCAGCCGTCATACACTTTCATAAGGAGATGTTTCACATGGAACAATTAATTGAAGCGAAACAATTGTCTTTACAAATTGATTCATTAAAAGGACAAAAACAGACCATTCTTAGAAATATTCACTTAACCATTAAACGTGGAGAATTTGTCACCATTATGGGACCTTCAGGATGTGGAAAAACCTCTTTGCTTTATCAACTTAGCGGTATAGAGACATCCTCCAGAGGGGAAATCAAATATAAAGGTCAACTGCTATCAGAAATGACAGACAAACAGTTAACAGCTTTGCGCTTATCAGAGATGGGATTCGTCTTTCAACACAGCCACTTACTAAAAAACCTCAATCTATTTGATAACATCATTGCTGCAGCTTACTTAGCGAAGAAAATGCCGAGAAAAGAAGTCAATGAACGAGCAAAATATCTAATGGAGAAACTTGATATTGATCATTTAGCTGATAGATATTTATCAGAAGTATCAGGAGGACAGCTCCAAAGAGCCTCTATCTGTCGAGCTCTTATGAATGAACCAAACATTCTTTTTGCCGATGAGCCCACAGGTGCTCTTAATTCAAGCACCACAAAGGAAGTCATGGATATTTTTTCACAAATCAATTCTGAAGGAACAACTTTGCTTCTCGTCACCCATGATCCAAAAGTGGCCCTTTGCTCTGAAAGAATTTTATTTATGAATGACGGTGAAATTTCAGCCCATTTAAATTTAGGAAAATACGATCGCTTCACCGCTGAGAAACGAGAGGCCTTGTTAAACAAGTGGTTACAAAACTTAGGGTTTTAATTGGTGTCAAACAGGCAGAAAGCTGCCTGTTTTATTTTTTCTTACACTCAAAGGAGTAATCCATAGTCATACTATTTGTTTCTAGTATGATTTTGCCGTCTTCTTGTTGACAAGATTCTGTCAGCAACTCAATTTCTTTGCTATAAAAGTATCTCTTTGAGATATAAAGAGTGACTAAAACAAGTAAAAGCGTCGTCATCACAATTGTCATTTGCCAGTTTAACATTTGAAATCTTTTTTTCATTTCAACATCCTTTCTGAAAGGTCAACACTTGTCTTAGATATTCACCTTTCTCAGTAACTACCAGTTTCTTTTCCAAAATCATCTAGCAACATCATAACTGATTTTCCCTTCTAGATCGACCTTTCATTGTTCTTCTCTCATAGCTAAAAAAGCTTTATTTCATATATTCGGATGGTATTTTCGACCATAAACTTAAAACTAATAGTATCTATCACGTTTTTAGACTTCCAAAAAAAGATTTTACTCATTTGAATAAACAATCAATCATCAATACAATAACGTACATCTCATGACATAAGGTCCTTTTTATTACCTCCTGTCAATCACCTCCCAGAAACGATTATATTTTACCAAAAATTGTGATATCGTTTTTTATTGAAACAGGCGAAAGGATGTTAAAGAGGTGAAATTTCCATGAAAATCATTTCAGCTGAACAGGTGGGGAACCGTTTAAATGATTGGCGAATTGCCATTCGTAAGCATGATGTGCACAATGCAAAGACAATCTACACAGAATTAAAGGAATTACTTCAAGAGATGGAAGAGAATCAGGAGGTCTTGACCTACTATTCATTGCTAGAAGGCAAATTTAAGCTCATGTTATATGAACGAAGAGGTAAAAAACTGAATGAACCGACAGTGCTAGAATACCCTTCTAAAACAAACGACTTAATTGAATATTATTTTTACCTATATAAAGCCCTTTACGCTTCATATAACAGAGACTATGCATCAGCCATCGGACTGTTTAAAATTGCTGAGAAAAAACTACAAAACATTCCTGATGAAATAGAAGTAGCAGAATTCCATACGAAGGTCGCAAACCTATATATGATGCTTCACCAAAGCCTGATTTCACTTCATTATATTCAGAATGCTATCGATATTTTCAAAGGTCATGATGGCTATGAAAGAAGACTGGCAGCAGCTTTTGTGATCGCAGCCACCAACTTCATGGATATTGGCGATTTCAAAAGAGCTGAGAATTACTACACAAAAGCATTACACATCTCAAATCAATTAAACGATCATTTTCTAGCATCACAGCTTTATCACAATATCAGTATTCTATATGCCGAAGCTGGAGAATCAAAAAAATGTATTGATGCCCTAGAAAAGGCTCTTAGTGATGATAACTACCTTTCATCTTGTTATTTCGAACACTCCATGTTTATGTTACTAAAAGAGCTACTCTCCATTGATGAAAAGTCGCAAGCTCTCTATTATTTTGACTTGGTCAAACAAAAACAAGAAATAGACAGAAACCCCATCTATACAGCAAAAATGAATTTTCTCTATCACCTATATTTCACTGAAGACATATCCAAAAAAGCTCAAACCTGTTTCGATGACATCAGTATTCTGAAAGAATTAAAGGATGTTGAAGGTGCCCGTGAATTAAGTGCACTAGCTGCCAAACACTTTGAAGAGCTGGGTTCAATTCACCAAGCATACCTCTTTTTGAAGGATGCCTATCAATTGGAACACACTACACTTAATTGGAGGAATTATGATGAAAAAAGTGAGTTTACTCATTTTCGCTTTAGCCATCGTTGTTTTCGGACAAACGGTGTCTTACAATTCGTTAAATGATACAAATCTTGGCCCAACAGAACGACCTATCGGAACATAAACCGATACAATACAAATAACCACTTGCCTCATTACAAGGCAAGTGGTCCACATTTATTTTAGTTCTTGATAAGAAATGAGGCGGTGAATATGTACCGCCAGATACGTAAGTTCGTCATTTGGAATAACAATACTATGCACCTGTTTAATATAATCTTTGATTTTGAAAGCTACATCCATCGCTTGAGGATACAAGTGTGCAATTTGTTCAAACAACTCATTTTCTTGATCTGATAATAATTTATTTGCGTAAAATCTTTCAACAAAGAATTTCACATGTGTAATAAATCGGCTGTAATGAATATTCTCTTGATCCATTTTCATATTCAACGTATAGCGGACGAGATTCACAATACTTCCGATCATCTTGGCATACTTCATGCCATCTTTAGAATCGGACTCTTCACCTAACGCATTAATTAAATGGAAAGCGATATTGGCCGCTTCTTCCTTTGGTAATTGTATGCCCAATGTATTGTTGACTAACTCAAGCGCATAATTACCTACTTCAAATTCTTCGGTATAGTAGTTTTTGATTTCCCAGTATACTCGATTTGTAATATTAATATTCTTCTTGTGCCGTTCTACTGCAAAATTCAAGTGGTCCATCAAGGTAAAATAGACACCAGAATTCAGACTTGAGTTTAAGCGTTTTTCAGCATATTGAACAATATGCTGAGTTAAATCGATAAACTCTTGTGGCATTGAATCTAATAGTTGGAGAAATTCCTTCGCTCTCATGTTATCGACAGACATAAACACTTGATCTGCCTTCTTTTCTTCAATCATTTGACCTGGTTTTTGTCCATAACCAATCCCACGGCCGAATAGAACCATCTCCTGTTGGTTCTGATCTTCAGCCAGAACCACACTCGAGTTTAAAACTTTTTTGATTTTAAACATCGTCATCACCTGTTTTCATGATTGTGGTTTTTCAATCAAGCGATTCACCATTTGTTTCAATGACCTTTTTGTACCAATAAAATGAGTCTTTACGAGAACGTTTTAATGTACCGTTTCCATCGTCATCTTGATCTACATGAATGAACCCGTATCGTTTTGACATCTGTGATGTACCTGCACTAATAATATCAATTGAGCCCCAGCTCGTATATCCGAAGAGGTCAACGCCTTCTTCCACCGCTTCTCTCATTTGGCGGAAATGCTCTTTGAAATAGTTAATACGATAATCATCGTGAATTGATCCATCACTTTCAACAACATCTTTTGCACCCATGCCGTTTTCTACAATGATCAGTGGTTTTTGATAACGATCATATAATTCTATTAAAGAAATTTTCAGACCAACCGGATCAATTTGCCATCCCCAATCAGTAGATGGAAGGTAAGGATTTTTGACCCCACGGATGGTATTTCCATCCGTTTTTTCTAATCCTTCATCAGCTGATTCAGTTAAAGACATATAGTAGCTGAACGAGATAAAATCTACTGTATTTTCTTTTAAAATAGAAAGATCATCTGATTCCATTTGGATATGAATGTTTTTTCTCTCAAGCATGCGCTTGATAAGCGGCGGGTATTCACCAAATACCTGAACATCTGCATAGAAATAGTTTTCTAAGTTTTGTTTCAATGCCCGCTCCACATCATTCGGATGACAAGTGTGCGGATACGTTGTTAATTTTGTCAGCATACACCCTACTTGACTGCCTGGTATGATGCGATGACAATCTGCTGTTACGAGTGCAGAGGCAATGAATTGATGATGGAGTGCTTGATAAACCGTCTCTTCCTCTTTCCCTTCTGGACAGCGATCAGGAATAATTCCTGCTGTAATAAAAGAGTGGCGGTGAATACTATCTATTTCATTAAAGGTCAGCCAATATTTCACATCATGTTTATAGCGTTCAAAACATACATTGGCGAACTTAACAAAGAGATCAACGACTTTTCTTTCAACCCAGCCATTATATTTCACGCTCAGTGCTAACGGCATTTCATAATGTGACAGCGTCACAATCGGTTCTATGTTGTGTTTTTTCATTTCTGCAAATACACGATCGTAAAATTGGAGTCCTTTTTCATTTGGTTCGTTCTCTTCTCCAGTTGGGAAGATACGGCTCCATGCAATAGAAATGCGAAGAGTTTTAAAACCCATTTCAGCAAATAGAGCCAAATCCTCTTTATAGTGATGATAGAAATCAACACCTCTGCGTTTTGGATACTTTTTATCATCTGGGTCTTTCATCGCTCGATCTATATTTTCAGAAGTAACAGCTAGATGCCCTTCATAATCTTCTACACTCAAATTAGACCGGTACATCGCAATATCAGCAACAGATGGGCCCTTTCCATCTACATTCCAAGCGCCTTCTGCTTGGTTGGCGGCAATGGCGCCGCCCCATAAAAATCCTTTTGGAAAACCTTTTATTGTCGTCATATGTTTAGCCTCCTAATTGGGTGATAACCATCAATGTATCTTGGCGATTGACCTCTTGTAATGGCTGTACCTTAATATCATATTGATCTGTATTCGTGATGACAGCAAGCGTAACTGGATCGTATCCTGCTTCCATGATTTTTTCTACATCAAATTCAATGAGTAAATCCCCTGCTTGTACACGATCTCCTGCCTGCACTTTTGGATAAAAATACTGTCCTTCCAACTGTACAGTATCAATGCCAATATGGAATAATACTTCAACCCCTTTGTCCGTTTTCATACCAAGTGCATGGTTTGTTTCGAACAGCAAGGTGACCTCACCATCTACTGGTGCATATAACGCTCCTTCTGAAGGAATAATGGCAATTCCGTCTCCCATGACCTTTGAAGAGAAAATATCATCTTTTACTTCAGCTAGAGAGATCATTTGACCAATCACAGGGCTTTTGAAAGTTTCCCCTGCTCCAATTTGTTCAGCAAATGCATCTTGATCATTTGTCTTTTCTTCTACTTTTTTATCCTTACCTAATACAAAAGCAGCGATAAAAGCAACAACGAAGGAAATGACAGCTCCAATGACAGCAAACATTAGATTTCGTGGAAGCTCATCTGATATAAACATCGACATACTTGCTAATCCAGGACCAACAAGTACAAAAGCTTGTATACCAACTAATCCAATGAAGATCCCGCCAACAAACGAACCAATCATGACACTTCCAAGTACGCGTTTATTTTGAAGTGTCACACCATACAAAGCAGGCTCTGTGATGCCAAAAAATGCTGAAATTCCTGCCGAAATGGCTGTTGATCTGAGTACCTTGTCTTTCGTGCGTAGTGCCACTGCGAAACATGCTCCACTTTCCGCAATATTATGCGCAAGTGATGCTGGTAAATAAAGTGCTTCTTTCCCGAGGTTCCCCATCGTTGTCACTGCATAAGGGACCATTGCTTTGTGCATGCCTGATGCAACCATAAACGGGAGTACCGCTGCTAAAATTGCAACAGCTACCCAGCCTACTGTATTAAACATCGCAAGAATAACGGATGAAAACCCTTGTCCTGCTGTAAAACCAAGTGGTCCTAATAACAGTAACGTAACGGGTACAGTAATGACTAATGACATCATTGGGACAAAGAAAATCCGAATTGGTTTTGGTGAAAATCGTGTGAAGAATTTTTCCATTTGAGCGTAAAGCAATACAGAAAGGATTGCTGGAAACACTTGATACGCATAAGCTATATTTTTTACGTCGAATGACATTAATTGCGCACCTTCAGTAAGCATGGCTGTCATGTTCGGAAGAAGGAGTGCACCGACTGCTGATAATGCGACCAGTGGGTTTACCTTTAGTTTATTTGCCGTTGTGACAGCGACTAGTAATGGCAGGAAGTATAGTGGTGCGTCACCCACCATGTTCAGTATTTGATAGGTTTGGCCTTTTGCATCCACCCATCCTAATAAAGAGAAGAGGAGAAGAAATGATTTTAAAATCCCTCCGCCTGCGATAGCCGGAACAAGCGGCTGGAAGACACCCACAATGAAATCTAATAGAACTGTGCCTGCTTTTCTTTTTTCTTTTGGCTGATTGGATGGCATGCTTTGCCCAGACGAGCTGCCGCCCATTAAATTTGTTACCTGTTGATACACTTCAATCACGTCATTCCCAATGACCACTTGGCATTGTCCTGACATTCTGACAGCTATGACACCTGGTGTTTTTTCTAATGCTGGTACATCTGCTTTTTTCTGATCAATTAGTGTGAAGCGAAGTCTTGTTGAGCAGTGTTCAAGGTGCGCAATGTTTTCTTTACCACCTACATGCTGTAAAACATCTTTGGCGACTTGTGTGTAATCCATTTTTTCTCCTCCTTTTCTCATACATGAGACCTATATTTTGGCAATAAAAAAAGGATCTAAAACGACAAATTAAAGAAATTCATCGTTTTTAGATCCTGCCTGCATGACCAGTCACATGTCTAATTTATTTATATTGGATTTGTTTTTAGTATATATTGATTATATGAAAGCGTCAACATTTATTTTTCTGAAATTTATTAAGGTCTATATACCCAAAATACTTTTCTTTATTTACTTAAAGCAACTCTTTTGTTCCTTCTATCATCAATCAACAAAATGTTTCTCCATAAAAAACCAGATAAGTTGATTCACTCATCTGGTTTAAGATGCCTATTTTCTCTTTTCTTCTGCTTTCTTTTTAAATGCTTTCGCTTGTTTTTCATATTCCTTTTTCGTGACAGCTTTTAACTCTACTGAATCGCCTGTCATGATATATGGTCTAGGGAGTTTTTTAAATTCCTGATACGTGAAAGCTTTTATCTCTATAGTACCGTTAGTCTTTTTAATTGGCAGTTTGATTGATTTTGCATCTCGATCAGTCGAACCTATAATGACACCTCGTTCAATTATAGGATCGTAGCTCATGTCTAAATAGTCTCCACCATCAGTTTCGCCCCCGACCTCTAATTTCATTTCTTTATATGGCTTACAACCATCTTCAGAAACAGTTGTTATTAGAAAAGAGCCGAGCCATCCATTCTCAATATGCATGCTTTCAACTTGTAAAAATAGTTGTTTGTCCTCTGCCGTATATAGAAAACCATATACCTTCGCCACTTTATCCCTGAAGTGTCTCATATTGTCATAAAATCTAGTTTCTGAAGTATCAACTAGATGTTGATGTCGAACTTGAAGTTTTTTGTGATACGAATCTAGCTTTTTTCGATTGATTGCTTTATATATTCTGCTTTTCTTATCACCTTGTTTTTTCACAGATAGGTCTTTACCGGACATTTGAACTTCGTATATGATTGTTTCTTTGCCTTGTTTGACTCGAAATTCATAACCGTTTTCCTTTGAACTCCCGGACACTACATATTGTTTTTTATATATTTTGGGATCCCACCATATTTCTTCTATATACTTTTCATTCAAATGCCCCGTTACTTTGCCTTTATTCTCAGATATCTCAAACCAGCTCATTTTATCCTTCGTTTTATACGCAAATGCATAGGCATGATTCAATGAATTCTTTTGTGCGATTGCTTGATATGCTGTCCAGCCGCCTCCACCTAAGATGAGTACTGCCAGGATAGACACGACCCACATTTTCAGTTTACTCATACGTACCTCCACTCATATATGTTTTGAAAAACCTTCATGATCCCTATTTATTCTGATCGCCCTGAAATCCCATTCACAACAATCATCTGTTCCAACACGATCTACTTTTGCCATTCTTTCGCCTTCTTTTTGAATGCTTCCGTTTGTTCTTGATATTCCTCTTTCGTGACCGCTTTAAATTCTATTGTCCCGCCTGCCATTTTAAAAGGAAATTTAATGTATGTTGCGTCTCGGTCAGTTTCCCCTAAAATAAAACCCTTTTCAATTGCAGGATAAGTACTCAAATCAAACATTATCCCATCTGAAACTCCACCTGCTGTATGTTTCGTTTCTTTATATGGTTCACCACCATCTCCTGGAACCTTTCTCATTAGAAAAGAACCTGCCCATTCAGACTGCATATACATTCGTTTTACTTTTAAAAATAGTTGGTATGAACCATCCTCTGCTGTATACAGATAACCATAAGCGCCTGTTACTTTCTTAATGAAGTTTCGTACATAATCATGAAATCTATTTTCCGTGTCATCCATCAGTTTCTCATATCGAGTATGAATGTCCTGTTGAACAGCACGTAGTTTTTTTTGATCAACTGCTTTGTATGTGATGCTGTGCTTTTCATCTTGTTTTTTCACAAAAAGATTCTTTTCGGCAAGGTGAATTTCATATGTGACCGTTTCTTTCCCTTGCTTCACATAAAATTCGTAACCGTTTTCAATTGATTTCCCAGTTAATTGATATTTGTTGATAAATAGATTGGGATCATAATGCCTTTTCGGATTTTCCTCTAAAATGGTTTCATTCAGATGACCTGTTACTTTTCCGTTTCTTTCCGTTACCTTGAACCAGTTCACACGATCATGAGTCTTATATGCAAAGGCGTAGGGATGATTCAAACCACTCTTTTTTGCGATTGCTTGATAGGCTATCCAGCCGCCTCCACCAATCAGTAGTACCGCCAGAATAGTCATGATCCAGATTTTTGATTTACTCATATGTCCCCTCCAAACTATGATCGTTCACTCTATATGAAGGATTCATCTTATTGATTAACCAATCAGTGATCTCTTCACCTCCTTTCTAGCATTTATTTTTTTCTCATACCTCTTGTATCTGCAGTTATACATCGTTTATTATATATCTAAATGATATATCTTTTAGATAGGTGTGTTGATCAATGAAAAAATACAATGATACGACGTATGCGATTTTGGGGATTTTAACGACAGATTGTAAGTCTGGGTATGAAGTGAAGCAATTAATTGATAGGAGCTTGCATCACTTTTGGAAAATTAGTTATGGACAAATTTATCCAGCTTTAAAGTTAATAGTCGAGGAAGGGCTTGCGAAGGTTTCACCCGCTTCTACAACTGGGCGCTCAGACAAGCGGGAGTATCATCTGACTGAAAAAGGGCTGGACACGTTGAGGCAATGGCTGGCGCAGCCGCTCGATCAAGTACCATCAGAACGAAATGAAGTGTTATTAAAGTTATTCTTTGGTCAATATCTTTCGTTTGAGAAAAAATTGGTGCTTTTACAGGATTATGAGAGGCAGCTCCGTATCCGTTATGAGACATATGTTGCGATTGAACAAAACATTCAAGAGCTGTATCCAGATGAAGCTGATGCGAAGTATTGGCTGTATACGTTAGATTACGGAAAGAAAGTGGCGCAGGCTGGAATTGATTGGTGCGTGGAGACCTGTGAATCGATGAAGAAAGAAGGATGAACAAATGAAAAAAAATATACGTGCTGGCAGGTATACAACAGACAATTCTGAGCCGATTGTTGTGTTCATTATCGGAATGAGAATCAATAAACGCTGGGCTGTCCATCAATGGTTGCCAGTATTTAAGGCGATGCCGGGGATGATCAAAGAACTTTATACACATCAAGAAGAACTTGGTTTTCTCGGGACAGAAAATTACTTCGGTTTACGCACCACCACCATGATCCAATATTGGAAATCAACAGAGGACCTCCTTGCCTACGCCAAGATGGAGAAGCATTTGGCTGCTTGGAAAGGATTTAACCAAAAAGCACGAAATAATGACGCGGTCGGAATTTATCATGAAACGTATCAAATTCAAGCCGGCTCATATGAATCTATCTACGTGAACATGCCTTCATATGGATTGAGCCAAGCTAAAGCACCCATCCTAATTGGAAAAGGGAAAGGAAAAGAAACCGCAAAAGAACGCCTTTCTACAACAAATTCCTAGAGCTGATTCTCTAGGAATTTCTTTTTGCAACCATCACAAAATGTTTTAATATACGGGCAGTTAATCCCCAAATGGTGTAACGATCGTAATCATAAAACCACTCCTCAATCGAACGACTCCCCCAGCTGTATTTTTCACCATTCATGATTTTTTCATAAGGAAAGTCCTCTCCTGGTGTTGGCTGCACTGATACATGGTGTAAGTACGGTTCGTATTGGCTGAGCCATGATAGAGGCACAGTAAAGGTCTCCTCTACTTCTTCTTGATTAAAGGAATGTTTGACCTGCTGTTCATCAATGATTCCGACAAATGGATATACCACAAAGGATGGAGAGGCAATATAAGGACTGAGCTGTCCTAACACCTTGACGGATTCGGGCGGAATCCCTAGTTCTTCATATGTTTCCCGCAGTGCAGCTTCTTGTGCGGTTTCGCCGCCGTCGAGTTTGCCTCCTGGGAAGCTAATATCGCCAGGCTGTTTTCTCATCGTCAGTGATCGCACTTCAAATAAAACATGCCATTCCCCGTCTACTTGCACCAAAGGGACAAGGACTGCCGCTTTGAACGCTGTCTCTTCTCCGATAAATAGCGGCTGTGATTGATGTAAGTCACTTTTTAATTGATCAATGAACATGGGCATCACCTATTTTCTGTTTCTCTTTTCTTTAGCGTATCATTGATTCTCTTTTGAATAAAGGCGATCTTTTGACAATTATTTTTATCATTTTGACAACTATACTTGTCAAAATGAATATAATACTTTACAATCAAGATAACATTTTGATCAGAGTTGAGGTGACAGAATGAAAAATCGGCTAAAAGAGCTGCGGGCGCGTGATGGTTTAAACCAAACGGAGCTTGCGAAACGGGCAAAGGTTTCCCGCCAGACGATCAGCTTAATGGAACGAGATGAATTAATGCCGTCTCTCTTACTTGCTATGAGGCTTTCACGTATTTTTCAAGAACCCATTGAACAAATTTTTCTATTCGAGGAGGATGAACTCACATGAAAACTGTATACAAAATGCTCTTAGGTGCTCTCCTTGGTTTTCTCGGTGCTTACTGTTTGCTGGCTGCCGAATTTGAGCTGACACTTCTGCAAGCTGCATTTGAAGCGACTCTTGTCATCACTGGCTTGACAGTTCTATTCATCATTTATTGTTTTTCAGGCATTTCACGCATGAAGAAAAGAGTCTCTCTTTCAGTATCTGGTGATGAGGAAGATGAACTAGAGGTAAAACAGTACCGAACCTTTACTGATGTAACGTTAGCTAATACGGTGAGTACCATTTTATCGATTATTGCAATTGGAATTTCCATCGTAACCGAGCAGCCACTCTGGCTGATTCTCGCAAATGCTGCCTTATTTTTGATCACCGTCATTCTTTCTTATGCATCGATCTCTGTCCTAAAGCTCGTCTATCCTAATCGTCACCTACCTAGTCCAACCGATAAAGATTATGGCAAAAAACTGCTCGCCATTTCTGATGAAGGCGAAAAGCATGTGATGCTCGATGGGCTTTTTCACACTTTCCAAATGATGAATATTTTATTGACCGGTGCCATGTTTATTTTGATTGTCTATTCTCTTGGCGCCAATCACTCTCAGCTCTTCTCCATCATCGTCGTTGGACTTGTTCTGATCATTCTTAATGCATACTATATGTTGAAGATTCGAAATCGTTAAATAAGCAAAAGCACAGACCTTTAAAAAGGCTGTGCTTTGAGTAAATGGCGGAGTATTCAATTTGAAATGAATGAGTTGATCAACTTCTTTCATTTTTAGTTGATAACTTATTTACAAAATATGAAATAAATATACCAACAAGAATAATATTAAAGATGTTGCCTATAATAAATTCAAACATTGGAATATATGCAATATTCCCCTCGTCAACTTGGATGATCGGGTAATTATAAAAGGGTTCTAATCCTTTATATAAGATTAAAAGAGTGCCATCACCCTTATACTCACCACTATAATGATATTCGAAGTGATAATTATAAATGTAAAAAGACCCGAAAACAGCACCAATGATAAAATTAAAAAAGACATAAATAAAAATGAAATTTGCTAAATGCATAAAAGTAGATTTAAAAATGTCCATTACACTTTTTAGAAATAAATAAGAATATAAAGCCGTAAAAAAAACTATTATTGCTATCATGTTAACGTTAGACACATTCTCTAAAAACTTTAATAAAAGAACAAGAGGATACAATATCATTATACTTAGCTTAGTACCGTATTGTGCAACATTGACCTCTTGCTTATCATTTTTATATGCTAAAAGGAAAGCGACAAGAATCAGAAATAATAATCCAACATAAAAATATAACTTTTCAAATTTAAAATGCTGAACAAATAGAAGAAGGAAAAACGAAAAAAGGATCCCCCAAACAGTAAGTTTCCGCAAACTATTAATAAAGAGAGATTTTATCACAGCTCTCTTTATTAATATTTTTAAATCAACCCATTTTAAGTTACCTTTAAAGTTAATTCCTCTCCAATTTACACCACGGAAAAACTTCAAAATGATTTTATAATACCTTTCCATATAAAATAAACTTGTTATTATTACAGGTATTAATAGAAGTATAAAAATAACACCAAATAATATTATACCCAATCTTATCCTCCTCCCCCTAAATATTTCTAAGATTATTACGATTCATAAGAAAAAAGGATTCAAAAAAAAAAGCCTATTACGGCTTTTTCATTAAACAACACGGCGTTTCTTTCGTGCATAAATCAAAAATAGAAACCCAAACCATACGGGTGTCAATAACAGAGCTGGACGTGTAGCATCAGCGAAAAGCATGATGACAAGAATAGCAGCAAAGAGCACAAGAACCGCTATATTCACAAAAGGTGTAAATGGCGCTTTAAAGGTAGACGCCTTATGCAGTTCAGGACGTGTCTTCTTATATTTCAGATGGCATATTAAAATAATACTCCATACCCAAATGAAACAAATGGCACTAATCGTAGTCACAATACCAAAGGCTTGTTCAGGAATCAGCTTGCTTAAAAGAGCCCCTACTGACACCACAATCGTCGACACAAACAGGGCATTACTTGGAACAGCATGTTTATTCAGACGGCCAAAAGATGCCGGTCCTTGTTTTTGATGACTGAGATTATACAAAATTCGGCTCGTTGAAAACATACCGCTATTACAAGCAGACGCCGCAGATGTCAGGACGACAAAGTTGATGAGTCCCGCTGCTACTGGTATTCCAATGAGCCCAAAGGTTTTCACAAAAGGACTTTCTGATGCACTCAGTTCTGTCCATGGGTTGATGCATAGTAATACAAAAATCGCACCTACATAGAAAAATAGAATTCTTAATGGAATTTTATTAATTGCAGACGGGATATTTTTTTGCGGATTCGCTGTTTCTGCTGCTGACACACCGACAAGTTCCACGCCCACATACGCAAAAATCACCATCTGGAATGACAATAAGAAGCCTGTCACACCATTTGGAAATAATCCTCCGTGTGACCACAGATTCGTTACCGTCACGGGCCCTGCATCTGTTTGAAAACCAATGATTAACAGGACAATTCCAACGCCAATCAACAGTAATATCGTAATCACTTTAATAAGTGCAAACCAAAATTCCATTTCTCCAAAAAGCTTCACCGTTAATAAATTAAATCCTAGCAAAATCAATAAACAAATAATAGCAGGAATCCACTGCGGAATATCAAACCAGTACTGCACATACACCCCGACCGCAATAACATCCGCCATCGCTGTCATAATCCAGCAAAACCAATACGTCCATCCTGTCACAAAGGAAGCCCATGGTCCAAGATAATCCTCTGCTATATCCGTTAAAGACTGATAGCCCGCCTTAGATAAGAGCAATTCTCCAAGTGCCCTCATGACAAAAAAGATGGCCATTCCGACAATTAAGTACGCAAAAATGATCGATGGTCCAGCCAATTGAATGGCCTTTCCAGACCCTAAAAACAGCCCAGTTCCAATCGTTCCGCCAATGGCAATTAATTGAACATGACGGTTTGATAAATCTCGCTTTAACTCTTGTTGTGCCAATTTCAACACCCTCCTACGACACGATCCTATACTGAAATAATGAACTCTCAAAAAGTCCATAAAAAAAGAGATTGGATGCGCTCCAATCTCACGGTCATAAAAGAATAGCAAAATAGAGAAAAGCAATACACAGTATGATCCATGCATCACAAATACAATATTTCGTACTCTTCTGTCCTTTTGCCTGAGATTGTGAACCCTTCGGCGCCGCACATACATGCGGTCTCTCCAGAAGCTGCTCCTGCCATAGTGTGACCCACAGCAATCATAGCCTTCGATATTTACTTTAAATGTTGCTATTTCTGAATAATTTTATATTTTACGCCTCTAAAAGAAAGCTGTCAATGGTAATCTTTTAAGATGTTGTCTCCTCCTTATCTGAAGCTGATATGACATCACTTCATCAACACCCCTTGATTAAGGTATAATGAAACAAAGAATGTTCGGCTCGTTTAGTGGAGACATCCATCTTGATGATGAACCATAGTTAGGCAATCCAATGAAGTTGGTGAAGACAAATGAAAAAAATGAACAAACAGCGTGTGACATTACAAGAAGTCGCTCGGCATGCCGGTGTATCGACTTCAACGGCCTCACTCGTTGTTCGCAACAACCCTAGGATCTCTGAAGCCACCCGGAAAAAAGTGCTGCAATCCATGGAGGATTTGGGATACGTGTACGATCGCGTCGCTGCTAACATGCGGTCGAAAAGTTCAAATATTGTAGGTGTGATCGTCACGGATATTTCAAACACCTTTATTTCTGAATTTTTAATCGGTGTGCAAACCACACTTGAATCACTTGGCTATACCGTTTTACTTGGGACAACCTTTGATAGTGTAGATAAGCAGGAGCGGCTCATCTCCACAATGGTAGAGCACCGAGTGGGTGGAATTATCTTAAATCCAGCATCGAAAAGTTCGACACGAACGGTCAAACAATTAAACAACATTCGCACACCAAAAGTATTGGCAAATCGTGAATTAGCAGATGTCCATTGTGATTATGTCGGTGTTGATTATGAACAAGGCACTTGGATGGCGGTCCGTCATCTTCTTCAAAAAGGACATCGCCGCATCGCCTTCTTAGGTGGAATCAAATCCTCCTCAACTTGGATTGAACGGATGAAAGGGTTCAAAAGAGCCCATGATGATGAAGACTTAACGATAGATGAATCTCTTATTATCGATATGGTGCCTACCCGTGAAGGCGGGAAAGAAGCCCTTGCCCAAGTGATTGACCTTCCCGAACCACCTACTGCTATTTTTTGCTTCAGTGATTTAGTGGCGTTTGGGGTGATTCAAGAATTGGCAGCGCGTGACATCAAGCCTGGTGAAGACATTGATGTAGTTGGGTTCGATAACATCCCTGAAGCGGAGATGTATCACCCGCCGCTCACCACAGTCTCATCATTTCCACGATCCATTGGAGTCAAAGCAGCCAACCTTTTGTATCATAAAATGAACGAGCAGGATGAAGAACTGCAGCGATTGATATTAAAGCCTCAACTTCATATTCGAGAAACCTCGACATGATCATGAAAAGGAGAATTGCAAAGCGATTCTCCTTTCAGATTGTTGACAAAGGGCTAAAATGAACTTTATTTTAGCCCTTTGTCTTCTTTTCAGCGTGATAGAAAACCTTTGCAGTCTAGGAAGGACGAGCACCGGAGCAGAGCGAATTTGACATTCGTGAGCACCGGAGCGCAGGACTGACAAAGAATGCGAGGGTTTGTCTACACGCTGAAAGGAGAATTGCAAAGCGATTCTCCTTTTTTTATTGAGCAAGTCAACTATTTCTTTATTACATTTTTCTTTTTTTAAATCGCAAAGTCATAAACTTGACACATTTTATACACAGGAGTATATTTATCTCGTTGCTTCTTTTAGTATATCGTTATACCTTTTGTGAACATATCGTTATTTATGATATCAACTACAGTTAAAGATGGATCTTTTGATTCTGATCAAATCGAGGAAGTCCATCAACTTATGATAACTGTTATTATTTTTAATTATTTAGTAGAACGATGTACTTATTTGAAGAACAGATGAATATTCATTATTTTTTCATCAATCACACAAGGGGTGTTGTGATGGACTTAATATTATTTACGTTTAAGGAAATAACAAAGGGTAACAAGAATTTGGCCCGAACAGGGTTTCAAATATAGGAGTGGGAACATGAAAAATCCATACATTAAATCATCACTTGGCATGTATTTAAACTACTTCATGCTAGGCATGATCAATATTATTGTGGCATCAAACATGGAAAGCTTATCTGAACGCTACCATGTAGATATTCCAAAAATCAGCTTGCTTGTATCAGCAATCGGGATCGGTAAATTAATTGCTCTCTTTTTCTCTGGCCGGCTTGCAGACAGCTGGGGGCGAAAACCTGTCATTATTACAGGTAACTTTCTTTACTTATTATTCTTAATTGGGATTCCAACAACGACCAATTATACATTGGCTTTCATTTTTGCCATTTCCGCAGGGATTGCAAACTCATTGCTTGATTCAGGAACATATCCTGCTTTGACAGAGTCATTTCCTAAAAAAGCAAGTTCAGCTTCTGTATTAGTGAAGGCGTCTGTATCAATTGGTGCGACTGTTCTTCCATTTATCTTGGCATTCCTTATTGCACATGACATCTTCTGGGGCTGGGCATTCTTTGGTCTAGGACTTCTTTATTTACTTGTAGGCATTTACTTGATCTTTATGCCGTTCCCAGATCATAAACAAACGGCTTCTCAAAACGATCTTCCCGTTCAAGAGCAAATGAAGGAAGAACCGAAAATGTTTGGTGAAGGTCTAGCTGTTGTACTTATGGGATTCACGTCTACTGCATTATTTGTTGTATGGCAAACTTGGCTTCCACAGCTCGGGTTGAAATTGATTGGGCTTGGCTCAGGACAAGCGACGCAGCTTCTTTCTTATTTTAGTATTGGTGCACTCGTATCTGTTCTATTGCTTTCAATCGTATTAGATAAATTCATTTCACCAATTATGGTCGCTATTATTTACCCAATCGGGGCATTCCTTGCCATGCTTTCACTATTTCAAATTGAAACGTACGGCATTGTCATTGTTAGTACCTTTTTCTTAGGATTATTTACAGCCGGCATTTTCCAGTTGGCGATGAGTATTATGATGAAATTATTCCCTACAAACAAAGCAACGGCTTCATCATATGTCAACATTGCGGCAAGTTCAGCGTTTATCCTTGTTCCGCTGATTACAAGCGGACTCGTTAGCACGTACGATATTAAAATGACTTTATTCTTCGATATGATCATTGCGGTCATCAGCGTATTGTTAGCAGTCTTTGTTTTACGACGCATGAAAAAATTGTTTAGATAATTAAAGGAGATGTCAATCATGACAAACATACACGAACGTAATATTGATGGAAAAACAAAATTAGTCGGTCTTCTTGCAACACCAATCGGGCACAGCCTGTCACCACGGATGCACAACCTTGGCTATACACTAACAGGAATCAACTATGCTTACCTTGCTTTTGAGGTAGGAAATGATGAACTAGAAGCAGCAGTAAACGGGATGAAAGCAATGGGTGCAGCTGGATTTAACGTATCCATGCCGAACAAAATGAAAGTACTTGATTACTTAGATGAACTAGATGATTCTGCAAGACATACTCGAGCAAGCAACACAGTTGTAAACAAAGATGGCAAGCTGGTTGGCTACAACACAGATGGTCTTGGTTACGTAAGAAACTTAATTGAACATGGCGTTGAATTAGCTGGACAAAAGGTTACACTCGTTGGATCTGGCGGCGCTGCAACTCCGATTGCCATTCAGCTTGCACAATCAGGTATTCGTGAAATTAGTATTTTTGCTCGTAATGATCAATACTTTGTTCAAGCAGAGGAAAATGTAAATTACATCAACAACGAAATGAAATCATTCGGTGTCAAAGCGAATATCTTCCCACTTGAAGACAAAGACGCTTTCCGTCGTGAAGTAGCTGAAAGTGCGATCTTAGCAAACGGGACAAGCCTTGGCATGAAACCATTAGATGAGCTTAGCATTATTGACGATACCCTTGATGTATTACGCAAAGACTTAATCGTGACAGATGTCGTCTACAACCCGCAAAAAACAAAACTTCTTGCTCAAGCACAAGAAGCTGGTGCCAAAACGATTAACGGTCTTGGCATGATGCTATGGCAAGGTGCCCTTGCGTACAAACTGTTTACTGGCGAGGATATGCCTGTTGAACAAGTGAAACAAATTCTATTTGAAAATGACCGTTTCTAAACGAAACACAGAAAAAAGACGACCTCCGCTTTGGAAGTCGTCTTTTTTTATTCGTGTATCATAATCCGGCGATATCGATTGAGGATATACAACGCCCCGATGATCGCCACAACAGCGACACCCGCATCAAATATAAAGATTTGCAAAATCGTCGCGTGGGTTTCGATCAAACCAGTGACGACCGGAATCACAATGGCGGACACTCCGCCTGCTGTTGAGATAATTCCTGTCATCGTCCCTTTGTTTTTCCAGAAGAACTCAGCCATTACGGTTAACGTCAGCTGAAAGACACCCGCTGTTGAAAAGCCCAATACAAATGCATTGACGGTCCCGATGACTGGAGACTTCACGACCAATAGCACACAGATAGAGGCTAATGTAATAATCGGATAGAGTAGCAGCACGGTGACCGGACGAACAATACGGCGCAAAAGAAATGCGAGCAATAAGACAGACAGCAAACCGCCCATGCTATAGTAACTAAGCAGCTTCACAGCACTGCCAGAAGCCATCCCCAAAATTTCCTCACCGTACGTAGGCAGCCAAATTTGCGGCAAGGCGTACAGACCATTTGATGTAAAACTGATCACAATCAGTGCGACCCCTTCTCTCCAAAACGTAGGCTCTGATGAGAAGCGTGGAAGTTCATCATGCTCCGTCACCTGAACTTGCTCCACCTTGCGATGATTCGGAAATGGCAATGTCCACAGCATCATCACATTCACTAAATAGATAAAAGCAGGTACAAAAAACGCAAATCCATAAAACAGATCATGCTCTGCTAAAAAGAAAATAGCGAGCGGCAGAATGGTCGCCCCAATCGAAATAAACGCCTTCACCATCACATTTGCAGATCCCGAGTTTTGAGGAAAAGCTTCCATTAAAGCCGGATACGTCCCTGCATCCATCGCCGAATTCGCCACCCCTGCCAAAATCGCAAACGCAAACGCGATTTGATAATTCGGAGACAATGGGATTCCAATGAGGAACACCGCCATCAGCACCCCGGAAACCAAAATGACCGGCTTTCGTCCAAAACGATCTGACAGTACGCCCGATAGACCATACGTGAGCACCCTGCCAATACCGAGTGCAGATATCATATAACTTATCCCCGCACTATTTGTATCTAATTGTTTGATCAAAAATGGCATATTAGAAGCCAAAATAATATTGACCATACCTAATAAAAAATAATTGATATAAAGACTAGAAGCCGTTCTCAAATACGGATTCCTCATGCTGACACACCCCTCAACACATTGCAATGAAGTGACAAATAATGGTTACGCTTACAAGATTCATGCGTGAGGAGAAACAGCTTTGCAACCTTCACGTACTTGAAACATCTCATCATTTCATACAGCTAACATGCCCTTCATTTATCAAGCATCTCTTCAAATTTTCACTAGCTCTTATTTTATATGAATGTGAAAGGTAATGATAGTGAATTGCTTAAATTTGAGGGAAATGGTGATAGAGAAAAATCCTTGTCATTTTTTGAAATGAAGCTTGATCTAAACTCACATTCCCCAAAAACTAAACTCATAAAAATATTCTGTACGCTCTATGCATAATCCAAAATGAAAATCCTCTGCTATTAAAATGAAATCTCCGTATCCACTTAAAAATTTGGTTTGCTCAAGAAGTTGATTTAAATGATGAAACACTTCATCCACATTCACTAAAAGCGCTTCAATTTCATGATCTCGGAAAAAAAGCAATCTCCCTTGTTTAGGAGTCTCTTTTATCCTCCCGACCATTTCATTTAACATTTGTGTAGACTTTTCAATATGCTCTAGATAGTTGTCTCCATGTATTTGACTTTTATGTTCTCTCGATTGCAGGAAAGTAAATACCTTCTGACAAAAAAATTGATTCTCTTCGACCTCCAAAAAAGGGGGTTCTGGAAGTGTCATATAACTTAATTCGTTTATTAAGTGCTTTCTTCTGCTTTTTCTTTTTAAGGTTTCGATTTTTATTTTTTGGTTTTTATTCATATTAGCCAGTTCAACATCTCCTTTCCATTTTGTATTTATCCTTACGATAAATACCTTATTAGATAATTAATTAATTTGTTAAAATGCATCTTCATTCATAGATGCGAACAACTCACAACAGACTTGCAGCTAACCTTCCATTATAAGCTAGGAATTAAGAATATTACACATTATGGGGAGCATCATCGCTTTCATAAACAAGTTGCCCACATCGAATCCTTCCACTCCAATTTAAAATCAGAAGGGTTCTATCATCTTCACCATCTGACAATCACTACACAACGATTTTATAAAATACATATACCAATATTCGAGTTCAATGGAAATGAAACAACCAGTCACCGAAAGAGTTTCGACAACTGGCTGTTTCATACGGTGTTTTGCTCCCAGTCTCACAAAAATGGGAGGGCAAGTCCCAAATGTGGGGATTGTTTAAAATATTACGGATTATTCTCTTTTTGAGATACTATGAATGGCTTTGTATTCGCTCCTGTATTTTCTGGGTATGATCTTGATTTAAAATCATTGCCAATTCGGCCTCATTTAGAACAGATCCCCATCTAAAGATAATTTCACTATTCAAACCATACTTCAAAAAAAGCGCTTGATAATCTACTTCATGACTATTCTGATCCAATCCTGAGTAAAACAAATCTTTTATAGATTCCTCTGAGAGCATAGAATCCCTTCTACTGGCAATCATGAAACTAGATTGATACTGATCCATTATTCGCAATGCCTTATCTAAATCAGGTTGAGGTACTTTGGCCATACTGACATAAAATTGATTTTCTTGTTCATCTAAAAGTAATTCTGGCCCCTTTTCAAAACCTGAAGTATTTATTTCCGAATCAATCGATTTCCATACTTTTCGGAATCTCTCTATTCGCGAATGTACATCAGTTACTTTCTTACTCAGAAAGATATAAAAATGGTAATTAGTTAATTGACCGTTAAAAATTTCGATTAGTTCATTTTGACAATAACTTTGAAAAGTCTTAATTCCACCATCATCTAAAAAGTGATATCCATTAATACTATATACACTTAACTGTTTAAGTTCATTTATTTGTTGATCTAACCACTTATAGTAGTTTGTAACTTTTTGTTCGAATTCAAGTTTTATTTTCATTAGTCACCTTTAATCAGTAATTAAAATTGCTCGAATTGGACAACTGCTTTTTCTTTTTGTAAAAACTCATCAAAAAAAGATACTAATCTATTTATATTCTCTTCTTTTGAATATAGTAACGGATTATAACCATCTGAAGGAGGCATATAATGAATAAATGGTTCCATATCCTCAGGGTAACCAAAATCAGCGTATACTTCACACAATTCATCCAATAACTCTTCAGGTGACTTCTTATTTTTTTCTTTTAAGTGAGACGTTATACCATATCTCCATTTCCTTTTTTCAATGTCCCATTGGCTAGATTCTTCTTCTACCAAATCATTGTATAATTCTACTAATATCATTTGGAGTTTTCTATAATCCTCATCTGGGTCGCCAGCACCCCAAGCTAATTCTAGGATTAAAGAATTTTCACATTCAGTATGATTAGATAAGTATTCCACTGCATACTTGCTTATTTCTTTGTATGAGATCAAATCTAGCCTAATTCCTACATATATAGTTTTCCAATCAACTTTTATTTTGTGATGTTTTAAATGCTCTAATGAAAAATACATAATTTAATACATTCCTTTTGTGATTAGACAAACTAATAAATTAGATATTTTTAAAGATTTTTATTTCTGCCCTACACTTCGAAATAGTAAACATCAAATACCCTTTCTGCTAGTGAATGTTAAACCCCCTAACTTCCTGTGTTTCTGGTAAATGTCAAAGGTTTCATATACTTTATCTTATATACTGATCTACTTCTTCTACTGTTGAAATATCTTGTATAAAGAATAATTATTTATTCTGGTAGTATTATTGCTCCTTAAATTCATATGAATACCTCATATAAGTTAATCAACCTTCGTATTAAAGGTTTACTCAGTTAGGTTTAATTTTCACAAATTTAAAGTAGTCTTTACCTTGTCCAAAAGTAAATAAACTTGTGCCTTCTGTTCTGGAGTTTCAGCAACATACTCCATACAAATTTCTTCCAAGCAACTATAGAAATCTAGATTATCCATCACAATTTCATGATAAGATGCTGTGTCCATAAATATCATTACTCCATTATTAAATTCAACGTCCTCTGAATGCTCTGGAAGTTCGTATCCCATCATATGATCTTGCCAAGGTTCTCTATGGGACAAACACTCTAACACCTCAAATAAATCATTCTTCAAAAAAGAAAAAAAGTCTTGAACTATTGGCTGCATATTATTTAACATCAAGATCCTCCTAATTACTATATTTTTTCCATTCTAATACTGGATACAAACTTTCAATTTCCCCTGTTTTTGGATTTTTCCATCCTTCAAATTTTAAACCATTTGATGTACCTTGTATTACATGTTGACCGCCTCTAGTTACATACTCAGTACCATTTTCCATTGCCTCTTGTCCAAATTGGTAAATTTGTTCATCAGTAAATACATTATCATCATAAACAGTCTTCTTATGAGTAGAGGCTTTAAATTCTTTTGTATACATACCACGCTCTTGTTTTGCTATTTTATAGTACACATCATTTATTCCATGTATCGAAGGATGGCGTTCCTTTCTCTCCAATTTATAGGGAATTTCTTTTTCATTTAAATAATTGAAAAATTCCTTTTCATTATGACCACCACTTACACCTGTTTTACTAACACCTTCTGGTCGTATTAGATGATTTTTGCTATTGTCAGAATACTTATGTTTAAATCCACCTTTACCAGTACTATCCTTCATCCCCATCTTCCCATGAAACCCTTTCGCCCCAAACGGCAAAAGCATCCCCAGAGCCGCATTCATACTCGCTTCCTGCTGTTCTTTCGAGACTTTATTTCCAAACATATCTCGACCCGTAATCGCTTCACTGAAGCCGTTTGTTGCGGTGAGGCCATATAAGCCTTTTTGTGATGTTTTCAACGCATCGAAAGACTTCTGTGATGTCTTGTAAATGTCGACTGCTCTGACTGCGGCGGACGTGGCTTGAGTCGTTTTATAAACGGCTTTACCGCCTTTGAAAATACGGCCCGCCCATCCGACGATCGGGATGTAGCCTGCTGCTGCCATGCCGCCTGCGGCGACTCGCTGGCCTGCGGTGAGTTCTTCTCCTGTTATTGGATCGACACCTGTTGCGGCACGTTTTGCATCGTTCACGCCTGTCAGTTCATTGACGATATTTCCTCCGTAATCAAGAGCTTTTTCATACCACGGACGGTTGGCTAGCGCTTCTTGTTCCTTTGCGATCTTGCGAGCTTCTTCTTGATCATTTTTGATTTTCAGATATTCAGACGTTTGCTTCTCAATATCGCTTTTTGCCTTGTAGATTTCGCTATTTTGATACGCTTTCTTGTCAAAATTCATAGGCGAAATGGATTTTCCGTCATTTGTCGCATTCATCATTTCTGCGTACAATGCCATTGTAGCCTGCTGCTCCGTCTCTGACAAAGCATATTCATCTTTTAGATTTTGATCAAGTTCTATTAAATCTTTAACCGTTTTCTTCCGTTCATCTTCCGCATCTGCAATCTTTTCGTCAAAGGTTTTACTATCAAATACCTCCAGAGAAATGAGGTCATCAATATCTTGAAAAATCGTTTTGAGTGCCTTTTTTTGATCCTTCACGATGCTTTTGGCATTCTTGATTCCCATATGTACAGCGTTGTCTAAAAAGTGTTCTTCTACAAAGGTGTCGCCGCCAAAATTTGTATCATCAAGTGTCCCAGAAACACCTTCATGAAAGGCTTTTTGTTTATCAATGAAGCTAATAAACATGTCCACGTTTCCGGCGAGTTCTTTGTAGAAGCTTTTAATGTTATCGGCACCTTTTCCAGTGAAGTCGTCACCGAGGTTGGCAACACCTTGTAATGCCTTTTTTAAATCTATCATTTGTTCGCGGAGTTCCTGATAGTGTTTTGCCCTTGTATCCATGGCACTGGTTAGTGCTTTTGCATCAAGTATCTTGCCCAGATTAAGCCACTCCCTCCATTATTGATCATAAAGTCTATTTTACCGTGACCTCCAAAACGGAAAAATAGGCTAAATGACATAAAAAATGGAATGAACTCTCTATTCAATTTACCCTCTCATTTGGATAAACGAGTTTATCAATTGTAGGGATATAGAAAAGGCCAGACAGTTCATTATACTCTGTCTAGCCACATGTTCACGTTACTTATAGTCATTGATTGGTCCTTTATCCATCAAAACATCGATCTCATTTGAATATTTCATTTTTAACTTCGGTCTACGCTCAGAGTTTGGTTTACTGTAAAGCTCTAGTGGACGGATGATCACGCCATCATTTGTGTTTTGAAGAATACCTGGAACACAAGAATAAATTCGATCATTGTCATTTGCATGTTTCGCGTGAATCGTGACAGACGTTCCTTGATGATTATCGATACTCATAGACACTCTATATCTATAGAAAGAACCTGTTCCATTTGATTGAGCAGAGTAAACAACGGGTACCACCGCAAGGATATCATCATTTAACCTTAGTTTAATGACTTCTGTTTTCATTGATTCACGATCTCTACCGACATCTCCCATATGCTCAACAGCCCCGTTACCGTAACTTTTGAGAGCGGGAACACCTTTTGCGCCAAACATGGCCACATCTATTTGTTTTCCTGACTTCGTATAGACCAATGCGTAAATATCATAATCGGTTCCAGACTCCCAAGATACTGTAGCCGTAATCTCTGGTGTTTTTTCAATGATGATCGGTTTATGACCTTTGTCTAGACTAATTTTACCTTGAACTTTCTCTAAGCTAATAGGTGCAGCGACTTTCTCTTTAGCGGCTGTTTTCATTGGAGCAGGCTCATTAATTTGTTTTTCAGAAACCATTTCAGGAGGTGTAGAAACATCCTGTTCATCAGGTTCAACCTCTACCCCATAAAGCTTGCATAGCCCTTCCAATCCAGAATCGAAGCCACGCCAGATGGATCGTGCTTTCGTTTCACTATTTCTTATGTATAGCTCTACTACGACAATACCCTTTTCATTTGTAAAGCTAACTGGTGTTAGGTATAGCACCTCATCACCTGTTCGAATTTCTGCTTGCAGATTCTTCACATGAGAAAAGCCGATTCCTCGATCCTCTGTTAGTGTAATAGCCATCTTTGTGATTCCGACAGGCACTTTGCTCATATCAAAATTCAATTGATGTCTTTTCAACTGATCTGATATCTCTGCTGGTAAAAGTGTCGCGACACCCGTAGTACTCTCCGGCTGATTGTAAAAAATAATGCCATTATCTCCTTGAACTAGATCTGAATCTGTTAAGAGAAACGCCGTTAAAGAAATATCAATTGCAGATGACACTTCATAACTGATGAATAATTGCCCCTTTGGAGAGTTTAGTACGGTATTGGCACCCATTTGCAGAGTTTGATTCATTTCAACAACTCCTATTCTTTATCTACCATTTATCGTTTTTATAGACCAATTATACCGAATTATGTGATAGAACCTATTAAAACCTTTACCTCTTTTCAACCTCTACAATGATATGAGACAATGCCAACTAAAACCGCACTACTCTAGAAGGGAGAACCATTGTGTATAAATTAATTATTCCTGCTGTTATGGTGGTATTCAGTCTGTGGATTCTTCTTCAATTATCAATGAACATCAATATCTTTCAGAATCCAATGAACTATTTTACCGTCATTACCCTCTTTTTTCTTTGTATTCAGGAGTTATTGAAACATAGACAATAAAAAGATCACTCAGGTACATACACTTTTTTCAGAGGTAATAAGGATCTTGTCTCAGCTGGCATATGTTCATACCAATGTACAATAAGATTTACGAGTTCTTCTAAGTCCACTAGATGAACCTCATTATGCTTCGCAACAGCTTTTGCATGAGAAGTAAACCCACCAGTAGAAACAAATAAACTGTTAGCATTCATTGGATTAGCACCTAATAATTGCTGCACCTCTGGCGAACTGGCTGAATTTTTCCGATGCTTTACTTGTACTTTAATAATAGGCTTTTCAAATCCAAATGCATCTTTATAAGCTAATACATCCACACCGCCATCTGGCCCTTTTGGACTCACGCGAACATTGTATGACATTGCTTGCAGTAAGCCTCCGACTAAGTCTTGCATTTGCCACGGGTCCAATTTATCTACTTTATCTTCAATCATGACAGTAGCTTTGCTGACTAAATCTTCGATAATTTCATCTTCTTCGGTTTCATCTTCAGGCGCTGATATAGATGTAGGGTTTTTGAGTAAATGTTCAATCTCTTTCCCCCAATCATCTACACGAAAAACAGTTGATATAGAACCGAGGCTGTTCTTAGCTGATTGACTGAGAGAATCTCGTTTAACTGCTATTGGTTCCCAATTTACCTGAATATGATTTGGATACATTTTATCTCCAACTGCTTCATCAAAAAAATGCGGAGCAATCACCGTACCTACTCGATATTCACGGCTTTCTTTTATGTACGTAATGATTCGATCTCCCTTTTTGATTTCTCTACTAAACCTCCATACCTGACTGACCCAGCTTCTTCTCGTAAAAGGTTTGTTCTCAGCGAATATGACATCAGCTCGAGCATTCATCTCTTGCTTTGTTTGATATTGTTTTGGATTACCTAATTTAGGCCACCCTATCGATGCAATGCCTTTCTCTTCCCAAATTGTAATTAATTCGTTTTGGTCACCCGCACGAACCATCCACCATTTCGTCATTTACTACCTCTCCCATTCCATCTATCTTCTCTTATTTTCATCATCAAATATTCTATCTAAATTATAAGACTTATTTCTTGTTAACAAAAGGATATGCGCACCATTTTTGTCGAAAGAAACACAAAAACCCGAACAAGCGTATACCACACTCATCCGGGTCTGCATTTTCCTTTGTTACACTTCTTCACCATTCGTTGCAATGACGTTTTGGTACCAAGTAAATGAATCTTTTTTGAGTCTCTTCATTGAACCATTACCTTCGTTATCGCGGTCAACATAGATCATGCCGTAGCGTTTTTTCATTTCACCGGTTGTGAATGACACGATATCAATGATGCCCCAAGGTGTGTAGCCGATGAGGTCCACACCGTCATATTCAATCGCTTTTTTCAGTGCTTGAATATGAGAAGCGAGATATTGAATTCGCTCTGGGTCATGAATAGAGCCGTCTTCTTCCACTTGATCAATGGCACCAAAGCCATTTTCCACAATGAATAGCGGGATTTGATAGCGATCGTAAAAACGATTCAATGTATACCTTAAACCTGTCGGATCAATGGACCAGCCCCAGTCACTTGATTTGATATACGGATTTTCTACACCATGCGGCAGTGCTCCATTGACAATGTCTCCTTTGTGATCAGATACTGCATCGCTTTTGACCGTTGTTGACATATAATAGCTAAAGCCAAGATAATCTACTTTTCCTTTTCTTAAACTTTCTTCATCGCCTTCTTCAAATGGAATGTGATAGCCTTCGCGCTCAAATTCTTTTAACGCGTAGCTTGGATAGTAGCCACGCACTTGGACATCTGGGAAGAAATAGCGCTGTCTCATATATTCTTCTGCCAGCATGACATCCTCTGGGTTTGAGGAATATGGATAAATTGGCACGTGGGACACCATCGCTCCAATTTGAAAGGACGGATTGATCTCTTTTCCTTTTGCCACTGCCCATGCACTTGCAAGCAATTCATGGTGGCCCGCTTGATACATGACTTCTTTGGCATTTTCGCCTTCTTTGACAGATACCCCTGAATTTGTCCAAAGGAACAACGGGTTGTTGACGTCCATTTTGTTATTGATCTCATTAAATGTCATCCAGTACGTGACCTTGTCCTTGTAACGATTGAAGCATACTTCCGCAAATTTCGCGAAATATTCAGCGACTTTTCTGCTTCGGAATCCGCCGTATTCTCTTGCCAAATGAAGGGGCATTTCAAAGTGAGACAACGTAATGACAGGCTCGATTCCATGTTTAATCAGCTCATCAAACACATCATCATAAAACTGTAAGCCTGCTTCATTCGGCTCTTCTTCATCCCCTTTAGGGAAAATTCGGCTCCAGCCGATCGATGTTCGCAAGCATTTTAATCCCATTTCAGCAAACATGGCGATATCTTCTTTGTAACGATGGTAGAAATCAATGGCTTCATGGTTTGGATAAAAAGTTCCTTCTTCTATCGTTTCCGTGATCTGTCTTGGTACACCATGAGCACCTGCTGTCATCACATCTACAACACTCGGCCCTTTGCCAGCTGCATTCCATCCACCTTCGAATTGATGAGCGGCTAATGCCCCGCCCCATAAGAAATCTTTTGGTAAAGTCATTATCTATTCCTCCTATTTCACAATTGTCATCATGACGTCAGTTGGCTGACATGTCGAACGTTTCTCTACAATCACATCTTCGTATGCTTGGGTATTGGTAATGATAACAGGTGTGATTGTTTGTAATCCTTTGCTTTCAATTGCTTCCTGATCAAATGTCATCAACACGTCACCCTTTTTCACCTTGTCGCCTTCTTTGATATTGAGTGTAAATGCCGATCCATCTAGAGAAACCGTATCAATTCCTACATGAACAAGTAACTCTACACCAAATTCAGAACGCAGACCAATCGCATGTTTTGTTGGTGCAAGCATGACGATACTGCCGTCAAACGGTGCAAACAGTTTGTTATCGGTCGGATGAATGGCAAAGCCTTCCCCCATCGCCCCAGAGCTAAATACGGCATCTGGCACTTCAGATAACGGAAGCACCTTTCCTGTAAGTGGAGCCGTGATCATTTCTTCATTGTTCATAGAAGCTTGTGTCGTTTCTCCGCCTTGATCTTTAACAGGTGTTTCACCAGCTGGCTGGTCTACCGTATCTTCCCCATAACCGAACAATTGAATAAGCACAACTGGTAATATCAGCGCAATGGCCACACCAATCAAAATACCAATGATAGACGTTGGATAATCTGCACTGATTCCGTTCACAATGGTCAGAGGGCCAGGCAGCCCTGCATATGCAAAGTAATAAGGCGTAAAGAAGCTGGCCACAATGGCACCGACTGCTCCAGAAATACACCCGAAAATAAACGGCTTTTTAAAACGTAAGGTGACACCGTAAATCGCAGGCTCCGTAATACCGAAGAGTCCTGTGATTCCAGCTGAAACCCCAACTTTCCGTGTTTCCCGATTTCTTGCTTTTAAAATAACTCCCAGCACCGCACCGACTTGAGCGATAACAGCGATGGTTTGATATGCCTGAAAGGAGTCACGTCCATATTGTTCAAAGTTCGCAAGTACCATTGGCGTGATGCCCCAGTGAACACCGAAAATCACGAGTACTTGCCAGAAACCGCCGATAATGGCCCCTGCCAGAGCTGGTACATTTTCAGCTAAGATATTGTATCCGTTTGCAATCCCATTTGCACCTGCTGTCGAAAGAGGACCGATTAATAGAATGGTTAACGGAACCATGACGACCATACATAGAAATGGGACAAATAGCGGTTTGACAACCTCATGAATTCGTTTGTTTAAGAATTTTTCTACATAGGAAAGAATCCATACTAAGAAAAGCGGTGGCAAGACGGATGATGTATAAACCGTTTCAGATAACGCAATCCCTAAAAAGGTCACACCTTCCCCTGATGCTACACGTCCAGCAATCTCTGTCCAAGAAGGACTGACAAGCGCTGCTGTACAAGCAACCGCGATATACATATTTGTTTTGAAATGCTTGGCTGCAGTTATCGCAATAAAAATGGGCAAGAACGTAAACGGTGCCCAAGAAATAAAGCTAAACACTTCATAAGTTCCTGTTTTCGAGAAGCTTGGAAATATCAAATTTATTAAGATAAGTGCACCTTGTAAAATACCAGCTGCGGCTAAAATATACACAAATGGCGCAAACACAGCGGACATGGTCGCAATGACCCGATTCAGAATCGTTCCTTTGTTTTCATTCGGCTGATCATCATCCGACGTTTGGAGCTGAACAAGGTTGGAAAAATGCTCATATACCTCACCTACATGCTGACCGATCACAACCTGAAACTGACCACCGTTTTCCACCACTGTAATGACACCAGGCATGGCGTTGACTGCTTCTTTTGCCTTTGGATTAGAACGCTTCAGCACCAAACGCAGCCTCGTGGCGCATCTTGCAGCACTCACCACATTTTCTTCTCCGCCAACTGCTTCTAAGATGTCTTCTGCAAGCTTTTGATAATCCCTCACTTTTGACATATAAAACCCCCCCTTTATCACTACTAGTATATGTACATTATAATTATACCGGTACAATTTATCAATACATATATAATTTGAGTTTGCATATCAAAGAGAAATCGGGATGTGCTATAATACAAAGACAATAAATCGTGAAAACAAAGAGGAATGGCTATGTTAAAGTATCAACAAATTGCGAGCGATATTGAAAAATATATTGTCACACATGAGCTGCAGCAAGGAGACAAACTCCCTGTGCTTGAGACGCTCATGAATCAATTTGCTGTGAGCAAAAGTACAATTATCAAATCATTAGATTTACTCGAAAGAAAAGGGATTGTCTATCAGGTGAGGGGCAGCGGCATCTTTGTGAGAAGGCACAGGCGCAAAGGCTATATCAGCCTTTTATCCAACCAAGGATTTAAAAAAGATTTAGAGGAATTTCAACTGACATCAGAAGTTCTCACGTTAGATACCGTCAAACCGCCAGAAGAAGCTACGCTGAATTTAAACATTGAACCAGATGAGGATGTTTTCTACCTTAAACGCATTCGTTACATCAATGGACAAACTTTATGTTTAGAAGAGTCCTATTACCGGAAAACCATTATTCCTTACCTCAACACAGAAATTGCAGCCGATTCTGTTTTTAAATTCATTAGTGAAGGCCTTGGTCTTAAAGTGGGCTTTTCTGACATGTACCTGCAAGTTGGCAAACTAAACGAAACTGAAGCGAAGCACCTCGGACTTAAGCAAAATGATCCTGCTCTTCGCGTCGAAACCGTCTTTCATCTCACAAACGGCCAGCCTTTCGACTTCTCGAAAATCACTTATAACTACATGCAATCCCAATTTTTTATTCAGGCGAATAATTATTATGGGTGATGGATGGAAAAAGCCTCCTGAGACATTCAGGAGGCTTTTCTACTGTTCTCTTTTAACCTTTAAATATTTCTTCCCTCTCTCTTGAGTAGTTAGCCCGTCAATGGCAGTATCACCATAAAAAGTGACTAAATAATCCCCTTTACCTATAAGAACAACTGGAAAAGCATGATGTTCTTGCAGACTCTTTTCAACATCATCTGGATGAATCTCGACTTCCATTTCATGACCAATGAATGCATACTCAAACGGAAGAGTATGATAAAGTTCTACAAGACACTGTACGATCTCCTGTTGAATACGAACGACATCATGTGAAACAACCTCTGTCCACTTTAAATATAGAACGAATCCCACAAAACCAGCTTCTTTTTGTATGTTCATAGTCGTATGTTTTAGACATGTTCCCGTCAATTCAAATTCTGTATAAAAACCTTCCAAGTAATTGTTTTTGATTTTATTCTCTTTTACATCATGTTCGATCCATGCTTCGCCATTAGCATCCTGACTAAACTTTACCTTCGTTATCAATATTCCTTTTTTTGTTAAAAAGTCAGTCAGTTTGCGAAAAGTGATTGTTAAATGAATGTCATCATAGAATACCAATCCAATATTGATATATCCTCCTAAAGCTATGCTGACCCCCTCGCTTTCTTTTTGTTTTGTTCAAGCATACTACAAAAAAGCAGATTCTCTTTGAACCTGCCTTTTGAACTATCATTATTTTTTCAGCCTTACCGCCTAGTTGTTTGATATTACATGAACAATTCCAATTCATCACATTCAAAAGATTCATTTTACGAATGCATCATACAAACTTATGATGAACATAACAACATGTTTAGGAGGATTCGTCAGATGAAAGATATTAGAGTGTATCATGTCGATGCGTTTACAACTGAGAAATTTGGAGGTAATGCCGCTGGGGTGGTGTTGGATGGGGAATGGTTAACGGAGGATGAGATGCAGAATATCGCCAAGGAGTTGAACTTACCCGAATCCGTTTTCTTGCTGCCGGCACATGATGAGAAAGCTGATTATCGAGTGAAATATTTCACTCCAACGGAAGAGGTCAATTTCTGCGGGCATGCGACGGTTGGGTTGACTTGGCTTTTAGCGACGGAGCTAGGGATGGCTAAAGAAAAATCAGGGGTTGTTTTAGAAACAAAGATCGGCCATGTTCCCGTTATATGGCACGAGGAAAATGGCAAAGTTGTGGATGTGGAGATGACACAGGTCACGCCAAAGACGCAAGATTTTATCATCGATGTAGAAGAGCTTAGTGACATGCTCGGTATAAACAGTGACAGGATTGATCCATCCTATCCTATAAAATTAGCAAACACCGGAAACTGGCATCTTCTGGTTCCGCTGAAACACCAGAATGACATTGATCAAGCAGCACCAAACTTAGCAGCTTTAGGAAAAATGAATAAAGAGCAGAATATCACAACGACTCATCTTTATACGTTTCAATCCACAAAAGACTGTGATCTTTATACAAGGGATTTTGCACCTGGCATTGGCATACCCGAAGATCCTGTAACGGGAGCAGCAAACGGAGCATTAGCCGGATATCTGTATTTGGAAGGGATCATTCCTCAGCAAGAAACCACTCATCTACGCATTGCTCAAGGTGATGCAATCAGCAGACCAGGATTGCTTCGTATCACGGTCATTCCGAATGAAACAAAGCCGGTCATTAAAGTAGCAGGTGCAGCGGTTATTACCATTCGCGGGGTGGTCACGCTATAAATTGATCAGCTTGAATAGAGACTCTCGTTCAAGCTGAATCTATTTAAAATGATCTTTGACTGCTTCAATCCATCTTTTAGTAGAGGGAGAGGCTGCGTTAAAAGATTTAAACGCCATATTGATTTCGCGATAAACACGGGTCTCAAGTGGAATTACGTTCGCATGAGGCACCTGAGGCGGCAACATCAATTTCGGAATGATCGTGAGCCCAAGGCCTTCCTGAACCATAGAGATGAGCGTATTGTTGTCCCCAATCTCAAATAAAACATGGGGTTTTACGCCGCTTTCTTTTAATAATTTCTTAATGAGTTGATCACAGCCCGCTTTTGGCATAATAAATGGTTCATCTTGGAACGAAGCCACTTCCATCACCTTCTTTGAATGGAAACGATGACTCTCTTGCATGAGCACTACCAATTCATCTTGAAACAGTGGAACAGTTTCCAAATCTCTAGATGGCTGTGTTAAAAACCCAAGATCAACTGTGCCAGACGCGATCCACTCTTCAATCTCTTCATAGCCGCCTTCGTATAACTCCAATTGGATATTGGGATAACTTTTCGTAAAACGATGAATGAGCTGCGGAAGCATTTTTGAAGAAAAACTAGAGAACGTGCCGATCTTGATACTCCCCACTTCCATCCCTTGAATCAACGCCGCCTCCTGCTCAAGCAATGACGCATGATGAATGATTTGGCGAATATGGGGCATCACTCGTTCACCTGCATCTGTCAGCGACAGCCCGTTTCGATTCCGATGAAGCAGCACAATCCCAAGCTCTGACTCAAGCTTCGCCATATTATGACTCACCCCAGACTGCGTCAGCCCAAGCTTCTCACCAGCTTTTGTAAAACTGCCGCATTCGACGACTGTTTGAAATACTTTGTATGGGAATGTCATTTGTTTGCTCACCTCACTTTAGATCTTGGCAAAACCTACTGTTAGACATGTCTGTGATTTTTCGATTTAATTGTTGTTCGACCAATTGAAAACATGCCTGCTGAATCCATAAACGTTTAAATGTATAGAGTTGTTCTTTTTCATCCCCATGCATCTCTTCATCTTTTTCTAACTGAAAATCTGTTAATTCGATTTTGTCATGAACATGCATATGAATAAAAACATGCGCATTGTGAAAATCATGCATATGCTCTACTAAAGCTGAGATATTGGTGATAAAGTCATCAAATATATCTTCTTCTAGCGTTTTCTTGAGATCTAGATGGCTGTGCACATCCATTGATATGTAATTATCTCTTTCATCCAGTTCTTCTTGAGTGGCCAGAGGGTTATCATGAATCGTTGCTTTTCTATTTAAATCTGTAATCGAGAAATAGACGATGATGTCTTTATTATCGAGAAATTCATACTCCCATATCTCTGCATCTCTTAATCTTAAAATGCGGGTGAGATTGTCCAACTTTAAACCCTCCAATTAATTATTCATTGTCGTCGACGAAGACCTAGACGCTGCTTCATCCGCTTTCACACAATCAATCGCAACAACCAATGCAATCATCACAGGCTCCATCTCTTCTTTCAAAATATCCACCTTGTAGCTATCTCCCCAAGTAAACCATTCCTTCTTCACCTGGCCGACCACTTCGCCGCTTTGCAGCACTTGGAAATTCATATCCCACCAGTTCCCTTGCACTTCGATCCCAGCAGCATCAATTGAATATTTGGCTTTGAAGAATGTAAACTCTTTTTTGATCGTCAATACCTCTTGTCCACCGACTTCTACTAAAAACTTTGGTAAAAAGCTAAACATTTTCTTCGTAATTACAGCGATGACGTCTCGTTCTGTATTCAAAATGGTGAACGTCTTTGGCACCTTCATAAAGCTGCCTTCGACCACATATACATCATTCTCCTGTTGATCTTTTACGGTAAACCTACCGCTCAGACTAAATACTTTCTGTTTCATATAAAGTTGTTTCATATGTACCTCCGATTAAGTTCAAAAATTTATCCGAATCTTACCTTACCCCTGATTATACCAAAAAATAGAATGTGCAAAAAACCACCTGATAGTAGGTGGTTTTCGATTACTGATCCATTTTCAGAGATTCTTTTTCATATGTTTGAAAAGCATCTTGCATTCCCATGATGACCTCTTTAATTTTGACATAACCACTTGTGTAAGGAATAGAATCTCTAATCTCTTCCCACATAAAATGATAGAACTTCAGGTCATCTGTTTCACACATCACAAAATCTGTGTAATCCTTACCTGGAAGAGCTTCAGCATCAAAAAAGCGCACCGTCACATGTTCCTCATATTTCTGCATCAACTCTTGCAGCGAAGCCGCATGGGTTCTGCGCTCCTCTCGTGGTAAAGCAAGCCAAGATGGATAGAACTCTAATAAAACAACCATCATATATTTCATCATCATGCCCCTCGATTCTTCTATGATGTGATGATTGTACGCCAGATCTAGAGAATGTGCATTAACATAGGTTAATGTTCAGCAGGATGCAGCAGCCTGCTCAGCGAAACCGGAGAAATACCGATATATGAGGCAATATGATATTGAGCGATACGTTGATGTAACCCGGGATATTTCAATAAAAACGCCTGATATCGCTCAATGGCTGGCAAATATAGCAGTTCCCTCTCACGCTCTTCCTTTCTCGTATACAGCCTTTCAACACTCACCCGAACAAACCGCTCCCACATATGACTTCTGTCCATCAACATTTGAAGCAGATCATACGGAATTTCAATCACGATAGAATCCTCCATCGCTTCAATCGAATAAGGAGAAGGCTGCCCGTTGATCATACTTGCATAAGAAGTAGCAAAATCATCTTCCAACGTAAAAGCCACGTTGTACTCTCTGCCATCCGGTAACAAATAGAAGAGGCGGAAGAGACCTGTTATGCAGAAATAGGCATGCTTCACTGGATCGCCAGCCTTGATCATGCATGTACCTGCTTTTAACTGTTTAATCGTTGTTCCATCTTTGAAAGCTTGCCAATGATTTTGTTCAATTGGATATTTCGATATTTTGGTTTTGAAGGTGTCGTATGGGTTAGTTATTTTGTCCATCTGTAAGTAACCTCTCTATTAATGGAAGACTTGATATAAAATAGTGTCAGAAAACACTCAGGTTATAATGGAAATATAAGCGAAGATGAGGGGAGAAACAATGAAAAAAATCACTTTTTTTGACTGGACCATCCATTTACAAGCAGACTTAACAGCGATTACCGATCATCATGAAAAGAAAATGGTCATTTTAGAGCCATCCATTGAGCTAAATAGCATCATCTGGATGGATGACAACAACGAGCTACAAATCAAACCTACTTGGGATTGTGTCATTTCAATTGATCCAACCAATAAATCACTGACAATCCGGCAAACAAAAGAAGTATTCGGAGATGTGTACGAATGAAAATAGGAGGAACTATGAAGAAAACCACTTTTTATGATTGGACCGTTCACTATCCTGAACATTTAACAGCCGTCAAAGATGATACAGAAAAGAAAATGGTCTTTCTAGAACAGACTGTTGAATTTAAAGGAATTATTCGTATTGATGAGAATGATGAACTGCAAATAAAGCCCACTTGGGATTGTGTCATTATTATTAATGCAAAACAGATGTCTGTCACAGTTCGTGATGCAGAAGACTTTGTAGGTTTACCATAGAAATAAAAAAGTCTCGTTTGAGGAAAATCACTCAAATGAGACTTTTTTTGTTTTAGTCACCATAATTATTTAATAACCATTTACAAAATAAGCAATGGTTTCTAGTTCATCTTCTTTTAGTTCTCTGTTCACATGTGTTTGATATTCACTCTTGATTCTCTCCTGATCTCCACCATAAAGACCAGTGTATTTCGCAATCGTTCGAAGCTTGTCTCTTTCCTGACGAAACTCTTCTTTTGTCCACGGTCTTTGGTGCGATGGAATATACGTCTCCACATCAAAAGCATCTAACTCATCTAAAAGACGCAAAATTTCTTTCACCGTATAATGTACTTTTTCAGCATACATTTTCGGATAAATGCAATCTCCTAGGAATAGAATTTTCTCTTCTTTCACATACACGATCACTGAATCTGCGGCATGATCGCCTTTACTTTTATACAATGGTTCTACTCTATTAAGACAGCCTCTTAGAAATTAAATCAACGTTAATTGACCAATATCAACCATTTCATCATTCATAATTCTATCAAAAACTTGTTTAGCAGTTTCTTTGTCATTAATAAACCTAAGTGAAGATGCTGCTACATACTCTTTTTCAATATCACAACTAAGCCATTTCCTGTTGAGTAGTTGAGCCATTTCCCCTGTCGTATTCGAACCACCAAATATATCTAATACAATGTCATTTTCATCTGTTAAAAACTTAATAAAGAACTCAGGCAGCTTGCCTGGAAACCTTGCAGGATGTCCTTTGACTTTTACGTACTTACATAAAGCTAAATACTTAGAATTACTTTCAGAGTTAGGAAACTGTAACAAATTGGGTGGAATCGCTCCTCCATTATCTTTATTAAAACCTTCTGAAATATTGTGCCCAGATGGCCTCTCTTTAGGATCGTAATACTTCTTACCATCCTTTAACAACTTCTGCATTCGTTCTGAATAAGGTGTTAAAACCTTCCTTACATCAGCTTTCGGAAATTCTGACTTTGAAAACCACCATACGGTATTTACCGCATCTTTTGCTCTTATTTTTCGTTTGTTAACCCATTCAATTGGTGAAGGTAATTTAGACGGATTAAACCAAAAGAACTCTTCTGCTAGATGAAATCCTAATTCTTCAACAAATTTAATAAGCACCTTGTAATTATAAAGTGAACGTGTAGGAACCCCCTTTTGATAAGCCCCACCGAGGTCTAAAACAAAGCTCCCATCTTCAGTTAACTTTTCTTTAACTTTTAACGCGAATTCTGATAGCCACTGAATATATTCCTCTCCATTTTTATTGCCATATGCTTTTTGTCTTAATAAAGCGAATGGCGGTGAGGTCATTACAAGATTAATTGAATTATCTTCTAAACTATCTAGTAATTCCATTGAGTCTCCAATATATGCAGATCCACGATTAGTTGTATATGCCAGTCTCATTTTTCATTAACACTCCTATTAATATATCAAATAATACCATTTCACACTATAGTGTGAAGAATGTCTCTTGTAATTATAATATAATTTTCAATGAAGATAAACCCTTAATTAGTTGAATGGGGACATATAATGGAAAACGAAAACCAATTTAAACAAGAGTTATATGAATTAGGACAACGGATACGTAACCTGCGTGAAGAAAAAGGCTATTCTCAAGAGGCGTTGGGGTTCAAAGCTGAGCTTCATAGAAACTATATAAGTAGTCTTGAACTTGCCCAAAAGAACCCTACATACACCACACTGTTAAAGTTAGCAAAGGCCCTCTCCGTTGATGTCGCAGATTTAATACCAAAGGAGAGTAATTATGCCATTAGAAGTAAAAGAAAAGATAAATAACTTAATAGAATTAGCTGATGGAATTCAATTAGAAGCAAATAAACATAATATCATCCATGTTTTTGATGACGGTGGGTACAGAGAATTACTTCTCGTAAAAATGTTTGGTCTAACAAGAATACCAGGTCGTCATGGTGACGATGGTATTGATCCATTAACAGGCAACCAATACGAACTTAAAACTGTCAATTTAATTGATACCAAAGGTGAAGTTCGCAAAAAGCCTGGTATAACAACTTGTCATCATGTAAACCATGAAATAATACGTCGGTATCGTGCCGTAACAAGCTTCCTTGTAGGAATATTCTATATAAACAAACCCGCACGTATTTATGAAGTACCTTCAGAAGAACTAGAAGATTATTTTACAAAATGGGAATATAGATTAAATAATGAAGCAAACCTAAATCACATAAACAATCCAAAGATAAGTTTCTGCGATATTATTGATAAAGGTATTCTACATTATCATGATCAAGAATTCGATAGCCACTTTGCATCTTGTAAAAAAGGTATAATCAATAATCAGTTCAGTTTATTTTAAAGTCAGGAGTGTCCCTTCAATAAAGAAAGGACACTTTTTTGATTTTTCAAGTTATGTATAGAAGTTTATAATGTATTACTTTAATAAGTTAAATTTATTTTCTAACTAATAGTGCAAACATTTCGCCTTTTCTATGCAGACAACTCTACATTTCTTTTATAAGTTAATTTAAACTTACATCAATACTTATTCTAGATGGATTCATTCTAAAATCAAATTATTTCAATTAATTTAAATAATTGTTAATAATTCAGCATATTATTATTTAAATTATTTTCCTTTTTTAATTATATGTTATTTTTTATACTTCTATTTTTTCCCAAATTACCCTACTCCGCACGGAATAGACTTCATAATATTTTATAAATTAAGATTAACTATGCCTTTTTGATAAAATATGTTCTTGCCTTGCTAGAAATAAATTGTTATTCTAGTAAAAAGATTTATTTATACAGTTCCCTTTTTATACATTAATTATTTAAGTTTATTCATACACATAGTAAGTTCCATTTTTTGTTATCAATTACGATAAGAATTACAAGAATTATATCTAAATAAGGTTTTATCATTATGGGACCGGGAATATTACCCTCCAGTTTAAATCCGGATTGTATAGATCATCGTTTCCATCATTAGGACACCAAGCTCCAAAATAGTCCTCTACCATTCCCTCGGTCATTGTGTAATATATGCTCGCTGGAAATGGTTGTTTTCTTTTAATATAATCAATTCTACGCCAATCTTCTGAATCTATTATACCGTCATAGCTATAAGTGTATTTTAAATAATTTAAATCTACTCTGCTCCAATCATCATAATTATCCATACACTTATTAATAGTATAATTTTGTATTTGCTCGCTGGTTAACTGAGCTAATTCACAGACTGTAGTACATATTTCAATAATTTCATCTAGATCGTATTCATATACAATATCTAATCCAGTTGAAGGGAACTTATAAGAAAATAATTCTCTCGTCTTCTTTAATTTATTTAAAATATTTTCTATTCTTAATGCATAATCTTTATCCAAGTGATATAAATAATCTTTTGTAAGATTTATTATTTTAGAGTGGCTCATATTCAAAAAAGCACCATTGTTTTTCCATTCATTATATGGATTCGCATACAAAAAAGCACGGCAACATGTAATTACTGAATAATAATACAGGTATGGTACTGTCATTTTAAGGTTTTTTTCAATTGCATACTCTAAAGATGTCAACATGACTGTTGCTGATAAAATCATTTTAGAACTTAAATAATTTCGAGTAATCCATTCTGAATTAAGCTTTATATTCATTATCTTATTTATATTTTTATGGTGTCTACTGCAGATCCAATCTTCAAAATTCCCTAATTGTTCTTTTGAAAAGAAATCATATATAATCTTGTAGTTGAAATCATCACCAATCAAATTTCTTGTAATAAACTGCATAAACTACCTCCATTTTCACAATATTGTTTACGGAATATATTATTCTTTTAAGACCATCTATACAAATAAGAATCTTATGTTTTCCACTAAACATAACATTAAATTCACATAATTTTATTTATATAAAGATTTGTCATTTTAGTCTTAAGTAATTTGAGTTTAATCTAATTAAAAAACTTGACTCATCTTCCTCATATTCACTCAGTACAGTTAAATCAAAATATAATCCATATAATTGATCAAAAATAGTGCTTATCTTATCCAAATCAATTAAAAGTCTACTAGAAAAATCTTTGTATATTAGCAATAAATCTATATCATTTGGAATTCTTTTCTCATTGATTATTGATCCAAACAAATACACATTTTCAAATGACTCAAACAATTTTATATGATATATGATTTTCTGAATGACACTATCTTTTTTGTTTAATGCTATTAATATATCCATAAAATTTATCCATTGTTAGTAACGTTACTTTCATTTCTCTTGCTATTTCGTAAGCATCTGAAGAAATACAACTCTCACCATTCCAATTATGCAAGTTTAAAACTGCACATTTTTCCTCTGGAGATAGTTGTAATAATTTAATCTTACTTAAGCAATATTCATAAACAAAAGCTATTTTTATCCCATTTACTTTAACCTCTTTTAGGTTGTTTATATTCAAGAAATCAAAATTTAATCCCCTCGACTTTATATATTTTAGAGCATAATTTAGGCTTTCAAATCGAACATTCACTTTCCTAAAACAATTGTAATCATAATACATTTGTCTTAACCTTGGGGTATCGTTAAGATATATTTTTTCAGAAGTACTGTCTTTTATAACCTGTATATATGGATTATCGACTCCTAAAACAATAAGTTCAAACTCCCCCTTATTTTGCAATACTTCTATTAAACTCTCAATAGACTCTACAGATGGCATAAAGTCTTTCACTACAGGTTCTATTCCAAATAAGGAATTAATCTCAGATGGAAATAATACATGCCTTATTTTTTCTTTACTTAATCGGGTAGCTTCGAACTCATCAATATGGAGCATAAATTTTTGTACTATTGCTAAATTGGAGTAGCTTTCCTGAGAATGATTTTGAATCAATTTAGTATTATTTTTTAAAATATTTCTTATAATTCTATTATTTAATAAAATCATACCTTCAAAAATACCCCATAAATCCCTTTGGTTCTCCGAATAATAGTTTTCAAAAATTTCTTGATTATGTGATAACAATGGAGCAACTTCACTTTTTAAATCCTCAAATGTATCATACTCTTTACTAAAAAAACGCTCAAACTCAGCCTTACGTATTTGTTTCCATTTTTCAACTTCACCTATACTAAATGCACTGTTTTTATCAAAATTTGTATGACAATTTGGACATAGAATAATTAAATTTTCATATGAGTTGTCCTTAGTATCACAATACGGAATTATATGAGCCTTTTCCATGATGTCGCCACTATCTTTAAATAATTCTACTTTACATTCTGGATTCATACATCTCCCCATAGATTCAGCACATATTCTTCGTTCAACCTTAGTACTTATATTTCTGCTCATCTCATTTATCTCCTGTAAAATCATTACTTTAGTCCCTCTTACTATGACTATATTAAATAGTCACGTTACTCTAACTAAGCGTTCTATACTTAATAATTTCTGTAAGCTTTAAAATATTAACTAATATATAATTTAGGATTTGCATATTTACTATTATAAACACATGCAATAAAACCTCATTTACTTATGATAAGGCTCCCCCCGCACAATCCGAAACGCCCGATAAACCTGCTCCACCAACACCAACCTCATCAACTGATGCGGGAACGTCATTTTCGAAAATGACAGTTTCTCATTCGCCCGCTGCATCACAGCATCACTTAACCCAAGTGACCCGCCTATGACGAAACACACCTTACTTTTTCCGTATGTTGCCAGCTTATCTATTGTATCGGCTAATTCTTCGGAACTTTTCATTTTTCCTTCGATGGCGAGGGCGATGACGTGGGCGTCTGGGTTGATTTTGCTTAGGATGCGTTCGCCTTCTTTGTCTTTGATGATTTTCATGTCTTGCTCGCTGAGATTCTCGGGTGCTTTTTCGTCTGCGAGCTCAATGATCTCGATTTTTGCGTATGCTTGTAATCGTTTTGTGTATTCGGCTATGCCTTGCTTTAAATATTTCTCTTTTAATTTTCCTACTGTGATAATTGATATATTCACAGGTCATCCCCACCTTAAGAACAAGTTATTCATATAAGTTATCAACAATTGTGGATAAAATTTGTGTATTTTGTGTCCGATCATTCGTTCCCCACTATATATATTGCAGGTTCATCGCACAATTCACAGGTTGTGGATAAGCTGTGTGTATGTTCGATTTTTCTGAATTCTGGCGGTGTTTCGTGATCATCTATGTACATGTCTAGTACGGTTTCTATATGTTCTGCACAAGCATAAAGTGATTTGTTCATAAGTTTCTAATTCCTCCAATATGTTGTTTGGTTATTCACAAGTGTTTCGCTCATTGTTCAATATAACCGATTTATTCACATGTTAATAGTCTTTTACCATTTTCCACACCTTTTATCCACAAACCAAATAAAAAAGCCTCCACTCCTGTGAAGGCTTCCTTCTATCAAAACGGATTGTAAAATCTCGTTCCTCTAACAAATGTAATCACTAGCGACACAATCAGTACCGCTCCAACAAAGATTAACGCCGCATAATCTGCTTTTTGAAAGTCTTTCGCCGTAAACCATGTGCGCTTTTTATGCTTTCCAAACCCGCGCAATTCCATCGCATTGCTGATCGTTTCAATCCGCTCTAGGCTGGAGAAAATCAGCGGCATTACAATCGACAGCGCATTTTTAATCCGTTTTCCCAGTTTTTCATTCTTTGATAAATCAATGCCTCTTGCTTGCTGAGAAATGGCAATCGTGCGAAAATCACGCTGAATATCTGGAATATAGCGCAAAGCAATCGCTACCGCATAGGAAATCCGGTAGCTGACCCCAATTCGGCTGAGCGATGAGGCGAATTCGCTTGGATTTGTTGTCACGATAAATAAAAGCGCCGCTGGCATCACGGTCACGTATTTCAGTGTAATGTTCAATTGATAGAAAAGCTGTTCAAGTGTGACATTGTACCAGCCTGCAATATGAAACAGCTCGTGCTTCGCTCCATAGATGGCGACACCTTGCTGAGGCGCAAAGACGTAAATGGCGATGTTATTGATGACAAGAAAAATCGCCAAGACGATCACCACGAAGGAGATATCACGAAATCGCACATTCGACAGTTGAAAGAACACGATACTGGCAACTAGCATAAACACTAATACGCCTGTATCATACGTGAGCATCGCTGCGGATGACCAGAGGATAAAGCAAATGAGTTTGGTTGCCCCTGTCAGCCGGTGAATTGGCGATGGGCGATCGATATAAGACAGCATGTCTACAGCCATGTCATTCGTTCCTTTCTGTCAACCTCAATGAAGCGATCCACGAGTTCATTTGGATTTGGCCAGTCTGCTTTTAGCGCCAGTTCATACAGCGACGTTTCCTTTAAGCTCGCCTTTTGGACTAGCAACTGATCTGTCAGTACTTTAGCTGGTGTATCGTCTGCGATTTTTTCTCCATCTGAAATGACAATGGTTCTTGTTGTGTATTCGAGCATGAGATGCATATCATGGGTGATCATCAAAATCGTGACGCCCTGCTGATTTAATTGCTCTAAAAATGTCATCATCTCTGTGTAATGTCTAAAATCCTGTCCGGCGGTTGGCTCGTCTAGGATGATGATTTCTGGCTCTAACACAAGAATGGATGCAATGGTAACGCGCTTTTTCTGTCCAAAACTGAGTGCTGAGATCGGCCAATTTCGAAATGGATACAGCCCGCATACTTTTAAAACCCGCTCTACACGATCCTTGATGTCGTCTTCCTTTACGCCTCTTAAAACGAGACCGAGGGCGACTTCATCAAAAATCATTTGTTTCGAAATCATTTGATTTGGGTTTTGCATGACGACACCGATTCGTTCGGAGCGCTGTTTGATGGTGTCTCCTGTGATGTCATCGCCATTTAAAAGGATTGTCCCTTTTGTTGGCTTTTCAAATGCACAAAGCACCTTGGATAGTGTCGTCTTGCCTGCGCCATTGGCACCGGCAATGCTGATCATTTCTCCTTTTTTGACGGTAAAAGAGATGTTGCTCAGTGTGTTAGGTCTTGTCGGATAATCAAAGCTCAGCTCACGCACTTCTAGTAAATCCGGCGCTTCATTCTGCTCGACTGATGACTCAGATGCTTCCATCCATTGCTCGATTTTCTCTTTTGCCTCGTCGTTTAAGGTGAGATGCTGTAAATTAGCGATCTGATCTCCTGCTGCAATCGGAATACCTGCATATTTCATCGCTCTCACATATAAAGGCTCACGTAAATACGCCGCTTCTAATACATTTGAGGCGAGCAATTCATCTGGTGTCATATCCGCTGCAATCGTGCCGTCATTGACAACGATGATGCGGTCGACATGACGGAAGAGGACGTCTTCCAATCGATGTTCCACCATCACGACCGTTTTTTTTGTTTCTTTTTGCAGACGGTCAATAAGGTCGATCACTTCTTTGCCTGTTGCGGGATCAAGGCTTGCCAGTGGCTCATCAAACAGCAAAATGTCGACATCGTTGACAAGTACGCCTGCGATGGCGACACGTTGTTTTTGACCGCCTGACAGCTCATGCACGGATGATGCCAGTTTGCCGTCTACCTCTGTTAATTTTGCCGCTTTCTCGACACGTATTTTCATTTCTTCGCGTGTGACTTGATCATTTTCTAGTGTGAACGCAATATCTTCTCCAACGGTCAGCCCGATAAATTGTCCATCAGGATCTTGCAGCACCGTTCCGACGAGCTGTGAAAGAGAGAAAATGTTCTCTTTCTCTGCATTTTTCCCGCCGATGTGAAGACTTCCTTCCATAGAACCTTTATAAGACGCAGGAACTAGCCCATTAATACAATGGGCTAGTGTGCTTTTTCCCGATCCAGACGGGCCTGCGATGAGGACTTTTTCTCCTTCATAGATGGTCAGGTTGATATCTTTCAATGTTGGTTCTGCCTGACTGCGATACTTGAATCCGAAATGTTCGAATTGAATCATCGGTTTCTTCATTTATGTGTTCCACCTTGCTTCATGATGTTTCTTTCGATAGACTGCCGCTTTTGCTTCTCGTTTTTGCATAGGCTGCAATGATGATGGTTCCTAATACACCAACTGTGATGATGTTTGAAATCCCTGCCACGATGCCTTGAACAAATACTTTGTTCGCAGGTTCTGCATAGATCACAATGTCGAGCACAGGAGCAATGACAAACCAGCCTAATGCTTGTGCGCCGGCTTGGACGGCGTTGAAGAGCGTGATTTTTTTCCAGCCAAAGTCGCCCTCTTCTACTTTTAAACGGTTCGAAATGAGGCCGATCAATAAACCAACAACACCCGAAACGATAATCCAGCTCCACCAAGGTCCAAATGTGGTGGCATCTTTAATGAGATGACCAATAAATCCAATCAATGCGCCTGCAATAGGACCAAATAGCACGGCCATTAATGCAAGGAACGCGTACGATGTTTCAATTTGTGTATTCGGAATCCCAGTTGGAATGGAGACGAAGCGTCCTAAAATGACAAAGACGGCTGCGCCAATCCCGATGGCAACGACAGTTTTCGTTGAAAGTTGTTTACCTGCCATGATGTTTCCTCCTCTTATTCGTATATAATGCGCGGAGCTTTGCGAATCGAAAGGCGCCAGCCTGTGCCTGTACCGATGTTATAAGCCTTTGCAAATGACCCTTGATTGATCGCCACGCCTAAATGATCGAGTGAATTGACATATACGAGTGGTTCGCCTACCTTTAAATCGGCAAAAGATCGTCCATAGGTCATGATATTTTTATACACATTTTTTGGCCCGTTGGCAATGGTAACTTCTATTGCATCCCCATAATTGATTGAAAGCTGTTCAAATAACGTATGATGAATGTTTGTCCATAGATTTCCGAACCGCACATCTAAAATATCAATCGTCCCTGTGATCACTTCTTCTTCCGCATAAGCTTGTACGACTGGAAGGTGAATAATGTCCTCTATATTCGCCTTTGGCCCGACCTCTTCAAAAGAAATCACACCTGAAGCAATTCTCGCGCCTGTATAGGCGTAAATGTCTCTACCATGGAAAGTATGTGATTTTCCTGACTTCGGCAGACGGTTGATGGTTTCATCTAAATACCGAGCCTCCACGATACCAATATCCTGTGCGACATGCGTAAGTGTCCCATTATCAGGTGTGATGATGTAGTGTGAGCTTGTTGTTTTGACGACGAGGCTCTTTCGCTCTGATCCAACGCCTGGATCAACAACGGAGACAAATACCGTTTCTTCCGGCCAATATGTGACCGTCTGAAGCAAGCGATAAGACGCTTCCCAAATGTCGTATTGGGGAATGTTGTGAGTTAAATCAAAAATGCGGATGCCGCTGCTCACTGTATTGGCTACGCCGTACATTGCGCTGACCGCTCCATCATCAATACCGAAATCTGATTGTAAAACCAATGCATGTTCACTCATGTTAATCTCCCTTTCATTTGAAAAAATGGTAGTGGTGTTTCACGTGGAACATTTGAACATTTGTATGAAAAAAAGTGGACAATAAAAAATACCCCATCCTTATCTATGAATCATAAGGACGAGGTATTTGTCTCGTGGTACCACCTTTATTTACTGTTTGCTCGCGCTAAACAGCCTCTACAAGTACAAAGCTCCAATTTGGCTCATATACTGTGGTTTTGATAACGAGTACCAACTCTCGTCGTCACCTACTAATATCATGGATATGTTCAGCACGAGGCTCAGAGACCATTTTTCGAATCATTATTTTTGCTTCTTTTCAGCTACCGAAGCTCTCTGTGGAAAAATTGATGATTGTACTTTCTCTCGTCATTGCCTGTTTAACTATCTTGAATTAAAGCTATCATACATGATGTTTTTTGATAAATCAAGATATTTTTCTGAACATTTTTAAAAATGAGTTAACTGTTCTGGAAGAGTCTTCTTTTTTATAAAATTTAAGCAAATGTTAAAGAGCGAGATATGGTGTCTTTCTTTTCTAGGGGTATAATAAAGATGAAGGGAGGTACAGTGTGTGTGGACCATCTGTATGAATGAATTTAAGCAGCTCTTCAAAAGCACAAAATCCATCTTAACTATTGTTATTATTTTCATTTTATCTACTTTTGTATCAAGTCTTCCATTTATAGCTGCTTATCAAGGGAAGTGGGAACAGGCAAAGGACCCTTATTCCATTGGGAATGAACTAGTGATTTCGTTATTTGGTTTCTTCCTTATTTTTTTATTATCTCATGATATTTTGAGCCGCGAAATTCATTTGAAAACCATTCGTTTTCTCGTCAGCAAAACGACCCGTTTAAACATTGTCATCGGGAAATATCTTGGGCTGATGCTGTTTTGGCTCAGTTGCATTATGACCACATATATTTTAAATATGGTGATTTCACATCGTTTTCTGTTCTCTGATGCCTTAAAAATATTAACGTTTATCAGTGTCGGCATCTCCTGTGCTTTGTTTTTGTCCATGCTCTTTCCAACACCACAGAAATCGATGTTTGTTGGCATGTTGTTTTCCTTTCTATTTCCAATCATGAGCATGATGTCTGTTCTTTCTTCAGAACGGTTGATTCACTGGTTCCAATACGTGACGCCTTATTATTATGCGCGCTGGAGTGAACCGCTGACCTATGTGCTGATGAATGCCGCATTGACTGTTGTCTTACTCGTTGGAACGGCACTACTGTTTCAGAGGAGGGATGTCTAAGTGCTTCACACAAAAGGGCTGACAAAAAAATATCGGACAAAAGTCGCAATAAATCATATTGATCTTGATATCCATCAAGGGGATATCTTCGGCCTCATTGGACCGAAGGGTGCTGGTAAGACAACCTTTTTTAATATTATTACAGGGATCTCCCGCCCCACCTCTGGCACGTTTATCATGATGAACATGACGTCGTTAAAAAAAGTACGTCATCATATCGGTGTTCTGCCTGAATATACAGATTTATATGAAGGGCTGACTGCTATTGAGCATATTGCCTATTTATCGAAAATTACGGGTACTCGCCAGAAAACGAGCTATTATGAAGAATTACTCGAATTTGTTGGCTTACATCGTTATCATCAAGAGAAAGTCGGTGCCTTTACACCTGGGATGAAGAAGCGACTCGGAATGGCTCAAGCCATCGCTCATCAGCCTGACTTTATTTTACTTGATGAGCCTTTTGCGGATATTGATGCAGATTCTATCTTACATATCCAGCGGGTGATTGAATCGTTAAAATTTGAAGGAAAAACTGTCTTTTTAACAGCAGACGAGCCAAGGTTCACCCAGCCTATTTGTACCAAAACAGCTTTCATATCTGAAGGAAAAATCGTGTCCTCAAGTACTCATCCTCAAGAGAAAACCATCACGTCCTCAACCATTCGTGCCACCTTCAAGCATGCATGGATTGATGATGAGGTGAAGCCTGTTCTCACGCAGTACTTACAAAGTGTGGGAACAGACCTTGTGATCAGAGATGACGAGACCTCATTGTTGATTCGTTCAGAAGCTCAAGTCCCAGCCATCATCCGTGCGTTTGTGAAATGCAAAGTCGACCTATACCGAGTCACGACGCAAGATGCCATGATGTCCACATAAAAAAGTACCGTACGCTCGCCGCACGGTACTTCTCTTTTTTTATAAAGGCTTGCTCATGTAAATCCCAGTCTCAGCAAACCCCGTTTTCTCATAAAGTGAGCGGGCGATTTGATTATGGGCAAAGACATGCAGCGATAGTTTTTTCACACCTAATGACTTTGCCTGCTCTTCTAATGCAGTCATGGCCTGTTTTGCCAAGCCTTTTCCTCGATACGCTTCAAACAAAATAAAATTATAAATAAAGCCTTCATGTTGGGGATGATCTGGATCATAGCAAAGCCATACCCACCCAATGGATTCGTCTCCATGCATGAATGTCCACAGCTCATGATCCTCTGTCTGAAGACCTTCAGGTAGCAGCCGCTCAAATTGTTCCTCTGCGTTCTTTTGCGCTTCTTCCTGACCCCACGTCCCTGCGAGTACCTTTTCTTCTGCGTACCTCTTAATGGATGCCTCTATCAAGACGTCATAATCCGTTTGTGACATCGGCTGTAATGTGACCAAACGTATCTCCCCCTTTCCTTTATCATATGCCGGGCATGTAAAAAAAGCCAGTCCCCTATAGGAACTGGCTAGCCTCCGAACCGATCGGTTTGGGAGAGTTTGATCTCGACTGATTTTTTCTTTCCGCTTCGGTAAAATTGCACCTTTACCTTGTCGCCGACTTTCTTTTGATAAAGATATTTACGCAGATCGACGATATTTTGTACTTCCTTGCCGTCAAACGACGTCACGACATCCAGCTCTTTTAACCCCGCTTTTCCTGCTGGAGACAAAGGCTCGACACTCATCACGACGACTCCGGTTGTGACCTTTGATGGCAGTTTTAACGTTTCCTGCCAATGATAGCTCGCAATATCTGCTAGTGATTTCATCCCAACACCAAGGTACGGACGCTTCACCTCTCCATAGCGCTCTAAATCCTCTATGACAGGGATCACCAGATTCGCAGGAATAGACAGCCCAATCCCTTCCACCTCTGACTCAGCAATCTTCATTGAATTGATGCCGATCACTTTGCCGTCCATATTAATCAAGGCTCCGCCGCTGTTCCCAGGATTAATGGCGGCATCCGTTTGCAAAACTTCCGCATTCCAATCCGTCTGTCCATCCCCATTAGAATCAACAGGGATCGCACGCTCTGTTCCAGAAATCACACCTTGTGTGACGGAGCCAGCAAATTCAAGGCCTAATGGATTTCCAATGGCGATGACAGGCTCACCTGGTTTGACATGGTCTGAATTGCCGAAGGCAGCGGTTTTCTTGATCTTATCACTTTTGACCGTCAGTACCGCTAAATCCATCAGCTGATCACTTCCGACAAGATTTGCCCCGATCCTTGTCCCGTCCTGAAGGCTCACTTCAAGCTGGTTTGCGCCTTTGATGACATGATGGTTGGTCACGATATAAAAGGTGTCACCCTTTTTTTTATAAATCACACCTGACCCGCTGCCTGCTTCACCGCCTTCTTCCCAAAAGCTCGACTTTTGAATGTTAATGACGCCGACAACTGTATCTGACATACTCGATACCACTTTTGTGACCGCATCATTCACGTTCACATTGACGGTCTTTAAAGGGCCATCTGATGCCTGCTGATCTCCAGCTGACTGCCATCCAAAGGGGCTGCCGTTTTGTCCAGACACATAGGGGAAAAAGAATCCCATTAAAAAAGCTCCTACCAATACACCGATCAGACCAGATAGGAAATATCCTTTTCTGCTTCGTCTCGGCTTCCACTCTACATCGCGATAATCCACTATGTTTCCTTCCTTTCAGTGAATAGATGATGTATATAGTGTTGGTAAGAAGCTCTTATCTTAATCATACGATTGTAAAAATCATACGGCGCAAAGCGGGGTTGCTTTTTTCGGGTCCGTATCATATAAATCAAAGCCGTCCCCTACAACAAAGCCCTTCATTTCAAGCGTCTGCTGGACCGCCATACGGGCTAAGTCCTTCATGTTGTTGTCTTGACTCAAGTGGGCCAAATAAATGCGTGAGGTGGCGTCTCCAATCACGTCTGTCATAGCAAGAGCTGCATCTTCATTGGATACGTGTCCGACATCGCTCAAAATTCTGCGTTTAATGCTCCATGGGTAGCGCCCCATTTGCAGCATGCCGACATCATGGTTGCTCTCAAATACGAACGTATTGGCTGATTTAATAATCCCTTTCATCCGGTCACTCACATAGCCTGTATCCGTCATAAGGGCAAGTTTACGCCCGCCATAATGGAATACGTAAAACATGGGCTCTGCCGCATCATGTGATACGCCAAATGATTCAACATCGAGACCGCCGAATGATTGAACCGTCTCCATATCAAAGTGGAATTTCTGCTCCGTATCCACTTTCCCAATATGTGACTCCATCGCCTTCCATGTTTTCGCATTTGCATAGACAGGAAGCTTGTACTTTCTTGCCATCACACCAAGTCCTTTAATATGATCTGAGTGCTCGTGTGTGACAAAAATTCCGTCCAAGTCTTCTGGCTTTCGGTCGATTTGACCAAGCAGCTCTACCATCTGTTTGCCGCTTAAGCCCGCATCTACTAAAAAAGCATGCTCGTCTGTTTCTAAATAAAAAGCGTTCCCCGTACTTCCGCTCGCTAGTACACTGAACTGCAAGCTCATGTTCTCTCACTCCAATGAAGATTTGTCTTCTTTCTCTATATGATCAAGTGTTGAGCCATCAATGGCATTGATCAAATATTCTTCTTCTGTCTTTTTCTTTGAACCAGCTGCCACGCCTTCAATCTCTACTCGCCATACAGGAACCATGACTTGAGTGCTTGCACCTGGGTATTGCGTGTAGTAGCCAAGCTCCACTTTTTTCACTGTCGTGTTTTGGCTCAGCATATTTTGTGTATATAAGTCCTTCACCGTTTCAAGCGCTGGGACAAGGGTTTCTTTTCTCACTTCATTAATCGATGTCACCATCGACTGCCGATACGAGACGACCTCGTTTTGATCGTTCACATCCAATGTGATCTTCCCAATAGTTTCGGTGTCATCAAGACCTTCTTGGAAGATGTATTTTCCTTTATACGTTTGGAAAAAGACGATTTCACCTGTTTCTTCATCGATGCTCCAGAGCTTATAATTCTTACCATCCAGTAAACGCTGGCTCACAAGATTGGTCGCTGCTGTTTTCATATCTTTTTTCGGCAATGCAACTGGTTTATTGAAGGTCATTTCAAGCAAGGTGACAGGATCATCTTTCTCGGTTTTCGGGAATGTGCTTTTCGTCTTTTGATCAGCTAATCCGTCGACATCCTTTTTCGTATATTGCTTTTTCTCAGCTGTAATGCGGTATCCAATCTTCGCTTCATCTGATAGATTGCCATATTTGATTCCGTCTGCCTTCATTTCTTCCAGCGTATCTGTTTTTTCGATAATCGCAAAATGATCGGTCGATCGCTTTTCAAAGTATTGAAAACCTAGAAAGATATCGAGAACGAGAAAGGCTAGGATAAAGATCGTTTTGGTCTTATTCCACTCCATGATTCTCGCTCCCCTCTGTCAGCAAATCATTCGTTAAAATGACGGTTTTTCCGTTATATTTCATACACCATACCGGCTCTAGCCAGACAAACATCGCTTGATCCTGATCTGATGCCGTGGATGTCGCTTGATAGGCAGGGAAAATCTGTTCAATTTTCTCTAAATCATCATACTTCGTCTGCTTGATGATCAAGTTTTTCAGCTCTGTCCCATTCATCAGTTTGACCTGTTCACTCTGACTCGCTTTGTTGCCGAGAATGTAGTTTGGACGCTTATAACTCAAAATGTCATCATTCGCCCATTGCACTTCAAGCGATGTCATACCAAATGGATGCTTTGTGCTGTTGACGATCGGCAGTCCATCCATAAACATATTAAAGGACAGCTGCTGGTTGCTGTTGATGCCGAAGTATTGATAATTATCGGTAAAACTTCCGTTATCATTGAAATATTTCACGCTTCGCTTGATCAAATCTCCCGTTTGGAATACGGTACTAGAATTGATATTACGATGCTGATATTGGATGCGGTGGTCTTTTTGATTTGCTTCAAGACGACTCGTTCCATCTGTATACACCGTCCGGTTTAAATTAGACTCTTCCCCAACTAGACTTGGGTCTGTAAACAAAGCGTCCTTGAATTTGCTTGTCTTAATCGTTTCGATAAAGAACATTTTCGCTTCAAGCTGCTTTTGCTTCTGCGGCAGAAGGAAATCTCGTTTTGAATTTGTAGAGAAAGTATATAGATCATAGCGCGGCATCTCGTTTTGAGCGGCGGCAATGCTATCCATCAGATTACGATAGTTGGCTGATTCAATCGTCAGCTCAAGCACCGATTCCTTGCTGTATGAGATCAAATAGACTTTCTTATTGGCCTTATCCGGCTGAGCGAACGGCACAATCATCCGGTCAAACGAGTTGTATTCAATGGATTTATTCGGCCATTTAAACAGCGCTTGGAAAATATCAATCGGAATCGGATCATTGAACACAAGATCCAATGTTTTACCTTGCCCCTCGCGTCCATAGAAGAAATTCTTAAATTTCTGCTCGGAATATTGGTCCGACACATCGGCAATCTCTTTGACATCCCACAGGCTCACATCATTCCAAAAGTTTTGGAAGAGTTCCTTTTGATCCACTTTGAAATGCTCTCCATTGGAATGGATGAACATCTCACGCGGCTTCACGACATCAATGAGACTCCGAGGCTCGTCGCTTGAAATCTTCTTCGTTTCCACGACCTTTGTGCCGGCATCCGCCTGATCCTGCATGACGGGCTGGAACATCCAAATATTCCACGTAAACACAAGACTGATCGCAATTAGGATTGTCAATATAATGGTTTTAAAGGTCTCACGCTTCATCCCAATCATCCTCTTGTTCTTCATTGTACGGAAGGGTAAAGGTTACCGTTGTTCCTTTTCCTTCAATGCTGTCAGCCCAAATATCTCCGCCATGAGCCTGAACCATTTCTTTTGCAATCGCAAGGCCTAGGCCGGTTCCGCCAAGCTTTCTTGTTCTTGCCTTATCCACTCGATAAAAACGTTCAAAGATTTTATCCATATCCTTCTTCGGAATACCGATTCCTTCATCTTTGACGCTGAATAACACAAGGCCCTTCTCCTCGTCCAGATCGACGGTAAACGTAATGTGTCCACCCTCTGGTGAGTATTTCATGGCATTGGAAATGATATTATCGAGCACCTGTGTGATTTTGTCTTGATCAATTTCCACATATATTTCACGCTGCGGCAGGTTGCGGATGAAATCGACATGCTGCTCCTTCGTCATTTCAAAACGATCAATGACGAGCGAGATAAACCTGATAAAATTCGTCCACTCACGATTGAATTGATAATCCTTGCTGTCGAACTTAGACAGCTGGAGCAGGTCATTCACAAGTCTAATCATGCGCTCTGTTTCATTTTGCGTGACACTGAGGAACCTTGGTGCAAGCTCTTTATCACCAATCGCACCTTCAGCGAGTGCCTCAAGATAGCTTCGCATCGTCGTTAGCGGTGTACGCAGTTCATGCGATACGTTCGCCACGAATTCGCGGCGTTCAGCATCAATTTTCTCTTGCTCTGTCACGTCATAAATGACCGCGATCAAGCCATCAATCTTCCCATGCTCTTTCTGGATGACTGAGAAATTGACACGCAAAACAGACAACTGATCTTCGCGTTCAATTTCTAGCAGCATGGAGTCTTGATTTTCGACTAAATCTTCAAATGTATGAGTTTCCTCTAAGCCGAGCAAGGACGTGATCGGCATCTCTAGAGCTGTTTCACGTGAAACATTCAAAAGCTCTAGTGCCGGGCTGTTTAATAGAATAATGGCCCCGTTTTGATTCGTGGCAATGACGCCATCTGTCATATAGGCGATAACAGAAGAAAGCTTTTTCCTCTCACCCTCTGTCATCAGCTGCGCTTCCTCCAGCTCTCTCGTCAGATGGTTAAATGTCGTCGCTAGCTGACCAATCTCATCATGTCCATACTTTCGGACCTTTCTGGAAAAGTTCCCTTTGGCGAGCTCGATCGCTTGCTTTCTCATATCCGAAATTGGGTGTGTAATGGTTCTGAATATGAATATACCAAGTAGAGCGGTCGTCCCAAGTGCGATGAGTGTACCCGTCGCCAAAATGGTGTTGATTGTTCGCATTTGGTTAAAAACACTTTCCATGGATGAGACCACATAAATGACACCAACAGTTTCTTGGTTCTCATTTTTCACGGCTGTCGCCGATATGCGGACTCGTTTATTTGATTCTGGGTCATAGAATTTTTTCTCGTAGTCTTTGCCAACCGCGAAAATACGGCTAATGATTTGATCTGTGATTTTCTTCCCGGCAATCTCTTGACTGCCGTTATTCACAGAGGCAATGACCTCTCTGCTTTCGTCAATATAGCTGACTTCAGAAATTTCATTAGACTCATCTTTGTTGTTAAAATCGTTTAATATCTTTTGAGCATCCTCTTTTAATTCTGCCTTGCTTTTCGATGAATCTTGTTCTAGGTAATACGATAACGAGTAGATTCGCTGATTCAAGGAATTATCATATGAATTAATTAAGGACTGCTCTAGCTGCTTCACAAAGTACACGCCAATGATCTGCATGGCGACAATGATCAGCAGCACATAAATCAAGGTCAATTTAAAGTGAATCGAGCGAAAAAAACCTACTTTACTCATAAGAATCTTAGTCCTGCTCTGGGTTTCTTAAATAGTAGCCGACGCCTCGTCTTGTTACGATCCAGCTCGGGTGGCTAGGGTTGTCTTCAATTTTTTCACGAAGACGGCGGACTGTGACGTCTACTGTACGGACATCTCCGAAGTAATCGTAGCCCCAAACCGTTTGCAATAAGTGCTCACGTGTCATGACTTGTCCAATATGTTTCGCTAAGTAATGAAGCAATTCGAACTCACGATGCGTTAACTCAATCGTTTCGTCACGCTTAGACACGACATACGCATCTGGGTAGATCACAAGTGAACCAATCTCGATATCATTTGATTCAGATTCTTCCTCTGATTGCGGAGCAGCCGTCTGTCTTCTTAAATTTGCTTTTACACGTGCAAGCAGCTCGCGTGTACTGAATGGCTTTGTGACATAATCGTCCGCGCCAAGCTCAAGACCAATGACTTTATCGATTTCAGAGTCTTTTGCTGTCAGCATGATAATCGGCATATCATATTTCTTTCTCACTTCACGGCATACTTCAACGCCATCTTTGTTCGGCAGCATAATGTCGAGCAAAATGATGTCTGGCTTAATTTCTTCTACCATTTCAAGGGCTTCATTTCCGTCATACGCACAATGAACCTCGTAGCCCTCTTTTCTTAAGTTAAATTCCAATATATCCGCAATCGGCTTTTCATCATCTACGACAAGAATCTTTTTTTCCATTGTGATTTCCTCCTGCATTTTTAGCATCTATGTCATTCCATTTTGCATGTCACATTACGCCTTCTTCATTTATGAAAAAAAGGCTCACTGTCTATTATAACGTTTTACGAGGCAAAGATAAAAATAATAACGGCTTTCTTTGCTAGTAAACGTTGGATAGAAGAACTCCGCCCAAAAAAATTTGATGACTTTTCCCTTTTTTATTGAAACTTTTCCAATCACCAAACGTCTATATACATGTAACGTCTTCTTCTTATGGAGCCGGGCCCTACCTAGGTCCGGCTTCTCCCTTTTTATGCCTTCTTTTCATAATAAAAACGCACCTGCGATTGCAGATGCGTTTGGAAGTGGCTCGGGACGGAATCGAACCGCCGACACACGGATTTTCAGTCCGTTGCTCTACCAACTGAGCTACCGAGCCATCATCAAAAGATGAATATGTATAAATGGCGGTCCGGACGGGACTCGAACCCGCGACCTCCTGCGTGACAGGCAGGCATTCTAACCAACTGAACTACCGGACCTCAGTAACTTGCCCGAAAAAGCAATCGTGGTGCTCCTTCAAGCAAGTGAGGAAAAATTAGCTTAACGCTAAAGTAAATCAATGACCCGTACGGGATTCGAACCCGTGTTACCGCCGTGAAAGGGCGGTGTCTTAACCGCTTGACCAACGGGCCAAAACATGGTGAGCCATGAAGGACTCGAACCTTCGACCCTCTGATTAAAAGTCAGATGCTCTACCAACTGAGCTAATGGCTCTCGGTTTGTGAAAAGTGAATCTGAAGAAGCTGTATTGCGTCAAACCAATCGCTTTAAAAGCTGGAAAATCGCATCTTAACAAGTTTCAGAGACCTTTGCAACAACGAGATTTATAATATCATAGAGTAATTACATATGGCAATACGTTTTTCGACATTTTTTTAAAAAAAGTGTCGGATTTGATATCTTCTGTTATATCGCCTAAATCCGAAAGCGCCTTCATTCAATCAATGGCTACTGCCCAATCCAGCACACAGAAACGTTTGATTCCGACCAATATTGGTTATACAAGAAACAAACAGCATGGTGATTGAAAAAGGAGGAAGCATAGGATGAGTTCATTTAAATTAGGAGATAAAATGCCCGATTTTTCACTGCCAACAGTGCAGGGCGATCACATTGAGTTTTACAAACATTTAGAGGAGCATCAAAGCTGGCACCTCCTCGTTTTCTTTAGAGGATCATGGTGCCCAGTATGTGTCGAGGAATTAAAAGAGCTGGAAAAACAGCAATCCTATTTTCAAGAAAAGGATATTCACTTAATGACGATTTCAACGGATAACCCTGAAGACTTGAAAGAATTTGCAGACAAAGAGGGACTTTCTTTCCCCATCATGTCTGACCAAGACCTCACATCATTGAAAGCCTATGAAGTCTTCTATCACGGGGAAGATGCCCCATACGAAGATCATGGGGTGCACGGAGAACCTGCTTATTTCTTATTAAATGAAAAAGGCCAAGTCCTCTATCAGCAAAGACAAACAAGTCCATTTGGCAGACCGCATGCCAACGAACTGCGCAAAATCATTCAATACATTCGCAAAAATTTAAAAGGCCAATATAAAAGCCTGAAGTAAGGAAAAAGCCCTCGTGATGAGGGCTTTTTTTATGAATGCCTTTTATTATATAGCCAATCTGTGGTGAAAAAAACAAAGAGACCCGCCATGAGAATGATAAAAGTGACAGGTGGTTTATTACCCTGGAAATACATGTACAGCGCATGTCCTCCTAATGCGAGAAGATAAAAGACAAATGCTGTTACAGCTGCTTTTTGTGCATTGGCTTGTTCTCTTTTCGTGGTTTTTTTGAAAAACATTGTATCTATTCCCCTTTAAGATGCTTTCTTCATTGTCACACGGCGAAGTGCCCGTGATCGGATATACTCCATTGGCCCAATTCGCCAGACGTGTAAACAAAGGGCTGAAATGGCGATTTGCAGCAGAGAGATCAACAACCATGACAAGACGATAAGGGGGGCGTTGATTTGACCGCCAAGACCCAATCCCCAGCTGTAAAAAAGAAGCGAGCAGATGACATTTTGCAGGATATAGCAGCTAAGCGCCATTTTCCCTACATATTCAAACCAAGTCCACATGAACCATGACTCCGTGCGTGCTAGAAGCTTCGCCACGACAGCGATATAGAAAATAGAGAGGAATGGTGAAAACACATAGCGCACCACGAATTCCACTATGTCATTTGGTACAAAGACGAGCGCATTCAGCGGCAGTCCAATCCACAAACCCATTCTGAATAATGTTTTCCGCAGAGTTTGCCCACGCTCATTTGCATAAAATACACCAGCTCTCATCATCCGCACACCTAATAAAAACAAAAAGGTATTCATTGGGATAATAAAGATCGCTTCTTCTCGGTACATCAAAAAGTGCTGTAATCGGTCTTGAACTTGAGATATCCATGTCTCCGGCAGTTGTTCTTCGTACGCTGGTTCACTGCTCTCGTCATAGGATTCATTTTCCAATTCAGAGAAAGAAAATACAACGAGAAAAGCCGTCACCAACAAATGAATGACACCCGAGACAATCATGCCTTTTTTGATGCGCCGACTTCCTCCACGGACAATAAACGCCACAAGCAAACCCGTGACGGCGTAACTCATGAGCACATCATATTCCATCACTAGCGCAAAATGGACAAAGCCTTCAATCAATAAAAATAAAAGAATCCATAAATATGTACCCGGCCAAGTCATATTTTTTCTTTTCGCCTGCTGGTATTTCAGCTCTAGCCCTACGCCAAACATGATTGTGAGCAGCGATAGCATTTTGCCATAAACGAACATAGAGACAAGACTTTCAAGAAAACTGCCATTTTCATATTCATCCGCAATCTGATCTGTCGCAAAGGTATCCCCTGCGTATGCAAAAAACCAGACGTTTGTACCCAATGTACCTAATATCGCAAAACCTCGTAAAATATCTAATAATCGTATTCTTTCTTTCACTAGAACGCTCCTTCCCTTTTATACAGTTATCATATTTTGGTAATATCGAGAAGTCAGTTCCGTAGAAATTAAGGAATATTTAAACAAAAAAAACACCAGTAAAATGTGTAATTTTACTGGTGTCTGATCAGTCTATAATGATGGACGGTACACGCTGCGGACAACGTTCGTTTGGGAACGGTCTGGTCCGACTGAGAAAATAGAAAGTGGAATACCTGTTAATTGTGAAATGCGCTCTAAGTAATGACGGGCATTTGCAGGCAGTTCACTTAAATTCTTCACGCCTGTAATATCCTCTGTCCAACCTGGCATTTCTTCGTAGACAGGTTCACATTTCGCTAATTCATTTAGACTTGCTGGGAATTCTTCAGTGATTTCTCCGTTCAATTTATAAGCAACACAGATTTTCAATTTCTCAATCCCTGTCAGTACATCAATGGAGTTAAGAGATAAATCTGTAATTCCGCTCACACGGCGCGCATGACGGACAACAACACTATCAAACCAGCCAACACGGCGCGGGCGGCCAGTTGTCGTACCGTATTCACGGCCAACTTCACGGATTTGATCGCCAATTTCATCATGGAGTTCTGTCGGGAATGGGCCATCACCTACACGAGTTGTGTAAGCTTTTGATACGCCGACCACATGTTGAATTTTCGTAGGACCTACACCAGAACCAATCGTCACGCCTCCAGCCACTGGGTTAGATGACGTCACGAACGGATATGTCCCTTGATCGATATCAAGCATAACGCCTTGTGCCCCTTCAAAAAGAACACGGCGGCCTTCATCTAGAGCATCGTTCAATACAACAGATGTGTCCACGACATATTTTTTCACTTGCTGACCATATTCATAATACTCATCTAAAATATCTTCAATTTTGAAGCCTTCTGTGTCGTACATTTTCTCTAAAAGACGATTTTTCTCTTCTAGATTACGGGCAAGCTTCTCTTCAAATACTTCACGATCTAATAAATCTGCGATACGGATTCCGACGCGGGCAGCTTTGTCCATATAAGCTGGTCCGATTCCTTTTTTCGTCGTACCGATCTTGTTAGCCCCTTTCCGCTCTTCTTCTACCTCGTCCAATTTTAAGTGATAAGGCAGAATGACATGGGCTCTATTGCTGATTCTGAGGTTATCTGTACTCACATTCCGTTCGTGAAGATACGCAAGCTCAGTGACCAACGCTTTAGGATCAACCACCATTCCATTACCGATGACACAAGTTTTCTCTTTGTAAAAAATACCGGACGGAATGAGGTGTAGCTTGTAAGTCACTCCATCAAATTTGATTGTGTGACCTGCATTGTTTCCCCCTTGATAACGGGCAATCACCTCTGCATTTTCTGAAAGGAAATCGGTAATTTTCCCTTTCCCTTCGTCACCCCACTGCGTACCTACTACGACTACTGAAGACATATCGTGCACCTCCGTTAACCTTTCAAAACGTTATCTCTTTCAAACACATTTATTTTATCAATGGACAATGAAAAAGTCAACGTGAAATCCGAACATTAATATCTTGAAATCAAATTTTGTTCGTTTTACATGTGAGGATAAGCGCTTTAATTGCTCATTCTACGCTTAAACAAGGAGATTTCGATCAAAATTACTGTTTTTCTCATTTCCGTTTGTTCAGTGATTTTCAATCAATTGAATCATCGAACTTGCCATAAAGTCGGGTGAGTATGGTCTACCTTTTCTCAGCCACCACTCAGCTGTTCCAACATAAGCAGAAATGACAAATTGCTTCTGCATCTCGAGAGGAACGTGTTGTGGATCAGGTGTTGAACCTGTGACTTCTTCTAGCCCCAAAGTAAAACTTTCTTCAAAAAAAGCACTGGCCGTCTGATGAATATTAAGCTCTCTTCCCCTTTTCAAGAGAATCTGATACTCCTCTTCATGTTCCTGCAAATGCTGATAAAAGCGGTAAATATACACATATGCTGCATGATCGCTCTTCCACTCACTTTCATGTACAGGAGCAAAAATAGCGGTTTTCATGACATTAAACATCTCATCCATGACCTGCTGAGCTAGGTCAAACTTATCCTCATAATGCTGATAAAAGGTGGTGCGATGGATTCCTGCCTTGTTCGTCAAATCTTGTACAGAAATCTTCCCCCATTCCTTCTCCTTTAATAACTGAAATAACGCTTTTCTTAATTGTTGCTTTGATTCAGTTGCGCGCTTATTCCCTCTGTAGCAGTCCGCCACAAGCCGCTCTCCCCTTCCCATTTTCTTCAACAGATTTCGCTTTTCTGTTGGTTGAATCCTTTCTACTGATGAATTACCTTTAAATCTAACACAGTGAAAAAAAGGAATCATCTGACAACCCATAAGGAGTGATGATCATGGAAACAACCACACCTAGTGCCGTTCAGAAAGCGTTATTAAGAGGGAAAAATAAGCAGGACCCGTATCACCCATTTGATTGGTACGCCAAAATGCGTCAAGAATCCCCTGTTCATTTTGATGAACACAGCCAAACATGGAGTGTCTTCACCTATGAAGAAGCAAAGCGCGTCACCATCGATAAAGATACCTTTTCTAGTCAACCTCCTCAAGACCACCGGAAACATTCACTAATGAAAACAATGGTCATGATGGACCCGCCAAAACATACACGAATCCGTTCCATTGTGAGCAAAGCCTTTACACCCCGGGTGATGAAATTGTGGAAACCACGCATTCAAGAGTTAATGGATGATCTCATTGCACAAATAGAAGGTAAGGAAGAGATTGATCTTGTTCAAGACATCTCCTATCCGCTTCCTGTCATAGTCATTGCAGAGCTTTTAGGTGTGCCAACAGAACATAAACAATCCTTTAAAGAATGGTCCGATATTCTCGTCAGCATGCCTAAAAGTGAAGAAGAAAGAGATGTCGTTGAATGGCAGAAAACACGGGATCAAAGCGAAGCGGACATGATGGCGTTTTTTGCTGACATCATTGAAGAGAAGCGGCAGAACCTTAGTGATGATTTGATTTCTCTTTTAATTCAAGCGGAGGAAGATGGAGACAAGCTGTCCGCAGACGAATTAATTCCTTTCTGCAATCTTCTCCTGTTAGCAGGCAACGAAACGACCACCAACCTGATCTCCAATATGATCTTTAGTTTGTTAGAAAATCCGGGGGCGTATGAAGCGCTCGCTCAATCACCTGACCTCATTCCTCGAGCTGTGGAGGAGGCTGTCCGTTTTCGTGCCCCTGCGCCTACCATCGTCCGGTATGTCACAGAAGACACCGAACTTGGAGGAAAAGTCTTGAAAAAGGGAGACAGTGTGATTGTCTTTCTTGCTTCTGCGAACCGGGATGAGCGTCAATTTCCAAACGCACATGAGTACGATATACACCGGCACCCTAATCCCCATATTGGCTTTGGCCACGGCATTCATTTCTGCCTAGGCGCACCACTTGCTCGCCTGGAAGCATACACTGCCATCAAAGCCATACAGTCACGATATGAATCACTAGAGCTTCTCTCTTACGTCCCAATGACAAGCAGCGGTATGTATGGACTAAAAGAACTGAAGCTCCGTGTCACGCCTCGTTGCTAACAAAAAAGGCTCCCACAAGATGGGAGTCTTTCTTAATCAGGTGTAATTCCTTCTGTATTCATGAGCACCACTCGATATCCATCTGGATCTTCAATCGTCACGCCTCCTCGATCCCAGTACGGGTTCGTAGAGGTGACATGCCGTCCACCAAATGCGATCAGTCTCTTTTTCATCTGCTGAAATTCTTCTTCATCCGGAATATAGAATACAAGCAGCTGCTCTGGGTGGGGAACAGGCAAGCTTTCGTCTTCTTCATGTTTGGTGATTTCCAGATGAACATGCTGGTGAGGAAGCCCAAGCATGATCCCATCATACCCTTCATGCTGATCAAATGAGCCAATTCGTTTCAGCCCTAAACCTTCTTCATAAAAAGAAACAACCTCTTTCATGTTGACGGTCGGACGTGCGATGCGTAATTGAGCGGCTTCGAATTGTTGAAACTTCATCAGTCATCACTCCTTTTCTCTCCCTTTAGTATACGCTCTATTTTTCTCCCACTCCTCCTCATTTCGACTGTTTTTCAGTCATTCTTTCGATGTAGATGGATCAAAAAAAGCCCAGCTTCTTGAGCTGGGCTTTAAGCACCGGGCGGAACACCCGCATCGTCAAATCTTCTTTCTAAGTTGACGAATTTGTTATATTCTTTCACGAAAGCCAGTGATACCGTTCCAACTGGACCGTTACGCTGTTTCGCAATAATAATTTCAATAATGTTCTTATTCTCTGATTCTTTGTCATAGTAATCATCACGATAAAGGAACGCCACAATATCGGCATCCTGCTCAATACTTCCTGATTCACGAATATCAGACATCATCGGACGTTTGTCCTGACGCTGCTCTACCCCACGAGAAAGCTGTGATAAGGCAATGACTGGCACTTCAAGTTCTCTTGCTAGTGACTTTAAAGCCCTAGAAATTTCAGATACCTCTTGCTGACGGTTATCGCTTGATCGGCCACTCCCTTGGATGAGCTGTAAGTAGTCAATCAGGATCATACCAAGCCCGTTTTCTTGCTTCAAACGGCGGCATTTCGAGCGAATTTCACTGACTCTAATGCCAGGTGTATCATCAATGAAAATCCCACTGTTTGATAGCGAACCCATCGCCATTGTCAGCTTACCCCAGTCCTCTTCTGTGAGGTTACCGGTTCTTAGGTTTTGTGCATTGATATTTCCCTCGGCACAAAGCATACGCATGACCAGCTGCTCAGCGCCCATCTCTAAACTAAAGATGGCGACACTTTCATCTGTCTTGGTCGCAACGTTTTGTGCAATATTTAACGCGAAGGCTGTTTTCCCTACGGACGGACGAGCCGCTACAATAATCAGGTCATTTCGCTGGAAGCCAGCTGTCATCCGGTCAAGCTCTGAGAAACCCGTTGGAATCCCAGTGATATCACCTTTTCGATTATGAAGCTGTTCAATATTATCATATGTCTGAACAAGAACGTCTTTAATGTTTTGGAAAGCTCCTGAGTTTTTACGCTGAGCCACTTCCATAATGGTTTTTTCAGCATCACTCAATAGATCTTCTACTTCATCCTCACGCGTATATCCATCCTGTGCAATGGTTGTCGCTGTACGGATCAGACGTCTTAAAATGGATTTTTCTTCTACAATTTTTGCATAATATTCAATGTTAGCGGCAGTTGGGACAGAGTTCGCAATATCTGTTAAATACGAAATCCCGCCTACCTCTTCTAGTAAGTCTGTATTGGCAAGTTCTGATGTCACCGTGACAAGGTCAACCGGTTCCCCTCTATCACCAAGTACAAGCATCGCATTGTAAATCTTTTGATGCGACATTCTATAGAAATCCTCTGGAATTAATACTTCAGAAGCGAGCGTTAGCGCAGATGGTTCTAAAAAAACAGCACCTAATACGGCCTGCTCGGCTTCTATATTTTGCGGCGGCAGCCGGTCATCGAGAAGTTCCGTCATGCCAAGCACCGTCCTTTCATAAAAAAATACGCTACTCATCATTTTAACATTTTCATCAATAAAAAAGTGAAAAACATCAACTATAGTCAAAATTACCATGTGGCTGTTTCATTGAACAGCGAAACAACACACTTCAAATAGAAAGGACTCTGTAACATAAATTGTTATAGAGTCCTTTGTATCGCTTATGGGATTTGTAGCTGTTGTTGTTCAAACATGTGATTGATATTCTAACACGGCATGTACACGCACATGATCAAACCTTGCAAATATCAGGTGCGTTTTTTTAATCTATCGTTTTCTTAACTCCGTAATTCACCTTTTGTCCAATATCATATAAAGACCCGTTTTCATAACCAATAGATAGCACCAAATCAGGAATAGAATCATACCCGTTCTTCGCTAGATCAAAGAGCTGTGCACCATAATGTGATGCAGCAATGCGGGCATTTTCTGCTGTGTATGGATTTTTCAGAAGTTCTTCTTTGTAGATATCGAAAATATTCGCTCCGGTATCCGTTACAAATTGACCGTTTACAATGCTTAAATCTTTTAAATTGTAGCCTGTCACCGTTTTGATTTGATTGACAAGGTGGAACTTTGCAAGTGAATCCGGCGTGAATTGAGTCGAATCATCATTTCTACTTTTCATAATATGGAAAAATAGTTCTCTTGTATTGTTGCTTGTATTTAATATGTCTTCTATTTGGTTGATCAGTGATTCATCAGTTGATCCACTCACCACTAATTTGAAATGATTTGGGTCAATGGTAAAAGTTAAATTGGCGTTTTTAGGAATGTTCAAACCATTGGTAGAAAACAAAGCTTGCAGTTGTTCATTCACCTTTTGACGATTTAATAGTTTCTTTTCTACACTTTCTTGGGTAGGATCGTACCGTTTTTCATTACGGAAGGCGGCATCATTAGAATTATAATGTCCTCCTGTTCCATTATTAGCCCAACCAATCTCAATAGAGTAAGCTGCTTCTCTTTCCGATTTGGTTAAATCACTTCTGAAATAAGGGGAGTGTTGATTTCGATACTTATCGTATATATGACCATGAGGATCTTTAAATCGTTTATTTTGTTCATTTATTTTTTCGTATTTTTCATCTAATATTTTCATTCGTCTATCAGATTCGGTCATCACTTCGTTTGTACTTTTAATAGCTGATTGGCCTTTAGAGTCTATTTGGTTCAAATTGTTCGAAGAACTGGCTGTGTATGACGTATTAATATTCATTTTGATTCTCCTTTTTTAAGAAAATAGTGATTATTAAATATATCGGCATTTCAGTTAAAATTTGTTAGTTTAATGTCGATATAGTAATTATTACAAGGAGGGTTAATATATGACAAATACTATCTTTAAACGTTTATTATTACCAGCATTATTATTGGCGCTTGTTACTAGTTTTTTCGCACCTACGTCAGCAGAAGCAGCAATTACGGGGAATAACAGTCCTAACACTGCAAGTTCAATGGGATATTGGAAAAATAGTCGTTCAGACACGACAATCTTACCTGAAGGTGAAAATGAAGCGTATTATCAGTTTACGATCAATAAAGGTGAAAGAGTTTATGTCAGAAGTTCGTATAATAAGCAATATACGGGTATGAAAATCGAGGTGTATAATTCAAAAAATTCTGATGGGAGGTCTAGAGTCATTAATCCTGATTCAGTAACGCCCTTTATTTTTGCAAATACTGGTGACGTGACTTCAACTTCAGAAACTTATTTTGTGAAAGTGACCCGTGGTACATATACTGGGAATATGTATTTTACTGTTTCCATTCAAGATCGTATTAAATCTGGAAATGGGACATTCAATTTTACGGGGACGGCTACAAACTTGGGGAATTCTTCTTTAAATTTTTTAGGAGTTGATTCTTCTGTCATTACAATGGATTTAACGAATAATTCTTCTATTCCTAAAAGTGCAATCGTTAAATCGATTACGACAACTAGCACTCAAACACCTAACCAAGGGAATGTCACACACAAATTAATGGATAGTGAAAGTAACATTTGGTATCAATCACTTTTCTCCTCTGCAACAAGTGGTTCTTATCGTATATCTCTGGATGATCAATTAAGAGTCGCTCAAAAATGGAGCTTTAAGTACAACGCAAAAGCTACCGCGAGATCTACTATGAGCAATGTCAAAGCCGATATCCGTTACGAATATGATGTCACAGATGGATTTTAAGTGAATGATGTTAACAGATATGTACACCAATTGATCAAAGAGTAAGGGCACATCCCTTACTTTTTTTATTGCCTCATTTTTGATGATATATGTTATTTCGTCACTCTACAGTGCTTGTCATGATTGCTTCACTTCATGATATTTCGCCACTGTAAACGTATTTTTCAGCTTGAGCTGATTTTCAAGCAGATTTAGCCTCAGTTTTCCTAATGGGGGTTTCATTCTACCTACATTCCCTGCGATCTTGTCTTCAAATTGTCTATGAATTTAAGCATGATATTGAATAAGTTGTGAATTAAAAACACTAACTTTCCCCAAAACCCACCTCTTTTTTTCTAAAAACACAAGAAGGTCTATAGACTTATTTTTCTCAAAATTATTTCAAGAAGAAAAACCTATATTTAATCCTGATTCAAACAGAAGAAAATGGTAAATTTTTGAGACTGTCAAGGTTTTTTGGCATTTCTACTCTGTTTTAATGACAAAATCCGGCATTCTCTATTTCCAATCATTTGGTAGTTAGTTAGTCCTTTATTTTCTGAATATTTAGATCAAATTATCGATTATACAACTTTATGAACATTTGACTTCCTAATTGATAAACATTATCATTTGATTTGCTTGCGTGATAATTGAGAATCATTTTCATTTAAATTTTTATTACTACACTCATCCAATATCCGCAAGCCTGCCTTTATCATCATATGAGGTCAATTTGAGAAAGGGGATTTTTCACATATGGCCAAACGCACTGAAGGAATGGGTACTGATGATTCACTTTTTGGAGAAAGCCGGCCTTTTTTTATACATGGGACGGAGCAACTAGATATCACAACACACCCATACAGACTTTTTATATTTAAACCGAATACCACTCCTCCCGAAACTGGTTTTCCAGTCATGTACGTGCTTGATGGGAATTCACTTTTTGGCACAATGGTCGAAGCCATCCGTTTACAGTCAAGAAGACCTGAAAAAACAGGTGTCGTACCTGCTATCATTGTTGGAATTGGCTATCAGACAGAAGCGCCCTATCATCCGCTTAGGCATTATGATCTCACTCTTACCGGCCCTGACGTTTCCATTGGAGGTAAAAGAAAGGACTTCTCCATCCATACATATGGCGGCGCCTCTGCTTTCTTTTCTTTTTTAGAAAAGACGGTTAAGCCATACATTGAGCAGCGCTTTCCGATTAATCAGAGTCGTCAAACACTATTTGGCCATTCTCTTGGCGGGCTTTTTGTATTACACACACTATTTGAGCACCCTGACGCTTATCAGACATATATTGCGGGCAGTCCTTCTATCCACTGGAACAAAGAATTATTTCTAGAAAAAGAACACCAATTTACCAGCCGCATCCGTCAAGTGCCTATGGATGTAAGGCTACTTGTAGGTGTAGGTGAGTTAGAAAAACATCATCCATGTCAAATGAATGATCATGCCAATTCACTAGCAAATCGTATGTTGCCTTTATCGTCATACGGCTTGCATACTGCCTATCACGAGTTCCCTGAAGAAGGACATACGTCCGTTTTGCCGGTGCTGATGAATTATGCTTTTCGTTTTGCACTCTATCATGATGATCCTTTAACAACCACAGACATGAAAAAAAGCTAGTGAACACACGAAATATAGTGATCTATCTCAAAAGATTGCCCTTATCACAGGCGCAGGACGGACAACGAATGCAAGTATTTCTCTACACCCTACGCACCCTGATCTCCATCAGGGTGCTTTTTTGACAGAATAAACACACCATTTTCCAGCTCTTTCTGATACAATTCAATTGAGAATATTTATCAATTAATAAGAGATCAGGTGGTTTTATGGGAAACAATCATCAATTATGTACAAAGGTAAATGCTGAACAATGCATTTATCGATTAACATATACTGAAAAAATAAATAATGCAGATCTTCCACATACGGAGCAGCAGTTTTCAGATACTTTCTGCCTCCTCTTTAACATAAGCGGCAGCGGTTTACTTACATTGAATGATCAAAGATGGCGATTGAAAAATCTGACACTCTATACGATGATGCCTGGGGAAACATTTATGTTGAAAACAGAGCCACATCAAAAACACGAGCTCTATCTGTTTCGCTTTCAGATGTACACGCCACAAGGTCAAAGCATAGAAGAAGTATCAACTGAACAAGCCCGATCTTTACTGAATGTATGGCAATTTATCGATATTAGCTCGATTGAACACATTCATTCTTTACTGTCCGACATGACAGCAAAATGGCAAAAACCTGAATCCATTAGCTTTTTTAGAAGCCAAACCCTTTTTCAACAGCTCATCCTGCAGCTTTTCACACTGCATAAAGAAGACATTTGTGACACAACACACGCCCTTTTCAAAACAAAACAATATATCGATCAACATTCCGAAGAACCTCTCAGCCTTACAAGTCTATCTCATATGGCTGGTATCAGCGCCAATCATTACAGCGAGTTATTTAAAAAGCATTTTGATGTGAGTGTCACTGATTATATCACCAAGAAAAGACTGGCTAGAGCCAAACAGTTCATGGCAAAAGGTCATGCAAAGCTCAAAGACATTGCACAGGACATCGGCTATCAAGACCCCTATTACTTTAGCCGCATCTTTAAGAAAAAAACGGGTATCACTCCTTCTGCTTATATGAAAAGCCGTCAACGGAAAATGGCTGCCTATGGTCATTCCATACTCGGGCAGCTCACACCCATTCATATCATCCCATATGCTGCCCCTCTTCACCCTAAATGGACAGCACATGATTTTGAGCATTATGCAGAAGAAATTCCGATTCATCTGAGTGCACATCGTATCAACGAACACGCTGAAGCCAATTTACAGCAATTGAAGGAAGCACAACCTGAGCTGATCATTGCAAATGATCATGTGACAGAGGAAGAAAAACAAGTGTTGAAAACCATCTGTCCTGTGCACTTTGCTCCATTCACACAATTGGATTGGCGCACTCAATTCAGACAAATAGCTCTGTTCTTAAACGAAACAAGAGAAGCAGAAGAATGGCTGTTTCATTACGAAAAACTCGTTAATCAAGCGAAAAAGGCATGCGTTATTGATCATCCACCAAGAACCGTCCTGCCTCTTCGTATCTTTCAAGATCAGCTCTACTTATCTGTCAATCGCACCATGTCAGAAGTAATTTTTCATGACATTGGCCTTCTACCAGCTTTTCAGAATGATGGACAGCTCATCGAAAAAAAAATCAGCATTCACTCTATACAGCAGTTAGACCCAGATGCCATCTTCCTCTTGTTGCATAAAGAACCAAAAACCATTGCTTTTTATCAAAAGTTAAAGCAACAGGAGGCTTGGCAAAATCTCAAGGCTGTGACGCAACAAGCCGTCTATCCACTCGCTTCTGACCCTTGGCGTGAATACACAGCAGCCAGTCATCAACGAGTCATTCAGGACCTTTTATCTTTTTTTCCGTAAAAAGTCCATCACTAGACAGATCATTGTCTATGGATAAAAGGACGAATGACTACTACAATCTTTAATTGAGAACAATTATCAGTTAAAGGAGAAAATAAATGAAAAAATGGTTCGCATTGCTTATCCTTTGTATCATGACGATCACCGCAGCAGCCTGTGGTGCTGCAGAAAATAAACCGGCTTCAAACACAACCAAAAGCAAGTCAGCTGAAGCAGCAGAAACAAACATCAAATATTTAGATCAAACGTACAAACTCAAAACACCAGTGAAAAGAGTCGTCATTGCTGGAAGCCTAGAATCGATGGAAGATGCAAAACTACTTGGTATCGAGCCTATTGGTGCTTCTACTGTCGGCGGCACTTTCCCTGAATTATTTAAAGACATTACAGCAAAAACAGAAGGCATTGGGGAAAAAACAGAACCGAACCTAGAAAAAATCTTAAAACTAAAACCAGACGTGATACTCGGATCAACCAAGTTCCCGCCTGCAACAATTAAAAAACTAGATAAAGTTCAAACGACGATCCCAGTATCACATGTCTCTTCCGACTGGGAAAGCAACCTTTTATTACTCGGTGAACTGACTGGAAAAAGTGAAGAAGCGAAAAGCATCATTTCTGATTATCAGAAAGATCTCAAACAAGCGAAAGAAACCCTGAAAGACAAAAGCAACAACAAAACAGCTGTCATTTTACGCATTAGACAGGGCGACCTGTACGTGTACCCTGAAGACGTATACTTCAACTCTACTTTATATGGGGACTTAGGATTTACAGCACCAAGTGATATCAAAAAAGCCAAAGCACAAGCAATGATTTCATTGGAACGCCTAGGTGAACTCAATCCTGATTATATCTTTGTTCAATTCTCCCAAGAGGAAAACTCATCGAATCCAAATGCATTGAAGGACTTAGAGGGAAATAAAATTTGGAACAGCCTAAAAGCTGTGAAAAATGGACACATCAATGAAAATGTCGTTGATCCTATGCTTCAGGGAGGAACAGCACTAAGCAAAACCACCTTCCTTGATCAGGCTGTCAAATGGCTAGATCAAACCAACTAAAAAGATGCGCATCTTGACAAAGGGCTAAACATTTTAGTCCTTTGTTCTTCTTTTCAGCGGAGCTTGAAAACTTGAAGGAGAGAATACACATGAACGGAACGTTTCTATATGACGAATTGAACGGGCGTCAGCTTGATATTTACCTTCCACCAGACACCTCTATTGATGTTCCAGCTGTCTTTGTACAAGATGGCTCTTCTTTGTTTAGAACCCACCTGCTAGAGATCGAAAGCATGATTGAAGCCAAAACCATCTCGCCAATCATCATCGTCGGTATACACCCCTTCAATCGACTTGACGAATATACACCATGGAAAGCATCATCACTGCATTCTGGATTCCCTGACTTTAAAGGTGAGGCACAGACATATGTGTCATTTTTAGCAAATGACTTGCTTCCATATATCAAAAGAGAATACCCAGTTAAACAGACCGGTCATGAACATAGCCACGTAGGTGCTTCATTAGGTGGACTCTTTGCTATTTATACCTTATTCATGTACCCTGACCTTTTTAAAAACATCGCGTCCCTCTCCGGGTCATTTTGGTATCAAGATTTTCTATCGTTTGCTAAACAACAAAGCATTCAGTCTGTGGACCACCTTGTCTATTTGTCTGTAGGCAGTGAAGAAGGGAAAGGCAAAACATCTGCCCAACAGCACATGCCTTTATTCAACAAACAACTCCATGATCTTTTATTACAGAAAGGGATGCAGGAACGAAAGCTTCACTTTCACATTGAACAAGGAGAGGGCCACCATCTGAAACAATTTCAAAAAAATTTCTTATCGGCCATCAAGTGGTTTTATAAAAGAAAACCCAAATTTTTTATCAGCAAGTCACAAAGTCGATATGGTATATTGGAACGTATAGATTGAAAGAGGAGGGATTTGCGCATGAGACCTTTACAAATCTCAGCCGATACCGCACAAAAGCTTGCTGCATCACTCAATGTACCGTTAGAGCAAATCATGCATATGCCGCAGCACATCTTATTAGCTAAATTAGCGGAGCTTGAACAGAAGAAAGATCGTTCTTAAAGAAATAAAGGAGTTTACATTCATGGAACAACAACTAGAAAAATCAACATTTCATCCTCGCAGTACAGGGCAAACCATTTTGCTGATTGCTGGGATTTTACTCATTGCCTTTAACCTGAGGCCAGCCATTACGTCTGTTGGTCCTGTGATCGGTGCCATTCGTTCTGATTTACAGCTTTCAAATGGACTTGCTGGTTTCCTCACGACATTACCACTGCTCTCATTCGCATTGCTTTCTCCTATTGCACCTAAAATCGGAAAACGTCTTGGGAATGAACGAACACTTTGGCTTGGGCTTGCTGTCCTGCTCTTTGGGATTGTCATTCGTTCATTTGGTAGCATCACCTTTTTAATGATGGGAACGGCGCTAGTCGGCGTCGGGATTGCGATTTGTAATGTGCTTTTACCTGGACTTGTGAAACATAAATTCCCTGCACATGCTGGATTAATGACAAGCGTGTATACGACATCGATGTCCGTTTTTGCTGCACTTGCATCTGGTGTCAGCGTTCCGCTCAGTCATGCAATGCCTGGCGGCTGGAATACATCATTCCTTGTCTGGGCCGGACTTGCCCTTCTTGCGATGATGGTGTGGGCGCCGCAGCTTCTTCATCAGAACACAGCGGCTGTCAAAAGCATTTCACTCAAAGAGCAGCCAATATGGCGTTCACGTGTCGCATGGCAGGTGACCTTTTTTATGGGCTTGCAATCATTCCTTTTCTACAGCAGTATCGCATGGTTTCCTGATATTTTAACATCACATGGCATGAACTTAGCGACAGCGGGATGGATGCTGTCCATTATGCAGTTCACTGGTCTGCCATCGACCTTCTTAACGCCCGTTTTTGCAGAAAAATTAAAAACGCAAAGACCGCTTGTCGTCGGCCTTGTCCTTGTGTATTTACTCGGCATGATTGGTCTCCTTCTCGGAGGATCGACGCCTATTCTTGTCATCTCTGTGCTATTCATCGGCGTCGGACAAGGGGCCAGTATCAGTCTTGCCCTCACATTTATTGGATTAAGAACAACCAATATGGAACAAGCAGCTGCCCTCTCTGGAATGGCGCAGTCACTCGGTTATTTATTAGCCGCTGTTGGTCCATTCATGATCGGTATCCTTTTTGATGTGACACATACATGGACGCCAGCCATTATCATCTTTATCATCGTCCTATTTTTCATGTTTATATCCGGTATGCGTGCTGGACGAAGCGTCTATATTTCAGATCCATCATAAACAAAGAACCCGTCTCACGAGGAGACGGGTTCTTTTCTGTTTATGCTTGTTCTGTGACGTGCACCTTTAATGTTGCTTGTACTTCTGGGTGAAGCTTCACCGGTACATTTGTGTATCCTAGCGCACGGATGGCATCATTCAACTCGATTTTACGCTTATCGAGTTTGATTTGATGTTCTTTTTGCAATTTATCAGCGATCTGTTTGCTTGTGATCGATCCAAATAGACGACCGCCTTCACCTGATTTAGCAGTGAGTTCCACTGTCAGCGCCTCAAGTGTTTCTTTTAATTGTTTCGCTTGCTCAAGCTCTTGGATGGCATTCTTTTTCTCTTTGTTTTTCTGCCCTTCCAATGCACTTAGGTTCGTTGGAGTTGCTTCAACAGCTAACCCTTGTTTGATGAGAAAGTTGTGAGCGTATCCGTCAGCTACATTTTTGACTTCGCCTTTTTTCCCTTTGCCTTTTACGTCTTTTAGAAAGATGACTTTCATCTTTGAACCCCTCCTTCGAAATATTCGTCTATGGCAGCTTTTAACTTCTCTACCGCTTCTTCAATGGTTATACCATAAATCTGGGTCGCAGCGTTAGTTAAATGACCGCCACCATCTAATGCTTCCATAATAATTTGAACGTTGATATCCCCTAACGATCTTGCACTAATACAAACCGTATCGTCATCTCGCCTTGCGACAGCAAATGATGCTTCAACCTCACTCATCGACAAGAGAGAATCAGCCGTTTGTGCGATCGTAATTTGATCATAATACTCAGACCTGTCAGACGGCAAGGAAGCAATCGCTACCTGATTTTGATACAGCTCTGTATGCTGAATGAGCTTTGCCCGTTTGATGTAATGATCGACTGTCTCTTTCAAAAACTTTTGCACAAGGACAGGATCTGCCCCTTTTGCACGAAGGTAGGATGCTGCATCGAACGTTCTTGACCCCGTTCTGAGGGAGAAACTCTTCGTATCCACGATGATCCCAGCAAGAAGTGCTGTGGCTTCAATCATGTTAATCCGCAATTTCTTCGGCTGATACTCTAACAGCTCTGTCACAAGTTCTGCTGTAGATGAAGCATACGGCTCCATATAGACAAGTAAAGGATCACGGATAAATTCCTCACCACGTCTATGGTGGTCAATGACAACGACGTTTTCGATCTTATTTAGCAGTCGTTCTTCCATCACAAGGGACGGTTTATGTGTATCTACGACCACAAGCAATGTGTCATCCTTTGCAAGCTCCATCGCTTCCTCAGGCGTGATAAAACGGGACCAAAGTTCTTCATAATTTTTAATTTCACTAATTAAGCGTTGAACGCTATCCCCAATCTGGTTGGCATCAATGACGATGTAACCTTCTTTTCCATTCGCCTGAGCAACCTTTAAAATCCCGATCGAGGCACCGATAGAATCCATGTCGGGGAACTTATGCCCCATGATCATGACATTACCGCTTTCAGATACAATTTCTTTTAAAGCATGTGAAATGACCCGTGCGCGTACTCGTGTCCGTTTTTCCATTGGATTGGTTTTCCCACCGTAGAATTTCACTTTCCCATTCGGCTGTTTAATCGCTACCTGATCTCCGCCCCGTCCGAGGGCAAGGTCAAGACTCGACTGCGCAAGTGCGCCAAGTTCTTTTAAAGAAGGAACAGACGCACCGATTCCAATACTAAGGGTAAGCGTGGCGCTATGTGCCCCTGTTTTCTCACGAACCTCGTCTAAAATGGAAAACTTCGACGCTTCAAGCTCTGCTAAGATGCTCTCATTTAATACCGCCATAAATCGTTCAGATGAAATTCTTTTTAAGAAAATGCCGTATTCTTGTGCCCAATTGTTTAACAGCGATGTGACTTCACTATTTATCGCGCTGCGCACCTGATCATCGAGACCTTGTGTGACATCATCATAATTGTCTAAAAAGATATAAGATAACACCGTTCGTTCATTTTCATACTGTCTTTCAATCTGCACTTGTTCCGTGACATCAAAGAAATATAAAAGGCGCTCTGACCGTTTAATAATGACTTTGAATTTCCGGTCATTCAGCGTCACATTTTCTGTCTCAACCTCTTGTTTAATAAGAGGCACAATGGATTCAAATGTATCATACAAGGATCTGCCGACAAGTGTGCTTTCATGGAAGCACGAAGCGAGAAATGGATTGGTCCATTCGATATAATACTGGTCATTAAACAGCATAATACCAATTGGCATCTCCATTAATGCTTCTTCTCCAACCTTTTTGACTCGATAGGATAATGTTGAAATATATGAATCAATCTCTTTTTGCACCTGCGTATCTGCCCACTTTAAAAAGTAGAGCACACCCGCAAGGACTAAAAGACCAACCGCTCCTATGATCCAATTAAAATAAAGGTTGAGGAGGACTGTGATCACCGCAAGAACAATTAACGCGAAGATCGGATACTTGATGACAGGTTTTCGATAGAAGCTTGGCACTGATATCAACTCCTCAACATTCAGAGTGAATTATTTGTTTTTACTTTTTCTCTTAAATCAAAGCCTATGTCAGCAATCCCTATAATACGCACAATCACACCGATTGGCGGAAAGAGAATCGTCAATACGACGGCAAAAATGGGTACCACTTTTGAGATGTTTTTTTCGTGGCAATAATAGAAGATAAAAGAAAAGCCCTGAATAAGCACCAGTATAAATAAAATTTGAAAAGCACTCGTTTGCACGAGCGATAAAAAGCTGCCTTTCTCCGGCTGAATCAGCATCAAAAGCAGTGTGAGTAAATAATACCATACCATGCTTTTTGGCAGTCGCATATCCTTAAATTTCTTAAGAGCTGGCATGTCTGGAACAAACCGTTTGATCAACGGCCGAACAAACCAATGATTGACGAAAGACATCAGCGTGACAAAAATCAAAAGCGCTACAGGTAAAGAATTTAATGCCGTATCCTGCATCTCTCTAAACTGCTTGAGTTGTTTTGCTATGTCCTGATCAGAAGCGCCTGATTGTTTTAAGGTACTCTCTACCATCGGCATGATTTGGTCAATTGATTCCTTTGCGACACCCAGTATATCTACTTGAAACAGCTGGACACTGACAACAAAGTAAATGAGAAAACTGAATAAGTAGATCAGCGCACCCGTAATAATCGCCTGACCTGGCTGCCTCCTGCTGTAGAAAACACCCATACCTACTCCAACAGCAATCAGCATTGGCGCACTTAACAGCCCATTAATAGACCCAATTAAAAAGCTGATCACTATGCCAATAGCGCCAGCCGCAATTCCTTTTTTCAAGCCATGCCTGATTGTATAGAGAATGATCGGAATTGGAGCAGCCATGAAGAAAATAATGGATAAAAGTGGCACATACAAATAAAACAGCGTCATCACCGCAAAAATACTGATCATGATAGCGCCTTCTACTAACGCTTTTGTTTGTTTCACACCTTCACCTCAATCCAATCATTTTTCTATATCTTGCTCAATGTGTACTTCTATGTATACGTACGATGTACGCTCCGTCATATCTTGACCCAACCTTTATTTTACCATAGCCGCAAATCGCAAGTAAAATGCAGGCTATTCCAAGAGCGTTTCACGTGGAACAACTTAGATCGTCTTGTACATGCAACTTTTCAGACAGCATGTTACAATTTTTTAGATTATTCTTAGCTATAAACCCTGAATTCAAGGTCAAAAGCTGTTAGAATAGAAACATCATCAATAAAAGTAAGAAGGAGAATTCACATGGGAAAAACACTCGTATTCGGACACAAAAACCCTGACACAGACACGATTTGCTCTGCTATCGCTTACGCTGATCTGAAAAACAAAATTGGCGTTCAAGCAGAAGCTGTCAGACTTGGAGAAATCAATGGAGAAACACAATACGCATTAGATTTCTTTAAACAAGAAGCACCTCGTTTCATTGAAACGGCTGCAAACGAAACAAAACAAGTCATTCTTGTCGATCATAACGAATTCCAACAAAGTGTAAGCGATATTGATCAAGTACAAGTGACAGAGGTCATTGACCATCACCGTATTGCCAACTTTGAAACAAGTGAACCTCTTTACTATCGTGCTGAGCCAGTTGGCTGCACAGCAACGATCTTAAACAAAATGTACAAAGAGCACCAAGTCACAATTGAAAAAGAAATCGCTGGTTTGCTTTTGTCTGCGATCATTTCTGATTCCTTGCTATTCAAATCCCCAACATGCACACAGCAGGATGTTGATGCTGCGCATGAACTGGCAAAAATCGCAGGAGTAGACCCTGAAGTATATGGTTTAGATATGCTGAAAGCAGGAGCTGACCTAAGCCAAAAAACAGTCCAAGAATTAATCACACTGGATGCAAAAGAATTTGCACTAGGTAACAGCAAAGTCGAAATTGCACAAGTTAATACAGTTGATATCGCTGAAGTAACAGCAAGACAAGCTGACATCGAAGCAAAAATCAATGAAGTCATCGCAGCGAAAGGTCTTGATCTATTTGTTTTAGTGATCACAGACATTCTAGAAAATGACTCTCTTGCGCTTGCCCTTGGTGCTGAAGCAGCAAAAGTAGAAAAAGCATTTCATGTCACACTTGAAAACAACACTGCTTTACTAAAAGGTGTTGTATCAAGAAAGAAACAAGTTGTACCTGCACTGACAGACGCACTTTCATAATAAACACTAAAAGACTGCTGACATGTTCAGCAGTCTTTTTTCTTCTTTTAGTGAATGTACATATCGCTGACAAGAATATCCTTTAGCACGCTTGTTGGAATCGTGAATTCAACTACACCCATGTAACCAGGCGCCACATCATATTCATTGAAGGAAATCACCAGTTTGCCTTTTGAATTGATATAGAAACTTTGATCTGGCTGAATCTTCTTAAACGGATCAACCGTATCTTGCTTCGTCATCCAGTAAATCTTATTTGAATCCTCTTTCATCTGTTTCTTCATTTGTTCTTTAATATTTTCACTAATCACATCAATATAACGGTCATCTTTAAACAGACTTGGTAATGTAATGAGTACATGGTTTTTCTTATCCACCGTATCATATGTCATTTCCTCTGCCGCAGAAGCCTGAGTTGTCACCTTGTATCGACCTAGTGAAAGAATTTGATCATTATTTGTTCTTACTTCATATCCGCTCTCTACACTCAAATGACCATTTTTATAACCCTTTGTTTCCTTTTCAAAATCTTGATACAGCTTTTTGTTTTCAGCTAAATATTTTTGATTCAGGCTGTCTTGTAATTTTCCGTCCCCAAGCCCTGAAACGTGTGGTGTTTTGAGATCAATATTTGTTCCCTGATCGCTCTTTTTAAATTCTGTGAACGTCACGACTTTCACAAGCTCTCCAATGATGGGTACTTCTGAAATCGCTCTTGCTGCCTGCGGACTGACATTTACAGTGGTGACAAATAAAGCAGCCGCAGCAACAAGTCCGATCGTCCATTTCTGAAAATGAGGTTTCTTGTTTTTTCGTTTTAATGTCCGTTCAACCATAGCATCGTATTCCAGGGGAATAGGGATTTCTAAATATTCCTCTTTTAACTGTTCCAAATGCTTATCCATTTATATTTCCTCCTGCGATAATTCTACTTTTAAAAGCCGCAACGCCTTATATAATCTTGTTTTAATGGTGTTTTCATTTTCTCCAAGAATATGAGCAATGTCCTCTAGCTTTAAATCCTCAAAGAATCTTAATATAATGATGACCCGATACATCTCCGGCAAATCTTCTATCGCCCGTCTGACATCTTGATCCTCATAGACATCCGATTCACCCTGTGATAAAAATTCAAGCGTGTCATCGTCTGTCACTTGCACACGCTTCTTCTTTCGTAAAAAGTCGAGGGCAGCGTTTACGACGATTTTATAAAACCAGCTATGCATCTTAGTCGCATCCTCTAATCGGTGAACAGATTTGAGTGCTTTATGAATCGCCTCTTGAACGACATCCATCGCATCTTCTGGGTTTTTGACATAGCTATAGGACAATCGATAAAAACTGTGTTTATGCTCCATTACGTAATCCGCAAATTGATCATCAATCTTTCGTTTCTTCATTTTACAAAGAGCTCCTTTATCTTAAATGCGCATCTGTTATTTCTTACATTGGATAGACGCGCACCTGTTAAAAATAGTTTGCGCTCCATTATTTTTTTAACATGTCATCCCATTTACGTTTCTATACAAAAAGAGCGAACCTGACGGGTTCACTCTTTTAAAGCCGTTATTTTTTGATAAACAAATGGTTTGAGTGGTGATAGCGGATGAATGATGGACACTCCTGTTTCCTGCTCCACCTGCTTTGCAGCGTGAACCATCGAGAGCTGCATCACACAAATATCTCCATGCTGCTGCCTTAACTGTTCCATAATTCGCTCATGATAGGCTTGTATATCACCGTTCAAGCAAAGATGAAAGACATCCTCTAGCACAACCACTTCTGCCTTCAACTGCTTTCCCCTCTCTTTTGCATATGAAGACAGTCGCTTCATCGTTCCTTCTACTGTATCTGGGTTTGAAAACACAAGCTGAAGCGGACCCTCTCGCTCACAAATCTGCTCAAATAACGGCTCATCTATCGGAACAATTGGTTGTTTGAACAGGTGCTGCTGCTCCCCCAAAGCCGCAATGTATTGTGTACACGTTAATAAAACAAGATCAGCCTCTCCTTCTTGCATGAGTCTGTTGATGGCATAGGTTTGCTGCTGCTCAAGATCAAATGCGGAATCTTGTTTGGCTCGTTCCATAAAGGTTGAATCGACGATGTGATGCAGATCAAATCCTGTGTCATAGAAAGCGTCGTCAATGTAAGAAATATTAGATGGATGTGCGTGAAGGCAGTGTAATCGAATCATTAGGTCCGCTCCTCATAAAAGTTTTCACTCATTATATCAATCCTTGTATGAAATAGGGCGCAACATGACCATATTGTTAGGGAGATATTGAAGGAGGGATTCTACCTTGAAAGAAGATCAACAGCCTACATCATCTTCAGAGTCAGAAGAAACCTTGACGAATCGACAAGGTCACCCGGTAACAGATAATCAAAACATGAGAACCGTTGGGAATAGAGGGCCGACTACGCTTGAAAACTACGATTTCCTAGAGAAAATCAGTCATTTTGATCGTGAACGCATCCCTGAACGTGTCGTTCACGCACGAGGTGCCGGCGCACACGGATACTTTGAAGCCTACGGTACATTCGGTGACGAACCCATTTCCACTTATACAAGAGCCAAATTATTTCAAGAGAAAGGAAAAAAGACCCCTGTCTTCGTTCGATTCTCTTCTGTTATTCACGGCGGACATTCACCAGAAACTTTACGCGATCCGCGGGGATTTGCGATCAAATTTTATACAGAAGACGGCAACTGGGATCTCGTTGGGAACAACCTCAAAATTTTCTTTATTCGAGATGCTTTGAAATTCCCTGATTTGGTTCATGCCTTTAAGCCTGATCCTGTCACAAATCGTCAGGATGGCGAGCGCATTTTTGATTTCGTTTCACAATCACCTGAAGCAACACATATGGTGACATTTCTCTTCTCACCATGGGGCATTCCCGCCACATACCGGCACATGCAAGGCTCTGGCGTCCATGCCTATAAATGGGTGAATCATGAAGGAAAAGCAGTACTGGTCAAATATCACTTTGAACCGAAGCAAGGGATTCGCAACCTGACACAAGAACAAGCCCAAGCCATTCAAGGGGAAAACTTTAATCATGCCACACAGGATTTATATGAAGCCATTGAACAAGGGGATCATCCTGAATGGGAAGTATACGCTCAAATCATGGAAGATGACACCCACCCCCATCTAGACTTTGATCCACTCGATCCGACAAAGCTCTGGTACAAGGATGACTATCCATGGAAACCGATCGGACGAATGGTGCTAAACAAAAATCCAGAAAATTATTTTGCAGAAGTGGAACAGGTTGCCTTTGGAACGGGGGTTCTTGTAGACGGATTAGATTTCTCAGATGATAAATTGCTGCAAGGACGTACCTTCTCATACTCTGATACGCAGCGATATCGAGTCGGGCCAAATTATTTACAGCTGCCGATCAATGCACCGAAAAAGCATGTTGCCACCAATCAGCGAGATGGGCAAATGGAATATCATGTGGATCAAGGAAAAGGACAAAACCCCCATGTGAATTATGAACCGTCCATTCTAGGGGGATTAAAAGAAGCGCAGCAAGATGGAAAGGATCATACGCCTTTTGTAGAGGGTGAAGTCAAACGAGAAGCCATTGACCGCCCGAACAATTTCGGACAAGCGGGAGAAACCTATCGCCGCTTCAATGATTGGGAACGTGAGGAACTGATTAAAAACTTAGTCAACACCTTAGCTACCTGCCAAAAAGACATCCAAGACCAAATGATCGAAAACTTTACAAAAGCTGATCCTGACTACGGAAAACGTGTGGCCGATGGCTTAAAAGCCTTCAAACAAGAGGAGCCAAGCGGACCAATTGGATCAACAGGCGCGGCACAGGCTGTCAACGATGCGATCAACAACAGCACCCCTTCAGATCCTTATTAATGAAAAAAGAATGCAGCGGAGTGGCTGCATTCTTTTTGTATACATCTATTAAGCGTTTTGACCTTTTTTGATCCATTCTGCTACATTGACTGTACGTTTCGCCTGATGTTTTGCGGCTGCTTCTGCATCCTCTTGGATCTTTCCATTTTGGTCAACAGTCACACTCACACCGTAAGGGTTACCCCCTGCGCCGTATAGGGAATCATCCGTGTATCCAGGAGCGGCAATAATGGCTCCCCAGTGGAACATCGTTGTATACAGGCTCAGAACTGTCTGCTCCTGTCCGCCATTTGGGTTTTGTGCAGATGTCATCGCACTCACTGCTTTGTTTGCTAGTTTCCCTTGGAACCATAAACCGCCTGTTGTGTCTAAGAATTGCTTCATTTGAGCCGGTAAGTTACCGAAACGTGTCGGCATGCTGAAAATAATGGCATCTGCCCACTCTAAGTCACTTAACTGAACCTCAGGGACATCTTTTGTTTCATCTAAATGTGCTTTCCATGCTGGATTTGATGCAACAACTGCTTCTGGTGCCAATTCAGGAACCTTTAAAATTTTGACTTCAGCACCAGCTTCTTTCGCTCCAGCCTCAGCCCATTTTGCCATCTGATAGTTTGTACCTGTTGAACTATAATAAATAATCGCTAGTTTTACGTTTTCCACTTGTTCCATCTCCTTTTGTTTGGTTTGCCCAAATAGCTTCTGTAAAAATCCCACCTGTATTCCCCACCTTATTTAAATTGACGACGATACCACAATGCCGCAGCATCGACTTCTTCTCTCGTTAGCTGATGTCCACGATTTTCCCAATGAAGCGTTACGGATGCTCCCGCCTCCTGAAGCAGTTGCTCTAGTTCCTGAGATTCCTCAGGGCGACACATTGGGTCATTTTCACCAGCTGCTATAAAGACTTGTTTCCCCGCTAATGAAGGTAATGAAACCCCTCGTCTTGGGACCATAGGATGATGCAGGATCGCTCCTTTCAGCGCATCTCCGTAATGGAATAACAGACTTCCAGCAATATTCGCCCCGTTTGAATAGCCGATGGCTACCACATTGTGACGATCAAATCCATACTTATCTGCTGCTTCCCCGATAAATGTATATAATTCCTCTGTACGCTCAATTAAATCTTGCTCATCAAAAACACCCTCTGCCAAACGCCTGAAAAAACGCGGCATGCCGTTTTCTGATACATTTCCTCTCACACTAAGAACAGATGCTTCAGGATCTACCACTTCTGCAAGCGGCAATAAGTCTTGCTCTGTCCCGCCAGTTCCATGCAGCATGAGAAGGACAGGTTTTTGTTCATTCTTTCCTTTTTGAAAAAGATGCTTCATCATGAATCTCCTTTCCCTTTGATTTCTCTTACCTCAATCGGCAGCACGATTTGTTCAATTTGACTACGCTGCGCCTCATATTGCGGTGGCAGTTTCAACGCTTCACCCATCGTTTCCACAGATTCATCATGTGCAAACCCTGGAGGATCGGTCGCAATCTCAAATAATATGCCGCCAAGCTCTCTAAAATAAATCGCATTGAAATAATTTCGATCTTGCACAGGCGTCACTTGATATCCGCTTTGCGCCACATGTCTTTGCCAATCTAATTGATCCTGATCATCTGTTGCTCTCCACGCAATATGATGTACAACACCCACGCCCATACGTCCTCGTGCAACAGGTGTCTTGTTCACATCAATGACATTGCCGATTTCTCCAAACGAACGGAATCTCACATAATCTCCTTCAGTGCCGACTTTTTCAAGTCCCATCGTTTGCTCTAGCAGCTGCATCGTTTGCTCAGGCTGTGAAGTTAATAAAACAGCTCCACCAAATCCTTTAATCGCTACTTCTGGTGTTACCCCATTAAATGTCCAGTCATTCTGTTTTCCTTCTTCACGCTCTACAAGTTCTATCAATAAACCGTGCGGATCTTCAAATGAGAGAAAGGCCTCACCAAAACGTTCAATCATTTCATAAGAAACGTCAAACTGCTCAAGCCGTTCCTTCCAAAAAGAGAAGGCACCGGTCGGTACGACATATGTTGTCACACCTACTTGACCTGCTCCAATTTGTCCCTTTTGTGCACCTGGCCAAGGGAAAAACGTAATAATGGTACCTGGAGAACCTCCTTCATTTCCAAAATATAAATGGTATGTGCCTGGATCATCAAAATTGACGGTCTTTTTCACGAGACGCAGACCTAAAACACTTGCATAAAAATCAACGTTCTCCTGAGGATGACCAACAATTGCTGTGATATGGTGAATTCCTGCTGTTTTCTTCACTTCTAATGACCTCCTCTTCATGACGTAACATGTCCCTACTCATTATGTCTTGACTGACGCTTTTATATTATCTCGAATTCGAGATATATGACCAAAAAATATATTTATCTCGAATTAAGGATATTCCTTTTTGAAATAGATGTCAATGATTTTTGTTTTTTTCTTTTCAAAAGCAGGCCGCTTTGTATATAGCAGACCTGCTTTCCCTTGATTATTGAAGCAATTTTTTCTTTTTTAAATAGGCTTCAGCTACTTGGAATGCATCTTTCCCCTTCACATTGACTTCGTAATTCATTTCTCTCATCTCATCATCTGTGATTTGACCAGCGAGCTTGTTGAGAGAGGCCTCAATCTCAGGATACTCTTTTAATGTCTCCTGTCTTAGCAAGGGCGCTCCTTGATAGGGCGGGAAAACATGCTTATCATCATCAAGCACCTTCAATTTGTATTGTCTCAATTCACTGTCTGTCGAATACGCATCGACCAACTGAATATTCCCTTTTTGAATGGCGCGATATCGAAGTTTCGGTTCCATCGTGACCACATCGTCAAAAGAAAACTGATAAGCTTTTTGAATGCCTAAATATCCATCCTGACGATCAGAAAACTCTAAAGTAAAGCCAGCACGTATACGATTCTTGATTTGACCCAGATCTGAAATCTTTGATAAATCATATTGATCCGCTAGTGATTGAGGCACGGCTAAAGCATATGTATTGTTATAAGCCATCGGCTGAAGAAGCTGAAGCTGAAAGGATGACGCCAAACCTTGGCGCGCTTGCTCATACACTTTTTCCTTATCCGTGCTTTTCGCTGTTTCTTTCAGAAATTCAGAAATCGCTGTCCCTGTAAATTCAGGATAGATGTCAATATCACCAGACCGCAGTGCTTGAAAAACAAAGGACGTCTTACCAAGACCAGGCTTAAGATTGACTTGGATATCTGTATCCTGCTCAATTAAAAGCTTATACATGGAGATCAAAATTTCAGGCTCTGACCCCAGCTTCCCTCCAATGGTGATCTCTTTCTTTTCTTGTTGAAACAGCAATGGGGCAGCGACAACTGCTCCTGCTATTACAGCAAAGACCGTCACAGAGATCACCGTTTTTTTAAAGGAGATTTTCTCAAGTGTCCGCAAGACCACATCAAATAAGAGCGCAAGTAATGCAGCTGGAATAGCACCAATGATGATCAAAGACATATCATTTCGATCAATTCCAAGCAAAATCAGACTCCCTAATCCACCTGCCCCAATAAGAGCTGCAAGAGTGGCTGTCCCTACAATCAGGACCATCCCCGTTCGGATACCTGCCATGATCACCGGCATAGCAAGAGGGAGTTCTACTTTTAATAAGCGTTTGCGGTGATTCATTCCCATAGCGAGCGCCGCTTCTCGCAGCGACGGATCGACCTCACGAATGCCTGTATATGTGTTCCTTAAAATAGGAAGAAGAGCATAGACGACAAGAGCGATAATTGCGGGCACTTGACCAATCCCAACGAGAGGAATCAGCAGTCCAAGCAGCGCCAAAGACGGAATTGTCTGCAAGACAGCCGTCACCCCAATGATCCACTCTGCTATCTTAGGGACTCTCGTTAAATAAATCCCTAAAGGAATGGCAATCAAAATCGCTAGAAATAACGCAATGAAGGAAATTTGAATATGCTCAAGTAAGGCGTGTCCGAGCTGATCTTTTCGAGCCCATAGCACACTGGTCCATTCATTCATGTGTCTCGCCCCTCTCAGCAGAAGTACCGGCTAAATACTGAATCACCGCTTGACGAGTGATGAGCCCGATCCGTTCCCCATCCTTTTCAACAACAAGCTCTTCATGCTCTGCCAGTCGAGATAGAACCTCTTCCAGCGTCGCATGGATGGAGACCGCCTCATCGCCTAACAGATCATCTTGAGGCATGGGCTGATAAATAGTTGTCAGCTCAAATGCTTGATGGTCTACATGACGGGCAGCTCCTGAAACAAACTCCCGCACAAATGGAGTAACTGGATGCTGAATCAATTCCTCTGGGCGTCCAACCTGCACCACTTTTCCTTCATTCATCACACATATTCGATCTCCAAGCTTCATGGCTTCCTGCATATCATGTGTCACAAAAACGATGGTCTTTTGAATACGGCGCTGTAACTCAAGCAGATCATCTTGTAATTTCTCTCTCGTCAGTGGATCTAACGCACTAAAAGGTTCATCCATTAGGACAATCTCAGGATCAGCAGCAAGTGCCCGTGCTACGCCGACTCGCTGCTGCTGTCCTCCTGAAAGCTCTGCTGGCTTTCGATGTCGATAGGTAGAAGGCTCAAGCCCCACCATGAACATCAACTCATCAACACGCTGATTCGTCTCAGTCCGCTTCCATTGTTTCAGCTCTGGCACTACAGCAATATTCTCTTCTATGGTCATATGAGGGAACAACGCTATTTGCTGAAGCACATAACCAATATCCCAGCGCAGCTCATAAATATCATAATCGCTGATGGTTCGACCCTTTATGTAAATCTCACCTTCTGTAGAAGAGATGAGACGATTGATCATTTTCAAAGTCGTCGTTTTCCCGCTTCCACTAGGTCCAATCAATACAAAAAATTCACCTTTCTGAATCTCCAAATCAACAGATTGAACGGCATAGCGGTCATCAGAAAACTGCATCGATACATTCTTAAATTCAATCATCTTCCCACGCCCTGACTGCAAGTATATTTTAAAATACCAATATGACAGATTAACCTAGTATTTGTATAGAACAAACTGTCACGTTGACTCTCTTTTTACATACTTCCCCTAGTTAGACTGCCAGAAACGGCTTTCTCATAAAAGTGAGACAAATAAAAAAAAAGCGAAGAGCTCAAGGCCCTTCGCTTTTAAGTCAACGACTTACTCACCAGTAACGTATGGAAGTAATGCCATTTGACGTGATTTTTTAATCGCTAATGTCAATTTACGTTGATACTTAGCGCTAGTTCCTGTTACACGACGAGGTAAAATTTTACCACGCTCAGAAACAAACTTTCTAAGAAGATCAACATCTTTGTAATCGATGTGCGTGATTCCGTTAGAAGTAAAGAAACATACTTTACGACGTTTCGCACGACCGCCTCTGCGTCCACCTGCCATTTGTTTTCACACCTTTCCTTTGGTCATTTTTTTCAGATCAATTAGAATGGCAAATCATCATCGGAGATGTCAATCGGTTTACCATCATTCGCAAATGGGTCATCATTGAAACTATTTCCCTGATTACGATTTTGGTTGTTTTGATTGCCATATGGATTTTGACTTGGTTCATTTCCAAATGGATTCTGATCATTTTGGCTACCGCCATAATACTGGCCTCCGCTATTGCCACCGCCGCTGTATCCACCTGAACCAGCACCGCCGCTTTTAGGCTCAAGAAATTGAACACTTTCAGCTTGAACTTCTGTCACGAAGACACGCTGTCCTTGCTGGTTTTCATAGTTTCTTGTTTGCAAGCGACCGTCTACACCGGCAAGACTTCCTTTTTTCAAGAAATTAGCCACGTTCTCGGCTTGTCTTCTCCAAGTAACACAGTTAATGAAATCGGCTTCACGCTCTCCAGATTGATTCGTAAACGTACGATTCACAGCTAGAGTAAACGTGGCTACAGCCGCACCATTAGGCGTGTAGCGAAGCTCAGGGTCTTTTGTTAGTCTTCCGACCAATACAACACGGTTTAGCATATTGAAAGACCACCTTTAAATATATATTTCAATGATTTATTCTTCTTCTTTAACAACAATGTGGCGAATGATATCGTCACTGATCTTAGCTAAGCGGTCAAATTCTTGAACTGCTGCAGCGTCAGATTGAACGTTTACGATTTGGTAGAAGCCTTCACGGAAATCGTTGATTTCGTATGCAAGACGACGTTTACCCCAATCCTTTGTTCCAGTGATCTCCGCACCGTTAGAAGTTAACACGTTATTAAAACGGTCGATAACTGCTTTTTTAGCCTCATCGTCAACTGTTGGGCGGATGATGTACATAACTTCGTACTTTCTCATCTGATTGCACCTCCTTTTGGTCTAAGCGGCCCTATACGGGCAAGGAGCAATAAATTATATTACTCACAATTGTATATTATAACAAATTACTTGGCCTATGACAAGAACCTATACGTTAAAACGGAAATGAATAACGTCTCCATCTTTCACTATATATTCTTTACCTTCTAAACGAACTTTTCCTGCTTCTTTTGCAGCAGACATACTTCCGCCAGCTAGTAAATCTTCATAAGCAACCGTTTCAGCACGAATAAATCCACGCTCGAAGTCCGTATGAATGATTCCAGCACATTCCGGCGCCTTCATTCCTTTTTTAAATGTCCAAGCACGTACTTCTTGCTCACCTGCTGTGAAATACGTAGCTAAACCTAGAAGTGAATAAGACGCTTTAATCAACTGATCTAGACCTGATTCTTTAATGCCAAGCTCTTCAAGGAACATTTGCTTCTCTTCTCCTTCAAGCTCTGCAATTTCAGACTCAATCTTCGCACAAACGACGATGACTTCAGCGTTTTCGCCAGATGCAAACTCACGAATTTGCTGTACATATTCGTTTCCGTCCTGATCTGCTACTTCGTCCTCACTCACATTTGCTACATACAGAATAGGTTTTGACGTGAGTAAATGAAGTTGCTTCACAAGCTTCTGCTGCTCATCTGTAAATTCAACCGATCTTGCAGATTTTCCAGCTTCAAATGCGTCCTTCAGCTTTTCCAAAATATCAAATTCAGCTACCGCTTCCTTATCTTTTTGTTTCGCTAGCTTACTCACACGAGTTAAACGCTTTTCAACCGTTTCTAGATCAGCCAAAATCAATTCTAAATTAATCGTTTCAATATCTGACACTGGGTCAACCTTACCTGACACATGTGTAATGTTATCATCAGCAAATGCTCTCACCACGTGACAGATTGCATCTACTTGACGAATGTGAGAAAGGAATTTATTCCCTAAACCTTCTCCTTTAGATGCACCTTTCACAATACCAGCAATATCAGTGAATTCGAAAGCAGTCGGAACTGTCTTTTTTGGCTGCACTAATTCTGTCAGTTTTTGCAAACGCTCGTCTGGAACTTCTACAATTCCGACGTTTGGATCAATGGTACAGAACGGATAGTTAGCAGACTCCGCTCCAGCCTGTGTAATTGCATTAAATAGCGTTGACTTCCCGACGTTAGGTAAGCCAACAATACCAGCTGTTAAAGCCATTCTTTCATCTCCTCTATATGAAACGTGCTCGTTATACTGCGTAATATGAACCTAGAGCAATTATAAGTAGGTTTACATGAAAAGACAAGCTAACCATCATGCATTTTCAATAGAAGAAACATTACCAAAAAGACTAAATCGGAGCTTTAAAATAAGAAATTGCATCTGTTTCTCTGAACAAAAGACAAATTTCATCAAAAAAGCATGAGGCCTACTTAAGCAGTTGGCTCCTCATGCTTGACGAGAATTTTCTTCATTTTTCGTTCAAAATCTCTTCTTGGGATCATCACGCTGTGCCCGCACCCTTCGCATTTAATACGAATATCCATGCCCAAACGAATGACTTTCCACCGATTGGCACCACATGGATGGGGTTTTTTCATTTCAACGACGTCATGTAACCCAAATGCTTTGTCTGCCATCAGCATTCACCTCTCTTGCTCACTTCATTAAATCTATTGTACAAAAAAATGCCGATAGAGAGCAATGCACAAAATAAAGAGCCGCTGTCATGTATCAATCCCGTTCTTTTTTATAGAAAAAACCCTTCTTTTAGATCATTTTATTTGTGACCAATAGTTACTTAAACTCCGCTTTTTTTCAATATTGTCACAAACACTGTAGGTCAAAAGGTTTTTATTGGTAGAACGCTGTGGTTTTTCCATATTTTTTGATTTATGATATCTGCATAAATGTTATGTGAGGGAGCAGGTACGATGGTCAATCGAAAGGATAGATTAACCGACAAAGATTATAAAATCATATCCGATCACGCTGGAAACGCAGAGAATTACCAGCAGAACCATACGATAGAAGTAGGTCAGCATACGCTCACTGTCAACGATTTTCTAAAAATAGATCATCAATTATATGGTTTAACGATGCAGCAGGAACAGTCAGATGAGTTCATTGTCGCGTTTCACTGTCCTCTGCCAAAACAAATGACGGTGACATCGACACAAGATGTTCAAACGGCTACCCAATCATTGTTAAAAACGGATTATGCCTACCCCATTGAAAGAAAATCCTTAGCCGGGAAACAAGATCATGTCTTTTTTAAAGGGAAGGAATACATCAAGGACGTCTGTCAGAAGCACCCGAATGCAACCATCTATCTCACTGGACAAGCGCTTGCCGGTGCTGTTTGTGCTTACATTGCGACAGAACAGCCAGCTGTCAAAAAAGCCATCACATTCGATAGCCCAAATATATGGAGCAGCCTGGCACCTTCCATTCAGCAAAAAGCAGTAGAAGGAAAATATAGCCATGTTCTCACAGAATATATTCAACCCAATCATTATGTAGGTTTACTCAATCGCCATGATCATGGAGTTGGACAAGTCAAGTACACCGTACCGCCCCGGGAGCAGGGATCGGTCCAAGAATCCATAAAATATAAACCAAGAGAAATTGACACCTTTTTAAGATCAGCTTTTGCATCAATGAATATAGAGTGGAACGAATCATTTGATACAAATGCATTTTTAGCTCTCGTTTCAGGAGATTTTAAAGTAAATGGGCATTCATTCCATTCGAATGGAACCGCTCGTATTTTAGATGAACAGCTTGATCACAATACAAGTTTTACAGCGATGCTTTTACAAGACATCCATTCAGGCCGTGCATATGCACAAAACGGGATTGAAATTATCATAAAATCCCATTTACTAAAAAATTCATCTTATGATCTACAAAGTATTATTGAACATGAAGTACACACTGTATTTGAGAAAATAGATGGAATTGATGATAGTGTCAAAGATGCCGTCCATCATGTAAAACAAGAGCTGAAAGGACTTGTCGGCTTTGGTCACTATGATTTATTAACCCATAGCGATGTAGAAGCACTGTTAGAGGAAGTAAGGATGGAGCAGCCGCAATCATCCTTTTATTCTCATGAAAAACAACTGAATGCCTTGTACACCTTGAGAGACTACGAACAAGAACTTTCCACCCTTTCAAGACATATGTACACAATGGGTGATGACTATGCCAAGGCAGATAGACGCCTTGCGATGCAAATGGGTATTCGTTAAGAAAGGAGTCGACATATGATCAATCAAAATAAACCTCCTAGTGACGCCCAGCGTTTCTTGCAAAATGTGAGTGCCCGCCGCTCCATGTCTGTATTCGAAAGTCAATCTGCACCACAAACACAATCGCAATCACCTGAAGAAATTGCCGCTATTCAGGCCATGCGCAGAGAAGGACAACGAAAAGATTTAAAGCGATTGCTGAAAATGCGGCTTCACGATGAATTGGCAAACACACGCATGCACTTGGAGTACCAATTGTCCAAAACCGAAGACATGATAAACCAGACAACCATTGTCAAACAGCACGTATCCCAGCATTTAAAGGGACAAGCCATCTCAGAAATAGAGGAACGCATGCAGCGTCTCCAGCACATGCCTGTATATGACGATATCAAGGAAGCGATTGATTCCATTCGGATAAAATAAGCACTTCTCTTTAAAAGAGAGGTGTTTATTTTATTTTATCAGTATAATTTTTAGAACGGAAAAATATCTTTTTACTTAAAATCGGATACAGCATTAAACAGACAAGCAAATAAAGATTGAGCAAGCTGTAAATCGGATACAAGAAAGCAATCAAATCAGCAAATCCAAGAGAGGTTAAAGGTGCCATCAAAAGAAGCATGATGAATACAATGAACCAGCGGGGCATTCGTACAAAAGAGAGCATGCGGCTGGATAAACCAAATAATCCCGCAGCGGTTGTTGTATAAATCGCTAAACAAAGAACAATGGTCATAAACACAAACAATGATGTTGGTGCCCCCTCTAATACTGTAAACAAAGGAATCCCTTCTGCTGAAAGACTCCCAGAAATATCAACTAGTATTTCGTTATACACATAAGAAATGACTCCAAAAATCAAACCGCTTAATATACTTGCAACCTTGGCCTCTCCAAGCCCCTTCATTTCTTTCCCCACTGAAGATAGCACCGCCACAACAGATAATATATTCAAAGAAGCAAAGACGATACTAGCAGGCCAATTGTATTGCTGGCCAAAATCAATTCTCCACATATGATCATGATTCATATAATAAAAAACAAACGCATAGATGAGCCCCGCCACCAAAATTGGTATAATGAAGGCATTCACAGATAAGAGTCCTTTCACATCCCAGAAAAAAATCATAAATGAGAATAAACAAAATGCACCGATTCCAACCCAAAATGGCACATGATACATCTCAAGTGTCACCCCGCCACCGGCAATCATGACTGTTGTTGTCGTGAATAGATAAAGAACAATTAAAATATCATACACCTTGGCCAGCCAAGGACCTACAAGACGCTCTAACACCGGCACAAAATGATCAGCACGCACCTCATAACTGATTTTTAACACCACATAGGTCGACAGCATAAACATGAGCGTAAACAGTAGAATGGCTAGTCCGCTATCAAGGCCAAAAAACTGCCAAATTTCTTGACCGGAGGCATATCCCGCTCCTATCAAGCTTCCTAAAATTAAAAGCGTCCACCTTGAACCAGCCTTCCACACAATCATCACCTCATAGGTATAGAATTAAGCTTGTTTCCGTATACTGTTACTAACTACTATGACAAGGAAGTGAGACCTATGAATAGCAAGAACGGTCTTTTTTTAAGAAATAGGGTGAAAGAATACGTGTCCCATACGGATACAAATGCCATTCAGCAGCTTAAAAGTATTTTATTCTCGCATCTTCAGAAAGCAGGAAAAAGACCCGTTGCCATCGTCTGCATAGGAACAGACCGCTCAACCGGTGACTCTCTAGGTCCACTTGTAGGAACAAAGCTTTCAGGTCTGGATTTAAAAAAGATGCATGTATACGGCACTCTCTCTGACCCAGTGCATGCGGTCAATTTAAAGGAAAAGCTCGCTGAAATTGAACAAGCTCATAAACATCCATTTATCGTAGCCGTTGATGCCTGTTTAGGGAGAGTGAAAAGTGTAGGATCGTTTCAAATTGGAGAAGGACCGTTAAAGCCCGGTGCAGGTGTGCAAAAAGATCTTCCAGAAGTAGGCAATATTCATATTAATGGAATCGTCAACGTGAGCGGTTTTATGGAATACTTCGTTCTCCAAAACACACGTCTTCATCTTGTGATGTCTATGGCCAATACACTGTCTGAAAGTCTATCCCACATTGATCAAATGGATTGGACGAGAGAAAAAAGCCGTTCTCTCTTCACCCCTATTCAAAATATCACGGGAAGAATATAAAAAAGACCATCTCATATCAAGATGGTCATTCCGATGATTCTCTCGTAGAAAGCAATTCAAGGATTCTTTCTAAATCTTCATTTGAGAGAAATTCAATCTCAATTTTCCCTTTTTTCTTCTGTTTCTTGATCGTCACTGAAGTACCAAAGTAATTTTGTAAGAAAGATTCTCTTTCTTTCAACATGCGATCCTTTGGTGCTTCTTTTTTCTTTGTTTCACGTGGAACATTTTCATTTAATTGCTGAACAAGTTTCTCAACCTGACGGACATTTAATCCTTCGTCCACGACCTTCTTTACCAATGGCGCCAGCTTCTTTTTGTTTTTCAAACTAAGCAGCGTGCGTCCATGTCCCATGGATAATGTTCCATCCGCAATCAGCTTTTGTACTTCATCCGGTAATGTTAATAAACGAAGGTGGTTCGCAATATGCGGTCTGCTTTTGCCTAATCGCTTAGCTAATTCCTCCTGAGTCACACTTAAGTGATCTAGTAAGGAGGCATAGGCTTCCGCTTCCTCTAATGGAGATAAATCCTCGCGCTGTAAGTTTTCTAAAAGAGCGATCTCCCTCATCAGTGTTTCTGAAAATTCCCTGACGATCGCAGGAATCGTTGTCAAACCAGCTTGTTGTGCTGCACGGAAACGGCGTTCTCCTGCAACAATGTCATATCCTTTAATCGATTTACGAACAATAATCGGCTGTAAAACACCGTGCTGCTGAATTGATTCTTTGAGATCAGACAATGCATCATCATCAAACGTTTTCCTTGGCTGATAAGGGTTTGGGCGCAAATCCTTCAACTTAATTTCTTCGACAGTTTCTTCATTGGCATCCACATTGTTAAATAGCGCATTAATACCCTTTCCAAGACCTTTAGCCATTCGCGTCCACTTCCTTTGCTAAGTCTAAATAGACATCTGCACCTCTTGAACGTGGATCATACAAGATAATAGGTTTCCCATGACTAGGCGCTTCACTTAGTCTCACATTCCTCGGAATCACAGTCTGATAGACTTTATCTCTAAAGTATTTTTTTACTTCTTCGATGACTTGGATTCCAAGATTTGTTCTTGCATCAAGCATTGTCAGTAAGACACCTTCAATGGCAAGGTCGGTATTTAGATGTTTCTGCACAAGACGAACCGTATTCAACAATTGACTCAATCCTTCAAGTGCATAATATTCACACTGAACCGGTATTAAAACAGAATCGGATGCAGTTAACGCATTAATCGTCAGTAACCCAAGTGATGGCGGGCAGTCAATAATCATATAATCATAATTTTGCTTCACAGATTCAAGTGCTCTTTTCAGCCTCACTTCACGTGAGATCGTAGGCACAAGCTCAATTTCCGCCCCTGCAAGCTGTATCGTCGCAGGAATGACATCAAGATTTTCGACCTCTGTCGTCTTAATCACATCAAGTACATCTGCATCGTCTACTAAAATATCGTACACGCACTTCTCTACATCGGCCTTCTCAATCCCAATACCACTCGTGGCATTTCCCTGCGGATCAATATCAACTAACAACACTCGTTTTCCTATGTATGCTAAACACGCACCCAAATTAACAGAAGTTGTCGTCTTCCCAACGCCGCCCTTCTGGTTGGTAATCGCTATGATTTTCCCCACGATGTCACCCACTTTCAACTTAACAAGTTTCTCATTCATTCATACTTCCTATTCTATCAAAAAAAGTATGAAACGTTTGCTTTTTTTGTTTCTCCATTATAAATTCGTGAATGAATCTGTGTTTCCGTACATGGATAGATGCATAAAAACGCGCTTAGAAGATATATTAATATATCTTTTTGAAGAAAATAACGAGACAAAAAACCCCCACTTTTCATGAAAAGTGAGGGAGATACAATCAAAAGTTTAACCCGCCAATTTTACGGCCTTCGCTCACAATGACTTTAGGTGTCACTGTTTTATAGTTCTTCTTTTTCAAAAACCCATAGGGTGCTTTAATGGTAAATGTGGCATGTCCAACAGCGTCCCCGGTTTTCGCGTAAGCCTGCCATACAATCTTTGAACAATAAGTAGGGTCCAAGGATTGAATAGACATAGTGATCGAATATCGAGCCTTCGGATGGTCTTTCACGTAATCGTGCGCCCAATCCCCAGCTAAATCTGCCTTTTCCTGATGATTAATCCGAATCACCTTTGTATTGGCACTATAGCGAAACCAGCTTTGAATGGAATCAATATTTGGATGCTGCCGGAACCCAGGAATGGATGCATAGCTTTTCTCATTAATGACGATGCCTGCATGACCAATTAAACCATTCAAAGCACCAGTGCTCGTCACCAATATATCCCCTTTTTGAGGCATAATATCGGTTCCAGGATACGGTTTACCAAAAAGATGGCGAATGGTATTCGGCCTTTCATCTGTTACCATTTCATCCTGTTTGTTTTGCCGTAAGCCATAGTTCTCCAAATCATCATCAGCTGTGATGACATCGATCGCATCGTCCTGAGACGCTTGCTCTTGATTTAATTGTTGAACCGTTACATCTGTCGAAACCACACCTTGTTTCTTCAGAGCACTGAGTTCTTCTTTTGTAATCGTTTCTTCCGCTGAATGAGTATCATGATTCGTTGACGTGCTCACAGCAAACACAGTCGTTTCATTTGAAAAAAGAGAAAAAGAGATTAGTAAATAACAGATAATAGCAAAAATAGTCTTTTTCATTTTCATTGGTTATATGTCACCTCCCTTCTACTATGAAAATCATATTTTACCAATTAATTAATAATAAGTAAATATCATGAATTTAAGGGATGGAAAGACAAAAAAAGCTGACGAGTAATGCTCATCAGCTTTTTTCTATTTAGGAATGCGAATGGTTAATTGGATATATTCCTCAAATTCTTCTTCCTCGGTATTTATTTTAAGTCCGCTATCTTCTACCATATGGAGAGACTGACGAATGGTATTCATCGCAATTCGCGTATCTCGGCTAAACGCCTTACGTTTCGGCTTCGGTTTGCGATCTGTTTTTTGTTCAAGCATCTTCACTACACGCTCTTCAGTCTGTTTCACATTTAGCTGCTTTTCAATGATTTCCTGCAACAGCGTGATTTGTAATTCTGGAAGCTTTAGAGGTACAAGTGAACGGGCATGCCTCTCAGAGATTTTTTTCTCCAAAATGGCTTGCTGTACCTCTTCAGGCAACTTTAAAAGTCTTAGTTTGTTTGCAACAGTCGATTGTCCCTTACCTAAACGCTGAGCAAGCGCTTCTTGCGTTAAATCATGAAGCTCTAAAAGACGTGCATAAGCATGAGCCTCTTCAATTGCAGACAGCTCTTCTCTTTGCAAATTTTCAATCAATGCCACAGATGCCGTTTCCGTATCAGTAAAATCTTTTATAATAGCGGGGATCTTCTCCCATTGAAGAGTTTGTACCGCTCTCCAACGTCTTTCGCCGGCGATCAGTTCATATTTTCCTTCTTCTTCTGTTGGTCTAACAACAATCGGTTGAATAATGCCATGGGTATGAATGGTTGTGGCCAGCTCCTGTATCTTTTCTTCTGAAAAAATGGTGCGTGGCTGAAAACGGTTAGGCATAATTGTGTCGACCGGGAGCTCCTGTATCTCTTCCTTTAATGTTTCATGCTCAGCAATCTCTGCCTCTATTTCGGTATCACGCTCTGGATGTTCTTTGTCACCAAGCCCGAAGAAGCGTGAGAGTGAATGCTTCATGAACCTACACCACCTTTAAAAACTACCTTTTTATAATTCTATTTTCTCATGTTTTTTCCTTCTGTAAAATCATAAATATTGAAGAAAAACCGACCTTTTACATGATCAACCCTCTATTGGTGATTTATTAGGTGTTCCTGGTTTTCTAGGATATTTTTTTGGTGTTTGTTTTTTCTTTTCAATGACAATGATGTTCCGTTCGCTTTCTTCTAAAGGAAGAACAAAGGAATGCTTTTCAACAACCTCTCCTCCGAGGACAGTGACGGCTTTTTTTCCTGCTTGCATCTCTTCATCTGCAGCAGATGCTTTTAATGCAACAAACAAACCTTCCTTTTTCACAAGAGGCAGGCATAGTTCGCTCAAGACAGATAAGCGCGCAACTGCTCTAGCGGTGACAAGGTCATAGCTTTCACGTTGATCTTTACGTTGTCCAAAGGTCTCCGCACGATCATGATAAAAAGTAGTATCTTGTAAGTTTAACCCTTTTGCTAACTCATTGAGAAACGTAATGCGTTTCTGGAGAGAATCAACAATGGTCACATGTAGATGAGGGAAACAAATTTTAAGAGGAATGCTTGGAAAACCAGCACCAGCTCCAATATCACAAATTGTTGTCACATTGTGAAAATCAATAAAAAATGCTGCTGATATCGAGTCATAAAAATGCTTTAAATATACTTCTTCCTTTTCTGTAATGGACGTTAAATTCATCTTCTCGTTCCATTCTACAAGCATATGGAAGTAAGTTTCAAATTGTTCAAGCTGCACTGGAGAAAGAGTGATCCCTTTCTCCTCTAGTGCTGCTGTAAATTGTTCAATGTTCATGCCGACATCCTTTCTACTCTGCTATCTTCGCAATACGTCCCTGCTCCAAATACACTAAAAGGATAGAAATATCAGCAGGGTTAACGCCTGAAATACGAGAAGCCTGTGCAACAGAAAGCGGTCGGACTTCTTTTAGCTTTTGCTTCGCTTCAGTTGCAATCCCTTTGATGGCATCATAATCAATTCGATCCGGAATCTTTTTGTTTTCCATCTTTTTCAGCTTTTCAACTTGTTGGAGCGACTTTTCAATATAACCTTCATATTTAATTTGAATCTCTACCTGTTCACACACATCAGCAGGAAGCGGTGTGTCAGCAGGAGCTAGTTTCACAACAGATTCATAGTTCATCTCTGGACGCTTCATCAGATCACTAGCGCGAATACCGTCCTTCAATTCACTTCCACCAAGAGAACGGATATATTCCTGTGTCTCTGCTGTAGGTTTAATAATGACAGAATATAAACGTTTTTTCTCTGCTTCAATAGCCTCTTTTTTCTGTGTGAATGCTTGGAATCTCTCTTTAGAAATTAAACCAATGTTATATCCAAGTTCCGTTAATCTTAAATCAGCATTGTCATGACGCAGAAGTAAGCGGTACTCTGCACGAGAAGTTAAAAGACGGTAAGGTTCATTTGTACCCTTCGTGACAAGATCATCAATGAGAACACCGATATATGCATCAGATCGGCTTAAAATGACTTCTTCTTTACCCAATGCTTTTCTTCCTGCATTGATACCTGCCATAATTCCTTGACCTGCAGCTTCCTCATAACCAGAGGTACCATTAATTTGGCCAGCTGTATATAATCCAGAAATTTTCTTCGTCTCAAGTGTCGGCCACAATTGTGTAGGCACAATCGCATCATACTCAATGGCATAACCCGCTCGCATCATTTGTACATTTTCAAGCCCTGGAATGGTTGACAGCATTCGCTGCTGTACATCCTCTGGCAGACTTGTAGATAAACCTTGAACATACACTTCTTGCGTATTACGGCCTTCTGGCTCTAAGAAAATTTGATGTCTCGGTTTATCATTAAAACGAACCACCTTATCCTCAATAGACGGGCAGTATCTAGGACCTGTTCCTTTAATCATACCTGAATACATAGGAGAACGGTGAAGATTCTCATCAATAATTTGATGAGTCTCTAAACTCGTGTATGTTAACCAGCATGGTAATTGATCTGTAATATATTCCACAGTTTCATAAGAAAACGCACGTGGTACATCGTCACCTGGTTGAATTTCCGTCTTACTATAATCAATCGAGTGGCTGTTTACTCGAGGTGGTGTCCCAGTTTTAAAGCGAACCAAATCGAATCCTAATTCTGCTAGATGATCCGATAATTTAATGGAAGGCTGCTGATTATTAGGACCGCTTGAATAAGAAAGATCCCCTAAAATAATGCGGCCTTTTAAGAAAGTACCAGTCGTTAGAACAACAGACTTCGCGCGATAATTTGCACCTGTTTGAGTCACAACACCTTTACATTCATCATCTTCTACAATTAAATGGTCTACCATCCCTTGCAGCATTGTTAGGTTTGGTTCATTTTCCATTGTTTTTTTCATTTCGTGCTGATATTGAAACTTATCTGCTTGCGCTCTTAACGCACGGACAGCAGGTCCTTTCCCAGTATTCAGCATACGCATTTGAATATGCGTCTTATCTATATTTCGTGCCATTTCCCCGCCTAGCGCATCAATTTCTCTGACGACAATCCCTTTAGCGGGACCTCCTACGGACGGATTACATGGCATAAAAGCAACCATATCGAGATTGATGGTCAATACAAGTGTTTTGGCGCCCTGTCTTGCAGAAGCAAGAGCAGCCTCAACACCAGCATGACCGGCACCGACGACGATTACATCATATTGGCCAGCTTCATAACCCATTTCTTTTGTTCCTCCCTTTACTTTCCTAAACAGAATTGAGAGAATAACTGATCAATTAAGCTTTCATGAACAGCATCCCCAATAATTTCACCTAGCTGCTCCCAACAGCGTGTTAAATCTATTTGAACAATGTCGATCGGTACATCCATTTCAATTCCTTCTAGAGCATCCTCAATCGATTGTTTTGCTTCTTGAAGGAGCGCAATATGCCTAGTATTGCTTACATACGTTAAATCTCCACTTTCAATTGAGCCAGTGAAGAATAAAGATTGAATGGCCATTTCAAGCTCATCAATCCCTTTTTCTTGTAATAAAGATGTTGTCACGACTGGACGATCTTTCGCTAACTCTTTTACTTTTTCTACATCAAGTTTAGGCTCAAGATCAGTCTTATTGACAATCACAATAATATCCATACCCGAGACAGCCTCAAATAGCTTAATATCTTCCTCAGATAACTCTTCACTATAATTGAGCACAAGTAAAATCAGGTCAGCTTCTTTTAAGACCTGTCTTGATCGTTCGACCCCAATACGCTCAACAATGTCTTCAGTCTCACGTATACCTGCAGTATCTACTAAACGGAGCGGCACTCCTCTTACATTCACATATTCCTCGATGACATCTCTGGTTGTTCCAGGAATATCGGTCACAATCGCCTTTGTTTCCTGAACAAGACTATTTAATAAGGAAGACTTCCCAACATTTGGCCTTCCAATAATAACAGTAGATAAACCCTCACGTAGGATTTTCCCCTGCTGTGAAGTCGTTAGAAGCGATTCAATTTCCTTTTTCACAGATGTCGCCTTTTCAACTAAGACTCGATGTGTCATTTCTTCCACATCGTCATACTCTGGATAATCAATATTCACTTCTACATGGGCAAGTGTCTCCAATATCTCACCACGAAGACGTTTAATCAAACCGGAGAGACGTCCCTCCATTTGAGTCATTGCGACATTCATCGCACGGTCAGTCTTTGCACGAATCAAGTCCATTACGGCTTCTGCTTGTGACAAGTCGATTCTTCCATTTAGGAAAGCACGTTTTGTAAACTCACCTGGCTCCGCTAATCTCGCTCCTTCTTTTAAAGCAAGCTGCAAGACTTTATTGACCGTGACAATTCCGCCATGGCAGTTGATCTCAATAACGTCTTCTCTCGTAAATGTTTTTGGTGCTCTTAATACAGACACCATGACCTCTTCTATCACTTGCTCGGTACTTGAATCTACAATATGACCATAATGAATGGTATGAGAATCCACTGATACAAGTTTTTTCTCCTTAGGCCCCTTATACATGCGATCAGCAATCTGAACTGCATCAGGCCCGCTTAAACGTATAATGGCAATTGCCCCTTCACCCATTGGTGTAGAAATTGCTGCAATTGTATCCACCGCTCATTCACCTCTTTCTCTATTCAATAGACAGTCTTATATCTATTAAATGGACGTTGTCCATCTCTATATCAAAAACGCTTAATCCAAAATTTAAAGATACCACAAATGCATGCGAAGCGAAAGTAGCCCACATTTAATTATCCACAGTTTTGCACCCTGTCTATTTTAACACTTAACTTATCCACATGTGAATAACGACGTTCTAAACTTGTCTTCACATCTTACACCTAAATCCAATAAATTAAAACGTCCTTCTCCCTTTGCAACTAAGGGAAAATGACGTTTTCGATCTAAATAACACACTAACTTTTTAGAAATAAAGGAGGAATCTACTATTAAAAGGTAATTTTTCAATAAAAAAAGACTAAAATCCAGCTTTGCTGAATCTTAGCCTTTCTGCTATTTTTTATAAAACACCACAACATGACGCTTGGTGCCCGTATCTTCAGATGCCGTGGCAAGTTCTTTAGAAAATGCTGCAATCGTATCATGAACGACTTTTCGTTCATTCGAAGGCATCGGTTCTAAATGAACCTTTCTCTTCGTTTTTAAAACACGGTTTGCCGTTTTGATTGCATATTGTTCAAGTGCTTCTTGTCGTTTCTTCCTATAATCTCCAATATCAATTGTAATATGATGATACTGATCAGAATAACGATTAAACACTAACTGCACCAAGGTTTCTAAAGAGTACAGTGTTTGTCCTCTTTTTCCAATCATTAATGAAGTTTTGTCTCCATTAATGTGAAAAGAAATCTTTTTCGTTTCTTTTTTCGAAACAATGTTTGCTTTAGGATCAATTGATTTAACAATTTTATCTAAATACTGTGTTGCTAATTTGAGCGCATCTCGCTTTTCTACTAACTTGACAACAGCTTGTCTTTTACCAAATAATCCTAAAAACCCTTTGTTTCCTTCATCTACTATTGTGATATCTACTTCTTCTTGTAGTAGTTGAATTTGTTTCAGTCCGGAATCTACTGCTTCTTCGACTGTGCGACCGACAGCAGTTATTTCCTTCATTTTTTGTTCCCGCCAGCTTTTTCTTTTGTATCAACTTTTACTTGAGGTGTTTTAATGACCAAAGTTTGAATGATCATGAAAATGTTACCTACAACCCAGTACAGTGAAAGTGCCGCTGGGAAACTGATTGCAAATACAATGATCATAATTGGCATCACCCAAAGCATAATCGCCATTTGAGGGTTGTCCGAAGGATTTCCAGCCATCATTAGCTTCTGCTGAATAAAAGTAGCTACACCTGCAATAATCGGTAGCAGGAATAATGGATCTGGACTGCCTAAGTCAAACCATAAGAAAGTATGTTTCTTGATTTCAGCTGTTCTCATGATCGCATGATAAAAACCAATTAAGATTGGCATTTGAATTAAGATTGGGAAACACCCTGCTAATGGATTTACACCATTCTTTTGGAAAAGAGCCATTGTTTCCTGTTGAAGCTGTTGCTGTGTTTTTTGATCTTTTGAACTATATTTTTCACGAAGCTTCTTTAGTTCTGGCTGAAGTGCTTGCATTGCTTTTGTACTTCTTAATTGTTTAATCATTAATGGTAAAATAAGCAAACGAATTAAAAGAGTTACGATAATAATCGCTACACCATAGTTTTCACCAGTTAAGTTTGCCATGTAAGTGATTAATTGAGATAGCGGGTATACAATGTAAGAATTCCAGAATCCCTTACTATCTGATGTGATTGGTTCATTGATTTGTGTACATCCTGCCAATAGAACCAACACGCCAATCAAGCTAAATATTAGTAATAATCGCCTTTTCAACAAGATTCCTCCCATTACTTCAAACTTTATTTAAGTTGGAATTGATTACGAAAGTGACTCACCTAATCAGTATGGTAACATTTTTTCATTACAAAGTGGTGGTTTCATTTTAATTCACTAGATGAAGGAAGCGCTTTTAAAAATTGATTCAACGAAAGTTTCTATTACGAAGACTTTTTCGGTTGTTGTTGATAAACAGCGGATTTTCTAAATAAATGCTGGAGAGACTTCTTTGTTTCTTCAAAGGTCAATTCGCTTGCTGGTTTTCGTGCGATAACAATGTAGTCTTTTTCTTGCTTTAGCTTATGACCTTCCTCTAAGAACACCTGACGGATCAGTCGTTTAATCCGGTTTCTTATCACTGCATTCCCTATCTTTTTACTGACAGACAATCCTAAACGCAGTTCTTCTTGATTTGGTTGGTCCAGCTGATAAATGACGAATTGGCGATTAGCCATTGATTGACCTTTTTTGAACACTGTTTGAAACTCTTCATTTTTTTTTAGCCTGTTTCGCTTCTTCATGTTTTCTTCCACTCCGATAAAAACTGACAGTTCATTTACGATTTTATGTAAAAAAGACCACTGACATTATTCAGTGGCCTAAGCTGATAATTTTTTTCTACCTTTGCTGCGGCGTCGCTTTAAAACTAGACGTCCGTTTTTAGAACTCATACGGCTGCGGAAGCCATGAACTTTACTACGCTTACGGTTATTTGGTTGAAACGTTCTTTTCATTTATGACACCTCCCTGAGGAATAGCTGTTTAAGACAGTCTAACTCATTATATTTGTGTAACCCATCGATTGTCAATATCAATGATAAAACTCTTATTATCAACCTTATAAGCATAACACAAGTTATCAAGTGAAGAAACCTTCTTTTTTAGTTTCCAGCATTTTATTCTTTTTTTCCTTCAAAAAAACCTTCAAAACAAGATTGTGGATATTTTTCCGGCATATTTTGACTATCCACATCCATTATCGACATTTTTTTCACACAAATAACCTATGTGGATAATTATTTTTCAACAGGATGTAAAGTGTGTGGATAAGTTTGTGACACCCATTGCACCATCTTGTTTATTTTGATATTATATTTGTGTTTTAACTCTTAATTACTTATCTGGCCTATTTATCTTATCCACAATTTGTGGATAACCTGTGGAAAGTTATTACACAGCTTGTTGAATTGTTTATCCACAACCTGTGTAATTTGTCGAAAAGACGTTTTTCTACTATATTAATTGTTTTCAACAAAGTATGTGCACGAATGGTGATGACCATTTGCTCTTTTTCGTGTTCTATAACAGTTTGATACTGGTCATTTTAAAAAGAAAAGGAGGGGGGAGAAGCCTT